>CP021424.1:0-2633441 GCA_002162095.1 Armatimonadetes bacterium Uphvl-Ar2 | reverse complement strand
GCCCATTGCTACGAACAACATGTATTCATTCCGTGTGCCCGGTGCCGAGGAGGCGGGCACTTCGGATGTCTTCCGGGAGATGCGTCGGCGTATCCTCAAGATCTGCCCGCGGCTGGCGGGATACCGAGGCGGGCCAGTCTTTACACAGACATGCTACAAGGTCAGATTCGAGCCTGGCCTTGAAGACTATATGTCGAAGTGGGAGGACTTTAATGAATTTCTCAAGTGAGTACGCATAGCTGGAGATATTGAATGCAGGAACAAGACCGGTATATCTGGTGCGAATGTCGAGGGACCTCAGATGAAGCCTTCTCGTATGTCCGGTTTCTGGAACGGGAACTGGAGCAGGTAACGGCTCATCCCTTTGGTGGTGGATTCCGAATGTACTATCTGCGTTTTCCGCTAACGGATCACAATCGAGCCTGGTTTTGGAAACTCAATCGAAGCGATTGATGAGCTTACATTTCTATTTCGAGGCGCCCAAGGCCTGGGTATCGATGGGAAGTCGGCACGTCCGGTTGCGTACTTGGTTCCTTTGGCTGGAGTTCGACCCCAAACTCCGCCAAGAATTCTTGGAGGATATATGGTCAACTCAGCCGAAGTTGATCGGCGTGCCCTATTCCGTCGGGGCCAGTCGCCCCCCGGCGAAGGGTATCAGCTACTGCTACTACTTGCCGTACCAAATTGTCTATGTGCCGGGGCTAGAGTCGTGGCTTGAGAGCGCTTCTTCCTCGTTTTGCGCCGTTCCGTTCCCGCAATCGCGACGAAACCGAAAGGCCATCTACAACGCCTATCCTGATGCCGATCAACTTTGCCGAGAGCTCATTTCCTGGCGGATGGATGAAGCGGTTTGGAAACTAACAGACTATGCTCTCATTGTGCCACGCCATTCGGTCTCGCTCGCGAACAGCGCCACCATCGAGGGCAGAGTCCCAGGTGGTGGAAATGAAGGGAAGCCACCTTTTCGCATCAGGGATCTTATGGGCACAGTCACGGTTCCCGAGGGTGCGCTACAAGAAGGCGTCAGCTATATCTCAGCGGAGGTTGATGCAAGCGAGACATGTGGAGATAACTGCGATCGAGAGACGATCTATCCCACGGAACTGGTGGCCTCGCTTTTTGCAGTACTCAACGGCCGTCAGAAGGGGAAGTTGCAGCCATTTCCGGTTAGCGAGTTGAGTGATTTGATTTAGTCCTATGCAAATTTGTGAGTGTCGTGGCAACTCATTGGAGGCACAAGAGTATGTGAAGTTCTCATTGATGAGTTAGAGCAAGTGGAGATTCGTCGTATTGGCGGGCCACAATCTTGGATATACTTGCGATTCCCGCTGACCAAGACGAATCGAGAATGGGTCTTGCTATCTCATGCCAGAGAACTCATTATTGCATTTCTTCTTTTTGCGTCCCAAGGATTGGCCGTGGCATGATTGTTCGCACGTGATGGTAGAGGCCGACAACCTATGGCTTGAATTCAGTCATGAGCTGTGTTTCGAGTTCATTGACGGTTATGGTCAAAGTCCCGAGGATCACGGCGCTGCCTTTTCCATTGGTGCAAGCGGCCACCGGGTCTCGGCATTACCGACTCCTACTACCTTCCGTTTCAAATCGTCCGTGTGCCTGGTTTAGAGGCTTGGCTTGAGAGCGCCTCTTCGTCGTTCTGTGCGGTGCCGTTTTCCACAGTCGCGCCGAAATCATATGGCTATCTACGACGCTATCCTGATGCGATGAACGTTGTCAAAATCTCGTATCGTGGGGGATGATGAACCGGTATGGAAACTAACAGACTACGCCCTTATCGTGCCGCGTCACACGATATCACTGGCGCACAGTGCCACGATTACGGGAGAGTTCCAGGAGAGAACAATGAAGAGAAACCCCCGTTTCACCTTCGTGATTTGATGGGCGTCCGACCGTTCTGCAGAGTCGCTATCTGAGGGAATACCTATATCTCAGAAGAAGTACATACATTTTCGGAGAATAGCCAAATCTGTGACCGAAGGACGATCTATCCCAAGGAACTTATGGTCTCGCTGATTGAAACCCTCAACGCTAGGCAGCGTGTTCGTCTCGGCGTATACCCGTGGAGATTTTCTAAGCGAATGACGAGGTAGTCAAGCCCGGCCAACCCTGTGTAGCGAAAGATATAGAAAGCGTCGCCCATCCACCTTGAAACTCAGCCCCTGCTCTCCAAGATAGCAAACTCTTCCCACTCCCCAAGTTCAACCCGCTGTAAAGGGCAGCTACCCCCTCGTTCGGGCAATAAATTCGAATAAAATTACACAGACCTTGACAAGCCCTTCTGGGTGCTGTGCAAACTGCCGGCAATCTTCGGGGGCAGACCATGTTTCTCAGCGCGTAACACTCCTTCTCGGTGCGGTGGCCATCACGTCAGGCCACGGCCATCGCCTGGCCGTCTTGCCCTCGGCGCCAAGGCCGGCAAGGAAAAAGCGGAGCAGGAGTTCCGCCGCTTCGTCCGGTCATCGCCCCGGCCTTCACGGAGCGGGCCCACCCGGTCCACCGGGGACCAACCCCGCCGCGACCCCCAGCGCAACAACTGGTGGACCCCACCCTCCGCGCGATCTTGATCGCCTGGAGATGCAAGATGCGATCGAGCGCGGCGATGTCTACGCGGCCCTCCGGCCCATGCTCCCCGCCCTCTTGCAGGCCGGCGGGAGCGGTGGCGCAGGGGCCGGTGGTGGCGGCGGCGGGTGAAGGCAGCGGCTCCGGCGGCGGTTCGGGTGCGGGCGGCGGCGCGGGCGGCGGAGCCGGAGAAGGGCGGCCCCAGCGGGGGCGGCGGCGGTGGTGCGGGAATCGGCGGCCTGGGCGGCGAAACCAATACCAACACCGGCAACAAGCTCAGCACCCTCGGCATCGTCAGTTGGGGCGCGGTCGGCGAGAGCGGCGTCAGCTTCCGGCTCTCCACTCCAGCATCGGCGATTACCAGCGCGACCTAGGCTACGGCTGGAGCCACAGCTACGACGTCAAGGTCACCCACACGCCCGGTTCGTCGGCCATTTTGCGCATGCCGGATGGCCTCCTGGTGCCCTACGCCGAGGTCAGCGGCGCGTTCGATCCGCCTCCGGGTGGCAGCACGGCCTTGTCAAAAACGCCAACGGCACATTCACCCTCACCTTCACCAACCAAAGCAAGTGGGAGTTCAACGCGGCGGGCTGGCTCACGGCCAAGAAGGACCGCGTCGGCAATACCACCACCGTCAACCGCAACGCCAGCCACAAGATCACCACGGTGACCTCGCCGGATGGCCGCGCGCTCACCTTTGCCTACGATGGCAGCGGCCGCATCACCAGCGTCACCGATCCGCTCTCCCGCGTGTGGACGTTCACCCACAATGCCGCCGGCGACACCACCGGTGTCAGCTACCCGGCCCTCAGCGGCGTGACCAAGACGCGCACGTTCACCTACAACGCCCAGCACAACATCCTCACCGAAACCGACCTGGATGGCCACGTGTGGACCTGGACTTACGATTCCAGCGAACGCATGACCAGCCACGTCAGCCCCTGGGCCACACCACGGGCTATGCCTACACCACCAGCAGCACCACCATCACGCTGCCCGGCGGCCAAACCGTGGTGCACAACTATTCAGCGGCCTGCTGGCCAGCGAGGTGGATGCGGCGGGCTTCAGCACGGCCTACACCTACGATGCCGAGCGCACCCGCTCACCGTCACCGATGCCCGGGGCAAGGTGTGGACGTACACCTACGACGCCAAGGGCAACACGCTCACCAGCAAGAACCCGCTCAACCAAACCACCACCTACACCTATAACGCCACCAACGATCTGCTCACGGTCACCACGCCGCTGGGCCACGTGACCACCGTGAACTACAACGCGCAGGGGCGGGTCACCTCCGTGGTGGACCCCTGGGCCGCACCACTGCACCGCAACGTACAACGCGTTTGGCGACCTCACCGCCGTTGCGGATGGCCTCGGGCGGACCAGCAGCATGGCCTACAACGGCTATGGCGATGTCACCAGCAGCACGGACCCCACGGGCCTGCAAACCAGCGCCACCTATGACCTCATCGGGCGCGTGGCCACGGTCACGATCCGTCGGGCAACGTCATTACCGCCACCCGGGATAACTGGCGGCGCATCGCGGGCGTAGCCCTGCCTGGCGGAACTTCCGTCTCGCTGGTCTACAACTTCCGCAACCTGGTCACCTCGTTCACGGATGAGCTCAGCCGGACCAGCAGCCGCACGTATGACAACGCGGGGCGGCTCATCACGGCCACCAACCCCAAGGGCGAAACCCACACCTACACGTACAACAGCAACAGCTGGGTCACGGCCATCACAATGGGCGCGGGCCACGCGCAACTTCGCCCATAGCGCCCGCGGCGATGTGACGAGCCTCACCCTGCCGGATGGTGCGGTGGAGCAGTGGAGCTACCTCGGCACGGGCCAAACGAGCGGCTACACCTCGCCGCTCGGTTACACCAACAGCTACGTGTTCGATGATGCCGGGCAGATGACCACCGTGGACTACCCCGCGGGCACCGACACCACCTTTGCCTATGATGCCAGCGGCCGCCACACCCAGATGGTGGACGCAACCGGCACCACCACCTACACTTACAACGCGGCGGGCGAGCTGACCAGCCTGGCGCAGCCGCAGGGAACCACGACCTACACCTACAACGCCGCCGGGCAGCGCCTGACGATGAACGAGGCGGGCAGCGGCACCACCACCTACAGCTACGACACCGCCGGGCGGCTGGCATCGCTGGTGAATCCGTTCAGCGAGACGACGAGCTTTGTGTACGACACCTTGGCCGGGTGGGGCAGAAATCCCTCGCCAACGGCACCTCGGAGCACTACGCGTATGACACCCGTTCGCGGCTGACGCAGGTGCAACTGAAGCAGGGCGCCACCGTGCTCCGCACCACCGGCTACGCCTGGGACAACGCGGACCAGATCACGAGCCAAACCGTCAACGGCGTGACGACGAGCTATGGCTACGACCTGGCCGGGCAGCTGACCAGCGAGGTCCGGAGCGGCTACAACGTGGCCTACACCTACGATGCTAACGGAAACCGCTTAAGCAAGACGGTGAACGGGGTGGCGGAAAGCTATACTTATGACCTGGCGGACAAGATGCTGACGGCCGGGGCCAAGAGCTACACCTACGACGCCGCAGGGCGGACGGTGGGGATCAATGCGCCTGGCGGCACTACAACGCTCACCTACGACTACGAAAGCCGGGTGACGGCGATTTCCGGCCCTGGGATCAACGAAACCCACACTATAACGGCCTGGATACTCGGGTGGGGACGGTGCAGGGGGGCGTGTCGCGCACGTTTGTGCGGGATGGCAGCTACGTCACGGACCCCGTGCTGCGGGATGGCCAGGCCACCTACACGCCGGGGGTTTCGGAGCGGCGCGGCGGGGTCTCCACCTGGTCGCATTCCGGCCTCAAGAACGCGGATGCGCAGACCACTTCGGTGGGCGCGATTGCAGCGACCCGGGTGTACGACGCCTTTGGGGCGGAACTCTCCGCCACCGGAACCTGGAAGGGCCCCTTTGGCTATGCTGGCGGGCTTGGCTACCAAGAGGATTCCAGTGGCCTCAAGCTCCTCGGCCACCGCTACTACGACCCGACCACCGGGCGGTTCCTGTCCCGCGATCCAATCAAGGACGCGAGGAACTGGTACGTGTATTGTTCGGCCGCTCCACTAAGCCGACAAGATAGACGAGGGCTATATGGAGAGATTGAGTTCATAGGGAATGATATTGGGCAAAACGGCTTTCCATTCGGGCATGGGCGTGTGATAATACGGCCTGACATCAACGATTCGTCCAAGGACTATGAAATTGATTTTCCCAGGAGAACCTTTGACGGGAACCCAACGACTGATCCGGTGACCAAGGAAGAGAATAGTGATGTCTGGTCAAAAAAGCGCCGATTCCCCGATGGACATCTAATGCTTGAAGATGAGTTTGCCAACGAGATGCGATATGGGAACTACAACTTTGTTACCAATAACTGTTGGCATATCGTCATCCGAGCAGCTGAGGTGGCGTCTAGAGGAGAATATAGAAGACCATTTGTGGTATCCAATCTGTCATTCTTCTATATGCGAGCGATTGATGGATGGACCAACGGCACAGGTGGTGGAAACTGGGATCCTCCCAACGGCCCCGGCTTGCCAGGCTCAATTGCATTCAAGAGAAATGGGTCTACCGTATACCATTAAATGATAGTCAACGATAAAGTGAACAAACAGGGGTATCTTGTTACCGTTTTGGCGTTCTGTTGCATCGTATTACTGTTTGCGAATGTTTCGGGGTGTAGGCTGTTCATGTTAGACACAAATCGCGCCAGAATCGTCCCGAGTTGTAGCAAGGTCCACGAAGGGGTGCTCTGTAAGATCGAGTACATGCACGTTCAGCCCCCGGGGCCACGGGTTTCATTTAGGGCAGTTGATCGTAGTCGGTTGCTTGTAGTTGCGACAAAGTTAACGGAAGGTGGCGACGGAATTCTCGCGCGAACAATCTTTATTACAAGGGAGGAACTTGAGCAAAGCGGTTTAGATTATGAGAGTCTCGAGATTTTCTACTATCCTGGGAACTCAAAGAGTATGAGACAAGTCAAGGTGCTGGACGATCATGTACTTCTTGGTAACTGATCCGCGTCATAGACTTTTGGAGTAGTTTACGACAACGCAGGACGGCTCATCACGGCCACCAACCCCAAGGGCGAAACCCACACCTACACGTACAACAGCAACAGCTGGGTCACGGCCATCACCAATGGGCGCGGGGCCACGCGCAACTTCGCCCATAGCGCCCGCGGCGATGTGACGAGCCTCACCCTGCCGGATGGTGCGGTGGAGCAGTGGAGCTACCTCGGCACGGGCCAAACGAGCGGCTACACCTCGCCGCTCGGTTACACCAACAGCTACGTGTTCGATGATGCCGGGCAGATGACCACCGTGGACTACCCCGCGGGCACCGACACCACCTTTGCCTATGATGCCAGCGGCCGCCACACCCAGATGGTGGACGCAACCGGCACCACCACTTACACCTACAACGCGGCGGGCGAGCTGACCAGCCTGGCCCAGCCGCAGGGAACCACGACCTACACCTACAACGCCGCCGGGCAGCGCCTGACGATGAACGAGGCGGGCAGCGGCACCACCACCTACAGCTACGACACCGCCGGGCGGCTGGCATCGCTGGTGAATCCGTTCAGCGAGACGACGAGCTTTGTGTACGACACCTTGGGCCGGGTGGGGCAGAAATCCCTCGCCAACGGCACCTCGGAGCACTACGCCTACGACACGCGTTCGCGGCTGACGCAGGTGCAATTGAAGCAGGGTGCCACCGTTCTGCGCACCACGGGCTACGCCTGGGACAACGCGGACCAGATCACGAGCCAGACCGTCAACGGTGTGACGACGAACTACGGCTACGACCTGGCCGGGCAGCTGACCAGCGAGGTCCGCAGCGGCTACAACGTCGCCTACACCTACGATGCCAACGGAAATCGCTTGAGCAAGACCGTAAACGGCTCGGTGGAAAGCTATACTTATGACCTGGCGGACAAGATGCTAACGGCCGGGGCCAAGAGCTACACCTACGATGCCGCAGGGCGGACCGTGGGCATCAATGCGCCCGGCGGCACCACCACCCTCACCTACGATTACGAAAGCCGGGTGACCGCCATCACTGGCCCGGGGATCAATGAAACCCACACCTATAACGGCCTGGATACGCGGGTGGGGACGGTGCAAGGGGCGTGTCTCGCACGTTTGTGCGGGATGGCAGCTATGTCACGGACCCGGTGCTGCGAGATGGGCAGGCCACCTACACGCCGGGGGTGTCGGAGCGGCGAGGCGGGGTGTCCACCTGGTCTCATTCCGGCCTCAAGAACGCGGATGCGCAGACCTCCGGGGCGGGTGCTATCCAAGCGACGCGGGTGTACGACGCTTTCGGCGCGGAACTCTCCGCCACCGGAACCTGGAAGGGCCCCTTCGGCTACGCCGGTGGCTTTGGCTACCAAGAGGATTCCAGCGGCCTCAAGCTTCTCGGCCACCGCTACTACGACCCGACAACGGGGCGGTTCCTTTCGCGCGATCCGGTTAAGGACGGCCGGAACTGGTACTCTTACTGCGCCAACGATCCGCTTGCCAGCTTTGATCCGGACGGGCTTGTTAAGATAATCCTCATTTGGTATCCCGTTTTTGGCGGCGGTTACCACGCGGGCATCATTGTTATTGACAATGCACGAGGAGGCAAGGATCCTGTCTATAGCTTCGCTGGCGGCCCACGAACGACGACCCCTGGAATTATGGCCCGCTTATATCAAGATCTGGGCCTTGGCAAAAGGGCACTCAAGACTTTAACAAGACCGGAGGAAAGGCCACAGGTGGTATTGTCTTGGTGGACGATGACAGCCCGGTAGGGCCATGGCTTGAGAGATTCAAGAAAATCGAGGAGGAGATGGAGCAGACTACTGATGCAGAATACGCGCCGGTACCAGAGGGCCCAAATACTGGCAATTCCAATTCCTGGGCCAGGGAGTTCTTAGAACGAGCAGGTTTGGAAGACGAGTACGAGAAGGCAGTGAGGAAAAAGGGTGGGGCACCTTGGGTGCCTGGCTGGGGGAAAGATGTCTGGGACTATATCAAAGCATAGGCGTAATCTGATAATCGGCATTGCCATTATTTCGGTAATGTGGTTCATGGCCATTCAGTGGCTCCATGGATACAGTCTTGATCTGCAAATTGCCGAGTCAGCGTTGAGATTTGAATGCGAGAAGCTGATTTTTGAAGACGCTGACCTGCGTGAAGTACAGCAAGTCCTCGCAAACTCGGGCTATGAGGTTACTATTGGAGACAGCGAGCTGAGCGCAGACCGACTCGTTCCATTTAATGGGCCTCTCTACGGCATGAGCGTTACGGTCGGGGTCATTATGAGTTTTGAAGACGGAAAGGCAGCTCGCTTTCGGATTTATACGTCTGCCGGGGTTCTGTAGCAAGCCGTTCGCGGCTGACGCAGGTGCAGCTGAAGCAGGGCGCCACCGTGCTGCGCACCACCGGCTACGCCTGGGACAAAGCGGACCAAATCACCAGCCAGACGGTGAATGGCGTAACGACCAACTACGGCTACGACCTCGCCGGGCAGCTGACCAGCGAGGTCCGGACGGGCTACAACGTGGCCTACACCTATGATGCCAACGGAAACCGGCTCTCGAAGACGGTTAATGGCGTGGCGGAAAGCTATACTTATGACCTGGCGGACAAGATGCTGACGGCCGGGGCCAAGTGCTACACCTACGACGCCGCAGGGCGGACGGTAGGGATCAATGCGCCTGGCGGCACCACCACCCTCACCTACGACTACGAAAGCCGCGTGACCGCCATCACCGGGCCGGGGATCAGCGAAACCCACACCTATAACGGCCTGGACACACGGGTGGGGACGGTGCAGGGGGGCGTCTCGCGCACCTTCGTGCGGGATGGCAGCTATGTCACCGACCCCGTGCTGCGAGATGGCCAGGCCACCTATACGCCAGGGGTGTCGGAGCGGCGGGGCGGGGTCTCCACCTGGTCGCACTCCGGCCTCAAGAACGCCGACGCGCAAACCACCTCGGTGGGCGCCATTGCGGCGACGCGGGTGTACGACGCCTTTGGCGCGGAACTCTCCGCCACCGGAACCTGGAAGGGCCCCTTCGGCTATGCCGGTGGGTTCGGCTACCAAGAGGATTCCAGTGGCCTCAAGCTCCTCGGCCACCGCTACTACGACCCGACGACGGGGCGGTTCCTTTCCAGGGATCCGATCAAGGACGGCCGGAACTGGTACGTGTACTCTAGGAATCGTCCGAATTCGAGTACTGATCCTGATGGACTTGAAGTTGTAGAACTTGGGGGCTCCCTGAATGGTGCCTATTTTGTTGGACTTGATTACGCCTTGAAAGCGCGGATTGATACTTCGACCTGGGACGTCGCAGTAGCTCAAGATGCCGGTCTTTCGTTTGGTGTTCAGATTGGTGTTGGCCCTGGAGTCGTAGGATCTGTGAGACGTGGGTCAATTCCAGCGAACGAAAGGTCGAGCGGGTATTCGGCCAGAGGCGGCGACATGCAGCCTGACGAAATGTCTTATTCAGCGGGACCTTGGTCTTTCAGTCACCCTATTGGAGGAAATGGTGCCGATGCTAGCTATCATCCAGATCTCGATCTCGAAGACAAGCTTGAAAAGGAATCGAAGCCGATATTGGGACTTGCAATGCGCTGGCAGCTATTTGATTCGGAAATCAACTTGACAACTTTGTTCCGGCAGGCGAGGAATGGACACTTCATTTGAGGATCAGGTTCTGGACGTTAACTTCCAGGCCGCCAGAAGAATCAATAAGGGAGTCCCTCTCGAAGACTTCGGCCGCAACAGTGCTTAAGGCCTGGGAGCAGCGGAAGACGGTAGAGGCCCTCGTAGATGTTGATCTCAGGGGTGAAGCTGAGTTACCGATGAGGGCCCTGGGTGAGAATCTACTAGAGTACTGCAGAGTACGTGGTGGTCACTTTGCGGATCAAGCCACACAAGATGCCTTTACTGATTTGAAAAGCATCCTGGAGTCGTTCCTTGCAGTACCTTTGGAAGAAAATCTAAGACAGTATTCAAGATCTGAATTGGATGCATTGAGGTTCAAGTATGCCGGTCGAATCTGCCCTAGCCAGGGAGTTATTCTAAAGCACCTGAATCTGCCTGAGCTGCCGGGGCTGAACATGCAGTCTCGAACCCAAGGCAGTCCTGTTAAAGAAACTCACGGACTTTTTGTTGCAGAATGCGCTTTCACAAAATTCGAGGATCTAGTTGATGAGTCCGAAGTCCGAAGGCGAGTTGAAAATGTCTGCAAAGAGCTAGGATTGGATTCATCGAATACAGCAACAGAGTTCTTTTGTCACGGGGTGGGCGTGTTCTCGCGTGTAGACACACAGTCTGGGAAATCGAGGAAGACATGGCTTATTGGCGGGACCAGTCCGTTTTTGTACACTGACTCGGAGAACGTCACTGGTGTGCTGGATGCGTTGACCCACTATGTTGCAAAGCAGGCGTATTGGACTTACTTTGAAGGTGAGTGTGCAGATGACATTGACACTGTCAAGCCGCTTCACCCCATGCATGGCCATGCAATTGAGTACATCAACAATGATGAAAGGACGTCATTTGCAAGGGCGGCGCGCTTTATGACGCAGATTATTCGATTAAATGCCGATAGGCTTTCATTGAGCCCATTCTATGCAATGCAGGCTCGTGAACTAGGCTTGCACGCGGGGAAGTTATGTTGACCAGGTTAGGTCTTGTACCTTTGAGCAACGCAGCCATCCGTGCCCGGCGCAGGGTGGCCTGGCCATCTTCGAAGAAGAACTGCGGGGCGAGGAGGGAGCCGGTGAGCGCAGCCACGAGCATGCGGTGCAGAGTACCGGGCGGAGAAGAGAGGATGCGCGGATTGACAAGGGGAGCGGGCTTCGGCTATGGTGCGGGGAGGTCCGCCATCGAATGAGAAGTCGAACCATTTCCGTGGACGTGTGCATCACTCAGGAATCTCTGCTCCGTGTGATTCGGGAATGTACTGACTCCCGGTTTCTTTACCTCTACAACATCAACTACGCGGCCGAGAAGCGCGACCCGGACAGATCCCTACGAGGGTTTTGTGAACTTGCGGACTTGAATTTTGAGCTGATGATGGACAGCTTCACGGCATTCCTGATTCTCCGCACAACGGCGGAGCGGTACGTGGATTTTCGGCCGTATCTTGACTGCAGGGTGAGTGACGATGAGATCGGGGGATATCACGAGTTTCTCAACGCGGGAGGTGCGTACCTTCCTTTGCTGAACCTACCTGATGGATGGCCCATTGCTACGAACAACATGTATTCATTCCGTGTGCCCGGTGCCGAGGAGGCGGGCACTTCGGATGTCTTCCGGGAGATGCGTCGGCGTATCCTCAAGATCTGCCCGCGGCTGGCGGGATACCGAGGCGGGCCAGTCTTTACACAGACATGCTACAAGGTCAGATTCGAGCCTGGCCTTGAAGACTATATGTCGAAGTGGGAGGACTTTAATGAATTTCTCAAGTGAGTACGCATAGCTGGAGATATTGAATGCAGGAACAAGACCGGTATATCTGGTGCGAATGTCGAGGGACCTCAGATGAAGCCTTCTCGTATGTCCGGTTTCTGGAACGGGAACTGGAGCAGGTAACGGCTCATCCCTTTGGTGGTGGATTCCGAATGTACTATCTGCGTTTTCCGCTAACGGATCACAATCGAGCCTGGGTTTTGGAAACTCAATCGAAGCGATTGATGAGCTTACATTTCTATTTCGAGGCGCCCAAGGCCTGGGTATCGATGGGAAGTCGGCACGTCCGGTTGCGTACTTGGTTCCTTTGGCTGGAGTTCGACCCCAAACTCCGCCAAGAATTCTTGGAGGATATATGGTCAACTCAGCCGAAGTTGATCGGCGTGCCCTATTCCGTCGGGGCCAGTCGCCCCCCGGCGAAGGGTATCAGCTACTGCTACTACTTGCCGTACCAAATTGTCTATGTGCCGGGGCTAGAGTCGTGGCTTGAGAGCGCTTCTTCCTCGTTTTGCGCCGTTCCGTTCCCGCAATCGCGACGAAACCGAAAGGCCATCTACAACGCCTATCCTGATGCCGATCAACTTTGCCGAGAGCTCATTTCCTGGCGGATGGATGAAGCGGTTTGGAAACTAACAGACTATGCTCTCATTGTGCCACGCCATTCGGTCTCGCTCGCGAACAGCGCCACCATCGAGGGCAGAGTCCCAGGTGGTGGAAATGAAGGGAAGCCACCTTTTCGCATCAGGGATCTTATGGGCACAGTCACGGTTCCCGAGGGTGCGCTACAAGAAGGCGTCAGCTATATCTCAGCGGAGGTTGATGCAAGCGAGACATGTGGAGATAACTGCGATCGAGAGACGATCTATCCCACGGAACTGGTGGCCTCGCTTTTTGCAGTACTCAACGGCCGTCAGAAGGGGAAGTTGCAGCCATTTCCGGTTAGCGAGTTGAGTGATTTGATTTAGTCCTATGCAAATTTGTGAGTGTCGTGGCAACTCATTGGAGGCACAAGAGTATGTGAAGTTCCTCATTGATGAGTTAGAGCAAGTGGAGATTCGTCGTATTGGCGGGCCACAATCTTGGATATACTTGCGATTCCCGCTGACCAAGACGAATCGAGAATGGGTCTTGCTATCTCATGCCAAGAGAACCTCATTATTGCATTTCTTCTTTTTGCGTCCCAAGGATTGGCCGTGGCATGATTGTTCGCACGTGATGGTAGAGGCCGACAACCTATGGCTTGAATTCAGTCATGAGCTGTGTTTCGAGTTCATTGACGGGTTATGGTCAAAGTCCCCGAGGATCACGGCGCTGCCCTTTTCCATTGGTGCCAAGCGGCCACCGGGTCTCGGCATTACCGACTCCTACTACCTTCCGTTTCAAATCGTCCGTGTGCCTGGTTTAGAGGCTTGGCTTGAGAGCGCCTCTTCGTCGTTCTGTGCGGTGCCGTTTCCACAGTCGCGCCGAAATCATATGGCTATCTACGACGCCTATCCTGATGCCGATGAACGTTGTCAAAATCTCGTATCGTGGGGGATGAATGAACCGGTATGGAAACTAACAGACTACGCCCTTATCGTGCCGCGTCACACGATATCACTGGCGCACAGTGCCACGATTACGGGGAGAGTTCCAGGAGAGAACAATGAAGAGAAACCCCCGTTTCACCTTCGTGATTTGATGGGCGTCCCGACCGTTCTGCAGAGCTCGCTATCTGAGGGAATCACCTATATCTCAGAAGAAGTACATACATTTTCGGAGAATAGCCAAATCTGTGACCGAAGGACGATCTATCCCAAGGAACTTATGGTCTCGCTGATTGAAACCCTCAACGCTAGGCAGCGTGTTCGTCTCGGCGTATACCCCGTGGAGATTTTCTAAGCGAATGACGAGGTAGTCAAGCCCCGGCCAACCCTGTGTAGCGAAAGATATAGAAAGCGTCGCCCATCCACCTTGAACTCAGCCCCTGCTCTCCAAGATAGCAACTCTTCCCACTCCCCAAGTTCAACCCGCTGTAAAGGGCAGCTACCCCCTCGTTCGGGCAATAAAATTCGAATAAAATTACACAGACCCTTGACAAGCCCTTCTGGGTGCTGTGCAAACTGCCCGGCAATCTTCGGGGGCAGACCATGTTTCTCAAGCGCGTAACACTCCTTCTCGGTGCGGTGGCCATCACCGTCCAGGCCACGGCCATCGCCTGGCCCGTCCTTGCCCTCGGCGCCAAGGCCGGCAAGGAAAAAGCGGAGCAGGAGTTCCGCCGCTTCGTCCCGGTCATCGCCCCGGCCTTCACGGAGCGGCCCACCCGCGTCCACCGGGGGACCAACCCCGCCCGCGACCCCCAGCGCAACAACTGGTGGACCCCCACCCTCCGCCGCGATCTTGATCGCCTGGAGATGCAAGATGCGATCGAGCGCGGCGATGTCTACGCGGCCCTCCGGCCCATGCTCCCCGCCCTCTTGCAGGCCGGCGGGAGCGGTGGCGCAGGGGCCGGTGGTGGCGGCGGCGGTGAAGGCAGCGGCTCCGGCGGCGGTTCGGGTGCGGGCGGCGGCGCGGGCGGCGGAGCCGGAGAAGGCGGCGGCCCCAGCGGGGGCGGCGGCGGTGGTGCGGGAATCGGCGGCCTGGGCGGCGAAACCAATACCAACACCGGCAACAAGCTCAGCACCCTCGGCATCGTCAGTTGGGGCGCGGTCGGCGAGAGCGGCGTCAGCTTCCGGCTCTTCCACTCCAGCATCGGCGATTACCAGCGCGACCTAGGCTACGGCTGGAGCCACAGCTACGACGTCAAGGTCACCCACACGCCCGGTTCGTCGGCCATTTTGCGCATGCCGGATGGCCTCCTGGTGCCCTACGCCGAGGTCAGCGGCGCGTTCGATCCGCCCTCCGGGTGGCAGCACGGCCTTGTCAAAAACGCCAACGGCACATTCACCCTCACCTTCACCAACCAAAGCAAGTGGGAGTTCAACGCGGCGGGCTGGCTCACGGCCAAGAAGGACCGCGTCGGCAATACCACCACCGTCAACCGCAACGCCAGCCACAAGATCACCACGGTGACCTCGCCGGATGGCCGCGCGCTCACCTTTGCCTACGATGGCAGCGGCCGCATCACCAGCGTCACCGATCCGCTCTCCCGCGTGTGGACGTTCACCCACAATGCCGCCGGCGACACCACCGGTGTCAGCTACCCGGCCCTCAGCGGCGTGACCAAGACGCGCACGTTCACCTACAACGCCCAGCACAACATCCTCACCGAAACCGACCTGGATGGCCACGTGTGGACCTGGACTTACGATTCCAGCGAACGCATGACCAGCCACGTCAGCCCCCTGGGCCACACCACGGGCTATGCCTACACCACCAGCAGCACCACCATCACGCTGCCCGGCGGCCAAACCGTGGTGCACAACTATTCCAGCGGCCTGCTGGCCAGCGAGGTGGATGCGGCGGGCTTCAGCACGGCCTACACCTACGATGCCGAGCGCAACCCGCTCACCGTCACCGATGCCCGGGGCAAGGTGTGGACGTACACCTACGACGCCAAGGGCAACACGCTCACCAGCAAGAACCCGCTCAACCAAACCACCACCTACACCTATAACGCCACCAACGATCTGCTCACGGTCACCACGCCGCTGGGCCACGTGACCACCGTGAACTACAACGCGCAGGGGCGGGTCACCTCCGTGGTGGACCCCCTGGGCCGCACCACTGCCACCGCAACGTACAACGCGTTTGGCGACCTCACCGCCGTTGCGGATGGCCTCGGGCGGACCAGCAGCATGGCCTACAACGGCTATGGCGATGTCACCAGCAGCACGGACCCCACGGGCCTGCAAACCAGCGCCACCTATGACCTCATCGGGCGCGTGGCCACGGTCACCGATCCGTCGGGCAACGTCATTACCGCCACCCGGGATAACTGGCGGCGCATCGCGGGCGTAGCCCTGCCTGGCGGAACTTCCGTCTCGCTGGTCTACAACTTCCGCAACCTGGTCACCTCGTTCACGGATGAGCTCAGCCGGACCAGCAGCCGCACGTATGACAACGCGGGGCGGCTCATCACGGCCACCAACCCCAAGGGCGAAACCCACACCTACACGTACAACAGCAACAGCTGGGTCACGGCCATCACCAATGGGCGCGGGGCCACGCGCAACTTCGCCCATAGCGCCCGCGGCGATGTGACGAGCCTCACCCTGCCGGATGGTGCGGTGGAGCAGTGGAGCTACCTCGGCACGGGCCAAACGAGCGGCTACACCTCGCCGCTCGGTTACACCAACAGCTACGTGTTCGATGATGCCGGGCAGATGACCACCGTGGACTACCCCGCGGGCACCGACACCACCTTTGCCTATGATGCCAGCGGCCGCCACACCCAGATGGTGGACGCAACCGGCACCACCACCTACACTTACAACGCGGCGGGCGAGCTGACCAGCCTGGCGCAGCCGCAGGGAACCACGACCTACACCTACAACGCCGCCGGGCAGCGCCTGACGATGAACGAGGCGGGCAGCGGCACCACCACCTACAGCTACGACACCGCCGGGCGGCTGGCATCGCTGGTGAATCCGTTCAGCGAGACGACGAGCTTTGTGTACGACACCTTGGGCCGGGTGGGGCAGAAATCCCTCGCCAACGGCACCTCGGAGCACTACGCGTATGACACCCGTTCGCGGCTGACGCAGGTGCAACTGAAGCAGGGCGCCACCGTGCTCCGCACCACCGGCTACGCCTGGGACAACGCGGACCAGATCACGAGCCAAACCGTCAACGGCGTGACGACGAGCTATGGCTACGACCTGGCCGGGCAGCTGACCAGCGAGGTCCGGAGCGGCTACAACGTGGCCTACACCTACGATGCTAACGGAAACCGCTTAAGCAAGACGGTGAACGGGGTGGCGGAAAGCTATACTTATGACCTGGCGGACAAGATGCTGACGGCCGGGGCCAAGAGCTACACCTACGACGCCGCAGGGCGGACGGTGGGGATCAATGCGCCTGGCGGCACTACAACGCTCACCTACGACTACGAAAGCCGGGTGACGGCGATTTCCGGCCCTGGGATCAACGAAACCCACACCTATAACGGCCTGGATACTCGGGTGGGGACGGTGCAGGGGGGCGTGTCGCGCACGTTTGTGCGGGATGGCAGCTACGTCACGGACCCCGTGCTGCGGGATGGCCAGGCCACCTACACGCCGGGGGTTTCGGAGCGGCGCGGCGGGGTCTCCACCTGGTCGCATTCCGGCCTCAAGAACGCGGATGCGCAGACCACTTCGGTGGGCGCGATTGCAGCGACCCGGGTGTACGACGCCTTTGGGGCGGAACTCTCCGCCACCGGAACCTGGAAGGGCCCCTTTGGCTATGCTGGCGGGCTTGGCTACCAAGAGGATTCCAGTGGCCTCAAGCTCCTCGGCCACCGCTACTACGACCCGACCACCGGGCGGTTCCTGTCCCGCGATCCAATCAAGGACGCGAGGAACTGGTACGTGTATTGTTCGGCCGCTCCACTAAGCCGACAAGATAGACGAGGGCTATATGGAGAGATTGAGTTCATAGGGAATGATATTGGGCAAAACGGCTTTCCATTCGGGCATGGGCGTGTGATAATACGGCCTGACATCAACGATTCGTCCAAGGACTATGAAATTGATTTTCCCAGGAGAACCTTTGACGGGAACCCAACGACTGATCCGGTGACCAAGGAAGAGAATAGTGATGTCTGGTCAAAAAAGCGCCGATTCCCCGATGGACATCTAATGCTTGAAGATGAGTTTGCCAACGAGATGCGATATGGGAACTACAACTTTGTTACCAATAACTGTTGGCATATCGTCATCCGAGCAGCTGAGGTGGCGTCTAGAGGAGAATATAGAAGACCATTTGTGGTATCCAATCTGTCATTCTTCTATATGCGAGCGATTGATGGATGGACCAACGGCACAGGTGGTGGAAACTGGGATCCTCCCAACGGCCCCGGCTTGCCAGGCTCAATTGCATTCAAGAGAAATGGGTCTACCGTATACCATTAAATGATAGTCAACGATAAAGTGAACAAACAGGGGTATCTTGTTACCGTTTTGGCGTTCTGTTGCATCGTATTACTGTTTGCGAATGTTTCGGGGTGTAGGCTGTTCATGTTAGACACAAATCGCGCCAGAATCGTCCCGAGTTGTAGCAAGGTCCACGAAGGGGTGCTCTGTAAGATCGAGTACATGCACGTTCAGCCCCCGGGGCCACGGGTTTCATTTAGGGCAGTTGATCGTAGTCGGTTGCTTGTAGTTGCGACAAAGTTAACGGAAGGTGGCGACGGAATTCTCGCGCGAACAATCTTTATTACAAGGGAGGAACTTGAGCAAAGCGGTTTAGATTATGAGAGTCTCGAGATTTTCTACTATCCTGGGAACTCAAAGAGTATGAGACAAGTCAAGGTGCTGGACGATCATGTACTTCTTGGTAACTGATCCGCGTCATAGACTTTTGGAGTAGTTTACGACAACGCAGGACGGCTCATCACGGCCACCAACCCCAAGGGCGAAACCCACACCTACACGTACAACAGCAACAGCTGGGTCACGGCCATCACCAATGGGCGCGGGGCCACGCGCAACTTCGCCCATAGCGCCCGCGGCGATGTGACGAGCCTCACCCTGCCGGATGGTGCGGTGGAGCAGTGGAGCTACCTCGGCACGGGCCAAACGAGCGGCTACACCTCGCCGCTCGGTTACACCAACAGCTACGTGTTCGATGATGCCGGGCAGATGACCACCGTGGACTACCCCGCGGGCACCGACACCACCTTTGCCTATGATGCCAGCGGCCGCCACACCCAGATGGTGGACGCAACCGGCACCACCACTTACACCTACAACGCGGCGGGCGAGCTGACCAGCCTGGCCCAGCCGCAGGGAACCACGACCTACACCTACAACGCCGCCGGGCAGCGCCTGACGATGAACGAGGCGGGCAGCGGCACCACCACCTACAGCTACGACACCGCCGGGCGGCTGGCATCGCTGGTGAATCCGTTCAGCGAGACGACGAGCTTTGTGTACGACACCTTGGGCCGGGTGGGGCAGAAATCCCTCGCCAACGGCACCTCGGAGCACTACGCCTACGACACGCGTTCGCGGCTGACGCAGGTGCAATTGAAGCAGGGTGCCACCGTTCTGCGCACCACGGGCTACGCCTGGGACAACGCGGACCAGATCACGAGCCAGACCGTCAACGGTGTGACGACGAACTACGGCTACGACCTGGCCGGGCAGCTGACCAGCGAGGTCCGCAGCGGCTACAACGTCGCCTACACCTACGATGCCAACGGAAATCGCTTGAGCAAGACCGTAAACGGCTCGGTGGAAAGCTATACTTATGACCTGGCGGACAAGATGCTAACGGCCGGGCCAAGAGCTACACCTACGATGCCGCAGGGCGGACCGTGGGCATCAATGCGCCCGGCGGCACCACCACCCTCACCTACGATTACGAAAGCCGGGTGACCGCCATCACTGGCCCGGGGATCAATGAAACCCACACCTATAACGGCCTGGATACGCGGGTGGGGACGGTGCAAGGGGGCGTGTCTCGCACGTTTGTGCGGGATGGCAGCTATGTCACGGACCCGGTGCTGCGAGATGGGCAGGCCACCTACACGCCGGGGGTGTCGGAGCGGCGAGGCGGGGTGTCCACCTGGTCTCATTCCGGCCTCAAGAACGCGGATGCGCAGACCTCCGGGGCGGGTGCTATCCAAGCGACGCGGGTGTACGACGCTTTCGGCGCGGAACTCTCCGCCACCGGAACCTGGAAGGGCCCCTTCGGCTACGCCGGTGGCTTTGGCTACCAAGAGGATTCCAGCGGCCTCAAGCTTCTCGGCCACCGCTACTACGACCCGACAACGGGGCGGTTCCTTTCGCGCGATCCGGTTAAGGACGGCCGGAACTGGTACTCTTACTGCGCCAACGATCCGCTTGCCAGCTTTGATCCGGACGGGCTTGTTAAGATAATCCTCATTTGGTATCCCGTTTTTGGCGGCGGTTACCACGCGGGCATCATTGTTATTGACAATGCACGAGGAGGCAAGGATCCTGTCTATAGCTTCGCTGGCGGCCCCACGAACGACGACCCCTGGAATTATGGCCCGCTTATATCAAGATCTGGGCCTTGGCAAAAGGGCACTCAAGACTTTAACAAGACCGGAGGAAAGGCCACAGGTGGTATTGTCTTGGTGGACGATGACAGCCCGGTAGGGCCATGGCTTGAGAGATTCAAGAAAATCGAGGAGGAGATGGAGCAGACTACTGATGCAGAATACGCGCCGGTACCAGAGGGCCCAAATACTGGCAATTCCAATTCCTGGGCCAGGGAGTTCTTAGAACGAGCAGGTTTGGAAGACGAGTACGAGAAGGCAGTGAGGAAAAAGGGTGGGGCACCTTGGGTGCCTGGCTGGGGGAAAGATGTCTGGGACTATATCAAAGCATAGGCGTAATCTGATAATCGGCATTGCCATTATTTCGGTAATGTGGTTCATGGCCATTCAGTGGCTCCATGGATACAGTCTTGATCTGCAAATTGCCGAGTCAGCGTTGAGATTTGAATGCGAGAAGCTGATTTTTGAAGACGCTGACCTGCGTGAAGTACAGCAAGTCCTCGCAAACTCGGGCTATGAGGTTACTATTGGAGACAGCGAGCTGAGCGCAGACCGACTCGTTCCATTTAATGGGCCTCTCTACGGCATGAGCGTTACGGTCGGGGTCATTATGAGTTTTGAAGACGGAAAGGCAGCTCGCTTTCGGATTTATACGTCTGCCGGGGTTCTGTAGCAAGCCGTTCGCGGCTGACGCAGGTGCAGCTGAAGCAGGGCGCCACCGTGCTGCGCACCACCGGCTACGCCTGGGACAAAGCGGACCAAATCACCAGCCAGACGGTGAATGGCGTAACGACCAACTACGGCTACGACCTCGCCGGGCAGCTGACCAGCGAGGTCCGGACGGGCTACAACGTGGCCTACACCTATGATGCCAACGGAAACCGGCTCTCGAAGACGGTTAATGGCGTGGCGGAAAGCTATACTTATGACCTGGCGGACAAGATGCTGACGGCCGGGGCCAAGTGCTACACCTACGACGCCGCAGGGCGGACGGTAGGGATCAATGCGCCTGGCGGCACCACCACCCTCACCTACGACTACGAAAGCCGCGTGACCGCCATCACCGGGCCGGGGATCAGCGAAACCCACACCTATAACGGCCTGGACACACGGGTGGGGACGGTGCAGGGGGGCGTCTCGCGCACCTTCGTGCGGGATGGCAGCTATGTCACCGACCCCGTGCTGCGAGATGGCCAGGCCACCTATACGCCAGGGGTGTCGGAGCGGCGGGGCGGGGTCTCCACCTGGTCGCACTCCGGCCTCAAGAACGCCGACGCGCAAACCACCTCGGTGGGCGCCATTGCGGCGACGCGGGTGTACGACGCCTTTGGCGCGGAACTCTCCGCCACCGGAACCTGGAAGGGCCCCTTCGGCTATGCCGGTGGGTTCGGCTACCAAGAGGATTCCAGTGGCCTCAAGCTCCTCGGCCACCGCTACTACGACCCGACGACGGGGCGGTTCCTTTCCAGGGATCCGATCAAGGACGGCCGGAACTGGTACGTGTACTCTAGGAATCGTCCGAATTCGAGTACTGATCCTGATGGACTTGAAGTTGTAGAACTTGGGGGCTCCCTGAATGGTGCCTATTTTGTTGGACTTGATTACGCCTTGAAAGCGCGGATTGATACTTCGACCTGGGACGTCGCAGTAGCTCAAGATGCCGGTCTTTCGTTTGGTGTTCAGATTGGTGTTGGCCCTGGAGTCGTAGGATCTGTGAGACGTGGGTCAATTCCAGCGAACGAAAGGTCGAGCGGGTATTCGGCCAGAGGCGGCGACATGCAGCCTGACGAAATGTCTTATTCAGCGGGACCTTGGTCTTTCAGTCACCCTATTGGAGGAAATGGTGCCGATGCTAGCTATCATCCAGATCTCGATCTCGAAGACAAGCTTGAAAAGGAATCGAAGCCGATATTGGGACTTGCAATGCGCTGGCAGCTATTTGATTCGGAAATCAACTTGACAACTTTGTTCCGGCAGGCGAGGAATGGACACTTCATTTGAGGATCAGGTTCTGGACGTTAACTTCCAGGCCGCCAGAAGAATCAATAAGGGAGTCCCTCTCGAAGACTTCGGCCGCAACAGTGCTTAAGGCCTGGGAGCAGCGGAAGACGGTAGAGGCCCTCGTAGATGTTGATCTCAGGGGTGAAGCTGAGTTACCGATGAGGGCCCTGGGTGAGAATCTACTAGAGTACTGCAGAGTACGTGGTGGTCACTTTGCGGATCAAGCCACACAAGATGCCTTTACTGATTTGAAAAGCATCCTGGAGTCGTTCCTTGCAGTACCTTTGGAAGAAAATCTAAGACAGTATTCAAGATCTGAATTGGATGCATTGAGGTTCAAGTATGCCGGTCGAATCTGCCCTAGCCAGGGAGTTATTCTAAAGCACCTGAATCTGCCTGAGCTGCCGGGGCTGAACATGCAGTCTCGAACCCAAGGCAGTCCTGTTAAAGAAACTCACGGACTTTTTGTTGCAGAATGCGCTTTCACAAAATTCGAGGATCTAGTTGATGAGTCCGAAGTCCGAAGGCGAGTTGAAAATGTCTGCAAAGAGCTAGGATTGGATTCATCGAATACAGCAACAGAGTTCTTTTGTCACGGGGTGGGCGTGTTCTCGCGTGTAGACACACAGTCTGGGAAATCGAGGAAGACATGGCTTATTGGCGGGACCAGTCCGTTTTTGTACACTGACTCGGAGAACGTCACTGGTGTGCTGGATGCGTTGACCCACTATGTTGCAAAGCAGGCGTATTGGACTTACTTTGAAGGTGAGTGTGCAGATGACATTGACACTGTCAAGCCGCTTCACCCCATGCATGGCCATGCAATTGAGTACATCAACAATGATGAAAGGACGTCATTTGCAAGGGCGGCGCGCTTTATGACGCAGATTATTCGATTAAATGCCGATAGGCTTTCATTGAGCCCATTCTATGCAATGCAGGCTCGTGAACTAGGCTTGCACGCGGGGAAGTTATGTTGACCAGGTTAGGTCTTGTACCTTTGAGCAACGCAGCCATCCGTGCCCGGCGCAGGGTGGCCTGGCCATCTTCGAAGAAGAACTGCGGGGCGAGGAGGGAGCCGGTGAGCGCAGCCACGAGCATGCGGTGCAGAGTACCGGGCGGAGAAGAGAGGATGCGCGGATTGACAAGGGGAGCGGGCTTCGGCTATGGTGCGGGGAGGTCCGCCATCGAATGAGAAGTCGAACCATTTCCGTGGACGTGTGCATCACTCAGGAATCTCTGCTCCGTGTGATTCGGGAATGTACTGACTCCCGGTTTCTTTACCTCTACAACATCAACTACGCGGCCGAGAAGCGCGACCCGGACAGATCCCTACGAGGGTTTTGTGAACTTGCGGACTTGAATTTTGAGCTGATGATGGACAGCTTCACGGCATTCCTGATTCTCCGCACAACGGCGGAGCGGTACGTGGATTTTCGGCCGTATCTTGACTGCAGGGTGAGTGACGATGAGATCGGGGGATATCACGAGTTTCTCAACGCGGGAGGTGCGTACCTTCCTTTGCTGAACCTACCTGATGGATGGCCCATTGCTACGAACAACATGTATTCATTCCGTGTGCCCGGTGCCGAGGAGGCGGGCACTTCGGATGTCTTCCGGGAGATGCGTCGGCGTATCCTCAAGATCTGCCCGCGGCTGGCGGGATACCGAGGCGGGCCAGTCTTTACACAGACATGCTACAAGGTCAGATTCGAGCCTGGCCTTGAAGACTATATGTCGAAGTGGGAGGACTTTAATGAATTTCTCAAGTGAGTACGCATAGCTGGAGATATTGAATGCAGGAACAAGACCGGTATATCTGGTGCGAATGTCGAGGGACCTCAGATGAAGCCTTCTCGTATGTCCGGTTTCTGGAACGGGAACTGGAGCAGGTAACGGCTCATCCCTTTGGTGGTGGATTCCGAATGTACTATCTGCGTTTTCCGCTAACGGATCACAATCGAGCCTGGGTTTTGGAAACTCAATCGAAGCGATTGATGAGCTTACATTTCTATTTCGAGGCGCCCAAGGCCTGGGTATCGATGGGAAGTCGGCACGTCCGGTTGCGTACTTGGTTCCTTTGGCTGGAGTTCGACCCCAAACTCCGCCAAGAATTCTTGGAGGATATATGGTCAACTCAGCCGAAGTTGATCGGCGTGCCCTATTCCGTCGGGGCCAGTCGCCCCCCGGCGAAGGGTATCAGCTACTGCTACTACTTGCCGTACCAAATTGTCTATGTGCCGGGGCTAGAGTCGTGGCTTGAGAGCGCTTCTTCCTCGTTTTGCGCCGTTCCGTTCCCGCAATCGCGACGAAACCGAAAGGCCATCTACAACGCCTATCCTGATGCCGATCAACTTTGCCGAGAGCTCATTTCCTGGCGGATGGATGAAGCGGTTTGGAAACTAACAGACTATGCTCTCATTGTGCCACGCCATTCGGTCTCGCTCGCGAACAGCGCCACCATCGAGGGCAGAGTCCCAGGTGGTGGAAATGAAGGGAAGCCACCTTTTCGCATCAGGGATCTTATGGGCACAGTCACGGTTCCCGAGGGTGCGCTACAAGAAGGCGTCAGCTATATCTCAGCGGAGGTTGATGCAAGCGAGACATGTGGAGATAACTGCGATCGAGAGACGATCTATCCCACGGAACTGGTGGCCTCGCTTTTTGCAGTACTCAACGGCCGTCAGAAGGGGAAGTTGCAGCCATTTCCGGTTAGCGAGTTGAGTGATTTGATTTAGTCCTATGCAAATTTGTGAGTGTCGTGGCAACTCATTGGAGGCACAAGAGTATGTGAAGTTCCTCATTGATGAGTTAGAGCAAGTGGAGATTCGTCGTATTGGCGGGCCACAATCTTGGATATACTTGCGATTCCCGCTGACCAAGACGAATCGAGAATGGGTCTTGCTATCTCATGCCAAGAGAACCTCATTATTGCATTTCTTCTTTTTGCGTCCCAAGGATTGGCCGTGGCATGATTGTTCGCACGTGATGGTAGAGGCCGACAACCTATGGCTTGAATTCAGTCATGAGCTGTGTTTCGAGTTCATTGACGGGTTATGGTCAAAGTCCCCGAGGATCACGGCGCTGCCCTTTTCCATTGGTGCCAAGCGGCCACCGGGTCTCGGCATTACCGACTCCTACTACCTTCCGTTTCAAATCGTCCGTGTGCCTGGTTTAGAGGCTTGGCTTGAGAGCGCCTCTTCGTCGTTCTGTGCGGTGCCGTTTCCACAGTCGCGCCGAAATCATATGGCTATCTACGACGCCTATCCTGATGCCGATGAACGTTGTCAAAATCTCGTATCGTGGGGATGAATGAACCGGTATGGAAACTAACAGACTACGCCCTTATCGTGCCGCGTCACACGATATCACTGGCGCACAGTGCCACGATTACGGGGAGAGTTCCAGGAGAGAACAATGAAGAGAAACCCCCGTTTCACCTTCGTGATTTGATGGGCGTCCCGACCGTTCTGCAGAGCTCGCTATCTGAGGGAATCACCTATATCTCAGAAGAAGTACATACATTTTCGGAGAATAGCCAAATCTGTGACCGAAGGACGATCTATCCCAAGGAACTTATGGTCTCGCTGATTGAAACCCTCAACGCTAGGCAGCGTGTTCGTCTCGGCGTATACCCCGTGGAGATTTTCTAAGCGAATGACGAGGTAGTCAAGCCCCGGCCAACCCTGTGTAGCGAAAGATATAGAAAGCGTCGCCCATCCACCTTGAACTCAGCCCCTGCTCTCCAAGATAGCAACTCTTCCCACTCCCCAAGTTCAACCCGCTGTAAAGGGCAGCTACCCCCTCGTTCGGGCAATAAAATTCGAATAAAATTACACAGACCCTTGACAAGCCCTTCTGGGTGCTGTGCAAACTGCCCGGCAATCTTCGGGGGCAGACCATGTTTCTCAAGCGCGTAACACTCCTTCTCGGTGCGGTGGCCATCACCGTCCAGGCCACGGCCATCGCCTGGCCCGTCCTTGCCCTCGGCGCCAAGGCCGGCAAGGAAAAAGCGGAGCAGGAGTTCCGCCGCTTCGTCCCGGTCATCGCCCCGGCCTTCACGGAGCGGCCCACCCGCGTCCACCGGGGGACCAACCCCGCCCGCGACCCCCAGCGCAACAACTGGTGGACCCCCACCCTCCGCCGCGATCTTGATCGCCTGGAGATGCAAGATGCGATCGAGCGCGGCGATGTCTACGCGGCCCTCCGGCCCATGCTCCCCGCCCTCTTGCAGGCCGGCGGGAGCGGTGGCGCAGGGGCCGGTGGTGGCGGCGGCGGTGAAGGCAGCGGCTCCGGCGGCGGTTCGGGTGCGGGCGGCGGCGCGGGCGGCGGAGCCGGAGAAGGCGGCGGCCCCAGCGGGGGCGGCGGCGGTGGTGCGGGAATCGGCGGCCTGGGCGGCGAAACCAATACCAACACCGGCAACAAGCTCAGCACCCTCGGCATCGTCAGTTGGGGCGCGGTCGGCGAGAGCGGCGTCAGCTTCCGGCTCTTCCACTCCAGCATCGGCGATTACCAGCGCGACCTAGGCTACGGCTGGAGCCACAGCTACGACGTCAAGGTCACCCACACGCCCGGTTCGTCGGCCATTTTGCGCATGCCGGATGGCCTCCTGGTGCCCTACGCCGAGGTCAGCGGCGCGTTCGATCCGCCCTCCGGGTGGCAGCACGGCCTTGTCAAAAACGCCAACGGCACATTCACCCTCACCTTCACCAACCAAAGCAAGTGGGAGTTCAACGCGGCGGGCTGGCTCACGGCCAAGAAGGACCGCGTCGGCAATACCACCACCGTCAACCGCAACGCCAGCCACAAGATCACCACGGTGACCTCGCCGGATGGCCGCGCGCTCACCTTTGCCTACGATGGCAGCGGCCGCATCACCAGCGTCACCGATCCGCTCTCCCGCGTGTGGACGTTCACCCACAATGCCGCCGGCGACACCACCGGTGTCAGCTACCCGGCCCTCAGCGGCGTGACCAAGACGCGCACGTTCACCTACAACGCCCAGCACAACATCCTCACCGAAACCGACCTGGATGGCCACGTGTGGACCTGGACTTACGATTCCAGCGAACGCATGACCAGCCACGTCAGCCCCCTGGGCCACACCACGGGCTATGCCTACACCACCAGCAGCACCACCATCACGCTGCCCGGCGGCCAAACCGTGGTGCACAACTATTCCAGCGGCCTGCTGGCCAGCGAGGTGGATGCGGCGGGCTTCAGCACGGCCTACACCTACGATGCCGAGCGCAACCCGCTCACCGTCACCGATGCCCGGGGCAAGGTGTGGACGTACACCTACGACGCCAAGGGCAACACGCTCACCAGCAAGAACCCGCTCAACCAAACCACCACCTACACCTATAACGCCACCAACGATCTGCTCACGGTCACCACGCCGCTGGGCCACGTGACCACCGTGAACTACAACGCGCAGGGGCGGGTCACCTCCGTGGTGGACCCCCTGGGCCGCACCACTGCCACCGCAACGTACAACGCGTTTGGCGACCTCACCGCCGTTGCGGATGGCCTCGGGCGGACCAGCAGCATGGCCTACAACGGCTATGGCGATGTCACCAGCAGCACGGACCCCACGGGCCTGCAAACCAGCGCCACCTATGACCTCATCGGGCGCGTGGCCACGGTCACCGATCCGTCGGGCAACGTCATTACCGCCACCCGGGATAACTGGCGGCGCATCGCGGGCGTAGCCCTGCCTGGCGGAACTTCCGTCTCGCTGGTCTACAACTTCCGCAACCTGGTCACCTCGTTCACGGATGAGCTCAGCCGGACCAGCAGCCGCACGTATGACAACGCGGGGCGGCTCATCACGGCCACCAACCCCAAGGGCGAAACCCACACCTACACGTACAACAGCAACAGCTGGGTCACGGCCATCACCAATGGGCGCGGGGCCACGCGCAACTTCGCCCATAGCGCCCGCGGCGATGTGACGAGCCTCACCCTGCCGGATGGTGCGGTGGAGCAGTGGAGCTACCTCGGCACGGGCCAAACGAGCGGCTACACCTCGCCGCTCGGTTACACCAACAGCTACGTGTTCGATGATGCCGGGCAGATGACCACCGTGGACTACCCCGCGGGCACCGACACCACCTTTGCCTATGATGCCAGCGGCCGCCACACCCAGATGGTGGACGCAACCGGCACCACCACCTACACTTACAACGCGGCGGGCGAGCTGACCAGCCTGGCGCAGCCGCAGGGAACCACGACCTACACCTACAACGCCGCCGGGCAGCGCCTGACGATGAACGAGGCGGGCAGCGGCACCACCACCTACAGCTACGACACCGCCGGGCGGCTGGCATCGCTGGTGAATCCGTTCAGCGAGACGACGAGCTTTGTGTACGACACCTTGGGCCGGGTGGGGCAGAAATCCCTCGCCAACGGCACCTCGGAGCACTACGCGTATGACACCCGTTCGCGGCTGACGCAGGTGCAACTGAAGCAGGGCGCCACCGTGCTCCGCACCACCGGCTACGCCTGGGACAACGCGGACCAGATCACGAGCCAAACCGTCAACGGCGTGACGACGAGCTATGGCTACGACCTGGCCGGGCAGCTGACCAGCGAGGTCCGGAGCGGCTACAACGTGGCCTACACCTACGATGCTAACGGAAACCGCTTAAGCAAGACGGTGAACGGGGTGGCGGAAAGCTATACTTATGACCTGGCGGACAAGATGCTGACGGCCGGGGCCAAGAGCTACACCTACGACGCCGCAGGGCGGACGGTGGGGATCAATGCGCCTGGCGGCACTACAACGCTCACCTACGACTACGAAAGCCGGGTGACGGCGATTTCCGGCCCTGGGATCAACGAAACCCACACCTATAACGGCCTGGATACTCGGGTGGGGACGGTGCAGGGGGCGTGTCGCGCACGTTTGTGCGGGATGGCAGCTACGTCACGGACCCCGTGCTGCGGGATGGCCAGGCCACCTACACGCCGGGGGTTTCGGAGCGGCGCGGCGGGGTCTCGACCTGGTCTCACTCGGGCCTCAAGAACGCCGACGCGCAGACCACTTCCGTGGGGGCGATTGCAGCGACGCGGGTGCATGACGCCTTTGGCGCAGAACTCTCCGCCACCGGAACCTGGAAGGGCCCCTTCGGCTATGCCGGTGGCTTTGGCTACCAAGAAGATTCCAGCGGCCTCAAGCTCCTCGGCCACCGCTACTACGACCCGACGACGGGGCGGTTCCTTTCGCGGGATCCAATTCGAGACGGGCAGAATTGGTACGCGTATTGCGATAGCTCACCTTTGGCTAGCTTTGATTCTGACGGCTTGATGGTCGTCTCAATCATGAAGAAACATGCCGAAGAGGCCTTCGATGATTCTGGAACTGTCTTTATTGGCGGAGGCAGTCAGGTGATTGTCGGCGTCTTTGCATTTTCAATGCATATTGACGCAATACATGAGCTTAACCACGGAAACACAGCATTGAGCGTAAACTTTGGGTTTGGACCTGCATTGGGAGTATATGGAGGAGGCGGAGTGGAATTTGGTTATGACCCAAATGGAGATGTCAGCGACGAGTATCCGGCGCCATACAAAGGGTGGGCGACGGGACTTTCAACCCCTGCCGGTTCAATTGAAACTTATGATGCAAGTGGCGACCATGCATGGTTCACTCCTGAAAAAGCACTAGAAGGCTGGGGCCTGAACGTTGGTCCAGGAGCTGGCTGGGGTGTCTACCGAGAAAAAAGACTTGGGACAAATTTCTTGCTTGCAACTGGGGGATAAAAGAGCTTATGGTGGAGTTGCTTGAAGACCTCAAGTCTGCCTTCCCAGCTGCAGGAGTCTTCTACATTGGAGGTTTGATCGTGTCAAGTAGGTGGTACTTAATCTGGTTTGTCAGGCGAAGGGCTGAGATTCAAACCAAATATTCAAATGCCGAAAAGTTCGTCTATAGGCTTCGGAACACTAAGGATTACGTGGAGACAATCCATTGGAAGGTGAAAATACTTCTGCTTCTTCATGCCGTCGTACAACACGTTCTAATTGCTACACACGTGTGGCCTTATCAAGGCAGATCCTGAGTTTGGAAATCCAAGCTGCACTAGGGATGTTAGACGGTATATTGGTGGTGCACCACCACATATAGCTACGACACCGCCGGTCGGTTGGCATCGCTGGTGAACCCCTTCAGCGAGACGACGAGCTTTGTGTACGACACCTTGGGCCGGGTGGGGCAGAAATCCCTCGCCAACGGCACCTCGGAGCACTACGCCTACGACACGCGTTCGCGGCTGACGCAGGTGCAATTGAAGCAGGGTGCCACCGTTCTGCGCACCACGGGCTACGCCTGGGACAATGCGGACCAGATCACGAGCCAGACCATCAACGGTGTGACGACGAACTACGGCTACGACCTGGCCGGGCAGCTGACCAGCGAGGTCCGCACGGGCTACAACGTGGCCTACACCTACGATGCCAACGGAAACCGGCTCTCGAAGACCGTGAATGGGGTCGCCGAAAGCTATACTTATGACCTGGCGGACAAGATGCTAACGGCCGGGGCCAAGAGCTACACCTACGATGCCGCAGGGCGGACCGTGGGCATCAATGCGCCCGGCGGCACCACCACCCTCACCTACGATTACGAAAGCCGGGTGACCGCCATCACTGGCCCGGGGATCAATGAAACCCACACCTATAACGGCCTGGATACGCGGGTGGGGACGGTGCAAGGGGGCGTGTCTCGCACGTTTGTGCGGGATGGCAGCTATGTCACGGACCCGGTGCTGCGAGATGGGCAGGCCACCTACACGCCGGGGGTGTCGGAGCGGCGAGGCGGGGTGTCCACCTGGTCTCATTCCGGCCTCAAGAACGCGGATGCGCAGACCTCCGGGGCGGGTGCTATCCAAGCGACGCGGGTGTACGACGCTTTCGGCGCGGAACTCTCCGCCACCGGAACCTGGAAGGGCCCCTTCGGCTACGCCGGTGGCTTTGGCTACCAAGAGGATTCCAGCGGCCTCAAGCTTCTCGGCCACCGCTACTACGACCCGACAACGGGGCGGTTCCTTTCGCGCGATCCGGTTAAGGACGGCCGGAACTGGTACTCTTACTGCGCCAACGATCCGCTTGCCAGCTTTGATCCGGACGGGCTTGTTAAGATAATCCTCATTTGGTATCCCGTTTTTGGCGGCGGTTACCACGCGGGCATCATTGTTATTGACAATGCACGAGGAGGCAAGGATCCTGTCTATAGCTTCGCTGGCGGCCCCACGAACGACGACCCCTGGAATTATGGCCCGCTTATATCAAGATCTGGGCCTTGGCAAAAGGGCACTCAAGACTTTAACAAGACCGGAGGAAAGGCCACAGGTGGTATTGTCTTGGTGGACGATGACAGCCCGGTAGGGCCATGGCTTGAGAGATTCAAGAAAATCGAGGAGGAGATGGAGCAGACTACTGATGCAGAATACGCGCCGGTACCAGAGGGCCCAAATACTGGCAATTCCAATTCCTGGGCCAGGGAGTTCTTAGAACGAGCAGGTTTGGAAGACGAGTACGAGAAGGCAGTGAGGAAAAAGGGTGGGGCACCTTGGGTGCCTGGCTGGGGGAAAGATGTCTGGGACTATATCAAAGCATAGGCGTAATCTGATAATCGGCATTGCCATTATTTCGGTAATGTGGTTCATGGCCATTCAGTGGCTCCATGGATACAGTCTTGATCTGCAAATTGCCGAGTCAGCGTTGAGATTTGAATGCGAGAAGCTGATTTTTGAAGACGCTGACCTGCGTGAAGTACAGCAAGTCCTCGCAAACTCGGGCTATGAGGTTACTATTGGAGACAGCGAGCTGAGCGCAGACCGACTCGTTCCATTTAATGGGCCTCTCTACGGCATGAGCGTTACGGTCGGGGTCATTATGAGTTTTGAAGACGGAAAGGCAGCTCGCTTTCGGATTTATACGTCTGCCGGGGTTCTGTAGCAAGCCGTTCGCGGCTGACGCAGGTGCAGCTGAAGCAGGGCGCCACCGTGCTGCGCACCACCGGCTACGCCTGGGACAAAGCGGACCAAATCACCAGCCAGACGGTGAATGGCGTAACGACCAACTACGGCTACGACCTCGCCGGGCAGCTGACCAGCGAGGTCCGGACGGGCTACAACGTGGCCTACACCTATGATGCCAACGGAAACCGGCTCTCGAAGACGGTTAATGGCGTGGCGGAAAGCTATACTTATGACCTGGCGGACAAGATGCTGACGGCCGGGGCCAAGTGCTACACCTACGACGCCGCAGGGCGGACGGTAGGGATCAATGCGCCTGGCGGCACCACCACCCTCACCTACGACTACGAAAGCCGCGTGACCGCCATCACCGGGCCGGGGATCAGCGAAACCCACACCTATAACGGCCTGGACACACGGGTGGGGACGGTGCAGGGGGGCGTCTCGCGCACCTTCGTGCGGGATGGCAGCTATGTCACCGACCCCGTGCTGCGAGATGGCCAGGCCACCTATACGCCAGGGGTGTCGGAGCGGCGGGGCGGGGTCTCCACCTGGTCGCACTCCGGCCTCAAGAACGCCGACGCGCAAACCACCTCGGTGGGCGCCATTGCGGCGACGCGGGTGTACGACGCCTTTGGCGCGGAACTCTCCGCCACCGGAACCTGGAAGGGCCCCTTCGGCTATGCCGGTGGGTTCGGCTACCAAGAGGATTCCAGTGGCCTCAAGCTCCTCGGCCACCGCTACTACGACCCGACGACGGGGCGGTTCCTTTCCAGGGATCCGATCAAGGACGGCCGGAACTGGTACGTGTACTCTAGGAATCGTCCGAATTCGAGTACTGATCCTGATGGACTTGAAGTTGTAGAACTTGGGGGCTCCCTGAATGGTGCCTATTTTGTTGGACTTGATTACGCCTTGAAAGCGCGGATTGATACTTCGACCTGGGACGTCGCAGTAGCTCAAGATGCCGGTCTTTCGTTTGGTGTTCAGATTGGTGTTGGCCCTGGAGTCGTAGGATCTGTGAGACGTGGGTCAATTCCAGCGAACGAAAGGTCGAGCGGGTATTCGGCCAGAGGCGGCGACATGCAGCCTGACGAAATGTCTTATTCAGCGGGACCTTGGTCTTTCAGTCACCCTATTGGAGGAAATGGTGCCGATGCTAGCTATCATCCAGATCTCGATCTCGAAGACAAGCTTGAAAAGGAATCGAAGCCGATATTGGGACTTGCAATGCGCTGGCAGCTATTTGATTCGGAAATCAACTTGACAACTTTGTTCCGGCAGGCGAGGAATGGACTTTCAACGATTGCTTCTGAGTTTTCAATTATGCTTGACAAGCTCAGCAACTTTAAGCAGTACAATCATCTACTGACAAGGTTAAACCGAGTGTGGGCTACAGAATAGAATGCCATTATGGGCGCCAATATTCATTAATCTATTGGGGTTATCGCTTATCGGATTCCTGTGGTGGGCCTATACAGGCAAGCGTCTGGTGATCTTTCATGGCATGGGCAATCGTGATAGCGCAAAGTTATCCATTAGAATGCGGTCGCATTGTGTTGGTCAGTTTGTTATGCTCGTTCTTATCAATATGCACATTTTCGGTATTGTTGATGTGTTATTGAATCAATGGCTCATACTAGTTGTCATGATTGCAAGTGGTGCATATTATTACTGGCGCATGCGAGTAGAGCTTACAAGTTGATCGAAGGTTCTGGTGCTCAAACATCAAGATGGCGTCGAAAGCTATACTTATGACCTGGCGGACAAGATGCTGACGGCCGGGGCCAAGAGCTACACCTACGATGCCGCAGGGCGGACGGTAGGGATCAATGCGCCTGGTGGCAACACCACCCTCACCTACGACTACGAAAGCCGGGTGACCGCCATCACTGGCCCGGGGATCAACGAAACCCACACTTATAACGGCCTGGATACGCGGGTGGGGACGGTGCAGGGCGGCGTGTCGCGCACGTTTGTGCGGGATGGCAGCTATGTCACAGACCCCGTGCTGCGGGATGGCCAGGCCACCTACACGCCGGGGGTTTCGGAGCGGCGGAGCGGGGTGTCCACCTGGTCTCACTCCGGCCTCAAGAACGCCGATGCGCAGACCACTTCGGTGGGGGCGATTGCAGCGACCCGGGTGTACGACGCCTTCGGCGCAGAACTCTCCGCCACCGGAACCTGGAAGGGCCCCTTCGGCTACGCCGGCGGATTTGGCTACCAAGAGGATTCCAGCGGCCTCAAGCTCCTCGGCCACCGCTACTACGACCCGACGACGGGGCGGTTCCTGTCGCGGGATCCGATCAAGGACGGCCGGAACTGGTACTCCTACTGCGCCAACGATCCGCTTGCCAGCTTTGATCCGGACGGGCTTGTTAAAATAGTCCTCATTTGGTATCACGTTGCGGGAGGTGGCTACCACGCGGGCATCATTGTCATCGACAATGCTCGAGGAGGCACGGAACCGATCTACAGTTTTGCAGGCGGCCCCACTGAATACAACCCGCGAAACCAGGCAAACTTAAATCACGGTCTGGGCCATGGGAGGAAGGTACCCAGGATTTCAACAAGACCGGAGGCAAGGTCAGGGGCGGTATTGTGCTGGTGGACGATGACAGCCCGGTCGAGCCATGGCTTGAGAGATTCAAAAAGATCGACGAGGAGATGACGCACTCTACAGATGCAGATTACGCGCCGTTGCCAGTAGGTCCGACCTACGGCAATTCCAATTCCTGGGCCGCGGAGTTCTTAGAACGAGCAGGTTTGGAAGACGAATACGAGAAAGCAGTAAAGAAAAGGGGTGGGGCACCTTGGGTGCCTGGATGGGGTAAAGATGTCTGGGACTATATCAAAGCATAGGCGCAATCTGATAATCGGCATTTCGATTATTTCGGTAATGTGGTTCATGGCCATTCAGTGGCTCCATGGATACAGTCTTGATGTGCAAATTGCCGAGTCAGATTTGAGAATTGAATGCGAGAAGTTGATTTTTGAAGACGCTGACATGCGTGAAGTACAGCAAATCCTCGGAAATTCGGGCTATGAGGTTGCTATTGGAGACAGCAAGCTGAGCGCAGACCGACTCGTTCCATTTAATGGGCCTCTCTACGGCATGAGCGTTACGGTCGGGGTCATTATGAGTTTTGAAGACGGAAAGGCAGCTCGCTTTAGGATTTATAAGTCTGCCGGGGCTCTGTAGCAATCCGCTCGCGGCTGACGCAGGTGCAGCTGAAGCAGGGCGCGACCGTGCTGCGCACCACCGGCTACGACTGGGACAACGCGGACCAGATCACCAGCCAGACGGTGAATGGCGTGACCACCAATTACGGCTACGACCTCGCCGGGCAGCTGACCAGCGAGGTCCGCACGGGCTACAACGTGGCCTACACCTACGATGCCAACGGAAACCGGCTCTCGAAGACCGTGAATGGCGTGGCCGAATGCTATACTTATGACCTGGCGGACAAGATGCAGACGGCCTGGGCCAAGAGCTACACCTACTATGCTGCAGGGCGGACGGTGGGGATCAATGCGCCCGGAATAAGGGGCGCTGAACTGAATGGCAGATAGGGCTCGAACCAAGAGACTGGACGTCATTGTGTCGTCCGAGACGATCGTCGACATTGTTCAGGCGACTTGCGGGTCGAATGTTATGTGCTTGATGAACTCAATGGCACCTCTGGCTAATACTTCCGCCTTGGTTTCCGTGCCAAATTTAACTCCCTGCCATTTTTCCGAAAAGACTCTCTTTGCGTATCATGTCCCACGTGATGAATTGGTGGACGATGGTACAGTATTGCATAAATCAATCTTTGATCAAATGGGTTACCTTGATGGGTTTTGGTATCAGGACATGATGAATGTTGGGGCCATACATTTGCCTGTAGGTGTAGAATCTGTAGGAAAGATGTCATTGTCATATAGATCCTTGCTGTATCGGGAACCATACGTAACCAATGTTGGAATGCAGGAAGTTTGCTTGCAGTTGCGAAAGCGATTTCTTGCGGCTACGTCACTGAAGGTCATTGTCAGGTCCCATGGAGGTCAAGATTGGCCAACAGAAATCTATCGTTGCGAACCAGCTCTGAGAGAGCGGGTTCAATGTCGTGATGACTTTCTTCACTTCGCGAACTAGGGTGTCATGAAACCACTTACTGATAAGACTGTCAAACAGCTAATCTTCTTTAATCTCTTCCTTTCGGTGGCTTTGTTTGGTTGCTTCTTATACTTTGCCGTGGTATTCAAGCGGGGCATGGAGTGGAATCGGGATCTGCACAATCGGCAGGACCAACTCGAATATGAACTAAGTATGGTGAAGGCTCGTGTGGATGGAAACAAGATGCGGTGAGATTCTGATTGCCGTGCTGTGCGGCATATTTGGGGTTATGCTCATCCTTGGTAGCGTCAGCTCGTTGATCAGTGGGGAAGTTAGCCTCAGAAGATATGATGCACCCCTGAGCGACGCATGGCCCATCACGCTCATCCTGGGTGTGCTGGGCCTGGTTCTTACGGTGGTCTCAATCGTCGCCCTCGTCCGGTTTCGCAACGAGGAAATCTGAAGCGACAAGGCTGCGTTTCCCTTGCCTGCAAGCTATAATCATGGCCTGGCGGACAAGATGCTAACGGCCGGGGCCAAGAGCTACACCTACGATGCCGCGGGGCGGACGGTAGGGAACAATGCGCCCGGCGGCACCACCACCCTCACTTACGATTACGAAAGCCGCGTGACCGCCATCACTGGCCCGGGGATCAATGAAACCCACACCTATAATGGCCTGGATACTCGGGTGGGACGGTGCAGGGGGGCGTGTCTCGCACGTTTGTGCGGGATGGCAGCTATGTCACCGACCCCGTGCTGCGGGATGGCCAGGCCACCTACACGCCGGGGGTCTCGGAGCGGCGAGGCGGGGTCTCCACCTGGTCTCACTCGGGTCTCAAGAACGCGGATGCGCAGACCTCCTCCGTGGGGGCGATTGCAGCGACCCGGGTGTACGACGCCTTCGGCGCGGAACTCTCCGCCACCGGAACCTGGAAAGGCCCCTTTGGCTACGCCGGCGGCTTTGGCTACCAAGAGGATTCGAGCGGCCTCAAGCTCCTCGGCCACCGCTACTACGACCCGACGACGGGGCGGTTCTTGTCGCGGGATCCGATCAAGGACGGCCGGAATTGGTATGTGTATTGCGAGAGCAGTCCACTCTCGCGAAGAGATCCGTTAGGTTTAGGTTGGCACGATCCCGTGTCCGTGACGGTCAGTGCGGCATTTGAAGGAGAGGTAATTGCTTACGGTGACTTCCCTTGGATGCCAAGAGAAGGATGGCGCGATACGAGAGTGCGCCCGGGGCAGGTTACTCATCCTGACATGGATGTTGACATGATTCGAATCAAGAAGCCCGATGGTAGCTTGCGATTCGTGTTTTTATTGGGTGAGGGAATGGCATACGATGGTTTTGAACAACGTACTTGCTACTATGTTAATCCTGACGGGACAATCAGCAAGAACCCAACTCAAGTTCCGTCACTAACTGTCGGAGGGTGGAAGTGGCTACCCGTTTGGTCTGCCTGGATAGCCGAGGCAAGCAGCACTGGATTCCCTGAGGGATATCAACCTCGGCAATCTTTGACCGAACCATGTCGGGCATGGGAGTAATTGGGTGGTTCAAGCGGCAATTTTCTGGGCGTCAGGAGCTGGGTGGCTAGGATCAGTAGTAGCGTCGTGCCTGCTATTTCCGCTCATTGTTCCCATTTGGTTCATCTTCCGAATTTCAATGGATCAACCGGTATCCAGCGAAAGCATCGTCTATGCGACAGTCCTTGCACTGCCATATGCCGTGCCCGGGGCATTACTAACTGGTCCACTGGTAATTCTTTCAGCCATTGTATTGTTGATCTGCGCGCCCATGAGTGCATGGGTTCTAGTCAATCCCGGAGAAAAAATGGCACCAAAGCGTATGGCTCTTTTGTTACTGATTCCATACTTTCTTGGAGTAGCCGGCTATTTTAGCTTCAAGTCAAGTTCCTTTCTCGGCTGAGCGCTGAGGTTCTAGCCGGATTCTCCGCGCAGTACGCCTACGACGCCAACGGCAACCGGCTGAGCAAAACGGTCAACGGAGTGAGCGAAAGCTATTCCTACGACAGCGCCGATAAGCTCCTGGCGGTGTCGGGCGGAAATGACCCGCGCACCTTTGGCTACGATGCGTCCGGCCGCATGACCAGCGTGCAGCGCGCGGCGGGCACCACCTTCCTCGCTTACGATTTTGACGACCGCGTGGTGCAAATCCAGGATCCGACGGGGGTGCAGAACCACACCTACGATTCTCTGGACGCGCGGATCAGCAGCACGTTTGGCGGCGTGACGCGCAACTATCGGCGGTCCGGGGCGGGTTCCTGGGCGCCGGTGGTGAGTGATGGCACGGCCCTGTTCTCGCCGGGAGTAGCCGAGCGTCGCGGCGGAACCACGAGGTATCTGCACGCGGATTCGGGTTCCACGGACCTGCAGACCACGGCCGCCGGGGCCGCGCTGGCGGGCCGGGAGTTCAGTGCCTTTGGTGAACTGGTGCAGTCCGCCGGGACGTGGCAGGGTCAGTCCGGCTTCATGGGCCTGGAAAACTTTGGCAACCCGATCCAGGTTGGCAATGGCGGCGGAGTCTATGACCCGGGCACCGGGCGAGTGGGGACGCCGGGCGCTGGCGGTCGCAATGACTACACGCCAGGGTCTGGTGGGCCATCCAATCGCATCCACCCGACCATCGAGTTTGTCCCTGCTGACGAAGGTGGACCGTACACGGCTCCTTGGGAGTGGGAGGACTTCTTCGCGGGCTGGGGCGATACCTTAACCTGGGGCGGCACGCGGCAGGTCCGGGTCTGGATCGGCTGCGACGATGTCGTGGACTATGGCTCCGGTAGCTATCGGGTCGGCGAGATCGTCGGCGAGGTCCATGACACAGCCCTTGGTGGTCGTGGTAAGGTTGGGAAGGTCATCAAGAATGTAGCTGAAGAAGCTGCGGAGAAGGTGGCTAAGGATGGCGGACGTCTAGGCAGTACGGCTCATCGAGCAAGTGTGAGGAAGAGAGCTGAGGAATATGTTGACAGTGGGCGCGGTGAGCTAAAGAGTGGTGGTGGTGGGTCGGAAAAACGCGTACCTACTCCAGGTGGGAAAAAGAAGTATAGGTATCCTGATGCCCACATCGTAGTGATCGAAAATGGTCAGAAGATTGATGTCTATATTCAGGTCGTGCGGTATCTTAAAGATGGAGTCACACTACCCAAGCGCGAGCGTGAAGCAAAGAGGGACCTTGAGGCTTCTGGACCGAACGTTAGAGTGGAGACAATACCAGTTGGGTACTGAGCAAACAATGCGAGAGGAGGCTTTATATAAATAGACGCCCCGCAACGAAGGAGCTAAAGGTCATTGTATCTGCCAAGACAATCAGTGACATTGTTCAGGCTATTTGCGGGTCGAATGTTATGTGCTTGATGAACTCGATGGCACCTCTGGCTAATACTTCCGCCTTGGTTTCCGTGCCGAATCTAACTCCCTGCCATTTTTCCGAAAAGACCCTCTTTGCGTATCTTGTCCCACGTGATGAATTGGTGGACGATGGTACAGTATTGCATAAATCAATCTTTGATCAAATGAGTTACCTTAATGGGTTTTGGTATCAGGACATGATGAATGTTGGAGCTATCCATCTGCCTGCAAGCATAGAATCCGTTAGGTCAATTTCCTTGTCGTATAGATCATTGTTGTATCGAGAACCTTTTGTTTCGTTTAGCGACATGCACCGGGTTGCAATAGAGCTTAGAAAGCGCTTTCTTGCAGCAACTCCTTTGAAGGTCCTTGTTAGGGTCAATGGTGGTCGGGATTGGCCAACGGAAGTCTATCGATGTGAACCGTCATTGAAAGAATATATCGAACAGCACGATGACTTTCTTGGGCTTGCCAACTAGGGGCTTCCAATGATTTGCGTGTCAATGGCCACCTTCTTGTTGATTGAGTAGTGACTTGTTTCTAGAGAAGTCATAAGCGGTGATGCAAAAGCACAATGAGTTCTGTCACTAAGAAGCTCAATGTCGTGCTAACTGCGGAATCGCTGTCGAGAGCATTGCAGAGCGTCAATCAACCTGGTCTCATGTGTTTGATAAGCAGCGGGTCAAAGGACAAGAGAATCATCGGAGTCTTGGAGGTTTCTTCACTGACTTTGGAGCATTTCATGGAATGCAACGCCCAGATGTACTTGATCCCCAAAGTCATCTTAACAGATTCCAGATCTCCAGGATACGATGTCTTATATGATGAAATGCGAGAGAGGCATGGATACTGGTATCAGGAGATGATGCAAATTGGCGCGATTCACCTTCCTTCAAGTATTGAGGCGGTCTGGTTACCAATGGCTGCTTCGCATCTGCTCGCCTGGCGTGAGCCAAACGTCAACATGAGCGGCCTCGCAAGTGTCGGCCGTGAATTGCGCAAAGAAATTCTCAGGCTTTCGCCGGAGAAGGCCGTAATTCCGCAATCGCCAGGTTCGAATAAGTTCGTAAGAACCGTTCGTTCCGAAGCCAGGGCACTGAAGATTATCGAAGCTCACGGGTTTCTTCTGAATCCAAGGTTATCCGACTGAATCCGACGAGTGACTCGTGGTATGGGTTGGAACTACAACAGCAACAGCTGGGTCACGGCCATCACCAATGGGCGCGGGGCCACGCGGAACTTCGCCCATAGCGCACGTGGCGATGTAACGAGCCTCACCCTCCCCGATGGCGCAGTGGAACAGTGGAGCTATCTCGGCACCGGGCAAACCAGCGGCTACACCTCGCCGCCGGGCGGACCGTGGGCATCAATGCGCCGGGTGGCACCACCACCCTCACCTACGATATGCGATCCTCATGATGAGGCGAATTGGTAAACTAGCCTTGCCAGATTAAGAAATGGTTGGTTACACAGAGAAGTATGAGGAGGCAGTTGAGCATCTGCGAGCTGGCGCATTTGATCGTGCCAGGCAGCTTTTCTATGAGATTTACCTTGAATACAATGAGCCGCTCGCGTTACTCAGGGTTTCTCAACTCGACTTTGTATTTGGCAACTTTGAATCGATGCAGTTTCCAAATCGTTTGAAGCCTGAGGATGCATGGATAAAGCTTGGGATATATAGAGCCGCACTTCTTGGATTAGAAAGTGAGCTCATAGAGTGGCTGTCCCTTTCAGACAAGATAAGCACTTCTAAGAAAATAAAAGCATTTCTGACGGCATGTCAAAAGCTGAGTATCGTTAAGGATAGCACGATAGCGAACCGATCAGCATCTCAGGAAGTATTGCGGATCGAAAAAATGATCACTAATAGGGAGTATTGGAAGTTACTCGAAGGTTCTGTTCTCATAGAGGATTTCTCTCACTACAGGCACTCCTAGGAAACTATGCAGGACGATCTGGCTGAAGTAGCTCTGCCAATTCACTTCCACCAAGGAAGGCATGTAGAGACGTGTATGCCCAAAAGTGCTTCCAAGGATACTGCCATCAACGCCAGGTATTGCGATAGTATCCTTTGGTGGTACGACTTTCCGCACGGCCAGCTATCCGTTGCGCGACTTCGAGCGGACCGCCATTCTCAAGAAGTGTCGTGATGCCCGGAGTGGCTACAACGTCGACTACACCTACGACGCCAACGGAAACCGCTTAAGCAAGACCGTAAACGGCGTGGCGGAAAGCTATACTTATGACCTGGCGGACAAGATGCTAACGGCCGGGGCCAAGAGCTACACCTACGATGCGGCGGGGCGGACCGTGGGCATCACTGCGCCCGTGCGCACCACGGACCTGCGCCTGGAAGTGAAGTTGCAGCCCAACTGGTCTTCGGGCATTTGGGAATGGTCGGTGAAGAGAGTCGCCCAGAGAACTAGCAACGCCGGTTGGTTGGTTGAGTGTGTTCGAGAGAGCTACTATGATTCGAGGAGAATGGGTCTCAATCCAACCCTTCGACATGGTTGTTCCGTGAGAAGCGAGGGCTTGCTATGAAGAAGATTCGGTTTCGATGGGTGTTCTTGGGGGTCATTCTTATCCCTACGCTCGCCAATTCGATTTATTGGACTTACTCCGATTGGATCCAACCGCGCAAGGCGGCTAAGTTGGCGGAATGTGTTCGAAAGGAGTTCCGGCGGGCCACGCTAGAAAAGCTAGCCGTTGATGACCGGGACGCACATGTGGCTGAGGCGTGCGCAGCGTACTCGCCGTCTCAAAGGCTAAATGTCGTGAGGTCTGGACCGTTATCTGTTTCAATGAACGGTGGGAAGTACGGTCTCGTTTCCGTTTGGAAGGGCACACATGGCGATGGAAGCCTAAAGGTCAATGCGATAACGCGTAATGTGTACTATCCCATATTAGGTTTCGAATACTGATGAAAGAAGTAACGCCCGAAATCAGCAACCGCATTTACTGGGGGATAGTCCTTGGCTTGGTCATTTGGCTCATCGTTTACATAAACCAAGTCTATGCAGCAAAACTTAGGTGGCATAAGAGCGCGAACTACGATAGCTGCGTCCTTTACGAACTGAAGGCGGCAGAAAAAGCCAAGTTGAGCGTGAAGGATCGTGATCGCCTCCTCCTGGAAAACTGTAAGGCTCAAGCCCCCATCGGAACCGTTAGCATTGAAGCCTCTGACGAGGATTTCTTCGCCATCGTGAGTTCAGAAGGTGGGGCCCTCATAGGATGGAGGGAAGATGATACGTGGCTCGGCGGGAAGAAGTGGATAACGTCTCGCGATGGATTGCGCTTCCGCGAAGGAAGAATGGTCGTTTGGCGCGAAAAGCAACCAGAAAAGGAAAAGCAATGAACAGAATTCGATTTTTCGAGGCGGCAGCATGACCCCCACCCTCCTCTCTCTCAGCCTTATGATCACCACCGCTCCGCCTCTCCACGGAGGCGATGCCGGATAATCCCAAGCGGATCGCGATCAAGTACGGGCCGCTGGTGCTAGCTGCCGATATGGGTCCGGGTTCGGGTGCTACGGCGGAGGGTGCCGTATTCCGGACGCCCGTGATCACCAGTGACCCGGCGCGGATCAGCGAATGGCTCAGGCCAGTGCCGGGGCAGCCGCTCACCTTCCGCACGGAGGGTCCCATGCAGCCGCAGCAGTTCACCTTCGTGCCGTTCCACTCGCTGTTCGAATCGCGGTACGGGGTCTACTTCGACCTGTTCACCCCCGCCGAGTGGGCGGCCAAGGAAGCGGAATACCGAGCCGAAGAAGCCCGCCTCCAAGACATCATGCAGCGCACGGTGGACTCGATGAACATTGGCGAAATGCAGCCGGAGCGCGACCACAACCTGACCCAAGAACGCAACGACGTGCGGGAGCAGAACAACCGGGGCACCCGCCAACCCATGGCCGGGGGCTGGGTGGAGTTCGACATGGCCGTGCCGAGCGCCGGGGCAAGCGAACTGATGATGACCTACTGGGGCAACGACCGGATTCGACCGGAGTTTGTGATCCTGGTGGATGGCCAGCAGATCGCGCGCGAGGCGCTGGAAGGGTGACCGATGAATGTGTTCTTCGATATCGCCTACGCGATTCCGGTAGAACTCACGCGCGGGAAGACGAAGGTGCGCGTGCGGATCGAGCCGGTGGCGGGCAAGACCGGCCCCAGCCTGGCGGGCGCCCGCGTGCTGAGGGTGAAGGCAAGTTAGGGGCAGTAAACGGACATAATCACACGCAGACCTCGAGGAGAGGGGAGTGAGTGGATGGGTCCGGTAAGAATGAGAAGCTTGTTGGGCGGCCGGAGCGACAGGCTTCTGGTCCTTCTTGGCCTCACCGTGGGTTTGGCGATGGCCGGATGCTCTCGCGAGAAACCACCTCAAGACATCACGGAGTATCGAATCCTGATGTTTCGTTATCTGGCAATCCAGAAGGCGAGCACGGAACGAGTGTTGGCCTTGAAGGGCTTGGGACCCGAGAAGACGCTCGAAGGGCTGCTGAAATCCGACGAAATCAAACTGAAGGAGATAGATAGGCTTCGAAGCGATCTCTACATGCGTAACGATTTCGAAGGGGAGAATGAGATTGGAGCGCTCTTCATCGAGCTGATTCATTTTGAATCCAGCAATCTCCGGCACACCATAACAATTCTTACGCGTGATGATGAGCCTAGAGTCAGAAACAAGCTCCTCCGCGACGCAAACACGGCCCGAGAGCACACCTATGACCTGATACTCCCCCGGTTGTACAAGCTTCTTGAGATCGAGGATGAATCCACCCGAATCCAAGAACAGGTGAGCAACCCGGTGCGAAGGCAAAGCCAGAGACTGGCCCTATGAAAGAGTACGTGTTTCCCACTCCGCCCGTCGTAGATTCGTTTCCGGAGATATCCCAGGCCGAGGCCAGGGATCGCGCCCGGTCATTCCTGGACTTCATCGGATTTGAAGCACCTGAGTTGACCTGCGAGCTTTACTTCCGGTTTGTCGCGGTGCATTACTTCCGGGGCCCCTGCAAAACCACCCAGCGGATCACTTCGGGCTGGGTCATCGGAGGGTGCGCCCCTCACCTACGGCTTTCCGACGAGGAAATCTCAAACCCCATCGAAGCGTTGGCGATCTACTCGTTCTTTGAACGTCTCTGGATAGATCGTAAAGGTGTGCCCGAACCCGATGGGAGCGTGCCTGAATACCGCCTGCCTCCGGACTGGGATTTGGTGACTTACGAGGGCTTCCTTGAATCTAACCTGGGTGGCTACGTAAACTACTTCGCATGGGTCCTCGCCAAAGCGAACAAGGACTCGATCGTCCACCCAGACATCTACGCCATGGGCGAGAAGCGCGGCTGGTTCTACGAAGGAAAGGCGAAGAAGGATTGACGTTCTAAAACCGAATCGTCACCCCGGCCGAGACGTAGCTCACCCAGGCAAAGTTGCGCACGCGCGGCACACCCGCGCTGCTTTCTATCTCGGTGGTGGCCATTTCAGGGTGTTGAGCAACCGCGCTGACGCCGCTGGCGTATGAAGGCGATGATGAAGGCCGCTCAGGTGAAGAAGAATAGGGGAGATCAAGGCCCCATCTTGATCCTTGGCGTCGTGCTTGGCTTCCTGTTGGGCGTACTATTCTTCTACTTTGCCTTGTACGATTACATGGCTAACAGTAGCTCCGACCAAAGCACTCTTCGAGTTCATACAATCCATGCAGAAAGGCACGGGAAGTCCTTTGACTGGCTGGTCAACGAGATTCGGGATGACGGAATCGAATGTACTACCGAGATCAAGGAAGTCGACAAGGATGAGTCCATATTTGATAAGCATGGGAATGTAATAGGGACAAAAGTATTGGATGTCGAGGGCTACGATGCCTCAATTGTTCTAGAGCCAAATATTGGAATCCTAGGTTTAGGTTCTCGCTGGATCGTTCATGCGAAGCTGGACACAAAGTACAATGTCGAAAAAGCGGACTTAGAGGTCCAACCCATTGGCTTCTTCTGAACTAGGCTGATGAAATCCAGGTGCGAGCGTGAATCGTCTGTTTTGAAGCTCGTAGTCAACGCCATTCCGAATTTCCTCGCGGCTTTTCTGGTCTTCTACCGGACTCAATCGGGTTTGCCGCCATTCTTTGGCACTTGGTTCGGCGCGGTTGGGGCGGCCTTTGGAGATGGGCAAACGGGATTTCTGGTTCCACCCTTGTTGATACAAGCATGGGCGTTCACCGTCGGACTCGGGTTCATTTCGGCACTTGCATTGAGTGCAACGCAAACGGAAGGAGCGACTTCCAGGCTGAGGCACGCCCATCTCATTGCAAGGCACGTTTACTTATGGACGCTGGCCTGCGCGATTCCGTATTGGGCTTTTCCCTTCAGCTTCATCCTGGCGATTGCCATTCCGGGCGCTCTTGCTTTGTCGGTCTCGGCGCTCGTGGTTCTGGCAACCTGCATCTTCACAAGGATGCCCATTTCAGCAGCAAGATTCAAGAAGGAAACTCGCTATGTCAGCTGGTGGATTCTCACCTTGGTGGCTTTAGAGGCTTTGGGCGTTGCTTTGATTGGAGGATCCTAGCTCAAAACCGAATCGTCACCCCGGCCGAAACGTAACTCACCCAGGCAAAGTTGCGCACGCGCGGCACATCTGCGCCGCCTTCCAGCACCCGGAACCCCACAAACCCCTCGGTCATGTGCCCCAGGGGGCGCTTGGCGCGCAGGCTCAGGTCAATCGCCCGGCCCGGGCCACCCGCCAGGCCGTCCATCTCCACTTCGTAGTTCCAGCCCGCCCCCAGCGGCCCCTGGCCATAGATGTGCAGCAGCGGCACAAAGCCGGTGTTCCGCTCCGCGTGCACGGTGCCCCCTTGCGCCAGCCGAATCTCCGCATCACGCACCTTGAGCGTGCCGCCCACCGACCATCCGCCGCGCCACGGCTTGCGGTAGGTCAGCCGGTAGCTATCAAACTTGTAGCCCGCCGAGACGGCCCCCGCCGCAAAGGACTGCCCGCCAAATTGGGTGGCGCCGGGCAGGGTGCCCTCGCCGCTCTGCCGGAAGGGGGCGTACAGCAGCTTCCAGGTGCCGTCGTGGTCGTCGGTGTAGCCCAGGGCCACGCGTCCGTAGCCTTGCCATCCCCGGCCGATCAGTCCCGCCACGTTGATCTGGGTTCCGGTGGCCTTGGGTACCCGCGCGTAGTTGTAGCGGGTGGAGGTGAGGCCGGTTTCCAGGTCCAGCATCCAGCGGGTGTCGTCGGCTTGGGCCAGCGCCGTGGAGGCCAGGGCAAGGAGGGGCAAGGGGAGGAAGCGCGTCATGGGGATGTGTGGGTCTACGAAGGCTTTGGCCGGCGCGTTGGCAGGTTTTGAGGTGGATTGGTGTTTGCCGCTCGGGGCGCAGTGGAAACGTTGTTGGGTACGATTTAGATAGGGGAAGGGCTACTGATCTCTGGCAATCACCTGTTTTGGGTTGTTGCCATTGAGAGTACAGGCCTTCTAATGGTGCAATGAACTTACGACAAATGATGACCAATACGGAGCCTCTCGATTGGATTGCCCTTGGGATTGCCACGGTTCTTCTGATGCCAATCGTGGTCTATGCCTATGTGGATTCCACGAGTCGCCTGGCCAAGGTGAGGCAGGAGACACTCCATGCATGGGATCTTCGCAAAGAAAACACCAGGCGGAACATGGAGATGTATACGAAGTACTATGACCTTGCTCTGCAAGAGGCTAAAAAGTGACGAAAGATAGGTTGCGCCAGATCCGGCTGTGGTTCTTCTTCAATCCGTTCTGGATGGTGATTGCCGTCATGTACTGGCAGTCCTCGGTGTACATGGATGACGCGATTGACGAAAAGGAGTACCTATTGAAGAAGATCGAGATCGAAGAGCGTCTTTTCGAGGCCAACGATAAAGCCTTCAATAAAGCCATGTTCAGGCGAGAGGCCAATTCGAGCGAGCGTGCCCGAGACGATGCAAGATAAGGAGCAGATTTTTGAACCAGACAGACAATGATGTGGTTTGAACTGACCCCCGCCGATTACCCCCACGAGGGACTCTCCACGCCCGGCTGGACGCACGTCTCACCGGATGGCGATCGGGGAACTGTCGCCTACATCCTTGAATCCTTTGCCACAGGGCAGAGGCGTGGTTACTTCCTTTCGGGCGGCGCTTGCGATCTTGATATCGAAGGCTTTGAATTCGGACCCTATCTGATCAAGTGCATCGACGGGAAAGTCTATTTGGTGACGGAGGCCGGCATCGCCGCCGCTCCATGCAATGTCCTGGGTTACATGCAACTTGTCGAAGACCCCGAGATGTTGGTCTTTTGTAGCTACTACGAACTGCTCGTCATTCACAAGTCGGGGATGCTCCGCTACAGCCAGGACTTAGCCCATGACTGTCTGGAGGTCTTGGCTCTGAATGGGGACATCCTCCATCTCAATGGCAGGCAGGAGTTTAGTCAGGATGATGAACAGTGGACGATGCCCGTTACGGATATCCCCATCGTCCAAGTCGAGCTCAAGTGAGGTGCGAGGGAAGGTGAGGCAAGCATGTTGAAAGACATGGTGAACGGCAAACTGCTGGCCAGATTCATGTTCCTCTACGCCATCTACTGGACTCTCGAGGGTGCAGATAACCTTCAGAAGGGCATAGATGTGGTTTGAACTGACCCCCGCCGACTACCCTCACGATGGACTCTCCACGCCCGGCTGGACGCACGTCTCACCTGATGGCGATGGGGGATCCAGAGCATACATCCTGGAGTCCATCCTGACCGGCTCCCGGCAAGGCTACTTCCTCGCTCCTGGCGAAACTTCTTTGGATGTTGAGGGGATCGAGTTTGGTCCCTTCCTCGTGAAGTGCATCAATGGATTCGTCTACTTGGTGACGGAGGCGGGCATCGCTCCCGGAATGGGCCGGTACCCCGGCTACATGCAACTTATCGAGGAACCTGAACTTTTGATATTTTGTAGCTACTATGAGTTGCTGGTCATTCACAAGTCGGGCATGGTCCGATACTTCCGGCACGAAGACTATTACTATGCGGACGTCTTGGAACTGATTGGAGATACACTCCACCTCTCCGGATGGAATGGAAAAGATGAAGAGCCGTTCACGATGCGAATTACGGATTTCCCCGTTGTCCAAGTCAAGTTTCGCTGACATCAGAAATTGAGGAGCGGAAGGCAAGAACAATGGTGAACGGTAAACTCTTCGGGTTCTTTATGATCTTCTTCGCGGGCTTCGCCATCTGGGAGGGGATGGACAACTTCATGACTGGTGACCACCGGATCAATTCTCGCCCGGGCGCAGTCCTGTTCGCTCACCCCGAGTGGTCCAGCGGTACCCTCATCGCCCTTGGACTCCTGGCCATCTACGGGGGCGTGCGCATGTGGATCAACGACGAGGAATAGATGGCGGCGAATCGTGAACGAGTCATAGCGACCTTCCTGATCCTGGGCTCCATTGTGCCTTTCTACTTTGGCTGGGAGGGTCAACGAAGCCACGCCATGAAGAAGTGGAAGTACGAACAGGAAAACCCAAGGCTTACCTATCGCAATCAGCACATGACGTACAAGGAGTCCGAGAGTGGGCTGCTGTTCTATATCGGGGGTTCTTCCTGCTGGGTGGAATCGGGATATGGATCGACCGGCTCGCCAACAATCATCGCGACAACACCGACCACGGTCTGGAACTGAACCGCGACGATGAGTAACATGGACGGTACCGTGGCACCCTCCCCGACCTTCGTGCCTGTGACCCGCCACGAAGTGTATGACAACGGCATCAACAACGGGCAGTTGTGCCGTGAACTGACGGAATTCCTCTATCCCGGCGACGGGGAGATGATCAACGGCCATAACTGGGGAGACACCTACGCCGACATTGGCACTCTCGTCGATGAATCGAGGTTCCTCGAGGTCTGGCGAGGGCAGATGCAGCGTTTGGTTTGCGTTTATGTAAAGCGGTTTGACCACGAGAACTTTGTCAAGCACGCGGGGCGCCTTGGTCAAGTGCATGCGGAAACGGGTTTCCCCCTGGTTGGCATTGCGGACCAGTGCGTGGTGGCCGTGGATTGGCCGTGGGAACAAATCCGCAAGTTCCTCCATCACCTGGCCGAAATGGGCGCCAATGCGTTTGCGACCATGATGCTGGGATGGGTGTTTGTGGTGGTTCGGAACGGGAACATCGAGTACTACGCGATGTGGGAAGGTGAGGAAGATGGGCGTTCTGAGTGAACTTGGGTCGAATCTGATCCCTTTGAGCCCTGACATAAGTGCGACTCTATGGGCGGTTGTGCAACAGCCACCCAAGGAGCTCTATTCCGGTAGCACTAGAAAAACGTACTACTTTCGAGGAGACCCTGCCGTGCTAGCAGAACGGATTCGAATCGGGGCATCCGACACTGGGCCGATGCTTTTTGGATTAGAAGGAGAGTACTTTCCTTACCTAGACCTCTATGCGGCCGAACCCGATTTGAGAAAAGAGGTTAGGGAGCGCAGACTCCAGGGCTCCGGGCGGCAAGCGTGGTTCGCGCCTTCCATGTCTGCCGCTTTGGTCGACGCTTTGCTCCGCCTGGCTTGCGATAAGTACCTCTACTACTTCCAATACTCGTTGCAATCGACTACGATGCGACTTTATAAAGGCGATCCGGAATTCCTGACCGAAGTTGTACGGCGTAACATCACGACTATCCAGATTTAGCCTTTGGCTTCGGACTTGCCCCCTGAATGCTGTCTTTGCTGAATGCCCAGCCGAGAATTTGAGGGTTCGGAAGCGGAGAATCCGTACCACGAGAAAGCGCATCCCAGATTCCTTGTCTAGAAGTTGTGGTCTTAGTAAGAAAAGTGGAGAGCCCAGCAGAACCACTCAATAGTTCGAGGACACCAGGCAAAGATCTGCTGGTCTCCCCTGAAGATGCACCCACAATTTCGATTCTTGCCAAAATTCTTCTGTTACCACTAAAATAGTCAGACAGTGGTATCGGCTGGCCGTTCTGAAATTCCTTTTCTAGGACAAAAATCGTACGAAACGAAACTCCGACTTTGATCAATCTCGTCACTATAGCCTCAGTGTTTCCATTTGCTTCAGAGTACGTTTGTAAAGACGAAACATCTATGTTGCCATTAGTCTCTACGGCCCGGATATAAGCCGAAACACCTTCCGCTTTTCGTACATCAAAACGCTGCCAGGACTCTACAATGACCAAATAGTTCTTCGGATTTCCAGATTCACCCAACATCTCGGAGGCAACCTTTAGGTACTCATCTGATATGAATCCCAATTGTGATGCCTCGGAAGTGTCTAGGATCATTAACTCAACGGTCTCGTACGGCAATTTCTGAAACCACCCGGGCTCGCTTGCAATTGGCTTGAAGTACAGTGAAGGAAACAAATCTGTGCTGACGTTCCGCATCCCTCCTGATTGTTGGGCAAACGACCTTGAAGCTAGCCCAATTGCTAGAGCAAGTACGAAAACCCCGGATCTGCGCACAACCTTACCTCGCCTTTACGTCAGAAATAGCGGTTAGAGTAGTTGATATGACTACCCGGGAAACTTCTTCAGGTCGTCTTCATCAATTGCAATGATTACAGGCTGAACATAGCTTGCGTCCCACACTTGGCTGCGCAAAGTCTTGAAAAAGTTGGCCGAAGTTTCCAGGAACGCTGCATTTCGTGCACGTCCAACGTCTTGACGCTCCCGAACGGCCTTGATAGTTGCATCAGCCTGTGCTTTCAGGAAGTCACTCGCAGAAGGGAGTGACTGAGTAATGGCCTTTCCAGAAAGTCCCATGACCTCGGTATGAGAGGTTAAGGTGAGCTTACTACGGCTTGCCTCAAAAGTTAAGTTCCTTACGAGTCCATTTAGATCCAAACTGGCATCATCTGATGAGGCGCGAGTAACCAGCGTAAGACTAAAGCCAACTTTCGCTTTGATCGGAGCCGGACTGTTTCCACCATTAGCAATAACGACATTAACGAACTTGCTCCATCTTTCAATAATGTAAATCGTCGTTGTAGCTTTAGATGCACTAGCAGTTAGATAGCCCGCTTTGATCGCCAAGTCTTCGTTGAGGTAATGAATCTCCTGTGATTCGTATACAAAGGGTTTGAGGGCATCCTCTGTCTTTGCAGCATTAGGCCCCCGAAATCCTTCCGTGCCACGAAGGAGCTTCGCAATATCAGCATACGTGGCGTCTACAGTGACGCCAGTTAGTGGTGCTTCAGGTGAAGTAGCACCGCGGACTACGTTATAGTATCCACTGATCAATGTGTGGGGAATTGTGAAGTTTGCGCCGAGTGGCACGGAGGTGCCAGATTGAGCAAACGTAGCGCTCATCACTACCGTAAACGCGGACAGAATGATAGTGCGTGCTGTTTGAACTGCGACTCCCATGATCACCCCAACTCAGCGACTTTACCCGAACGGGTTGCCGATCTGTCAATAGTGTATCAAAAAATGTGACGCATACTTGTGACCTACCCCCGGTGACTCTCCAGCACCATTGTCACCTCGTCACTGAAGGCGTACTCCTTCTCAAAGGTCGTCGGCATGCCCGCCGCAATCAGCAGCTCTGCACAATGCGCGTAGTCGCCCCCGGGCACGGTGTCGTTCCGCGAGGCAAAGCTCAGCGTCCCCACCGCGTTATCCCCGTAGCCGTGCATCACGCGCCAGTCCGCCCCGTGCACCTCCTACGTGGATAACGAGCGCAAGTTTACCGGCGAGGCGATCTTGAAGTATCGCAGCCGCGCGCCAAGCAGCCTTATGGGGAACCACGGCGCCTTTGCGTGGGTGGCGACGCCGCGCGCGGCATTGAAGCCGGCCGTGATGACGGAGGACGTCGCCAAAACGGTGTGGCTGGCCAAGCAGATTGGCCAGCCGAAGGCGATTCCGCCGGAAGAAGCCGAGAAGTGGCACGACCGCTACCACAACCGGTATGGGGAGAACGGCTCAAGAGGCTCGGCCTAAATCTAGTTTCTGTCATGTTGCATCCCTGCCATGGGCATCGACGTACAGAAAGGGGAGCCAGGTCGAAGTCGCATGCAAGAGATGGTTGCTGATGAAATTTGGTTCCACTACCTGCAGGGCGAAATCTACACCGCTCGCCGAGCGAGTCTGAAGCACTATCGTCACCTTGACCCCGTAGAGCGAGAGAGGATGCGGATGATCTTTCTCATCCATTGGGGGAATCGGCGTTTCCTGACCGAAAAGGAATTTCGACTTCGCGACCCCATTCTTGCCGAGGCGGCGGTTCGAATCAATGACGCATTGTTACAAGACCAGATGGCATACGTGCCGGGGAATGCGTCGCACAGCGCCGTGATGCAACTTACGCCTGTCTATCTCTGGCAGTGTCGATATCGAGAATTGGAGCCGGGTGAGTGTCTTTGGGTGGAGCACTGCTTCATGAAGATCGACGAGCTTGACGTGGACTCCATTGACTGGCAAGAAGTGTCCTCTTGGGAGGTTCAGGCGTTGTACTTTTATGCCCGCGTGAGGGGATATCATGAACTAGCGGAGCAACTAGCGGAACTTCACTATGAGAATTTTCCAATCTCAGACTTTACTGAGGTCATGAGGCTAGTTGACCTCCATAAGTCGGTGCGGGGCGTTGATCCGCACGTCGTCTACCGGCCCATAGCCTATTCGTTCATTTTTCTGCCTCTGGCAAACGGGATGATCGGCCGTCCATTTACCGCGTTTGATCGAATCAGGATGTTCCTCATGATGATTCCCATGAGGCTCTACCTTAATCGGTGGAGCTTGTGGAAAGTGGCGAACTACTGACACTGTTTCACGCAAATGTGATCATCGGACGAGGTGCAGCATGAATTCTCAAGAGAACCAAGATCAACGCAAGTGGGTGGTCCGGCTTCTGGACTGGGAGTCGCGGATCTCAGACGGCGCGTGGTGGGGAATCTACATTTTCGCTGTTTTAGGCCTGCTTCACATCGCCATCGCCCGAATGTTTGAGCGAATGTTCTTTGGCCCCGGTGGGGTCTACACGATTGCGGGAATCTTGATCGTGGTCGGAGTCCTGGTCAAGCTCGGGAAGATACGAATCCAGGTTAAGGAACTCGCACTCTATCAGGTTGGGTTTATTTTCATCTGGCTTGCCTATGTTCCAATCTGGTTCTATGTGGGTGACGAGAGGCCTTGGCATCAACGGGGAATTGTCGAGTCCATTGTTGTGTACTTCATAATGATGTCAGCCTTTAGCGCTCCCGGGGTCACCTTGGTCTTGTGGGATCGCTTCAAGTTAAAGTGGTGGATTTCACTTCCGCTCGCACTCATACTAGGTTGGATGGGGCTCGTCATCTTTTTCATGTCATCAATGTTCGTGACGAACAGTTGGTTGTGAGGTGGTGAAGCGCGGTGTATGAACTGGGCTTCGTGCTGGCGCTGGTGGCAGTGGCCATAATCGTGTTCGTTCTCATGGACCGGAGGCTCGGGCGGGAGCACAGTGAGAAGTGGGACGGGTTCATTTTCCACTCTTCGTATTCTCTTGAACCCAGCGAGAGCTTTGACGTCATCCTGGAGGATGAGGGGCGAACGTTTTTGATACATGACGGAACGCTGGTTCGGGGAGCCGGACTCTACTTTGATGAACTCCGAGAGAGGGATGAACACTTCCACGCCATTGAGTTCGTGGGCGACGAGCGGCCCCGGGAAGGTGAACTTGCGGCGGAGTGTGAGCGATTCTGGCGGGGTGAATCAAGCCTGATCCGGAGACTTCTGTTCGTAGACCCCGATGGCGGTCCCGTCAAGGTGTTCTTCGCGGAACCTGGAGGGGCGATACCCAATTTCCAATATAAGGAGTTCTTCCTCGAAGCCTGCCGGGATGTGGATGTCCGTGGTGGCGAGTCTTGGTAAAGTGCAACTAGGGACCAAACTGAAGTGGACAACCAAAGGCACGAGCAAACCAAAGCCAGTATCAACGCCATTGCGGACACGCTCATTCACTTACGAGCAGAGAGGTTCGAGCGTTTAGAGCCGCAAGGCAAAACTGAAATGGACTACGAAAAGCACGAGCAAACCAAAGCCGGTGTCAACGCCATTGCGGACACGCTCGTTAACTTTGATTCCAGGATCCTCATAGGGTCCCTCTCCTTGGACCTGCACGGCATTGTCGAGTCTTTCTGGAGTGCCGTCGTATGGCTTCGAGATATTTGGGAAGATCTTGAACCCGACACTCCCATCCTGTTGGAGCGGGTGAGGGTTCAATGCGAGATGCTCGCGGGCGAACCTGAGTTGGCGGAGCACCTAGACTATCCGTTAAGGGGCTTGGCCGCCTCGATCAAGGAGAAGTATCCCGAACTGGCTCAGACGATTACAAAACTGTACGAGAAACCCTCGCAGAGCTGAAGAGCTACTCCCGACCCGTGCGCTCGATCCCCTTCTGGATCAGAACGAACATCAGCTGCATAGCTAGATTCCGAGTTGAACAGGGCAAGAAAAAAGTAGAAGGGGTTCAAGCCCTTGCCCGTAGACGGGCGAGGGCTTTATCTTGCAGTTGAGGCCCGCCTTACCCCCGGTGACTCTCCAGCACCATCGTCACCTCGTCGCTGAAGGTGTAATCCTTCTCAAACGTCGTCGGCATGCCCGCCGCAATTAGCAGCTCTGCACACCGCGCATAGTCACCCCCGGGCACGGTGTCGTTCCGCGAGGCAAAGCTCAGCGTCCCCACCGCGTTGTCCCCGTAGCCGTGCATCAAGCGCCAGTCCGCCCCATGCGCCAGCAAGTACTCCACCATGTCCGCCCGGCCGTGGAAAATCGCCTGGTTCAGCGCCGTGGAACCCCACTCTGCCCCCTTCGCGTCCACCGGCCACCCGGCTTCCACCATGCGTCGCACCAGGTCAAAGTGGCCATTGCCCGCCGCCTCGGGCAGCAAATGCGCCTCCGCCATCTGCAAGTCCGGCGGGGCTACATTAGATCGCCCGTGCAGCACATCCACCACCGCCCGCTGATACTCCGAGAGCCCCGCGAGAGGGAAGAGCGGCTCCAGGTCCACCCGCCCGCGCCGCGCCGCCTGCCAGGGCATATCCAGCCCTTCGGGGTTCGCGCCCGCCTCCAGCAAGGCCGCAAAGTGCGCGGAATCCCGCCCCCGCAGCAGCGCCCAAATTAGCGCCGGCGGCCCGTGGTGCGGCATCAGCCGGACATTGGGGTCCGCCCCCGCGGCCAATAGCATCTGCAAACCCTCCAGGTCGTGGTGATCCAACTGGTGGTGCAGCACGTTGGGCGTGCGCGGGTCCGCCCCGGCCTCCAGCAGCAAACGCATCGTTTCGTTGCTCGCGGGCTCGCAGGCATGATAAAGCGACTCGCCATCGTTCGGGTTTGCGCCCGCCGCCAGCAGCCGCCGGGTGATCTCCACATCCCCCACGCGCCCACTGGCCCCGTACAGCGCCGATAGCGGGCTATCCGGAAACTCGCCATCCACGTAGCTCCCGTTCACATCGGCCCCGGCGGCCAGCAGAGCTTCTACCACCGCCCGGATGCCCGCTTCGTGGTCCGGGTGGCGCAGCAGCGCCGAGTGCGAGGCCATCACCAGGGGCGGCGCGTTCAGGGGCCCGCCGAGCGCATTCACCCAGCCGGGCTCGGCCAGCTTGGCTTGCACCGCCGCCAGGTCGCCGGCCGCGCAGGCCAGCCACGGGTCTTGGCGCAAAGAAGCCCCCGCCCGCGCCCACAGCAGGGCGGCATCTTTCGGGCGGGCGCGGTTGAACCCCCGCCCGATCGCCCACCCGGCAAAGGCCAAGCGCTGCATTTCCAGGTCGGCGCGCGCCACCATCCGGGCGGCCACTTCGGACTTCATTTCGGTCCAGGTGGCAAAGCCGTATTCCCGCGCCAAGATGTACTGGGCGTCGTGCAGGGCAATGCGGGGCGCCCCTGCCAGTTGTGGGGCCGTGGCCTGCAGGCGCTGCATGGCCTCGGGATGGGCGGTGCGGAGATCGCGCAGAAGTTCTTTGGCTTGCTGGCGGAGGTGATCCCAGTGGGGATGTTCGGGCAGTGATTTCATCGTAAGTTCCCGGTGCGTTATGCCCGGACCTGCTGCGAGCCGGGGCACCGCGACTCCGATGATCTGGTTTTTGGTTTTTATTGGGGCGGGTTCAACCCTTTCCGCAGGTCAGGTGGCACCCCCTTGGTGCCGTACCTATCGTTTTACCCGGAACTGAACCATTTGCCAACGACTGCGTCTTCACCTTTATGCTTCTGATGCTGGCTGCACTTGCATCGTTCTCACCGGCCCTGGCTGTTTCCTCTACCGCCTCTCAGTCAACGAGCCAGGTGGATCCTGAACTCGAATGGGTCACTCCCGCCGTAAATGCGCCCGGTGTAACTCATGTGACCTTCGACAGTTCGGCTGCGGGACGAAAAGTCAGCTATCACATCTTAAAGCCGTCCAGTTACGAAACCGAAGAAACCCGAGAGTTTCCGGTCGTGTATTGGCTTCATGGCTCCGGCGGAGGCCGAAGTGGAATTCCCAAAGTCGCCGAAAGCTTCCAATTGGCCATCCAGGAGGGAAAGGTGCCCCCTTGCCTCGTGGTTTTTGTGAACGGGATGGTCAATGGGATGTACGTGAATTGGAAAGATGGCCGGGCGCCGATGGAGGATGTGATTATCAATGACCTGATTCCTCATGTGGATCAGAGCTATCGGACGGTCAGCACCAAGCGAGGGCGGCTGCTCGATGGATTCAGCATGGGTGGATACGGAGCGGCGCGGTTGGGTTTCAAGTATCCCGAACTCTTCGGAGCGGTTTCCATCGTGGGTGCGGGGCCTCTCCAACCGAACCTCCTTGAATCTCACCCACGGGCGGACAAGCAGAGAGCGGAAGAAGTGCTGAAGACCGTTTATGGGGGTGACTTGGACTATTTTCTTGCAGTCAGCCCTCTGACAGAGGCGAAGCGCGGCGCTGACCGGGGAGCCAAGGAGTCTCTGATTCGGATCGTGATCGGAGCGTTAGATGAAACCCTGCCGGCCAACGTCGAGTTCCACGATCACCTGACCAAGCTGAACGTCCCTCACACTTGGAAGATCCTGCCCAATGTGGGGCACGATCCTTTGCGAGTCCTAAAGGTGCTGGGTGATGAGAACTGGGAGTTCTATCGCAAGGCTTTTGAGGGGAAGTGAACTGCAGAGACGCGTGTGAAGGTCGGATTGGAAACATAAATCGCCCCCGGGGAGCAAGTCCTCCGGAGGCGATTTACGTCTAGTTGTGACGAACTTAGACGCGGGCGCGTCGGCGGCGAGCCAAGGCCAGCAGACCTGCGCCCATGGCGACCATCGTCATCGGCTCGGGCACCGCGTTCAGGCGCACGTTGTCAAAGCTCACATAGCTCTCGCCGCTCTCCGTCGTCCCCGTAAAGCGAACCGTGATCGGCTGACCAATCATGGAGCCTGAACCCGGCGTGGAGTAAACCAGGCTGAATGGATCCATGGTGCTGCTGTTCATCTGAACCGTATTGGAGGCCAAGAGCGTGCCGCCCGTCACCACCCCGTTGGCCAGCGTGCCCCCGGCCCACAGTTCGGCCGTTCCGCGCGTCGGGGCGCCCGTTCGACCCTGCAGATAATCCAGGGTGTAGGTGCGGTTCGCCACAAAGACGTCGCCAAGTTGCTGCGCGAACGCGTTGTTGCGATACGCGAAGGCGATGTTGAGGCCGTCCTTGCCCGTAGCCGTGGTGTTCCAGATTCCTCGGTCTGGCCCACCCGTCGCTGTCGAACTCCAACCCGGCATTTGCGTGGGCGAGTAGAAGAAACTACCCGAACCCAGCGCCGGATTCTCGAAGCTGTGATTTGTAATCGAAAACGCCTGGGCGTTAGAAACGACAATCGTGCCAATGGCAATGCATGTTAAAAGCAAACGCTTCGCCGGATGTTACTATGACAATTCAAGTCATGTCATCCTGGTAAGTTCAACAGCAGGTCTCCTGCAGCGTTGTTGATCAAGATTTAGCGGAATCGATCCAGCTGACCTTCTCTGGCCATGGGCCGCGCTCGCCTTCCAGCCATTCGCCTTCGGGCCATCCGAGCATGAAGATGCCGAGGAGTTCGGCCGGGTCGTTCCAGCCCAGGCGTTCCCTCACTACCGGGTGAACCGAGAGACCTTTGCTGTGCCACATCCCGGCCAGACCTTGCGCCCGCGCGGCCAGGTGGAGGTTGAGCACCGCCCCGGAAACGGCCATCACTTCTTCATCACGAGGTACGGCTCGCTCGCCCTCTTCGTTAAACCCCGGCACTAAGCCAATGGCGATCCAAACCGGGGCCGCCCAGGCGCGCTTGTGAGCGGATTCCGGGTCTTGGTCCGGATGGTCGGCCAGGTGAGCCGCCGCGTAGTGTTCGGCCAGCACCGCTCGGCCGTCGCCCATGAAGACTTGGAATCGCCACGGCTCCGTATCGCGGTGGCTGGGCGCCCAATTGGCGGCCTCTAAAATGACCTCGATGCACTCCCGTGGGACGGGCTGGTCGCTGAGGCGACTGAGGCCCATGCTGCGCCGCAGGCGGATGACTTCCATCAGGGCGTCTAGGTTCAAACTCATGCCCTCAATCGTAGCTTGCGCGCGGGAGATGGGGGTGGGTACGGACGAGCGCTTGGAGAGCCACCCGATCGAGCTTGCCGGCCTCGGTGAGCGGAAGGGCGTGGACCAAGTGAAACCGCGGCCGGTGGCGTTGGTCTGCGAGAGCTAAACTTGAGATATCTAGCGGGGCTTCCGAAACCAGCACCACCGCCTCGCCCCAAGTGGCATCCGGAACCGAGGTGATGGCTAGGGGGTGTTCGCCTAGCTGGGCACGAATCTCGGCTTCCAGTGGCTCGGGCAGGATTTTTAGACCCCCGGAGATAATAGCCAGGTCGGCACGGCCCCGCCAAGTGAAGCTCGATTCGCTCACTAGATGCGCCAAATCGCGGGTGACGACCAGCCCCTCCACCCACGGGGCTTCGATCACCAGGCAACCTTCCTCATCAAGCGAATATCGGCAGCCGGGAAGGGCGTTGAACTCAGATTCGCCGAGATCCAGACGTCGCAGCGCCACGTGCGAAAGTGTCTCAGTCATCGCAAACGTGTGCCAAACCGGGTGCGGCCAGCCGCGCAGTCGTTGGGCCAGGGCATCGTCCACCGGGGCGCCCCCCACCAGGATCTGCCCCATTCTCCGCAGGGTTTCGGGCGAATCATCCAGCAGGGCCTGCACTTGGCGCGGCACCAATGAGGTCATGGCGTAATTCCCCGGCGGGGGCTCGGGCAAGGCCTGCGCATGGCACGCTTCAAGGTCCATCCCCGTGGCCAAGGCCCGCACCATCACCATGCGCCCGCCTATGGGTTGCGGGTCTAGCGCCAATAGGAGCCTGGTGCCAATAGGAACGCCCAAATGCTTGATCGTCGCCCGCGCCGACACAGCGGCCGCCGTTTTGGACACCAATAGCGGCTTGGGAGTGCCCGTGGAGCCACTGGTCTTCACTTCAAACGCAGGAGAATCCGAAAGCAGATCGAAGAGCAATTCCAGGTGCAGTTCCGGCCATGCGGGGGGATCGGCGCGCACTTCAGCAAGGGAAGCGTAAGCCCGCCCCGCCAAGCTCACGGGCCACATCACCCAATCGTGCATCACAGCCCCAGCGCGCTCACATCCCAAGGTCGCTCGGGGTCGAACCAAACGGCATCCCCGCGCACCTCAAGCGGGCTCGCGAAGTTGTTGGCGTAGAGCGAGCCTGTTCCAAGACCCTGGGTGCTCGCCGGGTTCCGGGAAGCCGCCCACTGGGCAATGGCGTTGAGCCCGATATTGCTTTCCAGCGCCGAGGTCACCCACCAGCCGATCTCCCGGGCTTTCGCCAACGCAATCCACCGCTCCGCCTGCGCAAAGCCGCCAATGAGGCTGGGCTTTAGCACAATCATCGCGGGCTGCACGGTGTCAAGCAGTTCCGCCATCGCTTCCGGCTCCTGCACCGGAATCAGTTCCTCATCCAGCGCAATGCGGAGCGAACCGGCAGCACAGAGCGCCGCCATAGCCTCGGGCTGGCCCGGCGCAAGGGGCTGCTCGATGCTGTAGACCCCGGCTTCGGCCAGCTTCTCTAGCTTTGCCGCCGCATCGTCCAGGCTAAACGCGCCGTTGGCATCCACCCGAATCTCGACCGTAGAAGAAGCCGCCCGCAACTGGCGAATGACTTCAAGCTCCTCCTCAAAGTCCGCGGCCCCGACCTTCATCTTGATGCAGCCGAACCCGCGATCCAGCAACGATCCAATCTGCGTCTCGATGTAATCGCGCGGCCCCATCCACACCAGGCCGTTAATGGGGATGCCCGCCCGCCCTTCGGTGAAGGCCGAGGGATAAAGCACCTGCGCGCCATCATCCTGCGCCACCATTTCCGCCCCGCACCGCACGGAGAGAGAAGTAAACGACTCGCCCGCTGCCCATCGCTCGGCATCGGCCGTGGCTTCAGCTTGAGTTTCCAGGCTCAACCAGCCCAGCGGAGAGGCTTCGCCCAGCTTCCAACCCCCCGCATCCGCTCGCTCCGCCAACACACAGATGTCGCGCGTTTGCAAGTAGCCCTTGGATGTTCCCGCCGGGCGCAAGAACTGCAATTGGTGGGAAATGACCTTACGCATAGGCCGCCGCCCCCATGGCCGCTCCCAGGGCAATGCCCCACACCGCCGTGAGCATGGCAAGTTTGCCCAGGCTAGGGTTCAGGCGGCGCAGTTCCTCGGTTTTCACCACATCGAAGGCCTGCCGCAACGCCACGACGACCAGCAGGGCCGGCACCCACACAAACCAGTGGCCCGCGGCTCCCCACCGGAACGGGGTGGTGATGAGGAAATAGCTCCCCGCCCCAATCAAGAGCAGATGGTATTGCCGCGTCCCTCGGTCGCCCAGCCGCACTGCCATGGTGCGCTTGCCGTGTCGGCGGTCGCCTTCTTGGTCGCGAAGGTTGTTAATGTTCAGCACCCCCGCCGCCAGCAAACCAATCCCCGTGGCGGGGGCAAACAATTGCCACCCCACCTCGCCGGTCATAAGTACGTAAGAACCCCCCACGCCCACCCAGCCAAAGAAGAGCAGCACAAAGAAATCGCCCAGCCCGGCGTAGCCCAGCGGACGTTTGCCCAGCGTGTAGCCCATGGCTGCCGCCACCGCGCTCACGCCCAGAGCCACAAACGATCCCAGCCCGGCCAACCCGAGCAACTGGTAACTGACCACCAGCAAACCCACGCCCAAAAGGGAAGCCAAGCCCGCTGTCACCGCCACCGCGCGCTTCATTTGGGCCACGGAAATCAGGCCCGCCGAAACCGCCCGGGTCGGCCCCAAACGCTTCTCGTCGTCCGTCCCCTTCAGGCCATCGCCGAGGTCGTTGGCAAAGTTGGAGAGGATCTGCAGGGCCGTCGCTGTCAGCACAATCAGCGCAAACACGCCCAGGTCAAAGCGGCCCGCGTACATCGCCAAGCCACCGGCCAGCACCGTTGGGGCAATGGCCAAGGGGAGGGTGCGGGGGCGCAGCGCCCCCACCCACGCGGCGCGCGCGTCCTTAGGGGAACTTGGGGAACCGGCTGAAGTCGGGGTCACGTTTCTCCAAAAAGGCATCCTTGCCTTCCTTCGCCTCTTCGCTCAGATAGTAGAGCAAAGTGGCATCCCCGGCCAGCTCTTGCAAACCAGCCTGCCCGTCAAGCTCGGCATTGAACGCCCGCTTGAGCATGCGAATCGCCAGCGGGGACTTGGCCTGAATCTTCGCGCACCATTCCAGCACTGTGTCCTCTAGTTGGTCCATCGGCACCACCTTGTTCACCAGGCCCATGTCCAGCGCTTCTTGGGCGTCGTATTGGTCGCACAGGAACCAAATCTCGCGGGCCTTCTTCTGTCCCACCACGCGGGCGAGGTAGCTGGCCCCAAATCCACCGTCAAAGGAGCCCACACGCGGGCCGGTTTGGCCAAAGCGGGCGTTATCGGCGGCAATCGAGATGTCGCAGATGACGTGCAGCACGTGGCCCCCGCCAATCGCCCAGCCGGCCACCGCGGCAATCACGGCCTTCGGCATGGAGCGGATCATCTTTTGCAGGTCCAGCACGTTCAAGCGGGGCACTTCGTCGTCGCCCACGTAGCCGCCGTGACCGCGCACACTCTGGTCGCCGCCACTGCAGAACGCGCGTCCGCCCTCGCCGGTCAGCACGATCACCTCGATGTCATTGCGTTCGCGGCAGATATGCATCGCGTCAATCAGTTCCTTCACCGTCAGCGGGGTGAAGGCGTTGTGCTTCTCGGGTCGGTTGATGGCGATCTTGGCCACCCCGTTAAGGAGGGTGAAAGTGATCTCTTCGTACTCCTTGATCGGAGTCCAATCGCGATTCCAAAGCTGGACGGTTTCGATGGGCATAGGCTTTCCGTTAGTTTAGGTTGAGTGGGGGTGAGAGGTTTGGGTCGGCGCGGCGGCCAGGCCCTGCAAAAGCCGGCGGAAGTCGCGCGCGGTCACTTCGCCGTCGGTGAAAAGGTCAATGATCCCCGGGCCAGGGGCGCGGAGGGCTTGGGCGAGTTGAACGGCGGCGACAGGATCTTGTCCGTTGATGGCCGTGTAGGGGTAACCGAATTCCTGAGCCGTGGCCTGGGCGGTGCGATGGTGCGGAGTGGTCCACAGGTCGAGGTGGCCTTCCCAGCGGCTCGGCCCGGGGAGGGCGCGGAAGATCATGCCGCCCTGGTTCTGGACGACGAGGACTTTGAGATTCGGGAGGGCACCTCGCTGCCAAAGGGCGTTGTGGTCGTAAAAGAAAGTCACATCCCCCAGCACGGCGAGGTGGTTTTGGTGCGGAGCCGCCAGGGCGTGGCCCACGGCCGTGCTCAAGCATCCATCAATCCCGCTGGTGCCCCGGTTGCTCCACCAGCGGTGGCGGGTCGGGCCGCTGAGGGTGAGGCACGCCAACCGCACGGAGAGGCTGTTGCCGAGGTGGATATCGGTGGCTTCGGGCAGGGATTGCTCGATGATCGGCCAGATTTGGCACTCAAAGCCTTCGGTCGCAATCCCTTCGAGGCGAATTGAAGCTTGGCCTTGAGCCGCCTGGTGAGCTTCGGCGTACTCGCGTTGCTCAGGACTCAACTCGTAGGACTGCCAATCGAAATCCGATGGAATTCGGTGCATGGTCCGGTCGAACACTTGCGTATCGGGCTTCGGCCCCCAGTGCCAGTGCGTCGCCCCGCTGGCCTTGATCCGCTCCCGCAAGAACTTGGAGACAAAAGCACCTCCCACAGTGATAACCAGGTCCGGAAGCAGGTGCTCATCGTAGATCCAGGCTTCCGGCGGCGTGCTGTGCCCGAGGTTCGCCAGGAGCTCACCCGTCACGGGCAACTCAACACCCGCAGGCACTGAAAACGAACCCGGTTCTCGCTGCCCCACCGGCACAAGGGGACGCCGGGCGCGGGCCAGCTGCTCGGCAAATCCGGGGTCGCCTGCTTCCTGCCACGGTGCGATCTCAAAGCCCGCCTGAGTAACCGCCTGCGTCGGCCAGGGCTCCTCCGCGTAAAGCGGTTCCACCAGCGGCACATTCACATGTACTGGCCCGGCAATGGGATGGCAAATCGCATCCACGCAGTCCGAACTCAATAAACCATCCGGCGAAGGCTCGCCCGCCCAGCGCACATGAGGACCGTACAGTCCGGTTTGGTAGATCGCCTGGTTCTGCTCCCGGCCCACCGCCTCGACCGGCCGATCCGCCGTCATCAAGATCAACCGCTTGCGCGCAAAGAACGCCTCGCACGCCACTGGCAGCAGATTCGCAGCTGCGGTCCCGGAGGTCGTCAGCACCACCACTGGTCGCCCGCTCGCCTCGGCCATCCCAAGGGCTTGGTACCCCGCCGACCGCTCGTCTACCACCGAGTGAATGGCGAACCCCTCACTGGCCACCAAGGCCTGCAGCAAGGGCGCAGACCGCGACCCCGGGCACACCACCACCTGCCGAACCCCGAGACCCGCCAGTTGACTCCAAAGGCGCATCCAGCGGGCAAAGGGTTCCGGGATCATTGCAACACTCGGAGCAAGGTTTGCGCCTTGGTTTCCGTTTCTTGCCACTCTTGGTCGGCTTGCGAACTCGAGGTAACGCCCGCCCCGACGAACAGGTCCAGCGTCTTCGGCCCCCAACGCATGCAGCGCAGGTTCACATAGAGGTCCGAAACCCCTTCAACCCCCACTGGCCCCCAATATCCGGCGTACAAGGCGCGGTCGTGGGCCTCGTACTGGCGGATGAAATCGCGGGCCGTGAGCAACGGCGCGCCGCACACCGCACTGGTGGGGTGGAGCAGGTCCACCATCGTCTCCATCAGGTCCGGGCGGTCGGTCGCCATCGCGTCCACCACAAAGTCGGTGCGGAGGTGCACCACCGGTCCAGCGGCCACCGCGCGGGGCCCATCTTCGTGGTACTCGCGCAGTCGAATCCGCTTGAACTGGTCAATGATGTACCGGGTGACGTAGGCCTGCTCTTCAATCTCCTTGGGGGACCAGGCGGTGTCTTCGGCGCGGCCCGATTCCGGCAACGGCCGGGTGCCCGCCAGCGCCATCGTCGAAAAATGTCGTCCGTCCCACTTGCCCAGGAGTTCCGGGGTGGCGCCCAGCCACAGGCCGTAGTCAGGCAGATACGCCGCACTCACATAGGCGTGGGGATAGAGGTTCTGCAGCCGCGCCCACACGATTTCGGGGGCCACATCGGGCAAGGGGCGCACCAAGCGGCGGCTCAAAACCACTTTTTGCAGCAGACCTTCCGCCATCCATCGCTGAGCGTGCTGTACCGCCTCAGTGAAGTCATCGGCGCGCTCGTAAGCCCCACCGATTTCCGACAGAGTGACCTCGTGGCCGTCGGGCAGGTCAATTGCGCGGACCGTCTCGAAAGTCGCGCCGCCATCCTCAGAGCGGAACAGACCGTCCGCCTGAATCCGGAAGGCCGCGTCCCCATCGAAGGGGTGAATCACGTAGCCGGCGTCACCTCGGCTGATCGGCCCGCGTGCCGATTGCACTTGGCCAATGAGGAACCAAACTGTGCTCTCGCCCGGACGTCTCCAAGTTGCCCAGCCCAGACCACTGGCGCGCGCGGCTTGCCAAAGGGTAGCCGCTGCCAATTTTGGATGTCCGATGCTGGCCTGCATGAGTTCACCGATACAGACTTTCAAAAGTTTCTGAAAGTTGTATCTATTTGGATTCTACGACCAATTCATTCCATACAATAGGGATTCAAGGGCAATTGCCACCAGAAATGAGGCGACTGCCAGCCCGGCTGAGGGGACGGTAACATGACTCCGTGCCCCAAGGAAGTGGTCTCACCAGCGGTCCTCGCCCGGTTCACGCGCCCCGTGGATCCTCGCTGAACTGCGCGAACTGGCAAATCGAAGCGGCTTACCGCATGATCCAGAACAACCTGGACCCCGATGTGGCGGAACGCCCCGAGGACCTGGTGGTGTACGGCGGCATTGGCAAGGCCGCCCGCAACTGGGAAGCGTTCGACGCGATCCTGGCCGCTCTTCGGAGCCTGAAAGAAGACGAAACCCTACTGGTACAGAGCGGAAAGCCCGTGGCCACGCTCCGTACTACGACCGACAGCCCGCGCGTGCTGATTGCCAACTCCAATTTGGTGCCCAAGTGGGCAACCTGGGAGCACTTCCACGAACTCGACCGGAAAGGTCTGATGATGTACGGCCAAATGACGGCGGGATCGTGGATTTACATCGGCACCCAGGGCATCGTGCAGGGCACCTACGAAACCTTTGCCGAGCTTGGCCGCCAGTTCTACGGTGGCGATTGGACGAACCGCTGGATTCTCACGGCGGGCCTGGGGGCATGGGCGGCGCCCAGCCGCTGGCGGCCGTCTTGGCCGGGGCGCACTGCCTGGTGGTGGAGTGCCAGGAGTCGCGCATTGATTTCCGCCTGCGCACCCGGTATGTGGATCACAAGGTCCGTACCATCGAGGAGGCCCTTGCCATCTTTGACAAAGCCACCGAGCCCACCAGCGTGGCTCTGCTGGGGAATGCCGCCGAGGTGCTGCCTGACCTGGTTCGTCGGGGCATCCGCCCGGACGCGGTGACCGACCAAACCTCGGCTCACGACCTCTACAACGGTTATCTCCCGGCCGGATGGAGCGTGGAGAAGTGGGAAGCCGCCCGCCAGGGTAGCGAGGATGACCGACGGCACCTGGCCGAACAAGCCGCCCAAAGCTGCGCGGTGCACGTGCAGGCGATGCTGGACTTCCAAACGATGGGCATTCCGGTGATTGACTACGGCAACAACATCCGACAGGTCGCCAAGGATGCCGGCGTGGCCAACGCGTTTGATTTCCCGGGGTTCGTGCCGCAGTGCATCCGGCCCCAGTTCTGCCAGGGGCGCGGCCCGTACCGCTGGGTTGCCCTCAGTGGCGACCCCGAGGACATCTACCGCACCGATGCCCGCCTTAAGGAGCTCTTCCCGCATGACAAAGGCCTGCACCGATGGCTCGATCAAGCCCGCGAGCGCATTGCGTTCCAGGGTCTGCCCGCCCGCATCTGCTGGCTGGGCCTGGGCGAACGCCACCGGGCCGGGTTGCTCTTCAACGACATGGTGGCGCGGGGTGAAGTCAGTGCCCCCATCGTCATCGGCCGAGATCACCTTGATTGCGGCTCCGTGGCCAGCCCGAACCGGGAAACCGAAGCCATGCGCGATGGGAGCGATGCGGTCAGCGACTGGCCGCTGCTGAACGCCATGACGGCCGTGGCGGGCGGCGCGACCTGGGTGAGCCTTCATCATGGCGGCGGCGTGGGGATGGGCTACAGCCAGCACAGTGGCGTCGTTATCGTGGCGGACGGTACCCCGGAGGCCGCCCAACGGCTGGAGCGAGTGCTGTGGAATGACCCTGCCATGGGGGTGATTCGCCACTCCGATGCGGGCTACGAAGATGCCCTGGCCTGCGCCCGTGAACAAGGCCTGAACCTCCCGAGCCAACGCTGACCATGGAACTCACTCCCGGACAAATCCAAATTAGCCAGTTGCGGTTGCTGTACGAGGCGTGGCAACCGGTGGCCTGGCCCGAGAGCCTCTGGCCCGTGGTGCGCCGCAGCGCCGAGGTCATCGAGCAGTGGGCGCAAGGCGATGAGCCGGTCTACGGCGTGAACACCGGCTTTGGCAAGCTCGCCAAAATCAGGATTCCCGCGGCCGATCTCGGCCAGCTGCAGACCAACCTGGTGCGATCCCACGCCGCCGGGGTCGGGGCGCCGCTGGATGAAGATGTGGTGCGGCTGATTGTGCTGCTGAAGGCGGCATCCTTGGCCCGAGGGTATTCCGGCGTGCGGGAAAGCACCCTCCGCGCCCTCATGGACCTTTACGACCACCAGATTTGGCCGGTGATTCCGTGCCAGGGGTCGGTGGGGGCATCCGGCGATCTCGCGCCCCTCGCCCACCTCACTCTGACCCTGATGGGCGAAGGGGAAGCCATGGTGGCCGGGGAAGTCGTGCCCTCGGCGATTGCGCTGGCCCGGGCCGGCCTGCAACCCATCGAACTCGGCCCCAAGGAAGGGCTGGCGTTGCTGAATGGCACCCAAGTCTCGACCGCGCTGGCGCTGGCGGGGCTCTTTGATGCGGAGCGAGTCTTTGCGGCGGCGATGGTGGCGGGGGCGCTGAGCACCGATGCCGCGCGGGGAAGTGATGCCCCGTTCGACTCCCGTATCCACGAAGTGCGAGGCCACGAGGGACAAATTCGGGTAGGGAAGTGGCTCCGGGAGACGATGCAGGGAAGTGAGATTCGCAACTCGCACCGGGTGAACGATGAGCGTGTGCAAGACCCGTACTCCCTCCGCTGCCAGCCCCAGGTGATGGGTGCGGCGCTCGATTTCATCGCCCCGGCGGCGCAGGTTTTGATACGAGAAGCCAATGCCGTGACCGACAACCCGCTGGTAATGGCGGAGACTGGTGAGGTGATTTCGGGCGGCAACTTCCACGCCGAACCGGTGGCCCTCGCGGCGGACAGCCTCGCCATTGCGGTGGCCGAAGTCGCGAGTTTGAGTGAACGGCGCATTGCGTTATTGATTGACGCCGGGCTTAGTGGCTTGCCCCCGTTCCTCACCCCGAATCCGGGGCTCAATTCGGGGTTCATGATTCCGCACGTCACCGCGGCGAGCCTGGTGAGCGAAAACAAGACCCTGGCGCACCCGGCGAGCGTGGATTCGCTTCCGACCTCGGCGAACCAGGAGGACCATGTGAGCATGGCCACCTGGGCGGGGCGCAAGCTCCGGCAAGTGGTGCACAACGCGGGTTTGGTGGTGAGTATCGAGCTCCTAGCAGCGTGCGAAGGCATCGGCTTGCTCCGCCCCCTGCGCACGTCCGCGCCGCTAGAAGTAGCCTTTGATCAAGTGCGCAGCCTCGTGCCGCCGTTCACGCAAGATCGCGTGATGTCGGAGGGGATCGAGTTGATTCACGGGCACGTGGTGCAAGAAGGTGCCTTCCTCGCCTTGACATCTGAGTTCCTGGTGCCGGACGCATGAGCCCCGATTGGCGAGGCCGGGTGGATGCCGACGGCGGGCGGCGCTGGCATCAAGTGATCCAAACTCCGAGTGACGAGGCGCAGGTGGTGTTTGTCGGTTTCCCGAGCGATGAGGGTGTGCGCCGCAACCAGGGCCGCCCCGGAGCGGCGGCGGGTCCGGCTCACCTGCGGCGGGCCATGAGCAACTTGCCCGAGGTTGACCTGACCCTTGCCGATGCCGGGGATACGACCGTGACTAGCGACCTGGAGCGCGACCTCATCGCTCATGCGGCAGAACTCAGTCAATGGGTGAAGCCGGATCGCCTCGTCGTTGGGTTGGGCGGAGGCCACGAGATTAGTGAAGCCAGCCTCGCGTTTTGGCGTGAGTTCGCCCCGTGCGGGCATGTTTGGAACCTGGACGCCCACCTGGATATGCGCGAGGAGTCCGCCCCGACGTCGGGCACCTCCTTCCGTACTTACTTAGAAGCCGGAGGGAAGAACCTCCATGCCTTCGGCATCAGCCGCGCCGCCAATACTCAGCCTCTGTTCAATCTGGCCGACGAGCACGGGGTTCCGATTGTGCTGGACATCGAATTGGACCCCTGGCACTGGCCGCAGCAGAAAGAAAAGCTTGACGCCTTACTGGACGAATCCCAGCACGTCTATCTCAGTCTCTGCCTGGACGTGCTGGAAGCCGGCACCGCCCCGGGGGTCAGCGCCCCCGCCGGGCGTGGCCTGAACGTGGCCGTGGTGGATGACTTTGTACGCACGGTGGCGAAGTCTGGCAAGTGCCGTCTGTTTGACGTCGCCGAACTCAATCCTTCCCTCGATATTGATGAACGCACGGCTCGCGTGGCCGCGCGCCTCATCTGGACGGTGGTGTCGGAGCACCCCTTCGCATGAGTCAGCTGGTATTCCGCAATGGCAACCTCGCGACCATGAGCGGGGAAGGCCTGGGCGTGATCGAGCAGGGTGCCCTGGTCGTCACGAACGGCAAAATTGAGTACGCAGGCCCGGAAAACGCATTGCCGCAACTCAACCCCGGCCACCAGGAAATTGACCTGAAGGGAAGCTGGCTCACCCCCGGCCTGATCGACGCCCACACCCACTTGGTGTACGCCGGGAACCGCAGCGATGAGCACATCCGCCGCCGCGCGGGCGTGCCCTACGCCGAGATCGCCGCCCAGGGCGGAGGCATCCGCCGCACCGTCCGGGAGACCCGGGCCGCCACCTCCGATGACCTCAAATCTGATGCCAGAAAGAGACTGAAGCAACTCGCCCGGGGAGGGGTGACGACCATTGAAATCAAGTCCGGTTACGGCCTGGATGGAGCTACCGAACGCCGGTGCCTCCAAGTTGCGCGCGAGCTTGGCGACGAAGGCGTGGCCAGCGTCACCACCACGTACCTGGGAGCGCACGGCTTTCCGCCGGAATTCCAAGACCAGCCCGAAGCCTATCTGGACTGGGTGATCACCGAAGTGATGCCCGGCATCGTACGCGACCACCTGGCCGATGCCGCCGATGCTTTTTGTGAAAGGGTTGCCTGCAATGCCGGCCAAACCCGGCGCTACTTGCAAGCGGCCAAAGACCTCGGTCTCAAGCTTCACCTGCACGCCGACCAACTGACCGACGGGGGTGGCGGGGAACTCGCGGCTTCCCTCGGCGCACTCTCGGCCGACCACCTGGAGTACTGTTCCGAGGCCTCTGCGCAGGCCATGGGGAAGGCCGGCACCGTGGCCACGCTCCTCCCCGGGGCGTACTACTGCCTGCAAGAACCCCAAGCCCCGCCGGTGCAATGGTTCCGTGAGTACCGCGTGCCGATGGCCGTCGCCACCGACTGCAACCCTGGCACCAGCCCCGTCACCAACCTCCCGCTGATGATGCACATGGCCTCCACCTTGTTCGGGCTCACCGTAGACGAAGCGTGGCAAGGCGTCACCAAGAACGCTGCCCGCGCCCTCGGCATGAATGACCGGGGGGAACTACGCCCCGGGCTCCGGGCCGACCTCGCGTTGTGGGATTTTGACCACCCGCAAGACCTCCTCGCCAGCCTTGGCATCTATGAATGCCAGGGCACCTGGCTCGCCGGGCAAGCCGTTTAGCTCTGATCCACCACGGCTAAGGTGATGCGGGCCACGGCGGCCGTCACTTCGTCCACCTCGCGCACCATTTCCACATCCCAGACCTGCGTGCGCGAGCCCTTGTGGATGAGTTTGCCCTCGGCGCGGATCAGACCTACACGGGCCGAACGCAAGAGGTTCATCGAGACTTGCTGGCCGACCACCACCTGGCGGGGGAAATCCACGTGCCATAGCCCGCCCACCGAGGCCACCGTCTCGGCCAGTGCGGCAAAGGCGCCCCCGTGCATCAGCCCAAAGGGCTGCGTGGTCCGGGCGTCCACGGGCATGTGCATCACCACGCCCGTTTCGTCGCAGCGGGTGCAGGTGATGCCCAAAGCGCCGGTTAGGCCTTGCTCCAGCTGGCGTGTGACCTCGAGGAGAGCTTCATCCGGCGTCATGACCCGCATTTTACATGGCGTGGCTCGGCCCGGCCGCGCGAGGTAACGTCTCGCCATGAATGCAGCTCGCCGCCGTCCCGGCCCGCTGACATGGTTTACCGCCGCCGGAGCCCTCTTGATCCTTGCTTGTGGCGGCGATGGCGCGTTTGTGGATCCCGTGAGCGACCAGAACGTGACCCTGAGCGTCGCGGGCGTGCCGAGTGCCAATCCGGGCCAAACCTTCGATCTGCAGGTCGCGCACGACCCGGACCTGAACAACGACGGCAACTTTGTGCCGCGATTGGCGGACCGCATCGTGTTTTTTGTGGACGACGCCAAGATTCAGCCCATCGCGCCGATCAACATCCCAAATCCGGGCGAGGTCAACAATTTGACGATCCCGGTGACCGTCAGCCCGGCTGCTGAGGCTGGCACGACGATCATTCGCGCCGAACTCCGTAGCAGTGGCAGCGAGATCAACCCCAGCACAGCCGGGGAAATCGAAATCACCGTCACGATCCCGGCCCCTGGCCCCTAAACCCCTGGGGAAGAACCTGGCTCAGTGGGGGAAGTGGCACCCCAATTGGTCAATGTCATAATATAGATTATCAGAAAAGAGGCAGATTCAACCAAGGCCACTTCCCTAGGGGAGATGAGTTAGCGATTGCCGCTCGGAACTTGGGCTTCCTTGAGGATGTCGTTCTCGAAAAAGAGGAGCCAATCCTGTTTCGTCTTGGGGTGCGTGTACTTGTAGCCCTGAAACGGACCGGTCTTGCCCAGATACTGCGCCTTGCCACAGATCCGTTCCACTTCAGACAGGGTCATGCCACGCTTGACGTTTTTGGTGCACGCCTCCCAGAACGCCATCTCCGAACCGTTGCCGCAGCCGCTTAGGCCAACAACGATCAAAACGGCAGCAAAACTCAACTTCCAGATACCAAACGGCATGGGCACCTCGCCCAACGTGGGGCTATCTGGAAGTCTAGCCTAACCCGACTGCCCATCGGGCATACAAATTGGTGCGTTACGCGGTCAAGCGATCGAGCAGGTTCTCCGCCGAGTCAAAGAGCTTGTCCACGTCTTCGTTCTCGTGGCGCTTCGCCATCAGCCACCAGGTGGCCGCGGCCAGCGCCGCCAGGCCAAGCCCCGCCCACACCCACTGGGTGCCGCCGGTGGCCTTTTCGGGAATCGTTTCTTCGTTGACGTGTTCCATGGTGTTCCTCATCTCTAAATCTCGGCAAATGCTCCCAGCTTTTTCAGGCTAGGCGTCATGTCTTTCTACGCCATTCGACGCGCGTCCCCCGGCCAAAGGTTCCTTCCCGCCTGCGCAATCTTCAGATTCGCTAAACTCTGGGGCACATGTTGGACACCTTGACGCGTCGGTTGGGAGGCCTGGTCGCCGGTTGGCGCGGCCGTGGTCGCCTTACCGAAGACGACGTCAATGATGCGCTCCGCGAGGTGCGCACGGCGCTTCTCGAAGCCGACGTCAACTTCCTTGTCGCCAAGCAGTTCGTGGCCCGAGTGCGTGAGAAAGCGGTGGGCGAAGAAATCTTTGCCAACCTCAACGCCGACCAAACTCTCATCCGCATCGTCCGGGATGAACTGGTGGCCTTGCTAGGCGGCGGCGATACGCCAGTCAACTGGGCGCCCAACCCGCCTACGGTCATCCTGCTGGCGGGTCTCCAAGGTTCTGGGAAAACCACTACTTCCGCCAAGCTGGCCCTTTGGTTCCGCTCCCAAGGCAAGAAGGCAATGCTGGCCGCTTGTGACCTGCAACGCCCGGCCGCCATTCAACAGCTTCAAGTTCTAGGTGAACAGATTGACGTTCCGGTGTTCACGGCTACGGGCACCACGCCCCCCGAGGTCGCCCGGCAAGCCCTGGAGCGCTGCAAGCACCTTTTCCTCGATGTCCTCATCGTGGACACCGCTGGCCGCCTGAGCATCGACGAAGACCTGATGAATGAGCTTGCTGCCATCGAAAAGGCGGTGGGCTCGCATGAGCGGCTCCTGGTGCTCGACGCCGCCACCGGTCAAGAGGCCGTCAACGTGGCCGAAGCCTTCGGCAAGCGCGTGGACCTCACCGGGGTCATCTTCACCAAGCTCGATGGCGACGCGCGCGGCGGGGCCATTCTTTCCGTCCGCGAAGCCAGCGGCATCCCCGTCCGCTTCATCGGGGTCGGCGAGCAAGTGGAAGCGCTGGACATGTTCCACCCCACCCGGATGGCCGAGCGCATCCTGGGTATGGGTGACGTCCTCGCGCTGATTGAAAAGGCCGAGGCCGCCTTCTCGCCGGAGGATTCGCAGGACCTGCAGGGCAAGATCACCACCGGCAAGATGGACTTTGCCGACTTCTTGCAGCAGATCCGCATGGTTCGCCGCTTGGGCCCGCTGAAGAACGTGATCAAGATGCTGCCCGGGGCCGCTACCATGCTTCCCGAGGAGGCTTTAGATGGCTTTGATGAACGGAAGATGGACCATATTGAGGCCATCATCCTCAGCATGACCCCGGAGGAGCGTTCGAACCCGGATATACTGAATGGCTCACGACGGCGACGCATCGCCAACGGCTCGGGTCGAACTCCGCAGGAGGTCAACCGACTCGTCGACCAGCTGTTTGAAATGCGAAGACAAATGAAGCAGTTCAGCAAGATGGAAAAGCGGATGCGTCGTGTAAAGCGCCGTTAAAGGCAACAACTAGGAGTTACAACAACAAACGTGGTACGAATTCGTCTTCGCCGCATGGGCAACAAGCACCGTCCCTTCTATCGCATTATCGTCACGAAGAGCGCTTCCCCGCGATCGGGCGCGCACATCGAGATTCTCGGCACCTACAATTCCCTCACCCGCCCGTCGACCGTCACCCTGAATGGCGAACGAGCCCTGCACTGGCTGATGGAAGGCGCCCAGCCGACCGAGACCGTGGCTTACCTGCTGAAGCGAGAAGGTGTGCTGGAGCAATTCTTTGCCAAGCGACCGAAGGCCAAAGCCAACTACAAATTCCTGGACAAGCGCACGGCTGCCATGAGCCAAGGTTCGGCGATGGATGAAAAGCCGGCCAAGACGGAAGAAGCCCCGGTTGAAGCTCTGGCCGAAGTCGCTGCCGAAGGATCCGAAGCATGAGCCTGAACCCGCTCGTAGAAACCCTTTTCCGCCTCGCGGCTCAAGACGAAGACGCAGTGAGCGTCTCCGATAAGAACGATCGCGGCACCATGGTCTACACCGTCAATGTGGCTCCCGGCGATGTCGGGCGCGTGATTGGCAAGGATGGCCGTGTGGTGCAGTGCATTCGCAACGTCGTTTCGGCGGTCGGTGCGAAGGGTGGCTCGCGCACCGTCGTCAAGGTTGCGGCGCGGGACTAATCCCCTCCTAAGTTGAATGCCTGGCCCCCAGGAAGCTGAATGGACACCGATTGGGCGTATTGTCGGTGTCTTTGGCCTCCAAGGGGGCCTTAAAGTTGAACCCCTCACCAATTTTGCGACCCGATTTGAGGTCGGGGCACGCCTATTCTTGGGTGGCAAGGAGCATCGTATCCACAAGGTGCACTGGCACGGCCAGCAGGTACGCATCCATATTGATGGCGTGGAGACCGTAGAGGCCGCCGAGGTCTTGCGCGGCCAGATGCTCAACGTCCCCGCCGCCGACAAACCCAAGCTCGCGAAGGATGAATTCCGGGTGGTGGACCTCATTGGTTGCGAAGTGATCACAGCCGATGGCCAGTCCCTTGGGGCTCTGGAAGATGTGGTTGCCAGCCCCGCCCAAGATCTGCTTAAGGTCGGTGAGATTCTGATCCCCATGTCCAAGACCTTCGTGAAAAAAATTGACTTGGACAACCGCACCATCACCGTCGAACTCATCCCCGGCATGCTAAACGAGGAGGACGCTATTGTTTCTTGATGAAGCCGTCATTACCGTAACCAGCGGGAACGGGGGCAACGGCAGCGCCAGCATGCACCGCGAAAAGCACGTTCCGCGCGGCGGCCCCAACGGCGCCGATGGGGGGCGTGGCGGCGACGTTATTTTGCTCGCTCAACGTGGGTGCCGTACCCTCTTTGACGTGCGATTGCGCCAGCACATCGAGGCTCCGCACGGCAGTAATGCCCGCAATCAAATGGCCGGCCGCGATGCCGAGGATGTCACGATCGTCGTGCCGGTCGGCACCATGGTCTACGACGACGAGGACAACGAACTCCTGGTTGACCTCTCCGCCGATGGCATGACCTACGTGGTGGCGCGCGGGGGCGCGGCGGTCGTGGCAACAAGCACTTTACGAATAGTGTCCGGCAGGCACCGGCGTTTGCGGAGAACGGTGCGCCGGGCGAATCGTTCCGCGTTCGCCTCGAACTCAAACTACTGGCCGACGTGGGCCTCATCGGTTTGCCCAATGCCGGCAAGTCCACCCTCATCGGCGCGTGTTCGGCGGCTCGCCCCAAGATTGGTGACTACCCCTTCACCACCATCATCCCCAACCTCGGGGTGGTCAGGGTCGGGCACGATTCGTTCACCATGGCCGACATGCCGGGGCTGATTGAAGGCGCCAGTGAGGGCCTGGGCTTGGGGCACCAGTTCCTCAAGCACGTCGAGCGCACTCGAGTTCTCATCCACGTGGTGGATGCCTTCCCCATCGACGGCTCCGAACCCTGGGACAACTTCCGCATCGTTGAGCAAGAGTTGGCGAACTACAGCGAAGAACTCGCCTCTCGCCCGCGCCTCATCGCCCTCAACAAGGTTGACCTTGCCCCCGATCCCGAGTTCGTGGATTTGGTGAAGGAACCCTTCATTGAGGCCGGCTACGAGGTCTTCCCGGTTTCCGGGGCGACCAACCAGGGTCTGGAACCCCTTCTCTTCCGCGCGGCGGCCCTGATTGACGAGAACGTCGTGGCCCCCGCCGTGCCGGTACTGAAGCCCGCTCAGGCGCGCAAGATGGATGACAAGTGGGGCGTGCGGGAAGATGATGGGGAGTTCTTTGTGGAAGGCCAACGCATTGAGCGGCTGGTGCACATGACGAATCTCACCAACAAGGAAGCCCTTCGCTACCTCCACCGAAAGCTGGAACGAATTGGGGTAATTGATGCGCTGCGCGAAGCCGGCGCCACCGACGGCGACACCGTGGTGATTGCGGGATGGGCGTTCGCCTTCCGGGATTGGGGGTCATAGGATTTATGAAATACGGCATTCTGGGCGGCACCTTCGATCCGCCGCATAACGGACACCTGCACATCGCGCAGATCGCTTTGCGTGAACTTAAATTGGATGAGGTCGTGCTGGTGCCCGCCGGGTGGAATCCGCTCAAGCTCGTGCGCCCCGTGGCCAGTGGCCCCCAACGATGGGAGATGTGCCAAGCCGCCATTGAGGGCGAGCCGCAGCTTTCCGTCTCGGATATCGAGCTCACTCAAGGCGGCCGAACCTACGCCTACGACACCATCCGGGAGCTCAAGCGCGCCCGGCCGGGGGACTACATCTTCATCGTGGGCGCGGACACTCTCCGCACCTTGCCCGAGTGGTATCAGATCGACAAACTCGCCGGGCTATGTCGCTTTGCGGCGTTCAACCGGGATGCCCTGCTGGTCTCCGACATCTTGGGGCAGCTCTCCACGATGATTGCCGACCGGGTGGTGACCATTTCGGCCCCGTTAGTACCAGTTTCATCGTCTAAAATTCGAGAAGCCCTCGCGCGCGGCGAGAGAATTGACCACTGGGTTCCCCCTGCCGTCGCGGATTACATTGAAAGGAGCAAACTTTATCACCCCGAAACCCATTGATACCGACGCCAAGGCCGCCTTGGTCCAGGAATACGCCGACGACATGAAGGCGATTGACATCGAAGTCATTGATGTCAGCCGCAAGACCTCGGTCACCTCGCGCCTCGTGATCTGCACGGGCACCAGCGACACCCACGTGAGCGCCATCGCGGACCGCGTGTTTGAGCGGATGAAGCACGACCAAGGCATTGCCCCGGTGCAACGCAACATGGGCCCCAAAATGGATGGCTGGGTGGTAGTGGACTACGGCGACGTGGTGTTCCACTGCTTCCGCGAAGAAAAGCGCCAATTCTACGACCTCGAAGCCCTCTGGAAGGACATTGGCGAAAACCCTGACCTGATTCCTGACGCGTGAACGAGCACGACACCGACGCCACGCCGGACGCGACGCCCGAAGCCAACCCGGACGTCCCCTTGGCCGAGATCCCGGAGCCGCATGAAGAATCGGCTCCGGAGGCCGAGGTTGTCGAAATCACTCCGGCGACCCCGGCCGAGATTGAACGCGCCGAGTTCTTGATTCGCCAAGCGCATCTCTTGCGCCAGCGCGGGCAAAACACCGAAGCCTCGCGTAGCCTGGAAGAAGCCGCCAAAATCGCCCCTGGCCACGCCGCCACCCAGATTGCCGTGGGCGATAGCTATGCCGCCCGCAGCCGCTGGGATAAAGCTCGCGCTTGCTACGAACTAGCCATGCGCGTAGACCCCACCAACCGCGAGGCCGAAAGCAAGTATGGCGAGGCCGTTTTGAAGGAGAAAGGCATGGACGAAGCCCTGCTCTTGCACTCCATTGATGGCGGCACCGGTGCGGCCAGCCCCAAGGCGGCCACCATGCTCAGCGTCCTGCTTCCGGGGCTTGGCCAAATCGTGATGGGACAGACCCGCAAGGGTGTTCTCCTGATGGTGACCTGGGCGCTTGCGATCATCATGATCAACCTCATGCCGGGGGGCTTTAATGGCCTGATGAGCCTGTTTGGCGCCAGTCGCGAAGAGTTCAATCCGGGGGTTCTTCTTCCCTGTTTCGTGGCGGTGGCTGCCCACATGGGATCGATCTTCGATGCCGCCAGCCAGGCCAAGCGCGCCCAACCGGTTCGCATCGAGCGGCCCGTGCCGCCCGTCGACAAGCCGTTCTAGATTGGCTTAGTTTCTTGGCGATAGTCGCCAACAATAGCTTCGTATGGACCGCTCGCCCACCAAAGCCGAGATCCTCGGCGCCCTAAGCCACGCGCTGGACTTGGTGGAAGGCCAACCGGAAGGCCACGCTGAGCGCTCCGATCGCATCGCTCTGCGTTCTGGGTCAGCAGTTGGGTCGGGATGACGCCACGCTGAAAAACCTCTACTACGCGGGGGTGCTTGATGAGAGTGCGGCTCTAGATGCCGACATTGACTCCATTTGCGAGGCCTTCGCTATGATCATCGATGCCAAGTCGAGCTTTACCGCCGAACACAGCACCCGGGTGACGCAATATGCCGTGGCGTTATCGCTGCAGTTCGGATTCGATGAAGGACAAATCCAGACGATGCGTCGCGCCGGCCTGCTGCACGACATCGGCAAGCTGGGGGTGCCCACCACGATTCTCGAAAAGCCGGGCCGCTTGGACGAAGCCGAGTTTGCCCGGGTGCGCGAGCATCCGAAGTACTCGGACTCCATTTTGCGCCCGATCCCGACCTTTGCGGCCACCGCGGAACTGGCGAGTTCGCACCACGAGCGACTAGATGGCAAGGGCTACTGTCGGGGCCTGGGTGCGGAGCAACTTCCGCTGGACGCCCGGATTCTCACGGCGGCTGATGTGTTCGATGCCCGCACCGCCCGGCGCCCTTACCGAGACGCCATGCCAGTGAGCGAGGCCCTTGCCATCGTGCGAAAAGACGAAGGCACGGCCTTTGATGGGGCATGTTTGGCCGCACTCTCTGAGATTTACGAAGACAAGCAATTGGCCGCGGCCTAGAATCCGCCCACTTCACGGGGCCGGAACACTACTATCCCCGTCACCCGGGGTTGCCGCTTGATCGCCTCGAGAAAACCCTGCTGCTTCACCACCATCTTCTGGGTAGAGGAGGCATGCAGGAAGTACGTCTTCCCTTCCTTATCCCGCACGAAGAGGCCAACGTGGCTGGTGTCCAGCCCCTCTCGGTCGGTGGTAATGCCAATCAGGTCGCCGGTGCGCAGGCGCGTTTCCGCGCCCCCCAGGGCCGACAACGGCACATACGGCAACCGGAGCCCGCTCAGCCGGTTCTCATGCTGCTTCAGCGCCGAGATCATCGAAGCCCCACCCGCCGCAATGGCCGGGTACTTGTCCGCATTCTGGGTCATGAAGTTGATGCGCTTAAACTCCGTCACCGCGCCAGGTAGTTCACCCGCCAGGTTCGTCCCCAGCTGCCTCTGCCCCATGTCGTAGAACCATTCGGTGGTGTAGTGGAGGCGGCTGGCGTAGCCCGTGTTGCGCCCGTTGCGATACCGCGTTTCCTCCACCAGTTTCACCAGATGATCCGGGGTTTGTGCGGGGCCCTTCAGCCAGCGCGCCAGGTTAAAACTCACCTCAGCCAAGGTCACGCAGTCCAGCCCATCCAGCACCACGGTGCACACTTCCTTTTCGGGGTTTGTGTCCAGCGTGCCTCCCACATAGGGAGTGCCCAAAAAGAACTCTGCCACCCGAACCGTTCGTTCACCAATCGGTAAGGACACCCATTGCTCTGCCCGCGCCGCACGCTGGATTTCGCCTAAAACCGCTACATCTGGCGGGGCAACGACCGGTCCCGACGCCAATGCCAAAAGCAGGCTTACCACCACGGCTCCTGCTGCGCCAGCCACAGCCGCAGGTGCGGAATCTCGTGGATAAGGCTCGCTCCTGGGCAATCGGTTTCACCGGGCGCAAAGTCCACGTGCCCTTTAATGGCATGCGGAAACACCTTGTGTTCACGCGCCAAATACGAAGTCAGTTGATACAAAGTCTTCCTCTGGGGTTCATGCAGCGTGTCCTCGGGGAACAACCCCTCTACCACGATCAGCAGGTGCCCCCGCACGTCGTAAGACGTGTTGGTGTCGCCGGGCAGTTCCACCGGGCGCGCCTCGGCAATCCGCCCGCTCCAGTCAATGTAGTAGTGGTACGGGATGTCCGTCCACTGCGGTTTGGTGCGGCCGTCCGCCAGTTGATCTTCCCTTTGTGACCACGCCTGCAGGCCCCGAAGTTTGTCGCCAAAGTCGCGCTGAGGAGTCTGCTTCACGCCCGTGTGGTGGATCGTAATTCGCGTGATGGTGTGCGGCTCCATCGGCAGCACGGGGGGCTTGGCTCCCCACTCTTCCCGGGTCCAGATCGCCGGCTTGCGGCCATCGGTGGGCACATCCGGTGCCTTCCAATTCTCACCCATCAACACCAGGGCCAGAAACATAGCCATGAGCGTACCCGCGCAAGGTAAACCCGCCCGTATGGGCATCGACCCCCGCATTTCTCGGAGTGACTTCTTCCGCACCGTGGCCGTACTTGGAGCCGTGGTGGCCGCTAAACCCGCCGCATTCCCCCAAACCGCCGAAGAGTGGACCGAGGAAGACCTGGCGCGCGCGGAGCGACTCGCGGGCATCACCCTCACCGAAGATCAGCGCAAGGCCCTCCTCCGCAACATCCTCAGCCAGGCGGACACGATGAAGGAACTGCGGGCGCAGCCCATCCCCAACCATGTAGCGCCCATGATTCCCTTCCGGGTGTGGGGTCGCCAGGGCGAGGCGGCTTCCGACACGTTTGTCGAGGTTGCCCCTCGTGGCCGCATCCGCCGGCCCGAACGCGAATCGGACCTCATGTTCCTCACGGTGGCCGATCTGGGTCACCTCATCCGTACGCGTCAGGTCACTTCCCGCCTGCTTACGGAAATCTCTTTAGAACGTCTCCGCACCATCGGCCCCAAGCTGAACTGCGTCATCAGCCTGCTCGAAGCTCGTGCCCTGGCCCTGGCCGATACTCTGGACGAAGAAACCAAGCGCGGCCGCTTGCGCAGCCACCTGCACGGTATCCCGGTCGCCCTCAAAGATCTCTATTCGGCGCAAGGAGCCCCGACTACGTGGGGCGCCGCCCCTTACCAAAACCAATACATTGACTCCGACGCCGAGGTGGTGAAGAAGCTCGAGGCCGCCGGGGCCGTTCCCGTCGCCAAGACCAGTGTGGGCGCGCTCGCCTACGGTGATCTTTGGTTCGGGGGGCTTACCCGCAATCCGTGGAACCCCGAGCAGGGCTCCAGCGGCTCCAGTGCCGGCAGTGCGGCGGCCGTGGCGGCGGGCCTGGTTCCCTTTGCCATGGGCACGGAAACGCTGGGCAGCATTGTCTCGCCTTCCCAGCGTTGCCGGGTCACGGGCTTCCGCCCGACGTTCGGGTTTGTCAGCCGCGCCGGGGCCATGACGCTCAGCTGGACGATGGACAAATGTGGCCCCATCTGCCGCACCGCCGAAGATGCTGCACTGGCCATGAGCGCCATTGTCGGCCTCGACCCCAAGGACCCGGCCACGGTAGAGCGTCCGTTCCGCTACCGCCCCCTGCGCAATCTCAAGAACATCAAAATCGCTTGGGTGGCCACGTCTCCTCTCGAAGGCACCGAAACCGCGAGCGTGATGGAAACCGTACTGGGCTGGGTGCGCGAACTCGAAGGCAACCCGCAGGAAGCCATCTTCACCGGGCCGCAGGCAGGAATCGATGACGTGCTGGTGATCGAGGCCGCCGCCGCCTTTGATGATCTCACCACTAGCGGCCGGGTGGATGAAATGAAAGGCAGCCTGTGGCCGCCGATCTTCCGCTCCGCGATGTTCTACACGGGTGTGGACTACCTGCAAGCGATGCGCAAGCGCACCTTGCTCCAGCAGGCGTTCGAATCAGAATTCGGGGATTACGATGTGATCATCGCCCCCGACCGAGCGGGGGAACTCCTTATCACCACCAACCTCACCGGGCACCCGCAGATCTACATCCCGCTGGGGCCGGATGAGCAAGGCCGACCGCAGGGCTTCAGCATCATTGGGCGACTCTATGAAGATGCCAGATTACTGGCCATTGCCGACCTCATCCAACGAAAATCGGACTGGTATCTCCGCCAACCGGACCTCTCGGGACTGGCTTAGGAACACATTTGACTTAACAAATCGTACAACGTATAAGGGTACTACTTATGAACCTCATTGGCTTGGCGCTGGCTCTTTTCGCGACCCCTGCAACTCCGCAGGATTCGCTCATTGATCTCTCCGTGAAAGCGGGCTCGATGGAAGCCGTTCTCGCGCAACTCAGCGCCGATACCGGATTCAAGTTCGAAGCCAGCGGCGACGTGAAAGATGACGTGGTGAGCGTCGAATGGTCCGATGTGACCCTGGATGATGCGCTGGAAGCTCTGGCTTCCGCCACCAAGGGCAAGTGGACACAGCGAAACGGAACTGCCTATTTGGGCCGAGATAGCGTGGAAATGCGGCGAGATGAGCGAGCCCGCGCCGACCGTTTCGAAGAGGAACTCCAAAAGGCTCTGAAGGAGATGGAGAAGATCGTGGGTGAAGGCGTGCCGAAGATGGACGGCGCCATGGGGCCGAACATGACGCCCGAGCAGATGCAGAACGCCGCCCGTATGTTCCGCGATGGGGTGCCGGGCAACCGAACGGCCATGCGCCTTCTTCTTAGCCTTCCGCGCGCCACCTTGGCCAAGATGGCCCCGGGTGAGCGGCTTGTGTTCGCCAATCGGAATACACCGATGCAAAAGCCGCTGGCTGTGAATCTTCCTAGCTTGGTTCGGACTTACTTGGAGGACATGGCCAATGCTCCCCAAATGGGACAGATGATGGGCCGCATCCGTGCCGGCGGAGGTGGCGAACGACGTTCCAATGAGGACATTCTTCGCCAGGATGGCGCCAGTCGGGTGTTCTTGATTGTTCGCCGTTCGACCGATGGAGGCAGCCTCAATATTGAGATGACAATGACGGACCCGCAAGGCACGAGTTTGGCTACGGGATTCTTTTCCACTTCGCAGTTCACAGGCGATCAGCAGACAATTATGTCCTTCGGCCTGAGCGGAATGACCACACCACCGGAAGCCCCGGCCCCCGAAGGCAAGCCCATTGACCTCTCGCCCGAGCTTAAGGAGAACCTGGCGTTCTTCGGCGGTCGCAATGGCGGCGGCCTTGGTCAAATCGTCACTCAGGTCGGCTTCGCGATTGCGGCGGGTGGCGACGGAGGAGGAAATGATGTTTTCAGTTTTGATGGGGGCGAACAGGATTCCGAACCCGTTTCCAAGACGTGGGTAGAACTCCTGACTACGCCCGATGCGAATGAACCGCTGGGCTGGTTTGTGGCGCCCCTCATGCGCGCCGCAACGCCCGACAACGACTACGTGATCTGGCTCTCGGACAGCCTGTTTGAGAGTGCAGCGATTCGCTTCGGTCGGGGAATCCTCACGGATAAGGAGTACGCCACCTGGTTCGAAGGCGAGGGCTATGAATCTTTGAAGGTCAGGGCCACCCAAGTGATTCGGCCCATGGATCTCGCCAAAGCCGCCGGCGGCCGCGTGGACCGCAAGGCCCTCGCGAACGCCCTTCAAGCGGGCTACGGTCAGGGCGCGCTACGCCTCGATCAGATTGCGCGATATTCCACCACGAGTGCCGAGCCGCAATTCCAGTCGGGATTGGATATCTCGGTCGCCTCGCGTCTGGATGCTCTCGTGGGGAACCAAATTCGCACGGTCTACGGTGCCGACCGCACCGCCCTGCAGATTTGGGATCAACTACCCGCCAACCAGCGACCGGCTCCGACGACTGGTAATGCGGCGGCCCCGGTCACGGTCTATCCCACCCGCATGGGTGGCCAGATCAATGATCGAATGTTCTGGGATGTTTTCAATGACGATCCGGGTCCGACGGTGCAACGGGAAGACAACAACCAACAGAGCCAAACCATGGTCACGATTTCGGCGACCCTCGGACGCGCCGGTGGAAGCCTGCCGATGATCTTTGGTGGCTCGATGATGGATGAGCGCACCGAGGTTCTTCCGCGCGGCATCCCGGGTGAAACCCTCCTCCAAATCACCGCCCGCGGCAATCAAGTCCTCAAGGCCATGACGGGCACGGGGGGCGGCGGCCGCGTCACCACACCCGGGCAATTGGGGTCCACCAAGGCCGCCCAGGAGGCCATGCAAAGTGCCACCCAAGGCCGCATCAACATGAACGGGCCGGAGCTCACGCAGTTCCGTGTGGGCAGCCAAGTCACCTACACGTTTACGTTCCAGCTGGCCCGCGGCGTGACAATGACTCGGCAGCTCCGCGACTCAAACTTTGAGGGGTCCACGGTCTCGAACTTCAGCCAGCTCCCGCGCGAAATGCAGGCTGAATACACGCGGGCCTACAACGAGACCAAGCAGCGCATGGCCAACATGACGCAACGCATGGGCAACGGGAACCAGCAGGCTCCCTAATCACCCTCGAACCGGGAAGGTACAACGCCATCTAGGATGTTGGATCGGTACCTTCCCGATGAGTTTGAGTCGAAGTGGCGCGCCCGTTGGCAAGACGCTGATCTCTTCCTGACCCAGGAGATCGAAGGGCGACCCAAGTTCTACGCGCTCGACTTCTTTCCCTACCCGAGCGGTGCGGGCCTAAGTGTTGGGCACTGCCGCAACTACATCCCCACCGATGCCATTGCCCGCATGAAGCGCATGCAGGGCTACAACGTGCTGCACCCCATGGGCTTCGATGCCTTTGGCCTGCCCGCCGAGAACGAAGCCATCAAGCGGAAGCGCCATCCCGCCGGGATGATTGACGACTACGCCGCCAACTACCGCCGCCAGATGGATTTGGTGGGTATCGGCTACGACTGGTCGCGCACGTTCAAGTCCAGCGACCCCGACTACTACCGCTGGACACAGTGGATCTTTAAACTCCTGTTTGATCGCGGGCTGGCCGAACGCCGCATGGCCACTGTCAACTGGGATCCGGTCGAAAAGACCGTGCTGGCCGACGAGGAAATCATTGGCGGCCGGGCCGAGCGCAGCGGCGCCCTGGTGGAGAAGAAGGAGATCCCGCAGTGGTTTTTCTGTATCACCAAGTACGCCCAGCGCCTGCTGGATGACCTCGATACCATTGACTGGCCCGAAGGCATCAAGCAGATGCAACGTAACTGGATCGGGCGAAGCGAGGGCGTGGAGTTCTCGCTGGACGTCGTGATTCAGGGCGAAGACCTCGCCAACCCAGCCCATGCCGTCGAGGACCTGCGCGCCTCGTTCCCGGACCTCGAACGCGCCCAAGATCAAGCTCTGGAATCCATCCGCGCCGCCAAGACGTGCCTGGAAACCCTGAACGCCACTGAAGCCTTGGCCCGGTGCCAAACCCTGCTCGTGCTGGCCGCCAGCCCGATCTTTGAACCTGCCGCCTTTTCCTCGGATGACCTTGGCACCCTTCGCACGATTGCCGAGGGGCCGCAGCGCCGCGCCGATGCCATTGAAGATCTGCTGGAAGAGCTGATTGACGAGGTCGCCCAGTTCAAGGGCGAGGCGGCCACGGTGCGTGCAGCCCTGATGCACCTGGAGGCCGCCGGGGACCACTTCGACACCATCGAAGATGCCTTCGAGGACTTCATCGACGCCACGGAAGAGCCCGATGAACTCACCGTGCGGGCGAAGCCGATGTCGTTCCGGGCTTTCACCACCCGGATCGACACCATCTATGGCGTCACGTTCTGCGTCCTGGCCCCCGAGCATCCCCTCGTCAAGACCATCGCCAAGCGGGTCCGCCCTCGCCACCGCGCGGTCATTGCGCAGTACCAAAAGCAAGCGCGCGAGCTCAGCGAAACCGACCGCACGGCCGTGGATCGCCCCAAGACGGGTGCCTTTACGGGCGCCTACGCCGTCAATCCAGCCACGGGCAAGCATGTGCCGCTCTACCTGGCCGACTACGTGCTGATGAACTACGGCACCGGCGGGATCATGGCCGTGCCGGGCCACGATGAACGCGACTTCGAATTCGCCCAAAAGTACGACTTGCCGGTGGTGCCCGTCATCGCGCCGGCGATTGATTCCATCCCCGAGCTTCCCTACGCCGCTACCGATGGCTACTTGATCAACTCGGGCTCGCACACCGGGCTCAAGGTCGAGGAAGCCAAGGCCCGCCTGGCCGATTGGATGGAAGCCGAAGGCATCGGCGAACGGAAAGTCAACTTCAAGATGCGCGACTGGCTCATCAGCCGCCAGCGCTATTGGGGCTGCCCGATCCCGGTCGTATACAACTCCGAGGGCGGCATGGAACTCGTGCCCGAAGACCAACTCCCCGTCACCCTTCCCGACGTGGAGCACTATGAGCCAGGGGACGACGGTTCCTCGCCGCTGGCGGGCATTCCCGAGTTTGTCAACACCACCACCCAGGACGGCACGCTGGGCCAGCGCGAAACCGACACCATGGGCGGCTTCGCTTGTTCGAGTTGGTACTTCCTGCGGTTCAGCGACCCGTTTAACCAAGACCAAGCTTGGGACCCGGAGAAGGTGGCCAAGTGGATGCCGGTGGACTGCTACGTCGGCGGCGCCGAACACGCCGTGATGCACCTGCTGTACGCCCGGTTCTGGACCAAGGTGCTCTACGATGCGGGACTGGTGCCGGTGAATGAGCCGTTCCGGCGCCTCATCAACCAGGGGCAGGTTTTGGGGCGCACTCCTTACCGCCAACCCCGCGAAGGCGAACGCCTCGAAGTCGGTGAAGACGGCATTCTCATCTCTTACGACGAGGCGGCCAAGCTTCCTGAGTCCGACGTGACTTGGAAGTGGGTCCGGATGAGCAAATCCAAGGGCAACATCGTCACCCCCGATGAGGCGGTGGCCGAATACGGCGCCGATGCTCTCCGCGTGTTTGAGCTCTTTGTCGCTCCGTTCGAGCAGAACGTGCAATGGAGTAACGAAGGCATGCAAGGCAGTGTGCGCTTCCTCAGCCGCGTGATGAAGTGGGGCGCCGAGCTGAGCTCTATCTATCAACCGGACTGGGCTCTGATGATTGACCAGCACGACGCCACGGACCTCTCCCGCCAGATTCGGCGCGCGACCCACCAGATGGTCGCCAAGTGCGGCCACGACATCGAGCGTTTTGCCTTCAACACCTACATCTCGGCGATGATGACGGCGCTCAACAAGTACGGCGACCTGATGCCGAAGGACGCGAACAGTCTCACGGAAGCCGAGCAAGCGGCCTGGAGCGAAGCCCTCAGCGCCTTCATCCGCGTTTTGGCGCCTGCCGCCCCGCACACCGCCGACGAGATGTGGTCTGGCCTCGGTTATGAAGAGTTCACGCTCAACGAATCGTGGCCCGCAGCCATCGAAGCCCTGGCGGCCGAGGATGAAGTCACCGTGGCCGTGCAGGTCAATGGCAAGCTCCGCGACACCATCACCTTGCCCGCGGGATTAGGCAACGAAGAACTGGAACAGCACGCTCTGGCGTCTGAGAAGGTGAAGGCGCATCTTGATGGCAAGACCGTCCGTAAGGTCATCGTGATCCCTGGGAAGCTCGTGAATGTGGTGGCGAACTAGTCTCCTCCTGGTCCTCGCTCTTCTCATCGGGGGGTGCAGCGGCATGAATCCAACGATCAAGAACGAAGCGGAGTACTTCGCCAAGACCCAGTTGGTGGTGGACAACACGCTCGCCGCTATGCAGAACTACGAGCAGGGCAACCCGCAAACCAAGGCGGACCAGACCGCACTGGAAACCGCCCTCAAGGACACGGACGCCCTCATTGCCTACGACCCCAAGCGGTTCCAGCCGTACCTTTTGCGAGCGCGCTTCCTCTTGGCTCTCGGCCGGCAAGATGAATCCAAGGCGGCGGCCGCGCAGGCCCGGGCGGTGTTCCCCAAGACCAACGCCCCCGGCGCGGATGTAGACGTCGCGAGTGCCCTGTCTGACCTCGCCGCGAATGCGTTCCTCACCGGTGACTACGAGCAGGCCCTCGCCGATGCCAAGCGCGCGGATGAGAAATTCCCCCTCGGTACCTACAAGCTGATGCAGGCGCGGGCGCTCGTGCAGCTTAAGCGCCTCGATGAGGCCAAGGCCATCCTCAAGACTCTTGAGAAGGAGAGTCAGGTGTCGAAGGAGGCTCAGTCTTTGCTGAAGTTCCTTGAGGGCGCAGAGGTTTCTGCCGCATCGTCGCCCAAGGACGCGGGAACTCCTTAGGCGTCGCCCGCACCTTTTCGTAAATCGGGAATGCCCGCTCCAGGTCTCGGCCCGGCAGGGTGCGGACGACCACGTCCACCAGTTTGAGGCCCAGCTGACCCGCCGGAATTCGAACGAAATCTTCCTCCTCGGCGGCGGTACGGAACGGGATGACGTAGCCGCCCACCCGCACATACGCCGCCGAGAGCTCAAGCTGAATCCCTAGCGGGGCAACGGCCCGCCCGGTCACCACATCCATCTCTTCCCTGCGCTTGGGTTCTTCCGCCCGTAAAGGGGCTACGGCCAGATTGGCGCGTTCGTGACGGCTCAAGAAGCGGTGCATCTTGCCCACCGAATCCATCCCCACCACCTGCAAGTCAGGTCGGGCCCACGCCAGCGGCCACGCGGGGAAGCCCGGCCCACATCCGATATCCAGCACCCAACTGTCGGTCGGGAACAGGTCCTGCGGCAACAAAGAATCTAGCACGTGCAGAGCCACCGCATCCTCCGGGGCGATGCGGGTCAGGTTCGTGGTTTTGTTGACCTCGTACAAATCCTCTAAGAACGCCACCAGTTCGGCGGGGTCGGGGTGCAGGCCCTGGTCGGCCAAGAATCCCATTACAGGCTCAATGTCAAATGAAGATTCCGTCACCGCGCGTAGAATCTACCTATGATGCCGGCCAAGAGACTCCAAACGGGCCAGAGCCTGGCGACCGCCGGGGTGCTGGTGGCCGCGTGCAGTCTCCTTCCATTCTTCAGCACCGGCCCACTCCCCATCCCCCTCATCGTCGGCGGCTTGCTGTATCTGGTGGGCGGATTTATGATCTCCCTCACGCCCCCGGGAGATTCCCGCCGCGCGGCCCTGGGCCGCCTGCGGCTCATGCGCATCGGCATGGCCATCGTGGTGGTTATTCTGCTGGTGCGGATGGCTCCAGCTGGCTGAGCACATCGTCACCGGGTTCAAAGGGGTCGCTGAAGTCGAGGTAGGTGTCGCGCCCCACGGCCGCCCCACTCCAGTCAATGATGGCCGCCCGGCGTCGTGGCCCGTCCAGCAGGTGCTTCACCAGCTTCCCGCGGCCGTGCGCCCGGGTGTTGGTCGGCGGGATCGTCATGGCATCCAGGTCGTCCAGGTCATCCCCAAAACCCTGCAAACCAAGCGCGTGGAACAAGCTCTTCTCAGGGTCGATATTGTGATACTCCAGGTCAATGGAATGCAGAGCATCGTCGCTCCACTCACCGCCCGAATCTTCCAGGTAGCGCGCCAGCATCATCTTCTTGGCCGTCCAGTCCAGGCGGTCAGCGGTTCGCATCGGGTCGAGAGAAAGGTCATCAAGGGTGCGCTCCCACTCGCGTAACACCCAGTCCGTTTCCTCCGACTCTCCCTGGTACCGTTGCGCCCATTCCAGGTGCTCGCGCTGGATCTCCACCGCGCTCATAGAGCCGTGTTCACAGTCCACCATCCACTTGTAGGTGGGGTCGCGGCTGATGTCTTGCAGGGCATGGATAGGATGAAGCAGGCGCGGCCGTCCCTTCAGGACGCCTTCTTCCAGCAAGCGCAGCACCAAGTGCGTGGTGCCCACCTTCAGCGCGTAAGCGTAGCGGCTTTGGTTGGCCTCGCCAAACAGCACATGCAAGCGGTGGCGTCCCTCATTGGCATAAAACGTTTCCCATTTCGGGTTGATCATTGCCCGGTTGAATCGCACCCGCGACGCCATCGTGCGCAGGATGTGGTCGGCCCGCTGGCTGATCTGGTACGTCACCGTCGGGTCAGGATGCACCCGGTAGACGTTGGACACCCAAATGTAATCAATGGGGTTCGCCGCTAGTTCCTCGTAAGCCGGCGGGCCGCCCTCCACCAGTTCGTGGCCTCCTACTCGCCCCACCCCCGCAAAGATCTGCCGCGTCACCAAAAATGGATAGAGCTGGGGCGCCTGCGAACTAAAAAAGTCCTCGTCCATCTTGACGAGGTAGTTCTCGTGGCAGCCAAAGGTATGCCCCCCAAAGTGGTCCACCGAGTTCGAATACACATCTACCACCTCGTCAATGCCCATATCGCGCATCGCCTGCACGATCATCCGTTGGCCCGCTCGGTCTTGGGCGATGAGATCGCGCAGAGTGCGGCATTCGGCCGTGGCGTACTCCAGGTGGCTGCCCACCGCATCAATGTAAAGGCGCCCCCCGTTTCGCAAGAAGCCCCCGCTTTCGGCGGGCTCAAAGACTTCATCGCGGGCGTGGCGGTCTAGGACCCCCATCCGGGCGTCAAGGAACACATGGTTCTTGATGGCCTCCACCGCGCCTTCGGGCCGCCCGAACTCGGGCACCACGAAGCACCCGAACTCCGTCTCGACGCCCATGATTCGGTCGCGCGGGCTGGCACTCATGCTTATACTCTACGCCTTCCCCGCCCCAAAAGCCAGCCGAAAGCCAGTCAATCCCATCAATAGTAGCCTTCAATTTGGAATACTTGACGACATCCAGGTATGAGTGAGCTTTCCGATCGTCAGCGGCAGATTCTGCGGGCCATCGTGCTTGAGTATGTGGTCGGGGCCGAACCCGTCCCCAGTGAGCTCATCGCCTCCAAATACGGCCTGGGCGTGCGGTCGGCCACCATCCGCAACGAAGTCAAGGAAATCACCGAGATTGGGTTCCTTTCTCAGCCGCATAAGAGTGCCGGACGCGTGCCCAGCGACCAGGGCTACCGCTTCTTTGTCGACAATCTCACTTCGAGCGTGGACCCGCGCTCATCCGATCGTCAGTCCATTCGCAACGCCATTGACGAAGACGAGCCCCTCCGTGAACTCCTCAAGTCCACTACCAAGACCCTCAGCCGTCTCACGCACCTGCTTTGCACGGCGGCTTTGGTGCGCAATGGCGATGTGAGGGTGCGCCAGGTGCTGATCTCTGGTCTCGGCCCCGGGCGCGCCCTTTTGGTGATGGTGCTGGAGAACGGACTGGCCGAAAACCGCTTCCTCGGTATCCCCGCTACCGCGACCATCGAACACATCGGCGATGCCAACCAAATCCTGGCCGACCACATCACGGGCAAGAACCTCCGCACCCTGCTGGTCCACGAGATGCCCACGGTGCCGAACCCCTTGGTCTCGCAAGTGGTGACCGGCGTGTGGCAAGCGATACGCGAATTGGCGGAAGAATTGACCCGCCTGCAAGTGGTTTCGGATGGCGAAGAGTTCATCCTAGCCCAGCCCGAATTCCAACGCGATACCGACGCCATGGCGATGGTGCTGCAAGCCCTGGAACAAGGGACGGACCTGCACCAAGCGGTGGCGGACACCAAGCAAGGCCACGTCACCATTGGCTCGGAACACGACTCCGCGCCCCTTCACTCGCTCAGCATCCTGCGAGAAGTCTTCTTCGTGGGGACGGACGAGGCCGGCACTCTGGCCATAGTTGGCCCCACGCGCCTCGATTACGAGCGCAACCGCATGCTGCTCCGCTTGGCGGCGGAGCAACTCAGCATGGCGGTTACCAACGCGCTACGCGCTTAGTTGGTGGCAAATCGGGAGGCGGCAATGCCCCCGTTGGCGCGAATGTTCTGGAACACGCTGACCCCAGCCTGGCGCCCGGAAGCATTGGTCACCACCAGGCGACTGGGGACCCACTGGCCGTTCGATTGAATCGGCGATTGGTAGCTAAACACCGCTCGCAGAGTGCCGTCTTGGCCGTACCACTCGCGCTTGCGCACAATCTTGCGGGTCGGGTCCACCCAAATGCGGTGGCGGGTCTTGTCGTTCAGGCTGGCCACGTAGGTGATGTCAAACACGTGCGTACCGTTGAGGTCGCCGCGGGCCTCGGTGCGCAAGAACTTCGCCGAAAAGTAGTTGCTGAATAGCGACGGCGTGAGAATTCCGAAATCGAACCACGTTTGGCGCTTGCCCGGGGCTCGGCTGACGTCATCGCGGGCCACCAGGCCGCTGCGGGGGATGCGCGTGACCTTCTTGCCGCCATTGACGATGAAGATGACCTGGCTGTCTTCCACCGTGGATTCCATGCGAAGCATAAACGGCTCCTTCATCTCGACGGTCGAACGCTTAATGCGCATGGACTGGGCAAAGTCGCGGTTGATCTTGGCCAGTTCGGCTTGGTTGGCGGATTCCACCACCCAGGTAAAGGACAAGTCCTTCAGCCCCGGCTGAGTTAGGCTGGAGATCGAGGGTTGGGCCAGGGCGGCACCAGCTGCCAGCCCGATCGCCAGGGTCGCAAGAATCTTCACATGGGTCTAGACGTTCTGAGGTCAAAAACGTTCCGCGCGGGCGGTACGATACGCCTATGGCGGGCGTGGATCCACGGGATCGATTAGAGCGACGCCGCCTCGCCGACCCCCGTCCGTTGTTGCGCCCTTATGAAGACGGCGAAATCGTGGACCTCACCACCGACCTCTACCGGCGGCTACTGGGCGAACTCTGGCCCAAGATGCTCGGGCCAAGCCTGCTGATTTTTGCCTCGGTCGTGTTCCTCTTCACGTTCATCTTTCCCGGACTGTTTCAATCCACCGCCGGGGCCAGCGAGACTCAGCAAACCGCCGAGGTGCTCATTGCGTTGGGGCTCGGGTGTTAGTCTGCACCCCCATGGCCGTGGGGGCATGGCCACCGCCACGTACCACTGCGTTAAGGCGGCCACGCGGGTCATCATGGGCAGCCCGGAGGAGGAAACAGGTTCGGCCGACCTCGCCGCCTTCGTTCGGTCATACATCGCGCACCTCCACCTCATCATCCTGCCGCCCGTGGTTAGCCTCCTCGCGTTCTTCGGGTCCAGTCGGGTCGGGGAAGGCACCACGCAGGAAGATGCCCTCGCCGTGTTTCTCACCACCGTAGGCGCCTTCGCTCTCGCCACGAGTGTCGTGGTGTTCCTGGTTTTCTTAGGCCGAACCCTGCTCCTGGGGCCAGTGATGATCCTCGAAGGCAGCCGGGGCAAGAACGCCTTGGCCCGCTCCCGATACTTGATTTCCAACCGCCCGTTTTCACCCAATGTTGTGGGGCCGATGGTGGGAGTTCTCTTTGCCTGCCTGCTCATCCTGATTGTGCTGGGCGTAGGATTGCAGGTGATTTTGAGTCTGGCCCTTACGGCCGCCACCGGTTTACAAGGTCAGCTCGGGCCGGGCGTGTCGCTCTTTTTCCAGGTGGTCAGCGCTTTGCCTTATCTGGGGGGCATCATGCTGGTTCTGCCGCTCTGGGGCATTGTCAGCACCGTGGTCTACTTTGATCGGCGAGTTCGATTCGAACTCCTCGACGTGCGAATGATGGCGGAGGATTTGCGTGCGGGCACTCGTCGCACTCGTCTGCTGCGTTAGCCTACTGGCCGGTGCGCTGGGCCAGGTGCCTGCGGCCCGGAACCTCGCGGCCGCCCCGAACGAACAACAGTTCCAGGCCATCTGGAAAGGTTTGACTCAACGCGAACGGAACCTGCTGGGCGACCAAGACCTGATGCGGCTGACCTTGAGTGACCGCCAACGCACCCTGCGCGACTTTCTGAAAGATGGCAAATGGGGTGACGCGGCGGGTGCCACGAAGGTGAAGGATGCCCGGGCCGAGGCGAAGAAGATCCTGGTCCCCCCGGCATACCGCCCGCGTGAACTCAACCCCGCCGAACGCACGGACAACTGGCTGGCCGATGGCCTGAACCGCTCGGGGAAGTGATTGCTGAAGTCTTCCGCCGTATTCAGGAGTTCTTGTCCCGCTTTATGCCGCGATTCGGGCCCCCGCCGTGGGGGTAGCGCTCTGGCCGGGGTTATTCCTTTCGTTCAACTCCTCGTGATCCTGGCGGCCATTGCACTGGTGATCTTCGCGCTGCGCTTCATCAAGGTGCGCCGCCGAGCGGCCGCCATCGGGCAGGGCCTGTTGAGCGACGAAGAAGCCGCTCTCCCGGCGGACGAGTGGCTCAAGCGCGCCGATCAGCTCGCCCGTGAAGGCCAACACCGCCAGGCGGTTCGTTGTCTGTACCTCGCGTGCCTGGTGCGGTTTGATGAGCACGGCATCATCCCCTTGCGCCGCGAAGAGACGAACTGGGAGCACCTTCGCCGCCTGGACAAGAGCCGCACCCGCCCGGCGGACCTCAACTTCCGAGAAGCCACATCGCGCTTTGATACGGTTTGGTACGGCGAGCGCACCAAGGGCATGGAAGATGTCGCGTGGTTCCGTAGCCAATACGAATCGGTCATGCAGGCCATCCGCCAACGGAGGTCGGCATGAAGACCAAGGTTCTGGTCACCATCGGCCTGGCCGTATTGGGGCTGGCCTCGGTCTTCCTCATCACCGGGCGGGGCGCAAACTCGACGTCTCCGAGTGTCCAAGACTTCGGCGCGGCCGGGACCTCGGCCTTTGCTGAGTTGATCCGCCGCGATGGCTACCAAGTCAGGTTAGAACGCGAAGTTCGACCCAAACTCCCCGCCGACGCCCTGATGGTATTGCCCACCATTGCCACCCAACCCGGCTGGGCTGAGTTCCTTGACGAACTGAACGAGGAGGCCGAGGATGCCAGTGACAAGGGTAACGACGATTCCGAAACCGCGCCTGAAGGTGAAGGCGAGGAGGGTACGGAACCAAGGCGCCGCCCAACCCGCGAATTCTGGCGGGAGGCCGTGCTTCAGCACCTTCGCCAAGGCGGCCATGTGTTGGTGATCGAGCATGAAGGGGGCGGCGTGCGCCGCGTGCCCGAACCCTCGAAGATTTCCCTGTGGGATGGCACGCGCCTGGAAGTGACCGCGCGTAGTGGTGACTATCTGGATTTCGTCCCGGTAATGGGCAGTCTCCCGCGCATTGCCCGGGCGTCGCGACTGGACAACAATCAAATCATCGCCAGCGAGGCCTTCCCCGCCCGGGGCCGCATCGTCTACATCCAAGCTGGGGAAGTCCTGGAGAATCGCGCTCTCGATAAGCACGATAACGCCACTTTTGCCCTCGGTTGGGTGCGCGAGCTGCAGAAAGCCGGCGGCGAGGTGGTTTTCTACGAAGGCGCGCTCGGCAACGTGCAGGCCAAGGGGCTGATCGAATCGATCGGCCCGTGGGCCAATACCGCCCGCTGGCAGTTCATCCTTTTGCTGGCGGTGGTGGCCTATGCTTCCGGCATGATGTTCGGCCGCCCGATTCTTGACCGCATCCCCCAACGCTCCAGCCAGCATCTCATGGAAGCCTTTGGCTCTGCCCTCAGCCGGGGAGATCACAACCGGTTTGTGATGGAGCGGGAACTGATTCAGGCCAAAGCCCGCATTGAGAAAGCGATGGGCATGGCCCCGGGTTCAGATTGGACTCAATTACTCCCCATCCTCACCCCTTCGTTGGCCGAGCACATCCAGGCGATGCAGGCTCAAGCCGCGTTCCCGGGCAAGAAGACGGCAGCGATCCTCCAACTTATTGCCACGTTGGAAAGCGAATTGCAGGCCTTTGAGTCTCAGGTCCGGTCGGGCCGTGACGCCGAATTCCGCCGTTAGGCAGTAACATTGAGGCATGGTCGCGGCGTTTCTTGCCCTCGCATTCCCGGTTGGCCCCGCCCAGTGGGAAGCTCTGCAAGCCGACACCCAGCGCCGGATGGAAGTCCATCCTCAGAGTGCCTGGGCCAAACAAGCCCACATCGACACCACGGTCGCCTTTGGCACCACGGTGATGAACGACCTCACCGCCAAGCCCATGGATAAGTATCCCAAGGCTCTGGCCCTCTACCGTGTTGCCCTGAGCCTTGACCCCGATCAACCCGAGGCCAAAGCGAACTCAGAAATGATCATCGGAATCTACGAAAGCCTTGGCCGACCCGTCCCCACCGGAAGTTAATCCCGAGGTTCAGTCCTCCGACCCCGGTCTGCGCCGCTTCGCGTGGATCTTGGCGGGTATTTTCGGCGGCCTGGCGGTCCTGCCGGCGTTTGCGGCCATCACCGGCGCGGCGCCGGGGACCCTTTCACTCGGCACTGCCATTGCCGTGGACGACCAGATGGTGTACGCCGCTTGGATGCGGCAGGCCGCCGAGGGCAGGTTCCTGTTTGAGAACCGGTTCACGCTCGACGCTCAGCCCGGCCTCACTTTCCACCTCTACTTTTTGGTGATGGGGTGGATGGCTAAGTTGGTGGGTTTCCCGTGGGCGATGCTCCTCAGTCGGCTGGTCTTCAGCGCGCTTTTCGTGTTCGGCCTTGTGCGTCTGCAAGAGCGATTGGGCTGGAAGCCGGCGGCCATCAAGACCGCCAGCGTCATGGCCTGTTTTGGGGCCGGCGTGGGCTGGATGGTGTGGCAGAACTTTGGCCTCCTCATCAAAGACCCGGGCGTGGCTTTGCAATCTATTTTTGCCGGTCGTTTGCCCATTGACGTCTGGCAAACCGAGGCCTTTGCCTTTCCCTCCGCCCTCGCCAATGGCCTGTTTATGGCCAGTTTGTGGTTGATCGTCGTGGTGTTTGCGGCGGTTCTCGATGCCCGCACGGATGGCAAAGCCGTCTGGCGTGGGGCCTTAGCATTTGGGGTGCTAGCGAACATCCACTCCTACGATGCGCTCTTGGTCGGGCTGGTTCTCCTTGCCTTCGCGGCGGTGCAGTACGCCCGTCACACGCTAGAAAAGACCTGGCTGCTACGCTGCGTTGGCATTGCCGCGGGTGCAATTCCGGCGGCCGCGTGGCTAGGCTATGTGTTGCAGCAGGATGCGGTCTTCCAGGCTCGCGCCGCCACCCTCACCTACGCGCCCCACTTCACCAGCGTGTTCTGGGGCGTTGCCGCTTTGGTGGTCATTGCCGTGTGGGGCTACTTCCGCCCCGAACCCGAGCACCGCTGGCGACCCACAATCGTCGTCGGGGCACTCGTAGTGATCCTCCTCACCCTTTCGCGCACCCACAGTCCGGAGGGCTACTTCCTTAACCCCGTGAGCTTCGGCATTGTGCTGGTGGGCATCGGGGCCGGCCTGATCTACAGCCGTCAAGACCGCGACGACGACATGATTTGGGCATGGGCGCTGGTTGGCTTGGTGGCCATGTACTTCCCTGCGCTCTTCCAGCGCAAGCTCGGCATGGGCATGGTCATTCCCTGGGGTCTGCTGGCCGGCTACGCTCTCACGGCCCGTCTAGCCTCTCGAGATGTGCAGCGTCGCCAGCTCATCACCCTGGTACTGGTGCTGTTTTGCGGGGTTTCTAGCTTGTTCTGGCTCCGGCGAGAACTGACTTTGACTCGGGACAACGTCAGTTCCACCACGGTCCATCCCGTACGCCTCTCGGCCAGTGCCACCGAAATCCTGGCCAAGGTACAGACCCTGCCGCCGCGCTCCATCGTGGTGGCAGCCCCGGGCATTCCCATGCCGCTCCCCACGGGCGAATACGCCGAACCGTATCTGCCGGACCTCAATCCGTTCTTTGTGGGTTTGGGCGGCGCACGGAGCTTCGCCGGGCACTGGAGCGAGACCCCGGATTATGGGAACCGGCGCAACAATCTTGCGGCTTTCATCCTCAGCGGGGGACACAAGGGGCCGAGGCCATTGCCCAAGCCGCGCAAGGCGAACCCGTATTCGTGGTTCTGCCGCGCCAGGAAACTTTCCCGCAAGTGCGAATGAACGAGTTCAGCCTTCCGTCGGAGCTGATACTGGAGACGCAACAGTACCGGCTGGTGCGCTGGAATCCGCCGGCGCCGTAGCTTGAGGCGGCTTTGCGTTCGGGTTACGCGCCACGATGCGCGGCCCGCCCCGATAGATGCTCTCACCGAGGTCGTCACGGCGCACCACCTGATCACCATTCTTGATGATGCGATAGGTGCGCACCCGGCGTCCCGCACCACCGCGGTCCACCACGCGCTCCACACCGTAGCCGAGGGAGGAATCCGTTTCGTACTTCACGCCGTTATCCCACGAGCCCAAGAACTTCGTCTCGAAGGAGACATCGTGCGGGTGCTTGGCCTCGCCGAGAATTCGGAACGTCAGTTGCCCCGGTCGGTATTCGGCCGCCACCGCCAAGGGCGACTTGGTGTCGTTGGTGAACTTGAAGTCAAGATTCGGCCAGCTCACGGCCGCATCGCGGCCTAGCGGAACGTACGGCACCGGCAGGGAGTGCGGGCTGCGAGCATTCACTTTCAGTTCGCCGAGGAGAACGGCGTTATAAAGCGTGGTACTGACTTGGCAGATGCCTCCGCCAAAGTCAAAATCGTGACGACCAGAGACGTACACGCCCGCCACATGGAAGCCCCGAGCCGAGGTGCGTTGCCCTACAACGCCGTTGAAGTCAAAAACCTCACCCGGCATCAAAATCGTGCCGTCAATGAGTTCCGCCGCCCGCTTGATGTTTTTGCTTCGTGCGACTTGCCCGGAGGAGAATTTGGTGTTGAACTCACTGACAATGGTGCGGATGGATTCCAGCTGTTCCGGCTTGATCTTCAGGTCTTCGGCCTTCAACGGCACGACCAAGGCGGTGTTGTTCGCAAGCGCATCCGCCCACGCGGTGCTTAGCCGCGTTTGGTCGAGCTCCCAGGTCGGAATCTCTTGCGTCAACTTCACGCGGCCACCGGCCCACTGGGCCCGCGCCGGTTGGTTGGCGGGGCGAGCTTCTTCCACCCACTTCTTCAGCAAGTTGCCGTCGACATTATTGTAAACAAAGACCGGGGTTACGGCCTTGGGCACTGCCGGACCTTGCATCTGGGCGACGGATGCTGTCACCGGGCGTTCAACGGGCAGGGCCTTGATCATCGCCGTCGCGTCGAACTTTACGCCGGCCTCAGCGGGCGTCAAAGTACGGTCGCCAATTTCAAATTCTTTCAGCTCAACCTTGATTTCTTGGGCGCCGAGCTTTGCCCATTCGGCTTCGAGGCGCTTCTCAGCCTCGCTCGGGGTCAGGCCACTCAGGTCAGTTCCAAACACGCTCACGCCGCGGGCGATCGTCGGCGGGCCAACGAATTCGTAAGCCGCGACTCCAGCACCACCCAAACACAGCAAGCCGAGCGCCATGCCCATCTTGGACGGCGAACCGTTCCTTCGCTTCGGCGCGGCCTTGCCTTTGCCCTTCGTGTTCTGTTGCATCCTTGCGAACCTTCCCCCTTATTCTGACACTTTATGACCCCGGTTTGATCCTATTTGTTCCCAGGAATGAGCCCATTTCTGCCTCTTTCCGTTTAGATCGGTAGACTAACTATATGCCCAAGCTCGTCTGGTTCAACGGCACGATTTCGCCCCTCGAATCCGCGCAGGTTCCTGCGGCTGACCACGCTCACCTCTACGGCGATGGTCTTTTTGAAGGTATCCGCTTCTATAACAGCCGGATTTTCAAGCTGGATGAGCACCTCCGCCGCCTTTATGACGGCATGCGGTTCTTGGGATTTGAAGAGCCGATGACCTATGACGCCATGCGTCAGACCGTCATCGACACCTGTGCCCAGGCTGATCTCGGCGATGGCTACATCCGCCTGAACGTCACGCGCGGCACTGGCCTCGGCCTCGACCCCCGCGCTGTCAAGACGCTGCCGAACGTGATGATCATGATCAACACGCTGGCGCTTTATACGCCTGAGCAGCACGAAGCGGGCCTCGATGTCGTCACCACCTCTTGGCGCGTCATCCAAGCGGACAGCCTCGATCCGCGCCTCAAGTGCATCGGCCGCTACGCCGCCAACATCATGGCCAAGCGCGAAGCCAACATGCAGAACGCGGGTGAAGGCCTGATGCTGAATCAACAAGGCTATGTGGCCGAATGCACCGGGGACAACATTTTCATCGTTCGAGACGGCGTGCTGCGCACTCCGCACCCCTCGTGCGGCATCTTGCAGGGCATTACGCGCGACACGGTCATTGAACTCGCCAAGCGCGCGGGCATTGAAGTGCGAGAAGAATTCCTCACCATCTACGACATCACGTCAGCGGATGAAGCCTTCCTCACCGGTACCGCTGCGGAAGTCATCCCGATGCGGTCCTTGGACGGCCGCGTGCTGGGGACGGGCAGTGCGGGACCGATCACGAAGCAACTCGTGGTCGCCTTCCGCGAAGAAATCAAGCTGGGTACCCCGTACCTTGTCGGCACCACCGCCTAAGCCTTGCGACGCACCTGCCCGCACTGCCACTGGACAACCCAAGAGTTCGAACGCACCGGACTCCTGGGTTGCTCCGAGTGCTACGTAGCGTTTGATGAACGCAAGGTCAAATCTGAGGCTTCACCTTCCCTGCCTACTCACGCGGTGGTGAAGGAACCCGGCCCCCTTACGAGTCCTACCGAGAACTCCCATCAGGTATCTTGAGCCGGAGATGATGAAGCATCGCGCGCAGGGATTTGGCATGGCCGGGGCACTTTTGACCGCCATGATGCTGGCCGGATGCGGTGGCAACACCACAACGTCCCTGTTGCCGGACCCGACCGTGCTCTTCATCAACGGCTCGCGCGACGCCGGCAACCTGCGGCTTCTGCTCAATAACGAAGATTTCTCCGGGGCCGTGGCTCCTGGGGCCGCGATGGCCGATTTCAAGCCCACGGAGTTCATTTCGACGGCCGACGAAGCCTACGATGTCGTCACCTCCTCGGATGACCTGAGCGAGCAGTTCGATGCCGAAGAGCAAGAATTCGCCCGCAACACGCACACCATCGTGGCCGCCATTGGGCAACGCAACTTTGCCGCTGGCGAAGAGATCAAGCGTCTCCGCCAAGTGCTGATTCCGGTCGATCGTAACGCGCTGGGTGGTAGCACGGTGCGCATCATCGCCCTCCAAGGATTCAACCGCCAAGCCGGTTTGTTCACGCCGAACGTCACGCTCCAGACCCCGGGTGACAACCCGACCTACGCCATCCGCGACCTCGCCTTCGGTGAAACCGGCACGCTGGACATCGCGGCGGGCACCAACACGTGGCAGATCAAGCGCAGTGACGGGGAGTCGGTGTACGGCACCGCGACGGTGAACCTCACCGGCGGCATCTATCTCGCCCTCCTTTCGGGCACCGAAGGCGCGGCCACTCCCGCCGAGGGACCGCAGATCACCTTCATTCGCCTCAACACCCTTTAGGCTTTTGGTGGCACGGGGAGTTTCCCCCGGACCTATCGGGTAGAACCTACCTGCGCCCTTTCATGGGTGTTCTTCGTCTTGATATGTCGGGAAACCAAACGGATGACTCGGTCGCAGAAAAGCGGTGGCTAACGGCTCTTGCCAATGGCGACCACTCGGCGATTGGTGGGCTATATGAACTGTATAGCGACAAGATCTTCCGCTTTACCTACCGAATGCTCGGCAATCGGACGGATGCGGAGGATGCCACCGCCGAAACCTTTTTGCGGGTGCTGAGATATTCGCGCGATTTGCGTGCCGATGGCGCGTTCAAAACGTGGGTGTTCCGCATTGCACGCAACCTCTGCGTGGACAAGATGCGGCAGCACAAACTGCTTGAACTGCCTTCCGACGCGCATTACGCAGGTCCCGAAGAAAAGACGGCCCTCAAGGTGATGGTTCACCAGGCGCTGGATCAACTCCCGGTGGAATACCGCGAGCCGCTGATTCTCTGCGATCTGGAGGAACTGCCCGCCAAAGAAGCCGCCGACATTCTGGAAATCAGCGTGCCCGCGCTCAAATCGCGCCTCTACCGAGGCCGACGAGCCCTGCGCGACCGACTCACAGAAAAACAACCAAACCAACCGAAAGTTAAGGAGAACATCAAATGACGGAACTACAGCGACAGCTCATTGACCTCTACGCGAGCAATGAACTGGATTCGGAAGCCAGGGAGGCACTCGAAGCTGAAGCGTTTGGAGACCCGGAACTGGCCCACGACATGCTCACGCTTGCGCGAACTGTTGAGGCGATCCAGTCGATTGACCGACCCCAATTGGGCGAGGCCGGGTACGAGCGTATTTTGCAACGCCTCATTCAGAGCGGAGTTGAACCCCGCACCGAGGCCCCCAGCCTGCCTACTGGCAGTATCAATTCCCTCTCGAAGGATAACGATCAATCACTATGAAAGCGACGGTCTCTCGCAAAGAACTCAACGACGCCCTCAGCATCGCGGCGTCGGCTAGCTCAGCTCGGTCTACGCAACCGGCGCTCATGTCCATTCGCATGACGCTGGCCGATGGCAAGCTGACGCTCCTGGGATGCGACGGGGAAATGTGGGCGCAGGCCTATCTCCCGGCCAGCATCGAGGTGGAAGGTGAGATTTGCGTGCAGACCCGCTTCTTGACCGAAGTGGTGGGTGCCTTGCCGGATGAGCAAGTCACCCTCCAGCTCAGCGGTACCAGTTTGGTCATCGAAGGCGGCCAATCCGAATGGAAGCTGTTTGCCACCCCGGCGGACCTCTTCCCGGGCATCCCCGACGTACCGAGCACCGGCGAACTCAGCCTGCCCATGGGCTTGCTGCAAGACAGCCTGGATGCCGTGACCTACGCCGTGAGCAGCGACACCACCCGCGGGGTGCTGACCGGCGTGCTGATGAATTACGATGGCCGCACCCTGACCCTGGTGGCCACCGACACCCACCGCCTGGCCGTAAACCGCGTGCACCGCGAAGGCGTAGGCAGTGACCTAAATTACATCGTGCCGGAAAAGGCGCTCAAAACCATTCGCAGCCTGCCGGTGCCGGGCGATGAAGACATCACCATTCGCTTTGACGGGGTCCGCATGAGCGTGGACGTGGGCACCGCCCAAGTCGTCTCGCAACTCTTGGATGGCAACTACCCCAACTGGCAACGCGTGGTTCCCAGCGAGTTCACCCGCCAGTGGACAATGGACCGCAAGGAATTCTTTGATAACCTCAAGCGCGCCGCGATCTTGGCCCGCGATAACTCAAACCGCGTGACCCTCAGCGGACAAGGCGACAAGGTTGTGATCAGTGCCCGCAGCGACGAGCGCGGCACGGCCAAGGAGGAAGTGCTGATGATTTCCCAGAACGGCGACATCGATATTGCCTTCAATGTCAAGTTCATCATGGACGCCCTCGGCTCCTTCGACAGCGAAGGCGTGCGCACGGAGATGACCGAAGCCAGCCGCTCCGCCGTCATCCGGCCCGTGGAAGGTGGTGAAGACCGCTTCTGCGTGGTCATGCCGATGGCTCTCGGCTAAGTCCACTTAGGGCTGAAACAAAGAAACTCCCTCCCGGCTGATGGCCGGAGGGAGTTTTGCTTTACGCCGAGCGAGGTTACTTGTCTTCCTTGAAGTCCGCGTCGATGACATCGTCGCCGGCACTGCTCGCCCCGGCCGCCGCGCCCACGGTTTCGCCTTCCGGCGTGGCCCCGCTCTGCTCATAGAGCCGCTTGGTCATTTCGTGGCTTTCAGCTTCCAGTTCCTTGAAGGCCGATCGCGTGGCTTCCAGGTCGTTCTGTTCCAGCGCACCCTTCAGGGCCGTGATCTTCTCTTCCAGTCGTCCGCGCGTCGGCTCGTCCACCTTGTCGGCTTGGTCGCGCAGGGTGCGCTCCACGCTCGCAATCAGGCGCTCGGCGTCGTTGCGGACTTCTTGCAGTTCGCGCAGTTCGGCATCCCGCTCGGCGTTGGCTTCGGCCTCGGCCATCATGCGGTCAATCTCACTGCGGTCGAGGCTGCCCGAACCGGTAATCGTGATCCGCTGCTCGCTGCCACTGGCCTTCTCCTTGGCGCTGACATTCAGGATGCCGTTGGCGTCGATATCGAAAGTCACCTCGATCTGCGGGACGCGGGCCGGGGCAGGCGGAATCCCGCTGAGGTTGAACTGGCCGAGGCTCTTGTTGTCCTTCGCCATCGGGCGCTCACCCTGCAGGATGTGGATCGTCACTTCCGGCTGGTTGTCGCCCGCCGTGGTGTAAACGCGGCTGCGCTTGGTCGGGATCGTCGTGTTGCGGTCAATGACCTTGTCGAAGATGCCGCCCTGCGTTTCCACGCCCAGGCTCAGCGGGGTCACGTCCAGCAGCACCATGTCGCGCACGTCGCCAGCTAGTACGCCAGCCTGAATCGCGGCGCCCACGGCCACCACCTCGTCCGGGTTCACGCTCTTGTTCGGCTCCTTGCCGGTCAGTCGCTTCACCAGGTCTTGAACCATCGGCATGCGGCTGGAGCCACCCACCAGGATCACTTCGTCAATGCTCGAGAGCGGCACCTTGGCGTCGGCGACGGCCTGGTTCACCGGGCCTTCGATGCGCTTCAGGAGGTCGCTGCACAGGTCTTCGAACTTGGCGCGGGTGAGGTTGGTTTCCAGGTGTACCGGTTCGTTGTCCACCGCCGTGATGAACGGCAGGTTGATGTCCGTGCTGACTTGGCCGCTCAGCTCGATCTTGGCCTTTTCGGCGGCTTCGCGCAGTCGCTGTAGCGCCTTCTGGTCCTTGCGCAGGTCAATACCGTGCTCCTTCATGAACTCGTTGCCGAGCCAGTCCACGATCTTCTGGTCAAAGTCGTCCCCACCCAGGTGGCTGTCGCCGCTGGTGGACTTCACTTCGAACACGCCTTCACCCACATCCAGAATCGAGACGTCAAACGTACCGCCACCCAGGTCGAAGACCAGGATGGTTTCGTTGGCCTTCTTATCGAGGCCGTAGGCTAGCGAGGCGGCCGTCGGTTCGTTAATGATGCGCAGAACTTCCAGGCCCGCGATCTCGCCCGCATTCTTGGTGGCAGTGCGCTGACTATCGTTGAAGTAGGCCGGGACGGTGATGACCGCCTTGGTCACCGGCTCGCCCAGGTACGCCTCGGCGTCCGCCTTCAACTTTTGCAAGATCATCGCGCTGATCTCTTCCGGCGTGAACTTCTTGTCCACCGCCGGGATATGCACCGCCGCCATGCCCTTGCTGTCGGCCACCACCTTGTAGCTCACGCGGCCGGTCTCTTGCTTCACTTCCTCCAGCCGGTGACCCATAAAGCGCTTGATGCTGCCCACGGTATTCGCCGGGTTGGTGACGGCTTGGCGCTTGGCCGTGACGCCGACGAGGCGCTCACCATTGGCCTTGAAAGCCACGACGCTCGGAATCGTGCGATTCCCTTCGGCGCTGGCAATCACGCGGGGTTCCCCGCCTTCCATGATGGCAACCACCGAGTTGGTGGTGCCGAGGTCGATTCCTACTAGTCGTGCCATATCTTCCTTCTCTCACTCAAGTGTCTTGAGTGTCTTACAGTCAAGTAGACGTATTTTGAAGGAAATCAGTTGCGTTCGGGGGCGGAATCGGGACTGTCAGCCACAAAAAGCCACTCGTATTCTTCGGCATCGGTGGTCCAGCCCTCCCGTTCGGGCCGCTCGATGATCGCATCAAAGTAGGTTTGAAGCTCCATTTCGTCACGCATGATGCGGTCAAACGACTCGGAACCGAAGGGCGGGAACCGCTCCCCACTCCGCTTGACGATGGCCTTGGCGGCCCGCCGCTTAGCCTTCTCGATTTCGTCGCTGAGCTCCGCTTCGTAACCCTCGTCGTCGGCGATTGGTCTCCCCAAGCATTCAGTCCGGTCGGGAAACACCGCCAGCACCACCACCTCGAGCCGCCGGGTGCCGATGAGCAAGGCGCGGAACAAGATCTGCTGCTCTTCCGGTTCCAGCGGCCGACGATGCCGAAAGCTGACGTAGTACGTCTCGCCGTCGGCCCGCCAGTGCGGCCACCGCCCCTTCCATTGGCTAAAGTTCTTGAATCGCGCCATGGGCCGCTCCTATTGTGGTTTCATCTCAGGGGCGGGCGGGCATGTTGCGATACCACTACAGCGAGAATGACGCCATTGAGGTGTTTCACCCTCGGGCACCCTTGCGCCACCCAGATTCTCCGCCCCGCGTATACAGCATAGATGCCGCGCACCGGGGGCTGTACTTCTTCCCTCGCGATTGCGCGCGGGTGGGGGTGTGGTGTACGCCCCACACCGACCCTGCGGACCAGGCCGCGTATGCCGCGAGCACCACAAGCCGGATGCTAATTCTGGTAGATGCCTCCCAGGCCGAGTTGTGGCATTCGGGCCACATCTACGAATATACATTCGAAGGAGACAAAGGCTGGCAAGACACCGGCGACCACGGGTGCTGGACTAGTGAGGTTTCTCAAACTCCCACGGCGGGCCGATGGATCACCAACTTGCCGCAAGCCCTCCGCGAGGAAGGGGTGGAGGTGCAAATCGTGCCCGACCTGCTTGCCGCTGCCGAAGCCTGGCGCGCTCACCCCAGCCTGCACGTTTCGGCAATCCGTTTGAGCACGCTGGGCGGCCCCAAGGGCACCCCCGTGGGACAGTAGCCCTTTAGAGCGCGTCGTCGCCTTGCTCGCCGGTGCGAATCCGTATCGCCGTCAACACTTCACTCACAAAGATCTTGCCGTCACCCAGTTCGCCGGTCCGCGCCGCCGATTGAATCGCTTCAATCACATCCGGGGCCTTCTCGTCCGTCGTGACAATCTCCAGGCAGGTCTTGGGCACCAGATTCAGGGCATAGGTCGATCCCCGCAAGGTCTCGTTCTGCCCCTGCTGCCGCCCGTAGCCGCGCGTGCTCTCCACACTCACGCCCAGTTGCCCTACGTCTTCCAGTGCCAGCAGCACATCCTCCAGCTGGTTGGTGCGAATCAGGGCCTGGATCCTCTTCATGAGCGCCCCATAGATTACACTCCCACCGTGCGCAAGCGGGCCAAGACCAATTCGGTGCCAAAACCCTGGGGGCTCGGCGGTATCGGGTGTGGGGTCGTGCTGGGTGCCCTCGGGGCCTTCGTTCCCGCCGCTCAAGCGCCCCTCTGGTTAGGAGCCGGTCTCCTCGCCGGAGCGGGTATCGCCTTCACCGCCCAAGCCCGCAGGCGCCCCGCTCCGGTGGCCGATCTCGATTTGCGTGAGCGCGCTCTGCAAGTGGACCGGGAGTACGCGGGGCTCGCCGACGGTCTCGATCTTGCGATTTTCGAGGTTACGGAGGGTGGGCTGATCGTCTTCGCCAACCCGCGCGCCGAAGGCATGTTCCAGTCGTACGGGGCTGTCGGTCGAAACCTCGCCGACGTGGTGCAAAGCCCTGACCTCATCCAATTTGTGAGCGAGGCGCCTCAGGAAGGCGTGCCCCTCGACGATGAATTCTCGCTCGATCACCCCCGCGCCCGCACAGTCTTGGCCCGCACTTGGCAAGAAGCCCAGGACGACTCTCACCGCACCTATCTCATCCTGGAGGACGTCACCGAACTCCGCCGCCTGGAGCGCATCCGGCGCGACTTCGTCGCCAACGTCTCGCACGAGCTCCGCACCCCTCTCACCACCATCCGAACGATGACGGAGACCATCGCCGACGACCCCGACGACGTGGAAGTGCGCACCCGCTTCCTGGGGCGCATCGTGAGCGAAGTGGATCGCCTTACCGCCATCTCGGATGACCTCCTCACCCTCGCCAAGGCGGAGAGCCAGGAGCCCAACCTTGGCCGGGTGGACCTTTCCGAGCTTTGCCAGCAGACCGTGCAGCAACTCCAAACCAAAGCCGCCGCCAAGAACCTCGCGATCCGCCTGGAGACGGTGCCCCAAGGGTCAACCCTGGGCAATGAGGCGCAGCTCACCCAGGTGATCTACAACCTGGTGGACAACGCCGTGAACTACACCAGCGAAGGCGAAGTGGTGGTGCGGGTGGAGGAAAGCCCGCAGGAAGTCACCCTCTCCGTCACCGACACCGGCATGGGCATCCCCGCCGAGCACCTCGACCGCATCTTTGAACGCTTCTACCGTGTGGACAAGGGCCGCAGCCGCGCCACCGGCGGCACCGGGCTGGGGCTCGCCATCGTGCGCCACATTGTGGAGAGCCACCAGGGTTCCATCCAGGTCACGAGCGAAGAAGGCCGAGGGACGACCTTCACGGTGAATCTCCCTCGGCTCTTCCCGTTCCAGCCGCTCAGCGATTGATGATCGCCGGCTTGCTGCTGTTGTAGGTGCGGTCGAGGGCGAAGAACGCCATCGGCGTCCCACTGGCCACACGTGAAGCATCAAACGTCGGCTGGGAGCCCATATAAACCACGCGCCAGTCGTCGTTCACCTTCGTCATCACCGCGTACCAGCGAATGTCGCGATCCGAAGAACGCATGCGATAGGTAGATCCCGAGCGCGTCACGGTGGGCACCGCCGGGGGCGTCGCATCCAGCCACGGCGAGGCCGGCGGCGCGGCCGGCTCCAGGTAAACGTTCTCTTGCATCGCCTTGCGCACGCCGTTCCAGTCGTTGAGCAGCGACTTCATGCTGAAGTGAACGTGGCCCATGTTCTCGCCCTTGGCACGGATGAGGCCAATCTGCCGCTCCACCTGGCTGGCCTTCCAGTTGCCATCGGCGGGGTTGGTGCGGCTGGTGTAGAGCCCCGGCCACAGGTGGCGCTTCTTGGTATTCACCGAGTTCCACCAGCTCAAAAGCACCGGGAAGCTCTGCGGGGTCTGCTCAATCGGCCAGTACAGTTGAGGCGTGTAGTAGTCGCACCAGCCTTCTTGGAACCACTTCAGGGCGTCCGCGCTCAGGGCTTCGTATTGGTCAATCCCGGCCTGAATCCCGGCGGGTGTGCCCGGCCGATAGATGCCAAACGGGCTGATGCCGAACTTGACCCACGGTTTGCGTTGCTTGATGCCCTTGTAGACCCGCTCGATGAACGTGTCCACGTTGTGCCGCCGCCAGTCGCTGCGCGACATCCGCCCGCCGGAGCGCTGGTAGGCCGCGTAGGTGGCCGCATCCGGGAACGGCACTTCCTGGCCGTTCTCCCGCACCGGGTAGGGATAGAAATAGTCGTCAATGTGGATGCCGTCCACGTCATACCGCTCCACCACGTCCATAAAGACTTTGAACGAGTGGTCTTGCACTTGCTTGGCCCCCGGGTCCATCCACTCGAAGGTGCCGTACTTGTAAACATACGGCTTCATCGTCTGGGAGACGTGATTGCTCGATTGTGCGCCTTTCTGCGCGCTGTGGTTGGCGCGGTAGGGGTTGAACCACACGTGGACCTCGATCCCCTGCTTGTGGGCGTATTCGACCAGCCACGAGAGCGGATCCCACGCCGGGCTGGGCGCGCGCCCCTGCTGACCGGTGAGATAGTAGCTCCAGGGTTCGTGCGGGCTCTTGTAGAAGGCATCGCCGTGCGGCCGGATCTGGAACACGATGGCGTTGAGACCGATGTTCTTGCTCGCGTCCACAATCCGCTTGAGTTCGGCTTGTTGCTGGTCCGTCGGCAGGCCGGGCTTGCTCGGGTAGTCGATGTTGGCGACCGTGGCCACCCACGCCGCGCGGAACTCGCGGGGCAAAACGGGGTTTATGCTAGAGCTGGTGCTACCGGTGGATGGTAGGGCTGTCAGCACTGAGGCGAGAGCGAGGGCCGTCATCATCAAATACAGGGTACCGAAAATGCCGGACGAAGTACGCCTTCAAAGCCTCGAAGCCAAAGCCTTCGGGATTATTTTGCCTATGGGACTGCGTGTGGACGAAGTCCGGCTGACCTCAGGCCCCGCGCGCGCCGAAACCGATCCTTTCCGCTTATTCCTCGATCAGCCCGGCCGCATCCTGGCCATTATCGAAGAGACCAGCGTGGCCGAGTACCTCAATCAGCTGGCCCCCGGCGGCCTGAAGGGCTTTACCGTGGCCTGCGCAGATGAAGTCATCCGCATTAACGCCATCGCCAAGATTCTCTTTGAAGTGGCGGTGGAAGCCGAACTGACCCTGGTGGTGGAAGACGAGCGGCGGCTGATGGTGGTGCTGCAGAGCGCCGAAGTGAAGGGCGCTGACGCCCGCAAGCTGGTGGAGGGACAACTGGACCGCATCAACCCGATTTTTGACGTGAAGGACTTCCCCGTCCCCATGCGCATCGAGCGCGTGGAAGTGCGCGACCAAGCCATTTGGGTGCACGGCCTGGCCTACGCGCCCGCCTAACCTACTTTGTATCCCGCAGGGTGGGTGCGGTGCCACTTGGCCGCTGATTTCACGATCTCCGTGAGATCGCTGTGGGCGGGGGTCCATCCCCAATCTGCCTGGATCGCCGCACTGCTGGCCACCAGTTGGGCGGGGTCGCCCGCGCGGCGCGGGGCGGCTTCGTGGGGCACGGGGGTGCCCATCATTTCGCCCACCGTGGCAATCACCTCGCGGACGCTATGGCCCCGGCCCGTGCCGAGGTTGTAGGTCGCTGATTCCCCGCCTTCTTGCAGGTGTGCCACCGCCCGGATGTGCGCGCTGGCCAGGTCGGCGGTGTGCAGGTAGTCGCGCACGCAGGTGCCATCGGGGGTCGGGAAATCATCCCCAAACACCTTGAGTGCCGGCCGCTGACCCAGTGCCGCCTGGATGCACAGCGGGATAAGGTGAGATTCCGGCTGATGTGCCTCGCCGTGGCGGCCATTGGCATCGGCCCCGGCGGCATTGAAGTACCGAAAGATGACGTGCCGCAGGCCGTAAGCCCGCGTGAAATCGCGAATCATCTGCTCGCTGGCCAACTTGGTCCGGCCGTACACGCTGGTGGGGCGGAGCGGGTGGTCTTCCGGGATGGGGACGGTTTCGGGTTCGCCATAGACCGCCGCCGTGCTGCTGAAAATGAGCTGCCCCACCCCCACCTCGCGCATGGCCTGCAGCAGGCAAAGGGTGCCGTAGGTGTTGTTGTCGTAGAACCGGGCGGGGTCGCGTTCGCCCTCGCCGACCTCGATGTGGGCGGCAAAGTGCGCCACCGTGGTCACGTTGTGCTCCCGCATCACGCGCTGCAGGCGGCCGGGGTCGCGGGTGTCGCCGGGGATGACGCGGGTGTAGGGGACGGATTCCGGGTGGCCCGCTTCCAGGTTGTCGTAGATGACGTGCGGGGTGCCGGCGGCCTTGAGCTGCCGCGCAAACGCCGACCCGATGTACCCGGCACCGCCCACCACCAAGACCATGGCCCAGACCTTACCCCCGGGTAAATTGGAAGCCACGGGCGAGTGGCGAAATTGGTAGACGCGCTGGATTTAGGTTCCAGTTCTTCACGGAGTGAGGGTTCGAGTCCCTCCTTGCCCACCAAAGCATCCCATTGACTTGAAGATAGGCTGTGCGGTTTCTAAAGTCGGCTAGATATTTTCAAAAGACGTAATCCCTTACAAGCAAATGTCAATAACTCCCTTTTCTTTCGAGCATATTAGAGATTACATTGGTTGCGCATTCAAGGAACAAGGCCTTAATAAATTCTTGCATATTTATCAGCAGGCTGAGGTTGAACCGGTGGAGCGTACCGATCAATGGCAAGAAAGCTTCCTGGTCGTACGAGTTGCTCTACCGCCCCGGACGCATCGACAAGTGTCTTCAGACAAATCATGCTTCAAGTTTGAAGAAACCGTTACAAAGCTTGCAAACCAAGCTACTGCTGGCTCCCCTCACTTTCGCTCCACTGAGATAACCTCTCTACCAATTTCGGACGATTCATGGAGAGGCGGAATTGCGCGTCCGATCAACGCAAGTATGGACGAGACGACAAGACTTTGGGGTGAAGGATGTTTTAGATTATTTCTAAGCCACAGTTCTTCTGATAAGTCATTTGCCACGAGATTGAAAGATGCTCTCAGCCCAGTCAATATTAATGTCTTCGTGGCACACGAGGACATTGAACCAAATCTTGAATGGCAGAACGAGATAAAGCTTGCGCTGTCCAGTTGCCATGCACTTCTTTACCTAGCGTCACCCAAAGCCAATACATCGGTTTGGTGCCAGCAAGAAGTAGGATGGGCCCTTGGTAGAGGCGTATTCGTAACTTCCTATAAGCTTAAATATGATCCGGTTGGCTTCGCCAGCCCACTACAAGGTTGGAAATCTGCACGCCATGATCTCCCCACTGTGCGCCGAGAGCTCCTTACAATGCTTGCTAAGGAGGATCGCACGGAGCCGGCGCTCAGGATTCCACTTGTGCAAGTCCTTTTGGATGCTGACACAGCAGGCAAGGCAATTTATGCTTTGGAGTTCTTGAATTACGTTAAGGCCTTGGACAAGGACATCTTGAAGAGACTTCAAATGGCTACTTTCCCGCCAAAACTGTCTGAGCATGAGGAAATCATGCAGGATATTTCGGAGCTTCTGTCAAAGCATGGAGTAGTGCGTGAAGAGCGTCGAACTACCGATGACGATTCCGACCCATTCAGCGACGATTTCGACCCATTCGAATCTGACTGAAGTTGCCGGAGAACCTTTTGAGCGGCCATGAGCCTTGAGAAGCCGACCAAGAATTGGAAGCCCGCCGACATTGATGCCCTGCTGGACCTGGCGCGGGTGATGGAATCGCCGAACTTCGAGATCATGACCTGGCCGGACTTGCCGGACCTCGAAGAGAACGGCACGCGCATTGTGCAAATGCCGTACCCGGAATACAACCCCGTGGTCGGGCTGATCGTGCAAATGCTGTACGAAAGCTCGGCGTACATTGACCCTTACGGAACCCTGCCCGAGGACCCTGAGGTGGACGGGCGACCGTTCCAGCCGATGGTGGCGGAGTTTCCGCCGGACTACTTCCCCCGGGCCACGCTGAACCAGGTGCGCCGCTACCTGGTGCTGTGCACGCGCGGCGAGAAGTTTTGTGACGGGCACATCGGCGCGGAGTTCAAGCGGGGTTCGTTCCCGGCGGCTTTTGCGCGGTTGCGGGCTTTGCGCTCGGAGATGAACTAGTTGGCGGCTCGCCTACCCATAAGAGGGATACCAGCCTTTTGCTGGTCGCCAAAGACTCCCTATTGGGGAGCGAGCTTTAATCCCGCATCGGTAAACACCTTGTTGAAGAGGTTCTTATCTTTGCGGTCGAAGAGGAACTCACCCGCACGCTTGCCTCCTTTGTTGACGTACAGTTCTCCGCAAGCGAAGCAGATCAAGAAGTCAAAACTTTCCCCCTTTTGCTTCACCCTCACCACATGGCGAGGCTCGAAAATGCAGGCCAAGAACACAGTTCTAGGCAAGGTGGAATGTTCAATTGACCGGACGAGGGCGTCTCTCGTTTCCTTGTCCACCATCGTGGTCCGGCCGAGAATGAGGAATGTACTCAATCGATCCGGAGCGGTGGAGTCCTTGTTGTCCATGGGATCAAGCGAAATCAACTCAAATTCCGTACCCTCACGCAAGGCCTGGGACAACTCTCCAGGCAAGGCCGTTCGTTTGCACCCTTGCAACCCTAAGCTAATCAGTGCAATCAATATCGCTTGAGGCCAGCAAGTCTTCATTTGGATGGATCTGCCAGCTTCACATTCGCGTCGGTCAGCACCTTGTTGAAGAGGTCCTTGTGCTTTCGATCAAACACGAACTCTGAATCAAACTTGCCTCCCTTCCAGAGTTGCATGATCTTACATTGAAAACAGATGATAAAGTCACAGACCTCTCCGTTGTGCTTCACTCGCACGACGTGTCGGGGCTTGATGTGGCAAGCCACGGCCCCGTCCATCGGGATCGCAGATTCCTCAATCGCGCGAACAAGGGCATCTCGAGTTTCCTTGTTCGTCACGGCCGTGCGACCAAGAATCAGGTTCCCATCAATACGATCGGGCGAGTCGATCTCTTGGTTGTCTTTAGGCTCAATCGATATCAGCTCAAACTCCGTTCCCTTGCGTAAGGCTTGGGACAGTTCTTCGGGCAAGGCCGTTCGCTTGCACCCTTGCAACCCTAGACCAATCAAAGCGATCAGGATCACCCCTAGCCAACGGCGGTTCATTTCGGCTTCTCCGCCAGTTTCACGCGGGCATCCGTCAGCACCTTGTCAAAGGGAGGCTGATGACGATTGCCGACCAGGAATTCGGAGATCAAGTCCTTACCTTTGTAGGCTCGGACCTGTTCACATTCGAAACAAATGAGAAATTCATAAACCTCGGCATTGTAGGTTGCGCGAATGGCGTGGCGCGGGCTGAAGCACTTGATGCCCGCCTCTCCTTCTGGGCGTGCCCGCTCAAGCGTTGTTACGAGGTGGTTCCTCACTCCTAAATCCACAACCTTCGTGGAACCAAGGACTTCACGCCGCCGGAATGAGTTGGGGCTTGTCTCCTCCAGCTCCGGCAACGGGTGAGGTTCGATTGAGAACAACTCAAACTCGGCGCTCTCGCGCAGCACGGTAGAGAGCGAATCGGGCAAGGGTGCGGGCTTTGTGAGATACCAGCCAAGCGCAACGCCTGCGACAAGGACGACACCCAGCACGACCCAACGGCGGTTCATTTCGGTTTCTCCGCCAGTTTCACGCGGGCTTCCGTCAGCACCTTGTCAAAGGGAGGCTGATGACGATTGCCGATCAGGAATTCGGAGATCAAGTCCTTGCCTTTGTAGGCTCGGACCTTTTCGCACTCAAAAGAAATCGCCAAATCATATGTTGCACCCTCGTGATTCACCCGAATCGCATGGCGTGGCTCAAAGCACTTTGATGCAATAGTCGGATCAGTGGCAGCTCGCTCCAAGGCACTCACGAGTTCTTCTCGAACTTTTTCGTCGGTCACTTTGGTCGAGTCAAGCTGCCAAAACTCACGAAAGTGTTCAAGCCCTGTTGCGCATTTAAGAATTCCCTGATGGAGCGAAACCAGCTCCAATTCAGTTCCTTCCCTTAGGATTGTCGAGAGGTTCGCTTTGAGTGCTGGAGGGACAGTGCTTTGACTGCTAATCGACTCTTCGAGCGGTGGTTCTCGCTTCGCGGCAGGTGCACAGCCCGCCCCGAACAAGCCCAACAAAGCCAGCCCTACAACGCACCGACCCACCATCCCCAAAGGCTACCTAAACCCCCGCGCCCCCCGCGACGCCCCCACCCCCCGTCCCGTAGACCCCAGGCGTGGGTGCCGTGAACCTCATCCTGGGCGATCAGCTTTTTGCCGATATCTCGGCGCTGCCCCCCGGCCCAGTGGTGATGGTGGAAGACCTCTACCTCGCCCGCCACTACCGCTACCACGCCCACAAGCTCGTCCTCACCTTCGCCGCGATGCGCGAATTCGCCGCCCGCCACCCGGGCCGCGTGCACTACTTCCCGCTCGAGGCCCGCACCTCTATCCCCCAGGCCCTCGCCCAAACCCTCCAAACCAGCCAAGCCACAGAAGTCCACACCTACGAGCCCGCCGACGCCTTCTTCGCCCGCCAGCTTCGCACCTGGGCGCAAACCCAGGGCATCACGCTCCGAGAGCATCCCAACCCGATGTTCCTGACCCCCGCCGAGGAGTGGCAGAACTACCGCGCCCACCACAAACGCCTGCTGATGGCCGACTTCTACAAGCGCCAGCGCCGGCGCCTGGGCATCCTGCTGGATGATCACCAAGAACCCCTGGGCGGCCAGTGGAGCTACGACACCGAGAACCGCAAGCCGCTGCCCAAGCATCTCCAGCCCCCGGCCGTGATGCCCCGGCCCTCACCCCCATCACCCGCGAAGTCATCGCGCTGGTCAAGAACCACTTCCCCGAGGCCGCCGGGGACCCCGCCAGCTTCGCCTTCCCCGTCACCCCGGCCCAGGCCGAAGACTGGCTGGTCGACTTCCTGGAACACCGCCTCGACCTCTTCGGCGATTACGAAGACGCCCTCCCCCCGCAGGAGCGCACGGTGTTCCACAGCCTGCTCACCCCCATGCTCAACATCGGCCTGCTCACCCCGGCGCGGGTCATCGAGGCCACCCTGGCGCGGCACGCCCGCCGCCCGGTGCCGCTCAATTCGCTGGAAGGGTTCATCCGCCAGATCATCGGGTGGCGTGAGTTCGTGCGGGGCATCGCCCGCGAAGAGCCGGCCGTGCAGCGCACCTTCCCGCATCATCGTCGCCTCACCCCGGCGTGGGAGAACGCCACCACCGGCCTCCCCCCGCTGGACCGGAGTTTGGCCCGCGCCCGCGACCACGGCTGGTGCCACCACATTGAGCGGCTGATGGTCATCGGCGCGGTGATGTTTATGTGCGAGGTGGACCCCGAGGAGGTCTACCGCTACTTCATGGAGATGTTTGTGGACGCCAGCGAGTGGGTGATGGGGCCGAACGTGTTCGGGATGTCGCAGTGCGCGTCGGCGGGGGCGTTTGCCACCAAGCCGTACTTCTCCGGGTCGGCGTACATCCGGCGGATGTCCGGGGAGCCCGCCGGGCCGTGGTGCGATGTGTGGGACGGTCTGTATTGGCGGACGATTGCCCGGAACCGGGAGTTCTTTGCCCAGAACCAGCGCATGAGCCAGGCCGTGCGGGGCTACGAGCGGCTGGAGCCCACGCGCCGCGACCGGATCTTGGCGGCGGCGGAGGGGTTTATCGAGTCCGTGACGGTGGCGGGCTAGGGTTTAGGTGCGGGGCACCTGGTAGGTGGCTCGCAAGATTCCTGCGGTTGCTTTCGAGATAAAACCAAGTCCTGCAGCCCCTACTGCCTTGAGCATGTCATCCACAAACAATGAATACGTGAACCACAACACATCCTTTCTGTAGGTTTCCGCATACCCATCATTTGCGCCAGAGGCAAAGGTGGTTATATCATCGTAACTAACAATCAACTTGTATGCGCCGAATACGAAGTAGACAAGGCCCAACAGAATGAGAATGACGCCAACAAGACCCAAGATGCGCACCAAGAACTTCGCCTGAGCCATTGAAATTGGCACCAACGGACCGACGAGCGAACCTTCTTGAGTCAGATGTTTGCCGCGACCCACAAAGTCATCCGGCGAAACGCCTTGTTGATGCGCGGTGCGTAGGAGTTCCTCTTCAATCTGAGTGCATGTAAATTTGGCGCCGCTTTCCTGGAATAGCTTGTCGATGGCATTCAGCCATTCTTGATAGTTCATATTCACCCGCTAGTTTTCAGCGCCTTCCCTACTCGCATCGCGGGAAGAAGAGCCTGGATAGGTGGCGCGTAGCATCCCCGAGACGGACCAAGCGATGATGCCGACGGTGGCCGTCAGGCCTGCCCTGGCCATCACATCAACGATTCGAATTGCGATCGCTAAGCCCATTTGACCTCGAGTGGGCCCATAAGTTTTCATCTCCAAATCGCGTTGGAGATTCAACATTTCTCCAAAACTCCCAAAGATTTGGAAGAAACCAAATCCGAGCACAAGGATCCCAAGAATGATCAATGCCAAACCCGCTTGATCCAGGGTACGGACCAAGAACTTCGCCTGGTCCAGGGAGATGGGAGGCAAAGGCAGGGGCAAAGCCGGAGCCGGTTTGATGGCCACCAACGGGTGATCGCCCTGCGCCACATAGTCCACCGGCGAGACCCCTTGCTGGTGCGCGCCGCGCAGGTCCTCTTTTTCGATTTGGGTAGTGGAGTAACCCGCGTCCCCCTCAGCTAGCAGCTTATCTACGGCATTCAGCCAGTCCTGATAGTTCACTACCACGCCTCCCCGAACAGCACCGCATTCAGGAAAATCTCCTCTTGCGCCCGGAAGAACCCCCGGAAGTTCGGCGAGTCCGCGAATAGCGCCACCCTCCCGGACCCCACGCGCCGCGCCGCCACCGAGAGCTTGCCCGGCACCAGCTTGGTCACCTCCGGCGTCAGGTAGCCCGCCGCCACCGGTTCATCCGTATAAACCCCCACAGCCGTCCCCGGCTCGGTGGGCGCGTTCAGGAACACGCTCTCATCCCGGAACGCGTAACCTTCGCTCATCCCGTAGGTCAGGGGGTGGGTGTCGTCGTAGCGCACCCGCAGGATCGTCCCCGGAACCTGGTGCCGCGCCCGCTCGTCGGCAATCTCACCGAACTTGAGCCCCGCCACATTCGCGGAATACGAGCTCGCCGGCACCCGCCAGATGTCCGAATTGGCCACCGCGAGGGCGCCATCGCCCACCGCCACCAAGTGGCCCCCGCCGCTCACAAAGGTGCCCAGGCGGGTCATGAATTCCGCCCCGCCCCCACCAGGGTAGATCACCACGTCGTAGTTCGCCAGGTTCGCGCTGGCCGGCACCACCGAGACATCCGGCAGCCGGTACCACAGTTCACCCGCGCGGTTGCTGCTGGTGGTGGCATCGGCAATCAGGGCGATGCGCTTGTTGCCTAGTTCCACCAGGCGACGGCCACCCCAGCTCACCACGGCCCCGGTTTGCCCGGCCACCTCTTGCATATCAATACGCAGCTTGGAGACCTCCCAGGCCCCTCGCCACTTTTCGACATCCTGCGCGCCATCCGCCGCGATGAACACATCCCCCGGTTGCGCCTCGCCGATCGCCTCCTTCACAAAGAACACGCGGAGCCGCAAGCGCAGGGCCTGCCGCACCACATCGTGGAAGTCCGCGCGGCCCCGGTGGATGATGAGCCCGACGGGGTTCTCCGCCCGCCGGAACGTCGGCCCTTCCGGCCGGGTAAACGGCCGCCCCCGCGTGCCAGTGATGGGCGACACCTTGGCCAGTGAGCCGTACGCCAGCCCCCAGGTGCTGATGTCGTAGAACGAGATGTCTTCGAAGATGTTGGGCGGGGCAATCATCGCCCGCGCCAGGCGGTGCAGGGGCTGGTTCAGCCGCACTTCCATCCAGCCGTCGGCTTCGTCCACTCGGATCTCGTGCGCCCGCAGCAGGTTCGCCAGTTCGCGGCCCCGGTCGTCCACCGGCCACTGCCAGCCGATGGTGGTGGCCTCCATCTCGGTGCCCACGCCCCCCGCCAGTTGCACATCATCTCTAAAGAAGTTGCGCTGGTAAGTGAGGAGCCGCACGCGGTTGGCCTGCGCCGCTTCGAGCGAACTCATCGAGGTCGCAAACTGGTTGCGCACCGAATCGGCAAAGGTGTAAAGGCGCCCGCGCAGCTCGCTCTGGATGGCCCCGGTACTGGCCTGCTCGAAGAGGATGCCAATCGAGCCAATGACGTCCGGGTAGGTGCTGCCCTTACCAATGTAGAAGTCGTCGAACCGCTCTTCGGTGAAGTAACGTTCGTTCAGCTCCTCGAGGGCCTTGGCGTGATACTGCGCAAAATCGGCGGTGATCGCCTGGTTCTCCCTGGGCGTCAGGGCATTCACGCGCAGGGGTTCGCCGGGCTGGAAGAAGTAGTTGAGCCCCAAACCCTGCTCGTGGAAGTCCAGCGTCACCTGCGGCCGCCACGCGGTGTAGAGGCGGTGCCGCACCTGGCTCTCCACCTGGGTCAGCGGCATCCAGTCACGGTTCAGGTCGAACCAAAAGTGGTTGGTGCGCCCGCCGGGCCAGGGCTGGTCGTGCTCGCGGTCTTGCCGGTCGGGGGTGGGGGTAAGGCCTCTAAATCCGTTGGCGTGGTTGGCAAAGCGGTCGCGCCCGTCGGGGTTCAGCGAGGGCATCAGGATGATGACCATGTCCTTCAGCAGCGCGGGCACCTTGCCGGTCCCCGCCGCGAGGTGATAGAGGGTGGCCAGGGCGGCTTCGGAGGTGCTGGCCTCGTTGCCGTGCACGCCGTAGCCCATCCACATCACGGTCGGCATGGCCTTGATTTCTTCGTCGGTAACGCTGGCCGAATCGAAGACGATTCGCCGGTTTTGGGCTTGAATCTCCTTGATCCGCGCGTGGTTCTCAGGGGACGTGATGATCGCGGCGGTGATCTCCCGGCCCTGATAGGTGCGGCCCAGGTTCACGCTCACCACACGTGGGCTGGCGGTGTCAAGCAGGCGAATGTACTCGGTCAGTTCGTGGGCGCGGGCGTAGCGGCTGGCAAGCGGGGCGCCGAGGACCGCCTCGGGGGCGGGGATGCGGGCATCGTAGCGCTCTTCGGCCTGGCTGGTGATGTCGCGGGTGCCCTGGGCGGCCCCCAGGCTCACCATCAAGCTCAATCCCAGTGTGGCGGCCCGGGCCGCGCCTCGTCCGTTCATGCCTCGGACTTTACTGCACCCGCGCCTTGGGATGCAAAGAGCCTCGCCGCCCCTCAATTGGGCAGCGAGGCTATATTTCAAGACAAAGGAAAATCAGTGCGTGACGACGCGGTCCAGACCCTTGGCCTGTTCCACCCAATCCTCGACTTCCTTCTCGCTCGGCGCGCGGTTGGTCAGGTTCTTGGCCTCGTTGATCTCGGCCATCTTGGCGGCCAGGTTCGCGCCATTGCGCTGCGCCAGTTCCGGCACGCTATCCACACCCGCATGCTCCAGCAGGTCGGAATACTGCGAACCAATGCCCTTGATGCGCATCAGGTCGGCGCGGTTCACCCACTCCAGCACCAGCTTCTCGCTCAGGCCGGTCTTCTCGGCCAGGTCCGCCCGGCCCTTCGTGCTCGCGCCCGCCGCCAGCAGTTCGTCCGTCGTGTCGATGCCGTGGTCCTTCAGGGCCGCCGCATACTTCGGGCCGATACCCTCAATGTCCGCAATCTTCGCCATATCAGCCAGGAGAATACTTACCCCTCCGCGCTCCTGTCTAGCATCGCGGAAGGCGTCATAAAAAGCAATGACCCCCGAGGCATTCACCTCAGGGGCCATGAACTTAAGCCGAAGTCTGGCTTAGGCGCAGTGAACCTTGTGGATGTCCGTGAGGGCGTTCCACAGGCCTTCGGCCACGCTTTCGCAGGCGGCCACGGCGCGATCTTGATCCTCGGCCGAGAGCGCTTCCATGCGTTGCAGAAGCAGGGCGGGCTCGTGAATGTCGTTCAAGTGAATCTCGAAGTAGGTGCGCGCGGCTTCCGGCAGGCCGACGTAGTGCGTATCCAGACCTTCGAGCTTGCTCTTACTGGTGTTCGGCTGCTGGCACTCGAAGGCGTAGAGCCCACCGAGCGAGGTCACCGCATCGCCAAAGGCCGCATCCACGCGGTTGGCCATGTCGGTCACGGCCGGCAGCGAGGCGCCCTTCACTTCCGTGCCCAGCGCGCCGGCAAATTCGGCCCACAGGTCGGCGTGCTCGCGCTCTTCGGCGGCGATTTCTTCGTCACCGTGGGCAGCCCAGCCGGCGGCCACGCGGTTGATGAAGGCTCCGTATTCAGAAGCGTAAGTCTTCAAGGCGTCTACCGGCAGAGTGCCCGCACTCCAAGCCTGATAGAACGGATGTTGAAGCAGATCGTAGCACTCAATCACAGCGCTCAAGCGGTCGGCCAAGGGGGTCGCCATGCGCAAAATCCTACCCCCAACCGGCGGCCCCGAAGGGTAGCCTTGCGACTCTGTGATCACAAAAAGCCTCTTCCAGCAATTTCGCCCGTGCGCGAAGAGGTTTTGGTACGCCACCCACCGGCCTGACTTGGCCAAGAAGCTCAGCCCCGACCAACTGGCGTACATGAAGATCGGCCAAGCCATCGGTGAGCTTGCGCGGCAGAACTTCCCTACCGGTGTTTTGTTGCCCACAGGCCCGCAAGAAATGGCACTCGCCCACACCGCCGTGGCCGTGGAGGGCGATGCGCCGGTGCTGTTCGAAGCCACCTTCGCGGCCGAGGAGTTGGTCACCCGCTGTGACATCCTCGAGCGCAACGCCGATGGCACCTGGACGCTGATTGAGGTCAAGTCCGGGGTGCGGGTGAAGGAGCCCGATCATATCGAAGACGTCGCCTTCCAGGCCATTGTCCTTCGGGCGGCGGGAATTCGCATCCGGGATTACCGCCTGATGCACGTGGACCGTGATTACACCCACGATGGCGGCCCCTATGACGCGGCCACGCTCTTTACCTCGGCGGACATCACCGGCCTTGTGATGGAGATGATCCCTCGCCTCACGGCCGATCTCGAACCCGTGCGCGCTATGCTCCACCAGGAGGAAGCGCCTGCCTTTGAACCCAATACGTACTGCCGGGACTGCGATTTCCGCGAGAACTGCCACGCCAACCTGCCGGAGGGTGGGCTGTGGAAGCTTCCCGGCATCAACGTGAACTCCGTCCGCAAATTGGCCTCCCAGGGGCTCCGCGTGATCGACGATGTCACCACCGCCGAGCAGCTCAGCCCCTCCAACCGCCTCGCTTACCGAGTGATCTCTGGTCAACAGGATTTCACCGATCCGGACCTCATCAAGCAGCTGGAACGCCTGCCCGGCCCGATCGGCTTTGTGGACTTCGAGGCCATCGACCCTGCCCTACCCAAGTTTGTGGGCCACCACCCCTACGAGCGGGTGCCGTTCCAGTGGTCGTTGCACGTCATCCCCGATGCGGATTCGTCCCAGGAGCCCGAGTGGCGCGATTACCTGCACACCGATGTGAACCAAGACCCGCGCGTGGCCTTTGCGGCCACCCTGTGGGAAGCCGTGCAAGACTGCGCCAGCCTGGTTTTCTATTCCGATTACGAGGTCGCCACGCTCAAGATGCTTAAAGATGCAGGCGTCCCTTACGGCCAAGAGCTGTACAACAAGTTCAAAACCGTTGGCTACGATCTTTATAAGGCGATCAAGGGCAAAACCTATTGGACCAGCTTCAACGGGTCGTACAGCATCAAAAATGTGCTCCCCGCTGTGAACCCGGCTATCAGCTACAAGAGCCTCAACGTCCAAAACGGCGCTGTTGCGGTGCAAGTCTACGAGGAATACCTCGACCCAACCACCAGCGACGAAAAGCGCGCGGCCATCGTTGATGACCTGCGCGCCTATTGCCAACTGGATACCTACGCGATGCTGGCCCTGTATCAGGGTTTCCGCGCGGCCGTGCCCGGGTGGGCGCCGGCCAACGCGTAATCAGCCTCGCTGCGTGCCTTCCACAAACGCCTTCACGTCTTGGAATAGCGTGGTGAGGCAGCCCGTGTGCACGTACATCATGTGCCCGGCTTCGTAATAGCCAAACGAGAAGTTGCCGCGCACTTCGGGGTCCAGCCCCATGTGCCGGTAGGTGTATTCCGTAGCAAAGTAGGGCGTGGCGAGGTCGTAATAGCCGCTGGCCACAAACACCTTCATGTAGGGGTTTTTGTGCATGGCATTGCGCAGGGCCTCGCTGGTGTCCGGGTAGCCCTGGCGTCCCTTGGTGCCCCAGTTCCACTCGCCAATTCCGCTGAAGATCTCGTACTTGAGGTCGGATTCGTACTTGAGTTGCGTGCGGACAAAGTCGTTAAAGGTCGCCGTGTAGGGCGGCATCAGCATGGACATGCTGGGGTCGCTGGTCAGGTGCTCGCCTTCGCCCCGGCGGTAGTCATCAATACCTTTGATGCGGCTGTCCAAGCGTCCCACTGTGCGGCGGTCACTGCGCAAGAGTTCTTTGCAGAAGGCACCCTGCGTCACGCGGAGGTCCGCGCGGTCCACGTACTCCGGACTCAGACCTGAGAGGCGCGCGTACTCGTTGACCACGGCCTGGCGAGCCTCGCCCACGAGATCATCGCCCAATAGCAGGGCCCGGGCGTACTCGCCTTGCACAAAGGCTTCCGATTGGCGCAGGGCGTCTTCGAGGCTCGCGGCCCAGGGCAGCTTGCCGTGGTACCACGCCGTGGCAGTGTAGGTCGGGAAATACAACTTGAACGAAACATCGTTGCCGTACTGCTGGTAACCGGTTTGGAAGTTGAGAATGGCCGAAACCAGAATCACCCCGTTGAGGGCAATCCCTTGGTCAATCATGTGGCCCGCCATGCCCGCCGCACGGGTGGTGCCATAACTCTCGCCCACCAGGTAGAGCGGCGAACGCCAGCGGGCGTTTCGGTTTAACCACATCCGGCAGAACTCGCTCACGCTCTTGATATCGCCCTCCACGCCCCAATAGGTTTCGGCGGTCTCCTTGTCCTTGGCGCGGCTGTAGCCGGTGCCCACCGGGTCAATGAACACGAGGTCGGTGAAGTGGAGCCAGGTTTCCAGGTTCGGTTCCACCTGGTAGGGCGCGGGCGGCAACTGGCCTTCCGGGGTCATCGGCGCGCGGAACGGCCCCACCGCCCCCATGTGCAGCCAGATGCTGGGCGATCCCGGGCCGCCATTGAAGGTGAAGGTCACCGGTCGCTCGCCCGGTTCGCAGCCCTTCTTGGTGTAGGCGACATAGAACACCTGGGCCAGGATCTCGCCCTGGTCGTTCTTCAACGGCATCCGGCCGGTGGTGGCTTCAAATTCGAGGCCTGGGATGCTGAGGCTGGAGGTAACCGGCGCCTCTTCTTCAAAGGTCATCGCGGTCGGCTTTTCGTCCGGCTTCTTGGCGTCGCTCATAGATGGCTCTTAGTATGCCTAAGAGGCCAAGGAGCGAGTGAGGGGATGGTGGGCGATGAGGGACTCGAACCCCCGACTTACTCCGTGTAAAGGAGCCACTCTACCAACTGAGTTAATCGCCCGCGAGGCTGTGATTCTACTCGCTGGCGGCGCGCCGTCGCCGTCGCACCAGGGCCGCCAGACCCGCACCCATCGCCAGCAGGGTCACCGGCTCCGGCACCGGGGAGTTCAGTGAATCGAGCGTCCACTGCGCCACATTCCGCCCCATGAGCAGGCCGGCCGCATTGTCGAACTCGAAGTGAATCCCGCCGTAGATGCGGCTCTTGCCGGCTTCGGCTGCCGCCTGGCTAAAGGAGTTGAAGTGGCGGGTAGCCGTGATATCTTCGCTCTCCGCGCTGAAACTGATGTCGTCCGTGCCAAAGAATCCCGCCAGGGCCGCGGCCGCCGCCCCACTAAAGGTGGAGTGGCCGCTCACGTAGCTGGGGTGGTTCGGGGTCGGGATGAGCGGGCTCCAGTTCGGGTCCCCGTCCGTCGTCACGTTGCCGTCCAGGTCGCCCTGATGGATGGCCGTGATGGGCCGCCAGCACTGGTAGGTGTACTTGGTGTCCCAGGCGCTCACGCCGGCATCCGCCAGCGAGAAGTTGAGCAGCAAGAACATGCGGGCGTTGTCCTCTAGGCTCAGGTTTCGATCTTGAGAGACCCCGGCCGCGATGACGTTCCAGTGGCCCGGCGGGGTCGCCGTCCCCGCGCCACCAATCCAGAACATGGCAATTTCCGTCTGGTCCGCGGTGCGGGCCAGGCTGGTCAGGCCGCCCAGTGCCTTCACCTCGTTGTAGGCGGCGGCGTACTCTTCGGTGTCCAAAGCGGGCATAACTTCCGAGCGGTACTGATCCGATGAATTGAGCGTGAACGGCCGCACCTGCGACCAACCCGGCAACGCCCCCGAGGCAAAGTTGCTGGGGGTGGGGCGCCATTTGCCCAAATCGTTGCTCCGCCCATCGGGTACCGACCCGGCCGTAGCGGACCCATCATTGCTGCGATTGGCCAGGGCGGCAGCGGCGGTCTTGGCCCCCAGGGCCATCCCGGCATCTCGGGCGGCGCCCGGAGCAATCTGGCTCATCTGGTTGTCGTAAAGCGTCTTAAATCGCCCTGCCTGAGTGGGATAGAGCGCCCGCAGGGTGTCGTATTGCGCCTGGATGGCAGCGGCTTCCTTGCTAGCACTGGCATTGCCGGCGCCCGAATAGAAAACGTTGCGGTAACCGGAATTCGAAATCGAGTTCACGGCATCAAAGGCCGCCCCGGAAACGATGGCCAGATTGCGCGCGGCCATGGGGGGAGCGGACTTGGCGGTGCGAATGGCCTGGAGCGCTTCGGCATTCCAATCCAGGATTGCATCCGCTTTGGCCTGCCCACTTAAGGCCAGAGCCGCACCCACAACTACCAACAGCGCCGATAACCGCACGATGCGAATGTGAAGCGCAAAAACCGTGCCAAGTACGTAACCGGCACTAAATCTTGAACGTTCTGGTATTATCAGGGGGACCTCATGAGGAGGATTTTTGGTACCTGCTTGGCGCTAGGGATGGCGCTAACACAGGGATACGCGCAACAAGCGCCCGCGACGCCTACGGCCGTCCGGGTGAATTACACTTTCCAAGGCGTGTCGCCGCACGATGGCTATCGTGTCGGCAACAACTGCTTCATCCCGGCCGACATGATGCGTCGTTGGGGCTGGGACGTCAACGTTCGCGGCAACGAAACGATCGTTAAGGCGGAGGGCCGGGAAATCCGGCTGGAAACCCGCACGATCGCCGCCAAACCGACCGTTGACCTCGGCACGATCACCGAGACCCTCGGTGGCCACACGATGTGGGAGGGCAACACTTTCCGCGTTCTCAGTGAGATCCGCAACGTGGAAACCACCGCCGAAGGCTTCCGGATTGACGGCACGATGATGGTGCGCATGCGCGCCTTCCGCCTCGCCGCTCCCGAGCGTTTGGTGGTAGACCTCTTTGGCGCGAAGCTCAATTCGCGAGTGAACGAAGAACTGCCCAACCAAGTGCGCGTGGGGCAGTTTGCTCCGGACGTCGTGCGCATTGTGGTGGAGACCCCGCGCATGGCCGAGCAGCCGATTCCTTCTCTGCTTCCCAGCCGCAAGTTTGAAGTGGACCTTGTCCACGTGGGCACGAGTCAAATCGCGATCAAACCCGCGCCGGTGGCACCGCCAGTCACGACCCCGCCGCCCAACCAAACGCCGGTGGTGGACCCTGTGATTGTGAGCGAGCCCAAGGTGGTGCGCGAAACGGAAACCGACGCGGTTTACACTTTCCAACTTTCCAAAACCATCGATAGTGCTCCGGCTGTGTCGTACGTAAACGCGAACACGATCCAATTGCAGATCGCGAAGGCGCAGACCGTAGTGAGCCGTGAAGGTGACCTCGGCGGCGGCGAGTACGTCAGTCGCTATTCCATGCAGAACGCGGGCAATGGTTTTGTAAATGTAATCTTGGCCACTAAGCGGGCATTCGCGTTCTCCGCTAGCGTGAACGGCCAAACCGTAACGCTGCGGCTGATCAAGCCAAACGGCTCCAACGGAACTCTGGCCGGAAAGGTGATTGTCTTGGATGCCGGGCACGGTGGACGCGATCCAGGTGCCACTAACAGTGGCGTTCAGGAAAAGAAGATTGCTCTCGCCATCGCCCAACAAACTGCCAAGGCGTTAACGGAAGCAGGCGCCAGCGTCATCCTTACCCGGAACGACGACCGCTTCATCCCCCTTGGCGAGAGATCAGACATTGCGAATCGAAGCAAGGCAGACTTGTTCTTGAGCATCCATATCAATAGCAACACCGTGGCCAATAGTCGCTCAGGGAGCATCATGTTCCACCACAAGCAGAGTCCCCTCGGGATTCTCTTGGGGAATCTCTTGTCCGAAGAGATCGTTAAGGTGAGCGAGTTGCCTTCGATGGGGGTGCGAAGTGACCGCACCATTTACGAGTCTGGGTTTGCCGTTTTGAGAAACTCGCAAATGCCCGCCGTGCTCTTGGAGATGGGCTTCATCAACCACAGCCGGGATCGGGCTCGTATTCAAGAAGCGGAGTATCACTCCTCCGTGGCGAAAGCCATCACCCAAGCCGTTAAGAGGTACTACCAGCAATGAGCGAAACGAAAAATTCTGCCTCCAAGAAGGCACCGATCTTTGTCTTGGGTCTGGCCGTGGCGTGCTTTGGGGCTCTAGCTTGGTATGTCTCCAGCCGACCGGCCGTGCCGATGGCGAACACGGACCCGGCGGTGACCAGCAACGCACCGACGGACGAAGTCGATGTGCCAAAGCAGCAGGATGTGACAACGCTCACCCCCAATTACGACGGGGGTCAGTTCGGCACCAAGCCCGACACCAAGGAGTCTCCTAAGGGCCAAGACCCCATGGTCTTTGCACTGAATGACTACTTAGACAAGGTTCCGGCCGTGCCCAAGGACGCCAACGTGAAGACCGTCACCGTGAAGGAAGGCATTGCGACGATTGACTTCAACGAAGAGATCTACGCGGGCTACGGAACCGAGGACGAGCAGATCATCGTTCGGGGCCTCCTCCGCGTTATGGCGCAATTCCCTGAGGTCAAGAGCGTGCTCTTCACTACCGAGGGGCAACCGCTCGATTCACTCGGCGCTATTGATCTGAGCTCGCCTCAACCCGTCGAGAAGTCCTGACCCTTACCCAGTGCGCATGGGTGGTGCTCACCACCCATGCCACGTAGGCCCCACAAATCCAACCGAGCAAAACCTGACTCGGATAGTGGACGCCGTTGTAAATGCGGCTTGTCCCGGTGAAGAAACTCACCCCCAGCCACAGCCACCCCCATGGCGATTTGGCGTAGAGCAAACTCACAGCCACCGCCATGGTGTTGGCGGCGTGCGCGCTGGCCGTGCCGGAACTCGCCGTATGCGGCACCCGCAAGATCAGCTCGGGGTCAAGTTTCATGGCCAGGTCACGGGCCATTCCTCCGTCCAGCGCCCGCGCGACCACGGCACAAGGGCGATCCATCGGAAACCCAAATTTGATCGCATCGGTGAGGGCATTCGTCACCGGAAAGGCCACTAAACCGCGCACCGTAGCCACGCGCGTGGTCTTATTCCAAATGAGGTAGATGGCCAGCGCCAAGAACAGCCCGCGCACCGCCCATTGCTTGTTCCCTTCGCTAAAAAACCAGAAAAATGGCTCCCACTCTGATGGCCAATGGTTGACCCACCGAAAGATCATTTGGTCAATGCCCATTGCCAATAGAGTACCAGTGCCGTTTCAGGTAAACCCGACCCTCTGATGAGCGAACGTCGAGTGACCATGGTCATGGCTTCCCTTGCGGGGGCCACAATGGGAGCCCCGCACGTTCGGCGCCGAGATTTTGCCCCGCTCACCGGCTACGAACCCGTCCCCTTCCGTATGGCCCCGGCGGGCCACCAAGATTTAGCCGTCGTCTGGGCCTATCACCTCCGCCAGTCTCGGCCTCATACCAACCTCAGCGGTACTTACCGCGCCCACTGGAATTCCGCCGAACGCGGGGACGCCTACGCCCTCGCCAACTTGGCCGCGGGGTTAGGCTTGCCCCTCAGCGGGCAGTTTGGCAATCCTGCCAGCCGCCGCGCCACCAGCCTGGCCCGAGCGTTGTTTTGGGGAATTCGCGGGGCCGGCAAGCCCGAACTCGCCAGCGTATGGGCCGCCACCGATATGAGTGTTGACCACGCCCACGATGCCCTGTGGGTTGCCGGCTGGGTGGCCGCCGCCACCGCCACTGCTGCGAGTGAGAACGGAAGTTGGGGCGCGCTCCTCGGCCTCATTCCCAAGTACGTCCCGGCGGGGCATCCCGCGCTGGCCAAGGTGCCCGAGATCCTTGGGGCGGGCATCACGCAGCCCGCCAGTGTTTCCAGCGCAATTCCGGAATATTTCAACCCGGCCAGCCGCGCCTTCCTCCACATCCTCGCAGCGCTCTCCGGCTGCCAGGAACAAGCCTCTCGCGCCATGATCCTGGCCGCCAGCCTTGGGCATGCCGCCAGTGACACGGCCGCCATTGCTGCCGCGCTCGGGGCCGGCCTCTACGGCCCGCTGGAGCCCGAGTGGACCGGCCCCCTGGGGCAAACCTACGTCGCCACGGGCTTCCTTCAGGATATTGACCCCCCGGCGACCCTGACGGCCTATGCCGAACTGTTTGACGGCGACCTGCCCGAGGCCACTGCCCTCGATCTCCACAAGCACTCCGCTTACGCCGAGGTCGGCCCGTTCCAACTCCACGTCCATTACCCGCAAGGCCCGATTTTCCAGGAAGGCCGCCACGCCGAAGTCGATCTGACCCTCATCAACCGAGAGTCCAACCCAATGCGGATATCCCCGGAGTGGGTGGTCGGAGCGGGCCTCGAAGTATCTTCGGAGGCGAAGCCCGAAACCATCCCCCCGGGAGCGGCCTGGAGCACTAAGGCGAAGATCGTGGCCCCGCAAGGAGTATCGAGCGACCAAGTGATTGAACTCCGCACCGAGGGCCTACGCCTAAGCCTCCCGGTTCTGGCCACGGGCACCTGGTCGGTCATTGGGCCGTACCCCAACCAAAATGACGCGGGCATGAGCCAGTCGTTTGCCCCCGAACAAGGCTTTGACCCCAACTTGAAGGACACGGGCCGCGCGGAGCTCCCCGTCGCATGGCAGGCGTTTTCTCCGGATGGACCCGAACTCAACCTTGAGTCTTTGTTCCGCAGTGCGCCGGGCGTTATGTACGTCTTCTCCCAAGCGACCATGCCGGCGGGCCGCCAATATCGATTGCGCATCGAATCCCCGGTGCCGGCCCGGATTTGGCTCGATGACCAGGCCGCGCAAGAGGTCGCCCCGGACCACCCCTGCGAAATCGCTCTCGCGGGGCACGGTCCCTTCCGCCTGATGCTCAAGGTCGGGCGACAAAAGGAAGACATGGCCCCCGTGCTCGTCGCCTTTTTCGACCAAGAAGGTCATCTTGTGCGCCCTGCACGACTTGCGCCCACCGACGACGTAGAAAGCTAAGTGCTGGGTTGGTCGCGCACCCTCAGTCGCTGCTTGTGGTGGCATATGTTGCGGTTTATGCGCCGCCCCGGGGTGCATAAGCTCCAGCGTCGTGCCAGTCACCTGAACCCGCGCACGCGCGAACACTTCCGTCGCCAAGAGCAATTTGCCCGCCGCTATGGGTTGCGTATCTTGCACGCCGTCATCTTCATCGCCATGGTGGCGATCGTCTTTCAGGCTCTGCTGGCGCTATTCCTGTGGGGAGACAGTGAGGGTTGGCTGCGTCTGCCGCGCCCGGACGATATCCCACGCCCGCCGGTGGAGAGCCGGTAGGGCCAGGTCCGCAAACTGCTCCGGTGTGAACCACTCGACTTCCCCATCCACTCTGCTCACTTGGAGAACCCGAACGGTAAGCCGGTGGCGAGTGACCACAAACGGAAACCTTCCCATCTCCTGGCCTGAAACGGCAGGGGCAGGCGGAAACCCATAGAGTCCGGCCCACCAGCCGCCTTCCGGATACCGGATCAACGCATACCGGCCCGCTTGCTCGCAGACCGCCAAGGGCAGATCCATGTCTCGCATTTCCGGCCTCACTTTGGGCGCAGGGTAGAGACTCACTTCGCCCTGTGTACCCCGGCAGATCTCTTGCCAAGGGCAAAGATGGCAGAGCGGCGTGCGCGGGCGGCACACAGTCGCCCCGAGTTCCATGAGCGCCTGGTTCCAATCCCCCGGGCGCTCCTGGGAGACGCAGGCCTCGGCCCAAGCCCAGGCCCGCTTGGTAAGGGCTGGCGGCGGAGTGAGATCGGCCATCAGTCGCGCATAAACTCGCTCCACGTTGCCGTCCACTAGCGGTTCGGGCAGGTCGAAGGCGATGGAAAGCACGGCTCCCGCCGTGTAAGGGCCGATGCCCGGAACCGCCCGCATCCCCTTCCGGTCTTGGGGCCAGCCGTTCAGCGCAATCTCCTCGGCCGCTTGGTGCAGCAATCGCGCCCGCCGGTAGTAGCCCAAACCCTGCCAGGCGTGGAGCACGTCATCGAGGTCGGCGGCCGCCAGGGCTTCGATGGTGGGAAACCGTTCCATCCAGCGGCGGTACGGCTCAATCACCGAGGCCACAACGGTTTGCTGGAGCATCAGTTCACTCACCAGCACGCGATAGGGTTCGCGGGATTCGCGCCAGGGCAAATCCCGCTTGTGCTGGTCGTACCAGTCCAGAAGCTCCTTATGCACCGACAGGATCGAGGCCGAGTTGCTGGAGAGCGGCGACCGGATCGGACTTTGAGGTCAATGCCCGGCCAATCACTAGATAATCGGCCGAGTCCGCCAAGGCCGTCTGCGCATCGCCCACCCGCACTTGGTCATGCACGTCCCCGACGCTTCCCCGGATGCCCGGCGTCACCAACACCTTGTTCCCCACAATCGGACGGAGCACTTTGAGTTCGTGGGCGGAACAGACCACGCCATCCAAGCCAAGCTCCACCCCACGCTGGGAGAGGTGTGCCATCTGCTCGGGCAAGGTGCGATTGACGCCCATGAAGCCCTGGAGCGTAGCTTCGTCGAGTGAAGTCAGCACGGAAACGCCCACCAAGAGGGGGCTCTGCTCCTCGGGGTACATAGCGGCTTCTTCCACCGCCGCCGAGATCATCGCGGGGCCACCACTCAGGTGCAAAGTGAGCATCCACACCCCGTGCTTGGCGGCTTCGCGCACCGCGAGTGCCACGGAGTTCGGAATATCGTGGAACTTGAGATCGAGGAAGATGCGCTCGGCCCCGTGTTCGCGCAAGATGTCCACCACACGCAGGCCGTTGGGCATCGTCAGGCCGTGGCCAATCTTGAACGCCCCGACATAGGGCGCAAAGCGATGGACCAAGGCAATGGCTTCATCCAAGTCACCTGTATCTAGGGCGCAAATAATTCGACGGTCCATACCCTTAGTGTAACCGCGACTACCGGGTGAAATGAACAAATGATTCACCGCGAGCTCCTTTTGAACGGGGTTTTCCTCGGCGGCCCTTGCGACCAGGGCATTGGGAAGGAGATTGCGGTGAGCCCCTGGGATGGCCGCCGCATCGGCACGTTTGCAGAAGGCGGTTGGGCGGAGATGGATGCGGCCCTGGACTGCGCCACGCAGGCCGTTGATACCTATCGCAAAACGACGATGGCCGAGCGCGGCGAGCTGTTGCAGCGCATCGGCGAGGCAGTGACGCAGCGCGAGGAAGAACTGACCGAACTCCTGGTGCAGGAGGTCGGCAAACCCATCACTGCCGCCCGCGCCGAAGTGAAACGGACTGCCCTCACTTTTAGGCTGGCCGCTGACCTCGCCCGGAACCTGGAACCCGATACCGTTGATCTGAGCTACGACCCGCGCGGAGCCAACTATCGCGGTGAAGTGCGCCGCCGCCCGGTGGGGCCGGTGCTGGCGATTGTGCCCTGGAATTGGCCGTACAACCTCGCTGCCCACAAGATCGCCCCGGCCCTGCTGGCGGGGTGCCCGGTGATCCTGAAGCCCAGCACAGCAGCCGCCCTGTGCACCCTCACTTTGGCCCGCTTGATCCACGAATGCGGATGCCCGGCGGGGGTTGTGAATGCCATCGCTAGCCCCAATGCCATTGCCGAAAAGGCCGTGCGCGACCCCCGGGCGAAGTTTGTGAGCTTCACGGGCAGCGAGGCCGTGGGCTGGCGCCTGAAGGAACTTGTGCCGGACCGGAAAGTGTCCCTTGAACTCGGTGGCGATGCCAGCGCGGTGCTGTGCCAGGATGCGGACCTGGACCATGCGCTGCCGCTGGTGCTGAACGGGGCATTTGCCTACGCCGGGCAGATCTGCATTAGCGTCCAGCACCTGCGCGTGCATGAGTCCCTGGTGGATGAGGTGGTGGCTCGGCTAGTGCCGATGATTGAGAACCTTAGTTGTGGGGACCCGGCCCTTGAAAGCACGGTGGTGGGGCCGGTGATCAACTCGTCCGCCGCGAACCGGATCGAGGCGGCCCTGGCTTCCGCAGCGGCGGGCGGGGCAAAAATTCTGGCGGGGGGCCAGCGCACAGGCAACCTCGTGTCACCCACATTGATCTGTGATCTCCCGGCGGGGCACACCCTGGCCTGCGACGAGGTGTTTGGCCCGGTGCTCACTCTGAGCACGTTTGCCACTGATGCCGAAGCGATGGGTCAAGTGAATGCCGGGCGGTTTGGGCTGCAGGCCGGGGTCTTTACCGCCTCAAAGGACCGTGCCGAACTCTACATCGAAGACCTTGAGGTCGGGGGCGTGGTGATCAACGACGTGCCGACGGTGAGGTTTGATGCCATGCCCTACGGCGGCGTCAAGCGCAGCGGCTTCGGCCGCGAGGGTGTCCGCTCTGCCTACGAGGAGATGAGCGAGCCCTTGGCCGTGGTGCGCAGGAATACTTGACATGAAACATGATCCGTTGGTAGCCTCGGCTCTGGGGTCAATCTGATGAGCCAGGAACAGAATTACACCTCGAAAGAGGAAGCAGCTGATTCGGATAGTAAATCTTCACGCGTAGAAGCTGAACTTCAATCCCGCTTGCGTCTGATTGAGACCGAACTTCGGCAATTGAGGGGCCACAAGCTCGAGTTTAAGGACATTAATCAAGCAGGTGGCTCGGATTCTGACGACTTCAAGAAAACCGCCCAACGCGAAGCATGGCAGTTCATTCGAATGGTCTTGGTGGTCGGCCTGTGCTTGGTCGCAGTCCTGTACATTGCTTCTTTCACCCGTCTGGTCCAGAAGCCCACTGATTGGGGCGCGATGGCGGACTTCGTAGCCGGCACATTCGGGGTTGCAGCCGGGATCGCCGGGGCCTACGTTGTCATTCGTCTCGCCAACCAAGCGCTCACCACATCTCATCAACAGAACGCATTGGCCTCAAGGCAGAACGAGCTTGTCATCAGCCAGAACAAACTCGCAGAATCCCAAAAGAAGCGGGACGACTACGCCATTCTCAACGAGGAGATCACAAGTTCGCTTGACAAGATCTTTACTCTTGCGCGGAGACTCCATGTCTTCTTTGTCACCATCCGCTCTACAGAGCTTACAGCCTCTTTGGCATCGCAGAAGGATGATTCGATTCGCCTTGAGATTCTCGAGCTACTCAACATCCACCTTGACATTAACCTGGATTCCTTGAATGACCTAAAAGAGAATGACCTGAAGCAAGCTCTGCAAATCAAGGAGATTAAGGAAAAGTTTGATGAGCTGAGAGCCATTGGAATCAACGGTCGGTTCCCCTTTATGCTCGATCCGGGCGTGATCGAGAATACGATCCTCCCTAGTCTTGAAGCTTCGATAGACGCCTTAGGCGATGTTGTCTACGATACGCGAGCGAGCGCACTCCTTTTTGAGTGTGCACGCGAATCGATGTCGCGATACGAGGTGGTTCTGGAAGCAATCCAGAAGCAGGACCCCAGCTTCAGCGGCTGGCAGCCCCGAGATCCGGTTTCGCTTTTGGATACCCTCTTGCTGAAGGTGAGTTCCTACAAAGTTCAGATGAAAGTCGACCCCAGTGGGGTGCTCGACATCGCGTCCTATCTCCTTACGGTACAGCACGTAAGGACTGAATCTGAAATTGGCATCGGGAAGGATTGGATGAACTACTTCCAGTCCGAAGCCGTGTTTCGTTTTGGTCTCTTGATGTGGCACCGCCCTTCCGAAGACGGCGCCAAGACCTTGAATGCAGGAGGGGCACTTCTGCTCAGCCTGATCGATATCCTCCCCGAACCGGCTGAACTCAAGGCTGCAGTTCAAAGACTTTACGGTAGCTTCACCGAGAGTAAAGAACTTCTCGAGACGCTACCGGCACTAATCGGGGTGGACAAACGCGAAAGCCTGGTGAACGCAGAACTCTCCAAGTCACTCCAAAACATTGAGTGGCTACTGGATGCCTTCATCATCGACAACGAAAAGTTGGCGATCGTGCTAAACCAAGTCCAACAACAACTCGAGTAGAGATCGTACGTTTTTCTGCGGGTACTTAGCGAACTGCCACGCCATCTTCCCCGTGGAAGATGTGAATGCGGTCCAGATCAAACGCAAACTTGGCGGTGGAGCCCACCGCCACCGGGTGCGCCGGGTCCAGCGTCGCAATCATTGGCTGATCGCCCACCATCAGATAAGCCGTATCCTCGGCCCCGAGCTTCTCCAGCACGTCCAGCTGCGCCTCAAACGTATTGGCCTCGCTCACCGGAATGCTCACATTGCCTTCCGCGTGATAAATATCTTCCGGGCGAATCCCGAACGTGACGGCTTCCCCTTCCAGCTTCAAAGCGGCATGGCCGTCCTTCAGCTTCACCCGCACCGGGCCGGCTTCCACCCATCCGTCCTTGATCACGCCTTCCACAAAGTTCATCGGCGGCGCGCCAATGAAGCCCGCCACAAACTTGTTGGCCGGTTCGTTATAAACCCGCGTCGGCTCGTCGCATTGCTGCAGCAAACCGTTGCTCATCACGGCAATGCGCTGGCCCATCGTCATGGCTTCCACTTGGTCGTGGGTCACGTAAATCGTCGTCACGCCCAGGCGGCGGTGCAGGCGGATGAGCTCGGCGCGGGTCTGGATGCGGAGCTTGGCGTCCAGGTTTGAAAGGGGTTCGTCCATCAAGAACACCTTCGGCTTGCGGACAATGGCACGCCCCAGGGCCACGCGCTGGCGCTGACCGCCCGAGAGTTCCTTCGGCAAGCGTTCCAGCAGGTGCTCGATGCTCAACATCTGCGCAGTTTCGCGCACGCGGGCATCAATATCGGCCTTGATCTTCTTCGCCTCGGCCATGTGCGTCAGTTGCCAGAAGAACCCGCCTAGTTCACGCAGGCGCAGGCCAAACGCGATGTTGTCGTACACCGTCATGTGCGGGTACAGCGCGTAGTTCTGGAACACCATCGCGATGTCGCGATCCTTCGGCGGCACGTCGTTCACGCGCGTGTCGCCAATCATGATGTCGCCCTCGGTGGCTTCCTCCAGGCCGGCGAGCATGCGCAGCGCGGTCGTCTTTCCGCAACCCGAAGGACCAACGAGCACCATGAACTCGCCGTCGTTGATCTCAAGTTCGAGGTGGTCAACGGCGCGCACGCCCTTGCCAAACACCTTGCTTACGTTCCGAAAAGCGACTTTAGCCAATGTGAATCACCCAAGTGGCACACCCACCGTTGCGCGTGCTTGTGCCGCATTATATCCAACCTGGCCTCAGGCTCGTATCCGATTCGTTACGGAGCGGATACCCCCAGGTTCGGCGAAACAAACCGCAGGTTCGCGCAAATCTTTGCCCGCAGGTAAGGCAAGAGAGGCCTCTTTCCGTTCATAATGCGCCCATGTCCGGAAACATCGAGCGCATCGTGGCAACTGACTGCGGCTCGACAACGACCAAAGCCATTCTCATCGAACGCAACTCCGAAGGCCAATACCGCTTGGTGGCCCGCGGCGAAGCCCCCACCACGGTGGAGAAGCCGTTTGAGGACGTGACGGTTGGCGTGTTGAACGCCATGACCGAGCTGGAGGAAATCACCGGTGAAGTGATGCCTGAGGGCTACGAAGTCGGTCGACGCTCTTTGATCAAGGATGGGCGCGTGTGGCGCTTGCTCAAGAACGGACAAAGTGACATGACCCGGAGCACGCCGTTTGAAGGGGCTGACCTCTATGTTTCCACCTCCAGCGCCGGCGGCGGTCTGCAGATGATGGTGGCGGGCGTGGTGAAATCCATGAGCGCAGAAAGCGCCGAGCGGGCCGCTCTGGGCGCCGGGGCCATCCTGATGGACACCTTGGCCGTGGACGACGGCCGCAAAGATTTTGAGAAGGTGGAACGGCTCCGCCAACTTCGCCCCGACATCATCCTGATGTCCGGTGGTACCGACGGGGGAACTGTCTCTCACCTCGCCGACATGGCTGAAGTCATCCGCCGCGCCGACCCCAAGCCCCGCTTTGGTGACATGAAACTCCCGGTCATTTTCGCCGGCAACGTGGAAGCGCGCGGCGCGGTGAAGGAGGTCCTTGGTGGAGGCGTGTCCCTGAAGGAAGTGGACAACCTCCGTCCTTCCCTGGAAAATGAAAACCTCGACCCGGCCCGCGACGAAATCCACGAGCTCTTCTTGGAGCACGTGATGCAGCAGGCCCCGGGCTACAACAAGCTCCTGGAATGGGCCAGCGAAGAAGTCATGGCCACCCCCAACGCGGTGGGCAAACTGATGAAGAACTACGCCGACCAGGAAGGCATCAACATCCTGGGCGTGGACATCGGCGGGGCGACCACCGACGTGTTCTCGGTGTTTGGCGGCACCTATAACCGCACGGTTTCGGCCAACCTGGGCATGAGCTATTCGATTTGTAACGTGCTGAAGGAATCCGGCACGGACAACATCGGGCGTTGGCTGCCGTTTGAGATGGATCCGTTCGAAATGCGCAACCGACTGCGCAACAAGATGATCCGCCCGACGACCATCCCGCAGACTTACGAAGACCTGCTCATTGAGCAAGCGGTAAGCCGCGAAGCCCTGCGCTTGGCCTTCTACCACCACAAGTCGCTCGCTCGTAGCCTCAAGGGGACGCAGCAACAGCGCGACGTGGGCCAGATCTTTGAGCAGGCCGGCGGCGGTGAAACCCTCATCAAGATGATGGACCTCGACATGATCATCGGGTCCGGCGGGGTGCTGAGCCACGCGCCCAAGCGCGCACAATCTGCGCTCATGATGATGGACGCCTACGAACCGGAGGGCATCACCATGCTCACCGTGGACAGCATCTTTATGATGCCGCACCTCGGCGTGCTGAGCGAGCACTTCTTTGATGCTGCGCGGCAGGTGTTTGAATACGACTGTATCGTCAAGTGCGGCCACTGCATTGCGCCGGTGGGCCAAGCCAAGCCGGGCGAAGTCGCCATCACGGTTTCCGGCGATGGCGTGAGCGAATCGGTGAAGGTGGGCGAAATCAAGGTCATCCCGGCCGGTCGCGGCGAGTTCCGCGAACTCACAGTAACTCCCTCGCGCGGCCTCGACATTGGCGCGGGCAAGGGCAAGGCGGTCACGCAGAAGTTCGAGGGTGGCACCGTCGGCATCATCATTGATGCCCGAGGTCGCCCGCTCAACCTCAGCCCGGATGTGAAGGAGCGAGTCGGCAAGAACCGCGAGTGGCTGGAAGCCATGGGCCTTCCCCTCCCGTAACTTCAGTCCGTAGCCGGAACACAAAATCCCTCTCCGCCTCCAATGAGGTTGAGAGGGATTCTTTTTGCTACAGGCAACTTAGGCACCGCGATTGACGCGGTTCATCAGCTTGCTCAGCCAGCCCTTATCGTCCATTTCTTGCTGGCGGCGCAGCTCGGCCACCTTCGTGTGCTGCTCCAGATCGCGATCCGGGTCCGGATACGCCTTGTCCAGCATGCGCTGGAGGTGATCCGCCGGGGCGAGGTGAAGCTGGATCGGCAAACCAGACTCATCCGAGAGCATCTGCACCGACTCTTCGCTCAGCGCGGACGCCCCCATTACATGCAGGGTGCCCCCTTCAATCGTCACCGGCAGGGTTCGCAGTCGGATTGCCGTGTCACGGCTGAATCGAGCGAGGATTTCGGGCTTGGGCACCAGAGATTGGCCCATCAGGCGCTGAATCGCGGACGCATGCTCCAGGGCAATGCGACTCTCTTCCGCTTCTTCCTCAGTCAAGAAGCCGGCGTCGCTACTGGCGCGGCCATCGTCATCCTCTTCCTTAAAGTCCGCCGAAGGAATCGCCCTCGCGGCGGCTCGCTCGACCTCGATTTCTCGATTCATCCGGTCCAGCATCTGCTCGATCATGATCGGCGTCGTGTCGCTACGCGGCTGTGCCGTCGGCTGATTCTCGCCGCTCATGAACTCCAGCCACGCCGCGCGGGCTTCTCCCGTCGCACTGAGCGTGAACCCATCTTCCGTTTTCTCCGCCGGAGGCGCAACGGGAGCACTATCGAACGAAACGACTTCAGCTTCAGCCGGCGTCAGCGCGGGAGTTTCTTCAACCGGGGTAGCGAAGTCTTCGGCCTGCGGCGGTTCCGGAACTACGGAGGGCTCAGGAATCGCGACCTCGGCCACCTCGCTTTCTGCCTCCGGCTCAAGCTCTGTCACTTGGGCAAAAGCTTCGGCCACCGGATCAACTACCGGAGCGGCGACCGGCGGGGCACTCACATCGCCCCGGGCGATGCCAATCCGAGCCAGCAAGTCATCCAAAGCGGGGCTACCCGTATTCTGAGTTGGCGTCGGTTTGGGTTCCGGCGTCGGTGCCGACGTTTCCTCGGGGGTCGCTGCGACCGGCGCGATTTCCACCTGGTCCTTCAGCGCGACTTTGAAGTCATCCAGCGACAGCGGCGGGGGCATCGGGATGCACTCGCGGCTATCTTCGGCGGCTTCCCATTCGGCCTCGGGCGCTGCGTCTTCGTCGGTCGCCCATTCGTCGGCGACGTCAGCTTCCGGTTCGGCAATGGCAGCCGGTTGATCCCAGTCACTGGTCTCCACGGGCTCGGCCAACGCGGACTCGACTTCCGCACTCAAATCTGCCGCCAGGTCAGGTTCAGCGGTCTCAATCACGGGGGCAGCCACGGGAGCCGCGGCTACTTCTGCCACCGGAGCGGCAACGCCAGCGAAATCTGTCGGATAGGCGGCCTGGAGGGCAGCCAAAACCTCTTCCTGCGGGCGCGGTTCTACGATCAGTCGTCGCTCGGCCCGCCGTTCAATCGCGGTCAGCAGAGACTCATCAAAGGGCTCCATTGCCCAGCAAACAAGTTCTTCGCCCCGCAGTTCCATCGGGCAGGCCCGGGCAAACCACGCCAGGCTCGCCGGCACCAGATTCACGGCATCGACATGAGGTTCAACCGGTTCAAAACTGGCGACCTCGGCCACCGCAGGCACTTCCTCAGCGATTTCTGCTGCCGGAGCTTCGACCTCCGGTTCAGCAGTGGGCGGCACTTCGGCCTTCTCAACACACTTGGCCCACGCCAAGGGGTCAAAAGTGACCTCCGGCACGGAATTTTCTTCTTCAGCGGTAAGGCTTTCCTCTTCCGCTTCGGCCAGCAGGCTGTCCCAATCGGCTTCGGCATCATCTTCGCTGACCGCAATCACCGGGGCCGTTTCTTCTTCGACAACCGTGGAAACTTCGTATTGCGATACCAAGGCTTCCAATTCAACCGAGTCGAGGCCATCTTCCGGTGTTCGCGATTCGGCGATCTGCCAGGGGGTCAGATTCTCGGCAATTTCGGTCTCTACAGATTCACTTTCGGCGACTTCTTCAATTGTGATCTCTTCAATGAAGGACTCTTCGATGACCAAGATTTCCTCGGCAACGATCGGTGCCTCGGTCACTTCATCGCCAAAAGCCTCCGCAGAGGTCACTTGATTCGGGGCGAGGAAGAGCGGCGAAAGTTCATCGCCGTAGCGGGCCGTCCAGGCCGCGGCCACCTCTTCAAAATCGGCAATCCGGAACCGCGCCGCCCCTTGGCTGAGTTCGCTCAAGGCCCGAAGAGTCTCATTTTCGGCGGGGCTCGCCACCAGGAATTCAATGCCCGATTCGTCTTCACCCATCGGCACGGCCCGCAGGTCGCGAAGAACTTCGACCGGAAACTCGGTCGCAGCAACTGTCGCCGGGGCATCGAGGTCATCTCCATCCGGCAAACCGGACCAATTCGACTCATTTTCAGCTTCAGGAGCTTCTTCGAAGACCTCTTCAATCTCCGGCTCATCGGCCACAGGGGCTGATGCCGCCTCCGGCACCATGAGCACCGGATTCGGGTTCCCCGACCAGGCCACGGCCGGGTCGTTCACAAAACGTTCAAGTAAGGAAGTCGGGATCTCGCTGCCGTAGCAGCTCAGAAGCTCGCGGGCCACCTCAGCGTCGGTGCCATGCACCCATTGCACCGGGCGCTTGGCATAGGCCATCACCAGGTTCAGCGCCTCCACGGTCACCTCACCGGCGTGCAGCACCACCACAAACGGCTCGTGGAGACTCACGGGCACCAAGCGGTGACTCAGGGCCACGGTCCAAGGCAAGCAATCTCGAATCTGTCGCTGAGCTTCCCCGCCTTCGGCTTCAATGGCGCTCAAAAGGGATCGGCCCAGGGTTCGCACATGCGCATCCGCGCTCAAGCTCCACCGGAATGCTGCTTCCTTCAATTCTTCCGGGCTCTTGGCTAGCATCCACTCTTGGCTGACTTTGCCGTACTTGGCCCAATCTGAGTTCGGCACATTCGAGCTCAAATCGGTCTTGTCGGTCGGGTGAGAGCCTTGGTTTGACATAGTCCTTCACGAAAGCCAATGCTTCCAGTGGTTCTATCGGTAGTTCTAACAGGATTCTTGACGCCCAGGCCCGGAATCCCGTTCCGAAATCCAATAAAAACTGGATTAAGGGGTGGCTTCCGTCGGGCCGCTTTCTACCGGCTCCTCGGGCTTCATACGATCTTCAAAGTTGTTGTGGTGCAGGCGAAGACGCTTCACAATCTCGACCCCTCGGTCGGCGGCGTGCTCAATGGCGTGGAACGTGTTGATCCCACGCAAAAGGTCGCGCACAGATTCCGGCCGCTCGACGATGAGTTCCATAAAGCGACGGCGCGCGGCCTTATATGAAGCATCTACCGTGTCGTCCATCAGCAAAGCCTCGCTCGCTACTTCCTCGTCGTACTTGAGGTAGAGCGCGGTGGCCGACCGAATCACCTTGGCCGCCTCGGCTTGTAGATCGTATAAGGCCGACTTGAGCTCATCCGGGAACTGCCCGGAAAGCCGCCGGGCGCGGCTCGCCATCTTCTCGGCGTCGTCCCCAGCCTTTTCTAACTCCCCGATGATGCTCAGAGTGCTCGTTAGCAAACGAAGGTCGTTGGCCACTGGCGCTTGCTTCAGCAAGCAGTCCACGGCAATGCCGACCGCGAGCTTCTCGCTCTCGTCAATCACGTCGTCCAGCGACTTCACGCGTTGGTAGAGGCTTTCTTCCCCTTCCATGGCGCACCGCACACCCAGCTCCAGCATTTCGACGACACAGTCCGCCATCCGCAGCACTAAGGCACGGATTTCATCAATCTGTTCGTCAAATTCGCGGCGAGTCATGGGGGCCTATCCTTTAACAGACGCAAGGAAAGGCCCAAACGATGCCGAAGTGGGGAATTTTTCTTAACAATTCAGCACGGGCAGCACTTCCAGCGAAGTCTCTGACTTCAACTTTCCGCATTTGACCTGGATCTTGTAGGTCCCCGGCGCCACAAAATACGTCCACCACGGTTCTTGGCCAGCATCGGGCAGGCGGTAGATCTCTTTGGGCTGAGCATCCCACACCACGCGGTTGTAACCGGCAAATCCCGTCCCCGACATGCTGGCGATTTCCCGCCCCTTTTCGTCGGTCACGGTCACGCTCACTTCTTCCGTGGCGGCTTCCTTCAACCAGTACGTGATGGGCGCGAACTTCGGCGGGTTCGTCCCCCGGAATTCGTCATCCGCCCACAGCCCTTGCAAGAACAACCGCTCAATCGGGCGGCAGTTTCGGGGTGTGAACACATGGAGCGCCTCGCCCAGCACGGCTTCGGTGCTTTCGGAGAGGAAGCGGGCGTCGTCCAGAATCCAGATGCTCCGGCCGTGGGTGCCCAGCACCACGTCATGCTCGCGCGGGTGAATCTGGATGTCATCCACCGGGCAGTGCGGCAGGTTCTTGCCGTTCAGGCGTAGCCACGCCTTGCCCCCGTTGAGGGTCACAAACACCCCGTTCTCCGTCCCGCAATAGATCACGTTCGGGTTCTTGGGGTCCTCGCGCACCACCTTCACGCTGCGGTGCTTCGGCAGGTCGCCCGTGATGTCGTTCCAGGTCTTGCCAAAGTCGGTGGTTTGCAAAATGCGCGGGTCGTACTGGTCGTCTCGGTGGCCGTCCAGGCTCATCGTGGCGCGGCCCGCCCCGTGCGCCGAAGCGTCAATCCGGCTGACATACCAGTCGTTGCCCTTCGGCGTTACATCCTTCCATTCGCCATCCACGCACACATGCACGCGGCCGTCGTCGGTGCCCGCCCACAGCAGACCTTCGGTAAGCGGAGACTCGACCAGCGAGGTCACGGTGCAGAAGGTTTCGGCCGCGGAACCTTCGGTCGTGATCTTGTCCACGTCGTTGGTGGTCAGGTCGCCACTGATGCGCTCCCACGTTTCGCCCCGATCGCTCAGGCGGAACACCATGTTCCCGCCCAGGTACAGCACACTCGGGTTGTGAGGAGACACGAAGAAGGGCGCATTCCAGTTGAACCGATAGGCCGCTCCCCCTTCTCGCTGTTGCGGTTGCAGGTGCCAGCGTCGCCCGGTCTTGAGGTTGGCCTTGGTCAGGTTGCCGCCTTGCCATTCGGCGTAGATCACGTCCGGATCTTCGGGGTCGAACGCCACGTGGAAACCGTCGCCCCAACAAACGTACTTCCAATCTGAATTGGTGATGCCCGTTTGCGGCGTGCCGTCTTCGTACTTCTCCGTCTCCACCAGCGTGCTGCTGGGGCCAACCCACGAGCCGTTGTCTTGCAAGCCGCCCGCAATGCGGTACGGCTCACTCATATCCAGCGCGATGTTATAGAACTGCCCGATGGCAATTTGGTTGAGGAACTGCCACTTCGCGCCCCCATCAAAGGTTTGGTAAATGCCGCCGTCGTTCCCCACCACGATGTGGTCCGGATCGTTGGGGTCGAAGGCGATGGAGTGCATGTCCACGTGCATCTTGTCGCCGAAGCCGCCTCGGAACGTACGCCCGCCGTCCTCGCTGACTTCCACTTCCCAACCCAGCATGTAGATCTTCTGGTCGTTCTTGGGGTGGATGCGCACCTTACAGAAGTAGAACGCCCGCGGCGCGCGCACGCTCATGCGGGTCCAGGTGTTGCCGCCGTCTTCGCTGCGGAACAGGCCGCCCGACTTGCTGCGGTCGTCGCGGATGCTGTTGGTACCGCCTTGGCCACTTTCGATGACCGCGTACATGATGTCCGGGTTCTCGGCATAGAGGTCAATGCCGATGCGACCGGTGTGGGCGGGCAGACCGCCCTTGATCTTCTTCCAAGATTTGCCGCCGTCTTGGCTGCGGAAGAGGCCACCCTCGGTGCTGCCGCTATCAAACTTGTGCGCCTTGCGGCGGCGATAGTACATGGCCGCAAAGACGACGTCCGGGTTGCGGGGGTCCAGCCGCACATCGCAGCACCCGTGATCCTTCACCGCCAGCACCTTCGCCCAGGTTTTGCCGCCGTCGGTGGTCTTGTAGAGGCCGCGCTCCTCATTGGCCCCCCACAGGTGACCCAGTGCGGCCACGTAGCACACATCCGGATTGCGCGGGTCCACCACGATGGCCGGAATATCGTGCGAATCGGCCAGGCCCATGTGCTGCCAGGTCGCCCCGGCGTCGGTGGAGCGATAAACCCCGTTCCCCCACGAGCTGGAGTTGCGGCCGTTGCCTTCGCCCGTGCCCAGCCAGATCATCTGGTTACGTCCGAGTTCCTTTAGTTCCTTCTTGCTCTTGCCGGCTTTGGCCTCGGCCGGGTGATCAAAGTTGGCAGGCAAATCGCACACCGCGATGCTGCCCACGCTGGTGGTTTCTTCCTTGTCAAACAGAGACTCCATGGTCGTGCCGTGGTTCTTGGTTCTAAAGAGGCCCCCCGAGGCCAAACCGACGTAGAAAACCTTACTCTCGCCCGGGGCAAAGACCACTTCGCTCACGCGGCCACCCATGGTGCCCGGACCCACACTGCGCCAGTTCAATCGCTTGATATCGGTATCCACCACCGACCGCTTCTGTGCCATACGGTGCATCCTACTCAGAATTTGGCCAAACCTTCGCCCATTGCGTTCAACTTGGTGAGATAATGGGAGGCGTCATGGTTTCGTTGGTCCTCGGGCTCACCCTCACGGCAGTGAGCCCCGCAACCGCCGAGCTACCCACCCGCCCGCGCGATCCGTGGGTGTTCCGTAGCGTTCTCGATAAGCAAGCCCGCATGGTGACGGTCGAGTTATCGGAGCACCTCATCATCGCCTACGATGCCACCAACTGCGGCTTCTACAAGGCTTGGGAAGGCACGGTCAAGTTCCAAGGTGCCGTCTACACCGCCGAGCATGGCCCCCAACCGACCTCCGTCGGAAAGGTTTATGAACAGGACACCATTGACCGCGCGATCTGGTCGGTGGCCAACGCGCGCGGCGAAGTGACCGAAGTCAAGCCCCGCTTCCGTGGCTACACCATGAAGGGCGGCCAGGTGGAGTTCAACTACGAAATCCCGCTGGGCTCGAAGTTTGTGACCGTGAATGAGATTCCCGAGGCCCTACCCTTGCGCCTTGGCCGAGTCGGGCTCGAGCGCCGCTTCAATGTGAGCGGTCTGGCCCGTGGCGAGCGTCTCTTCCTCGATGTGGCGACGAAGTTCGTGGCTCCGGATTCCCGGCGCGCCTACCCGATGCTCACGCCCACGGAAGTTGAACTGCGCAACGGGACGAACGTGCTTTCCACCCGCTATGGCGCCCCCGTCGATCCGGCGGCCGCCGCATCCGCCACTGGCCAGGGCCTGATGGCCAGCCTGAAGCCCGAGCCCACCATGGCCCAAGAAAGCAGCCAGGTGCGCGTGCCGGGCATCGCGATGCGCCTTTACGATGTCGGCATTGACCTGGAGCGTGTGCCGCGTCTGGTCGGCGGGCAAACCCCCAACTACAGCGTGGTGGTGCCTAAGCTCGACCTCGGCAACGACGACTTCGGCGACCTCAAAGAACGCTTCTTGGGTCACTTCTCCGGCTTCCTCAATGTCCGCAAGGCGGGCCGCCACCAATTCCGGCTGGCGAGCGATGACGGCTCCAAGTTCTTCCTAGGCGATGAACTCGTGATTGACCACGACGGCCTGCATGGCGCCAGCGAACCCAAAACGGGCTACCTGGACCTCAGCCCCGGCGAAATCCCGCTCTTCATCGAGTTCTTTGAGAACCAAGCCGACGCGGCCCTCCGCCTGGAATGGAAGGAGCCGGGCGATGCCGAATGGAGCATCGTTCCGACGGAAGTTCTCACCGCCCAGGGCGGCGAAGTCCGCGTGACGGCCCCCGGCACCAAGCGCGTCCTCCTGAACGGGCAAAGCAACCGCCCTGGCGACCGCAGCCCGCTGGAAGGCGTGCACCCGGCCTGGACTCTGCAAACCATTGACGTCCCGGGCTTTGAGCCCCGCGTGGGCGGCATTGACTTCCTCCCCGACGGGCGCATGGTCGTCTGCACGTGGGATGAAGTCGGAGGCGTTTACATCGTGGACAACGTCTGGGGCACGGTGCGCAAACCAACGGTCAAGCGCATCGCCGCCGGCCTTGCCGAACCCCTTGGCCTCAAGGTCGTCAATGGTGAAATCTACGTCTTGCAGAAGCAAGAACTGACCAAGCTCGTGGACCTGGATGGGGACGAAGTTACCGACCGCTACTACGCACTGGCCAACGGCTGGGGCGTTACGGCGAACTTCCACGAGTTCGCGTTTGGCCTGGTGCACCGAGGCAACACGTTCTACGCCGCCCTCGCCACCGCGATCGATCCGGGCGGACGCAGTACGCGCCCGCAAAACGAGGATCGAGGCTGGGTGGTTGCCATTAACGACAAAACCGGCGAGTACCGCAAGGTCGCCAACGGGCTGCGCACGCCCAACGGCATCGGCGTCGGCTGGGGTGGTCGTTTCTACATCACGGACAACCAAGGCGACTGGCTCCCCTCTTCGAAAGTCATTCCACTTGAGGAAGGCGCCTATTACGGCAACGCTTCGGTTGGCCCCGAGTCGCTCACCAGCGGTCCCGTCACGCCCCCGGTGGTGTGGCTCCCGCAAAACGAGATCGGCAATTCCCCGAGCCAACCGGCTCGCTTCACCAAGGGCCCCTTCGCGGGCCAGATGATGCACGGTGACGTGACCCACGGTGGCCTTAAGAGAGTCTTCGTGGAGGAAGTGGACGGCGTGCTGCAAGGCTGCGTGTTCCGCTTCACCCAAGGCATGATGGCGGGCATCAACCGCGTCATGGTCGGTCCCGATGGCTCCATCTTCGTGGGGGGCATCGGCTCCACCGGCAACTGGGCGCAGACCGGCAAGAAGTGGTACGGCCTGCAAAAGATCACATACAACGGCGACCACGTGTTCGAAATGAAGACCGTGCGCCCCATGCAAAATGGAATCGAGATTGAGTTCACCGAACCCGCCAACATCGAGCAGGCGTCGGACCTCAACATCTACGACATCAGCCAGTGGCGCTACGAGCCGAACGAAGCTTACGGCGGACCGAAGGTGGACGAAGGTCGCCTGGTGGCCAAGTCCGTGACAGTTACGGAAGGCGGACGCCGCATCTTCTTGGAAGTTGATGGGCTCAAAGAAGATCACGTGTTCTACGTGCGTATCCACCCCGCTCTCAAGAGCAAGGAAGACCGCGCCCTGTGGAGCACCGAAGCCTGGTACACGCTCAACAAGATGCCGAACCGACAAGGCACGGTGAACCCGACGCTGCCGACCCCGCCCAACACGCTCTCCGCTGAGGAAGCGGCCAGCGGGTTCAAGCTCCTGTTCAATGGCGAGTCGCTGGCCGGGTGGATCGGGTTCCGCAAACCCCACGTCCCGGCGGGTTGGTCCGTCCAGAATGGCGAACTCACCTTCACCCCGGGCAAGGAAGGCGGCGATCTTCGCACGCTGGACGAATACGGCGACTTCGAGCTACGCATGCAGTGGAAGATCAGCCGGGGCGGCAATAGCGGCATCTTCTACCGATGCACCGAGGAGTACAACGTGCCCTACATGACCGGCATCGAGATGCAGGTCCTGGACAACGACCGCCACAACGACGGCACCAACGCGCTCACCTCGGCGGGCTCGGTCTACGGCCTCTACGCGGCCCCTCCGGGCATCACGCGCAACGTGGGCGACTGGAACGATGTCCGCATCGTGGCGCGCGGTCCGATTGTGGAGCACTACCTCAACAATCACCTCGTCGCGCGCATCGACCTGAGCAGCATGGAGTGGGCGAACCTCATTGCCGGAAGCAAGTTCCGTGATTGGAAGGACTTCGGCAAGCGGGCACGCGGCTACATTGCCGTCCAAGACCACGGCGACGTGGTGGCCTACCGTTCGATCCGCATCAAGCCGTTGGATTGATCGCTACGTAGGCGGTAAGGTCACAAGGGTCGGGAGCATGGAGCCCCGGCCCTTGCTTTTGCCTTATGTCTGCCACCCCCGTTGCCAACGCCCAGGTTGACGACCCGCACACCTTACGCCGTGTCATTACGGCGTCTTCCGTCGGCACGCTCATCGAGTGGTACGACTTTTATCTATTTGGGGCGCTGGCCACCATCATTGGCCGCGAATTCTTCCCGCCGGGGAACGAGGTAGTGGGGTTCCTTTCCGCTCTCGCCACGTTTGCCGTGGGGTTCTTGGTGCGCCCATTCGGGGCCCTCGTCTTTGGGCGTCTGGGTGACATCGTAGGGCGCAAGCACACGTTCCTCGTCACCCTCAGCCTGATGGGTATCAGTACGGTGCTCATTGGCCTGGTGCCTACGTACGCGCAGATTGGAGTGATTGCCCCAACCCTGCTGGTGCTGCTGCGCGCATTGCAGGGCCTGGCGCTGGGCGGCGAATACGGCGGGGCCGCCACCTACGTGGCCGAGCACAGCCCGCCCAACCAGCGCGGGTTCTACACCTCGTTCATCCAGACCACCGCTACGCTCGGCCTCTTCGTATCGCTACTCGTGCTGCTCAGCACCGAGCGCATCATGGGCAAAGAAGCCTTCGATGGCGGCGGCTGGCGCATCCCGTTCTTGCTCTCGGCGGTGCTGCTGATTGTCAGCATCACCATCCGGCTCAAGATGAGCGAGAGCCCCCTCTTTGCCAAGCTGAAGAGCGAAGGGACGACCTCGACGAACCCTCTCCGTGAGAGCTTCGTCAACCCCGAGAATCGCCGCCTGGTTTTGCTGGCGCTCTTTGGGGCCACCGCCGGCCAGGGCGTCATTTGGTACACGGGGCAGTTCTACGCCATGTCGTTCATGGAAAAGATCCTCAAGCTCCCCCGCGACGGTGTGTGGATGACGGTGGGGGCCGCCCTGCTGTTGGCGACCCCGCTCTTCATCGTCTTCGGTCGCCTCAGCGACCGCATCGGACGCAAGAAGGTGATGCTCACCGGCATGGGGCTGGCGATCTTGCTCTATCTGCCGCTTTTCCACCTTATGACCCTCGCCGGGGCCAACCCCGAGCAACCCCAATGGGTGCTGCTAGGCGCGTTGGTGTTCATTCAGGTCGTGTTTGTGACGATGGTGTACGGGCCGGTGGCGGCGTTCTTGGTGGAACTCTTCCCCACCCGCATCCGCTACACCAGCATGTCGTTGCCCTATCACATTGGCAACGGCGTGTTCGGGGGTTTGGTGCCGCTCATCAGTTCGGCAGTGGTGGCCAACACTGGCAATAAGCTAAGCGGCCTATTCTATCCCTTAGCCATCGCCACAATGACCTTCCTTATTGCATTGAAGTATTTGCCGGAAACCGCAGGACAACTCCACGGCGACGAGCATTAGCGTTCCTTGGCAATGGGGGTGAAGAACCCATGGATCGGAACAAATTACATATCTTAGGGGAGCATGATGAAGGCACCCTGAAGCAGATGCGCCAGGCCGTGGCGGCGGATGAATGCGCCTACGGCGTGCTGTGCGCCGACGGCCACAAGGGCTACAACGTGCCCATCGGGGCCGTGCTGGCTTACCCGGAGCACATCTCTCCGGCAGGTGTCGGATTTGATATTGCCTGTGGCAACAAAGCTGTGCGGCTCGACCTCAAAGCCTCCGAGATTCGACCTCGGCTGAACGAGTTAGCCGAGCAGATTTTTGCCTCTCTTTCCTTTGGCGTTGGGCGAGTGAATCAGACAAAGATTGACCACCCCGTTTTCGATTCGCCGACCTGGAAGAAGGTGCCCTTTTTGCGGACCAACCAGAGCCTTTTCGCCTCCGCGCGGAGTCAGCTCGGCACCATCGGCTCCGGCAACCACTACGTGGACGTTTTCGAGGACCAAGACACCGGCAATGTCTGGGTGGGATGCCACTTTGGCAGCCGGGGCTTGGGCCACCGCATTGCCTCGTACTTCATCGAGGCCAGCGGGGCCAAGCCGAACGGCAACATGGACTCCCCGCCGACCCTGCTGGAGGTGAACAGCGAGGTAGGGCAGGAATACATCGCGGCGATGCACCTGGCGGGCGAATACGCCTACGCCGGGCGCGACTGGGTGTGCGAGCATGTGGCCACGATTCTCGGTGGCAGCATCGAGGAGAGCGTGCACAACCACCACAACTTCGCTTGGCAAGAGGAGCACCACGGCCAGACGTACTGGGTGGTACGCAAGGGCGCCACGCCCGCCTTCCCCGGTCAGCGTGGGTTCGTAGGCGGATCGATGGGGGATGTTTCGGTGATCCTGAGGGGCACCGACTCACCCGCATTGCGCCAAGCCTTGTGCTCGACCGTACACGGCGCCGGGCGCGTAATGTCGCGCACCGCCGCGGCGGGTAAGAAGCGCTGGGTGAAGGATGAAGCTGGCCGCCGCCAGGCCGTGCAGATTTCGGAAGGGGTGGTGAACATGCCCGCCGTGCGCGAAGATCTAGCGCGCCGAGGCATTGTGCTGAAGGGGGCCGGGGCCGACGAAGCACCAGAGGTCTACAAGAACCTGCCCACAGTGCTGCAGCACCACGCGGGGACGATCCAGGTGACGACCACTCTCACCCCGCTCATCGTTTGTATGGCGGGCTCGGACGAGTTCGACCCGTACAAAGACTGAACTCAGGCCAAGCCAGGCGGGCAACTACTCCAAATCGAAGTACTTGTCCGCTGGGGTTTGGTCAGTGTAAAAGCTGCCCAGAGCCTGCCGCTTGACGTGGCCGTCCATCCAGAAGATCACCACTTTTTCGAGGGCGGCCGGGTCCGGGCGACCCCAGCAGTCGGCGTCAAAGTTCTGGCTGGGCAGCAGCAAGAACTTGCCATCATCACCGCAGAAGCTGTTCTCCACGCTCGCCTTGGCGCTAGTCAGCATCACGGTTTCACTGGTGGATTCCGGTTGCGTGAAGCTCACTGGAGACTGCGTATCCAGGTTCGAAAAGTCCAGCGCGATACCCGTGAGCGGCTGCACGTTGTAGCCAAAGTGGCTGGTGATGGCCCCGCTCAGGTCTTTCTCGCTCACCTCACTGCCCGGGCAGTGCCACACCTGCTTGTTCTTCAGGTAGGGGTCAATTACATCGTGCCACAGCACGAAGCTGGTGGACGTGCCGTAAGCGGCTGGGGGTAGCCGGTCGTCGTAGTCCGCGCTGTAGAGGTGGAAGCTGAGACCCAGGTTCTTGAGGTTGCTGGTGCAGGCCGTGGCCTTCCCGGCCGCCTTCGCCCGGCTGAACACCGGGAACAGGATGGCGGCAAGGATCGCGATGATCGCAATGACCACTAGTAACTCAATGAGTGTGAACGCGCGAGACTTAGCGGACGGCACGTAACCTATTATCCTGTTGCAGAGCGCTACCCGCCGGGAAGGTCAGCTCTCGATACGCTCCGGCGGAGTTCCCCGCGAAGTCCTCGATGTAAACCCCCCAGCGATAAGGCTGCGCGGGGAGCACCACTTGCTGCAGCCACAGCCCCTTTTCGCCAAACCGGAAGGGTTCCGACTCTTCGTTGATATAGGTGCTCGTTGCGCCCGTTTCGAAGTTAATCACGGGATATTCCGGGCGGAAGATCATGGTCGGCTCCGGCACGATAGTCCGGAGTTGAGACCCCTCGACCAGGGCAATGCGTACGAGTTCCATCGGCTCTTGCTTGTAGTCTCCGAAGAAGGTCAGCACTGCTTCGCTCTTCTGGCCGCCCGCCAGTTCCAGCTGTCCGCGTAGGTAGGCGGTCATCCCCTTCTCGCCGTATTCCGCGCCGAGGATGGGCGCCAGCTGGCTCCCTTCACTATCAAACAGTGCGGGCCAGGTGCCCGTCCACGTGAGCTCTAGCTTGCCGGAGCCATCTAGTGGAGCGGGCAGCATCCCGATCAGAAGGACATCTTCGTTATCCGTCGGGACACCCAAAAACGACCAGATCTCGGCGGTGTCCTTGGGATCATAAGACCAGGTCACTTTCGGCATGGCCTGAGCAGCCAGATTTCGCTTCTTCCCTTTGCCCTCTTCCTTAATCGTGGGCGGTTTGGTGTCTTTGGCTAGTTCTTCAATGAACCGAGTGATGAACTGAGGCCATTTCACTTCGCCGGCATTCACTCGGAGGGTGCGATAATCGTAATCCTCCAAGCCTTGAAGATAAGTGTCATAGCGCGGCCAGAAGACGCTAATCCCATCTGCTCGCTCAATGGCATCGCCCTTCACGGCAAACAGCACGATCTGCTTCATGAGATTTCGGACGTCATTGGCCCCGAGACCATAGGTGACCACCGGCGCATTCTGGCCCATCCGGTCCGGGATGTCGGCCAGGTCCACCAGGGCCGGGGCAGTTTCGCTGAAGTCTTCACCGAACGTGAAGGCGTCCCGTTGAGCTCGTAGGATCGTCTGACGGGCATTCACATTGAGGTCAAAGGAAGCTTGGAGCCCAATCCCCAGATGGCTGGTGGCCAAATGAAGGGCGCGCGCCCGGTCCAGCTTAAGCAGTCCGCAGGTAAAGGTCGTGCCGATACCTTGGAGATCCTCATCATCGCTCTTGGCATAGAAATCGTACGAGCCTTGGATGAATTGCTTGGCGAACATCTCGGTTGACATGCGCGGGTTCTCACGCAGGGCGGCCAATGTCGAACCGTAGTAAAAACCCAGTCCCGGCACCAGCTCTTCGCTGGCGATCATGTACTTCACGCTGTCGGATAAAGCGGCAGCGACTTCAACAGTCGCCATCAGGCAGGCGTCGAAGGTTAATAGTTCAAACTTTCCGTGCTTCTTGGATGCCGTTTCGAGCGAGGTTTGAATCTCATCCAGAGTCAGGTGGGTTTCTTCGGTCATGTCCACCCAACCCGGCATCCAGCCGCCGCCGTGGTCACTCATCTGTAGGTTCACTCGCTTGGCCGGAGCGATCTTGAGCCCCTCATCGATAAAGCGATTCAGCGTGGCCGGGTCGCCCATGTCAACCTCGCCCCAGTCGGCGAGTTCCTTCAGCTTGCCCTTTTCGACTTCCACCAGCTTTGCGCCGGTCCAATTGTCGAGGCCACCCAACTTGGAAGCGTGGTCCACGCCCATCAAGGGATTCAATTCAATGCGATCGACTAGCGCGATAATGCGGAAATCGCGAGATGAACCCGCCTCCATCATCTCGATCAGGTCGAGCATCAGCGGATACTCCAGATCGTTGTCCGCATCCATGTAGGCGAGCATCGTCCATTCCGCCTTGGTTTGCCCCCACGCCACCACACTCGCCCACAGGGCCACAAAAACCAGAAGGAACCTTCGCATAGCGAATCCTATTTCTGAACGAACGGTACCGCGCGAGGGTTACTCAAGGCTAGGCAAAAGCGCCGCGAAGCCGCAAAAACAAAATCTCCCCACGGACCGCATGGTCCATGAGGAGATCCTTTTCCCGTTCCGAAGGTTAGCCGAGCTTGCGAACGGCCGCCATGACGTCGTCCGCGTTCGGGATGCATTCGAGTTCCAGCACGCGGCTGTACGGCATCGGCACGTTTAGGCCACCGACGCGGCCCACCGGGGCATCCAGGTCGTCGAAGCAGTCTTCGCTGATGCGGCTGGCGATTTCCGCGCCAAAGCCACCGCTCTTCCAGTCTTCGTAGACCACAATCGCGCGATTCGTCTTGCGCACGCTCTGGTAGATCGTTTCCGTATCCAGCGGGAGCAGGCTTCGTACGTCCACCACTTCAGCACTGATGCCTTCTTCGGCCAGGCGGTCGGCGACTTCAAGGCACACGTGCACCATGCGGCTGTACGCCACCAGGCTCAGGTCCTTGCCTTCGCGCAACACCTGCGCCTTGCCAAACGGCTGCAGCACATCGGGGCCGGTGGTCACTTCACCCTTGATGGTGTAGAGGCCGGGGTTCTCGGTGAAGATGACAGGGTTGTCATCGCGCACCGCTTGCTTGAACATGCTGTAAGCGTCCTGCGGGGTCGCCGGAGCCACGACCTTGAGGCCGGGGCAGTGGGCGTACCAGCCTTCCAACGAGTGGCTGTGCTGGGCCGAGAGCTGCTTGGCGGCGCCACCCGGGCCACGGATCACCATCGGCACGGTGGACTGGCCCCCGGTCATGTAGTGAATCTTGGCGGCGTGGTTGATGATCTGGTCCAGAGCGAGGATGCTGAACGACATCGTCATCATCTCCACCACCGGGCGCAGGCCGGTCATGGCCGCACCAATCGCGATGCCGGTGAACCCGGGCTCCACGATCGGGGTATCAATGATGCGCCAGTCGTTTTGCTCGACGTTGTACTTCTGGAACAGGCCTTCCGTTACGCGGAAGGTGCCCTGGTAGCGGCCAATGTCTTCGCCCATGACGAAGACGTTCTGGTCGCGGTCAATTTCTTCCACCAGCGCCATGCGCAAGGCGTCACGATACGATAGTTCTTGCGTCGGCATGATTAGTGGCCCTTCTCCGGTTCCATGTCGCTGTACACGTGGGCGTAAACCTCGTGCGGTTCGGGGTGCGGGGAGTTCACGGCTTCTTCGTAAATCGCCTCCACTCGCTCCTCAATCTCCACATTGATGGCCTCCATCTTTTCGGCGGTCATCAGGTTGTTCTCGGTGAGGTACTTCTCCAGTCGCGCAATCGGGTCGCGCTTCGTGTTTTCGTCTTCCTCTTCCTTGGTGCGGTACAGCTGGCGGTCGTTGTCGGCCGCGCCGTGGCCCGCAAAGCGGTAGTTCATCACTTCCACCAGGTACGGCTTTTGGTTCTCGCGCACCCAGTTCACAATGCGCTCGGCATCCGCCTTGACTTGGAGGACATCCATCCCGTCCAGGCGCTCAGACTTGATCCCGAACGGCTCGCCGCGCTTGTAGAGCTGCGTATCGGCGGCGTGGTACTCCAAGCGCGTGCCCATCGCGAACTCGTTGTTCTCAATGATGAAGATGACCGGCAGATCCCAGAGGGCGGCCATGTTCAGCGATTCGAAGAACACGCCGGCGTTGGAGGCCCCGTCACCCAAGTAGCAGATGGTGACGCGATCTTCCTTGCGGTACTTGGCCGCAAAGGCGAGACCCGCACCGAGCGGGGTGTGACCACCCACGATGCCCCATCCGCCAAAGAAGCAGTTTTCGATGTCGTAGATGTGCATCGAACCACCCTTCCCAAAGGAGTAACCCCCGGAGCGACCCATGATCTCGGCCATCACCTTAACGGGGTCGCTGCCCATGATGAGCGGCTGGGCGTGGTCGCGATACGCCGTGATGACGTAGTCCCAACCCGGCTTGAGCGCCGCGTTCCATCCGACCGCGGTGGCTTCCATGCCGATGTAAACGTGCATATAGCCACCCACCAGACCCTGGCGGTACGCGATATTGCACTTGTCTTCGAAGCGGCGGATCAAGACCATTTCTCGATAGAAACGTTCTAGATCGGCCGGACTAACTTGAGCTTCTTGCTGGGCTTTTTGCGCCACTGTGATCAGACCTTCCGGAAAACCGTATCAAGTGCGGCCCGTCGTTGCGCCGCCCCACCTATCTATACCTCTCTTTAGCCCTCGTCTTCGGCGGAGGTACCACCTGCAGGCTGGGCGAGGCGGAACAGTTCATCCTCGCCCAGGCCAAACACTTGCCGGATAGCCTCGTCGGCGGCTGTATAGCCCCGGATACGAAGCCACAGATCCTTCCAAAGCCCGTTGTCGGTAAAGGCATCCAGCGTGGCCCCCAACTGGCGCTCACCCGGGTTTGGCCCACGCCGGGCCAGCCACTGCCCAATAAGGCAGGCTTGCATGTAAGCACGCAGCACGCGCTGGCCGGGGTCATCCAGGCGATTCGCGCCAAAGGCTTGGTCCAGTTCGCGGGGCTCCAGCCAGGTCCAGAGGTGGCTTTGAAAGCGTCGCCACGCTCCCCGGGTTGAAGTTCGGTCGGCCATCTGGGCCACGGCCTCGTTCATCCAAATCGGGCACAGGCCACCGGCTCGCTCTTCCACCATCGAGTGGGCGATCTCGTGGCTCAAAGCCCGCCCGAATTCGTCGTAGCCCAGCAACCCGCCCGGCAGCACGATCTTATGGTGCGAGCCCCGGTTGGTGTAGTAGCCGCCTCGGTACGGGAACCAGCGTACATCCAGGCGCGGGTCCAGCAAGCAAATCGTCAGCGGCGCCGAGGGTTGCCAGCCAAATCGCTCCGCTACGTCCTCGCGGGCCTCGCGCACCTGCTCCAGGTCCACGGGGTCAGGCTCCAGGTCAGCGGGCCACTCGACGGTGATATCCGCGGCCACGCTCGCCATGCGCAGGGCCATGCGGGTGCGCCATTCGGCCTCAATCGAGTGCCAAAAGTTGAGCATCTGGCCCCCGTGCGCCCCCACGTGGGGGCGCGCCAGATCGTAAGCCAACAGGATATCGTCCCGCTGATACGCATCGACCGCTAGCCGCCAGGCGACGGCGCTATCTTGGATGGCCTGAGGATTGTCGGCTTCGCGGGAGGTCAATCCACTCCTTCGGGGATTTCCATTCCAAGACCATCCAATTCGCTCACGCACGCCGCAATGGTGATGTCGCCCACAACATTGAGTACGGTGCGGCTCATATCCAGGATGCGGTCAATCCCAATGACCACGCCAATCAGCTCCACCGGAATCCCAAACTTCGCGAGGATGACCCCGATCATCGGCCAGGCGCCCCCCGGCACCCCAGCTGTACCAATCCCCGCGAGGATGGCGAGCCCCATGATGGTGAGTTGCTGGCTGAAATCGAGGTTGACCCCCGCGAACTGAGCGAGGAAGAGAATGGTGATGCCCTCGAACAGTGCCGTGCCGTTCTGGTTGGCCGTGGCCCCCACGGTGAGCACAAACGAGGAGGTCTTGCGTGGCAAGCCCACTTCTTGCTCGGCCACGCGCAGGGCCACCGGCAACGTGGCGTTGCTACTACTGGTGCTAAACGCGGTGAGAATCACCTCCTTGCATTGCCGGAAGAACTGCACCGGGTCCCGCTTCGCCACGAACTTGAGGAAGATCGGATAGGTGACAAACATGTGCAGGGCCAAGGCCGCCAGCACCAAGATGACGTACTGCCCCACCGCCACCACTGCGTTGGCCCCCAGGCTACTGGCCGCCCGGAACACGAGGAAGAACACGCCTATTGGCGCGTACTTCATCGCGAACTCCACCATTTTCTGGCTGACCAAGAAGAGCCCTTCGATGAAGTTCTTCACTGGCGCGGCCCGTTCAGGCTCCACCGCTGCAAGCGCCAAACCAAACACAAGCGCAAAGAACATGAACGGCAAGATGCCGCCGGTGAGGGCACGGTTGGCTTCCTTCAGCGGGTTTTTGGGGATGATCCCCCACACCGGAGGCTCGTCGGCCTCGGCCTTGACCTCCGCCTTCTTCTTGGCCTCTTCGGCGTTGATTCCTGCGGTGAGGCGCTCGCGTTCGGCGTCACTGATGCCGGCGCCGGGCTTGACCAGGTTCACCCCGCCCAGGCCAATACCCACCGCAATGCCGCTGAGAATGATGGTGAGGAGTAACGCACGCAGGCCGGTGCGGCCCACCTTGGCCGCTTCGCCGATCTCTGCCACCCCGTTGACCAGGGCACTGAAGAGGAGCGGCACCACCACCATAAAGATGAGATAGAGGAAGATGTCGCCGAGCGGGGTCGCCCAGTTGGCGTTGAAGTCCTTGAGCGCCTGGTTGGCGGTTCCGTCCGGCAGCACGCTCTGGGCAATGGCACCGGCCATCGCGCCCAGCAGCAACCCGACGAAGATCTTGGTGTGCTGGGGCATCTTTCGCTTGCCGGCCGGGGCGGTTTCACTCATGCCTCAGAGTCTTACCCGATGCTTCCCTCTCTTGGCCGAGGGCCAGAATTCAGCCGCCCGAGCGCATGGCGATCACCACAATCAATCCGATAGTGCCCAGCGCCCCCATCACCACGCCGAACCACGCCCGTCCTTTGCCGTCCCATTTGTCCGAGTTATTGATCTGGTTGAGGGCCAGGATGCCCGTGATGAGCGCAAACGGTGCGAACACCAACAGCACCGAAACCAAACCCAAATAGCTGGAGAGGATCGCCCACGGCGAGGTGCGGATGGGGAGCACGTACTTGAGGAATCCCGGATCCTGTTCGGCGGGCCGCTGGTGTGAGTACTGTCCGCTGGCGTAGGGGTTGGGCACGCTTGGTTGCTTGCCGTACTGGCCGTCGTACAGATTGGGAGGTGGAGACTGCGGCGCGCGGGGCGGCGGCGCGGGCTCCTGATTCCGGCGGTCATGGTCGTCCTGTCCCATTGGCAGAATGTACCAAACCGAGGGTCTTTAAATCAAAATCAGGCACCGAACCTTCTGTGCCGATGCCTGACTCTTGCGATCCCGCGGAGGGTTACTTGTCGAGGGTGACCTTGACCCGCTCTTGCAGGGCGGCTTGCGCTGCGCTGAGGCGAGCAATCGGCACGCGGAACGGGCTGCAGCTTACGTAGTCCAGGCCGATCTCGTGGCAGAAGTACACGGATTCCGGATCGCCACCATGCTCTCCGCAGATGCCGCACTTGAGTCCAGCCCGCTGGGCGCGACCCTTCTCGACGCCCATGCGCATGAGTTGGCCCACGCCGCCACGGTCGATCGTCTCGAACACGTTGTAGGGCAGGATCTTCTGCTCCACGTAGTCCTTGAGGAACTTGCCTTCGGCGTCATCACGCGAGTAACCGAACGTCATCTGCGTGAGGTCATTGGTGCCGAACGAGAAGAACTGAGCGAACTCGGCAATCTCGTCGGCCGTGAGGGCGGCGCGCGGGATTTCGATCATCGTGCCGAACATGTAAGGCACCTTCACGCCCCACTCTTCCTGCACTTCGGTCGCGACGCTTTCCAGCTGCGTTTGCACCACCTTGAGCTCGTTCACGTGACCCACGAGCGGGATCATGATCTCGGGGTGAACCTTCACGCCGCGCTTCGTCAGCTTGCAGGCCGCCGCCATGATGGCGCGGGTCTGCATGGCCACGATGCCCGGGAACACGATACTGAGGCGCACACCGCGCAGGCCCATCATCGGGTTCGATTCGTGCATGCTCTCCACGGCTTGCAGCAGGGCGCGCTTCTCTTCGAGCAGGGCCTTGATGGCATCGCCACCCAGCGAATTCACCGCGATCTGAAGTTCCGTCACCTCCTTGCTCAGTTCCACCAGGTTGGGAAGGAACTCGTGGAGCGGCGGGTCGATCAGGCGAATCGTGACCGGCTTGCCGTCCATCGCTTCGAAGATGCCTTCGAAGTCGCTCTGCTGCACCACCTCAAGCTTGAGGAGGGCGGCTTCGCGCTGGGCATCGCTCTTGGCGAGGATCATGTCGCGCACGATCGGCAGCCGGTCCGCTTCAAAGAACATGTGCTCGGTGCGGCAAAGGCCAATGCCCTGCGCGCCAAATTCCAGCGCCTGGCGGGCGTCACGCGGGTTGTCCGCGTTGGCGCGCACATCCAGTCGGCGGTACTCGTCGCACCATTCCATGAGCGTGCCAAAGTGGCCGCTCACGTCCGGAGCAATAAGCGGAAGCTGCTGCAGAAACACGTCGCCCGTGCTGCCGTCCACGCTAATGATGTCGCCTTCGTGGATCGTCTGGCCGTCCACCGTGAACGAGCGCGTGCGCAGGTCCACATGGAGCGATTCGCAGCCCGCCACACACGGGATGCCGAAGCCGCGGGCCACCACCGCCGCGTGCGAGGTCTTGCCCCCACGCGCCGTGAGGATGCCCTGCGCGGCCAGCATGCCGTGCACGTCATCCGGGTTCGTTTCGTCGCGAACCAAAATCACCTTCTCGCCCGCATCGCCCAGTCGCAGAGCGGTATCGGCGTCAAAGACCGCCTTGCCCACGGCAGCACCCGGGGAGGCCGCCAGGCCTCGGGCCACGGCCTTGATGCCGCGATCCGTCACGTAAACATCGTCAATGCGCGGGTGCAGAAGCTGGTCCAGGTGGCTGGCCGTCACGCGTTGCACGGCCACTTCCTTCTCGATCAGCTTTTCCGTCACCATTTCCACGGCAATGCGCACAGCGGCGGGGCCGGTGCGCTTGCCCGTGCGGCACTGGAGCATGAACAGACGACCCTTTTCGATCGTGAACTCCAGGTCCTGCATGTCCTTGTAGTGACCTTCCAGGCGGTTGCAGATGGCCACAAACTCGTCGTAGACGGCCTTGTTCTGCTTTTCAAGTTCGCTGATCGGCACGGGGGTGCGGACGCCGGCCACGACGTCTTCGCCCTGGGCGTTCATCAGGTATTCGCCGTAGAGGTAGTTCTCGCCGGTGCTGGGGTCGCGGGTAAAGGCCACCCCGGTGCCACAGTCGTCACCCAGGTTGCCGAAGACCATCGCCTGCACGTTGACGGCGGTGCCGATTTCGTCGGGGATCCGCTCGGTGCGGCGGTAAACGATGGCGCGGTCGTTGTTCCAAGACTTGAACACGGCTTCGATGGCCAGTTCCAGTTGCTTCCAGGGGTCGGTCGGGAACGGATTGCCCGTTTCCTTCTGCACAATCGCGAGGAACTCGTTGGCGACTTCCTTCAGGTCTTGCGCGGTCAAATCGGTGTCGAGCTTGATGCCCCGGCTCTTCTTCTTGGCGTCAAAAGCGTGCTCGAAGACCGACTTCTCCAGGTCCAGCACCACCGCCGAGAACATCATGATGAAGCGGCGATAGGCGTCGTAAGCGAAGCGCTCGCTGCCGCTTTCTTGGATCAGGCCCTTGAGGGTGTCCGGATTGAGGCCCAGGTTGAGAATCGTGTCCATCATGCCCGGCATGCTGAATTTGGCCCCGGAGCGGACCGAAACCAGCAGCGGGTTGGTGCTGCCACCAAACGACTTGCCGAGGTCCTTCTCCACCGCTTCCACGGCCGTCCGCACTTGGCCCATCAGTTCCGCCGGCATTTGGCGGCCATTGGCGTAATACTCCATACATTGCGCCGTAGTGATGGTGAAGCCCGGGGGCACCGGGAGTCCGATGTTGGACATTTCCGAAAGGTTCGCACCTTTACCGCCGAGAAGATCTCGCATGGAGGCATCGCCTTCCGAGAACAGATATACGCGCTTTTCGCTCATGTTGAGGCTACAAATCCTGGTTTGGGATTTAGCCAGCCCACGGCACCTTTGGCGCAGGACGGCACTTCAGCGGAGGTTACCCGCCGCCATTCTCGGACCCAGGAAGGGGAAAACCTACACGTATCGGCCCCCTCGCTATACTAGACGAGCATGCCCGAGCCGGTAGACATTGAGGTGCGCAAGGCGGCAGCCCGCCTGGCCAATCGTGCCCGCGAGCAGGGCCAGCCTTCGCAGTGGTTCGAGCCTTTGTATCAAGCAGCGGATGGCGACGCCCGGTGTGTGCCCTGGGCCGACCTCGCGCCGCATCCGCTTTTGCAGGAACCAGCCCCTGGCGGGCGTGCCGCCGTGGTGGGCTGTGGGCTGGGGGATGACGCCGAATGGGTGGCCGCGCGCGCAGATTCGGTATGGGCGTTTGATGTCAGCGCTACCGCCATCGAGTGGGCGAAGCAACGGTGGCCCGACGCCCGCGTGCAATACGAGCAGGCCGACCTCTTCGCGTTGCCGCCTGAGCGCCTGGGCGCCTTTGATTGGGTTGTCGAAGTCTATACGCTGCAGGCCTTGCCGCCGGAAAGCCGCGCCGCCGCCAGCCGGGCCATCGCCTCCCTCCTCGCTCCCGGCGGAGAACTCTGGATCATCACGCGCATCCGCCCCGAAGACGCCGAATGGGGGCCGGTGCCCTGGCCGCTGCTACGCCGAGAACTGGATGCCCTGGCCAGCATGGGTCTGGAGTTTGTGAAGGAAGAGGCGCTGACCGACACCGATCTGGTGCGCAGCCACTGGCGTCGGCCGGCGAAGTAGAGGCGAAGCAGGGGGAAAATCGGCCCAAAATGGGCCACGGACCTCGCGGCGCCCCGCCGGGTGTGCCATTATTTGTCTTCGCGCCCATTCGTGTTTGCACGGTGCAAGGACGGGGGCCAGGAACTGAGAATTATGAAGGCCGATACGCATCCGGTGAACAACCCCGTCCTTTGGGTTGACGGTGAACATGAGTGGCCCGGCCTGTCGACGGCCAAGAGCAACGAAACGCGCACGATTGACGGCGTGGACCACTTCGTGATCCGCCTCGACATCAGCGCCTTCACCCACCCGTTCTATACGGGCCAAAAGCGCATTGTGGACTCCGCCGGTCGCGTCGAGAAGTTCATGCAGCGCTACGGTCGCGATCGCGCCAAGAAGTGAACCCTTCCCCACTTGGGGAATCCAAACCAAGCCTCCTCGCCCGCAATGGGCCGGGAGGCTTTTCTTTTGCCAAAACGCCCCTTTTGCATCATTTCCTTTCGCCCCTCAACATCGGCCCACAATTTTGTTAGCGTGATTTGACAAACCGGACCCCGGTCGTTATAGTCAAGAAATGGCAGAAGGCCCCCACTATCGTGATCGCTCGGTTTTGATCCACGGCAAGTTCCGGAGTGAAAAGTGGGATTTCCAAGACCACATCACGCCCCCGATCACCACCGCCGTCACGTTCCGCCTGCGCAGCGCCGAGCGGGGCGCCGCCGGGTTCCAGCAGTTCGCCAACCCCAACATCAACCGCGACACCGCCACCCCTATCTACATCTATGAGCGGCTGGATGAGCCCTGCAGCGGCATGCTGGAGGAGAACCTGGCCTTTGCCGAGCGGGGCGAAACCGCTGTCGTCTTCGCCACGGGCATGGCCGCCATCGCCGCCGCCATCGGCATCCATGTGCGCCAGGGAGACCACATCGTCATGCCGCCGGCCATTTATGGCTGCACCTATAGCCACGTGGTCAATTGGCTACCCCGCTTTGGCATCACGCACACGCTGGCCAACTTCCAGAACGAAGACGCCCTCCGCGCCGCCATCCGCCCGGAAACCCGCGTGGTCTACTTCGAGACCCCCACCAACCCCACCATGGAGCTGATTGACCTGGAAATGGTGGCCCGCGTGGTGGCCGAGGTGAACGCCACCCGCCCCGCCGACCAGCGCGTGGTCAGCATTGTGGATAACACGTTCGCCTCGCCGTTTGGCCAGCGCCCGCTCACCCACGGCATTGATTTTGTGGTGCACAGCCTCACCAAGCACATCGGCGGCTTTGGCACCAACATGGGGGGCGTGGTCATCGGGCCGCGCCGATCAGAGACGGATCTCTTGCTCTATCGCAAGGATTTCGGGGGGAGCATCGCGCCTGATACGGCCTGGCACGTCAGCGTCTACGGCCTGCCGACCCTCCCCCACCGGCTGGAAGTGCAGCAGCGCAACGCCGCCCTGGTGGCGGACTACTTGGCCGAGCACCCGGCCGTGGCGCAGGTGTGGTACCCGGGGCGGGCGGACTTCCCCCAGCGGGCCCTGGCCGAGCGGCAAATGCGGGATTACGATGGCAATTTCGCGCCGGGTTCAATGCTGTTCTTTAGCCTACGCGGGAGCCTGCAGGAGAGCTACGAGGCGGCCATGCGCGTGAGCAACCACATTGCCGCCCACGCGCTGAGTGTGACCCTGGCGGTGTCGCTGGGGCAGATCAAGACGCTGATTGAGCATCCGGCCTCGATGACGCACTCGGCGATTGCGCCGGAAGTGCAGATGCAGGGCGGGATTCTGCCCGGGGGCTTGCGGCTGAGCATCGGGCTGGAAGACCCGCGCGACATCATCGCCGACTTGGAGCGGGCGTTGGCGTAGGCGTAGGTAAATTGAGAGTTATGTGGAACGATCCGGAAAAGGATTTCTTCCCCGGCCTTGTACGTGATAAAGCAAAGCAAAATCAAGTGTCCAAAAGGCAGTTCGAGACTGTTCTAGGTGTGCTGGGCTTGGTTCTGGCCACTCTTGAGAGACAAGTCATGCTTGAGAAGCTAGGCTCATATACCGTCACATCTTTATGGCGGGCAGAGCTGAGATTGCAGATACTTGACCTCGTATCACTCTTCGATAAGCAGCAACACTTTTCGCTCAGAAGTTTGACTAGTTCATTCTTCGGATTAGTGCACATTGATATTGAACCAACTTTTAACTCAAAGACTGAAGACGCATTTAAGGACCTTAAGATTTTGCGAGACAAACGGGTCGCTCACCTTGACTTCGATCGCATCCCAAAGGAACAAGAGCTCTGGCAAGATCTGCTGGCCAACTGTCGTCTCCTGGTCGACGCTGCTCTTCAATATTCGTCTGATTGTCTGGTTTTAGTAGCTGACAACCAATCGACCACAAAGAAGAAATCTCAATGGCAGGATGTCAGAAATCAGTTAGATAAGTACGTTGATGCTGTTCAAGAACGAGGCACCAAAGAAGCAGAAGAACTCAGCAGAATTATCTCAGAGCATTTAGAACACCAACGCTTGTCCACTTGCTTCCAGAAATTGATCCTCGCAAGACCGGAGTGGTTTGGAGGGAAGCAAGGTCTTGATGTATCACAACAGTTGACGGTTGATCGCATTGAAGAACTTGTCGACCAGGTTCTCAAAACATCAACCAAAGACTGAGATTAAGCCGGACTCTCGGATAGAATAGCGGCATGGCCTCGACGGCGATGCCCGCCCACCACCGCACGACCCTTGCTGAAAGCGACCCCACCGTCGCCGCGATCCTCAACCGCGAGGTGAAGCGCCAGCAAGACCACCTGGAACTCATCGCCAGCGAGAACCACTCCAGCGCCGCCGTGCGCGAAGCCATGGGCAGCGTGCTGACCGACAAATACGCCGAGGGCTACCCCGGCAAGCGCTATTACGGCGGATGCGCCCACGCCGACGAGGTGGAAACCCTGGCCATCCAGCGGGTGTGTGAGCTCTACGGCGCCGAAGCCGCCAACGTGCAGCCCCACAGCGGTGCCAGCGCCAACATGGCCGCCTACTTCACCTTTATGAAGCCCGGCGACACCCTGATGGCCATGAACCTGGCCCACGGCGGGCACCTGACACACGGGGCCACCGTCAACTTCAGCGGCCAGCTTTACAACGTGGCGGCCTACGGCGTGCGCGACAGCGACGAGCAGATTGACTACGACGAACTGCGCCGCATCGCCCACGAAAGCCGCCCCCGCGTGATTGTGAGCGGGGCCACCGCCTACAGCCGCGAGTTCGATTTTGCCTTTATCCGCCGGGTGGCCGACGAGGTGGACGCCCTGCACATGTGCGATATGTCGCACTACAGCGGGCTCATCGCCGGGGGCGTGTACCCCTCGCCGGTGGGGCACGCGCAGGTGGTCACCAGCACCACGCATAAGAGCATCCGGGGGCCGCGCGGCGGCATGATCATCGGCGATGCGGACTACGTGACCAAGATCAACAAGACGGTGTTCCCCGGCCTGCAGGGCGGCCCGCTGATGCACGTGATTGCGGCGAAGGCGGTGGCCTTCGGCGAGGCGCTGCGCCCCGAATTTAATGACTACGCCCGCATGGTGAAGGCGAACGCGCAGGCCCTGGCGGCGGCGCTGACGGCCGAGGGATTCCGCATTGTGAGCGGCGGCACCGATAGCCACCTGATGCTGGTGGACCTGCGACCCTTTGGGGTGACGGGCAAGGTGGCGCAGGACGTGCTGGAAGCCGCGCACATGACGACGAACAAGAACGCGATTCCGAACGACCCCGAAAAGCCGTTTGTGACGAGCGGGCTGCGGCTGGGGACCCCCGCCGTGACCACCCGGGGCCTGGGCGAAGCCGAGATGAAGCTGATTGCGGGCTGGATGGCGCGGGTGCTACGCGCGCCGCAGGATGAGGCGGTGCAGGCCGCCGTGCGCGCCGAAGTGGCCGCCGTGACGCAACGCTTCCCCCTCCACGACCTGGCGTAGGCCGGATCGTGGAAGGAACTTTTCTGTCACCGCGCTGGTGTGGCTAATCCTTCGGCTCGGTCAGCTCTTCGCTTCATGTCAGCTTCCAACTCAGCCCAACTTCGGAATGCTCTGTTGCGTAATTCATATGTGCCCTTCATCCCAAATTTGGACTCAAGAATTGGCCCTTCCCTTTGGAAGAAATCAGCCCAGCCTCTGAACTTGGCCGGCCCTGAAGTACCAAAGCCACGCCGAATACCGATATCCGTCGCCAGAGTGAGGATTAACAAGCTATAGAAGTCAGAAACTAAAGCACCCTCGTCCGTCCCACTTACATATATCCGAAACACACCACGAGGTGTTGATGTCGTACTATAGGGATATCCGATAAGATACTCACTTACTGCTACGCCTTCAGTTTCAGGTACTGCCTGCATATCCAGATTAAGTTCGCCAAACGCATACTTAATGAACGCCTCTGCAAGTGCAGGATCTTTGAGGCCAACTGCCTCGCGTTCTTCAATCGGCGTTAACTCAACGATACATCGTAAATCCTGCCTTGTCATGCAGCCAATAAGCCTTTGGCGTGCAGAGGACCGCGGGTCCTCTGCACTTTTGCAGCCGCTGGCCAAAAAAACCATTGCGCAGACGGCTGCAATAGGCCAGTGGTTAATGGCAGCGATAGTTCGATCCATCGCAGCTGTCAGCAGGGCGAACGTCTTCCTCCAACTGGCGTCCTATAGTGCCATCTCCTGGACCACCACGTTTACAATTATAGGTCACCATCTCGTACTCGATGCAATGTGTGACGACGTCAAGCGACTTGCAGTAGATCCTACCTCGCTCCCTGGCATTCCCAGTTGCGCAGGGGCTTTCAGTAGTGCATGCGTCGTAGCAAATCGTTGTGGACCCACCACCTGGTTGTGATGACGCGGAGAGCGTTGCAGCGACTGCAATAGTGACGAGAGATGACTTCAGTATGTGTTTCATCTAGTTATGTAACCTCCATTTATCATTGGAATTGGAAAAGCAAAGCTATGAAAACTAGCGGGATGGACCGCTATAAAATCCTGAACGCGAAAAGTCTCCTCTTCCTGTTCGCGTGGCAATCTGCCCAGACAGAAGTACTGCGGTGGATGTTTTTGTACGCCGAGGTGCGGTTGCCAGGAAGTCCTTTCGAGGATTGCAACTTATGTCACCAAATACAACTACAAGTTCTTCGTACAGTATTGCGTCCGTGGCCCAATCACTATCATCTGTTAGGTTCGAGAAAATGAAATCTGTCACCTTTCGCTCTGCTTCCCATGGCGGGCATCCTCCCGGGCTCCGCAACTTCCAGTCGACGCCGTATTGACCCTGGTCTGTAAAAACCCAATGATCGTAAGGAAGGTTCATCAGACTAGGCTTGCCATAGTGGCCGTTGTCACCACCATTGTCCTCACGATAAAGCAACAGTCCAAGATGTGACTGCTTCAATTTTGAATACGAAACAACTTTCCCGGCTGCATTCTTAGATGAGCTATAAACGGGGAAAAGCAAAGTAGCCACAATCGCAAGAATCGCAAGCACGACCAGCACCTCTACTAGTGTAAAAGCGTGACGTTTCATATCAATCTGTCTCACCAATAGAAAGCGCGAATTCAGAAAAGAAAACCGGGCTTCGTTCAATCTTTGTAATGCGACCGGAATCCACTAAGAATAGCCCTGCTCCGTAGACGACATCGTTTTCGCTTTGAATCTGCCCTTTAAACCCCTCGATCTTATCCTTTGCCATGGCAAAATCTTGAATATAGACACTGGTCTTCCCATGCAACTTCAGATTCTTCATGGCATTCAGGTAAAGCGGCGCTTTGCCACAAGTGTCACACGAGGGAAGCACCAGGACCAATCCGGAGACCTCACTAGTGAACGCTTGGTCTCCAACTTCAAGTACTTTGTGAGCCGATACCTGAGGATTCTGCCCCGTGTTCGGTACTGCACAAACCGCTTCGGACTTGTTTGGGGCGAAGGCGAACTGATGGGGTGCTTGTCGGTAGGCGAAGCCCACCCCGGCCAGCGCAAGGACGGCACACGTTAGCCATGCCCCTTTTGAGTAAGTTCGAGCCCCTGACAACCGAACTCTCCTCGCCTCGGTCTCTGTCCTCATGACTGCATTGTAACACGGAAAAAAAAAAAAAAAGCAACCTTTTACGAAAAAAATTTAGTTTCATTTGCAACTATTTTTCTAACACTCCGGAACAATCACCGGAATCCGCACCGCCAGCCCGCCCTCGCTGGTCTCCTTGTATTTCTCGCTCATGTCCAGCGCGGTCTGCCACATGGTCGAAATCACGTCGTCCAGGCTCACCCGCGCCGCCGCCGGGTCGCTGATGATCGCAATCTCGGCCGCATTGATCGCCTTGATCGCCCCCATGGTGTTCCGCTCGATGCACGGCACCTGCACCAGCCCCCCAATGGGGTCGCAGGTCATGCCCAGGTGGTGTTCCATGGCGATCTCCGCCGCCATCATGCACTGCGCCGCCGTGGCCCCGCGGACGTGGGCCAGCCCCGCCGCCGCCATGGCGCTGCTCACGCCAATTTCGGCCTGACACCCGCCCATCGCCGCCGAGATCGTCGCGCCCTTCTTGAACAGCGACCCCACCTCGCCCGCCACCAGCAGGAACTCCTCGCACGCCCGCCACGGGTCGGCGGGTTCCGGCTCCATCACCGCAAACATATACAGCAGCACCGCCGGGATAACCCCCGCCGCGCCGTTGGTGGGGGCCGTCACCACCCGGCCGAAGGCGGCGTTCTCCTCGTTCACCGCCAGCGCAAACATGGAGACGGCCTGCAGGTTCTCCGAGAACCCCGTGCCGATGCTGCGCAGGGCGGCCAGCCAGCCGTCGTAATCCGTCGGCCCGCCGGGCACCAGGGCTTGGTTCATGGCGGCGGCGCGTCGCTTGACGTTCAGCCCGCCGGGCAGGATGCCCTCAGTGTGCGCCCCCCGCCACACGCACTCGAACATGGTGCCGGCAATACGGCGCAGGCGCTCGCGGATTTCGGGCATGGTGCGCCAGGCCAGTTCGTTCTGCATCACCAGGGTGGGCAGGTTGGTGCCCTTCTCCTCGCAGTAACGCAGCGCATCGGCGGCGAGTTCAATCGGGAACGGCAACTGCACCTGCTGGCGCGCGATGGGTTCATCCTGCTCTTCGCTCACCACAAAGCCGCCGCCCACGCTGAAGAAGGTGCCCTGCATCTCTTCCCCGCCCTCCAGCTGCGCCCGGAACGTGAGCGCATTGGGGTGGCCAGGGTGCGTCTTGGTGACGTGGAACCCGATGTGCGTCATCGGTGTGAACGGCACTTCGCGGGTGCCCCCCACGCGCAGCACCTGCTTCGACTTGATCTCGCTGATGATGCCCGGGATGGTGGTGGTGTCTATGGCCTCCACGTCGGCATCCATCAAGCCCAGCATCACGGCGATGTCGGTGCCGTGGCCCCGGCCCGTCTTGGCCAGGCTGCCAAAGAGGTCCACATGGACGGACTGAATCCGATCGAACCAGCCATCCCGACGGGCGCGGTTTAGAAAGCGTTGGGCGGCCCGCCACGGCCCCATGGTGTGGCTGCTGCTGGGCCCCACCCCAATCTTGAAGATGTCAAAGACGCTGATGCTTTCGCGGGTTCGTTCCATGGCGGGGTGAAGTTCCTCCCTCCATTATCCCCGCATCACGTCGCCGACAATCTGCACCATGCGCTCGTTGGTGGCGGCATCCTTCACTGCGGTGCGCACGTACCGGCCCTGGAACCGGGGACTGAGCGAATCGCAATCCCGCCAAAAGAGGTTGCGCTCTCTCAGTTGGGCCACCAGTTCGGCGGCGGGGCGCTGGGTGCGGATGAGCAGGAAGTTGGTGTCGCTGGGCAGGGGTTCCAGGCCGGGGATTTGGCTCAGTTCGTGGGCAAGGGTGTTGCGCAGCGCATGGGTTTCCTCGGCGCGTTTGGCATAGTAATCGTAGTGCTGCAGGGCGCGCACGGCCGCCACTTGGGCCAGCAATCCCACGCTCCAGGGCGGGCTGTAGGCTTCCCACGGCGCGATGCGGGCGGGGTCGGCGGCGAGGTAGCCCACCCGCAGGCCGCTCAGCCCGAAGAACTTGCTCATGGACTTGCAGACGATCAGGCGCGGGTCGGTGGCCACCAGGGGCTCGGCGCTGGGCACCCCCGGCGCAAAATCAATGTAGGTCTCGTCAATCCACACCGTGATGTCTTGGGGTAGCTGGCTGAGCAGCCTTTGCAGACCTTCTGAGCTCATCGTCCGTCCGGTGGGGCTGTTCGGGTTGACCATGATAAGCAGGCGGCAACCCTGGGCGGCCTTCGCGATTTGGTCCGGGTCGGGGGCAAAGTCATCCGCCTCGCTCAGCTCCGCCCGCACAATCTCCGCGCCGATCACTTGGCCGCACAAGTGGTCGTATTCCCCGTACATCGGGTCCAGCAGGCACACCCGCTGGCCGTGCTGCACCAGCTGCGGCAGGGCGTGGTACATCAGGCTGCTGGTGCCGCTGCCCAGCAGAATGTGGGCGGGGGTCAGGCCCGGCATGGCGGCAATGGCGGCGCGCAGCCCATCACCGTGGGTGGGCGGGCTGGTCTTCATCAGCCACTCCAGGTGGACGTGGATTTCGGCCACCACTTCGGGGGCCGGCGGATACCAGGCATCCAGCACATCGGCGTCAATCACCTCGGTGCGCCGGGCGAGATCGGCAAAGTCGGTGCCGATGGCCTCGAACGATGCGCCGCCGTGAAAAGCGTGGGGTGTGCCGGTCATCACACGAAATTCTACGTTCAACCCCCGGGATTTCCGGCGAACCCCGAGGAAATGCTCAAGGTTCGGTGTACCATGAGGAGGTATGAGGATGACGCCCGGCCCCGGTCTCTCATCAGATGACAGCCAAGTACCCGTCGCTACGTGGCGCGTGGCCAGCCGGGGCAAGGAGGGCCGCCTGAGCAACGGCTTTGACCTCGCCTGGCAGCGAGTCCTCACATTCGGTTTTCTCGTGATGGGCGTGGCGTACTTGCTGATGGTCGCCCGGTTCTCTCAGACCGGCGACGTGCTGCTCGCCACCCACCTCAAGGCGCTCATTGCTATCGCGGTGCCGCAAGCCATTTTGTGGGTGATCTACCGCCGCATGACCAACGTGATCGAGAATGGCGGGGGGCTAGGGGCTCTGCGCAAGCGCCTGCCCAACGAGCGGGCGGTGCCGTGCGGGATTGCCGTGGCCCAGGGGCCGACCATCACCGGTACGGACGAAGGCTTTTGCTGGATTGACCAAGACACGCTGTACTTCAAGGGGCTGCATACCGCCTTTCACATCGCCCGGCACGATCTGCCGCCGGTGGCCCTGTGGCCGCAGGATGCCCGCCCGCGTGACGTGGCCTTCGGCGCGCCGATGATGATCCCGATCCCCGGGCATGAGGAGACGGCGCGCTTGCACATCCAGATGATTGACCCCTTTGAGGACCATGATGTGCGCCGACGCGCCGGTGCGTTCCACCGGGCCGTGCGCGAATGGATCCAGGCCACGCCAGAAGAGATCGGTGACACCCTCCTCCCGCCGCTGGCCGTGCACCCCAGCATGACGCGAATGCACCTGGGGGCGCGGCAAGGCGAGCGCGTGGGCTTTACTCTGGCGGGGCTCAACCTGGCCATGCTGTTCACCACCCCCATCACTCGGCCGGTCTATTTGGCGCAGCCCATTGTCATCTTCCTGAATGGGGTTGTTCTACTGGCGCTGACGGTGCTGATGGTGCGACTAGGCTTGATGGAGCGGCGGGACACCATGAACCGCCGCCGCATCGGCATCCACGCCTAGCCCTGAGTAGGCCCTGTTACATCCCCTTCCGGGCATTCGTCAAAGGGGACATGCGACGTCGCTCGCGAAACCTGACTAGCCTTCTTCTCCTCAGCCTGCTCGTCGTGGGTTGTTCCTCGCCCTCGGGCATGGGCGAAACCGCCAGTGCCCCGGCCAGCATGCCCACCCGCAGTGCGGGCGCCGAGATGGCCGACATGAAGCTCGCCGCCGAACCCGCCGCTCCTGGTTCAGCGCAGGCCTACCTCGTAAATGAAACGCAGGTCGCGGATCGGTGGCTGGTCCGCAATGGTGCCTTGACGCTCGAAGTGCCGGATATCCCCAAGGCTCGACAAGAAGCCATCCGGATTCTGCGCGCGGCCGGGGGCTACATCGAAAACGAGAGCATGTCCGGCGAGCCCTTGCGCATGGGCTCGATGACAGCGCGTGTACCGGTGCAGAAGTACGAGGACACCATGGAAAAGCTGAAGGCCGGCACTCGGGTGCTCGCCGAATCGAGCAACACGGACGACGTAACCACCCAGGCCGTGGATGCCCAAGCGCGATTGATAGTCCTGCGGGCCGAAGAGCAAAGTCTTCTCAGCCTTTACAGCCGGGCCCGCAATGTGGACGAGATCCTCAAACTCCGCAGCCAACTTTCGACCATCCGGCAAGAGATTGAATCGGTGGATGCCCAGCTTAAGAACTTGGCGCGCATGAGTGCGCTCAGCACCATCACGATCAACTACCAGATTCCGGTGAATCTGCCTCCCGCCGCTCCTGGCGACTGGGCGGGCCGCGCCTTCCAGGAGGCTTATGCCGGACTAGTCGGCTTCGCGCGAGGGCTAGCCGACTTCGGGATCCGCTTCCTTGTGTTCATCCCCATCTGGGGGCCGATCGTGGGCGGATTCTGGTGGCTGGTACGGCGGGCGAAACGAACTGCAGATGTCGCCGCGCAGTAAGATCACAGCATGGTGACGTGGTTGGCCGCGCTGGTGCTGGCGCAAGAGGGGCGGGATAGCCGAGATGGTCTCTCGGCTGCCCAGATTGTGGGCATGGGCTACTCGGCTTGGTACGAGTCGTACATGAAGACTCGCGACGAAAACACCATGACCATGGTGGAGGCGAGCATCACCTACCGCGACGCCTTGCAAGAGGTCAATGACGAGGCGATTCGACGGCTGCCCGTAGCCCAAGGGGACGCCCTGTTCGCCCTTCGCACGGACCTGGAATCCATCACTGTCAACACCACCACCGTCGGCTCCTACCTCTCCGGCGGTGGGACCATTTGGTCCCTCATCACCGCCGCTAATACCGTAGAAAGTGAGGTCTTTATACAACAGACTATACAAGGAACAGCCCTTCCCCAAAAGCCACAAAGCGAAGTTTGGACTAAGTTCCGGGAACTCCGAGACAACGTATCGTCCAAGTCTGAACCGGAGGACCGACAAGGTTCCAAGCAAGGGGCTGAGGTGGCTCTGCGGAACCTCTCCGAGACCATTCAAAGGACGGCGGGGCGTGTCATGAATCAGCCTCGCAGCCACCGCGAACGAATCTTTGCAAAATTTTACAGTTTGCTGGATTCGGGGTCCATGTGACGGCAGTTCGCAAAGTATCCTAGACGCCGTATGAAGCGGCTTGAGGAAATGTTTGCGAATCTTAGGGACAAGCAAGAGAAAGCACTCATTTCTTTCGTCACCGCCGGGGACCCGGCGCTTGATCAGCTTCTCCCGATTCTCAACACTCTGGCCGACGCCGGGACCGACGCCATCGAGATCGGCCTCCCCTTCTCGGATCCGATTGCCGATGGCCCAACTATCCAGGCCAGCAGCCAGCGCGCCCTCGATCGTGGCGTCACCACCCAAGCCGTCCTGGAGGCCATCCAGGGCTTCAACCGGGTGCCGCTGATCCTGATGGGTTATCTGAACCCCATGATGCGCATGGGGCTGCCCACCTTTGCTCAGTCCGCCAAGAACGCCGGCGCCAGCGCGACCATTGTCTGCGACATGATCCCCGAGGAAGGCGCCGACTGGTTTGCTGACAGCCGCGAAGCCGGACTGGACAATGTCCTGCTCGCCGCGCCCACCAGCACTTCTGAGCGCCTGCTCCAAGTGGTGAACCACGCCCAAGGGTTCATCTATGCCGTCAGCCGCACCGGCGTGACCGGTTCCGGTAACCAAGAGGCCCCCGAGTTTGTGAGCCTCGTCGAGCGGCTGCGCCGCATGACGGACCTCCCCATCTGCGTGGGCTTCGGCATTCGCGAACCCCAAGATGTGCGCGATGTATGCCAGGTGGCCGATGGCGCGGTCGTCGGTTCCTTCCTGGTGGACCTCATCCACCGGGACTGGAAAAACGGCGAGGGCAGCGCCCGCATCCACGATGCGGTAGCTGCCCTCAAGGCGGCGACTCGAGCCTAAGCAGACGCTTAGTAGATCGAATCCGGGAAGTAGAACTGCTGCGCGTTTTCCGGCGTCACCAGGTCCACGCTGATGCGCATGTGGCGCGGTAGGTAGCCCCGCTTCTTATCGATATTGCCATCGCGAAGCGCGCTCACGGCCATATGGATGCCGCTGGCGATCATGTTCGGCGAGTAGGTCACCGTAGCCGGGAACATGGCGTCCTTGTCCATGACCTTCTTGACCACGTCCTTCATGCCGCCCCCGCCCACGATCCACACGTTGGTGCGGTTGGCTTCCTTCAGCGCTTGTTCCACGCCCAGGGCCATGTCGTCGTCAGCCGCCCACACGGCGGCGAGGTCAGCGTGCTTCGGTAGCAGGGTTTGCACGGCCTTGTAGGCTTGGTCGCGGTTCCAGCCGCCTTCCGGCTCGGCCACGATTTGGATGCCCGGCGTGCCCTTAATGGCTTCCTTGAATCCGTTCAGGCGGTCGGTGTTCACGGTGCTCGGCAGGCCTTGCAGGGCAATCACCTTGCCGTTCCCGTTCAGCTTCTTGCTGATGAACTCAGCAGCCACCCGGCCGAAGCCGATGTTGTCGCCTTCCAAGAAGATGTCGGCCACCGGCTCCGTAAAGCCTCGGTCCACGCTCACCACATAGACGCCGCGCTCCTTAGCGGTCTTGGCCACCGGAGTGATGGCGGCACTTTCCGTCGCCAGAATCACCATCCCGTCCACGCCCTTGGCCAGCATCGCTTCGATATCCGAAACCTGCTTGCTCGGCGAATCGCTCGTCACAATCGTGATTTCAGCATCGGGATACAGGGCCTTGGTTTGCTCCGCCCACCAGTTCACGCCGGCCGTCCAGCCGTGCGTGGCGGAGGGAATCGAAACCCCAATGCGAACCTTCTGACCCGCCGCCGGGGCCGCGCCGCCAGCCGGGGCTGCGCCCGAAGCTGTCGGGGCACTCGAACTCGTGCAGCCCACAAATAGCGTGCTCGCCGCTAAGAGAGACGCTGCAATTGCGCTCCATCGAATCATATCTCTTCCTTCAGCTCGCCTTGCGTTCGCGTTGAACCATGACGGCCAAGAGAATGATAGCCCCTTTTACAAAGCCTTTCCAATTCGAATCGACGTTTTGTAGGACGAGCATGTTGCCAATCAGGGCCAGGATCAGCACGCCGAAGACGGTGTTGATGACTTTGCCCTTGCCCCCTGCCAGGCTTGCGCCCCCGATGACCACCGCCGCAATGGCGTCGAGCTCGTACAGGGTCCCCATGTTATTGGTGGAAACACTGTTGAGGCGCGAGGCATAGATGAGCCCCGCCAGGCCTGAACAGAGGCCGAGAAAGACATAAGAAAGCGTCTTAAGCTTGGCCACGGGCAACGCTGCGTAGTGCGATGCCTTCTCGTTGCTACCCACGGCCACCCAGCCACGCCCCAGGGCCGTGCGCTCCAGCAGGATGTGCGCGATCACCGCCATCCCGATGAAGATCATCATCCCCCACGTGAGCTTAAGGTTGCCGCCCAGGTTGATGCCCTCGTTCGCAATGCGCGGAAACAGGTCCGGGCTCATGGAGCGGATTTCCCCCGCCTGCCCAATGACCAAAGCCAAACTACGGAACGCCACCAGCCCACATAGGGTCGCCACAAAGGGCGCGAGCCGCCCCATGGTCACCAGCAAGCCGTTGATGAGCCCGAGCACGGTGCCCAGCCCCACCGTCACCACCGTCGCAATGGCCACCGCCGCCGCGCCCCCGGCCGGGCCTTGTTGGTTCAATGCGGTTAAGCCTACGGCCGCCGCCAGGGTCATTAAGGCACCAACACTGAGGTCAATCCCCCCAGCCACGATCACGATGGTCATGCCCACTGCGATCAGGCCAATATCCACGTTCTGGCGGACCAGAAGCAGAAGGTTCTCGGGCCGCAAGAAGTTGCCCGGGTCCATGATGGCGCTGACGATGAACAACAGGAAGAAGGCGACGATGACGCCGTATTGCTTCAGGAACTTCACGCCACGTCCTCCCCGGTCTCAACCCCGGCGGCATAGTTCAAAATCGTCTCTTCGGTCATTTCGGTTCCTGTCACTTCTCCCACAATGCGGCCCTGGCGCATCACCAGGATGCGGTGGCACAGGCCAATCAATTCCGGCATTTCGCTGCTCGCCACCACGCAGGCTCGACCCTCGGCGGCCAGGTCGGCGATGACCTTGTAAATCTCGGCCTTCGCGCCAATATCCACACCGCGCGTGGGTTCATCCAGCAGCAGCACTGCCGGGTCGCCTTCCAGCCACTTGGCCAGGGCCACTTTTTGCTGGTTCCCCCCGCTCAGGCTGCCCACCGGGTCCTCCGCACTGCGCATTTTGATGTCAAGGCGCTCTTTCCAGGCTTCGGTGGCAGCGCGGCGCGCGCCAGCATTGAGCATGGGCCGGGCAAACTTGGGCAACTGCGCCATGCCGATGTTCTCCTCAATGCTGAGATCGACATGCAGGCCCGTCACCTTGCGATCCTCAGGCACGTAGGCGATCCCTTGGGCGAGGCGCCGGCGCGCGTTGCCAGAGACAGCCTGCCCCTTCAGTGAGATCTGACCTGAACAAGGGCGCAAGCCGGCAATGGCTTCCAGAAGCTCCGTGCGGCCGGCCCCGACGAGGCCGGCGACACCCAAAATCTCACCTTCTCGAAGCTCAAACTGGGCACCCTGCACCAGCGGCGGGGCACTCAGCCCTTGCACTTGCATCGCCACGGGTTTACCGTTCACTTCGGTCCGGGCGGGATACATGTCTTCCAGATCACGGCCTACCATCGCCGGGGCCAGCACTTCGGGGGCGAGGTCCGGGGCGTGAAACTCCTTCACCACCTGCCCGTCGCGCAGCACGGTCACCACGTCGCACACGGCTTCAATCTCATCCAAGTGGTGGCTGACAAAGGCAATGCCAACGCCTTCGCTCTTGAGCTGGCGCATCAGGTCGAGCAGCTTCAGAGTTGCCGGGCGGGGCAGCACGGCGGTGGGCTCGTCGAAGATGATGATGCGGGCGTTCTGGCTCATGGCCCGGGCGATTTCCACCAGTTGCTGCTCGGCCAGGGGGAGGTCACGCACGAGGGCGTCGGGGTCGGAGGGGCTCCCCACCCGTTCCAGTGCCCGCACCGCGATTTCGCGCATAGCCGCCCGGTCGAGCAGCCCTGCTCGTCGGGGTTCACGCCCCAGAGAAATGTTCTCGATCACGGTCAGATCGGGGATGAGGTTCAGCTCTTGGTGGACGACCGCAATTCCGGCGTCCGAAGCCTCCCGGGGGCGAGCAAACCGGCGCGCCACGCCATCCACGCTCAGTTCGCCTTCGCTGGGGATGATGAGTCCGCTGAGAATACGCAAAAGGGTGCTCTTCCCCGCCCCGTTCTCGCCAATCAGGCCGTGAATCTCTCCGACCTGCAGCCGCAAGTTCACCGACGTGAGGGCCGCAAAAGAACCGAAGCGGTGCGTGATCCCCTGCGCCTCCACCATCGGAAAGGTCTTATACCTTCCCCGTTCCCCTCTCGGGGTGGGTTACCACATCTTTTCCATGCGCAGTCCCTTCATGCCAAACCAGATTGGCCCAACAATCAGCGCCGCCACGATGAGGAAGGAGAGGATGCACACCACCGCCCCCACCAAGCCGAAGAGGCCGTCTTCTTCCAAGTAACCCAGCCCGACCATGAACACGCCGATGGCGCAGATGCTATTGGTCACCGGGAACGGCACCATCATCGCGATGCTCGCCAGCATCACGGAAATTGCCAGCAGATTCGGGCCGATGCCCTGATACAAAAATCCCATGCGCGGGCGCAGCATCCGCTCGAACTTCGCCATGAAGCCCGGCATGGCCGCCCACATCTTCTTGGGGTTGCCGCCCTTGCTGGTGACCTTCCGGTTCAGCACACCCTTGGGGAGCCAAGGCGTGGGCCGCCCCACCAGCATCTGCGCGGCCAACACGACCTGCAACAACCCAAACGGCAGCGTGAAACCCGGCGGCGTAAACGGCAGAGCCGTGGGTAGCGGGCTGATGGTGAGCAGCAGACCGTAGCCCTTGCCTTCCACCCGGTCAAGCAGGTCACCGATGGTGAAATCTTCCCCCGCGCTATCGAAAGCCGATCGAAGTTGCTCCGAGAGGGCGACGGAAGACATCGCCCTCAAGTGTAACGCCCGGAGGCTAGGTTGGCTAGTCCAGGGGCTCCAATCGGACCATGAGCGTGGCGTAGCCATCAATCTCAAAGTGCTCGATGTCAATCACGTCTTGCCCCTTCAGCACCACTTCCGCCGCGTACTCGGTTGGCCCTTGGTACTTCCAGGCGTTGCTGATGACTTCTTCGCCATTCAGGCGCACCCGGCAGCCGTCGTCGGTCGTCACCCGCAGGCGATAGCGCCCCGGAGCGGCCTGCACCACGCCGCGCGCCACCGTCGCCCAGTAGTTGTCCGGCACCCCGGCTCGCGGAGATCCGTAAGCCGTGATTTCCAGTCGATTGGTGGTGAACTGGGCCAGCGGCGCCCCCTTGAGTATCGTGGCAAAGGCCTCGGCCTGGGTGCGCGGGTCGCTGACGTCCTTCTGCCAGGCGTAGTGCTTCACAGCCCACTGGATCGGCACATTGGTGCGGCGGAAGCCAAACGGCACCCGGCTGCCCGCCGGGCTCACCACACCACGGTAGTCCACGGTTTGCTGGCCCACAAATTCGAGTTGAATCTCGGTGATAGCCGAGGGGTTCTCCATGTCCGTCGTCACAGTGACTTGGCCGGGCACTTGGCCGCGGGTGGCGCTGAGTGTGACGCCCTTGCTGCTCTTCACTTGCCACTTGCCCACCGGGCCGAGGATGTCGAACACTTGGGTCTGTGTCTTGCCGTCCGCCGAGGTGGTCACCGGCAGGCGCGGCCACAGTTTGGGGCTCTGGAAGTCGTACGGCCCCCATTCGTCCACCAGGATGTAGCGTCGCCCTCGCAAAGTGCCGGCAGTAAGGAACGGATCCTTGCCTCCCCGGAGCGGTGAGGGCGCCAATTCATAGATCATCTGCTCGAGCGCAGCGGATTCCGCCGTCCTCAACTCGTCCATCGCCCCGGGCAACTGCCAGTTGCGGGCGTAGGGATCCCACGGCACGTTAAACCGGCTCAGGTACTCGCGCTGGTCAAACTTATCCGTGACAATGACATTGCCACTGCCCTGCATGGTCGGGGGCGCAGCGGGCGTGGGGCTGGGCACGTAACTCACGTTGCGCGCGGGCACCTCCGCTGGCCATTGCGGCTCGTTGGCCCCACGATACTCGGAGTTCTCGAATCGCATCCCGGGCAAGTTGCCCTTCAGTTCAAACGGCTTGGCCAGGCGGGCCAACAAGTTGTGGCGCAGGGAGATGTTATCCGTGTCCGTCAGCCAGAACGCGGGGCCGTCCACGTCCGCCACCAGGTTCCACTCGAAGGTCAGGTCGCGGCTCTTAGTGTCGCGGTGCTTGGGGTAGCCCCAGTGCGGGTCTTGGCTGGCGTTCTGCCAAATGCGCAACACGTTGCGGTCGCGCCGGAACGTATTGCCCAGAATCTTGTTGTCCTGGCCGTGTTCGATGGCGATGGCTTCGGCGTTGAGGCCGAACACGTTGCCCGCAATCAGGGTGTCGTAGCTGTATCCGCCCCACACGCCGTGCCAGCACTCCATCACCTTGTTGTTCACAAACTGGTTGCGGCTGAAGGTGGCCTCAATGCCGTTGGTGGGCGCGTGCGAGAAGTCATTGCCGAACAGCAGGTTGTCGTTGCACCCGCCTTCCCCGGTATCCATGGTGGTCTGCCCAGCCCAGAGGAAGAAGCCGTCCCCACCGTGCGTCACCGAGTTGTAGGCAAACACGTTGCGGTGCGATTGCTCGTAAATCAGGATGCCCGTGCTGTCCTGGCCTCGGTTGTAGACCCCGTGGCTGTAGCCGCGCACGCACCAGTCAATGTTGTTGTGCATGATGCGGTTGCCGCTGCTGCGGTACATCCCCACGCCTATGCTGCTGAGGAATGAGAAGTCAGAGTTCCACACCAGGCCGCCGTCGGTGCGGGTCATCATCAGCCCGTTTTGGCCGCCTCGGGCCACCACGTCGCGCACTTCAAAGCGGTCGCAGTTATCCAAGTAGAGCGCGGCCCCGTAGCGTAGCCACTCGTTCTTGTCGTTCTGGTGGTAGCTCATCCAGTCCGAGGTGTCTTCTTTCTCAAGCGTGCTCTTGAGGTGCTGCTTCCAGTTGTAAGAAAGGTCGGAATTCGTGATCTTGAGGCCGGGGCTGTGCCGCGCCATGATGCCGACCTTGTAGCCGTGGACCTTCGCATTGCGGATCTCGACGCCCGTGCCTTCGATCAGCAGTCCAGTACCGGTGCGCTGGTCGGGTTCGACCGTGGGTTCAGTACCCCGGATGGTCACGCCACTCAGGTCAATCGTGATGTTATCGCCTTCAATAAAGATGGCCGCCCCCGTGCCGTCCTCTTTGGCATTGGGCAAGATGTAAGTGCCGGGGCGCACACGCACGCTCGACGCGATCTTCATCCCAGGGGTCAGCGTGACTTCGGGGAGCGCCGGGGGCGCGGCAAGTAGGATCGGCCAAAGCATCTCTAGTGGTTTACCCCTCTTGGCGCGGACTTCGCTCCCGCCTCGCGAAGGATTACTTGATACCGCCGAGCGTCACGCCGCGCACAAAGTGCCGCTGCAACGCCAAGAAAACCAACAACACCGGCACCAACGTGATGACCGCCGCCGTCATTTGCAGGGGCCAGTTGGTGGTGCCATAGCCGGCGCGGAAGATGCTCAGCCCCACCTCCAGCGTGCGCATGTCCTGGCTTTGGGTGGCAATGAGCGGCCAGAAGAAATCGGTCCACACGGCGATGAACGAGAAAGCCGCGCAGGTGGCTACCGCCGGGCGCGCCATGGGCATAAACAGCCGGGCAAAGATGTGAAAATCGCTGGCCCCATCCAGGCGGGCCGCTTCTTCGAGCTCCTGCGGGATCGCCATGAAGAACTGCCGCAACAAAAACACATTGAAGGCACTCGATATGCCTGGAATGATGAGCGCGGCGTAGGTGTCCAGCCAACCCCACTCTCGCATCATCAGGAACACCGGAATCTGCGTCACCGCCCCCGCGAACATCATGCTGGCGAGGAACAGGCCGAAGACCGCTTCCCGCCCCCGGAACGCATATCGTGCGAACCCAAAACCGGCCATCCCGCAGACCAAGACCTGCGCCGCCACTACCACCGCCGAAACGAACAACGAGTTGAAAAAAAACCGACCGACCGGGATCTCGGTGCGGAACAGCACGATGCCGTAGTTCTCCCACGCCCAGTTCTGGGGCAGAAGGGCGCTGAGTTCGGGGATCGGGCTGCGGCTGGGGTGCAGGCTCACCAACAGCATCCAGATGAAGGGCGCGGCCAAGAAGAGCGCCAGCAGCGTCAGGCCAAGGTAGGTGAACAGGGCCTTAGCTCGCATCGTAGCCCTCCAGTCGGCGGCGCATCATTCGGAATTGCGCCAGGCTCACCAAGCCCAGCAAGAACAGCAAGACAAAGCTCTGCGCCGAGGCGGCCGAGACGTTGAAGTTCTCCCAAGCGGTGACATAGATGTGGTAGCCCACCAGGTTGGTGGTGCCCATTGGGCGCCCGTTCGTCATCATGTAAACCGGGGTGAAGGTCTGGAACGCGCCAATTGTGCTGGTGACCAGCACAAAGAGGTGCGTGGGGGCGAGGAGCGGCATCGTCATCCGCCAAAACTTCTGCCAGCCGCTGGCCCCATCCAAGGAGGCCGCTTCGTACACTGTCACGGGCAGGCTCATCAGCCCCGCCACGTAGATGATCATGCGCGGGCCCAGCCCCACCCAGACGGACATGAAGGCCAAGGCGGGCAGCGCCCACCCGCTTTCGTTCAGGAAGTCAATGCTTGGCCACCCCAGCCCCATCAGCATCGTGTTGATGAGGCCCCGTTCGGGCAGATACACGTAAATCCACAGCATGGCGATGGCCACGCCGCTGCTTACCGCGGGGATGTAGAAGAGAGTCCGGAACCACGCCATCCCTTTGAGCGGCTGACTGACGGCCAGCGCAACCAACAAGGCCGCCACCAGCCCGCCCGGGACGGCCATGAGCGCGTATTTGAACGTCTGCCCCATCGCGCCCCAGAACGCCTGGTCGGCCATCAGGCGTTGGTATTGATCCAGCCCCACAAACGTGCGTTCGTCGCGGAGGATGTCCCACCGAAACAGGCTCACGTATGCTGCGTATGCCACCGGCACCAAGGCGAACACCAGGAGATGCAAGCTGGCCGGGGCGATGAACCACCATCCGGTCTGCGACTTCCTCATGCGTCCCGGAACACCTCATCAATCTGCTGGGCGGCGCTACGCAGGGCCTCGGCGGGCTTGGTTCCGTGCTGCATCACCCGGTCCATCATGTCTTGGCCGATGCGTTCCACCTGGTCGTACTTCGGCACCCGCGCGCCCCAGGGCACCCGGGCCGTGCGGGCGGCCCGCACGAAAGCTTGCTTCACCTCGGTGGTCGCCATCTTCTCGGCCACCGCCTGCCGGGCACAGATGGCAATACCGGTGCGTTGGTATTCCTTCTGCGTGGCCTCGCTGGTGAAGAACCGGATGAACTCCCAGGCGTCCTCCGGGTTGCGGGCGTGCCGACCCATGGCCAGGCCGGCCTCGTACGCCACTGTTACCGGGGCCTCCAGCCGAGAGGGGAAAGACACCACACCCACTTCGTCCAAGTTCACCTTGGGGGCCGAGGCTAGCCCCACCAATTCCCAGTGCCCGCTCACCTTCATCGCCGAGCGGGCATTCGCAAACAGGTCCACCCCCATGCTCGCGGCCTGGCTGAGCCGGGGAGCGACCTTATCTCGCTCGACCAGATCGTAGAGGAACTGCACGGCCTCCACGCAGGGTTCGGCGTCCAGGTAGCCCTGCGCCCGGCGCCCATCGGGGCTCAGCACGTCGCCGCCGTGGTTCCACAACCACATAATCCAGCCCGGCATCCAGTTGGCAAATTCAAACCCGTACTGCTCGCCCTTTGTGAGCGCCCGGGCGGTGGCGCGAAAATCCGCAAACGTCCAGCCGTCTTGGGGTTCAGGCACCCCGGCCGCGGCAAACATGGCCCGGTTGTAATAGACGAGCACCGGATTGAAATCCACGGGCAAGGCGTAAAGGGCGTCGCCCCGCTTGGCGATCTCCACCACATTGGGGAAGAATTCGTCCAGATTGACCCCGTTGGCGCCGTTCACAAACGGCATCAGGTCTTGCAACACGCCGTTCTCAATGAAGATGGCCGCGCTACTGGCATCCAGGGTGATGACGTCGGGCTCGGACTTGGCCACGTAGCTCAGCAGCACCTTGCGGAGGTACTCCTGCGAGCCCGGGATGTTCTCGACGCGCAGATCCACGCCGGTCGCGAGCTCAAAGTCTTCGTAGAGGCCACGCACCAGGCGCATGGCGTCGCTGTCGTCGCCGGGGCTGCCCCAGTTGGCGTAGCGGACCGTGCGCGCCCCGCCCAAGCGGGGGCCACAGCCAACCAATGCCAGGGCTGCCCCCGCCGCCAGCAAGGCGCGTCGGCTCAGGGCCGAAGACGTTGGCAACCCCTCCACGCGGTAGGTTTACCGCACGGGCTTACTCTTCTTCGTCAATCATGCGCAGGAACTGCTCCACCACTTGCGGGTCGAAGTGGCTGCCGTTCCCTTTCTCGATGATGGCGCGGGCTTCCTCTTTGGCCATCGCGGGGCGATACGGGCGGTCGCTAGTCAGCGCGTCCCACACGTCCACCACGGCGAACATTCGCGCCGGAAGCGGGATATCTTCGCCCGCCAAACCCACCGGATAGCCCTTGCCATCCCACCGTTCGTGGTGATAGTGCGGGATATCAATGCTCTCTTGTAAAAAGCCGATCTGCTTCAGCATGTCGTGGGCCAGCGTGGTGTGGCTGCGCATGATCTCCCACTCTTCGTCGTCTAGCGCGCCTTCCTTCATCAGGATGCGGTCGGGGATGCCGACCTTGCCGATATCGTGGAGCAACGCCCCGCGCCGGATGGCCGTGATCTGCCGCTCCGAGAACCCAAATCGCGAGGAAAGCCGCACGGTCAGGTCCGTCACGCGCATGGTGTGGCCTTCAGTGATCTTGTCGCGCAGGTCAATCGCGCGAGTCCAGCCGTACACCGTTTCATCGTAGGCGCGGATGATTTCTTGGTTGGCTTGCTGCAGGCTCTCGGCGTACTTTTGCTTCTCGTTGATGAGATCAATCCGTTCAAGGATCGTAGCGGCAAACGCGGCCAGGGCGTGCAGGCCCTCCACCCGGTTCTCATCCAGCCGCCCGGTGGCGGCAAAGATAACCGGACGCTGACCGTGGGTGCGCACGGGCACGGCCACCAGGTCGGCGTGCTCGTGTTCCCACATCACGGTGACTTGTCGTTCCAGCGCATCGGCCAGGAGTTCATCGGGGACCAGGCTATCCTGGCCCGCCAAAACACGCCATTCGCCATCGTGGAAGGCCACCATGGCCGCCCCGGAGAGCTGATACCAGCGGCGCACGACATCGTTCATCACAATGCCAACTTGAGCTTCATCCTTGGCCACAGCCAAGAGCTCGGCGGCATGACCCAATCCCACCAAGAGGCGCGCATCCACTTGGTGCCCCTCATTCTCTTGGGTCAAGGGCATGAGGGCCGGACGCAGGGCGATCATGTAGGTGGGGTTGGACCCGGCGTTCGCAATCAGCTCCAGATCCCACAGGCGGCCGGCTTGGTCGTGCCACAGACCCCCTTGGCCGCGCACCATGCTTCGCCAAGGTTCGCCGTCATTCCGCAACATTTCCTCGCGGAATGTCTGCGCGGTGACATCGTCCATAAACAGAACATCCCCGTGGGCGCTGCATAAAATGCGATGCACGGGTTGTCGCTCGACCCGTGCGGGGGAAACCCCATCGGGCTCAGGGAATGATGATCCCTCGTTCCACATCCTTATTCGTAACCTTCCTGGTATTCGGATTGCTCTTTGCATCCGTGCAAAGGGCACCGCTAGTATGCACGAAGTCGGTAGCCTTTGTGCGTGATTTGGCGGCCATCACGGCGATTTGGTGGGGTTTTTGGAGTTTCTGACCTTCTTTTCCGTGACAGTTTTGGCCAGCGAGTGCTGATTGACGCCGATGGCGAACTCTATTGCCCGCCGCTGGCCGACTTAGAGTTTGAAGGGTTTCCCGATTACCTGCGAGTTACCGCCCCACTCGGTTGGAGGGGCGAAATCTATGGTTGGAACGGAGGAATGCCGCCAAGCCTTGATGAGATCCATCAAGTTTCCGAAATCCAAGGGCCAGGCTGGTGGGTGGAGGGCTCCGTAGTCACCCTCGATCAGCCTCACCAGGTTCAGTTGGCGTTTCCTCATGCTCCGATTCCTTTTCACCTGGGCGCCCAAGGTCAAGGAAATGCAGTGGCCATCCCCCATGCCAGATTGGAAGGCTTGCAAGATTGGTCACCGACTGACCCCGAAACCGCCCGTGCCCACGGTTGGCAAGTGCGCAATGCCAGTCGCGTCGCAGACCTCGCATCCACGTTTGGGGACGGGACCGAACTGACCGCCCCCACCCTTAGCCACCTCAACACGGCCACCTGGACCGTTGACATCCCAGAAGGCACCCTGGGACTTGTCATCCGCAAGCGATTCGACCAGTTCCACGGTCGCCAGCGCGCGAGAGTCTTGCTCAATGGCGAGTTCTCGGGGTGGTGGTGCGAGCCCGCCGAGGACAGGACCCACCGCTGGGCGTGGGGGTTCATCGCCTTTCCCTGGCCGGCCCATGTCCCGTACGGCCGGGTGACAATCGGTATTGACCCGCCCGCAGGCACGCCTCTGTGGTCGGTCAGCCACCTCACGGTCCACGCCATGATGTGAAATCCGCCCCGGAACTGTGGAATAACGCCGGTAGGAGGGCTTAGCCCCTGATGATCGGGTCCATCGGCTACGGAATCGCTTGCATCGTTGCGGGATGTCTGGTGACATTCCTCATCTCACTCTTCCGCCCCATTCGGCAGGTGGATTCTTTCAAGGCACCGTACTGGATCTTTGGGCTTTCCCTCGCGATCGGCGCGTTCCCGTACATCGTGGCCGAGGTTTTCACTCGTCAGCATAGTCGAGCAATGGCCAGTGCCGTTGAGGATGCGTCTATCGATGCGGAGATCGGTGGCAAAGTGGACTACTTTAAGGTCCTCTGGGTGAAGGACAACAAGGCCCGCGTCGTCTTTACGGCGGACGAGGTCAACGAATTTGGCACCAAGGAGCGCACCGTGGTGGCGACCACCTTATTGAAGGAAAAGAACGCCTGGGTGGCCGACGACTACAACATCGTCACCAGCTACCAGCGCAAGAAAGACCACACCACCTTCCCGCCCTACTGGTAGGCCCCCGCGAGGGGTAAGTTCGTGCGGTGACCCTGCGGGAGATCCTGCACGCCCATATCCCCACCCTGACGCCGGAGAGCACCGTGCGCGATGCGGTGGACAAGATGGACATCTATCAGTTCCCCGCCCTGGTGGTGGTGGATGAGAATCTCCAACCCAAAGCGGTCATCACCGAGGGCGACCTCGCCCGGGCCGTGGTGCAGCGCGGGCATCTTTCCCAGCTCGGCACAGAGCTCGCGTGGCCTTACGCCAGCAAAGACCCGGTGACTATGCCCGCCGAACGTGAGGTCAGCGACGCCCTTCACGAAATGCTGAGCCGTGGCCTCACCATCTTGCCCGTGACGGATGAAGGGCGCCTGGCGGGCGTGGTGCTGCGCGTGGACTTGATGCAGGCCATGTTGATGGACGCCGCCGAACCCTTTGCTGATCGTGCCCGCGAGAGTTCGTAAGAATCACAGGAAACCTCATGATTGCGATTGGCCAACCGTTCCCCGATTTCTCCCTCGCTGACCAAGACGGAAATATCCACACGCTCAGCTCCTTTGCCGGAGCGCCAGTGGTCTTCTACTTCTATCCCAAAGACGACACCTCGGGGTGCACCACCGAAGCCTGTGAGTTTCGCAACGAAATTCCGAACCTCGGCAACATCCGCGTGGTGGGCGTAAGTCCGGACTCGGTGAAGTCGCACCGTAAGTTCGCGGATAAGTACGAATTGAAATTCACCCTCCTCGCCGACCCGGAGAAGACCTTGCTGGAAGCCACGGGCGTCTGGGTGGAAAAGAGCATGTACGGCAAGAAGTACATGGGCGTCGAGCGCACCACTGTCGCGGTGGATGCCCAAGGCATCGTAACGCACGTGTGGAACAAGGTGAAGCCCGCCGGCCACGCGGCCGCCGTGCAGACCGCCCTCAAGGCTTAGAGGTAAGCGCCACTCCCCTCGGTACACTACGGGACCTCCATGCCGAACCAAGTGACCATCCGCCACTTACGTCAGCTTAAGGCGGCGGGCACCCCCATCGTTTGCGTCACGGCTTATGACCAACTCACGGCGACGTTGGCTGAACGCGCCGAAGTCGATCTGGTTTTGGTGGGAGACTCCTTGGGCAATGTGGTGCAAGGCAAACCCACCACTTTGCCCGTTACCATGGCCGAGATGGTCTATCACACGGAGATCGTGGCGCGGCTGACCCAGCGCGCACTGGTGGTGGCCGACCTGCCCTTTGGGAGCTATGGGGGCGACCCGAGTGTGGCGTTCGAGAATGCCGTGGCGCTGATGAAAGCGGGCGCCCAGGCCGTGAAGCTGGAAGGTCCCTACACCGAATTGATTCAGTCGCTCGTTGCGGCGGGCATCCCGGTGATGGGCCATCTCGGGTTTACGCCGCAGTCGGTGCATGCCTTTGGGGGGTTCCGGGTGCAAGGTCGGGGCGAGGACGGAGACCGAATTGCTGGCGAAGCCATGGCCTTGCAAGAGGCAGGCGTCTTTGCCGTGGTGCTGGAGCTGATGCCCGCCACCGTAGCCGGAGAGATCACGAAGAAGCTCGATATCCCCACCATTGGCATCGGCGCGGGGGTCGGCTGCGATGGGCAAATTCAGGTCATTCACGATGCGTTGGGCCTGGCGGACTTCAAACCCAAGCACGCCAAAACCTTCGTCAGCGGTCTTGAACTCTTGGCCGATGGCCTGAAAGGTTACAGCCAAGAAGTCCGCGCCCGGACCTTCCCCACCGACGAGCACTCGTCGTGAAAGTCTTTACGACAGCCGCCGAGTTGCGGGCTTGGGAAGTCACCGAGCCTATTGTTTTCGTACCGACCATGGGGGCGCTTCATGCGGGCCACGCCTCCCTCATGAAGTCCGCCCGCCGGCCCGGCCACCTCTCGGTCGTGAGCATTTTTGTAAATCCCACGCAGTTCGGGCCGAACGAAGACTTCTCTAAGTACCCACGTACATTAGATACTGACTTGGAGATCTGCCGCGAACATGGTGTAGATGCCGTTTATGTGCCCGAAGTAGTAGACATTTATCCAGTAGGAGATGCGACTTCGGTCATTGTCCATGGGGTTGCTGAACCCTATGAGGGTCATTTTCGCCCAGGTCACTTTAACGGTGTCGCGACGGTGGTGCTGAAACTCTTTCACCTCGTCAATCCGGCGGTGGCGTGCTTTGGACAAAAGGATTTGCAACAATGCGCGGTGATTCAGCAGATGGTTCGAGACCTGGGAATGCGTGTCCAGATCGAAGTGCTACCCACGATGCGCGAACCTGATGGACTCGCTCTGTCCAGTCGCAATCGTTATCTTTCGCCGAGTGACCGAGCCGATGCGATTCGTCTCCCGCAGGCTCTCATGAAGGTTCTCACCGAATTGCAGCAGGGCCGCGAGGTGGAATTGACCCGGACTGAGGCCATTCAGGACCTATCCTCAGCGGGATTCGATGTCCAATACCTCGACTGGATCGACCCCGTCACCTTCACCCCGCAGACTCACTTTGACCCTCAATACCGGGTGATCCTCGCCGCTAAATTCGCGGGGGTCAGGCTAATTGATAACATGGGACTTCAGGATTTGGACCTTATAAATCAAAAATTGCCTTGACATAACAAAATGTAAGTGTTATAGTTATAGTCGTTTCCTCCGCAACTAGGAAGAGGATCAAATTCCATGGCTAAATCGCTTGAACAAATCAAAGCTGCCCTCAAGCTCCGTGCTGAAGGCAAGAACAAGCAACTCACGCTTCGTCTCGGTGTCAAAAAGTATGTGCTTCCCTTCGAAGTTCGTCTGATCCAGCGCGACAACCACATCTTCGTCCACATTCCGCCTTCGGCAGAAATCTTTGAGATTGGCGATGAAGGCCTGACGATGATCACCGATGCGACCGAAGCGGATGCCGTGGCGAAGAACCTTCGCCGCAGCCGCAAGCGCAAAGCCACGACCAGCACCAAGAGTGCTCCGGTGGAAGTTCCGGCCAAGCTGGCCGCCGCTCTCGCCGAAATCCCGGCCGGCTACAAGCTCGGTCTGGACCGCAACGGCAACCCGCGCCTCGTCAAGACGCGCAAGCGCCGCAAGTAAGCCCCATTTGGCCCCAATCTATGCTCCCAAGTGCCCTCGCGGCCTTGGGGGCATAATGTTTGTCTAGTTGATGCCGCCATAGCTCAGTGGTAGAGCGCCCGCCTTGTAAGCGGATGGTCGTCGGTTCAAGTCCGTCTGGCGGCTCCAGAACTCGAACCCTCTCAGGCCGTATCGTAAGCCGGGTCTTGCATAGACCACGTGCGAATCCAGCCCCACACGCTCCAGGCCAGCAGGATGCCACCCCCGGCCCCCAGGGCCGCGTTGATGCCAAAGTGGTCGGCCACCCAACCAAAGATCAGAATCCCCGCCGGGGCCACGCCCGAGACGGCCCACATGTGCATGGCCAGCGCCCGCCCCCGAAGGTGCGCCGGGGCAATGAGCTGGAACAACGTGTTCGATGTATTGAACTGCATGATGGTGCCCATGCCGCACATGGCCAAGCACACCATGGCAATGGCCTGATTCGGCGCCCATGCGAGCAAACACAAGGCAATGGCCACCATGGACATGGCCACGCGCACAATGGTGAACTTGACCGGCCGACCGCTGATGGTGCTGACCAAGAGAAGGCCGATCACCGCGCCCACCCCGATCGCCGTGAAAAGATTTCCCAGGCCACTCGCTCCCAATCCCAACTTGGTCTTCGCGATGGCCGCCATTAAGCCGAGATAGAACACCCCGAAGACACTGGTGGCCGCCTCGAGCAAAAAGATCACCCGGAGTCGATCTTCCTTAAAGACATAGCGGAACCCTTCGGCCACCAAATCCCGGATGGGCTGGGGTTCTTTGATCATCGGGCCGAGGTCCGCACGGATCATGTTTACGGCCGCAATGAGGAATGCAAAGCTCAGCCCGTTCACCCAAAACGCATAGGCCGGGCCAAACTTGGCAAGGATCACACCCCCGATCGCCGGCCCCGCCACGCGGGCGAAGTTGAATGTCAACGCCTGAGTGGGGATAGCCGCCGGCAGAACATCCACCGGCACCGACTGCCGCACAATGGACTGCCGCGCGGGCATCTCCATGGTGCTTACTAGGCCGCCCACTAGCGCCACCACCACCAAATGCCAATAGGCGGCGAAGTGGAAGTAGGTGGCAAACCCCAAAAACAGCGGACCGATGGCACTGATGATCATCATCAGGGTCAGCAATTTCCGGCGGTCCAGCATGTCCACGTAAGCCCCCATCAGCGGACCCAAGAACGACACCGGTGCCATCCCGCAAAACGAGACCACCGCCAGCATGAAGGGGTCGTCATTGGTTAGCCCATAGGCCAACCAATCCTGGGCCGTGCGCTGAACCCAAGAGCCGGTAAACGATAGCAACGAGCCCAGCCACAGGATGCGGAAATTGAAGTGGCTGAGGGCTTGGACGGCGGGAATCTTTCTCCATCCACGCAGAGGGATGGGCTCCGCCGGACTGGACATAAAACCAGTCTATCCCCATAGTTGCTAGGCAATCAGGAATCGACGTCTACAAACTCGACGCCCAGCTGAGTGAACGCCCGCTGCAGCGCAACGAACTCGTGACGTTTCATGCCGGTGAGCAGGTCATATCCGACGGACAGCACCCGGGCTTGGTCCGCGAGAATGAGCTTGGCCGTTACCTGGGCAGACGAGGCCACCCCGATGACGATGCCGTACTGACCATTATCCAGCAGATTCTCCATAGGCGTGGCGGGGTCGAGCCGGTGGTAGTCATCTTTGCAGAGCTCAGAGAATGGATCGTCCGGGTGGGCTTTGTAATCGATGTGGGTGGCTCCGTTCTCGGCCAGCCATTGGCGGATGGTCGCCGTGATGCGGTCGCGACCCGCTTCGTCAATCCAGCCGACTCGGTGAATGTGCTGCCCCACCACCAGGGCACGGTGCGAAAGGGGTGGCGCCTGAATCGGCACGTGCAGCCGCAGGGGCACCACCCGCTCGGCCGGATAGGGGTGATCCAGTCCCTCAATCACATAAATTTTCTCGACAAAGTCGGCGTCCGAACCCGTGCGGTCGCTCTTGAGGTGGGAATAGCGGAGGTCCGGAGAGAGAAGGGCTCGCAAGGATCGCAACCGCGCCCACATTCGCTTAGAGGGCGACATCGGGTGCAACGAGAGATTCAGAGCGCCATCGGGGATGAGGCACGCCCGCACCCGCGCACCCGGAATGAGTCGGGGCAAGCCCTTAACAAAGTAGTTGATGGCCTCCGTGTCGTAAACCGGACTATGGAGAATGACCTCGGGGGTCGGCCCGACGGCTCCCGCGATTTCCTTGAGGTTCGCCACCAAGCGGCGATGCCCGCCCAGCGGCCCCGGCAGCGGCTCGAAACGCGGCCAAGGCATGCGCACCCAAGCGTCGAACATCTCCGGGCGTACGGCGGCCTCCACCGAGCGTTTGTACGTCACCAAGACGCTGCGGTGCCCCGGCGGCAGGGCTTGCCGCAGCTGATGCGCAATGAGCAAGTGAAAGGGGCTGGCGACAAAGAAGACGGAGACGGACATGACGCCTTGGCCCTCCGGTGGTCGCATGGGCATAGTATACGGAGGTCGGCGGGCCCGCCCGGTACGCCCGAAGGTCATAGACTCCCCTTCTGACTTCTCCTCCGGCTTGGTAGCATGGTCACGGAATGAAGGTTCTTGTACCGGTCAAGCGGGTCATTGATCCTTACGCCAAGGTCAAAGCGAATGCCGAAGGAAATGGCATCGATACGACGGGCGTGAAGTTCGAGATCAATCCGTTTGATGAAATCGCCGTCGAAGAAGCCGTGCGTCAAAAGGAAAAGAATCCCGCCATCACCATCACGGTGGTGAGCGTGGGTCCGGATGCGGCCGAAGAACAACTGCGCAAAGCCTTGGCGATCGGCGCAGACGAAGCCGTGCTGATCCAGACCGATGAGGACCTGGATTCTCGCGCCGTGGCCCACGAGCTGGCCGCCTTTGCCCAAGAGCTTCAGCCGCAACTCATCCTTATGGGTAAGCAGGCTACGGATAACGACGCCAACCAGGCTGGCCAAAGATTGGCCGCCAAGCTGGGCTGGCCGCAGGCCACCTTTGCCTGTGCCATGGAGTTCGCGGGTGACAACCTCACGGTGCGCCGCGAGACCGACGAGGGTGAAGAGACCCTTAGCCTTCCCCTCCCCGCCGTGGTCACCACGGACCTACGCCTGAACGAGCCGCGCTACATCGCGTTGCCCGGCATCATCAAGGCCCGCAGCAAGCCGCTGACCAAGCGCCCGCGCCTGACCGACGTGAAGTCCCAAGTGCGCACCGTGAAGGTGGAACAGCCCGCGCCGCGCCAAGCTGGCGTCCGCGTGAATTCCGTCGCCGAACTGATGGCCGCTCTGCGCGACCGAGGTGCCCTGTGAGTCTCCTTCTGATTGCTCTCAACGCCGCCGACGCACAAGCCGGAGCGGGCTTTGCCCAATCCTTCGGTGCCGAGTTTGATGTCTTGGTGTTGACCGCCGGCGATGTGCCCGCGATCGGTGCTCGCCAAGTGTTCTCGGTGGACCAGGCCGATCTGGCCCCCGCCGATGCCATGGCCGCCATGATCCAGGGCCACCTGGGCAACTACACCACGATTGCCGCCGTGAGCGCGATGTGGAGCAAGGACCTGCTCGCCCGCGTGGCGGGCTTGGAGGATTCGCCGATGGTGACCGATGTGATTGCCATCCCGGCGCCGGGTCAGTATCAGCGTCCCATTGTGGCGGGCAGTTTGCTGGCTACAGTGGAAGTCGAAGGTGCCCCGGTGTTCCTCACCATTCGCCCGGCTGGCTTTGCCAAGCCCGAAGAACGCGCCAACGGTTCGACTTCTTCGCTGGCGGCCCCGGGTGCCGGCCAGGCCGTGCGCACCCACAAGTCGGCCAGTCAAGGCGGGCGCCCCGACCTCACCCAAGCAAAAGTGGTGGTGAGCGGTGGCCGACCCCTGGGGGATGCGGCAACCTTTGAACGGTTGATTGGAGGACTCGCCGACAAGCTCGGTGGGGCGGCCGGGGCGACCCGAGCGGCCGTGGACAGCGGCATTGCTTCCAACGAATTGCAGGTCGGGCAGACCGGCAAGATCGTGGCGCCCGACCTCTACATCGCGGCCGGCATCAGCGGGTCCACGCAGCACATGGCCGGGATGAAGGACAGCAAGATTATTGTGGCGATCAACACGGATGGAGACGCCGCGATTTTCCAGGTTGCCGACTATGGTCTGGTGATGGACCTTTTCGAAGCTTTGCCCGCCATTCAGGTAGCGCTCGACTAGTATTGTTAAGAATACTCACGGGTCGTGATGCCTTTCCGGGGTTCACGACCCTTTTTATTTTGGAGCCTCGCTATGGGCTTCTCATTGCGGAGGAACTGCACCGTAAATGGGTCTCGCAAAAAAAGAAAGGGCCCCGAATTACCGCCAAGGGGAGAGCCAATGCGGAACCAGAGCCCGCATAGAGATTAGCACTGGCTAAAGGCTTTGCGCAATAGGTGGACAACGAAAGGCTAAAAAAATAGTAAAACCACCTGCAACTACTTCCAAAGTTCGGCCGCTATCTTCCGCCTTAGGCAGATAATATTGCTCATATCACGCTGAGGGTGCACTCGGTTTGTCAGGAGAATCAGCGCCGTGGAATCAGAGGGGTTAAACCAGGCTAAAGTCCCGGTAAAACCGAGGTGACCAAACGAGTCCGAGGCGCGATTCAGTCCCGCCAAAAAACCATCCGGCGAAGGCCGATCAAAACCGAGGCCGCGACTGCCGGGGACCCGAGGATTTTGAAACTTTACTAAAGTGCTCTCGGCCACCCAACCGGGCTCCGTGCCTAAGATGTATTTGCCCCACCGAACTACATCCCATAAAGTCGCAAACAAACCCGCATTCCCCGCCGCGCCGCCTAATAAATAGCAAGCAGGATCGTGTACCGAACCTTGAGTATAAGGCGAATCGGGATGCGGCTCATTCCTCTCTTTGGACACTCGCACTCTCCAGGGTGGGTTTTCCTCTGTCGGCACGCAGCTCTCCCGCTCGCGAGGATGGAAAGTCGCAGCCTTCAACCCCATCGGCTCGGCCACCTCTCGGGCAAAGAGCTCCGGTAAGGACTTGCCCGTGCGGGCTTCGATGCCCGCCGTCACCATCTGCAGACTCAAGCACGAATAGACGGTGCCCGATCGCCGGGGAGCCACGGGCGTTTGCGCAAGCAGTCGCGCCCGGTTCGCCGCCACGTCCGCCACGGCCACATCCTCCAGGGAGACATAAGGCGCCCAGCCCGCTTCGTGTCGCAGGCAGTCTTCGTAAGTCACGTCCGGCGCTTGGACCTGCGGCAAATCGGTCATAAGCGGCTCTGCCAGATCCAGTTCTCCGCGATCGACCAGGCGCATGACTACGCTGGTGGTGGCCATCACCTTGGTCACACTGGCCATATCCCAGAGCGACTCGGCATCCACGACTCGGGAATCCGGATCGTACGTAAAGCGACCGCCGAAGACCGATGTCACGCCCGCCGGGCTGACTACGGCCAGGGCCGCCCCAGGGAAGTATCGCTCGGCAATCGCTTCCTCCAGCATTTGTCGCCACGTCTCGGCGCTGACTATGTTCATGGCAGGATGGAGACCCCCCGCACACTTACCCCCGCGCGGGGCTCAGTCGCTTCCACCCGGATGCTGCGTACCGTCGCCCCTGCATGCTCGGTCGGCACGCTCAGCGACAGCGCCGCAACCCCTTGCTCCGAGTCGGTAAGGAACGTCGGACGGGTATCACGCACGGCGCGCACATGGTGGCCGTAGCGCACGGGCTGCGTCACTTCTTTACCCCCATCGAGGATGAGGCGAACTTGGGCAATCTCTTGACCTTCCCGCAGGAACGTGTCCACGCCCAGGGCAAGCACCACCTTCTTGGCCGCCTGCCCTACTGCAAAATCCAACCGAGCGGGGCGGCGATCTCCGCCCGCGACCAGGGTGTTCACCATCCGCACCGGGTCGATCCGCTGGAATGCAAACGGGCCCACTCGCAAGTCATCGTGCCCCCGCATCATGCGGCCCGGGCGCGATTGCGTGGGGGTCGGTGAACCGTAAACCATTTGGCGGGCGACCGCGATGTAATCGTAGGGCAAGGCCGACGGGCGTTCCTTGCGGCCGCTCCAGGCGTATTCCGCCATCAGCAGGTACGCCGCAATTTGCGGGAAGTTTTGCGCCATGGCGAGCTCATTGCTTTCGTAGCCCGCCCAAGTGGTGGTGAGCACCCCGGCGCCTTGCTGGATCGCCGCATGGGTAAAGCCGTAGATGTTCTCCGGCCGATCCCAGGTGCTGGCGATGGGGCGCATCCCCGCCTTCTTCCAAAGGGCGAGGCTCTTGTAAACGGCAGGATCTGGGTTCGCGGCATAGTGCCAATCCGCCACGTAGGTGCCCGGAGCCAGTGCGGCCCGCCGCTGAGCCGCCACGGGCACGCTGTGGCCGTTCATCGCGTCATTGGCTTCGCCGGGGGCCAGCATCATATCGCCCCACACCATCGCGTCCAACCGTTTTTCTTTGGCGTAGGCCACCAACCAGGGGATATGGCGATTCCACAGGCGCGTCGACATAAAGGGGTCCGGTTGGACGCCGCGCATGTCCACTTCGTCCATCCCAAAGTGAATCGTCTTGGGCTTGAGCAGGGTGATCGCCTCGTCCCATATCGCCCGGAGTCGTTTCCGGCTTTCCTCTTTGCGCGGGTCGAGCGTAAAGGGCACCTGCGGATTGAGCGCCACATCCAGGTTTTGGCCATTCATGAAGAACCACCCCATGTGCCCCATGGATTGAATGAGCGGGATGGGCTCAATTTGCCGTTCGCGGTAGCGCTCAAAGAGGGTTTTGAGGTCGTTGCGCTCCATGGTCCAGCCCGACCGAATGCCGGGTTGTGAGGTCCAATCGGTGCGCTCGCACTGCAATACCACGTGGTTGATGCGGAGCGGGGCCAGATACCGATCCATCAGCTCGGTTTGGAGGGGCAGCGCCTGCGGGCCGACAAACATATGCACGCCGCGCCAGGCCACGCTCGGCCAGTCTTTGACCTCGGCCGCCGGGATAACCAGCCGCCCGCCCACGGGCCGCACCATTTGCGCGAGCGTGGTCACGGCATGGCCGGCACCCAGGGCGTCTTTGGCCGCGATTTCGGGGCCGCGCTCCGTCACCCGGATGCGATAGCCCTCGGCGGGCAAACTGGCATCTTGGACAATCGAGATTTGCGCGAGATTGGCTGTGATCGGCCCGTCCCACCGGGCTTGAATCAGCCGACTGAATCTCGCTGCCAATTCTTGATCCCCCAAGGCACCCGTGAACTCGATCCCACCCGGCAATGGCCACGTGCCGGACCCGGCCCGAAACTCCTTCGGCTGCGGGATGAGAGGCCACGCCGTGGCGCGGGCTTGTTCCACCACGGGGGCAGCCGTCCACTCGGGGTTCACGGTTTGCGTGCCCGGGGCCGAAAGAGAGCGCGGGGCAAAGCGCCATTCGATGCTGTAACGCAGAGTGGTGTTGGGGTCCAGAGCTTGATTGGTATGCCCCAGCCACACCACTTCCTTCCCTTCCGCCCACGGCTGGTTGTAGTTGCGGGCGTCGAAAGCAGTGAGCTGAATACCGTCTACATCCACCTGCACTTGGGCGAGGGGAGCATCCCAGAAGAAGCTTTGGCGGCCCACCCCGATGGTGCGGGGCTCCATTTGCGACCCGGTGGGGTTCTGGCTGCCCAGCACGCCCGCTTGCTTGCCATCCACCACCGCTTGGGCCGGCTCCAGCACCGGCGCCCACAAGAAGCTGGCACTATGCTCCAGCATCACCCGGCGCGTGCCAAGCCAACGAAACTCGAACTCGCCCCGCACGCCTTGGCCGGTCTTGGTGAACGATTGCGTGCCGCGAAATCGGCCGTTATCCGCCGAGAGGGTGACAAGGATGCGATCGGGCCGGGAGCGATCGATGCTCACCGGCTTCCAGGCCGAGGAATAGATGCCCCGGGTCCAGTTCGGTTCGTAAAGTTGGAACGATGAGCCCGTGACCAGTGGCACGCCATCGTAATTGACGGTCAGCCCCTGAAAGTCTCGATAATCAATCTCCAGTTCCGGCGAGGGTGCCAAAAAACCGGTGGTCGCAAATACGAGAGGCCAGAGTCCCACACTGCTAGTCTACGACTCTCAGCATGGCCCTCCGGCCTGTTTTCGCTTCGAAAAGAGAAAAGGCTTAGCCTTGCGCGACCTTGTTGGCCTTCTTGGCGATCCGGCTCAGACGGCGACGAGCCTGGTTCTTGTGAATCACACCCTTCTGCGCAGCGCGGTCAATCTTGGATTGAGCAGTCTGCAGGGCACTTGCCGTGACTTCGGTATCAGCGGCTTCCACCGCCTTGCGGACCTTCTTGATGTAGGTCTTAAGGGACGTGCGCACACTCTGATTGGCGATGCGCTTGCGCCCACTGCGTCGAATGTCTTTCTTGCTTGACTTGAGATTGGCCATATGTTCTTTCTGAAGCGGTCAGCTAAGGTACCCCGAATCGTCTCCTGGTCCTTAGTTCTTCTTGATGAATTTCTTCTTGGTCTTATCGAACCCTTGCTCCACCTTCTTGTGGTCGTAGTGCCACACCGGCGAGCCCGAGCGCTGATAGAAACAGACGTAACTGCTGAGAAGCGAAGCCAAAAGCCGGCGGCTGGTGCGGCGGACGACATTGACTTCCCACATGATGGTGAGGAAGTCGGCGCCCTTGCTCCAGTGGCTCATCACTTCGCGGAGGATCTCGAACGTCGACATGGAGTCGGCGCGGGTGGCAATCTCCCGCAGTTCTTCCATGCGCTGGTTGCTGACGTACACCACCGGGTCCGTCTGGTCCAGCCATTCGAAATCGAAAACGTTCGGCTTGTTGGTGCGGGTGAGCTGGAAGACCGCGCCCGATTCGATCGGCTGGTCAATCCACCACTCAAAGAGACCAAACATCAAGCGGAGCTTGGTGTTCAGCCACACCTGCAGCGTGCGGCCGTGCGTGTCATTGAGGATGACTTCTTGCAGGCCCGGTTCGTCATCAAACCAGCCCGTCGGGAATTGCGCCATCGGGAACGTGCCCAGTTCGCGGTGGATCGGCTTGAGCACCAAGCGGATCTGGTCCGGGATGTTCTTCAGTCGCGGCTGAAGTTCTTCGTCCAGCACGTCTTGCGCCAGCGGGTGCAGGATGAGCTTGCGAAGGCTGCTGCTCAGGCCTTCGTCCACCAGTTCCACGTCCACCGGGTCGCCATCTTCTTGCAGATGGTCGCTGGCCACGTACTGGAACGGCATCGGGATTTCGTCCACGTCGTCCGGTCGGGCTTCCGGCTTCTGGAACCGGTCGCCGCCCACCCACATCACGCGCTTGTCGCCGCGCAGGGCGTCCATCACGTTCGCCATGTCGTCCGGATAGGTGCGCACGGTCGGGGTGATTTCGAAAAGTTCTTCCAGAAGTTGCTTGGCCGTCACGGTTTCGGAAGCACCCGTGACCTTCTTCACCATGTTCTCGATGTCTTCCGGCTTCAGCTCGATGGGCACCGCGTCTTCGATTTCGACGGTCGGGGCCAGCTTGTCGGCGAGCTTGGCGGCCTGGGCCACCCACTTGGCACCTTCGGCTTCGGGGGCAATCACGCCATTGGCGGAGATCACGTAGCCCGGAATGCTGAGCAGGTCGGCGTAGAACGTGCGCCAGTCAAAGAGGTGATTCCCGAACGGCGAATCCGGGCTGAGGGCCACCCAAGCGGCGGCACCAAGGGCCTTGAGCGAGACCGGAGCGGCCTTTTCGAGCGCCAGCACCAGGGCGTCGTTGTGGAGCCAGTCGAAGTCGCCCAGCTTCTTCTGCGCATCGGCAACTTCTTCTTCCGTGATGCCCGCCAGCTTGTAGGCGCGGGGGCGGGATTCGTCCGAACCCCGGAAAAGCACTTCGGTGGAAACCACGCGGTCGTCGCGGGTCAACAGGACGAGCGGATCGGTTTGGCCAAAGCGGCGAATGCAGTCGGCGGCATCTTCCGGCTCAATACCGTAGCGGATGGCAATCTCACGCGCCACCAGGTCCACGGCCACCGGCGCCCCGAACGCGCGCAGAAGCCGGTCCACGGCGGCCAGCATCGGTCGGCCTTCCGTATCCAGGCGAGCCTTGGGCACCCAGCGTCGCTCGTTGTAAGCAAAAAGGTCAGCGTTGCTGGCCAACAGGGAGCGGATCGCCGCCAGACCGAGACCCTTGCTGCTTAGTTGCTCGGAAAGTTCACCCGGCTTGATGACCTCGTGGAGATCAACCAGGGCTTCCAAAATCAAACGGTCAGCGTAAAGTCGTGCAAATTGCTCGTCGGGCTTGATGGTTACGGTTTTTGACAAAACAGTTCCTCGCGGCAGAAGTCGGCGAAGAACCATTATGCACGACAATGCACCCCCAACCCGGACGTTTCGCCGGGGCTTCCCCGCGAGGCCAGCTCGAGCGCTTACGGCTGCGTTGGGGCCGGGTCGTTTTCGGTCTTGAACTCGGGCAGTTTTGCGTCGGCAGAATTGCCCGTCACGCGGCCGAGGTCAATGGTGGTGGCGCTCACCATCAGCAGGATCATCAGCACCACGCCCATGTTGGTCACCAACTGTTGAAGGTTCATGCTCAGGCGCTTGCCTCCCCGGATCAGCTCGATGAAATTGATCACCATCTGTCCGCCATCGAGCGGGGGAATCGGGAGCAAGTTCATGATGCCGAGCGACAGACTAAGCATCCCCATCAGCGTAAGAATGCCGTAGGCGCCCATGCTGGTCGCGCCCTGCGTCGCCTGCGCTACGCTCACCGGGCCGCCCATAGTGTCCTTGGCCGCCTGCGGGCGGCTGACCAATGTTGCCAAGCCCTTAACGAGGACCACCGGCTGGTTCCAGGCTTCATTCCACGCCTCGCCCACCGACATCGTTTTCGTCTCGAAATCTGGACCGACCCCAATAATCAGGCGCGTTTCCCGTTCGCCCAAAATCGGGTTACCCTCCTGGTCCAGTTTGGGCATCCCTTCCTGGATTTGGGGGGTCAAGGTGAACGTCAGGGCCTTGCCTTCACGCTCCACGGTGACCTGGCGCGGCTTTTCACCGCCGGCGTCAATCACTGGCCGGATACCATCAAAAGAGGTAATGGCGGTGCCATCGATGCTGGTAATGCGGTCGCCAATCTTGATGCCCGCCTTGTCCGCCGCACCTCCCACGCTCAAGCTACCGACCACAGGCTTTTCCGAGACATCCTGACGCCCGTTGGCCGCCCAAACGCCGGTTAAGACGATGATGCCAAAGAGCACACTAAAGAGCGGCCCGGCAAACAGGGTGAACAGCCGCAAAATCGGGTGCTTGGTGTAGAAGCCGCCCTCGATCTTTGTCTCGCGCCCGTCCTCGAACGACTGCATACCCCGGATGCGGGCAAATCCCCCCAGTGGCAGCAAAAGCAGGCTGAATTCGGTACCGTTTTTGTCCGTCACCCACCACAGGGGGCGGAAGCGTACCGGCACGGTCTCACCGTTCACCGTGATCTTCCCTTCGCCTTGGCGTTCCTCCTCGTTGGCGTGGTTGCCACCCATAAGCGGGGAGTAGTACATCACCAGCATGGCAATCACCATGCCGCCCGCGATCAATCCGATCCAAGTTCCCGCATCGAGATTGCGGAACTGCGTGCCCATGAAGAGCATGGCCACCAGGACGGCCAGCGTGATCATGATGCGCCGGAACGCCGTGCCCCCGGGCAAGTGGTAAAGCCGTTCCAGGCGCAGGCTCGCCATAAGAGGCACCCAAACCCCACTCGCCACCAAGCCGGCTTCAAACACCAAGGCGTTCTTGGCCACCGTGCCCACGATCATGGTGAGTAACCCCAGGCCCGCGATGATCCAGATCACCCGCGCCGAAATGAGCCCCTTCGGTTCGTGTTCGCTCAGGTCCGTGCGCCGCACCCCGCCCATCATCACCGCGAAGGCCTCGACGTGCATGCCACTCATCCGCGCGGCTAGGTAGTGGCCAAGTTCGTGCACCGCCACGATCACAGTAATGACCAGCAAGAACTGGAAAATTGTGCTGGCAACGCTGAATACCGGGGCGAGTGCTTCCATGCGAACTGTTCCTTACCTTACTCCCTTACGCCGTTGACCTGAAGCTCGATGCACTAGACCTGCGGGATATCCAGGATCCGGCGGACTTCGGCCCGCGCCCAATTGTCCACGTCGAGCAGCGCCTCTAAGGTGACGGGCAGGGCCGCGTGACGATTCACCACCCGCTCCACCACCTCGGCCATCGCCAGGTATCCACACTTGCCGTTCAGGAACTGCGCCACCGCCTCTTCGTTCGCCGCATTAAGGGCACAGGGGGCGGTGCCACCCGTCTTCATCACCTGCCGGGCAAGGCGCAACGAAGGCAAGACGTCTTCGTTAGGCGGTTCGAACGTGAGGTTCGGGGTGAGGTGGGGCCGCCACGGCTTGAGGCCGCTCGCGGGGCGCTCAGGGAAGCTCAGCGCGTACTGAATGGGCAGGCGCATATCCGGCCAGCCCAGTTGCGCCAACACGCTACCATCGGTGAGTTCCACAAACGAGTGGACGATGCTTTGCGGGTGCACCACCACTTCCACGGACTCCATCGGCACGTTGAAGAGCCACCGCGCTTCAATCATTTCCAGGGCTTTGTTCATCAGCGTGGCGCTGTCCACCGTGATCTTGCCGCCCATCTTCCAGGTCGGGTGGTTCAGGGCTTGCTCACGCGTCACGTTCTGGAGTTGCTCTCGGGTCCAGCCACGGAACGGTCCGCCACTGGCGGTGAGAATCACCTTCGCGATTTGGTCCGGGCGGACCCCCTGCACGCATTGGAAAACGGCACTGTGCTCACTGTCAATGGGAGTCAGCATTACGCCCCGTTCGCGCACCAGGGGCATCACTAACTCGCCGGCCGAGACTAAAACTTCCTTGCTGGCCAGAGCGATGCGCTTCCCTTCTCGGACCGCCGCGAGGGTGGGCACCAGACCAATCACCCCGGCCACGGCCACCACCACCAGGTCCGCCTCGGGCAAGGTGGCCAGTTCCACCACGGCCTCCATGCCTCCCGGCAGTCCGGCCTTGTCCGCCGCGTTCTTGTCCATCAGGGCCAGTCGTTGCACGCCAAACTCGCGGGCTTGATTCCGGAGCGATTCAGCGCTGGTGCGGGCCGACATGGCCACGACTTCAAACTTATCGGGATGCTCTCGCACCACATCGAGGGTCTGTCGCCCGATACTGCCCGTGGAACCAAGAAGCGCAATGCGGATCATCTGCCCTCATTCTAACCCGTAGGAATACCGGTCGTTAGCACCTGAAGAGACCTGCACCGCCCGCCAACAATGAACCTCGGGAGTTCAACGCCTCCCGCATTGGGATTCTATGGCAGAAGTTCGAAGTTTTGATGATTTGAAGAGTTCGATTCGACCGGATTCGGTCTTGCGGGACTTGCCAAACAATGCCACCCAACTCTGCGAGGCGATTGACAAGGGCACGGCCAGCGCCGCCACCCTGGAACGAATCATCCTGGGCGACCCCGGCCTGACCGCAGGGGTTTTGCGAGCGTCTTCCGCCGCCGCCTACGGGGGCATGACTTCCGGAGCCACCACCATTCGCCAGGCCATCATGATACTGGGCGAACGCGCCGTTCGCAGCCTCGCCGTGGCCGTGTGGATGCAAGCCGTGGTGCAAAACGCCTCCGCCAAGCGGTTTGATACCAAGGGATTTGCCCAGCATTCCATGTTTGTAGACTTGCTGGCGCGCTATCTCTTCTCGATGGCGAAGAAAACTTCCGATGCGCCCTCGGCCCTCGTGCCGGATGAGGTGTTTGCCGCCAGCGTGCTGCACGACCTCGGCCTGGCCCTGATTGCCAGCGTTGAACCGGACACCTATGACGCCTTGATGGTGACGGCCCAGGCCCGCAAAGTGGACCCGACCACGGCCTTCATTGATCGATTTGAGCACCACCCCAACGAAGTGGCGGTGGACCTGCTGCAGGCGTGGAACTTCCCCACCCTGTTCCCCTACGTGCTGACCGGCTTTGCCGCGCCGTGGGAACACCAGGAAGAAACCCTGGCCCTGGCCAGTGTCCACTATGCCAATGTCTTGGTCGAGAATGTTGGCGAGACTTTCTGGTCGTACCCGTCTACATCTGATTTGGACCAGCGGATCAAGGCTCTCATCCCGATGCAGGAAGAGGGCGATGAAGCGGTGATTGTGGACCTCGTGCGAGGCCAAATGCTCGCCTACCGGGCAGTGTCCTGACAGCGGGCGGCCCCGGCGGGGATAATCGCCCTTAATGCGCGATCCCTTTGCCGTTTCTGCTGCCGAAGCTCAACACTTAGCCGAAACCTTTGGCACCCCGCTCTACGTGGTGGATGAATCCCACCTGCGTGAGAGAATTCGGGCGTACATCGATGGGTTCGCCAGTGTCTATCCGCACACCGAAATCTCATTTGCCAGCAAGGCGAACTCCACCCTCGCCGTACTGCAAATTGCGGCGGACGAAGGATGCACCATCGATACCGCCAGCGAAGGTGAACTCGAAGCCGCCCTGCGGGCCGGGGTCCCCGCCGCTCGTTGCCACCTGCATGGCAACAACAAGACCCTTGCTGAACTCGAACGCGCGGCCATGGAAGGCGTCGGCCAGATCGTGGTGGACAACTTCGAGGAAATTGAGCGGCTCGGCTCGATGGGCCAGGTTCCTGACCTCTTGATTCGGCTTGCCCCCGGGGTAGACCCGAAAACGCACGGGAAAATCTCCACTGGCCAGGCCGACACCAAGTTTGGCTTCAATATCGCCGATGGCAGCGGGGAGCGCGCCCTTCTCCGCGCCCTGGAACTTGGGTTGCCCGTGGTCGGGTTCCACTGCCACGTGGGCTCGCAACTTTTGGACCCCGAGGCGCAGCGCTCGGGTGGGGCACTCATCACCGACTTTGCCCTGCGCATGCGGCGGGAGCACGGCTTCACCGCCAAGATCATCAATGTCGGCGGAGGCCTGGGCGTGCGCTACCAACCCGGCGACCAACCGATGCCCATCCCTGACTACTGCCGCCTGGTGGTGGAAGCCGTCCGCGAAAGTCTGCAAGGTGAATGGGAGCCGACCCTGGTTCAAGAACCCGGCCGCAGCTTGGTGGCCGAAAGTGGCATCACACTCTACACGGTGGGCGTCGTGAAGACCGTCCCCGCTGGCGAAGGCCAGCGCACTTACGTGGCGGTGGATGGGGGCCTGAGCGATAACCCGCGCCCCGCGCTTTACGGCAGCAAGTATCCGGTTTCGGCTTTGCCGCAAGACGGTCGCACTATGGCTGAAGTCCGCCCCATGCGCGTGAGCGGGAAGCACTGCGAAACCGACATGCTCTTTGACATGGTGGACCTACCCGACGATATCCGGCCCGGGGACTTTGTGCAGGTGCAGTGCACCGGTGCGTACAACAGTAGCATGGCCAGCCAATACAACCGCTATGCTCGCCCCGCCACGGTCATCCGGCGAGCGAACGGCCAATTTGAACTGTTGCAGCGCCGCGACACCTTCGACGAGATGTTCGCTCGCGAATCCCTGATCTCCCTGTAAGCCGCTATGCAAGTTTCCGATTACGTAGCCATCTTTTTGGTGATCTTCCTGGCGATTGGGATTCACGAATACGCCCACGCCAAGCTGGCCGACATGGCGGGCGACCCCACCCCCGGCATCTACGGACGGGTGACGCTGAACCTGTTCAAGCACTTTGATCCGATCGGGACGATCATGATCATCCTCACGGTTCTGTCGGGGTTTGGGATTGGATGGGGGAAACCCGTGCCCATGGATCCTCGCAAGATGCGCAACCCGAAGTGGGACCACTTTGTGGCCGTGATCGGTGGCCCGGCGAGCAACTTCATTCAGGCGATGCTCTTTGCGGTGATGTTCCGGCTCACGGCGGGTCAAGAGATTCCATTCCTGAGTACGTTCTTGCTTTACGGTGTGTTGATCAATGTTTCTTTGGGACTGTTCAACCTACTCCCCATCGGCCCGCTGGACGGCATGTGGATTCTGGGCACGTTCTTGCCCGATCGCACCCGAATCAAGTGGACGCAATTCAACCTTCAGTTCGGGGGTTTCCTGTTCTTGGGCCTCATCATCCTGGGGCAAACCGGAGCTTTCCCCTTGTTTAGCATGATTCTCGGTCCCGCTGGTCGCGCGGTGACTCGGTTCATGCTGGGAACTGAACTATGACGCAGCGCATCCTGAGCGGAATGCGGGCCACGAACCCGCGCTTGCATATCGGCAACCTTGAAGGGGCCCTGCGCAACTGGGTGCGGCTGCAGGATGAAGGCCACACCATGTTCTGCATGGTGGCGGACTATCACGCCCTGACCACCATGGGCGATATCCCGCCCGACCTCGCCCACAATAGCCGCGAGGTCGCCAAGGACTTAATCGCGGGGGGCCTCGATCCCGAGCGCAGCACCATCTTTGTGCAATCCATGGTGCCGCAGCACGCCGAGCTTCACCTGATCTTTTCGATGGTGACCGGGCTGGGCAAGTTGGAGCGGGTGCCGACTTTCAAGGAGAAGAAGGACGACCTGGCCGAAGGCCGCCCGGTGAGCTACGGCCTGCTGGGGTACCCGGTGCTGCAATCGGCGGACATTCTGCTTTACCGCCCCCACGGGGTGCCCGTGGGCAAGGACCAAGCCCCGCACCTTGAACTCAGTCGAGAAATTGCCCGATCGTTTAATGCCACGTTCGGTGTCGAGCTCTTCCCCGAGTTCAAGAACATCATTTCGGAAGATGAATCTCGCGCTACCCTGCCAGGGGTGGACATGCGCAAGATGAGCAAGTCTTACGACAACTGCATCTACATCAACGACACCGAAGAGGAAACGGCGAAGCGCATCATGGGGGCCTTCACCACGCCTACAAAGATTCGGAAGACGGACCCGGGTGTGCCCGAGGGCTGCGCGGTGTGCCAATACATGCGCCTTTACGTGCCGGGCTACGAGCAAGCCTGGGATGAAGACCGACGTGGCGAGCGAGGGTGCATGCAGAGCAAGAAGGAGCTAATTGAAGCGCTGAACGAGTATCTGCGACCGATGCGCGAACGCCGGGCCACCCTGGACGACGGTGCGATTGATGAGATCCTGCAGGCCGGGGCCGAAAAGGCGCGCGATTTCGCCGCCGACACCATGCGACAGGTGCGGGCGGCGATGCGAATCAACCCGATCTAAGCTCGGTTAACTTCCCATTTCCACGCCCCGGGCGACCCACTTGACGAGGTCTACCGGGTCGCGTTGGAGCGCCAGCACGGTGGGTCGGGCCGTCTCCGGCACCCGTCCGTTGAGTTGGCGCAGGGCTTCGATGCGCATGCCCGGGCGCGGGTCCATGAGGAACCTTGCGATTCGGTTCAAGGCATCCTCGGAGCCGATGAGGCCCAGAACCTCCAGCGCCATGCGGGCTTTGAGTTCGTCGTTGCCGTTGAGGAGGGGGTCCAGAGTCGTGCCCGCCTGGTCTGGGTGCTGGGCTACGAGTGCGGCGGCTGCCCGGCGTGTGGGAAGGTCGCTACTGCCAAGGAGAGCCATGCCTGTTATCACGGTTTCCGCCGCCCCGATTTGAGCCAGCGAAATCATGCTGGTACGCACCAAGATAGGGTCTTCGCTGAGGCACAGTCGGTTCAGCGCCGGCACTGCGGAGATCGCCTTCAGTGGCCCAGCTGCCCGCGCGGCGGCCATTTGCAACTCGGGGTTTTCCAGGAAGCTCGGGACCACCGCGCCCATGTCCTTGATGTCCGCATCCACGGCAATGCGCAGCGCGTTGCTCTTCTCGGCAATCGATCCCGTGAGGGCTTTGCGGCCGAGGCTGGTCGCCGCCGGGGCTCCGATTCCCCGGGCCACGGCCACGAAGGTACGGATTTCGAGCCGCTGCGCGGAGGCTAACTGGTTGTCCACCATCCACTCCCAGGCCGGGAGGCCAATGCCGATGAGTTGGCGAACGCTCTCTTGCACTTCGGCTTCGGCGGACCCCACTCCCCACTGCGTGGCGCGGCGGTAGATCGCCTGCAATTGCGCGTCTTCGGGGCGCGGAATCGAACCCACCGCCGGCGGGTCGGGCACCACGGGAGGCTCTACCACCGCCCCGGGCATCTGCCGGTCGAGGGCCACACCCCAAGTGTCCCGCGCCCGTCCTTGGCCATCCGCGAGGCCAAATCGGTACAAGTCATCGCCGTTGGCATCGGCAAAGACGCCCACCGAGCCCGTACCCCGAGCGGCAAGCCCACGCCCCGCCGGGCCGTGGTAGCGGTCTGCTCCCGCCATATCTACGAAGATGCCCACGCCATTCGCGCTGCCCAGGCCGGGGTTGCTGTCGCGGCTGGTGTAGGTGTCATCTCCCGCGCGATCCAGCAGCACCGCCACGCCTAGGTCGTGCCCGATGGCGTGGGCTGCCCCCACGGCCACCGCGTAGGTGTCGTCGCCGCTGGCATCAAGCAGGTAGGCCGCGCAGATGTGCATGGCGCTCGCCTGAGAATAGTGGTGGGCGCGGTAGAGATCACGCCCAGCCAGGTCACCCAGCGAACCGATGGAGAACCAGTAAGCCGCGCCCTGCGAGTACGTTTCGCCGAGATAGGTGTCGTTGCCTTCCACGTCGGTCAGCAGCCCAACGCCCCCGGCCTGGCCGCCCCAGTCCTCGCGGTAACCCATACCGAACCCCTGGGCAAAACTGTAATAGACCCCGCTGAACAACGGCGCGTTGAGAGAGATGCTCCCTGCGCGGTAAAGGTCGTTCCCTTTCAGGTCTACGAGCCAGCCGACGCCTTGGGTGCGGGCCGCCCCTTGCCCAAACAGGCCGACATCGTAAACATCGTTGCCGTTGGTATCGATGCACAGGCCGATCCCTGCGACCCCGAACCCTTGGCTCAGCGTCCGGCTGGCGTAGCGGTCGTGGCCGCCTTCCTTGCGGAACACTCCTACCCCCGCGAGGCCAGCCCCGTAGGCCAAGGATGCGCCACCGAAATCATCGTGTCCTCCAGCGTCAAGAGCCACCCCGATGCCCAGGATGGCCGCGCCAATGCTGAGGTCCACCGGGCGGTAGGTGTCATCGCCGCCGAGGTCAATCAGGGCGCTGGTGTAACCCACCCCCGCCCCCGCCCGGCCGGTGTAGGTGTCGTTGCCACCGAGGTCAATCGTCAGACGGGCGTCGGTTTCGCTGTGGATGTCGTTGCCCTTGCCGCCAATCTGGACAACGTAGGAACCGATCTTCACCCGCACCTTGCCCGGTACATCGGCATTGGCGGCGCGGAGTTCGCGGGCCGCCTGCTCCACGGCTTCGGTTACGGTGATGGACGCCGCGCGGATGCGGGCTTGGTCCACTTGGTCAATCAGGGTCCAGAGGTTGGCCAGGGAGGGCGCGGGGTTGCGCACAAACGCGAAGGTCACCTTCGATTCCTCCACCGCCGTCACGGGCAGCCCTTCTATGATCGTGCGCTGTTGCTCGGCGCTCAGGCCCTTGGTGGCTTCGCGAATCTCGGCGTCGGCGGCCTGCATTGTGCCCACCAGGCGCGCCACGATCGGGCGGATACTGGCCGGCAGCTCATTCAGCCCACTCACGGTCGTCGGGTTGAGGACGGCGGCATTGCCTTTGCCGCCCAAAAGTTGGTCGGCTTCGCCCAGTAGCTTGGCGGTGGTCGCCCCGCTCACCGAACCGTGCAAACGCCACTGCTCCGCCGCCCCACCCAGGGGGTCATTGAGGGCGAAAGTGATGAACGAAGACGTGCGGCTGGCCCGGCTGAGTTGCTTCTCGTAGTTGAGGTCCTCGGGGCGGAGGTTGCCCAGGCTCAGCGTGTCGCTGATCAGGGTCTGTTCCTCGGCGGTCCACTGGGCCATAGCCAGGGGGGCAAGGCAAGCCAAGAGGGCGACGACGCCGCAAGCGCGCATGCCCGTAAGGCTACCTGCTTAGGCGTGCGCGTCGGTACTGCCGAGGGGCGCCCGCAGGGCTTGGCGCACGGCCTGCACCAGTCCGGTGCGGGGGGCACGCCGCTCGTCCAGGGCGCGGGCATCGAAGGGGAGACCATTCCCCGCCCGCAAATCGCCGCCCCCTTGCGCCATCAACCCCACCACTTCGCCGGGCTTTCCATCGGGAGTGGTGTGCACCACGGATATTCGTGGCCCCGCTTTGCCCGCGCGCGGGTCCAGGTTGGCCTCCGCCCATTCTCGCCACTTGTATTCACGCTCCTCGGGTTCGTCGGGCGGCGTGGGCATCACTTCCAGCCGACAATCCAAGGCCTGTTCTGGCACCCCCAGCCAGTGGGCAATGCCCCTCACTCGGCGCTCTTCAGTTACCACCCCCAGCGGCGAACCGAACGGCAAACCAAAACTCGGCCAATCCGGGCGGAATCCCGGCCCCCAAGGCCACAGCACCAGCCACGGCGCCTGCCCTTCATCCACGCGACGGCGGTTGATTTCGTGCTCCATCAGGATATTGATGCCGTCGTCAATGAAGCGGCGCAGCATCGGCTCGCCATCTCCCTGCGGAAGAGCGGTCTGCCACGGCTTTCCGGCCGCTTCGGCGGGGGCCAGCACCCCCAAATCCAGTGAACCATGGTGCCAAGCCAGGGCGCAGTGACCGCGCACGGCTGCCAGGGTAAGCCGGGGCGTGCCGAGGGGCTTCAGCGCCGCCGTCAAGGCCTGCCAAGCTTCCCCCGTCGGGGCATCCATCAGCGCAAGCTGGTTGTCGGCGTCCAGGGTCATCCAATCCAAGGCAAAGAGCGTGTCGCGCGCGCCCACCGGCCCGGGGAAATCCTTCCCCATCGCCCCCACCGCCAGTGGCCCATCTTCGGTGGTGTAGAGGTGCGGCTCCAGGCCAAACCAGGCCACCTCGGGCGTCCGGGAAGCCTGCTCCGGGGCCACCAGGCGCTCCACCTGCGCCTGCGCCAGCCACTCGCCCGCCGGGCTATCCCACTCAGGCCGGGGCGCGTCGTCGGGGCCACCCAGCCAGCCGGGCCAAACTACGAGTCGCCGCTCCATGCCTTCCGACGGGTGTACCCGTACCACAGGGCGAGGCCGAGCCCCATGCCCACGGCGTCAATCGCCACGTCGGTCCAGGTGCCGGTGCGGGTGGTCTCGCGGCTCTGGCGCAGTTCATCTGCGCTGGCCAGAAGCAGCCCCCACCCCAGGGCAAAGAACCATCTCTCACGGGGCACCAGGCGGGCGGCTGTCACTGCTACCGCCGCGTACCCCAAGACGTGGATGGACTTACGCAGCCCAAACATGATGGTTTGCGCCGTAGCCTCACTCATCCCCAGGCTGATGAACCACTGCGCCATGCGGCTGGCACTCCCCGCTTCCCCGCTCAGCATCATCGTGATGAGCAGACCAAGCCAGGCCAAGAGGCGGGTCCAGTTCTCCCTTCGCCTCGCGTGCCAGGCTACGACGGCTAAGGCCACGCCGAGCATCCAGCCCTCCGGCCACAAGAAGAGGGCCGCCGCCGTGAGCGCCATCATCAGGTCGGTTTGCGCTTCGCTTGTGGTTCGGGCCGGGGCCAGCCACGCCAGCAGTGCCACCGCCAGGCCGTAGAGCGCAAGGGGCCACTGACCCGAACCTCCCGCAACGCCGGTGGCCACCATCGTCGCTGCCACCACCAGCAACCCGACCCGGCGAAGGGGGCAGATACCCGGCGAGGCAGCGGGTAGATTCTGGTCGTCCATGCGCATTCTTCTTACCAATGACGACGGGATTCACGCCGAAGGATTGCGCGCCCTCGCCGAAGTCGCCGCCGAGTTCGGCACCGTCAAGGTGGTCGCCCCCGACCGCGAACGGAGCGCCTGCGGCCACAGTATGACCATGCGTGATCCCCTCCGGGTCAAGTCGGTCAGTTACCACGGCGGGCTGGAAGCCTACGAGGTCAACGGCGTGCCCGTGGACTGCGTGAATGTCGGCCTGACCATGGCCTGGCCGGACGGCTGCGACCTGGTGCTAAGCGGCATCAACAACGGCCCCAACATGGGCTTTGATGTCACTTATTCCGGCACGGTGGCCGGGGCGATGGAGGGCTGCATCAACGGCATCCGCTCCGTGGCCATGAGCATGGCCCTCTTCGCCGATGGTGCGCCTCTGCACTACGCCACGGCCCAGGCTTGGCTACGCGAGCATCTTGATTGGCTGGCCACTTGCCCGCTGCAGCCGCTTACTTTCCTCAACGTCAACGTCCCCGCCATTGATCTGCCGGAACTCCGGGGCACCCGGGTGGTGGAGATGGGCAAGCGTGTTTACGAAGACCGTGTTGAGATGCGGCAAGACCCGTGGGGCCGCCCCTACTATTGGCAAGGCGGCGTGGTGATTGTGGATGCCCGCGAACCCGGCACCGACGTGGCCGCCACCAGCCAGGGGTTTGTCAGCGTCACGCCCATTAGCCTCAACTGGACCGCCACCGCCCAGATGCCCGCCCTGGAACACTCTCTTCCCCACCACGCCGGCCGGACCCCATGAGCCGCTTCGTCATCGTCATCCCCACCATCCGGCAGGAGCGGCCCCGCTTCACCGAGGGCATGGAGCGCATCCAGGCGAGCTTCACGCTGCCCACCGAGCTGCACGTGCTGGATGGCAAAGACGGCAAGGTCCCGACCCTCAATCGCGCCCTGGATTCACTTCTCCCGGCTGAAGATGACGCGATCTACGTGACGATGGACGACGACCTATGGCCCGAGCCCGGCTGGCAGGATGCGGTGGTGCGGGCTTTCCAGGCCGACCCGCAACTAGGAGTGGTGTGCCCCTGGCTGGGCGACAGCCCCGAAATGGCCGCCTACATGGGGCCGGACAGCCTGCACCCCTGGACCGAAGTCAGCGGGGTGCGCCTGCGCTACCTGCGGCCCATGCGTCACATCCCGGGGGCCTTGCTAGCGTTCCGTGCATCCTGCGCCCGGCAGGTGGGCCCACAACCGGAAACCGGCCTGAAGTACGACATTTTTGAAGATGCCTGGCGGGGCCGCCGCGCCCACAAGCTGGGCTGGAAGGCGGCCTACGTGGAATCCCCGCCCATCACCATGATCGCCTTTGAGGACGACGAAACCTACCTGGCGCAAAAGGCGGCGGACATCCAGTCCGGGCGCGCCATTCAAGAATCCGTGCTGGCCGATGCGGGCCTGCAAGATCCGCTGAGTTGGCGCCTACGTCGTCTCATTGCCCGCCTACGCGGCCGCGCCAAGGAATAGCGCGCAAAACGAACCGTTCAAACAAGCTCGAATGGGCTCGCGGGTAGCCTTGGGTCATGAGTTCCTTTGCGGAGTTCAGTCGGCATAAACAGGCTTCAGCAATTCGACGAGCCCTAGAGGGGATTGTCGATGCATCGAGCGTCCGCTTGGTCTTGCACGGGTTCAACTCAACGTTTCGAGTCCAAGTCGGCGACCATGATCTGGCTGTCCGTCTCAACATTAACTCGCGGCGCACCTTGCCGATGGTCCGGGGCGAAGTGGACTTCATCCAACAAGCCCAAAAGCAGGGGGTTCGCGTGCCCCACCCTGTTCCCATTTTTGAGGGCTCGCCAATTACCACTACGCGGGTTGAGGGTCTGGACCATGAAGTGCCCGTGGTGGCCTACGCCTGGATGCCAGGCCGCTCTCCCAGCGATACCTGCGCACCGGCCACTTTGTTCAAGGTTGGGGCACTTATGGCGAGCCTGCAGGAAGCGACGAGGGCTGGCAGACAGCAAACACCCGCCAGCGGCCCACCTATCGGGAAGTGCTGGACGGGCAACCGTGGCGGATGAGCACCCCTGCCGCTACGAAGGTCAGAGAACGAGCCGATGCAGTGATCAAGTCGCTGGGTCAGCCTCAACTGGTTCACTTTGACTTGCATCTCAGCAACGTGAAACTCCATCAAGGCGCGCTCACGGTCTTTGACTTTGACGATTCCGTGTGGAGTCATCCGGCTGTGGACGCTGCCCAATCCCTGTTCTACTTCCGGCGAGGCAAGCAAGCTCAACAAGCCGAGACTGCCTTCTGGCAAGGATTCGGCATGGCGGTCGAAGATTTGGGCATCGACCGGGAAACCCTGGAGCTGTTGATCGCCGCCCGCGCCGTGTTGCTGGCCAACGAGGTGCTAGGTTCCGTGAGTCAGGAACTCTCCCAAATGGCTCCGGCGTACGCCGAGGTCACCGAGCGGCGACTGCAAAACTATCTGGACACCGGCATCTATGACCCCAAAGTTGCCAAGATGAGCTAGGCATCGCCATCTCCGGGTCGATGGTTAGCCCTTACGGCCCGGGTAGGCGAGCAAGGCCGCTTCTAGGCAGTCCATGGCTTGGTTCAGGTCGTTATTGTTCAGCACGTAGGCGATGCGCACCTCATCGCGGCCCAGGCCGGGCGTGCGATAGAACCCGCTGGCCGGGGCCATTTGCACCGTCGCATTGTTGTGGCTGAACTCCTCCAGAATCCACAGGCAGAAGGCGTCCGCATCCTCCACCGGGAGCCGCACCGTGGCGTAGAACGCACCCTCGATATCCGGGCACAGCACCCCGGGCATCGCCCGGAGGCGGCGCACCAAGGTATCGCGGCGGGCGCGATATTCTTCGCGGGTGGCTTCGGTATAGCTGTCGGGAGCCCCCAGAGCGCCGATCAAGCCGATCTGCTCCAGCGTGGGCGAAGAGAGCCGCGCCTGCGCATACCGCAGGGCCGCATCCAGCAGGGCTTCGTTCTTGGTGACAAGGAAGCCTACGCGCGCCCCGCACAGCGAATAGCGCTTGCTGGCGCTATCCACCATCACGGCGTGCTGCTCCATGCCTTCCAGTTGCAGCACCGATTTCACTGGCTTATCTGTGTAGTTAAAATCGCGGTACACCTCGTCGCCGATCAGATAGAGGTCGTGTTTGAGGGCCAGCGCGCGCAGCTCTTCCAGTTGCTGGTCATCAAAGATGGTGCCCGTGGGGTTGCCCGGGTTGCAGATGAGAATCGCCTTGGTGCGCGGGCCGATGCGCTCGGCAAAGGCCTCCGAACTCGGCAAGCGGAAGTTGTCTTCAATCCGCGTGGTCAGCGGCACCACGTTCACATCGGTGATCGCCGAGAAGCCGATGTAGTTGGCGTACATGGGCTCCGGCACGATGATTTCGTCGCCGGGGTTCATGGCGCCCACCATGATCATCTGCAGGGCTTCGCTGCCGCTGGTGGTGACCTGGATGTGCTGCGGCCCGACGTCAATGCCTCGGCGCTGGTAGACCTCGGCCGCCTTCTCGCGCAGCTCCATCAGCCCGGCGGAGTGGGCGTACGCCAGGTGGTCGCCTTGGTAGCCGCGTACCGCATCCCAGAACTCCTGCGGGCTGGCCACATCCGGCTGGCCGATGTTGAGCTGGAACACCGTGCGGCCCGCCGCGCGGGCCCGGTCGGCAGCACCGGCGAGCTTGCGGATCGGCGAGGCCGGGAGGCTGGCCCCTCGGGGCGAAATCGAAGGCATGAGTGCTATCGTACACTCTTCTGGAAGTGCCCTACGGCACGGTAGCTGCTGGTGCGGGCATGCTGGCCTTGGCTCGCCGCCGCCGCGCTTAACCGCTCACAACACGAGAATCCCCCGCTTGCTCAGCGCAGCGTGGGATTCTCTTTGCTCACCCTAGCCAGACTTGTCCATCAAGTACAAGAACGTGCCGATGATGATGAGACCGAGAATCACAGCAATCGCCACCTTCCAAGGGCTCACGGGCGCTTCGCCGCGTACTTCGCCGGTCTGGCCATTCACCAAGAAGTTCCAAATCCGGTTGTTATAGCGATACGCGCCGCTCCAGATCGGCAAGAGCAGATGCTTAAAGGTCAGGTTGGAGTACTCCGTCTCCATCCACGAAATCATCTGCCGGTCGCCACCGATGTCGTATCGAATGGCTTGCTCAATCGGCGGCACCATCTTTCGCTTGGCCGCCTCGAACCCCTCGGTCAGGTCCACGTCGTACCGCATCGCCGAAAACCCGCTCAAATACGCCGGTTCGTAGCTCACGCAGTGCTGCAGCTGCCAGGTGTTCATGGCGTCCGCGTACTTGGTGGGCACGTGGGTGCTGCCTAGCACTAGCACATCATCGAACGGCACCTGCACCGTCCCCGAAGCCGGATACCACCGCGTCTTGGTCACACTGCGGGTCTGTCGGTTACCCTGACTATCGGTATAGGATTCTTGTTCGATGTAATCCTCGCCTCGCTGTCCCGTGTACGCCGTCGTGGTGAAGGCGTCGTACGTCCAGTACGGCACGTAGATCCCCTTCACCTCATTCTTTTGCAGCGCGCGAGATTTGAGGTTATTGGGCGCCCAAAACCGAGATCCAATCCAATCCCTGTATCGCTCCCGCATCCCCCGCTCATCCACCACAAAGGGCATCACCCCATCGGGCAAAATGCGCGACTCGGGTTTGGCCGGCACCACCACGTTCGACCCGCAGAACGGGCACGATGACGACTCGATGTGCGGCGGCAACACAAACTCCGCCGCGCACGAATTGCAGTGAACGACGTTGTCTGGTTCCATGGCCGGCGGCGCATGGTTGGCCAGCGTGGCCAACAGGTCACGCTCTTCAATCTCCCGGATGGGCGGAGCAATGCCCTGTTGCGCCCCGCAATAGGGGCACTTCAGGGCATGCGATCCCGCGGCGAATTCCAGGACGGCCCCGCACTGCACGCACGGGAATCGCTGGATATCCGTCATTGTTGCGGCGGTAGCGGCGGCGGCACAGCGGCGAACAGGCCGCTCAGCTCAGGCACTTGGCTGGCAGGCGCCCACGCGGCCAGACCTTCGCGCCAGGCCAGTGTGTCGGGCGTGAGTTCTCCACTCGCCACCTTTTGGCGCAGCGCATCCAGCGTGAACGGACCCTGCTGGGCGTTGTTGGGCGCAATGTAGAAAGCGAGCGCGGGCACCGGGGGCGGCGTCATGCCGGGCGCCGTCGGCGGCGCGGTGGGCGTGGCGGCCTGCGGCGGCTGCATGCTGTTCTTCATCATGTCGGCCATGGCCATGCCGGCGGCCATTTGCGCCCCGAGTCCACCCACACCGCCGGGGTTTTCCGCCCCCTTGGTCATGGCTTCGGCGACTTGGTACTTCATGTAGTTGTCCAGGTTGCCCAGGGCGCCCATGCTGCTGCGCTTGTCGATGGCGGCCTCCACTTCGGGCGGCACGCTCACATTTTCAATGAGCAGGTTCAGCAGTTCCAGGCCGTGCTCGGCAAACTTGGGCTGGATGTGCGTGGTGAGGAAGCCCCCCATCTCGGAGTACTGCGCGGCGAGGTCCAGTACCGGAATCTTCTGCTCGGCCACCGTCTCCGTAAAGGCGCTGACGATGAAGTTGCGCAGCTGGTTGGTGATCTGGTCGGTGGTGAACTCCCAGTTGGTGCCGCTCACTTCCTTCAGGAAGGTGCCCGGATCGGCAATGCGCATCCCGTACGTACCAAAGGCGCGCACCCGCACGATGCCAAAGTCGTTGTCCCGTAGCGGGATCGGGTTCATGGTGCCCCACTTGAGGTCCGTAAACCGCTTGGTGTTGACGAAGTAGACCTCGCACTTGAAGGGGCTATTGAAGCCGTACTTCCAGCCCTGCAGGGTGGCGAGGATCGGCAGGTTGGCCGTCGTCAGTTCGTAGCGGCCGGGTCCGAAGACGTCGGCGATTTGCCCCTCATTCACAAAAACGGCCGTCTGAGACTCACGCACGATGAGCTGTGCGCCGTTCTTGATCTCGTTGTTATAACGCTCGAAGCGATACACCATTGTGTCGGTGCTCTCATCAAGCCATTCAATGATATCTATGAGTTCGCCTTTCAGCTTGTCCCAGATGCCCATTCCGTGATCTTACACGCTCACCGGGCCGGTTTGGTTGCGGAATAATAGTTCGAATGATCTTGCCTACCTACAATGATGTGGAGGCGGCGGCGGCGCGCCTGGAGGGATATGCCCATCGAACGCCCGTGCTGACTTCGCGGCTGTGGGACGAGATGTACGGGGGGCAGACGTTCTTCAAGGCCGAGCCCTTCCAGGTGAGCGGCTCCTTCAAGTTTCGAGGGGCCATGAATGCCATGCGAGCCCGGCAGGAACGGGGGCAAACCGGCGGCGGAGTACTCACCTTTAGCAGCGGAAACCATGCACAGGCCATGGCCCGCGCGGGCCAGATTCTCGGTGTGCCCGTAACGGTGGTGATGCCTAATGACGCGCCCGAGCCCAAACGCCGGGCTACCGAATCCTATGGTGCCCAGGTGGTTTTATACGACAAGTGCGAAACCTCGCGGGAGGCCCTGGGCGCCGAATTGGCCGAGCGCGACCAACTTGAGATCATTCCGCCCTACGATCATTTCGATATCATCGCCGGGCAAGGCACGGCGGCTAAGGAACTCATAGAAGAAGTTGGATCCTTGGATTACCTAATCGTCTGCGTGGGGGGCGGAGGGTTACTCTCGGGGTCGGCCCTGAGTGCCAAAGCCCTGTGCCCCGACTGCCAAGTCATCGGCGCCGAGCCAGCGGGTGCCGACGATGCCTACCGCACATTTCGTGAGGGCACCATACAAACTTGCATGAACCCCCAGACCATTGCCGACGGCGCGCGCACCCCTTACATCGGCAAATTGAATTGGGAGATCATCCGCCGCGACGTGACGGACATCATCCGGGTGGAGGACGACGATCTGCTGGCCACGATGGCCTGGATTTGGCAGCGGATGAAGGTGGTGCTAGAGCCCACCGGGGCCCTGGCGGCCACGGCCATCTCCTCCCACCAGATCCCGACCGGGGGTAAGCGCATGGGCGTCATTCTCAGCGGGGGCAACGCCGATGTGGCCAGCCTCGCCCCGGCTTTCGGTTAAGCCTCGCGTCCTTTAGATTAAAGACCGGAAGAACGCCACCATGCCGGGCACGGATTCTTTGGCAAAGGCGTGCGTACCCCCGTCGATATAGATTTCCATCCGCACCCCATCGGGGTTGGCGTACTTGGTGATGCTTCCCTGCTTGCCCTTCTCTTCCATCTTCATCCGGGCGATCAGGTCCTTGAAACTTGCTTCTTGCTCGGCATAAGGCACGATCGTGTCGTTGCGGCTGGCGACGATGTAGAACGGCTTGGCGGGCCCCGCGTAACGCGAACCCTTGGCGGCCGTGGGGGCAAATCCGGCGAAGGCGTCCGATCGGAAACGCCACAGGGCGTAGCAAAAACCCCCACCGTTGCTATGCCCCATCGCAAAGGTGCGACTCGGCACGGTCTTGAACTCGGTCCCTGCCTTGGCAATCAAGGCATCCACAAAGCCAAAATCCTTGTTCGGCCCCGGACCTTCCAGGTAGCTCCACCCCGGCCTCGCCCCGGCGGCATCGCGCATCGTCCGGGTCGGGAGCCCATCAGGATAGATCACCACCGCCTCGGGCATGGCTTCGTGCAGATTGAAGGATCGAGCCGCGTTGCGGCCATTGCCCCCGTGCCCGTGGAATGCCAACACTAGCGGAGGCGCGCCTTCCGACTTCTTGGTGGGTTTATAAACCTGCGCGGTGCGCTTTGCCTCCCCTACCGTGAGGGTCCATGTTTCCATGGTCGGCGCTTGCAAAAGAGTCGAGGCCAAGATCGCGGCGATCATGGAAGTCCAGACGCAAGCGAGGCGGGATTGTTCAGGGGACCCGTTCCCAGTTCAACGCGCTCTGGCTATCCCCGTAGTCCACCCACCATTTCATCACGCCTTTCACCGGGAACCAGTGCTGAAACGTATCCGGCGTGATGATGATGTTGTTCTCGATGTGAAGAATCCGGCCGTTGATGGTGTAGTTCGCGCGGTGATCCACCGTTCCGTTGATGTAGCGGTAGGTGCCGTCTTCAAAGAAGGTCAGGCTACGCCCATCGGCAGGCGTATCTTGCAGGCGCCAGGTGCCCAGGATGGTCTCGGTGAAGGGTGCGCTGGTGCCCTCTCCTCCACAACCAGCGGCGAACGTGCCGAGCACCACCAAGCTCAATCCCCAAGATACCGAACCCCGCACACAGGAACAGATGCGGGAACGGGGTGCAGCAGTTCTGGCCTTCATCTTTCCTCTTCAATTTCGGTACGGCAAACCCAAACCAAGAACGCCACCCTTAGCAGTGCTAAGCGTGGCGAAAATCTGGGTGCGGGGACAGGATTTGAACCTGTGACCTCCGGGTTATGAGCCCGACGAGCTACCGGACTGCTCCACCCCGCGTCCGAGTTGAAACAATACCTGTTTGGGGCGCGCTGAGGCCCGGGGGCCTAGGCCGCCTCCGAGTTCAAACCGCCCAAAGTCACACGATTTCGGCCATTGCGCTTGCTAGCGTAGAGCGCTTCATCAGCCTCGGCGATCAGTTCATCCGCCACCTTAAACTCTACCGCACGGGTGGAAATCCCGAAGGAGGCCGTCACGGCCTTCACCGGCCATTCAAATTCTTCCAGGCTACGCCGTAAGCGCTCGGCGATTCGGATCGCGACGTCCGACGGACAGTTCGGCAACACGATGATGAACTCCTCCCCGCCGTAACGGCCAATGGCTTCGTCCGTTCGCAGTTGGCCTTTCATAACTTGGGCCACCGTCTTCAAGACTTCATCGCCGTGTTGGTGACCGTGCTCGTCGTTGTGCGACTTGAAATGGTCAATGTCCATCATGATGACGGAGACCTTGGCATCCAGCAAAAGCGAGTGGTCGAGGACCTGGCGGATGCTGGCGATGTTCGGCAGGCCCGTGAGAGCGTCTGTGGTGGCCATGTCCTCGAGGCGCTCCAGTTCGCCCATCATGCTAAAGTTGGTGAACTCCAGGGAGGCTGCTTTGGTTTGCAATTCGGCCATCTGTTCTTGCAGCAGATCCTCGAGTCGCACCCGTTGCTTCAGGTCCGCTTCCAGCTTCGCTTTTGCATCGGCCAGCTCTTCGGCCTGCTCTTTGAATTCGCTCGCCAGTTGGACGGTCTCCAAGTACTCTCGGCGCCCCACCTGCATGTTATAAACCGCGAGGGCGGTAGCCGCCAAGGCGATGCCAAAGTGGAACGCCAGTACGGTGGGCGTCACTTCTCGGGTGCCCCAAAAGTGCGGGGCAAAAATCTGAGCGACATCGAAAGTCATCAGCACATGCTGGGCAATGATGAGAAAGACGCCCGGATAAAGGGCTCGATGATCCCGGTAAGCCAGCATGGCCACCAAGGAGGTAAAGAAGAAGAAGTGCATCTCTGGCAGGCCGTACATCTGATAGATGTGCAGCATGCAAAACGTCATCAAGCTCAAACACGCCGCCATGCGGGTTTCGATGCCGTAAGGGCGCCATTGCTTCATCCCGAAGAACAGGAACGTCGCTGGAATCGCCACCGCCGTGGTCACCGCCCACGTATAGTAAACGCTGGCCAGCCACACACTTAAGACACAGTGCACGCCAATCACAATCGAGACAATCGCGTTGCCTCGCTCATAAACCGGCCTTAGCCGATCTTCTTCAATCCATCCCAAACTCAAGAGTTATCATCCCTTCACTTTCGAAGGTGCCTGTCAAGGAATCACGCACCCGTCGCCAAGTTGTCCCGGCTGGAGCGGTTCGCCACTCGCGAGATCAGCAAGGGCATCCTCGGCGGTATAGCCGGGGTGCATGCCTAACTTACGGTAGCTGCCCTGCCAGGTGGCTTTGCCCGCCGAATCCACCAGCACCGCCGCAGGTGTGCTGCGGATACTGTAGGTTGCGGCAATCTCTCCGGTTTCGTCGAACAGGTGTTCGCCTTCCAGCATCACCCCCACGAACGGATCCTGCGTTGGTCCAGGCTGCTCGCCCACATTGATCCCGATCCAATGCAGGTCGGGGTAGCGTCGCTTCAGCGCCGCCACGTGTCCCGTTGCGGCCCGTGAACACGGACATTCCTGCCGATAGAAGTGCAACCACGTGGTGCCCACACTCAACTTTGCTTTCAACTCGGGTGGGGGCGAGCCCTGGGTTCCTGGAGACGCCATCGCCAACGGCTCATAAGCCTTTGGCTTTGTCATTTCCACTTGCCCTGCCAGCACCAAAACGCCAGCGTAGAGGGCAATGACTCCGATTCCCATATACACCTTCCCCACGTAAAACTCTCCCAAGTAAGTTTTCGGGAGGTGCGCGAGGTTCCTTTAGTGACTTTTAAGGGCCGAGATCTGCCGCTTGCGACCCCGGGCGGCCAGGATCACCCGGGCCAGGGCACCAATGACCAGCAGGGTCGGGCCAAACCGCTGGACCGCCCCCACGGCACCACCGGCGGCGTCATCCACCAACCGCAAAATGCCCGTGGCGCGCACGCCGACCTCTTGGGTCACCAATTGCACTTCCTTGGTGATGGTGTCCACGCGGTTGGTCAAGACCTCGACGCGGCGGCTGAGACCCTGCAGTTCGGTGCGGACATCGAGAAGCAGCCGGATGGTTACGCCCGCCACGACAATGCCCACCAGCATAAAGATGCTGCCGAGCAAGGCATAGATTCCAACCGATGTGGTCACCCAAGTTGGAACAGTCATGCCACTACATTACCTGTCACGTCGGTGATCGCTTGGGCGGGGCAAAGGAAGGTGTGGCGGGCCACGCCATCTTCGCATTTCACGGTCTGCTCGCCAATTCGAACCTGGGAGCCCCAAAGACCATCGAGGGCAATCTCCACCATCACGTCCTTGTCACTGGGATTCTCGATGCGAGCAATGAAGGTGCGCTTGTCCCGCGCCAGGATGAACTCGCGGCATATACCGAACGAGATGGACATGCTCACCCCGATTTGGCGGAGCACAATGCGGCGGCCCACGCCATCCCACGGCTTCACCCGGTAGCTCTCGTTGTCGGCTTCAAAATGGCAACCCACGGTCGCGGTGGCCTCTCCGCGCCCCGGCAACACAAGCGAGGTCATCCCGCCCAAATAGTGTGCGTAGCCAAGACCAGAGGCACCGGTAAAGGCGTTCGCCCCTGGCGACTTGCTGGCGAGGTCAGGAACAAAGCACATGCTGGCCTGCCCTTCCTCGCCCACCAGCGCCCACGGCCCCAATAAGCCGCCGAACGCCATGCGCATGTAGGCATCCGGGATGGCCAGATAATCCCGGTCCATCAGCCCAAAGAAAATCAGGGAGTTCGGAATGGTGGTTTGGCCCAGACACGCTTCCGCACGGTCCAGCAGCGCCTTGAGCGGGGCAGAATCTGCGCCGTCCCAGTGTCGCTTGTCGCTGCCGTACCACCACCAACTCGGAGCGAGGGAGCGAGCCGCAAAGGCACACTTCACGGTGCGTTCCAGGTGGGCATCGTCCGCCAAGAACTTCGCGGCCGCAAAAACTTCCTCCAGTCCACTGGTGTCCATCACCGATTCACCGGCGTAAGGTGCGCGCATCTCGGTCAGTTCTTCGGCTTTGGCCTGCACATGCAGTTCCAGCGCCGCCGCTTCGTCGAGCAATCCAGCCGCGCGGAGTTCATCCAGCAGTTCGTAAATGCGCGGATAGCCCAGCAGCCCGACGGTGCGGACATAGTGCCGCCACCCGAACCGGAACAGGGCCATCGCCGTGAGGTAGGCGCGCTTGAGATAGACCAGCGGGCTGTGCAGCGTCTCCCCGTACGATCCGGCAATGCGGTACATCGCTCGGTACAGGTTCATCACGTGGGGGTAACCCAGCGGGCGCCCAAACTGCTCGCCCATCGCCGCCACTTCATCCAGGGCACTCGCCACCGCCCCGGTGGCCGGGTTCTGCACCCTCACCAGCAAGAACTTCTCGATGTAGTCATCCAACAGGGCAATTTGCTTGCGGTCCGGATAGATCGAGTTCTTCTCGGCCAAGAACAAAGCATCCGCAATGCTCCCTTCCAGGCCGCTGGATTCGAAATACTCCTCCGGCTCGGCCACGGGCTTGATGTCCATCACGTTGGCCATCACGATGGCGTGGTCAAGCGGAGATTCGGGTGCCCGGATGATCTGGTTCTTGACGATGTAATCCGCCCGGACGTTGATGAGCTTTTCCATCGGCGGGGTGAAGAATAAATGGCAATAGCTGGTACCAGCGGAGGTGTCGATGCTCAGGCGCACCGGACCCGGCTGGTCGCTTCGCACCAGCAGGAACCCCGTTTCTTCATCAATGTCCGTATCCACCTGCACCGGTCGGTCCGCCACAATGCGCGTCGGCGTGCGGTTGATTTCCACCCCAATGCCCACGCCCGTCGGTACCACGGCCCCGGGCAGCAAACGTTGCACGGGCCTCCCCACGCTGGCCAGGGTCTGGCTGATGCCATCCACTCGGTCGCTTTCAATACTGGTGAGGCGCATTTGGAAGGTGCGCTTATCCCCCGGTTCCAGGATCAACGAGGTGTGCCCGTTCATCCACTCCGGCCACTGTTCCCGCTCGATGGTGGCGCGGCTGTGGGCGTACACCACGGGGATGCCCTCCCATTGGAACGGCGTCGAAAGCGAACCCGGCACACTGGCGAAGAACTCCCACGAGGTGTCGTCCCCTGGGTACACGAGCAGGCCCGGCGGTTGCGCCGTCATGCGCTGGGCGAACAGCCAACTGCTCGCCCCGCCGATGAACTTGTGCACGTAAACCCGGCTCGCCCACAGCTTTTCGAGCTGCTCGTCGCTCCACCCAAAGCCGTCGTACAGCGTATTGAACGCCAGAGGAAATCCGACTTCCCCGATCTCCAGAGTTTGCCGGCCCGTGTTGCGGATCTCAACATCCCAGATAATCTGGGGATACGGTTGCAAGACCTCGTAGAAGGTGCCGCTCGCCTCAATATCATCGAGAAACGGGAAGGAGTAATCAAACCGGATGCGCTGGTCTTCGCCCGATACCGCATCTTCGAGGTTGAAGGTGTTTTGCGCCTCGGAGTTCCGGCTGACAATCCACGGCTGGTCCGGCCCGGTGCGCGCCCCAATGAGAATGGTGCCGGGCAGGTAGCTATCCGAAGTTTCCTCACCAAAGGTGACGGTGGGCAAGCAGAACTGGAAGTCTTCCCCTTCGTCGGGGAGCGCCGGATCGTACGCCCAAAGTTTGCTGATCCGCCCAGCCTGCGTGAATTCGAGCGAGAGAAGCCCACCTTCTAGCGAGGCGGCGCCTTCTTCAAAAATGTCCATGGGCGAGTCCTTGTGAGGATACCAGTCACAAGAGCGGCTTGCCTTGCGTAGACTAGGGGCGTGGCAAGAACGGTGGTGAGCCTGCTGGGCGCGGGGAACGTGTTGGTAAGTGCGCCAGCCTTGGCCACCCTCATCACATTCGAAGACCAGGAATGGGAGTTGCGCCTCTTTGATGCCCACGAGGAGCGCCTCGACCTCGCCGATCTCCTGGCCCGCACGCTGAACGATGGTGCAGCGGGCAGCCGACACCGGATTCGATCATCGAATGATCCCGCCGAGATGCTGGAAGATGCGGAAATTGGCCTGCTAATGGTGGATGAAGGCACCGCCCGCCGGATGAAGGGCACCCGCCCTCTGGAACATGACTTGGAATCGGACATGCCCCGTTCGGTTTTCGAACTCCGTCGCGGAGACCCCAACCAACCCACGCCGCCGGACCAACTGAGCCCCCGCACGCGAACTCTGCTCGAAGTCCCCATTGACCAAGAAACCCCCGGCCCCCAACTGATTGCCGAGGCCACCGTTCGACTCCGTAGCCTCAACACCAACGAAATGCAGTGGTTGTGGCTGGGAACTGAGGTGCCCGACTTGAGTCTGGCCTCGCTCCCTTGGCCCCCCGCCCTTACGCCCCTCCAAGAACAGGGCATGCCCCACCAAGTGATGCGCTGGGCCATGAAGACTGAACCCATGGATGACCTGCTAAGGCAAGCCCACGACAATCCCCTGCAAGCCTGGCTGAAGGAGCACATTGGCCGACGGTGAACTGAGAACCCTGCGGGGCAAGATGGAAGTGCGCAAGCTGATGCGCGAAGCGGAAGCCGCCCACCAGCCGCAGGTCGAACTCGCCTTTCTCCTGCAGGATTGGGATGACCCCTACAACGTAGGGGGTATGTTCCGCGTGGCCGATGCCTGCGGGGCCGTTCGCATGGTGCTTACGGGCAAAACCCCCGCCCCGCCGCACCCGCAGATCCATGTAACCAGCATGGGAAACCACCGCCGGGTGGACTGGGAACAGCAAGAACGACACGACGAGGCCATCGCCCAACTCAAGGCCGAAGGCTGGACCTTAGTGGCCGTGGAGATCGCCGAAGGGGCCGTCCCTTACACGCAGTACGACTTCCCCGCCCGCACCTGCTTGGTGCTGGGCAACGAAGAAAAGGGGATGTACGACCGGGTGCTGCGCCAGTGCGACGCGGCGGTGTACATCCCCATGGGGGGCAAAGGCCGGAGCCTCAATGTCCATGTCAGCGGGGCCGTGGTGGCGTTCCACGCCCTTTACGGCCCGCGCGCAACTTAAGCGATGATCCCAATCGGCTGGAGCCGGTGGTTCGGGAACACCTGCGCCGTCTGCTGGTTCCCCAGGCGCCGCTCCAGCACTTCGGCCAGCACGTTGCGGTAGTCAGTGGTCACCGGCAGGTCACCCGGACCTTCCAGGATCTCCTTGCTCAGTCCCGGCCATTCGCCGAAGACCTTGCCGCCTTGCACGCCCGCGCCGAGTGCAAACAGCGCCCCGCCCCGACCGTGGTCGGTCCCGAAGCCACTGTTCTCATCCACTCGGCGGCCGAACTCCGTTTGCACCACCACCGTCACGCGCTTGGTTTCCGGCCCGAGGTCCTTCATGAAGGCGTCGAGCCCATTGCCAAGGTCACGGAGCAGCGTGGGCAGCCAACCCTCGTTGGTGCCCTGGGCCACATGCGTGTCCCAGCCGTAGCTGCTCACGCAAGCGATCTCAAGACCGATGTCCTGCTTGATGAGGAACGAGACTTGCCGCAGCGCCTGGGCGAACCCGTTCTCAGCGTAGGTCACGCCGGTTCGGGTTTCCGGGGTGCTGGCCCCTTTCTCGCGCAGTACATCCAGCAAGCGGAGCGTCTCCCGCCCGGACTTCGCAAACGGGTCGCCGCCCTCAGCGTACAGGGCCGCCAACGCCTTGCGATAGGCTTGGTCGTCATCGTTCTGCAGCCGGAACGAGTCGATGTTCTCAATCGCCATCGCCGAGGAGGCCCCCGTCAATGACTCCGGCAACATCGCGTCAAACGCCACCGCGCGGAACGGCGACGAAGCGCCGGGCGTGACCGCCAGGTGCCGGGCTAGCCAGCCCCCACCCTCGCCGTCAGTGGCCCGGGCGCGACCCCGTTCCATCGCCGACATCGCCTCGAAGTGCGACCGCGACTCATCCAACGACCCCGTGGCGTGCACGATGGCCATGGACTTGTCCTCGTAGTACGGCATGAGGGCACTCAGGGCTGGGTTCAACCCAAAGAAGCCGTTGAGGTCGAGGAGCGTGTTGGCTTCTCGCCCCGGCTTCCGCACCGCCAGGGTGGGGCGGGCGCGGTAGTAGTTGTCTTCCGCATAGGGCGCCACCAGACTCAGCCCGTCAGCACCGCCGCGCAAGAACACCACCACCAGCACATCGTTGCGGCTCCGGTTCGGATCCACCACGATTTCGCCCAGCGCCGAGCTGAGACCCAGCGCGCCGATCGCCCCGGCCAAAAAGCCGCGCCGCGAAACACTCGGGGCCTTGCGATCGAGGCCGCCCCGACCATCGCAGTAGCAAAGGTCTTGATTCATTTCCACTGGTACTCCGGTGAGGCCAGCGCGAGCGCAAGCGCCCGACGCGGGTCAAGGTCAGGGATGCCCCGCAGGACACTCATCAAGTCATCAGCGCCCAGCGACTGACTGGTGCGATGGAACACGGCTTGCACGGCTTGCTCGGCCACATCGCCGTCCCATCGCTTGAGCTGGTCCACGGGCTTGCCCGCGCCCTTCATGCCGCCGGCCAGTTCGTATGCAAAGTTCCAGCGCGCTAGCAATGAGCCTTGCCACGCCTCGGTTTCCGTCGGGTAGCCGTCCGGCATCGGCCATTCCCACGTGGGTTGGCCCATCCGGCGGAGCGCATTCCGCAGGGGGGCACCACCGTCGCAATCCACATCCAAAGCGCGGAGCGAAGAGACCACGTAATCAAAGGGCCGCTTGCCCAGCGGCGGCGCGGTGCGCCAGCTGCCTTCGTCGTAGATCGTCTTGATCATCGTCGGGATGTCGCCTTTTGTGGCCTTGTATTGGCTCTCCAGCTTGGCCACCAGGCTATCCTTCTCCTCGCCGGTGAACAAGTACGCCAGCTTGCCCGCGATGTGACGCGCCGTCGCCGGGTGTTCCAGAACGATGTCGAGCACTCGCTCACCATCCTTCTGCTTGCCCCCCGCCGGAATCGTGACACCCAGTACGCGCTTTTCGCCGTCGTCGTGCAGACTCTCCACGAACTTGACCTTGCCCTTGGGGCGCAGCATGTCGCGTTCTTCCACCCAGCCGGTGAAGCAGCGCGCCACTTCCATAACGTCCGTTTGCGTGTAGCCCCCGTAGACCCCCAAAGTGTGGAGTTCCATCAGCTCCCGAGCGTAGTTCTCGTTCGGCTGAGCGGCCGTGCTGTTCTGCTGGTCCAGATACACCAGCATCGCACTGTGGTGGGCACTGGCCCGGATGAGGTCGTGGAAGCTCCCCATGGCGTGCGCTCGGATGACATCCCGCTCGTAGTGCGGCAGCCGGTAGGCCGCGATGCCCTTGCGGGCGTACACGTTGAGGTGGTCCATCCAGAACCCCACCATGCGCTCGCGGAGCGTCCACGGCGAGTTCACGGCGCGGATGATAACCGCATCTTGCAGCATGTCCACTACGCGGTTTTCCGGCCAATCTCGAAGATCATAAGGCGAGAGGCGATAAATCGCCATCGTTTCAATCCGGGTGCGGGTGGCCAGGTCTTCTTCGCCCGGTTGAAGTTGCTCTTTAATCCAAGCCTCTTCACCGTCTTTGGCAACACGCTCGAGGTCTCCGGGACGAGGTCCGTATCCGAATCGGTTTAGCAACCGAGCCCCGGGTTCATCTTTGACGGTGCGAGCGGAGACCGCGGCTTCGCCCGCAATCCACTGCCCAACACCTTGGCAACCCGTGGCCAAGAGGGCCGCTCCCCCCAGGGTCAAGGACCCCAGGGTGAGCGCTTCGCGTCGGGTTACACCTGTGCGGTCGGCCACGTGGCCTCCTCACGATCCGCACGGCTCAGGGCACGCGTGGCGGCCCCTAGGGAGAGGATCAGCATGATGGGCGCGGTAAAGAACCACCCCACCACCGGGGCCATGCCGACGATGGTCACCACCGCCAGGCCCTTGCTGCGCGCTTGCAGCCAACCGAGTTCCGGAGCCGCCGAGTGCATGCGGTCGCCCACCAGCCACCCCAGGCCCCCCAGGCCCAGAGTCGCGAAGACCAAACCGCCGCACGCCACCACTGCCGCCAAAGCGCGCGTGATCGGGGACGGAATGGCCGCCAGCACAATGATGAGCACCAGCAACGGCACCAGGGCCATCACACCCCACAGGAACGACTTGCCGGGGCGACGCTCAATGTGTTGGGCCGCCCGCCGCGCTGTTTCCGGGAACAGCAGGGTCATAGTAAGCCCGAGAGCCCAGATGACAAGACCAGAGCCAATAGCAATGGCAACAGTGGCAAGGATATCGCCGATGGTAAACACGATTTGTTTCCTCCTCGTGTTGCAATAAATCGAACGATTTGCGAAATCCCAAATGGGGGCCTAGAGAAGGCCCGTTTTGCCTCCCAAAAGGTCCCAAATCGGGCCTAGACCGCCCCCTGGGGCCTACTTCTTGGTCGGGGCGGGCTCCGGCGGGCGGACCCAAAAGGTGGGGGCGTTCAGCTTGGGCTCTTCCTGCCGGTAGCGGTCCTTCTCCCACACCAACTTGTAGGTGGGCGCACGCTTCTCGGTGGGCTTGAGGGTGAGCGTGCCGTTGCTGTCGGTGTAGGTGCCCTCCAGCGGCGGGAAGCCGGTCATCTTGAAGCGGCCGTTGTTCAGCAGTTCCAGCTCCATGCCAGAGATGATTTCGGGCGGGGCATCGGCCGCGCTCCCGATGGCCTGGTTCGCCATCACCCACTTGCCCTTGGTGGAAGCTGGTCCACAGCCAATACAAGTGCCAGCGAAAACATAGACCAGCATCATTCCGATCCAAGCACCGACGAATGGAGCCCGTACTCGCCACTTTCGAGACTTTGAACGTTTAGACTTCACTTTTCTCATCCCGGGCCTGCTCTTGACTAAGACGGAATACGCGATCCGCCAGTTCCTCAGCGTCCTGCTCTTCCACATCTTGAATCACAACCGTCCGGCCACTGGGCGAGACGGCCGCCGACGTGAGAGTGACTGTGGCCAGCCGCAAACGACGCTGGAACGGTGAGGAATCGATGTTCACCGCCTGGATGCGCGCCAGCGGCAGGTATTCCACCTGGTGCAATAGCCAACCCTTGCGGCCCGCCACCAGTTCATCGTTGACGGCAAAGGCCGAGCGGCGCACGGCCATCGCCTGCCCCCAGGCGGAGAGCAGCAACCAGACCGCCGCCACCCCCGCACCCCAAAGCCACTCCCACCGGTAACCCACGCCCGCGCCGATGGCCAAACCCACCAGGGCCGACCAGCGCCAGTGCACCCAAAAGGCGCGGCGAGGGATGGCGTGCCAATCCAAGTGCCGAATGTCTCGACCAGAGAGCGCCAATTGCTTGAGATCAGCTTGGTCCTTGCCCAACACAAGCGGCGCGAGCAGAGTCTTGCCGCCTTGCTCATTGAGCACAAACGAGCCCGCCGTTTCCGCATGGAGCTTGGAATAGCCAAACCAACTCTGCACAAAGCTCTGCGTGGAGCGGACAATCTGAATCCGCCCTCGGGGCACCACGTTCTCAAACGTGTTAATGAGCCCGTACTGGCGGCGCAGTTTGCCGTCGTGCTCGCTGAGTTCAAACCCCCAAAACTGGACGAGCGTGAAGATGATGGACAAAATCCAGCCGAGCAGGAAGAAGGCCAGCAAGCCCAGGGCGTACACCCACCACGGCATGGCGTCGTAGCCGTGGCCCTTCACCCAGTCCACCAGGGCATCGATGATGGCGTCATCGCCACCGGGAGTGAAGGCTATGAGACCAAACGCGGACGCCACGATGACGAATGCCCGGTTTTCGGTCATCCCCGCAAAGATCAGATCGCGTACGCTGGCTCGGTAGTGCACGGCTTGGACTGGAGCCGCAAAGACCTCACTCGGGGCGGAGATGCCGGTCAGTTGCTCCTTCAGGCGATGGGCATCCGGCTCTTGCAGCGCCCCGATTTTGACCTCGGCGCCGGCACCGCTGGCCGTTTCGATCTGCAGTTCAACCAGGCCCAGAATCCGGTGCACCCAGGTACGAGTGATGTTCACGTTCTGGATGCGCGCCAGCGGCACGATGCGCACATGCCGACCCAGAATGCCGGACCGCGTTTCGAGGTGGTCGCCCACCACGCGGTAGCCAAACGAGAAGTACTGAACGGCGGCAAAGATCACCGCGATGAATCCCAGCGCGCCGAACAGAATCTCGTTGGGGTCACCCTCCCGCGCGGTGAATGTGGAGATGACCAAGATGATGATGACCCCCAGCATGCGCCGGATCTGTTCCACCAGCGCGATGAGCACCGTGCTGGGGTGCACTCTCAGAAATTCGCCTTCGATCATAGACCTTGCGGCGGGAGCGGCGGGGCCGGGGCCACGGGCGGCACCTTATCTTGCCGGAGGAGCGTTTGGCGGATGCGCTCGGCTTCGTGTTCGGTCAGGCCGGGAATGCTGGCGGCTTCCCCGCCGGCCACGTAAACCTTGATCTCCGCGAGGCCCAGGGCGCGCTGGATGGGGCCGGCCGTTACGTCCACGTGCTGCACCCGGTGACGCCCGACGTAGCGCTTGTTCCGCCAAAAGATGCCGCTGCGGGTGGCGATGTCTTCCTCCGTGATGCGGTAGCGCCAGGCGTCGAACTTCTTATCCACCAAGACGAACGAAATGATCGCAATCAGTACGTAAGCCCCCACCACGAGAAAAGTTAAGGGCACGGGCAAGTCACGCTTACGCTCAATCGCAAAGGCTATGCCGAGCCCGGGTACGAGGAAAAAGAGGGGGCCAATGAAGGCTCCCCAGCGCCAAACTCGCTTGACCTTTTCATCAAGCTTGGTCCAGGGGGCCGCCCCGGGACTCTGTTGCGGCATTTCCAGCATGGATATTGTCCTCATGGTATTCGGATTCGGCCCCTTTGATGTTGCAAGTCCCGTCCATTCGGCGCACAAATCCAGGACTCCGGGCGGGTAAACACCGTCGGCATGTCAACGGCCTTTTCTCTCCAGCTCTATTCCCTTCGTGATGACGCCAAATCCGACCTGATGGATACGCTGGCGCGAGTGGCCGACATGGGCTATGCAGCGGTGGAGTTTGCCGGCCTGCACGGGCACGACCCCGAGGCCGTGCGACAACGCATGGACGAAGTGGGCTTGACCTGCAGTGGCACCCACACCATGATGGATGCCTTTGCCGAGGAGAACCTAGCCGCCACCGTGGACATGCACCGGACGCTGGGCACCGACCTCGCCCTCATCCCCTGGGTGCCCGAGGACGCGCGCAACTCGGCGGAGGCAGCGTTGGCCACGGCCGCTGGGTTCACCCGGATTCAGTCGGCTCTGCATGCGCATGGGCTCCGCACCGGGTTCCATGTGCACGACGCCGACGTGAAGCCCTTGGCGGGCGGCCAGAGTGCGTGGGACATCTTTGCCGCCAACACCCCCGAAGCCTTTGTGATGCAGTGGGACACCGCCAACGCCTGCCATGCGGGTGCCGACCCGGTGGAGGGCATCCGCAAGCTGGGGGCGCGGTGCCGGGCGCTGCACCTTAAGGAGTATCCCTTTGATGGGCGCGTGATCGGCGAGGGCCAGGTGCCGTGGATGGAGGTGCGAGAGGCGGCGGCCGCCGCCGGGGTGGAAACCTACGTGGTGGAACAAGAGCAATACGGCGACCGCACCCCGCTGGAATGTTGCCGCCTGTGCCTCGTGCAGCTCCGCGAGTGGGGGTGGTAAGTCTATGCAACCGAATCCGTACTCCGTGAGTTCACGCGCGTCGTGGCTTAACCTCTACATCATTGTCGGGGCGCACTATGGCCTGATTGTCTTGCTCTATATCTTTGTTGCACAACAAGTCTTGAAGATGGAACCGCAAGGATTGAATGTGCTTCAGCTTGCAATCCTGGCGGTATCTTTCATCGCCGTGCCCGGAGTGGCCTATTTTGTAACGAAGCCAAAATTGAACCAGGATGGACAAAGGGTCTTGCCGCGATTCCCGGACTTCCAGTCGAAAGTGCTCATCATGTGTTCATTGGCCGAAATCAACACTCTGATCGGCATTTTCGTTGGACGCGGGTATCAAGTCTACATTGGCATTGGTGCCACCGTATTCCTGCTGACCGCTTTCGTGGTTCCAACGCTCATCAAGATGCGCCCGATCTACAAGTTGACCGAAGCTGATTCCAACTGAGGCATTGCTTTGAAAGACCCTCGAGCCAAGCGTCGGGAAATCCTAAGCGAAGTCTTGGGAATCCATGGCAGCAAGACTTGGCTGACGGCCACGGTCATGCTCATCCAGTTCTTTCTGTTCCCGGCGCTGGTCTTCGCGTTTGAAGGTCGGAACGCCAGGCTGCCCGGTCCGATGCAGCCTGAACCGCTCCAGATTGCGATCGCCGTGGCCTCGACTCTCGGAGCCATTGTCGTAAGCCGACAACTCTTGACGCCCAAGTTCAACGAGGCCGAACAGCGTGTTCTCCTTCCCTTTGAATCCTTCGTGACGCAATTCACCATCATCGGGGTTTGCGCGGCGGCCAATGCCCTGATCGGCATCTTCACCGGCAAGGGACCGCAGGTCTACTTCGGCATGGGTTTGTGTTGCGTCCTGCTCCTCACCGTCATGGTGCCGGTGTATTTCAAAATGCGCCCCCTCTACCAGACAGCAACAGCAACCCCCCAATCAACTCAACCATGAACGATCCAGATCAAAGCAAGACTCCCGAGCCCTCAGCTGAGTCCGCTCCCAATTCAACGGATCGATGGATGCTTGCCAACGCTCTCTTGGTCGGCTTTGGGGTCTATCCCCTCATTATCGCCGTATCCGGCGCCAAAGCACTCCAAGAGGGCCCCACTGAGCCACACCCACTCCAAATCGCCGCGTTTATCGCCTCTGGATTGGTCGCTTCCGTCTACGCGAGGCCCTTAGTGCGATGGAGGCGTGATTTTGAAGAAATTTCCAAACCCCCAGGTTTTCGACAATTTCTTTATTGTTTCGTCCTCATCGGCGGTGCCTGCTTATCCAACTCCATCATTGGGGTAGTTACCGGACGTGGGCCGCAAATATGGTTCGGTTTGGGCTTCTGCTATTTCCTCTTTTTCGTCTTGCTAGTGCCGGTGTATTTCAAGATGCGGCCGGTCTACAAGCTAACCGAAGCCTAGCCCCTACTTCTGCAGATCCGGAACCCAGGCCGTGGTGCGCCCGCCCACTGTATCGCGCCGCAGCTCGTGCCCTTGCCACAAATCGGCGCCCTTGCCGCCGCCCCACCGCACATGGAACAGCCACTCCGGCGGGAACTTCTCGTAATCCGCATCCACCGCCACGGCGTGCCCCACCACGTCACGGATGGCCACCCGCAGGGCTTCGGCTTCCGCCGCGCTCAGGCTCGCCGCCGCCCGATCCGGGCGCACCCGCGCCACCAGCAGCACCTCGTCGGCCAGGTAGTTGCCGATGCCGGCCAAGAATTTTTGGTCCAGCAGCAGCGCCTTGATCGGCGCCTTGCGCCGCCCCAGCATCCCCGCCCAGGTCGCGGCATCCGGCAAATCCAGGTGCGCATCCGGGCCAAGCGCAGAGAAACGATGGCATGCTTCCGGCGTTTCTGCGCTCCAAATCCGGCCCAAACGCCGCCCATCCACAAAGGCAATGCGCCGGTCATCCGCGCGCAGTTCTAGCTTCAAGAAGCGCGGCTCTTCACCCGGCACCGCCTCGGCGCGCACTCGGTAGTAATTCACATTGCGCTCTCGCCCGGGGGTCAAATCCAGAATCGCCCCGGTCATCCCCAGGTGCAAAAACAGCACGCCCTCATCCAGCTCTAGCCACATGAACTTGCCCCGGCGGCCGGTGCCGCGCACGGTCTGGCCCGTCAGCCGCGCCATTGTGGCCTCGGGCGGCACGCCCTCAAAGACAATGTCATCCGGTCGGGCCACCGCTTCCGTCAGCACCCGCCCGGTGAGGGCACTGTCAATCATCCGGCGGGCGGCTTCGACCTCGGGGAGTTCGGGCATATGTTCAGCCTACGCCAAACAATGCCCACCCCTCCCGAGATGCTTAGGTCTTGGCCGCGCTTACTTGCGGCGGCGGCGAGAGATGAGCGCCAAAGCCGCGCCACCCAGAGCGATCATCGAAGCCGGTTCCGGTACCGCCGTCACCGTGATGCGCGCCACTTGGTAGTTCGGCTGCGTGAAGTCCGCGTTCCTGAACTGCGTGTTCGTCAGGATGTTGCCCCCGGCAATGAAGCCCGGGTGTCGGTGCACCACCCCGTTCTCCGGCGTGCCCGTGTTGGGGCTCATCTGGCCGAGGAACGCCGTGTTTATCGGGATTTCGTCGTTCACCTCGGTGCCCGCATCCAGCACGCCCGTGCCCAGCACCACAAAATCCGCACCGATCCAGTTGCCCAGTTCGTTGCGCAGGCGATGCGCCCGGGCGTCATCGTTGCCAATGAAGGCGTCGTTGCTGGGGATGACCATGCTCATAAACGAGAAGTAGAGCGAACTCGGATCGTTGGGCAAGGTCACCACTCGGGACGTGGTCGCGCCCGGGGCAATCGGGCCGATGCCATTCAGCAAGCCGGCGACGCTTCCTTGGCCGCTCGCGGCGAACTCCGTGCCCAAGGCCACTGCACTGCCATCTTCGGCGATGCGCTCGACGCCCGCCGAGGCCGCGCCGCCCTCGCTAAACATATCAAAGTTACCGTTGTGGAAGCCAAACCACATCGGCGTGAGGAAGGTGCCGCCCGAGGGGGACAGGTTGGTGATGCGGACTTCAACTTGCTGTTGAGCCATGGCCAGATGAGTGGCAAAGACCGCCATTGCGAGAAGGGTGTATCGTTTCATGGAAGAACTCCGAGCCGGGGCAAAGCCGACTCACCGGAACAAGTCACGGGGCTTTTCGGCGGTTCCCTTGGGTTCAAAACGATCGGTCCGAGGTCGCGATCTTCCAAAAAGGCGGGACTGAGCGGAACTCTCGACTCGTCCGGAGACTTTATGCTGTGTGGATGCTGACGCCCCGCTACCGCCGCTTATGCGGATGTCCGGACAGCCGTGCCTGGCCGCGCCGAGAGACTCGATGAAGCCCTCGCCCGCCGCTCCTGATCAGTTCCTACAATTGGTCCGCCAGGCTGAACCCCGGCTGCTCCGCATGGCCCAGCGCATGGCCGGCCAACGGGAAATCGCCCAAGACCTTGTGCAAGAAGCCGTGCTAAAGGGGTGGGAAATGGTGAAAGCCGGACGCCTGGAGATCGGGCCGGGCACGGAAAGTTGGCTGCGGCAAGCCACCGCCCACGCCTTTCTCAACTGGCGACGACGAGAAAGCAAACGCAAGACGGACGAACTGGCTGAGCACCATGAACCCGCCGACCACGACCCCATGCAGCAACCCCAGCAGCGGTTGGAGCACCTGGACCGCATGGAGTGGCTGCGCCAAGGGATGAACGAAATCAGCGAAGACCACTGTGCCATCATTGCGCTGGTTGACCTGGAAGAAATGAGCTACCAAGAGGCCGCCGCCGTGCTGAACCTGCCCACGGGCACCGTGCGGAGCCGCCTCAGCCGCGCCCGGGTGGCCCTGGCCAACGCCCTACTGCGCCTACGACCCGAAATGGATGTGAAGTTCTGATGGAAAAGGTCATCAAGCCCTGCTCGAACATGAGCGCCGCCCTCAACCGCATGGCGCGGGGCGAGAAGCACGGTCTCTGGCTGGCCTACGCCCGCCAACACCTCAAGGGATGCCCGCGCTGCCAGCAAGCCTTTGATGCCATCGTGAGCCTGCTCAACCTGGTTCAAGAAGCGCGCACGGCCCCTGAACCGGAAACCCTGGACGGCCACCGCTGGGAAGCGATCGAGCAGACCATCCGCCGCGCCGAAACACCACCCGAGTAACCCCCGGTAAACAAGAAAGAGCCCCCCAGGCCACTGCCCAGGGGGTTCTCTTCGTTTTGCTTACCCGTGAATGACCGGACTTTAGAAGTCCATGTCATCCATGCCCGGCGCGCCGGCCGGAGCCTTCTTCTTCTCCGGCTTTTCGGCCACCATGGCTTCGGTGGTCAGCATCAGGCCCGCAATCGAGGCCGCGTTCATCAGCGTGCTGCGGGTCACCTTGGCCGGGTCCACGATGCCCGAGGCCACCATGTCCACCATTTCGCCGGTGGCGGCGTTCAGGCCGATGCCGGCCTTGGCGCTGCGCACCTGTTCCACAATCACGCTGCCTTCCAGGCCAGCGTTCTCGCTGATCTGGCGGATGGGAGCTTCCAGCGCGCGGCGGACGATGTTCACGCCCGTCAGTTCATCGCCTTCGGCGTTCAGCGCGTCCAGAACGGACTGGCTGCGCAGCAGGGTGGTGCCGCCGCCCGGGACGATGCCTTCTTCCACGGCCGCACGGGTGGCGCTCAGGGCGTCCTCGTAGCGGTGCTTCTTCTCCTTCAGTTCGGTTTCGGTGCTGGCACCCACCTTGATCACAGCCACGCCGCCGCTCAGCTTGGCCAGGCGTTCCTGCAGCTTCTCGCGGTCGTAGTTGCTTTCGGTGTTTTCCATCTGCGCCTTGATCTGGCTGATGCGGCCCATCACCTCGTCCTTGCTGCCCGCGCCTTCGATGATCGTCGTGTCTTCCTTGGTGATGACGACCTTCTTGGCGGTGCCCAGCATGTCAATGGTGACGTTCTCGAGCTTGGTGCCGAGATCTTCGCTGATAAACGAACCCTTGGTGAGGATGGCAATGTCTTCCAGCATCGCCTTGCGTCGCTCGCCAAAGCCCGGGGCCTTAACGGCGGCGATCTGCAGCACGCCGCGAATCTTGTTCAGAACCACGGTCGCCAGGGCTTCGCCTTCGATGTCTTCGGCCAGCAGGATGATCGGGCGGCGGGCTTGCGCCACCTTCTCGAGGAACGGCAGCAGGTCCTGCGCGCTGCTGATCTTCTTCTCGTGGATGAGGATCAGCGGATTTTCCAGCACGGCTTCCATGCGCTCGGGGTCGGTCACAAAGTACGGGCTGATGTAACCGCGGTCGAACTGCATGCCTTCCACGATTTCCAGGCTCGTCTCGCGGCCCTTGCTCTCTTCCACCGTGATAACGCCGTCCTTACCGACCTTGTCCATGGCTTCGGCCACTTGCTTGCCAATCTCGTTGTCGTTGCCCGCAATGGTGGCGACGAACTCGATCTGCTCCTTGTCCTTCACCGGCTGGGCGGTCGCCTTGATGTTGGCCACCACGGCTTCCACGGCCTTGTCAATGCCGCGCTTCACCGCAATCGGGTTGCCCCCGGCGGCCACGTAGCGCAGGCCTTCGTTCAGGATGGATTGCGCCAGCACCGTCGCGGTGGTGGTGCCGTCCCCGGCCACGTCGTTGGTCTTGCTGGCCACTTCCTTGCACAGCTGGGCGCCCATGTTTTCGTAGGGGTCTTCCAGCTCCACTTCCTTGGCCACGGTCACGCCGTCCTTGGTGATGGTCGGGCTGCCCCACTTCTTGTCCAGGATCACGTTGCGTCCCTTGGGGCCAAGCGTCACCTTCACGGCGTCGGCCACCTTGTTCACGCCCCGTTCGAGGGCACGACGAGCGACTTCATCAAATGCGAGGGTCTTTGCTGCCATTGGTTTAGTTCTCCTTTACGATCGCGTAGATCTGGTCTTCATCAAGAATGGTGAGGTCTTCGCCGTCGACGGTCACTTCGTTGCCGCCGTACTTGCTGAACAGCACCTTGTCGCCCACGGTCACGGCGAGCGTGTTGCGCTGGCCGTTGTCCAGGGTGCGCCCGTTGCCCACGGCCACCACGGTGCCCTGGGTCGGCTTCTTCTTTGCGGCGTCCGGAAGCAGGATGCCCCCGGCGCTCTTTTCGTCAGCCTCGTGCACACGCACGACGACCTTGTCTCCGAGCGGTCGAATGTTTGCCATATCTTTCTCGATCTCCCCCGGCGAGCTCCCGAAAACGGGGTTAGCACTCGCGCGGGCTGTCTGCTAATTCTAACGCCCCGGGCGGCCGCTTTGCGCCCCGGATTAGCAAAGATAGGACTAGAGTGCTAAGGGGTCCTGGCGCGATAGACGCGCTGGGACCCCGAGACTATGCAGTCCAGCCTGCAAGCCTTACCGGGCACCCGCGGCCTTTGCTCGAGCGTCAAACCGATCTGCCCATTCAATGTATCGCTTTTGGACGTTTTCCCAGTTCACAACGCTACCTTCGTCGTCATAATACAGACCCTTCACGCCGTAAGCCTTCTCAAGCCGGGCACTATGGACTTTCAGGTAGGAGGCTACGTGCCTGTGTCGACTAGCGGGGTCCGTTGGACGCCCTTCCTTTCTTGCAATGGCCATTGCGTTGTGCCAGATAACAAGCTTCATCAGTTGAGGCACTTCCACACCATGATCTCCGGGCAAGCAAACCAGCGCCATGTTCAAAACCTGATCACCACTTTTGCTTTCCAGCGGCATGATAAGTGTGACAGTCTCAAAGGAGTCCTGCTCACGAGATGGTTCGCCAGTCGCTTTCCAGTTTCCAAAAAGCTCTCGCTTGAAGAATTCTCCAAGCTGACGCCTGGAAACTCCTTGCCGTCGAAGCTCTTCTTGTGAGACAAATCCTGCCATAGCTTCTGAATCAGATGCTTCGATTACCTGTTGCAGCTGTCTAGAAACATCCTGAGATGTCACAGCTTTGTTGCATCCACTTGCACCGAGTGCCGCCAACAATACAACCACCCATCCGGGCAAAGAACGAGACTTATCCACCACCGTTGCAATTGCCACCTTCATATGGTATGCAATAGGATCCCTGCCAGTCGTAAGTAACGTACTTGTTGCCGACTCCTTGATTTTCCAAGTTCCGTTCGCAATAGTACAAGTTCCATCGGCCTTCACGGCACTGAGTCGACTCCGTGCCCGTCAGGTCAGCGGTGTAGCAAGGTTCTCTGAGCGCTGCCAGTTGACCGTACCCCATAGGACAGCCGAAGTATGGCGTACACTCATCTAGGCATATTTGCCAGACGTTGCCAGTACCAGGCTGAGCAAGGACGAAGCCAATTGAAACTCCTGAGAGCGTTGCAACTAGAGCCAATTTGGCCATTTTGGATGTTTTCATATGTGTCTCCTTCTAAGGTTCGCTTCCGTCACGAACCCAGTTTTTCCAGTCGAAAAATGTTCCTCTTGAGCGCCGGACATAGGCAGTACCAGAGAGGTTTATGATTACTCCACGCTTTGTCACTCGTGGAGCAGCGATGTAGCGGTTGGCGCTATTGCAATGAAAATCGAGGGCAACGGGAACAGAGTCCCGATACTTAATGGCGAACCCAGAAAATATTGTATCGTCAATTGCCGCCGGGTATATTCCTGCGAACATTTCAGGGGCTATCAACTTGCCACAAGGTGAGTTAAGCATTTCCTCACTCAAGCCGTACATGTTGTTCCAAAACAGCAGATAGCTATTTGACGGTAGGTTCATGGTACTCGGCTCACCATAGGTGCCCGTCTCGCCGCCGCTATCTTCTCGATACAGCATGAGGGCCATGTGAATTTGCTTGCCGCGCAACAATGACGCACTCACCTTCGCCCCTTCGGAGGCGCGCCGCACGCTCGGATAGGTTAAGCCCGCCACAATCGCAATGATGGCCAGCACGACGAGGACTTCGACCAACGTAATCCCAGTCGCCTTACTTCTTTTCATAAAGAGCCACCCCCAGGGAACACTTTGGGATCACGGTACAACTCCACGATCCGGCCATCTTGGACCCGAATGAGAGCTGGACGAAAATCCTTCGGTCCTGAATAGCGGGCGAAGGATGCCCACCCTTGAGCGTCAAACTTCGTTTGGTTCCGCTCCGAGACGAGGACGGTGACGTCCTTCTTCCCTATTACCTTCGACGCGGCTTCCATCAAGCGCACGTCACTACCGCAACCCTTACAATCTGGAATGAGGAGCACCCAATTTGAAACGGGCGCAGCCAAGTCTTGAGGCCAATGATCCCCGACCTCTAAATTTCGGCGCTCAATGAGATAGGAAGGACAAACTGCGGGCTTCGCTTTGTCGGCCTGCGCATTCGGACGCACCGCCATGGCGACGCATACGGTGGCCATGCTTGCGAGGACGATGCCATGCCACAGTCGAATCACTTCTGACCTCCTATGGAGAGGGGATACCATACCGAAAAAAAAAAAAAAGCAACCTTCAAACAAATTTTTATGAAAAACTTGCAATTTAGTTGCCTTGACAACGATTTTGCCCTCAACGGTCACCTTCTTCAACTCAAGCGCCGGACCCTCGCGAAAGTACGGACCGCGAAACCCCGCCGCGCATCGTCCGTCAAAATAGTCACTATGAAATCCGCCGTGATGGGGCGAACTGTGATGGTCTCCGTGCTCTTGGCCGGGGTGGCGTTGATGGGTGCTTCGGGCTGCAATGCCCTCCGTGATGACCGTTACGGAGCCTTGATGGTGAACATTGACTGGCCGGAGGAAACGCGCGGCATCCCCAGCTACGCCCGCAGCGCGCGCATCATCCTGCAGGATCCGGGCGGAGGCTTCGGCTACGGGGGCAACGGCTACGGCGACCGCGCGCAGATCGTCAACCGCAACCGCAGCAGCGCCTATGAAGATGAGATCCGCTTCGACAACCTCATCCGCCGCTACGATGAGGACTATCCGTTCTTCGATCACTACATCGAAGTGATTTTCTATACCGGCACTGGTGGCAGTGGCACCGTGGTGGCCACCGCGCCCTACACGTTCCGCTACCGCGAATTCAACTGGAACCACTCGCTCAACGTGAGTTCTTACACCGCTGCCGAGATCGTGTCGCTCCGCGTGGACGGGCCGTTCACGGTCACGCTGGCGGGCGGTGCACGCTCGCTTATCGGTACGGGCCTGGACCGCTTCAATCGCAACCTCGCCCTGCCCCCGCGCGCCCTGCGCTGGGAAGTGGTCGGCGGTGATGCTGGCACCATCACCACGGACGGCGTGTTTACGCCGGTGCGCCAAGGCAGCGTGCAGGTGCGGCTCTACGAAGCCGACGGTTCGGTGGAGCCCGCCGTGGCCACCATCAACGTCGTCCCGTAAGCCTTCAAGCCCCGTGGGCAACGAAAAAAGAGACGATCTCCCAACGTGGAGGTCGTCTCTTCTCTTTTGGTTCTCGCAGGAATCAGCGGACGTAGTGGATTTCGGGCTCTTCCATGTCGTCCAGCAGCATCATCGCCACAATCGGCAACGGACGCCCCTTGGCGATCTCGCGGGCTTCGTCAAAGCTCACCTGGTCGATGGTCATGCCGACGAGGTCAATCCACTCGGCAAAGCGCACCGCGCCCACTTCTTCCGTGAAGACGGCCAGGCCGTTCACGCCGCGATGGCAATAGCAACCGTATTTCCCGCTCGGCTGGTGGTGCAGCACGTAAAGGACGTCGGGGATGGTGCTTTCCAAACCCAAGATCGGACAGGAAATCGTGTTGTTCATCGCTACGATTTCCTATTGGCATTCTGGCCCCGCACTTTTAGGGGGAGAATGACGAATTCTCCGTTAGGAGCCGGCGGAGTCGTCGCCAGTGCCCCGGGTGTCGCTCGCAGCCTTCGAGGATGGCGCGAACCGCGCGGGCATGGTTGCCGGTGGGCGCCGGCCACGCATCGCTCCTCTCTGCCCCAGTGTAAGCTAAGGCATGGCTTACGGATTGGAAGGCGATTTCGTGCGGCTTGTCCCCTTGGATCATGTCAAACACTTTGAGAACTATCTGATCTGGCTCAACGACGATGCCGTCACCCGTCACTTGCTCGTTGAGTACCCGATGAACCGGTTGATGGAGCAGGAGTTTTTCGACAAGCAACGGAACAACCGTGACGAGATCATTTGGGCGATTGAGACCCTCGACGGGCACCATATCGGGTCGAGCGGAGTCCACAAGATCGACTTTCGCCATCGACACTGCATCACCGGAAGCTTCATTGGCGACCCCGAGTTTCAGGGAAAGGGCCTCGGCACCGACGCCGCTCGAGTCCGTGCAAAGTACCTCTTTGAGACCTTGAACATGCACCGCGTGTACTCGGCGTACCTCGGCGACAACGAGCGAAGTCGACGAATGCAGGAGCGGATCGGAGCCGTCGAAACGGGCCGATTTCCAGAACGCTACTTCCGGGACGGAAGGTACCTCGACGAGGTGATCATGACCTTGACTCGCGAGGCTTGGTTAGCCAACCTGAAGTAGCGTTTCCGCAGCGATGGGAGCGCAGAGAATCCGCGCCCACTTCGTGGGCATTAGGCGCGCTTGAAGAAGCGCTTGTTCACCACTTGGCCCGGCACTTCTTGCCCGCGAATCTCCACGGTGCAGGCCGTTTCCGCCTTGATGTGCGGCTGCAAGAACGCAAAGGCCACGCCCGCCTCAAGCAAGGGACTGTAAGCGCCACTGCTCACAAAGCCCACGGCTTCCCCATCCACCCGCACGGTGGCGTCAATCGGCGCCACCCGCTTGGAATCCAGCCGGATGCCATGCAGCTTAAGCGGCAACCCCGCCGCCTTGCCCGCTTCGATCTTGTCGCGGCCCAAGAACGGCACGTCCGTCTTGCGCATCACCCAGCCCAGACCCGCGCACAGCGGCGAGAGGTCGTCCTTGAGTTCATGGCCGTAGAGCGGCAAGCCGGCTTCCACGCGCAAGGTGTCGCGGCTGCCCAGGCCGCAGGGGGTCACACCGGCGGCATGCAGGGCATTCCACAGCGCGGTGGATTGCGCAGCCGAGCAGATCAGCTCCAGGCCATCTTCGCCGGTGTAACCACTGCGCGCGGCAAAAACGGGCACGCCCGCCATCGTCACGTCGGCGGTGCCGAACATTGGCAGGGCGCGCAGCTTGTCGCCATCGGGCGTCATCCCGGCCATGATGTCCAGGGCAGCGGGGCCTTGCACGGCAATCATTGCGGTGGTTTCGGTGTTGTCTTCAATGGCCACGCCGAAGGTGTTTTGGGCTGCCATGTGGGCCAGATCCTTCTGGTGATTGGCGGCATTGACGACCATGCGGAAGAGGCCATCCCGCACCTTGTAAACGATGATGTCGTCCACCAGGCCGCCATCGGCGTTGGGCAACAGCGAATAGTGGCCCCGGCCATCGGTCAGGGCGGCGATGTCACCCACCGTGATGTGCTCCAGGTAGGCCTGCACGTTCTCGCCGCTCAGAGTCAGGCGCGCCATGTGGCTCACATCGAACATGCCGGCCCCATTGCGGACGGCCAGCGACTCGGCGATCACCCCCGTGTATTGCACCGGCAGGTCATAGCCGGCAAAGGTGACGATGCGGCCCCCCATGGCCACGTGGGCGTCATATAAGGGAGTGCGGGCGGCTTCGGACACGCTAAAATTATATCAATGTGGGTCGCCGAACGGGCCTTTTCCCGTAATTCGTACGGGGATGTGAACGGTTATGCCCCTTTTCCTCGTCTTTGCCCATAGATTCGCGCGGTAACATAGGGTCGGGTGCGTATGCGGCTGACCCCCAGGGACAGGCGCAAACAGGATCAAGGCACGAAAATGTTGGGACCCATGGATGAAGCGGCGCGAATGAAGGCGCTCAACGACGGTCGGCGATTGATGGCCGAGCGTCGGCTGGATGACGCCCAAATGGTCGCCGCGGAACTGGTGGCAAGCCTGCCGGACGATGCGGAAGTCCACGCCTTTTTGGGCGACGTGATGGACGAGCTGGGCCGCACCGAAGAAGCGGTCGCCGCCTATGAGCGTGCCGTCACCATCAATCCGGAAAGCCAACTGGACCGCATTCGCCTTGTTCAGCTTCGCCGCAAGCTAGAGAACACCGATTTTGATGTGGCCGAGCCCGTGCGCCGTCGCCGGATGAATGTGCCCGCCCTGGCCGCCGGGAGCGTGCTGATGGCCTGTGTGATCTCCGCGATCGTGCTGGCCCGAGGCGCCGACAACACCACCGTCGCGATGGCCCCTGCCGGTGAGCAAGTGCTGGAAAGCCGACCCTTTAACCCGCCGCCGCCGGTCTCGAACTCGCAGCCGATGCAGGTGCCTAACAATGCGACCCGCACGAATCAGCCGGACGACGTGGTGGTGACGAACCCCACCAGCCCGCTGAGCCAACCGGTCCGCATCCCGGGCAGCACCAACCAGCAATCCGGCCTGGGCCAAATCCAACCCGATAACGGCTTCAGCCCGCTCTCGCCCAACGTCACGATTTCTCCCAACCAGCCGACCGGCCCGACGAACATCGCCGAAGCCCAGCCGCTGGGTGACCCGGACCCGATCCCGGAGAAAAAGGATCCCCCGAAGAATGATCCGGGCGTGGTGGAAATCACCAGCAGCAACGGCTCCAGCGGGGTGGGCAACTCCGAAGGCGTCAGCCAAGAGGACCGCATGCGCGGCGAGGCCCTTTACCAGGCCGCCCGCGAAAGCTACACCCTGGGTGACAATGCCCGCGCCGCCGACCTGTTCAATCAGGCCATCCGGGCCGGGTACGTCAATGGCGGCACCTACCATCGGTTGGCCAAGTGCTACCAAAACTTGGGTCGCCGCGCGGATGCCATCAAGGCGTACGAGCGCGCGGTCGCTCTTTATGAGCAATCGCAGACGTCGAACCCCGAACTCAGACGTCGAAACATTGAAGAATGCCGACAGGCCATCCGAATCTTGCAGGGCTCGTAGCACTCCTCGCCCTGGCGGGGGGAGCAACAGAGGCGCGGGGGGCAGAAACTCCGCGCCTCCTTGTCATTCAAAACCTCGCCCAAAGCAACGGCGGATTTGAAAACAACCTGATGGTGGCCGCGGGCATTGCGGAAACCCTGGACCAGGAAGGACGGGTTCTCCCCATCGCCTGGACCCAAACCGATCCCTTGCTGAAAGACGCCCTAGAGGCTCTGCGGCAAAGCTACGTGCCCGCACCGACGCCAGAACTACGCGAAGCCGTCCGCCGCCAATTGGACGCGACGTACGTGCTGGAGGTGGAAGCGGTTCGGTCCGATGGCCAGGTTTCGGTGGGTGCTCGCCTCACTCGCAACGGCCGCGAGATTTGGCAGTTCCTTTCCGCTCCGGAGTTCGACGGCCCGGGGATCAAGGTCATCCGCAATGGTCGGCTAGACCGCGAGGCCACCCGCGAACTTCAACAGAAGTACGCCAACCAGCCCGGGGCGCAATCGTTCTTTGTCGCCCTGGTCAATGGCTTGCCGGATTGGCAGTCCACCGCCGCTTCGATTGAACGCACCCTCGCCCTTATCATCGGCTCGGACCCGCTGCGCGACCTCCCCGCTCGCCCCCGGATTGACTCGACGCTCGACCCGGTTTTCCTTCAGCCTCAATACAAGCTGGTGCCGGATGCCACCGGAGACTGGCAGGAGAATGTCAAGGACGCCCTGGCCGCCGACGAAACGGAGAAGGCGATCACCATCCTGCGGGACGCCGTGGACCGTGAGCCCAGCGATATTGCCACGCGCCTCTGGCTGGCCAAGGTGCTGGCGGAGCACGGGCAAATGGCCCTGGGGGCGACGGAAGCTGCCCGTGCCGCCCGGATGAGTGGCCGCGACCCTTCCCTGTGGGCGCTGGCCTGCCGCATGGCGCTGGACGCCCAGCAGATTCCTGCCGCCCGCGAATATCTGCACCAAGCCACCGCCCGAGGCTTGGAGGGAGCGGATTTACACCGCCTCCGAGCGGACATTGCGCTGTACGATGGCGACCTGGATGCGGCCATCACAGCGATGAATGACATCAGCGACGAAGGCAGCATCCTCACGCGCGGGCTGGTGCTGGCCCTGCGCGGGGCCCCCGCCGAACTCGTCGCACCTTCCCTCCAGAATTACAAAGGCGACGAACTCACCACCCTGGAGCGGTACACCTTTGCTATCCACGTGATCGAGCGGCAGATGGCGATGTGGGTGCTGCGCCTGCGCGAGGCTCCCGTCCGCATCCGCCAAGGCATGACCCCCACCGAACGCCGTGACCTCATCCGCACCGGGCAGGAGCTCGACGGTGTGGTGGCGTTCCTTCGCGCGGTGCCGGTCCCCGCGAAACACCGGATTTCCCACGAAGGTCGTCTTTTGGCCATGATCTTGCTCGCGAAAAGCGCCCAGGAATCGCTGGCATTTGCCGATACTTCAGATAGAAGTCTCGGCGATGACGCCGCGATGAGTTTGGGAGAAGGCCTGCGCCTCATGAACTCCGTCCGCGAAAACTTTGCGGTGGAGCGCGGAGAGCGTTGGCAACCGGCTCCCTAAAGAGTCGTTCGCATGCAAGTGGTGGCAACAATCCTGTGGATGGGAGGCGTCTTTGTGGCGTCGGTCGTCCTCACTGCCCTTGTCATGCGCACCGTGCGCAAGCGCCCGGCCCTCAAGCGCGTGAGCCTCGGCGTCGGGGCCAAGATCCGCCTGATTTCGCCGAGCGGGGTCTTTATCAGCCTGGTGGTCTCAGAGAATGACGACGAAATCTACCTTTCGCCGCCGGTAGGCTTGCAGCCGGGTCGCCCCTTTGAACCTGGCGATGTGGTGTTTGCCCAGGTGCCAGATGGCGGCTTGCTGCTCAGCTTCCGCTCCACCATTTTGCGACGCGAGATCGAAACCGGCGACCTCGTGCTCTCTATGCCGACCCACGTGCGGCAGGCCAACCGCCGGATTGAAGAGCGCCTGACCCATGTGAAGGGCCACGGCGTGACCGTGGACAACGCGACGGGGCTATTCCTCGATATCAGCGCCAGTGGGGCGCAGGTGATTCTGCCCACCCAGATCAAGGCCGGTCAGCCCGTGCAAGTGCGCTGGGATGACTTGGTGGAACCCGTGCCCGCCTGGGTGCTGGATTGCCGCCCGGTGTTCCAAGAGAACCCGATTCGTTACCGTGTACGGCTGCGTTTCCGCGAGCCTTTGAGCGGCCTCTAAGTGAGCTGAAATATCAGGTAAGTAGCCCAGGTATATTTGTCCTAACTCAATTTGGATAGGATTCACGTTTCATTCACCGGACAATATCAGCTGGGCGTTTCCGATCAAGATGCGCAAGCAAGCATTCCCATCTTGGAGCCGCAAGAGGCCAAGGCAATGCAAGCCGATTGCCCATCCTTCTTGGCCACTGTTCGACCCTTTGCCCTAAGCACGTATCCCGTCACTAAGAAGGAGTTTGCAGATTTCTGGTTCTCACGGGCGAGAAAATCACTCAAAGTTAGGCGAACTGACCGCGAGCACTGGAAGTTTGTTCTTTCAATGCCATCGTATTCGGATGACGCGCCAATCGTAGGATTGACCCACGCCGAGGCCGCTGCTTATGCGAGGTACATTGGTGGTCGGGTTCCCTTCCAGCACGAGCTTGAGATCGCCCTAAGAGGTCCAGCCGGACCTGCTCAACTTGAGGCGCAATCAACCTGGCTCCCGGATGATTTTGATGAAATGGCCGTTTCATTGCCTCCTGTGAGCGAGCTACCTCCCGTTGGCGCTGCGGGGGTGCGCGGCCTGGCTGGTTACATTCGATCATTGTGCGTGCTAAGTGATGAACAATGGCTAGCTTGTCAATCTCATCGTTACCCAACAAAGATGCCTCTATCCACGAATGCGATTAAGGTGACTTCGGGTGCAGATCGATACGTACACTTTGGCACCTATATCTTTTATCCCGATTGGGTTTTCTATATTGGAAGGTGGAGGAAAGAGCGCATGCGATTGCTGAATCCTCCTGGACTCTGGGTCGCATTTGACTCCTAACAAGTAGCAACTCCTGAGCTAGACTTTTGCCCAGACGTTGGAACGCCGCCACCAACCCTAGCCGGGTTGCTCCCAAGTCACGCGCCCGCCCATCACGGTCATGTGCTTGGTGGCACTGCTCGGCTCGCCCTCGTAGGCCACGAAGTCTGCCCACTTCCCTTCGGCCAGCACGCCTTCGCCCGGGTCATTGTTCGCGTCCGCCCCGCCGGTGGTGGCCATTGCAAAGGCGGTGGCCCGGTCAATGTTCTCGGCCGGGTTGAAGCCCTCCGGCCGGTTCGCGGCCGTATCGATCCCAATCCAGAGGTCGCCGGGCACAATTGGCCGGTCGGTGTTCAGGCTCAGGCGCGCCCCTGCCCGCACCCAGCGGGCCAGCGGCTTGAGTTCGGGGAAGATGTCATCCGCCAGTTGCGCCTTGTAGGAACGCCCAAACCGGTGCAAGAACTCAGGCTGCACCGTCACGTGCACCCCCATGCCCACCGTCCGTTCAATCTGGGCGTCGCTCACGATCATCGCGTGCTCCAGCCGGTGCTTAGCGGGGTCGGGCGTGGCCGCAAAGGCATCCAGAACCAGGTCCGTGGCGTAGTCGCCAATGGCATGCACGGCCACCGACCAGCCTGCTTCCGCCGCCACGATCACCATCTCGTGCAGGCGTTCGGGGTTGTAGATCAGTTGCCCGGTGCCGCCCGTGGTCTTGTAGGGCCGGTACACCGCCGCCGTGGCGCTACCGATCGCGCCATCGGCAAAGATCTTCGCCCCTTTCACCGCACACAGGTCGGGGTCCATCGCCGCGATGAGTTCATCCCGGCGGGCCGCATCCAGCGCCCGGCGGCTAAACAGGGTGGCCCACTGAATGTAGAGCCGGGTGCGCGTAGCCATGCCGCGCTGGGCGGCCAGGTGGTACGCCTGGAGTTCTAGCTCCAAATCCCAGCGCCCGGTCATCATGTCCGAGGCGCACGTGATGCCCAGCGAGGCCATCTGTTCGCCCGCCCGCAGAATGGCGGCGACCATTTCCTCGAGGTCCGGGGCCGGGGCGGCTGAAGTCACATTCTCGTGCGCCCGCTCAAAAAGCACCCCGGTCAAGGCACCCGTGGCATCGCGTTGGAACTCGCCCCCCGCCGGGTCTGGTTCATCCTCGCGCACGCCTGCCGCTCGCAGCGCCGCCGAGTTCGCCACGCTGGCGTGGCCGTTGCTGTGCCGGAGCAGCACCGGCCGGTCGGGGGCCACGGTATCCAGGTCGTGCCGGGTGAGGTGGGCGCCGTACTTGTTCTGGTCGTACTGCACCGCGTGGAGCCAGCCTTCCCCGCCCTGCGCAAGGACCGTCGCGACTGCGTCCAGCACATCCTGGCGGCTTTGGCAATCGGTCAGGTTGAGCTTCTGCAAATCTAGGCCCGTGGGCAAGATGTGGCAGTGGGCGTCAATGAATCCCGGGAGAACTGTGAGGCCCTGCAAATCGTGAGTGGGCGTGCCGCGGCCGGCCAGGCTTCCCGCCGGGAGGATCGAGGCGATTCGGCCATTCGCCACCTCGAAGTCGCACTTTTGTCCGTTGAGTAAACCGTTGAGAAAGATCATGTTGTGAGTTCCTTGGCGACGCGCTCGGCACTTTCCAGCGCGCCTTCGATAAATCCGAACCAGGCGGCGGTGGCCTCCCCGGCAAAGTGAATGCGGCCCATAGGACGGGCCAGATACGGCAAAGCCCGGGTGGCAAACCCCGGCGCGGAATAAGTGAATCCCCCCTGGCTCCACGGATCGCTCACCCAATCATGGAATTGCCCCCGCACAAAGTGGCGCTTGGCCCCGGGGTGGGTTTCGTCGAGCGCCCTGAGCGTGCGCGCCACCACTTGGTCCGGCGGCAAGCCCGAAATGAACTCGGCCTCGGCCCCACAGATGTAGCACAGCAGCACCGATCGTAGCCCCCGGGCCCCGCTCCACACCTGCTGGATCGGGAGGTCGCACAGCAGAGCGCCGCCCCAGTCTTCCGTCTCCCAAAATGGCTCATCGAACTCCAGCGCCACCTTGTTGGTGGGAGCCCGCGGGGCCGCGCGCCAGGCGTTCGGCAGGGTGCCCCCGGGGGCCGGATCGAAGACAAAGTCCTTCAAGAGTTGCGGCGGCAGGGTCATCACCACGTGGTCGTAGCGCTCTTCCCCGTCGCCGGTGTGGACCGTAACACTGTTTTCATCGTGGGTGAGCTTGCGCACGGGTGTGAGCAGGTGAACATCCCCCTTGAGGGTGCCTCGCATCCGTTCGCAGAGCCGCTGGGCGCCTTCTGGGAAACGGTATGAACTCATACCATCCTGGTTGGCCCCGCGTTGCATATAGTTGCGATAAGCATCCAGCCAACCCAGCAAGCCGACTGACTCGATATCCTGGCCTTCGTCGCTGCGAAGCATCGCCCGCGCCAACCACTTGCCGTGCGGGGAGATGGCAAAGTCCGCCACAAAGTCGGCCACCGTGCGCTCGTCCCAGCCGCGCCATTCCACCGAATCCCACACCTGCTCTGGCAGTTGGCCGGCAATCCGTTTGGCCTCCTCGTGAACGTGGGAGAGGTCGGCCATGGCGTCCTCCCAGATGTCGTCGTCATCCCTAAACTCCCCGCCCGAGAGCAACCGCGAAGGCCGCTCATCCGCCGGCGAAGCCGGCGTGCCGAAGGACTCCAGCAAAGCCAGGCATCGGTGGTGCTCGGCGTCAATCCACTCACCCCCGGCTTCATAAAAATCGTCTTCAAGGGCCACCGTATGCAGGTTGCCACCTACGCGTTCGCGGGCCTCATAGATCGTGACGTCCACGCCCGCCCGCTCCAGGTGCATGGCCGTCGCCAAGCCGGATATCCCGGCCCCAATCACGGCAACTTTCATACGCCCTCCGTGTACCGCGCTACGTCCGCCGCCGACCGCACCGTCACCAGCGTTGCCTGGTCAGCAAGCGGTTCCCCACCATCCCAAACGACGCCGACCCGGCGCGACTGCGCCAGCGGAACCAGGGTCTCGGCCATCATGGCGTCCGACGAAGGCACCAACACGATGTCAAAGGCATCATGAAACTGCCACAGGCTCATGGCGGCCAACGAAGACCCCTGCGGGGCAAAGCCCACCATACGCACCAGCCCATCCTGGCGGGCGGTTTCCAGGGCTTCCAGCGCCCCATCGAGTTGGAACTCCTCGACCGCCCGGCGAATGCGCAGGCAATAGAAATCCAGCATCGGCCGCGTGAGCGAGGACAGAGTCATGATGAGGTGCGCACTCACGAGGTCAAACGCATGGTTCCGATCCTGCGCGTGCTCAATCTCAAAGGTGCTGCGCGCCAGCAACACCGGCTGGTGCGCCACCAGGTGCGGCCCCCAAATCGAAGTCCCCACGCTCACGTCCAGCGGGCATCCGCTGGCCACCGCCGCTCCCACCATCTCCGCCACCGAATCCTGTTCCGGTAAAGCGGGCATCTCCAGCCTCAGCCACACGGGCGGGTAAGTCTCGTTCGTCCGCCCCAGGGGCTGCGGCATGCGGCGCATGGGCATAGCATCAGTCTACGCCCGCCCGGGCGAGAGGGGTAGGATTCCGGCTCGGCCATGGCGCCCTTTTTCTTCCATCCGCGGATGTTGACGTACACCTTCGGGCCGCAGCATCCTCTCAAGCCCGAGCGTCTGCGACGGACGATGGCTTTGTTGGAACTGTGCGCCCCCGATCTCCCCATCCGCGACCCCGGCTTGGCCACCGCCGATGAAATCGCCCAAGTGCATAGCCGCGACTATATCGAGGTCGTCGAGGCGCTTTCCCGAGGCGACGACATCGACGATCACAAGCGCCATCAAGCGGGTTTCTCCAGCAGCGATAACCCTCCGTTCTCCGGCATGGCCGAAGCCAGCTTTGCCTATTGCGGCGGGGCCGTACAGGCCGCCCGGGCGGTGCTGGACCACCAGCCGCTGGCCTTCAACATCGCGGGAGGGCTGCACCACGCCATGCGCGGCAAGGCGGCCGGGTTCTGCATTTTCAACGACGTGGCGCTCATTGCCCAGATGCTGAAAGCCCGTTTCGAGCGCGTCCTCTACGTGGACATCGACGTGCACCACGGTGATGGCGTGCAGGCCCTGTTTTGGAATGATCCGCGCGTCCTGACCTTCTCGATCCACGAGAACCCTCGCACGCTTTGGCCGGGCACCGGCGAGTGGTCCGAAACAGACGACTTCGGCACCGCTCTCAACTTGCCGATGCCGGCCGGCACTACCGGGGATGTGTGGCTGGAAGGGTTCCGGCGGGTTCTGGACGCCGCCACCACCGCCTACCGCCCGGAGGCCGTGGTGCTGCAGATGGGCACCGACGCCCACGGACTCGACCCCCTGGCCCACCTCAATGTCAGCGCCCAGCACTGGCGGGGCGCGGTGCAAGCGGTGAAGAACCTTGGTCTGCCTATTGTGGCCAGCGGGGGCGGCGGCTACAGCCTGCAAACCGTGCCCCGGATGTGGGTGGCAGCCATCATGACCCTGCTGGAGCGGCAGCTGGAAGACGACATGATGCTCGGCCTACCACCGGAGTGGCAACTGGACCGTTTTGACGACCTCGAGCCGCCCCTCGGGCAAAACGCCAGCGAGGTGCAAGAGACCGTGATCCACCTCATCCAGCGGATCCAAACTCAGGGGATCGGGGCCTAGCTACCTTCCACGGGGCCAAACGTGCCCCGGCTGGTGTACCAACGGTACAGCCCGAGCTTGAGTCGCCCTTGCTTAAACATCGCATCCCGCATCACGGCCGCTTCAATCTCCGCTCTTTCTCGGTCGGCAAAGATGTAAATCCCGCGCCAATTGCCCGCATCCTCACCCATGGGGCCGGCGGCAAGCAGAATCTCCTCCTTTGCCATGAGGTTGATGTTGGTCATGTGCGCCTCACCCAGAGCTTGAGAGGTCGCGGCATCGAGGGCAGGCAGGCCCTCCGGGCGATCCAGTTTGGCGAACCACAGCGCTTCCAAATCCAGGAACTCACCCCCCGGGCGGAAGGTTTTGTCGCTGGCGTACCACGTAACGAAGCGCGGCTTCAGCAAGCCCCGCTTGATCATCGGTTCGCTCGCCATCCATTCCTTGGGCCTGTCCACCTTCTCCGCGTCGAAGAACACCAGGCCGCGCATGGTCCCCGCTTCCTCCAGCGGCCCAATGGCGAGGGCTCGCTTTTGCTTTCTCAGCCCTTCCAAGAACTCCAGGTGGTCCGCTTGGAGTTCGTTTAGCACCACCGATTCCACCAACGGCGCCTTGGGGGCCGTTTCCAGGACGCACAGGATGTAGTTGCGCATCTTGAACTCAGGTTCTTGTGCGGACACCCTGTTCGGCACGGACATAGCCAGCGCGGAGATTCCCGCCAGGATGAAAGACGCGATCACATAGTGATTATTACAGCCTGCCCGAATCGCCGAGGCTATGACGAGCCCTTGTCGAGGTCAACGACCTTCTTCTTCTCGTCCTTCACGTCGTCCGGATTGCCCTGGATCACGTCCACGCCCGGACCAGCCACTTTTTCCCAAGTTCCGGATTGCGCCCGCCGGAACGTGCTCAGCCCGTGCTTGGCGGCCTTGTCGGCGCTGGCGTCTTTGGCCATTTTGATCTGCACCTGGCTCACCACCCGCTTGCACGGCTTGTGGCAAAAGGGGCATTCGGTGAGTGCCTCTTCGTTTACACTTTGAAGCACGCCAAAGGGCGACGGGCACATCGGGCACTCGTCGTCTATCAGTTCGTACTCGTAAATCGGCATGAAGGACCTCCACTCATTTGACGCATTGAACGCTGATATTGTGGCGTGTCGGGCCTGCCCACGCTTGGTGGAGTGGCGAGAAACCGTGGCCCAGGTGAAGCGGCGGGCCTACAAGGACGAAACCTATTGGGGGCGGCCCGTGCCCAACTTCGGTGATCCCGCCGCGACCGGCCTGATTGTCGGCCTGGCTCCGGCGGCCCACGGTGCGAACCGAACCGGACGGATGTTTACCGGCGACCGCAGCGGCGACTGGCTCTACCGAGCGATGCACCGGGCCGGCTTGGCCTCGCAACCCGAATCCACCCACCGTGAGGATGGGCTCCGGCTCCACGGCGTGATGATTACGGCCATGAACCACTGCGCGCCGCCCGGCAACAAGCCCACGCCCGAGGAGATGCGCACCTGCCACCCCTTTATGCTTCAATCGCTGGCCTTGCGGCCGTGGCACGCCATCCTGTGCCTGGGTTCTCTGGCCTGGGAGAGCACCTGGCGCACCCTGGGCGCGCGCCCGCCGGTCAAGTTTGGGCACGGCGCCCACGCCCCGCACGGCGAGCTCACCGTGCTGGCCAGCTATCACCCCAGCCAGCAGAACACGCAAACCGGCACCCTCACCGAGCCGATGCTCGATGAGGTGATGCAGGAGTTTGCCCGCCTGGTGAGCCGAGCCGACTAGAGCGTCTGGTTGACCAACAGTTCGCGCTTGAAGGTCAAACGCTGGAGCGAACCGCCCCGGGAGAGGTCCACCAAGACCTCGCTTCCCGGTTCCCCTCGGAGCAGGTCGTTGATCTGTCGCCAGCCCAGGGTGGAAACATCGCGGCCGTTGATGCCAATCACTTGGTCGCCTCGTTTGACGCCCATGCGCTCGGCCGGCGAATTCGGAATCACGTTCCAAATCACGATCCGCTTGGCGTTGCGGTCGTAGTACGACATCATCCCCACGTCACCTTCCTGCTCATCCGCCGTCTTGCCGCTGAAGTTCTCCAACCACACGTGGCGGCGCGGGATGTCCACAATCACGTTGAAGTTCTTAAGGAACCCGTAGCCCACCGTGCCGTCGCTTTCGGCGGAGCTGCTGGGCAGGTCGATGATGTTCCACACGCTTTGCTCCACCGGCACGCCGAAGATCGTCAGGTCCTTCATCATGATGTCCCAGCTGGCCACGGGGCCACTGGCCACGAAGCTAAACCGCTGGAACGAGGGCGTTGTGCCGGGTTGCCAGAGCTTGATGCGCTCCAAAACGTCCTTGTGCGTGGTGGCATAGAACGCGTTGCCGGTATCGAGGGCCAGGTTCATGCGCTCCCCATTGCCCGTCTCCACGCGCAGTTCAATCGAGTCGTTGCCCGCAGGCAACATCTTCACCAAAAAGGTCTTCTTATTGTCCGGCGTCTTGGTGCGGATATCGAAGGACTTGGGATAGAACACAAACTCCTTGCGCTCGAAGTTGATCTCCATCGGCCCTTGGGTGAACGGCGCCAAGCCCAAGATGCCGTCGCAGCGCATGCCGTACGATTCGGTGTAGTCCCCGCCCATCTGCACGATCTCACCGTCGGGCGGGCTGAGCTTCTCCGCGCCCAGTTCCAGCAAGTTCAGTTTCACGGTCTTGGCCTGGAACTGCCCCACAAAGTCGCGGAGCGTCATCGTGCCGCTCGCCGGGCCGACGTTCACGTGCTCGCCGAGCTTGATATGCCCGGAGAAGCCGGAGTCGAACATAAGAGCGACCGGACGGCCGTTGACTTTGGCGTCCACGATAATGGCGCTGTCGGCAGTACGGAAAGGAACCCGGATGGGAGCGGTCTGCGCGTTGATGCCCGAGGGGCTGGACGCAGATCCGGCCGAGGCGAGAAGAATTCCGAGGGAGAGCATGGTGGTTTAGACGAGCGGGGTCCCCTTACGGTTGCCAGGGACGCCTGCTTTCTGTATACTCCATCGGCACAGCTGAGGGTTTCCTTAGCTCGCAACGTAAGGTTGGGCATTGTCATGACGCATACAACGCAAAAATGGTCCCTCGGGTTTGTGGCGGCTTTCGCCGCTGTGGCCCTGTCTGCTTGCAACTCGAGCACTCCGGCCCCCACCGATGGCGGCACGACTCCCTCCGGTGGCGGTACCACCAAAGGCGGCACGACGACTTCGGCCCGACCGGCCCCCACCAAGGCTCCGTTCACCGTGAAGGAAGGCGAAGTCATTCGCATCGGCCTCGTTGCCAGCCGCCAGGGCGAACTCCGACCCTGGGGCGAAGACAGCAGCAACGGCGCGGCCCTGGCCATGGCCGAACTGGCCGCCGACACCGCCGACGGTGATCCGAACAAGCTGATCATCGAAGGTCACGAGATTCAACTCGTGGTGCAAGACAGCAACAGCGACCCGGTGCAAGGCAAGAACGCGGCCGAGCAACTGGTGAACCAGGGCGTCATCGGCCTGATCGGTGAAGTTGCCAGCGGCATCACCGCCACCATCTCCGACGTCGCCTTCAGCAACAGCCTCCCGCTGGTTGCCGTGGGTGCCACCCGCACCGACCTGAGCGCCAAGGGCAGCCACTTCTTCCGCGTGTGCTACACCGACGCCCTGCAAGGCCCCGTGATGGCGAAGTTCGCCTACGAAGACCTCGGCCTGCGCAAGATGGCCATGTTCACCGACAAGGCGCAGCCGTACTCCACGGGTCTTAGCGAAAGCTTCTCCGCGAAGTTCAAGGAACTGGGCGGCGAAATCGTGGACGAGCAGTTCTACCAAACCAAGGACACGCAATTTGCCGGTCCGATTGCCAACACCAAGGCCAAGAACCCGGACGGCATCTTCCTGAGCGGCTACTTCAACGAAGTTGGCCCCCTGGCCCGCCAGATCCGCGAAGCCGGCATGACCACGCAGCCCCTGCTGGGTGGCGACGGCTGGGATAGCGACCAACTGCTGACGAGCGGCGGCGACGCCATCGTGGGTGGTTACTTCTGCAACCACTACAACAGCCTGGAAGACCGACCGGAAGTCAAGACGTTCCTCGACGCTTGGAAGAAGAAGTACAACGCCAACCCGGGTACCACCATGGGCGCCCTGGGCTACGACTCGACCAAGCTGATGGTGGACGCGGTGAAGCGCGCGATCATGGAAGCCAAGGCGGCCAACAAGCCGGTGGATTCGTTGATGGTGATCAACGCTCTGGAGAACACGGAGAACTTCCCCGGCGTCAGCGGCGCGATCACGCTCAAGGGCCGCAACGGCGACCCCGCCAAGCGCGCGCTGGTGGTTGAAGTCACGAAGGAAGGCCAGAAGTTCGCTAAGGCGTTCGAAGCCGACGCCGTGATGGCCAAGTAATCGCCGAATGATGAGCGGCCTCCCGCTGTGGGCAGATCTGAGTTTCTCGGTTCTGCCCCAGCAGCTAGTGAACGGACTCCTCCTCGGGGCAATTTACGCCCTCATCGCGCTGGGCTACACCATGGTTTATGGGGTACTCCGGCTGATCAACTTCGCCCACGGTGAAGTCTATATGCTGGGTGGCTACGTCGCCCTGTTCATCTCGTGGCAGTTCGGCTTTACGCAAGACGCGTTGATGCAGAACTCCACCCGAGAAGGGTCTTTGCTTCTCCTCGGTCTCATGCTGATTGCCAGCATGCTGATCTGCGGCTTTATCGGCCTGCTCATCGAGTTTCTTGCTTATCGCCCGATGCGGTCCCAACCCCGCATCGCGGCCCTCATTACCGCCATCGGCGTCTCCTTGCTCCTGCAATACGCCGGGGCGCTTTTCCTCCCGAATTCCCCGCCACCCTCGATCTCCGAAAAGGTGAACCCCTACCGAGGCGAGTGGCGAATCACTCTCAGCCAGCCGAGTGGCGAATCCGTGGCCGCTCTCGCGGCCGCCAAAGCCACGCTGGACCAGCGCACCCGCGAATTCGATGAACAGATCAAGCAGGAGCGCAGCAAGTTCGACCTGAGCCCGGCCGGAGTGGCCATCCGCGACGAGAAGAACCGCGCCGATCAGGAGTTCAACAAGGCGCAGACCGTGGTGAACGCCCAGCGCTCCGAAATTGTTTTGCCGCGCGGCCAGGTGGTGATGTTCATCACCTCCATCCTGCTCATGCTCGGCCTGAACTTGTTGGTCAATTTCACCAAGATGGGGCGTGCCATGCGGGCCGCCAGCCACGACTTTGACACCGCCTCCCTTATGGGGATCAACGTCAATAAGGTCGTTACTCTTACGTTCTTCATCGGCTCGGCCCTTGCCGGTGCGGGTGCGATGATGAACACCACGTTCCTCGGCACGCCGATGACCACCTTCTCCGGGGTGCAGCCCGGCGTCAAGGCGTTCGTCGCCGCCGTTCTGGGCGGCATTGGCAGCATTCCGGGCGCAGTGCTGGGCGGCCTGCTGATGGGCATGGCCGAAACCCTGGTGGTGTGGCTGGGATACGGCTCCTACCGCGACGCGGTGGCCTTCGTCATCCTCATTCTCGTTTTGTTATTCCGCCCGGGCGGAATCATGGGTTCGGCGGCGGTGGAAAAGGTCTAAATGAAATCCTTCTGGCCCGTTCGTTTGGCCTCCATTGTCGGGGTGGTGGCGTTATGCTTCGCGCTGGATCGCGCTGTGCTAGCCGCGGCACCCGCGCAATATCGCCTGCTCATCCTGGCTTCCCTCTTCGTGATCCTCGCGGTGAGCCTTAACCTCATCAACGGGATTACCGGTCAGTTCTCCATCGGCCACGCGGCCTTTGCGATGATCGGCGCCTACACGGCCGGCACCCTCAGCAAGAACCCCGCCTTTGCCTCGATGCCGCATCCGCAGCTCTTGGCCGTGATGACCCTTCTGGGTGCTCTGGTGGCGGCCACCTTTGGGTTCATCGTCGGCTTGCCTTCCCTACGCTTACGGGGTGACTATCTGGCCATTGTCACGCTCGGTTTCGGCGAAATCATCCGTATTGTCACCAATGCCACCGAATCCCTCGGCGGCTCTTACGGCATGCCGGTGGCACCCAAGGTTCAGTTCCTGTGGTGGTCCTTGCTGCTGATGGTGGCATGCATCGCCCTTTGCCGCAACCTGCTCAAGACGACCCACGGGCTCACCTTCCTCGCCGTGCGTGAAGATGAGGTGGCGGGGCTCGCCATGGGCGTCAACGTCACCATGACCAAGGTGGTCGCCTTTGTCATTGGGGCGGCCTTTGCCGGGGCCGCCGGAGCCGTCCTCGCGCACACCGAAGCGTTCATCAGCCCGCGCACCTTCCCCATGGAAATGAGCTTCATCATTCTCACCATGGTAGTGCTTGGGGGCACGGGCTCCATTACGGGTTCGGCGCTCGCGGCGGTGGTGCTGTTCGCTATTCCCGAATACCTACGCACGCTCACCGACGCGCAAGGCAAGGCGTACGAAATGAACGCGGGCCTCTTTATGGGCATCCTCGTCGCCATCATGATCGCCGTGGCGGCCAGCAAGTGGATTCAGACCAACGTGCACGAGAAGGGCAAGAAGCTGGGCTTCTACGCCGGCGCGTGGTTGGCAGTGATCCCGCTGGGCTTCTTGTTCCAGACCATCTTGCACCTTTCGCCCACGCTTAAGACGCTGGCCTTCGGCATCGACATCCTGCGTTACGCCGTCTTTGCGGTGGTGCTCATCGCATTGATGCTGCTACGGCCCCAGGGCATCTTTGGCCACCACGAGATTGGTTGGCATTGGTTCCGCAAGCGCCCAGTCCCGGCCACGGAAGGAGGTGCCGCGTGAGCGAAGCGCAACCGATCCTGCGGCTCGACGAAGCGACGATCAAGTTCGGCGGCCTCACTGCTGTTAACAAGGTCTCCTTTGAACTCAATCGCGGCGACATCTTCGGCCTCATCGGCCCCAACGGCGCCGGGAAGACCACGTGCTTTAACCTCATTACCGGGGTCTACAAGCCGACCAGCGGGGAGATCTACTTCCAAGGTCAGCCCATTGGCGGCCTGGCCCCGAACAAGATCGCCACGCGTGGGATCTGCCGTACCTTCCAGAACATCCGCCTCTTCAGCGCGCTGAGCAGTGTCGAGAACGTGATGATAGGGGCGCACCTGCGCCATCGCGTGCCGCTGGTGGGAGCCCTGTTGCTCGCCCCGAACTCCGTCGCCGAAACGAAGGCTCTGCAGGAGCGCTCCATGCACTTGCTTGAGTTGGTGAACCTGGCGGACTACGCCAACCATCGTAGTGCCGACATGAGCTACGGCAAGCAGCGCCGGCTCGAGATCGCCCGCGCCCTCGCCACCGACCCGGAGCTCATCCTGTTGGACGAACCCGCCGCCGGGATGAACCCGCAAGAAAAGGAAGAACTGCTCTACACCGTGCGCCGGATCCGAGACGAACTCAACAAGACGGTGCTGGTGATTGAACACGACATGCGCTTTGTTATGGGGCTTTGCGAGCGAATTGTGGTGCTGGACCACGGCGAAGAGATCGCCCAAGGACCGCCCGATGCCATTCGTAACAACCCAAAGGTCATTGAGGCGTATTTGGGTGAACCGGCTTAGGCTGATTCCGCTGGGATTGGTGGCGTTGGGGTTGGCCGCGGCCTGCACATCGCCCATCAACACCGCGCCTCGCCTTACGGAAAGTGCCTTCTCGGAGGCTGAAATCAAGGTGGCCCGGGAGGCCGAACGCACCTTTGTCAACGCCCAAAACCGGTTGGCCCAGGAAACCTTGGCCACGCTCGTGAAAGCGCAGAAAGAGCCTAAGCCGATTTTCTTGGCCCACGACTCGCTCCTACGGGTGTTGGGAGCCTTGCTTCGAGCTTCCGATGGGGAAACGTACAAGCGTCTCTCCGAGACGCTCCAAATCCCGGCCGAAGACGATCTGACGTACCACGTGGTTCTCCGGCGTCGCCTCGCGGACCTCAACCAGATTCCGGACTACCAGCACGGAGCCGGCATCTGGATGGTGTGGCCCGTCACCCCCGTGAGTGGCTACGTCAACGAGATGGCCAAGTACCTGGAGGTGGATGTGTACCGGCTGGGCAGTGCGCGAGTGGGTGCGCGAAGGGAACTGGAACGGTGGGCGCAGACCCGAGACACCGCCTTCCCCAGCCCGTTTGCCAGCCTGGGAGCCCAAGATGCCATCATTGCCGCCGCTCTCGCCCAAGTGACTGTCGGAGACGCGCATTCTACCAAGGATACGGAGTTTGGCGTAGCCGATGGCGGCACGGATCTCCAGTGGGTGTTCTCTCGCCAGCCGCTCTCGGGTCCGCTCCCCACGCTTGAAGCCCAGGACCAAACGTACGCCGTGCCCTGGCCCCCCACGCAAACGTTGGACTTTGACCTTGCCTCCAACGCCAACACTATCGGTTGGGGTTATCTGTTAGAAGACAATGATTTCCGGGGAATCAATCAAGAGTTGAATCGCCATAGCACGGTGGATGGATTAAAGAGTGTGGTCGTAGGAAACTGGAAGGCCGGCACCGGCCCTGGTACGTTTGCTTATCTCATTCATAAGCCAACCCAAGCGATCATCGTGGCCGGATATCTTCCCCCTCGCTTAGCGTAGATTTTCACCACGCGAACTTACTGGGTTTGCTCAGCAGAATTACCGGTTTTCGAGTTTCCAGCCTCACTTCCACCCTCTTCCGGCACTTTCAATTGGCATACTTTGTGCATCTCTGATTGTGAAACCGGGAGCAGTTATTATGAAATTCAATCGATTCATTGGTGCGAGCATTCTCGTGGGCGCGGCGGCGTTTGCCCAAGCGGACACGTTGACCTTTAAGGGTCTGGATGCCAACAAGAGCCAAGACGTCACCATCAAGTACGACGGTGCCAATCTGACGGTGAGCGCGGGCCTGGCCCGACTCTCCCTGAACGGGGCTCCGGACCACTTCGGTCTCTGCGTGGACCTCGACCACTGGAACACCAACGGTCTGAGTTACGAAGTCAACGTCAAGCCGATCGGTCAACAAGGCCCCAACGCCACGCGCGCTGCTTACCTGCTCAACACGTTCTCTTCGACCGTGACCAGCAAGGCCCAGGGTGCCGCTCTGCAACTGGCTGTGTGGGACGTGATCTACGACAACGGTGACGGCTTCGCCGAGGGCCGCTTCCGGACCCAAAGCGTGCCCTCGGATACCCTGGCAGCCGCGAACACGTACCTCCAGCAGTCCGTAAGCCAAACCAGTTCTGCGGCAGTTTGGTACGAGGCCAGGAGCCATGGCCCACTTGGCAAGAGCAACCAAAACTTCATGGCGGTGCCGGAACCGGCCAGCATGATCGCCCTGGGTGCCGGCCTGCTCGCCCTCGCTCGACGCCGACGACGCGCGTAAGTTCGCGTTAGAAGCCTTTTCCCACGCCCGGCGGTTCCTTGATGAACCTCCGGGCGCTTTGTTTCGTCAAGCCCCCCGGGTGAGACAACCTTTTGGGCTGATATATCAGTAAAATATCACTCAGGTCACGTCATGGACATCGTCATGCTTTTGTTGCGCGAGATCAGCGAGGTCTCCAAGCGCGTGATCCTGGCCGAACTCAAAAGTGGCCCTCGCAACGTCACCGAACTCGTGCAAGCCAGTGGCCTCAAGCAGCCCAATGTGAGCAACCACTTGGCCAAGCTCCGCTCGAAGGGCATCATTCGTTCGCATAAGGTCGGGCGGCAGGTGTATTACAGCCTGGCCGGGCCGGACGTGGAAACGGCACTCACTAACCTTCTGAGCCCCCAAGAGCTGGCGGACGAGCCGGAAGTGGTGCTAGACCGCAACCTGGTGAAGAAATTTGCCCGCGCGGCCTGCGCTGCCAACGAGGCTGAGTGCACCCAGATTGTCGATTCCCTCCTGCGGGTGCAAGAAGAACCCGAAACGATTTACGAACAGCTTTTCGCCGAGTCCATGGGTATGGTCGGCGAGTGGTGGATGGTAGAAGCTATTGACGAAGGCCAAGAGCACCTGGCCAGTGCCATCGTCGAGCGCTTGATGGCGCGCGTCTCGCACTTCTCCGCTGTCCCGGCTCCGTCCAGCCCCAATACCGCCCTGGTGGGCTGCTGTGCGGGCAACTGGCACTCCATTGGCGCGCGCATGGTGGCCGACGTGATGCGCATGGCCGGCTGGCGCGTGATGTACCTGGGCGCAAACGTGCCCACCGAGGCCTTTGTGAAGGCCGCGCTGGAGCACTCCCCGGAGATGGTGATGGTGAGCTGTGCCACCGCCGAGTCTCTTCCCGATTGCATTGAACTAGTGGCGCGGCTGGATGACAGCCGGGGAGCCGAAAAGCAGTTTGCGATTGGCGTGGGCGGCCGGGCCGTCACCGAGAATCCCCAACCGTGCCTCCAAGCCGGCGCGGACTTTGTCGCCACCCACCTCAAGGCCATCCGCCACATGGTGTTGCCGGAATACGAGCGCGGCGGCGCCTTCCCCAACGGCGTCTTCTAAGTGACCTTAGGCATATACAAGAACGCCCCTCGCGGCCCGGATCCGGGCTCAAGGGGCGTTTCGCTTTTTGGAATGGAAGAAGAAGTTAGGCCAAGGCTTCCTTCACGACCGCGCGGAACGCGTCCATGTCGGCAATAGCGAGTTCGGACAGCATCTTGCGGTTCACTTGCATGCCCTTTTCGGACATCGCGTGGATCAAGTCGCTGTACTTGGTGTCGCATTCGTGGCAAGCGGCGCTGATACGCACAATCCACTGCCGCCGAAAATCGCGCTTTTTCGCGCGGCGGTCGCGGAAGGCGTACTGCCCCGACTTCATTACCTGCTCGTGGGCATTCTTAAAGGCGCCACTCTTGCGCCCGAAGTACCCCTTCGCCTTCTTCAAAATCTTGCGGTGGCGCTTTTGGCGCATGATCCCGCGTTTGACTCGTGCCATGTTTTGTTGTCTCCTTTAGGTTCCTGCCTTAGCAGGGGTCGAACCAGTTCCCAGCCCTCATCGGGCGGTAGTGGTAGAGGCTCGGGCTCAGAGCCCGAGCAGTCGGCGAACGCGGCGGCGTTCGGTCTTGCTCAGTTCGGCATCTTGGTCCAGTCGTCGCTTTTGCGCACCGCTCTTGTTAAAGAACATGTGGTTGTTGTACGACTTACGCCGAATGATCTTGCCCGTCCCCGAGATCTTGAACCGCTTCGCTGCTGTCTTGCTTGTCTTCAGTTTTGCCTTGGGCATTCTTCTTGCTTCCTATGATCTTGGGATTAATCACCACGACCATTTCCATTCCGCTCATCACGGGTTCCCGGTCTGGCTTCCCAACTTCCTCCACGCGCTCAATGAGCTTCAATAAGCGCGCCTTTCCAACCTCGGGGTGCGTGAGCTGCTTCTTGCGGAAGCGGCAAACCACGCGCACCTTGTGGCCTTCTTCAAGGAACTTGATCGTCGAGCGAACCGCCACCATCAGGTCGTGGTCCGCAATCACCGGGCTTATTTTTATACCCTTGACTTCTTGCTTCTTAGGCTTGTTGTCCTTTGTCCGCTTGGCGAGCTCGTACTTGTACTTGCCGTAATCCACGATGCGACACACCGGCGGATCGGCATTGGGAGCCACCAAAACGAGGTCAAGTCCCTCACCTTGGGCCCGGTTCACCGCGTCGCGGGTGTCCAGGACTCCTAGTTGCGCGCCATCGGACCCGATGACCCGCACCTCTTTCAACCGAAAGAGCCTCTCGTTGATATCCGGGAGCGGCTCGCGCCGGACCGGACGTCGGCCCATGCGGCCTATGGACGTACCTCACTGCAAGAAATGGTATGCGTCATTCGGTTCCATTCTACTATCGGCAACACCAAGAAAGGAAAGGAGGGCGGTAACCTCCCTAGTCACATGTGGAATCGACGCGCTCATGTCTGTGTTATCGGAGCGGGAACCATGGGCAGCGGTATCGCCGCCCACATGGCCAATCTCGGGTTTCAGGTCACCGTTCTGGACGCCACCGAACAGACGGCCCGCGCCGCTTGGGAACGCGCCACTAAGGCCCGCCCGCCCCACTTTATGGTGCCGGAAACCGCCGAGAATGTGCGCCTGGGCGGCATCTACACGCACTTGCACTGGGCGCAGGAAGCCGACTGGGTGTGCGAAGCCGTGGTGGAGAAGCTGGACGTCAAGCGCGCCCTCTTTGAACAGCTTGACCAAGCGCTTGGCGAAACCACCATCATCACCACCAACACCAGCGGCCTTGAGATCGAACTGCTGCGAGAAGGGCGCAGCGAGCGCTTCCGCCGCTCGTTCCTCGGCACCCACTTCTTCAACCCCCCGCGCTACCTCAAACTGCTGGAACTCATCCCGACCTCCGACACCGACCCCACCGTGGTCGAGCGCATCACTGAGTTTTTGGAGGACCACGCCGCCCGCCGCGTGGTGCGCGCCAAGGACACCCCTGGATTCATCGCCAACCGCTACGGCATGTGGAGCATGTTCTCCACGATTCAGGTCACGGAACGCCTGGGCATGACGATTGAAGAGGCCGACGCCATTTGCGGCCCGTTCCTGGGTCGCCCGCGTAGCGCGGCATTCCGTCTGAACGACCTGGTCGGCCTCGACATCATGATGGACATCGCCAATAACCTGCGCGAGCGATGCCCCCACGATGTGATGGCCCAGAGCATGACGGTCCCGCAGTCGCTGGCCGTGCTCATGGAAAAGGGTTGGATCGGCAACAAGGCCGGCCAAGGCTACTACCGCAAAGAAGGACAAGAGTTCCTCAGCTTTGACCTGCAAACCCACGCCTATCGCATGCGCCGCGAGCCCGAGTTTGGGGCGCTGGATGCCCTCGCCCGCCAGCCGCTGGGTGAGCGCATCGCGGCGGGTCTGGAACTGAAGGATCCGGCCGGCGAGTTCCTGCGCGAATACCTGGTGCCCGCCCTGCGTTATGCAGTCCAGTTGGCCCCGGAAATCAGCTACAGCTATCTCGATTTTGACCGTGTGATGCAATGGGGCTTCGGATGGGAGCAAGGCCCGTTCGCCATGATCGACGCCATCGGACCCGAGCGCCTTGGCATCCCTGAAGGTCCGTTCTACAAAGAAAAGACGGTCAAGACGTTTGCGGGCACCTGGGTACCGCAGCCAGCCGAACCCAACTACCAGGCCATCGCCGACTTCCCCATCCTGCAGACGTTTGACACGCTTTATGTCCGCGACCTGGGCGACGGCGTGCACGCAGTCAGCACGCGAACCAAGATGGGCACCGTGAATCCCCAGTTGCTGGACGACCTGAACGCCTACCTGGACGGCCACCCGGACCAGCGCTTTGTGCTGACCAGCGAAGCCAAGGTCTTCTCCTTCGGTTTTGACCTCAGCTTCTTCCGTTCGCGGATTGACGAGGAAGACTGGGCGGGCGTGGGTGCGGCGCTGGCCAAGTTCCAGGCGACTTGCCATCGCCTAAGCCAGCACCCCTGCGTCGCGGCCATCCACGGTTACGGCATTGGGGGCGGGTTAGAACTTGCGCTCGGTTGCCCGGTGGTGGTGGCCTCGGCCGAAGCCCAGTTGGGCTACCCCGAAGCCAAAGTTGGCTTGATCCCCGGCGGGGCGGGCACGGTGCGGATGCGCCTGTTCCACCAAGAGAACGCCAAGTCCCTTGTCGAAGCGGCCAAGGTGCTGGCGAAGGGCGAGATGGCCACCAATGCCGTTCTGGCTCAGCGACAAGGCGTCCTGCGCCGTACCGATGTGATTTCCTTCCACCCCGATCGTTGGCTGCACGATGCCAAGCAAGCAGCCCTCACGGTGGCGCCGCGCCCCTGGCCGGAGTGGACGACCGTGGTCGGCCCGCTGGCCGGGATGATGGACCGCGCCTTCGACGAATGGGAGAAGGCCGGAGCCACGCGCCACGATCGCAAGATCGCCGACGCCGCTGGTCATGTGTTCTCCAAGCCGAATAGCCTTGACGAAGCGCTCACCCGCGAACGACAAGAGTTCGTCGCCCTGATCCAAGATGGATTGACCCAAGCCCGTATTCGTCACATGCTGGATACCGGCAAGCCCCTACGAAACTAGTCATGGCCATGTTCTCCGAAGTCAAGGCGATCTACTTCGATCTGGACGACACGCTTTGCGGCTATTGGGATGCCGCAAAGCGCGCATTGGCCGAGACGTGGGAGGTGGTGCCGGTGCCGGGCTTTACGCCGGAGCAGTTGCACGAAGCCTGGGTGGAAGCGTTCCGGATCTTTGCCGATACGCTCAAAACCAGCCACTGGTACGAGATCTATCTTTCTCAGGGCAGCGTCACGCGCACCCAACTGATGCGGGAAGCCTTGCTCCGGCTGGACATTGATGATGCCCACCTGGCCTGGCAACTATCGGATGAATACGGTCACCGCCGCGCGCAGTACCTCAGCTTGTTTGAGGGCGCCCGCGAACTCCTGGATGAACTCAAGCCGAACTATGTGCTGGGCGTAATCACCAACGGCCCTGCTGACATCCAGCGCGAAGAACTTCGTGATCTGGGTATCGAAGGCGTTTTCGATCACTTCTTCATCGAAGGGGAAATGGGCGAAGGTAAACCTGAGCCGCGCGTGATGGCGCGCGCCACCCAGGCGGCGGGATGTGCCCCGCACGAGATCCTGATGGTGGGCAATAGCTACCGCCACGACATCATCCCGGCCATGGATGCCGGCTGGCGCACCTGCTGGATTCGCCGTGATAGCGACGTGCCCCCCACCAGCCGCACCGGCAAGGTGGAAACGCGCCCCGAGGACGGGCCCGTACCCGATGCCACCATTGGGCACCTCGATGAGTTACGCGAACTTTTGGGAATCCATACACAATTGGCCCCGTAATTGCTAGAATAAAGCGATGAAGCCGATTGGCTTCGGACTTATAAAGAGGCTCCGAACTTCCTTCGGAGTGAAATATTCCCCCATTCCCCGCACTTCCTTTGCGGGGATTTCTTTTTGAGACTTGTCGCTTTAGCGGCCGTGGTGCTCGAGGATGCCTTCGGCCACAAACACGGGGGCGCCGGTGCGCACGGCCAGCGCAATGGCGTCGCTCGGGCGGGCGTCGAACATGATGTCTTCGCGTTGGTGGCGCACAAAAACTTTGGCGTAGAACGTGCCGCTCCACATGTCGTCGATCAGCACCTGGGTGACTTCCCCGCCCAGCCGTTCCACCATGTTGCGCAGCAAGTCGTGGGTTAACGGCCGGTCAGGCTGCTCATCGTTGAGGGCGAAGCTGATCGCGGCGGCTTCGAATGGGCCAATGAGGATGGGCAGCTTGCGTACGCCGTCGCTGAGCATCACAAAACGCTGAACGTTTTCACTGGTTTTGGCGGCAAAGACGTTCTCCACCTGAACGGCTACGGGCTCACGATTGAAGTCTTCGCCCAGTGCCTCTTCTTGGCCGGAGAGGTACGGAAAGAATGCGGACGGAACCTCTTCTTGACCTTCATTTTGATCATCGGGCTCGTCGAACCGCTCATCCGCCATAGGTTCTAATTTACCTTCCCTTGAACGTACTCGGCGATGGACCGGCACTCCGCCGCCATCGGGTCGGCAAAGTGGCCCAGCGCCTTCACCAACGCCCCGGCGGTGTCAATGCTGGTGAGACACGCCACGCCCGTTTCGATGCAGGCCCGGCGAATGCGGAGCGAGTCGGCGGAATTGGCACCGGGGGTGGGAGTGTTGACCATCAGGCTGACTTCGCCTGTGTAGATACGTTGCAGCAAGTTGGGTTCGCCGTGGGAGACCTTCTCCAGCTTCTCACACGGCACCCCGGCGGCGGTAAGGGCATTGAAAGTGCCTTCGGTCGCTCCCAGCGAGTACCCGCGATCCACCAGTTCCCGCCCAATGGCGACGGCTTCGGGCTTGTCCTCGTCCCGCACGGTGAGAATGACCTGTCCCGCCGCGCGGAACGTCACTCCGCTGGCCACCAGCGCCTTATAGAGCGCGGCTTCGTAAGTTACGTCCAGCCCGAGCACTTCCCCGGTAGATTTCATCTCAGGCCCAAGCGCCGGGTCTACCAAGCGCAATTTTTGGAAGCTGAATACGGGTGCCTTGACCGCCCAGAGCGGCCGGCGGTTAGCCGGCGGGTCTTGGGCTTCAGGGGCGATGAAGCCGCCCGTCTGCGGCGCGAGGTTGCCCGTGTGCGGCCAGGCCGGGGCGTCGGGGTCCAGCACCCACAGGCCGCTGGTGTAGCCCCAATCGGCCAATTTACCACCCAGCAGGCAGTGGGTGGCCAGTGCCACCATCGGGATGCCGGTGACCTTGCTGATGTAGGGCACGGTTCGGCTGGCGCGCGGGTTCACTTCCAGGATGTATGGCTCGCCATCCACCACCACGAATTGGATGTTCATCAGGCCCTTGATTTCGAGCTTGCGGGCCAGCGCACAGGCAGCGCGGACCATCTTGCCCTGCGTTTCGGGGCTGAGGCGCGGCGGCGGGTAAGCGGCCATCGAGTCGCCACTATGGACCCCCGCACGCTCCACATGCTCCATGATGCCGGGCACCACGGTGTCCACGCCATCACTAATCACGTCCACTTCGGCTTCGGTACCCGTGAAATACTTGTCTACCAGCACGGGCTGGCCGGGGTTGGCGGCTTCGGCTTCTCCGTAGAACTGTTCCAGAGCCTCGGGCTCGCTGACGATCTCCATCGCGCGGCCACCGAGCACAAAACTCGGGCGCACCAGAACGGGGTAGCCAATCTCTTCGATGACTTTGCGGGCTTCGGCGAGTGAGCGCACCGCCCGCCCCGGCGGCTTGGGCAAATCAAGTTCCAGGAGGAGACGTTCGAACTGGTCACGGTCTTCGGCCAGGGCGATGGCCTTGGCACTAGTGCCGTAGATCGGGAAGCCCTCGGCTTCCAGGCGCTCGGCCAGGTTGATGGCGGTCTGGCCGCCGAACTGAACTACGATGCCGTCCACCTTCTCGTGCCGCACGATCCGAGCCACGTCGTCGAAAGTGACCGGCTCAAAGTAAAGTCCGTCGCCGGTGTCGAAGTCAGTGCTGACGGTTTCCGGGTTATTGTTAATGATCAGGGCGCGGTGGCCGGCTTCGCGCAGGGCCCAAACGCAGTGAACGCACGAGTAATCGAACTCAATCCCTTGCCCGATGCGGATGGGGCCGGACCCCAAGACCAAAACCGTCTTCGCCATGGTTCGCGAACCAGTCTAACGGAAACCATAAGAGGAGACCAACCTTTTGGCAGTCTCCCCTGGTTGGGTTGACCTACGCCCAGTGGGCGGGCTCGATGGAGAGCGACGCCCGGGCATGAGCCGCTTGCGCCGTTTCGAAGTCCATCTGCTTGTTGCGGTAGGTGATGTCGCGGTGGGCCAGGATCTCGCCAAACCACGCCTTGTTGTGCGTCAGCCCTCGGAAGGCTTCTGCCCCCGGTCCGAACGCCGAAACAATGGTGTAGTCGTTGGTGTGCTGCCGCCCGCTCCACGCCACATGGGTGTGGTTGCTGATGGCTAAGCTAAGGTGGCAGGCCGCAATTTGGTACTGATAGACCTTGCTGAGGCTGCCTTCGCCCTTTAGGCCGGCTTGGAAGAGGGCAAGTTCATCGTCATCCATCGCGATGCCCAAGGCCGCTTCCACCGTTTCCTTGATCTTGGCGGGATTGTCCTTGGCCAGCACGAGGCCCGGCAACGTGCGTTCGTAGCTCTTGGTCATTCCGGTGAGAGTTTCCAGGCCGGCGGTGGAATCGAAGTACTCCGATCCCGCCCCCAAGATGCCCGGATTGCTGTTGGCGTGGTCACTGGTGACGATCAGCAGGGTCTCGCCATCATTCTCGGCGAACTCCAGCGCGGCGGCCAAGGCTTCTTCAAAGGCCAACTGGTCGAACAGAGTCCCGGCGATGTCGTTCCCGTGCGCCGCATGGTCAATGCGGGCGCCTTCAATCTGCAGGATGAATCCGCCCGAGGAGCCCTTGAGCGCGTTGATGGCGGCTTCGGCCATCTCGCGCAGGCTAGGCAAATCTTTGAACTCGGCGTCGTTCAGTCGGTCCACCTCGTACGGTACATGCGACTCGCTGAAGAGACCAAGAATCCGCTCTCCCTTTTGCGCCTTGAGGCTGGCGCGGTCACTCGCGTAGCCATACTCCGCCGCCTGGAACTCCGCAATCAGGTCGCGCTTGTCGGTGCGAGCCTCACCCGCAAAGAACCGTCGCCCCCCGCCCATGATCACGTCCACCTTGGCGTCCAGATACTTGGCGGCGATGCTCTGCTCGCTGTCCCGACTCATTTCGCTGATCGCAAAGCCCGCCGGGGTGGCATGGGTAATCGTGGCCGTGCTGACGAGGCCCGTGCGCATGCCCGCTTCCTTCAGCAGGCTGTAAAGCGGACGCAGCTCGGTGCTGTCCGGATAGGTGTTGAGTTGGCCGTTCCACACCAGGCAACCACTGCCCCATGCACTGCTCGCGGCGGCGCTGTCCGTCACCACACTACTGAGCGACTTGGTGACCAGAGCCCCGTGCTCCACATCCGCACGCTCCTGAAGCTTGCCCCAGGTCGAACGCTTGCCGTGCACGCGGTGCAGATACTGGTCCAGCATCGCCGGCACGCCGGCACTCATACCGTCGGAGATGCAAACGATGATGTTCTTGGCGGTGTGGCCCGGGTGACGACCCGAGGCCCCGAGGCCGAGATTCGGCAACCCGGAGAGAAGCGGAAGGGCGGCACCAAACCGCAAGACATCGCGACGAGAAACGCCGGAACGAGCCATGTCTCCATTTTGCTCATTCCGGCGCTGTCTTATCGATCCTTTAAAGGACCGACAACGACCAATGGACCCTAGTTACTCCAGTCCGACCTCGTGGTTGAGCGTGTCCGTCAGGTCTATGATCTTGACGCTGTTCTGAGAGGTCTCTTCTCCCACCGTGACACGAACGCTATAGTCGCCCGCCGGAACCTGGGCCGAGTTCGGTCGCCACGACACAGCTTGCAGGCCCTTGGTGCCCGGTCCGGCCAGTTGCGCCACTCGCGTGCCGTCGGCCCGCAGGATCTCGATGTTCGCGCGCTCGGCACCTTCCCCGTTCACGTGGTAGGTGATCAGCGTGCCCGGTTGGCTGTTGGGCGCCGCCCAACCCCGGTCACCACCGAACCATCCGCGCGGCGTGCGGCCCAGATAGAGCACATCCGAAGCCGGAGCCACATAGAGCGGCTTAGCCAGGTTGGCTTCCGTCAGGAACTCAAACACACGGAACGGCAGTTGCCAGATGCTCCGGCCATGGGTGCCGACGAGAGCGTCATGGTCGCGCGGGTGAATGAACACATCGTTCATGCGCACGGTCGGCCAGTTACCGGTCTTGTATCGGCCCCAAGTGGCGCCTCGATCCAACGAGACATAGAGGAAATTTTCGGTGCCGAGGATGAGATAGTCCGGGTTGAGGACCCCTTCTCGAATCACATAAGCCGCTCCGGCATCCTTCAGGTCGCCACCCACTCGCTTCCACGTCTTGCCGAAGTCGTCCGTCACAAACGCCCAGGTTTCGTAGTCGTTGTTGCGGTGGCCATCCAGCGTGACAAAGCATCGTCCAGTTTCAAATCGGCTGGGCGAAACGCTGCTGACGTAGGTGAACGGCGGGGCTTCCGGAATGTTCGGGGTGGTGTTGGTCCACGTCTTTCCGTTATCCTGGGTCACCTGCACGTTGCCGTCGTCGGTGCCCACCCAGATCACGCCGGGCGTGCGCGGCGATTCGGCGATCGAAACGATCGTCGTGTGGTTCTCAGCCGTGCTTTGGATGTCGCCCTGCGGCACCACCTGCTTGGACTTGTCGTTCGTGGTCAGGTCCGGGCTAATGGTTTCCCAGTTGTCGCCGCGGTCCATGCTGCGATGCAGGAACTGCGAGCCTACATACACCGTGCGCGAGTTGAACGGGCTTAGCGCAATGGGCGTATGCCAGTTCCAGCGGAGACCAGTTCCACGCGGGCGGATCGAGCGTCCGCCGCCTCGCAGTTGGTCCACGCGCTGCACCGCCCCGCCTTGGCTTTCGGTGTACACCGTCGTCCAGTCGTTCGGGTCGGCCAAGACGGTGAAGCCGTCGCCACCGCTCAGCGAAATCCAGTTCTCAGGGCCAACAAAGCCGCGCCGGGTCTGCGTCGGGCCCGCCCAGCCGCCGTTGTCCTGCAAGCCTCCGTACACCCAGTACGGACGTCGCATGTCGGCGTGGACGGCATAGAAGTGGCCCATCGAGATCTGCGTAAACAGCTCCCAGGTTTGGGCGCGGTCGCGAGTTTGATAGGGTCCACCGTCCGTCCCTACGAGGATGTGGTTCGAGTCGGTCGGGTCGATCCACATCGAATGCCAGTCGGAGTGAACGTTGTCGCTGCTCTCACGGAAGGTCTTGCCCCCATCCGTGCTGATGTGCAGGCTCACCCCTAACACGTAAATGCGGTTCTTATCGCTTGGGTCTTGCTTGATCTCGGAGAAATAGAACGGGCGTGGGTTGAGATTTGCGGTGCGGCGCCAAGATTCCCCGGCGTCATCGGATTGATACACCCCGCCCTGCACGGCATCCACAACGGCCACCAGGTGCTTGGGGTCGCTGTGGTTCACGTCCACCCCAATGCGGCCCAAATCACCGCCCGGCAGGCCGCGCGTCACCTTCTTCCAGGTCTTGCCGCCGTCGGTACTCTTGTAGAAGCCACTACCGGCCCCGCGGGTCATCACATCCCACGGCCAGCGTCGGCGTTCCCACATGCTGGCGTACAGCACGTTCGGGTTCTTGGGATCAATGTCCAGGTCCACGGCCCCCGTGCTGTCGTTCACAAAGAGCGTGCGCGTCCAGGTCTTGCCGCCGTCGGTCGTCTTATAGACGCCGCGCTCGTCGTTGGGGCCCCACAGGTTGCCCAGGGCGGCCACCCACACCGTGTTTTCATCGGTCGGGTGCATGATCACGCGGCCGATCTGGCGCGAATTTTTGAGGCCAACGTGCTCCCACGTCTTGCCTCCATCCAAACTCTTATAGACGCCGTCGCCCACCAGCGTGGAGTTGCGGCTGGCCGGTTCCCCGCTGCCAATCCAGATCACATCCGGGTTCTTTTGGCTGATGGCAATCGAGCCCACCGAGCCCGAGCCCTCTTGGTGCCACACCGGGCGGAAGGTCATCCCACCGTTATCGGTGCGCCAAGCACCTCCCGAGGAGCCCCGACGTAGAAAATGCGCGGCTCCTTCTCGTAAACCGCGATATCCATAATGCGGCCGCCCATGGTGCCGGGGCCCAATTCTCGGGGCGGCAATACCGAAAGCATCTGCTCAACCGACTGGTTTTGCGCAAATGCGGGCGCGACTAAGGCAAGGGCGAACAGAACACCAACACAACGTCCGCGTAACATCGTCCCCATTACGGCATAATCCCCGCCCGAAGTTCCACCCCTAGCCCCGGTCGGTTAGAATCTTTTTCATGGAATTTGCGCTCACCGCCGAGCATGAACAGATCCGTGAAGCTGCCTACAAGTTCGGACAGAACGTGATTGTCCCCTCTGTGGGCGAGCTGGACCGCCAGCACACCAGCGATCCCGAGACCCTGAAGAAGCTGGGCGAAGCCGGCTTGCTCGGACTGGGCATCCCCGCCAAGTGGGGCGGCACGGACACGGACTACATCTCGGTCGGCGTTGCCTGTGAGGAGCTAGAGCGCGCGGATTCCACGGCGCGCGTGGTGATGAGCGTCCACGTGGGCCTGCACTGCATGACCATGATGCAATGGGGCACCGAAGAACAGTGCGCGAAGTGGCTCCCTGACCTGGCCACGGGTAAGAAGATTGGCGCCTTTGGCCTCACCGAGCCCAATGCCGGCAGCGACGCCGCTAGCATGAAGACCACGGCCCGCCGCGAAGGTGACGAATACGTGCTGAACGGTGAGAAGACCTGGATTAGCCTGGCCGACTACGCCGACCAGTTCTTAGTGATTGCCCGCCTGGCTGAGACTGATGCCAAGGCCCCCTACGCCGCCTTCATTGTGGAGCGCGACCGCCCGGGCTTCAGCAGCCGTGCCATCAAGGGCAAGCTCGGCGTGCGCGCTGGCAACACGGGTCAGATTTTCTTTGACAACGTGCGCATCCCGGCCAGCAATATGATCGGCCAGGAAGGCGACGGCTTTAAGGTAGCGATGAGCGCACTGGATCATGGTCGCTACACGGTTGCCGCTGGTGCTGTGGGCATTATCACCGCATGCATGGATGCTTGCTGCAAGTACGCCAACGAGCGTAGCGTGCAGGGTGAGGTCATCGGCAAGAAGCAACTGGTGCAGCAGATGATTGCCAAGATGGCGCGGGGCCGCGACATTGGCCGACTCCTCTACTACCAAGTGGGGTGGATGAAGAACACCGGCAAGCGCCACACCCGCGAGGTGAGCATGGCCAAGTGGGTGAACTGCGAGGCTGCCTTCGAAGCCGCCAACAACGCGGTGGAAATCCACGGAGCGTACGGCTACTGTGATGAATTCCCGGTGGAGCGCTACTTCCGCAACTCACGCGGGGCAATGATCTACGAAGGCACGCACGAGATTCACACGATCATGCAGGCCGAATACGCGCTGGGCTACCGCGAAGACAAGCCGATCGCGCGCACCCTGCCGACCTTCCCTTTCGCCTGATCTGGATTTAGGCAAGGAGAAGCCCCCTTTTCCCGATCGGGATGAGGGGGCTTCCTTTGTGTCTGGAATTACGGTCCGTCTGGGAACGCCAAGTCTTCGCCCGGCGAGGCTTCCAGCACCGCTTGTCCCGTGCCGTCTTCGTTCATCGTCCACACCTGGCGATTGCCTGAGATGCGCGTATAAGCAATCGAGTTATCACTGCGGAACAATGGTGCGAACTCATCTTCCGTAGTGTTGGTGAGCTGGACTTTGCCCGTGCCGTCGGCGTTCATCGACCACAGATCGCGCAAACCGCCCACTTGCCGGGTGTAGACCAATTTGGTGCCATCGGCATTCCAGCGGGGTTCAAGGTTCGCTTCACCCGAAAGCGCCGTCAGCGCCGCGCTCACATTGGAGCCATCGGGATCAATCGTCTTGATTTGGATCCACCCATTGGGAATGGACGTGAAGGCGATCTTCGTGCCCGCCCCGTTCACATCGAGGTCCACCATGCCGCCTCCGCCGGACCCGTCGAACAGGCTTGCAGAAATGCCCGTGCCGTCAGGGTTCATGCTGACGAGCTGGTTGGTGCTGCTAATCGCAAAGATCTTGGTGCCATCCGCATTCCAGTCACCGGCTTTGTGATTGGGGATGGTAATGGCCCCCAATCCGTCGCTGTTGATGACGATCAAACTCGTGCCGGTGCCCAAGAGAATCTCGGTTCCATCGGGGCTTCGACGCGGATAGCGTAAAGTGCCAACGGTGACTTGATACACCTGCCGGATCGCTCCGCTAAGGTCATTCCGGGCCACCAACTCTTGGGTTCCCCGCGTGAATAGCAGTTCCGTCCCGACGGGCCCGGATGCGCCGCTACCCCCACAACCAAACATGACCACGGTTCCGCTGAGTATGGCGATGGGTAAGAGTAGGTTCTTCACACCAAAACGTTACCCCCCTCTCTGGTGAAGACTTCAATACGAGTTTGAAAAATGCCAGTTCCGCGGTTCTAGGTCAAACCCGAACGCTTGCCCCCGGGGCGGTAAAACAAGGTCCGAACCCCATGCGTAAAATCCTCGTGATCGGGAGCGGACCTATCATCATCGGACAGGCCGCCGAGTTCGACTACGCGGGCACGCAAGCCTGCAAAAGCCTCCGCGAAGAGGGCTACGAAGTCGTTCTCATCAATTCCAACCCCGCCACGATCATGACGGACCTGGAAACGGCGGACCGCGTTTACATCGAGCCGCTGACCCCCGAATTCTGCGAGCGCGTGATTGCCCGGGAGCGCCCCGACGGCCTCCTCCCCACTTTGGGCGGCCAAACCGGCCTCAACCTCGCCAGCCAGCTTGCGCAGTTGGGCATCCTAGAAAAGTACAACGTCAAGCTCCTCGGCACGCCGCTGGAGGCCATCCAGAAGGCGGAAGACCGCGAACTCTTCCGCTCTCTGATGCGCGAACTCCGCGAGCCCGTACCCGAGAGCTGGATTGTGGAGAGCGAAGCCGACCTGCAGGCCATCCTCGATGTCGTGCCCTATCCCTGCATTGTGCGGCCCGCTTACACCCTGGGCGGCACCGGCGGTGGTGTGGCCACGACCCGTGACGAACTCTGGGAGATTGGCCGCAAGGGCCTCAAGCTCTCCATGCGCAGCCAATTGATGATCGAACGCAGTCTGCTGGGTTGGAAGGAGGTCGAGTATGAGGTCATGCGCGACCGCCTGGGCAACGTCATCACCATCTGCAACATGGAGAACCTGGACCCGATGGGTGTCCATACCGGCGACAGCATCGTGGTGGCCCCGAGCCAGACCCTGAGCGACGTGGAATACCACCTGCTGCGCACGGCTTCCCTTCGCATCATTGATGCCCTGGGCATCCAAGGGGGGTGCAACGTGCAACTCGCAGTGAACCCGGATTCCTTCGACTACTACGTCATCGAAGTCAACCCGCGCGTGTCGCGCTCGTCGGCGCTGGCCAGCAAGGCCACCGGCTACCCCATTGCGCGGGTCTCGGCGAAGATTGCCATCGGGCACACGCTAGACGAGATTGAGAACAGCGTCACCAAGACCACCAAGGCGTGTTTTGAACCCGCGCTGGACTACTGCGTGGTCAAGATTCCGCGCTGGCCGTTTGACAAGTTCGCCTCCGGCGACCGTGGACTAAGCACCCAGATGAAGGCCACCGGCGAAGTGATGGCCATTGACCGCACTTTTGAAGCGGCATTGCTCAAGGCCATTCGCGGGTTGGAAGTGAAGCAACGCGATCTCCGGCATGACGGCATGAGCACGTTGGCGGATGATGATCTCAAGACCGCGGTGCGCCAACCGACGGACGAGCGCCTATGGGCACTGGCCGAAGCCCTGCGCCGAAGCTGGACGGTGGCCGAAGTGCGCCGCCTGAGCCGCGTAGACCTGTGGTTCCTGGAGAAGATCGAAGCGATGGTCCGCATGGAGCAGGCCCTGGTGCAAGCGGGGGCCGGAGCCACCGAGAATCTCTTAGAGGAGGCTTTGCGCATGGGATACAGCCCCACCGCGATTCTTGACTTGACCCAAGGCGGAGAGGCTGTCTCCGGGAAATTGGCCACTTTTGAGGGTATGTTTGCCTACAAGATGGTGGATACGTGCGCGGCCGAGTTTGAATCCGCCACGCCCTACTTTTACGCGACGGTGGCGGGGTCGAGCGACTTCGTGCAGCCCAAAACCCCCGCGAACTAACCCCGCATGATCAACTCGCTCCTTCTCTTTAGTGCTGCCCTCGTTCCCGGAACTCCGGTCGAGGATTTTGTGCAGGCGTTCGAGCAACGCCGCGCGGATGCTCCGGTGGAAAGCCCGGACCCGGCCATTGCCCGGGCGATGGAAATCGCCATCCGCAGCATTGAGAACAGTCAAGCCACGACGAGCGAGCAAGCCAATCAGGTTCTCATGCCCTTCCGGCAAGCGCTGGGCGGCGGGCAGATTCCGGCGGACTACTACCAGAACATCTCCGCCACGGTGCGCACCCGGGGAAGCGAGCGACTGGTGGCCATTCAAATGGGGGCGGCCTCCCGCCTCGCCCTCATCCAAGCCGATGGCCGGCGAGGCAATTTGCCGAGCGAATTTAACTGGATTTTCCAGGCCGAGCCCCTCGGCTATGCCCTCCCGGACAATGCCTGGCTCATTGCCGCTCCGCTGACCTCGCGGGACACCATGCGGATGCCCTATCGCCTCATTTGGGTTCGCCCGCAAGGCGAAACCTATGCGGTGACGGCTCGCTACGAGGGCGTGTGGGTGCGGGGCCACGTGCGCAACTTTGTGCAAGTGGAGGATGAAGTGATGGTGGCCAACACGATGGAGCCACTCCGCTCCTTCCGGACCTCCCCGCAACTGGGCGCCCCGAGTCTGCAGATTCGCTGGCGCGTTCGCAACGGCACGCCCACCGAACGCTCGGAAACTCGCGGTGACCTCGATCTCCGGCAGATCGACCAGTGGTGCCAGCAGGCGTTTTCGGCCGCAACTCCTACGCTGGAGCAAGCCCGATTCTTGGCGGATGTTCCGGTGGGCGAAACCCTGCGGTCGGTGCAACGAAACCAAGGCGAGGTCGTGCTCAACTTCGGCCCCAACCTGCGGTTCCGCGTTGCGAATGGCAACGTGAGCTACGTCGGTCGCGCGGGCTAGCGCTTACGAGCGCAAAGACTGGACGAACTTGGCGAAGTAGGGCCGGGCATCCCACGGGCCGGGCGCGGCTTCCGGGTGGTACTGGATGCTGAAGGCGCGGGCTTCCTTCACCTCAATCCCTTCCACGGTACCGTCGTTCAGGTTCAGTTGCGTCACGCGGGCCCCAGTGCCTTCCAGGGTCGCCGGGTCAATCGCGTAGCCGTGGTTCTGGCTGGTGATGGTGACGGTGCCCAGGTCAAGGTCCTTCACGGGGTGGTTAGCGCCTCGGTGCCCAAACGGCATCTTGTACGTGGTGCCGCCCACCGCCTGGCACAGCAACTGGTTGCCCAGGCAGATGCCGAGGATCGGGATGTTCCCCAGCAGATCACGAACACACGCCACCGGGCCGGGCAAACGCGCCGGGTCACCCGGGCCAGGGCTTAGCAGCACCCCGTCGGGGTTCCACGCCAAGACCTCCGCTGCGGTGGCACTGTGCGGGAGCACCACGGTGCGCACCCCCACCGCCGCAAAGCGACGAAGGATGTTCCACTTTACGCCGCAGTCCAGCACGGCCACGGTGGCACGGTAATCGCCCTCGGGGTTGAAGAGGTGCTCCTTGCCCGAGTAGCCCCACGCGTAGGGCGCCTTGGTGCTGACCAGCGGCACAAAATCCGTTTCGTCGTAGCTGGGGCGGGCCTGCAGGGCAGCAAAGGCTTCGTCCGGGTCGCCGTGGGTAATCACCGCGTTGGTCACGCCCTCACCTCGAATGCGCTGAGTCACGGCCCGGGTGTCCACGCCCTGGATGCTGGTAACGCCTCGATCCTTTAGGAACTGATCCAGGCTCTTGCGCGATCGCCAATTGCTAGGGTGTTCGCACGCCTGGCGCACCACGACGGCACTCGGTTGCACGCGATCCGACTCAAAATCGTCGTCGTTGATGCCGTAGTTGCCGATCAGCGGATAGGTGAAGAGGACAATCTGCCCGGCGTAAGAGGGGTCGCTCAGAACTTCTTGGTAACCGGTCATGCCGGTGTTGAAAACCAGCTCACCAAAGGCCATTCCGGGGGCGCCGAGCGCCTGCCCCGGCCACCGGGAACCATCCTGAAGAACGAGCCACGCTTCCACTTCAGAACCGGACCATACCCCTTCGCCGGGGCCAGGTGTGGTCAGTTGGCCGGACGAATTGTGACCTTTGCGTCCGTTTCCGTTTTGAGTTCCAAAGTCGTGCCGGGGAGTGCCTCAATATTGCGCCCCTTCACCATGCCGCGAATGGTGCGATCAACCCCATTAGCAAGGCCTTCGAGCTCGCCAATCGCGCCCAGCGCCAGGGCCAGATCTACATTGCCCAGCGCCGCCACGTTGCCTTGCTGAATGGCGCGGAAAGTCTCTTCCAGGCCCGCTTGGCCTTGTTGCGCGCCATTGATGGCGGCCTTGGTGTCTTCCAGGCCCAGCAGGTCGGCCAATTGGTCAAGTTCCTTGCCTTCGGGCAGTTTCCCAGCCTTCAGGGTCTCGCTCAGCTTCTTCAACGCCTCTTGCTTTTCCGGGTCGCGCCACAGGGCTTCCAGGTTCGCGGCCGCGTTCTTGATGTCGGTGTTGGAAAGCGTGAACTCAAACTCCTGCGGCTTCAGACCCTCCAGGTTGATGAGGGTGCCATCGAGGGCGGGGAGCGGCTCCAGGCTCACCACCAGGCGCGCCGGGCGGTTCGTTAGCGTGCCCATCACGCTTCCCGCGCGGCTTTCCTTCACCGTGCCCTCCACCAGCGTGCCCTGCTTGGCCACCACGTCGCCAGCGGCCGTCTTGAGGTCCTCAATCAGCAGGAACTTCACTTCGTCGCCCGGCTTGCTGCCACCCGATTCCAGAGGCGTCGCCAGCACGAGCTTGACGTCGGTGCCGGCGGGCACCTCCACCGTCTTCTTGGGCTTCAGCTGTTGCGAAACCGAGTTGATTCCCCCCGGTTGGCTAATCAAGTAGTACGCGCCAGCCCCAACGGCGGCCGCGATGATAAACATCCCCAGTTGCTTGAGGGCCTTCACGTTTAGTTAAGACGTGGCGGCATGCCTCTAGGGTTGCAAGCCCCGGGCTATGCCTAGTCATCCGCGAAGTTCTGACGTCGCTTGCTGCGCCAGTAGTCTTCCTTGTCTTCGTTCGCCAAGCTCCAGAAGCGCGTCAGCGAGGGCTGGAAGCCCAGCAGCACGGTGCCGGTCGCCCCATTACGGTGCTTGGCAATGATGACTTCCGAGGCTTCGGTGTGCTCGGGGTTTTCGTGGAAGTCGTCGCCGCCCCCTTCCTCCTTCTGCCGATAGTACTCGTCGCGGTAAATGAAGGCCACCAGGTCGGCGTCGGCTTCGATCGAGCCCGATTCGCGCAAGTCGCTGAGTTGCGGGCGCTTGTTGGGCCGCTTTTCTACTTCGCGGCTGAGCTGAGAAAGGGCGATGACGGGGACGCGGAGTTCACGGGCCATCAGCTTCAGGCCCCGTGCAATCTCCGAAACTTCCTGCACCCGGTTATCGCTGCCCCGCTGCGCACGCATCAGCTGGAGATAGTCCACGATCACCAGCGCCAGCCGTCCGCCTTGGGGGTCCAGTTCGTCGCGGCGCACGCGGTCATCCAGGTCCATCTGCAGGCGGCGGCACCGCGCGATCATGTCCAGTGCGCTCAGCTGAGACGTGTCATCAATGAAGATCGGCAGGCTCACCAGTTGCTCGGCGGCCACGATGATCTTGTCGTAGCTTTCGGTGGAGAGGCCCGTGCGACGCATGCTTTCAATCGGCACCGTGGAAAGCATCGAGATGAGGCGCTGCACCAGTTGCTCCCCGGGCATTTCGAGGTTAAAACACGCTACCGCCCCGTTGCCCGATCGGGCCACGTTCATGGCAAAGTTCATCACCAGAGAGGTCTTCCCCATCGCCGGTCGGGCGGCCAAAATCACCAAGTCGCCGGGACTAAAACCGGTGGTGAGACGGTCCAGGTCCGGGTAGCCCGTCGTCAGGCCCGCCACGCCCCCGGTGTTGGACATCAGAGCTTCGATGCCATCAAAGAACCGGTTGGCAAACATGCTGAGCGGCTGGAAGTAGTCCGCCCGGTCGCCGGCCTTGAGGTCGTAGACCAGCTTCTCCGCCGTCTCCACCTTCTTGTCGATGCTGGAATTGGGGTCGAAAACCACCTTATGGATCTCGGCACTGGCCTCCAGCAAGCGCCGCAGCTTCGAGCGGTCGCGGACGATGCGGGCGTAGTCCACCGCGCTGGCCGCGCTCGGCACGTCGTCCACTAGGCGCACCAGATACGACACCCCGCCGATGTCCTCCAGCCGACCATTGGACATCAGAGTGTCGCGCATCGTCACCAGGTCCACCGTCATGCGGCGGCGCACCAGTTCCACCATCGTCGCATAGATTTCTTGGTGGACCGGCAAATAGAAGTGGTGCGGCTCCAGCACCTGTGAGACTTCTTGCACCGCCGTGGCGCTCAGCATCATCGCGCCCAAGACGGCCATCTCGGCTTCTTCGTTATGAGGAGGCACGCGATCTTGCAAATCCGCCATGGGGATTTCACTATGCCCCAAATCTCGGCTCGCCTCGGCGCTCCGTAGGGCAAGGACTTCTAGATTTTCGGGGAAACCCCGGGGAAAGGTGGCGCGTCATTGAACTCGTATGGCTTTGACGACCACTCTTCTTGCTCTTGCGCTCCAAGGTGCGGCGGCGCACCCCGGCGGACTTACCTCCCTGGCCGAGCGCCCGGACAGCCGGGTGATTGCCTCCGCGGGCTGGGACAACGCCATCCGCGTGTGGAAGATGCCCGAGGGCACCCTGTTGCGCACGCACCGGGGGCACACGGACCACATCACCGGCCTAGCCTACAGCGGCGACGGCAAGATCCTGGTGAGCAGCAGTGGTGACGGCACCATCCGTGTATGGGATGGCGAGAGCAACCGGGCGCTGGGCAGCATCCGGGGTGGCACGAGCTTCTTGAGTGGCGTCGGCATCTCCCCCGATGGCCGGACGATTTATGCCTCGGGCTATGACAACCGCGTGAAGAGCTGGCGCTGGCCGAGCCCGGGCAGCCCGGTGGTGCACATCCAGATGCCGAGCGACGCCTACGATATGGCGCTGAGCAGCGATGGCCTCTACGTGGCGGCGGTGGGGCCGGATGCGGGCATTCGCGGGGCCGCCACGCGCTCGCGCAACGCCGTGCCGGCCAACGATTTTGAAGGCCAAGCCACGCGGGTCAAGTTCCAGCGCGGCGGACACTGGGTGGTGGCTTCGACGATGGGCGAACAGGTCTTGGGCTGGAACCTGCTGGATGGAAAGACCTTTAACGTCAGCGTGCCGGGGCGCGGGCAGGACGCCGACTTTGTGGGTAACACCCACCTGGCCGTCGTGACCTACGACCGCCAACTCATCCTGATCGAGCGGGAGGAATACACGATCGATTCTCGCCTCACCATCCCGGGCACCGACGGCCTCGATACCGTGTTGATCTCGCGGGACCAGAAGCACGCCTTCATCGGGGACTACCAGGGCCGTTTGTTCCGGGCTGCACTGGGCGATGCCTGGGGCCAAATCGTCGAGATCAAGCCGTAACCGATAAACTCCGGGGACATGCTTTTGCGGGTCTCCGGGGTTGCCAAATCCTACGGGGCGGACGTCATTTTGGACGACGCCTCGTTCTTTTTGGGTCCCCGCGAGAAGGTGGCCCTGGTGGGCCGCAACGGCACCGGCAAGACCACCCTGCTCAAAATCCTGACCGGCCAGGAGACGGCCGACCAAGGCACCATCACCGCTAGCCCTGGCATGCGCATCGCCTACTTACGGCAGAACGAGGCCGTGACCCCCGGCTCTACCGTGCGGGCCGAGGCCGAGCGCGGTCTGGGAGAGCGCCTGCACCTGCGCGACCGCTACGAAGAAATTGCGGCTTCATTGGAACGCGGCACGGCTGAGGAGGGGGCGCTGGAAGAGTTCCACGAACTCGGTGAGCGCCTAGCCGACCTCGAAGCCTTCGGCACCGAAAACGACTTGCGCTCGGTGCTAGACCGGCTGGGTTTCACGCCCGAAGACGACGACAAGAGTACCGACACCCTCAGCGGCGGCCAGCGCACGCGCTTGGCCCTGGCCCGAATGTTGTTGGAAGAGCCTGATCTGCTCATCCTGGACGAGCCCACCAACCACCTGGACCTCAGTGCTACGGAGTGGCTGGAAGCCTGGGTCGCCCGTTACCCCGGGGCGGTGCTGCTGGTCAGCCACGACCGCACGTTCTTGGAGCGCACCGCCGAGCGTTATCTCGAGATTCGGGATCGACGAGTCTTTGCCTACGACGGCCCCTACGCGCAGTACCGACGCTTGCGGCAGGAAGATCTCGACCGGCAAGCCCAAACTGCCGCCCGGCAAGCCGCCGAGATTGCCCAGTTGGACGAGTTTGTTCGGCGGTTCATCAACAGCCAGCGCACCGCCGAAGCCCGCGGCCGGCGCAAAAAGATGGAGCGGCTGATGGCCGAGCAGGTGCAAGCCCCCACCCAAGAGGCGGGCCTGCATTTCGACTTCAGCAAGGTCGCCCGCAGCGGCGACCAGGTTTACGTCTGCGAGAAGCTGCAGGTGGGCTACGACGGCCAGCCCCTGGCCCCCGCCCTGGATTGGACGGTGCGGTACGGCGAACGCTGGGGCATCATCGGGGAGAACGGGGCGGGCAAATCCACCCTACTTAAGACAATGGTGGGCGCGCTGGACCCGGTGACCGGAGCCGTGCGCACCGGCAGTGGCGTGAGCCTGGGCTACTTCACCCAGGATGCCGTGCAGTTCGATGGTGAGGACACGCCACTGGACTACATGGTGTGGGAATGCGGCCTGGACGTGGGACCGGCGCGAGATGTGCTGGCCAAGTTCTTGTTCACGGGAGATGACGTGTTCAAGCCGATTTCGGCCTTGAGCGGCGGTGAGCGGAACAAGCTACAGTTAGCCGCCCTAACCATCGCACAACCGAACTGCTTGGCCCTGGACGAACCCACCAACCACCTCGACATGGACAGCCGCGAGGCCTTGGCCAACGTGCTGAAGCAGTTCCCGGGCACCTTGCTTTTGGTGAGCCACGACCGGTGGCTGCTGGGGCAGCTTGCGGACTCGGTGCTGGATGTGCGCCGGAGCGGCACCCGGCAGTTCTCGGGCAGTTTCGCCGATTACATGAGCCGCCGGGATGACCTCCCGACCCCGGCCCCAAGAACTCCAAAGCCGCCCCCACCGAAGCCCCGGCTCCCACGCTTAGCCCCCGCGAACTCAGCAAGGAGATCGGCCGGCAGGAGAAAGCGGTGCAAGAGGCGGAACGCGCCGTGGAGCACTGGGAAGGCGTGGTCGCCCAGATCAACCGCGACCTCGAGAACCCCAACCCGGACGAAGTGGCGGCGCTCTGCGAGCGCCACGAAGCGGCCCAAAACGCCCTTGCCCGCGCCATGGACGACTGGGCGGAGTCGGCCGTGCGATTGGCCGAACTCGAAGCGATGCGCGCCTAAACCACGTGGAAGGCCGGTGCCGACCGCAGGGCCTCAAACAATCGGTTCAAACACCCCGCCTGCCACTGCACGTTAGTGGTGCCAAACGCCGCCACCGCGTTGATCTCTTTGCTCAAGCCACCCAGCGCCAACAGCGTTTCGTCGGGCAATTCGAGGTCAAAGTAGGCTTCCACGCTCCGCACAATGTCGTCATCGGTGGCGCGGGGTCGCCCCGCCACAAACTGCACAAAGCGCCGCATGGTGCCGCCGGGGTGCCACTGGCCGCTCCCCTTCGGTTCCTCATTGAACGAGAATGCGAGCCCATAGCGCGAGCGGTGGACCATGCTGCTGGTGCTCACCCAGCCCGGCCCCAATCCCAGCCCGCCACACTGGGCGGACGGTAGAGCTCCATCCCCTGCTGCACGCAGTGATAATGGATGGCCCCCACCACTTGCCACCAGGGTTCCTGGATACCATCCGTCGGCCCGCCCGGGTTGAGGGTTTGTCGGGCGTCTTCGTCTTGTCCAAAGGCACGGCCAATGGAGATTGTCCACTCGATGGGCGAAAGCACGCGCGCCCGCCCCGGCGCCCAGAACGAATCGAGGGTGGTCATGGCCCGCAACACCGCCCGCACGTCCCCGCCGGTCTTGGTGTAGGTGGACACCAGGTGGTCAAGGTCTCGGCTGGGCGGGGTGCCGCCCACAAAGAAGTCCCACAGCTTGCCGCACATGTGCTTCGCGGTGAGCGGGTGATTGGCCAGGTGACGGGCTAGCTCTTGCCAGCCAAACTTCCCTTTCAGGCCGACCACATTTTTCTCACCGTCGTCGTGGAACACGGGCACAAACCCCACTCCAATGAGCGGGCGTTGCTCCTTAATCATCCGGCCCAGGCGCTCCTTGTAGGTGGTGCCGCTGCCCCAGGTGTCATCGGTGATGATGAGACCGGTCAGGGCACGCGCCGCGTCTCGCACTTCCTCTTCCGAATAGGTGCCGATGCCGACCGAATAAAGCTCCAGTAGTTCGCGCCCCAAGTTCTCGTTGGGGTTGCCGCGTCGGTTCTGCTCGGCGTTCAGTTGAAGCACCAGTGCCGGACTCAAGATCATGAGCTCCAGCACCTGCGGGAACTTCATCCCGGCCACCATGCGGAGCATTTCGAGGTGGTGGTACCAGGCCAGCCCGTGCTCCACGTCGTTGGCCGTCACCGCAAAGTGGTCGAGATAGAACAGCGCCAGCTTTTCGCGCACGGGGTCGGGCGAGGTGAGCAGGTGGTGGATGTGGTGGCCAATGAAACGGTAGAAGCCCGGCTCGGCGTCTTCTTCCGGCTCCATCTTGTAGGCGCAGCGGATCATCGGGAAGTCTTGGCTGGGCACCGGGCCAAACCCAAGAAGCGCGTCCAGCGCCTTCTCGTAGCCCATCGAGGCGTAGCGGTCCACCTCGCGGGCACCGCCGCCTAGCCCAAAACGTCGCACCAAAACGCCGACCCGATCTCGCGCCTGCATGCTTGCATTGTACGACGAAAAGTCGCGGATTGGGCCCTGAATCTTACGGTCCCAGCGGGCGGGACTCTCGCCCCTCAAATTAGCACTCTCGCCGCTATACTGCTAATCAATCGGGGACTTCCCCGAAGGACAAAAAATGACACTTCAACCGTTGCAAGATCGCATTGTTGTTGAACCCGCGGCGAAAGAAGAACGCACGGCGGGCGGCATCATCCTGCCGGACACCGCGCAGGAGAAGCCCCTGAAGGGCACCGTGACCGCCATCGGTCCGGGCAAGACGCTGGACAGCGGCACTGTGGCCCCGATTGACATCAAGGTGGGCGACGTGGTGCTGTACGGCAAGTACAGTGGCACCGAAGTGAACGTGGGCGGCAAGGATGTCATCATCCTGCGCGCTGACGACGTGCTGGCGGTGCTGGAAAACGCGACCGTGGGAGCGGCCAACTAACATGCCGGCCAAGGATCTGCGATTTAGCAATGACGCCCGCAAGGCGCTGGAAGCCGGCGTCGACAAGCTGGCGAACGCCGTAAAGGTGACGCTGGGCCCCCGTGGTCGCAACGTCATCCTCGAGCGCAAGTTCGGCAGCCCGACCGTCATCAACGACGGCGTAACGATTGCCAAGGAAATCGAAGTCGAAGACCGCTTTGAGAACATGGGCGCCCAGCTCATCCGCGAAGTCAGCAGCAAGACGAATGACATCGCGGGCGATGGCACCACCTCCTCGGCGGTGCTCGCGCAGGCCATCTTCAAGGAAGGCGCACGCAACGTGGCCGCCGGTAGCAACCCGATGCAGATCAAGCGCGGGATTGACCTGGCTGTGGAAGCCATTGTTGAGAACCTCAAGTCGTTCAGCGTGGACGTCAGCGGCCGCAAGGGCATGGCCGAAGTGGCCACCATCAGCGCCAAGGACGTCACCATCGGCGAACTCGTGGCGGAAGTCATCGAGCGCGTCGGCAAGGACGGCGTCGTGACCGTGGAAGAAAGCAAGAGCGCCGAAACCACGTTCGACCTGGTGGACGGTCTGCAGTTCGATAAGGGCTACATGAGCCCCTACTTCGTTACCGACCCGAACCGCATGGAAACGGTGTTCGAAAGCCCGCTCATCTTGTTCTACGAGAAGAAGCTGAGCAACGTGCAGGACATCCTGCCGCTGCTGGAGAAGGTGCTACGTATGGGCAAGCCGCTCGTGATCGTCGCCGAAGACGTCGAAAACGAATGCCTCGCCACCCTGGTGCTGAACCGACTGCGCGCCAACCTGCCCGTGGCGGCCGTGAAGGCGCCGGGCTTCGGTGATCGACGCAAGGCGATGCTGGAAGACATGGCCATCGTCACCGGCGGTCAGTTCATCAGCGAAGACCTCGGCCTCAAGCTCGAAAATGTCCAGCCGGACATGCTCGGCAGCGCCGACAAGGTCGTCATCACCAAGGATTCGACCACGATCGTGGGCGGCAAGGGCGACAAGGCGCTTATTGACGGCCGCGTGAAGCAGATCGAAGCCCAAATCGAGCGCACGGACAGCAACTACGACAAGGAGAAGCTGCAGGAGCGCCTGGCCAAGATTCGTGGCGGCGTCGCCGTTGTGAAGGTTGGTGCGGCCACCGAAACGGCGATGAAGGAGCGCAAGGCCCGCGTGGAAGACGCGCTGGCGGCGACCCGCGCGGCCCTGGAAGAAGGCATTGTGCCGGGCGGCGGTGTCGCCCTGGTGCGCGCCGGTTCGGTGCTCGATAACCTCAAGGTGGAAGGCGACGAGAAGATCGGCGTCAACATCATCCGCCGCGCCATCGAAGCTCCGCTCCGCACGATCTCTGAGAATGCGGGCGTGGAAGGCAGCGTCGTGGTGGAGCGCGTGAAGAGCGCCAGCAATGCGAAGGAAGGCTTCAATGCGGCGACCCTGCAGTACGAAGACCTGATGGCCGCTGGTGTGGTGGACCCCACCAAGGTGGTTCGCATCTGCCTGCAGAACTCCTCGTCTATTGCCGGCCTGCTGCTGACGACCGAAGCCGCAATTGCTGAGATTCCGGCGACGGAAGACGAAGGCCACGGCCACCATCACCACTAAGCCTTCTTCGGCTTAGAGAAGATCACCCTCGGACTCGAAAGAGCCCGGGGGTGAACTGTTTTAGTCTTCGGTGAGGACGCGCTGCGCGATCACAGTGGAGCGCGATGGCGCCACCAGGCTGTTGTCGGGCACATCGCGAAGCACGGTCGAACCGGCGCCAATCACGCAGTTTTCGCCCACGGTCACGCCCGCCCCAATCATCGTACGGGTGGCGACCCAGGTGCCGCGCTTGATCAAGATCGGCTTATTGGCATACGCCATCGTGCGGCTGCGGATGCTGTGGCTGGCAGCCGCGATGTACACGTCGTGACCGAGTGAAACATGGTCCTCGAAGGTCACGGGTTCTAGGTTGAGGATTTCGCACCGCTCGCCGATCCAGCAGTGGTCGCCAATGGTGAGCTTCCAGGGCATGTGGATGTTCACCCGGTTGCGCATCACAAGCCCCTTGCCGACCTTGGCCCCGAACATCCGCAAAAGCGAGGCTTTGATGCGGCTGGGCCACGGCCATGGGGAAAGGAAAAACCAGATCTTGATGAACTGCCATGCCACCTCCTTGAGGAACGAGGCCCCTCGATCAAAGTCACCGGGCGTAAACAGATCGTTCCTTACGCCTTGATATTCGCCTTCTTGCGGGGTGCGGGGCTCCATGCGTCTTGCTTTCCTTGCGCAATCATTATGCCCATCATGGGTGCACTACGTTACCGGCGGAGGATTTCGGTAACGATGACGCCCACCGCCAGGAAGCTGATGGCATACGCCCCGACCAAGAGGCGGAAGGCTCGTCGGCCCATGGGGTGGCAAAAGTTGATGACCCGCTCTTCCGGGTGGCGGCGTCCGCCCAGCATGCGTCGGGGCACCCACAACCGCTGGTCGCCGCGCCCGAAGTACCACTTCCCTCGCCAAGACTTCGGATCCTCCCAAACCGCCAGGTTGGCCTGCTGGTAGCTGGCGATCAATTCTCGCCCCAGCCGACTTCCCACGCTTATGGTTTGCGGCTCGTAAATCAGCGGTTCCTGCGCCATATCCTCGTAAAATTATCGGGAGGGGGGCGGCGCGGGCTCAGGGACGTTCGGGCCCGTTGGGCTCATTTCTCTGCCTTTCCCGGGCTGAATCGGGCATAATTCACTTGCTCTGCCACAGACCGTTGGCTCTTCTCCTAGAGAAGACTAAGCACCTCCGGGTGACCAACGCAGGACGAGGAAAGGAAAAAACGATTTTGCGGCCACCCGGCCGTGCGTTGACCCTGGCTCTTCCGTGTCGGATGGCCAGGGTCACTTGCTTAAGAGGCAAACAAAACTATGCCCACCGCTGCAAAAGCTCAGGTTATTGATCAAACCAAGGAGAAGTTTGAGCAGGCGACGGGCGTTTTCCTCACCGAGTATCGCGGCCTGACCGTGCAGGATATGCAAAACCTGCGCGCCAGCCTGCGAGAAAAGGGTGGTGAGTTGAAAGTCATCAAGAACACCTTGTTCCGCAAAGCCCTCGGCGAAACCGCCGATGCGCTGACCGAGGAACTGGGTAGCGGCCCAACCGCTTTCGCTTTCGTCTACGAAAACGAAACGGACTGCGCCAAGATCCTGGTGGATTACACGAAGACGAACAAAGCGTTCGTCGTCAAGGGCGGAATGCTCAACGGGAAGATCATGGACGCGCAAGCGGTCGAGAACTTCTCCAAGCTTCCCCCGCGCGATCAACTCATTGCTATGGTCATTGGCGCCGTGGCCGCTCCGCTCAGCACGCTGGTCGGTACGGTCGAAGCGATTTACGCCCAACCCATTCGGGTCATTGGTGCTGTGGCCGACAAGGTGGCTGAAGGCGGTGGACCCGTCGCGGCCGAAAGCGCTCCCTCTGCCCCCGCTTCGGAAGAAGCCCCGACCCCCGAGGAGACCTCGGAAACCGAATAAAGGACCAAAGCAATGGCAAACGTTGTTGAAGAAATCATTGAGAAGATCAGTGGCCTGACCGCGCTCGAACTGAGCGAACTGAAGACGGGCCTGGAAGACAAGTTCGGCGTGACCGCGGCTGCTCCCATGGGCATGCCGATGATGATGCCGGGCATGATGGGCGGCGCTGAAGCGGCTCCCGTCGAAGAAAAGACGTCGTTCGACGTCGTCCTGGCCGATGCCGGCGGCAACAAGCTGCAGGTCATCAAGGTCGTGAAGGAAGCCACCGGTCTGGGCCTGAAGGAAGCCAAGGACCTGGTGGATGGCGCTCCCAAGCCGGTCAAGGAAGGCGTGGGCAAGGCTGAAGCCGACGATCTGAAGGCCAAGCTGGAAGAAGCCGGCGCCAAGGTCGACATCAAGTAACGTCGGTCTTCGTAGACCAAACAAGGCTTGTCTCTTTACGGGGGCAAGCCTTTTTCTTTTCGGCTAACATGACGCCATGCTCTGCCTGGCGCTGGCCCTAACGACCACAACGCAAGCGGTTCAGTTCTTTCCGCTCACGGCCCCGGTGGCTCAACATTGGGTTGGGCCCGAGTTTTGGGGCAACCGCAACCACGACTGGCGAGTGACTGCTGAGGGCCTGGAGAGCTTGGCTCCTTTGCCGAATCGCTCCCTCGCCTTGCTGACGTTTGACACGACGGGTGACTTTGCCACCGCCATGGATGTCGAGTGGCTAAACCAGACCCGCGCGCGAGCCGAAGCGAGAGTGGGTTGGCAATTTGATGCCAAGGGCCAGTTCAACGACTATCGCGATTCCGCCGTGTTTGGCACGGGCACGTTTGCCGGACTGAATGGAGTGGGCGACCTCGTGATCGGTGGCAAAATCGCCCCTGGCCCGGGGCGCTTGGCCATGCGGAACGGAGTCAAGTTGGGGCTGCAACTCGTTGGCAGCCAGGCCACGGTTCGGGCGGTCTATGAAGGGCAACAATGGTCCCTCTCCAATGAGGTCACCCGCAACCCCGGGGAATGCTGAAGCTGACGACCCACATGCCCGGCCACACGGCCAATGGGGGGCCGGCCGCGCGATTTCGAAACTGGGCCGTGGGGGGCGGCGAAATGCGGCCGAATCAAGCTTGGGGGCCAATCCTTTTCAATCAGTACACCATCTCCGAAGGCGAACTAAATCTGACTACTCAACTGCCTCCCTTGGCCCAGGCCGAAGGTACGTTGCAACTCTTTGAGCGAGGTGAGTGGCGAACCCGGGCCCGCGCGAAAATGGATGCTGATGCCCGGACGCTTCGCTTCCGAGTCCCCTCAGTAGATGCGAGCGGAAATGGCGGCTATAAGGTGCGCGTCCGCTATCTTGATTCGCAAGGCCAATGGGCCGAGGCCATTTCTCCCGGCATCCTGCGATCAACCGAAGTTCAGGATCGCCCGACCACGCTTGCCGCTCTTTCCTGCTTCCTTGACTACGGCTTTCCCGCTCAAGAGCTGGTGGCGGGGTTAAAGAAGCAAGACCCGGACATTCTCTTTTTCGCCGGCGACCAGCTTTACGAAGGCAATGGCGGGCTAGGCAACCAAACCAGCCCCGTCGAGCCCGCCATGCTCGACTACCTGCGCAAGTGGTACCTGTGGGGCTGGACCTTCGGGGAGCTGACTCAAGACCGTCCGACGATCACGATTCCGGATGACCATGACGTCTTTAACAGCAATCTGTGGGGAGCAGGAGGCCGGGTCGCCCCGCTCGGCGGCACCAAGAATGAGCGCCAAGACAGCGGTGGCTACACCATGCCCGCCCGGTTTGTAAACATGGTGGAGCGCACCCAGACCAGCCACTTCCCTCGCCCCGCCCGGGCTTGGACGAGCCCCGACGGCATCGGTGCGTACTTCACGTCTTTCCGATTCCGTGATCTGGACCTCGCGGTGGTGGAAGATCGTAAGTTCAAATCAGCTCCCAAATCCCTTCTTCCTGAGGCACAGATCTTCAACGGGTTTCCGCAGAATCGGGCCTTCGATTGGAGCTCGACGCGCGCGGATGTCCAAGGGGCCGAACTGCTGGGCAAGGAACAAGAAGATTGGCTGGCTGGGTGGGCGAAGAACACCCAAGCGACCTTCCCCGTGGTGCTTAGCCAAACCCTCTGGACCGGGCTCCACACACTTCCCGAAGATGCGATGTCCGACGACGTCGTGCCAAGCTTGCCCATTAATGCTCGTGGAGAGTACGCACCCAATGACGTCCCCGCCATTGACCTGGACACGAATGGTTGGCCTCAAACTCCGCGCAACCGAATCATGCGGGTGCTCGCGGCGGCGAAGGTGCTGCATGTCACCGGCGACCAGCACCTTTCCAGCGTGATTCGATATGGGATCGACCGGCACGATGATGGCCCCTTTGCAATCTGCTCGCCGAGCGTGAGTAATGTGTGGCCCCGCCGCTGGATGCCCCGCGCGGGTTCCGGCGAGACGATGCCAGGGATGCCGCCCTATACGGGCCGCTTCCGCGATGCCTTTGGCCACCCCGTGACGGTGTGGGCCGTGGCCAATCCCTACCAATCGGGGCGGCCGGATGCGCGCATGCACGACCGGGTGACCGGATACAGCATCGTCCGATTCGACTCGGCTTCGGGGACGCGGAGTTTGGAATCGTGGCCGCGCTACCTGAGTGAGAAGCCCTTCCCGGGCTTCCCCGTGGTGGTGGATGCAGAGGGGCGAGCGCAAGCCGCACCGATTCCTTGAGCCTGGCAACAAGAAACCCCGAGTGATTTCTCACTCGGGGACTTGCTTTGCGTCTCTAAGGCTAAGTTAACCGCGAGGTTACTTGGCGTTGCGGCGGCGGCGAGCCAGCGCCAGCAGACCGGCACCCATGGCGACCACGGAGAACGGTTCCGGCACGGCGGCCACGTCGGTGCGGAAGGCGAGGCGCGATCGATCAACATCACCCGTACCCGTGCTGGTCACCGTCCAGTTCGTGTTGCCGAACGCAGCGTTGAACTGCCCAACTGCTAACCAGTAGGTGCCCGAAGCGAGCACACCATCGCGGCCATTGCCAAGTGGGCCTCGAGCCGACATCGTTCCCGACTGAGTAAAGTTGCGGCTACCCGGTGCCCCAAAGCTTAGAGACGAGAAGAGACCATAGCCATCATCATCGTCATCCGCAATTCGATTTCCAAGGTTATCGTAGAGGCCGATTTCCGTGTCGACGGGCGTGGTGCCACCGGTAAAGCCAGCTACGTTGATCGTGTCAATATCGAGGTAATTCACGGTGCCGTTCGTGCCACCGAAGGTGAACTTGAACCACTTGATTTGGCCCGCGCCAAAGGCGTCCATATCCGAAAACGCGTCTTCGGTTTGGTAGTTCGGGTCAATATCCCCGATATTGCCCAGGTCGATGTAGTTTGCCGGCTGAGCAAAGGCCAGCCCGCAACCAACGGTTGCCAACGCAACAAGCATGAATTTGTTCATGTAATGATCCCTCTGGGGAGACCCCAGATTCAGCCCATCTTACCAGGTGTCTTTCGCCCTAAATCCAAAGCCGTTACCCGCCAGGTTCAAGGCTGTTAAAAATTCCGGTAAGAATACGAGGATCGCCCGGAGAAAAGTTCATTTTCCCCGGGCGCAGAGTTGTCGGTAGTACCGCGATTTAGTCGTTGACCTTGACGAGGTCGTAGGCTTCCACCACGTCCCCTTCGGCGAAGTCTTCCCAGCCCTGGAACTTGATGCCGCAGTCCTGGCCCGCGAACATCTCGCGCACGTCTTGCTTCACGTTCCGGAGCGAGTGCAGTTCGCCCTCGAAGACGATCTCCTCGCCACGCTTCACGCGCACCTTGTCGTTGCGGAAGATACGCCCATCCGTGACGTGCGAACCGGCCACCTTGCCCGCCTTGGTGAGCTTGAAGACCGCGCGGATCTCGACGGTGCCGTGGTAGTCCTCTTCGAACTTCGGCTCCAGCATCCCCTTCAGTGCCTTTTCGATATCCTCGATCAGTTCATAGATGATGGAATAGGTTCGGATTTCGACCTTCTGCCGCTCAGCTTCGCTCTTGGCCTTGGTTTCGGGCTTCGCATTGAATCCCACCACCAAGCCGTCGCTGGCGCTGGCCAGCAGGATGTCGCTTTCGGTAATGCTGCCCACGCCGGCGTGCAGCACGCGCACGCGCACCTCCGGGTGCTCCAGCTTGTCCAGCAGTCCGCGCACGGCTTCCACGCTGCCCTGCACGTCGGCCTTCACGATGATGTTGAGGTCCTTTACGTCCTCTTGCGCCGAAAGTGAACGGAGATCTTGCAGCGAGAACTTCTTCTTTGGCTTGGTGAAGTCCTTGACTCGCTGAGCCTGTACGCGCTGATCCACCAGTTCGCGGGCTTCGCGCTCGTCGCCCATCTGCTCGACCTTGTCCCCGGCGCCCGGTACGTCGTCCAGGCCCAGAATCTCGACCGGCATCGAGGGGCCCGCTTCCTTCATCCGCTCGCCCCGGTAGTCGGTCATCGCCTTGATCTTGCCCATGGTGTTGCCCACGGCCACGATGTCGCCCACGCGGAGCGTGCCTTCTTCCACCAGGATGGTGGCCACCGGGCCGCGCCCGCGCTCCATCTTGGCTTCAATGACCACGCCCTTCACGTCGCCCTTCGGGTCGGCGCTCAGCTCCATCACGTCGGCTTGCAGCAGGATCATTTCCAGCAAGTGCGGCACGCCCTCGCCCGTCATCGCCGAGACGTTGCAGGTGATGACTTCCCCACCGTAGGCTTCCGCAATCAGCTCGTACTGCATCAGTTGCTGCAGCACGCGGTCTGGATTGGCTTCAGGCTTGTCAATCTTGTTGACGGCAACGATAATCGGCACGCCCGCGTTCTTCACGTGGCTAATGGCTTCAATCGTTTGCGGCATGATGCCGTCATCGGCCGCGACCACCAGGATGGCGATGTCGGTGACCTGCGCCCCGCGGGCTCGCATGGCGGTGAAGGCCGCGTGGCCCGGAGTATCGAGGAACGTGATGACGCCCTCGGGCAACTCGACTTGGTAGGCGCCGATGTGCTGGGTGATGCCCCCGGCTTCCTTGGCCGCCACATTGGCGCGGCGGATGTAGTCAAGCAGGCTTGTTTTGCCGTGGTCAACGTGACCCAGAATCGTCACGACGGGCGGACGCTTCGGGGCTCCCTTCTCGGTGGGCGCCACCACTTTCTCCACCTTGGCTTCTACCCATTGAATCTGGAAACCAAAACCATCGGCCAGGGCCTCGGCTTGGTCGTCGGGCAGCTTGTTGGTTAGGGTCGTCCGCAGCTTCATCTTCAGCATCAAGTGCTTCAAGACGTCGTTGTCGGCCACCCCCATGGCTTGGCCAATCTCGTGGGGGGTGCGCCCCCGCTCCAGCATCAGGGTGCTGCCATCTTGGGAGGACAAGGTTTCTCGGAGCAGTTCGATGACATCGTCATCCACGCTCACCTTGCCGCCCGCCACCTCGACTCCAAGCTCGGTCAGTGCCGCTTGCACGGCCGCCGCATTGCTGCTCAGCCGTTTGGCAAGGTCGGAAATCGAAATGTGTTCGCTCATATTGGTTGTTTGTTTCAAATTGATGTTAGATCGTTAGCGGTATCTCATCGGGGCTGATTGGTCGTTTGAGAGCCCTCGCCAGCCGCGCCGGCTCCATCATGGCCGCCTGGCAGGTCTCCGGGCAGGCATACGCAGAGCGGCCCACACCCCGGTGTCCCCATACGAGGGTTTTACCTTGAGGGTGAGACCGCAACCGGAGGAGTTCCCGTTGCGGTCGGCGGGTCTTGCAGACCACGCAGCGCCGCACGGGTTCACTCATTCTTCGGCAGCCTTCTCCGCCGGAGCTCCGGCTTTCGCTTCGCGCTCTTCCGCGGCCTGCGCATCGCTGCGGATGTCAATCTTCCAATCCGTCAGGCGGGCGGCCAGGCGCACGTTTTGTCCGCCGCGACCGATAGCCAGGCTCAGCTGGGTTTCCGGCACGATGACGTAGGCGCTTCGCTCTTCCTCGTTCAGGGTGATCGTGTTCACCTTGGCCGGGCTGAGAGCGTTGATGATGAAGGTCTTGGGATCCTCGCTGTAGGGCACCACGTCGATCTTCTCGGGTCGCAGTTCCTCCATGATCGCTTGGACTCGCGCGCCGCGCGGGCCGACACAGGCCCCCACCGCGTCAATGCGCTCGTCGTGGCTCAGCACGGCGATCTTGCTGCGCTGCCCCGGTTCGCGGCTAACGGACATGATCTCCACCACGCCTTCGGCCACTTCCGGCACTTCCAGTTCCACCAGCTTGCGGAGCAAGTTGGGGTGGCTGCGGCTGACGATCACGCGGAACCCGCGATACCCTTCGTCCAGCTTCAGCACAAACACGCGCAGGCGCTCGTTGGCGCGGTAGTCATCGCCGTTCACCTGCTCGCGCTTGGGCAACTCCACTTCCGTGCGGTTCACTTGGATCAGCACCGAAGATTCATCCCGGCGCGTCACCGTTCCAGTCACCACTTCGCCCACCAGATCGTGGAACTGCTCCAGCACCTTGCGCTGCTCCACTTCGCGGATCTTTTGCGACAACACTTGCTTGAAGGTTTGCGCGGCAATGCGCCCGAAGGTGCTTGTATCAATCTCGAACGACATAAAGTCGCCGATCTCGGCATCTTCGCGATACTTGCGGGCCACATCCAGGCTCACTTGCGTGGCCGGTTCCAGCACTTCACCCACCACTTCTTTGTCCACCACGGCCCCGCTCTTCTTGGTGGGATCCAATCGGACGGTGACTTCGCTCTGGACACCCTTGAACTTTTGGTACGCAACGGCCAAGGCAAGTTCGAGTTCTTGCTTCAGCTCCTCAACGGGGATTTCGCGTTCCTGGGCGACTTGTTTTAGTTCTTGTACAATATCCACTGAGCACTCCCGGTCCTCGATCCGCATGTCCAGTTACGAACAAAAAAGAGGCCAGCCCACGGGCTGCCTCCAGCGTAGCGAGACGTCCGATTTCCTCTCATTATACACGCCGGGAGAACGACGAGCGTTCTGATGCCGACCTTCACCGTGACCGTTTCGGGACTAGAGTTCTATGGCCACCATGGGGTGACCCCCGCCGAACGTGAAATCGGCCATTGGTTCGGCCTCGATTTAGCCCTGGAAGTGGTGGGAGATGCCCCCCTCACCGACGCCCTGGAAGACACGGTGGACTACGGGGCCGTCGCCCACTTGGCCCACCAAGTCGGCACCAGCACTTCTTACAAGCTGGTGGAGCGGTTGGCCCAGCATATCGGCGAGGCCATTTTGGCCGAGTTTGCCCGGGTGCAAGCGGTGGAAATCGAGCTGGATAAGCTCGCGCCCCCCGTCAGTGTGCCCGTTCCGCGCACCGGTGTGCGCCTTCGGCTGGCGAGGGCCGTAGAATAGAGCCGTGGAACGAATCCTGTTGGCCGCCCCGCGAGGCTTTTGTGCCGGCGTTGCGTTCGCCATCGAGGTGGTGGAACTGGCGCTGAAGGTGCACGGCGCGCCCCTCTATGTCCGCCATGCCATCGTCCACAACGAACACGTAGTCAAGCGCTTTGAATCGCAAGGCGTGATCTTTGTGGAAGACGTCAACGAGATCCCAGAGAACTCGGCCGTCGTATTTTCTGCCCACGGCGTTTCCCCGGCGGTGCGCAACGCTGCCAAGGCCCGCAATCTCAGCATTATTGACGCCACGTGCCCCCTGGTGACCAAGGTCCACAACGAGGCGCGGCGCTTCGCCGAAAAGGGATTCTTGATGATTTACATCGGCCACCGGGGCCACGTGGAAGCCGAGGGCACGATGGGCGAGGCCCCCGATCGCATGATTTTGGTGGAGACTCCGGAAGAAGCCGAGCACCTGGAACTCCCGCCGCACGAGAAGCTGGCGGTGGTGACGCAAACCACGCTTTCGGTTGACGAAGTGGACGCGATTATGTCGGTGCTCCGCCGGCGCTTCCCTTACATGGAGACGGCCAAGAAGGAAGACATCTGCTACGCCACCACCAACCGCCAAGGCGCGATGAAGGCCATGGCCACCGAGTGCGATGTCGTGCTGGTGGTCGGCAGCACGCTCAGTAGCAACAGCAACCGACTTCGTGAAGTAGCGGAGGCGCTAGGGCCCCGCTCTTACCTTTTGTTGAACGTGAGTGAGTTGCAAGATGAGTGGCTGGAAGGAGCCCGTACGGTGGGCGTATCCAGCGGGGCCAGCACGCCCGATGAATTGGTGGAAGAGCTGCTGGGCGAGCTCCTTCGACGCGCGCCCAACGCCCAGGTGGAGACTTTGGAAACCGTGCGGGAAACCATGGAGTTCCGGCCGCCGCGCGACCTGATTCAGTTGGCGATGTCCAAGTCTTGACCTCGGTGTCAGGCCCAAGCGTAATCATCCGAACGACCACCCGCGCCGATATTGCGGGCGTGGTGGAGTTGCAGCGCGACTGCTTCCCGCCTCCCTTCCCGGAGGATCTCCTGTGGCAGGCGGAGCACATCGCGCACCACCTCGAGATCTTCCCCGACGGGCAATGGGTGGCCCAACAGGACGGTCGCATCGTCGCGAGTTGCACCAATCTCATCCTCGACGAGGCGAACTGGCAGGCCCATCTCGACTGGGAGAACACTGTGGGTGGCCACTTTTTGCGGGCGCATGCGCCGGGCGGCACCACGCTCTACGGGGTGGACCTCTCCGTGGCCCCGGCCAGCCGCGGGCAAGGCATCGGGAGGCGACTCTATAAGGTTCGATTTGATCTCGTGCGGACTATGGGCTTGGCGCGATACGGCACGGCCGTACGCATGCCGGATTACTTGGCGAAAGCTGCGGGCAGAACCCCGCACGACTACGCCCACGCCGTCGCGGAAGGCAGCCTGACCGACCGCACCCTCACCCCGCTGCTCCGGATGGGCACACAATGGAAGGGCGTGATTGAGAACCACATGGACGACGAGGAAAGCGGCCATGCCGCCGCGATTTTGGAGTGGTAACCATGAACCAAGTGATACGCGCCGCGGCGGTCAATTGGGAGATTGCGCCTGTCTCTGGATGGGGCGATTTCGAGAAGAGATTTTTGGACGTGGTGGCGCGCGCCGAGGCCGACCTGGTGGTGCTGCCGGAGTACACCTACTTTGAGCTGCTGACCCGCGCCGACATCCCAGAAGATCAGGTCCTTAACGAGTTACTCCCCCTGGCGGACGACTATTTGGCCATGGCGCACCGCGCGGCGCAAACTTCGGGGTGCATGGTGGTGGCCGGTTCGATTTTCTTGCCTCGTCCCGAGGGCATCACCAATGCCACACCCATCGTGACGCCGGACGGCAAGGTGTATTGGCAGCCCAAAGTACGGCTAACCCAATACGAAAAGGACATGTGGCACCTGGCCCCCGGCACGGGGCTGGAAACCCGCCTGAACCCCATCGGCGTGACCATCTGCTACGACGTGGAGTTCCCCGAGGCCACCCGGTTGCTGGCGGAGCATGGCACGCTCATCCTCTGTGTGCCCTCGTGGACGGAAACCTCGCAGAGTGCACTGAGGGTGCGGTGGTCGGCCCAGGGCCGCGCGGTGGAGAACCAGCAGTTCGTCATCCACAGCACCCTGCGCGGTCAGTTGGGGCGCGAACCGCTTCCCTTCACTCACGGAACATCGGCGATCATCGCGCCGCCAGTGGATCTGTTCGTCGAGCCCATCCTCAACGAAAGCGGCCCCGGCATGAGCTATGCCAGGGCAGATCTTGACCTTACGCGCCTCCTCCAGGCCCGCCAGGGGGACGACGTCCGGAATTGGGCTGACCGTCACCCCCTCGTCTGGGAGGTCCTTCCCCTTCATCACCATCAGATTGATGCGCTGCTTGCCGCCGGGGCCGTCCATCACGTTCAGCATCACGCGGAAATCGTTGGGGGCCATGCCGTTGAGGCCGCGATCGTTGGCGCGCACGTCAACCAGCTTGGAGTTGTAGAACTCCATCACCTTGTCGCGGGCATCGCTTGTCAGCAGCACCGCGCGATAGCGCACACCGCCTTGCGGGAAGGTCATCTTCCAAATGGCACCTTCTTCTTCGCTCAGGGTCGCGCCGGGATAGATCGGGGCCGGAATGTCCTTGAGGGAAATGTTGGTGTCGCGTTCGACATCCGCCCACTCGGGCGGAATCTGTCCGCGCTGACCACCCGGGCCACCGCCCGGTCCGCCTTGCCCTCCGGGGCCACCGGGGCCGGGGCGTCGGCCTTCGCCACCACCATTGGGTTGTTCGGCATTGGTACCTTCCCCGTTCGGTCCCGGTTGGCCGGGTTGACCCGGCTGACCGGTCTGACCACCGCGATTCCCGCCCCCTTGCGGGTTGGTGGGGGCACCCATCCCGGGGCGGTTATTGCCACCAGGGTTTTGGGTCGTGCCTCCACCGGGGTTCGGACTCGTGGCACTGCCACCCTCAGTCGCCGGGGCGGTGTCGCCGTCCTTCAGCGCTTTGTATTCCGAATTCGGGCCGTCATTGTTGACCGGAGCCTGCGTGATCACGCCCGAGTCGCTCGCACAACCAGACAGGATGACCGCTGCCGCGACCACCGACCAAACGAAAGGTTTCACAACCCTATATTACGCGTTAGGGGGTGATAAAGGTGCCGGTGACGGAGTGAGAAAATCTTGCTCGATGCGAATCTCCGACCCCGGCTCCACCCATTCAAAGAACATGCGCGCCGCGTTGGGGCCCCACATGGGCATGCGCACACACCCGTGGCTGGCCGGATAGCGCGGCACGCTGCTGGAACCGTGGATGAACACCCCGCCTTCCACCTGCACCGCGTAGGGCATCGGGGCGTTGTCGTACTTGCGGGAGACTCGGTGACGGGCGTACTCCGGGCCTGCATCAAACACACCGGCCGGGGTGCGATATCCGCCTTTGCCCGTGCTGCAGTTCGTTTCCATGTACAGGCGGCTCCCCTGCCACCCTCTTAGCTTTTGCTCTTTCAAGCTGACTTCAACCCGGTGCGGTGGTCGGAAAACGGTCACAGTGCTAATTCCGCGCGTGATTTCCACCGTGCGGTCATCGATCTGGCGCCACTCGGTGCCCAACTCCTGGTTCCACTTTTGCAAGTGCACCAGGTCAATCCAGGTGGTCTTGTCGCGGACCTCAATCCACTCCTTCGGCAAGGGGAGCTGGTCCACCAAAATGTTGGCCGTGGCGGCGTCGTATTCAACTACCACTTCCAGCGGGGCCATGACTTCGCGCAATGGCACCAAAACCACCCCCGGACGAACTCTCCAGGAAAGGGCCTCCACCACGGCGCCCTGGTTCAACTCGGCCCCCATGGTCTGCCCCGGCACAAAACTGACAGTTGCGGCCAAAAGCGCAAAATACATGCGCCTATTTTAACGCTTGAGGCACGTTACTTCGCAAGCGTGGGCACTTGAATGCACGCGCAAAGCCCGCACGAGCGTTATAGCGTACGCAAAGGCGTGAGTTCGGCCTTCGGTTCAGCCTGCTCAGGTTCGCGCCAAACGCCGTCTTCTTTCAGCAGATTCACCAATTCCGCCACGCCGTTTTCCTGAGGAATGCCATGTTTCACCGGCTCGCGTTTGCGATAAAGAGTGATCTTGCCGCCCGCCGCACCCACGTAGCCGTAATCGGCATCGGCCATCTCGCCCGGCCCGTTGACAATACATCCCATCACGGCGATGTCCATACCCACCAGGTGGCGCGTGGCGTTGCGCACTTCCCGCAGTACCGTCGGCAGGTCAAACTTGGTGCGTCCGCAGCTGGGGCAGGCGATGTATTCCACTTGCGTCTTCCGCAAACCCAGAGCCTGCAAAATCTCGTAGCACACCGGAATCTCGTTCACCGGATCCTCGCTCAGGCTCACGCGAATGGTGTCGCCAATGCCTTCGCTCAACAGGGTGGCAATCCCAGCCGTGGATTTCACGCGGGCGTACTGGCCGTCGCCGGCTTCCGTCACCCCCAGGTGCAGCGGGTAGGGCGAGCTCACCTCATCCAGGCGGCGGGCCATCAGACGGTTGGCCGCCACCATAATCGGCACTCGGCTGGCCTTGGCGCTGATGTTGAGGTTGCGGTAGCCGTACTTCTCACAAATCTTGACGTATTCCAGGGCGCTTTCCACCATGCCGTCGGGTGTGTCACCGTAGGTCACCAGCATGCGCTCAGCCAGGCTGCCGTGGTTCACGCCAATGCGCATGGCCCGGTCGTGCTTGAGGCACGCTTCAATGACGGGGCGCATCTCTTCTTCAATGGCGGCGCGTTCGGCGGCGTGCTCCTCCTCGGTGTACTCCACCTTGTTGGTGGGCTTCCGGAACACAAACAGCCCCGGGTTGATGCGGATTTCGTCCACGTGTTTGGCGGCTTCCACCGCGATCTTGGTGCCCTGGTGGTGGACGTCGGCGGTGAGGGCGACCGGGCGGTACTGCTCAATCACTTTGGCGCGGATTTCGGCAAGGCACTCGGCTTCTTGGAGCGTGGGCGTAGTCACCCGGACAATTTCACTGCCAGCCTTCGCGAGAGCAATGATCTGCTCCACACACGCGTCCACGTTCCGGGTCTCTTCGGTAATCATGGACTGGACCACAACGGGGTGGTTGCCCCCCATGGTCACCGGGCCAACCCGACACGGCAAGGTTTGGCGGCGGGCGTAAGTGATGTCCAGGTTCATGCGCATTTCATTCTACGAGGAACGCGCACGGATTCGCTCGGACGGCTTACGCGCCCGAGGGACCGCTGGCCGACTTCGCGGGCGTGGCCACGTCGCTCTTCGGTTCGGTGGCTTCCGAACGCGCCATGATGACGCCCTTGATGCCCGTCCCGTCCAGCTCGTTGTAGATCAATCCCTTGGGGTCGATCAAGAACGTTTCGGTGCGCTTGTTGGCCTGGCCATTCACTTCCGTCACTGTGACCGAAATCAGGAGGCCCTCTTCCTTCCAGGTTCCGCGCATGCGCTCGGTCAGGGGCTTGCTGCCTTCAATGACCTTGACGAACTCCGCTTCCTGGTTCGCCTTGAACTCAGCCCGAAGCGTAATCGGCCCCATCAAGAGATTGTCTTTGGCAAAATAGGCGCCGGGCTTGAAGGCCATCTTTTCGCGCTCTTCGGCCTCTTGGCGGGCAGCCTCTTCCACCGTGGGGGGCACCAAAAGATTGCCCTCGGGCTTAGGGTCACACCCGGCCCCGGCCACCGCCAGGGGCAGGAAAAGGATCAGCCATCGCCGACTCACCCTCCTATTATGGGTCAAAAATTCTTCGCCCTCCATGACGGAAAAGGTTGTGACTTTGGACTTCGCGTGTTATGGTAAGGATAAGGCAACAGCGACGTTGCCGATCTGAAGGGATTTTCCCGGAGGAAGCGACATGAAACAGTACACGACCGAACAAATCCGAAACGTGGCCATCGTGGGTCATGGAGGGTCCGGCAAGACGATGCTGGTGGAGCACATGCTCTACACGGCCGGGGCAACCGACCGGCTGGGCAGCGTTGACGCCGGTACCTCACAGAGTGATTTCGATAGCCAAGAGGTCAACCGCCATCACAGCGTCAACCTGTCCATTCTGCCCCTGGAGTGGCACAACCACAAAGTCAACTTGATTGATGTGCCCGGATTCCCGGACTTTGTGGGTGAATTGGAAGCGGCCTGCCGGGTAGTGGACAGTGTCATCATCGTGTGCGAAGCCAAAGCCGACCTCGACGTGGGGTTCGACCTGGCCTGGGAAGCCGCCGAGCGCAACAACCTGGCCAAGTGCATTTTCATCAACAAACTGGAGCGCGACAACGCCGACTACGAAGGCCTCATCGAGACCCTGGACCGGCGCTACGGGGCGCGGGTCGTGCTCTGCGAACTGCCGATGGGCACCCAAGCCAACTTCAAAGGCACGATTGACCTCCTGAAGATGAAGGTTTACAAGGGCAAAGACCGGGGCGAAGAGATCGAAGAAATCCCCGCCGAGTTTGCCGACGAGGCCGCCTACCGCCGCGAGAAAATGATGGATGCGGCCGCCGAGGGCGACGATGCCCTGATGGAGAAGTATCTGGGCGGCGAACCCTTGACCGACGAGGAGATCGAGCACGGCCTGATGCTGGGCATCAAGGAAGGCCGCGTGGTGCCGGTGCTGCTGGGTAGCGCGGCCTCCGGGCTGGGCATTGCCCTGTTGCTCGACCGCATCGTGGGCGAACTTCCCTCACCCGTCTACCACCCGGTGACCTGGAACGACAAGAAGATTCCGGAAGACCCCAAGGGTCCGCTGGCCGCATTCGTCTTTAAGACCACCAGCGACCCCTACGTAGGCAAGATCAACTATGTGCGGGTCTTCAGCGGCACTCTGAAGCGGGACATGGAGGCGTGGAACACCAACCGAGAGACCAAAGAGCGCATCCACCACCTCTACATCCCGCACGGGAAGGGGCAAGAAGAAACGCAGGAAGTGCCAGCGGGTGACTTTGCCATGGTGGCCAAGCTGAACGACACCCACACCAATGATACGTTGAGCACGGTGGATCAGAAGGTCGAACTTGAGCCGACCGCCTTCCCCGGTCCGGTCTATCGCGTGGCCATCGAGGCCGTCGCGCAATCCGACGAAGACAAGCTCGGGACGGCCATTCAGAAAGTGCTGGAAGAAGAACCGACCCTCCGTGCCCGCCGCGAAGCGGAAATTCACCAGGACATCCTGGAGGGCATGGGGGACATCCACATTGAGAGCGTGGTGAGCAAGCTGAAAACCAAGTACGGCGTGAACGTGAAGGTGGTGGAAGCCAAGATCCCCTACCGCGAAACCATCTCCGGCACCGCCAAGGCGCAAGGCCGCCTGAAGCGGCAAACCGGGGGCAAGGGCCAATTCGGCGACTGCTGGCTGGAGCTTCAACCCCTGCAGCGCGGTGAGGGCTTCACGTTTGAGAACAAGGTGGTAGGAGGCTCGATCCCCAAGAACTTCATCCCCGCAATTGAAAAGGGCGTCCGCGAAACCCTCATTGAGGGCTACGTTGCGGGCTATCCGGTGGTCGACGTGCGGGCCATTGTCTACGACGGTAGTTATCACGACGTGGACAGCAGCGAGCAAGCCTTCAAGACGGCGGCCAAGCTCGCCTTTCACAACGCGGCGGAGAAGGCGAACCCGGTGCTCCTGGAGCCGGTGGTGAACATCACGATCGACGTGCCGGATGATGCTGTGGGCGATGTGATGGGCGACCTGAACACTCGGCGTGCTCAAACCCAGGGCATGGAACCCGTGACGGCCGGCATCACGCGCATCCAAGCGCAGGTGCCGATGGCGCACGTCGCGCGGTACGCGATTGACTTGCGGAGCATGACGAAGGGGCGAGGACGGTTTGCCACCGACTTCAGCCACTACGCAGAAGTGCCGGCGCACGAGGCCCAGCCTCTGATTGCCGCGCACCAAGCCCGGCGCAAGTCCGAAGAAGACTAAACGCAAAAACACAAATGGCGGCCATGATCTCTCAAGGTCGCCATTTTTTATTGGTCTCCAGTTTGCGGTTACTGAATCTTGAAGCTTTCTTGCGCCTTCAGCACTTCTTGCACCATCACATCGCGGATGGCGTCGAACTGCTCCAGCGGGATGCCCACGGCCTTCACTACGTGCGGTTCCAGTTCCCAAGTGATGCCCACCGTGTTGTTGGTGAAGCCCGCTTGGTGCGCCAGCACGTTGGCCGCAGAGATGAAACAGGTGGTCTCGAAGTAGTTGCCGTCTTCCTGCGGATTGTGGTGATACTTCACTGCCGCCTGGATCATCGGGGTCATGCCCCACTTTTCGGCCAGCAGGCCGCCCACATCGGCATGTGTGAAACTGTAGAGAAACTCTTCTTGTTCGTGGATCGGCGTCTTGTCGTTCAGCGCCTGCTCCAGGGCCGTATCCAGTTCGGTGCCCATAAAGCGGTCCAGAATGAGATAGCCGATGTCGTGCATCATGCCGGCGCAATAGAGCTCTTCAGCACGCATCGGCATGCGAAGGCGACCAAGAATGCGCGCCCCGGTGGCCACGGCCAGCGAGTGCCGCCAGTATTCAAGATTATCAAAGCGTTGGGAGGTGCCGCGATTGGCGGTCATGCCCTGGAAGGCCACGCTGACCACCAGACTGCGTACCGCGTTCATTCCGAGGAAGGCGATGGCCCGGCCGATGTTCGGCACATTCGGAGAACCATAATAGGCACTGTTGGCGGCGCGAAGAATCTTGGCCGTAATGGCCGGGTCGCGTTCAATCACCCGCTCCAAGTCACGGGGACCCGCGTTGGGGTCATCCGCCAACTTGAGCACGGAGCTGACGGCTTGCGGCAATACCGGTAAATTCTCGCTCCGGGATAAGCGCACAGCCAGGCGATTGAGGTCCACGCTAGAAGTATCGGCTGCCTGAGCCTGAGTCTCCAGATGTCCCAGCCCTAGTTTCGGGAGTTTTTATACGAATTTCCCAATCCGGAATCCTCCGGTCCATTTTGTGCGTTATATTGAGTGTATTGCGCTCAAATCAATGAGCACAGAGGGATCATGTCTCGCGACTACTACGAGGTTTTGGGCCTGAAGAAGGGGGCCGACGAAAAGGAGATCAAGGCCGCCTACCGTCGGCTGGCCCGCAAGTACCACCCGGACGTAAACCCGAACGACCCTAAGGCGACCGAGAACTTCAAGGAAGTCAGTGAAGCCTATGCAGTGCTGAGCGACCCCGATCGCAAGCGCGACTACGACCGATTTGGCAAGCGCCTGGACCAAGATATGGCCGGGCCGGGCGGCGCGGGATTCCAAGATGTGGACTTCGAGGACATCTTCAGCCAGATGTTTGGCGGGATGGGCGGGGGCATCGGGGGCAGCATCTTTCAGCGACAAACCCCGTACGCCCAGCCGCGCGACCTCGAAATGAATCTTCCCGTCACGCTTACCGAAGTGAACGACGGCGCCCGCCGCACCCTGACCTATCAGACGAGCGACGCCTGCACTGCCTGTCGCGCCTCGGGCACCGTGCGCACCCGCGAAGGCCACATGGCGTGCCCCACATGCCACGGGAGCGGCACGATTTCTGGCCCCCGCAAGGTGGATGTGCGCATTCCCGCCGGTATCCAAGCGGGCAAAAAGCTCCGCGTGCCCGGAGGTGGCCACCGAGGCATGAATGGCCGGGGCGGCGACCTTTTTCTCTTGATTCAAGATCAACCCGATTCGAGGCTAACCCGGCAAGGCGACAACCTGGAAGTGAACTTCGAGGTTCCCTTCACGACGGCCGCTCTCGGCGGCGAGGTGAAAGTCGAAGGCCTCGGGTCATCGGTCACCGTCACGGTGCCGGCGGGCACCCAAAGTGGGCAGCTCTTCCGGCTGAAGGGACAGGGCCTGACCAAGCTCAAAGGCGGCAAGGGCGACCTGATGGCGCGCGTGCGCATCACGGTGCCGCGCTCCTTGTCTGAGCGCCAGCGCGAACTCCTCAACGAATTCAAATCCATCGAACTCACGACCTCCGAGAAGAAGGCATGAAACTCAACAAGACTCCGGTTTACATGATTGGCGTCGCGGCCGAGCTATGCGGCGTGCACCCGCAGACCTTGCGCCAATACGAGCGCCTCGGCCTGCTCATCCCCGCCCGAGTGGGGGCCAAAAATCGCCTGTACAGCGAGGAAGACATCATGCGCGTGCGCCGCATTCAGCGGCTGACGCAAGACATGGGCGTGAACCTGGCGGGTGTGGAGATCATCCTGAAACTACAAGAGGCGATGGAAGATCTGGAACGCGAGTTTGAAGAGGAGTTCAGGCGCATGGTGGTGGAGATGGAGGAGCGGATGCGCGCCATCCAGGCCAATCCCAATGCGCCGATTCCCTTTAACGCGGCGTACCCGGTCCCGCGCCTGCCCCGCCGCTCTCCGCTGGACGAGTAGGTTCAGCGAAGCGCCGCCACAGCGCTTCCACCGGCCCTTGGCGGCCCGTGCCACTATAGAACCAAGCCAAGACCATTAGCAGAGCATTGACGCCCAGAACGACCATGAGATCTTGCTGCCAGCCCGTGCGGTTGTAGAAACCCAGCCCCCACTCGTAGAAGTAAGCCGTGCACAGCACCGTTTGCAGCAGGTAGCAAGTGAGGGCAATGCGGCCCATGCGGCGGAATGGCTCCGTCAGGGCCTTCGCGCGTTGGCTGGCTACCCAGCGCAACACCAGCAGCAGGTACGCCGGTGCGACCAGCATGTTCAGGCCGAGCTCGATGAACATTTCGCCGCCTACCGCCCGGCCACTGGCGACCGCCCACGCCATCAGGATATTGAGGGGCACCCCCACGCCCAGGCCGATAGCCACGTGACGGCGGACGAGGTGCCACTTGCCGAGGGGGTCGGCAATCACGCCCTGCTGCGACAACCAAAATCCGTAGAGGAAGAACCCGATCGCCTGCGGCAAGAAGAAGATCAGCGAGGTCACGGCCTTGGCTTGGAAGATGGCCCGGAACTCAAGCCGAGATAGCCAGTCGCCCATCATCGCGGCTTGCTCACGCTTGAGGCTATCTGCGCCCATCAAGTCGCCCATGAAGGGCCCCGCCGCGGCCAATCCCAATCCCATGAGCATGGAGAGTCCCGCCAGGGCGTAGGCCACCTTCAGCACTGGCATGTTGGGCTGGCCCACCAAGATCGCCACGATGAAGGCCGTGATGGCATAGGTCAGGAGAATGTCGCCGCTCCACAGAAACACGCCGTGGATGAGGCCTAACCCCGCCAAGAGGGCGGTGCGCCGCATGTAGCTGCCGGGCCAGGCTTCACCCCAAAATCGGCGCTTGCCAAATTGCATCGCGAGGCCGATGCCGAACAGGATGGCCAGCATCCCCCGGAACTTGCCGCTGACCAAGGTGAGCAGCGCCATGTTCCAGCCGAATTCATCCGGACGGGCCACCATGAACATCTCGTAGAAGGCTGGACCGGAAAACGCGGCGATATTGGCAAAGAGAATCCCGAAGATGGCAATCCCCGGGCGACGTCGAGAGTCGGAAGGCGGTTCGATGCGGTTTGGCTCATGGCTCGTGCTCAGTTCCCGGCTTAGACGCCACGATTTCCACGCGGCGGCGTACTTCGCGGCAGTCTATACGTTTACAATAGATAGTGATGACGGGATTCATGGTTTGGGCCTATATCAGTGCCAACGTGGACGTGACGCGCGACGTGGTTTACGCCAAGGCGGGCACGGTGGAACTGAAGGCCGATGTTTACGCCCCGGCCAACCCGACTTCGACCAAGCAACCTTGGGTCGTCGTGATCCACGGGGGAAGCTGGATGATGGGCCAGCGCCAAGATATGGCGCAGTTTGCCGAGGCGCTGGCGCTGCAAGGTGTGGTGGGCATTACGATCAGCTACCGCCTGGCCCCGGCCAACAAGTGGCCCGCGATGCTAGAAGACAGCCAGGGTGCGGTGCGCTACTTTAAGCAGAACGCCGGCAAGTACGGCCTGGACCCCGAGCGCGTGGGTGCCGCAGGTGCCAGTGCGGGCGGGCACTTGGCCATGTTCCTTGGGTTCCGCGACGACATCGCCCCAATGACGGACGGGCCCGACAGTCGGGTGAAGGCGGTCGTCAACCTTTTCGGTCCCACCGACCTCTCGGTGGACTATCCGCCGGCCCTCGGCCAGCTGTTTGCCCCGCAAGTGCTGGGCAAGCGCTACGAAGACGCCAAGGACACGATCAAGGATTTCAGCCCGATCAACTTCATCACCAAGGACGACGCCCCGGTGTTCACCATTCAGGGTGACAAGGACACCACGGTGCCGCCCGAGCAGGCTCGCCGCCTAGACCGCGCCATGCAGGCCATCGGGCTGGAGCACAAGCTGGTGATGGTGCCCGGCCTGGGCCACAACAACCCGGCGACACGCCCGGAAGGCGAAGTGGCCCTCAAAGACGCCACCGCTTGGATCATCGAGAAGCTCAAGTAACTGCCAGGCGCAGAGAAAGCAAAACCCGCCGGGTTCCTTTCGGAATCCAGCGGGTTTTTTGGTGACTCGGGAGCGGCTTAGGCTTCCGAGTCGTCGTCGTCCGCAGCTTGTTCCAGCAGCGGTCGGTCGAGGTCGATGTTGCCACCCGGGATGAGGCGATTCATTTCGCGCTCTTCCTCCGCCGCCAGGTCGGTCATGCTCAGGCCGCCCAGTTCGCCGGATTGGTGCTCGTCGTCGCTTTCCACCAGGCTGGTGAGCGATTGCTGCGCCCAGCTCGGTTGGCTGCGGTCCACATCGATGGCCAGGTCACGGTACGGCTTGGTACCGGTACCGGCCGGGATGAGGCGCCCGATGATGACGTTCTCCTTGAGGCCCAGCAGCGTGTCCGACTTCCCTCGCACGGCGGCTTCCGTAAGGACGCGCGTCGTCTTTTGGAACGAAGCGGCCGACAGGTAGGAGTCCGTAGCCAAGGAGGCTTCCGTAATCCCGAGCAGAATCCAGTTCGCGCGGGCCAAAAGCAGGTCGCGCTCCCCTTCTTCGCCCGTCACCGGGTCCACGAATCGCTTCTTCTGGCCCGAACCGATGAGCTTGCTCACCCGCTCGTTTTCACGGCTGAAGGTGAAGCGGTCCACGATCTGGCCTGGCAGGAACGGGGTGTCGCCCGGTTCCTTCACCGTTCGCTTGCGCAGCATTTGGCGGATGATCACCTCAAGGTGCTTGTCGTTGATGTCAACGCCCTGGTCCTTATAAACGCTTTGCAGGTTCTGGATGAAGTATTCGTAAACGGCAGCCGGTCCGGCGAGCTCGAGCACCTCGTGCGGGTCCAGCGGACCTTCGGTGAGCGGGTCACCCTTGATCACGCGTTGGCCCTTCGCCACCGGCAGGTTGCCCAGGGGCGGCACGAGCACGGTGAGGTAGATCTTCACCTTGTCGATCTCGTTCTTGCGCAGAACCTGGAGGGCCTGCGTGCTGAGCTTCTGACCGATGAGGCGTTCCAGGCTGGTGCCGAAGGTCGGGTCATCGTCCTTCTTCTTGCCCTTCTTCATCTCCCACTCTTGCTCTTCAGCGATGTACGCCTGCTTGAGCGGCATGTCGGTGCCGACGGTGGCTTCCACCACAATCCAGCGACCGTAGCTCGACCGGATGATGTCCACAATCGAACCCGTGACCGGGCAGATGATGGCCTTACCACGCGGCTGCTTTCGCGCTTCGAAGATTTCTTCGACGCGGACGATCCCGCTCGATTCACCCGTCCATGAGTAGAAGAACGTCTTGCGGCTTCGTTCCCACAGCTTGCGGCTTTCGCTGTCCATGCGCTCCAGCGCGCGTTCGCTCGCTTTGGTGGTGCGCTTGGCGGCCTTCTCGTCGTCGGACATCACCATGATGCCGCGAGAGAAGAACTGCTTGACGGCGGTTTCTTGCGATTCCAGCAGCTTGCTCGGGTCGAACGTGCTGATGTCCGTCTGGGTGGCGGCTTCAAAGTCCTCTTGGAAGAGGCGGATGAACTTACCGGTCTTGTACTGGTTGGTGCGGGCGATGGTCTTGGAACCGGCCACCCCACCGGTGTGGAACGTACGCATCGTAAGCTGCGTTCCCGGTTCACCAATGGACTGCGCGGCGATGATCCCGACGGCCACGCCGTCTTCGACCAGCTTGTGGCTGGCCAAGTCGCGGCCGTAGCACTTGGCGCACACGCCCTGCTCCAGTTCGCACGTGATGGTGCTGCGCACCTTCATGCCCAGTCGTCCGTGCTCGTCGCGGGTGAAACCAGCGGCGAGATACTTCTCGAAGATCACGTCCTTGGCAGCATCGTCGGCGGCGCCTTCGATTTCGGCCATGAACGCATCGTCCACCTTGGAAAGGTGGGCGCTCACGGGGTCGTCAATCATTTGGTCCGCTTCAACAATCACTTCGCCGGTGGCCGGGTCGGTGATGTTGCTGAGGCTGACGCGGCTGTAGGCGCGGTCCCCAATCGTCTCGATGGTCTTGCCTTCAAAGAAGAGGCGCGTGATGTTCAGGCCCTCGGTGGTGCCGCAGTCGTGGGCGCGGATGATGACATCCTGGGCCACGTCCACGAGACGCCGCGTGAGGTAACCCGCGTCGGCCGTACGGAGAGCCGTGTCGGCCAGACCCTTACGGGCCCCGTGGGTCGTTACGAAGAACTCCAGCATGGACAGACCCTTCTGGAACGAGTTCTTCACGGGCAGTTCATAGATAACTTCGTTGAACTGGTTGAACATCAGGCCGCGCATCCCGGAGAGCTGCGCCAGCTGCTTGACCGAACCACGTGCCCCGGAGACCGTGATGATGCTGAGCGGGTTTTCCTGCTGCATCGAGCTCACGATGGCGCTACCGATCTGGTCGTACGTATCCGTCCATAGGCGTACCAGCTTCTCCTGCATTTCGCGGAACGAAGTCAGACCTCGGCGGTACTGCTCCAGAACGCGGTTGGCTTGGGTATCCGATTCGTTCAGGATGACGTCGCGCGTGGTCGGCGGCGTCATGTCCGTCATGGCAATCGAGATGCCGTAGCGGCTGGCCCAGCGGAAACCGAGCGCCTTCACGTTGTCCAGCAACTCAATGGTGCCACCGTCGCCCACGCTCTTGTGGCACGAGAGCACCAGGTGCGCCAGGTTCTTCTTGGTCAGTTCAGTGTTCAGCCATTCATCGCTGTAGCGCAGCGGGAACGGCAGCACTTCGTTGAGAATCAGGCGGCCCGGCGTCGTGATCGCGATGACCGTTTCGAAGCTCTGCTCTAGCGGTTCCAGGCGCGTCACTTCGTCGCCAAACTCGTTCTCTTCGGTGACCTTGACGTATTCGATGCCCGTTTCCCAGTCGCGGTGGTCCACTTCGGACGCATTGCGGAAGATCGGGCGACGGATGCGCACTTGCACCGGGTCGTTGAGGCGAATCTTGGCATCGCCGAACGATTCCAGCAGGCGCAGGACTTCATCCGGGTTGGCGTACACCGGCGGGGCCGGGTTCTTTTCCGGTTTGCCCTTGTGCGCTTCGATGGCCTCCATCAGCCGCTCCTTGGCGGCGGCGTTCGTGTAGGTGAGGGCGTACGAACCAAGCACGATGTCTTGGATCGGTGCCACCACCGGACGACCGTCGGCCGGCGAGAACATGTTCTGCGTACTGAGCATCAGCACGCGGGCTTCGGACTGCGCTTGCAGCGAGAGCGGCACGTGCACGGCCATCTGGTCCCCGTCAAAGTCCGCGTTGTACGCGTGACAGACGAGCGGGTGAAGCTGAATCGCCTTCCCTTCCACCAGGATCGGTTCGAAGGCCAGAATCCCGAGGCGGTGCAGCGTGGGAGCGCGGTTGAGAAGCACGGGGTGCTCCTTAATCACTTCTTCCAGGCCATCCCACACGGCGGGGTGCATGCGCTCGATGAGTCGCTTCGCCGTCTTGATGTTCTGCGTAATCTTGCGCTCCACCAAGGTCTTCATGACGAACGGCTTGAAGAGCTCAAGCGCCATTTCCTTCGGCAGACCACATTGGTGCAGCTTCAGGTTCGGGCCGACCACGATGACCGAACGGCCAGAGTAGTCCACGCGCTTACCAAGCAGGTTCTTTCGGAACCGACCTTCCTTACCCTTCAGCATGTCGCTGAGGGATTTGAGCGGGCGCTGGTTGCTGCCCACCACCGGGCGGCTGCGGCGGCCGTTGTCAATCAGGGCGTCCACCGACTCTTGGAGGAGTCGCTTTTCGTGGTTGATGATGCTCTCGGGAGCCTGGATCTCGATGATCTTGCGCAGACGGTTGTTGCGGTTGATGATGCGGCGATACAGGTCGTTGAGGTCAGAAGTCGCAAAGCGGCCCCCGTCCAGCTGCACCATCGGGCGCAGTTCGGGCGGAATGACCGGCAGTACGTCCAGAATCATCCATTCCGGGCGGCACTTGCTGATGAGCAGCGATTCCACCAGGTCCAGACGCTTGATGGCGCGGGCCCGGCGGGTGCTGGTCGTCACGCGGATTTCGCGGCGCAGTTCGCGGGCGGTTTGCTCCAGGTCCACGCGGCGCAGCAGTTCCTTGACAGCTTCGGCGCCCACGTTGGCGTGCACCAGGTCGTCGAAGTCGCGCTTCAGGCGGCGACCGACGGCATCCAGCAGCTTGCTGATGGCGCGCCACTTGTCCTCGTCAATCAGCATGTTCTGTTCGAGCATGCCGAGGAACTCAGCGGCCACATCGAGGTCGCGCAGACGCTCGTCCGCATCGCGGAATTCCGCGCGGATGCGGTCGAAATTCGCCTTCATGCGTTCCCGAACGTAGCTCTCATCGAAGTACTCGTCCGGGTTGTTGATCATTTCCGAGGAGAGGTGATCGAGGGAGTCAGTCTCGAGCTTGCGCATCTCCTCCTGGATCATCAGCTTCTCGTCTTCCACGGCCTGCAGCAGGCTGGGCATCAGGTCGGCGATCTTGTCCAGGTCAACGTCAATGATGATGAAGGAACCGAAGTAGACAACCTTTTCGAGTTGCTTCGGCGAGATATCGAGGATCAAGCTCAGGGGCGAGGGGATGCCCTTGAGGTACCAAATGTGGCAGACCGGCGCGGCCAACTCGATGTGGGCCATGCGCTCGCGTCGCACCTTGCTGCGCGTGACTTCCACACCGCAGCGTTCGCACACGATGCCCGCGTACTTGACCTTCTTATAGCGTCCGCAGTCGCATTCCCAGTCCTTCACCGGACCGAAGATGCGCTGACAGAAGAGGCCGTCCCGCTCGGGCTTAAATGTGCGGTAGTTGATCGTTTCGGGCTTCTTAACTTCGCCGTGCGACCAGCTTCGAATGTCGTCCGGGCTCGCAATCCCGATCCGGATCTTTTCGAACAGATTTGAATCCGCCATGTTTTGTGACTCGTTTGTTTTGTGCCGCCCCCTTGCGGAGGTAAGAGCGTGAACTTCGCCGGCACACTGCGAAGTTCACGACTAGGGACGCCGAATTAGTTGAAGAAGCCGACCGACCGAGCGAGGCGCATTTCGTCGCCACCCGCCAGTTGGTCCAGATCCTTGAGCGAGAGTTCCTTGTTGTTCTTGTCCTCGACCGTGACGCGCAAGCAGAGCGAGCGCAACTCGTTGACGAGAATCTTGAACGACTCGGGCACGCCGGGCTCGGTGATCGATTCGCCGCGCACGATGCTTTCGTAAGCCTTCACGCGACCGGTCACGTCGTCCGACTTGATCGTCAGCAGCTCCTGCAGGGTGTAGGCGGCGCCGTAGGCTTCGAGGGCCCAGACTTCCATTTCCCCGAACCGCTGACCACCGAACTGCGCCTTACCACCCAGCGGCTGCTGCGTGACGAGGGAGTAGGGGCCAATGGAACGCGCGTGGATCTTTTCGTCCGCCAAGTGCTCCAGCTTGAGCATGTAGATCGTACCGACCGTCATTTCGTTCGGCAGGCGATCGCCCGTCAAGCCGTCGCGCACGATGCTCTTACACGACACCGGGTTGAAGCCCGCGCGGTCGAACACGTTGGCCAGGATGCGCTCCTTGATGCCTTCGTAGACTTCTGTGGCGGCCTTGTAGGGCGCGCCGCTCGGCTGCACGTCTTCCGGCTGCCAGAAGTCGGCATCCTCGTCCAGCAGTTCCTGCATGGTGCGGGTGGACGGAGCCGCCACGATGCGCGAGATGCGCTCGAGGTTCGGCTGGTCCAGTTCGCGGAGGCGAGCATCCACGGAGGCCATCAGCTCGTCGAAGCTGGCGCCCGGCGCGAAGTGCACGTCCAAGCCGAGGTCGGCGTGGCAGTACGTTCGCAGGGCCTTGCTTCGCATGTGCACGGCCAGTCGCTCGGCTTCGCTCAGGATTTCCTCAGCGGTCATCCCTTCAAAGGCCGGGCACTCGTAGCGTGCATTCAGGTGCTTCCCGACGTAACCCAGGTGGGTTTCCAGGATCTGCCCGATGTTCATACGGCTCGGCACCCCGAGCGGGTTGAGAATGATGTCAACCGGCGTTCCGTCTTGCAGAACCGGCATGTCCTCCACCGGCAGGATGCGGGAGATAACCCCCTTGTTCCCGTGGCGACCGGCCATCTTGTCCCCGACCATGATCTTGCGCTTTTGCGCCACGTGCACTTGCACGCTCATGTTCACGCCGGCGGGCAGTTCATCACCCGGAATCTGGAGCAGCGGCTCTTCCGTGCGGTCACAGATGAGGCGATCGCGCTTCTTGGATTCCTTATAGATGTAGTTGATGCTCGGGCTGAGGTACTTGAAGCGGCTGAAGACCTTGACGTCCACCACCGTTCCCTTTTCACCGTGCGGCAGGCGGAGCGAGACGTCGCGGGTTTCTTCGGCCTTCTTACCAAAGATCGCGATGATCAGCCGCTCTTCGGCCGTCATTTCGGTTTGCCCCTTCGGCGCAACCTTACCGACCAGGATGTCTTCCGGTCGAACTTCGGCGCCGATGCGGATGATGCCGTTCTCGTCGAGGTCACGTAGCGCGTCTTCACCCACGTTCGGGATGTCGCGCGTGATTTCTTCCGGACCGAGCTTCGTGTCCACGGCTTCCGTTTCGTGACGCTCAATGTGGATCGACGTGTAGATGTCGTCCTTCACCAGGCGCTCGGAAAGCAGAATGGCGTCTTCGTAGTTGTAGCCCTGCCACGGCATAAAGCAGACCGTGACGTTTTGACCAAGGGCCAGCCGACCATCGTCGGTGCAGGCACCATCGGCCAGCGGGTCACCGGCCAGCACGCGCTGACCGAGGTCCACCACCGGGCGGTGCGTGAAACAGGTGCTCTTGTTCGACTGGAACAGGTGCAACAGGCTGTACGATTCGACCGTGCCATCGTCGCTGGTCACGCGGATCGACTTGGAGGTGACGTAGCTCACCACGCCGTCGCGTCGAGCCCGAACCGAAGCACCCGAGTCAATGGCGGCGCGGGCTTCGTGACCCGTACCCACCACCGGGGCGTCGCCGCGCAGACACGGCACCGCTTGGCGCTGCATGTTCGCGCCCATGAGGGCACGGTTCGCGTCGTCGTTCTCAAGGAACGGGATGAGCGAGGTCGCAACGCTGATGATTTGCACCGGCGAAACGTCCATGTAGTCCACGCGGGCTCGCGGCACCGTCGGGTACTGCGCACCGGCAAACTGCTTGTCGCCGCCCGGGCATCGCACCGTCACGAGGTCGGCCACGATGCGGCCATCGCTATCCAGCGGGGTGTCCGCCGGGGCGATACGAGCGGTGAAGTCTTCACCGGCCGTCAGGTGCACCACTTCGTCCGTCACCACGCCATCCACCACGCGGCGGTAGGGGGTGCGGATAAAGCCGAATTCGTCCACGCGACCGTGGGTCGTCAGCTGGCTGATGAGACCGATGTTCGGACCTTCCGGCGTTTCAATCGGGCAGATGCGTCCGTAGTGCGAACGGTGCACGTCGCGCACTTCCAGCTTGGCGCTGGTGCGCTGCAGACCGCCGGGGCCGAGGCTCGAGAGACGACGCTTGTTCGTCAACTCGCTCAACGGGTTCGTTTGGTCCATGAACGTGCTCAGCTGGTTGCTGCTGAAGAACGACTTGATGCTGGCGCTCACCGGCTTGACCGACAGGATGATGCTGGGAAGCAGGTTGTCCTGGTCGGCGCTGGTCATGCGTTCGCGGGCGACCTTCTCCATGCGGACAAAGCCGAGGCGGAGATGGCTCTGCAGCAGTTCGCCGACGCTTCGCACGCGCTTGTTGCGCAGGTCGTCAATGTCGTCGTGCTCCACGTCCTTGGTCAGGTAGGGGCCCATCGCCTTCAGCGTGCCGGCGAGGTCGTCGGACGTCAGGTTGCGGATGGTGAGCGGGACATTGATGCCCAGGCGCTGGTTAAGGTGGCGGCGGCCGACCTTGGCCAGGTCGTAGCGGCGCTGGTCAAAGAACAGGCTGTAAACCAGTTGGCCGGCGGCGTCTTCATTAGCCGCTTCGCCCGGTCGCATGCGCTTGTAAATGTCCAGGATCGCTTCGCGCGTCGTGCTGGTGCGGTCGGCATGCAGGGTGGCTTCCAGCAGTTCCGGCAGTTCCAGAACCTCGATGGTTTCCAAGCCGAGCGCGGCGATCTTCTTCGCCGAATCCTCGTCGATGCGCGCCAAAGCGGCCACGATGATCTTCTTGCCATCGCGGATCTCTTCGATCGGGCGCACGCCCACCAGTTCGTGGGCTTCCGGCTTCGTCAGCGTCTTTTCTTCGCCGAAGTGCCAGATCATCTCCGTGTTGCTGCTCAGCGGGCTTTCCACGGTGGCTTCCCACTGCTTCTGCTCGTCGGTCAGGCCGTCCAGCACCACCTTGCGGAGGATGACGCCCTTGTCCAGCACCACTTCCCCGGTGTCGGGGTCCACCAGCGGCTCGCTCAGCTTCTTCTGCTGGGCTTGCCCCACCGGCATCACCTGCATATCGCGGCCCTGCTTAAAGCCGTGCAGCGCCTTCATCACCTGGGTGATGGGAAGCTTCTTGCTCTGCGAAACCTGCGTGTGCACCACGCCGTTCGGGTCGTTTTCGACCTCCAGCCACGCTCCCTCCATCGGGATCAAACGGGCACGAACGATCATCTGCATCGAGGTGTCTACGTCTTCCTCGAAGTACAGACCCGGCGAGCGGCTGAGCTGGCTCACGATGACGCGCTCGCGGCCGTTGATGATGAACGTTCCGTTGTCGGTCATCAGGGGGAGGTCGCCCAAATAGACCTCGGACTCGATGACGGGACGATCTTTCCCTCCAAATCGAACAATTGCCTTAATCGGAGCTTCAAACGTCATATCCCGATCGCGGCATTCGCTGATCGAGTACTTCGGCTCGCCGAGCGTAAAGCTGACGAACTCCAGATAATTTGTTTGCGTAAAGTCCCAGATTGGGGTAAAAGTCTTGAATAATTCCGGCAAGCCCTCTTCGAGGAACCATCGGTAACTGTTCAGTTGGAGATCAATGAGGTTGGGCAACTCTAGCGAACGTCCAATTCGCTTCGAGGCAGGCATAACAACGCGCATTCAGGACTCCGGGAACCTGTGATCATACACTCAAGCGGCCTCGGCTCACGGCAAAAGGCCGCTCATTGGCGTATCTCTGCACAAGTAAGGGCCTTAAGTCCCAACCGCGAACATTTTCACGCTCGCTTAACTTGGTTGGATCAGATGCGATCTTGGTTCGTGGCGGCTTCGGCCGGGAAGGCCGGCGGCGTGTTCCCGAGCTGCGGATTGAGGCCATTCGAGGGCAAACCATCGCGCTGCACGATCATCGTGTTAACCGATTCGCGAAGAGACGCCATCTCGGCGCGCAATTCTTGGATTTCGGCGGCGGCGGCTTGACTTTGCTGGGCGTGATGGCTTCCATGGATCAGTTCGGCCATGGAACGCTGGTGACGGGTAAGAATGGACACGATCGGGATCAACAGAGCCACGATGGGAATCAAGATGAATAGGGTTTCTGGTTCAAACATGGGTTCGATCTCGCGATTCGTTTTGAGGTGAAGCCACCTCTATGTCGCTATTACACTGCCTTCGATAAGGCCGTTGCAACTGCCAGGGCTTCTTCCAGGCGAAAGACTGAACTGACAACTGAAAACGACTTCAACTCGCTCACCCTGACCAAGTGGTGGCGAGTCGAGTTAGGCTTTTCCTTGAACGCGGACGTCTTCCGTAGTCTGAGCAGCAGAGTTGACACCTAGTTGCGGATGAAGGCCACTGTGCCGATCGTCATCACGATGAATAAGCGTTGCGTTCATTGACTCGCGTAGCGATGCCACTTCCGCCCGAAGGGCCTGCATTTCCGTGGCTGTGGCCACATTCTGCTGCGCATTGTGGGTGCTGTGGATGAGTTCCGCCATGGCGCGCTGGTGACGCGTCAAAACAATGAGGAGAGTGATGAGAAAAGCAACGACGGGAATGATAAATTCGGGTTCAAACATCTGAAGAATCTCGTGGGTTTACGCCGTGTCGATCGCCAATTGTGGACTTATCGCACGCAATCAGGCCCACTACGTTGCCTTCGCGGAGGCCGTTGCAACTGCCAGGGCTTCTTCCAGGCGAAAACGCCTTTCATACAGCGCCTTCCCCACAATGACACCCTCAAGTTGAGTGGCGGCAATGTGCTCGAGGTCACTCAGCTCGGCCACGCCGCCGCTGGCAATTACGGGCACGCCAGTGGCGTCATGTAAGGCCACCGTTCCGCTCAGGTCCGGACCGCCGAGCACGCCATCCCGGGCGATGTCGGTGTAGATGAAACGGGTCGCGCCCCGCTCCACCAGCGACCTGGCCAAGTCCAGAATGCTCTGCCCGCTTCCCTCCTGCCAGCCGTGGGTCGCGACTTCCCCGTTGCGGGCGTCAAGCCCGGCCACCAGTCGCTCGCCGAACTGGGCAAACAGCGAAGCGGCGAAATCAAGATCTTGCGTCAACCGGGTGCCCACGATGACGCGGTTGGCTCCGGCCGCCAAGGCCGCTTCCATGTCCGCGCTGGTGCGCAAGCCCCCGCCGAATTGCACGGGCAACCCCGTGGCTTCCGCAATGCCGCGTAGCACCTCCAGGTGCACTGGATGGCCCGCCTTGGCCCCGTCCAGGTCCACAAGGTGGATCCACTCGGCCCCCGCCTCCGCAAAGGCCACGGCCTGTGCCACGGGGTCCGCGTTGTACACCTTGGCGGCATCAAAGGCCCCCTGGGTCAGGCGCACGGCCTGCCCTCCCATCAGGTCAATCGCGGGAAAGACAATCACGATTGAAGCAGCTTGCCCTTAGTGCTGGCCACACCCTGCCGATCACTGGTGCGGGTGGCGGCATGCAGAGCCCGACCCAGCCCCTTGAAGGCGGCTTCGCACAGGTGGTGGTTATTGTCCCCCGCCAGGCGGCGCACATGGATGGTCATGCCGGAGTGCATGGCAAAGGCCCGCATGAATTCCGCGATGTTCTCGGTGGCCAGGCCGCCCAAGTTCTCCCGGCGGAACGGCAAGTCCACAAACGCCATTCCCCGCCCGGAGATGTCCACCGCCACGGCCACCAACGCGTCATCCATCGGGGAGAGCAAATCCCCGTAGCGCTGAATTGAAGTGACCTCGAGCAGCGCCGTGCGGAACGCCTGCCCCAGCGTAATCCCCACGTCTTCCACCGTGTGGTGGTCGTCCACTTCCAGGTCGCCATCGGCCGTCACACCCAGGTTGAACTGCCCGTGGAACGCCATGAGCTGGAGCATGTGGTCCAGGAACCCGATCCCCGTGTGGACATCGCGGCGTTGTCCGCCGTCCAGGTCCAGCACCACCGAGACCTTGGTCTCCGTCGTTTCGCGCTCAATCTCCGCGTAGCGGACGTGCGGGCTACCTTTGCTCATGGTCTTATTGTAACGAACGGCCCCAACTTCCGGTGGGCTTCGGTATTCTGGCGGGCAGGAGTATTCTAATTGGCAGTCTTGGTGAATAAGGACACCCGGGTTCTCGTGGCCGGGATGACGGGGAAAGAAGGCACGTTCCACGCCCAGCAGATGCTGGAGTACGGCACGAAGGTTGTGGGCGGCGTGACGCCGGGCAAGGGCGGCACCGAGCACCTCGGTCTGCCGGTGTTCAACACCATGCAAGAGGCCGTGGACGCCACGCAGGCCGATGCCGTGCTGGTGTTTGTGCCGGCGCCGTTCGCTGCTGACTCGGTGCTGGAAGCCGAAGCCGCTGGCATCCCGTTCATCACCCTGATCACCGAAGGCGTGCCCGTGCAGGACATGCTGAAGGTCGCCACCAAGATGAAGGCGCGCGGCACCAGCCGCCTGCTGGGTGGCAACTGCGCCGGCATCATCACGCCGGGCGAATGCAAGATGGGCATCATGCCCGGTCACATCTTTAAGCCGGGTCCGATCGGCATGGTTAGCCGCAGTGGCACCTTGACTTACGAAATTGCGTGGGAACTCACCCGCGCCGACCTCGGCCAGACCACCTGCGTCGGCATTGGCGGCGACCCGATCCCGGGCACCCGCTTCATCGAGGTCATGGAAGTGTTTGAAAAGGACCCCGCCACCACCGCCGTGGTGATGGTTGGTGAAATCGGGGGCACGGACGAAGAAGCCGCTGCCGAATACATCAAGACCATGAGCAAGCCGGTCGTCGCGTTCATCAGCGGTCGCACCGCCCCTCCGGGCAAGCGCATGGGCCACGCGGGCGCCATCGTCAGCGGCGGGCTGGGCACGGCGCAAAGCAAGGTGGATGCCCTGCTGGCCGCCGGAGCCAAGGTGGCCGACCGCACGAGCGATGTTCCGCGCTTGATCATGGAATCACTCGCTACGGCGACCCGATGAGCGGACCAAGCCGACTCGAAAACTACTTCGACAACGCGGCCACGACGCCTCTCGATCCGCGAGTCCGGGAGGCCATGCTTCCCTGGTTCGGGGAGCAATGCGGCAACCCCCACAGCCTGCACGCGTGGGGGATGCAAGCCCGTGAGGCCGTGGATCGCGCCCGGCAGTACATCGCCGACCAGTTCGCCACGCCGCCGGAGCAAGTCTTCTTCACCAGTGGGGCCACCGAGGCCAACAACTGGGCGCTACAGCACGCCACCAACCTGGCGGTGAGCCCCTTTGAACACAGCAGTGTGTGGGCGCCCGCCGAGGCCATGGGCGCGACCGTGCTGGCCAATGAAGGCTACAAGTGCATGCCCGCCCCGGCCGGTACCGAAATGCAGGCCGTGATGGTGGTGGGCAACGAAACCGGCGCTGTGCTGGGCGCCCCCAGCCTGCGGGGCTGGACGCACCGCGACGCCACCCAAGCCCTGGGCAAGGTGCCGATTGATTTGATTTCGGGCGACTCGTGGAGTTGCTCCGCGCACAAGCTCGGCGGCCCCAAGGGCGTGGGAGCCCTGGTGGTGACCGGCAACGTGGCCTTATCCCCTTGGATGGTGGGCGGCGGCCAAGAGATGGGTATGCGCGCCGGAACACTGAACGTGCCGGGGATCGTCGGCTTTGCCACGGCCCTGCGCCTCGCCAAGCAGGATTACGAAGCGCGCACCGCCCATGTGCGAGGCCTTCGCGCGGCCTTTGCCGAGGCCGTAGCCGGGTTGCCGGACTCCTTCATCCACGAACATGACCGCCAGAGCCCGTGGATTCTCACCTGGGTGGCGGCGGGCATTGAGGGCGAAACCCTGGTGCTGGAAGCCGACGCGCGCGGGTTTGCCATTGGGGCTGGAGCCGCATGTAGTGCGCACTCCAATGAGCCCAGCCGCACCCTGGTGGCCCTGGGTTGGCCGCCGGAGCACCTCCGCAGCGCCGTGCGCATTAGCTTTGGCCCGCAGAACACCGTGGAGAGCGTGCGCACCCTGGCCGCAGTGCTGAAAGAAGCCGTAAATCGCCTGCGCGGCTGATTTCCGGCCCTTTTGGCAAGTCTCGGGCGGGATTGTTGGACCCAGGCCGAAAACCCAGCCGGCCCTAGTCCAGGTGACCCCAAGGCAACCTCTAGGCCGTTCATTCCGTCTACACTCGTTGGCACGGCCCTTGCAATGCTCTTTTGTAACTGAATTTTTCGCCCTCGGGCGGATTCTTGAGTTATAAATCAGTAGGAAGACGGAGGCCCGTACCTATTCGGGCGACAAGGATCAACTTTGATCCGTCCGAACCTATGAACCCGGATGCTCTCGTAGCATCCACAGTGAGAAGTTAAGAAGAGAATGGCTGGCGAAAATCAGATGCCCACCCAGGTGAAGCGCGGCAAGGCGATCACCGTTCGAACGCACGCTCGGCACGTCTACATGGACGCGGCCAAGCACATGCTGATGGACGATGAACCGAATGCCGAAGACCTGCTGGAAATGGAGGATGAGGAAGAGGAGGAGGAGACTCGTACTAACGACGAATCCGAAGAACTCGAGATGTGGATGCGGCAGACCCGCCGCGCCCACCTGCTCACCCCCGCCCAAGAAGAGCATCTGGCCAAGCGTGTGCAAGCCATGGACCTCGCCGAGAACGGCAAGTGGTCTAAGGTCGCCGAACTGGTGAACAAGCCCAAGGACTACGAATTCGACCAGTGGGAGATCAAGGAGATCATCAAGTCGGGTCGCGCCGCCAAGCAGCACCTGATAGAGAGCAACCTCCGCCTGGTTGTCTCCATCGCCAAGAAGTACAACGCCCGGGGCATCCCCTTGCCGACCTGATCCAAGAGGGCAACCTCGGTCTGATCCGCGCGGTTGAGAAGTTTGACTGGCGCAAGGGCTTCCGCTTCTCCACCTACGCGACGTGGTGGATCCGCCGTGCCATTGCCCGTGCGATCATCAACCAGGGCCGCACCATCCGCATCCCGGTTTACGTGGCCGAACTCATCAACAAGGTGATGAAGACGGCCAACCAGCTGCAGCAAGAACTGCACCGCGAACCGACGCCGGAAGAAGTGGCCGAGCGCGTGGGCATGAGCCCCGACCGCGTGCAAGAAATGATGCGCGTGGCCGTGGAACCGCTCTCGCTGGAAACCCCGGTGGGCGAAAAGGACAACTCCTCGATTGGTGACTTTGTGCCGAGCACGAACATGCCGACCCCGAGCGATGTGACCTGGTCGCTGATCCGCCGCGAAGAGATTGACAGCATTCTGGGCCGCCTGACGAGCCGAGAGCGCGACGTGGTTCGCCTCCGGTTTGGGATGGACGATGGCCGCAGCCGCACCTTGGAAGAGGTGGGCGCCGCGCTCAACGTCACGCGGGAAAGAGTGCGCCAGATCGAACTGCGCGCGATGAAGAAGCTGCGCCACATCGGGCAAGAGCTTAGCGCCAGCGGCTTCACCATCACCCCCAGCCCGAACTAAGCGGTTCGCTCGCTTAATTTCTCACAAAGAAATCCCCCTCCGCCGTGTAGCGTGAGGGGGATTTTCTTTACTCACCAAACTTGCTGGTTTCCGGTCGTTGTGGTGATGATAAAGGCGAGCTGGCCATCAACTGCCAATACAACCTTTACCGGCTTCGTCGGATCAGCATCACCGAGTTGAGGTGTATCGCGCACCATCTCAAGGTAGAACGAGTTGTCGCCTTCGTAGGGACCCTCTTTACGAGCTCGATTGTGGGTCGCCATTGCAACTTGATGAGTCGCACTAAGAGGAGCAAACTCCTTTTCAATGACTGGCCCTGAATCCGACTTTGCACGAAAGATCTCATTGAATTCCTGATCCGAAAGTGAATTCAGAAGTTCGCTGTAGACTGCCTCCTTCCCCTCTATGAACCAGATGGCCAGGCGCTGGCTTCTTGTCTTTCGAAGGGCACCTTCGAGCATCCAGCGAGTTGCCCGCTTTCGGCTGACCACAAAATCACCGGATTCATTAAATTCCAAAGGCGAGCACATCTTCCTCATTTCACGGAACTCGGCCCTCGCAATGTCGATACCCGCAATGGCCACGGTACCGTCCTTTGACACCCAGTGATCGGTGGTGGAGAAGAACCCCATAGCACCTGCTACAATAGCGCTTCCATAATTGCCAGATGCAAGCCGTAAACGGCCGTCCTCAATCAACACTTGACTTTGGTCCGTTGCCGGATAACCCAGCGCAAAATCTCGCCAAAAGTTCAGGTCTCTTGTCACCCGAGGATAGCGTGATTGAGGACGACCAATCCGAATGCCAAAGGCCGAGATTTCCGGAGAGTAGACCGTATCAAACACCACACCTTCGCGCTTCAATTGACTGGTGATGAGTCGGCCAACAAACGCGCTTTGAGATTCGTCTGGCTTGCGTTCTTCCGTAAGATCAATCGAAAAAGCAGGTGCCGCGCCGAACGTATTCACCATCACTGGCTCTTTGGTTAGCCCGTAAATCCAAGCGGCGGCTTCCTTCCCCGTACCGCCAGGGAAAGAGGCCTTGCCGTCAGACACAGGCCAAAAGGCCAGTCCAAGGGCAAGGCAAACCGTCACGGCTGTACCAATCCAATGGTTTTGGTAAGAATGATCGACTCGTCGTGGTACGGCGATAATACGTGTACCGTATCATCGTAAGTGACGATGATCTTTCCAAAACCTGAAGTCGTCATTACGGACGTAACCTTCACTGCTGCCTGCCACCGCCGGACCCCACCAGGTTCGTTTTGCTGCAACGACCAAGATACCAGTGTGCCAAGGCCAAAGCCCTCTTCGTCCAGGACGATTTGGCTAGCGTCGTGATGGTGGCTGTCAAAAGTTTCGAATCGCTCTGGAACGTTAACCTGCTGCCCCGTCTCTGGGTCGATATAGGAATACCCCGGTATGTAGGCTTGGTCTTGATCCTTGCCCATAACATCAATGACGATGTTTGCGCCAAGAGTGACCGAACTGGGACCTGAGATCGATCCATACATTGCAGGGGTTGGATTGCCCGGGGCCGGTGCGCCTTGAGCAATCGCAAAGGAGGGCGCGACAGCGACTGCTGCGAAGACGATTGATGCAGCTTTTAGGGAATTCACTCGCATGTCTTTAATATAAGGCAAAATCCTCAAACTCGCGCCCCCCCCGCCATTTATAGGCCTAAATACCTATAAGTGAACCTACAGAGTCCGCGCTTACTGCCTGGTTCTCTCAGGTTCTCACAAAGAAATCCCCCTCCGCCGAGTGGCGTGAGGGGGTTTTTTTGGTTTTGCCAATCCTAACTTACCAAGATTGCTCATTGCCGTTCGTCGTTCTGATGACAAACGATAATCGACCATCTGAGCCCAATCCGACCTTGACAGGCTTTGATCTGTCAGCCTCACCTATTTGTGGTGTATCGCGAACCATTTCTAGGTACCAAGTGTTATCCCCGTCGTAAGGACCTTCGGTGAGTGCTCGTCGGTGGTATTCAACAGCCGCCTGATGGACGGTTGATTGAGGATCAAACTCCTTTACAAATGTTGGCCCTTGAGGCGACTTGGACTCAAATATCTTCTTGAATTCATCATCCGTTAGGCTATCAAGCAATGCCCCGTAGATTTGACGTTTAGATTCGACCGCCCAACTCGCCAGCTGCTGCGTCCCCTGTTTGCGGTTTGCACCTTCGAGCATCCACTGTGTAGCTCGCTTTCTATTGACGACGAATAGCCCCTCTTCATTAAGCATCAGAGGGACAGTCATTTGCCGAAGTAAGCGAAATGTCTGCTTATCCACCGGTTCGCCCGAGATAGCGATGTTGCCATTGCCGGCAAGCCAATGGTCAGACCTGTCAAACCAACCTTGAACAGTCGATAGTGAAAAACTCCCGCTATCTCCGTGAGCGAAGGTTAATTGCTCCGAATCAATTGACACGACTGCCTGATCAGCACTTGGGTAGCCCCTCGCAAGGTCCATGTAGAACGTGCGTTCTTGATGATCGCGAGGAAAACCTCTCTGGGGCCGTCCGATGCGCACACCAAGGTGCTTTGCTTCCTTTTCGTACAGGACCTCAAAAGAGAACCGCTGCTTCTCAAGCGACTTTGATATCAATCGGCCAAGAAACGCACTTTTGCTCTCGTCGGGTTTCTGTCCGGAGCTAAGATCGACCTCAATTCTCGGCACACCAGAGTACGCGTTTACCATTGCCGGCTCGTTTGTATGCGAGCGAATCCAAACCGCCAACTCCCGGGCAGAACCGCCCGGGAATACGGCAATCTTTGGCTCACGCACGAGCAGGCAAACCAAAGCAACAGCTGTTGTCATGGTTGGTTCAGCGCGATAGTCAAAGTCGCGGTGTAACTGAAAGCATCCCACCACACGAACGGAAGCTCCTTCATGTCCCGATAAATGATCCGCGCTTTCCCGAAGCCACTTGAACTCATCGATGTGGCCACATTGACTGCCAACTGATAGCGCTTAACGCCACCAGGTTCCGTTTGTTGAAGTTCCCAACCACCATTGGGTGTTGAACCCAACTCAAATCCTTCAATGTCCAGCTGAATTTCAACTGCGTTATGTTCGTAGTTGTCGATGGTGTACCACACCTCCGGGTACGTCTCCACTTCTCCGGTCGCAGGATTATAAACTTCTCTGCCGGGAATATAGCCCGTATCTTGATCCTTGGCCATGAAGTTGATGACTATGTTTGTGCCAAGATTCGCGGAACTTGGCCCAGAAATAGTTCCGTGAAGGGGCGGCTGATTGTTGCCAGCAGGAGGAGGAGGGGGCGTCTGCCCAAAAGCATACACGGGGAGGACAAGGAGGAGGGCAATCGCCCCCAATGCGGATGCTAGAGATTTCACTCGCATGTCTTTAATATAAGGCAAAATCCTCAAACTCGCCCCCCCCCCGCACTTTATAGGTCTAAATACCTATAATTGAACCTAAGAAGCCTGCGCTTACTGCCTGGTTCTCTCAGGTTCTCACAAAGAAATCCCCCTCCGCCGAGTGGCGTGAGGGGGCATCCAGTTCTCTGGTGGTTACTACCACACTTGTTGATTTCCAGTTTTCGTCATTACAGCGAACGCAAGCCTTCCATCTTCGGCAAGGACTACAAGCACGGGATGCGTAGAGTCGGCATCCCCATAAAACGTTACTTCACGTACAAGCTGAAGGTATCTTGTGTTGTCACCTTCATAAGGACCCTGGGAGCGTGCTCTTTGGTGAAACCCAATCGCAGCTTGGTGAGCAGTAGTGAGCGGCGCGAACTCTCTTTGAAACCGTGGACCCTCCATCGATCTCACTGCGAAGATCGAGCCAAATTCTATATCTGAAAGGCTTTTCAGTAACTCCCCATATACAGACTGCTTGACCTCGATCGCCCAAGAGGCTAACTCTTGACCGTGGCTTGAAACGGTCGCATCCAGCATCCACTTCGTTGCCCGCTTTCGGTCGATCATCGCATTCCCCTCTTCATCGAACTTGACGGGAGTGCACATGAATCTCATCGTTCGGAACTGCTCTCTCGTAATGCCAGCACCTGCAAGTGCTACTGTTCCGTCCTTGAATATCCAATGATCCTCCTTGGTAAAGAATGAGCCAACCTCGTTAACGACGATACTTCCAGAGTTGCCAACCTTGAGATTCAACAGTCCGTCGGATATCTCAATCTGTGCGCGATCAGCGGACGGAAACCCTCTTCCGAAACTTTCCCAGAACTGGAAATCTTGAGTCATTCTTGGGTACTTCCGATTTGGACGTAGTATTCGGATACCTAGCCCAACTTCATCTGGCTTGTACGAGTAATCAAAGCAAACACTGCTTTTGTCTAGACTTTTTGCAATAAGTCTGCCTATATAGGCACTTTTTGACTCCTCAGGCTTGCGCTCATTCCTGAGATCAACATCAATCGGAGGTACGGCACCGTAAGTGTTGACCATGACTGGCTCATTGGTCAAGGAATGCATCCATGCAGCGGCTTCCTTCCCGGTGCCACCCGGGAAGGATTTCACTTCTTGCAAGCCAAGTAAGGAAATGGCAAGCAGCAGGCTCATGGCTCTGGATTGACGATCACCTGGTACGTTAGGTAGATGTCCGAGTCCTTGAAAGGTGACAGTGCGTGCACGTAGTCCCGGTAGGTGATATCCAGGATGCCAATTCCTTGAGCAGGTACTGTCGGCGCAACTTTCACCGACAATTGGTACCGCTTTTGCCCGTCCGCCTCGTTTTGCTGGTGAGTCCAAAGCACAAGCTCACCTAGTTCGAAACCCTGGGTGTTAAGGGTGATTGTGGCCTGATTGTGATCGTAGTTATTGAACACGACAAAACGGGGAGGTACAAGCACATGCTCTTCTCCGGTTTCCGGGTCCGTCCATGTGATGCCCTTTTCGAAATTGGTATCTTGATCCCTTCCAGTAACGGTGAAGAGGACCGTTTGCTTAACCGTAGCGGAACTCGGTCCGGTGATCGTGCCAGTCATCGCCGGCGAAGCATTCTGCCCAAAAGCAGACATGGGGAGGACAAGAAGGAGGGCACTCGCCCCCAATGCGGATGCTAGAGATTTCACTCGCATGTCTTTAATATAAGGCAAAATCCTCAAACTCACGCCCCCCCCCGCAATTTATAGGCCTAAATACCTATAAGTGAACCTAAGAAGCCTGCGCTTACTGCCGCTCGATCTTGACCGTCATGTCTTGGTTGGCCAGGGCCGGGCCGCCGTCGGTGCCAATCTTCAGCCGGTACTCGGCCGTGCGCAGCACCCCGGAACTCAGGTCCAGCGTCGCCGTCCCCGTCATGGACATCGTCATCTTGAACGTCATCGTGCGGGCTTGGGTCTGCGTGTTGCCGTCGGAACCGCGCCCGCCCGCCATCATCTGGCTGCTGATGCTCGGGTTGCCGGTGGCGTTGATGCTGATCACCGCGCGGTCGCCGTTGCGGTCAATGCTCTTGAGCACGTAGGTCACCGTCATGTCGGGGTTCTTGACCTCGACGTTCGGCGGCAGGCCCATCTGCTTGGCAATGTCCACCTTGTTGGTCCACTTGTCGCCCACCTTCACGCCATCCTTCGGGAAGACGATGCCCAGGAACCCGCTCTGCAGAATCGAATCGCTGCTGCCCGGCACCCCGCGCAGGACGCTGCCCGTTTGCGCACCCGGCTTGCCCAGCGCGTCGTAGGTGAAGTTCATCGTGCGGGCGTCACCCCCCAGCATCTGCACCACCTGTTGGGCGGCTTCATCGGCCTTCACCACTTCCGGCTTGTCCGTGCGGATTTCGACGTCAAACACGTCGTTCTTCACGTCCGAGACGGTGTAGGTTTGCCCCGTGGCGACCGTGTAGTTGGCGGGCTTGGCGGTGCCGCTGCCCATGGCGGGCAGGGTCAAGGTCGCATCGGTGGTCTGCTTGAAGCGGAAGGTTTCACCCTTCTTCACGCCCAGGCGCAGGGCCACCTCCCCTTCTTCGACCTTGGCGGCCGGAGCTTCGACGGCGGTGCCGGTCGGCGATCCACTGGCGACGACGCCCCCACCCGCAGCGGCTCCGGGCGTGGTCGACGTGGTGCCACCCGGAGTGGTCGCCGAAGTGCCGCCTTCGCCGGTCGGCGAGGTTTCGCCTTCCTTCAGGGCTTTGTATTCGCTGTTCAGGCCCGTGGCGCCGGAGCTACTACTTTGGTTCTGGCATCCAGAGAGGATAAGGGTTCCTGCCAGCAAAGCCAGCGCGGCCGGAGCGTATCGCGTCATATCGATACGATATCAGACGCAGGGAAAGGTTGAACAGTGTCCAAGGCCTAAGGGCTAAAGGCGTCGGCGAGGGCTTCGGCCAGTCTTTCGGCGGTCAGGTGCGGAAATTGGCCGTAAATCACCTGGGCGCCAAAGAGGTTCGCCACCTCGGGGTCCGGCAACCGCACGGGCAGACTGCACTGCACCAGCACGCCACTTTCCCGCAGGGCGAGGGCGCAGCCGCACACCTTGCGGCCCGTCTTGGGGTCCACGATGTCGTTGGGGGCAATGTGGGCAAAGCAGTCGGCCACCTTGCCCGCGCTGCGCACAAAGGGAGTCTGCTCGGCGAGGGCCGCCGCCACTCCCGCCTGATTCAGGGCCTTCACCAACGGCTCCGCCAAGCGCCGATACACCAAGCGCACGCTCCGCCGCTCGGCTTCCGTCCAGTTCGCCCATTCCCAGGGCACAGCTAGGCCAATCGTAAGGTCGTGGCCGTGCAGCACGGCCTTGCCCCCGGTAGGGCGTACCGCGTGCGGCAGGTGCGGGTGGGCGGCCATCACCCGGGCGGGGTCTTGGAACCGGCCGAGCGTCACCGCCGGGGCATCCCAGGTGTAAACCCGCCCGCCATAAACCAGAGCTTCATCCGCCGCCATGTGCTCGCGCGGCCCTTGGGGGCCGTCGACTCGCCAGGGCATCACAGGTTCCATAAAGCAAGATGCCCCCACCTCATAAGCTGAGATGAGGGCCAGGGGCTTACGCCGGTTGGTAGCGGACGTCAAGGTTCTTCACCGCCGCCGCTTCGTCCAATCGTCCGACGATGGCCTTGGTGGGCGCGGCGTGCAGAGCATCCGGGTCGGTCTTGGCCTTTTCGCAGATCTCGATCAGGGCATCGCAGAAGGCGTCCAGCGTCTCCTTCGCTTCGGTTTCCGTCGGCTCGATCATGAACGCTTCCGGCACGATGAGCGGGAAGTAATTCGTCGGCGGGTGGAAGCCGTAGTCAATCAGCGCCTTGCTCAGGTCCAGGGCGCGCACGCCGTACTCCTTGTACTGCTTCGCCGTCAACACGCACTCGTGCATGCAGGGGCGGTCGTGAGCGGCCGGGAGCACATCCTTGAGGCGCGCCTTGACGTAGTTGGCGTTCAGCACCGAGTACCGGCTGATGCTGCTCATCCCTTCGCGGCCATAGGCCAGGAAGTAGGTAAGCGCGCGCACGGCCATCAGCGATTGACCAAAGAAGCCACTCACGCGGCCAATGCTGTGCGGACGGTCGTGGTCCAGCACGGCTTGTCCGGCGTCATTGCGGGTGATGACCGGGCCGGGCATGTAGGGCGCGAGGTGCGACTTGAGACCGATGGCACCACAGCCAGGGCCGCCGCCGCCGTGGGGCGTGCTGAACGTCTTGTGCAGGTTCAGGTGCATGCAGTCGAAGCCGTGGTCGCCCGGGCGAGTGGTGCCCACCATCGCGTTCATGTTCGCGCCGTCGCAGAAGACTTGCCCGCCCGCTTCGTGCACCATCTGGCACACCTTGGTGATGTTCGTCTCGAACAGTGCCAGCGTGCTGGGGTTGGTGACCATGAAGGCCGCCGTATCCGGTCCGAGTTCCTTGGCCAGGGCCTCCAGGTCGGTGTTGCCATCTTCGGCCGTGGGAATCGTCTTCACCACGTAGCCGCACCGGGCCGCACTGGCCGGGTTGGTGCCGTGGGCCGAGTCCGGCACCAGCACCACGCGTCGCTGGGCACCTTCGCCTCGGCTTTCGTGATACGCCTTAATAAGCATCAAGCAGGCCAGTTCGCCGTGGGCGCCGGCCACCGGCTGCATGGTGATGTCATCGAAGCCGGTGATCTCCTTAAGGATGTCCATGCACGAGGCGTAGACTTCTAGGAAGCCCCCGATGGTCTCTTCCGGTTGCATCGGGTGGGTGTGGGTGAAGCCCGTCAGCCCGGCCGTGCGCTCGTTGATCTTCGGGTTGTATTTCATCGTGCAGCTACCCAGGGGGTAGAAGCCGATTTCGATCCCGTAGTTGCGGTGGCTGAGGTTGGTGAAGTGGCGAAGCATGTCCAGTTCGCCAATCTCGGGCCACGCCACGCCGTCGCGGGTTTCGCCCAGGATGGCCTGCACGTCCACTTCGGGCGTGTCGGCCTTCGGCAGGTTGCAGCCAATGCGGCCCGGACGAGATTTTTCGAAGATCAGGGGAATTGGTTTCATCCGTTCAGCACCTCGCGCAGGGCACGGGCAAAGTCGTCAATTTCTTCTTGAGTGCGAATCTCGGTGACGGCGACAAGGAGGTCGTTTTCGCCTCCCGCCAGGTACGGGCCGAGCGGCAGGCCCGCCAGGATGCCGTGCGAGAGCAGCGCGTCGCGCACTTCGGCCGCCGGCTTGGGCAGGGTCAGAACAAACTCGCCGAACACCCGAGCATTCGGGAACTTGAGCTTCCCGCCCGCTTCCGTCAGCACCTTAATGGCGTACTGAGTGTTTTGCACCGTGCTGGTGGCCACGCTGCGGATGCCGTTCTTGCCCACCGCACTCATGTAGACCGTGCTGGCCAGGGCCATCAGGGCTTCGTTGGTGCAGATGTTGCTGGTGGCTTTTTCGCGGCGAATGTCTTGCTCGCGGGTGCGGAGCGTCATCGTGAAGCCGGGGCGACCCTGAGCGTCATGGGTGCGACCCACGATGCGGCCGGGGATGGAGCGGACATATTCCTGCTTGCAGGCAAAGAGGCCGAGCATCGGTCCACCGAGGCCCATCGGGATGCCGAGCGGCTGGCCTTCGCCCACCACCACATCCGCGCCGCAGTGGCCAGGGGCCTTCAGCAGGCCGCAGGCCGTCGGGTCGGCGCTCACCACCAGCATCGCGCCTTGGCTATCGGCGGCGGCGCGAGCAGCGGCGAGGTCTTCAATCACGCCGTAAAAGTTGGGATTCTGGATCAGCAGCACCGCGCCTTCCGGCATCTGACTCAGGTCGGTTTGGCCGTCCTTGAGCGGGAGCGTGCGCACCTCCACCTCGTTGGACCACGCGTAGGTTTCCATCACCTGCCGAGCGTGCGGGTGAATGCCTTCGCTCATCACCACGATGTCCTTCCGCTTGAGCGAACAGGCCATCAGGGCGGCTTCGGCCAGGCTGGTCGGACCGTCGTACATGCTCGCATTCGCGAGGTCGCAACCGTAGAGCTCCGCAATCATGCTTTGGAACTCGTAAATCGTCTGCAGATAACCCTGACTGACTTCGGGCTGGTACGGCGTGTAAGCCGTGAGGAACTCGCCCCGGCTGATCACCGCACCCACGCTGGCCGGGATGTAGCGATCGTAGATGCCCGCGCCCAGGAAGCAAGTGACCTGGCTCAGGTCAAGGTTTTGGGCGGCGAGACCCGCCATGTGCCGCATCAATTGATGCTCGTCGAGTCGGCTGGGGATGCGGAGTTCGCCCTTCAGGCGGAGATCTTCGGGGATATCCGCGAAGAGCTCATCAATGCTGTTGACCCCAATGGTCGCCAGCATCTCACGCACATCGGCATCGGTATGCGGTACGTAGGTCATTGAATCGCTCGGTGAGGGCCGAAACTCGACCCTGCTTCCCCTACGATTTTGCATGGCGGACGTTGGCCGCACCCGGACAATTTAGGCCTCCCCGGGGAGGCCCCGAAAACCTTAGAGAGTGGCTTCGTATTCGCTGGCGGAAAGCAGGCCCTCAGATTCGCCGTTCAGCTTCACCTTGATGAGCCAGCCCTGGCCGTAGGGGTCGCTATTGACAAGCTCACTTTGCGCGCCGAGGGTGCCGTTGGCTTCCACCACTTCCCCGCTCACCGGGCTGTAAATGTCGCTGACGGCCTTGACCGACTCCACCGACCCAAAAACTTCTTCGGCGCCTAGCTGGCGGCCTTCGTTGGGCAAGTCCACAAACACGATGTCGCCGAGTTCGCTTTGCGCGTGGTCTGTAATGCCGATGGTGGCGGTATCGCCTTCAATGCGGACCCATTCGTGAGACTTCGTGTACTTCAGATCGCCGGGGACGTTCACGGACCAGAGAATACCTTTGCCTATGCGCCACACTTCACGGGTGCGGATTGATTTCGTGACCTTGTTTCCGGAGATGATCCAAGAGGCGCTCTCGCATAGCATGATGGCGCGGGCGGCAGGTTCGGGCGCGGTTCAATTTCAGTGTGCTAACCCTCGCGATTTCGCCACCGATGCACACCGCACCGTGGATGACTCGCCCTACGGCGGTGGCCCCGGCATGGTGCTGCGGGTGGACCGCGTGGCGGATGCCCTGCGCAGCCTGCCCGGCCACCAAGAAGCCGTGGTGGTGCTGACCGACCCGCGCGGACCTCGATTCACCCAGGCCGACGCCGAAGCGTGGAGCCAGCACGGGCACGCGATCTTTATCTGCGGGCACTATGAAGGTGTGGACGAGCGCGTGAGCACCCACCTGGCCACCTGCACCCGCAGCATAGGCGACTTTGTGCTGACGGGCGGTGAACTCCCCGCCCTGATGATGGCCGACGCCATTACGCGGCTCCTTCCCGGGGTGCTGGGCGACCCGGAGAGCCACCAGGACGACAGCTTTAGCCACGACGGCCTGTTGGGGCACCCGCTTTACACCCGCCCGCTGGACTTTGAGGGCGAAACCGTGCCCGAAGTTCTGCGGAGTGGCAACCACCCGGCAGTGGCCCGCTGGCGCCGCCAAGAGCAGCTGAGGGTGACTCGCGACCTACGCCCGGACCTATTTGCACGCGCAGACCTTACGAAGAGCGACCTCGATCTGCTACCCTAGCCTGTTACTGACCGATCATTATCCGGGATGTTCTCCGGGAAGATCTCTGGGGAGTCGAACACGATGAACAAGCAAGCTATCCTGACCAGCGTCGCCCAAGCCTATATGAAGGACGACCTGCCCGAAATCCGCCCGGGTGACACCGTGCGTGCCCACGTAAAGGTGCGCGAAGGCGGCAAAGAACGCATTCAGCTTTTTGAAGGCCTGGCCATTGCCGTCCGCAACGGTGGCATCGCCAAGAACGTGACCCTGCGCAAGATGAGCAACGGTGTGGGCGTGGAACGCACCCTGCCCCTGCACAGCCCCAACGTAGCCAAGTTCGAAGTGCTGCGCCACGGTCGCGTGCGCCGCGCCAAGCTGTACTACCTGCGCGATAAGGTCGGTAAGGCCGCGCGCATCCGAGAACGCCGCTAAACGTGTTCGGACTCCCCGGCATTTATCTGGCTCAAGTCTCGCCGACGGTCGAAACCATCGACCGTTTGGCGAGGACGCCCATGAGCCAGATTCTCATCTTCGCAGGGATTTGCACCTTGGTGCGCCTGGCCGTAAGCCCGACCCTTGCCAAGACTCCCCCTCACCGCCGGGGTGGATCCTACAAGTTTCTCAAGTTCCTGAACGAATCCGGCGACGCGCTGGTTTACGCCGCCATCCTGGTGTTCCTGCTCGTTCGTCCGTTTGCCATCCAGACGTTCACCATCCCCACCCCTTCTATGGTGGACACGCTCAATGTGGGCGACGCCATCGTGGCCAACAAGTGGGTGTACCGAACCGCCGACCCCAAGGTGGGCGAGATCGTGGTGTTTTCGCCGCCCGCCGCCGGCGTGGATGAGCGCACCCCCAACGCGGACTACATCAAACGGTGCGTGGGTGTGCCGGGCGAAGTGATCGAAGTCCGCGACTCCAAGCTTTATCGCAACGGCGTGGCCGTAGACGAGCCTTACGAAATGCGCACCACCCAAATGGCGACGCAGCCCGTGCCCAAGGCCAACTACGGCGACTATCCGCTCCCGGATTACAAGTTGGTGAACGACAACGGCAAGTACATTCCGCTCACCATCATGGGCGACTTTGCCAATGCAAGCCCGCTCACCGCGCCGACCTACCAGATTAGCGACCCCGCCGAAATGAAGCGCCTGATGGCGTTGCCCGCAGCGGCCATCCCGCCCGGCTACTACATGATGATGGGTGACAACCGCAACGGCAGCTACGACAGCCGCGCCTGGGGTCTGGTGCCCCGCGAAAAGATTGTCGGCCGGTGCGAGATCATCTGGTTGCCCTTCAGCCGCGCCGGCCGACCTAAGAACGACTAGTTAGTCTTCGTCTTCTTCGTCGTCCATCTCTTCGCTTTGGAAGAGGGCGAACACGGCACCCGCCGGGTCCTTCAAGATCGAGAGCACCAGCGTGCCGTCTTCTTCGCGGCGGAGTTCGACTTCTTCCCCGCCGTTGCGCACCGCTTGCTTGGTGGCCGTTTCGATGTCTTCCACGATGAAGTAAGGGATCCAGACGGGCGGGATGCCCGCGTTCATGCCCTTGCGGTGGCAGATGCCCGCCGCGGGCTCGCCCGTGTCATCCAGCATGTTGAAGTCGTCGTAGCCGTCCATCTCCACGCCTTCGGGCTTCCAGCCAATGACGCGCGAGTAGAAATCACGCACTTCGGGGGCCGCATCGACAGTGAGGTCGAGCCATCCCAGGCGGCCCGGCGGAATCATTTCCATGCGGGCACTATACCGGGCATCGGGGCTTCTCGTCCTTGGCTACTGGGCTTTCGCCAAGGCTTCGCTGAGGGCGGGGTCAACTTCAAAGAAGACTCCCTTGACCTCCAGGAGCCGTTCGGCGGCGTAGAACGTGCCGACGAGGAGCCGATTACCGCTGGTGAGGGTGCGTTGCACGCCCCCTTCGATGGCCTTGCGGTCGGTGGTTCTGACCTGGCCTTCGACGTCACCATGCTTCCAGACTTTGGGAATTGCTTCGACATTCTGGTCACGGGCTTCACCAAATCCGCCAGCGTCGCCCCGGACCTCATGGGTCACTTCCCTAGTGTCAGGGTCCATGACGATCTGAATTATCGCACTTCGTCGACCAAGGTGATTTAGCTCGGTGCACAGAAGCTCCCACTTGGGTACAAACATCCACCTATCTCCCATAGGCGCATAGATCAGATTGCGCGTACCTAGTGTGTAGGACCCGTTGCCAAATCGGTCCACAAGTCTCTGAACCAAGTACGTCCGACTTTCCTCAAGTTCGTTCGGAAGCAAGGGCCGACGTTGGATTTCTCCAACGATCCCGTGATAGGACAACAGGGCGCCACTCGACTCTTCAACCTCGGCCGATGCCGTCTGCATGCCCCCCACATGACGTCCATCAAGCTCCCAGTCAAGTGCAAAAAGCCATGTGCTTCTCGACACACTCTCGTCAATCGGCTGGACCTTGGGAATCGTGGATCGAATCCGCAAAGTTGAGCTCAAGGGAAAATTCGAGTTCGCAAAGGCACTCGCGATGTCGCGGGCTTGCGCCTCGCTCCTGTTCCAACCATTACGCTTCCAAGGGTCAGTGGTTGGCGGAGTAAAGTCCCATGAGGTCAGATATCCGGTTTCCGAATCAAATGCCATGTTGAGCTGGGTCGAGCCCAGATGTCCATAAACGGAGACAAAAACAACTCGATCTAAGGATGCTTCGTTACGACTCTGACGAACACTTACCGAACCCTCGCCCTGCTTAAGTCTCTCAAAAAGTCGAGGCATGGATTCAGAAGATGAAAATCCGGCTTTTTTGAAGAGTGATTCGAGCGGCAATCCATCGAATGTCGCCAGCTGTGAGGGGTGCACTCGCTCTCGAACGATTTGGTATGGCGTTTGTGCGGACAGGTCAGTTGTGCTGACCGCCAAGCCCAAGATGGTCATCAAAGTCACAGAATCTGCTCCGAGCCGCAAAGATCATGGGGATCACTCAGCAAGTGGATACGACTGTAGACTAGCCTAACTTGATGTGAGTAAAGCCGGTTAGCTGCCTCCACAAAGCAGTGAAACTTAGACATGGAATCCGTTCCCCTTCGTATTGACGGGTGAAACCACCGGAGCGAGTCAGTCCTCAGTCGAGGCTTAGAGTGCGAAAATGATCCAGGACTCGAATCGGATCTTGGCGCGCTCGAGAGGACTCGAACCTCCGACCCCCAGCTCATTTGAACTCGGACGTGGTGGCTGGATTCTAGTCTTCCTCCGCGCGTCGTGACCTCGCTCGCTCTACTGGCCATAGTTTAAGGATGCAGGAGGCTGGGCTATCGCCAAGGCCTTGCTGAGCGCGGGGTCCACCTCAAAGAAGACGCCCTTGACTTCCAGGAGCCGTTCGGCGGCGAAGAACGTGCCGACGAGGAGCCGATTGCCGCTGGTGAGCGTGCGTTGCACGCCTCCCTGGGTGGCTTTGCGGTCGGTGGCCTTGATTTGGCCCTTGGCTTCGCCAGCCTCCCACTCTCCAGCAATCTGATAGCCGGGAACGGGCGAACTCGGACCAAAGCCACCTACAGATCGGTCTTCATGCAAGACGGCCTTGCTTTCCGGATCCATGATGATCTGAATAAATGCTTTGCGCCTTCCCAACTGGTCATATTCGGTGCACTGGAGTTCCCATTTCGCCACGAGAGTCCAACGATCACCCTCTCTTGGCGAATAGATCAAGTTTCCCTGACCAAGTCCATAGAAGCCATTGCCGTATCGAGTGACAAGCCGCTGAGCCAAGTAAGACCTGCTTTGACCTACTTCGCCTGGCCACAATGGTCTCCTTTGCACATCCCCTAGTGTTGCTGAGTAACCTAGTATTGCACCACTATCGCCATCCACAACGACGGATGCCACCTGACTGCCACCAACGTAGCGGCCGTCCAGCTTCCATTGATAAGGAATGAACCAACTCCTCCTTGTAATGCTTTCACTGTATTGGCGATCCTTGGGAATCATAGTCAGAAACTCAAGTCCCGCATCTGCTCTAAAGTTGGAGTGCACAAACGCGTCAGCAATTCGGCGTATGTTAGACTCAGTTCCTTGCCAACCATCCACTTTCCACGGGTCCGCAACATCCTTTTCGAATTGCCATGTACTCGGCCTTCCTGACGCGGAGTCGAAAACGATTATCAGCGATGACGAACCGCCTTTGTCCCTGATTGACACACTGATGAGCCGATCAGGCAATCGGCCTGTCAGTCCCTGCGAGACACTTACTTGTCCTTCCCCATTACGAAGATTTTCGAACAGCTTGGGCATTGTCTGCCTTGAAGAAAAACCAGCCTTCACGAAAAGCTCTTCGATCGGCAATCGATCGAATTTCTCAATCTGAGAAGGATGCACCCGACCTCGGACGATGGCAAACGGTGATTGCGCTTGTAGCGAAGTCCCACAGACAAACATTGTGAGTGATATCAGCATCGTTTTTGAGTACCCTAGTTGCCGCCAGCCCAGCGAATGCGCTTCCAGTCAGTATAAAAAGGATTCGGCGTTGATTGCACGGCTGCTCTCTCGACTTGATTCAGATAAACCCAAGTTAATGTAGACAGAGCATCACCATGTACCAACATGAGCCTTTCCTCCCAGATATGCTGGTTTGGATCTGTCGGATGAGGATATTTCCATCCAGTCTTGTAAAGTTCATTTGCCTTTATTACGCCTTCCCCAAGGGAGTATCCGCTCAGCAACCTATTCGCAATTTCTGATGCATGAAGAGCTAAGCTAACTTCATGGCCTTCAGCAGTTTTGCATCTGGACCATATGGGATCTGCGAAGCCGCAAAATGCTCCTCCCGTCTCCATTGTTTCCAGGGCGTTACGAGCGTAAAATGGACCGCTACCTGCAGAACATGCGTACGCAAAATGCATATGTGTCTTGGGTAACTCGTTGTCGCTTCCTCTGGCGCCACTAGAGTTTATCGCGGCAGATTGTTGATTCCAAGTAAGGCGGTCATTGGATGCAGCCCAACCGTCCGAGTCGTACAAGCCGCCAGTGCCGCCATGAGTGTTGGGAATGATCGCCGTGATATCTTGGTAACGATCTAACAACGTGCTCCTTTGCACCACTCCCAAATCTACGAGAGATACATCATACTTAGACGTTGCAAATGCTGCTTTAAGAGTATTGACAACAGCGCCGATGTAGGTATTGTCAGGCTCTGGCCAAGGGATGCCACTCCCAGACTGGCTGTCAGGATCATACATCACATGAGTTCGCCACCCCACGACTTTGTTATGCACCTTTGGCTTCAGTCGGGCATAGTGCGTCATCAGCGACCCTACCGGTACTCGGATGCCGCCTTCTATCTTATAAGCCTGGAACTGGCCTTGTAGCTTTATCTCGCATTCCGAACCGTGATCAAAGTGGGTGCTGGCAAAAGTGAAGTTCGGCGGCATGTTGAGATATCCCTCATTGCAGACGCCATTCAGGTCCCATGATTGGTTTACGATACTTTGGCCGCCAACGGTGATCTGGACATTCATCAACGTATATCCTTCAATCTCGGTTTGGGTCCCTGGCCATGCGGCATTGGGAACAACAACGGCTTGGCAGGATACGGCAGTATTGGTTCCGCTAATATAGTCCTCTACCGAGTCAACGCCCGGAGTGGAAACATTTACCTTGATCCACGCAAATGGTTGGCCGTTAACTTCATCGCCCGTCGGTATCTCAGTGTAACCATCGAAGTCGTCCTCAGCTGGATTCTGGTTGGTGCCGCCACCACCTCCACCTCCTCCACCGCCGGGGGTGGTTTGGGACAGGGAAAGGCAGAAGCAAGCCGCCCAAAGCAGGATGAGGAGGTGCCTCATAACTGCATGATAAGACCTATTGCCCCCCAGTGGGTCTAATGGCCCATTTAATGAATTCAACAGGTTCGTCCCCAAAATCTACCTTCCTTCAACTCCGTGGGCACCCTTTAAGAGGGTCCTAGTCAAGGGCGCTCATCGATTCAGACGATTGAGGGTCGAAGAAGGTGTGTTCCGCCTCCGCGAAAACGCAACGCGAGGAACGGCCAGCAGCTGCTGGTCAAGGTGTCAGCCATGTGCCCGGAACGGAACGGGGAAGGACTAGACTGAGATTGGCGCGCTCGAGAGGACTCGAACCTCCGACCCCCAGCTCCGCAAGCTGATGCTCTATCCACTGAGCTACGAGCGCGCGCGAAACGACGTTATACCCGGCACCGGCCCGGACCCACCGTGCAAGACGGGACTGAGGAACCCCCGCAGAATTGCCGATACATCCGATAGGCACCACGTGTGCCTGATTGGGCATGAACACCTTCACCAAGATGCTGCGTCACACCGACCTCATGGTCGGCTTCGGGCTTCTGCTCGTGGTGGGCATGTTGATCATGCCTCTGCCCCACTTCATCCTGGACCTCGGGCTGGTCATGGCCATCGGGGCCTCCATCCTCATCCTCCTCACCGCCGTGAACGTGGACGAGCCACTGCAGTTCAGCGTTTTCCCCTCGCTCCTGCTCATCACCACGCTCTTCCGGCTCGCGCTTAGTATTGTCGCGGTCAAGCTCATTTTGGGCACCGGCGAAGGTGGCCAGGTCATCACCACCTTCGGCAACTTCGTTCTCGGCGGCAATATTGTCGTCGGGTTTGTGGCGTTCCTCATCCTGATGATCGTGCAGTTTGTGGTCATCACCAATGGTGCCACGCGCGTCTCCGAAGTCGTCGCCCGCTTCACCTTGGACGCCATGCCGGGTAAGCAGATGGCGATTGACGCCGACCTCGCCGCCGGCCTGATTGACGAAGCCCAGGCCCGCGCGCGCCGCAAAGCCATCAAGCAAGAAGCCGACTTCTACGGCTCCATGGATGGTGCCAGCAAGTTTGTAAAAGGCGACGCCATCGCCAGCATCCTCATCGTCGTGGTCAACCTCCTCGGCGGGATTGTGATGGGCATGGTGAACGGCCAGGGCAGCATCGGCGAAGTGGCGCAGCAGTACGCGATTCTCACCGTGGGTGAGGGTCTGGTCTCGCAAATCCCCGCCTTACTCGTCAGCACCTCCGCTGGTTTGCTCGTCACTCGAAATGGCCAAGAATCGGGCATGGGCGGCACGGTGTTTGGGCAGGTTCTCAGTCGTCCGCGCGTTTTCATGGCCACGGCCGTCGCCATGGCGATCTTCGCCTTTGTGCCGGGCTTCCCCACCATTATCTTCTTGCTCATCGCCGGGCTCATGGCCGCGCTGAGTCAGTTCTCCAAGAACAACCCCGACATCATTTCTGCCCTCTTGACGCCCAAGGTCAAGGAAGAAGACATCCCGAAGCCGGAAGAGCCGCAGGGTCCGCCCCCGGGCAGCCCGGATGCGGTGCTGCCGCTGCTGAGCGTGGATGCCCTGGAAATCGAGGTGGGCTACAGCCTTACTAAGTTGGCCGATGCCCGCGTGGGTGGCGACCTCCCCGAGCGCATTGCCACCAGCCGCGCCCAATTGGCTACTGACATGGGCTTTGTGATGCCCAGCGTCCGCATCCGCGACAACGCGATGCTGGACCCCAACGAATACGTCATCAAGGTGCGCGGCGAAGAAGTGGCGCGGGCGCGCTGCTTCCCGGATGAACTCCTTTGCATTCTGCCGGGCTATCCGATCTCCGGCATCACCGGTACCGCCGCCAAGGACCCCGTCTTCGGCCTGGATGCCCTGTGGATTGACGAAGGCCAACGCGGCGCCGCCGAACAGCAAGGCTGCACCGTGGTGGAACCCCCGCGGCCCTGGCCACGCACCTGGGCGAAGTGGTGAAGACGTACGCCGCCGAACTGCTGACCCGCCAGGACGTGCAACGCCTGCTGGACAACCTGAAGCAGACCCACGAGGCCGTGGTGACGGCCCTAGGCGCCGAAGCCCTGCCCCTGGGCGACGTGCAAAAAGTGCTGCAGCACTTGCTGCGCGAGCGTATCCCCATCCGGGACCTCGTTACGATTTTGGAAACGGTGGCCGACTACGGCAGCCGGGTCAAGGACACCGACCAACTGGGCGAACTCGTGCGCGCGGCCATCAGCCGCACCATCACGCGGCAGTTCAGCAACCAAGACCTCAAGCTCACGTGCATCACGCTCAGCGCGGCCACCGAACGCGTTCTGCAGGAATCCATCCAGCAGACCACGGCCGGCCCGGTCATTGCCATCGAGCCCGAACGGCAGCGCCAGTTCTTGGAAGAGCTAGAGCAAAGCTACATCCGTGCGCAGGATGAAGGCCATACGCCCGTGCTGCTCTGCGGGGCGGCCCTGCGGCTGGCCATGCGGCGCTTGCTGGATCGGCACCTGCCGGCCCTCCCGGTGGTGGCTTATAACGAAGTGGCGGCCCAGGCCGACGTCGAATTTGTTTCCCAAATTCAGTCGCTGGCCCAGACCGCCGCGTAGTTGGTCGCTTGGCTTAGCGGATCTTCTTCAGCACTTCCTGCACGGCCCGCTTCAATTGCGGGTCCTCGCCGGCCATGTACTGCTCGTTGCTCCAGGCCACTTCGATGTCCGGTTCGATGCCGTCGTTCTCCAGCGGTCGTCCGTCCATGCGGTAGACGCCCGCACTTGGCATGCGCGCCCCGGTGCCATCCACCAGACCAAGACCCCACGTCCAGATGACGTAGCCCGGCGTGCGCTGACCCACAAACGTGGCGAGCTTGCGCGCGCTCATGCTGTAGGGGAACATTTCCGCGTTGCTGAAGCTCGTTTCGGCAGCGAGGACGGCCGTCGGCTTATCCCAGCTGTAGTCGGGTGAGGTGAAGGCCGGTCGGTCGCGTTGCACCGTGTAGTAGTTCGGCTTGCGCTCGATCAGGTCGATGAGGTCATCGCTGATGTTGCCGCCACCGTTCCACCGCACGTCCACAATCACGCCCTTCTTGCCTTGCAGGTACTCCCAGACTTCGAGGTTGAACCGGGCGAGTTGCGCCCCGCCCATGCCGCTGATGTGCACGTAAGCCAGTTGCCCGTTGCTGAGTTCATCCACCATGCGGCGGCGCTCGTTCACCTGGTGCTCGTAGAGCAATCCGCGGAACTGTCCGGCATTCATGGCTCGGTAGGTGACCTTGCGGGCGCCTTCCAGGCTCTCGGTGCTGTTCACCGTCAGGGTGATGTCGCGGCCGGCCTTGCCTTGCAGCACGTCCGTCCACAGGGCTTCGTTGGCTTCCACGGCCACGCCGTCGATCTCCATGACGAACTCGCCCGGATTGATCTTGGTGCGCGCAAACGACCCCGGCGAGCCATCGATCACGCGGCCGACCTTGAGGCCCTTGCCGGTGTGGCGCCAGTCAATCTCAAAGCCCAGGTGAGCCACGCTGAAGCTCGGCGGACCGCTGGGGGCGGAGCTGACCTCGGCGTGCGAGGCTTCTAGTTCGCCCACCATCTGGTTCAGAACCGTAGCGAATTCGTTGGGGTGACCCACCGAATCCAGCAGCGGCTCGTAGCGCTTGCGGATGGCGTACCAGTCGCGGCGGTGGAAGAACGGATCGTAGAACGACCGGTTGTATTCCCGCCAGAACTGGCTGAACGCAGCCTGGCGCTCGCCCACCACGTCGCGCACCCACTCGGCCGTGAACGGCGTGGTGGCCACAGGCCGGTTGTTGGCGCGCAGGTTCATCTTGCGGAGGTTGCCGCCTTCGACGTAAACCAGGTGGTCGCCATCGGGGGTGAACTCGAAGGAACCCACGCCGCCGCCGCCGGTCAGCCGCTCAAAGCGGTCGCCTTTGAGGTTGGCGCGAACGATATCCCCGCCATTGATGTAAAGTACGAACCCGTCCTTCTTATCGAAGCGGAGGTTGCGGCCCCTTCGGCCCGTAGTCGCTCCACCCGGCGATGGATGTTGACCAGGTCCACATCCACATTGGGCACGCCTTCCGGCGCCTTGTATTCGCGGTCGTAGTCCTCGGGTCGGTTTTCGGGTGGCACCAGCGGCAGGATATAGAGGCCCGGCTGGCCGCGATCCGCGTTGAACAGCAGATACTTGCCATCCGACGAGAACACCGGCGCGTCGTGGTTGCTGGCCAGGCGGGTCACGTTGGTTTCTTCGCCCGTGGTCATGTTGCGCAGGTACACGTTGGTGTTGGCAAAGCCCTGCGTGCCCTTGCTGTAGGCAAACCACTTCATATCCGGCGACCAGGCGTAGGCCGGATCAGTTTCGAAGCGGTGCTGGCGCGGGAAGTCGAAGACCTTGGTCACGGCCTTCGTAGCCAGATCGAGGCGGAACAGACCGCCGTCCTTGCCGGTTTGCCAATAGGTGATGGCCTTGCCGTCGGGGGTGGTGTGGAGCTCTAGCACGTCGCGCTGAGCCTGCGAAACCCGGCGCACTTCCTTGGTGTCCAGGTTCATTTCGTACAGCGCTTCGGAGTCGTCCCGGTCGCTGGTGAAATAGACCACCTTGTTGTCGGTGCCAAAAATCGGCTCGCGGTCCAGGCCCGGCCAGTCGGTCAGTTGCACGGCCACGCGGTCATTGGGGCGGCTTCCCTGCTTGGTCTTCACCATCCAGAGCTCGTTGTTGGCCACAAAGACGTAGGTTTCGCCATCGGGGCTCAGCGCGCCCTGGTTGGCGGCTGTGACGGCTTGGCGCTGGTAGCGGGTGGTCTTGTCGTCCACTACGGCCACGATGTTGAGCGTTTGGGGCTCCTCGCCGGCTCGCATGCGATACACCACACCGTCCCGTTCAAAGGCCATCAAGCCGTTGCCCGGGCCACCGTGAGGTAGCGCACCGCCGCACCCACAAAGTTGGTCAGGCGGTCGGCTCGGCCGTTCATGTCCACGCGGTAGACGTTCGGGGTCTTGGCCGCATTGTCCACGTAGGGGGCCGGGGTTTCGCCCAGGCGGTAGCTGCTGGGCGTGAGTTCGGTCACGGTGATGCAGTACAGCGACGAGTTCGGCCCGAACGCCTGCCACAGGTGCTGGAAGCCGTTATTGCGCAGAGCCTTGGACTGGCCGCTGCGGGTGTCGTGCACCCAGAGCTGCGAGGCTGCCGAACCTTGGTAGCGCGGGCGAGCATTCGGGAAGCCAAAGCGGTTGAACGCCACGTATTGACCATCGCCGCTGATCTTGGGCGAGCCCACGGACATGAAGTCGCGATAGAACTCCACGAACCGGCCCGTGTTCACATCGAGGCGGTAAAGGCCGTTGTCAATGCCTTCGCGGTTGGCGCGGAACAGCAGGTGCTTGCCGTCGGGCGACCAGTCGGTGGCCAGGTCGCCCCCGGGGTACCACGTCAGGCGCTTGGTGCGCCCCCCATCACTGGGCACCACGTAGATGTCGGTGCCGCCTTCGCGGTTGCTGTTGAAGGCGATCCACTTGCCATCCGGCGACCACACCGGGTTGTCGTCCATCTCGACGTGAGTCGTCACCGGAATGGCGCGGCCACCCGTGCTGGGCACCACCCAAATGTCGCCCCGGTAGCTAAACGCAAGGCGCGTTCCGTCCGGGCTGAGAGCCAGACTGCGAGCACCCAGAATCGAGTCCTCAGAAGGCGGGGCAAGTTGCGCCATAGCCCCAACGGTCATGAGGGCGAGCACGCCCAACGTCATTGCACGCATCGTGTGATTCTAACCCAAGCCTATCAGCCAGTGCCCAAGGTTCAGGTGTGTAAAAATACGCTCCATGTCGCGGAGGGAGGAACTTGCTCAAGAGTTGGTGGAATACGGCCGCCGATTGTGGGAACGAAACCTCGTGGGCGCGACCGAAGGCAACCTCTCGGCCCGCTGGGATGACGGGCACTTTTTGATCACATCCAGTGGACGATCGAAGGGCCATTTGTGCGTACAAGACGTTATCCTGCTGCGCCTGGATGGCACCCTGGCCGACGCGAACCCAACGGGGCGGCCTTCTTCGGAATGGGAGCACCACGCGGTGATCTACCGCCATCGCCCCGATGTGCAGGCCGTGATTCACGCGCACCCCCCCGTCGCGACCTCCTATGCCGTGGCGGATGAGCCGATTCCGGCCAACGTCATGCCCGAAGCCGTGATGGTGCTGGGGCCGGTAGCGCACGTGCCGTTCGGGCTTACGGGCACCCCGGCCTTGGGGCAGGCTTTGGAGCCTTATGTGGCCGGTCACAAGACTTTCTTGCTGGCCCACCACGGAGCAACCGTTTTGGGAGCTTCCGTGGCGGACGCTTGCCACCGGATGGAGACCCTGGAACGGGTCGCCCAAGTTCTTCTCGTCGCGAACCAGTTAGGCGGGGCCAAGCCACTGCCCGACGACGTCTTGGCGCCTCTCGCCCAACAATACTTAAACGGAAACCTATGATTACTCAAGCCCCGCGCGGAACCTACGACGCCACCCCGAACGAAAATGCCACGTTTCGAAGCGATGTTTTGCATCGGCTTGAAGATCATTTCTTTGCCGTGATGGCCCGCTACGGCTACGGCGAGGTCCGCACCCCGATGTTTGAGCACACCGAACTGTTCAGCCGCACCAGCGGCGACACCAGCGAGGTGGTGAACAAACAGATGTATTCGTTCACGGACAAAGGTGACCGCTCGGTAACCCTGAAGCCTGAGGGCACCGCCCCGGCCGTGCGCGCCTACCTGGACGCCAAGCTGGGCGCCCAAGGGGGCGTGACGCGCCTCTGTTACCAAACTGCCATCTTCCGGTACGAGCGACCCCAGAAGGGGCGCTACCGACAGGCGCACCAGTTCGGTCTGGAGCTCTTTGGGAGTGGCCAGCCGGATGCGGACGCGGAGATCATTGAGGCGACCATTGAGTTCTACCGGGCCATCGGCCTGCGTGACACGGTGGTGCTGCTGAACTGCATTGGCCGCGCCGAATCTCGGGCGCGGTTCCGGGAGGCTTTGGCCACCTATCTCGCGCCTTGGTTGCCGGATCAATCGGAGGAGATCAAGATGCTGGCCGACCGGAATCCCTTGCGCTTGTTCGACCAAAAGGACCCGAAGGTGAACGAATTCATGGCTGGGGCGCCGGTGGTGACCGACCACCTGGAGGATGCCAGCCGCGCTCACTTTGACACCTTGCAAGCGCTTTTGACCGAAGCCGGGGTGGGCTACGAACTCCGCCCCGAGATCGTGCGCGGTCTGGATTACTACACCGACACGGTGTTCGAAGTCCACAGCACTCTGCTGGGCGCCCAAGGGGCCCTGTGCGGAGGCGGACGCTACGACAACCTGGTGAAGGAAGTGGGCGGCCCCGCGACCCCCGGCGTGGGCGTCGGGATGGGCGTGGAGCGTGCCTACATCGTGCTAGAAGCCCAAGGCGACCTGCCGCCGATGCCGGGGCTGAACGCCTTTGTGGTGGCGGCCACCGAGGATGCGTGGCCCACCGTGCGAACCTTGTGCCGGGCGTTGCGCAAGGCGGGCCTCAGCGTTCAATACGATGTGGAAGGCAAGAATCTGAAGGGCCAAATGAAGCAAGCCGACCGGATGCGAGCGCAGTGGGCGGTGATCTTGGGCACCGACGAACTGGCGGCCGGGCAGGCCACCATCAAGAACTTGGCAACCGGTGAGCAACGACAGGTCCCGCAGAGTGACATCGCGGCCACGGTGGGCGCATGATCGCTCGCAAAGCCGCGAGTTTGGTGGGGGTGGTTTTGGCCACCTCCGCCCTTGCTCAGAACGCTGACATTGCCCCGTTCCTGGAGATTCGCCCGACCGTGATTGCCACCTCCGAGCGGACGAGTTTCGAGTGGTTTGACCAGCGCTACCAGAGTAGCTTGGTAGGCCTGCGCGGGGTACTGCCGAACGGGACTCGGGTGCGATTTGCCCAGCGGCTGGCCCGCCTACCAGGAGAGGTAGACCGCGAACTCATTGACGAAGCCTTTATCGAGCGGCGGGGTGAGTGGCGCCTGGGCCGCCAGCGTATGCCGTTTGGTCAGCGCCGCGTGGTCAACGAGAGCCTGTGGGGCGGTCGTTACGATACGCGCCTCGCCTTTGGTGTCAATGCTTCGGTCTACGCCTTTGATGAAGGACGAGGCCGGGCCACGGGGGCCGGGATTCGTATCGGCGAGGAGTTGGGAGTCTCGCTCATGACGGGGACGAACTTGGGCATGCAGCCCACCTCCCAGCCGTTTATCGAACGGGACCCCAGTGAGGTCCAGCTCGGAGCGGGGCATGATTTGCTCCTGGGCGGGGATGTGAGCTTTCGCTACGGTGGTATGCAAGGCACCGCCGAGCACGTGCTTTTCCTCAACCCTAGTTTCGGGCAGCGCAGCTACGCCCTCACCGATGTCTCCCTTCGCGCGGGGCCGCCGGTGGCCAATTGGGGCATCACCATGGGCTTTCATCGCCGCTGGGATCAGCGCAACGCCATCTTCACAATTGAAGTGGACGCCCCCGCCGAAAGCGGCATCATCTATCGGGTTTTCACCCGCCTGGAGGGAGGATTGGCCCTCCAAGGCGGATTCGGGATGACGATCCGGTTCTAAACCCACTACAATAGAGGCATGAAAGACGCGCAACGAGTGGTAAATGTGCTCCGGTCGTACATCGGCCGTGAATGGGAGCGCGTCAAGGAGATCGAGAAGCAACTGGCGCGGGACGAGCTCAACGAAGCCACGGCCACGCCGGGTGGCCAGCCGCCCGCTTCCCCGCCCGCCGTACCAAGTGCCAGCACGCCGGCTGCGGCGCGCGGGTCGGCCCTCTCCGAGGAAGAACTGGACCGCCAGGCGCGGGCCATCCTCGGCGTAGAGCCGGATGCCGACTTCCCCACCATCCGCAAGGCTTACGAAAAGCTTGAAAAGCGAAGCCGACCGGGCAAGTTTCCTGAAGGTTCGCCGGAAAGCAATGTGGCCGCCGCCCTGCGAGCGCGGGTGGACTGGGCGTTCAAATTCCTTTCTCGCCATGCCAGCGAAGTCGAAAAGCGGTTCAGTTCGCTTGAGATCGACTAGTTCGCGGCGTCGAGATTGAGCCGGCCCATCGGCTCCCAGTGGCTCCAGTCCCCGAAGTAAAGCACTTCGGGTTCCAGCATCACACCAAAGCGCTCGTGCACGAGAGCCTGGGCGTGCTCGGCCAAGCGGCGGAGTGAACTCGCGCTGGCCTTGCCCACATTCAGCAAGAAATTGGCGTGGCGCGCCCCCAGCATCGCGCCTTGATAGCGGGCGCCTTTGAGGCCGACATGCTCGATGAGATAGCCCGCCGGTACAACCCCGGCCGCTTTGAGCCCGGCCGGAAGGGTCTCCAGACTCTCCGCCAGGGCCTTGTCTTCCACGTTCTTAAAGAAGCTCCCCGCGCTCGCCATGGGAGGTTGCTTGCCGATGCGCTGGCGTTGGTATTCCCGTGCGTCGTTGTAGATGTCCAGAGCTGGGCGTGCCTTGAGCTGGCAGCGGATGCGGAGCACCGTGATGGCCGGGGGGTTCGGGCGGCGAAGGATGGAGTCGCGGTAGCGAAACTCAAGGAACGAAGCCGGCTCCCATCGGCGCTCACCGTCGTGGACGACCTCCACTTCGGTGACAATCTCGCTGATGTTGCTGCGGTAGGCCCCCGCGTTGCTCACCAGTGCGCCGCCCACCGTGCCGGGGATCCCCACGGCATATTCCAAGCCTCCCCATCCACGCTGGGTAGCGGCGAGGAAGAGGTCTTGGTAGGCCGCGCCTGTGTCCACGAGCAGGCCCCCGTCGCCCGTGAATTCAATGTTGCGGGCGTGGTTGGCGACGCACAGGCCCGGAACGCCATGGTCGCTGGGCAGCAGGTTGCTCCCCCATCCCAGCGGGTGGCACCGCAGACCTTCTTGGTGGGCCAGCACGGCCGCTTGCGCCAGTTCATCCACGTTGCGGGCCACAGCGAACCACTCCGCTTTACCGCCGGCCTTCAGCGTGGTGTAAGTGCGCAGCGAGACTTGCGAACGGGCACCGAGTTGGGCCAGGGTCATGGTTGCCCCCCGAGCACACGCGGATCCTTGGGCAACGAAATACGGGGCGGATTGACGTAATCCGGCACCACGGGGAGCGGCGATCCCAACGAAAGCGCGGCCCAGTCCACACGCTCGGCCAGCGGGAAGATGTCCTCTCGGTCGGGGGCACCGTAGCCCACCGCGCCTACCGGAGGCAATGACACAGCTTCCACTTCCCCGTTTTGGCGCAAGAGCACCGTGCCCCGTCGCCCCGGCACGTAGTTTACGTCTCCGGGCATCAGATCAAACGACGACACCGAGGCGAGGGGAGCCCCCGTGGCCCAGGCCCAGGTTTTGGCCATGGTTACGCCTACGCGCACACTGGTGAACCCGCCCGGACCCACGTCCACCGCCCAGGTCGTCACGTCGGCGAGGGTCTTGCCGCAGGCGGCCAGAGCTTCTTCCACCAATTCGGCGGTGGCGGCACTCGCCGAGCGATCCGCCCGGCGCTGGCGCGCCATCACCAAGTGCCCGTTGTCGTCCCAGAGGGCGACGCTCACCACCGGGCTGGAGGTGGACAAAGCTAACTTCACGAACGAATACGAGCCAGGACGGCCAGCAACGCATCGAGATGCGGCTTGTCTTCGCCGTACTTGAGCGGGTCCGTGGTTTCGTATTGCACCGACCACACCCCAAAACTCTGGCCGCCCACGGCGGAGAGCAAGATGAGGTTGCCGCCCGGCGAGGTCCCTTGGCGGAGCACCGAAAGCACTTGGGCCCCGTTCTGGTTCTCGGTGATAGACTCTTCCTTACGCAAAGCCACGGTGTCGAAGCGCTTGAGAGCTTCTCGGTTCAGGTTGTTCATCACGCGGCGGGCAAAGGCGTTGTCTCCCAGGGAAAGCGTCAGCACGGTGGTGCCTTGTACGGCCGGGTGGCGCAGCACAATGACCGCGTCGCGGGGCTCGGCCGTCCAGCCTTCGGGCAGGGCAATCGTTTCGGTGCCGCTCGGGCCGGGAACTTCCACGCGGGTTTCCGGCAAGCGATTGCTGCCTGCGGCTGCCGCTTCGCCCTTTGGGTCGGTCAGGGTGTAGACCTCGCGCTCGGCTTCTTGCGCCGGGTTGGTGGGGTTGGTGGTTTCCGGCGTTCCTTCGGCCACCGGGAGCTCACCGGTGATGGTGCGGAAACTGCTCCACGTGCCGCGCCAAGAGGTTTCGGCCCCAGGGAATGCGGATTCGGGGGCCTCCAGAATGAAGTTCAGCTTTTGGCGGGTGCGGCTGTAGAGCAATCCCTTAAGCTGGCGGAAGATGCCGTCCGGGCCGGTGTAGCGCGTGCGGGTGAGAAGCAGCGGAACCCCGAGCAGTTCTTCTTCCGTCTGGTCCAGAACCTCGCGGCGAGCGGCTTCCTCGATATCGCGCTGGTAGCTCTGCCACTGATCCTTGGATTCGCGGAACGGCGTGCGCGTGATTGTGACCCGCGCCGTGGCTCCCTCCGAGGTCAAGAACTCAAACTGGGCGCCCAGGCGCGTCTTGGTCAGCCGCCACTCCTGCGGATATTGGAAGATCAAGCCCAGGTCGTTGTCTCGATACTCCTTGGTCGCAGGTTCTTGCTGAACCAACGCGCTGAAAAAAACGGCCGCCCACATGGTGTTCACGTTACCGACGATTCAGGATCGCCAACCGTCTCACGGTACCCGTTTGGCCGAGGCCAGACGGTACATTTGAACGCATGACCGGCCTGCACATGGAGCAAGAGATTCGAGAACAGAGCGAGTTGCTTGCCCGGCTGGCCCCTCAGTACTTTGCCGCCTCTCAGCCCTACGTAGCCGGAGCCCCCTTTGAACTCGTGGTGCTGGTGGCTAGAGGAAGCAGCGACAACGCCGCCCTTTACGCTCGGTATTTGTTCGAAATCCACCTGGGCATCCCGGTGGTTCTGGCGGCGCCGAGCGTGGTGACCAAGTACGGCGCCAACCTGCGCTACCCCAAGAGCCTGGTCATCGGCATCAGCCAGAGCGGGGCCGGGCCGGACGTGAGCGAGGTGCTGGGGCAACTACGCCGCCAAGGCCATCTCACGCTCGCCGTCACCAACACCGCCGGGTCGCGGCTCACCCAAGAGGCTGAGCACACGATCCTTCTGGATGCGGGTACCGAGCACGCCGTGGCCGCCACCAAGTCTTATCTCACTTCCCTGCTGGCTCTGCACGAGATTGTGCGCGCGGCGGGTGGCAACCTGGACGCCCCGCAGACGCCCACCGCCGAGTGGGTGGAAAGCTGCCGCGCCGCCGCCGAGCACGACCTGGGCGCTTTGCTCCGCAGTTCGCTTTCCTTCTCGCTGGCCCGGGGCTACAACTTCTGCACCGCCCACGAAACGGCGCTGAAAATGGTGGAGTGCGCCCTGCTGCCGTGCAAGGCCTACAGCACCGCCGATTTCGCCCACGGCCCCAAGGCGCTGGCCACCCATGGCACCGCCGCCATTGTTTACGGCGAAACGCCTGAGAACCTTGCGGAGACCGGCACGCTCATCCTGCAGGCTCCGCAGAGCGACAAGGGCACCAGCGCCCCCATGTGGGATGTGATTTACGGGCAATGGCTGGCCCTCCTGGCCGCTCGCGCCCGTGGGCTCGACCCGGACCGTCCGGTCGGCCTGAGCAAAGTCACGATGACTTTATAAGCCGCTCAGTACGTGCTTTCGATGCGGAAGTCTTCCGTATCGGGCGCCTCGGCCGATTCAAAATGCACGCGCTCGGGCATCCCGGGGCCGTGCTGCAGCCGTTGCCGGAAGAAGTCCGCGCGCGATGGATCCAGCCCCGCCACCACGGCTTCCACGCTGCCATCCCGCCGGTTTCGGACCCAACCCGTATAGCCCATGCGCCGGGCTTCGGCCTGCACGTAGGCGCGGAACCCCACGCCCTGCACCCGACCCGTAACGAGGAAGCGATAGGCTCTCAATTGTAGTCCACCGGGCGGAGATAGTACTCCCGGATCGCCGAGTCGCTCATCATCGCCACCGTGGGCAAGTGCCGCTTCCAATGGGTGCGGGCCACACGCGCCTCGACAAGCCGCACTTGGGCCTCGGGGTACCCCTGCCGTATCAAGGTGGCCGGCTTCACGCCGCGAATCAGGTGAATCAAAATGCGGTCCGCATCGCGGTAGCTGATGCCGATATCGCCTTCGTCGGTCTGGCCCTTGACCAGGTCGGCGGTGGGGGGCTTGTGGATGATCTCCTTCGGCACGCCCAGGGCCTCCGCCAGTTGCCAAACCTGCGTCTTGTAGAGGTCACCCAGCGGGTTAATGGGCGGAGAATCGTCCGCGTGCCAGGTGTAGTAACCAAACAGGCGCTCCGTCTTGTTGCCCGTGCCGATGGGCAGGGCTCCACGCTTGGCGCTCTGGTCAAAAAGAATGTTGGCGCGGCACCGGGCGCACACATTGCCGATGCGGGTCGCGTCGGCATCCGGCTGAGTGGTCAGGTAGCCATCCACCATGGCCGTGATCTCGATGGTCTCGCAAGAAATGCCAAGGTCATCTGCCACCAGTTGCGCGTGGGCTAAGGATTCGGGCGAACTCAGCGAGTACGGCATCCGGATGGCGAAAACGTTCTCCGGCCCGAGTGCCCGCGCCGCCAAGTAGGCCGATACCGCCGAGTCCACGCCGCCGCTGAGGCCAAGCACCGCTCGGGGAATGCCCCGCCGCACCACGTATTCCTCCCGCACGAAGGCGACCAACCACCGGGCCACGGCCTCCGCGTTGATCGCCAGGGGCGCATCGGGGTCTTGGTAGCGGGACGGAGCCTGAATCAAGCGCACGGGCATGACTGGCCTCATTCTACAAGTCCCAGGGGTGCAACCCCCGGGGCGGGCGGGTCGTCCCCTGCACTAAGCGGAGGATCCAAAGTGAAAACGGGAAATGGAATCAAAGTGGTTTTGGGCATCATCGGTGTCCTCATCGGGCTGTTTGTGATCGGCAAGGTCATCAGCTTCTTGAGCTGGGCGGCTTCGATGATCATTCCCATTGCCATTGTCGGGGGCATCGGCTACGTGGTGTACCGGTACGCCACTCGCAACAAAGCCCTGGAAGACAACTACCGTAGCCTTCGCTAAGGCTCTGCCTTAAGAGGACGTCGGAAGCGGTTCGGCCCACAGGGCCGAGCCGCTTTCTCGCATGAGGAAGATCGGCTTTCCGTCCGCCGAATTGCCATGCTGGGTGGCTCGCTCCGAGGGGAGGAGCGCCATAAAGGACTGGCTCACGCCGATCGCGCCGGCCGGGGTCATCGCCTCAATATGAGCGGCGGTATCGATGAGCTGAGAGAATTGGACTTCGGCCAGGTTCCCTTGGACTTCGGCGGAGTCGATGCCGATGCGGACTTGGAACGGCTCGCTCAATCGGTTGCCCCGGGCGTTGAACACCAGCAAACGGTCGCGCACGGCCGCGGCAGCCTCCAGGGCGCAGGCCGGGTCTTCAAAGCTCGCCACCACCCCGTCTCCGGCGGTGTTCACCACTTGCCCGCCTTCGTCCTCCACGCACTGCGTCACGATCTGTTGGTATTCGCGGAAGCACCACTCGCTCACCAGCATGTCGGCGTTGGCCTTCATGCGGGTGCTGCCCACCACGTCCACGGCCACCACGCACTTGCGGGATTGGTCGCGGAGGAGCGAGTTCTCAAGTCGCTGGATCTCCTCATTCAGCACGGAAGCATCACCGCGCTGGAGCTTCCAAATGCGTTCCGTCTTCCGTTGGACGTAAGCCGCCAGCCAGCCGACCGTGCTGATGAGCATGGAGATCCCCACACCCTGCCAAAACATGTCCCTGTTCATGCCGAACTGAGCCAATTGGTAGGTGGGGTGACCAGGCCAAATCATGAACGAAGAACCTGAAGCCGTGAGAAGGACGGTTGCGGCCAGCATCCGTGGGAATCGGCCGCTGCAGTATCCGATAAGGAGATTCGCGCCAAAAATCCCTAAGAATGAGAGGGAGTAAAGGAAGACAATGGCCACGGTGGGCTCATTGAGAGACGACATGGCATATCCCGTCCGCAGAAGCAAGCTCGCGATGATCACAAAGGAGACATCCAGGCCAAAACCTAAGCCAAACGCCCAACCAAACAGGTTTCGGCCAATCTTATCGGTCCAATTCGACTGAGCGTCCGGTTCACCTCTTAGGCTCGCAACCGAGATCCGATCCTTGAGGTCAAGCAAGACTCCGATGCGCTGGTGCCGACTCATTCGCTTGCGCCGGCTTTCCCAGCGTTGCATGTCGGCCAGCCCCATGAGCGTAGCGCCGACCGTGCCCGCCACGAAGAACAGAGTTCCGACCACGATGCCCGTGGAAACCGCCCCCGTAATTACGGCGGCTGAGAGCGCCCGGCCCGGCAAGAAGGAAACGGCAACAAAAATCCCCTGGATCAAAGCGATTGAGGCTGTGACCCGCAAAGAGCGAGACAACGCGGACAACACCACCTGACCCAGTAACCCGACCCCGTTGGCCAAAAGGAACAGCATGGTGGCCAGCGATCCATCAGGAATGAAAACGTTGAGCAGATAGATGATGGAAAGAAACGCAATGTAGCCCGAGACCGAGCGCTGCTCTCTTTGCTTGCGCTCTTCGGGGAGAGGCATGCGAGGAACGGATCGGCTCACTTTCAAAAACCGGGCACCAAATTTCATCCGTTTTTCCCGCGCTCATCGGCCAAACTCAAACCATGTGGTTGTCGCTGGGTTTGGCTGTTGCCCTGAACTCTACCAATGCATACGGAGTTCCCGCCATCTCCGCCACCGATTTGCCCACGGCCCTCGAAATCTTAGGCGAAAAGCACGCCGAAGACCGCCTGTGGCAGATGGAAATGGCCCGCCGTTTGGCCCGGGGCCGCATGGCCGAGATCCAAGGCCCGAGCGCCTTAGCCGCTGACCAAGAAGCCCGCCGCCAAGGCTACACCGACGCCGAAATGCGCGCGATGGCCGCCCGGCTTTCGCCCGAATTCCAGCAGATGTTTGCGGGCTATGTGCGCGGCGTGAACAAGGTGATAGACCGTGTGAACCGCGACCAAACCATGCCCGATGGCTACGAGACCTTGGGATTTGACCCCGAACCGTGGACGCTGGAGGATTCGGTGGCCATTGGGGTTTCGATGGCTCGTCGGTTCGGTACCGGGGGCGCGGGGGAACTCCGGTCGCTCGCCTTGATGGAGTATCTCAAGCTCCAGCCGGTGCGGAACCAACGATTCGACGCGCTGGACGAGCTGATTTGGCAGGATGACCCGCTTTCCACGCCCACCGTGAGTGCGGAGGATGACTTGTCGAAAGGGCGCGGGGTGGCGCGGCTGCCCAAGTTCACGCGGGCGGATTCAGAGGCCCATTTGGCGCAATTGCCCGCGATCCCCGTACTGGAACTCGTGCCCGCCATCTCGGCGGTGCATGAAGAAGAATCCCGGCTCATCGCCCGCCGTGAGGGCGTGTTGGAATCTTGGGGCTCGTACGCCGTGGTGGCCAGCGCCAAGCGCTCGGATGGCGCAGTGCACCTGTTGAGCGCGCCCCAGATGGGTCACTCCACGCCTTCACCGGTCTACGAGGCCAGCATCCGCACCCCCGAGCTCACCATCCAAGGGATCACCATTCCCGGCACGCCGGTGATGGTGATCGGGCATACCGCCAAGCATGCCTGGGGCCTGACCAGCGGCGTGGCGGACCTGGAAGACGTGTACGTCGGGGCCACCGCCGGGGAAAGCGGCTACAAGTACGGAACCGAGACCCGGCCGCTGGAGCAGATCCGCGAGACGATCAAGGTGAAGGGCCAAGAGTCGGTGCCCTTTGTGCGCGAATGCACCCACCTCGGCCCGGTCATCATGCGCACCAAGGCGGGCACGCACCTGATGACGGTCCGCCGCGCGTTCTACGGCGATGAACTCAAGGCGCTGGAAGTCTTCTGGGATATCGCCCACGCGACCGACGCCAAATCGGCACTGGCGGCCGCGGGCACCCTGCCCTTGTCATTCAATGTCTTTGCCGCCGATGCCCGCAATATTGGGTGGCGCTACGCCGGGCGCTTCCCGGTCCGGGCTCCCGGCTACGATGCCCGGTTTCCCCTCCCGCTGGACCCCAAAGCCGAGTGGAAGGGCTTCTTGAGCTCCGAGGAGATGCCGCACTCGTTCAACCCGAAGACCGGGCTGATCGTGAACTGGAACAACAAGCCCGCTGCCGGCTGGCCGAACATGGATACGCCGGTGTGGGGCCGCGCCTTCCGCAATGACAGTCTCATTCACGCCTTGGGTACCCAGCCGGTGACGGTGGCGCACCTGGTCGGGGCGGCGAAGGCGATCAGCGAAGCGGATTCGGCCACTTCCGGCTCGTACCGCGAGCTGTTCTTGCGGGCGATGGGCGATGCGCCTGAGTTTGCCGTGGCCCGGCAGCGTATCAACGCCTACGACGGCTCTCAGCGCAATGGGGATGTGAACAGTGCCTTCTATCTCGAAGTCGTGAACGAGCTGCGCCGTCGCCTTTATTCCCCGGCCGTGGGCACGCTTCTGAACCCCAGCTTCTTCCAGCAAGCGGTGCAGCCGACCACGATTCTGCGGCAGTTGCAAGGGGCGGGCAGCCTCGAATTGGTGCCATCCCGTCGGCGCGAGCGAGTGGTGCGCGAAGCGATCCTGGCCGTGCAAGCCAAAGCCGACACGCTGGCCCCGACCGCCCAGGGCGCCATCCGCTACCCGGGCGAGGAACCCATCCCCTACATCAACCGGGGCACTTACATCCAGATCATCCGATTCGGAGCGCAGGGTATCCAGGCGGGGACGGTGCTCGGCCCGGGTAACGCCGAGAGCGGCGAACATTCCCGCGACCAAGCCCCGCTGGTACGGAACTGGCAGTTCAAGCCCTCGGCGCTCAACACCCCTTAGCGGATGTTGAAGTACTTCGCCTCGGGGTGGTGAACGATGATCGCGCTGGTGCTCTGCTCGGGCACCAGCATGTCCTCTTCGCTCAGCGTGATCCCGATATCTTGCGGCTCGAGGAGCTCCATCAGGATGCGCTGATCTTCCAGGTTCGGGCATGCGGGGTAGCCAAATGAATACCGCGAACCGTGGTACTTGGCGCTAAAGAGCAGCCGCATGTCCTCGGGTTCGGCGTCGTCAATCCCCATCTCCCGGCGGATCATCTGGTGCCAGTATTCGGCCAGGGCTTCGGCGGTTTCCACCCCCATGCCGTGGGTGTAGAGGTACTCGGCGTAATCACCATTGGCAAAGAGTGCGCGCTCGTGCTCGCTCACGTCGCCGCCCACGGTGACGATGTGGAATGCCGCGACATCCATGATGCCGCTGGAGACGGGCTGGAAGAAGTCCGCCAGGCACTGCCGCTTGCCATCGCGCTGGCGCGGAAACTGGAATCTTGCCCGCTCCGTGCGCTGGTCCTCATGGTAGATAATGAGGTCGTTGCCTTCGCTCTGCGCCCAGAAGTAACCCCACTTCACCGCCGGCTTCATCACATTGGCGAGTTCGCGTTGCTTGCGCTCGTAGATCGGCCGGACGTTCTCCTCCAGCCACGCATTGAACTCGGCATTGGTTTGGTCGGCGCGGCGCTTGAACTGCCACTGCCCCCGCCAAAGCGCAATGGGGTTGATGTACTTGTAGAGCTCGAAAATGTCGAACTTGGTGCGCTTCTGCACCCCGTAGAACGGGAGCGTGGGCGGGGCCACGGGTTCAATCTCGCTCCGTACGCCGGTAAAGACATAAAGCTCAGGATCGCGGTCCGGTAAGCGGTGCGAAACCACCCGCTGAGACACGCGCGGGGTGGCGTCCTCGGTGTTGCCTTCTTTGATCTCGCCCATCAAGTGCAGGCCTTCAAAGGCATCCTGCGCATAAAAAACGTTGCCGTGGTACTGGGCGCGCAGGTCTTCTTCCACGTAAGCCCGCGTGAGAGCGGCGCCGCCCAAGATGACCGGAATGTGAGCGAGGCCCCGCGCGTTCATCTCCAGCAGGTTGTCGCGCATCACCAAGGTGGACTTGACCAGCAGACCGCTCAGGCCAATCACATCGCAGTTGCGGCGCTGGGCTTCTTCCAGGATCGTTTGAATCGGCTGCTTGATGCCGATGTTCTCCACCCGGTAACCGTTGTTACTGAGGATGATGTCCACCAGGTTCTTGCCGATGTCGTGGACGTCGCCCGCCACCGTGGCCAGCAAAATCGAGCCCTTCTCGCTGCCCTCCACCTTCTCCATGTGCGGTTCCAGGTAGGCCACCGCGGTCTTCATCACTTCGGCGCTTTGCAGCACAAACGGGAGCTGCATCTTGCCCGCCCCGAAGAGCTCGCCCACGGTCTTCATCCCGTCCAGCAGAATGTCGTTGATGATCTGGAGCGGGGTGTACGTTTCCATTGCCTCGGCGAGGTGACCGTCAAGCTTCTTCTTGATGCCGTTGACGATGTGGAGCTTCAGGCGCTCCTCGATGCCCAGCCCTTCAAACGGGTCCTGCTGCGACGACACGGCCTGCACGTTCTCGAACAGGGCCATAAACGCGACCAGCGGGTCGTAAGTGACGTTGCGATCTTCAGGCATAGGATTTCGTTAGGCGGACCAGCGTCCGCGACCTCCCAAGCTGGTGTGGACCACCCGCGTGGCCAGGGAGGAGTTCAACGTGTAGAAATGCAGCCCGGGCACCCCGAAGCTAAGCAGCTCACGCCCCTGCTGGATCGCCCATTCCATGCCCAGGGCCATCACGGCTTGTTCATCGTGCTCCCACTTGCGCAGGCGATCGAAAAGTACGGCCGGCGTTTGCGCCCCGCACATCCGCGCAAACCGCTCGATCTGCTTGACGTTGGTGATGGGCATGAGCCCCGGCACGATGGGGACGTCAATCCCCAGGGCGTTGGCCTGCATCGCGAACTTGCTGTAGCTGGAGTTCTGGAAGAACAGCTGGGTGATGAGGAAGTCCACGCCCGCATCCACTTTCTCTTTGGTCCAGCGGAGGTCGTGCTCGGGGCTGGGGGATTCGAGATGGGTTTCGGGGTAGCACGCCGCGCCAATGCAGAGGTGGGGGTGTCGCTTGCGGGCCAGGGCCACCAGTTCGCGGGCGTAGAGGAGTTCGCCTTCGGAGACTTCATCGTGGCGATCGCCGCGCAAGGCCAGGATGTTCTCCACGCCGACATCTACGAGTTCATCGAGAAGCTCTTCCAGTTCCGCCCGGGTGTGACCCACGCAGGTCAAATGGGCCAGGACCTCGATCCCAATTTCCTTTTTGATGTGCTGCGCCATCGCTACGGTTCTTTGGCGGGACCCGCCACCTGCCCCGTAGGTCACACTAACAAACGAAGGGTTCAGCTCACTGAGGTGTTCGATTCTTCCGTAGAGCTTGCGGAGACCGGCCTCGGTCTTCGGCGGAAAGAACTCGTAGGAGAAACACGGTTCCGAGGTTTCCAGCATCCGCCGAATGCGCATTCCCGAGAGTGTACCGAGGCGCGTCCCAGCGGTCCGGTGCGCCACGGGGCCATAACCGAGATATGTTTTCGCGCGGCACCGAGTTCTTGGCCACTTTGCAAGAACGCGTGATGATTTGGGATGGGGCCATGGGCACCCAAATCCAGAACGCCGCGCCCCCTTTGAGCGACTTCTCGCTGGACGCGGTGCCGTTTGATTCCGCGAACTTGAGCATCGTGCGGGAGCGGCTCGGTTCGGTGCCACTGGAAGGCTGCAACGAGCTTCTTTGTCTTACGCGCCCGGAACTCATCCAGGGCATCCACGAGGCGTACTTCGCCGCCGGCAGCGACATCGTGGAGACCAACACCTTTGGCACCACTAGCATCGTGATGTCCGAATTCGATGCGCCGGAGATCGTGGAAGAACTCGCCCGCGCCGCCGGGCGCATTGCCGTGGCTGCCGCCCGCTCCGCCGAGGCCAAAGATGGCAAACGCCGCTACGTGGCGGGGGCGCTCGGCCCGGGTACCAAGCTCGTCAGCCTTGGCCAAACCACCTGGGACATCCTGGTGGAAACCTACACCCTCGCCTTCCGATGCCTCATCGAAGAAGGCGTGGACGTGCTGCTGCTGGAAACCCTTCAGGACCTGCTGATGGTAAAGGCCGGCCTGGTGGCCGCCTGCGAGGCCATGGAGGCCACCGGCGTGCGCCTGCCCGTCATCGTCCAGGTGACCATGGAGCAGACCGGCACGATGCTGCTGGGCTCGGAGATGCTCGCCGCCATCAACATGATTGAGTGCTTCCCGGAAGTGGTCGCAATCGGCATGAACTGCGCCACCGGCCCGCTGGAAATGATGCCGCACATCCGCACGCTGGCCCAGAACTCCACCCGTCCATTGAGCGTGCAGCCCAACGCGGGCTTGCCCGTGATGGAGCGCGGCCAAGCGATGTACAAGCTCACACCAGACGAACTCGCCCGCTACCACCGCCAGTTTGTGGAGGAATTCGGTGTGGCCCTGGCGGGAGGTTGCTGCGGCACCACCCCCGCCCACATTGAAGCCGTCGCCAAGGCCCTGAACGGGGCGAACCACACTGCCGATGTGCACTGGCGGCGCGTGCAAGGCCACTTCCCTGCCTTCGATTTCTCGATTCAGCGACCGGAGCAAAGCGATGCCTTTGCCCTGCGCGGGTGCAGCAGCCTGTACCAGTTCGTGCCCTTTGAGCAGGACAACAGTTTCCTCATCGTCGGGGAGCGCACCAACGCCAACGGTAGCAAGGCGTTCCGCGAAATGCTGGCCGCCGAAAACTGGGATGGCCTGGTGGAGATGGCCCGCGAGCAAGAGGGCGAAGGCAGTCACATGATTGACGTGTGCGCCGCCTACGTGGGGCGCGACGAAGCCCGCGACATGGACCGGCTGCTGATGCTTTACAACCAGCACGTCACGGTGCCGATCATGATCGACACCACGGAATTGAACGTGGCGGAGGTGGCGCTGCGCCGCCTGGCGGGCAAGCCGATCATCAACTCGATCAACTTTGAAGACGGCGAAACACGCACCCGCCGGGTGCTGGAGCTGTGCCGCAAATACGGGGCGGCGGTGGTGGCACTCACCATCAACGAGCAAGGCATGGCCAAGACGGTGGAGGACAAGATCGCGATTGGGGAACGGATTATCGCCATGACCCGCGAATACGGCCTGCCCGACCACGACGTGTTCTTTGACTGCCTCACCTTCACCCTCGCCAGCGGCGACGAAGAGTTCCGCGCGAGTGGCGTAGCGACCATCGAAGCCATCCGCGAGCTCAAGGCGCGCATCCCCCGGGCGCATTTCATTCTGGGCGTCAGCAACGTGAGCTTCGGTCTCAAGCCGGTCGCCCGCGCGGTGCTGAACAGCGTCTTCCTCGATCGATGCCGCGAAGTCGGGCTGGATGCGGCCATTGTCCACTTCAGCAAGATCCGGCCGGAATCGCAGGTGCCCAAGGAGCAGTGGCGCGTGGCGGATGACCTCGTTTTCGACCGGCGCGAGTACGAAAGAGTCTAAGGCATCACTTTAGATTTACCCGGCAGATACCGACAATTTTGCCTGGGTGTTGGATTCGAATCCACCGGGCATGGGGGCAGAGGCCGATTTGGGGCGCGTGGCGAAAGCCATTGCGCAGAGCCAAGAGTGTGCCTACGGCCTGGTCGGCGCGGACGGTTGCATTCTCACATTGTGGGGGGATTGGTCGAGCTTTGGCCCTGCCGACGAACGGATTGGCACGCCCCTCTTCCGCTGGATTGCCACCGAAGAGCAGCCCTGGTTGTGCTCAGAATGGGCGCGCCTCAAGTATGCCCCCGGCCAGCTCAACGTTCATACCCTTCGTCAACCCGATCATCTGGTCACCCTTGTAACGAGCCCCTGCGACGGCCACGTGGCCGTGCGACTTGAACACGCGGCGTCGGAGTCGCTGAACTTCGATGCGCTTCCCTTTGCCCTGGCCTGGCGGGCTTCGGCGCAGGCTCCGGCGCAGGCCAATGCCGCCCTTTGCCGCCTGCTGGGCTGGCCCCAGTCATCAACCACCGAACTGGAGAGCCTGCTCTCCATTCTCAAGGCCGAGCATCCCCACCCGGTTTACTTCGCCCCGCGCGGGATCTGGCTGAGAGGCCTGGCGCACGCCACGCCCGAGGGCGAATGGTGGCAAATCGCCGAGGTCGACGACGGGGCGATTCAAGGCTGGCAAGACGGCCAACTTCTTCAACACCTCCACGCCTGGCTCCTCCGAGAGCAGCGAGAGATTAGCATTCTCGACCCCATAAGTGGTTCCGTTTTCTTGCTGGGTAGCCTGGATGCGGCAATACTGCCGGATGAACCGCGCGCGCTGGCCTACCAAGACTGGCTGGAGCGCTGGCACGATGAGGACCGTGGCCGAGTGGAAGCGAGCGAAGGCAATCTGCTCATGGGCCACGATGCGAAGCCCAAGCCGATTCGATTACTTTTGCAAGACGGCACGACCCGCGTGGTGTGGAATCACCCGGTTTGCGTGCCCACCGGACTTGGCGGACGCCCCGTGGTCGTCGGGTTGCTGGGCGATACGCCCGCCGTCGAGAATCAAGACGGCACACCAGCCCCCATGCTCACCCCCCACCAGGATCGCTTGATGCTGCTGGGCGGAATGACGGCCGAGATCTGCCACGAGATTCATAACCCATTGACGGCCTTGCGCGCCCACGCTGAGCTGCTGGCCGACCACCCCGAGCCCGAAATCCAATTGGTCAGTGAATCCATTCAAAGCCTGATCACCCGCGCCATTCGCATTCTCAATCGCACTCGCAAGTTCGCGCGCTCCGGTCAAGATGCGGCCGTGCTGGTCAATCCTTGGTCGCCCGTGAAGTCGGCCGCCGAGATGCTCATGGCCCGTTTTGGGGCCAGTGATGTGGCGATCGAAATGAAAACCAAAGGCAACCCCGGCCCAGCCTGGCTCCGCGAAGCCGAAATTGAGCAGGTGCTCATCAACTTAATGGTGAATGCCGTGCAGGCCGTTTCGCGCACCGCCAATGGACACCCTCGCGTAGTGGTGGAAGCTGAACTCGGCGAGGATCAAGTCGCCTACACGGTCTCGGACAATGGCCCGGGCATCCCGAAAGCCATTCGCGAGAAAGTCTTTGAACCCTACTTCACAACCAAGGGTGCCGAAGACGGCACCGGCCTTGGTCTCGCCATCTGCCGCAAGCTCACAGATGCCCACGGCGGCACGATCACGCTGAATTCGTCTCCGCAGGGCACCCAAGTCCGGGTGACCTTCCCCTACCTAGCTGCCCCTTCCGTCACTTTTTCCGCATGAGCACTCACCTTTCTGCCCCCCCGACCCTGGTTCTCGTTGTTGATGACGAGGTCGAAGTCGGCCATGTTTTGACGAAGGCACTGGCCATGGCGGGCTTCGAGGCCCATACCGTCACCTGCGCCGAGGACGCCCTCACGTTCGTCACCACACGCATGCCCGAGGTCGTCATTACGGACTACAACATGCCGGGCATGAAGGGCGATGTGCTCCAGGCCCAACTGCGGGCGCTGGATCCGAACCTGATGGTCATCATGATGACGGCCGAGAGCGACACCCAACTGGCCATCAACATGTTGCGGGACGGGATCGCAGACTACGTTTTGAAGCCGTTTTCGGTGCGCGACGTGATCGCCCGGGTGATCAAGGCCGCCGCCCAGCGGGCGGTGCTTCTTGAGCGCGAAGAACTCCGACGCGCCAATCAAGAGCATCAAGCGCACCTGGAGGAAAAGGTGGCCGCGCAGAGTCTGCAACTAGCGCAGGCTTATCGAGCCAGCCTGCTGGCCCTTAACCGGGCGCTGGAAGTCAAGGACGAATCCACCCGCAACCACAGCGAACGCGTCAGCAATGTTGCCACTGAGATCGCCCGCATCATCAGCGGCGATGACAAGGCCTTCGTGGCGGAAATCTCCGAGGCCGCCCTGCTCCACGACATCGGCAAGATTGGTGTGCGGGAGTCGGTTCTGCAAAAGCAAGGGCCGTTGACGATTGAAGAGTTTCGGGAAGTGCAGCAGCACCCCCTCATTGGGGAGCAGATTTTGCGCCCGATTTGGAACCACGACGCCAAGCTCAAGATTGTGCGCAACCACCACGAGCGGTGGGACGGCATGGGCTACCCCGACCGGCTGGCCGGTGAGGATATCAGCCTGGGCGCGCGCATTGTGGCCGTAGCCGACACCTGGGATGCCCTCACCAGCCAACGCCCTTACCGTAGAGCGCAGGACGCCCTGCACGCCCTGGAATTGCTGAGAGAAGGCCGAGGCACCCAATGGGACCCGGACGTGATTGAAGTGGCGCTAGAAGTTTTGGGGCGCGGATCTTTCGGTCAGCGCGCCGCATAAGCTAGCCCTTGACGGCGCCCGCCAGCATTGCTTCGCGCAGGCGATCTTTCACGAACAGGTACGCAATGAGCATGGGGGCCATAACGACCACCAGGGCGGCAAAGAGCGCCCCGTAGTCGGCCTGATATTGCTGGGTCTGGGTGAGGTCGGCCACGGCCAGCGGCAAGGTGCGAAACTCCTTGCGATTCACCAAGACCAGGGCCAAACCGTACTCGTTCCACAGGCCAATGGCGTTAAACACCCCCGCCACAATCAGGCCGGGTCGCGCCAGCGGCATCATGATCTGCCAGAACGCCCGCGAAGGGCTACAGCCATCCAGCATCGCCGCTTCGTCCATCTCCTTCGGGATCGAGACAAAGAAGCCGAACAGCACGAAGATGGTGAACGAGAGCGAATACGCCACGTAAACCAAGATCAGGCCCGGCAGGCTATCGGTGAGGCCGAGCGTGCGCATCTGGATGAACAGCGGCACGATAACGAGGAAGACCGGAAACATCATCCCGCTGAGGAAAAGGCCAAAGATGGCCTTGCTCCCCCGGAACGGCGACCGGGCCAACACATAGGCCGCCATCGCCCCGATGGGGAGCAGAATGAGCAGCGTGCCCACCGTGGTGATGGTGCTGTTCAGTAGCCCCGTGCCCACGTTGGCGTCCACCCAGGCCGTGCGGTAGTTGCTCCACTTGGGCTGCGCCGGGAATCCCCAGGGCTCGGAGATGACCTCGAGACTTCCCTTCAGCGAGGACACCAACACCCACAGCAGAGGCAAGCCGATACCCAGGATGCAGAGCCAAACGAACAAGGGACGGATGATCTTCACGCGCGGGCCCTCCGCTCGGTTGGGTCACGTCGGAAGATCCACATCACCAGCAGCGTGACGGCCATCACGAAGAAGAGATTGACCACCGCCAGGGCACTCGCATAACCCCAATCACTATTGGTGAAGGCCTGCTCGTAGAGGTAGGTCAGCGCCACTTCGGTCTTGCGGTCAGGTTGGCCCTTCGTCATGAGATAGACGAGGGCAAAGGTGTTCATCACCGTGATGACCAGATAGGTGACGCCGGTGCGCTTGACCGACCACAGCAGGGGCCAAGTCACGTTGGTAAAGCGGTGCCAGCCGGTGCTGCCGTCCAGTTCACTGGCCTCGGTGATCTCGGTGGGGATTTGCCGCAATCCGGCGGAGAACAACATCACGTAGAACCCCACCGCGTACCATGCAAAGGCCACCGTGACGGCGGGCAGCGCCACGTTCGGCGTGGCCAGCCACCCGGACTGGAACTCGCCCAGCCCCAGCGCCTTCTGCAGCAGCGGCACGGGACCGAACTGCGGGTTGAACATGAACTGCCACAGCAGCGCCACCACCACCATGCTCACCACTTGCGGGAACAGGTAGATGCTCTCCAAAAACTGGCTGACACGGGTGCTCTTTTGCAGGGCATGGGCCACTAGCAAAGCCAGGATGACAATGAGCACCCCGCCCACAAACATCATGAAGAGGTTGTTGCCCAGGGCCTCGCTCAGCACCGGGTCGGTGCGGAGTTTCTCGTAGTTCTCCATGCCCACCCAGGTGACGCGGTTGCTCGTGCCTCGCCAGCGATAGAACGAGATCTGGAACGCTTGGATGAGCGGCCAAATGACAAAGCCCACATACAGGACAAAGGCCGGGGCGATAAACCCCAGCCTAAAGAGCCACGGCGAGGAAGATGCCTTCATCAAACCTTGTGCTTGACGATCGCGGAATCCTTCCGGGTCGCCTCGGCCGCCGCTTCGCAACGATCCAAGAACTGTTCTGCCGTCAGCTCGCCATTGAGCATCGCGGTGAGCGCATTCTCAATTTCGGTGTGCATGGCCTTGTACCAATCGCGCACCTGCCAGGACCACACATCCTTGCTTTCGCCAAAGAGGCGGGCGGGTTCCTTCAGCGCTTCGATCTTGACGGCTTCGGCGCTACCCTTGATGGCCATCAGCGAGCCCTTTTCGGCCACAAACTCCCGGGCCTTTTCGGGGCTGGTCATGTACTTGAAGAAGGCAATGGCGCCGCTGGCGTTCGGTGACTTCGACGGCACCATCCAGGGCTCGATGCTCACAATCATCGCCGACGGGTCACCCTGGCCTCCGGCCACCGGCGGCGGCAGGAACATCGTCAGTTTGTTGGTGGGCTTGAGTTGCTCCTTCATTTCGCTGTACAGCCAGGTGCCGCAGGGGATCATCGCCGCCTTGCCGACCACGAGATCAGATTGGCTCTCGGTGTGAGTGAGGGCCGTTGCACCAGTGGCAAAGTAGCCTTTGTCGCGGAGCTCCACGATCATTTGCGCTGCCTTCAGCACGGCCGGGTCCTTCCAGGCGCCGGGCTCAAGGTTCTGAATCTTGCGGATGACTTCGGGGCCGCCCCCGCTGTGCGCCCAGGGCAACAGCATCCCGTGAACCATGTAGTACGGGTACTTGCCTTGGTACGTGATAGGGGCGATGCCCTTGGCCTTGATCTTCTCGCACAGGGCCAGGAGTTCGTCGTAATTCTTGGGCGCGGTCCAGCCGTTGGCGTCAAAGATCGTCTTGTCGTACCACCAGCCGTTGATGTTAAAGTAGTACGGTAGCACGTAGGTCTTCCCTTCTTGCTGGCCGAGCTTGAGCAGACCGGGCTCAAAAGTGCTGCGCCAGGTGCCGTCTGCGCCTTCCGCCGGGCTATCCAGGGCGGCGTCCAGCTCCATCAGCGCGCCATCGGTGATGAGCGACCAGTGGTCCATGCCCCAGCCCGGGAACATTAGCGCCGGCGGGTCTCCGGCCACCAGGCGCGGCTTCAGCTTCTCCCACACGCGCGGGTCGCCATCCACGGTGACCTTGGCGTCGGTGTGCTTCTTGTTGAACTCGTCGGCGGCCTTCTGATAGAAATCGATGCCAAAACCACCCTTAAAGGCTTGGACTTCGATGTCGCCCTTGACTTCGGTCCCCACGGGGCGGATGTGGCGCCTCCCGTTTCCGGTTCCGCCGTGGTGCCGGCCGGTCCGCCGCACCCGATCATCGTCCAAGACGCCAACGCGAGGGCGCACACGCCCCCTAACCACAGACCACCCTTCGGAGAGAGCCCCATACCTGTAGCGTGACGTATCCGGGCGCATGGATGCAAGGGCTGAGGGAGATTCACGCGACTTGCGGGTAATGTCACCCCCGTGCAAAAGATCGTATTGGTGGGCTGTGGGTTTATGGGGCGGATGCACGCAAACGTGTACGCCTTGCTAGAAAATGCCGAGCTGGTGGGCTGCGTTGACCGCCGCGCCGAGAAGGCCGAGGCCTTCGCCAAGGACTTTGGTTGCCCGGTGTTTGCCACGATCGATGAGGCCGTGCAGGCCACCGGCGCGAACGTGGTGGACGTGTGCTTGCCGACCGTGGACCACGCCGCCGCGACGATCAAGGGCGCCGAACTCGGTTGCCATGTGATTTGCGAGAAGCCGATGGCGCTCGACGTGGCCACTGCCGATACGATGATCGCCGCCAGCGAAAATGCGGGCGTGCAATTGATGGTCGGCCACTGCATCCGCTACTGGCCCGAATACGACTATCTCAAGCGGCTGGTGGAGAGCGGTGAGCTGGGCGCGCTCCAGGTTATCAACCTCACTCGCTACGGGGCCTTCCCCAGTTGGGCCAGCGAGAATTGGCAAGCCGACGAAAGCAAGGCCGGGGGCGGGGCGCTGGACATGCGCATCCACGACACCGACTTCATCCTTTACCTGCTGGGCGACCCCGACACCATGCACTCCGACGGTCAACTGGACGAGCGCGGCGTGGGTTACAGCATCAGCACGATGCGCTTTGGCAAGACGGTCGCGATTCTTGAAGGCGGCTGGTCGTGGCCGCAGAACACGCCTTTCCGCATGACGTTCCGGGCGATGTTTGAGCGCGGCGCGGCGATTATGGAAGGCGGCCCGCTCACCATTTACCGCGACGGGCAGAGCCCCGAAGTGGTGGAATTCGCCAAGATGGCCACCAGCGGCGGCGGCAACATTAGTGACCTCGGCGGCTACTTTGTGGAGCTCAAAGACTTCATCGACCACCTGGAAGCCGGCCAGCCCACCACCGTGGTGACCCCGCAGACGTCAAGGCGATCCCTTGAGGTCGCCCTCGAAGAGATCGCCCAGATTAAAGCTAAGCACCAATAAGGGCGCGTTAGCTCCAGTGCACTTCCAGGTCGCCGGCCATGGCCTGCACCAGGTTGAGTTGCCCCCCGTGATACATGGTGTGCATGCTGGCAAAGTGCATCATCCCCACGGGGTACTGAGTGCCATTTTGGGTTTCGATGGGCTTCATCCGGTCTTCGGCACTCAGGCCATCCCAGGCGGCCAGGATCTTTTCCAGTGAATCCGCCACGCGCGCGCTGATCTTCTCGGGGTCGCGGTATTCGTCCGGGCAAACCATCCAGCCTTCAAACGGCCAGGGTTCCGGCTCGATGCCGCTCATGCGCTGCGCGATGCGATCATTCACCACGGCCACTTCATAGGAGTAATCGTAGGCGGCGCGGCCGTGGCCCGCCGGGCTCGCAGCCAGTTGCTCGTGCGTCAGGGCGCTGAGGTCGCTGATGTAGCAGGACATCGCGCCGGACACCCACTCCCGCACGGCATCGTCAAAGGTATTCATCAAGAACCATTATGCCAAAGGCATCGGTTAAGAATCTGTGGGTATTGTGCGAGGGATGATTGGCTCTCTCTTGGTGGCCGTGACCCTGTCGCAAACGGCACCCTCCACGCCGCCGCCCATCATTCCCTTGCCGTCCAAGTACGAATGGAAGACGGGCGCGTTTGTCTTGCGTTCGAATACTCGGCTGACGGGGGATGAGGCGACCTTACCGACTCGACGATTGGTCGGCCGAGGCATGGAACCGGCCCTCGGATTTGACCTCCGCCTGGACGGGCGCGCGGGCTCCAACACGATTGACGTTCGTCTGGATCCGAGCCTCGCGAGACTGGGTAAGGACGGCTACACGCTCAGCGTCACCGCTGACCGCGTTCAGATTCGGGCCTCGGCTGCCTCGGGGGCGTTCTACGGCCTGCAGTCGCTCAAGCAACTGCTGCCGACGGACATCCACGCCACCCAAACCGTGAACCGCGAGTGGACGATCCCGGCCATCGAGATTGAAGACTCGCCCCGCTTTGCCTGGCGCGGTGCGATGCTGGACTCCTGCCGACACATGCAGCCCAAGGAGTTCATCAAGAAGTTCCTGGACGAAATGGCCGCAATGAAGCTCAACTCGTTCCACTGGCACCTGACCGAAGACCAGGGCTGGCGCATCGAGATCAAGAAGTATCCGCGCCTGACCGAAGTGGGAGCTTGGCGCCGCAACGTGGACGAACTGGCCAACGAAAACCCGCATCGCTACCGCTACCAAACCATGTTCAAGGGTCCGGAGTGGTACGGCGGTTACTATACACAAGAAGAGATCAAGGAGATCGTCGCCTACGCGGCCGAGCGGCACATCAACGTGGTGCCCGAAATCGAAATGCCGGGTCACGCTCGCGCCGCCATCGCCGCCTATCCGGAACTGGGCAACCGCCCGGATGTGCAGCTAGAAGTCGGCACCCAATGGGGCGTCATCAGCACGGTGTTTAGCCCGCGCCCGGCCACGATTCAGTTCCTGAAGGACGTGCTGGACGAAGTGATGGAGCTCTTCCCCTCGGAGTTCATCCACATCGGCGGGGACGAGTGCCCGAAGGATGAGTGGAAGGCCAGCGAAGAAGCCCAGGCCATCATGCGCGCCAACAACCTGAAGGACGAGCACGAACTGCAGTCGTACTTCATCCGCCAGATTGACGACTACATCACCAGCAAGGGACGCCGGATGGTGGGTTGGAGCGAAATCCTGGAAGGCGGTCTCGCCCAGAACGCGACGGTCATGGCCTGGCTGGGCCCCAATGGAGCCATTGAAGCCGCACGCCAAGGCAACGACGCGGTGATGTCTCCCACTAGCCACTGCTACCTGGACTACTACCAAACTCGCGACGCGGCCGGTGAACCCCGAGCGATTGGGGGATATCTCCCCTTGTGGCGCGTGTACGAATACGAACCGATCCCGGAGGCGCTGGAGCCCGAGTTCCACAAGCACATCCTGGGCGTGCAGGGCAACCTGTGGACGGAATACATGCCCCACCCCAAGCAGGTGGAATACATGGCGTTCCCGCGCCTCTACGCCATTGCCGAGACCGGATGGACGTCGGCGGAGCGCAAGAACTACGAGAGCTTCTTGGCGCGCCTGAACACCCACCTGGTGGGTATGGACTTGCGGGACATCATGTACCGCCGCCTGGATGGTTCGGAAATCGAGCCGATGGCCGGCTGGGCGCCGGGTGAAGTCGGAGAAACCATCATCACTCGTGAGTGGGACATCACTGAGCGCATCGGGGCCAGCGGGCCGTACTCCATCACCTTCCAGTACACCGAAGGCGGGCACCGACTGGAGATCAGTTCGGTGGAAGTGCTGTACGGCACCCAAGTGGTGGCCAGTTCGGATCGCTTTGGCGTGACGGGCGGCACCAGCCGGGACAACACGTACAAGTTCGATCTGCCGTTCTTGCCGCGAGGCACCAAGGTGACGCTGCGAGCGCGGGTGCGAGCCGATGGCGGCAGCGATTCGCGGGGCGTGCTGATGATTGACCGTAGCACGACTCGCTCGGGCGCCTAACTCAGTCCGGCAAAACAAAAACCCCGGGTGCCCTGCGGCTCCGGGGGTTTTTTGTCTTTAGTCAGTCCTTAGCGGACGGTGAAGTCGAAGAAGAACGACTCGCCGTCGGTGGTCCCGGAAAGGCTGAACGAGCGCACTTGGTCGGTGCGCGTATCCAGGTTCAGAGTCCCCCGGCCGTAGCTGACGCGTCGGCCTCGGATGTCCGTCACGCTCAGCGTGATGACGCCCGCGCGGTCCTCGGTCCAGGTGCCGTTGACGTGGAGGTTGCTACCGTCCGTACCCCGAATAGTGAAGAGGCCCTGCTGGTCCAGAATCACCTGGGCGGCGTACACGCGCTGCCGATTGTTGCGGCCCACTTCGGCGGTTCCGCTCCCTTGCACGTTCTGGTTGATCGCCAGGCGACCTTGGATGAAGCTGATATTGAACCGCTGGCCATCCGCCGTGCCGTTCAGCGTCAGTCGCAGCACCTTGGTGTGGTCGCGGGTGAGGCTGACCACGCCCGTACCTCGTACGTCGCGCGCCCCGAAGCCTTCATAGATCTCCACCGGCAAGGTGTCGCCGCGCAGGCGGCTGTAGCGGGCCACGATCTTGAAGCGGCTGATGCCTGGGAACTCGAACGAGATGCGGCCGTCGCGCTGAGCGTCCACCGTCACGCGATTCAGGCTGGCGCGGGAACCCAGATACTGCCAATCGCCGTTGCCGCGCGGAGCATCGGTAAAGCGGAGCACGTCAATCGGCGCTCCCGGCAGGTTCGGGTTGGTGGGGTTGGTGGGATTCGTGGGGTTAGTGGGGTTACCCGTGGATTCCCGCGTGCCCACAAAGGAGATATTCCAGCGGAAGTTGCCCTCGGCACTCGCCACGTTGATGCGGCGGACGTAGGTGCCGTTGCCGACGTCAATTTGGCCCGTCATCGGGGGGTGCTGTTGTTCTGCGCGGTCTTGACCGAGACTTCGTAGCGGCCATTCTCGCTGCGGCTCCAGGTGCCAAACAGGCTCACTCGGCGCGAGCCTTCCAGCGTCAGTTGGAGTTGGCGGTTCTCGTTGAGGATCACCGTGGCCCGTCGGATGGAGACGTTACCATCAGGATTCTGATACGTGCCCGAGCCGTCCGTGGTGGAGGCATGCTGCCCAAAGCTCAGGGCGGAGGCCGCAAGCGCGGCGGCGAGAACAAGGAGCTTCTTCATGTTGCTCATAGTGTTGGACGATGTCAGGGGTCGGGGGGCTCCCGCATTGTTGCAGAAGCCCCACTTCTCGTCATGCAGGTTACCAGTTGATGTTCATTTCGAACCGCTGTTCATCCGCCACCCCGGTGAGGTTGATGCTGATGACGCGGCCGGAATAGCGGTCGACTTGCACCCATCCGCGACCACTACTAAGTCGGCGGCCGGAGACGCTATTGACGAACAGTGCGTACTGGTCGCCTTCTTCACGCCAGGTGCCCGTGAACTCGGTGTAGCGGCGTCCCTCGGTGCGGACGCTGAACCGCCCGTTGCTGGAAAGCACGACCCGCGCCGAACTGAACGGGAAGTCATCGCGGCCCAGAATGAACTCACCCCGCCCGTAGATCGTTTCGTCGATGTTGCCGAGGCCCCGCGAGAAATCAAGCCGGAACTGCTGGCGATCCGCCGTGCCGCTCACCGAGATGCGCCGCACGGTGCGCTGGTCGTTTTCGAACTCCAGCGTGCCGCGACCGCTCATGTCGTAGCGGCCCAAACCTTCGTAGAGTTCGAACGACACGCTATTGCCTCGGCGCTCGCCGTATTCGCCCCGCAGGTTAATGTAGCCACCGCCCTGGAAGGCCAACGTGATGCGCCCGTTGCGGTCGGCGGTCACCCGCACGTCCTGCAGGTCATTGCGGCGCCCGTTGTGGGTGAACGTGCCGCGCCCTCGCACTTGCTCGTTCAGTTGCAGCCATCCGTTTTGGTTGCCCCAGGGGTCGTTGCCCCAGCCGCCATTGTTGCCCCAACCATCGTTGATGGGGCGCTGCGCGCGGAAGGTCAGGCTTTGCCGGCGGCTATTGCCGGACGAGCGCAGATCGAGACGGGAGAGGTTGCCGCGCGAATCGAGATCCAACGTGCCGCGCAGAGGCGGTGAGGTCGGGACTTCGATCTCGTACTGGTTGTTGCCACAGCTGATGTACTCGGCGTTAAAGGCGTCGCTCCGGTCACCATCCCAGGTGATGCGAAGTCGGCTACCGCCGTCGAATCGAACGGACATGCGCTCCACTTCGTAGCGGCGGCCACCGGTTTCCCAGGTGCCTTCGCCGTAGGCAGAGACGGTCGTTGACGTGCCCCATTGGGCGGTGGCCAAGGTGGCCAGCAACGCTGTGGTTGATACCATCCATAACCGCTTGGTCATAGTGACTGTCAGACGCCCGAGGGGCGATCTGATTTCACACTGCCCTTACGAAGCGGGGTTGACTGCGCGCACCGTGGCGGCCACGCTGGCGGCATCAATGAGGTCAAAAAGGCCTTCGGCGGGGTCCAACGAACCGGCGAACGAAAGGTCCAAGTTGGCCTGGCAAGAGGTGTCTTCCCTCCGCACAAACGGGGCGAGATGGACGACATTTACGCCCGTGAGACGCACCACTTCGGCGGCATTTTCGGGGCGGACTCCACCCCCGGGGACGACTTCGATCCGCCCCGCCGCTTGCTCGACGGTGCGCCAGATTTCGGGGGCGCCTTCGAGGGCGCTGTTGCTTCGTCCCGAGGTCAAAACCCGCGTGAAACCGGAGTCAATCAGGCTCTCCAGGGCTGCGTGGGGGTCCCGCACCACGTCGTAGCAACGGTGGCACATCACCACCTTCCCTTGCGCGCGGCGGACGAGTTCCGCGTTGCGCTTGGCGTCCGGGTTGCCATCAGCGGTCAGGCATCCGGTGACGAACCCATCCACCCCTTCCTCAAGGAAGGCGTCGAGGTCGCGGAGCATCGTGTCGAACTCGAGATCGGTGTAGCAAAAGCCGCCGCTTCGGGGGCGAATCATGACGATTGCGGGCAGATCCACCTGGGCGCGAGTGGCGCGCCACTGCCCCACGCTGGGGTCAGGCCACCCTGGCCCAGGGCACCACAGATTTCGAGCCGAGAGGCTCCCCCGCGGGCGGCTTCTACGGCGTCATCGGCGCTGCACGCCACGATTTCAACTTGGATCGGATTCATGAGGGGGCTCGGGGAGTTCGGGGCTTTCGGGGGCCTCGGGGACTCAGGGGCGGGTGGCAGGGCGAGGCCAATGGGGCGCAACCAACGCTTCAACCGGTCAAGGTCGTATTCGTCCAGATTTGGCATCTCAGCCGGGGTGGCCCCGGGTGAGTGGTGAGCTAGCACGGCCACAATCGCGCGGAAGAATGTCGATTGCGGGTCCAAGTCGCTGGCGATCTGGGCGGCGCGGAGGGCTTCCGTCGGTTGGGCATTCGCCCACATCGCCAGGGCTCCCATGCCAAAGATCTCCGGGTCGCCCGGCGAGAGTTCGCTGGCCGCCTGCAGGCTCGAAACTGCCTCCGGGAACCGCTCCATTTCGTAGGCCAATTCCCCGGCCCACTGGTGGAAGAACGCATCATCCGGGGCCAAAACCACGGCTTCCATAATCGCGGCGAAGGCGGCTCGGCGACTGCCCATAGAGCGCAGGGTTTCCGCCAGTTGGAGGGCTAGGTTGGGGTCGTCGGGCTCTAGGCGCCGGGCTTCCTGCAGGTGCCGCACGGCATCGTGCCCGCGCCCCTGCTGCTTCAGCGTGCTCGCCATGGCCGCTTCTAGTTCCCCGCTGGCCACCGACTGCCGCGCCCGGGCGTATTGCTTATAGGCTTCTGGAGCCATGCCGCCGGCTTCGTAGGCTGCGCCCAGTTCCGTGAGCAAGACCTCCGGGTCGCCGCCCTGCTTCAGGGCATGGCGGAACGCCAGGATCGCCTTCTCGTAGTCGCCGTCATTGAGCGCGCGCTGCCCTTTGCGGCGCAGTTGCTCGGCCTTCTTGACGCGTTCGGTTTCTTTGGGGTCCGGTCTCATGTTTCTTGTCATTACTCCACCGGTCGGATGGTGATCGTCGCCGGGTAACTGCCACCGGAAAGCGGGATCGTGACCATGTTCATACGCACGGTTTGCCCCGGCTGTAGGTTGAAGAGTCGCATCCGGTGCTCGGTCTTGGGCTGCAGCAAGGGGATCTTCATCAGAGTGCCATTGACAAAGATCAGCGCCCCGGTGTAGCCCGCGCTGGACTCAAACACCACCTCGGTGGGGGCCACGCGGTCGGTCGGGTTCTTGATCGTCCCGTTGAGCTCGTAAACCACGCCGAAATTGCCGAGCAGCGCTTCCCCTTCATTGCCCGTCACCGCTTGCTGCCCCAGGCGCAAGAACGTAATGCGCCCCCCGGCTTCGTAGTCGAAGGTCTCCACGCGCTTGGGCTCGGGGAAAACCGGCGAGTTGGTGCGGTTCATGATGATCGTGCCGACCGGAATGGTCTCCGGGCGCGCCATGGTGTAGGGCCGCTCCACCCGGGATGCCTCTCGCCATTTCGGCGGCATGCTGGCCGGAGCCACGGCCTCGTGCACCATCATCACGCTGTCGGGCGCACCCTCAAGCATATGGAAGACATAGAGGCCCGAGGAAGTATCACCGTACTCAAGCTCGTGCACTTGCACCGGCACCGAGCTTCCCGGCGGGATCTGCAAGACGAGGCTGGCCCCTTCCTTCCAGTCGGGCATAAAGGCCTCGCCTGCGCGGTACCCCGCCAAGGTGGGGTTCTGGTCCACGCCCCCGTCGCCGGCAATAAGCGACACGCGGGCGGTGGTCTGGCCGTAGTTCACTAGCTTCACCGACGACACCAGCGGCGCGGTGCCCCGGTTCCGTTGGTGGGTCAGCAGGCGGGCGGGGCGGCCCGTCGTCAACCAGCGGCTGTAAAGCGTTTGCGGGTCGCGCAAGTTTTCTGGCTCGTTGCTGTACCAAAGTTGCTCTGTGGTTTCGCGGCGGGCCGTGATGTTCTGCATGCGCACCTCCACGGTGCCCGTCCAGGGGTAGAGGCCAACCCCATGCACCAACACGTCCACTAGGGCTCGGCCAGAGTTCCCGGCCGAGAGGGGCCCGGTGCGAATGCCCCGAAGTCGAATCATCGCGCCTGGTTCGGTGGCAAATCGGCTCTGCACGGCGGCAGCAGCGGCGGCGGCCACCACTTCGGCGCGGGCGGTGGTGCCCGTCACCTGGGCCTGCAAGGGCGTGTTCTGCTTCACCGCCCAGGGGGCGGCGTTTACGCGCCAAAACCAGGTCTCGTTGCCAATCTTGGCGGTGAGATTGACGTTCCCCTTGCCGCTGGCCGTGATGCGCACCATGCCGGTGCGCCGCTCAATACGCAGGGCTCCGGCAGGTTCGGCTACCAGTTGCGCCTGGCGGGCGCCTCGCCCCACCAGCGGGATTTCCGTAGTCTGGCCGATGGCCAGCAGGACGTCGTGGGTGTTCGACTTCAGTGGGGGCAAGGCGAAGGCGTCTTCCAGGCGGCGCGCCCAGATCTGGGCCAAAGCCATAGGGTCGCTGTTTTGCGCACGGGCTTCTTCCGGGGTGACGGTGAGGATGACCACCGGGCCACTGCTGATGACCACCGCCTCCTCCCGCTTTTCGGCGACAAACTTCGAAGCATCAGGCAGGGGTCGCAGCCGTTGGGCAATCGCCGTGGCCGCCTCCGGCCGGGTGCGCATGCGGAGCGTGAGAACCTCGTTCACCACCACCCAGCCATCCTGGGGCATGACATCGGCTGCCGAGGCCAACCCCGCCATGGCCACCAGCAAACCCAACCAAACCTGACGCACGGCCTCAAAGTTACCCGGCTCGGGCCCGAACCCCCTGGTAACCTCCCGGCTATGAGTGCAACGGTGACTCCTGATCTGCTTTCGCTGGTGATGCGCGACGTCAAGGCCCAGAACTACATCAATGGCGAATGGGTGGATGGCGACAGCACGTTCGTCAGCACCAACCCCGCCAACCGAACCCATGTGATCGGCACGGCCCCGATGACTAGCCGCGCCCAAGTGAACGAAGCGGTGAAGGCCGCCCGAGCCGCCTACACGTCCTGGCGCCGGCTGAGCTGGGTCCAGCGCGCCGAGTTCATTGACAACCTGGCTCAGGTGCTCAAGCGCGACCTCGAAGAGTTCAGCGTCCTTGTCACCACCGAGTGCGGCAAGCCTTACAACGAAGGCCGCGCCGACGTGGTGGAATCCCTGCACACCGCGCAGTACGTGGCGGGCTTTGGCCGCCTGCCAACGGGCCACGTGCTAAGCAGCGAAATACCGGCCAAGGACGCCTACATCCTGCGCAAGCCCAAGGGCGTGGTGGGCATCATCACGCCGTGGAACTTCCCGGTAGCCATCCCGCTTTGGGGTTCCTTGCCGGCGCTGCTGGCGGGCAACACGGTCGTCATCAAGACGAGTGAAGAGACCCCGGTCTGCGGCTGGCGCTTGGCCAAGGCGTTCGAAGATGCCGGATTCCCCAAGGGTGTCATCAACTTTGTGAGCGGCGACGGTGAAACCACGGGCGACGCCCTCGCCCGCCACGAAGACGTGGACGTGATCCTCTTCACGGGGAGCCGCGCGGTTGGCAAGATGATTCAGCAAAGCGCGGCGGCCGAAGCCCACAAGTTCGTCGCTACCGAACTGGGCGGCAAGAACGCCGTGATCGTGCTGGAAGACGCCAACCTCGACATCGCTGTGAATGCGGCGCTACTGAGCGCCTTCAAGACGGCTGGTCAGCGGTGCGTGTCCTCGGGCCGCATCATCGTGGACCGCAAGATCGAAGGGCAGTTCACCGAGCGCTTCCTCGACCTCGCCAAGCGGGTGCGCGTGGGCGATGGCATGGACCCGTCGGTGTTCATGGGTCCGCTCATCAACCCGGACGGCCTGGCCAAGTGGCAGCACCACAACGCCAAGGCTAAGGAAGAAGGCGGCGAGATCCTGCTGGACGGCCAGGTGCTGACCGGCCCGGACCACGTGAATGGCAACTTCGCGTCGCCGTTCGTTTACCGCTTTGCGCAGTACAAGGAGAACACGTTCTGCCTACGCCAAGAAGCCTTTAGCCCGCACTGCGCCATCATCGGCGTGGACGGCCTGGAAGAAGCGGTGCGGGTCTACAACGACACCGAATACGGCCTGAGCATGGCGGTGATCACGGAAGACTTCCGCAAGTGGCGCTATGTGCGCGACCACGCCGACTACGGCCTGGGATACGTGAACCTGCCGAGCATCGGGGCGGAAGTGCACCTTCCCTTCGGCGGCGTCAAGGGCAGCGGCAACGGCAACCCGGCCGCGGAAACGGCGCTGGAATACCTGACCCACCGCGTGGCTTTCACCGTAAATCACGCCGAAGAGATCGTGATGGCGCAGGGTCTCGGCACCAAGGTCTGATCCTCTCTTAGACCAGAAGGAGAACGGGGCTCATGGGTTCGCAAGAATCCATGAGCCCTACTCGTGTCACCTCATCGCCGGGGGTCGCGTCAACGATGTACCGGGCTCCGGAATCCCCGAGGCCGGATGAAAAGACAATGAAACTCACCCTCTCGTTCTTGCTGGTGCTTGCCGCCGCCGCCTTCATGTTTGGTTGCACGAAGGAAGTGGAACCCCAGGCCAATACCAATCCGGAAGCGAGCCGCCCGGACGGCTCCGGCCCGGCTGCCATTGAAGCCAAGGAATAACTGAGACCTAGACTCGTCCCTATGCCGAACCTTGGGTCCACCGTACCATTTCGGGCAGAACTCAAGGTTCGGTGTGACTTTTTGCAGAGGCAGAACGTCTTTGCGAACATCCGGGCCTTGCGGTTCGGTTGGAGTACATCATGAAGATCCTCAATCTGGCCCTGATCGCAATCTTGGCCGCCACGTTCGTTTTCGGCTGCTCGCAAGGCGAAACTGCCCCCGCCGAAGGTGCTGGTGCCACCGCTGGCGCCGAACGCCCGGCTGGCGATGGCCCGCAAGCCGTCGAAGCCGTCGAGTAAGTCTCAGGGCTATTCGTCAACTCGGAGCGCAGATCGGAGCCGGTCTTGGACGATTGTCATCGTCAAGTCGGCTCGGGTGCGCTCCAAAACAGCTCGTAGCGCGTCCGTCGCTCGCCGCAATCCACCCGTGAGGCCATCCGGGTAATCCAACGTAATTAGCTCGTCGTAAACGAGTTCCATCGCGCTCATCAGCCGCTGAGCTTCGGCGTAGTTGTCGGCCCTCAGTTGGTCCAAAATCGTGCGGCGGAGTTCGCTGGCGGCCTCGGCGATGCCGTGAGCGTAGGTGTGGGCTTCGACCCCCAGGTCTTGCGCCGAGGGATACGCCTGCCCCTCAATCATGGCGAGAAGCAGCACGGCTTCCACCATCTCCTTTTCCGCATCTTGCAAGTAACCCGCGTAGAGCATGCGGGGCGTACCTTGCATGGCCTCCCGGAGCTGGAGAGCGCTTCGGCGGGCCTCGTCGGCAAGCTGATGGGCTTTGTCGGTCTCCTGGCGGTGGCAAGCGCGGATGGCTTTCGAACTCGCCTGGATAATCTGGCGCGTACCGGCCAGGGCGGCTTCCCTTTGCTCATGTTCGGCGTCCAAACGAGCACGCAGGTCATCCCATATCGGGTTCAAAACTTGCCTTCCTTGCGCAGACTCACGTACTTCCCTTTGCCGACGATGATGTGATCAAGGAGTCGAATCCCGAGGATCTCCCCGACTTCATTCAAGCGCTTGGTTACGGCGATGTCCTCTGGGCTGGGGGTCGGGTCGCCGCTGGGGTGGTTGTGCGCCACCACAAGGGCAGCGGCATTTTCGCGCACCGCGTCGCGAAACACCTCGCGCGGGCCGATCAGGCTCGCATCCAGTGTGCCGATATGCACCGTGATGGTGCCGAGGATGTGGTTCTTGGTATCCAGCAGCACGGTGATGACCTTCTCCTGCTTGGCATCCTCGATGTGCTTCACGGCCTCGTAGGCGTCCTTGTCCCCCGTGATGGTGCTGACTTCCCCGTGCGAACTCGCCCCCACGCGGCGCCCAAGCTCTAACGTGGCCAAGAAGCGGAGCGATTCGTACGCATCCATTCCCACTCGCTCTTGGAGTTCAGCCGTACTCACATCTCCCAGTTGGCGCATGCGGTATTGGCGCAAGAGGTGCGCCGCGTGGGGCTCGGTGGCTTCCAGATCTTGCGGATCGCGACACAGCGCCAGCGTCAGCAAGTCAATGGGCGTGCCCGAGGCCACCCCCGCCCGCTGTAACCGCGCCCAACCTGTGCCTTCTCTTACGACCATGTCACCACCTGCTCCCGTACGTCGTGGCCTTGAATGCGAAAATCCTCGGGCGGCGCGGCGTACAGCTCTATCATATCGCCCGTCACGGGGTGGGCGAAGCTCATGTAAGCGGCGTGTAGCTGAAGCGACCCCTGATCGAACGGGGGCGGGGCGTAGAGGGGGTCACCCACCACTGGGAAGCCCACCGAAGCCAGATGTACGCGAATCTGGTGCGTACGGCCCGTTTCCAGCTTCACCGCCAGCAGCGCACCCTCGTCCAACCTGACTAACCGCTTGACGTGAGATATGGCGGGCTTGCCATCCGGGTGCACCGCCCGCGCCAGCGGCCGCTTGGGGTCCTTGGCCAGCGGCGCATCAATGGTAAATCGCTCGTGCGGAGGCCAGCCACGGGCAATGGCCAGATAGCGACGCCCGGCCGTACGGGTCTGGATTTGCGCAGCCAGATGGGCATGGGCGCGGTCGTTCTTGGCAATGAGAATGAGCCCCGTGGTGTCCTTATCCAGGCGGTGCACCAGCCCCGGCCGGTGCGGCGCGGAGCCCTGCGCCAAGGCGTGCGCCCGGGCCAGCAGGCCATGCACCAGCGTGGGCCGCTTCGAACCCGGCGACGGGTGCACGGAGAGCCCGCGCGGCTTGTTCACCACCAGCAGATGATCGTCTTCATAGACCACCTCCAGCTCCATCGGCACCGGGGTGAGATCCGGGGCTTCGCGCTCCGGAATCTCGCCCAGCGTCACCACGCTGCCTGCCGCCACGCGTTGCGAGCCCTTGGTGCAGACCACACCGTTGATCTGCACCTGGCCGGCGTCGATCAGTTCGCTCACGCGGCTTCGGCTCACGCCGTCCAGGGCAGTGGCAATCAGCTTGTCCAGCCGCCCGGGTTCGGTAACGTCGAGTCTCAACCGTTTGTGACCAGTTGTTCGAACTCGTCGATGTCTTCGACCAAGACACCGAGCGAGCGCTGCCAAAAGGCTTCGTCGCGGATATCAATGCCGAAGCGTTGCGCCAAAGTTGCCGCGTCAAACATCCCCGTGCTGGCCAGCAAGTCATCGTAGCGATCGCGGAAGGCATCCGGGTCCTGCGTGTAGACGTCGTACAGGCCAAGTGCAAACAGCAGCCCGAACATGTACGGGAAGTTGTAATACGCCCCATAGCTGTAGTAATGCGGCTTCACCGCCCACATGTAGGGGTGACCACAGCTCAGGCCATCGCCGTAGGTGCTGTCTTGGGCGGCGCGCATGGCGTCGCACAGTTCGCGCGGGCTCAGGTCGCGCTCGGCCCGGCCCGCGAAGAGCGACTCTTCAAACCGATACCGGCTCGTGATATCCACCACCACTTGGCACGCGCCCTGCAACGAGGCTTCGAGGATGGCGACCTTCGCGGCTCCCTCCGTCTCTTGCAGCGCGGCCCGTTTGATGATGGTCTCGCAGAAGATGCTGGCGGTTTCGGCCAAGGGCATGGGCGTGTCGCGTTGCAGCGGGTGGCGAGTGGCGAGGCACTGGTTGTGATAGGCGTGCCCGAGCTCGTGGGCCAGGGTGGCCACGCTGCCAAACGCGGGCTTGAAGTTCATGAGGATGCGGCTCTTTCCTTGCCCGGCGCCCATGCAGAACGCACCGTCGCGCTTGCCCCGCTTCGATCCGGCATCCGTCCATCGCTCGTCGTAAGAGGTGCGGGCGAGGTCGCCCATCTTGTCGCTGTAGCGGCGGAACATGTCCTCCACAAAGCGCTCGGCTTCGGCGTATTCGTACGATCGTTCTTCACCAAGCGGAGCGAACATGTCGTACCACGGCAGTCCACCTTCGTGGCCCAGCGCCTTGGCCTTGGCGCGGAGGTAGCGGCGCCAATCCGGGAACGACTTCTGGGCCGCGCTCATCATGGCGTCCAGGCTCGCCCGGTCCATGTGGTTGTCAAACAGGACGTATTCCAGCGGGTGACCCCAGCCTCGTCGCTTGGCCAGGAGCAGAGTTTCACCCTTAATGGCGTTGATGGCGGCGGCAATGGGGATTTCATTGCGCGACCACGCGGCCAGTTCGGCTTCGTAGCCCGCCTTGCGCACGTTCGGGTCCGAATCGTAAGCCAGGTTGCGCACCGCGCTCATCGGCATCGAATCGCCGTTGACCACGACTTCGATCTGGCTGCTGAAGTTGCCGTAAAGACGAGACCAGGCACTACCCCCGGTTTCGCCGAGGTCGGCGGCCAGGGCTTCTTCGGCCATCGTCATCTGGTGCTTGGCCTCGGTGGCCCGCTTGTGCAGAGCAAAAGCGTGATCTTGCAGCACGGCGTCGTGGGCCACGAGCTGCGCCACATCAAAGCGGCCCAGCCAGGCCGTGAACCGGGTTTCGATCTTGCTGGCCCGGATGCCCTGCTTGGTGAGGTAGCCGATGGCGGCCTGAGCCTCTTCGTCGCCGGCGTCCGTGGTCAAGCGGCCATAGGCGTAGGCGCGCATGGGCGTCATGTTCGTCATCAGGTGGTTCAGGCGATCGACCAACGAACGGGCGCGATGAGCCTGCGTGGCATCGGCCGGCAGCGCGTCGCCGCCGTCAATGCCTTCTTGGTCCAGTTGGGCTTCTAGCACCGTCAGCTGGGCTTCCAGGTCTTGGCGCGCGGCCAGATGCTCGGCTGAATCAAAGCTTGAATAAAAAAACTGTAAATCCCATGTGGGCAAATGGGTAGGGGGTAGGGTGCTTGCCATAACTGCCTAAGTGCTACGATAGCAGGCGAGAGTCATATGCAACCGGTTGTTCAGACGAAAGGACCTAAGTGGGGAGAGCCCCGGGTCGCCTTGGACGAGAAAGATCGCCAAATTCTGCGCGATCTCCAGGAAGATGGACGGATTTCGAATGCCGAGTTGGCGCGCCGCATTGGGTTGTCGGCCCCTTCCACCCTGCAGCGCATCCGCAAGTTAGAGGAAAGCGGACTGATTGATGGGTTCCATTGTCAGCTGAATCGGGAAGAAATGGGCTACGGGTTGCTGGTGATTGCCTTGGTCAGCTTGTCGCTCCACCAAGATCAAGCGATTTCGCGGTTCCGCGAAGCCGTGACGAGCATCGAGCAAGTCCAAGAGTGCCTGCACATCAGCGGTGAGCACGATTTCTTGCTCAAGATTGTGGTGCCCGACATGAACGCGTATCGCGACTTCATTGACCAGCACCTCAGCCAGGTGCAAGGCATTGGCAAGATTCACAGCTGCTTTGTGCTGGGCGTGGATAAAGAAACCCGGAACCTCCCGGTCTAAACTCCTCGCATGAATTGGCGATTCCAGGAGTGTGGCCCCGGCGACGAAAGCGACTTCCTGTGGGTTCGCTCGTGGGTTTATGACGGGCGACCGCCCCAGGAATCCGACCACCTGGCCGATATCATCGGCGGGGGCCGCCGCTACATCGCGCGGGTGGATGACCAACCCGTGGGGGTCACCAACTGTTTGACTCTCCGAGCGCGCCACGCCCATGGGTTTGTGCCTCTGGCGGGAGTAGCCACCGTGGGCATTGCCCCGACCCACCGCAACGGCGGCTACGGCCAGCGCCTGATGGCCGAGGTAATCCGGGCCGAACGCGCCCAAGGGATGGTGGCGGGGGCCCTCTACGCCTTCCGCGACAAGTTTTATCGCAAGCAAGGCTACGCCAGCGGGGCGGCGCACCGGATGGAGCTCCATGTGCCAATTGACCGGATGCCTTCGCTCGCTCAGACGCTTGACGCCCGGGTGGCCACAGCCGCAGATGTCGATGGATTGGCCGCTTGCCACGCCGCGTTTGTGGCCCCGTATGCCCTTTCGGTGGACCGGCACCCCGACCGGTGGGCGCGGATGCTGGCGAGCCAGGATTCGCAACTGTTAGTGCTGGGCGACCCCGCGGAGGCCTATGTCTACGCTCGGGTGAAGGGTTTTTACGAAGTTTTAGAGGTCAACGAATTCGCGTGGTCCTCGCGGGCGGGCTACGAAAGCGGCTTGGCGTTCATCCGGTCCTTGGCGATCAACCAGTCTTCAGTGAAGTGGTGCGAGCCCGCAGATTGCCCGTTCCTGAGTCGATTCCACGACGGCCAGGTGGACATCAAGGTGGATCGTGAGGCGATGGTGCGCGTTTACGACGTGCCCGGGGCGCTCGCTTGCCTGAAGCCGGTTTCATCGGGTGCTTTCCGGCTGCGAGTGGCGGACCCGATCGTGCCGGAAAACGAGGGGCCGTGGCGGGTTGAGTTTGGTCCAGGCGGGTCAAAGTGCGTGGCAGATTCGGGCGGAACCGACCTGCCCTTGGTGGAGGTGGACATCGCCACATTCAGCGGGGCGTACTTCGGTCATCCGGGGTGGCGGCAGATGCACCGCATGGGACTGGTGACAGCCGACGCGACCACATTGGACACGCTTGAAGCCCTGATGCCCACAGGCCTCACTTACCACAGCGAACTTTACTAAGGCGCCGGCGGCGCGGTGGGCGCGCGGATGAACCACTCCTTGAAATCCTCGCGCATCATCATCATGCCCACGGGCACGGCAAGTGGCAACAGCACGCACGTCAGCGCCCCCAAAGCCAAGTTGATGAGGTGCGTGATCCAGGCCTCTTTGGTGTCGCGAAACCGCAGAATGGCCAGCGAGCCGACCCCAAAGAACAGGCTGGTGCCTAGCAGCACAATACAGCCCTTGCGGAGCGTCTCGGCGGCGTACTGAGCGATCTCAATGTCGTTGGGCGAGAGGGTGAGCCCCACCGGGTAGGGATCCTGAATGACGCGCCACAGCCCCCATGCCAGCACCATGTGAAGCAAAAACGCCACCACGCAGTAAAGCTGATAGAGCATCCAGGCTTTGTGGCGGGCCGGGCGTGCCGAGGGCGTCATTTGCACGTTAGTCTATAATGTAGCGAGGTTCAAAATGCTGGTTACTTTGATTGCGGCAATGGCCATGGCCCCCCAAGAGGGCCCGAAGTTTGTGTGTCCGGTTGTGCCGGGCGATGCTTTGCCGGCCAACGCCAAGGCCGTCGAGTGGAACGGCGCCAAGTTCATGTTCTGCTGCCCGGGCTGTGAACCCAAGTTCACGCGCGAGCCGATGAAGTACATCAAGGAGCGCGCGGAAGCCGGCCAACTGGCGGGCCAGTTCCTGTTCGACCCGGTGACGGGCGACCTTCTGAACATGCGCCGCGCCAAGTTCCACATGGCGTACAAGGGCATCAACTACTCGTTCACCAAGGAAGAGAACTTCAACACCTTCAAGGCCAACCCGGCCAAGTTCGCGACCATGCCGGAAAAGGAAGTGATGACCTGCCCGGTGATGGGTGAGAAGGTGGCTTCCTACGGCGAAGCTTCAGCTTATGTGGACTTCCAAGGCGTGCGCTACTACACGTGCTGCGCCGGCTGCAACGAGCCGCTCCGCAAGGATCCGGCCAAGTACGCCAAGGATTGGGCCGCCAAGGCCACCGCTCCGGTGGTTCGTCAGCCCAAGGCTGCCGAGTAAGCCCGGCAGTAATCCGTTAAGGCCTCGGTCATCGCTCTCATGGGGGCGAGACCGAGGCTTTCTAGTTTCGCGGTCGAGAGGGCGCTGTATGCAGGCCGTGCGGCCGGGGTCGGCCAATCGGAGGTCGCAATCGGGGCGACGTTGATCTCCCCGGGTTCGTCCGTCACGCTTTGCCACACGCCCAAGATGAGCTCTGCGAACTGGTGCCAGCTCATCACGTCCGGTCCGGCGTTGTGGTAGATGCCGGGGGCCGGGCGGAGATTGAGAAGCTGCAGCAGCAAGGGCGCCAGGTCGCCGGTATAGGTGGGGGTGCCCACTTGGTCGGCCACCACGCGCAGGGTCTTCCCCGCCCGCCAGGCGTCGATCATCGTGCGCGGGAAGCATCGCCCATCCACCCCGAACAGCCAACTCGTCCGGGCGATGTACGCTTGCGGGTTCATTTGCATCACCAGTTCCTCGCCAGCGCGCTTGGTTTTGCCGTAGACCCCCAGGGGGTTCGTCGGGTCATCTTCGGTGTAGGGCGTGGTCTTCTTGCCGTCAAAGACGAAATCCGTAGAAACGTGGATGAACGGCCACACGTTTTCGGCGCACACGGCGGCCAGGCTGCCGGCGCCTTTGGCGTTGATGGCAAAGGCCTCCATCGGCTCATCCTGGGCGCGGTCCACGGCGGTGTAAGCGGCGCAGTTGATGACGCCGTTCACCCACAGCGGCCCCATGCGGCGGAGCTTGTCCATCGCGGCGGCGTCGCGCAGATCTAGGTCCACGCGGCCCGGGGTGAGGACTTCGTAGCCCAGCGCCTCGGCGGCGCGGACCACATCGTGCCCTAGCATCCCGCCGCCCCCGACCACCAGCAACCGCTGGGTGTCGGAGATCACCGGCTCGTTGTGCGGGCGGAGGCGGCTCAGAAGTTGACGACCTCCGTTCGATTTGGGTCGGTTTCGCGCAGGTCAATGCCGTGCTCAAGCCAGGCTTTGAGGTTGGCCAAAAAGAACGTCCATCCCATGGCGCAACCGAACTGCCGGGAGGCGCGCACCTCCGCGTTGGTGGGGCGGCTCATGATCTCGGTAAGTGTGACCATGGTCTCGTCGCCGTCCTCTTCCCACAGCACCGTCACTTGGCCTTCGTCTTCGTACCAGCCAAATTCAAAGGCGGATTCGTCGCAGCGGTGCACGGTGCCGGTGTCTTCGATGCCCGGCGCCCACTCCCAGCGGTACTGGTCACCCGCTTGGTAGCTCTCACCGCTCGCCCCTTCGGCTTGGCGGATGAAGAAGGCTTCGAGCCCGGCGGGGGTCGTCCAGGCCTGGCGGACTTGGTCCACCGAGGCGCGCACAGCGATCCGGAGTGTGAAGGGGCCGGCGAGTTCCTCGGTGGTCACGCCCCCATTGTAGCGAACGGAAGGCACCATAATCAGAGAATGCGGCGTGGATTAGGTCGAGGACTGTCCCAACTGAGAGGCGATGCGGGCCTGGAACCGGCACCGACCACTTCAACCCCCTCGGCAAAGAAGAGCAAGGCGAAGGAGGCAAAGGAGACCAAGGCGACCAAAGTGACGGCCCCTGAGGCCACTCCGGCCCCGGCCAGCACTTCCCCGTCCTTGCTGCCGGTGGCCAGCCTGCACCCCAACCCGCGCCAGCCTCGTTCCCACTTTGACGAAGAAAGCCTAGAAGACCTCGCCCGTTCCATTCGCGAACACGGGGTACTGCAGCCGATCCTGGCCCGCCTGGTGGGTGAGGGCAAGTACGAAATCATCGCCGGGGAGCGCCGCTGGCGCGCCGCCCAGCGCGCGGGACTGACCCAAGTGCCCGTGATGGTGCGCCGCAGCGACGCCCAACAGAGCCTGGAGTGGGCGCTGATTGAGAATGTCCAGCGCGAAGACATCGGGGCGGTGGAATGCGCCCGCGCCTACCAGCAACTCGCCCAAGACTTCGGCCTGACCCAAGAGCAGATTGCCGAACGCGTCGGCAAATCCCGCGCTGCCGTGGCCAACACCCTGCGCGTGCTGCGCCTGCCTAAGCTGGCCCTGGAAGCCCTGGAGAAAGGGGCGATCAGTGAGGGCCACGCCCGCGCCATCTTGATGCTGGAAGGCGAGACCTCGCAGCTCACGTTGCTTTCCCGCATCTTGCGCGAGGACCTCAGCGTGCGCCGGGCGGAAGAACTGGCCAGCCAGAACGCCGCCAGCAAGCCCAAGAAGAAGTCCACCGCCACCGTGCTGGACCCGAACTGGCTACCAATTCAACAGGGGATTTCCGAGCGACTTGGCGCCCGTGTGGAGCTGAACAAGAGCAAGAAGGGTGGCCACATCCGCATTGAGTTCTACAGCGACCAGGACCTCGAACGCATTGTCGAGGCCCTGGGAGTGTCGCTGGACTAACCCGGATTAGAGGCGGAAGGCGAGTTCGCCTTCCATCCGGGGTTCGGTGAGCCCCCGCAGGAAGAACCCGTACTCATTGCACAGCGCAATGCGGGCCTTACCGGTCTTCATCGGGCGTCGGGTTTGGCCGAGCAGGAGCACGATGGGCTGGCCATCCGGGGCCGCCACAATCGCCGCCGCCCCGCCCTTGGTCAGGTCAATCGTCGTGCCGTTGTAGGTGAGATTGTTGCCGTTCACCGTCATGCCCGCTTGCTCCAACAGCGGCAACATCTGCGGCCACTGGTCAGGGTGGCCCACCAGCACGCGGTTGGCGGGGTTCGCCGGGAAGTCCGGGGTGACCGTTGTGCGGCCGAGATCCGCCGAATTGGCCCACGCCTGGGCATCCGGGTGAACCACGGCCTGCAAGCGGCCGAGTTCACGCGAGAGTTGCGCCGGGCCGGTGGCACTGCGCATCATCATGATTCGCTCGTAGGGGTCGAAGGCACCGCGCACGGGCTCCTCCGACAAGGCCACTGACCATTCGCTGGTGGCTTCCTTTCCGGTCGGGTTGAGCGTGACTCGGACGAGGTTGCGAGACCCACCCGGCGTTTCGACCAAGAGATCACTCACGATGCGGTACGGGGTGCCCGTGAAGGTCACGTCGCCCTTGAGATGTCCGTCTTCGTAGCGCACATTGCCGATGCGGAACCGCGCCCAGCCCGGGCGGCGGAACCACTGATCGATGAACGTTTCGTATTCCGGCCCGAGAACGGCAAAGTAGTCCTCCCACTCACCCGGGGTGCCCTTGGGGTGCTCGCTCAGCCAGCGCCGCACGCTGGCCACAAAGGCTTCGGTGCCCATTTCGTGCTCCAGCATTTGCAGCACCACCGCGCCCTTGCCGTAACCGAGGTCAGCGGAGAGGTCCCCCGTCATCACGCCGGATTCGACGATGATGCCGTTGTTCCAGGTGGGCGAGGGGAACGGATTGCTGACGAACGCCAGCCGCCGCTCGTCGCGATTGCCGATCTCGACTTCGCGCTCGTAAAAGCCTTCGCAGAAAGAAGCGAAGCTCTCGTTCCAGAACGACCGCAGGTAGGTGTTGGAGATCACCCCGCCAAAGTAGGTGTGCGAGGGCTCGTGCGCGTCGCTATCGGGCAGCCAGTTGGGCGCGTAGGTGGCGTAGGAGTAGCCTTCCAGCGCCGCTCCGCCGTAGCTCTCGCTGCTGAGCGTCACCCACCCTTTGTACGGCCACGGCCCGAAAGTTTTGCCATAGAATTCGATGACCGGCTTCTGCATTTCCATCTGCAGCTTCCGCTCTTCCTCGCTCATGTTGTTGGCCATCACGGCGTGGATGATCTGCCCCGCCACCGGAGCCTCGCGCGTGATGGAGAACTCGCCCGCCGAGAAGCTGAGATAGCTGATCGCGAGGTTGTTGACGAAGGTGGCCTTCTTGCGGTCGCCCTCCGTGGTCTGGGCGGTGCGAGTGCCGTTGCTGATGACCTCCCAGTTCGCCGGGATGTCGGCGTGCATGGTCGTGGTGGCCGGGTAGCGGCCAATGGACGGCCAGAAGTAGTCGTCCGTCAGCATGGCCTCCTTCTTCGTCACCGTGCCGGCAAAGCGCGGGAGATCGGGCAGGCCCTCATAGCTGATCGTCCACGTGGTGATGCCTACCGGGGTGGGGGCGCACACCACGCCGCCGGCCTGCGTGAAGGGGATGGCTTCCCCACTCGCCGATTTCAAGGCCGTGACCTTGTAGTGCGGAGAAAGACGGATGAAGAACGACGGTTTGCGCTCCCCGGAGGTGACGAGGTCAATCTTGCAGTCCACTACCACCCGGGATCGCTCGGGCTCCACGCGGAGGTTCAGTTCGTAGTGCTTGGGCAGCACGCCGAAGTTGGTTTCCTCGGGGAAGTGCTCGGCCAGCAGGCCGTCATCCAGGCGGTACACCTGCTCGCCGTAATCCTGGATGGTAAGGGGCGTGCTGAACACGGCGTACAGCACGTTCGGCTGGGCAGGGTCTTGGAGCGGAAGCACTCGCCACCCGAACCTGCCGCCCGAGAACGCGCCGGTCTTTTCGATGTACCGGAAGTGCCCGGTTTCCAGGTCCGGCGCCATTTGCGAGAGCGAACGCACATCCCGGGACTGGGCAAAACCATCCAGGATATCAGTGGGCGCGCGCTGCGCCAGGAGAAACACGAGTGCCGTGACCATGTGCCGAGGGTATAGACGAGTGAACTCGCCGGGAATTTTCAGCAGAAGAAGGCCCGCCGCACCGTGGCGGGGCGAGTCATAATGGAGTGCGCGTGGCGAAGTAGCTCAGTTGGTTAGAGCAAACGGTTCATACCCGTTAGGTCGCCGGTTCGAGTCCGGCCTTCGCTACCAATCCCCTTTTCCCGGTTTTCTCCGGCCTGCGGCGTCGTTACGCCTGCCCTTTCCTGCCGGCTTTGCGGAGAGATAGATTCATCCAACGGTTACGTGATTTGCGAACACGGTTATCGCAACATTGCCCACAAAACGAGGTCGCAATAACAAAAAACCCCGCCCGAAAGCGAGGAGGGAAAAGAGTGGTGCCGCAAGCCGGACTCGAACCGGCGACCCAAGCATTTTCAGTGCTTTGCTCTACCAACTGAGCTACCGCGGCACACTGGCGCGGATGACGGGGCTCGAACCCGCGACCTCCGGCGTGACAGGCCGGCGCTCTAACCAACTGAGCTACACCCGCGTGGGAATGAAAGATTAGCACTTGCGGCTTCGCAGTCGCAAGGTTTCAGGACTCCCTTGGGTCCCTCGCCAAGAACTCCCGCACGATTTCGGTCTGGTGGACCCCATCCAGCAGGAAGGAATCGTGCCCGTGCGGCAGGTCTATCTCGTGCCACTCGGCGTAAGCGCCGGCTTCGCGCAAGGTGGCGGCCAGGGCCACGCTTTGATGGCTGGGGTACAGCCAGTCGCTGGTAAAGCTCGTCAGCAGCACGTCGGCCAGCACCATGCTTACGTCCCGTCCGTCGTACCGGTCGATCGCCTGGCTCAGCACCACCAGCGAGGCCGGATCAAAACGGTGGATGAACTTATGCCCCTGGTATTGCAGGTAGCTGGCCACTTGGAACACCCCGTCTTCCCTCTCCTCGCGGGCGAATTTGCGCTCGAACGCCGCTTCGCTCAGGTAGCTCAGGTGCCCCACCATGCGGGCCACGGCCAGGCCCGCGGCGGGGGGTTGGTTCGCTTCGTAGTCGCCTCCGTTCCATGCCGGATCCTGCGTGATGGCCTGACGGGCGGTTTCGTTGAATCCGATCTGCAGGGCGTTGTGAGCGGCACAACTGGCCGTCATCCACACCCGTTGCACCCGCTGCGGGAACTGGCGTGCCCATTCCAGGGCCTGCATGCCGCCCATGCTGCCCCCAATGACTGCGGCGAGCCGATCTACGCCCAAATGGTCGCATAGACGCGCCTGCGCCGCCACCATGTCTTCGACCGAGATCTCCGGGAACCGCGAACCGTAGCGGCGGCCGTCTTCGGGGTGGGCTTGCCAGGGGCCGGTGGTGCCTTGGCAGCCGCCCAGCGCGTTGGTGCCGATCACGTAGTACCGGTCCGTGTCAATCGCCTTGCCCGGGCCGATAAGGGCTTCCCACCAGCCAGTGCAGTGGCTATCGCCGCTGAGGGCGTGGCACACCACAATCGCATTGTTCCCGTTGTAAGTGCCCCAGGTCTCGTAGGCCACCTGCACCTGGGGCAAGATGGCGCCGCACTTGAGCTTGAGGTCCCCTAATGCAAAGTGACACCGCCCCTCGGCTTGAGGAGCGGTGCGTTCGTTCTCTTTGAAGAGGTCGTCCGGAGGCTGGGTCATGCGTTAGCTGCCGCCGCCAGGCCGCCAACCGCCGCGAGGGCTGGTGGACGGGGGCGCGGAAGGGCTATCGGTCGTGCCGGGCGGGGCCACGGGCGGAGCCGAAGTCGGCGGGGCCGTCGGGGGAGCCGTAGAGGGTGCCCCGGCCTGGGTGGCACCGGCCACATTGGTCAGTTGGAGCAAGCGACCGAGTTCGCCGCGGTCCTTGGCACGGAACAGGGCTTCCATCTGGTCCACCAAACCCGCCTCGACCAACTTGGCCAAGCTTTGGTCCAGCGTCTGCATCTTCTGCTTGGCGCCGGTCTGGATGATGGAGTTGATTTGGTACGTCTTGTTCTCGCGGATGAGGTTGCGAACGGCATTGGAGGCATTGAGCACCTCAAAAGCGGCGATGCGGCCCCGGCCGTCCTTTCGCTTGATCAGTGTCTGCGAAATCACGCCCAGCAGGTTCACCGAGAGCTGCATGCGGATCTGCTGCTGCTGGTGCATGGGGAACACGTCCACGATGCGGTCCACCGTTTGCACCGCGTCCACGGTGTGCAGGGTGGCGAACACAAGGTGCCCGGTTTCCGCCGCCGTGATGGCAAGGTGGATGGTTTCCAGGTCGCGCATTTCCCCGACCAGGATCACGTCCGGGTCTTGGCGCAGCACGTACTTGAGCGCGTTGGCAAAGCTGTGGGTGTCCACATCCAGTTCGCGCTGGTTGATGAGCGCCATGTGGTCGTCGTGCACAAACTCGGTGGGGTCTTCCACCGTCATGATGTGAACGGGCTGGGTGCGGTTGATCTTGTCGATCATCGCCGCCAACGTGGTGGACTTCCCTGACCCTGCCGGACCGGTGACCAGCACCAGGCCGCGCGGACGCTCGATGAAGTCGTAGCAGGCTTGCGGCAGGTTCAGCTCATCCATGTTCTGGATGTGGAACGGAATGACGCGGAAGACGGCCTGCGGGAAGCCGCGCTGCCAATACAGGTTGCCTCGGAAACGGGCCACCGTCGGGATTTCCAGCGAGAAGTCCAGCTCTTGCGTCTTGTTGAACTTCTCCACTTGCTCCGGCCGGAGATGCTTGGTGAAGTTCGCCATGAACTCATCGGCTCCGTACTTCGGCACATCTTCCCAGTGAATCAGTTCACCGTGCTTGCGCAGGTAAACGCTGCCCGTGTCGGTCTTGAAGTGGAGGTCCGATCCGTCTTGCTCGACGCACCGGGTGAGGAGGCCTAAGACGTCAGGCATTGCTCGAGGCTCCCGGGGCGATGCCGCGCGCCAAGGCTCGGCGCTCAAATTCGAGAACGTTGGTGCTCTTGGATAGAGCCACTTCGTAGTCCACTTTCTTCTCCTCGACCAACTTGAGCAGGTGGTTATCGAGGGTCTGCATCCCGTGCTCGCCCCCGGTTTGAATGTCGGACACCAGTTGGTGCGTCTTGCCGTCGCGGACCATTGTGCGGATGGACGGAGTGACGACCATGACCTCGAAGGCGGCGACACGTCCTTCGGTGTCGCAACGCGGCAGCAACGACTGGGAGACTACCGCCTGCAGGGTGACCGCCAGCTGAGTGCGGATCTGCTCCTGTTGTTCGGGGTCAAAAACGTCCACCACGCGGTCGATCGTTTGCGCGGCATCCACGGTGTGCAGCGTGCTGAACACCAAGTGCCCGGTTTCCGCTGCCGTGATGGCCAACTGGATGGTTTCCAGGTCGCGCATTTCCCCGACGAGGATTACGTCCGGGTTCTGCCGCATGATGTGGCGCAGGGCCTCGGCAAAGCTAGAAGTGTCCGTGCCCAATTCGCGCTGGTTCACGATGCACTTGCGGTCTTGGTGGACGTACTCGATGGGGTCTTCGATCGTGATCACGTGGCGAGTAGAGTGCTCGTTGATGTGATTGATCATCGCCGCGAGGGAGGTGGATTTCCCGCTTCCGGTCGGCCCCGTGACGAGGATGAGCCCGCGTGGGAGCAGGGCCAGCTTCTTGGTCACCTCAGGCAAGCCGATTTCATCGATCGTCTTGATGCGATAAGGAATCAAGCGGAATACGCCGCCCTTACGCCCTTGCTGCCAATACAGGTTCACACGGAACCGCGCCAAGCCCGGAATGGCGAACGAGAGGTCGCATTCCTTGAAGTTGTTGAGCCGCTCGCGGCGCTCGTCGTTGAGCACCGCATCGAACATGGCCTCGACCTCGCTTTCGCTGAGGGCCGGCATGTCCAGCCGCTTGAGATCGCCGCGCACCCGGAGGATCGGCGGGTTGTTGACTTTGATATGGAGGTCGCTCGCGTCGACCTCCACCACGTGCTCCAGGAGCGACTTTAAGCGATCATAAGCGGCTGACATAAACGACCTACCGGCGAAGCATCTGCTTCAATTCCGAAACAATACCTGCGTATTGGATGGCGGTGGGTTCGTCCACGATGCCCGCCTTCACATATCGCACTAGGCCTTGGTTCATCGTCTGCATGCCCCAATAGCCGCCCTCGTTCATCAGGTGGTACAGGTCACCAAAGTGGCCGTCTTCAATGGCCTTGCTCACGGTAGGCGTACAGATCAGGATTTCCGGCACCACGACGCGGCCCTGGCCGTCGGCCCGCGGCACCAGCTTTTGGGCGATGATGGCGCGCAGCGAGTTGGCAAGCCGCTGACAAAGGAAGCCCTTTTCGTGCGGCGGGAACATGTTGATGATACGGTCAAGCGTTTCGTAGGCGCTGGAGGTGTGAACCGTGGAGAACACCAAGTGGCCGGTTTCCCCGGCGGTGAGCGCGGTGTGCATCGTGGTGATGTCGCGCATTTCACCGATGAGGATGACGTCGGGCGCTTCACGAACCACGGCGCGGAGGGCCGGGATGAAGTCGTCGGTGTCAATCCCGACTTCGCGTTGACTCACGTAGCTCTGGTGGTCGGGGTGCTCGATTTCCAGCGGGTCTTCGATGGTGACGATGTGAACGTTGCGCTCGCGGTTGATGATGTCCAGCAGGGCGGCCAGGGTCGTCGTCTTCCCGGAACCCGTCGGACCGGTGACCAGCACCAGACCTTGGCGGTGCTTGGTGACTTCGGAGAGCGAGGCCGGCATCCCGAGTTCTTCTAGTTGGCGGATGCGGAGCGGAATGATACGAAGAACGGCCGCGGGGTGAGTGCGCTGGCGGTAGATGTTCGTACGAACGCGGCACTTCCCTTCCACCACGAAGGCGAGGTCCATTTCGTTGGTTTCGTCGAACTTGCGGATCTGCTTCTCCAGCATGACCGGCTTCAGCAACTCCATCACATCTTCGCCGGTGAGCTTCGCCCAATCTCCGGGAAGCGGGTTCATGGAGCTGTACTGCTTCATGTAAGGCACGGCATTGGCCTTGAGCATGATGTCAGAGGCACCGAGCTCGTAGCCCTTTTCGACGAGGTCGTAAATCGTGAAATTAAGTTTGGACATTCCGCTAATCCGTTGGCTTTGGCAACCCAACGGCGATCGCGACCCGAAGAGAATGTCCCTTGCGCGTCGTTATCGCCGCCGTGTGAGGGAGTATACCAACGCCCCCGCCGCAATGACGCCCGCGACGCCAATGCCGATGAGAATGATTTGTCGGTTGTTGCCCGAACTCCCCTTGGTTGGCGTCTGTGGCTTGCCCACGGGCTGGTACTTCGTGGGGATCTTCACCTTCTCCGGGTCTTGGCTGGCCACGGAAATGCGGTACTCAATCGAATCATTGCCCAGCGGCACGCCCTTGAGGAGAACCGTATCGGTGGCGTGCTCCACCAGTGTGGTGTTGGGCACGGCGGGCATCCCTTCCACCACCACAATCATCGTGTCCACCACGAACGGCTCGGGCGAGCCCAGGAACGGCTTGACGATGGCCTCGAAGTTGATTTCGCCCGTTTCGGGCTTCAGCAGGCCATCCACCGCAAACATCGCCTGCCGCAACGTCTTGGCCGGGGCACCGCCGAAGATCTCCAGCCCGCGCGGCGGCGTGGTGCCGTAGGCAGGCATCAGCTCAATCTGCTGGCGCAGAAGCTCGGTGGGGTAATCCCCTTTTAGCATCGTCACCTGTACCATGTCGGCGCCCATTTGGTGCTTGCGCACCAGGATCGACATGGCGGGGCGGCGTTCTTCCAGCGCATTCGCGAGCGGCTCGCTCGTTTGGGCCAAGGCCGAGCCTGCGCTCAGACAAGCGCACAGCCACCAGGCGTAACGAGAACAGGCAGCGAATCTCACGGTGATTGCGACTAGAATACCAAGGTGAATTGCGCAGCCCCGGTCGCCACTTGGCGGTAACGGCCGTGACCACGAAACCTTTTTCTCTCGACATTCGTTGAGAATCCTAGACATCAAGCGGTCGCCTTCGGGCTATAATGCCGGGTCTCACAGATTCAGGAAAGCTATGGACGAACTAGAATTAGGACAGGCATCCCCTGTACAACTGACGCCGGAGGGGCACACCCGACTCAAGTCTGAGTTGGAGTACTTGACGAAAGTCAAGCGAGACGAGATTGCGCAGCGTATTCGCGACAGCAAGGATCACGGCGAGTTCAGCGAAGATAACAACGAGCTGGACGAAGTGAAGCAAGAGCAGGCGATTGTGGAGAACCGCATTGCCGAGCTCAAGACGATTTTCTCGAATGCGGAGCTCCTGGATGAGTCTACGATTCCGACGGAGTTTGTGGGTCTCGGTTCGCGCGTGACGGTGAAGGACGACGAGCGCGGCATCGAATTCACGCTTCGTATGGTCGCCTCCATCGAGGCTAACCCCGATGAGGATCAGATCAGTGAGGAGTCGCCGCTGGGCGCCGCGCTGATGGGAGCCAAGCCGGGCGAGAGCATCACTTACGAAGCTCCGGTTGGACCGATTACCTACCAAATCACGGCGATTTCTCGCTGATTTCTCGTTCACCTAGCCAAGTGCCCTCTTTTGCCCAGGCAGAGGGGGTAAATTGGCTCAATTCCCCCCTTTTGAGGCAAGCCCGCCAGGGTGAATACCTCTCGGAAAGAAAATGAGTACGGATAAGAAGACGCCCGCCAGTGCGGGAAGTCCACTTGATGGGATTCGAAAGTCACGCGGAATCAGTGGGTTTTTCCAAGACGTCATGCGCGAAATGAAGCACGTGACCTGGCCGACCCAAAAGGAAACCATGCGCATGACCGGCACCGTGCTGGCCGTGTGCGCTATCCTGGCCGTGACGCTGTTCTTGCTTTCCGAGGCATTCCGCATCGTGCTCAGCATCCTCATTGGGGGTGGGGCCTAATCTATGGCGCTCCGCTGGTACGCCGTGCACACCCTCTCGATGCACGAGAAGAAGGTGTCCGAGCTCATCATGCGCCGGGGCGACGCCCTAGGCCTGTGGAACACGTTTATCGTTGAGATTCTGATCCCGACGGAGCCGGAACTCAGCCACCGCAACGGCAAGCGCACAGTCATCCAAAAGAAGCTGTTCCCTGGCTACATCCTCGTCCGGATGGACCTCACTGACGACGTTTTCAAGCTCATCAAGAGCACTTCGGGCGTGACCGGATTCTTGCAAAGCGGTGGTAAGCCCGTGCCGCTAGAAGACTTCGAAGTCAAGCGCATCATGAAGAACCTGGAAGTGAGCCAGGAAGTGCCCAAGATCGCCTTCAACAAGGGCGAGATTGTGCGCGTGGTGGAAGGTCCGTTTGTGGACTACACCGGCAAGATTGAAGAAGTGAATGCGGAACGCGAGAAGCTCAAGGTCATGATCAACATCTTTGGCCGCGATACGCCCGTGGAGCTCGATTTCACCGGCGTCGAAAAGCAGTAATCCACCGTGCCCGAACTGATCTGGCGATGGCCGGTTCGAGACCCCGGGGCTGAGGCAAGAATTGTCGCGGCCTTCGGGGTTTCTCCCGTTGTGGCGGCCTGGCTGGTGCAGAACCAGTACCAAGACCTGGAGCGCACCCGAGCCTTTCTTTATCCCGACGAAGCGCACCTGCACGACCCCGAGCTGTTGCCCGACTTTGCCGCCGGGGCCGACATCGTGGAGACGGCGCTGCGCAACCACGAAACGATTTACATCCACGGAGACTACGACGCCGACGGGGTGACAAGCGCGGCGATCTTGCTGAAGGGGCTGCGAGGCTACGCCAAGCGGATTTCCTCCAACTCGAAGATCGTGCCCCACGTGCCCAACCGTGCGCTGGAAGGCTACGGCATCCACCCACTAGCCATCGAAGCTGCCCACAAAATCGGCACCAAGGTGCTGATCACCTGCGATTGCGGGGTGAAGGCGCACGATCAACTCTCCCGCGCCATGGAGTTGGGCATGCAAGTGGTGGTGACCGACCACCACGCCGTGCCGGAAGAGCTACCCAGCGTGCCAGCGGTGATTAACCCGCACCGGGCGGATTCGCAGTATCCCTACGCCGAACTCTGCGGCGCGGGCGTGGCTTTCAAGTTCATCGTGGGGTTAGCGCCGCGCTTTGGCGTGGACCCCGTGACGGCGATGCGATCGGTGGTGGACCTGGCCGCCATTGGCACCGTGGCCGACATGATGCCCCTTACCGGCGAGAACCGCACCATCGTGGCGCTCGGCTTGCCTCGGCTCTCGAACACCAAGCGGGTGGGCCTGAAGCATCTCTATGAGCGCGCCAACATCAAGCCGCCCATCACCACGGGCACGATTGGCTTCCAGATTGGGCCTCGCCTGAACGCGACCGGACGTATCGAGGACCCGCGCCCTTCGCTGGACCTGCTGGTGACGAATTGCGACCAAGAGGCGTTCAACCTCGCCGCTCACCTGGACGAGGCGAACACCATCCGCAAGTCCATGCAGGACGAGATGGTGGAGCAAGCCATTGAGGCCGTAAAGAGCCTCCCGGAGTTGCCCCCCATCATCGTCGCGGTGGGGCGCGAGTGGCACGAGGGCATCATTGGGTTGGTGGCGGGCAAAGTGCGAGAGGCGTTCTACCGCCCGACGATTGCCATCACGTTGCTCGAAGACGGCACGGGCAAGGCCAGCTGCCGCAGCATTCCGGGGTTTGACATTGGCCAGCTAGTGGACGATCTGGCCCCCATCATTCTCAAAGGCGGCGGACACGAGCAGGCCGCTGGTTTCTCATTTGGAGCGGAGCGCGTGGCGGAGCTAGAAGCCTTTGTGGCCACCTACGGGGCGGAGCGCATCACCGAGGAGATGCTCGTCCCCAAGACGGTGGTGGACCTGGAGGTTCAAGCAGGCGACATCTCCTTTGATCTTGTCCGCGATCTCGAATTGCTGGAACCGCACGGAAAAGATAACCCGCGACCGCTGCTGGGGATGCGCGATGTGGAAGTTGTGCGGGTGCGCCGATTTGGAAAGTCCCCCACTGGAGCGACGATTGAACTCCGTAAGGATGACAAACTATTCGTCGGCAAGACGTTCCGTGAGGCTGACGACTACGAAGCCCTTCAAGGGCACCATGTCCACCTTGCCTTTGAACTCGGAATCAACGAATTTAACGGGTCTCGGAAGCTTGAGCTGACGCTTCGGGCTTGGCATTGGCCCCAACCTTCAACTGAATCGTAAACGTACGATCCAGGTCGCGCACCGTCATGTTGACGGTGTCGCCCACACTCATGTTGAAGAGCATCGTGGCCAGTTTGACCGCATTATCCACCGGTTCGCCATCGATGCTGAGGATCACAAAGCCGGCTTGTAAGCCCGCCTGAGCGGCCGGAGATTCTGGCAAGACCTGGGTGACGAGGGCACCTTCTCCCGCCGGGTAGTTCCGCCAGAACGCGCCAATAGTGGGGTGATTCACGCGGGGTTCGGCCATGCGGAAACCGGAGACCACGCGGCGCAAGACCGTGGGGTTGATGGAGTACGACACGGCGATCCCACCGGGGCCAAACTGGCCGCTGCGGACCATATTGGCGGAAGAGGAATCAATCGCCAGCGAGGCCGAAAGGAAGCCGCACAGGCGCCCCTCTTGGTCAAGAACCGGCATGCTTCCGACGAGCGAGAGATTTTCAAAGCGGTACTCGCGCAAGGGGAGGTAGCGACGGGTGTCTTCGTCGATCCCGACCTTATCCTCGCCGACCACCATGCCGCGATGCACATCCTGGGCGCTAATCGCCCACACGGTTTGGCCATCGCGCAGGGTTCCCGCTTCGGAGATGACCGTGGCCCCGTCCGTAGGGCCAAAAATGAGCGCGAGGCGCGTGATCTCGTCGTTGGCCAGCACGCGGGTGCTCATGCGGCGACCATCCCGGAGCAAAAGCACCGGTGCCGGGCCTTCAGCGTCAATATCGGGGGCCAGCCAGCGTCCATCGGAGGTGATGAGCACCGCAAAGCCGCGCGTGCGGCCGCTCTGCTCCACCGCCCGGGCGAACTGAGCGTAGGCCACATTGGCTTGCGTCGAAGTCGGGGGCGCAACGGGCGTAACCGGGGTGGCGAGGGCCACCGTCGTTAAAAAGGCCGAGTTAACCGCCAAAAACCACATCGTCACTTTCCACTTCAAAGGCCGCGTTTTGGCCCGTCACCGGCCCCGAACGCTCAGAAATCAAGACCACCGGCACGCTTTCTTCCTTGGGCGCTTGGTCGGCCGCTGCCATGGCCATCGCGGGAGCCCCGCCACCCGATCCACCCAGGCCGCTCGATTCCGCATTGCCCGGCAAGCCACTGGCGCGCGCCATCGGCATGTTGGCCGGAGCGAGCGTCACGGGTGCGGGCGCGGGGCGCGAGACCGGCCGGCTTCGCCGAGCCGAGCTGCGGCGCGGGTTGGCGACTTCTCGCTTCAGCGCGGCCACCGGGTTGTCCGCGGTCGCGGGCGCGCTATCCAGATCCGTCGCGCCGAGGGCTACGGGCTGGTCAGCCAGAGCCGAGGCCGCACTATCGGTTTCCGGAGCCGCATCGGGCGCCGCCAGCGGGGCCGTGAGAGGCGCTGTGGTGGGCGAATCTACCGCCAGAGTGGGCGAAACCGCCGTCTGCGGACGCGACATAAAGACGGCGAAGGCCACCACGGTGGCGGCCACGGCCATCGTGCCGCCCCACATCCAGGGCAACCGGAGGCCACCCTTGGCCGCTGCGGGCAGTGCCACCGATTCGGTGCGCACGCGGCGCATCACGTCGTCAAATTCCACCGGACAAGACACGTCCGTCTTGAGAGACTTCAACCCCTCGCGGATGGCCATCAGTTGGCGCTCTTCCGCCGAGGATCCCGCAAGACCCTGCTCAAAAATGCGGTTCAGTTGTTCGTCGCCACGTGCCATCAGTCTTGGTCTTCCTCCATCAGGGGCAGGATGCGATCTCGGAGTGCCCGGCGCGCTCGCAACACCCTCAGCTTGGCCCCGCCCACGGTGCATCCCAGCGTGGCCGCTATATCTGCGTATTCCATTTCTTCGATGTCTCGCATGATGATGAGGGCGCGATTGGCTTCGGAAAGACTCTCCAACGCTTGACGAAGAATCTCTCGGCGATGATCCTGTAAAAGGTTCTCATTAGGATCTTCGGTAGATCCTTCCGTCATCCATCGTAAACCCTCTCCCACCTGCTCTTGTTCGAGCACGGTCCGACGCTGCGTCATGCGGGCGCGGTCGGTGCAGAGGTTGGTCGCGATACGCAGCAGCCAAGTGGTGAACTTGGCGCGGTCCTGATACTTGTCGATATTGCGGAACGCCCGGACAAACGCCTCTTGGGTGATGTCTTCGGCCTCGTCCCGGTTGCGGACCATGTTCAGGACAAATCGGTAAACCAGATCGCGGTGCTTGGTAAACAGCATCCCGATCGCCACCTCGTCGCCGCGCTTAGCGCGGAGAACCAGGGCGATATCATCGTCGGCGACACGGATGTGTTCCGGTTCGGACGACGCGGATCGGGGCGGCATATCCAGGCGAATGGCAGTCCTCGCGATCATGTTACTTGGGTCGGACGTGCGGATTCCTCCCTCGTTACGCCAAACCCCGCCTATTGGACCTTGCAATTCGACCGCGAGCTAGTCAAGATACAAGGGATGTCCCTGCCGTTGATTGTGCGCCAATGGCTGGCCTTCCTCAACATTTACATCCAGGAAGGCATCACCTACAAGGCGGCGGGAGTCATCTGGATTCTCACGGACGTCAGCACGGCGGTCACCATGCCGTTTGTATGGATTGCGGCCAGCCGAGGCGGCGAGATTGCGGGCTACGGGGCGCCCGACTTCGTGCTCTACTACCTCGTGATGCTGTTCGCCTCCACGCTGATCAGCAGCCACTTTATGTGGGAGATCGGCTACGAGATCCGCGAGGGCGTGTTCACGTCGCACCTCATCCGGCCGTTCTCGTATTTGCAGTTCATCCTGGCCCGCAACCTGGCCTGGCGCGTGGTGCGCTCGGCGCTGTTTTTGCCCTGGATGGTGATCTTTGTCGTGATGTTCTGGCAGTGGCTGGGCGGGGCGCAACTCTACTTCGGTTGGCAGGTCTGGGCGCTGATCTTGGGCGGACACCTTGTGAGCGTGTTGGTGGTGACGGCGCTGGGGCTGATCGCTATGTTCACTGGCGAGATTGATTCGATCTTCAACCTCTACTACTTCCCTATGCTCTTCTTGAGCGGGCGACTGGTGCCGGTGGACCTGATGCCCGAGTGGGTGCGCACCCTGGCCGCCTGGACGCCCTTTTACTACCAACTGGACGTGCCGACCCGGGCGATTATGGGTCGCATGACCGAGGCGCAGATGCTGCAGGCGTTGGGCGGGCAATTGGCCTGGATTGTGGTGGCCTACGCGGGTTACCGGCTGCTGTGGCACTATGGCCGCCGCGTTTATACCGGCGTGGGCATGTAACTCTTGTTCGTCCTGACAGACAAGCACCGTCAAATCAGTTAAGTGGCTTTTGACGACTGAGCAAGATTCGTCATTTTCGACAACGAGATCATCATTTCAGACAATAGGACCAGGAGACGCTTTCCACAGAATCTGTCCATGCGCCGCGCGTTTACTCTCATCGAGTTACTCGTCGTCATTGCCATCATTGCCATTCTCGCCTCGATCCTGTTCCCGGTGTTTGCGAGGGCAAAGTCGGCGGCCAAAAAAACGCAGAGCCTGAACAACATGAAGCAAATTGGCACCGCCAACCTGCTCTATGTGGCCGACTATGACGATCAATTGCCGCAACTGTTCTGGTTCAACCCGGCGGACACGACGTACCCGACGGCGCAGGGCTTCTACTACTATCCGCTGTTGATGTTGCCCTACACCAAGAACCGTCAGATCTTCCTTTGCCCGGAGGACAAGGGCGATGACCCCTTGCTGCGCGATTCGGCCGGTCGGGGCCGCTTCGACCCCAACTCGGGGTTCAAGGACTACCTCTACGCGGCGAATCCTTCCTACGGTTACAACTTCCGCTACCTCAACGACGTGACGGTGAGCATCGTGGCGGGCCGCCCGGTGAGCAACTTCAGCGGCCGCAGCACGACCTCGTTTGAAGCCAGCGCGCAGACGATTGTCTTTGCCGAGGCGACGATGAAGGACAAAGTGGTGCCGGGCCTGAACGGGGCGGGCTTCGGTCTCATCCGCAACGATGTGGGCTATTCGCGCATCGAGCCGCCGTTTGCCGTGCCGGTGCCGGCCGGCTTGAGCCCCTACAACGGATGGACGGGCACCTTCCCCAACGCCAACAGCCAAGGCCAACTGTGGGGCCGGTTTGACGAGAAGCGAGTACTGGTGTCCTGGTTGGATTCGCACGTCAGCTTCCCGCCGATCCAGTCGCTGCGCGGCCAGGGCACCACGGAAGACGAAGTCAACCGCTACTGGAACGGGCGAGGCGACCAGTAAGGTCGTCGCTTCTCTCCTCCCGGCTAAAAGAAAACCCCCCGGCACTCTCTCGAGTCCGGGGGTGATTCTTTGTATGCCTTGCTCGGCGCGGGAGGCTTACTTCTCGCGGAGCGGCAGGCCCATGGCCTTCAGGAAGGCGCGGGCTTCGGCGTCGTTGGCGGCGGTCGTCACAATCGTGATGTCCATCCCGCGGATCTTGTCGAACGAATCGTAATCAATTTCCGGGAACACCAACTGTTCCTTGAGGCCGAACGTGTAGTTGCCTCGGCCATCGAACGACTTGGGGCTGAGGCCCTGGAAGTCGCGGATGCGCGGCAGCGCCACGGTGCACAGCTTGTCGAAGAAGTGGTACATGCGTTCGCCTCGGAGGGTCACGCGGCACCCGATCTTCATGCCTTCGCGCAGCTTAAAGTTGGAGACCGACTTGCGGGCCACGGTGGCGGTGGGTTGCTGACCGGTCACCGCGCGCATATCGCGCATGGCGCCTTCCAGTTCCTTTTCGTCAATCCCGGTGCCCATGTTGACCACGATCTTGACCATGCGCGGCACCTGCATCTTGGAGCTGAACTTGAACTCCTCTTGCAGTTGCGGCGCCACCTTCTCGGCGTAGATCTTGCGCAGGCGCGACTTGGGCGCAAGGCCCGGATTCGCGTCGCTAACTTCCTTGGTGGCAGACTTGCGAGCCATGGTTACTTCTTATCTCCTTTCAGCATCACGTTGTGCGCGTCGGTGAGGGTGGTGCCACTTCGCTTGGCGTACCGCACGATGGTGTCTCCTTCCTTACGTCGGCCCACGCGGGTCGGCTTGTTGTCCTTCGGGTCGAGCAGCATGAGGTTGCTCAGGTCGATCGGAGCCGGGATGCGATAGCGGGCGGACTGCTCGCCTTGATAACGAGCCTTCTTGTGCTTCACGGCCGCGTTCAGCGGGTTCGGCATTTCCGGGTTCTCATCGTTGTCTTGCAGCACGAGAGCGCGGCGCTTTTCGGGGTCCACAGCGGCGATGAAACCGATCTGACCCTTATCCTTGCCAGCGATGATGATGACGCGGTCGCCGCTGCGCAGCTTCAGCTTCGTCTTCTTAGATTTGAGTTCGGCTTTGGTCGGCATGGCTTACAGCACCTCCGGAGCGAGGGACACGATCTTCATGTAGTTGCCATCGCGAAGTTCGCGGGCCACGGGGCCAAAGATACGGGTGCCACGCGGCTCACCGTTCTGCGGGTTAATGACCACGCAGGCGTTGTCGTCGAAGCGCAGGGTGCTACCGTCTGCGCGGCGAATGTGCTTCTTGCACCGTACGATGACGCACTTGACCACGTCGCCCTTCTTGATGGGCATGTTCGGCGTTGCCGCCTTGACGCTGGCCACGATCACGTCTCCCACGGAGCCGAAGCGGGGCTGAGAACCCTTAAGCACGCGGATGCACATGACCTCGCGCGCGCCGGAGTTGTCGGCCACCTTCAGGCGGGAAAACTGTTGAATCACGGTTCTTCTCTCTTGGTTTTAGTTTCGTGTTGGCAGCGGGCGGGGACCGTTTATCCGCGCCATGCCCATAGGGTCTTGGGCCAGGCGTTGCCGCCTGGCCAAATGTCGTTTACTTGACCTTCTCGATGATCCGCACGACGCGCCAGTGCTTGGTTTTGCTCAGCGGTCGGGTTTCCATGATTTCGACGGTGTCGCCGATATCACAGGAGTGCTCATCGTGGGCCGTCACTCGGTTGGAGCGGCGGACGGTCTTGCCGTACAACGGGTGCTGGTAAGCACGGTCGAGGCGAACCACCACCGACTTATCCATCTTGTTGCTGGCGACCACGCCGCGGCGGACCTTACGGCCACCGCGATCCACGGCCTTCACTTCCTTCTCGCTCATGCGTCACCTCCGCGCTTCTTCTCCTCGATGAGGGTCAGAAGGCGCGCAATGTTCTTGCGGCGAGTCTTCAGTTGAGCCACGTCCGTGGTTTGACGGAATACGAGGTCACGGCGAGCCTTATAAAGTCCCGCTCGTTCGGCCCGTACCAAGTCTTCCAGTTCCGGCACGCTCTTATCGCGCAGTTCTTTAGCTTTCAGCCCTTTCATTCTTTCGTATCCTCCAACACAGCCGCGGCGCGGATTTCGGCATCGGTGAAGAAGAGTTCCTCTTGCACCTTGCTTCGCTCCACAAACTTGCAGCGGATCGGCATCTTGTGAGCCGCGAGGCGCATAGCTTCGCGGGCCACGTCCGGGGTGACCCCGTTCATTTCGAACATCACCTTGCCCGGCTTGACAACGGCTACCCAGCCTTCAACGCCGGCCTTACCCTTACCCATTCGCTGCTCAAGCGGCTTCTTGGTGTAGGGCTTGTCCGGGAAGACGCGGATCCACACTTTCCCACCACGCTTGATGTGACGGGTCATGGCGATACGCGAGGCTTCGATTTGGCGGGCCGTGATCCAAGCACAGTCCATGGCAACGAGGGCGTAGTCCCCGAAGCAGATCGTGTTGCCACGGGTGGCAGCGCCGCTCATGCGGCCACGGAACTGCTTGCGGTACTTCGTCCGCTTAGGCATCAGCATTGTTCGTTTCCTCCTTCACCGGTGCCGGTGCGGGTGCGTTGTTGGTGCGGCGTCGGCCTTGGTCAAGGCCATCTCCCGCACGGGGATTCTCGTCGCGGCGCGGGCCACGGTTAAAACCGCCGCCAGCCTGGCCGCCGCCACGGTTGAAGCCGCCACCGCCACCGCTGTAGCCGCCACCACCTTCGGGGCGAGGACCACGGTCCGGTCGAGCACCACCTTCGGGGCGCGGGCCACGGTCGGGTCGGTCACCAGCACCTTCGGGGCGCGGGCCTCGATCGGGGCGATCACCGCCACCTTCGGGGCGCGGGCCACGGTCGGGTCGGGGGCCTCGGTCGCGATCGTTGCGGTCGCGTCGTTCGCGGCGCGGGCCACGCTCTTCGGCGGTCGGGGTTTGCATCATGGCCAATTGCTTTTCGGGCAACACTTCGCCGCGATACACCCACACCTTGACGCCCACCGTTCCGTAGATCGTATAGGCAATGCCGTAACCGTAGTCAATATCCGCCCGCAGCGTGTGCAGCGGGATCTTGCCTACCATGTCGGCTTCCGTACGGGCGATTTCCGCTCCGTTCAAACGACCGCTGACCTTGATCTTGATGCCGCGCACGTTCATGCGCTGGGCGCGAGTCATGCTTTGCCGCATGGCGCGGCGGTGGCTGACACGCTTTTCGAGCTGTTGCGCGATGTTCTCGGCAATCAGCTGGGCATCCAGTTCGGGTTGGCGGACTTCCGTCACGTTCACCTGGACCATGCCGGTCGGGTCGGACTTTCGCACCAACTTGTTCAGATCTTGGCTGATCTGGTCGATGCCCTTGCCTCCGCGACCGATAACGGCGCCCGGCCGCGAGGTGAGAATCGTCACCTTGACGCGGTTGGCAGCTCGTTCGATATCGATGCGGCTGATAAGACCCTTGCCGATCTTGTCGTTCAAGAAGGTGCGAATCTGGTGGTCGCCCACCAGGGCATCGCGGTATTGCTTCTTGGGGAAGATCCAGTGACTATCGTGCCCTCGGATGACTCCGAGTCGAAAGCCGTTCGGGTGAATTTTTTGACCCATGGTTTACTTGGTTTCAGGCGCCTCTTCGCCGGCGTCGTTGGTCGGGGTTTCCGCCGTCACTTCCGTTTCGGTCGTCACTTCGGCTTCCACCGGCGTTTCCACCACTTCTTCGGTCACTTCTTCCTTCACTTCTTCGGCAACAGCGGCGGCAGCCTTGGGAGCCGCCTTCTTCTTGCCAGCCGGGACAGCGAGCTTCGGTCGCGGCTTGGCTTTGCCTTCGCCTCGCGATCGCTCTTCCGTCGGGAAGTCGTCCGCCACCACTACCGTGATGTGCGCCGTGCGCTTGAGGATGCGGTTGGCTCGGCCCATGGCTCGCGCAATGATGCGCTTCATGGCCGGTCCTTCATCCACCTTGATCTCGGCGATGATGAGTTGCCGCGGATCCATGGCGTGGTTTTCCTGAGCGTTGGCCATCGCACTGGCGATCACCTTTCGCAGGACGAACGCGCCGCGACCCGGCTTAAACCGGAGCACATCCACCATCTGCTGAGCCGGCTTGCCGCGAAGTTCGCGGGCCACCTGGCGCACCATCAGCGGCTTGCACTTGACAAATTTTGCTACTGCTCTTACTTGCATGAGGTTTATCCCTCGGGTCCTGTCGGTTTCGGGGGGCGCGACCGTCAATTATGGCTGTCTCCCACCCGAGCGTTCAGGACTCGGTTTATCGCAGTCGCGTCCCCCGGTCCGGTAAGGACCCGCCGTGACCTTTGTAAGTGCGCGTGGGCGCAAATTCGCCGAGCTTGTGACCGACCATGTTTTCCGTCACCAAAACCGGCACATGCTTGCGGCCATCGTGGACTGCAATGGTGTGCCCGATCATGTCGGGAATGATGGTGCTCCGTCGCGACCAAGTCTTGATCAACTTCTTCTGATCCGCGTCGTTGAGCGCGTCAACTTTCTTGAGTAGGTGTTCGTCAACGAAGAACCCTTTCTTGAGACTACGTGCCATTGATCTTCTCCTTTACTTGGTGCGCCGCCGCACAATGAACTTGTCAGTGCGCTTGTTCTTGCGAGTGCGCGTGCCGATAGACTTGTTGCCCCAACGGTCCACAGGACCTTTCTTGCGGCCGACCGGGGACTTGGCTTCACCACCACCATGAGGGTGGTCGCGAGGCGATTTCACAACACCGCGCACGTGCGGCTTGCGACCGAGACCGCGGTTCTTACCCGCCTTCCCGATGCGCTCGTTTTCGTGCTCAGCGTTTCCGACTTCACCCACCGTGGCGCGGCAGTCCAGGTGGACCATCCGCATTTCGCCGCTCGGTAGGCGCAGGGTGCAGTAGTTACCGTCCTTCGCCATCACCTGGGCGCTCGCACCGGCGCTGCGGACCATTTGGCCACCGCGACCCGGGTTGAGTTCGATGTTGTGAACCAGCGTACCGAGCGGGATGTTGCGCAGGGCCAAGCAGTGACCGGGCAGAATGTCGGCCCCTTCTCCACTTTGCACCTTGGTGCCCACCCCCACGTTGCGCGGGGCCAGGATGTAGCGCTTTTCGCCGTCGGCGTATTCCAGCAGAGCGATGCGGCAGGTGCGGTTCGGATCGTATTCGATCGCGGTCACCGTGGCCTCCACGCCGTCCTTCTGGCGCTTGAAGTCAATGATGCGGTACCGGCGCTTGTTGCCACCACCACGGTTGAACATGGTGATCCGGCCGGTGTGGTTGCGACCACCCGACTTCGGACGAGGAGCCAGCAGGCTCTTTTCCGGTTTGGACTTCGTGATCTCCTCGTACGTCGAGACCACCATATTGCGGCGGCCCGGCGAGGTCGGTTTGTACTTTCGCGTAGGCATTAGACTCCAAAGTCCTCAATCATCTGGCCCGGGGCCAGGGTCACGACGGCCTTCTTCCAGTCCGGGCGGTAACCCTGCGAGCGGGCTCCCACGCGGCGCTTCTTGCCGTGCATCTTGATCGTGCGGACCGACGATACCGTGATGTGCTCACTGGCCTTCTTGCCCGAGTTGTAGATGTCTTCGATCGCCGACTTGATCTCGATCTTGTTGGCCGTCGGGCTCACCACAAAGGTGTAGGAGCGTTCGACGTTCTTGAGATCCTTGATGCGCGGGTCGCCGGTGGCGAGGCGCATGGTCTTTTCCGTGATATGCGGGCGAACAATGATCAGGTGCGGATCTTTCACTTGCTCCAAACCTCTTCTAGCTTGCTGGAGACGCCTTTGGCCATCACAATCTTGTGCGCCACGAGCAGGTCTCGCGTCGAGAACGCCGTGCCCTGGCCCGCCTTGTTGGGGGCGACGCGGACTTCAACGTTCGGCAGGTTGCGGAAGCACAGATACGTGATCGGATCGTGTTCTTCCAGAATCACCAACACGCGGCGAACATCGTTCACCTTGTGCTTGGTGAGGAAAGCGATGGCTTCCTTAGTGCTCGGCTTGGCGAAGGCGATCTTGTCGACCACCGTCACGTCGCCAGCGTTCACGCGGGCGCTCAGCGCACCGGCGAGGGCCAGGCGTCGCTCCTTGCGGTTCACCTTCTTGGTGTAATCGCGCGGCTTGACGGCCAGGGCCATACCACCATGCGCGTAGTGCGGCGCACGGATCGTCCCTTGGCGGGCGTTACCGGTCTTCTTCTGCTTGTACGGCTTGCGGCCGCCACCCCGGGTTTCGCTGCGCGTCTTGGCGCTCTGCGTGCCTTGGCGGGCGTTGGCTTCTTCGGCCACCACCACGCGGTGCAGCAGGCTGCGCTCGACGGTCAGATCCTTGAGCTTGTCAATGTAGTTCGCCATGGTTACTTGGCCACCTTCTTAATCGTCACGAGGGTGCCGTTAGCGCCCGGCACGCTGCCGCTCACCAAGATCAGGTTGCGTTCGGCATCCACCTTCACCACCTTCAGGCCCTTTTGGGTGACTTGATCGTCGCCCATGTGACCCGGTCGGCGCGAACCCTTAAAGACGCGCTGCGGGCCCGTGGCACCGTTGGAGAGCGGGCGGCGGTGGGTCATATAACCGTGGGTCATGTGCTGACCCTTGAAGCCGTAGCGCTTCACACCCCCGGCAAAGCCGCGTCCCTTGCTGATGCCCGTCACGTGGACGTCTTCGCCATCGGCAAAGATCGAGGCATCAATGGTCTGCCCGAGCGAGAAGGACGACGGATCGTCCACCCGGAACTCGCGCAAAAACCGCAGATTGGTCGTAAGGCCTGCCTTCTTAAGATGCCCGTACTTCGGGTAGGTCAGGCGCTTGTCGCTGATTTCTTCAAACCCGACTTGGACGGCGTTGTAGCCTTCCTTGTCGGTGGACTTGATCTGGGTGACATGCACCGGCCCCGCCTGAATGACGGTGACCGGGATCATTCGCCCGTCTTCTGCGAAGACGTGCGTCATGCCCACTTTCGTCCCTAAGATTCCTGGAATCAAAGTATTCAACCTCGTACCGGCGCTTCTTCCCGCCCCTCTGTTGCGTCTGATTCCTCAGTTGGCCTTGCCCCAAGGTTGATCTCAGGGATGCCCGCAAAGAGAGCGTATGAAGTTCTCCGGCTTAGAAATGGTCCGCACACGAAGGCGCGGACTTGAGAAGATACCCGCTGAAAGGGGCCTTACGGCGAGGTAAGGGCCGATATCCCCCCGGATGACCTACCGGACTAGGACTGCCCTCTTGCTGAGGGGGGCTGGAACGCGAGACGGGGGCTGAATTCTCGCCAGAGTTGGACAAAAAAGGGAGCTCCCTGGCCGGTGGCCAAGCAACTCCCAGAAACGGTCCGCGAACCGATTAAACCGTCTTGATTTCGATATCGACGCCGCTGCTCAGGTCGAGCCGCATCAGAGCGTCAATCGTCTTGTTGGTGGGTTCATGGATATCAATGAGTCGGCTGTGAGTGCGCAGCTCAAAGTGCTCCATGGACTCCTTGTCAATGTGGGGACCACGGATGACGCAGAAGCGGCGAATGCGAGTCGGCAGGGGCACGGGGCCGGCCAAGCGGGCGCCAGTGCGCTTCGCGGTATCAGTGATCTTCTCAGCGCTTTGATCCAAGATGCGGTGGTCGTAAGCGCGGATGCGAATTCGGATGGTAGGTGCGGACATGTTTTGTTCTCAAAAGCTTGCCCCCGGGCTCCAGTGAACCCGGGGGCGATTGGTCTTACAGGTGGACCTTCGTGATGGCGCCGGCGCCGACCGTTCGGCCACCCTCGCGGATGGCGAACTTCGAGCCTTCTTCCATGGCGATCGGTTGAATGAGTTCAACGGTCATCGTCACGTTTTCGCCCGGCATCACCAGCTGGACGCCGTCCGGCAGCGAGAGCGTACCGGTCACGTCGGTGGTGCGGAAGTAGAACTGCGGTCGGTAACCCGTTTGGAACGGCTTGTGGCGACCACCTTCATCCTTCGACAGGACGTAGACTTGCGCGTCGAACTTGGTGTGCGGCTTGATGGAGCCCGGCTTCACCACGCACATGCCACGTTCGATGGCCGTGCGGTCCACACCGCGGACCAGGAGGCCGACGTTGTCGCCCGCTTCGCAGTAGTCCAGCGTCTTGCGGAACATTTCCACACCGGTGCACACCGTCTTGATGGCGTCTTCGCGGAGGCCGATGATTTCGACTTCTTCCATCGAGCGCAGCTGACCGCGTTCGACACGACCCGTGGCAACCGTACCGCGACCCGTGATGGTGAACACGTCTTCGACGGCCATCAGGAACGGCTTATCCTTGTCGCGCTCCGGCGTCGGGATGTAGCTGTCCACGCCCGCCATCAGGTCAAGAATCGGCTTGACTTCGGGGCTGTCGAAGTTGACGTTGCCGCTTTCGACTTGGTCCAGCGCCTTGCGGGCGGAACCACGAACGATCGGGGCGTTGTCGCCATCGAAGCCGTACTTGCTGAGCAGCTCACGAACTTCCATTTCGACGAGGTCGAGCAGTTCATCGTCGTCCACTTGGTCAACCTTGTTGATGAAGACCGTGATGTAGGGGACGCCAACCTGGCGGGCGAGCAGGATGTGCTCGCGCGTTTGCTGCATCGGACCGTCAGTACCCGCAACCACCAGGATCGCGCCGTCCATCTGGGCGGCACCGGTGATCATGTTCTTGATGAAGTCCGCGTGGCCAGGACAGTCCACGTGCGCATAGTGACGCGCTTCCGTTTCGTATTCCTGGTGCGAAATGTTGATCGTAATCCCACGGGCCTTTTCTTCGGGCGCCGAGTCGATTTCGTCGTAAGCGCGGGCCTTTGCCAGACCCTTAGCCGCGAGGACGCCCGTGATCGCCGCGGTCAGAGTGGTCTTCCCGTGGTCGACGTGGCCGATCGTCCCAATGTTGACGTGAGGTTTCGTTCGTTCGAACTTTTGCCGTGCCATGACTTTCAGTTTCTCCTGTTTTTAGCCGCCGCTCTGGGCCTTCGCCACGATTTCGTTGGCGATGTTAGTCGGGACTTCCTCATAGTGGGAGGGCGTCACGTTTGGCGTGGCGCGCCCCTGTGTGAGTGAGCGGAGCGTCGTAACATACCCAAACATCTCCGCCAGCGGAACGTGAGCCGTGACGATAGTCACACCCCCCAGACCACTGTTCATCCCTTCGATACGACCTCGGCGGCTATTGAGGTCGCCGACCACATCCCCGACATTGTCTTCGGGAGTGGTGACTTCTACGTGCATGATCGGTTCCTTAAGAACCGGCTTGGCCTTCTTCATGGCTTCCTTGAAGCCGATGATCGCAGCCTGCTTAAACGCGTTTTCGTTCGAGTCAACATCGTGGTACGAACCACCGGTTACAGCGACCTTTACGTCCACCACCGGATAACCCGCCATCACGCCGTTGTTCAGGGCTTCGCGCACACCCTTTTCGATCGCCGGGATGTATTCACGCGGAACCGTCCCCCCGACCGTCTTGTTTTCAAAAATGAACCCGGATCCGGCTTCCAGCGGGGCGATCTCAAGGATACAGTGGCCGTACTGACCCGAACCACCGGTTTGCTTGATGAACTTCCCGTCGGCGCTGGCGCCGCCCTGGACCGTTTCTCGGTAGGCCACCTGCGGCTTCCCTTGGTTGGCCTGCACACCGAACTCGCGGTTGAGACGGTCCACAATGATTTCGAGGTGGAGTTCGCCCATACCCGAGATGATCGTCTGACCGCTTTCCGGGTCGGTTTGCACGCGGAACGTCGGGTCCTCTTCGGCCAAGCGCTGCAGGCTGGTGCCCAGCTTTTCTTGGTCCGCGCGGCTCTTCGGTTCCACCGCAACCTGGATAACCGGTTCGGGGAACTTAATGCTTTCCAGCGCGAGCGGCACATTGGCGTCGCAGATGGAGTAACCCGTGCGCACATCGTTGAGGCCAATCACGCCCACGATTTCGCCGGCCACCACTTCATCCAGTTCTTCCCGCTTGTTGGCGTGCATTTCCAGGATGCGGCCAATGCGCTCGTTGCGAGTGCGGAGGTCGTTGGTGTGCGGGTCGCGGTAGCAAACCGAGACTTGGCTGCCCTTCTTGAGGACACCCGAGTACACGCGGAGGAACGTGAGACGACCCACGAACTTGTCCGACATGATCTTGAAGGCCAGAGCCGTGAACGGCTCGGAGTCTTCCGGCTTGCGGGTGACTTCTTCTTCGGTGTCCGGATCCAGACCCGTCGTCATGCGCACATCGAGCGGCGACGGCAGGTAGCACACCACCGAGTCGAGCAGCGCTTGGACGCCCTTGTTCTTGAAGGACGAACCGCAGAGCACCGGCACGATCTTGCCGGCAATGGTGCCCGCGCGCAGCGCATCCTTCAGCTCCTGGAGCGGGATTTCTTCGCCCATTAGGAACCGCTCCATGATGGAGTCGTCCATGTCCGAAATCGCTTCGATCAGCTTTTCGCGGTATTCAGCGGCTTGGTCCGCCATTTCGGCCGGAATGTCCACCACTTCGTACTGCTTGCCGTCGTCCGAGGTGTAGCGCGTGGCCTTCATGGTCATGAGGTCCACGTAGCCCTTGAAATCGCTTTCCGCACCGATCGGAATCACGATCGGCGTCGCATTGGCACCCAGTCGGTCGCGCATACGCTGCACCACCGAATAGAAGTCCGCCCCCAGACGGTCCATCTTGTTGATGTAGGCAATGCGCGGAACGCCGTACTTGTTGGCTTGGCGCCATACGGTTTCCGATTGCGGCTGCACGCCACCCACGGCGCAGTAGACAGCCACCAGACCGTCCAGCACGCGCAGAGAGCGTTCCACTTCCACCGTAAAGTCCACGTGGCCCGGGGTGTCAATGATGTTGATCTTGAACTCCGGCGTGTCCTTGCTGGCATCGGGATCAGCGGCGTTGAAGCCTTCGCGCCAGAAGCACGACGTGGCGGCCGAGGTGATCGTAATGCCTCGCTCTTGTTCCTGCTCCATCCAGTCCATCGTGGCGGCGCCATCGTGAACTTCACCGATCTTGTGCGTGCGGCCGGCGTAATAAAGGATGCGCTCGGTCGTGGTGGTCTTCCCTGCGTCAATGTGCGCAGCAATACCAATGTTCCGGACGCGTTCGATAGGGTGGGATCGGGGCATGATTAAGGGCTCTTCTGAGGATTAGAATCGGTAGTGGCTGTAAGCCTTGTTGGCGTCGGCCATCTTGTGGGTGTCTTCCTTCTTCTTCACGGCGTTGCCCGTGTTATTGTAGGCGTCCACGAATTCGGCGGTCAGCTTGTCGATCATGGACTTTCCGGAGCGCTTGCGCGAAAAAGTCACAAGCCATCGCAGGGCCAAGGTCCGGCGTCGCTCGGGACGAACGTCCATGGGGACCTGGTAGGTCTGGCCACCGACGCGTCGCGGGCGGACTTCCACACCCGGCATGATGTTGCTGAGGGCCTTGTCAAAGACTTCCAGCGGCTCGTCGCCCACCTTTTCGGCGGCGTTCTTGAGCGCGGTGTAAACGATGTCTTCGGCCTTCACCTTCTTGCCATCAAGCATGAGGCGGTTGATAAAGCGCTGAAGGAGTTCACTACCGTACACGGGGTCCGGCAGGATGACTCGGCTGGGGGCTGGTCCTTTGCGGGGCATGATTCTTTACTTCGCCTTCTTGGGTCGCTTGGTGCCGTACTTGGAGCGGCTCTGACTTCGATTGTTGACGCCCGCGGTTTGCTGGGTGCCACGCACGATGTGGTAGCGCACGCCGGGGAGGTCCTTCACACGACCGCCGCGAACCAGCACCACCGAGTGCTCCTGCAGGTTGTGACCCACACCGGGGATGTAAGCAGTGACTTCAATGCCATTAACCAAGCGAACACGAGCGACCTTGCGCTGGGCCGAGTTCGGCTTCTTGGGGGTCATGATGCGCACAACCGTGCACACGCCACGCTTGAACGGGTTGTTCTTCAGCGCCGGCGATTTCGACTTCACGGGCGATGACGTTCGCCCTTTACGGACCAATTGGTTTACGGTCGGCATTGTTCTCTCTTACTTTGCGGTGCTGCCTAGAACGTGATAAGGGCCGTGCACCATTTTCTGACGCACGGCCCCTCGGACCACAGATGGAACGACTCGTTGTCTAACCGATCTAATGCCCGAGAGGTCACTCCTAGACGGAATACGACCGACATTGAGCCAGTCGCAGGGGCGATTATAGACCTGAAGTCAGCGCAACATCAAGGCCCTTTGGGGGGCCACGCCTGCAATATAGGACGAAGGGACTGACACGAAGGATGCGGAAAGTTCCCGCCGGTTCCCTGTCCTATGCCCCAGAATTGCGGAATAAACATCATTTTGCGCTGATGGGTATTGCTGAGATACTTCACTCTGCATCTGTAGATAACCCCAGCAGAGCCCGCTCTGCGGACCAAACAGGATCTCAACCATGAAGACTCTCATCACCAGCACTCTGGCCGTTGCCGCCATTGCCAGCGTGGCCGTCGCCGCCGCCCCGACCAAGGACATCGTGGACATCGCCGCTGGCGATTCGAACTTCTCCACCCTCGTCAGCCTCGTCAAGCAGGCCGGCCTGGTCGACACGCTGAAGAGCAAGGGCCCGTTCACCGTGTTCGCGCCGACGAACGCCGCCTTCGCCAAGCTGCCGAAGGCCACCGTGGACGCCGTGGTGAGCGACAAGGCTCTGCTGACCAACGTTCTGCTCTACCACGTGGTGCCGGGCAATGTGACCGCGAAGCAAGTGATCGATGCCGCTCCGCTGAAGGCCAAGACCGCTCTGAAGGCGGGCGAAACGGCGCAGACCCTGGACATTCGCGTCGTGGACGGCAAGGTTCGCGTCAACAATGCCACGGTCACCAAGGCTGACATCATGGCCACGAACGGCGTGATCCACGTGATCGACACCGTGCTGGTGCCGCCGGCCGCCGGTACGCAGGCCAAGGCTTCCAACACCGTGGTGCACACCAGCTCCTGCGGCGGCTAAGCCTCCCCTTCCCTTCCTCACGATCTGGCTCGGCTCCCTTTGCGGGACCGGGCCAGTTTGTTTTGGCGAGGGTTCTGTAGACTCACGAAGTCATGTCTGACACCGCCAACGAACGAGAGATTCGGCTGGGCAAGCTTGCTCGCCTGCGCGAAATTGGCTACGACCCCTACGCTGTGGAGTCGTTCCCATTTACCGAAACCGCCGAAAATCTGAAAGACACGACCGCCCAACGCGAGGGCGAGGTCGTACCGTTCGCCGGGCGCATTGTTAGCCGCCGCGAGATGGGCAAGTCTCAGTTCCTTCACCTCAGTGACGGCGCCGACCGGTTCCAGATCTACGTGCGCAAGAACGACATTGACGACGCGGCCTGGGAGGCCCTTAACCTGCTGGACCTGGGTGACCACCTGGGCGTGGTGGGGTCGCTGTTCATCACCAAGACTGGCGAACCCAGCCTGCAAGTGAGCGAACTCAAGCCGCTCAGCAAGTCGCTGCATGTAGTGCCGATCCCCAAGCAGCGCGGTGAGGAGCAGTGGTACGGCCTGACCGATACCAATGTGCGGTTCCGGCACCGGCACCTCGACCTCATCACGAACCCCGATGCGCGACGCACCCTGGTGGACCGGAGTCGTATTGTCACGGCCGTGCGGCGGTGCTTCAACGCCTGGGGTTACCTGGAAGTCGAGACCCCGATGCTGCAGCAAGAGGCGGGCGGCGCGGCCGCGCGCACCTTCTCGGCGCACTACAACGCCTACGACCTGGAAGTGGACCTGCGCATCTCGCTGGAGCTCTACCTCAAGCGGATCTTGTGCGGTGACATCCCCCGGGTGTACGAGATTGGGCGCGTGTTCCGCAATGAGGGTGTGAGCAACCGCCACAACCCCGAGTTCACTTTGCTGGAATTCTACGAAGCGTACGCCGACCTCGAGGTGATGATGCAACGGGTGGAAGACCTGTTCCGCACCGTGGCTACCGAGGTGTTCGGCAGTCCGCTGGTGCGCATCAAGCGCGAAAGCCAAGACGGTGACATCGTCTCGGAGGATGTGGCGGGCTTCTCGGAAGATGAGGTCGTGCTGGACTTTGGCAAGCCGTGGCGTCGGGTGGACCTGCTTTCCGCTATCGAAGAGCACTCCGGCCTGACCGCTGAGGACTTGTCTTCACTGCAGAACGCCAAGGCGGCACTTAAAAATCGCAACGTGGTGAACCCGGTGACGGGCAAGCGTATCAACGCCGAAGAAGAGCGCCACCTGGGCGGTCTCATTGAGAAGCTGCTCGAAGTCTTTGTGGAGCCGCACTTGCAAGAGCCCTCGTTCGTGATCGGCTACCCGCTGGAAACGAGCCCGCTGGCCAAGAAGGACCCGAACCGGCCCGGCTTCACCCGGCGATTTGAGGGCTACGTGCTGGGCCGCGAAATCTGCAATGCGTTTAGCGAGATCAACGACCCGATTGACCAGCGCGAGCGATTCCAGGCGCAGATGGCCGAGCGGGCCAGTGGCGACGATGAAGCGCACCCGATGGACGAGGACTTCCTCTACGCCCTTGAGAGCGGGATGCCGCCCACCGGAGGCTGCGGCATTGGGATGGACCGAATGGTGATGCTACTCACCGGGGCGCGCCACATTCGGCAAGTGATGTTCTTCCCGATGATGCGCCCCGAAGGGCATGCGCCCGACGAGGATTAATCCTTCGCCTTGACCGTGGCGGGGAACGTGCACACCGTTCCCTTGCCAATCTTGAGCTTCTCAAAGAGTCCGGCTCGGACTTCGATCACGTACATCGCGCCCCCCTTGCTGGGGTACGGCGTGGTGGTGTCTAGCGCGGCCATGGTGTAAGTGTTCAGCACCTTCTTTTCGCGGTTGATGTAAGCGATGTCCAGTGGCACGAGGGTGTTCTTCATCCAGAAATTCCGCGTGGCCGTGCCCGGGAACACAAAGAGCATGCCTTCGTCATCCTTGAAGTCCTTGTTCTCCAGGAACATCATGCCCTCCATGCGCTTGCTGTCGGTGTCCATCACCCACATCTTGAACTTGTGTTCGCCCATGGTGACCTCGACCACTTCCAGGTCCTTAAGTTGGTGCGTGCGGTAGGGGTTGGCGGGTGGGTTCTGGGTGGCGGTGCCGTTCTGATCTGACCCTTGTTGGTTAGTGCCCGAAGTATTGCCTTCGGTCGGCTTGGGATCCACCGGGGCGGGATTCACCGGGGCCGGGGTGGTGTTCACCGGAGTTTGAGATGCGGGGCCGGCGCACCCGGCCACGAGCAAAGCCAAAGAAAGAATGGTCATGGTTTTCACGCGTTTGCCCTCGCCGGAGGTGACCAAAGCCGCCCGCTCTCCTCATAGGCGGCAATCTTGCCTTGGTGGACAAGCGTGGTACCGATGAGGTCGTGGCCCGCAATGAGCTGAGCCTTGACGGCCGGGTTGATCTCAAAGTGATACGTTTGACCACCGCAAACCACTTCTTGGTCGGGCAAATTGATCGTGACTTCCGCGCCCGTGCCGGCGGCGACGAGAGCCTGGTGGTCGGCGGGGGTCAACTCAACCAGCAAAAGCCCGCAGTTGGCCGCGTTCTGCCGGAAGATATCACTGTAGCCGGGCGTTTCCACATCAATGCGGGCGATTACGGCCTTCAAGCCGGCTTGTTGAATCGCCCACACCGCGTGCTCACGGCTACTGCCGCAGCCAAAGTTGGTGCCTATGGTCAAAACGCTGGCCCCGGCCGCATCGGGCTGATCTAACGGAAACTCTGGCCCCCGCACATCGGCAAAGAGCAACTCGCCGAAGCCAACACGGGAGACGCGCGACAAAAAGCGAGCCGGAATGATGCGGTCGGTGTCCACATGGTCGGCGGCATAAACCACCTGGGTGCCGGTATGGACGGTGAAACCAGCCATGCCTCTATTGTGAACCAAAAAAAATGGCCGCCCCCTTCACAAGGGCGGCCTAGACTCGAGAGTTTCCTTATCGAACGGTCGTTTTAATTGCGGCGGGCAGCGAGGCCCGGGGATGCGGGGGATGAATTGATCTCGGCCATGTTGGGCGCAATGAGATAGATGTTCTCGCCCAGTTCGACCCAGTGAGCGTCCACGGCGTAACCCACGCCGGACATCCAGTCCTTGATCTTTTCGCGCAGTTGCGGCGGGCAGAAGTTGAGGTTCAAGATCTGCTGTTCGCCTTCGCGCAGCCCGTCGGCCGCTTCCACGGCATCGTCAAACGTTTCCACTTGGCGGCGCACCGAAATGCGGTAGCTGGGCACGCCTCGTTGCGGAGAGACGGCGACGGCCGGATGTTCGTAATCGCCATCCTCGTAGTAGTAGTAGTCGGCCTGACGCGTAAAACGCGACGTCATGCGGCTGAGCCAACTGGCTCGTTCCAAAGTTTCTTCCATGTTCTCGTCCCTGACCTGGTTGGGTTCAACCTAGTTGCGAGAACCGAATAACGAGGACCCTATCCTCACATGGGTCGCGCCGTGCGCAATCGCGGTTTCAAAATCACCGCTCATTCCCATGCTCAACTGCTCGAGTCCCACTCCTTGGGCCATTTGCGCGAGTTGACGGAAGAGACGTCCTTGCTCTTCGAGTTCCGCCTCAGCCGGACCGATGGTCATTAGGCCGAGGAGCTGAACCTTTCGGTAGTTTGCGACGCATGGCAAGAAATTGTCAAGGTCTTCCGGAAAGATTCCTGCTTTTTGTGGCTCCCGCGCCAAATTGACCTCAATAAAAATCTTGGTGAGCGCCGATTGCCTTTCGATGGCTGCCAATTGGCGTTCGTTGTCGATGGTATGAATGACCGGCATCTGCTCGGCCACCTGACGGGCTTTGTTGCTTTGCAGGTGCCCGATGAAGTGCCACGTGATATCAGAGGGGAGGCTTTCGATCTTCGGGCGGGCATCTTGCCAGCGGCTTTCGCCAAAGTGGCGGTGACCGAGGTTGTAAAGTTCGAGGATGGCCTCGACGGGGTACGTCTTGCTCACCGCCACCAGAGTGATGTCGGCCGGGTCTCGGTGCGCGCCTTCGGCCGCGCGGGCGATTCGATCTTGCACATCTTGGTACCTCCGCGCCGCTGGACTCACCTTTCCATTGTGACGGCTGGCGCGAGGCAGCCCCGGGGCGTAGAATGGGGTCGTGGCTGTGGCGAACCCAACGTACTTGACCCCCGTGACGCGCGTGCTGCGTGCGGACATGGAGACCCCCTTAAGTGCGTACTGGAAGCTCGCCCACGATGAGCCGCTGAGCTTCCTCTTGGAAAGCGTGACCGGCGGCGAGCAACTGGCCCGCTACAGCCTGATGGGGGTGCGCCCGCACGCCGTGGTGCGTTCGCATCAAGGCCGGGTGATGGTAGCCGACGAGACGGGGAGCTTTGAGCGTTCCCTGCGCCCCGGCGAGGACCCGCTGCACGAAGTCGAAGCCCGCTGCCCCCAAGTGCCGATTGCCGATGCGGAGGGACTGCCCCGGCTATGCGGCGGTGCGGTGGGGTTGATCGCCTACGATTTCGTGCGGTTCCTGGAGCGCATCCCGGACGACAACCTGGACGATCTGGGCCTGGACGACGTGGCCTTTATGATCACGCACAGCCTGGTGATCTTTGACCACGCGCTAATGCACATGAAGCTCTTGGCGCTGAGCGACGGCACCCCGGGGGGCGATGCCGCCGCGCGCGCCGAGCTGGATCGGCTAGAAGCCCGCCTGACTGGAACCTTGCCTCCCCTGCCCGCCACCAAGACGGAGCCGCCGACCATGTATTGCAACTTCTCGCAAGAGGAGTTCGAGGACCGGGTGCAACGCGTGGTGGAATACGTGAAGGCCGGGGACGGGGTGCAGTTTGTGCCCAGCATCCGGTGGGAAGGCGAGTTCAAATCCCATCCGCTCACGCTCTACCGGGCTTTGCGGGGCCTGAACCCCTCACCCTACATGTACTTGCTACGCTTTGGCGACCTGGACGTGGTGGGGGCCTCGCCGGAGCTTCTCGTCGGGCTGAAAGGGCGCGAAGCCCGGGTGCGCCCCATTGCCGGCACGCGTAAGCGCGGCCGCACCCAGGCCGAGGATGACGCCCTGGCCACGGAATTGCTGGCGGACGAGAAGGAGACCTCGGAGCACGTGATGCTGATTGACCTCGGTCGCAACGACCTAGGGCGGGTGTGCGACTTCGGATCCGTGCGTGTGGATGACCTGATGGTCATCGAGCGCTACAGCCACGTCATGCACATCGTCAGCAATGTGGTGGGCAACCTGCGCGAGGGGATGTCGGCGTACGACTTGGTGCGGGCTACCTTCCCCGCGGGCACCCTGAGCGGGGCCCCCAAGGTACGCGCCCTGGCCGTGATTGATGAGATAGAGAAGACGCGGCGAGGCCTATACGGCGGGGCGGTGGGCTACTTTGGGGCGTGCGGCGATACCGACTTGGCGATTGCCATTCGCAGCATTCTCATCCGCAACGGGCGTGCCTATGTGCAGGCCGGGGCAGGCATCGTCTACGACAGTGTGCCGGCCAGCGAATGGCAAGAGTGCCACAACAAAGCCGGAGCACCCTTGGCCGCTTTGGCCCTGGCTCACTCCGGCTTGGATGCCTAACCGCCTGCGCGATTACTCTTCGTCTTCGTCCTTCTTCTTGATGGGCTGCACGCCGGCACGCCGCTTGATGGTGGCGTAGCCCGCACCGCTTTGCCCGGTGGGGTTCATCACACCCGCCGTGCTGCCGGCCGCCGCCGGAGCGGCTTGCATGCCCGCCAGGGCTTGCTGAGCGCGAAGCTTGGCTTCCCGCTCGGCTTCGGCGACCAGACCGGCGCCTTCGCCCTTGCGCTTCATCGTCATCTTGTCCCAAATGTAGAGGATCGGGGAGGCGTTGAAGATGGAAGAGTAGGTTCCGATGATGATCCCGGCCAGCATCGTCACACACATGAACTTGAGGTCCGGGGTGGGCGTGCCGATGGCGATGAGGATGCCCAACTGGACGATCGTCATCATCGAGGTGTTGATGGAGCGGGCCACGGTTTGCGTGACGGAGCGGTCCACGATCGTTTCTAGGTTCTCGTTGCCACTCGTTTTCTGCAGGTTCTCTCGGATGCGGTCGAACACGACGATCGTGTCGTGCACCGAGAAGCCGATGACGGTGAGCATGGAAGTGAGGAACAGCGCCGAGATCTCCCAGTTGAGAGCTAGACCCACGATGGCCGAGAGGCCAACCACGAAGACCACGTCGTGAAGCAAGGCAAATACTGCTGAGCCCCGAACTTGATCCCGTTCTTGAGGCCACCCACCGCAATCCCGAACCGGATTGTGAGATAGAGAACGATGAGGATGGTGGAGTAGACGACCATCTTTATGGCGCCTTCCCAGGTTTCTCGTTGCACCGTCGGGCCGACGCTGCTGAAGCTCGCGCCTTCCGTAGTCGTGCCCAGGGCCGCGGCCAACTTATCCTTGGCCTCGGCATTCAACTCTTCGCCGTCGCTGGCCGCCGCGGCACCCTTGGCCGGCACCGTCACGTCCACATAGGCCTTCCCTTCGTATTCGGAGAACTTCACGTTGGCTCCCGGGAAGCCGGCATCTTCCAGCTTCTTCTGGGCATTGCCGACGGTGAGATCGCCGCCCTGCGGAACCACGAACTGCGCCTGGTAGCCGCCCTGGAACTCAACGTTCTGCTTGATGCCGCCCATGCCGAGGGCGATGAGCCCCGGAATGATGAGGCCCAGCGAGATGAGGAACCACGTGCGCGTTTTGCGGATGATCGGCAGGGTCTTGGAATCGGCCCCGGCTTCGAGGTTTTCCCCGAACCAGGCGCGCTTGAGCGCGTACGACTTCTCATTGCGGCCAATGCCCAAAGAGTACAGGCCGGTGAGAATAGCGCGGGTGAAGAAGAACGCGGTGATGAACGAGATGACGACCCCGACCACGAGCGTAACGGCAAAGCCCTTGACTGCCCCGGTGCCGAAGCTAACCAGCACCAATGAGGTGATGATGGTACAAGCGTTGGAGTCGGCGATGGCGCTAAGGGCATGCTTGAAGCCCAGGCGCATGGCCTTATCCACGGTTTTCCCGTTGCGTATCTCTTCTTTGAGTCGCTCAAAGACGAGAATGTTCGCGTCGATAGCCATTCCCGCGCTGAGGATGAAACCGGCGATGGCGGCCAGCGAGAACGTGGCGTTCATCAGCTTGAGCACCGTGAGGGTGAACAGCGTGTACAGCAACATCCCCACCATCGCAATCGCGCCCGGATAGGCGTAATAGACGATAAGGAAGATGGCGATGATGACGAAGCTGATGGCGCCCGCCTGGATCATGCGATCGAGCGCGTAGTTGCCAATGGTCGGCGAAACCGATTCTTCGCGGATGAGGTTAAGCGAAACGGGCAGCGAACCGGCCTTGATAAGGTCCGTGAGACCGACCACATACTGCGAATCGAACTGGCCATCAATAAACGCACTGTCCTTCAGGATCGTGCCGTCCTTGACCGGGGAGATGCTGAGTACGCGGCCATCCAATACGAACGCCAGGTGCGGCGAGCGGTTGAGATACCGGCGCGTCATCTGCTCCAGCTTGACGGCGCCTTGACCACCAAAATTGAACAGCGGCACGACCCCGTTGCCCTGAGCCATGGGAGTGGCGTTGGTGACATCTCCACCTTCGAGGAGGAGGTCCCAACCCTCGATCATCTGCTCGTATTCGGCATCGCCCGGCTTAAGAGTTTCACCGGTGCGCTTGGTGAACGGGATGAAGGGCGCATTCGAATCGCCTTCTTGCCCGCCCGGGCTATAGCGCCCGAGGTCTACGCTACGAGCGTGGAAGACCTGCACCTTAGCCGTGGAGCCCAGGGTTTCGCGAGCACGCTCAATATCGGTAAAGCCGGGCAGCTCAACAATGATCTGATCGGTGCCCTTCTTGGCCACCGACCCTTCTTGAACGCCCAGAGCCGCGCCGGCCCGGTTCTCCATGATCTTGACCAGATCCTGCTGGATCATGGCGGGGTTGGCGTCCTTAAGCTTGGCCAACTCCTCCGGGTCCATTTGGAAGGTCAAACGGGCACCGCCCTTGACGTCCAGACCTAAGCGATAAGGCGTGGACTGGTGCGCCCAGACCGCGAGGCCCGTGACGATGGCAACGATGATGAGAAAAAGTGAACTCCGCGACAAGTGAGAATTCGCCTCCGCGAACCCGGGATTGTACCGCGTTGTCCGTTTAGTCTCTGGCCCAGAACATGGGGCCCGCCGGGTCTTGAATCACTACCTGCTTGAGGAGGGCGACGGCCTTGGCGAGACCTTCATCAGATGTCATGAGCCCGTCTTCATGTTCAATGCTGAGAACATAGTCATAGCCCACTTTGCGCAGCATGCTCACGAAGTCGTTCCACCACTTGGCATCGTGGCCATAGCCGACACTTCGGAATGCCCAACTTCGACCGAGGTGGTCTCCGTAGGACTTGGTATCGAGGTTGCCGTTGCGGCCCGAGTTGTGGGGGTCGATGAGCGTGTCCTTGGCGTGCACGTGGAAGATGGCGCCGGCCTCGCCGAGCTCGCGGACGGCTAGGAGCGGGTCAATGCCCTGCCACCAGAGGTGGCTGGGGTCGAAGTTGGCGCCGATGCGGTGGCCGTGTTCGCCGGTGCTGCGGCGCAAGCGGAGCAAGGTTTCGTTGTTGTAGACCACAAAGCCGGGGTGCATCTCGATGGCGAAATTGACGTTGTTCTCGTTGAGGACGTGGGATTGTGCGGTCCAATAGGGGATCACCACTTCGTTCCACTGCCACTCAAGGATGTCGCGATACTCGTCCGGCCAGGCGCAGGTCACCCAGTTGGGGTTGACGGCACCGGGATGGTCTCCAGGGCAGCCGCTGAAGCCGTTGACGACGGGAATGCCGAGGGCGGACGCTAGCTTGACGCCCCGGATGAAGGCATCGTGGTGCGCCTGGGCGATCTCTTTGTTCGGATGGATCGGGTTACCGTGGACGCTGAGGGCACTGATGGTGAGCCCGTGGTCTCGGATTTGGCCAAGGAAGCGATCGCGGGCATCCGCGCTGCCCAAGAGTTCATCGGGATTGATGTGGGATTGGCCGGGATAAGCGCCCACGCCGATTTCGATGGCCTGGAGCCCCTGCGCGGCCATCTTGGCCAAGACTTCTTGGAGCGGCAGGTGCCCGTAGAGCGCCGAAAACAAACCGATCTTCACAGGCACTATTTTGCCTGAGAATTGGGGGTTGGAGTAGGGGGACCGGGGACGTGTTGATGCCCCCGGTCTTGGTTCTTTGTTAGAGGGATTTGATGGCTTCAGCCAGGGCGGCGAAATTCGGAAGATCGCCGGGCGTGGCGGTTTCTTCGCTGTACTTGATGGTGCCGTCATGGGCGACCAGGAATGCTGCTCGCTTGGAGCCGGGGCCGAGGCCGGCAAGATCAGGGAGGACCACATCAAAGGCTTGCGCCGCGGCGCGCTGGTAGTCGCTGAGAAGCGTGGTGGTGATCCCTTCTTGCTTGGCCCAAGCGGCTTGCGCGAACGGTGCGTCCGGGCTGATGCCATAGACCTTGATGTCGCCGAAGCCCGGCAGACCCTTCGAAATGTCGCACATTTCTTGCGTGCAAACGCCGGTGAAGGCAGCTGGGAAGAAGAGCACCACGAACGGAGCTTTGCCTACGTGGCTACGCAGGGAAACATCCACTAACCCCTCCGCCGTGAGCGACTTGAGGGTGAGGTCAGGAACTTGGGATCCAATGGACAGAGCCATATCTCTAGGATACGAAAGTTGGGAGGGATAAACAAAAAAAGACCCTACCGAAGTAGGGCCTTTCTGAAAATGTATCTCCGCGCAACGTCCCTATCTCCCGGGCAGTCTCCCACCAAGTACTTCCGGCGCTGAGGGGCTTAACGGCCGTGTTCGGAATGAGAACGGGTGTGACCCCCTCGCTATGGTCACGCAAAGATAACTCTTTTGTGCTTTGTTGCCTTATGCTTCAAGCACTTTGAAAGCTACATGCGTACGTAGACTGCCTAGTAAAGGACCGAGTGTAAGTGTTGCTAACTTACGACCAATTAGTATCACTTAGCTTAACGCGTTACCACGCTTACACCTGTGACCTATCAACCTTGTAGTCTTCAAGGGATCTTCAAAGAAAATTCATCTTGGGGTGGGCTTGGCGCTTATATGCTTTCAGCGCTTATCCCTTCCCGACTTGGCTACCCAGCGTATGCCCCTGGCGGGACAACTGGTACACCATAGGTCAGTTCACTCCGGTCCTCTCGTACTAGGAGCGACTCCCCTCAATTTTCTAACGCGCACAGTGGATAGAGACCGAACTGGCTTACGCCGTTCTGAACCCAGCTCGCGTGCCACTTTAATCCGTGAACTCCGGAACCCTTGGGACCTTGTGCAGCCCCAGGATGTGACGAGCCGACATCGAGGTGCCAAACCATGCCGTCGCTATGATCGCTCGGGCAAGATCAGCCTGTTATCCCCGGGGTAGCTTTTATCCGTTGAACCCTGACGTGCCCACGCACAATCAGAGGGTCACTTAGACCTGCTTTCGCACCTGCTCGACTTGTTTGTCTCACAGTCAACCACACTCTATACCTATACGCTCAACGGCTGATTTCTGACCAGCCTGAGTGTAGCTTTGTACGCCTCCGTTACCTTTTAGGAGGCGACCGCCCCAGTCAAACTACCCGCCACAGAATGTTCGCGATCCCGATAAGGGACCACGTTAGTCGTTCAGATGCAAAAGGGTGGTGTTCCATTGGTGCCGAAGCTCCCACCTACGCTCTACATCTACACCCAAACGACAATCTGAAGCTGTAGTAAAGCTCCACGGGGTCTTTTCGTCCTACTGCGCGTAACCCGCATCTTCACGGGTACTACAATTTCACCGAGCTTCTCGTTGAGACAGTGCCCAAGTCGTTACGCCTTTCATGCGGGTCGGTATTTAGCCGACAAGGAATTTCGCTACCTTAGGACCGTTAGAGTTACGGCCGCCATTCACCAGGACTTCACCTCGATGCTTTGGATTGCTCCTAACAACTCAGATTAATCTACTGGCATTGGGCAGGCGTCAGCCCCTATACATCGGTTTTCACCTTAGCAGAGACCTGTGTTTTTGGTAAACAGTCGCCTGGGCTGCTTCGCTGCGACCATCAAAGATGGTGTCCCTTCTCCCTAAGTTACGGGACCCGTTTGCCTAGTTCCTTAACGAGAGTTCTCTCGAACGCCTTAGTCTCCTCGACTCACCTACCTGTGTCGGTTTGCAGTACGGTCGACAGTTGCTGAAGCTTTTGGAGTTTTTCTCGGCCCTTCTCAACCCTGAGTACCTTGCCCGAAGGCGCGGATCACAACAACCAACGGTGTGTCCAAAGTATCGAAAAGCGTCATCCATCGCACAACTGCCGGGGTGGGAATATCAACCCACTGTCCATCGGCTACGCCTTCTGGCCTGGCCTTAGGACCGCCTAACCTCCGTCTGACGAACATAGCCGGAGAAACCTTAGGTTTTCGGCGTAGAAGATTCTCACTTCTATTAGCGCTACTCATGCCTGCATTCTCACTCGAATACGCTCCACCTGTGCTTACGCTCAAGCTTCTCTGCATATCCGACGCTCCCCTACCGCCCATATTTGGACTCGAAGCTTCGGAAGACGATTTTAGCCCCCTTACATTTTCCGCGCAAGATCACATTCGGCCAGTAAGCTATTACGCACTTTTTAAAGGATGGCTGCTTCCAAGCCAACCTCCTGGCTGTTTATGCGATCTCACATCGTTTCACACTTAATCGTCGTTTAGGGCCCTTAGCTGTCGATCTGGGCTGTTTCCCTTTTGACCACGGGGCTTATCCCTCGCAGTCTCACTGCTGGCTTAATCATATGGTATTCGGAGTTTGGTTGGGTTCGGTAAGCGGGTAAGCCCCCTAGCCCATTCAGTGCTCTACCCCCACATGACAACAGCCAACGCTGCACCTCAATGCATTTCGGGGAGAACCAGCTATCTCTGCGTTCGATTGGCATTTCACCGGACTAACCACAGTTCTTCCCGAGATTTTTCAACATCAATGAGTTCGGTCCTCCATGTGGTGTCACCCACACTTCAACCTGACCATGGCTAGATCACGCAGTTTCGGGTCTGCAGATAATGACTCGACGCCCTATTCAGACTCGGTTTCCCTTCGGCTTCGCGTCTCAAACGCTTAACCTTGCCATTACCTACAACTCGCAGGCTCATTCTGCAAAAGGCACGCCGTCGCACTTGAAGGGATCGCTCCCCACATGGTGCTCCGACTGTTTGTAGATGTCGCGGTTTCAGGTTCTATTTCACTCCCCTCCCGGGGTTCTTTTCACCTTTCCCTCACGGTACTGGATGCACTATCGGTGACAAGTCGTACTTAGCCTTACCCGGTGGTCCGGGCAGATTCACGCGGAATTCCTCGTGATCCGCGCTACTCGGGTACCTCTTGAATCTGAGTTTGATTTAGAATACGGGGCTGTCACCCTCTATGGCCAGACTTTCCAATCTGTTCTTTTATCTCTCTCTAGTCTCCTTTTCTCAACCTCGCTGAAAGAACCGGATGGCTCTCTCAGGGAGGTTAAGTTAGAGGCCCCACAACCCCAACCGGCATGCCGGCTGGTTTAGGCTGGTCCGTGTTCGCTCGCCGCTACTGACGGAGTCTCTTCGATTTCTTTTCCACGGGTTACTTAGATGTTTCAGTTCACCCGGTGCCCTCCACACTCCCTATGTGTTCAGGAGTGGGTACCAAGGCATTACCCTTGGTGGGTTTCCCCATTCGGAAATCTCCGGATCAAAGCATTTGTGCTGCTCCCCGGAGCGTTTCGCCGCTTACGCGTCCTTCGTCGGCAACTTGTCCCTAGGCATTCGCCGCGCACCTTCTCTCGTTAGCAAACGCTTACGCGCTCGGTGCCTTTACTACGCAGTCTACGTACCTCTATGTAGCTTTCAAAATGCTCGCCCTTTGGGGCAACTTCGCCGGGGCTCGTGGCCACCGGCAAAGAGGAGTTATACCAGCCCGACCCCAAGGAGTCAAGCATCCCAAAGAAACGTCGGAAAAACGGGACCACCGGCTCAGGGCGCGGAGGACGTTTCCTTCGAATCCTGGTCCTTCTCGGGGGTCGCCGCCCCACCCTCGGCCAGGCGTCGGAAGCGGTATTCGGCGTCATTTACACCGTCATACATCAATAAATCCTTCTTTTCGGTGTTCACCACGGCCAGGGAGGACTTTTTCTCTGGGTCCTTCTTGAGAGGGGCCTCATTCACCCGGACCACGGTCAGGACCAGGGCCCCGTCCTTCCCTTCCATAGTCCCGGTTTGGCGCTCGTCCAGCACGGTCAGCACCCACGTGCCGTCCGCTTTGACCTCCAATTTGGGCATGGGCAGGTTGTTTTCCTTAAAGTCGCGGAGCTCCACGGGGTCCAAAATCATCTCGTAGGACCCCACATAGGAGTCCCAAGGCTTCGGCGCATTGGCCTGGCCCTGGGTCTGCGCCGAGGACTGCTGGCAACCTACGATGACCAGCGCGAAGAGGGCGGGAATCAGGATCGGCTTCATTGCGCACGCTCAAAAACCACGGGGGCATTGCCCTGCAGGCCTCGAAGTTGCTTGGTCTCCGGGTCGTAGGTCAATTCAATGGGTCCCGATTGGGTCAGGCCAGCGGTTTCCCCGCTCGGGGCAGTGCTCGGGTCCGGATAAAGAGTCAATTGAGGCCCACTCGCAGCAAAGCGACCACTGATACCGTAGCCCCCGGAGTCCAATCGGAAGGTCGCATCCTGGCTCAATAGTAAGCGGGTCCCATCCAGCACGCCCCCAATCATCTTGCGGGCCTCGTCCATCTTCTGCTTCACTTCCTCATCGCTGAGGCCGCTGTTGCGATAGGACGTCTCGGACTTCTTGAGCTGCTCTTCGGCGGCCGCGCGCATGTCCTCGCTCACCTGGATACGCCAAGAGCCAAGGTACTCCGGTCCCGTGGACTTGGTGATTTCGCCCTTGGCGTTGGCGTCCTTGGTGTCCTTAGGCTTGGCTTCCGGCGAGCCACCCGGTCCGGTAGCAGGCGAAGTCGCATCGTTCGGAGTCGTGGGGGCGTTCGCCGTCGGGCTGGCCCCTCCGGGAGTCTCGGCGGCCGGGGCGCTGCCGTTTTGGCAGCCCACCAAGCCCAGGATCACCAGGCCCGCCAGCAATGAAAACGACCTCAGGACCCCTCCCGGGCCCTTCAAGGATTGCTTCATGCCCTATTGTAGTCCCGTTTCAGGTATGCCCGCCGTGTGGCTCACGGACTCTCGGAACTCATTGTCGCCCCCATCACGGGGCGGGACCGAGCGGCCGTCGCTTTGGTTCGGGTGTCCGGCCCGGGGGCATGGGCCCTTGCGGAGCAAGTCTTTCGGGTGTTGCCCGCTTCGCCCCAGGCACGCTACGCCTACTACGGGCACTTCGCGCACGGCGATGACGGCTATTGTTTGCTGTTCGCCGAGGGCCAATCCTTCACCGGGGAAGAGAGTGCCGAGTTTCACTTGCACGGGTCGCCAGTTTCCGTGGCGCAGTTCCTCGAGATCTGTGTGACCCAGGGGGCACGGATGGCGAGGCCCGGCGAGTTCACGTTGCGGGCCTTCCTGAATGGGCGCATCGACCTCACGCAAGCCGAAGCGGTGCGCGATACCGTAGACGCCCTCACTGAGAATCAACTGCGCGCGGCCCATCGCCAGCGGGACGGGGCGCTGCGGGCACGGCTCGGCGTGGTTCGCGATGAACTCGTCGGCTGCCTGGCCATGGTGGAGGCCAGCACGGACTTTAGCGAGGAAGTGGGCGACCTAGATCGGCCGGCACTGGCCGCTCGGGTGCAAGGAGTGCAGACGGAATTGGATGCCCTGCTAGCGACCCAGCGCACCGGGGCCATCATGCGGCACGGAGCGGCCGTGGCCATTGTCGGCCTGCCCAATGCCGGCAAGTCTTCCCTCTTCAATGCGCTCTTGGGCCGCGACCGCGCCATCGTCACCCCCATTGCGGGCACCACCCGCGACACGGTGGAAGAGTGGCTGGACCTGGGCGGGGTCCCGGCCCGCATCGTCGACACCGCTGGCCTACGCCCGAGCGAAGACACGGTGGAGCAAATGGGCATCGAGCGCAGCCGCGAAGCTCTGCGCCATGCGGATGTGGTGTGGCACGTTTACGATGCAACTCTGGGTTGGACTGAGGCCGACGGAGCTCTACTTCAGGAGTGGGAAGGGCGGCCGGGCCTAGTAATTGCCAATAAGTGCGACCTCGCTCCGCAAGTGGCCAAGGGAGTCCCAGCGTCAGCCTTAACCGGACAGGGCCTGACCGCGCTCACGGACTGGATGCAGGATTGGGCCGGCCAGCCCAACGCGGAAATCGGCACCGTGAACCCCCGCCACGCCGAATCTCTGACCCGGGTGCAAGAGGCGTTGGGGGATGTCCAGGCCATGCTCACGCAGCCCGTGCCGGATGACTTGGCGGCGGTGGGGCTGGGTTCGGCCATCCGCATCCTGGGCGAAATCACCGGCGAAACCACCCCGCCGGACGTGCTCACGCGCATCTTCCAAGACTTCTGCATCGGCAAGTGATGAGAATTTTTGGCCCATTTCTAGGCCCCGAGCCCCGAAAGTGAAACCTGACAGCCTAATTGATACGTTACTTGAGTATAGGACACTCATATGAGATTTGATCGACTTACCGTAAAGGCTCAAGAGGCCTTCCAGGTCGCCCAGCAAATCGCTACCGAGCACAAGCATCAAGCGGTGGACGTGGAGCACCTGTTCATTGCCCTGCTCCGCGACCAAGACGGCGTCGTGGACAACATCGTGGCCAAGGCCGGGGCGCAACCCCAGGCTCTGATTCAGCAGACCGAACGCGAACTCACCACCCGGGCGCAGGTCAGCGGCGCCGCCAGCTACGGCAGCACCATGTCCAGCCGCTTGCAGGACACCTTCAATCGCGCCTTTGATGTGGCGAGCCAAATGAAGGATGAGTACGTGAGCACGGACCACCTTCTGCTGGGGATCATGGAGGACAAGGGGTGGGCCGGCAACACTTTGCGCGCCCAGGGACTCACCGCTAAGGATGTCCGGGCGGCGGTCGAATCGCTGCGCGCGGGTCGCCGAGTGAGTGACCCCAACGCCGAAACCACCTTCCAAGCCCTCGAAAAGTACGGCCAAGACCTGACCGAAAAGGCCCGCACCGGCAAGCTGGACCCGGTAATTGGCCGGGACGAAGAGATCCGCCGCGTGGTGCAGGTGCTCAGCCGCCGCACGAAGAACAACCCGGTGCTTATCGGCGAACCCGGCGTAGGCAAAACCGCCGTCGTCGAGGGTCTCGCCCAGCGCATCGTGGCGGGCGACGTGCCCGAGGGCCTGCGGAACAAGAAAGTCGTGGCCCTTGACCTGGGGGCCATGGTGGCCGGGGCCAAGTACCGCGGCGAATTTGAAGAACGCCTCAAGGCCGTGCTGGAGGAGATCAAGCAAAGCGCAGGCGAGGTGATCCTCTTTATTGATGAACTTCATACACTGGTGGGCGCGGGCAAGGCCGAGGGCAGCCTGGACGCCGCCAACATGCTGAAGCCAATGCTGGCCCGGGGCGAGTTGCGCTGCGTGGGCGCCACCACGCTCAACGAATACCGGCAGTACGTGGAAAAGGATAAGGCGCTGGAGCGCCGATTCCAACAGGTGCTGGTAGATGAGCCGAGCCCGGAAGAGGCGATTTCGATCCTACGGGGCCTAAAGGAGCGGTACGAAATCCACCACGGGGTTCGCATTACGGATGGAGCCCTGGTGGCCGCCGTCACCCTCAGCCACCGCTACATCAGCGACCGGTTCTTGCCGGACAAGGCGATTGACCTGATGGACGAGGCCGCCAGCCGCCTGAAGATGGAGATCGACTCCGTGCCGCAGGAACTGGACTCGGTGGAGCGACAGATCCGCCAGGCCGAAATTGACCGTGAGGCCCTGCGCAAGGAGGACGATGCTGCCAGCCGAGAGCGACTGCAAGAAACGGAGAAGCGGCTTGCCGAACTGACCGAATCGGCCAGTGCCATGCGGGCTAAGTGGGAGCAAGAGAAGTCCACCATCGAAACCGCTCGGCAACTCAAGTCCGAAATCGAGGACCTGCGCCTGCAGCTCCAGGCCGCCGAACGTGAACTGGACTGGGGCCGCGCGGCCGAGATTCAACATGGGCTGATTCCGCAGCGGGAACGCGAGCTGGCCGCCGAAAACGAACGCCTCGTCGAGATGCAGAACGAAAGCCGCCTGCTACGCGAAGAGGTGGACCGGGAGGACATCGCAGAGGTGGTGAGCCGCTGGACCGGCATCCCCATCAGCCGCTTGATGCAAGGCGAACTCCAGAAGTTGCTGGGCCTCGAAGACGTGCTGGCCGCCCGCGTGGTGGGCCAAAGCGAAGCCCTTCAGGTGGTGGCGGATGCCATCCGCCGCAGCCGCAGCGGCCTCAGTGACCCGAACCGCCCCATCGGTTCATTCCTGTTCCTCGGCCCCACCGGGGTCGGGAAGACGGAAACCGCTCGCACCCTCGCCGAATTCCTTTTTGATGACGAAAAGGCGATGGTCCGCATTGACATGAGCGAGTACGGCGAGAAGTTCTCCGTCACCCGCCTCATCGGAGCCCCTCCGGGCTACGTGGGCTACGACGAAGGCGGGCAGCTCACCGAAGCGGTGCGGCGCCGACCTTACAGCGTGGTTTTGCTAGACGAGATGGAGAAGGCTCACGCGGACGTCTTCAACGTGCTCTTGCAGGTGCTTGACGACGGGCGACTTACCGACGGCCAGGGACGGACGGTGGACTTCCGCAACGCCATCATCATCATGACCAGTAACCTGGGCAGCCATCACTTTGGCGATGGGCTCCTGGTGGAAGGTCAATTCGAGGAGATCAAGGCGCGCGTGCAAGCGGATCTGCGCCAGTTCTTCCGGCCCGAGTTCCTCAATCGTCTGGATGACGTGGTGATCTTCCGCCCGCTCGGGGTGGAGCAGATCAAGGAGATCGTGCGGCTGCAAGTGGTGCAGGTTGCGGATCGACTGCGCGAACGACGCATCACGCTCAACCTGACGGACGAGGCACTCACTGCCCTGGCGAGCATTGGCTACGACCCGGCTTTCGGGGCGCGGCCGCTCAAGCGGGCGATCCAGCGCGACCTGATGAACCCGCTGGCCAAGCGCATCTTGGCGGGCGAGATTCACGATGGCGACCAGGTGAACGTGACCTGGGACGGCACCGACTTCCAGTTCGCCCGGGGCGCCTAGCGCACGCTCAGGCCGAGCGCTTGCATCTCTTGCTTGAGGAACTGCACGGTGGTCAATCCATCGTGCAGGATTCCGGCCACGAGCACCGCGTCGGCCTTCCCTTTTTGCACCGCATCCACGAGGTGCCCGGCAATTCCGGCGCCACCGCTGGCAATGACGGGCACGGAAACGGCCCCCGCCACGGCCCGCGTGAGTTCCAAATCGTAGCCCTGGCGGGTGCCGTCCCCGTCCATGCTGGTGAGCAAGATTTCTCCGGCCCCGCGCGCCACGGCTTCCTGAGCCCACTCCACCGCATCGAGGCCGGTGAAAGTGCGGCCTCCGTGGGTGGTCACTTCCCAATGATCGCCCTGGCGCTTGGCGTCAATGGCGACCACCACGCACTGCGCGCCAAAGACGCCGGCCGCCTCCGTGATCAGTTCGGGCCGCTGCACCGCCGCCGTATTCAAGGAAACCTTGTCCGCCCCGGCCAGCAGCGCCGCCCGCACTTGCTCAACCTCCCGGATGCCGCCCCCCACTGTAAACGGGATGAAGAGCACTTCGGCCACCTGCCGGGCGAGCTCGACCACCGGCAAGCGCTGGTCTGACGAGGCCGTGATGTCGAGGAAAACAATCTCGTCTGCGCCTTGGGCTTCGTAATGAGCGGCCAGTTCCACCGGGTCGCCGGCATCGCGAAGGCCTACGAAGTTCGTCCCTTTCACTACGCGCCCATCCTTGATATCAAGGCACGGAATGAGGCGAACGAGATTCATGTCGTCATTTTCCGTTTGATGCGCGCGCGGCGAATAGGCCCGGCACGCTCCAATTCGATGATGAACTCGCAGTCAAAGTCGTTCATCGTCTGGATTTCGGGGAGATCGCCAGTTCGAAGAGCCTCGTGCGCCAGCTTAATCATCAACCCTGTAGCGATGACTTCTTGGTCAGCGGGTACAGGGTAGGTTTCCACTTCGGGCATCCCTCGCTTGCGCAAGCCCCGGGTCATCACAATTCCTGATCCTTCCCCATCCGGTCGCCAGGTGACGTTCACGTGCAGGGCGGGGCGATTGGCGTTGTTGTTCTTGCCGAGTTCGGCTCCGAGCTCGTCCGCCAGCCACACGCTGCCGCTCACGCGGTCGTAAATCGCCGTGCCGCCCATAAGGTCGCACAGCGAGTGCGCCAAGTGGGGCAAGAACTGAAGGTGATAGGCGTTGCGCAGCGGTGCCCGGCTGGCATAGCGCACCTTGGCGATGGCCTTGGCCGCCGCGATCGCATCCAGTTGATTGGCATTAGGTGCCACGTCGTCGGTGAAGAGGTCAGGCCGGAAGGCGTAGGGGTTCTTCTCCCGCAGGGCCACCGCAATGTGGAGCCGCACGTCGCTGAAGATCATTCCTTCTTGCGCGCCGATGCAGGGGCGGCCGGGCCGGTTGTGCGGATTGGCTGAGATCATCCGGTCCATCATCTTCTCCGCCGGCGGCAACTTGGTCTCCTGCACGTACACCCAATATTCGTTCTCGGCCAGGTAGCCGCGCACGGGTTTGCGATGCCACCAACGGTAAATAAGAGCCGCAACGAGGGCCGCCAGCAGGAGAGAAACAACGAGGATGGGGCCCATAACGACGAACTAGGGACCGACGCCCGCCATCCATCTCTCCATGAGTTTGAGTTCCTCACGCGAGAGAAAGGGGATGCAACTGGCACACAAGCCGGCCTCATTCACACCCTTGGCGCGGCACAGCAGGCACCCATTGCGACGCCGGGCGTGGGCGACCATCTTGGGCTGAGTCAGCGCATAAATGAGCTGTTCTCTCGGTATGCCTTCGCTGTTCACCCTTTCCACTGCCTTTCTTCCACGCCTCGCAATCGGCTATCGTCTCGTTATGGTGTCACATGCGGGGTCTTGCGCGTGAGAGTTGCGACCTTTAACGTCAATTCGCTGCGGGCACGCTTGCCCGTGTTTCTGCATTGGCTGGATACGGCCGGGCCGGACGTGGTGGCCTTGCAAGAGATCAAAACGGTGGAGGAAACCTTCCCGCGGGCTGAAATCGAGGAGCGGGGTTACCACCTGGCCATCCATGGGCAAAAGACGTACAACGGGGTCGCCCTCCTCTCGCGCACGCCCATGGAGGATGTTGTCAAGGGCCTCCCGGGCGAGGCATTCAATCAAGATGCGCGCGTAATCAGCGCCACGATCAACGGGGTACGCATTGTCAACACCTACGTCCCCAACGGCACCAAGATTGGGAGCGACAAGTTTGCCTACAAGCTGGCCTGGTTGGAGCACTTCGACGAGGTGATGCGACAGATCGAGTCCGGGCCGGCGCTTTGGCTGGGAGATATCAACATCGCCCCGACGTCCGATGACCTTTTTGAACCCGAGAAGAAGCTCGGCGTAGTGGGCTACCACCCCGAAGAGCATGTGCGCCTGGCCCGCCTGACCGACCGGGGCTGGACGGACGTCTTCCGGCGCGATACCGAGGGTCCGGGGCACTACACATTCTGGGAATACATGATCCCCAACGGGTTCAAACGCAACCTCGGCTGGCGCATTGACCACATATACGCCACACCGAGCCTGGTGGACCGGTGCCAAGACTGCTACGTGGACAAGGACCCGCGCGGCATGGAGCGCCCCAGCGACCACACCCCGGTGGTGGTCACGGTGAATCCCGCCTAGCCCTAATTCCCTCGCTCGCTCAGTTCGCAAGGGCGCATTCCCGGGCTGAAAAGTGGTATGCCCCTTGCGATGAGACGTTCCTCGTCTTTGCTAATTCTTCTGGCGGCAGTTCCCTTTGTGGGCAGCACCGCGCAGGCGCAACCGCTCCCCCCGCCGAAGACGGGGTACACGCTAGAGCGCCAGAGTTCTTTTCCTCTCATTCACGGCCGGTCTCCGGCGGGGGCGGTGATGAGCCCCGACGGCTCCAAGATCGTTTACGGGTGGAACACCACCGGCGAACGTCGCCTGGACGTCTACGTGATGGACTTCCCCAGCGGCCAAACCCGCCGGATTTTAGAATCCAATTCGGTGCCCCAGCCGCTGCGGCAAGACGACAGCCGCACCGAACTGCAGAAGAAGGAAGAGGCCCTCTACGACGGTGGCATCAGCAACTTCATGTGGTCGCCGGACGGGCACGAGATTCTTTCGTCGTATCGGGGCCGCACGTGGACGTATTCACCCGACGGGAGCAATCTCAAGCCGCTGTTCGACACCAACGAGCCCGTCTCCGGGCCGTCTTACAGCCCCAACGGTCGGTACATCGCCTTCCTTCGCAATGGCAACGTGTTTCGATGGGACCGAGTTGAACGCGACCTAAAGCAGCTGACATACAACAACAAGCCCGGCACCACGGTGGACGGTTTTGTGTGGAGCCCCAACAGCAAGCGCCTGGCTATCTACTGGAGTGACAACACCCGGAGCGGCGGCCACGTGATGATGGACTTCACCAAGCAGCGCGCTGAAGTGGTTTCCATTGGCCGCATGTGGAATGGCGACCGCTCGGTGAACAATCAGGTGGGCTTTGTGGACGCCGACGGCGGCCTTATCACCTTTGTCGAAGGCCTCCCGCGATACATGTGGCTGACCGGGATGGAATGGTCTCCGGATAGCAACTACATAGGATTGGCGTGGATCAAGGAGGACTTCCAAGAGTTCACAATGAGTGTGGCCTCGCCCACGCGCAAGCGCAAGTGGGATGCTTACACCGAGAAGGCCCCGTCCAACTACATCCCCGACTTCCGCAACTTCTCCTGGACCCGTAGCGGCGACCTCCTCTTCACCACCGACATCATTGATGGCAAGTGGGCAAACCGCAGCGTGATGGCGGTGGACCCGTTCGGGAAGAACCTGCGCCCGGTCTACGCCAAGAACCACGACGTGGTGGGCATGCTACGACCCAAGAACAGCGACCGCTTGTTCTTGGTTACGATGAAGCGCGGTGGCACCATCACCGAGATCACGGTTCTGGAACCGAACGGCAAGGAGACCGAGCACATCGTGTTCGAATCCGGGATGAACACGCCGTCTCAGTTTGATGACTGCTCGCCGCCAATGGTGAGCGAGGATGGCACCAAGGTGGCCACCCTGGCCAACACCTTCGGCCAACCCAACGAACTCTACGCGCTGGAGCCGACGGCTAAACGCCTGACCAACAGCCAGCCGGAAGAGTTCAAGAAGATCCAGTGGGCCACGCCGCAACGCGTGAGCTTCCCTGGCCCGGATGGCCGGATGATCGGGGCGACCCTGCTGGTGCCCCCGGGAGCCAAGCCGGGTGACAAGCGACCGGCAGTGGTGACCAACATCTACGCCAACAGCGGCAAGGTGGCCTGGAGCGGCTACAACGACAACTACCTCGTCATGGAGCTCGGCTTTGTGGTGCTCAACGTGGACTTCCGCGCCTCTTGGGGCTATGGCGGCGAGTTCAACTCGGGCTACTACGAAAAGATGGGCCTCATTGACGCGGACGAAGCCGTGAAGGCCAAGGAGTATCTGGTCAGCCTGGGCTATGTCAATCCGGATCGGGTCGGCATTTGGGGTTGGAGCTACGGCGGGTTCCTGACCTGCATGGTGATGAACACCAAGCCCGGCGTGTTTGACACGGGGGTGGCGGTGGCCAGCGTCACCGACTGGCGCCAATACAACGAGTGGTACACCCGGCGGCGAATCGGCATGGTTTCAGAGAAGGAAGACATCTTCCTCAAGAACTCCCCGGTGAACTCGGCGGCCACCATGGCGGGCAACCTGTACTTGGTCCACGGCATTCTGGATGACAACGTGCTGTTCCAAGATGTGGTGCAACTCTCGCAAAAGTACATCGAGAATGGACGACACTTCGATTCGCTGTTCTATCCGCGCGGCGACCACGGCATGTGGCGGGATGATGAACGCCCGCACATTATGTCGGCGATTCACCGATACCTGTACCACAAGCTCACCCGACCGGCGGATGCGCCAGTCCTGCAGCCCGTCACCGCGCCGTAAGGCGCGCGCTTACGGAATCCTCTGCGGGCTCTCTTCGAGCCCGTGGAGGATGGCCTGCAGAAGTTGCTGGCCCTTGCTATCCAGAATGAAGACCGGCGGCCGCGGCGGGCCGACTTCGAGATCTTCGTGCTCCATGATCGCCCGGGCGACCCGCGCCCCGTGGCCGTGCCGCAACAGCGCCACCGCGTAGCGGCCCAGTTGATCCCACTTGGCAAAGAGGCGTTCCATACGGGGAATGCCCAGCACCGCGAACGGGGTGCAAATCCAATCGTTAAGTTGGAACTCGTCGCCGGTGGCGAATCCGCCCACCAGCCGCGATGCGTCCCATTGCGGCAAGCCCACCCCGTGCACCCCTTCCAGTTCATCCATGCCCGGCGGCAGGGTGAGCGCGACCGGAATGGTGACGTGGCGGCGCAGCACCGTCGCCAGCATGGCCAATTCGGTGGGCGTGAGCGGCACGTGGCGACTGGGGACGATGACCAAGTGCTTGACGCCCGCATCGGCGGCTTCTAAAGCGAGGTCCACGGTCATGGCCGTGGTGATGGCCGGAAAAGTGGCAATGACGGGCTTGTCCCCCGCACTGCGCACGGCGTACTTGAAGAGAGCCTTCTTTTCCCCGATGGCGAGGGCATGGCCTTCGCCCGTCGGCCCCCCGATCACAAACCCACTTGCGCCCCGCTCGGCATAGAACTTGACAATGCGCCCAATGCGAATCTCGCTGAGGGTGGACGTGTCGTCCGTGAATGCGGTCGGAAGGGGGACGAAGTATGAAAGCACGTATTTACACCGGGTCTTCTATGAATATCGGAATGGATTGCACGAATCTTTGGTCCCCGACCTGAACAATCACGCCGATGACGAAATCGCCCGAGGCCCCGGCGGGGGCTTCAATCTCGTACCGAGTCCCGGCTTTGGCCCGGGCGTGGTAGATCGTGAACTTCGATTCATCGCCCCGCAGCATTCGGAAACCCTCGGGCAAACGATAGGTCACTACGCCCTGCACGCGCTGGGTGCCGTTGCTTTGCAGATCCACCACTCCGCGAATCCGCTGCGGTCGTGTGCTCTTCTTCAGGGCTGGAATGGGTGAAGCGATGATATCCAAGAGCGGCGCAATGCGCACGCTGCTCCGCACCATAAACTTGAGGTTATCCGGCCCTGTAATTTCCGCGCGGACGATCCGCCAGCCGGTTTTGGCCTCCGGGCGAATGGGCGACTTCACGCCGAACATTGTCCGGTTGCGGTTATCAAACGGCTCGATGGGGTACTCAAACTTGCCGAGATCATCAATACCGATGCCTTCGGCGCGGAAGGCAAACCGATCCGGGCGGGCCCCATTCGGGTCGCGGGTCAGCGTGTAGTCCACGGCGAACCCGTCTTGCGGCACCATGTTCCGGTTCACAAACCGGGGGGACCACTGCAGACCCTCCGGCAACCCCACGTGCGTGTCCAAGCTCAGCCGCACGTTGGCCATTTGGCGGGGGCCAATGCGCTCGTCAATGGCGCCCGGCACCTGCCCATCCACCCGCACGCCCATGGTTTTGCCCTCGGCGGGGGCCAGCGGGCCGGGCAACATCAGCCGGGCTTCCATGGTCCAACGCCCGCCCGAGCGGCGCGCCTCAAACTGGATCATATCGGGCGGGATCTGCCCGCTTTGCCAGGCGGTGGCGCCGTTGGGTTGGTTATTCAGGCGGCGGACAGCAAACGTAATGTTGGGGCCGCGCCAGCCGATGCGGATCTCAAAGTTATCGGGGCCGGTGGTCCAGCCATCGGCCAGCGAATCCAGGCTGAACACGATGTCTTCGTTGGCGGGGGCCTCGGCGGCCCAGTAGATCCACCCCGGCTCCCATTGCAAATAGGTCGTGGCATTGCCGGCGGTGGCCAGCGGCTCCCACTCGCCCCCCTTTATGACGCCATCGAGTTCGGGCGTCAACGCCAAGCGACGCAGGTTGGCCACGGGGTAAGGAGATTCCCACGCTTGCGCTTGACCCATTGTGGGCAAAGCCAAGAGGCCCGCGCACAAACCTGCCGAGCAAAAGAAAACCGCCTTCACATTAGTCCAAGACGTGTGAAGGCGGCGGAGGGACGCAGTCCCGGTGCGGTTTAGGCTTCTTCGGTGACGGCTTCGTCTTCCGGAGCTTCGGCCACGGCCGGAGCTTCGGCCGGTTCTTCTTCGGCCACCACTTCGGCGGTCGGGTCCACCACGGCCACGTTCATGTGCATAGTCACGTCGCGGTGCATGTCAATCTCGATCGGGTACTTGCCGGTGCGCTTGATCGGGAGCAGCAGAGCCACGTCCTTCTTGTCGACGTTCACGCCAAATTCCTTGTTGATCTGGTCGGCGATGTCTTGGCTGGTGACGGCACCGAACAGGCGACCACCTTCACCGACCTTGACTTCCATGCGCAGGGTCTTGCCATTGATCTTGGCGGCAATGGCTTGGGCGCCGGCCAGGGTTTCGGCCAGCTTGCTGGCGTCGCGGGCGTTGCGGGCTTCCAGAGCGCGGATTTGGCCCTTGTCAGCCACCACGGCCATGCCCTTGGGGAACAGGAAGTTGCGAGCAAAGCCCGGCTTCACCTTCACCAGTTGTCCAGCCTTGCCCACCTTGGGCACCGCTTGCTTCAAAATCACTTTCATGGTTTGCGTCTCCTAACGCCGGATTCCGACCCCGACCGCGAGGCGATTGCGATCGAATAGCCGTTCGACTCCGAACCAGCCGTTCACTCCCTGACCAAACTCGTACCGTAACTTGGCATCAAGCTGAGTCTGGTTAAGGCCGAACAAGTCTGCACGCACGCCTAACCGAGAGCTGACGCGTGAATCTACCCCAACTCCGGGTTGGCCGGCATAGACCCCGTACCGAAGGTCGGTCTTTGGTCCGAGGGGGCGGCTGATCTGGGCGTTGATCTTGTTCGACTCAAAGGCATCGTAGAGGCCGATGTTGAGGTGCTCGTTGCGGCCAATCGGGATGCGGGCATTCACGTCCGTGCGGATGCGGTCCGGCCCGGAGGTTCGAATGGCGTCGGCCTCAAGTTGCACGTTCGGTAACAGGCTGCCACTTCCCTTTTCGATGCGCTCCACCGTCTGATTGAACTTGTCAATGAGACCCTGCACGTTCTCCGCAATCTCGTTGGCCTTCTTCATCAGGGCCACCGTTTCCTCGCTGATCACCACGCCATTGGCCGTCATCTGCTCCATGTTGGTGGCCAGCTTGGGGGCGCTGTCGCTCGCGATGCGCACGTTCTCGAGAGTGTCTTTGAGCGATGCCCGCAGTTCGGGGTCGGAAGTTAGGGACTGCACATCCGCCACCAGCTTCTCGGCGCGCACGGCACTGGCGTTCAGGCTGTCGAGAAGGGCCAGGGTCTTGTCCTGCATCTGGCCACTCGCCACCAGCTTACTGAACTCGCTGGTGACCTTTTGCAGGTCGGTCAGAGCGTTGGAAGCGGTGATCAGCGACTTACGGGCGGTAGCTTGGTTCTCGGCCACCAGGCCGTCAATGCGACGCACCAGCTGCCCCACGTCCCGGGCGGTGCCTTGGCTTTCTTTCAGCGTGCCCACCAGGGCGGCCTTTAGCTCGCGGTCGGCGAGCAGGGTTTGCACCGAGGCCAGGGTCTTGTTCACCTCGACCAAGGTCGGCTCAAAGTCGGGCACGATCTCTTCGAGCGGATCTTGCAGGCGGCCGGTAAGCGGCAAAGAGGGATCGTGCGCCTCCGTCCCCGGGCGGGCTTGCACCAATCGCAGTTCCGTCACGCCAATCGAAACCAGGCTGGTCGGCACCAGTGCCTCGACGCCTTGCCGTAGCTCCAAATCCTTCTTAACCTGCAGCACCACTTCGGCTTTGGCGTCATCGGTCAGGCCGACGGTCTTCACCCGGCCCACTTCCACGCCTGCGAACATCACCTTGCTGCCCGCCGCCAATCCCCCGGCATCTTCGAAAACGGCGGTGTAGGTGCGAGCCTCCGGTCCGGCCCCGGTTCGCAAGAACTGTCCAGCGTAAACCCCCATTGCCCCTACCGCGATGACCATGGCGCCGACCCGTGCCGCTGCATTCATGTCCTTTATTGTAGCGGCATTGAGGCCCGACAAGAATACGGGGCTCAGCGGTAAGGTGAGAAGCAGAACAAGCCGACAATGACCTACAGGCGCAACAAGGGTCATTTGGCGAGCTAGCCGGCAACAATTTGAGGTCGGAGTTCGTCGAAAAGGCATAGCTTCCGAAAGGTGAGCCCCGCTCACCGGACGGCATGACCGGAGACAGAAAGAAAAATCTAATGTGGCAACGCTTTACGGAACGAGCAAGAAAGGTCGTCTTTTACGCTCAAGAAGAGGCACACAAGTTTGGTGAGGGCTACGTCAGCACCGAACACCTGCTGTTGGGCCTGGTGCGAGAGAACGACAGTGTCGCGGCTCGTGTCCTTGAGCGCCTGAATGTGGGCCTTTCCCGCATCCGCACCGAGGTGGAAAAGCAGCTTCCGCGCGGCGATTCTCGCCAGACGCAAGAGCTCAGCCTCACCCCGCGCGCCAAACGCGTCATTGACCTGGCGTACGACGAAGCTCGCAACCTCAACAACAATTACATCGGCACGGAGCACCTGCTCCTCGGCCTGATTCGGGAAGGCGACGGCCTGGCCGGTCGCGTGCTGGCGAAGCTCGGCATTGAGCTCGACCGTGCGCGCCGCGAAGTGATGGCCCTGCAAGACACCGAATCTTCCAACCGCTCCAACCGAGGCAGTAGCGAACGCGCCAAGGAAGGGGGCAGCACGAACGCCCAGGCCAAGACGCAAACGCTGGACGAATTTGGTCGCGACCTGACCGAACTCGCCCGCGACGGCAAGCTCGACCCGGTGGTCGGCCGCCAGCAAGAAATTGAGCGCGTGATGCAAATCCTGAGCCGCCGCACCAAGAACAATGCGTGTTTGGTGGGTGAGCCGGGCGTCGGGAAGACCGCGATTGCCGAAGGTTTGGCCCTGCGCATTGTGCAAGGCGACATCCCGGACCTGCTGAAGGACAAGCGCCTGGTGGCGCTCGACCTCGCGGGCCTGGTGGCCGGTACCAAGTACCGAGGCGAATTTGAAGAGCGCATGAAGAAGGTGATGGAGGAAGTCCGCAAGGCGGACGGCCAGATCATTCTCTTTATTGATGAGCTTCACACCCTGGTGGGGGCTGGTGCCGCCGAAGGGGCGATTGACGCCAGCAACATCATGAAGCCGGCCCTGGCGCGCGGTGAACTCCAAGTGATTGGGGCGACCACGCAAGAGGAGTACCGCAAGTACGTGGAGAAGGACGCCGCGCTCGATCGCCGGTTCCAAGCCGTGAAGGTGCGTGAACCGAACGAAGACGAAGCGGTGGACATCCTGAAGGGTCTGCGAGAGCGCTACGAAGCGCACCACGGCGTCGAGATCACCGACGAAGCTCTCAAGGCCTCGGTATCTCTCAGCCAGCGCTACATCAGTGACCGCACCCTGCCCGACAAGGCGATTGACTTGATCGACGAAGCCGCCAGCCGCGTGCGCCTGCAACTGAGCATGCCGCCGGTGGATGTGCGCCAGGACAAGCAGCGCCTGCACCGACTTTCCGCCGAAGCGGACCACCTGCGCCGCCACGACGCCGAAGGCGAAGCCCTCAAGAAGCTGAACGAAGCCATTGAAGAGCTTTCCGATTCGATCCAGGCCCGCGAGGATGCCTGGGCCGCCGAAGAAAAGCCGCCCGCCACGGTGGGTGAGGCCGAAATTGCGAGCATCGTGCAAAGCTGGACCGGCATCCCCGTGACCAAGCTGGTCGAAGCCGAATCCGCCAAGCTGCTCCGCATGGAGGAAGACCTCCACGGCCGGATCATTGGTCAGAAGGACGCCGTCAGCGCCGTCTCGCGCGCCATTCGCCGCGCCCGCAGCGGCCTCAAGGATCCGAAGCGCCCCATCGCTTCCTTCATCTTCCTTGGCCCCACCGGGGTCGGGAAGACCGAACTCGCCAAGACGCTGGCCGGATACCTCTATGAGAAGGAATCCAACATCGTGCGCATCGACATGTCCGAGTACATGGAGCGGTTCGCGGTGTCGCGACTGGTGGGGGCCCCTCCGGGCTACGTCGGTTACGATGAAGGCGGCCAGCTGACCGAGCAAGTGCGGCGCAACCCGTACTGCGTGGTGTTGCTCGACGAAATCGAGAAGGCGCACCCCGAGGTTTTCAACATCCTTCTGCAAGTGATGGAAGATGGCCACCTGACGGACAGCCAAGGCCGCACGGTGGACTTCCGCAACACGCTCATCATCATGACCAGTAACGTGGGCGTCCGCCCGATCGAGCTGGAGAAGGGTTTGGGCTTCCGCGAAAGCAAGCAGGACCTCAACGACCCGCGCACCTACGAGAGCATGAAGAACCGGATGCTGGAAGAGATGAAGAAGCTCTTCCGCCCCGAGTTCCTCAACCGTGTGGACGAGGTCATCGTGTTCGAGCACCTGAAGAAGGAGGAAATCCTGCAGATCGCCGATCACTACCTCAAGCGCATCAACGAGCAAGCCAAGGAAATGGAAATTTCGATCGCCCTCTCGGACGACGTGAAGGACATGCTGGTGGAGAAGGGTTACGACCCCAACCTCGGCGCCCGTCCGCTCCGCCGTGCCGTGCAGCGGTTCATCGAAGACCCGCTCTCCGAGCAGTTCTTGATGGGCACGTTCAAGCCGGGCGATCATCTCATCGCCGAACTGGATGCCGACCGCAACGTCGTCTTCCGGCGCACCGATGCGGCCCCCGGCACCGACGACGAGCCCACGCTGATCAACAACTAAGGCCTGTTCTTCGGTCGAAATCCGCCCTCTGCTCCCACCCGGGATCAGGGGGCTTTTTGTTAGGAGAATGTTATGAAGTTTAAGGGATGATAAAGACCAGATTAAGCGTCGTTTAACGTTTCCGAAGGACGTCCCGGAACGGGCAAAACTCACCTCATTCGGCCCGAATCGTGTGCCTAAATTTCGTCGGCTCGCGGGGTCTCCAGCCCGTGAGCATTGGAGTTACCCTTATCATGAAGCGCAGCGCGTTTACGCTCATCGAGCTGTTGGTGGTGATCGCGATCATCGCCATCCTGGCCGCCATCCTCTTCCCGGTCTTCGCGAAGGCCAAGTTCGCCGCTAAGAAGACGGGCGACTTGTCCAACGTCAAACAGATCAGCTTGGGCATGACGATCTACACCACGGACTATGACGACACCTACCCGTCGGCGTACTTCCACCGTGCCTTCAATCCGGCTCTCGGCGGAACGAACTCCGGCTATATCCACTGGTCCGCCATGGTTCAGCCGTACGTGAAGAACACTCAGATGTTCGTGAGCCCGCTCGACTCGATTCGAGGCCACGCCCCGACCTGCTTCAGCTCGTCGGATAACAACAGTGGTGCTGGGGTTCCCCCGGGACAAGCGGCGAACGTCTGCACGACGGTCAACCCTGCCCTCGTGCCCCCCGCCTACATCCGTGGCGGCGTGGTCGTGGACGAACAAGTGCCGCGCATCTCCTACACCGTGAACTCGGCGGTCATTCCCCGCATGCGCAACATCGGTGACGTCAACCGCGGCATCAACGTGGTCAGCCAAACACAACTGGACAACGTGTCCGACACGATCCTCATCGCCGGCTTCACCGACAACCTGAGCTGCCTGGCTTCGGCCTCCATCACGGCGACGGTCCGCAGCGCTTCCCACCGAAGCACCAACGGCTACTCGCTGGACCAAGCCAATACGCGGGCTTACTTCGGTAGCCAAGAAGATGGTGCCACCCGACCGACGATCTGGGCGCTGAACAACCGCCAGGTCACGACGGGAGCCAACCAAATCTTCAACCTGTGCAAGACCGCTCCGCGCACTGACTACCCGCTGGCCGTTTACACGGGCGGTGGCCGCATCGAAGGCGGCGACAACTACGGTCTGGCCGACGGTTCGGCGAAGTACCGCAAGTTTAGCCAGACTCTGAACGTGAACCAATACATGTGGGGCGCTCGCGTCTACACGGACGGTGGCGCTCCGGTTCTGGACCCGCTCACCGGCGTCGCCCTCCCGTAAAGCTGGCCTATCCCCGGGACATCCGGGGATTTGGTCAAACCGCGCTCGGGCGTAACGCTCGAGCGCAAACCTGAAATTCGGCGGCCCCCTTCTCGCGGAGGGGCCGCCACTTTTTGTTTTTGGCGCGCGGTTTAGCGCGGACGCTCGTTCGGCCCGAAATTGGCACGGTAGTAAGACACCGTCACACTCTCGGGGGCAAAGATGCGATCAATCGCCTCGCGGGTCTTGTCGTCCAGCACGATGCGGCAGGCCTCGACGGTTTGCTCCAGTTGCTCCGGCGACTTCGCCCCAATGATGGGCACCGTGATTCCGGGCTGCCCCGCCACCCAGGCGAGGCTGAGCTGCGTGAGCGTGAGACCCGCCCGGTCCGCTACGCGCTTCAGCTGGGCCACCTTCTTGCTGGAGGCGGCACTCACCCGGTTCATCGGGTCGCTCTTGCTATAGCGCGCGTCCTTCACTTCGCCCAGGTACTTGCCGGTGAGCTGCCCACCCGCCAGCGGCGACCACGGGATGACCGCGTAGTTGTAAGTGCGGCAGAACGGCAAGAGCTCCCGCTCGATGCTGCGGTCGAGGAGGTTGTAGGGTGGCTGCTCGCACACAAATCCCGCCGTGCCCATCTCCTTGGCGATGTAGTGCGCCTCGGCCAGTTGCCACGCCCCAAAGGTGCTGGCCCCCGCGTAAAGGATCTTCCCTTGCCTTTGCAGTTGGTCCAGGGCGCGCAGGGTCTCGTCAATCGGGATGCCCGGCTGCGGGCGGTGGATTTGGTAGAGATCGATGTAGTCCGTGCCGAGGCGCTTGAGGCTGGCTTCGCAGGCTTGAACGATATGGCGATACGAATTGCCCCACTCGTTGGGGTCCGTGTCGCTCATCTTGCCGTGGCACTTGGTGGCGATAATCAGCGAATCTCGATGTCCCTTAATGGCGCGGCCGAGGATGGTCTCGGAGGTGCCTCGGGCATAGACGTCGGCGGTGTCAAAGAAGTTGAGGCCCAGATCCAGCGCCTTGGCCATCACCTTCATGGCTTCGCCTTCGTGGCTGCCCCAATCGTCTGGCTCCCACCCGAAGGTCATCGTGCCGAGGCACGGATTGCTGACTTGGACGCCCGTGCGTCCGAGAGATCGAAAGGCCATGCCTCAGTCTACGTTACTCTGCCAGCGAGGAGAGCTTGGCTTGGATGTCTTCTACCGTGAATCCTGTGAAACGCACGACTTTATCTCGGCTGGCGTGACCCCGCACGATCTCCACCGAAGACTTGGCGCAGCGCAAGCGCTTGGCCAAGAGATCCATCACGGCAGCATTGGCCTGACCCGAATCCGGGGGCGCCGTCACCCAGATTTTCAGACCGTTTTCGCCCCATTCCACATGGTTCCGGCGGGCTTTGGGGTGCACACGCACGGCCACGTCGGTCGTCATGCCCACAAGTCTAACCGACCCTTGACCATACTTACTTATGGCTTCATTTCGGGAAGGTTTGAGTTTCGACGACGTCTTGCTCGTCCCGCGTCGTTCTTCTGTGCTCCCTTCCCAAGTTGACACCTCCACCGAGATCGTGCCGGGTGTTCGCCTGCGGGTTCCGATTGTCTCGGCCCCGATGGATACGGTCACCGAAAGCCGACTCGCCATTGCCATTGCCCGCGAGGGGGCTGTGGGCGTGATCCACCGCAATATGCCGATTGACCGGCAAGCCGAAGAGGTGGACCGGGTGAAACGCAGCGAGCACGGCGTCATCACCGACCCCTTCAAGCTCAACCCCGAAACGACCATCCAAGAGGCCGTAAACCTGATGGCGCGGTATCGCATCAGCGGGGTACCGATCACAGACGACAAGGGTCTGCTGGTGGGCATCCTCACCAACCGCGACATTCGCTTTGAGACCGATTACTCCCGCCCCATCAGCGAGCGGATGACCAGCAAGAACCTGGTGACGACCAAGGAAGGCACGAGCCTGGAGCAAGCCGAAGCCCTGCTGGCCGACCACCGCATTGAAAAGCTGCCCATCGTGGATGCCGACGGCTACCTCAAGGGGCTCATCACCATCAAGGACATCGAGAAGGTGCGACGCCACCCGAACGCCACCAAGGATGGCCGGGGCCGCTTGGTCGTCGGCGCCGCCATTGGCCCGCTCCGCGAACCCTACGAGCGCGCCAAGGCACTGTTCGAAGCCGGCGTGGACTTCATTGTCATTGACGCCGCCCACGGCCAAAGCGACGGCGTGATTGAGTGCGTGAAGATGCTGAAGAACAAGCTGCCCGACCTGAAGGTGATTGCCGGGAACGTGGCCACCAAGGAAGGCGTGCGCGACCTTCATGCGGTAGGCGCCGATGGTCTTCGCCTTGGCATCGGAGCGGGCTCCATCTGCACCACGCGCGTGGTGGCCGGGGTCGGGGTGCCGCAGTTCACGGCCGTCTTGGATTGCTGCGAAGAAGCCAATAAGCTGGGCTTGCCGACGATTGCTGATGGCGGCGTGCGTAGCAGCGGCGATGTGGTGAAGAGCCTTGCCGCCGGGGCCAGCGCCGTGATGATGGGCAACATGTTTGCTGGGTGCGAAGAAAGCCCGGGCGAAGTGGAAATTTATCGTAATCGGGCCTACAAGGTCTACCGAGGCATGGGCAGCATCGGCGCGATGCGCCAAGGCTCCAGCGACCGTTACTTCGCGATTAAGAGCACGGGGGCCTCGATGGTGCCCGAAGGCGTGGAAGGCCGGGTGCCCTTCAAGGGTTCGCTCAATGAGACGATGGTGCAGGTGCTGGGCGGCCTCAAGAGCGGCATGGGCTACCTCGGCGCGAGTTCACTGCAAGACCTTCGCGAGCGAGCGGAATTTGTGCGAATCACGAACGCCGGCTTGCGCGAGAGCCATCCTCACGACGTGTGGATTACGAAGGAGCCGCCCAACTATTCCAGCCCCTTCGTGAGCGGAGAAGCTGACTAAGTTTTCTTGACAAGGCACTTTTGTCGGATTTTCCAATTACAATTGGGGCATGGTTTGCGAGCCAATAGAACCGTTCGGTTCTGAGGCTTGGCGATTGGCAAAGGGGCTCAATCAACGAGAGGACAAGATTGAACAAGCCGGGTGGATGATCCACTGGGGGAAGGCCCCGGTGTCCCCGGACCCCGCACCGACTTCGATTTGGATTGAAGACCTAGACGAGGAAGGACGGCGCCAGCGAATCCGTTGGACAAGCTTACCGCACCCTCGTCAAATCATAATTAGCCACGACCATCTCCCTGGGTTAGTGCATAAATGGCTAACTGATCTCACAGTAGCCTTCGATGAAAATGATGGAGAATTGCTTGAACATTTGCTCAGCGGCAATGTCTTCTATAAGCCCTTTGTGGATCGTCTTCTTGACATTGCCCAAACTCATGCCCGGCATTGTCATTTCCGGGACACTGAGGAGGCCCATACCTTTAACCCGGCCCACGGGCCACAGGACTATCGCGTCAACATCCTGCTTCGATTCTTGCAGCGTACGTGTAGCCTGCAATGCCTCGTCGCCAGGGGCTGGTTTTCGTTCAAGGGACGTTCCCAGTACTTCCGTGCTCTCGCCGAAGATGCTCAGGCGAATCCTGGCTCTCCGACGCTTTTCGACCGATTCAATGCGGTCCTCCGCCAAACGTTGACCCCACCCGAACAGCGAGGCGAAAACCCCTTGGCAGAGTGGATTGGCGAGGTGCCCTATTTGGGTCGGGTCGGCTATGCGGGTTCAGAGCAACTCCTTACCCCTCGGACTTCTCATACTTCTTCACTCCCACTCCCGAGTTCATAGAGGCTGTCTTTGGTCCGGGCGGCCTAATCCAAAATTTCCCCTTCTGTCAGGACCACTTCGACGCGTTTTACAGTGAAATCGCGGTCCACGCGAACATTGCTTACCGGACGACGGTCCGGGCTTGGCAAGGCCGCACGGGCACCGTGCACATCGGCTCGCGACGCCGGGCCTTCGGGCGACTGTACGACCTCTTCGGCGATATCGACCTCCAGCGAGGAGCAGGCAATTGGCGCGAAGTTGTGGCAATGAACCAGGTTGTAGACACCGACAACAACTTCGGCGACTACGCCACGTCGGTGATTCATGAGCTCATGCGATTCATCCGCCATTGGCTCGTGCAAGAGGGCTCCCAGGAAGACCTCTCGGACTACATCATTCGCCTGGTGAATTCGCAGATCACCGTGGTGGTCGACAACTTCGGTGCCGTGTATGTCACTAGGCAGCGCATTGCAGACGCCGCCCTGGCCTGGATGCCCACCCCGGAGAAAGCCCAAGAAATTGATCTCACCCATTCAGTGAGAATGGGCCGGGCTATCCAGGATGACTATGCTGCGGTTCAGTCCAACTGGAAACCCTCGGAGCGGGTCATTTTCCGGCCCCATTTCCCGCCGCTGAACCTGCGAGACGCGATGCGCTCGGATAGCACTCATCGACTTTTGCGTGATATCGCCGGCTTCCTGAATACCGAAGGCGGCACCATCCTCGTCGGGAAGCGACCGGATGGATCCATCACCGAGGTCCCCCAAGAACCGGACAGTGAGCCATTTGCCTTTGAGCGTTCGATGCAACTGTATATGACTCAGCTGCTATCTCAAACGATTTCTCCCAATCCTATGCACTCGTTGACCATCGAGTGGCAGTACGAAGAGCGCCAGCCGGTCATGTTGATCTCGGTCAAGAGTAGCCCGACTCTGACCTATTTGCATCACGTGCCCGGGCGTGAAGAGGGTGCTCATGAAGATCTCCTCTGCGCCCGACGTGGTATGGAAACCATCACGCTCCATGATCGGGAGCGAGATGACTTCTTGATTGCTTGGAAGTTAAAGCGAGCAGGCGTGGTGAGCGAGGAGCCGGAGAATGGGTAGCTCCGAACCTTCCCTTTTTGATTGGCTGGTCGAGCATTATTCAAGGCCTAGCGAGCGTGGCCCCACCCTGGGCGGATGCCCTTTGGCTTTGGTCCAAAGCGTGCATGAAATCCCGCCCGGTTGCATCGGAGTCATTGAGCATCGACGCACAACCCCGGCTTTGTGCGTCAAGGAACTGATAGAGATCTATCTCGTTTCGATTCCGCTTCCCCCCTCCCGCCTACATAACTGACCACTTGGCCACGATGGCGAAGGACATCGGTCCCAACAAGCTAGAGGATAAGGTGCACCTCTTCTCCGACCAGCGCCTTCTCCAGCACGTCTACGACGACATCACGGCCTTGGTAGAAGAGTTCAGCGAACTCGTGGACCCGCCGGCGGAGCAGAAGTTCTTCCGCTCGGCCTACGCCCGGGCGAATGACTCCCACTATTTTCTGGCCACGGTCCTCATTCGCTGCCTTCACCTGGCGATGCTGGACAAGCGAGGGGCCATTTCCTTTTCCGAAGTCCTGTCGTCGATGGACAAGGAACACAACTTTGCTGAGAACCCCGCCGACTTGGTCCACACGGAGTGGCTACGGGAGATCATTCTGGCAAGCATCGGGCTACGCAGCCCGGAGGGGCCGGGCGACCAATTGCCGGATTTTGCGAGGCTGTTCCAGACGAAAGACAGCGTCCGCGATTACTTCCAGCGCATGCGCACCCTCTTCAGCATCCCGGCGGGCATTGTGAACCGGTTGGCTCAACCCGAATCGCTGCTCACGCGCTATCCGCTTTTGGCCGGGCCACCTGATATCGAGGCGCACGAAGTCGGGATCACCTTTGAGCATTTGAGCTTGCTTCTGGACTCTCTTAGAGACCAAGAGCCGCTCTCGTCGTACAGCGACCTCCACCAGGGTGTGCGTTGGGAACTCCGCCAATACGAGTCTCGGTTGACCTTCCAGACCACCCAGGACATTGCCGCCACCCAATCCATGGATTCGCTCATCTTTATTGACGAGAACCCCGAACACGGCAACTACCTGGTGGCTCTCTTCAACGAACTGATGCACCTCAATGCGATTCGGGCCGTGCAGTCCGGAGAGCGCTGGGATCCATTGGCCACTGCGCGCCGCATTGTGGGCCATCAAATCATGGGGGCCTGTCGAAACCAAAGCGACCTTTTCCAGGCGCGATTGCGGTTGGGGCTCGCGGTTTGGCAGTGGTTGGATAGCCCCGAAGTGCCGGATTTCCCCGAAATGCAGTCCGCCATGCGCTGGGGCAAAGTGACGAACCGCATGGTGAGTAGTGGCCACCCCCGCTATGTCGAATCGGACCGGCTCGAACTGAAGCGTGGTTTTGATTGGAACCCGAAAATCCAGGGACGAGATCAAGAGCTTCGCCGAGCGTGCATGCGCACGATCTGCGGATTCCTAAACGCCCGGGGAGGAAGCTTGATCATTGGGGTGAACAACGAGGGCGTCCCCTTCGGCTTGGGGGAAGAGCTCCAACACATTCGGGGCCAAAACCGATTGGACGTGATGGAGCAACGCGTCCGCACCTACCTCCGCCAATACATCGAACCCACGCCGCTTCAGTTTGTGACCATCCGATTCCCGCGCGTTTCAAACCGAATTCTCATGGAGATCGAGGTTGAGCCGCGCTTTGACATCACCTATTTCAAGCACAAAGACACGCACGGCGAACCCAAGATGGAGATTTGCGTGCGCGATGGCAACCGCACCATCACGTTGAAAGGGCAGGAGCGAGACCAGTTTGTTCTGGATCGTGCTTGGCCAGGCGTTGTCCCGCCTAGTCATACATAGTCTTCATTACAAACAGTAACTCGGAACTCACTTTCTGTTAATGACGTAAGCTCCTGAAAGAAATTCCGGTAACAACTTTCGGCGGCTTCAGGTAGAAACATCGCAATATGGCCCGGAGGTGGCCTAAACGATGAGGCCGGGCGAACAGAGCTGGATAGATCAATGGCTCATTGCAAACGGGGCAGAGCCAGTCTTGCAAGGCTACCGGGTGAATGAACATCTCATCTTTCGTTGCGCTTCCCCCGATGATTTACATGAAGGCGCCTTAGGCTTATTTACATCTGAAGCCGGCCAAACTTATCTGGTTCGCCGCGAAGCTCGAGGAGCCGTCCGGCTCGATGTCACCGGACCGGTGCTACCCCGCTGGACCGAACGCTCTCTCAACTTCATCCTCACTGCCCCCGCCGAGCAGTGGCAATCGACCCTCAATCACGTCTTCAACAAGCGCACTCTGTTTCGGGAATCGCGCGATTATATTGAAGCTGCTGTCGAGCAATACATTGACCGCATTTATGCAGGGCCCTTCAATGAAGTGTTTAGCCCCGATGCCTCAAAGGTTTCCATCGATCAGTATTCTGGCTTCTCGGCCTGCGCACGCCTCATTCTCGTCCGACTTTTGCAGAACAAGGGTTTCATGCCCGGTCAGGTCACGGAGGGCATTGCCAGTGATCAGATTGATGACCATGGCTTCCTGAAGAAGGAGTCGCCCCTCATGCAGGCCCTCCACATTGTCGTGGGTCTCCCCGTCAGTTGTAGCGCCACCCGAGAATGCAGTCTTGACCTTGATTTCCCGAATGTTTACGAAGCTTGCCAACTTCCTCTCGAGATGATCCAGCTAAGCAATTCCATTCCTTCGCATTCCCGCATACCGATCGAGCTGGTTCATCTGATGATTGGCCCCGGCGGATTCTGTGACGAGTTTCCCCTCTTCCAGTCGATCTCCGAGGCGGGCCAATACACTTTGGGTGTCGGTTTCGACCAGATTGTTTTTCTCCACGATGCCCTGCGAGACCACGCTCCCTCGGATGCCGGCGAGGACCTCAGCCACCGTGCCAACTGGGAACTCACCGTATTTTTGAACTGTGACCCGTATACGACCCCGCCTGAACAATGGCTACCCATGTTGCGCAAGTTCGTGCTGGCGCACGAGGTGCATGGACTCGATAACTTCGCCATGGTGTGCCTTGATGAGATCATGGAGCTCGAGATGCTCGCGGCGCGCCGCATGGGCAAGCCCTGGGATCCAGATCGCACGCTACGGAGAATCTTGCGGGAGAACATCGTCCTGATCTGTCCCTCGCTCGTCGACCTGTATATTGCGCGCCTGCGCTTGGCTCTCACTTCCCTTCAGTGGTATCCAGACGTACACTTCCCCGAGTTCCCCGAGCTGGTGGGGGCGGTTCGGCACGGGATTCGCTCCGTGCGGGATGACCAGACCGTTCCCAGCTATCGACAAGAGTCCGAGACGCTTGAGTTCAAGCGAGGATTTGACTGGAATCCCCGGACTCAGCAGCAAGACCCTGAGTTGCGGCACGGCATCATCCGTGCTGTGGCGGCCATGCTCAACACGCAAGGCGGCACCATTGCCCTGGGCGTGACCGACGCGGGCATCCCGGTCGGGATTGACGAGGAACTCGAAGCCATTCGCGACCGCAATCCGCTCGATGTCTTGGAACAACGCTTGCGCACGCACCTTCGCACGGCACTCCAGCCGCCGCCTCTCGAGAACATCCGGGTGACCTTCCCGCGCATGGCCAACCGGATTTTCATGCTCATTGAGGTGCAGCCCACGGCCAGCATCACCTACTGCAAGTTCCGCGACAAGCACGGCAACGCCAAGGAAGAGATTTTTGTGCGGGACGGAAACCGAACGATCACGCTCCACGGTCGGGAACGTGATCGTTTTGTGCTTGAGCGCGCGCAGCGCTCGGCCTTTCTTGAGTAGGGTCTTAGCGAGCGTAGAACTCGACGACCTTCTGCTCTTCCATGAACTTGGGGAAGTCTTCCCGTTCCGGCAGAGCGATGATCTTGCCCGCGTAGTTCGGCACATCCGGCTCGATGTACACCGGCACGGCGGCGCCTTCGTAGCTGTTCTTGCGAGCAATGCCTCGGCTGGAAGCGCGATCTCGAACCGAGATCACGTCACCCACGCGGCACTGGTAGGACGGGATGTCGACCAACTTGCCGTTGACGAAGATGTGCTGGTGGCTCACCATCTGGCGGGCCTGCTCAATCGTGTTGGCAAAACCCATGCGGTAAACCTGGGTCTGCAAGCGCAGTTCCAGCAAGCGCAGGAAGTTCAGACCGGAGTTACCGCGCATGCGCTGAGCCTTCTCGAACGTGCGGCGGAACTGCTTTTCCAGCATCCCGTAATAGCGGCGGATGACTTGCTTGGCCAGCAGCTGCTCGCCATATTCCGACATGCGTCGCTCGCGTTGGTTCGGACCGTGCTGCCCGGGGGGATACGGTCGCTTGACGCTCGGGCACTTGGCCCGGCCCCAAATGTTGAAGCCGACTTTGCGGCAGATATCTGATCTTCGTCCTCGATAGGTCGCCATGCTGTTACTTAGCCTTTCCGTTGGTTTCGTCTGAGAATCCTGGGGTCCTCGACGGGCGCGAAAGAACATTATGCCGCATTGGGCGGCAAACTTCCCTCCCAGCGGGTCTATCGGGGAGCGTAAGGCACGCCTTGCATGCGAGCAAAGGCCATCTTGTTCTCGTCGCTTAGGGTTTTGTCCATTAACGTCAAGAACTCGCTTTGGTATTTGTCCATCTGCGGGGCAATGCGCCGGCGGGCGGCATCGAGCTCGTTCTGCATGGCGCGTTGAGCGGCTTGGTCGCCGGCAATCGCGCGCTCGCGGTACTTGTCGTAGATCGGTCCGAGTGTCTTCTGCTCAAGTTCCGCGGCCTTCTGCCCGTTCTTGCGGAACTCGTCGCGCAACGTCTGCATGGCCGAAGAACTCAAGCCCACTTTGCTCGCCACCTGGTCATCCATCAGCGCCAGCACACCGGCATCTTGCAGGCTGATTTGCGCCAAGCGGTGCACCTGGTTGGCCGTTAGCTCGCCCAGCACGCGCCCCTTCATGGTCTGCCGCATGGTGTTCAACTCGTTCATGGCGGCTTCACCGCCGTTGTCCGGCTTGCCTTCGTACTTGGCTTGCAGCTTCTTGCTCTCGGCGTTGAACCACTCGGCGTGAACATTCATCCGGTCACGCTGGCGTTCGGTTATGCCCAGTTCGTTTTGGATCGCGCGATCCTGCAGCAGTTCGAACTGTGCCACGTGCACGTCAAACGAATCTTGCGCCCAGGCCCCCGAGGCCAGAAGCACCAAGCTAACGAAGGAAAAAAGAAGGCGCCGCACGAGACTTAAACCTATCCTACTTCCACCAGGTCGGGTTCCGGTTCCGTTGTCCCGGCGGGGAGCTCCGCCAGACCCAGATCGTTGTAGATTTCGACTTCCACCGGTGCGGCTTGACGCAGGCCTTCGATCACCTTCTCGGTGGCGGCGACGCGCTCCATGATCGCCACCGGGGCGGAGTTCGCGCCCGCGACTTGGATGAGCACCTCGTAGTCCCCGGGGTGTTCGCGTACCACATCATGAATCGCCCTCAATTGCGCGCGCGTCGCGCGGTTCAGCTTGACGAACATCGTGAGGCCCCCTTCATCCTCACCTAAGCTTTCCGGCTCGGGGAGCACCTCGATGTCGTTCACGATCAGCTGCATTTCGCTATCTTGGTTGCGATCATCGGTCCGGGCAAAGCCCTTCAAAACCACCGCACGGTCGGCGACCAAGGAATCCTGCAAACGCTCCAGCGCCCCGGGGAACACCACAAATTCAATCGCCCCGGTGAAGTCTTGCAGCACCCCGCGCGCCATCTTCCCTTTCTTGGTCATGTTGGTGCGGATGCGGGACATCGCCCCGGCAATGGTGACCTTCACTTCCCCTTCCATTTCGCGGATGCGAGCCACGGTGAACTGGCTCTTGGCCCCAATCAGCCGCTCGTAGCCGCGCAAGGGGTGGTCCGAGATGTAAATCCCCATCACGTCCTTCTCCATGCTCAGGATCTCTTCGCGGGTGGCCTTGCGCCCAGGCGGGAGGTGCGGTGGCCGGTCGAGTTCCATTTGCTCGTCGCCGCCAAAGAGCGAATCCTGCGCTTCTTGGCGTTGGCGAATCTTCTGGTCCGCCCAGACCAGCGCCCCGTCGAGATTGTCGAGGATGGTGTGGCGGCTGTCGTGCAGTGAATCCAGGGTGCCGGCCCGGGCCAGGGCTTCCAGGGAACCCCGGTTCAGCCCGTGCGGCCGTAACCGCAGGCAGAAATCGTAAAGGTGGGTGAACTCGCCCTCTTCGCGCTCCTTGATAATGGCGTTCACCAGGCCTTCGCCCACGCCCTTGATGGCGGCCAGCCCAAACCGGATGGCTTGCTGCTTGCCCTTCGTTTCGATGGTGAAGTCGACAAATGAGCTGTGGATATCGGGGGGCAACACCCCAATTTTTCGCCGGCGACACTCGTCAATGAACACCGTCACGCGGTCTTCCTTGTCGCGGTAGGCGGCCAACAGGGCGGCCATGTATTCCACCGGGTAATGCGCCTTCAGGTACGCCGTCTGGTGGGCCAGCATCGCGTAGCACACGGCGTGCGCCTTGTTAAAGGCGTAGCCGGCAAAGGGCAAGAGCAACTCCCACACCGCCGCCGCCACTTTTTCGCTGATTTCGCGCTCTTGACACCCCGCAATGAACTCGGCGCGCATGCCGGTCATGATCGCCTCGTCCTTCTTCCCCATGGCGCGACGGAGGATGTCGGCTTTCCCAAGTGAGAAGCCCGCCATGGCCTGGACCAGCTTCAGTACCTGGTCTTGGTAAACGATGATCCCGTAGGTTTCCTCCAGGATCGGCTCCATCACCGGGTGCAGATACTCGGGCTTCTGTCGGCCGTGCTTGTTGTCCACAAACCGGGCGATGTGTTTGAGCGGCCCGGGCCGGTAGAGGGCGACCATGGCCGCGAGTTCGCGCACGTTCTGCGGGCGCAGGGCCATGATGTTGCGGCGCATCCCGCCGCTTTCGAGTTGGAAGACCCCGACGGTTTCGCCCCGCCCCAGCATGGCGTAGGTGGGTTCATCTTCGAGGGGAATGTCTTGAACCGTGAGCGGCTTGTCCGCGCGATTTCGGTTAATGTTGCCGAGGGCCAAGGCAAGCACGGTGAGGTTGCTCAGGCCCAAAAAGTCCATCTTGAGCAGGCCGAGCTTCTCCAGCACGCCCATCTCGTAGCCGGTGATGGCCTGGCCGTTTTGGCCCCTGGCCAGGGGCACAATTTCGGCCAGCGGCTCTCCGGAGATGACCACCCCGCCGCATGGACCCCGGCGTGCCGGTTCAGTCCTTCCAGCTCGCGGGCGAGATCGACAATTTCGCGGACTTTGGGGTCATTGTTGTAACGGGCGCGGAAGTCGGCGCTGTCGCGGGCCAGGGCTTGGTCCGCTTCCTTCATCTTGTTGTTGGGCTCGGTCAGGGCAAGCTCAAAAGTGAGGCCGGGCGCTTTGGGCAGAAGCTTGCACAGCGCGTCGGCCTCCCGTGGCTCCTCCCCCATCACGCGCATCACGTCGCGGATGGCTTGCTTGGCGCCCAAAGTTCCAAACGTAACAATCTGGGCGACCTGATCTTCACCAAATCGCTCGCTGACGTACCGGATGATCTCGTCCCGGCGGTCATCCTGGAAGTCCATATCCACGTCGGGCATGGAGACGCGTTCAGGGTTCAAGAACCGCTCAAAGGTGAGGTCGTATTCCACCGGGTTGATTTCGGTGATGCCGAGCGAGTAGGACACCAATGAACCGGCCGCCGAGCCCCGCACCCCGAACATGATGTCTTGCTGGCGCGTGTACTGCGCGAACTCGCGGACCAGCAGGAAGTACGAATCAAAGCCCGTGGTTTCGATGACTTTGAGTTCGTAGTTCAACCGCTCCCAGGTGGATTCGTCGGCCATCGGCACGCGGGCGCGGAGACCTTCTTCCGACAGTTGCCGCAGGTACGTCTGGGGGGTGGCGCCTTCCGGAAGGTCTGGCGTCGGCATGAGGTTACGCGTCTTGCCGAGCTCGAGGTCGCACATCTCCGCCACCAATAGGGTGTTCGAGATGGCTTCCGGGTAATCCGGGAAGAGGCTCGCCATCTCGTCGTACGACTTGATGTACTCCTCACCCCGGAACCGGAGTCGGTTCTGATCTTCAATCAGCTTGCCCGTACCGATGCAGAACAAGGCATCGTGGGCAGGCGCGTCGGTCTTGCACAAAAAGTGCGCATCGTTGGTGACGATGAGCGGGAGATTGAGGTCGCGAGCAATCCGCACCAGGCCCTCGTTGCACTTCTTCTGCTCCGGTATGCCGTGGTTTTGGAGCTCCACGAAGTAGCAACCCTCGTCAAAAATCTGGCGATACTCGTCGGCCATGGCAATCGCCCGGTCGAACTCATCCCGCATCAAAAGCTGATTGATTTCGCTGCCCAGGCACGTGGTGGAGCTGATGAGCCCCCGGCTGTGCTCGCGAAGCACTTCGCGGTCAATACGGGGCACGTAGTAGAAGCCCTGCAGCGAGGCGATGCTGTGCAGGCGACACAGATTGCGGTAGCCCTCTTCATTCCGGGCCAGCAGAAGAAGGTGGTAAGCGGCCTCATCACGCCGCCCTTCGCGCTTGTGGCGCGACTCGGGGGCAATGTACGCCTCCATCCCGATGATGGGCTTGATGCCTTGCTTCTTGCATTCCCAATAGAAGTTCATGCACCCGAACATCGCGCCGTGGTCGCTGATGGCGAGGGCGGGCTGGTTGAGTTCCACCGCCCGTTGCACCATGCGCGGAATGCGGTTCGCTCCGTCGAGGAAGCTGTATTCCGTGTGGTTATGCAGGTGGACGAAGTTGGAGGAGCACATGGGGGCTTAAGAGCGACAACCGGGGATTTTCCAGACGCCGGACCCCCATGATTCGATGCGCGGCCACATCACTCGGGGACCTCGTCTCCATCGCAATCTTCCACCCAAGCCCGGAGCACTTCGGCCACGCTCCAGGCCTGCCACGGGCACCCGCCCGGGAACTGCGGCTCGTCGCCGTCGTAAACCTCGGCGATGCCTCCAAATCCGTATTCGCTGAGCCACACGGCGGCATCGGCCAATATCTCCCGCGCCCGGGCTTTGTCTCCTGTCAGGCGCACCCACGCCGTGACCAGCGGCCCCAGCAGCCACGGCCACGCGGTGCCCTGGTGATAGGCGGCATCTCGCTCGGCGAGCGGACCCACGTACCGGCCGGTATAGCCCGGCTCATCCGGCCCCAGTGTGCGCACCCCGTGCCGGGTGAGAAGCTTAACCACGCACTTGCGCAGGGAAGCCTCGGCGTTCTTGCCCGATAGGGGTGAGAAAGGCAACCCCATCGCAATCAGCTGATTGGGGCGCAGACTGGCGTCGTTGGGATCGGCAGTATCGAGATAGTGCCCTTGCACCGGATGCCAGAACTTGCGCTCGAAGTTCGATTCGGCCAGCTCGGCCGCCACGATAAAGGCGGTGGCATCTTGGTCTAGGTGCTTGGCAATCCATTCGCCCACCCGTAGGAAGTTGATCCAAAGACCGTTGATTTCAATCGGCTTACCGTGGCGAGGCGTCACCACCCAGTCGCCCACTTTAGCGTCCATCCAGGTGAGCTGAGTGCCCGGAGCGCCTTGCCGCAAAAGCCCATCCGCCGGGTCCACCTTAATGCCGTAGAGCGTGCCCTTTTGGTGCCACTCCATGCTCTCGGCCAGCCAATCCAAAGCTTCCCGGGCGAACTGCGCATCCCACTCGTGCACCAAGGTCTTGTAGATCGCATTGGCGAACCACAGCGTGGCGTCCACCGTGTTGTATTCCGGCTGCTCGCCATCTTCCACAAACCGATTGGGCAGAAGCCCCTGGTGCATGCGAGTGGCATACGATCTCAAAATCTCCCGCGCCGCCTCCACGTGGCCCGTGTGGAGGCAAACCCCGGGCAAGGCGATCATGGTGTCGCGGCCCCAATCGGCAAACCACGGGTAGCCCGCGAGAATGGTTGTGCGCTCGGGCACTTGCACCAAGAAGTCCACGGCCGAGCGGCGAAGAGCATCCGCCAAGGTGGCCGGGGCGGGGGCATCGGGGAAGGCGGCCGGCACGGTGTTGTCATCCGCGCTGGCGACCAGGATGATTTCCTCGCCCGGAGCCAACAGGTAGCGGAGCTCGCAGGGGCAGAAGAGGTCTTCAATCGGGTCGAGGCCGCGTTCCGCTTCGCGTCGGCGTTCAAACCGGTAGTACCAACCCGTGGCCGGGGTGCGCGCCGCGCCCGGGTGGTCGAGATACAGCGTCAGCCCCTTGTGCGTGATGAGCGTCCGGTCGTCCGGGAAGACGATGAACTCGGGATAGAAATCCTGTACCCGGAAGTTCTCGTGGTAACCCTTGTGGCACGCCAGCGGCCGCAAAAGCAGGCTCACCGCGGAATCCGAGCGGTTGATGTAGCTGATCGTGACCGCATCCTGGCCGGTGTGAGTAATGAGGCGCTTCGCGATGCGGTGCCCCGAATCTCCCACTCCCACTCCACAAAGTTGCCGACCCGGAACGACTTGAGGTGCTTATAGCCTTCGGGGTGAATGGTGCCCACGTATTGGTTGGAGCTCAGGCCGTAGCTCTCGGATTCGATGGTGACAAACGCTTCAATCGCGCTCAGCAGCACAATGCGATTGACCGGGGCCGGGCGCGCCACCACCAGGTGCCCGTGGTAACGCCGGGTATTGGTGGTCATGGCCGTGCCCATGGCGTAGCCGCCCGTGCCGGTCGGCAGCATCCACTCCAGAAGAGATGCCTGGCGGTCGTCCCGCAGCGTCGTCTCATCGAGTTGATATCGCATGGCCCCCTTGATATTACTGGTCCGGCGACCCCGAAAAGTCCGAGAGACTGGTAGGAGGGCGGGTACCGGGCTCCAGAAACTGTGGAAAGTCAAAGATACAACGGCTCGGGTCAGCGGCTCGGGCGGTTGTGAGGGTCAAATCATGCTCAGCAGTGACGCACGCGCATTTGTCGGACAGTTCGTTGAACTCAGTTACCGCGACCGAAAGGGCGACTCGTCCTCGGTGGTCGCCGAAGTCTTTGATGTCAACTTCCTTCCCCTCAAGGGTCCGTGTTTGATTACCGACGTGGGTGACTTCCGGCTCGACTGGATTACCAGCGTGACCGCCACCCAACAGGCCCGCGCCGCTTAGCGCGGCTACTCTTCGACCCGGCGACGGACGGTATTGCGGAACGCATCCATCCGGAGTCGCACCCCAATCCGAAATTCCCCTGGGAACCGGCGATAGAGAACGAAAGGCTCGAACACGTCGGCGACCAGGGCCATTTCGTATTCCTGGTCGTACCACCCGCCACGCCCGTCATCCCATTTAGCCAGATAGCGCCCGGTGTAAGGGCCGCGCTCGTAGTCGAAGCGAACCAACAGGCCGCCCCGGCTGTGAAGTCGGTCGAAGTCGAAATCCGGTTTACCAAATTCGGAGCTCAGCGCCACGGCAACCCCGGCCGTGAGCCCGCCGCCAAACGTGCGGTACGTGCCGAACTCACCGCGCGCAAACCCAAAGGGGCTGCCTCCCACGGTGCTAAAGAGATCGCCGCGAATGTGGCTCTTCCACCCCCTCCAAAGTCATAGGTGGGAGCGAGGATGGTGGCCTGGCTGAGGAGGCGATCCACGGCAGCCTCGCCGGGGGCCGGCTGGGTGCGCTGATAGCTGGTGCTGAGGTTGATTCCCCAGCCCTGCACGTCTTCACTGCGCGTGTAATCCAATTTGAACCACTGGTTCACGCGGTCTTCGTTGTTCTCCCGGCCGAACGTGCGGCGATTGCCGTAGATGGCCGCGCTGAGGAGGTTGCGATTGGCGCTGACTTCCCCGCGCTCGTGCTCCGAAGTCTTGATGTCGACCGAGTTGAACCAGCCGTTCGCCACGCGCTCCCCGAGGTCTTCGGTGGGGAGTTGGCGCACGTTGGCCGTTTCCTTATCGAGCGAATAGGTGAGGCGAAGCCCAGAGCGAATCGGCTCGCCAAGCAAAGCTTCAATCGAACCATCCAAGAGCAGTTGGTCGCTGAAAGAGTAGTCGCTGCCCCAGGCGTAGCCCAGCCCCTCGTTGGTCGGCACGATGCGGGGCAAGCGCAGGCCTTCGGTGCGCCGGTCGAGGCGGAACGACCACGATGGCCACGGCCCGAGGTTGATGCCGTACAGATGCAGGGTCATCCCGGAGACCCGGGCGGTGCGGCCATCGTTGATGCTCACCCGGTTGGCGGTGACGTACACCGGCGGGCGCCCTTCGCGGGCTAACCAAAACGTCACGCCTTGCGCCCGGTAGTGGCCGGCTTCGGCTTCCAGAACCTTCGCCTGAAGCGTGGTGGACTGCACTTGCAGCAGGGCATCCTCCGCTCGTCCCGTCCGGGTAATGGTGTTCCACTGCAGGGCTTCGGCTTCAATACGACCATCCGGGTCGCTCAGGCGGACCTCGCCTTGCGCCGAGAGTTCGCCGGAGAGTTCGTCGTACACCACCGTGTTGGCGCGCAGTTCGCTTTGCTGCCAGCTGACGACGACATCGCCCTCAAACCGCAGCCGCATCCGGGTGCCGCTGGCACCCCGCACAAACTCGGTTTCTACGCTCTGGTACTGCACGCGCACCTCGCCCTGTCGCCATTCCTGCGGAACCGGAATGGAGATGGGCGGGGGATTTTGAGCCTCGGGCGCGGGCGCATCCATTGAGAACATGAGGGTGCGGTGGGGTAGTGTACTTCTGGACGATTCAAGTGACCCGGGGATTCGCGGATGCGAAATCTCATAAGTCACATGAACTTTCCCCGCGGTGGGGTCGTCCAACGGAAGAACCGATCATGGCCTGGGTACGCACGAACACAATTGCCACCGGCGCAACCGACACGTTTGGCGAGGACGCCTACTACGTTTCGCGCTGTCGGGAGGGCGATGATGCGGCTATGCGCATCCTGATCGGTCGACACCGCAAGCGACTCGTCCGGATTGCCGCCAACTCTCTGCGCGACGCCCACGAAGCGGAAGATGTGGTTCAAGACACCTTCCTCAAGGCGTTCCGCGAGCTTCCCCGCCTCCGCGAAGATCGTGCGTTCTCCGGTTACCTCTATCGCATTTGCGTGCGGCTGTGCATGGATCGCCTGCGCTCCCGCCGCCCCGAGCCGGGCCTGGTGGACCGCGCCGTGAATGCCGAGGGGAGCTCGGTGGAAACCAAGGTGTTGGTCAGCAAGCTCCTGCAGCACCTGACTCCGGATTTGCGCCTCACGCTCGTTCTCCGCGAAATGGAGCAACTGAGCTACGAAGAAATTGCCGAAACTATGGATGTGCCCATTGGAACCGTCCGTAGCCGCCTGCATGCCGCGCGCGAGCGTTTTCGCGAACTATGGAGCGCCGCGACGGAGGGAGAATGATCCCGAAGGAGCAGGCCGAGACCGACGCTCTGTCGGTTCTGCGTTCGGCCGCCATCGATTACGAAGGCGACGAACTGATGGAGACCGTGACGGTGATGCGCGTGCGCACTTGGCACCGCTTGCGTTCGCCCAAGCATTGGTTGCCTACTTTGGCTGCCGCCGGTGCCGTGGCCGCCCTCATGCTGGCCTTTGCCCAGACGCTGTGGTCGCAGCCTCAAGTCGTGCCGCCCACCGGCTCGGCCATGAATCGTCCCGCTCCCGCCTTTGGGCAAGATTCGGAACCAACTCAGCAGTGGGCCTCGCCGCGCGCGTCCTCATCGGTGGGCTCCTCGGCGCACTAATCGCCTACACCGCCGTGCCGGTGTTGCGCTTTGCGCTCCTGCATGGCGTGGGCTATGCCCCCGATGCGCAGATTGCCCGCACTTCCCTTTTGCGGCCGCAGAATCAACCCACGCTCGGTCCGCCGACCACTCTGGCCGAAGTTGGGAACTGGGCGGAAGCCTTGGCGCAGCGTCTCATCAATGGTCCCTCGCTGACCCCCGATGACCTGATTACGAATGCGGAAATCTTTCAGAAGGCCTCTGAAGAAGACCCTGAGAACGCCTATTGGCAGGTAGCAATCGCCGTCACGCAGGCCGCCCTGGACAATGACGACGCCAGCAAAACCGCTTGGGTGCGAGCCGGTGAGCTACCCCGCTGGGATGACCACCAAGGAGAACGCATTTGGCCCCTGGTCGAGGCCATGGAAGGTGCCGTGGGCATGCCTCGGAGCTGGCACACCACCGTGGTGCGCGGCGACCGATCCGCTTGGTTGGCCACGTACGCTCTGGAGGGCTTGGCCGAAACCATGCCCCGGCCCAGCACCGTGGAAATCGGCTTGATGATCCGCGACCAATCCTCGACCTACCAAGGGGCGATGGTGGGGCGGGCTTTGATCCGGTCCGGGATTGGCGAAGGAACGGGCGATGCACGCACTCAGCGGATCATGGCGGCCAATGCTCGCGGAATCCGCCCGGCACCGTACCACCGCGCCGAGGCCGGCGTGTTGGCGGGGTTGCCCGGGGCCTTGCTGGCGATGACGGCGGCAAGCGTCACGGTCTGTGCCCTTTTGACCTTGATGCGAAGATTCGGTCGGCAAGAGCTTCCCCTTCGCCTCGGTGTCTCCGCCCTCGGCTTCGTCGCGGCCGGTTGGGCGTACGGTCAATTGAAGTTAGAATGGCCCGCCTTCGTCTTTGCTTCGGTGGGCATGGCCAGTTGGATATTGCCGGCCCTGCAACCTGAGGAGAGCCCGAAGCGACTGCCAGCCGGATGGGAGTGGTGGGTGCGCGGGGCCTCTCTGGCCCTCCTGATGAGCTTGGCGTGGTGGTTCGTCTCGTTTGCGCCCGCGATGCAGTTGATGAGCCCGGAGAGCCTCTACGAGATCTCACCTAGCCCCTGGCAAGCCGCCGTGTGGGCGGCACTCTTCATCGCCATCCTGTGGGCGTTGGCCCTCATTGCCCGTTTTACAACGGGGCGTCCGCTGCCGTGGGCCGTGGACCAACTTGCCCGCGAGGCCGGTATGACCTTCGCATTGGCGGGGCTTACCCTTACCGTGGCTGCGCTGCCAGCCTGCCTGGCGCTGGACCGGAGGGTGGCGCACGAAAGTCAGCGCGCTCTGGGGCAAGAAGTCGTATCCTTACCTCAAACCCCATGAGCGAGCGGATCCTCTCCCCCCAACTCACCGAGGAAAAGGCGCACCAAGTCGAGCAGTTATGGTCGGCGGCGTCGGGTCGGCAATGGGCGCAGCAGCACTCGGCCATGTACGACCGGGCGCTCCTGGAGATTCTCCGCCATCTGGAACTCGCGCGCGGGGAGTCCGCACCCTTCACTCTGGTCGCCACGGGGGGCTACGGGCGGCAAGAAGCCGGGCCAGAGAGTGACCTCGATATCGCCGTCATCCCGACCCGGGGCAACGATGAAGACCCGTTCTTGCGGGCGTTCTTCCGGTCGGTGCAAACCGAGATTCAGGCCACCTTTGCGGTGCGAGTGGGCTACACCTATGTAACAGCGGCCGACTTCCCCGGCGTGGACATGCGCCTGGTGAGCAGCCTGATGGACGGGCGCTACTTAGCGGGGCCGGTGAAGGAATGGGAAAGCACCTTAGGCCGTCTTTGGGGGCGAATGGACGTAGGTGAATTCCTATTGGCCAAACGGGAGGAGCGGGAGAAGGCGATGCAGCGCACCCATGCCAGCCCCCTGGTGGTGGAACCCGACCTGAAGGAAGGCGCGGGCGGCCTGCGCTGCTGGCAAACCGCCAACTGGATGCGGATGGCGATGGGCGAGCGCACGATGGTGCCCCCAGCGGCCTACGACTTGGTCTTGCTGCATCGGCTGCGATTGCAAGCCCTGAGTGGGCGAACCACCGGGACCCTCACCCGCCAACGGCAGGCGGAGATGGCCCAACGGGTCGGCGTAGATATGGCGGAACTGGCTTCTCGCCGACTGGAAGCCATGAGCGAGCTCCACCGCACTTTCGAGGATGCCATCCGCTACATCCGCCAGAACCGCTTCCCTCTCACCCCGCACAGCGTGGCCCTGAATGGCGAAGTGCGCATGCATCCTCCGATTTCGGCGGGCGAGGCGGCGACCGCGATCGCCATAGGTGGGGCGCTGGGGTTGGATGTCGAACCGATTGAGGTAGCTCTGACGCCGGATGTCTTGGGTTCAGATGTTCTGCGCACAATTTCGCGCGGTGAACAGACCCTGCGGATGCTGGACCACGCCGGAGTTTTGCGCGCATTGCTCCCTGAGTTCGATGCGGTGCGCTATCTCATCCCGAACGATGCGCCGCACGTCTACACGGTGCTAGAACACACCTTGCGGGCCATCCGTCACCTGGACGAGCTGCCCCCGACCGGATTCTTGGCCGAAGTCCGGGCCGAGATCGAAGACGAGGAACCCCTGCACCTCGCCTTGCTGCTGCACGATGCCGGGAAGATAGACCCGAGCGAACCCCACGAAGTAGTAGGCGAGCGCATGGCCCGGGCGGTGGCGGACCGCTGGCGCCTACCCCCCGACGTGGCCGAGATGACGGCCTGGCTGGTGCGCCACCACGAGTTGCTCTCGCGCTTTATCCGGCTAAGAGACGTGCTGAACCCCGACACCGTGCGCGAGTTCGCCGAGCAAGTGCAAGTGTGGGAGCGCGTGCCCCTACTGGCCCTGCTCACCTACGCCGATACTTCGGCCGTCCACCCGGAGATATGGACCCCCACCCAGGAGGCGATGCTCCAGCATCTCTATTACCAAACGCGGGCACTGCTGGACGCGGCTGGCGATACCGCCCCTACCGATACGGCCCATGTCCGGCGTAAGTTGGCGCGCCAGTTCCGAGATAACGAGAGTGGGCCGGAAGTGGAAGCCTTCCTCGATGCCCTGCCCGCCAGCTACATGCTGGCGACGCCGATGAACGTGATCCGCCAGCACTACGAAATGGGCGAACGCGCCCGCGATGGCGAACTCCAAGTTGCCCTCGAAGACCTCCGCGAGTACAACTCCACCCGCCTCACCGTGGTTTGCCCCGATGCCCCGGGTTTGCTGATGTCCATCCTGGGTGTGATTTACGCCAACGATTTGGCCATTAATGGTCTGCGCGCCTGCACAACGGCCGGCGACCAGCCGATGATCATCGACACCTTCGAGATCAACCAGGCCGGACGCATGCTGAATCGCCGCGCCCAGCAACGGTTGGAAGAGGATTTGAACCTGATTCTGGGCGGCCAGCAGGACCTGGAAGCCTGGATGCAGCAGCGCGGCAAAGACCCGTTGCGCCCGCAAGAGATCTACGAATGGACGTACCAGGTTTCCGGGATGGGCGTGCTGGAGATTCATGCCCCGCGTGGCCGGGGGATGGCGTTCCGCATGAGCCGCCGCATCACCCAACTGGGCTGGAACATTCTCTCCGCCCGCTTAGGGCAGTGGGGTGGCCACGGCGCCGCCACGTTCTATCTGGTCAATGACGAACTGCAGGCACCCAGCGAAGAGCAAGTGCGGGCGTCGCTCGGGCAATAGGCAAGGGTGTGACTTCCCGGCAGGGCCAGGCGTCTGAGCCTTAGGGACGGAACTTTGAACTCATGATGACGACGCTTGCGCTAATGGCCACCACGAAAGCCGGACCTCCGATCGAATCGGCCTTGACCATCTACAACGACGGTTTCGCCCTGGTACGCGAGCAGCGCGAATTGGAACTGACCGACGGCCCGCAATCGGTACTTGTGGAAAACGTCGCCCAGATGATTGAGGCGAACAGCGTGTCGGTGCGGTCGCTCAGTCACCCGGGGAGCATCCGGGTTTTGGAGCAGAACTACCAATACGATCTGGTCAGCCCGATGGCCATCCTCAACAAGAGCGTGGGCCAGCCGATTCGATTCCACCGGATGCTGGCGAATGGCACCAAGGAAGTGGTTTCGGGCACCTTAATCAGTGCGCCCTATGCAACGGTGGCGGATGCCAATGGCGGCACGGGGCAGACCTACAACGGCATGGTCATCCGCACCGATAGCGGCGGCATTCTGCTCAATCCCACGGGGGAGATCGAGGTGACCGAGCTGCCCGCCGGGCTCATCAGTCGGCCTTCGTTGGAGTGGGTACTGGACGCCAAAGCCGGCCGTAACCGCATTGAGTTCGGATACTTGACCAAGGGGTTTAGCTGGAAGTGCGACTACGTTCTCAGCCTGGATAAAGAGGGCAAAACGGGCGCCCTGAAAGCTTGGGTGACCCTAACGAACAACAGCGGTACACGCTATGAGAACGCTCAAGTGAGTCTGCTGGCTGGAGAAGTCAATCGAGTTGACGAAAGTCGTCCTCGAAGTTCTGTACCGGGAGGGAGAGGTCAAGCCGTGACGGCCGGCGACGCGCCGGTCACAACTCAAAATCTGGGCGAGTATTACCTGTACAAAGTGGGGCGCAAAGTCACTGTCGGTGACAAATCCATCAAGCAAGTTTCATTGATGGAAAGAGAAGGAATCCAGGTCCAGCAGGAGTTGAGCATGGTGCTACCAAGAACTCGCTTTGGCACCATTCCCAGTGGTCCGCTAACTTCCGGACCACTGAAGCCAGATGTCTACACGACCTTCAAAAACGAGGAAAGCAACCAGTTAGGAGTCGCTCTTCCAAAAGGGATTTTCAAGGTCTTCCAGGCGGATGAAGAACAAGAATCTCAGTTCATGGGCGAGGACTACATTCGGCACACGCCCCGGAATGAACTCGTGCGCATCCACACCGGAAAGGCTTTCGACATTGTGGTGGAGTACAAGCGACTTTCGCTCCACTATCTTGAAGAAGATCGATCGAGAGGAAGCGTTGCCACTTACGAAGTCGAGGTCCGCAACCGCAAATTGGCTCCCGTTGAGCTTCTCTTGCTTGACTACCAGTACACGAGCCCCGATGTTGAGAGCACGATCGAAATGGTCCGGCCTGACGCATCCACTCTACAGTGGAAACTTAATCTGAAACCAAACGAGACTCTGAAGTTCCGTTACACGGTCAAGAATCGGACGGGGGTCTGAGCCAATCCTAGCAACGTCGGCCTAGCTTTGGCCGGCGTTGTCTGGCTTTGGCCATGCCGAACCCGCGAGGGCCCTTACCGTAACCGTCTCAGAATCAGAGCGTCCAAATCCTTGAATGCTGACTACCATTGCATTGGCGGCCGTAACCAAAGCGGGCCCGCCGCTTGAATCTGCGCTCACGATCTACAACGACGGCTTTGCCCTCGTCCGCGAACAGCGAATGATCGATCTGGCCGGTGGCCCGCAGGATGTGCTTGTCGAAGATGTGGCCCAGATGATTGAGGCCAACAGCGTCTCGGTGACTTCCCTCTCCGCGCCGGGCAGCTTCACCGTCCTGGAGCAGAACTACCAATACGACCTGATCAACCCGATCGCCATCCTCAACAAGAGCGTGGGGCAACCGATCCGGTTCCACCGCCACCTCGCCAACGGCACCAAGGAGACTATCTACGGCACCCTCATCAGTGCCCCCTTCGCGATGGTCGCCGACGCCAACGGCTCGATGGGGCAAACCTACAACGGGATGGTCGTCCGCACCGATAACGGCGGCATCCTGCTGAACCCCACCGGCGAAATCGAAGTGCTCAAGCTCCCGGAAGGGCTTATTAGCAAGCCCTCGCTGTTGTGGGTGCTGGACGGCAAGGCGGGCAGCAACCGCATCGAGTTCCGCTACCTCACTCAGGGCTTCTCTTGGAAGTGCGACTACGTGATGACGCTGGACAACCAGGGCAAGGTCGGCGGCCTGAAAGGCTGGGTGACCCTGACCAACAACAGCGGCACGAGCTACCAAAACGCCAAGCTTTCGTTCCTAGCCGGTGAAGTCAATCGCTACATCGAGCAACGCGGATTTGGTGGGGGAGGCGGTGCGATGCCCGCCATGAACGCCGCCGCGAAGATGGAAGACATGGCGGCCCAAGAGATCGGTGAATACCACCTCTACAAGATGTCACGCCCGGTTTCGGTGGCCAACAAAGCCATCAAGCAGGTCTCGCTGATGGAGCATGAGGGCATCAAGGTGCGCACCAAGCTCATCGCCGACCTCGGCCCGTTCTATAGCAACCCGCGCCAAGAGGGCCGGATTGGCTCCGGACCGATCAAGCCGCAGGCCTTCATCACTTTCAAGAATGAAGAAGCCAACGGCCTCGGCATTGCCATGCCCAAGGGCACCTTTAAGGTCTTCCAGGCCGACAAGGATGGTGACGTGCAGCTGATGGGCGAAGACTTCATCCAGCACACTCCGCGCAACGAAGAGCTGAACATCAACATCGGCAAGTCGTTCGATGTGGTGGTGGAAAGCAAGGTCGTGGACTTCCGCTGGCTGAATGGCAACCCCGACACGGGCAGCGTCATTACCATCGAGTTCGAAGCCCGCAACCGAAAGAAGGAAGCGACGGAGCTCATCGTGATGGACCGTAAGTTCGGTGACTTCACCGTGACCAGCGAAGAAGCGATGGCCCGCCCGGACAGCAATACCCTGCAATGGGTGCTGAAGCTGCAACCGGACGAAGTGAAGAAGGTCCGCTACACCGTCACCACGCGCTGGTAAGCCCGCGCGAGATCAACGACTATGGAGAAGGGGCGGCCTCGGCCGCTCCTTCTTCGTAAAAGAGGGGATAGAACGTGGCCTCCACGTTCCAAATGCCGCTCGGGCGTCCCCGCTGAATCTTGACCTTGGCATCCGGGGCAGAGATGTGCCGGAGACTCCCGTCCGCCATGATGGCGTTGTTCACCAGGTTGTGGCGTCCCAGGGTTTGGCCCCCAAAGTTGCCTTGGCTTGTATTGCGGAACGCGAGACGGGTCATCCACTCCGTCTGGGGTGTGGGGAACGAGTTGCTGGTGTTCCAGCCAATCGCCATCCCGTCGTAGGGCACCACTTTGCCATCCAGGCGGAACGGCTGCGGGTTGTAGCTTCCCTGCGCGCCGTTGTTGGCGGTTTCGGTGATCAGCAAGGTGCCGTTCTGGTCCGCCAAGTCGTTCAGCGGCATCGAGGAAAGACTCACCACCATGCCGTAGCTCACGGGTTCGATAGCATCGTCCTTGCCCGGTCGGCCATAGACCAAGGTCGGCACGTTTTCATCGGCCGTCGAAGCCGGACAGCTCATCCGCACACGGTCGGGGATGTGGCTTCCCAGGTGGCTGGCCCAACTGATGACCGCGCCCTTGCCCCCACGTCTTGCACGCGCGGGGTGCCGTTGGCTTCCATTTCGTACACCGGTGGCAGTCGGTCATCGTTCAGCTGGCTGTAGAGGAAGAGTCCCTTGTAAATCTGGCCGAGGTTGCCCGCGCAGGCCTGCTTTTGCTGCTGGCTGCGCATGGTGAGATAGACCGGAGCGAGCACGACCCCGAGGGCCACCAGGATGATAATGATCCACTTGAGGTCCTTGCGATTGATATATTCGCTGCGGGAAGCACCCTCCGGGGCGTCCGGGGCAAAGTCCTCGGTGGACAAGATCACACCCCCGATGTTATCCCGAGTGCGGCCAAGGGCGCGGGCCATGCCGATGTGGTCATGGCCCCAGGCACATCAACGGGGGGATTGCTAACCGGCGGGTCCTCCACAGGGGGTTCTTCTACCGGCGGTTCCTCGACCGGCGGGGTTTCCTCGTCCGGCACTTGCTCAATACCTTCCAGCCCTCCGGCAGCAGCCACGTCCGGGTCGGTGGTGGCCGGGTCTTCAAACAGGCGCTGACCCGCATCCTGACGCGGATTTCGGCGGGAGGCCTGCTCTTCGCCTTCGGAATTCGGGTTCGGGTTGCCCCGATCTTGCACCGGCTCACCTGGTTGCGAAGCGCGCTCATCCGCTCGTTCCAGCAGGTCCTTCACATCTGAGCGATGGAGACCTTTGTCCATAGCATCGGGGTCACCCAGCCTCAGCTCGGTCAGGAGTTCTTTGAGGGCCGGATAGACGATGCGCAGGTTTGACGTGCCGGGAATATCCTCCACCGGCACCATGCCCATGCGGATGTTGCTAGAGCCCACCTGCGGGGCAAACAGCGCCAGAGCCGCCAGTTCACGGGCCGAGAAGGCGTTGCCCAACATGGCCACGGCTTGGTCGGCCACCGCCGGCAGCCGATCGGGGCGCGCCACGATGCGGTTCTTCACCGCCAACATGAATTCCTTCTGGCGGTTCTGGCGTTCCAGGTCACTATCCGACTTGCGGAACCGCACGAAGCCCATGGCTTCATAGCCATTCAGGCGGTGCTGGCCGGGCTGGAGATCGATGTAGAGGTCGGCCCAGGTGTCCTGGTAGTACATGCGCTTGGGCACGAACACGTCCACGCCATCGAGCAAGTCAATCGTGCGTTCAAAAGCGCGGAAGTCCAGGTCCACAATCCGGTCGATCTTCACACCCAGCAGGTCCTCGGCGTACATCTTGGTCAGCTCGGGGCCGCCCGTAACATAAAGGGCGTTGACCTTGCTGCCCCGGATGCCCGGAATGTTGTTTACCCACACGTCGCGGGGGATGGAAATGGCGCGGATCTCGTTCAGCTTGAAGTCAAGCTCGGCGACCATGATCATGTCGCTGCGGCCCTTGCGCTTCTTCTTGGCTCCGTTCTCGACGTAAACGTCGTCGTCGCAACCCAGGATGAGGACGGTGAGTTTGTCCTTTTGCACCCCGTTCTCAGCAAAGACGTCCTCGGCCGTCTGCTTGGTGAGCATGAGGTTAAGCGACTCGCGGAACGCTTCGGACTGCGAGAGCAACCCGCCCATGGTGCCGACGGCCAGTGCGCCGATGAGCCAGAGCGAATAGAGACCGATCCAGAAATACCGGAAAAATCCTGTTCGGTTCCCACGTGAGCGGCTCATGACAATTCACGGCCCCGCCGGGAAGCATGCCGACACGCACGTCTCCCCCGCTCTATGACCTGTAATATAGTGACGCAAACGCGAGCGCGAACGGTTCCGGAGTCCCGGCGGCACCGGCGTAACCTGCCCAACGTATAAAAAGGCATGGCGAGGCAAAACCGAGGATTCACAATCATTGAGCTCTTGGTGGTGGTAGCCATTTTCGCCATCCTCGCGGCCCTCATCTTCCCCGCCTTTGCCCGCGCCAAGGCCAGCGCCAAGCAGACCGGCTGCCTCAGTAACATGAAGCAGATCGGCACCGCCTTTGCCCTCTACATGGCCGATGAGGGTGACCTCTTCCCCTACGGCGTGGATGCGATTGACAAGTGGCAGCCTGGAATTTGGGACGACGAGCCCGAACTCAGGGCCCAGGTGGAGCGGATGCCGCTCCTCAGTGACTTGCTCCAGCCTTATCTCAAGAACAAAGAGGTGTTTCGCAGCCCGGCGGACAAGGGCATGCAGGTGCTGGACGATCGCCCGTACATTCCGCTCCCCGCCCCGACCTCGGTGTACGGCACCTACGGCAGCAGTTACTTCTATCGCACTGAATTGACACTGCGGCAAATCAGCCACTCCGGATTGCCCCAACCCAGCGAGAGTAATATGATGGAAACGGCGTCCGGGAGTTGGCATTCGGGGCTGCCCGGGATGACCCCCGATATCAGCGGCCCAGAGTGGTGGAACCGACTGCAACGCTACCGCTACAACGTCATTTTCACCGACTTCCACGCCAAATCGGTTTCGTATGCCCAATTGCAAGATGCGTGGCAAGTTCCCGTCCAGTAGCGGCTAAACTCGCCCTGTATGAATTTTGCGTGGGTTAACGACCCGGCGGCTTGGTCGGCCCTTGCGGCCCTCACGATCCTGGAAATTGTCTTGGGGATCGACAACATCGTCTTCATCTCGATTTTGAGCGGCAAGTTGCCCGAAGCTCAGCGCGCCAAGGCCCGCCAAATCGGCTTGGCATTGGCGTTGGTCACGCGCATTTTGTTGCTGCTCAGCATCACATGGGTGATGGGGCTCACCGCACCTTTGTTCAATGTCATGGGACGAGACTTCAGTGGCCGTGACCTGATCCTCCTGGGTGGGGGTCTGTTTCTCATCTACAAGGCGGTCATCGAGATTCACCATAAGCTCGAGGGTTCTGATCACACCAAGGATGCCAAGGCGGCCACCTTCGGGGCCGTGATCGGGCAGATTTTGATCCTCGACATCATCTTCTCCCTCGATTCGGTCATCACGGCGGTTGGCATGGCGAAGGAACTCACCGTCATGGTGTTGGCCGTGCTCATCAGCGTCGGCTTTATGCTTGCGTTTGCGGGCAAGGTCTCACGTTTTGTGGAAGAACACCCCACGGTCAAGATGCTGGCCCTGGCCTTCCTTATCCTTATCGGGGTGAACCTGCTGGCCGAAGGCTTCCACTTCCACATTGAGAAGGGCTTCACCTACTTTGCGATGGCGTTCTCGGTGGTGGTGGAGATGCTCAACATCAAGATGCGCAAGAAAGGCCAGGTCGTGCAACTGCACGGCCCCAAGATGCCGGAAGATCCGCCGGCGTCGTCTTAAACGACCCGGCTACGAGCCCAGAGAACGGAGGTTTGGCGAAAGCCAGCCTCCGTTCTTTGCTTTTGCCTGCCTGGGTATCGGCAGGGGTGACGAGCCGAAGCGGCAGGTAACGTCCGAACCTATGAAGGCCGCGGTGGGACTTCTTTTGCTGGCGTTGAGCGCAGGGGCATGGGGGCAAAACCCGCCGGAGCTACCTTTCCAGGCCACATCGACCCCGCCGACGATTGATGGCAACCTTGAAACCGGGGAGTGGGCCGCCGCCAGCCAGGTCACAGGCTTCATCGACATCGTCACCTCGGCCGCCGCGCCGGAGCAAACGCAGGCCTGGCTGACGAGCGATGCGGAGTTCATCTACGTCGCCTTTGCCTGCGCCGATTCCCAGCCCGACACCATTACGGCCCGAGAACGCCAACGCGGCGCCTCCTTCCAGGGTGAAGACCTGGTCGCCTTCCTCATTGACCCCTTCGCCAGCAACCGCTACAACAACCAATTTGAGTTCACCGTCAATGCCCTAGGCACCCAGAACGAGCGACTGGGCGCCGGGCGAGCCACCAAGCAAGAGTGGCGCGGCGATTGGTCAGCTGCCACCCAGCGCAACGAGCACGGCTGGACCGCCGAGATTCGTATCCCCTGGCGGATGCTGGACTACCCCGCCGGCCCGAACCAGACGATGCAAATCAACTTCATCCGGAGCCAGCCCCGCACCCGGGTCAGCAGCGCATGGGCGGATCTGACCCTGGCCGGGCGCGTGCAAAACCTGGGCCGCTGGACGGGCGTGAACGCCCCCGTCACCACCCGGGAACGGGACTGGCAGGGCTTGGTCTACGCGGTGCCCCAGTACGACGAGGATGCGGAGAAGACGTTCAGTCTGCGCTCCGGTTTTGACCTCCGTTATCGCCCGGATTCCCGGTTGACGGGGGTGCTTTCGGTCAATCCCGATTTCCGCAACATCGAGCAAGCGATCGCCGATATCTCCTTCTCGCGGACCGAGCGGTCCCTGGCGGATGCGCGCCCGTTCTTCCAAGAGGGACAGGAGTATTTCAACCTCTTTGGTGGCTTCACCTTCGGGCAGTTGTTCTACTCGCGCCGCATTGACGACTTTGACCAAGGGGTTAAGGTTTTCGGCACGCCGAATGACAGGTTGAGCTACGGCGTGCTGGCCACCCGCGAAGACGGCCGGCAGACCGACGTGGTTACGCGCGTGGCCCAGCGCATTGGCTCGCTCGACTCACTCTCCTTCTTCAGCACGCTCAGCGATGGGCCCGTGCGCTCGGATGCCATGGTCGGCACCCAATACACTATGGAAAGCGGGTCTTGGGGTGGCACGGTCCGCCTGGCTCGCCGCCAAAACGGGAGCCGCACCAGCGGGGCGGCAGCCGTTGGCTTCGAATACTCCGTTCCGCGGTTCTTCGTGGTCTACAAAGCCGATACGGTGGACGCCGATTTCCGGCCGTCGCTCGGGCTCATCAACTTCCAGGGCACTCGGCGGCACTATATCTATTCCGAGTTCTCGGACCCCACCATTCGCGGAGGCATCCACGGTATGTCGGGTTCGGTCTTCTTGGAAGAGCGCCAAACCCAAAGCGGAGGTGCGTTCTCGAAGTCGGCGAGCTTTGACGGGAGCCTCCTCACGGCCCAAGATTTGAGGTTGGGGATATCTCTGGTCACCTCCGAGTTTCAGGGCTTGCCTTCCCGGTCGGCGGGCTTGTTCTTCACTATCAACGAGCGCAACCGATTCTCTCGCTTGAATGGATTCATCAATGGCGGCGTGATTGACGGTGACCCTTCACGCTACACGTCGTTCCGCGCCGAGCAGCGCCTCGCACCGGGGCTCGACATGTCACTGGGGTGGCAGCAATTGGACTGGCGCGGCAAAACCGAGCAAACCCAACTCAGCATGGGCTACGAGATCAACGCCTACCAAAGTTTGAACGGGCGCGTGGTGTGGCAGGACGGCGAATCCAACGCCTACCTGGCTTTCCGGCAAGGCGGGCGTGAAGGGCTGGACGTTTACTTCATCCTGGGCGATGCCAATGCCGAACGCACCCGCAATCGGGCGGCCCTCAAGCTGGTGTGGGCGTTCTAGGTTGCTTTAGCGCTGGCCACTGAGCGCGGCCCCGAGTTGCGCTTGCTGCGCCCGGAATGCACTGATGGCCGAGTCCATGGCCTGGAATCGTGCCTTGAGATTCGCTTCGCGGAGCTTGAGAACGGCTTCTCGGTTGGCGATGGTGCGGTCAATATCGGCGATCTGACTCGTGAGCGAGTCATCCTGCGCCTTGAAAATGCCCTTCACCGAGTCGGAAAAGAGCAGCATCTGGTTTTCCAGACGCGCGGCCAGGCCCTGTGAGAACGTTACGGTGCCGACATTGCCAGTGGTCGTGCCCGAGTAGCGCACTTGAACCCCTTCGGTGTTCGCGTTGCCACTATTGCCGGTGAGCAAAGTTCCGAGGCCGGTCGCGGCTTCCCCATTGATCGTGCCCTCGACGTTTACCCCGGCCGTGATGTTGCCGCCGCTGGTGCCGATGCCACTATTGCCGGCCGCACTGGCGACGTTACTCGTCACCGTAAAGGCCCCCGGTGTACCCTTCGTCTTGCTGGTGATGCTCAGCGTTCCGCTGCTGTAACTGGCCGTGACGAGATCTTTGAGGCGCGAATCGCTGTTGATAAGGTTCGCGATTTCAGATTGATCAATGCCGCTGGGAATCGCAAACAGGATGTTAGAGTTCCCGAAGATTGAGCCCCCAAACGTTAAAATTTCTCCCGCCACTTGCGGGGTTCCGCCCACGGCGTCCGATGCAACCAGGTGCGCGGTGGCGGCTTGCGTGATGACAACGCTGGCTGCGGACAGGTTTCGGCTGGCATTGGTACCTGTTATAAATGCTAGGTCCGCGCCGGTCGTCGAACCGGCGTTTGAGAACAACTTACTCACGCCCGAGGCGTTGTTCGTCAGCGCTTCTCGCAGTCGAGATTCGTCCAGTGTGAGTTTGCCGGTGTTATCTCGCCCGAATCCGATTTGTAAGAGCGAATTGAGGTCGCCAGTGGCCGCGTCCGGTTTGGTCTGGAAGATCAAGTCGGACATGATGTCTTCCAGTTGGCGGGCGATCGGGTCGCCAAATAGAGCGCCACTCTCGAAGGTCTCCGCATCAAAGCTGCTGTTCTGGCGGATGAAACCGTTGAGATTGTTGTAAGCATCCGCAAAGGCCTTGAAAGAATTGACCACCGTATCGGTGTCGCGCTCCACCGTGATCAGCGACTCTTCTGGGGTGGTGGCGTTGGCCTTCTTCAGCGTCATTGTCACGCCATTCACGGCGTTGGAGACGGTATTGGTGGCACTGCGCATGGCGATGCCGTCCAGGGTGAACGTGGCGTCCTGCGCCGCCGTCACGGGCTGCGCAAAGTTGTTTTGAAAAATGCCGAGTTGCTTCAGCACGCCCGAGGTATCGGTGAGAAGTGTGCCCAGACTCGCGCCATCCAGCTCCAAGTAGGAGCGGTTCGTGGCGGAGTCGGTCTTCACCGTCGCCGTCACGCTTCCCTCAGCAGAAATCTTGGTGGCCAGGGAGTCCAGCGTATCCGTGGCAAAGTCCACGGTCACAGTGGTGCCGTTGACGTCGAAATCGGCGGTGCCGGTAAGGCCCGTCAGGCTGCCCAGACTTTGGCTGACGCTAGCGAAGCTGACACTACGCGCCGTGGTGCCGGTGGCATCGCGCAAGCTGTCGGTGCCCCCCAAGAATCCTAGTGATGCCAACGCAGTGCCGCTGACGTTGGCCAGCGAAATGGCATTCTTCTGACCGGTAGCCGTGGAGCTCAGGCTGAGATAGGCGTCACCGGATTGGCCCGAGATCACGTTGGCACTCACGCCCACGCCCAGCGCATTCAATTTGGAGGCAATGCCTGCGAGCGTGTCGGTCGCCGCGACCTCCAGGCTCTTGCCATTCACGGTGAACGTGCCAGTGTAGCCGAGAGCCGTCGAAGAACTGGCCTGCACGGTGCTAGTAGATCGCTGCGCGGCCGCCAGTTGAGAAACCTTGAGCAAATACGAACCCGGGTTCGCCGTCGCCGAGACACTCACGGTCGCCACGTCGGTGTTGGCGCTCGTGCCCTTCACCGCATTCAGGGTCGCTGACTGCTTGAGAGTGCCGAGCGAGGCCGCCACGCTCGAGGTTCGGGCTTTGAGTTCGTTGTAGTAAGCCTGGCGGGTCTGGATGCGCGTCTTTTGCGTCTGCATCCGGTTGATCGGCAACCGCTCCAAGCTGATTAGCTGAGAAACAATGGAAGCCGTGTCGATCCCCGACCCTAGGCCGGAGAACGAGATTCCACTCAGACTTCCATTTACACTCATTGTACTTCTTCCTTCGGCGATTTGAGGCGCCGCCCTCCCCCGTGAATTGCGGGACCCGAACCAAACTTAGGCACTGGCCGCGACCTTGGCTTGCTCCATGTCCTTCATGGTCGCTTCCGCAATCTCGGTCAGCTCAGCATCGGATAGGTTCAGCCATTCCGCGAACTTCGGATCCAGGGGATAGATCTCTTCGGCCGATTCCGGCTCGATAGTGCGGTTCACAATGCGGTCCGCCAGGTGCACACAGGCCACCGTCGGGTTCAGCGTCTCGGCCGTGGGGTCGCCGTCGTGATCACGGATCATCTCCACGAGGTCTGCCGGGAACGACCAGCGTTCCGCCAGCGAGGCCCCCAGATTGGCGTGGGTGGTGCCCAGCACCTGCCGTTCCACCTCGTGCAGCGGAGCGATTTGCTTCTTGCTGCGGGTTTGAACTTCGGTATAGGGGATGTTGAATAGGGTCAGCAAGAACAGTTGGCCGATATCGTGGAGCAAGCCCCCGATCAGCACCGCTTCTTGCTGCGGCTTGGCCAGGCCCTTCTTGACGGCAATGCGGTGGGCCGCACTGGCGCTGGCAAAGGACTGCTCCCAGCACTGCTGCTGCAAGGCCTGGATACGCGGACTCGTGGTGTTGAGCGCGTTCAGCACGCCGATGCTCAGGGTCACGTTGCGCAATTGATTGAGGCCCAAGATTTGGATCGCTTGGTTGACGCTGGAGATCGTGCGCGGCATCCCAAAGTACGGTGAGTTGACGGTCTTTAGGACCTTACTCGTGATCGCGGCGTCGGCCGTGATGATCTTTTCGATCTGCGCGGCACTGGCTTCACCTCCTTCAATGGCGCGGACGACGCGCATTACCGTGGTGGGCATGGCGGGCAGGTCCACCATGGCCTTTTCAATATAGCGCCGAAGCAAGAAGTTTTCCGAACGTGCTGACATGATTGCGATCTCTCTCTTTGGGGGTCAGGGGCTGTTTAGGCCGATTCCTTCAATACGATTCCGTTGACATCGGCGATGAGTGCCACGTTGCCATCGCCCAGGATGGTGGCGCCGCTGATACCGGGGACTTCGCCGCAGAAGCGACTGAGCGACTTGATGACGACTTCCTTCTCTCCCACGAGGCCGTCAACCGCCAGACCAATCCTTCGTTCTGCCAATCCCACTACGACAACGTATTGGCCGTCCTCCGTGGAATCTTCACGGCTGTGAATGGCAAACATTTCATTCAGTCGAACTAAGGGGAGGGTTTGGCCTCGAAGAACAATTACTTCGTTGCGATTCACGCTCTGGATGCTCGCGGCTTCCACCAGGAGTGTCTCAACGACACTGCCCAGAGGAAGGACGATGACTTGCTCGCCCACGTTGGTCAGTAGCCCGCGAATGATGGCGAGCGTGAGCGGCAAACGGAGCACAAAGCGGGAGCCCTTGCCGACTTCGGTTTCGAGGTCGATGAGGCCACCCAGGCGCTGCAGGTTCGAGCGGACAATGTCCATCCCCACACCGCGTCCGCTGACTTCGCTGACTTCGGCGGCGGTGCTAAATCCGCTGGAAAAGATGTATTGGAGAGCTTCGCGCTCGGTCATGCGTTCGGCCTGATCCTTGGTAAGCAGCCCCTTTTCGACGGCCTTCTTGCGAATGCGCTCGGCGTCAATGCCGCGCCCATCGTCACTGATCTCAATAACAATGTGGTTATCTTGGTGGCACGCCTTCACCAGCACGCGGCCCTGGCGCGGTTTGCCCAGTTGCTCGCGAGTGTCGGGGTCCTCTAGCCCGTGGTCCACGCTGTTCCGCAGGATGTGCAGAAGCGGGTCGCCAATGACTTCGATGACGCTACGGTCGAGTTCGGTTTCGCCACCCACCAGTTCCAGCTTCACGTCCTTCCCAAGCTTTTGGGCGAGGTCGCGGACGACGCGGGGGAAGCGGTTGAATACCGTCTCAATCGGCATCATACGGGCCTTCATGATTTGGTCTTGAAGGTCGCTGGTGATGCGGGCTATGTGGCTGACGGTCTCTTCTAGGGCGTCAATGTTGGGGTCGCTGAATTTAGAACCCAGCTCGCTGCCAATCTGGGCAATGCGGGTACGGTCAATAACGAGTTCCCCGATCAGATTCATCAGGGCGTCAAGACGAGTGACATCCACGCGTACCGTCTGACCGGAAACCGAGGCCGCCTGCTTGTTGGCATCCATGCTTGGTGCCTTGGCGGCCGGCGCGGCGGGAGCAGCGGGTGCCACCGGTGCGGCGGGGGCCGCCGGGGCTAATTCGGCCTCGTTTGAAGCGACGGTGAGTTCAGGCGTAGCTTCCGCCGTCCACGGACTCAAAACTAGGCTATCAATCTCACTGATGCCCTTGAGTTGGGCAAGCAACTCATCGTCCGTCGGACCACCTTGGAACAGGGCAATGAACTGGAGGCTGAACTTCTCTTCCTCAAGGTCCTCAACGGAGGGGACGGTCGCCAGGAGCTCGGCAACTTCCGTGAGAACCCCGGTGACCATGTAGGCCCGGGCAAACTTCATCACGCACTCAGCGTTCAGTCTCACGCGCAGTTGTCGGATCGGAGACTGTTCAGCGGCTTGCTTCAGCGTATCCACTAGCTCGTGGCTGAGGGGCAGGGACTCTTCTTTCGGGCCGCTGGCAGCCGCCGGGGCCGCATCCATAGCCAAGGGCGCGGATGAGCCGTTCACGAAGCCCTGAAGTTGAGCCACCAGCGCGCTGCAATCGCCTTGGTCGCCGTTGCCCTCGCGGATACTCACCACCATCTGGCGCAGTTCGTCCTGGCACTGCAAGAGCGCATCCGCAATCTCGGTGGAGACCAGCAATCGTCCTTCGCGCAGTTGGTCCAGCACGTTCTCCATCTCATGGGTCAGTTCGGCCATGCCGGCAAAGCCCATGGCACGGCTTGATCCCTTGAGCGTGTGCGCCGCCCGGAAAATGATCTGCAGACGCTCGCTGGTCGGGTCCTCCTCCAGCTTTAACGTCTCTTGCTCTAAAATTTCAATCTGCTCGTCGGCCTCCTGTAAGAAGAGATCGACATATTGGCTCATATCCAGTTCGGCGCTCATTGTTCTCTTCCTTGCATTTACGCAGCCAAGGCGCTGTCGAGGTTCAGTAGGGTCACCAGCTCGGCGTCGCGCTTCGCTACGGCCTCCACAAATTCGGTTTGGTCATCGTTGGCCAACGACGGAGTTGGCTCGATATGCTGGCCTTCCAGCGTGACGACCTCGTTCACGGCGTCGACAATGATGCCGACTTGGCCATCTTCCGCGTCTACCACGATGATGCGGCTGCTGTCGGTTTCCTCCACGACTTCCAGCCCCATGCGGACCCGCAGGTCCACCACCGGGATGGTTTTGCCGCGAAGGTTCACGAGACCGCGGATATGGGCCTCGGTGCGCGGAATCGGCGTGATGTCCCGCATCCGGATAATCTCGTTGACTCGAAAAATCTCAATGCCGTAGGATTCTCCGCTCAAACGGAAGACTACGGTTTGGCGATCCTCAACGTGCTGGACCTGACTGGCACTGGCTTCGATTTCCGGGCCGGCAATAGCGTCTTGACTCATCTTCGTGAATGCGGCACTCCCCCGCACAAGTGATTGTTGGCACCGACACTGGCAATCTTTACGGTTCCGGGCCGCGGGTTTTCCTGGGCCCGTCCGGGCCGAATGTCGGAGAGCCTCCGCTTCCATTCCGCACACTCAACTAGGCATGAGCACCTCCGTTTCCTCCATCCGCTTGATCGCCGTGGACTGCGACGGCACGCTGCTCACCCGGGCGCGCACCCCGCACCCGGATTCAGCAGCGGCTTTGCGCCGCGCTCAAGAAGCGGGGATCATGGTCGTATTGGCCAGCGGGCGGGCGCCCAGCACCATGACGTCGATTGCCCAGGCAGTGGGCTTGCAAGGCCCTATCGTGAGTTGCAACGGGGCTTATGTGATGGCCGATGACGGCAGCGAAATCGCACACTTCCGGCTGGACGATTGTGTACGGGATGACCTCATTGCCTTCAGCCAGGCGCGGCAACTCCACACCAATCTGTATTCCGGGAGCCAAGTTCTGATGTCCACCGGGGGCACCTTTGCGGCGGAGTATCAGCGCCGGACGGGGCTCGGCCAGGTGCCGGTGGTCGGCTACGAGGGCCTGGTCACCCACCCGGCCACCAAGCTCCTGTACTTCGACCACCCGCCCGTGATTGAAGAGGCCGTGGCGACAGCCCCGGGCGCCCATGGCACCGACTACGAACTGGTGCGTAGCGAAGCCGACTACGTAGAGTTCTTGCCGGTGGGGATCCACAAGGGGCGGGGCTTACAAATCCTTTGCGAGACGCTCGGTATCCAGGCGCATGAAGTTGCGGCCATCGGCGACTACTTTAATGACAAAGAAATGCTGGAGTGGGCGGGCTACGCCGGCGCGATGGGCGGGGCCCCTGATGGCCTGAAAGCGGTGGCGGACATTGTGGTTCCGGGCCACGATGAAGGCGGCGTGGCGAACTTTGTGGAGTCCATCCTGAACCCGTAAGCGGGTGCTATACTGGCGGGCATGAGAGAGGGATCGATGCGAGCCATTTGGATTCTTGGCGCCACCTTGGCGGCCGCCCTCAGCCAAGCGGCGACGATTACGGTGACGAAGCCGACCGACGGCGAATATCTCGGCCGCAGCAACAACGTTCAGATCAACATCACCGGTTCCAACCGTGAAGCCACGGTGGTGGTGACGGCGACGAACGTAGCCAACCCCGCGAACATAGTCTCCGTGGAGCGCAAGTTCACGCCCGAACCGGGCGGCGATGCCACGGGCACGATTCCCCTTAACTTTGGCGAAACCTCTCCGCAGGGTGCCTACAACATTCAGGTGATCGCCACGGAACCCGGCAACACCTACAACACCGTGCCGCCGATCCCGGTGATCGTTGACATCCGCAACCCCAAGATCGTGGACTTCGACCCGATCAGCAACTCCTTTGTAGATGGCACTGTCAACATCCGCGCGACGCTGGACGAGCCGAACATCAAAGAATGGCGCGTACGGGTGAACAACAGCGACATCCCCAACAATAGCGGCAACACCGAAACGATCAACGTGGTGTGGGATGCCAGTTCCATCCTCACGGATGGGACCCAAAACATCGAATTCCGAGTTGAAGACCTCGCGGGCAACGTGACGAACCGCAACGTAAGCGTGACGCTGGACCGCCGCGCCCCGGTGATCTCGATCCTCGCCCCGGCCAACGGCACCACATTGTTCCCGCGCAGTTCGCTGGCCGTGGTGCTAAGCGTGCAAGATCAGTTCGCTAATGCGATTGACCGCACCGGCGTGGACGTGACCCTGGTGGGCATGGATAACCGGTTCCTGGCGCGAGTTAGTCGCCGCTCCATTCGCACGGATGGCAACCGCATCGTATGGACCGGCCGGGTGCAATCCAAGTTCCGATTGCCGGGTCAGTTTAAGCTCGTGGTGACGGCCGTGGACAAGGCTGGAAACGCCGCCGTGCGCCAAGAGGTCGTCCTGCAGGTCCAAGGACAGTAAGCGCGGCATAATGAGAACTTACACCGTCTTGGAACAGGTACGCATGATGAAGAAGTTGCCCTTGGGAGTGTCGCTGGCCGTTTTTGGGCTTAGCGGTTCGGCTTTGAGCCTGGGTCAGGTCCCTGATCTCGTCAATGCGTTGGACGCAGGCGGGCGAACCATGGGGGCGGGCGGCGCGTTTTACGCCACCGATGCCAACACCTATTCGGCCCTCAGCAACCCCGCCAACTTGGGCTTCATCAACAGTTCGCAATTCGGCATAGCCTTCCGCAACTTGCCGACGAGCCGTCAGCGCGTGACCGGGAGCTTTACGAACCGCACCTTCAACGGTGAAGAGTTCTTTGGCAAGCGCGCCATCACCCACGTGGGCTATGCCACCCCGGTGGCCACCGGCACCATCGGCCTGAGCTTCACCACGGGCGGTTACCTGCGCAACCAGCAGGCGGGCACGGGTCTGGCCAACGGCCAGCTGCGAGTGGACAACTACTTTGAGGAGACCATCAGCCAGACGGACTTCTTCACAATCAGCTACGGGCGCAACTCTGGGCAAACCAACTACGGTTTTGGCATCGTGGTGGCGAACCAGTACATCAAGAACGAAAGCAACTTGACGATCGTGGACCCGCAGACGAACCAGACGGTGGGCACTCAGCAGTCCAACGTGAGCGGCAACGGGACGGGCCTCGGCGCGGTGGTCGGCATCAGTCACACCCCGGTCAACAACCCTGATCTCAACGTCTCGTTCAGCTTGCGCACGCCGATTTCGCTGGAGGGCAATACGAGCACCGAAGCTATCTACGACCGCGTGCCGGGTAAGGCAACTCTTGGCCTTGCCATGCGGACCGACGGACGATTTGGATCGGATGACTTCATGGTTTACGGTTTTCAAGCCGACTATTACTTTGGAGGTCAGTCGAACCGCGTGATCCCGCGCAAGAACCACCTGGTTCTGGGCGGGGGGCTCGAATACAATCTGTTCAAGTTCGACGCACGTTGGCCGATCCGTTTTGGTGTTCAAATGGCACCGAGCGGAGGAGCGGGGTTTGATGAGCGCAACGCGCTGACGTTCGGTTTGGGCTACCGCCCCTACTCGAACAAGTACGCGGTAGACCTCAACTTTGCCTCCCCCACCGGGGGCGGGCCAGTCGACATGTCGCTGGGCATTACGTATGCCGTCGGCGGGGTCAAGTAAAGAAGGAACATAACAAAGGCAACGGAATGAGGGCAAACCGGGTCTCGGCATTTTTGATGGTGGCCGCGCTGAGCGCAACCGCCTGGGCGCAGTCATGGAGCGAAGCGTATGAGCAAGGGCTTGGCGCCGCCAAGGGCAAGCAGTGGGCCGTTGCCCGCGAAGCGTTTTTGAATGCGGCCGCGATGCGGCCCGAGGATCAATCGGAGCCCACGCGCCTTCCGGCCCCCGTGACCGAGCGCCGCGAGTGGCGCAACGGAAGCCCCTATTCTCCCAACTTCCTGGCGGCCTACAGCGCGTATCGCTCGGCTCTGGAAGAGAAGAATGACGAAGTCAAGACGGGCATCCTGCGCACAGCCGCAACGGAGCTCAGTACGCTGGTGGATAAGAATCAGCGCTCTGCCGAGACGTTCTACTTCCTTAATCAGATTTACATCCAACTGAACGACGCCCAGATGCAGCGGGAAGTGGAAACGCGATGGAAGGCCCAACCAGCCACCTGGCGCGTGGATGCCTCCGTCTTGGATCCGAATGAAGTCGCGGCCCTCGCGGCGATCACCGGCCAAGCCGTGGCGAACAACAACCAAGGTAACCAATCCGGGATGGTGAATCCGACCCAAGTGATTGGCGCGGGCAACCAAGCTGGTAATCAAGCCGGTAACCAAACCACGACGCCGCCGGTGCCGACCGGCCCGAGCGACCGTGTGCCGGTGGTAGCCACCAAGTTTGCGCTTATCATTGGCAATAGCGAATCGAGCCTGGACAACTACAAGCAGTCTTTTGCTCAGAACGACGCTAACCTGCTGCGCGATGCCCTTTTACAGCATGCAGGCTACGCGGATGAGAACACGGTGATTTTGCTGAACGTCAGCGCCGAAGAGATCAAGAACCAAGCCGCCGCCCTCGCTGAGCGCATGCCGCAGGACGCCACGCTGTTCCTCTTCTTTGCCGGTGCAGGCTTCAACATCGACGGTAAGGACTACCTCGCCGGCGTGGATGTGAACGGCACCAGCGACACCAGCCGCATGGTGGCGAAGATTGAGCTGTTCCGCCCGTTCTTTATGAAGGGTGCGCGCGTCTTCTCCTTCTTCCAAGTGCGCCGAGCCATGGCCAACGGCCGCTACTTCGGCGAAGAAGTTCCGATCTTCGGCTTCCTCTCGCAGATGCAGTCCACCATGAGTGGGGGCGACGTCATCGGCCTGATGAACAGTGGCAGCGTGAATGGGGTTTACACCCGGGCGCTGGTGGCTGTGCTGCAACGCTACCGCACCAACCGCGTGCCCATCGCCGAGTTCGGTTGGCAGGTGTTCTACGAAATGCGACGCGTCGGCGGTGGGACCACAGGTGGTGGTTCGGGCCAAACCGCAACCCTTCCCGCCCTGCGGAACATGGGCGAAGACTCCCGGTTCTAATCCTATCGAACAAGCAACAGGAGAACCTCCTCCGGCCGTGAGCCGCGAGGAGGTTTTTCTTTGTCTATCAATTGCGGGGGAGTTAGCCCAGGTGGTCGCGGTGGGGCAAGCGATCCCAGGCTAATAAGAGTCCATCCAACGTCAGGGTGGGATAGTGATCCTCGAGCATCTCCGAAATGGGTAGGAAGAGCGTGCCGAGCCCACCCGTGCTGATGACGTGGACTTCGCCTTGAAGCTCGGCCTTGATGCGCCTGGCCACAGCATCAATGCCGCCGGCGTAGCCAAACATGAAGCCACTCTGCAGCGCCCCCACCGTTTGCGTGCCAATGGCGCGCGCAGGCGTCTCCAGGGCAAAGGTGGGGAGCTTCGCCGTCTTCCCCGCCAGGCTTTCCAGGGCCACGTGCGGCCCCGGCATGATCGCCCCGCCCACATAGGTGCCCTCGTGGTCAATCACGTCGAACGTCGTGGCCGTACCGAAGTCCACGACAATACACGCCGTGCCGAATCGCTCCCACGCGGCCAGGGCGTTGGCCAAGCGGTCAGCCCCTACGGCGTGGGGCGGATCGTAAGTGACCCGCAGGTCTACCTGGTCGCCCCGACGCAAAAAGGTCGCCGGCTGCTGCAGGTACTTGGCGCAGAATCGCTCCCAATTGCGCTCGGTGGGTGGCACCACGCTCGCAATAATCACCCCGGAACTCACGAACGGCAACGCGGCGAGGTCAAATAGTGGCTTCAGCAGCGCCGCAATCTCGTCCTCGGTGCGGGCGTGGTCGCTCTCTAGCCGCCAGTGTGCGAGCCACTGACCACCCTCGTGGATGCCCACGACGGTCTGCGTATTGCCAACGTCAATCGCCCAAAGCATCGGTTAAATCTACTTTACCGGCGACTTCCCCGCCCCGTGCGGCGACCAGCGCCTCGCCCACCAGGGCCACGGCTTGCTCCACGGCCGGTCGGTCTGGCCCTTCGGCCATCACCCGGATCATCGGCTGTGTGCCGCTGGCTCGTACCACCAGGCGCCCTGCGCCTAGTCCGGCTTCGGCCTGCTGCATGGCGGCTTGGACGCTGGCTTCTTGCTCCCAGCCCGCGATTTGCCCGACATGGACGTTCCACATGATCTGCGGCCAGTTGTCGAACGGGAAGGCGAGGTCCGCCGCCCGCTTGCCTTCTCGCCGTAGCACCCGCAGGAACTCGAGGGCCGTAATCAAGCCATCGCCAGTGGGGCCGCGCTCGGCAAAGATGATGTGCCCACTTTGCTCGCCGCCCACTTTGGCGCCGGTCTGGAAAATGCGCTCGGAAACCTTCTTGTCGCCCACCGGCGTCCTTTCCAGGCCAATGCCGGATTGCTTGAGGTGCGCCTCAAAGCCACCATTGCTCATCACGGTGCCCACCACCGGGCTACTGCCCCAGTGCGCGGCCCACAGGGCCATCGTGCGGTCGCCGTTGATGAGGCGGCCCTGCTCGTCGCTGAAAACCGCGCGGTCCGCATCCCCATCGTAGGCAATTCCCACCGCGCCGAGCTTGGCAGCCATGGCCATCATCACATCGGGCTTGGTGGCCCCGCCTTCGGCGTTGATGTTCAGACCGTCCGGCTGGTCGCCGATGACGTGAACCTCGGCGCCGAGACGCCGCAAGACTTCCACGCCCCAGTTGTAGCCCGCGCCGTGAGCAGCATCCACCACCAGCCTCATGCCATCCAGACGCTCTGGCACCAAGTTCACCAACCACTCGGCGTATGCGTTCAGGGAATGGCCCGTGTTGAGCAAGCCCAGTTCGGCCCCTTCGCGGGTGCCGGTGGGGGCCTCGTGCCATCGTTCAGAAATCCAGGCCTCGGTGGCATCTTTGGCCTTGGCACCGTCCGCTTCAAAGAACTTGATGCCGTTGTCCGGGGCCGGGTTGTGGCTCGCGGAGATGACCACGCCCAGGCCGTAGCCCTCGTTCCGCACCAGCCAGCTCATCGCTCCGGTGGGGGCCACGCCCACGCTGTCGCAGTCCACACCCCGGCTGGTTGCTCCGGCGGCGAAGGCCGCCCCCAGCATCGCGCCACTGCGGCGCGTATCACGCCCCACCACCATGCGCAGGGGCTGGTTGTGCGCGTGCATCCACTCGGCCGCCCATTCACCCAGGCGCATGGCAAAGGCGGGGGTGAGTTCACGCCCGGCCACGCCGCGAATGCCATCGGTGCCGAACTTCAGCCGTCCGATCACATCAAGCATCCGGGGCCACCGTCACTCGCACCTGCGCGGGGCGGATGATGCGCCCGTGCATCTCGTAGCCGGCCGTGATTTCATTCAGAATCGTGTCCGGTTCGTGCTCGGCGCTGGGCTCCGCCACAATCGCCTCGTGCCGCTCGGGGTCGAAGCTCATGCCCTCGGTCGGGATGCGCTGCACCCCCACGCCCTCGAGCGCCTGCCGCAGTTGCCGCTCCACGCCGCCCACGCCTTCTAGGATGCGATCGGGATTGGCGCCACCCTGCAGGGCCGCCATGGATCGCTGGAAGTTATCGAGCACAGGCAAGAGCGATTCCACCAAGGGGCGCGGGCCAAACTTCTTCTCGTCCTCCATTTGCTGGCGGAGACGGCGCATGATGGTCTGGCTCTCGGCCTGCACGCGCAACACTTGCTCTTCGGCGGCTTGCAGGCGGCGGGCGCATTCGGCCAGCTGCCCTTGCAAAGCCGCGATTTCCTGATCGCGAGGATCAACTTCCCCCGGCGTCGTGGTTTCCGTCACGTCCGCCGGATTCGGGTTCACCGTTTCATCAGGTACGCCATTCATGAACTTGAAGGTACCCCTCCCGGGCCCCGCCGGGCTGGGAAGTCTCAGGCTCGCTTAGCGGTAGTTGGTGAAGTCCGGAACGTAGGGCAAATCCTGGGCCTTCACCCACGTCATCGCCTTTTGCAGGTCGTCCTTGCTCTTGCTGCTCACACGGATGGCGTCGCCCTGGATCTGTGTGTTCACCTTCAGCGCCTTGTTCTCCTTGAAAAGCTTGTTAAGCGCCTTGGCTTCGTCCGAACTGAGGCCACTCTTGAGCGTCAGGGTCTGCTTGACCGTCATCTGTCCGCTCTCTTCCACCTTGCCGCGCTCCACCATCTTGAGGTCGATGCCGCGCCGAATGAGCTTGCTCTCCACGATGTCGCGAAGTTGGTCCATGCGGAACTCGTCGTCGGCCACCATCTTCACCTCAAGCTTTTCGAGTTCGACGGATGCCTTCGAGCCCTTAAAGTCGTAGCGGTTGGCAAGCTCTCGTTGGGCTTGGTCAATCGCGTTTTTCGCTTCCATCTCATCCACTTTCGCGACGATGTCAAAGGAAAATTCACTGGCCATGTTGCCATTCGGTATACCCGCGCCATGGTGGGGCACATCGATACGGTCTGGGCCGGAGTGACAGACATGGACCGTTCCGTGCGGTTCTATACGGCGTTTATTGGGCAGGAGCCGAGCTATTCGAGTGCGCATTGGACGGCCTTCCGCTTGGGCGCAGTGACCCTGGGCTTGCATGCGGATATGCCCGGTGGCGCGGCGGGATTTGTGGTGTCGATTGAAGTCGCAGACCTGGAGACTGCCGCCCATGCTTGCCGGGAGGCGGGCGGCGAAGTTGACCCCGAGATCCACGAGACCCCTCGGGGACACGTGCAGATGGTGTTCGACCCCGACCGTAACCGGATTCAGCTCTTCCGAGCGACGACCGGCTAACCAAGCGCGACGGTGTGCTGGGCAGTGGTGTGAGCGGTTTCCCGAACAACCACCGTGAGCTGGACCAAGCCGGACGGGAGTTGAGGCGCCAAGGCCTCCGCCAGCCAGCGGGCCAGGTTCTCCGCCGTGGGCGGATAGGGCAATTCGAGGATGCGGAAGCCGTTCTCGCGCAGGAACTCACCCATCAGGGTATCGGCTTGGTCCACCGCAAAGGCGTGGTCGAGTTGGGCCACCAAGGGCTTCATCAGCGCGCTCAGGTCGCCGTAATCCATCACCATGCCGTTGTCCTGCACCGGCCCTTTCAGGTGGATGTCGGCGGCATAGCTGTGCCCGTGGGGGTTGCCACACAAAGGGTGTCCCGCCAGACGGTGCCCCATTTCCCACCGGAATGTCTTACTGATTTCGGAGACAAACATGCTCATAAAATTTGAATAAAAGGGTGATTGCAGGATTTACCCCGCAAAGTTACTGGGCATTCTCTCGAGCCCTCATCAACCCAGCCGCCGTCGCCAAAAGCAACTCCCGATCCTGGTAAGAATACGGGGTCATATCTACTCCCATTCGATGGTCCCTGGCGGCTTGCCCGTCAGGTCGTAAACCACGCGATTGACCCCATCCACTTCGTTCACAATGCGCAGCGCCACATGCTGCAAAAACTCAAACGGCAGGGCGGCCGCTTCGGCCGTCATGGCGTCTTCGCTCGTCACCGCACGCAGCACAATCGGCTGCTCGTAGGTGCGCTCGTCGCCCATCACGCCCACGCTTCGCACGTCCAGCAGGGCAGCGTAGCTCTGCCAGATGCCCGGCTTATGGCCCTGCACCCGCAGTTCGTGGCGGAAGATGGCGTCTGCCTCCTGCGTCATCCGCACGCGTTCGCGGGTCACTTCGCCCAGCACGCGCACGGCCAGGCCCGGCCCCGGGAACGGCTCGCGGTCCACCACGTGCTCCGGCAAGCCCAGTGCGCGCCCCACGGCCCGCACTTCATCCTTAAAGAGCCAGCGCAGCGGCTCGATGACTTTGAGCTTCATCCAGTCCGGCAGGCCACCCACGTTGTGGTGCGTTTTGATGGTGCTGGCCGTGGAAGAACCGCTCTCAATCACGTCCGGGTAGAGCGTGCCCTGCGCCAGCCACTGGCAGTCGCTGAATTCGTCGCTGTGCGCCTCAAAGCACCGCACAAACTCCGCGCCCACGATCTTGCGCTTGGTTTCGGGGTCCGTCACGCCCGCCAGCTTGCCGAAGAACTGATCGGCGGCCCGGATGACCACCAGGTGCGGGTGGAAGGTCTCGGTGAACATATGCACCACCTCCTCCGCCTCGTCCTTGCGCAGCAGGCCGTGGTCCACAAAGACGCAGGTCACTTGGTCGCCCAGTGCCTTGGTCAGCAGCGCCGCCGCCACCGAGCTATCCACGCCGCCACTCACCGCGCACAGCACCCGTTCAGTGCCGACTTGCGCCCGGATGGACTCGACGGTCTCCTCGATAAACTGCCCCGCCGTCCAGTCGCGCGTCAGCCCATCAATTTGGTTCAAAAAGGCATCCAGCAAGGCCTTGCCGTCGGGCGTGTGGCTGACTTCTGGGTGGAACTGCACACCAAATCGCTTGGCCTCCGCGTTCTCCATGGCCGCCACCGGGCAAGTCGCGGTTTGCGCGGTCACCGCGTAGTCCGCCGGGATATCTTCAATGCGGTCGCCGTGGCTCATCCAAATCTGCGGGTCGTGCATCACGCCCACTAGGGCATCGGATTCGCGCGATGAGAAACTCTGCCGACCGTATTCCCGGTCGGAAGCTCGCTCCACGCGCCCGCCCAGGCGATGCGCCATCAGCTGCATGCCGTAGCAAATGCCCAGCAAGGGCTTCCCTTCGGCCAACGAGAAATCGAAGTCCGGCGCGTTCTCTTCGCGCACACTGCGCGGCCCCCCACTCAGAATGATTGCGATCGGGTTCTTCTCGCGGATGTGGTCGGCCGCGTGCATCCACGGCACCATTTCGCTATACACCCCCAGTTCGCGAATTCGGCGGACAATCAGCTGCGAATACTGCCCACCAAAGTCAATGACGCTCACGAGGGAATGCTGCATGGAAGGTTGCAGTCTATCCCTCTCGCTCACCCCGAGTTGGGGCCGTTAAGCGTCTTCGTCGTCTTCCAGTTCCGGTGGGACCGTAGGAAGTTCTTGCCCGCTCACGATCACGTCGTAGAGGTCGGGCTGCCGGGCGGCAAAGACCTCGGTGGCGTAGCCGGTCACCGGGTTCACGTTGCGCTTATCGCGGGCGGCGGGCAGGTTAAGGTTCGCGACGATCACCTCTGGCTCGGAACCGGCCTTGGCCAGGGGCTCGCCATTCAATCCAAAGATGCCACTCTTGCCGATAAACCGGAAACCGCCTTCCTCATCGCAACGGTTGCAAGTGGCCACGAAAACCTTGTTCTCCATGGCGCGCACCGGGGCGACGGAATCGGCGCTGAAGTCCGCGCCTTCCGGCCAGTTGGTCGGCAAAATCACGAGATCGGCACCCTTCAGGGCCAGCACTCGCAGGGTTTCCGGGATGCGCAGGTCGTAGCAAATCGCCATCCCAATACGGCCGTAGCGCGTCTCAAAAACCGGCAAATCGTCACCGGTAAGGGCAAAGTTGTCGAAGCCGAGGCAAGGCAGGTGCGTCTTACGATACACGGCGGGGAATTGGCCGGGCTCCAGCAGCACGCACTCGTTCACCAGTTCACCGAGAGCGGTTTCGGCGGCATAGCCCACCACGCACACGATGTCGAGTTCCTCGCACAGCGCATCCAGCTGGGCGATCTCATCGGACATGTAGAAAGCGTCTTCTTCCACGTCCTCGTATTCCGAGGCGGGTTCCGTGGCCGTAAGAGCGATACGCCGGGCTTCCTCTTCGGTGCTCACCACGTAGCCGGTGAGGAAGCACTCCGGAAAGACGACAATATCCACCCCATCTTCGGCGAGGGCCTGCAGATACTCCTTGACCGTCTCGAGGTTGGCGGCGGGGTCACCCAAGATGGCCGGGGCCTGCACGCAAGCGACGCGGGTCACTTCGTCACCTCAACGGCGCGGATCCAATTGCCCACCCCGTAGACCACATCCAGTTGCTCGACGGCTTCCAGCGCCGCCACAAACTGAGCTTCTCGCACCGGGTGGGTGAGGAAGGCGATTTCGCCGTGGTTGGCATCAGTGGTGCGCATTTCCATCGCTGCGAGGCCCACGTTGTAGTCGCCAAAGGCGGTGCTGATGCGGCCCAAGGTGTTGGGCTTGTCCAGCACGTCCAGCCGCACATAGATGCGCGAAACCAGGTCATCCATCCCGGCGGCGGCGCGAGGCGGATCGAACGGCAGGGCGCTCCCCGTGCCTTTCGCGGCAAAGTTTCGGGCCACGTCAATCACGTCGCCCACCACGGCACTGGCGGTCGGGTCGCCCCCGGCCCCCCGGCCGCTGAACATGAGGTCACCCACGAAGTCGCCGTGGAACCATACCGCATTGAACACGTCGTTCACGCTCGCCAGCGAATGCGCCTTGGGCACAAACGCGGGGTGCACGCGCACCCGCACGGAACCGTCGGCCAGTTCTTCAGCCACGCCCAGTAGCTTAATGGTGTAGCCCAGTACGTCGGCGTACTCAAAATCAATCGCATCCACGCCCGTAATGCCTTCGCGGTGCACCGACTCCAGCGGCACCGGCCCCCCGTAAACGATGCTCGCCAGAATGCTGATCTTGTACATCGTATCGAAGCCCTCCACATCGTTGGTGGGGTCGGCTTCGGCGTAGCCCTTCAGTTGGGCCTCGGCCAGCACTTCGTCAAAGGGTCGCCCTTCTTGGCTCATGGCCGTGAGGATGTAGTTGCTGGTGCCGTTGAGGATGCCCATCATCATCGGCACGTCGTTGCCGGCCAGCTGATGCTTCAGCACTTGCACGATGGGGATGCCCCCACCCACGGCGGCCTCGAAGTGGAGGTCAATCTGTTTGGCGCGGGCCTTCTCCAGCAGGCGAGCCCCGTGCTTGGCCATCATTTCCTTGTTGGCCGTGACCACGCTCTTGCCGTGGTCCAGGGCCGCTTCCACCAGACTCAAGGCGGGGTCAATCCCGCCGATGGCTTCGACGACGAGATCAACGCTCGGGTCGGTGACGATGCCCATGTTGTCAGCGGTGAAAAGCTCACGAGGGGCGCGGCGAGTCTTCTTCTCATCCCGAATGCCGATGCGGACCACCGAGAGGTCGGCGCCGGTTTTGCGCCGAATGCTGGCCAGGTTGTCCTCCAGCATCCGGTAGGTGCCTTCACCCACCGTGCCGTATCCCAGGAGCCCAATCCGGAGTTGCGGGAGCCTATTCAATGCGGACGAGGACCGTTCCGGGTTCAACAAGTTGGCCATTGGTGGCCTCCACCGACGTGATCACCCCGCTCTGCGGCGCCAGGATTTCGTTGAAGGTCTTCATGGCTTCCACCAGGCCCACCACTTGCCCTTCCGTTACTTCTTGCCCCACGGACACGAAGTTGGGCGCTCCCGGACTCGGGGCCGCGTAGTAGATGCCCATCATCGGGGTGGTGACGGGGATGCCACGGGCGACTTCGGCGGCGCGGCGCGCGGCTTTCTTCGGCTTGGCAGCCAGCGTGGCCGAGGTAGCGGCTTCGGCGGGTGCGGCGGCCATCATCGGCACGCCCCCGCTCACCGGGACCGTCTTGCTCAGCTCCAGGCTCCAGCCTTCCCCGCTCTGCCGGGCGCGTTCGAGCCCAAAATCGTTCATCAGTTCGACTAAGTTGTCGACACGGTGGCGCCAGTCGCTCACCCGTTCATTATGCCTCTCCCAGAACCCTCGCGGGAGGGGCCGGTATCATTCTCCTTCTTATGGCCGCTCAGTTACCCACTTTGGTGATCGTCGGGCGACCGAATGTCGGGAAGTCCACCCTCTTTAACCGGTTTGCGGGCCGGCGCATTGCCGTGGTGCAAGACCAACCCGGCGTGACCCGCGATCGCCTGTACGCCGAGTTCGATCACAAGGACCGCAAGTTCCGCGTGGTGGATACCGGCGGGATTCTGTTTGGTGACGATGACCCACTGGTGGAGCAGATTCGGGTGCAAGCCGAAGTGGCCCTGGCCGAGGCGAGCGTCATCCTCTTTATGGTGGATGCCGACGAGGGGCTGAACCCGGCGGACGAAGACCTGGCCCAGCGTTTGCGAAGCATTGACGTGCCGGTGCTGGTACTGGCCAACAAGGTGGACAACGAGATTCGCGAACCCCAGGCGGCGGAGTTCTACGCCCTGGGCTTTGGCGAAGTGTTCCCCGTTTCTGGGCTCCACGGACGTGGCCTCAGCGACTTGATGGATAAGGTCGTTGATCTTCTGCCCAAGACCACCAACGAGGTGGGCGAAGGCGACGACGAACTGCGCCTCGCCATCATCGGGCGGCCCAACGTGGGCAAGAGCTCGATGCTCAACGCCTTTAGCGGTGAAGAGCGCTCGATTGTGAGTGACATCCCCGGCACCACCCGCGACGCCATTGACAGCCAGGTGAGTTGGAAGGGTCGCAAGGTCCGGCTAATAGACACCGCCGGGATTCGACGGCGCGGCAAGATTCAGGGCAGCATCGAGTACTACATGGTGCTGCGGGCCGCCCGCGCCCTAGAGCGCGCCGAGTGTGCGCTGCTCGTCATTGACGGCAACGAAGGCCTGACCGACGGCGACAAGCGCGTGGCCAAGGCGAGTTTTGAACTCGGGAAGCCGCTGGTAATTGCGGTGAACAAGTGGGACCAAGTGGAGCCGCCCGACGGCAACCTGGGCCGCACCAGCCCGGCCAAGAAGGACTTCGTTCGTTCGCTGAAGGCCGAGATTCCCGAGTGCGCCTACGCCATTGTCCGCTTTACGAGCGCCAAGATGAGCACGGGGATGGACGGCGCAATCAATGCCGCGTTCTCGGCCGTGGAAGCGGGCAACACGCGCATCCCCACGGGGCAACTGAACCGCCTGATCCAAAACGCAACCTTGGACCGACCGCTGAGCCGCAAAGGCCGCGCGTTCCGCGTGTACTACGTGACCCAGCCGGTGAGCAACCCCCGACCTTCATCTTTTTCTGCAACGACCCGCAGCTGATGCACTTCTCTTATGAGCGGTACTTGGCTAACCGGATTCGCGCCGAATTCCCGATGGAAGGCACACCGATTCGCATCTTTGCCCGGAAGAGCGGCGAGCGCGAAGAAGAGGACTAGACCTCGCCTGAACTCAGGAATAGAAAAACCCCGGCCCAATACGGACCGGGGTTTCTCTTTGTGGCCGAGAGCGCCTAGCCCGCGCCGACGGCCGGCCGTTCCATCTCCGGCGTGATGACGATCATCGGGAAGGCGATTTGGTACCCGCCGCGTCGTCCGCCCATGTTCACTTGGAATCCGTCCTGCGTCTTAACGTATCGGAACTCCATTCCAAACGGAGCCGCTCCATCAGCCTTGAACTCCGCCGGGAACGCCTTCGTCTTTTGATACTCCTCCACGATATTCAGCACTTGGCGCCCCAAGAACCGGCGCCCATCGAACTCCATCATCGATTCGTAGTCGCTTAAGCTGAGAGCATAGATGCGCGGCATGATGCCGGTGATGTCCTCTTTCGGCTGCTTCGGCAGCTTTTCTTCAAATTCACGCACGACCCGCCGAATCTCGTTCGGATTGTTTTCGGCGGCCTTGATCTGGTCGGCCAACGGCTTCAAGTCCTTGATCACTTGCATTTCCACGATGTCGGCGAGCGCCACCCCGAGGGCAGACTCCGCCAGATGTTGACATCAGCTTCGTCAAGGTCGCTGTACGCCTCGTTTTCCGCCGCGTCATCCCGCACCCAGTTCATCACGTTCATGTGATACAGGCTGGCATCCCGCCCCACGTCGCGCGCCTTGATGCGCACGCGGAATAGCTCGGTCATCGCCAAATCGGTGTAGGAAATCACCGGCACTTCTTTGGCAAACGTCTCCTGGGCGTACTTCAGTGCTTCGGGGTCATTGCGCTTCTTGTCCAGCATCTCCAGCGTGTAGCGGTAAGTGCTGTTCAAGCCATTGGCCTGCACCGAAGCCGAGCCACGCCAGGTCTCAGGCGCCATCTTTCCAAAGATGGCCAAGGCCTCGTCGCGATACTTGCGGGCTTCCTCCCAATTGCCTTGCATGGCGGCGTGCTTGGCCGCATGGGCGGCCGTCTGCCCCAGGTAGTAAATGGCCCCCTGGTGCGCCCCGAGACCAAACTCAAAGTCATCGAGGTCAAAGCCGTAATCCTGGGCCGGGGCCTTGGCCACAATGGCGGCCCAACTGGCGAAGTCCTGCCGCTCGGTCATGATGGACCAAGCGAGGTTCGAGTCGTAACGCGCCTTTTGGAGGTCGGAGCCGTAGTTCGGTTCGAGTTCGATCTTCTTCGCGAGTTCCGCAATGGCCTTCTGGGCATTGTCATCCTTGCGGAATCGCTCCTTGATCTTCGCGGCGCTACGGGGCATCCCGGTAGCCGCGATCTGCTCCTCGAGCTTGGCCAGGCCGCGGGCTTCCATGATTTGGCCCGAAAGCCGCGCCCCTACGACACCCGCCCCGACGAGCAGGCCGCCGAGCAGCACATAGTTGACGATTTTTCGATTCTTGGAGACTTGAGCCATGTTGGTTCTATTCGAGAGCTTGAGTGAGGACCGCGCGGGCGACTTCCTCGGGGGTCGTGATGCCCTTCAGCACCTTTTCCTTGCCGTCTTCCATCATGCTGCGGAAGCCTTGCTCGCGGGCAATTTGAAGGAGTTCTTCGTAGGGGGCGCGGCGGGCCACGGCCTGCTTGAAGGCGCGGTCACCGACCACCAGTTCGTACAGGCCGACACGACCCTTGAAGCCCGTGCCGTTGTTGCTTTCACCCGGTTCCCCTTTCACAAGGCGCGCGCCTTGCATGTCGGCGGCCGTAATGCCGATGGCTTCGAGTTCTTCCCGGCTGTAGGCAAAGGGTTTGGCCGTGGTTTGGTCAATGCGGCGCACCAGACGTTGCGCCATGATGCCGACGATAACGCCGCTAATGAGGTAGTCCTCGGCGCCCATGTCAATCATTCGGCCGATGGCCTCGATGGCGTTGTTCGTGTGGATGGTAGCCAGCACCAAGTGACCGGTGAGAGCGGCCTGGATCCCAATCTTCAGCGAGTCCGCATCGCGGATTTCACCGACCATCATGACGTCCGGGTCTTGACGGAGGAACGCACGCATGACGCGGGGGAAGCCCATCTTCTCGGTGACCTGCACCTGTGCGATGTTCTTGTCGAATTCGTATTCGATCGGGTCTTCGACCGTGAGGATGTTGCGGGTTTTGCTATCCAGCACGTTGAGACTGGCGTAGAGCGTGGACGTTTTCCCGCTCCCCGTCGGACCGGTGACCAGGATCAGACCGTACGGCACGCCCACCGCGCGCATCCACTTCTCACGGATGTCGTCCGGCATCCCCAGATCGGCGAGGTTAACCTTCATTGAGGCCGGGTCAAGAAGACGCATAACGAACTTCTCACCATTGAGACAAGGCACACACGAGGCACGAGCGGAGAGCCGGCGGCCGTCGTATTCCATGTCAATTCGGCCGTCTTGGGGTTCGCGCATTTCGTCAATGCGCATGCCGGCCGACAATTTGAGACGCGCCAAAACGTTGGTGGCCTGCTCGGGCGGGAGGAAGCCGTTTTCGTGCAAGATGCCGTCCACGCGGAAGCGAATCTTGAGCTGATCCCGCTCCGGCTGCATGTGGATGTCGCTGGCTTTGGCGTCCAGGGCCTGCATCATGATGTTGTCCACGATGCTCACGGCGAGCGACATTTCGCTGCCGCCCATTTCTCGGGCTTGGCCTTGTTCGCGCAGGATCAACCGGAAGCGCTTCGCCGCCCCGTAGTTGCCGGTGTTCTGCAGACCGTAACCGCTACTCATGACCTTGCATCATACAACCCCAGGCGGGCCGGATGCATGGTTTGGCGCGTTTCCGAGGTGAGGTGACGCCCGAATCCTACTGAACTAACCAGGTGAGGGCGCCGGCCAGGTGCTTGCGCATGTCCGGTTCGCTGTAGGATTCCTTGGTGTGGCCCCGGCCGGTGTAGAACGCCTTCCCGCCGTCAAACCTCTGGCTCCAGGCAATCGGGTGGGAGTCTCCCGGCATCTTCCAGCCCGTGTAGGAGCTGTGATCGAGCGAAAGCAACACCTGAGCGCGGGCCGGCGGCTGGCTCTTGTAGCAGTACCACTCGTCAGTAGCGATCCAGGTCTCGCCGAGGTGGGCCGTCGCCGGATGATCGTGCGTGTGCACGTGCATGCAGGCTTCCTGAATGTGAGGGTGGCTCATAAAGTAAGCCCCCACCAGTTGCCCGAACCAAGGCCAGTCGTACTCGGTGTCGGCGGCGGCGTGGATACCAAGGAACCGACCTCCGTTTTGGATATAGCCTTCAAAGGCTTGCTCTTCCGGGCGGTCCAAAATGTCGCCGGTAGTACTCAGGAAGACCACCACGCGGTAACGGGCGAGGTTGGCCGTGTTGAAGTCCGCCGGGTTCTCGGTTTGGTCGACGACCCAACCCCGGGCCGTGCCAATGGCCTTGAGACACTCGACGCCCGTGGGGATGCTGTCGTGGCGGTATCCCTCCGTACGCGTCATCACGAGGATGCGCGTGGGTTCGGTGGCCGAAATCGCCGCGAGGAGGGCGAGGGTCATCATGGTTCTATCTTACACGTCGGTTTGACGGAGGTGGCCGATGACTTGCGCCAGCACCTTGCCGCGATGGCTGATGGCGTGCTTCTGCTCGGCAGTGAGGTCGGCCATGGTGCACCCTTGGCTTTCGAGCCAAAAGATGGGGTCGTAGCCAAACCCGCCGCCGCCACTGGGGGCCTCCGCGATGCGACCTTCGCAGGTGGCATGGAAGGCTTTGGGTTCTTGCCCAGGCGCAGCGAGCGCCACCCAGCAGTTGAATCTCGCCCCTCGCTCGGCTTCCGGCAGACCCGCCATGCGCGTGAGGATGCCCTGCATCTTCTCGGTGAAGGGCGTCTCCTCGCCCATGAATCGCTTGCTCCACGGGCCGAGTTCACCGGGCAGAGCGTCGATTTCCAGGCCCGCATCATCGGCGAGGCAAAGCTCGCCCGTGAACTGCGCGGCACTGGCCGCCTTGATGACGGCGTTCTCTTCGTAGGTGGTGCCGGATTCTTCGGGCTCGGGGGCGCCGGAGAAATCGGTCAGAGTCAGGATCTCCCACCCCGGCAGCCCGGCGGTGAGGATCGTCACCATCTCGCCCGATTTCTTGCGGTTGTGGCTGGCAATCACCAGCCGCCGCGCGGCGCTCACAGCCCGAGGGCCTCGTTTTGCATCGCCAGCAGTTCGGTGACGCCCTTCTGCCCCAGCTTGAGCATGCGACCGAGAGCGTCGGCGCCGAACGGTTCGGCCTCCGCTGTGCCTTGGATCTCCACAAAGCGGCCCGAGGAGGTCATCACCACGTTCATGTCGGTGGCGGCGCGGCTGTCTTCTTCGTAGCACAGGTCCAGGCGCTCTTCGTTGTTCAGGATGCCGACGCTGATGGCGGCCAGACCCTCGCGCAGCGGCCAATTCTTGATCATTCGACGATCCTTCATCCAGGTGAGGGCGTCGTAAAGGGCGACATAGGCGGCGGTGATGCTGGCGCAGCGGGTGCCCCCGTCGGCAAGAATCGCGTCGCAGTCCAAGGTGATGGTGCGCTCGCCCAGCACGTCCAGGTCCACGACGCTACGCAGGGCCCGGCCAATGAGGCGCTGAATCTCAAGGCTCCGGCCATTGGGGCCGCGCGTGCCATCGCGCTGGTTGCGCTGGCGACCCGAGCGCGGGAGCATTGAGTATTCCGCCGTCACCCAGCCCTGGCCGGCGCCCTTTAGCCACGGGGCCACGCGGTCTTCTACCGTCGCGCACACCAGCACGTGGGTGTCGCCCTGCTTGATAAGGCACGAGCCCTCAGCGAACTTGATGACGTTGCGTTCAAGCGTAGTGGGACGGAGTTCGTCGGCGGCGCGACCATCGGGTCTCATAACTGGGGGGCAGAATACCGGGCTAGACCCCGTGCAGCGCGAGACCGCAAGCCACGGCCACCGCCGTATCCACCCGGAACACGCGCGGCCCGAGCGTCACCGCCCTATCTCCGATGAGCGCGACCTCGCGGGGCGACCAACCGCCTTCCGGCCCGATGACCAAAGTGACCGGCCCGGCGGGCGGGGTGAATAGCTGGCTGAGCCCTTCGGTTTCGCTGAGCACCACTGCGGTCGGGTCTTGCAAAACCTGAGCCAGGTCCTTGGCAAAGCTGATCTCGGGCAAGCGAGTGCGGAAACAGACCTCGGCCGCCTCCTGCGCGATGCGGCGCAGGCGCACCAGTTTGGCGTCTCGCTTCCCTTCGTCCCAGCGGGTCACGCTCCGGTCGCAGGCAAAGAGCCGGACAGCACTCACGCCAATCTCGGTGGCCATGCGGATACTCTCTTCGATCTTCTCAGGCTTCGCGAGGCCGAGGGCCAAGGTGACCGGCCGCGTGGCATCGGTAGCGGGAGTGTGGGTGGCTTGCACGGCCATTTCGTGGCCTTCAAAGGTGCCGACCAGCACCCGCCCGTCACCAGGAAGGATGGCGATGGCGCTGCCCCGGGGCAAACGCAGAACGCCGTGGAGTTTCTTGTACTCGTCGTAGGGGATGGGTACGGTTTCCGGGGCCGGGTCGGGCACGCCGGCGACAAAGAAACGCGGAAGCGCTCTTATCGAACGAACCGCGCCGTCACCCATTCGCCTTCCTCACGAGTTTCGTCCAGTCGGAATCCGTATCGCTCGGCGGCCGTGCGGACATCGGGCCAATTCGCCTGGATGATGCCGCTGACGATCCACACGCCGGGAGTGCGGAGGCGGCGAGACACTTCGGGGGCCAAAGCAATCAGGGCCGCGCTGAGGATATTGCTAACGACCACGTCGTAGGTTTGCTCGGCGGGCAGGGGGTCGAACCCCAAGCCCCGCTCTACCACCAACGTCACGCCGTTGCGCTCGGCATTCTCGGCGGTGGCTGCCACGCTCGGCCCTTCCACGTCTACGGCGTGAATCAGCGACGCACCGAGTTGCCCAGCGGCGATGGCCAGGATGCCGGAACCGCAGCCGATATCCGCAATCTCTTTGCCCTGCAGAGGCGTGCCTTCCAGCAAAACCAGGCAGTTGCGAGTGGTCGGGTGGTCACCGGTGCCAAAGGCTTGGCCAGGGTCCAGCACCAGCACGATATCGTCCGGTTGGCTCTCGTAATCCTCCCACGTGGGGCGCACCACAATGCGCTCGCCCAGGCGGCGCGGGATGAAAAACTGCTTCCAGCTCTCGGCCCAGTTGTCCTCGGGGATGAGATCGGTGAAGACTTCGGTGGCCCCGGCGGCCAGCAACGCAGCGCGGAGGGGTTCGAGTTTGTCTTCATCGCCCGGCGCGAGGTAGCCGGTGAGGCCAGGAACACTCTCGTTTTCGATGGTGCCGTTGACGCCGTGGTCCTCAAAAATGCAGTGCCAGGCCGAGGTGTCGGGCACGGTTTCTGGCCACACCGCGGTGACTTGGGTCCACATGCCGACGCTCATTTCTTCTTCTTCCCGAACAATCCGCCCAGGAATCCGCCGCCCTGGCCGTCCCCTTCGGGGATGCGTTCATTGCCCAGCTCGGCAAACTTGCGGAGCAACTCGGCGCGTTCTTGGCTCAAATCCTTCGGCACCTTCACGCGCAAGACGTAAATCAGGTCTCCCCGCGCGCCTCCGCGCAAGCGAGGCAAGCCGCGCCCCTTGATGCGGACCTCCGCTTGCGGCTGACTGCCACGGGGGATGGAAATCTTGACCGTACCGTCCAAGGATTCGGCCTCGATCTGGTCGCCCATGGCCGCCTGGGCAAAGGTGATGTCCAGAGGCGCATAAAGGTGGATGTCGTCCCGCTCAAACCGCGCATCACGGGCCACCGCCACCACCACGTAGAGGTCACCGGGTTGCCCCCCATCAATGCCGGCGCCCCCTTGCCCGGAGACCCGAAGTGTGGTGCCATGTTGCACCCCGGCCGGGATATTGACCGTCAAGTCGGCCGTCTCCACCGTCACCTTCTTGCCTTGGCACTTGGAGCAGGGCTTTTCAATCTTCTTGCCGGTGCCTCGGCAGGTGGGGCACGTGGTCGTCGTAGTCACGCTGCCCAAGAAGGTGTTGGCAATGCGCCGCACCGCGCCCTGCCCGTTGCAGGTGTCGCAGGTCTTGATTTCGGAACCCGGCTCCCCGCCGGTGCCACCGCAGTGCGTGCAAGGTGTGGTGCGCTTGACCTTGATCGGCTTTTCGCAACCGGTTAAGACGTCGCGAAGGGTGATGCTGACATCGGCGCGTAGGTCATCGCCATCACGGGAGAAGTTTGCTTGGCCACCGCCCATACCCCCCATGCCACCGAAGAAGGCTTCGAAAAGGTCACCAAAGTCCGCCGCGCCCGGCCCAGGGCCGTAGCCTCCGCCCCCGCCCATCCCGGAGTCATCGGTGACGCCGTATTGATCAAAACGCTGGCGTCGTTCGGGGTCGGAGAGGATGCTGTAGGCCTCGCCGACTTCCTTGAACTTCTCTTCCGCCGTGGGGTCGTCGGGGTTGACGTCCGGGTGAAACTTGCGTGCAAGACGGCGATACGCCGACTTGATGTCGTCGGCGCTCGCATCTCTGGAGACTCCCAAGACGGCGTAAGGATCCGTCACTGGCATGTTCGCTTACAGATCGTCGGCGGCTTCTTCGCCTTCTTCCTTTACGGCCAGATCGTCCAGCGAGAGATCGTCCGAGGGTTCGACGGCGTCGTCTTCGATCAGGCCGCCGATAGCGGCATCTTCATCAACTTCGTCCACTTCCAGAGCGTCTTCGTCGTCTTCCAACTCTTCGTCGTCATCCACCAGGGAGCCGAGCGACAGACCATCGTCGTCGTCCTCGTCGTCCTCCAGGGAGGGCAGCAGGAAGTCTTCGTCCGAGAGATCGAGGGTCGGGATTTCGACGGTTTCCTCGATGGCGTTCTGTTCGCCGTCCAGCAACGGCTTGATCTTGCCCTGGGCGATTTCGGCCAGCGCAATGCTGAGCGGGTGGTTCGACTCGATGCGCACCAGCGGGGGCGCACCTTCCTTGATCTGCTTGGCCCGCTTGGCCGCGAGGTTGGCAAGCAAGAACTTGCCGTACTCAACTTGGTTCAGCGTATCCGGATCGGGCAGAATGAGGTTCTTCGGAGTCGGCATGGGCGAATATTCAGGATGACACATCGTCTCCCCGAAAACCCAACTCTTTTTGCACTCTCAGGACCATTGCCAATCTCTCCGCGCGCGTGAACGTGCAAGAATGGCCCCATGGACCCGCGCAACGAAGCGCATATTGAAACCCTGCTGCAACACCTGGGTGAAGACGAACTGCCCTACGGCGCCGTCGCCCCGCCGCTGGTCCAGACCTCCACCTTTGCCTTCCAATGCCTCGATCAGTTCGATGCGGCGATGAAGGACTACGAGAGCAAGGAGTGCCTCTACACCCGGTGGAACAACCCGACCACGCGCCTGGCCGAAATGAAGATCGCGGCGGTGGAAGGCAGCGAAGCCTGCCTGCTGACCGGCAGTGGAATGGCGGCGATCAGCCAAGCCATCATGAGCGTGGTGAAGGCCGGCGACCACGTGGTGGTGGTGGATGGCGTTTACGGCCCCACGTACCAGTTCATCACGCAGTACCTGCAACGGTTCAACATCACGAGCACGGTGGTGGATGGCCGGTGCAAGGAAGCGGTGGCCGATGCCCTTCGCGCCGAGACCAGCCTGATTTACCTAGAAAGCCCGACCAGTGGCATGTTCCGCCTGCAGGACGTGCCCGCCATTACGGATTTGGCGAAATCGCGGGGCATCTCGACGATCATGGATAACACCTACGGGGCCGGCCTGCTGCAAAGCGGGATTGCCCTGGGGGTGGACCTGGTATGCCACAGCGTCACCAAGTACTTCGCGGGTCACAGCGACGTAGTCGCCGGCGCGATTTGTGGAAGCAAGGAACGTATCCGCACGCTGCACGACTGGGAAGGTGCCCTCTTCGGCGGCATCATCGCCCCGTTCAATGCGTGGCTCATCCTGCGCGGCCTGCGCACCCTCAAGCTTCGCCTCGACGCCACCGAAGTGCGTGCCCGCGCCGTGCATGGATTCCTGAAGGACCGCCCCGAAGTGGCGGAAGTTTTCTACTGCGGCGCGGATGACTTCGCCCAGCGTGAGCTCTATGAAAAGCAGTTCAAGGGCACGGGCGGCTTGATTTCGTTCTTGCCCAAGGTGCAAGACCGCGCCAAGCTCAACGCCTTCTTGCAGAGCCTCAATATCTACCGCATGGGCGTGAGTTGGGGCGGCCACGAAAGCCTGGCCGTGCACTACCCCGCCTGCTGCCTGGATATGCCGGAACCAAAGTCGGTGATCCGTCTCTATTGCGGCCTGGAAGATCCCTCGGACCTCATCGCCGACCTCGAGCAGGCGATGGTTCAGCTCTGTTGAGGCTCAGTACCAAAGCGAGACGCCAAAGCGACGCATGGATTCCCACGGGAAGCCCAGCGGATCGTTCTTGCGCCCGGCGGGTACGGCAATTTTCTCATGGCTCACGATCTGGCGGATCGGGAATCGACGCATCATCGCCGCCACGAGGTGTTGCGTGGCCTCCACTTGCTCTTTGGTCCAGGGTTCCGAGCCGTCTCCCTTGTTCACCAACTCGATGCCCACACTGAAGTCGTTAAGGTTCTCGCGGCCGTACTGGTCAATGCTCTTGCCGGCGTGCCACGCGCGCTTATAGGTGCTGACGTGCTGGACAATGGTGCCGTCTTTGCCCACGGTGAAGTGCGCGCTGACCTGGCTTTCCGGCATCTGGAACCACTTGATCACGCCATCCAGTCCGCTGCTCGCGGTGTGGTGCAGCACGATGGTGTCAATGACCGTGCCTTCCGGGCGGTCGCCAAAGTTGGGGGATTCAAACAGAACGAACGAGCCGGGCACGTATTCGTAGGCCGGAGGCGGCGTGTCTTGGGCGTGGGCCATCACGGCCATGCAGGCCACCAGCGGGACGGCAGTTCTCATGTCTTCATGATACGGCGTCGGGGGTCCAATTTGCTCCGCTGGTAACCTTGAGGCGTATGGTGACGTTGCAGGAGATTCTGCGGAAACTCAGTGATTTTTGGGCGGCGCAAGGCTGCGCCATCCTGCAACCGTGGGATATGGAAGTGGGCGCGGGGACTTCGCACCCTGCCACGGCCCTCAAGTGCCTGGGCCCGACCCCGTACAGTTTTGCCTACGCCCAGCCGAGCCGCCGCCCGGCGGATGGCCGCTACACCCGCAACCCGATGCGCAACCAGCGGTACGTGCAATTCCAGGTGATGCTGAAGCCCAGCCCGGAAAACGTGGTGGACCTCTACATGGAAAGCCTGAATGCCGTCGGCTTCAATGTCCACCGCGATGACATCCGGCTGGTGGAAGACGACTGGGAGAACCCGAGCCTGGGCGCCAGCGGCGTGGGCTGGGAAGTGTGGCTGAACGGCACCGAGATCAGCCAGTTCACGTTCTTCCAACAGATGGGGGGCATTGAAGTAAGCCCGGTGTGCGCCGAACTCACCTACGGGCCCGAGCGACTAACCCTGATGCTGAACGGGCAGGCCTCGATTTGGGAAGACCTGCAGTGGAACGAGTGCCTGACGTACCGCGACATCGAGTTCGACCAGGAGATGCAGAACAACGTCTTCAACTTCGAGGTGGCCAGCACCGAGATGCTCTTCCAACTCTTTGACATGTACGAGGCCGAGAGCAAGCGCGTGCTGGGGACCTCCGTGCGCTGGGATGCTACCGATCAGGTTCTCACCACCCGCGAAGCCGATGTGAAGGAGAGCGACCCTGGCTGCCCGACGAGCTTGGCGCTTGTTTATCCCGCGTTCGAATTGGCGCTGAAGTGCTCGCACGCCTTCAACCTTTTGGATGCACGCGGCGCGGTGGCGGTGACCGAGCGGGGCCGTTACATCAACCGAGTGCGTGCCCTGGTGCGGGCCTGCTGCCTCAAGTACATGGAGCAGTTCGAGGTCGCCAAGGCCTAAACCAATCCTTCGTTACCCGAACGACACTGCCTCATTGCTGAGGTGTATTGATCTTTAGGCTGCCAAAGAACTCATTGGTGGCCTTCGTATCGGCGTCTTGCTTGTCGCCGATGTAGAGGGCGTGAACCATCCAGGGTCGCTTCACCACCAGCAGGTGCCGGATGAGGGGCCCCTTGTCCACTTGCACATCCCAGCGACGCGCCATATGGGCGTCCACCCGGGTGGTGGTCACCCGGAGCGGGCGGAACTGCTTGAGGGTTTCGGCCCCGCGCATCCCGGTGTCGAGGAGTTGGATGTCGTTGCGCCCGGTCAGAGCCTCGGGTTTCAACTCCATCATGTCCACGCGATAGATCGCGCTTCCCTGCACAAGCTCATAGGCGAACCGCTGGTTGAACGATGTGCCCGTGGCGAGTTCGCGGGCCTGTGGGGGTTGCGGCCATTGCGCCGCGACCCCCACAGGGTTTTCGTTCCACGCCGGCACCGTGGCCAGCCCGAGCAGTAGAGCGGTCATAGGCTGTAGATGGCGCGGTACTTGGCGGTGATGCCGTTCAGATAGTGGCTAGCATCCATCGGCTTGCCCGTGGCCTGCGTGATGAGTTCCTTCGGCGTGTAGCGGCTACCGTGCTGATAGATCTTGCTTCGCAGCCACTCCAGAATCTCCGCGAAGTGGCCGTTGGCCATCAGTTCGTCGGCGTTCGGGATATCGGCCTTCAGCGCATCCCAGATTTGATAGCTGAGGATGTTGCCCATGCTGTAGGTCGGGAAGTAGCCCAAGGCCCCCATGCTCCAGTGCACGTCTTGCAGGCAGCCGTCGGCATCCGTCGGCGGGGTGAGGCCGAGGTAGGCCTCGTACTTGGCGTTCCAGGCTTCCGGCAAGTCCTTCACCGCCAGTTCGCCGGTCAGCATCGCACACTCCAGCTCGTAGCGGATCATGATGTGGAGATTGTAGGTCACCTCGTCGGCTTCCACGCGGATCAGGCTGCGCTCCACCTTGTTGATGGCGCGATAGAAGTCGTTGACTTGGCCCGCACGGAGTTCGGGGAAGACGGCCTCCAGGCGCGGCAGGAAGTGCTGCCAGAACGGCAGGCTGCGACCGACGATGTTCTCCCACAGGCGGCTTTGGCTTTCGTGGACGCCCAGCGAGACCCCGCCCGCGATGGGCAAGCGATCCCATTCCATCGGCGAGCCCTGCTCGTACATCCCGTGGCCGGCCTCGTGCAGGCTGCCGAAGATGCTCGCGCCCAGATAATCCTGGTAGCGCGTGGTCAGGCGCACGTCCCCGATGCTGAAGTTGGTGCAGAACGGGTGCGGGGCCGTATCTTGGCGGCCGCGTTTGAAGTCGAATCCAATGGCCTGCACCAGCTCTTCCGTGAACTTCGATTGTTCGGCGGGGCTCCATTCGCCGAACATGAAGCGGTTGTCCGGGTGGTTGGGTGCGCTCTGGATTTCCTTCACCAGGCTCACCAGCGGGTCGCGAATGCTATCAAACATCGCATCCCAACTGGCCTTGGTGGCGCCTTCTTCGAACTGGTCAGTCAGCGCATCGTAGACGTGGTCGGTATAGCCGATGCAGTCGGCGGTTTCGCGAGCGATATCCACCATCTGGGTCAGGATCGGCGAGAACGTCTTGAAATCGTTGGCCTTGCGAGCCTTCACCCAGTCTTCGTGGGCCTGCGTACTGAGCTTGGATCGGCGCGCCACCAGTTCCGCCGGAAGCTTGGTGGCCAAGTCCAGGTTGCGCTGCGTCACGCGGCACACGGCGGCGTCCACGCTGTCCGGGGCAGCGGCGGCGGTAGCTTTCTCCAGCAGCGTGCGGGTTTCGTCGCTCACAAAGAGCTCGTGCGCCATGCGGGTGAGACGGCTGGCGTGCTCGCCGCGGGCTTCGGCCCCTCCGGCGGGCATGTACGTCTGCTGGTCCCAATCCAAGACCGTGACGGCCGAATTGAGGGCGTTGATGTCGAATAACCGCTCGTGCAAGGCCTGTTGGGCGCTCATACGTTCAGTCTACGCCATCCGGGCGCGGAACGAACTAGGCTTGCCCGAGAGGCTGAATGAGAGGCTGCACCGAGAGGAACGCGGCCACCACGTTAGGGTCAAACTGGGTGCCGCTGCAATCACGGATTTCCATGCAGGCGTCCTCGGGGTCCAGCGGCCGACGCCACGCCGAACCCGACACCATGACGTCGAAGGCCTCGGCTACCGCCAAGATGCGCCCGCCCAGCGGGATTTCATCCCCTTCCAACCCTCGCGGGTAGCCCATGCCATCCCAGCGTTCGTGGTGCGAGCGAATCATCGGCACGCTGGGGGATAGCCAGGGGAAGGCGCTCAGCACATCCACGGCCGCATCGGCATGCTTCTTCAGGTCTTCAAAATCTTGCTCGGTGAGGGTGCCCATCTTGCGGAGAATCACCCGGTCCACCGCGATTTTGCCCACGTCATGCAGTTGCCCGGCCCGGCGCAAGTGGATGAGGTCTTCGTCGCTCATCCCGAGCTTTTCACCAGTCGCCACGGCGTAGACGGCCACGCGTTCCGCATGTTCGCGTTCGCCCGGATCGTGCAGTTCCAGCGCAAGTTGTAGGGCGCGGATGGCATCTTCCATGGTGTTCCAGACGCTACCCGACCCCGGAGTGATGCGAAAAGACGCCGGGACCGCGAACCTGAGGGGTACCTAGGCTTGCAACCGAAGGCCGGTTTTCCCGTATCCTCGGTTTATGGCGAACGTGCCTCCTCCGTTTAATCCGCCCCCGATGTCTCCGCCTACCAAGAGCGGCGTCAGTCCGATTGTGTGGATCCTATTGCTTGTGGTGGCCCTGTGCCTCGTCATGGGCGTAGGGGGGCTCGTCATGTGCCGCTCGGTGGTGGGCCAAGCCACAGAGACGGCGGGCTGTGCCATCACGGGTTCCATGATCCAGAAGGCTACGCTGGCCTACGCCCAGGAAAAGGGGCAACTCCCGCCCGCGGCCACCTGGCAGGATGAAATCCGCCCCTACTACGCCCGCTTGCACAGCAAGATTACGAAGGAGATGGATACCGAGATGGAAGGCGCCCCGGGCTTTGCCACCGATATGGTGAAGGGCATGATCCCCCCGGGACCGGAAGCCGAATGGGTGTGCAAGACCAGTGGCCGTCTGACGGGTCTGTTCTACAACGCGAACGTGGCGGGCAAGAAGCTGGACCAGATCACCGACAAGGCGGGCACTCCGATGATCTTTGAAGCCGACCTGCCGACCGACGGCAACCGCAAGAATCTGAACATGGCCTATGCGAAGCAGGACCCCAAGAAGGCTCCGAAGATCCTGAACGAACGCCGCGACTGGTTGGTGATCCACTTTGAAGGTGACCCGGACTTCGGCAGCAGTTCGTCCAGCTCAAGCATGGACTTCGACTTCAAGACGGAAGATGCGCTGGAGCCCAAGGATGCCCAGACTCCCGCTCCCTCCCCGGTCGGAGAAACCCAGTAGGGCTCTGTTTCAGGCAGAATCGGCGTATACTTAAGAAAGGCCTCTCATGACAAATCTCCTTGCACTCAGCTTGCCTGGTGGCTCTGAACTCATCATCATCGTCTTCGTGGTCCTGCTCCTGTTCGGGGGCACCAAAATTCCGCAGCTGATGCGCGGAATGGGCCGGGGCGTGAGCGAGTTCCAAGAAGGCATCAAGGACGGCAAGAAGAACTTTGAGAAGGGTCTGCGCGGCGACGACGAATCGACCCCGGAAGAGCCTCGCAAGAGCTAAGCGATGACGGCCGACCTGGTCTTGAAGGCCCTCGAGGAATTCTTGGCCCAGGCGGCCGCCCGCTTCCCTGGCGACACCGCGGCTCGCCGGCCGGGCGACCGCGCGCCCTTTCACTGGCCGCCGCACCCCATCAGCCGCGACTTCCATATCACACCCCATGCTTGGAGTGAGGAAGCCTGGATCGAGGTGGAGGGTGAGCGCACCAAAGTGCAAATTGCCCGATCCCCTTCCGGCATCTTTGGCCGCAGTGAGCGCTATTGGAACGAAGCCAAGGGCGACTCGGTGGAGGAAGTCTTAGCGGGCATCGAGCAAGGCTTAGGCGAACTTTTCGATCGCCAAACCGCGATCTCAGACACCTTGGGCTGGTCCGGACGGTTTACGGCCAGCGTCCGTGACCTTGGGCCGCAAGAGTGGGTGTGTCTCCTCTATTGCCCGGTGCGCGACATTGGGCACGAGTGCATTCAGCACATCGAATCTCACGCCAGCGCAGGCATCTTTGGTCCGGCCATGGTGCGCATCCTGCGCGATAAGGTCCATCCCTGGCGCCGCTGCGCGCAGTGGGCGGTGCTGGATATGTTCGAGGACCTGCCCTCGTTCTTCCCGGAACCGCGCGACCAAGACAAGGCCGTGGCGGCCATCCGAGATTTCATCGCCGAAAACGAAGACGACTACGCCCGGGCCGTGTATAAGGCGGGAGTCGTGTTGGGCGGTCACATCTGCACGGATGCGGCGGCCGATGCGCTTCTTAGTCTGCTTTCGGCCCCGCACCGCATTGGCCGTCGCAGTGCCATCCACGCCGCCTTCCACCTGGTGGAGTGGCGCGACCACGATCGAGATCGGATCCTGAAGGCGGTTCAGGCGGCCGCTGCTACCGAAACGGACCCGCAATTGAAGGCCTTTGCCACCGGGATCGCCGCCGACATCGAAGCTCAGCGCTTTGACCACGTGAGCGAACCGGTGTTTGCCGAAGAACTCCAGACCACCTCGTCTGTCTAATCACCATGACCACGCTGCTCCTGGCGGCGGCGATGTTGCCGCCCATTGCCCCCCATCTGGACCACGCATCCCTAAATGGTGCTCTCACCGGAGTGAGTGTGCGCAATGCGGCCGGCGAGGTCGTCTTCAAGCAGATGGGCGACACGCGGCTCGTTCCCGCCAGCAACCAAAAGATTCTGTCCGTGCTCTACGCACTAGAGGTCCTCGGCCCCGATTATCGAGGCGAAATCCGAGTGTGGGACAACGAGTACGGCCCGTACGTCCACGCCAAGGGCACGCCCGGGGTGACCTTTGAAGAACTCCGCGCCCTGGGGGCGGGCGGCAAAGGGGGCACGGTGCGGGTGTATCAAGACTTCGCGCCCTCCATCCCGCCCACCTGGGAATGGGATGACCTGCCGTTTGCCTATGCCGGGCGCATTTCCGCGTGGGGGGTCAACAACCAGCGCTTTGAAGTCTTTGCGGAAAAGGGCGCGATTCTTCCCCTGGACCCGGCCCTCAACCAAATCCGCATCGTGCGCGGAGCCCCGGTGGGCACACTCAACACCCGACTCGACGTATTCACCCGGCGGTTGTACGTGAACGGCGTTTTGCCGCAAGCCCGCACTTCGATTGGACGATTTGCGATCCCGGATCCCCAGTTGGCGGCAACGGAGGCTTTCCGCCCCGGGGCGGTGTTCGTCACCACCAATGTCGGCCCCCGGCTCGAGAGCCGGATCGAGTGTTCCGCACGCCGCCCCTCAGTGAGGCCGCCAAGGTTTGCCTCGAAGACAGCGACAACATCTACGCCGAGCAACTTCTCCTGATGGCGGCCGGACACAAAGAGCCGCTGACCCCCGATGCGGAATACGTACAGGCCACGGCCCGGATGCAGGAATTCTATGCGCAACAAGTGGGGCTCACCCCCGACGACATGAAGCCGATGGACGGCAGCGGCATGAGCCGCCGCAACTTTGTCACCCCCCATGCGCTGACCAAGGTGCTGCATTGGGCGAAAAACCGCCCGATTTTCCCTGTATTTGAACGAGCTTTACCGAAATCGGGGGAAGGAACGCTCTCCAACCGTTTACAATCCGTGCCCTTTACGGGGAAAACTGGCACACTAACTGCAGTAACGTGTCTCAGCGGTTATGTAAAGCGACCCGACGGCGAGACGTGGACAGTGAGTTTGATGACCAACCACAATATCCGGCCCGCCAGTGAGGTGAGACAGGTGCATGACCAGATCATCAGGAGCTTAAGCAATGACCAATAACGTTCCGGGCGACAACATCAACGAAGTGAAGAACTGGAAGGATGACCCCTGGGCGGATGAGGTGGAAACCACCGAGGTGGCGGAGGAAGTTGCTCCCGCTCCTCGCAGTTGGTACGCCCGCATGGGCTTCCCGACGCGGGCCCTGCTTCTGCTCCTCGGCATCGGGTTTGTGGACCTGGTGATGACGGCCGTGCTACACGCCGGCGGGCATATCACCGAACTCAACCCCCTCATGAAGCCGGTAATCGAAACTAGCGAATGGCTTTTTGCTTTGGTCAAGGGCATGACGCTGGTAGGCGCCTGGCTCGTGATGCTGAAGTACTCCGATACGCACCTGAATTTTATTCGCCGCGCCTGCCTGGCAGGTTCGGCCGCTTACGTCGTAATTTGGACGGGCTGGTTTGTCTCGTCGCTTTGAATCCCGTCTTCGCCGAGGACTCCGTTCTCCAGTACCCCCGTCTCTTCGGCGCGCTGTGCCGCCACGAGGGCGGCGATGGCTACTTCGGTGTGAGCGTCGTTCGGTTCAGCGGTCGTAATCAGCTGCGTGGCTAGCCCCGGGGCGAGAGCAATCTTGACCCAGGCGGCGTTCTTCATCTTGCCCGCCAGGCGGATGAGCTCGTAGCTCACGCCGGCCACCACCGGCATCATCGCGAGTTCCACCGGGAGGCGCGTCAGCGCCAGCAGCCACGTCGGGCTCGTCAGCGGCACAAAGAGGTCGCGCGGGATGAGCGGCTGCAGCAAGAACGACACCACGAACACGATGATCACGAAGTTGGTGCCGCAGCGCGGATGCAGGCGCGTGCACTTCTGCACGTTAGCCACGGTGAGGTCGCTGCCATCTTCCAGGCAGTTGATCGCTTTGTGCTCCGCACCGTGGTAGCGGAACACCTCGCGGATCGGCGGATAGAAGCTGATCGCGGCTAGATAGCCGATGATGAAGACCAGCTTCACCGTCTCGGCCACGTAGTTGGTCAGCAGGCCGTTCTTGTTGGTGGCGAGGTCGCCTCCAGACCACCGGACAATGAGTTCCGAAACAAATTGAGGGGCGGCGTTAAACAGTGCAAACCCGAGCGCCAACGAGGTGACCAAGGTCAAACCGATGGCAAAGTTGGAAACCGTGCCCGGCCCCTTGCCATCGGCGGCCTTGGCCTTGTCCTCGGCGGTGGCGTATTCCGGGTCGGTCTGGATATTGGCGGCAAAGTTCATCGCGCGAATACCAAAAACCATCGTGTCGAGCATCGCAAAAGTGCCCCGCAGAAAGGGCTTGAGGAGCCACTTTTGGCGACCTAACCAGGTCTTTTCGATCGGTTCGGTCTTGAGCACAATGCGCCCGTCCGGAGCGCGGCAAGCCACGGAGAAGAAGCCCGGTGATCGCATCATCACCCCCTCGACGACGGCCATTCCACCGTACGTTTTGGGTGTGTTCTCTGCCATACCTCCAGTGTACCGTCCGGGCCTTTTTTCGAGAAGTTCCGTTTGGCCCGATTCTTTCGGGAACAATTGAGCGGGATGATTCGTCAATCCCGCTGGGGGTAACCCCAGGGAGCATAAAACCACCTATGGAAGCACATGGACGGTTGGAGCTCACCGAGGAGGAGGCCTTTGCTTTGCTTTCGCTCACGATGATGAGTCACGGCAAACTAGACCGAATCTCAGAACAGGCACTTCATAAGCTGGCGGATTATTGCCGTCATCATTTATCGGAAAGTCATCATAAACGATCAAATGCCTGTGAGCTCACGGAGGCGGGTTAATCCCGCCTTCCAACCTTCTCTCCCCTTCCTTACCTAGCGCGGTGCTAACCTAAGGCCATGCCGCGCGTGGCCGATATCACGGACTACCTGGAATCCATTGCCCCTCGGCGCTGGGCGTTCGATTGGGATCCGGTGGGCTTGCAGATCGGTAGCCCCGATGCCCCCGCCGACCGCATCTTGGTGGCGCTGGACGTCAACCAGACCAGCTTGGCCTTGGCTGAGGAGCGGGATTCGCAGCTCTTGGTCATCCACCACCCGCTCATTTGGAAGCCGATTGCCCACCTGCGCGAGGGCAACGACGTGGAGGGCAAAGTCGCGCGCATTGTACGCGGGGGCCGGAGCTTCTTTGGCATCCACACGAATTGGGACGCCGCTCCGGGAGGCATTTCAGAAACGCTGGCGGCTCGCCTCGGCATCACCGACTTGGAACCGATTGGCAGCGGGGCCACCGTGGAGCAAGTGAAAGTGGTGGTGTTTGCGCCGAGTGAAGCTCGCATTGCCCTCATTGACGCGATGAGCGCGGCGGGGGCGGGTCGCATCGGCAACTACGAGCGGTGCGCCTTCTGGACGAGCGGTACCGGCACCTTTGTGGGCAATGCCAGCACCAACCCGGCCGTGGGGCGCGCCGAGCAGATCGAATCCGTAGCCGAAACGCGCATCGAGATGGTGGTGGACGTGGCGCGCCTCGCCGCCGTGGTGAAAGCACTGCGCGAGGTGCACCCCTACGAAGAACCCGCCTACGATCTCGTAACCCTGCGCCCGACCGTGCCGCAGCCGCTGAGCCGCATCGGCAACATCACCCCGATGACGGCGCGCGAACTGGTCGCCCTGGCCGACGAACAACTGGGGGCCAAGACCTGGCTCTATGGCGACCCCGACCGACGCATTGAGCGCCTGGCCGTGAGTGGGGGTGCCGCCGGGAGCGAGTGGGTGGCCGCGAAAGCGGCCGGCGCGGATGCCTTTCTTACTGGCGAGTTCCGGCACGATGAAGGCGTGGCGGGCCAAGACCAGGGGTTTGTGATGATGGCCAGTGGCCACCGCGAAACGGAGCACCCGGGCATGGAAGCCCTGGCGGGCCGCCTCCGGGAGAGATTCCCAGAGGCGGAAGTAGTCGTCGCGTTACCGTGAGCCGGCGCCGCTGGTCTTGAGGCGATCCGCAAATTTCTCGCGGAACTTAAGCACCTTGGGCGAGATCACCGCATTGCAGTAGCCCGCGTTCATGTTGGCGCGTTCGGCTTCAGTGGCGGTTTCGTACTTGGCGTAGTAGTCCTGGTGATACTCTTCGGCCCGGGTGTAGTTCTTCAGCGGTTCCAGGGTCGTCACCAGGGGTCGCTCCCAGATATCAGCCTTGGTGATCTCTTCCATGATCGCCAGCGCGCGGACCTTGTCGGCGTCGCTCTCAAAGAAGATGACCGACCGGTACTGCGGACCGACGTCGCCGCCCTGGCGATCCTTCGTGGTGGGGTCGTGGACGGTGAAGAAGATGCGGAGCAGGTCTTCGGTGGTAATCACCTTGGGGTCATAGACGATCCGGATGACCTCCGCGTGGCCCGTGGTGCCCGTCCCGATTTCTCGGTAGGTTACGCCCGCTTTGTCCCCGCCGGCGTAGCCGTTCTCGACGAACGTGACGCCCTTGAGTTCTTCAAAAAGGACTTCGATGCACCAGAAGCAGCCGCCCCCCAGGACGAGCGCTTGCTGGCCTTCGGGGATGGCGCGGGGCGGGTTAGATTCGACGGAGTTCATGCTGGAATTCGGCGGGGCTACCGAGGCGACACATCCCCATGCGCTCACGGCAAGGACACTGACGAGGGCCGCTAAAGTGGCAAACCGCATGACTTATCATACGTTCGTGCCTTGCCCCTGTGCGCAACTCTGGGACTGGCTAGCTGGTAATTTGTTTCCGTGAGCCTTGCGTTCTTGCTGGTCCTGAGCGGGGCGATCCCTGCGCCGACCTCCACCGCCCCGGCGGCGGTCGTCTCCCGAGCCGAATTGGCGGTGATCGAATTCAGCCGCGAGCACCAGGTGGTGGGCATGTCGGTGGCGGTGATGGACAAGGGGAAACTGGTCTTTGACTACCAAACCGGCTTCGCCGACCGAGAACAGGAGAAGCGGGTGCAACCGGAGACCCGGTTCCGTTTGGCCAGCATCAGCAAGCCGATTACGGCGGTGGGGGCCATGCGCCTGGCTGAGCGGGGCAAGCTGGACCTGGACGCGGACAGCCGCAAGTATGTGCCGGAGTGGCCGGCCAGCACCGCCCCGGTGACGGTGGCGCAACTGCTGAGCCACACCAGCGGCTTCCGGCACTACGCCGGTGGCATCAACCCGGATGGCCGGACCCACTTTGCCACCGCCCGCGAGGCCAATGCCGTGCTCATTAGGAGCCCGTTGTTGTGGGAGCCCAACACGCGCTATATGTACAGCACCCACGCCTTTACGGTGGTGGCGCGGGCCATGGAAACGGCTTCCGGGCGCGACTTTGTGAGCTACATGCGCCTAGAAGTGTTTACGCCCGCCGGGGGCGAGCTGGACGTGGAAGACCAGAGTCTGAAGACCCCGCGCAACCGAATTTACGAACAAAACGGCCTGGGCGTGCCGCGCCTGAACACCTTCCGCGACGACTTGAGCTGGAAGTACGGGGGCGGCGGCATGGAAAGCACCGCCCGGGGGCTGGCCCGCTGGGGAGAAGCGGTGCGGTCCGGCAAACTGGTGTCGCCCGCGAGCCTCAAGCTCATGGGCACGCCGCGCACGCTGAAGAACGGCACCCAGACGGAGTACGGCTTGGGATGGGACCTGGGCGAGGCCAATGTTCTGCAGCATGGGGGTAGCCAGCCCGGGGCCCGCACACACCTGATGATTGACCTGGCCAAGGAGCGCGTGGTGGTGGTGCTGGGCAATACCACCGGAACCTACAACCCGGCGGCGCTGGGCCGCACCCCTAACGCGCTGGACTGGTGATCTCGAGTTCGAGTTCGAAGTCAATCACGATGCGGTCGCCTGGGTAGAGCTTGCGGCCGCGCCGGTTGTCCGGCTCGTCATTGACCTTGATGTCGGCCTGCGAGAGAAACCACTTCACATCGCCGCCGGATTGCACCACGTCGGCCGCTTTGAGAAGCTGGCCGAGCGTGATGAACTCGCTGTGGATGCGAAAGGTCTCGAAGGTCATGCCCCCCAGCTTACCGGGGTGGCAGGAGGCGCGCGGGGATGGGGTTGTTTTGATCCGATGGCCTGAAAACTATGCCCTGAATGAACCACCGGCCATCCTTGAAGTAGAGCTGGATCATGTTCACACCTGTCGCAGTCCATTCTGCAGGGGCAAGGCCAGCTTTCAGTTCATAAGTTGACAACACTTGGGCAATGCCACCGTAAACCATCGTGTCTCGATGTAGCTCCTTCTCGACGAAAGGATTTTCCAGGAAGTACTTCTCGTTCTGCGTTCGGTAATCGTCCGTTGAAAGGCTGAAGAAATCCGAACCTGCCCTCGCCGTATTCGGATTTCGGTTGAGGATGATCCGCGCATGGGGATCGAAGAGCGCCTTGAACCGATCCCAATCCCGAGTGCCCGGCGTAGTTCGACTGATCACGGCATACAGTTCGTTAATCGTGCCGTCAATCGTGCTCAGATCAGCATCCGGATGGGACGTGGACGAGGAAGCCACCAAAAGGGCGGCGTGGGCAACGAGAGTGGCAATACCCATCTAGCCATCTTACCAGCGGGGGGTGTGCATCCTCTACCCCTGATCGTGCGTCTCATCGGTGATGGTTTGGGTGGAGATTCTGATTCTCTTCTTGGTGTCGGCGCTGATCTCCGCCGCTGAGATGGCTACCTTCAGTGCCCGCGTCGAGCGGATGCGACAAGCCCACGAGGCGGGTAACCATGCGGGGCGGCTCGTGTTGGTCTACCAGCGCTCTCCGGTGGCGTTCTTGGCCGCCGGGCAGTTGCTGGCCACCGCCGCCAACTTCCTCCTCGGGGCCATCATCAGCAACCAACTCACACCCATCGTCACCCCGTGGTTTTTGGCGCAGTCATGGATCCAGGAAACCCATGCCCAGCCCATAGCGAGCGGCCTGACCCTCCTCGTGATGACTATTGCGGCGCTTATCGTGACCAATGTCATCCCCAAGCAGATCGGGTTCGACCACGCCGACGCCATTGCCCTTTGGTTTGCGAAGCCCTTTTATTGGCTCATCCGCATCACGCGGCCCCTCGCGTGGCTGGTCAGCCGGACCAGCAAGATCGCCGAGGATGCCGTGAATCGGCGGGCACGCTTGGGGGCCCGCGTGACGGAACAAGACCTGCTCACCCTGATTCGAGAAGGCATTCGAAGCGGAGCCATTGATAAACGAGAAAGCGAGTTTGTGCAAAACGCCTTCCAACTCAGCGAGCGCACGTGCGGCGAAGTGATGACTCCCATCGCCGAAATCGAGGCTCTGGACCTCAACTGGGATCGTAAGCGCATGGAAGAAGCCATTCGGCAATCTTCGCACTCCTACTTGCCGGTGTTCCGGGGCGGATGGGAGGACACCTCGGGCCTCTTGCGCGTTCGCGATTGGTACTGCGGAGAAGATGTACCCCTGACTTCTCTACTCTCCGAATTGCCGCGGTTGAACGAGAAGCAATCGGCCATTGACCTCTTCGAAACCCTCCGCGCCCGGGAAACCAAGATGACGCTGGTGGAGGATGAGAACCAAGCCGTGGTCGGCGTCATCACGCTCAACGATGCCGTCACCCTCGTGGCGGGCCGGATGAAGAGCATTGAGGCCTAAGCTCGCCCGGTAGTTCGGCCCCGCCGCCCGAGGGAGTCACGCCGCCGGGCCGTAGACTAGAGAGGCGAGCGCATGAGGACCCCTGGCCGACCCCAAATTGATGACCTGCGGATTGCTGGAATCCGCGAGTTAGCCCCCCGGCCCACCTTGTCCGAGAGTTCTTAGTGACGGAGGCCAACGCGGCTTTCATCGCCGAATCCCGCGCCACCATCATCCGCATTCTTCAGCGCGAGGACCCGCGCCTCCTCGTCATTAGCGGCCCCTGCAGCATCCACGACATGGACGCGGCGCTCGAATACGCCCAGCGCCTCGCCCAGGTGCGCCAGCAGCTCGCCGGCCGCATTGAACTGGTGATGCGCGTGTACTTCGAGAAGCCGCGCACCACGGTAGGGTGGAAGGGGTTCATCAACGACCCGCACCTGGATGGCTCGTTCGATATCAACTACGGATTGCGCCAAGCGCGGCGCCTGCTGATGGAGATCACGGAGATGGGCGTGCCGGTGGCCACCGAGTTCCTGGATATGATCTCGCCGCAGTACGTGGCGGACCTTGTGAGCTGGGGGGCCATTGGCGCGCGCACCACCGAGAGCCAAGTCCACCGTGAACTCGCCAGCGGGCTCAGCAGCCCGGTCGGGTTCAAGAACGGAACCAACGGGAACCTCGATATCGCGGTGGATGCGATTCTCGCGGCTCAGCACCCGCACTCGTTCCTCTCCGTCACCAAGGGCGGGCATAGCGCCATCGTGGAGACCCGCGGCAACCGGGATTGCCACATCATTCTGCGGGGCGGCAAGACGCCGAACTACGACGTGAAATCCGTGAGCGATGCGGCGGGCAAGCTTCGTAAAGCCGGCCTGCCAGAGCGCGTGATGGTGGACTTGAGCCACGCCAATAGCCGCCGCGACCCCGAACGCCAACCGGAAATCGCGGCCGATGTGGTGCGGCAACGGGCCACCGGCACCTCTCCCATCGTGGGCATCATGATGGAGAGCAACCTCGTGGGCGGCAAGCAATCCCTCGAATCCGGACAGCCCCTGGTTTACGGGCAGAGCATCACCGATGGCTGCCTGAGCTGGGAATGCACCCTGGAAACGCTCGAAACCCTCGCCTAAACGCGGCGAGGGTTTCGTTGCTGTGCGTTTAGCCGTGGGTTACGGGCGAACGACCATATCCGCGCCGGACGGAATGCGTTCGTCCAGCAGGTGCTGGGCAAAGTATTCAAACATCCGTTGCGTGAAGTAAGGGTTCATATCCCCGAAGCCGTGGGCTTGCCCCGGCAGGAAGATCATCTCGAACCGCTTGTTAGCGCGGATGAGCGCATTGATGAGCCGGATCGTGCCCACCGGGTGGACGTTGTTATCCATGTCCCCGTGCACCAGCATCAGGTTGCCCTTGAGGTTGGCGGCGAGTTCGGCATTGGTCGGTACCTTGATCTCGAACTTGGTGCCTGTGCCGGTTTGCTCCTGCGGCGCTTCGTCAACGAACATTTCTTCCGGAGCCGTGCGGCCCGTAGCGGCGCCTTGGCCTGCTTGGCCTTGGCCCTGCGTCACCGGCACTTCGCGCAGCCCGTGGTGCTGCTCGCTCCAGTTGCTGTTGTAGACGTTGTTGTCGTGGTTGCCCGCGCTGCTCACACCGACCTTGAAGAACTCATTGAACGGGGGCAACAACAGGGCCGCCGCCGTCATGAATCCCCCGCCCGAGTGACCGTAGATCCCCGTGCGCGAGATGTCGATGAAGCTGTGGCGCGCCGCCAGTTGCTCCATGCCCGCCTTCTTATCGGCCAGGCCGTAGTCGCGGAGGTTGTAGTAGCCGTACGAGTGGTAGGCGTTGGATCGAGCCGGGTTGCCACCTCGGTTGCCGATTTGGATGACGATGAATCCCAGCTGAGCGAGGCGCTGCATGCTGATGGTCGGCGAGAAGTTGGCCGTCACGCTCTCGGTTTGCGGACCGGGATAGACGTAGGCGATGATCGGGTACTTCTTGCGGGCGTCGAAGTCGAAAGGCTTCCACAGGTTGCCGTAGATGTCCGTCACGCCGTCGGCGGCCTTGACCTTAAAGGTTTCCGGCATCTTCCAGCCCGTTTCGTACAGGCGGGAGAGGTCAGCCTTCTCCAGTTCCATGATCACCTTGCCACTGCGATCGCGCACCACGGCCTCGGGGGCCATGTCGATGCGACTGTAAACGCTGACGGCAAAGTTCTTGCTGGGCGTGAGCGTGGTGCTCTGGTCGGCATTGCCCGGATCGAGCAAAGTGAGGCCGGAACCATCCAGGTTTACCCGGTAATTATGCCGGTAGTAGGGGTTCTCATTGGCTTCGCGACCGAAGGACGCCAGGAAGATTTCGTTCTTCTTGTCGTCGAAGTCCGTCAGGCCCTCGACCCGCCACGGGCCGCTGGTGATGGCGTGCTTCAGCTTGCCATCGTTGGAATACAGGTAGAGGTGGCCCCAACCCGTGCGTTCGCTCCACCAGATGAAGTCGCCGCCGGGCTTGATGTAGCGCACCGGGCGACGTTCGAGGTAGGCGTTTTCCACGGACTCGGTGAGCAGCACCTTGACTTCATTGTTCTTGAGGTCGAGCTCAATCAGCTCCATGTTGCGCTGTAGGCGATCCCGGCGGACCAGGCGGAGAGAGTCACTGGTGGTTTCTTGCCAGTGGATGTCAAACATCTGCTGATCCTTGTACTTATCCACCTTCGCCTTCGCCAGTTCCTTGGTCGCCGTGGTGAACACGTGCAGTTCCTGCTGCGTCACGTCGGGTTCGCCCGGCATTTCGTACTTGTAAGTGAGCAGCGTGGGGCGCGGCATGGCCAGCGAGTTGACGAGCCACAGATCCTTGACCTTGCGGCGGTCGAACCGCATGGCGTAGAAGCGCGCGCTATCCTGGCTCCAGGTCACGCCCGGGCGGGTGCGGCGCTCGCGGCCTTGGCCTTGTTGTTCGCCTTGTTGGCCACCCCCAAAGCGGCCACCGCCGCCGAAGCTAAAGTCTTCGACACCATCCTTGCTGAGCTGGACCGGCTCGGTTTCCTTCCCGTCCACGATCTCTACATAGTAGAGGTTGTGATCCAGGGCATAAACGTATCGCTTCTTATCCGGGGCGTAGTTGCCGAACGGGCGGTTGGTGACATCTTCCGCCGGCGGCGTCTGGTTCCCCACCCGCTGGCCCTCTTGGTTACGGCCAAAGCGGTTGACGGCCGTCCCGCCTTGTTGGGGTGGACGCACGGGGCCAAGCGACTTGAGAATCTCCTTTTCGGTGTCGTATTCGAACCGTTCTTCGCCAATCACAAACCGGATGACGGTCGTACTCTTGTCGACAAACGAGATCTGCTGGAGGTCGAGGTTGCTGGTGTCGTACGGCTTGCGGCTGACTTCGGAAAGCTGCGCCGCCAGTTTCACACTGTCTACCAGCGGGCGCTTGGTGCGCTTGTCCGGGTTCACCCGCCAATAACGGAAGCCATCGCTTGAACGCCAGGCGTACCAAAACTCGTCCGTATCTTGAATAAACGAAGGCGTCAGCGAAAGGCTGTAGATGGAGGGGCGGAGGTAATCGGTGGTGTACCGATTCACCAACTCCCAGTTGGCTTGAGCTGGAGCAGAAGCGCCCGCCATCACGGCGAGCGCCGCGAGCAAGGCTCCTTTACGCGAAAATAAATGCATGATGGTGCGTCGTGCCCTTCGGAGATCGTTCTCCGAAGGGGACATTACCCCCAGGGGTTATTACCGACGCACGGGGCGGGCTCAGTTCCGGTTGACCAGAGGTTAGTTTCCGGTGGCGGGGGCGGGTTCCGTCTTGCCGGCTTCTGACTTCACCAGACCGGCCGAGTAGGTGATCTCGGTTTCGGCGCTTCCCTTCGTTCGCAGCGCGGTGAGGGCGATCTTCTTCCCGCTCGGCAGGGTCTTGTTCATCAAGAAGCCTTCCTTCTCGGCGGTGTTCATCGGCCCAAACGTGGCATCCGCGAACTTCTCCTTGTAGAAGGCTTCCACCTTGCTCGGCTCATCGCCCGTGGTGTAGACCACGCTGTAATTCTCTTCGGTCGGAATCACCACCTCAAATGCCGATCCTGTTCGCAGAGCCGCACCGGGATAGAACGGCATCTCGAGTTCGGCTTCGGTAACTTCCGTGCCGCCGGCCACCGGTTCGCTCGGCGTGGCGGGGCTGGCCGTGCTGCCCGTGGTGCCGCCCGTGGCGGCCGTCGGGGGAACGCCCGTGGGTTCCTGCGCACCACAACCGATGAGCACGAAAAGCGAAAGAATAGTGAGGGCCGAGATGGCAATTTTCACGCTGAGAATGTTACCGGTAGCGATTGGTATCCTAGGTACGTGTTGAAGGGTGTTCTCGTTGGCTTGGCCGTGCTTGGATTTGCATCAAGCCACGCGGCCCCGAACATCCTCCTCATCGTGAGTGACGACCACGCCCGGGCTGCGATCTCGGCGTATGGTTCCCCGCACATCCAGACCCCCCACATCGACCAACTCGCCCGCGAGGGCGTCCGGTTTGACCGCCACTACACCCCCAACCCGCTCTGCGCCCCCAGCCGCGCCGCCATCCTGACGGGCAAGCACGCGCAGATCAACGGCCACCGCGACAACACCACGACGTTTGATGGCGACCAACCGACCTTCCCCAAGGCCTTGCAAGCGGCAGGCTACGAAACGGCCGTGATTGGCAAGTGGCACTTGCAAAGCGACCCCACGGGCTTCGATGATTTCGACGTGCTGCCCGGGCAGGGCGCGTACTACGATCCCGTTTTCATTAGCCGCGAGGGCCGCACCACCGCCCCGGGCTACGTCACCGAGATCATCACCGAAAAGTCGCTGGCGTGGATGCGCCAGCCGCGCACCAAGCCGTTCTTCTTGATGGTGGGGCACAAGGCGCCGCACCGCAACTTCATCCCGTCGCCATCAACGTGGACGCTGTTCCTGGACAAAACCTTCGCCGAGCCCCCCAACCTGCGCACCGACTACGCGGGCCTGAACTCGATGGCCCCGCAAGTGAGCATGCGGATCGACCGGCACATGCGCCTACAAGAAGACCTGATGGTGCAATATGCGCCCCCGGCCCTGGAGGGCGACCGACTGGCGCAGTGGCAAGCCGCCTGGGCCGCGCAAGACCAAGCCTACGCCGCGCAACTGGAAGCCAGCAACGACCTGCTAGCGACCAATTACCAGCGTTACCTGCGCAACTACATGCGCTGCGTGAAGAGCGTGGATGACAGCGTGGGCGCCCTGCTGGACGAACTGCGGCGCACCAGCCAGGACAAGAACACCGTGGTGATTTACACCTCGGACCAGGGATTCTTCCTCGGCGAGAACGGCTGGTACGACAAGCGCTGGTTCTACGAGCCTTCCGCCGGCACCCCGCTGGTCGTGCGCCGCCCGGGGTTGCGCCCGGCGGTGGCCACCGCCCTCACCAGCAATGTGGATTTGGCCCCCACGATCTTGGAAGCGGCCGGGGTGGCGGTGCCTGCGGACATGCAAGGGCGATCGCTTTGGCCCGTGACCCAGCGCCCAACCGACCTTACCAACCGCAACCTCACCTACGGCCATTTCTACGAAAGTGAGGACCCCGACCACCGGGTGCCGCGATGGGTGGGCATCGCCACGCAGCGCAACAAGTTGATTTACTACTACGATTTGAAGGAGTGGGAACTGTTTGACGTAGTGGCCGACCCGCACGAGCAAAAGAACCTGTGGTCGCTTGGCCCGAACGCCACCCGCGCCGAACTCACCCGCAAGTTGGTGGCCGAAATGCGGCGGTTAAAGGAGGATCCTGACCTCATTTTTCAGGTGAACCTGGCCATATCCCGGGGCTAACCCCGGGTCTTTACGCGGGCACATTGGCACGGGTGCCTACCTTCAGTTCAACTGAACCTGTCATCATAAGCCTTGCCGACGCTGTGGAGCTTCGGTCTTTTCATGCCTACGATTTCCCTCACCCTCGGCTTCGATCAACTCGGCCTCTCCCCCAAATTTCTTGCCAAGGTTTCGGCGCTCAAGTTCGAAACCCCCACCCCGATTCAATCCGGGGCCATCCCCATCGCCCTGAAGGGTGTGGACGTGATCGGGATTGCCCAGACGGGCACCGGCAAGACGCTCGCTTTTAGCCTGCCCATGTTGGAGCGACTTCGCCCCACCGAATTTGGCCTCGTCCTCGCCCCGACCCGCGAACTGGCCATGCAGATTGAAGAAACGCTGCACAAGCTCGGCGTGACCACGGCCCTCATCATTGGGGGCGCCAGCATCAATCAGCAAGTGCACGCCCTGCGCGCCCGCCCGGAAGTGGTGGTCGCCACCCCTGGCCGCCTGATTGACCACATGGATCGCCGCTCGGTGAACCTGCGCCACGCCGGCATTGTGGTGCTGGACGAAGCGGACCGCATGCTGGATATGGGCTTCGCCCCGGCCATCCGCCGCATCCTGGCCGCCACGCCGCCGCGCCGCCAAACCATGATGTTCTCGGCCACCATGCCGCCGGAAGTGCGCAAGCTTTCTGACGAGTTCATGGAATACCCGGAGACGGTGGAAGTCACTCCCGCCGGCACCCCGGTGGAGAGCATCAAGCAGGAAGTCACTTACATCCCGCACGCCAACAAGCCGGACGCGCTGAACTACCTGCTGGAAGAACACGCCGGCACGGTGCTGGTGTTCGCCCGCACGCGCCACGGCGCCCGCAAGGTCGCCAAGGCCCTGCGCACGGCCAATCATTCGGCCTGCGAAATCCACTCCGACCGCACCATGGCCCAGCGCAAGGACGCCCTGACCGGCTTCAAGTCCGGCCGCTACCGTGTGATGGTCGCCACCGATATTGCCGCGCGCGGCATTGACGTGAAGGAGATTGAGCTGGTGGTGAACTACGACCTGCCGGATAACCCCGAGGACTACGTGCACCGCATTGGCCGCACGGGCCGCGCCGGACACTCGGGCCGCGCGATCACCCTCGCCACGCCGGAGCAGGCCAAGGAAGTGCGCGCCATCGAGCGTGTGCTGAAGCAGGCCATCCCGGTGACCAACCCGGATGCCGCCCCGCCGGCCCCGGTGGTGCACATGCCGCGTGCCTTCCCGGCGCGCAATGCTCGCCAGAACTTTGTGTTCCAATCTCAGCGCAGCGCCCGCAGCGGTCGCCGAAGCTAAGTTCTAAACTAGCGGGATGAGCAACAAGCCCGTCGTGGTGGTGGGGGCCGGAGCCGCCGGCATCATGGCGGCTTGGCGCGCTGCCACTCTGGGGGCGCCGGTCATCCTGCTGGAGAAAACCAACCGCCTGGGCACCAAGATTCTCATCTCAGGTGGAGGGAAGTGCAACATCACCCACGACGGCCCGCTGGAGGACGTGTTGCGGGCGTTCCGCCCGAACGAAACCCGCTTCATCCGTCCGGCCTGTTACCGCTTCCCTAACCACGTGATCGTGGACATGCTGACCTCGCGGGGCTTGGAGGTCTACACCCGCCCAGACGGGCGCATCTTCCCTACCCTCGGCACCGCCAAGGATGTGGTGGCGATCCTGCGTTCGTACTTGCGGGAGGCCGGGGTGGACATTCGCTTGGAGTGCCCAGTGACCGGATTTGAACGGGCGGGATCCGAGATTAGCCACGTGCTGACGGAGCAAGGCCCGGTAGAAGCTGGGGCCGTGGTGCTGTGCACGGGGGGCTCCTCTTATCCGAACTCTGGCACGACCGGCGACGGCTGGCCGTGGGCGCGGTCCCTGGGGCACCGCATTGTGACCACATTGGCGGCACTGGCTCCCATTCACTTGCGCGAGATGCGCGAAGACTGGGCGGGAATTGCGCTCCGTGACTGCGTGCTACGCGGGCGGCAGAGCAAAGCGTTTACCCAGTGGCGGGGTGACCTACTCTTTACGCACCGGGGCATTAGCGGGCCGTGCTGCCTGGGCATTAGCCGCGAGGTGAGCGAGCAAATTTCACAGGCCCCGGTGACTCTGGAGGTGGACGTGGTGCCGGACCTGAGCTTTGAAGAATTAACGGAGCGGTTCTTGGCCTATGCCCGGGAGAACCCCCGACGGCAAGTCGCGACGTGGCTAGAACCGTTTGGGCCGGAGCGTTTCCTGGAAGGCATGCTCTTTGAGCTCGAGATTCCGGCAACTACGCCCATGGCGCAAACCCCGACCAAGGTGCGCAATCGCTTGCTGAACGGACTGAAGGGGTTTCCTTTGGGGGCCGTGCGCGAGGTGATATTGCCGAAGGGCGAAGTGGTGGCGGGGGGTGTGAGCCTGGACGAAGTGAACCCGCAGACGATGCAGAGTCAGTTCGTTTCGAACCTCTTTTTGTGCGGCGAGATTCTGGATATCGCCGGGCCGGTGGGTGGCTACAACCTGCAGGCGGCCTTTGCCACCGGGTTTGTCGCGGGGGAATCGGCTTGCGAGCTTGTGCGATCCTAGAGCCGACTTACGGATTCCAAGGGAACCAATCGAAGATGCCGGAAAGGTCAATATCCGGCCAATCTAGCCACGAAAGATCCACGTCGGGCCACTGGAATGAGCCGCCGGAAAGGTCCTTCAAGACCTCAGCCCGCATCGCGGTGTAGTTGCAGGCTTCTCCCAGAGCATCGTGAAGGGCTTTGAAGTCGCCGGAAGTGGCAAAAACCGCATGCGCCCAGCAAACGTAATCAATGGCAAAGCCCCGGGCCAGTGAGGCCGTGCGGATATCCGCCGGGTCGTAGTGTTTCTTTTTGCCGTGCCGCTTGACGAGTTCTTCGCCGACGGCGCTGATGTACGCCCGTTTGCTCGGGGGGCTCATTTCGCATGCAGCCATCTTTCAATCGAGATTACGCCGGGGTAGCCAACCAGGTTGCTGGACCCCCAAGGTGGGCTATGACCACGTTCCGCTAAACTCGGGCGATAGTGATGGAAATCCCCTTTGAAGCGGTGGCCTTTGAGTGGCGCGGCCCGGCCCCGTTCCTCTTTGCCCGCCTGCCCGAAGAAGCCGCCGCACAGGTGCGGGCCGTGGCCCGGGAGCTGAGCTACGGCTGGGGGTGCATCACCTGCACGGTAACCGTCGGGGACACCACGGTGAAAACGAGCCTGATGCCCAAGGATGGGGGCTATCTCGTGCCGCTCAAAGTAGACCTGCAACGCGCCGAGAACCTGACGGTGGATTCAGTGGTGGTGGGCACGGTGCGGCTTGGCTCTGGCTAAAACCTAAACGGCCCCGGAGGCCAGAGACCCCCGAGGCCGTGTGTGCCCGTCCGCTTAGCGGGCGACGTCGAAGCGGTCCAGGTTCATCACCTTCGTCCACGCCTGGATGAAATCCTGCATGAACTTCGGCTGACCATCCGCACTGCCGTAGACCTCGGCCAGCGCCCGCAGCACCGAGTTGGAACCAAACACCAGATCGGCGCGCGTGGCCGTCCAGCGCACGGCCCCCGACTGGCGATCGCGGCCTTCAAAGAGGCCGTTCACAGCATCGATTTCGGTCCAGATGGTGTCCATGCTCAACAGATTCACGAAGAAATCGTTGGTCAGGACCCCCGGCCGTTGCGTGAACACGCCGTGCGGGTTGCCACCGGAGTTGATGTTGATGGCGCGCAGGCCGCCCACCAGCACCGTCATTTCAGGCGCGGTGAGCGTGAGCAGTTGCGCCTTGTCCAGTAGCAGGGCTTCGGCGGGCACGGCAAAGGCCGTGCGCTGGTAGTTGCGGAAGCCATCGGCTTGCGGTTCCAGCACCGCAAACGACTCGACATCGTTCTGCTCCGGCGTAGCATCGGTGCGGCCGGGCGTGAACGGCACTCTGACCTTCTCGCCGGCGGCCGCCGCCGCCGCGAGTTCGATCCCCGCGTTACCGGCCAGCACGATAAGGTCGGCCAGGCTGACGCGCTTGCCGCCCGCCGCCGACTGATTGAACTCGGCCTGGATGCCTTCCAGCACGCCCAGCACCCGGCCCAGTTGCGCAGGCTGGTTCACCGCCCAGTTGCGCTGCGGCTCCAGGCGAATGCGCGCGCCGTTGGCACCGCCGCGCTTGTCCGAACCCCGGAACGTCGAGGCCGAGGCCCAGGCCGTGCCCACCAGTTCGCTGGGGGTCAGGTCGCTGGCCTTCACCTTGGCCTTTAGCGTTTCGGCGTCGGTGTCATCGATCAGCGCGTGGTCCACGGCCGGAACCGGGTCTTGCCAAATCAGCTCTTCGGCGGGCACTTCGGGGCCGATGTAGCGCGAGCGCGGCCCGAGGTCGCGGTGGGTGAGTTTGAACCACGCCCGGGCAAACGCATCCGCGAACTCATCCGGGTTCTCCAAGAATCGCCGGGAGATCTTTTCGTAGGCGGGATCGAAGCGCAACGAAAGGTCCGTCGTCAGCATCGTCGGGCGGTGGAACTTGGCCGGATCGTGGGCATCGGGGATGATGGCCTCGCTGTCCTTGGCCACCCACTGGTGCGCGCCGGCCGGGCTCTTGCTCAGCTCCCATTCGAACCCAAAAAGGTTCTCAAAGAAGTTTTGGCTCCACTTCGTCGGGGTCTTGGTCCAGGTCACTTCCAGGCCGCTGGTGATGGTGGCGGCCCCGTGGCCGGTGCCGTAGCTGCTGTACCACCCGAAGCCTTGCTCGGCCATGCTGGCGCCTTCCGGTTCCGCGCCCACATGGTCCACCGGACCCGCACCGTGGCACTTGCCAAAGGTGTGCCCACCGGCGATGAGGGCAACGGTTTCCTCGTCGTTCATGGCCATGCGCGCAAAAGTCTCGCGAATATCATGGGCAGCCGCCACCGGGTCCGGGTTGCCTTCCGGCCCTTCCGGGTTCACGTAGATCAATCCCATCTGCACGGCCCCAAGCGGGTTCTCCAAGAACCGCCCCTTGGGCTCGCTGCCCTCTTCTTCAGTCACGGTCACGCCGCCCGCCTTGTCCACGCCCTCAGCGCCGCCCTGGGCGTAGCGAATGTCACCGCCCAGCCACTTGTCTTCCGCGCCCCAGTACACGTCTTGGTCGGGCTCCCAGGTGTCTTCGCGGCCGCCGCTGAACCCGTACGTCTTCAATCCCATCGTCTCCAGCGCCACGTTCCCGGCCAGGATGAGAAGGTCCGCCCACGAGATGCTCTGGCCGTACTTCTGCTTGATCGGCCACAGCAGGCGGCGCGACTTATCGATGTTCACGTTGTCCGGCCAGCTATTGAGCGGGGCAAAGCGCTGCTGTCCGCGACCACCGCCGCCGCGCCCATCGCCGATGCGGTAGGTGCCCGCCGCGTGCCAAGACATGCGGATGAACTGCGGCCCGTAGTGCCCGAAGTCCGCCGGCCACCACTCCTGCGAGTCCGTCATCAACTGGCGCAGGTCTTCCTTCAGGGCTTCGTAATCCAGCTTGGCGAAGGCCTCGCGGTAGTTGAAGTCACTCCCCAGCGGATTGGACTTCTCCGAGTGCTGGTGCAGGATTTCCAGCGGCAACTGGTTGGGCCACCAGTGGCGGTTTTGCGTTCCGCCGCCGGCCAGGGGCAGTTGGAATCGCGATGCGTGCGGACATTTGGGTTCTTGGCTCATGGGTTGGTTTCCTTGGGTTGATTGGATTGGCATTGGGGGCAAATCCCCCAGAAAATGACTTCGGCTTCGTCAATCGCGAAGCCGTGGGTGGCCATGGGCTCGAGGCACGGAGCGTGGCCGACGTGGCAATCTACGTCCACCGCCGTGTAACACTGGCGGCACACCAGGTGGTGGTGGTTATCGCCGGCGCGGGTTTCGTAGAGGGCGGGAGATCCGGCGGGCTCGATGCGGCGGACAATGCCGGCCGCCACCAGGGCGTTGAGATTGTCGTACACCGATTGCCGGGCAAGCGAGGGTAGGCGGCGCTGAGCGGCGCGCCAAATGAACTCGGCCTCGCGGTGTTTGCCCTCGTTTTCCAGTACGTCCAGCACGGTCAGGCGCGGCTGGGTGAGGCGGAGCCCCGTCTGCCTGAGCCGTTGTTGCGTGACCGGATGCACAACGTCACGTTACCCCCTCTTATCTGGGCTGAGTCCAGATAAGAGGGTCTGATTGCTCCTAGTTGAGGGAATAGTTCACATTCACAGTGAGTTGGACTTCGACGGATCCTGAACTCAAAATTCGCTCACTATCTCCAGCCGATGCCGCAGGCATGTCCGCGCTCATTCGCTGGGCCATGGTGTTGCTGCCGTAGTACCAGCCGCCGGGCGTAGTCTCTGAAATCGAAATGGGCTTGCCGACTTTCACCCCGAAATTGCGCCCGTATTGGTCCGCTTTGGCCTGTGCAACTTGGCAGGCTTCATCCCGGGCCTTAGCCCGAACCTCCTGCAATTCCTCTACGGTGTACTCGACGCTTTGCACTTGATTAGCGCCGGCAGCGAGCGCGGCTTCCAGGACCTGGGGCGCGCTCTCGATATCCTTCACTCGGATTTCGAGCGAGGATTGGCAATTCCAGGCCATGCGACGGCCATTGTCCAGATAGGTTTGGTTAAGCCGGAAGGACGTGGTTTGAACGTCTTCGGGCGCAATCTTCTCGCGGGACACCGCCGCTGCAATCGCCTTGATGGTGGTCTCGGTCTTGGATTTGGCAGTCTTGATGCTGCCGTCCGTGAAGTTCGCACCCAGCCTCAACACCACGAGGGTTGGCTTCACCCGCACGGTGGCCGTACCCGAGACGGTAAGGCCACTTTGCGTGGCATTGGGGTTGACGATAACTTGCGGGGCGGGCTGGCAACCTAAGGCTGCCAAAACGCCAAGGGACACGGGGATGAGCGGCCAGCGCATGTAAATGTAGACGCCGACTGCTGCCAGCGTGGTTTCACCACGCGGCAAAGTCGGTTGTAGTCTGGCCATGACTGAGATTGAAGCCGCCAAGAAGCGGGCCGTGAGTGCAATGGAGATGTTCCTCCGCAACTTCTCCAAGGTGCCGGATGAACGGCTGCACTGGCAGGCCGCGCCGGGGGCCAAATCACCCCTCCACATTGCCGCGCACACCGCCCTCTATGCCGCCCGCTTTGCGGCGATGATGGAGACGCGTGTGTTGCCGCAGCCGGATAATTTGGATGAATGGTTGGCCGCGCGGGAGCAGGAGGAGCGGGCGGTGACATTTCGAGGAGAAGTAGAAGCGGCTTTCCGGGCGGGGACGGAGCGGGTTCTGGCGGCGATGGATGCTCTTCAGCCCGAGGATCTGAACGCAATGCTGGATTCCGGGCAGGGCTGGAGCATGCCGATGCGGTTCTTGGTGGACCTCCCCGCCACCCACGCCAACCTCCACTGCGGCCAAATTGACTTCCTCCAAACTTGTTGGGGGGATCAACAAGTCTACGTCGGCTAGTCCTTGAATTCTTGCTCCAAAAACCGCTGCATGGCGATTAAGGTTTCTTGGCTCACGTGGTGTTCAATGCCTTCGGCATCGAGCTCGGCCTGGTGCGCTGAGACCCCCAGTTTTTCCAAGAAGTCCACCACGATCTGGTGGCGGCGCAGGCTCTGCTCGGCCACGCGCAGCCCTTCCTCGGTCAACTCAATGTGGCTGCGCGGCTGCACGCTCACCAACCCTTCTGACTCTAACCGGGCCAGTAATTTGCTGACGGTGGGGGCACTGACCTGGAATTGATCGGCCAGGTCGGTCAGGCGCACTTGGCGGCGATCATCGCCCGCGTCCCGCGCTTGAGATTCCAGCCGGTAGATGGCTTCCACGTAGTCTTCCGCCGATTCCTTGGCGTGATCCTGTCGCGTTTTCTCCCAAGCGTTCCGCGTGCCCATTCCCTTTCTTTATACACGAAGTCGGGCGGGCTGCGAGTTAACGGCTGGCGTCATCGAACTCGGCTAGCAGGGCGGCCAGATCCAGCGGCTCCGAGACCATTTTCAACTCGCCCGCTTCATCGCGGGGCCAGTCTTCTACGGGGCGATCCCAGTAAAGCTCGACGCCGTTTTGGTCGGGGTCGCAGAGATAAATCGCCTCGCTGACCCCGTGGTCGGCAGCGCCATTAATCTCGTAAAAAGACTGATTCAGGCATTCCAGTGCTTGAGCGAGTGCACGACGGGTTGGGTAAAGGATCGCGAAGTGATACAGCCCCGTGCTTACTGGAGGCGGCGGCGAACCATTGCGGCTCTGCAAAGTGTTGAGGCCGATGTGGTGGTGGTAGCCCCTGCGCCACGCCCCATGCGCTGCGTGATATCGAAGCCGAGCACGCCGTGATAAAAGGCGAGGGCGCGGTCCAGATCGGCGACGCGCAGATGCACGTGGCCGATGCGGGGGCCGGGGTCGATGGGATTGTTGATCCCAGACATTAGATTTGGACCTTTCTACGCCCAGTGCTCTGCGGTAAAGCAGGAGACTCAACCCACTCCGGGCGACCGGAGGACTGCCGAACCCGGCCACCTTGCCACAAGATCCATTCCCCCTCGCTCAGGCCGAGGGCCCGGGTGTGCGAGTTCCAGTTCTCGAAGGCAAACCGCAGCCTCCCCTGCCTTTCGCGTTCGCGGTAGTGCGTATCCACCAGCACAGGAATCAGCCCCAACCCCGGCGATCGCTTAGGCCGAGTGTCATCCTCCCAACCATCAATCATCGGGTCGCTCATCAGCATGGCTCCGGCACTGGTGCCGAACACCGAGATCCCCCGGCGGTGGGCCAGCTGAAAGAGGTCTTTGGCGAAACTCGAGCCCAGCCTTTGCATGAACAGGCCTTGATCACCGCCGGGTAGCCAAAGTCCCTTTGCCCGCAGGAAACGAGTCCGGGTGGCAGCCTGGTCCAAGGGACGGTATTCAACTTCGAGAAACACGTCCACGTTCTTGGCCCCGTTTTCCCGTAAGAAGTCAGCCGACTGACGTCCCGCTTCGTCCGCCCTCTCCCGCATGAGGGGGACAACCAAGATCGGTTGGTCCGGCCCCCCGATGGCCTGGATGAAGGTCCGCACCATCTCGGGAGTGGTCGAGCCACCGCCAGCCAAGAGCAAAGCGGCGTCCGAAGGCTTGACACTTGCCAGCAGGGCCACGGCGGTGAACATCAAAAAACATCTAACCAGATGAATATCGAACAATGCAATACGAAACAATCCAATAGGCCATCTATACACTCCTCTCATTCCCAGCAGTACCGGGCACGAGAGGCTAGCAGCTATTTCTGGAGAGGTCAAGCACGCCTTCAGCTACGAGACCTGTTGATGCAGTCAGCTTCCGCCCGCAACACTCAATCAGCGCTATGCTATGTTCGATCCCGATACACACCGAGTCGAAGATGAGCTCAGCACCTCTACAGCAACGAACCTCCTGCAACGCAGTCTTTCTGGGTCTAAGCCATCGTGCAAGCCTAGACACACAACGCTTGACGAACCCCATGCTTGGTTAGAAGGATTTGGTAACGCACCAAGCACAGTCGCGACTCCTAGTAGTTATGCTGGGAACCTGTGCCTGATTGATTCCCGCAACATTACTGATTGCGACTAACAGAAAGTGTCGTGTACAATATCGTATGGCTTTGTTCGATCATCTCATGAAACACTGAAGGCCGCCGCGAATTCCGACATCGCTTTTAGAGAAATGAAACTCCCATCTAAACTCGCTCTTACGATCGCCACGCACCTTGCACTAGTCGTTCCGGCAAATGCAACGACTCTTTTGGACGGCAGCTTCGAGAATCAGGCGGTATCTCAAGAAAATCCTTTTTATCTGCAATCCGACGGTTCAAAATGGGGTGCCGCCTGGAGCAATTGGGGATGGAGTTCTTGGCAAAACAACTTTGCTGGTGCATGGACAGGCGGCGCAATTGCTCGCACTGAGGATTTCACTACGGGCTGGAAGTGGGCGCGCACTGGCGATGTCATGGGCATCATAAAAGATCGTCAGACAATGTCACAGTCCTTCCTTGCGACTGAAGACGCCATCGGCACCCTTTCTTGGTTCGACTCAAATCGGAATTCCTGGAGAGAGCATACATGGTTTGGCCGACAGAACGAGTATAACGTTACTCTCGTTGATAACTTCGGCAACACACAACTTATTGGGAGTTACACAAGTGAGGTGTTTCTGGGTTTGGATTCAAACAGCTGGACAAATGCTCCTGACGATCGCTTCACTCTGGCCGGAAAACAGGGTTGGTTCGCGCGAACCGGCACAAGCTTCACGCTTATCTCGGGGCGAACATACACGCTCAACTTTAACAGCTTGAGCCCCTTTGTGTACGACTCATTTGGAAACTTGACCGGAGTTGATGACCGTACGACGTTGCTTGATGACATCACCCTAACAACAACAGCTGTGCCCGAGCCAGCTTCCATTGTCGCATTGGGTATCGGTCTGCTATCCATTCTCCGCAAGCGCACTGTAGTCCGTGCGTGACAACTCAGGATCCAGAAAGAGTTCGGGAAGAACCTAAGTTCCATCATTGGTTTAGGCCAACGCTTTTGGCCTCTTTTAGACTTTGATTGAAGCCCGCAGGACTGACAGCTCACATGCGTTAAATTACTTATTGCATACATCGTCATGTCACTTGGTGGACCCTCGGACTCTAGGTCCCTCCTGAACTGAAGAGCCCACACGTGGCGGCCGATGTGCCACTCACCTTCGCGCAGCTTGCAGCGCAATTCAGTTCCAATATACAAGGGGTAGATGTCGATCGCTTCGGGAACGTGTATGTTGCAGGCGCCAACAATGCCCGCATCCGAAAGATTGATGTCCAACGCAACGTCACCACCGTTGCAGGCACCGGTACAGCCGGAGATGATGACAACGCCGGGGCCATCCGGGAGGTGCGCTATCTGGCCGTCGACGACAGTGACTCCGTCTACGTTTCGAGCCCTAGTGGCAAAGTTCGCGTGTTCAGGAATGGACAACTCTACACGGTACTAGTGGCGGGCCTGTACTCTGGCGACGGCTTTGCAAAGGTTTTCCAGTTCATTCCGCGCCATATGGCAGTCAACAAAAGGACGGGGCGATTGTTCACCGGTCAAGGGGGACAAGTCTTCGCGTTGGACGCCCTCGTTCCGTAAGGATCGAGAAACGAAGATGAGGTCGGCATAGCGCCGACCCCACTTTTTTTGCCCCGCTGCCTTAGCGCTCCAGGATGCGGAGGTTGCGCCAGCGCACTTCGTAGGGGCCAGCCCCCCGCGCGATGCTGTGCACCTGCAGCCCGATGAACCCGCGCGAGTGGGTTTTGTAAACCTCGTCGTGGGTCAGGTCGGCGACCTTCATGCCGTTCACCCAGGTCTGGATGCGCGGCCCCTGGGCCAGGATGCGGTACTGGTTCCAGCCGCCGTTCTTAAAGATGGTGTGGTTCGATCCGGGCTGGTTCGGTTCGGGGGAAAGCCAGCCGAAGCGGGTGGCCTCACCGTAGATGTAACCGGAGTGGCCGGGGCCGGCCATGATCTCGACCTGCGGACCCCACACGCGGCCCTTTTCCGGCTGACCTTGCAGCCCCTCGGACTGGAGGGAGCGGATCTGGCAGCCGCTGTTGAGCGGGTCGTCCACCTTGACCTCGAAGAAGAGCTCGAAGTCGTCGTACATCTTGTTGCTGCAGAGGAAGGAGTTGGGGCTGCCCTCGGCGGTGCGCCCCACAATCGCGCCGTCCTCCACGGTGTAGGTGGCGGTGCCGTTCAGCTGCGTCCAGCCTTCCAGGTTCCGACCGTTGAACAGGCGCACGGAGCCGGCCGGGGCGCTGGGGGCAGTGGTGGTGGCGAGGAGCAAAGCGCAGATCATGGCGTGGGTATACCTGGAGTTCCAGCAGCAAAGAAGTAAACGATCGCCAGAACTGCCCCGTGACGATCTGCGTGTAGAGACCCTCGGACGGCCCGCCGGGCATCACTGACTCCAGCCGCCCCGCCTCACGGCCATGCGTGGCTACGATTCTACCGAGCCGCCATCGGGGGGCCGTGGAGTTCCATGTTGTATTGGGCGTGCAGCGCCGCAATCTCAGGCATCGGCGGGTGCTCCGATTCCTTGAGGAGAGCGTCAAGTTTGATAAAGAACTCATCCAACCCGGCGGGGCACACCACAAGCAGCAGCTGGCCGGGCTCCGCACCCACGTTCTGATAAAGGTGCTTTACCCCCGGATCAACCTGAACCACGTCTCCAGCTTGGGCGTGAACGACCTCACCATCCAACTCGAACAGGAACGTGCCTTCTATGACGTAGAACGTCTCGGCGTCAGAGATATGCACATGGAGCGGTGGCCCGCCCAGAGGTGGAGTCTGACTCGTAATGACCGTGTATTGGTTGCCCGTTTCTGCCCCTGCAACCCTGATCGAAACCAGGTCACCGAAGATGTTGAGGACGCTGGGTGTGGTCTGTTCCCCGTTTCTCCGGAGTCCCTGGTGCGGCATCGCACGAGGTTACCCGTCGCCCTTACGTGTCACCACAAAACAACAATGCCCCGCCTTGCGGTTCTGCCCCATAAGCACGGCGCCTGAGGCTTAGAAACTGAAGACCGTCGTAAAGAAGATGACGTGGTTGCTCCGGTCGGCACTGGCCCCGCGCGAGTACTGGTTCAAGTAGCCGAACTCGACCCGCACCTGCTTTGAGGTCTGGTAGCCCAGGCCGAGGGAAAAACGGTTCTGATCAAAACCCCGCGTGGCTCCCCAATCCGTGGAGTTGAGATTGTAGAGGTACTCGTTACTCACAAAGACCGACCACTTGGTGCCCTCAATCGGCCGGGTGCCACGGGCCTGGAGTCGCACTCGCCATCCCGTGTCGGAGCCGCTATCGACCATGCGCTGCTCTAGGCGCAGGCGCAATTGGGGATTCACCGGCCCGAGGGCCGGCGGGTTATAGGTGACCATCTGCCACAAGCGATCCTCATGGACATCGCCGGCGGGGCGGTAGTTGGTGATACGGCCGTAGCCATAGCCCACGGAGAGCCGAGGGCTGATTCGTTGGATGGCGGCTACGCGCAAGGTCAGCTGATCGAGCTTCGAGTAGTTGTCGCGGAAGCGAGGCTGAAACTCCCCGTACCACGACCAGTCTTTGCTGATCTTTCCGGTGCCGTTGATGTTCAGCCAGGCCCGGTTGTCTTCCACCACACCTTGGGCAAAGGCGACATGGATCGCGGCCAGAACGGGAACAACAAGCAGGCTTCGAGTCTTCATGGATGCGCTTCACCGGAATCCGATCGAACCGCGCGCCAGACCCACCGGGAGACCCCGATGATTAAGGAGCCGAAGGCGATTCGAGTTCGGAATGTTAAGAACCGGAGGCTACCCTAGATCGTGTAAGGAACCAAGCGGCGTTGGTACCCCGGACGGGAATCCCCCATTGCGCTGCGCGCATCTCATACCGGAAAGGTAGAAATCAAAAGAGCCCTGACACTTGGTGCCAGGGCTCTTGCAATTGGTACCCCGGACGGGATTCGAACCCGCGATTTCCTCCTTGAAAGGGAGGCGTCCTAACCGCTAGACCACCGGGGCACGGGGTGCCTGAAGATAATGCCAGACCCGACCACCTGGTTGCAAGGGGGTCGGGTCGGTTGGCCCCGCAGGGGCCGTCGCCAGGATTTACCGGGCGATGATGTCGGAGCCCATGCCCATCGGCGGGGCCGAACCCGGAGCCGGAGCGGGAGCCGGAGCTTCCTTCACAGGCGCCGGAGTCGGGGCCGGGATAGGAGCCGGAGCTTCTTGTCGAGGAGCCGCAGCCACGGGCTCTTCCGATCGCGAAGCGTTCTGGTTCAGGTAGGCCGCACTGGCCGCACGGGTGCTGGCACCCGGGGCGTTGTTGTAGGCCCACTCTTCGCTCACGTCGTAGCCTTCGTAGCCGTTGGCGTTGGCCTGGATGCCCAGCACCCGGCGCGCGCCCACGTAACGCTGGTTGTAGTAGTTTTCGCTCAGGCTATTGATGCGCACCGAGCCACCACCACTGCTGGCGTGGATGAACTGGTCATTGCCAATGTAGATGCCCACGTGCGTCACACGGGCATAGGTGCTGGTCTTGAAGAAGACCAGGTCGCCCGGCTGTAGGGCACCTCGCTGCACCACGCGGCCCACGTTGCTTTGGGCATTTGCGGTGCGCGGAAGGTTGATGCCGTGCTTGGCAAAGACATAAGTAGTGAAGCCGCTGCAGTCAAAGCCGTTGCGGCTGGTGCCGCCCCACTTGTAGCGGACACCCATTTGGGAGCGGGCCGTGGCCAGCATGTTGCCCACCGCACCCAAGTCCGGGTCCGGCACGGGTTCGGCCGAGAGGTTGCTCGCCAAAACGGCGTCGTTCTGGGCGGCAGCGGCGGGTCCCGTCACGCTCGCGCTGGCCGGGGCCACGCTGGCTTGCAGCAGGGCTTGGCCTTCGGCGGTGCGAGCGAGCGTATCGGCGCTCACCGGCTCCAGGAAATCGCGGCTCATCCAGCCGATGGTGCCACCAGCGAATTGGATCTTGTACCAGTCGCCTTGGCGGTCCAGCACGTTGGCCACCCGGCCTCGGGGCAGGTTGGCAATGATGCGGGCGTCGGTGTTGGGCTCGGCGCGCAGATTCACGCGGTCACCCTTCAGTTGCACGCGGCTGGTGGCAATCACGTTGGTGACCACGGCGCGGCCTTCCTTCGGCACTTGAATGACGGTGCCCACGGTCAGCTTGTCCCAGTCCAGGCCCGGGTTCAGGTCTCGGATCTGGCTGGGCGGCACGCCCACCTTGCTGGCAATGGTCCAGTCGTTGTCGCCTTCCGCGACGCGGTAGGGGACGGTTTCAATCTTGGTGGCGGCATTGGCGCCGGTGGTGGAGGCATCCTGGCGCGGAGCCGGAGCGACGGGTCGCGGGGCTTCCAGTTGCGTGGTGCGGGCCTGCATGGCCGTGCCGACGCGGATGACGGTGCCAACTTCCATGCGACCCCAATCCACATCGGGGTTGAGCACATGGAGCTGCGCCGGGCGCAGGTTGTACCGGCGAGCGATGCTCCAGTCGGTATCCCCGTTGCGCACGAGGTAAATGGGGCCCTTATCGTCGGCGAGCACGCGCGACGGGATCAGGACTGTGACACCGGGTGCAATCTGCACGCCCGGGTTCGCCTTTTGGAGCTCTTTCGCATCCAGCCCAAACTTCCTTGCCACTGTAACAGCGGTTTCGTTATTCTGTACCTGGTACTTGACGGGGGCACTGGCGTTGCCTGCACCCACCATCATCGCGCCCCAAATGGCGCCGGTTAATGCCAAAACTTGGTTTCCTCCGTTACGTCTGCCAAGCGTAAAAATACGCCGTGTGACAGTCGTATCTTCGGATACTTTACCTGGATTGTTCCTAGTTCCTCGCCAATTCCCGGTATTTCGCGAATCTGGGCGGGTCGCCTGTCCTGGGTCCCTGGTAGCCTTGCAAGCGCGTTGCTGAGCGTCCTCATCGTCAATTGGAACACCCGTTCCCACCTGGAAATCTGCCTCAAAAGCCTGCGCGCGCACCCGCCGCAGGAGCCGATGGAGATCATCGTGGTGGACAACGCCAGCACGGACGGCAGCGCGGAGATGGTGGCCCGGGACTTTCCGGAGGTTCAGCTCATCCAGCCGAGCTTCAACACCGGCTATGCGGCCGGCAATAACCTGGCCTTTACGGTGGCCCAGGGGGAGTGGCTCCTGACCCTCAACCCAGACACGGAACTGCGCCCCGGCGTGCTGCAAGGGGCAATTGACGCCCTGCGCGCGCAACCCAAGTTTGGGGTGCTGAGTGTGCCCTTCCAGTTGCCCAGCGGCGATATCCAGGCCAGCGTGCGGGGATTCCCTTCGTTCTGGGGCATTGTGGGGCAGTTCACGGGGTTGGCGCGGCGCTCACCTCACGGGGCACTGGGGAGCTACTTGCTCCCGGCCTTCGATTACGCAGCCAGCGGTCCGGCCCCGCAGCCCATGGGCACGTTCTTGCTGTTCCGCCGTGAAGCCCTGGCCGCCATTGGCGACGTGAAGGCTCCCTTCGACGAGAACTTCCCCATCTTCTTTAACGAGGTGGACCTGCTCTACCGGCTGGCGCAGGCGGGGTGGCCGGCGTGGTACCAAGCGGGGTTGACCATTGCCCACCACCACGGGGCCAGCACCCGGCAGGTGCGACCCAGTATGATCTGGGAATCACACCGTAGCCTATTGCGTTACTTTTCTAAGCACACGCGGGGTTTTGCAAGGCTCGGTTTGCCACTGTTGGCCATCCTTGTCGGGTTGGCCGCTTTTGTGCGTGCTCGTGGATATCATGCCGGATTTCGAACTCAGCGTCACCATCTGTAGTTGGAATACCATCGCGGATACCCGGGCGTGCCTGGCCAGCCTGCGGGCGGAACGGCAGACCACCGAGTTCGAAGTGATCGTGGTGGACAACGCCAGCGCGGACGGCAGTGCCGACATGATCGCCACCGAGTTCCCCGAGTTTCGGTTGATCCGCAGCGAGACGAACCTGGGCTTCACCGGTGGCCACAACCGCGCCCTGGCCGAACGCAAAGGGCATCACGCGGCCCTGCTGAACAGCGACACCGTGGTGCACCCGGGGGCCATCGGCACCCTGCTGGAGTTCATGCGGGCCAACCCCGAAGTGGGCGTGGTCGGCCCGAAGTTGCTCAACCCCGATGGGTCGCTCCAGTTCAGTTGCCGGCGCTTTCCCAACCCGGTGGCGGCGGCCTTCCGGAACACCATTTTGGGTCGCCTCTTCCCCAACAATCGGTACGTTAAGGACTACCTGATGGTCGGTTTCGACCACTCCGAAGAACGAGAGGTGGACTGGGTGAGCGGCGCGGCGCTGTTCCTTCGCGGCGAGGTCTACGAGAAGATTGGCGGGCTGGACCCCTCGTTCTTTATGTATTGCGAAGACGTGGACTTCTGCAAGCGCACGTGGGACGCCGGTTTCCGGGTTCGGTACCTTCCGTCGGCGGTGATCACGCACGCCATCGGCCGCAGCACCGACCGCATTGCGAACAAGATGATTATCAGGTTCCACCGCAGTATGTACCGCTATTACCAAAAGCATCATTTGGCCTCGATGAACCTGCTGTTGCGCCCGTTTGCGGCGGGGTTTGCGCTGGTGGCGCTCGGTACCCGGGCCAGCCTGTTCTTGCTCAAGAACTATAAGGATGCCCTCGTGCGGGCGGTGCGTAAGTGAGCCGCAAGGCCGAAGCCACCACCCCCATGCCCACGGCTGGGCAATGGATGTTGATGGTCGGGGCAGTGGTGGCGATCCTGGCCGGCGGCTACACGCCCCTGGACAACATCAGCCCGGGGCCTTGAGCTTCGGCGCGCTGTTGTTCGGCCCGAACGAACTGGTCCAAGTCACCAGAGCGCTGGTGGCGGTGCTGGTGCTGGGGGCGTGGCTCGCGATGGCCGCCAAGCACCGGGTGATGCTGGTGCCCGACCGCATGGTGCTGACCCCGGTGCTGCTGCTGGTGGTGTGGATGGCAGGGCAAGGCTTTGCCAGCCCTTACGTGCTCCCCGCGTGGACCACCTGGACCAGTTGGGCGGTGGCCCTGGGTTCCTTCCTGGCCATCATCGCCGTGGCGGGTCGAGGAACGGGCGTCAAATGGGTGCTGGGGGCGATTGTGTTAGCCATCGTTGCGATGAGCCTGCGCGGAGCCATGGAATACGGCGACATGCGCGCGATCGACCCGACCTGGCGCATCTTTGCGGGTTACCAAAACCCGAACGCGGCGGCGGTGATCTTTGCCGCCGGCATCCCGCTCGCGGTGGGGCTCAGCCTTATCCTCCCGCGCCCTCTCAACCTCTTGGGGCCATCCTGATCCTGCCACTGGTGCTGGCGCTGCTGCTTACCCAGAGCCGGGGCGGTTTGCTGGCCGCCGGGGCGGGACTGGTGATTGCAGCGGGGTTGCTGTTTGCCTTGCGCCAGGGGCGGGCGGGGTTGGCGGCCCTGGTGCCGCTGGTCTTGGCGGTGCTGCTGGGGTTTGCCCTCACGAATAGCCAGAGCGCGAAGCCCGGCGCGGCCCCCACCGGGCGCATCGGTGCGGCCCAAGAACAGAGTACCGGCGTGCGTACCAACCTGTGGCGCACGGCCATTGCCCTCAGCCGGGAAGCCCCCATGGGCCACGGCTTGGGCTCGTTCCGGTACCTCAGTGGCAAACCGATGCAGGTGGCCCAAACCCACAACCCGCACCAAAACCTCCTCCACCTTCAAGTGGAGGGCGGCGTGCTGGCGTTGGGGCTTTTCTTGGTAGTGGGGGGCATGGCGGCCCGGCACGGCTTCCGGGGGGCGCGGTCGCAGTCTGCGGAGCGGCAGATCCTGCACGCCTGTCTCTTCGGGGCATTGGCAGCCCTCTTCGCGAACGGGATGGTGGAGTCCAACTGGTCGTTCTTCGGCTCTTTGTGGCTGTTTTGGGCGCTGGCCGGCCTATGGCTGGCCGTGAGTGCTGATGGTTCGAACCCGGAGCCGGTGGGGCACCCCCATCGCTTTGCCGCCCTTGCCGCCCTCGGCCTGACCCCAATTTTCGTTTCGCTCTGGACGGCCAACCTGGAATGGAAGCGACTGCAGGCCGCCCTTATCATCAATTCGCCGATGACCCCCACCAGCCGCGAGGACGTGGTGGCCCTGGCTCAACAAGCGAAGATTGACGGCGAGCTGTGGAACCTGGCCGCCCAAGTGGACCGCGACCAAGCCCTGGCCCACGCCCGCAATGCCGTGAGTGTGCTGCCCAGCACCCGCAACATGCGCCTGCTGGCCCGTGAACAACTAGCCACCCTGGGGGCCGAAGCGGCCCTGCAAACTCTGGAACGGGCGCGCGCCCTCGACCCCGCCAACCTAGACACGCTCGGCCTCATCTTGGATTTGCAACAAGAAGCGGGTCAAGACGAAGACGCCCGCCAAACCGCGGAAACCATGGTGGAGATGGCCAAAGCCGCCCCCAACACTCTGCGCGCCCTGCCCGAGATCGTGCCGACCGAACACGCCAAGGCGTACCTGGTTTTGGCCCGCGAGGCGAACGATCCGGCTCGGCAATACGAGCTCTACACCCAGGCTTTGGCCATCTACCGGGAGTACGCCGCCAAGACTGTGCCCTATCTCAAGTCCCTGGCCGGCGGTGATGAGGATGCCGTGATTGCCGGTGAGTCCCTCCGGTCTGCGCGCACCAAGCGGGATGAGGCAGTGGCGATTGAAGAGGAGCGAGCCGATATGGCGAAGCGCAATCAGTTGACAATCGGCAGCGGATCGGAGACTTCGATCTTCGGCGCGTTTGAGTTGGACTGACCGGATTGTTCAGCTTGCCCCGCCGGCTTGGGCGGGTCCTTTTCAAGGTACTTGCGGATGACGCTGCTGGCCATCGGCACGGCCACCGTGCCGCCGTGGCCGGCGTTTTCAGCCATCACGGCAATCGCAATTTGCGGGTTATCGGCGGGGGCGTAGGCCACAAACCATGAGTGCGTGAGAGGGCCGTGGGCGTTTTCTGCGCTGCCCGTCTTCCCGGCCATGGTGATGCCCTGAATGCGACCACCACGGGCCGTGCCGCCCGAAACGACGGCCTCGAGTGAGTTCTTCATGATGGACCAGAACTCCGGCGACGCTGCGATCTCCCCGATGACTTCCGGTTCGACGGGCGTCACCTTGCCGTTCGCATCCCGGATTGCCCGAACAAACCGAGGTCGCATCTGCTTCCCATCATTGGCGACCGTGGCAATCAGGCTGGCCATTTGAAGCGGTGTGACCAGGAGTTCTCCCTGGCCGCAGCCCATATTCACCAAGTCCCCACGCGAGAACGGGCGGTTGCTGACCTTGCCCCACCACTCGGGGTTGGGCACCACGCCTCGCCCTTCGCGGTCAAAATCCAGCCCCAACCGAGTGCCGAAGTGTAGCTCCTCGGCGGCGTCGCACATGGCTTCGTAGCCCGCTCTTACCGCCAAATCGGCAAAGTAGGCGTTGCACGACTTCTGCATGGCGCGGTTAAAGGTCACCGACCCGTGGACCCCTAAGCATCGGAATCGGCGGCTACCCATTTGGTAGCCCCCGTTGCAATAGGCGGGGCGATTGGCATCGAAAACGCCCTTCTTGAGCGCCGCCAAGGTGGTCAGAATCTTGAAGGTGGAGCCGGGCTGGTAGGTGCCCTGAATTGCACGGAAAAAGAGGGGTTTGCTCGGGTCGTCTCGAAGAGTGTTATACGAACCTATGTAATCTGTAACATCAAAGGTCGGGGCACTCACCATCGCCAACACATCGCCCGTTTTGGGGTCCAAAGCCACGATGGCACCTCTGCGTCCAGCCAAAAGCTTGGTGGCATGCGCCTGCAAATCCCCATCAATCCCTAAGATGAGGTCCTTGCCAGGCTGCGGATGATCCGACGGCAAGCTGGCTACTGGACGACGCTTTGCATCCAATCGCACCCGCTCGGAACCGGCCTTGCCCATCAGGACTTCCTCGTACGTGGCTTCGATGCCATCGCGACCGACAAAGCTCGCCGGCGTGAATCCCTTCTCTTTCAGTCGCTTCTCGATCGAATCCGTTGGCACCCAAACCCAGCCCAGCACGTGGGCGAAGGTCTTGGTGTCCGGGTAATAGCGCATAGGCAGCGTCTTGACACTCAAGCCTTCGTAAAGGTGCTCGGCCTCGGCAATCCGGGTGGCGGCTTTAATGTCTATGTTGCGAAGCAACACCGTCGGCAGATCCGGCGGGCTTGTAATGCGCTTGAGCTTGGCGTCCAGCTCCTTAAGAGTTAATCCGGTTACATCGGCCACTCTTTGCCGCAAGGCATCATCTTTTTCGAGCTTGCTGGGCACGGCCATCAGCACGAGGTTCGGGCGAACCCCCGCCAAAAGTTGCCCTTTACGATCCAAAATCTCGCCGCGCGGCGCGAGCTGCTCCACCCTGGTCTCTCGAGATCGGGCGCCTTGTTCGCGCAAGGAGTCGGCCTCGGCCACTTGCAAGAACCACAGCCGGAAGAAGTAGAAGATGAAGAAGGCGGCAACCCCTACCGGTACGATCAACTGGCGAAGATCGTACGGGACGTGACGTGGGGCCCTGATCACCGACATCGCGCTTTAGTGCGGGCCGTGAAGCGGGCAACGGCCGCGGGGGGCTTGGTCGCGGGGCACCTTGATGCGACGCCGCTCGGGGCAATAGACGCTGGCCCGGGCGCTACTATCTGCGCACACTTCCACCGAGATCAGATCGCCACCACCATCACCGCCGCCTTGGGCCGGGGGATCCTTGGGCTTGGTCTTGGGCGGGTCATTGGTGGGCGGATCCTTCACCGGTTCGACCGTAAGGCCATCGCCACCGCCGGTGCTGCCCGTGGTGCCGCTTTCCGTGTTCCCTTCGTTAATGCGAGGCGCCACCACCGGGTCGGTGTTTTCCGGGGTCGTACGGACGTTGTCATCCGCATCGATATGGGTGGTGTCTTCTTCCTCTTCTTCCTCGTCGGGCTCTTCAATCACCCGACCGATGGCACGAATTTGGCGGCGGGGTTCCGGATAAATATCCTGAACCTTGGACATGATCCGCGCCCACATGGGGGCCGTCACTTCACCGCCAAAGACGCCGGCCATGGTGCCCGAAACGAAAGGCGGATTGCCGCTGGGATTCGGCACGTCGTTGCCAATCCAGCCGATGCCAATGTATTGATCCGTGTAGCCGGCAAACCAGGCGTCCTTGTGGCTGTTAGTCGTCCCCGTCTTGCCGCGGGCGTTGACCACGTAGCTGGCCGCCTTCGCGGTACCGCTGGTGACCACCGTGCGAAGAAGCGCATCCATCCCTGTCGCCGAGGCGGTGCTCATCACGCGGTTGAACTTTTGACCGCTGGAGCGCGCCAGAGTGGTGCCGTCCGGCCCCACTATGCGGACAATGCCGTAAGGGGTATAGCGATCGCCGCCGGACTGGAAGACGGAATAGCCGCCTGCCATTTCCAGCATTGAAACCTCGCCGGTCCCCAGGGCGAGCGAAGGCACGGCCGGGAGCTCGTTGGTGAAGCCAAAGGTGCTCTTAGCGTACTTAACGACGTTGCGGGCTCCCACTTCTTCAATCGCCCACATCGCGGGGGAGTTGATGGACGCGGCGAGCGCGCTGGACACCGAAACTCGGCCACCACTACCGCCCCCGGACACCTTTTTGCGGAGTCCGCCCACCTTGATGTAATAGGGGTCGTTGCTTACGGTGCCGTCCGGACTGAGGGCACCGGTTTCGAATCCCGCCGCATAGACGAACGGCTTGAAGGCCGAACCCGGTTGACGTCGTCCTTGCGAGGCCACGTTGAACTGGTTGCGCTCGTAGTTCCCCCCCCACACATACCCACGATACGACCTGACTTATCCACCACCAGGAAGGCGGCGGTGGTCACTCGCAGGCGACGATACCGATTGATCGTATTCTTGATCTCGGCATCGACAATGGTTTGAATCTTAGGATCGAGGGTCGTTTCAACGCGATATCCGCCCCGTGCGAGGTCAATGTCGGGATACTTCTTGTCAAGCTCGGCCAGGACGTAATCCACGAAGAACGGGAATTTCTTGTCGCGATTGACTTCGACCTTGGCACTCTTGGCCAGCTTGATCGGCTCCTTGATCGCCTTGTCGTACTCCGCCTTGGTGATGAACTTCTCTTCCAACATGATGCCCAACACCACGTCGCGGTTCGTCTTGGCGATCTCGGGATTGCGGAAGGGGTTTTCCTGGCTCGGGCGGCGCACCAAACGGGAGAGAAGCGCGGCTTCGCCGATGGTCAAATCTTTGAGGGACTTACCGAAGTAGACGTCGGCGGCGGCGGAAATGCCATACGCACCGTTGCCGTAAAAGACTTGGTTTAAATACAGGCCAAGGATTTGCTCCTTGGACATACTGCGCTCCATCATCAGGGCCAGCGAAATGTCCTGCACTTTGCGCTCGAGCGTCTTTTCGGATCCCGAGAAGACACGCTTGGCGAGCTGCATGGTGATGGTCGAGCCCCCCTGGGTGGAACGCCCGGAGGCCGCGGTGACCCAGAGCACACGCATCATGGCGATGGAGTCCACACCGTCGTGACTAAAGAAGCGCTTGTCTTCGGCCGCCAGCGTGGCGTCAATCACGTGCTGAGGAATGTCGCCGTAAGCCACCGGCTCACGGAACTCCGCCGCCACCCGGAAAAGCACAGAGCCATCGGACGCCAGGATCTCGGAGGGACCCGTAATCGTCTCCTGGATGATGCTCGGCAACTGCGGCACCATCGCATTGGCTTGCTCCAGCTTGGTCCAGAAGTAAAGCGAGCCTGCGGCAATCACCGCGGCAATGACGCCCCACAGGATTAAGAAAGCAGACTTAAAAGCTCTCTTTCGAGTCCATTTGCGCGACCGGGTTTGCTCCGGCGCGGAGTTGGACTTGACGCGTGTAGCAGGGGCGCGTTGCACCGTTATATATTATGACGGGCCAGCACCATTTAGCGTTGCTAGGTTCGGGCCGACCGGGCCAAGCGGGCCAGTTCTTCCTGCGGCAACGCCCCGATTATGGTGAGGTACTGCCCTCCCTGTTGCCAGGAGTAGAACTTTAATCTCTGCCCAGTTAAGCGGCGGAGTCGCTCGGTGTTCAGCGGCTGCTTCATGATGTAGAGGCTCAGTTGCGTGGTTTCGTCCGCATAAACCGACATCACAATGCCTGAACCCTGCTGCGCACTCAAGATCCGAACGGCATCGAGGTTATAGCCTAGCGCCGGATCCAAAATGACCGGAGTCAACGATGCGCGTTGGCAGGCGGCCTTGAGTTCTTCCAGCGGCCGGATGATGCGAAAATCGGTGGGCACCGAAAACTCGTTCGAGGCCATTTCGACATCGAACTTGACGACCTCAAACTCGAACCCGCCGACCACTCGGCCGTTCTCATCAAAGATCTGGCGCTTCAGGACCAGACCGCGATTGGGCTCGACCCAAAACCTCTGCATGATCCGGTTGCGACTATCAAAGACATCCCACCGGACGGTTTTGGCCCCCGCGATGTCCCCCCCGGTTGACTTTTCCCACCGACCTTCGCGACCCTGAAGGCGAGACATCAAGGAGGCCGGCGCAAAGCTCGCGCCCATGGGGGCCATGGTGCGGGCTTCACGGCGAGCCGGATTCACCAAGAACCTTCGCCCTCCGGATTCGACCGTGAACGAACCCGCGTTCGGGCCGTCAGCGAACTCAATGCGCATGTTGAGGCCTTGCTTCAGAACTCGCTCCCGGAAGGTGCCCATCTGGCCATCCACCATCAGCGTCACGTTGCGAATCCCTGCCGCATTCACACGGGATTGCAGTTGCAAGTACTTCGTAATCTCGGGCGGGTACGACCGGGCCGGTTGCGCGAAAGCCGGGGCGGCCCCCGCCAGCGCGACCAGCGTTAAGAGCCCTTTTCGAGCGTTGACCAATCGAATCCTCCTGAGGACGGCGGGGCTGCCACCGGCGTCGTCGGTGCCGCCACCCCAAGATCCCGGGCGTTCTGGAACTCCTGGTGCGATCGCACGAGCCGTGCTTCCACACTATTTTCCGTGCTGGCCGTCGGTGCAGAACCGCCACGCGGGGCAAACAACGCCACCGCCAGCGCGCACGCCGCCAGCCCCGAAACGGCCACCGGCCACAGAGCAAACACATTGCGGCGCGGGGCCACCGGCTTGGCCTCGGCCGCCAGGCGTTGATTGAGTTGGCTGCGCCATTGCAGGCTCAGTTCGTCAGACGGCAAGGCTTGCAACGCATGGCGCATTGGCTCCAGGCGCTCGATCTCTTCGTCCAGCACCACGGCTTCCGCCAGCGTCAATTCCGCTTCTTGCTCAATCTTTTCTCGCCAATCTTGATTCACGACTGAACCCCTGGGTTCCCATGTACTGCTTCAGTGTCTTTTGCAAAGACTCTCGGGCCAAGAAAAGTCGACTCTTCACCGTACCCACGGGAAGCGACATCGTGGCCGCAATCTCTTCATACGCCATATCTTCGCGGTCATGCAGAAGCAAGACCATGCGCATTTTATCGCTCATCTGGGCGAGTGCGTGCTCCACCACGTCGTGCATCTCGGCCGAAAGCGCAGCGGTTTCCGGGTCCCAACGGTGGTCAGGCGTGTTGTCCCAGGCTTCCTCTTCGCCCCCCGAAACGACTTCGAGAGTGTGGTTCAGCCGACGGGACCGGTCGATGCACAGATTGGTGGCGATGCGGAACAGCCACGTGCGCAAGGAGGAGCGGCCGTCAAACCGGTCCAATCCTTGGTATGCGCGAATGAATACTTCTTGGGTGAGGTCCTGTGCGTCCTCGGCATCGTGGACCATGCGCTTCACAAACCCGTAAATTCGGGCCTGATAAAGATCGATCAGTCGACCAAACGCGGCGTCATCCCGCCGACGACAAGCGGAAACCAAAGCCGCTTCGGCCGTGGCGTCATGTTTCATGCAGGGGCTCCACGTTCGGGCCTGCGCATCAGTGCCCATGATCAAGTGATGACGCAAACGCATGACCAAAGTTCAGTACGTTAAAAAAAGTCCCTCCGTTGGCCGCGAGAAACGGCCGCACGGAGGGTCTTCGAGGTTGCGAGCTTTAGAAGCGGAGGCCGGCGTAGAGCCCGAAACCGTTCAGTCGCTCTTCGTTGGAGCCCAAGAACCGCGCTTCGATGAAGTACGGCGTGGCGCCCTGGTTGAAGTTGTAGCCCAAAGCGAAGTTGTAGGCGAACTCTTCGTTGGTCGTGGTGCCGCCGCCCACCTTCGGGGTGCGCACAAAACCAAGACCACCGCCGATGACCCAGTACACATTCTTCTGGCGACCGCGGTAGTTCAGCATCACCGGCACCTGGCTAAAGTCGCCATCGCCGTAGTAGTCGAGGGACAGGTGGAAAGTGCTTTCGACTTCCCCGTCCGACTTCACATTGAACAGGTTGCCCAGTTCGTAGTCCACACCAAAGCCAAACCAGTCCGAGCCCGAGGCGTTCCTCGCTTCGTTGCTAATGGGGAAGAACAAACCGCCCTTCACCGAGAGACCCGACGGCTTGCTATATTGAGCCATTGCCGGAGCCAGAACACCCACCGCCAAAGCGGCGACCAGCCCCATTTTTGCCACGTTCTTCATCCGTGATTTCCTCGCGTAATTGACAGGGTCGTCCCCTGCTGTTGCGTATGTTACTCTCATCGCTTCATTTCGCGAACGGTCCGGACGATTTCCATCACCAATTCCGTGTTTTGGACCAGGCTTTCGATGGACACGTGCTCGTCGTGGGTATGGATGTCCTCCATCCCCGTAGCCATCACGATGCTCGGCACGCCCTTGGTGTTGAACTGGTTGGCGTCGCTGCCGCCGAGAGTCGTGCGGAGGTCGCCCGTGAAGCCTAGCTTCCGCGCCGCCTGCTGGCCCACCTGCACCACGGTGCTGTCCTCCGGAATCAAGTACGAATCGTAGTGCCGCACGTGGTCAATCCTCACCTTTGCGCCCCAGCGCCGGGCGGCGTCCTCAAAAGCGCGCATCATCTCGCCGACGGTGGCGTCTAGCTCTTCCACGCTGGTGCTGCGGGCTTCGGCCTTGATGGTCACGCTCGGCATCACCACGTTGGTGCCCGTGCCGCCGCTGACGATGCCCAGGTTACTCGTGGTCTCAGGGCCGACCCGGCCAATCTTGAGCTGGCTGATGGCATCGGCCGCCACGCACAGGGCGTTGATACCGTCTTCGGGGTGCTTACCCGCGTGGGCCGGCTTGCCAATGACCGTGATGTCCAGCTTGTCGTGGGTGGCGGTGCGGTTCACATAGGTGCCCACCGGCGGGCCCGTGTCCAGCACGTATCCAAAGTCGAGATCGAGCGACTGGATGTCCAGCGCTCCGGCGCCCTTCAGGCCAATCTCTTCGGCCACCGGCAGAAGAAGAACCACATCCCCGTGTTCCTCGCCCGTCTCGTTCATCACGCGTAGGGCTTCGATAATGGCGGCCATGCCCGCCTTGTCGTCAGCGCCGAGGATGGTGTCACTTTCGGTGTAGAGCACGCCATCACGCTCGCCGATCACCAGGCCCTCGGTGGGCTCCACGGTATCGAAGTGGGCGGAGAAATAGATGCGCGGGGCGTCGGGCCGGGTGCCGCGCCAGGTGGCAATGACGTTGCCGGCGTTCCCGCCGATGACTTCCCCGGCGTTGTCTTCCACCACTTCCAGGCCCATTTCGGTGAGCAAGTTCTTGACGTAATCCACCGCCGGGCGCTCTTCCAGGGCCGGGGCATTGATAAGGCACAGGGTCTTGAACAGTTCGACCAGTCGCGCTTGGTTGACCATTGTGCTTTGGACCTTACCGCAAGGTAGATTGCACCCCGTGAGTCAGCATCGTTTGGACGTCGTCGGTGGCGGAAGTTACGTGGTGGAATCGGGCACCAAGCTCGCCTTGGCCCTTGAGCAAAACGGTGAGGATGTCAGCCATCGGTGCGGAGGCAATGCCCGTTGCACCACCTGCCGCGTCACCATTAAGGGCGAGGAGCCGCCGATGGGTGAAGACGAGCGCGCCTGCCTGGAAGAAGACGGCGTGCTGGGTCAGTTCCGCCTTTCCTGCCAAATCCGCATGGATCGCGATATGGAAGTCGAAATCCTGATGCGCGCCAGCGAGCAAGGCTGGGATCCGGGCGTCGAGATCGAACCGTAAGGGGAGTTACAGGTCTCGAAGCTCGCGGCGGAGGTCGCGCTTCGTTTCCTTGTCCTTTAGGGATTCGCGCTTGTCGTAGTTGTGCTTGCCTCGCGCGGTGCCCACGAGCATCTTGGCTTTCCCGTTCTTAAAGTAGATCGAGAGCGGGATGATGCTCAGCCCTCGCTCCTGCGCGCGGCGTTCCAAAAGGACGATTTCTCGGGCATGGGCCAGGAGTTTTCGGTCCCGGCGACGGTCCGGAGTGAACGCGCTGCTGTGCGTCCAGGGCTCAATATCGAGGTGATACACCCACAGCTCGCCATTGACAATCCGGCAGTAGGCGTCGGCAATGTGGGCGCGGCCGGCGTACAACGACTTCACCTCGCTTCCTTGCAAGACCATTCCGGTCTCTAAGGTATCGAGGATTTCGTAATCGTATCGCGCCCTCCGGTTTTGGATCGTCGCCGGTCCCTGAGGCTCGCGGGACTTTCCCGACTTTTTGGCCATGCCTGAGGGCCAAGTGTACCGGTGGCGTGCCAGGTACCATGGGGGAGATGCGCAATCGCGGTTCGTTGTGCCTGATGGCCTTAGGTGCCCTATCCTGGATCGTGGCCAGCGGATGCGGGCCCAAGGAGACGACCGGGCCTGGAGATTTCGAAAAGTTGACGGTCGAAACCATCACGCCGGGGACCGGACCCAAGGCGGCCGATGGCGACCTCCTTTACGCCCGATATGTTGGCCGATTGAAGACCGGGGCCGAGTTCGACTCCAACATCAACAAGCCCGGGCGCAACGTGTTTGCCATCGAATTGGGCGGCATGGGCGTGATTGCGGGCTGGAATCAGGGCCTGAAGAACACGCAGAAGGGCGGCAAGTACAAGCTGCAAATCCCCTCCTTCCTGGCCTATGGCGACGAGGGCCGCGCGCCCACCATTCCGCCGAAGTCCGGCCTTGAATTCGAGATTGAGATCGTGGACATGGTCCCGGCGTCCGAGTCGGAAACCCTCGTGGTGGACGACATCACCAAGGGCACTGGCCCCGCCGCAGCCGACGGCGACACCGTGAGCGTGCACTACGTGGGCAAGTACGTGGACGGCACCGTTTTTGACGACAGCCGCAAGCGCAACGCCAAACCCGACCAATTCAAGATTGGCAAGCGTCAAGCCATTCCCGGCATCGACTGGGCGGTGCGCGGCATGAGCGTCGGGGGCAAGCGTCGCATCAAGATTCCGCCGAAGCTCGGTTGGGGTGTGCAAGGCTTCCAAGGCGTTGAGCCCAACATGGTCTTGATTTACGAAGTCGAGATGGTTGCCATCACGAAGGGTTAACGCACCGTAGTGATCAGCCCCGGCGCGCTCGCCCTGGTGTTGGCCATGCAGGCCGAACCCACGGATTTCCGCATCAAGTGGGAAGTCGGCGAGCGTCATGCCTTCGTGGTCAAGGAAACCGTCTTTGACCCCCAAAACGGCACCATCGGGCGGGAGTTCACCGAGACCTTTGAGGTGAAGCGGTTGGTTCTCGATCGCTACGACCTGCGCATGGTTGTCGAAGGCCCTTCGCTGGCGGAGGACACCGTGATCAAGATTGGCGACAAGGGCCAGATGATCTCTCGGCCCATCGTGCCGTTCAGTTGGTTCCGCCTGCCCCCCGATCCCATCCTGCCGGACCAGGAGTTCATCCTGTTTGATAAGAAATTTCAAACCCCGTTTGGAATCACCGAGCGCACCTCGGTGTGCATCCTCCGCCGGGTGGATAAGTTGGCCGGCCGCGACGTGGCGCACTTCTTCTTCCGCAGTACGCTCTTGGGAGGCAACCTGAGCGGAGGAGGTTCGGGCAGTGCCCTGGTGGATGCCAAGCACGGCCGCCTCATCCGGCTCTTTTTCTCCTATGTGCTGACGGTCAATGAAAGTGGCACCCGCCGCTCGGTACCCGTGCGAATTGAGGTGACCCGGAAGTGATCGTTGTGCCGTCGGGCCTGGCCGCCCCACTGGAGCGTTTCATCTCTCGCCACCCGCATGTTGAGCGGGGCGAGGTGAGCGGCACGGCAGCGCTTCCCTTCCGAGTGGGTGAATGGCAACGTGGCGTCCAGGTTGCCCAACCGGATGCCGAGGTTTACGGCCTGGTGGAGTTGATGGACAACAACCCCATGGTGTGCGCGGATCAGGTTTCGGTGCCCGGCCCCGCCGCCACCCTAGCCCTCATCGCCCTTGGGCCGCTCCTGCGGGCGGGCTTGGTGTGCGATACGCCCGTGATTCAGCTTTCCTTTGAGGGCGATGATGAGGACTTGAACGCGGCCCTAGCATCTATGGGCGCCGATGAAGAGCCGATCGTGCAGGTTTCGCCGATGGAGATGGAAACGGTACGAGCCTCCATCATCCACGTGGAAGTGCCTTCCACCGACACCCCGCAGGAGTACGACGAACTCTATGAGGAAGCCTACGGCCGCTCCTTCTTTGTGCATCGCCACACCGCCGAAGAGTGGCACGCGGCCCAGGTGCTAGGCCAGCCTCATGCGCTTTATCAACTGCGATGGAGCCCCGGCGACGGCCCCACGGGATTACTCACGATTCTCGTAATGGCGGATATCCACGGCAAGTTGGGGGCTGCGCAAGTGGTGCACGCCATGAACGTGATGGCGGGCCAAGAAGAGTCGCTGGGAATCGTGCCGTGAGCGTTTTCGAGGTCGAACGAAGTGGGCCATTGAAGGGTTCGGTGCGGGTCTTGGGGGATAAATCCCTCACCCACCGCGCCTATCTCTTTGCGGCGATGGCGCAACCCGGCGTGCCCAGCATCATCTATCAGCCCCTCAACGGTGCCGACTGCGAAAGCACGCTACAGTGCTTGGTGGACTTGGGCGCGGATGCTGACCACTTTGAAGCTGGCGAACAAGGAGCCGACGCGATGACGATGGTCTTTGCGCCCGAGCGCTGGACTTCGCCCGAAGGCAACCTGGATTGCGGAAATAGCGGCACCACTATGCGCCTATTAGCGGGCATCCTGGCCGGGCGGCCGGGGCTTGCCGCCATTTTGGTGGGGGATGCCTCGCTCAGCAAGCGACCGATGGGGCGCGTCGCCACCCCGCTTCGGCTCATGGGGGCGAGCGTGGAAGGCGACACCCCGCCGCTCAGCATCCATGGACAACATCTGCGGGGCATCGAGTACGTCTCGCCGGTCGCCAGTGCTCAGGTGAAATCTTGCGTTCTTCTCGCGGGTCTTGCCGCGCAGGGTGAAACCTGGGTTCGGGAACCCTCCCTGAGCCGCGACCACACCGAGCGGATGTTGGAATCGTTGGGCGTCAATCTCATGCGAGATGAGCGGGGCGTGGGCGTGGTCGGCGGTGCTACGTGGGCGCCGTTTACATTCACCGTCCCGGGCGACATCAGTAGCGCCGCGTTCTTTGCGGTGGCAGGCGCGATGATCCCGGGCAGCGAAGTGCGCCTGACCAACGTGGGAGTCAACCCCACCCGCTCGGGTCTGCTGGAAGTGCTGGAAGCCGCTGGGGCCAACGTAACGTTAGAAGGCCTGCGGGAAGACTCGGGCGAACCCGTGGCCGACCTGATCGTCCGAGGCGACCGCGATCTCAAGGCCTTTGAGATTTCTGGCGACCTGGTGCCCCGTTTGATTGACGAGATTCCCGTGCTGGCCGTGCTGGCCACCCAGTGCCGAGGGCGCACCATCATCCGCGACGCCCAAGAGATACGCGTGAAGGAATCCGACCGCATCGCCACCATGGCCGAGGGGCTAATCCGCATGGGCGCAGACGTGAAGGTGCATGAGGACGGCATGGAAATCACCGGGCCGACGACGCTGACCGCCACCGAAGTGGAAGCCTCCCACGACCACCGCATTGCCATGAGCTTTGCCATTGCCGGGCTGGTCGCCAAGGGCACCACGCAGATTTCGGGCGCGGAAAGCATCCAAACCAGCTACCCCGACTTCCAAGAGCACCTGCGCACCCTCCAGGGTAGATAAACTGAGGTCATGAAGCCTCGTCCCGTCATCGCCATTGATGGCCCCGCCGGCGCGGGCAAATCCACCGTGGCCCGCATGGTGTGCCAGCGCACCGGCCTCGCGATGCTAGACACCGGCGCAATGTACCGAGGCATTGCTTGGGCCGCCCACCGCGACAAGCTCGACGTGGCGGACGCGGGCCTGATGACACGTCTGGCGAATGAAGTTGACCTTCAATTCCAAGGGATCCCCGCCCGATTGGTGGTGGACGGCACCGACGTGGGCGACGAGATTCGTACGCTGGAGATTGGCCAGGATGCCAGCCGCCTGAGCGAGCATTCGGGCGTCCGACAGGCCCTGGTAGCGCAGCAGCAGCGCATCATTGAGGCGGGAGGCTTCGTGCTGGAAGGGCGCGACGTGACCACCGTGGTCGCCCCGAAGGCCGAACTCAAGATTTTCCTGACGGCCAGTGTGGAAGAGCGCGGTCGCCGCCGCTGGGAAGAAAGCAAAGCCCGAGGGGTGACCGACACTCTGCCGATGGTGATCAAGGACGTCATCAGCCGCGACTATCGCGACTACACCCGCGCCGATTCGCCGCTGATGCTGGCGGAAGATGCGGTGATCATCGAGTCCTTTGGCCTCACGCCTGAGGCCGTGGTGGACCGGATCATGGAGCTGCTCCTCAAGCGCACCTCGGTATAGTCAAAGCATGACTTCTCGCTCCGAATGGGGACGCTTGCTGACCGCCATGGTCACGCCGATGACCGCCGATGGCCAGGTCAATCTGGCCGAAGCTCAGCGCCTCGCCGCCCACTTGGTGGACGAGCAAGGCAACGACGGCATCGTGGTCAGCGGGACCACAGGCGAATCGCCCACCCTCACCGACGACGAGAAGCTCGACCTACTCGATGCCGTGCGCGAAGCCGTGGGCGACCGGGCGGCCATCGTTTTTGGCTCGGGTTCCTACGACACCCAGCACAGCATCCACCTCAGCCAAGCGGCCGAAAAGCGCGGCTGCGACGGCCTGATGCTGGTCAATCCATGTTACAGCCGCCCCGGGCAGGCGGGCCTCTACGCACACTTTGCGGCCGTGGCCGAGGCGACGACCCTGCCGATCATGGTCTACAACATCCAGCCCCGTTCGGCCATCAATCTGGATACGCCGACCCTGATGCGGCTGGTTGAGAACTACCCGCGCATTGCCGCTGTGAAGGAAGCGAGTGGCAACATGGGCCAAATCAGCGATGTGTGCCGCCTCGCCCCCAGCGATTTCCGCGTGTATAGCGGGGATGATGGACTGACCCTGCCCATTCTGGCGGTGGGCGGCTACGGCCTGGTGAGCGTGGCGGCCCATATGGCCGGGCGCGGATTCAAGGCGATGATCGAATGTTTTTCTACCGACCCCGCGCTCGCCCGGCGCTGGCACCATGCCCTGCAACCGGCGATTGCGGCCTGCTTCTGCGGCCCCAATCCGTCTCCGCTCAAGTCCCTGCTGGCCGACCAGGGTTTTGAAACGCAGCACATGCGGTTGCCGGTCGTTCCGCTTTCGCCTGAAGAACTCGCCGTGGCGCGCCAACTCTTCGCCCAATACCAACCCGTCGATTAATTCACCCCCCTATTTTCGTCATTCGTTTCGGGATGGGGAATGATTCGGAGATGAAATGCCGATAAAGTGAGGGAAGGGAATCTTCTCGATGGCTTTGGGAACGTTGGGCGCGATGGCGAGTCAGCCGGATAAGACTGAATTGACGGTCTATCTGGAGGGCTTCGGCCTGGTCAAAGAGCGCCGCACCATTTATCTGCGCGTGGGAGAGCAGACCTTGGTGGTGGAGGACATTGCCGAGCACATCGACCCGAACAGCGTGGGCGTGCGTTCGCTCAGCAATCCAGGTTCCTTCGCCATCGTCGAGCAGACGTTCCAGTTCGACAGCATGGACCCTACGGAGCTTTTGCGCAAAGCGATTGGCCGCAAGGCCGTCCTCTCGCGCATCCTGAGCGAGAAGGCCCGCGAGCGCACCACCGGTCTCATCCTGAGCGCACCAAAGCAAGTCATCCCGGGCGGCGAAGATGGCCCGACGTGGGATGGCCTGGTCTTTAAGGCCGACGACGGACGATTTATCCTCAGCCCCAGCGGTCAGTTGGAACTGGCGCAGATCCCCAAGAATTTTTACTACCGACCGGCCCTGGTCTGGGAGGTTTCCTCCAAGATCGCCGGGGAAAACAATGTCGAGCTCAGCTACATCACCCGAGGGGTGAGATGGAAGGCGGGCTATGTGCTTTACGTGGACCCCACGGGCACCAAGGCCGAGTTCACGGGCTGGGTGACTATCACCAATCAATCGGGGCGCGATATTAACAACGCCCACGTGCGGGTGATGAACGAGCAGGGCAAGCGGGTGGGGCAACCCGAAACCAAGGAGCCCTCGAACGAGGTTCTCGCCCGAGATTTGAGCGTGCCCGAGGCCCGCGAGTATCACATTCAGCGCCCGATGAGCATCCGCGATGCGGAAACCAAGCAGGTGCTCTATTGCGAGGCCCTGCAGATCGCCTTGAGCCGCCGCCTGGTCAGCGACCCGCTCGCCAACCTGCGCGACGCTAAGCCGAACGAGAAGCCGCAAGGCGTGGGTACGTTCCGCCCGCTCATGCTCTTCGCCTTCCGCAATTCGGCGGACAATGAACTGGGCCGGGCCCTGCCGCCGGGCCAAGTGCGTATTTTCCAGCGGGACGCGGCCGGGGCGACGACCGTCCTGGACGAAGACACTTTGGACCATGTGAGCCCCGATGGCTCCATCACGCTTTTGGCCGGCCACGCCAGCCACGTCAGCATTCAGCGCGAGCGCACTGGCTTTGAGTGGATCGGCCCCGCCGAATCCGCCTGCCGTGAAACTTTTGAAATCACCTTCCATAACCGCCGGGACACCGACGAGGAAGTGCACTTCATCGAGCGGAACTGGCTTTCGGGCAAAGTCTCGAACGCGAGCCACCCGTACACGCAGATCGACACGACGGCCATGTACTTCTTGGTCTCGGTACCCGCGAAGGGATCGGTGACCATGACCTACCAGCTCGCATCGAAATGGTAAGCCCGGTTACGCGAACGCAGAGATAAGGTCGGCGGTTTCCGCAACCGATTCCTTCAGGCAACTGACCGCGTGCTCAATCTGCTCATCCGTCACCAAGAACGGCGGCTCCATGCGGATCACGCGCGGATTGTTGAGCGTGTAGGCGGCAATCACGCCGCGCTTCATCATCTGGGCGATGACGAGCTCGCCCACTTCATCTTCCGCGAACTCCACCCCAATGAGCAGACCCTGGCCCCGCACCTCGGCCACCAGTGGCTGATCCTTGAAGGCTTCCCTGAGAGCGGCCTGCAACCGGTCCCCCTGGGTCGCCACGCGCTCCACCAAGTTGTCTCGCTCCATGATGTCCAGCACGGCCAAGCCGGTGGCGCAAGCCAGCGGGTTGCCCCCGAAGGTGCTGGTGTGAGTGAGGGGGTTGTCGGCAAAGACCTTGTTCCAGACCGCGGCCGTGCCCATGGTCGCCCCGATCGGCATCACGCCCCCGCCCAGGGCCTTGGCCAGGGTCATCAGGTCGGGGCGGACCTGTTCGTGGTCGCAGCCGAACCACTTGCCCGTGCGCCCGAGCCCGGTTTGCACTTCGTCGACAATCAGCAGCGCCCCGGCTCGGTCGCAGGCCGCGCGCAGCCCCGCCAGATAGCCTCCCGGGGCCACGTGCACGCCCCCTTCCCCTTGCACGGTTTCCACTATGAAGGCGGCCGTGGTTTCATCAATCGCTTTCTCGGCGGCGGCGAGGTCACCGTAGGGCACGAAGCTCGCGCCGGGCACCAACGGCTGGTACGGCTTGCGATACTTCTCACGCCCCGTCACGCTCAGGGCGCCCATGGTCTTGCCGTGGTATCCCCCTTCGGTGCTCACAAATCCGGTGCGGCCGGTGGCGGCGCGAGCCATCTTGAGAGCGGCCTCCACCGCTTCCGTACCGCTATTGGAGAAGAATGTGTATTGCAGACCTTCCGGAGCGACTTCCGCCAAGCGACGCGCCAGCGCCCCTTGCACGGGGTTGAAGAACGTCTTGCTGCTCAGCGGTTGCTTGTGCAGCTGATCCACCACCGCACGGAGCACGTCCGGGTGGCGATGGCCGAGGCTAAACACACCGTAGCCACCTAAGAAGTCGAGGTACTGACGACCGTCCTGGTCGGTGATGTACATGCCCTCGGCACTCACCTCGACGCCGAACCCGGCGAACTGCATCAGCTTGGCTAAGCCCGGATTGAGATGTTCGGAGTAATCCGACACGACGCTCGCCCGCAGGGCGTCGGCATTCATCGCCATGCCCTCATGATGACAAATTTCGAAATCACCCTGAGGAAAACGCCGGTTTTTCCCGAGAGAACTGATGGGCCAGCAACTGCTTGCCAGAAAGTCATGTTCGATCGCTTATTTGGACCGCACGCCACCAACCTGCAGCGCGCGTTGGGCCGAACCACCGAACGCCAGGGAGTTCTCTCTGAGAACCTGGCCAACGTGAATACGCCGGGATACAAGCGCCGCGACGTAGACTTTGGGATTGCTCTGGACGAGGCGAACTCTCAGCACTCCCCCCGACGATTTGACCGCTCCCTCAAGCGAACCGAAGGCATCCAGGAGATGCAAGGCCCCGTCCGCGTGGACGGCAACAGCGTGAACCTGGAGCAAGAAGTGGCGGCTATGGCCGACAACGAAATCCGCTACCAGATGCTGACCGACATGACGCGCCGGTACTTCTCCGGCATGCGCGACGTGATCCAAGGAGGACGCTAATCCATGAATCTCAACCGAGCGATGGCGACTAGTAGCTCCGGCCTGCACGCCGAGCGCTTCCGCATGGACGTTATCAGCAGCAACATCGCCAACGCGAACAGTATTTCGGCCAACGGCACGCCCGCCTACCGCCGCCAAATCACTTCCCTTCAATCCGGACCGAATGGCGTGCGTGTGCAAGCCATCCGCACCGACCAAACGCCGCTCCGCCAGGTGTACGACCCCGGCCACCCCGCCGCCAACGCGCAGGGCTACGTGGAGTACAGCAACGTGGAACCCGTGAAGGAAATGGTGGACATGCTGAGTGCCACTCGCGCCTACGAGGCCAACATCACCGCTTTCAACGCCGCGCGCAATATGGCGCGTTCGGCCCTTTCGATTGGACAACGCTAAACACGGAGTAACCCATGAGAATCGACGTTAGTGCAGCCCGGATCCCGACTCAGGGAACCCCTGCCGCCACGCCCGCGCTGAAGGACGATTCAGCGAGCTTCGGGCAACAGTTGATGGACGCCATTCAGGAGGTCAACTCGCAGCAACTTGATGCGCGCGAGATGCAGAACCGAATGATGGCGGGTCAACCGGTGGAAATCCACGACGTGATGATCTCGATGGAAAAGGCAAGCACGGCCATGGCATTGACCATGCAAGTGCGCAACAAGTTGTTGGAAGCCTACCAAGAAATCAGCCGCATGCAAGTGTAGCGACAACGGTTGACCGCAACTTTGGATAGCGGTTATGGGAGCCCTCGCAGCTCGAATTAAAGGATGGTGGATTACAGCGGACCGGACGCAAAAACTGGTCACGCTCTTTGGGAGTGCATTCCTCATTGTGCTGGTTTCGCTGGCAGTCTTCTTCACCAGCAAGCCGGCCATGCGCCCGGTCTACGTGGGGTTGACCCCCGAGGATCAGGGCAAAGTGGTGGACGCCCTGAACCGAGAAGGCATTCCGGTGGAGATTGGCAACCGAGGCGATGTTTTGGTGCCCGCCGAAATGGTCGCCAGCGCCAAGATGAAGCTGGCCACAGCCGGCGCCCTTCCCCGCTCTGGCCAGCAAGGATTTGAACTCATTGAAGGCATGAACGCCATGACGACCCCGGCGCAAGAAAAGGCCCGGTTAGTCGCCGCCCGCGAAGGCGAACTGGCGCAGTCCATTCAGAGCATGGAGGGCATTTCTTCCGCCACCGTGCGCCTCAATATTGGCCAAAGCAGCCGTGTGCTGGACCGCAATGCGGATTCGAGCGCGGCGGTGATCTTGGGCACGACTTCCGACGCAATGGTTTCGCCGGAGATGGGCCGCGCCATTGCGCTGCTCCTGCAGAACTCCGTGCCGAACCTGAAGCGCGAAAACATCACCGTCACCGACACGCTCGGTCGATTGCTGTTTGACGGCACCGAAGAATCCGGCGGCACGAGCGCGAGCCGCAAGCGAGAAGCGGAGCGCGAAGAGAGCCTGATCCGCCAGCGCGACTTGCAGGCGATCCTGGACCGCGCTTTCGGCCCGGGCAACACCCAGGCCCACATCAATGTCGAGCTCGACATGGACGAGGTGACCGAACAAAGCAACCAGACCAAGGTGGATGAAGGTGTGGTGCAAGAGAAGGTGACCGAAAAGCTGGATGGCGCCAACCCCAATGCGGGCGGCCCGGCCGGCATTGACGCCAACATCGCCGGGGCCACCAACAACGCCGGCAGCAGCGACAGCGGCTACGAGATGCAAAGCACCTACGCCGTGGTACCGCAAACCCAGATTAACAAGACCATCAAGCGCGCTCAGGGTTCGGTGAAGAGCCAAACCGTGACTGTGCTGGTAGACGCCGAGAAGGTGGAAGACGTGAAGGCCGTGCAACAGGCCGTGGCGGGCTTCACTGGCCTAGCCTACGACGCCGCCTCGGGCATCACCAACACCGAAGAGACCAAGGCGACCGTCACGGCCACCAAGTTCGACACCTCGACCGCTGAGGAACAGAAGAAGGCCGCCGCCTCCGCCAAGTCCAGTGCGACGATGCAGCAGGTCGTGAGCTTCCTCCCGATTGCCGCTCTGCTAGCGGTGGGCTTCATGCTCACCAAGGCGATTGGCAAGGCGGCCCCCAAACCGGTGACCAGCTACATTCCGGCGGAAGGCTTGCTGGCCCTGGATGAGAGCACCGCGCGCATGGTGAAGAACGATCACCTCGCCGCACTGAGAGTCGTGGAGGGCGGGGGTGCAAGTGCCCTGTTGCCGGGTGGCCCGAACCAGAAGGTCTTAGAACTTACCCGCAACCAACAAGCGGAGTTGCTCTCGGCGGACGACAAGGCGATGCTGAAGGCAACGGCCACGGCCGAACAAGCCGCCCTGATTGACCGAGCGCAGACGATGTCGGAAGTCATGCAGGCCCTTGGCCTGGACCCCGGTGTCGACACAGTGGACGTGGAAGGCATCAAGAATCGCCTCGACCTGCCGCTCGAACAGATTAAGAAACTCGCCCGCCAGCGACCGGACACGGTGGCCATGTTGCTGAAATCTTGGATTTCGGAAGACCGCTAAGGAGATCAAAAGGAGAACACTATGGGTGCCGCTCGCAAAGTCACCAACCCTGACCTGACGAATCGCCGCAAGGCCGCCATCATTTTGGCTGTGCTTGGCCCCAAGCTCTCGGGAGATGTGCTCAAGCATCTGTCTCAGGAGCAGATCGAGCAAGTTTCAATCGAAATGGCTCGACTCGAAAAGGTCGGTGCGGAAACGAGACAAAAGGTGGTGGACGAGTTCCACGAAATTGCGGAAGCTCAAGAATTCATCGCTGAAGGTGGTCTCGAGGCGGTCCGCAAGTCTTTAACGCAAGCCTTCGGGAGCGAAATCGCCAACAATGTGCTCAACAACGTCGTGAATGCGATGCAGGTGATCCCTTTCGACTTTCTCAAAAAGGCCGACCCGCAGCAACTCCTCGGCTTCATCCAGGACGAACACCCACAAACCATTGCTCTCATCATGGCTTACATGCCGATCAGCCAGAGCGCGCCGATCCTCTCGCGCCTACCGCAAGAGATTCGCGCCGACGTGGCGGCTCGTATTGGCTCCATGGACCAAACTCCACCAGAAGTTATCCGCCAGGTGGAAAAGCAGTTGGAAAGAAAGGTTTCAAACGTGCTGAGTACAGAGCTTAGTCAGGCTGGAGGCCCGAAGGCACTGGTGGATCTGCTCGGCCGCGTAGACCGCGCGACGGAGAAGCTGATCCTTGAACAGCTCGACGAAACGAATCCAGAGCTCGCCGAGGAAGTCCGCAACATGATGTTCACGTTCGAAGACATCGTGCAACTGGACGACCGAGCCGTGCAGTCGATCCTCCGCGAGGTTGAAGGCAAGGATCTAGCGACCGCGCTCAAGGCGGCGGGTCAGGAAGTCCGCGATAAGGTCTACAAGAACATGTCCGAACGCGCCGTGAACCAGCTGAAGGAAGAAATGGAATTCATGGGTCCGGTGAAGATGAAGAACGTGGAAGAGGCCCAGAAGAAGATCGTGGCCGCTATCCGCCGACTGGAAGAAAGCGGCGAACTGCAGATTGGACGCGGCGAGGACGACGTACTTGTCTAAGCACATTCTGCGGGGTGGGGTGACGACGAGCGCGTTCGTCGACCAGATTGATAAGCTGCCGCCGATTGCGAAGGACGACCTGATTCGTCGCGTCAGCGGACGAGCTCGAACGGAGTTGGCCGAGTTGCGGGAAGAAGCCCGCGAACAGGGCAAGAGCGAAGGCTACATGGTGGGCTTCGGTGACGGCCAACAGGCGGGGTACCGAGATGGCTACGCCAAAGGCCGCGTGGAAGCTCGCGAGGAACACGGCGCCAAGCTTGCCCAAGAGTTTGAGACCGTACGAAATGCCCTTGAGCGCATTGTGCGCGAGGCCGAGGTGGCTGTGAAGCAGTGGGCCGAGACGGCCGAGGCGGAATTGACCGATTCGGTCACCCACATTGCCCGCGAAGCCCTGGCCGAAGAATTGTCTCTTAGCCGAGACAGCATCCTTGCCATCGCGCGCCGGGCGCTGAATGAAGTCATTGGCGGCACCGAAGTCCAGCTCCACGTCAATCCCATGGACATGGGGTTGGTGGAAGCTCGCCTCAACGACCTCTTGCAAGCCACGGGCTCGGTTCAGGGGCTGGTGGTGAGACCGAATCGAAACATCGAAGCCGGCTGCCGCCTGGAAACCCAAGCCGGAATCATTGACGCCACCGTGGAAGGCTATCTCGAAAGGATTGACAACCACCTGGAGGATGCCGCGTGATTGCCCCCGATTTGAAACCATGAAACGCGCCATCGAGCGCACCCCTCGGCATCAGTTGCAAGGCCGAGTGGAGCAGGTGGTGGGCCTGATTATTGAATCGCGCGGCCCCATGGCGCACGTGGGCGACATTTGCACGGTAGACACCCCGGGCGGCGAAAGTGTGCCCTGCGAAGTGGTGGGCTTCCGAGGAGACCGCGTGCTGATGATGCCCCTGGGTGACTTGCACGGGATCGGCCCCGGCAGTGCCGTGCGACCTACCGATGGTTGCCTGCGCGTGCCGGTGGGCGATGCCATGCTCGGCCGCGTGGTAGACGCTCTGGGCCGACCGATGGACGGCAAAGGCCCCCTGGGTGACCTGCCCACCTACCCGAATGTGGCTTCCCCGCCCAATGCGTTGCAGCGGAAGATGATCGAAGAACCGTTCGGCACTGGGGTCCGGGCAATTGACGGGTTCTTGACGATGGGCGTTGGCCAGCGGGTCGGGATCTTCGCGGGTTCGGGTGTCGGCAAGAGCACCCTTCTCGGCATGATTGCTCGCAAGGGCAGCGCCGACGTGAACGTAATCGCCCTGGTGGGCGAACGCGGACGCGAGGTACGGGAGTTTATGGAAAACGATTTGGGGCCGGAAGGCATGGCCAAGAGCGTGGTGGTGTGCGCCACTAGCGACGAGCCCGCTCTCCTCCGCCTGAAAGCCGCCCTTACGGCGACGGCGATTGCCGAAGCCTTCCGCGACCAAGGCAAGAACGTGCTGCTGATGATGGACTCCGTCACGCGCTTTGCCATGGCGCAACGCGAGATTGGCCTGGCCGTGGGCGAACCGCCCAGCACTAAGGGCTACACCCCCAGCGTGTTTGCCCTGCTTCCCCGCCTGATGGAGCGCGCTGGCTGCAGCGACAAGGGCGCCATCACCGCGATTTACACCGTGCTAGTGGACGGTGACGACACCAACGAGCCAATTGCCGACGCCGCGCGATCCATCCTGGATGGCCATGTCGTTTTGAGCCGCCGCCTGACCAGCCGCGCGCACTACCCGCCGATTGACATTGCCCAGAGCCTGAGCCGTGTGCAACCCATGGTGACGAACCAGGCCCATGTGAGCGCCGCCCAGACCCTGCGCCAACGAATGTCGGACTATCTGGAGATTGAAGACCTCATCAACATCGGTGCCTTCAAAGAAGGGCAAAACCCCGCTGCTGACCTTGCCGTGCAACAGTGGCCGCGCATCAACGCATTCCTAAAGCAAGACAAGAAGGAGTGGACAGAGCCCACCGAGAGCTACCAGATGATGGAGATGCTGGCCAATGGCTAAGTTCAAATTCCGACTCGAAACGGTGCGCAAGGTGCGAGACCGCGCCCGCGAAGATGCAAAGCGTGAATACCTGGAGGCGATTGCCCGGCGCGTGCAGGCCGAAGCGGAACGGGACGAGATTCAAAAGCGACTCGCCGCGATTGCCAGCTTCCCCGCCCGCGATATCACCGATCGCTTTAGCCAAGACGCCATGATCTTGCGTCTGACGGACGATGTGAGTTCACAGGAGACCGTGATCTCCATCTTGCTGATTGAAGAGGACGAGGCCCGCCGCGCTTACTTACAGGCCCGCCAAGACGCAGAGGCCATTGAGCGATTGCGCGAAAAGCGCCACGCCGAGTGGCTGGCCGAAGAAGACCGACTTGAAAACCTAGCTCTGGATGAATGGGCTACGCAAAGGAGATGGGCATGAGATTGCAACCGATGGGGGCCGAACGCTCCCAACAACGGATGGAAGAACTGAAGGCGCGAGTCGAGCGATTTCGGCCGGCCCACAACGGCATGGCGAGCCAGTTTGATCAGTTGATCGCCTCGCAAACCGGCCAGCCCGGAGCCATGCCGGGTTCCTTGGCCGCCGGTGCCAGCGACCCGATGGGCTTCGCCCCGTTTAACCCGATGTCGGCAGGAGTCTCGCTCACCGGTGCGATTGGCCAGCCCGGGAGCCGAGTGGTGGCCGGGAACAAATTCGCCACCGAGATTGCCGCCGCGGCCACCCGCCACGGCGTGGATGTCGGCTTGCTGACAGCGCTGGTGGAACAAGAAAGCAGCTTTAACCCGCAGGCGATTTCGCCCGTAGGCGCCCAAGGACTGACCCAATTGATGCCCGCCACGGCGCGATCATTGGGTGTCACCAACCCGATGGACCCCGTGCAGAACCTGAACGGAGGCGCCAAGTACCTGGCGCAGATGATGCGCGAATTCAACGGCGACACCCGCCTAGCCCTGGCTGCTTACAATGCCGGGCCGGGGGCCGTGCGCCGCCACGGTGGCATCCCGCCGTACCGTGAAACTCAAAACTACGTCAGCCGGATCATGAGCCGCTGGCAAAACGGATAAAGCCAATCAGAGCCGATCATGAATAAAGCCATTGTCATCCTTGTTCCCGTGCTCCTCATCGGTGGGGTGGGCGGCGCCGCGTTTATGGGCGTGATCAAGATTCCGGGCATCACGCCGAAGGCGAAGTTGGCCGCGAACCTCTACGGCGAAGGCACCGACCTGTATGCCCCCGATGCTGACACCGAGGTGAAGATTGACGCCACGGTGGAGCCGAGTGAACCCGCGGCCCCGCCGGTAGCAAAGAAACCGGAGGAGGAGCCCGAGGTACCGGAACCTGTCCTCGACCCCGAACTCGGCGCGAAGAAGCTGGCGAAGGTTTGGAATGCCCTTTCCACCGAGGACTTGATGGCGGTATCCGCGACCTTCAAGGACGACGAATTGGCCCTGGTGCTGAGCAAGATGGAAGTCGAGAAAGTGGCCGCCCTGGTGGGGGAAATGGACCCCAAACGAGGGGCCTCCGTAAGTCGCCAACTGGCCCGAATTGCCTCCGTCGTACCGGAAGAATCGTAAGCCTCGGGTAAATTTGCACTCCGGCCGGGCGTAGCTCAGTGGATAGAGCACCAGTCTTCGGAACTGGGTGTCGGGGGTTCGAGTCCCTCCGCCCGGGCCAAATCCTGCCTCCGTCTCGGTGGCATTACGCCAAGGCGAAGAACTCGTCCGATACCCGCTTAAGGGTCGGACTTTCCCCTTCCGAAGCCAGGAGCATCGCCGAGACCTCATCCACCAAGATGGCGCGAGCAGGCAGACCTTCCACTGTGGGTACCGGCCACTCGGGCAGGTCGGCCAGGGTCACTTCGCGGGTACGGACCACGCTCTGCGCGTCGGGGGCCATCTCCTGCAGCTTGCGGGCCACGGCAATAGCCACGCGCGGGCTGGCGAAGGCCGCCCGGGGTTGGCCGGTCATGTGTAGGGCCTCCTCGTGGGCGCAAACTTCGCCCAGCATGTTGGCCGTCACGTTGCCAGTGTCCAGCACCGAACAGATGGCGCGTTCTGGGAACACTCCCGGTAATCCAGTCCGCAAAATCGCTTTGCGCAGGCTCTTGGCAATGGCATTGGCGGAGGCCTTGGCGTCGTCCACCGTCTGGCTCGTTTGCGCAAACCAATTGGTCATCGCCGAGTAAATCTCTGCATTCGCCCCTTCCACCCGCAGGGCCTGGTGGAAAAACTTGAGGGCCGTATTGAGGCCGTGAACTAACCGCGCTTCGGTGGCCAAGTTTAGGACGGCTTCGACATAGGTTTGCCGGGCACTTACGCGCCAGGGCTCGAGGAAAGGCTCGTTCAGCCCCGTCGCGAGACGGCCGGTGTATAGCAGCGTAATCTCTTGCCATGCCACCTTACGCTCGTCTTCATCGGTCGTATGCTCGGCCCGCAGACTCGCCTCAGTAAACTGCGCAAAGTCAATGTGGACCCCGGTGGGATCAAGTCGGATGCCATCGCGATCCGATTCGATTTGATCGGCGAGGCTGGAGTTCTCACCTTCCAGGTGCTTCTTCAGCAGATGCAAAGTCACGTTGAGGCGGGTTCGAGCGACATCTTCGCTGGCCTCCGGCCACAGGAACTCGCCCAGCAATTCACGCGGATGCCCGGAACCCGGGTGCAACGCCAGAAACGCAAGTAAGGAACGGCACTTCGCCGTTGGGAAGGACGTGATCTTTCGGCCTTCTTCAGTAACGTGGACACGGCCGAACAAATGTATGTCTACCGTCGGTACCTGCTTCAAATTTCTCCCCTTCGGACTGGTGACCAGCCCAAACCTAGTATTTATTATTGGTCATTTTTCATGACTCATGTAGACCCAGATGCGGTCCATGGGTCCTAGCTGATGAATCCAAATCGGACCAGTGAACGTTGACCCATTGAACGCAGATATACTGCGTGAACGGAGCAAGTGTAAATGCGCGTAAGAACAGGTATGTGGATGGCGGCTGTGATGGCCGTCGCGGTTGCTGGAGCGGGCCTGATCCCGCAGGATCGAACTCTTCGATTCCGCCCCACCGCCAACACGGAATACGCTTATAACAGCGTGAGCGAAAGCAGCATGGCCATCTCGGGCATGATGGAGCAGTCCAGTGACACGAAGGTGACCTCTACCCGCGTGTTGAAGATCAAGGACACGGTGGACGGCTGGACCAAGTTTGAATGGCACACGCGCAACGTGAAGACGGAATCCACCGGCGAAGCCATGCCGGGTATGGACGCTGACTCCACGGGCAAGGTGATGGAGCAAGTGGTGGTGGCCGGTGAAGTGAACGAACTGGCGACCGTCCGCAACATCCGCGTGGTGGGTGGCGACACGAGCGACCCGATGACCATGATGGCGATTGGCGGTATGGGTCAAACCATGGCCGACCTCGGCATCAGCGGCACCAAGCTGCCCCAAGGCCCCCTGGCCGTCGGTCAAACCTGGAAAAGCGAACTCAACATCGGCAAGGTGCTGAACGAGCAAAGCGGCGGAATGGTGACCTCCGACAAGAGCCTGCCCGTGGAATACAAGGTCCAAGGCTTCGAGATGATCGACGGCGTGGAGCACGCCAAGATCACCTCGACGACCGTGGGTTCGGTGCCGATCTCCTCCCCGATGGCCGGCGAAGGCACGCTGGAAAGCAACACCGTGGGCACCATTCTGGTGAACATGACCAACGGCATTGCCACCAAGTCGAGCCTCGAAGGTACGCAAACGATTGACCTGGGCATGGTGGTGATCACGCTCAAACTCAAGTCGGTTGAAGAACTGAAGAAGAACTAACTTTCGGCTTACCATCACGCAGTCGCACCCTTGGCCTCCCGTAGGCCGAGGGTGCTTTTCTTTGCCTAACACGCTAGAATGAACCCGGCATGGCGCGTCACTCCACGTACTCCTATTCATCCCCGGGCGGATCTTTAGCCTTCGATTGGGTCACGCCGGAGGGTGCGGGTCCGTTCCCGGTGGTCGTGCTCATCCACGGCGGGGGATGGATCAGCGGCGACCGCACCATGATGAGCGCCGAAGCCGAGTTTTGGGCGGAGAATGGCTGGGCGTCCGCCTCGGTGGAGTATCGATTGGCGCCTCTGTATCCGTATCCGGCAGCGATTGAAGATCTGCAGGCGTTCTTCCGCCACCTGGATAGCCACGGGGCTGAACTCGGGGCCAAGCCCGGCCACATCGCGACTTTTGGGCACAGTGCCGGGGGGCACCTTTCGCTCATGGCTTCCCTGGCGCCGGCTTTGAGTGGTGAAGATTTCACTCGCCCGCGCGCCACGGTCAACGTGTGCGGCATCACCGATCTCCGGAACCCCGACGACACGCACTACGACATCTCGCTGAGCTTCTTGGAGCAGTTTATGGGTGGAACACACTCTGAGGCCCCCGAACGGTGGGCAGAGGCCAGTCCGATTTCCCACGTCCGCGCGGGGCTAGCCCCGGTGCTCAATCTGCACGGCCAGGACGACGAAATTGTGCCCGTGGATCAGGCCCGGCGCATCCACCAAGCCCTGCAGGGCGCCGGGGTGACGAGCGAATTGATCGAGTATCCGCGCGAGTACCACGCTTTCTCACTAGAAGCCTGGACCGACATCCGGACCCGTGCCCTGGCCTTTGCCAACACCCACGCCGGCTAAGTCATGATTGACCTGCGCAGCGACACCGTCACCCGGCCAACCCCGGCGATGTACGCCGCCATGGCCAGCGCCCCCTTGGGCGATGATGTGCTGGGAGATGAGCCAACCGTAAGAACACTTGAAGATTCGGTGGCCGAACTCTTAGGTTTCCCTTCGGCCATGTTTGTGCCCAGCGGCACCATGAGCAACCAGATTGCCCTGATGGTGCACACGCGCCCGGGCGACGCCGCACTCTTTGAAGAAGAGGCGCATATGGTGTATTACGAAGCCGGAGCCCCCGGGGCTTTGGCGGGCGTGGTCACTCTCAGCTACCCCAGCCAGGGCGGGATTCCTGATCCGGCCGTGGTGGCGGGCAAACTTTGGCAGCGCACTCACCATACGCCCGGCGTCAAGTTTGTGGCGGTGGAAAACACCCACAACCGCCATGGCGGCGCGGTTATCCCGCCAGACATCCTGCAGGCGCACGCGGACCAAGTGCGGGCGGCAGGGGCCGTATGCCACCTGGACGGAGCCCGGGTGTGGAATGCGGCGGCGGCTTTGGACTTGCACCCGCGCGTACTGACCAAGATGTTTGATTCGGTGTCGGTGTGCTTCAGCAAGGGGCTGGGCGCGCCGGTGGGTTCGGCCTTGTTGGGGTCAGCCGATTTCATTGACGAGGCCCGCTATGTGCGCAAGCGCCTCGGCGGCGGCATGCGCCAATCCGGATTGCTGGCGGCGGCCGCCCTGGTGGCCTTGGATGACCGAGACCAACTGACAGAGGATCACCGCCGCGCCCGCACTTTTGCGGAAGCCCTCGTGGGCACTCCCGGCCTGAGACCACTTTCTCCCTCCACCAATATTGTGCTGGTGGACACCGACCTGCCGGCCACGGATTGGATAGACGCGCTGGCCACTGTGGGTGTCGGGTGCGTGCCCTTCGGGCCGTATCGCCTGCGGTTTGTCACCCACCGCGACGTGAACGATGCCGACCTAGCCTTGGCGATTGACCGGATCAAAGAGATTGCCGGAGAGATGCGGGCCTAAGAGCTCGCTTTCCAACTGCTTGTAGGCAATTCCCGCCAAGGTCTTGAGATTCGCCACGTCTTCCCGGTTGTAGGCCAATAACGTCTCAAGCGCATCCTCGCGCCCACGCTGGGCGGCGTACCAAAGCCGGATCGCGTCCCGCCCGTCCAGGCCGTCCGTGTCGTCGCCGCGTTCCAATCCAAAGCGCTTCTCGATCTTCTTGAGGCCTCCCCGGATGCCCAGCCGCTTAAACGCCATGCACAGGTCCAAGTGGATCTGATCGAACGGCACCCGATGGAATCCCCGCTTCAGCATGGGGATATCGAAACCGGTGCCAAAGAACGTCACGATCATCCCGTACTGCTCTATCAGGTCGGGGAAATCATGCAGGTCCTTCCCTTTCACCAGGCCACGGAAACCTACATCGTCGTAGAGGCCGATGATGGTGATGGACGACCCGGATTGCCCCCCGTCCGTCTCGATATCGAGATACACCGCCTGGTCGGCAAAGGCGGGCCAGGTGCGCCACACCTCCTTGGAAAAGTGGCGGGCAAAAAAGCGGAAATCTCCCGCCGCCAAGGCTTCTCGGCTGGCCAAGATGATGTCCTCAGCTTCCACCGGGTCGCAGCCGCGCAGGTTGAAGCCCTTGGGGTCGGCTAAGAAGGCATCCCAGGAGGTGCAACCCTGCCGCCACAAATCCGCCTCGGTGGAAGGACCGACGCGAGGTAGGTGGCAGAACGACCGCGTGAGCAAGACTAGCCGCCGGACGACTTGATCTTGGGCTGAATTCGTTGGTTCACAAACGGCTCAGGCACGATCACGTCGCGGCTGCTAGCGGCCGGCCAGGGCAACGCGAGATCCTTATCGTCGTACCAGAAGAGGCCCGTGTCTTGGTTGCTGTCAAATTCCCCGTTCACGCGGACCAAACCGGCCCCGTAGAACACGGCCCGCATATCCTTGCCGAACCACTGGATGGCGCGCCACTTCCCGTTGGCCACCACGCGTCCGGTTCCGTAATAGACCTTACGATCTCCGAATTCGTACTCCTTGCGCACGTTGCCCGTGACCTGCACATCCCCTTCCATCCGCGAGATGAGCACGGTGCCGGTGAACGTAAATTCCATGCGGCCCTCGCAGTTGATGGACCGGAACGAGCCCAAACGCGTGGATAAGTGCAAGGTGCCGTACTTACGCTCGTCCAGAGGCAACTTGCCGCGTTGCTCCGGGGTGGCCGGTTGCGAATGTCCCACCGCATACAGGAGGCCCAGAACCCCCACGGTTGCCAACAGTCCGTAGCGTCGCATAACTTGTCTTTCCATTATGGCAAAACCCGTGCCGAAGTGGTTTCGTTCCCGCCCAAGGGCCCCGGCCAAATTGGGAGTTGGGCCAGAAATTGCGTACACTCACATTAAGGCCATGAAAGGTGTAGCTACCAAGCGTAAGGTCGGCGTCATTGCCCTCATTGCAGGTTCCGTGGTTGCTTTGGGCGTGGTGATGACCATGTTTCTTACCCAGGCGAGCCCCTACGTCAACGTTGAGCAAGCCAAAAGCATGAAGGGCAACAACCTGCACTTGGCGGGTGTCATCGTTCCAGGAACGATCACAACAACCGTTATGGACGGCTCCACCACGCGCTTTATCCTTAAGGACGACTACGGACAGACCGTGCCCGTGGTCTACAAGGGCCCCGCCCCGGCCAACCTCCGCACGGCTGACCGCGCCGTGGCCATTGGTGGCATGGGCACCACCGAATTTGAAGCCCGCGATTTGCTCCTCAAGTGCCCGTCTCGGTATGAGGGTGACGGACCGAAGGTAGCCCAAAAGTGAACACGGATATTGCCCCCAGGATTGGCCGGCCCCCGCGCAGTGGTCGATGCTGGCCGGCGACGCGGGTCGCATCCTCCTTTTCTTGGCGATGGCCAGCTTCTTAGCGGCGGTCATCGGCTCCATCACCAACCGCCTTCGCGTATCCCGGATCGGATTTGCCGTGGGTGCGTGGAGCGTCTTCATTTCCTTTGGCCTGCTCCTTTCGCTCACCAGCACGGGTCAATTCCATTACCGCTACGTCTTTGCGCACAGCCAGGCCGATCTCGAGCCCTGGTATCGCGTCTCGGCCGCTTGGGCCGGACAAGAAGGTTCGTTCCTTCTTTGGGCCGTGACCTCGGCGATGTTTGTGGCCCTCGCCCGCAAAAAGACCGGCGCCGATGAGCGCGGTTACCTGGGCGTGGCCAGCGCGTTCCTCATGGGCTTGGCGGGCATCCTCACGTTTGAGTCGCCCTTCCGCCTCATCGACCCGATCTTGGGTCAACTGCGCACGCCGCCCGATGGCAACGGCCTTTCGCCCGCGCTGCTGAACTACTGGATGGTCATCCATCCGCCCACCATTTTCTTGGGCTTCGGCTCCCTTCTGGCTTTGTTTGCTTGGGCGGCCGCGGCCCTCATGCGCAAGAACCTGGAGGACTACATTGTCCCCATTCGGCCCTGGGCCATCATCTCGGCGACCCTCCTTGGCCTCGGCCTCTGTATGGGCGGCTTCTGGGCGTACGAGATGCTCAACTGGGGCGGGTTCTGGATGTGGGACCCGGTCGAAAACACCTCCTTCGTCCCCTGGGTGGCGGCGGTGGCCTTCATCCATGGCATCTTTGTGCAGCAGGCGCGACGGCGGTGGCACATCGGCAATGCGGTGCTGGCGGCGGTGCCGCTCATGGCGTTCTGCTTCGGCACGTTCCTCACTCGGTCCGGCTTCCTGGGCGACCAAAGCGTCCACAGCTTCGCGCAGATGGACCGCAGTGCGCTGTGGATCCTTACGAGCATTGGCGGCGTCACGATTCTCGGCTTCTTCGGCTTGGTCTTTGCGCGCATGCGCACGGCCAAGGACTGGCTGCCCGAACCCCGCGCGGCCGAACCGGAACACATCCTGAACCGCACCACGGGCTATGGCACGTCCATCTGGATTCTGCTCGCCTTTGGCGTCATCGCCGGGGTGGGCATGAGCGTGCCGCTCATCCAGAGCCTTGCCGGGCAAGCCCCGAAGATGGTGGAAGAAAAGCTCTACCACTACATCCTCAGCTGGTTCTTCCCGCCCTTCATGCTGGCGCTGGCCATCTTCCCGTTCATCACTTGGCGCGGCTCGACCTTCAAGGCCACGCTCGGGCGGGTCAATCAGTCGCTGGCGATTTCGGTGTTCATCACCGGCATCCTTCTGCTGGGCTTACGCACCGAAACCGTGTGGTTGCCCATGGTCAATGAAGGCGTCGATACGCCCTGGGGTGCCAAGCTCCCGCGCCTGCCCTGGGTGCTGTTCCTCAGTTGGCTGTGCGTATTTGCCACGGTTTCCAACTTCACGCGCATCTTCCAGCTATGGCGCACGGCCCGGCCCTCCGTGGGTGGGCTCATCACCCACGTGGGTTTCGCTCTGTCCCTCTTCGGGTTAGTGTTCTCGCGCGGGTTCGAGCAGAAGACGGAAGTTTTGGTGCACCCGGATTACCCCGGTACGGCCCTGGGCTACACCTTTGCCTACATTGACCGGGCTTACAAGTTCACGGACCGGCACAACGAACTGCACATGATGGTGATGGGTCGCGGCGAGGAGTTTCTGGCGCACCCCGGCCTCTACTTCACCCCCGGTGAGGAAGAGCCAAACCCCGTGATGTGGCCGCACATCCAGCGCCACGCCCTGTGGGACATGATCGTCATCGCCTACCCCATGGCGTTCGACGCCTCCGGCGAAACCACCTTCAATGTCGGCGAAATGCGGGCCTTCAAGGACATCACGCTTCAGTACGAAGGCATGCGCACCGAAGGCCAACTCGGCACGGCGGGTGCACGCTTCTTTGCCCGCTTCACCTACGATTCGGTGACGATGGGCGACGGCGAGTTTGAATCCATGATGATGATCACGGAGGATGGCCCTGAGTACAGCAATGGTCGTATCGGCGACACTTTCGAGATTCGCCTGGACCGCATCGATGCCGCGACCAAGTCGGCCACCGTCACGCTGTTCTTTGTGCAGCCGGCCTACCCGGTAGAGCTGTTCTACAAGCCCCTGACCATCTTTGTGTGGATCGGGGTGGGTGTGATGACGCTCGGTGGATTCTGGGCGGCGCGTAGCCGGTCCCGGCGGACACCCGGACCAATGCGGGATGAGCCCACGGGCGACCTGAACAACGTCGTCCAAAATGAGGAGCAGTCCAAGCAAAGCGATGCGCCTGAACCAATTACTCAAGGCTAAGATTCACCACGCGCGGGTGAGCTACGCCAACCCCGACTATGTGGGCAGTATCGAGATCGATCACGAGCTGATGGAACGCATCGGCATTGTGGATGGAGAACTCGTGCACGTGTGGGCGGTGGATCACACCTCGCGCATCACCACCTACGCCTTTGGGGGGCCGCGCGGCGTGGTCGGCCTGAATGGCGGGGCGGCGCACCACTTTAAGGCGGGCGACCGACTGGTCATTGCCGCTTTTTGCATGAGTGATGAGCCGGTGACGCCCACCATGATCCTGGTGGACGAGAACAACCAGTTCGTGCGCGAAATGGAGCCCTTCACCGTCCATGGCTGAGACCGTCGATCTCGGGAAGATGCTCGAGGATCGCGGGGCGATCCTGCGGGGCCACTTTGTACTAACGAGCGGACGCCACAGCGACGTTTACTTCGAGAAGTTCCGCGTTCTGGAGCAGCCGGACGTGCTTTCCGCCCTCTGCGCTCGTATTGCCGAGACGTACCGTGACGCCAAGATTGACGTTGTGGCCGGACCGACGACCGGCGGCATCATCATCGCGTTTGAAGTCGCGCGATTGCTGGGCGTGAAATCGCTCTACATCGAGAGCGAGAACGGCATCAAGACCATCCGGCGCGGGGCGACCGTGGCCCCCGGGGCGCGGGTTTTGGTGGTGGATGATGTGCTGACCACGGGCCTGAGCGTGCGGGAAACCATCCAGTGCGTGCAGCAAGCCGGGGGCGACGTGGTGGCTGCCAGCGTGCTGATTGACCGCAGTGCCCCGAACACCGATCTGGGTGTGGAGTGGACGGCGGCCTACAAGGTGGAAGCTCAGACCTGGGCTGCTAGTGAAGTCCCGGAGTGGTTGAACGCCATCGCGGTCACCAAGCCGGGTACCCGACCGAGCGCCTGAAGCGCCTGCATTTCTGGGTCGTCCGGCAACATGGTTGCGGCAATGATCGGCAGCACGATGCCGAGTACCATGCATACAATGACGGCAATCTTGTCCGTTTCCTCGTATTGCGTGAAGAGCCAGTAGATGGCATAGAGCCCGCAGATGAGCGCAAGGACGAGGTGACCGAACCCTTCTGTCTCGAAGATGTCGTAGAGGATTCGTATGGTCGCGTAAAGCGAGGCGATCATGCCTAGGGCAGCGATGACTTGAGGCACGGGGGGTGTTCTCCAGCGTGATCGTATCCGACGGCCCATTTCCAGGGCAATCCGAATGAACAAAAAACTCCCCCCGGCCACCGGCCGAGAGGAGAATTTTGCGTGAACCCGTAAGGACTAGCCCGCGCCGCCAGCCGCGACCGCGCTGGCACCTGCCATGCCCGCACCAATGAAGTAGAGCACGATGCCTACCACGAAGATGATGATGAGATTCTTCTTGTCCGATTCGTCGTACTTGGCGAACAGCCAGTAGAGAGCGTAAATGCCGCAGAGGAAGCAAATGATGGCGTGCAAGATGCCCGCCGACTTAAACGCGTGGATGAGGATCTTGATGGTCACGTAAAGTAACGCCAAGCCCCCAACACCAATCAGAACAGTTCCAAACATGTAGAATAACTCCCGCTATGGTTATTGCACGACCCCGGCAAAAATGTCTACCTTTCCGCAATCTTTGACTTCAATCTGAAGTCGGCGGCGCTACTGCCGCGCCCGGCCCCAACACCATCCGCAGCGCCCCTGGCACCACTTCCACCTCCAGCGGGCTCTCGCCTTTCAGGTCACCTTCGAGGTGAAACGCGCCGGCGGGCACACTATCAATCCGCATCCGGCGGAACGTGCGCGACTTCACTTTGGGGTGGCCGATGTGCTTGGCCTCGTAGACCAGAGGCAACAACTTCGAAAGCTCCACCGCGTTCAGCGATTCCGCCCACACGGCATCCAAGAGACCATCATTCAGCACCGCATCCGGGCACATGCGCATGCCCTCGCCGTATTGCCGCGCCGGACCGAAGGCCAGCAACATCAGCTTGGGGACCACCATCAGCGGCTCATCATCAAAGGTGATGGTGGCGCGCAAGCCACGAAAACCTAAGAATGTACGGCCGATGCTGCTCCAGTACCGCGCCTTGGTGCCGAGCGCTTTCACAACGGGGCCAGCCGCGTGGTAGCGGCGCACGACTTCGGCGTCGAACCCCAGCCCACCTAAGTTCACGCAGTCGTGCTTGCCGTTCACCCGGGCCAAATCCACCGGCGTGCCCTGCCCCGAGGCCGCCAAATCCAGCGCCGCCGTCAGGTCCGTGGGCAGGCCCGCGCTGCGCGCGTAGTCGTTGGCGGTCCCCACGGGCCACAGCCCCAGGGTCACGTCGGTGCCCGCCACGCTCTGCACTACCTCGTTGAGGGTGCCGTCGCCACCCCCGGCGATGATGCGCTGCCATCCCGCTGCCACTGCCGCGGCCGCAAGCACCGTGGCGTGGCCGGGCTCCTCGGTTTCGACGGTCAAGATGTGCTCGCCCACCAGGGGTACATCTTGCTTCCCTTTGCCGGCCGCCGGATTGAGGATCAGAAGGGCCGAATCGGGGGCCGCCGGTGTGGGTATCTTGTAGATCATGGCGTTGGAACCCGCAGTGGGCGACCGGTACTACATCACTTACGAGGCGTTGGGCAAGCCCCTCGCTCCGCGTGACGTGTTCGTACCCGGCTTGGGCACGGTTTACCTGGATGACGCCGATATCTACTACGCCAAGCGGACTGCTGGCGCGGCCTTCTACATTCGAAAGAGCAAGGCCCTCGGTGACAATTACTTTGTCACCGTGAGCCGAGTACAGCCGGGCTAAGCCTTACGCCGCGCCCTTGGCCAGGCGAGCGAAGGATTCCTTATCCACCGCGCGCATCAGGCACTCTTCGTAGCTGACGTAACCCTGACGGAACAAATCCGCCAACGAGGCATCCATCGTGCGCATGCCCACGTTCTTGCTCGTCTCGATGACGCTGTACATCTGGTGCGTCTTCCCTTCTCGGATCAAGTTCTTGACCGAGGGCAAGCCCGTCATGATCTCCAGCGCCGCCACGCGGCCGCCGCCCAACTTGGGCAGCAACTGCTGCGAGATGATGCCTTCAATGGTGTTGGCGAGCAACACGCGAATCTGGTCTTGCTGGTCGGCCGGGAACACGTCCACGATACGGTCAATCGTGGCCGGAGCGTTGCGAGTGTGCAAGGTGCCGAAGACGAGGTGGCCCGTTTCGGCCAGCGTCAGGGCGGCTTCGATGGTTTCGAGGTCACGAAGTTCACCGACCAGAATGATGTCCGGGTCTTCGCGGAGCACCGCACGCAGAGCGTTGTGGAACGAGTAGGTGTCCGAGTGCATTTCGCGCTGGTTCACCATGCACTTCTTGTGCTTGTGCAGGTACTCAATCGGGTCCTCGATGGTGAGGATGTGCGCCTGCCGCGTCTCGTTGATGTCGTCAATCATCGAGGCGATGGTGGTGGACTTCCCGGAACCCGTCGGCCCCGTCACCAAGATCATGCCGCTGTGCCGCTTGGCGATTTCGCGAATGACCGAAGGCAGCCGCAGTTCATCAAAGGATGGGATGCGATTCGGAATCATGCGCAGGGCACCGGCGACGGCATTCCGCTGCGTGTAGACGTTCACACGGAATCGAGCCAGGCCTTTGACGGAGTAACCGATGTCGAGTTCACGCGTGTTCTCAAACTTCTCCAGTTGCTCGTCGGTCAGGACTTCGTAAATCAGGCGCTGGGTTTGCTGCGGGTCGAGGATTTCGTACGGCAACGGCACCACTTCGCCGTCCATGCGCACCATAGGAGGCAGGCCGGCGGTCAGGTGGATGTCGCTTGCCTTGCGTTCTACGGCCATGCGTAGCAACTCGTCGATGTGGATTTCGGCCACCGGCTTGACATCCTCGCCCGTGCGCACAATGCCCTGCTCTTGCAGGTTTTCATCCACATAGAACTTGCCCTTGTGCTTCTCGGGCTCGCGCACGTCCTTGGGGACGAACGCCGGGGTGTGGCCATCGTTTTCCGCGGCACCCGCACCAAAAACCGAGAGTTCAGGCTTCTCTTCTTCGGCACTGGTCGGGCGGGTGTAGCCAAGGACTTCGGCCGTCGGGTTGACCGGCTCAGGAGACCGATTGGCGAAAACATCCGGCACGACCGGAAACTCCGGATCGGCCAGTACGTGTGGATTGCTGTCCACCTTGACCGGCTGGTCAATGATGGGTAACTCTTCAGTCACCGGCGGTGCAGTCGCGGCCGGAACCTCTTCCATCACGGGCGGGACAATTGGAGGAGCCGCCGGAGCCTCTGATTGGGACTCAGCGACAGGCGCATTCTCCTCGAGCACGTGGGTCTTCCCCCGATCCGAAATCTGGCGCAAGATATCGGACAGTTCCGCGTCCTTATCTTTCGACTCCGGCAGCTGGTCACCGGTTTGACCGATAACCTTGTCCCAACTAAATCCGTTGTCGCTCATAGTGTCCTCTTTCCATTTTTGGTCGCTAAAACCGACGACTCTTATTGATGTTTGACCGTTTCGATCAGCTTTCGTAGAGTAACGACGACCAATTCACCCATTTTTTCAGGTTCTACGGCCAGAACCTCATACACCCAGCTCGGGAAAAGCAGTTCAGAAGTCATGTTGGGTACCGCGCCCTTCTGCACAAAGGTCGCGATGAGATGGGCCACGTAAAGGTTCGCGCGGGCTTCGGCCCCCGGCTCGCCCGGGAACGCGGGCTCCAGGTAATCCAAGCACTGGGAAAGATCATCCGGGAACCGCCAAGCCTGGGCGGCGGCAATCACCACGTGGCCGTGGTGGCACCCAAAGACCGCCTGTTCGGCCTGCCAAGCGGGAGCGCCCTTTTCCATCAGGAACTCGACCTTGTCGTACTTCGGCGCGCTGTTGCGGCAAAGGAGAGTACGTCCCAGACTGTGGAAGAGACCCGCCGTGTAGGCGATGTCGGCCTGGACCGTTTTATTCCCTTTCGCCAGGATCAAGTTCGCTTGCGCCGTATCCAAGGCATGGCGCCACCATTGGCGGCGTCGGAGCGAATCCTTGTCATTCTTGCCGACAAAGAAGTCAAACACGCCCGCCTGCATGGCGATGAACCGAACCTGCTTGAAGCCGAGGAGCGTCACGGCCTCCTTGACCGAGCGCACCGGCCGGGGTAGAGCGTAGTAGGCCGAGTTCGCTTGCTGCAGCACCTTGGCCGAGAACCCCGGGTCCACACTGATTTCACGTTCCAAATCCGCTGCTGAAGTGGTTTCCGATCGCAGGGTCTCCACGATCTTGTAAACCACCTGGGGCATCACCGCAATTTCACCGGCCACCGTCAGGAGGCGTTCGGCAACTTGCATGGGGCTGATATTGGGTGCGGCGGACATTCTGGTCTCTCTGGCTCTCTCAAAGATTGTTTGGTTAGGGGGGTAGTAGTCTTTAGGCAAAAATCACGCGGAGGACTTCATCCACACTGGTTGATCCCATGAGGATCTTTTGAACCGAGTCCATCTGGAGTGATTTCATGCCTTGTTCAGTGGCCTTGTTCTTGATGATATGAGCAGGTTCGCGCGTCAAGATAAGGTCACGTACTTCATCGGAGACGTCGAGAAGTTCGTGGATGCCCATTCGGCCCTTGTAACCCGTGCCTTTGCAGTGATCACATCCCGCCCCTCGGAAGAGGGTGAGTTCGCCATGGGTATCCACGCCCAAGTCTTCAGGAACCGGGAAGCCGTAGCGAATCAAGCTCTCGCGGCTGGCGGTGTACGATTCCTTGCATTTGGGACAAATCTTTCGTACGAGTCGCTGCGCAAGCACCCCCACGATGGAGGAGGCGATCAGGAACGGTTCCACCTCCATATCCACCAATCGGGTGGGGGCACTGCACGCGTCATTGGTGTGTAGGGTGCTGAAAACAAGGTGACCGGTGAGCGCCGCTTCCATGGCGATGGTTGCGGTCTCGTTGTCGCGCATTTCACCGATCATGATGACGTCGGGGTCTTGGCGGAGCATGGCGCGCAAGCCCGCTGCGAAGGTCATCCCCGCCCGGTTGTTCACCGAGCACTGGTTGATGCTTTCGAGTTCGTATTCCACCGGATCTTCGATGGTCACGATGTTCTTCAGGCCGTCGTTGGTCTGGTTGATGAGCGAGTAGAGCGTGGTGGACTTACCCGAACCGGTGGGACCCGTAACCAGCACGATGCCGTAAGAGCGCTGGGCAAACTCCACCAGCTTTTCGTAGTTGTGATCGAGGAAGCCAAGTTTCTGGAGACCGACGTTGATCCCGCCCTTATCCAGAACACGCATAACGATTTTCTCCCCGTAAATCAGGGGGAGCGTGTTCACACGGAAGTCGTACTCCTTACCGTTGATCGTCGCGGAAATGCGGGCGTCCTGGGGGGCGCGCTTCTCGGCAATGTCCATGTTGGCGACAATCTTGAAGCGGCTGGTGAGCGGGGCGACCACCTTTTTGGGCAACCGCATCGCCTCAATCATGATGCCGTCAATGCGAAGGCGAACCACCAAGCCATCCTTGCGGGGCTCAATGTGAATGTCGCTCGCGCCATCGGCCACGGCCTGGTTCACGATGAGGTTGGCCAGCCGGATAATGGGCGCATCCTCGCCCATCGCCTTCAGTTGGTCGGCACTAATCTCCTCGTCGTCATCCCCCGAGAGGAGCTCCATCTCGCCGCTAAAGTCCGAGATCACCCCGGCCAACGCTTCGTTGACGTTGGTCTCGATCTTATAGTGCTCGCTGACCTTGGCAAGGATGTCCGACTCGACGGAAATGACCGGCTCGATCTCGCAGCCGGTATTCATCCGGAGTTCGTCGATGACGAAAACGTCCAGGGGATTCGCCATCGCGACGATCAGCTTGTCTTGGTGGACCACCAAGGGCAAGCACTTGAATCGCTTGGCAATTTGGGCGGTAACGAGGTTGAGAGCTTCGGGCGTGGCTTCAAGCTCGTTGAGGTCGGCAAAGGGGATCCCCCACACTTTGCCCATCACTCGGACGCGATCTCGTTCCGTGATGAGGCCCATGTCCACCATCACGCGGGTGATGGATTCGGTGCCCCCGAGTTCGAGTTGCTTGGCGACGGCGACTTGAAGCTGATCATCTGTGATCAACCCCTCCTTCACGAAAACGTCGCCCGTTAACATCGCCTGAGGGGTTGTTCCACGTCGGCCCGGGCGGCAAGGCCAGTATTAGTGCGAGGTCCCCTTCCCTTTGATTTAGGGCGACTTTATGCGGGCGGCTTGGGGTCCTAATCCCGCGACATTCCCGGCCCCGGGATGCCATACTTCTGCTTCCGCCTGTGCCCAGGTGGCGAAATTGGTAGACGCGCTGGCTTCAGGTGCCAGTTCTCGTAAGGGAGTGAAGGTTCGAGTCCTTTCCTGGGCACCATCTCGGCTGGTTTTTCAAGAGCCTGTTTTAGGGCATTTTTACGCCCATAGCGACTTTGCACAGGGCCGCCACCGTCTCCGGCTTCGGCGCGGGCCACGTCTTCCCCGCCCAATCCTTGGTGTCCCAATAGGGCGACCCCCAGCGACCCTTGATCTGCACGGGCACGGTGGCCGGGAGATCGCCGAATAGGGCGCGGTAATGAACCATGGCCACAAAGTACTTTCCGAGCGGCGTGAGGTGGATGGTGTCGTCGTACAGTTCGCGCATAGTGCGCACCCCTGGCACCTGGCCCGCGTCAATCGCGTCGCTCAGCTCGCCCAGGGCCGTGGTGGCCGGGATGAGCTTCATCGGCACCGCGCCCGGGTTGGCTCGGTTCACATCCGCCACCACGCGGTCCCACTTTTCGCGGTCGGCCTTGATGCGCGGTCGCCACCTTAGTTCCCGAGTCGGGCTGGCCGTATCGTATTGCGATCGTTGCGGTGTGCCGCTGGTGATATCGTGCCAAGGCTCATAAAAGTAGGCGGCCACCTGGGGATTCTTGGAACGGGCGAACTTGAGGAAGCGACCCGCGTAATCAATGGATTCCTTGAGGCTCCCTTCGTCTCCCCGGGGCACACTGTCAATCATCACCAAGTGCGTGGTTTGCGCCGTGATCATCTTGTCGTAGACCCCTCGGAACTGGTCGCCCGGCTGGGGGTTGCGGGTGGGTTCATCCCACTGCCAGCGCAGCGGCGCCCCCGGGATGAACTGCTCTTTGAACTGGAAGGAATCGCCGGCAAGCGCCCCCACCATGTCGGGGATGTCGCTCATCAGGCTATGCCCGATGTAGAACGCGTTGACCTTCTTGGCGGGCGCGTTGGAAGTTAGGGCGGCCGGGGCTTCGCTCGGAGTGGCACCGGCCATAGGCTCGCTGGCCCCCGCTTTTACGCACGCCGTGCCTACGGCAACCAGAGCCAGTCCAACGGCCGAGGCCAACGTCATGTTCTTGTTCATTCGGTAATCACTCCTTCGACAACTTCTCCCGCTTTCACATCAAAGACGAGGTTCGGCCCCACCGAACGGGGCTGTTGGTTTAGCCAAGCGAACCGGTCGTCAAAGCTGTTGCGCAGCCGCAAGGTGCCCGCGCGGCTCGCCACGACCTTGACGTGAACAGTGATTCCCTGGCGTCGGGTCGCCGAAACACGATACCCCCCCTCAGCACGCAGGTCATTGAACTCGACGTCCCGCCACGCGGCGGGCACCGCCGGGAACACCCGGATCACTTCACTATCCAGCTTGCCCAGCGTCGGGCTCCAACTCTGGAGCAGCATCTCGTGCACCGCGTTCATGGCGAGGAAGTTGCCTTCTAGAGTAAACGGCCGGTAACGGAACCCGCTGTACCCCTTGTCCGTTTGGTCGCCATTGGCGTGGAAGCCGTTGCGCAAGACAAACGCCTGCGCGTAGATGTCCAGCAGGCGGTGCGCTTCCTCAGCGTTGCCCATCCGGGCCTGCAGCGCCGACATCCAGGAGAACGAATAGCCCACCCACCCCTGGGTGCCCTTGCTCTCCCACTCGGCCAGACTGGCGCGGATGCGCTTGCGATCCTCATAACCGCCTTCCGGGTGAATGAGGTTGAACGGATGCAACCCCATGAGGTTGGAGAGATGCCGATGCGAACCCGGCAGGTCTTCCTCGGAGTTCAGGCGCAGCGTGCCGTCCTCGCGCACATGATAGTCGCCGAGGTCATCGCTCAGCTTCTGCCACTTGGCGGCTTCTTCCTTGTCCCCCACGGCGGTGGCCATCTCCACGAGCGAGAGGAAGAGCATTCGCATGCTCATCAGGTCGTAGTTGCTGTTGGGCTTCAGCCACGCCCGGTCCGAGTTGTCAAAAATCTCCGGTGACGACGACGTGGGGAGAACTAGGCGGCCATCGGCGTCGGGCTTGAGTAGTGCGGCGATGCACTCGGCGGCCTCCCGGCACCAGGGGTAAGCCCGCGTGCGTAGAAACTCGTCGTCGGCTTTATAGCGCCAGTGCAAGTAGAACAGGTGCGCGCTCCAGGCCGTCATGGTGGGCGAGAGGCTGTACTGCACCCACCCCGCCAGAGGTTCGCCGGAGAGGGTCATCACGCCCGGGGTGCTGAGGCCCTCGGTGCCGTAGAACTCCCGCGCAAACCGCTGGAATCGGGGGCGGCGCTCCCACAAGAAATCGAGGTAGCTCAGCCCTGCATCCCATTGCCCCGCGCCCTGATAACCCATGTAGGCCATCTGCGTGTTCAGGTCGTTGTGGTAGTCACCTTTCCAGGGCGGCAGCGAGCCCGCATCGGCCGTCCACACTCCTTGTAGCGGCATGGGCGGTGCTCCTCGGCGAGACCCGGAACCGTAGAGGTATCGGACAAAATCATACTGTCTTTGGATGTGTGCTTCGGGCAGGCGCACGCCACTGGTGGCCCAGAAATCACTCCACCAAGCCTGGTGATCCTTGAGCGCCGTTGTGAGCGGCCGGGTGAGGGCGGCGCGCAATCTTTGCTTGGCCACCGCCACGGGGTCCGGGCCATCGGCGGTGGAAGTGATGGTGGTGACAATGTGCTGGCCATCAGCGGCAGACTTCACGCCGGCCATCACCACGTAACGCAGACCGTCGGCGGCCTCTTGGTCGTACCAATAGAGCCCTTCCCCGTCGCCAAACTTCGCGGGCGGGTAGCCAAGCAAGCCCACGCCCCGACTATCGGGCCCCACATCTTGCGAGCCCTGGGTGGCGACCATGCCCGGGGTCATTAGCTTGATCCTCACGGGCTGAGAACCCGGCACCCAAAGCCGCCCCACCTGATCCCGGCCCAGCCACCACGCCCGGATTCGATCCCCCGCCACCAACTGGACTTGACCTTCGGCGCCCTTCAGGTCCAGACCGAACGATTGCACCTGGCGAGGGCCTAAATCCAGCACCAGCCGCCCGCCCGGGAGCTTGCTGGGGTGGACGTCGTAGTACGCCCGCTCGAAGATGTCATCTATGCCCGCGCGGTCGCGAGCCTGCACCATTCGCACCAAGTTTGCGTAGGTGAACTTTTCCCATTGCATCCCCTTGGCCGGGCGTTCATCCCATAGGTCTCCGCGGTCCAGCGAGACATTGAGCTGGTTTCCGGCGCCCCACAGCAAGCCCCCCGTCAGGCCGTTCCCGAGCGGGATGCCCTCGTCCCAGGTGGTAATCGGCGCAGACAAAGACAAATTGCTCGCCGGGGCCGGACCGGTGCCCCGCCCCGCTTCAGAATCACGACTCAGCGCCATCGACAAACCCGCAAGAAGGCTGAAAACCATCAAGCCTTCACCTTACCGGCAGACCCTTGCGGGCGGCAACTTAACCGCGCCGTTGCACCAGAAACTCGACCGCCGTCGCCCCGGGTTTTTCGATCTTGACTTCCGTGGCCCCACGCCCGGCTGGCACCTCGTGCGTGCCCACGGTGTGCCACTGCCCCTCAACCTTGGCGATCACTCGATACCGCCCCGCCGGAACCCGAGCCACCCACGCGCCATCACGCCCCCGAGTGAAGCGCACCGGTGCCGGACGCCAATCCGCCCCGAAACGAGGGTGCGGCGCCGGACCTCGATAGTAATCCTTCAATTCCTTGGAAAACAGATCCAGCACGCCCCGGCTGAACCACCACGCGTGCCCCATGCTCTTCGTCTCGCGGGTCAGGTCCACGTGGCGGGTCACATCCTCGCGGGCGGCGTCCGGGCCATCGCCCACCAGCCGAACCCCGGCTATCAGGTCCTTGTTCCGCGCGCCCATGGCGCTCACTTGGCTTGGCCAATCGCGGGCAAAGCCTGCGTAGTTCATGCGATACACCTGCGGGATGTATTCATCCCAAGTCGGGTTGTCGGTCCAGCGGCTCCATGCGGGCCAGTCAATGAGATAGTTCTCCAGCGCCCAGGGGTGCGGCCCCGGCGAGAGCGAGATGATGAAATCTGGCCCCGCCACTTCGCGCACCTCGCGTACAAACCGCTTGGCAAAGGCTTCGACCTTCTGGGTGCGCCACGCCACCCACTGCGGTTCGCGGGGGTCGGCCGGCACCTCGCGGCCGGTTTCCTGCCGGTACATGCGCCGCGAAAAGTCGTCGTAACCCATGTTGATGAAGGGCCACACGATGCGGTCGTCCAGTTGGATTCCGTCGAGGTCGTACTTGACAATCGCCTCCTTTACGATGCCCAGCAGCAGGTCTTGCGCATCGGGGTGGAGCGGGTTCATCCACACAAAGCCGTTGCCCGCCACTTCCCCGCCCTGGGCGTCCAGGCTCAGCCAGTCCTTGCGGGCGCGCAGCTCGTTCTGCGTGCCCTGATGGGCCGCCATGAACCCGTACTCAAACCACGCGATGTAGATGAGCTGGTTGCGGTGCGCTTCGATCAGGGTCTCTTCCAGCAAGTCACGCTGCACCGCCCCCTGCGGAGAGGCGTTCACTCGCATCGGCACGCCGATGGCTCGGGCCATGGTTTCGGAAGGAAATTCTGTGTAGCCGTTCTTCCAGACCTCGACGTACACCGTGTTCAGGCCAATATCCCGCAGGCGGCGCATCGTCTCGGCCGTGTGTTCGGGGCGGCTGATGGCCTCGTTCGCGGTGGTGGTCAGCCAGGTGCCGCGCACTTCCGGTTCCGAATTCGTGAGAAGTGAAGATGCCATCAGAAAAGCGCTCAGCATGGTTGGGAACCCCTATGTTGTACGAGCGAGAGGAATAGAGGGAACGCCCGCGCCCCCTCATGACTTGTACGCAAAGGAGCTAGTTGTGCAACTGAAAGCCATTTCCCTCGTCGTCGTCGGCCTGATTCTCGCGGCCCTCTCGTTTGCCACCATTCAGTCCAACCGTCTGGACCGAGCCGAAACCGAACCCGCACCCATCGCCGCCGATGCCGGCGTGGAAGCGTGCACCAGTTGCCACTAAGCCGCGCGGTCTAGCTTCCCTTCACAAACGCCCACAGGGCATCCCGGTGCTTTGCCCACAGCGAATCCGGGGTGCCCCCTTTGGGCAATTCCACCGTCACCAGGGGCAGGTTTCGCGCCCGGCAAAAGTGCCCCAAGGAACCCGGCGTAGCGTATTCAATCCGCTTCACGGGCATGCCGTTCTTAGCGCTCATCAGCTCGGCCAAGCGCTTGGCCTCATCCCCGTCGTAGTCGATGAAATCAAAGGGCGTGTGGATGGTGACCACACGCTTGATCTCGGGGCGTATGGCAATGAAATTGACCAACGCGCGGGTCTCGGGCTCGCTCAAAGCGTTCGGGCCGGGGTGGTAGCGCTGGGCGCTGGGCGTGGGTTCCCAGCCTTCGGTGAAGTTGCGATTCAGGTCCACCCCGTTGGCGTTGTGGCGGGTGCGGGCGGCAATGCCATCCGGGTTGTGGCGGGGGATGATGTAGATCGTTTGTTCGGTGAGATCCCAGTCCTTGGCTTTGGCATCGGCCAGGAACTTCTCCACCAGCCACACCCCTTCGATCTCATCGCCGTGCGTGCCCCCGATGACCAGCACCGCAGCCATGCCCACGCCCACGCCCACGCTATAGCAAAGGATGGGCTCGCCCTTCACGCTGTGGCCGATGGTGCTCTCGGAATACAGGCCCAGGCTCATCGCGGGCAACACCCCCATCCAACCGAGTCCAAGAAGTCTTCCCACTGCATTGCGCCCGCTGAGGTGATTGTAGCGGAGGCTCTACTCGTTTTGGGGGCGTGAGGGCCAAGTTTCTTGCGGTCTGCACCGCATGGGCGGGCGGGTCCGTCTAGACTCCCACTGTGCAAGTGCCGTCGTCCGCCCCCGCATCCCGCTCGGGGCTGGTTGAATCGCCTTGTATTCGGGTGTGCCGGTTGAACCCCGAGGGTGCATGCACGGGGTGTGGGCGGACCTTGGCTGAGATTTCCGATTGGAGTCTGGCTTCCGAGGCCGAACGCGCTCGAATTTGCAAAATTGCACGCGCCCGCCTAGGTGCTTCTTCGGATTAGCGAAGACACTCACGCAAGCGCTGGGCGGCCTGCTCGGCGGTGAGATCGCGCTGGGGCATGGCCAGGAGCTCGAACCCCACCATCCACTTGCGCACCGACGCTGAGCGCAAGAGCGGCGGCATGAAATGGGCATGGATCGTCCAATGATACGCCCCCGCCCCAAACGGAGCCCCGAGCCACCCCATCGAATAGGGGAACGGCACCCCAAAGAGTGCATCGTAGCGGCGAATGCACGCGGGTAGAAACTCGGCGAGATCGGCCCGTTGCGCTTCATCCAATTCGGTCAGCCGGGCCACCGGGCGGCGCGGGGCCAACATCGTCTCGAACGGCCACACCGCCCAAAACGGCACCCACCACACCCACTCGGCACTGGCCGCCACCACCCGGTCCCCCCGTGCAAGTTCAGCCTCCATCACGTCACTCAAAAGAGTCCGCCCGTGCTCACTATAGTAGACACGCTGCGCCGCATCCTCGCGAGCGGGGATTTCCGGCATCCAGCTGCACGCCCACACCTGCCCGTGGGGATGCGGGTTGCTGGCTCCCATGGCCGCGCCCCGATTCTCAAAGATTTGCACCCACGGGTAGGTGGCCCCCAGCCGCTCGGTGGTGGCCGCCCACAGATCAATGACGGCGCGCATTTCGTCGGGCGCAAACTGGGCAAGGTGCCGGCCGTGGTCCGGGCCGTAGCAGATGACCTCGCAGGTCCCCGCCACATTTTCGGCACGGAAGAGATCATTCGAAACCACCTCATCTGCCATCTCGGGCAAGAGAGCCGGGAAATCGTTGGCAAAAGAAGTCGGGCCGGTGTAGTTGGGGTTCTGCACCCCGCCCACCCGTGCGTTGCCCGGGCAGAGGTAGCAGTTGGGATCGTAAGCCGGCACGGGCGGAGGCGGTGCCTCTTCCGCGCCCTGCCAAGGCCGCTGCGTTCGGTGGGGCGACACCAACACCCACTCGCGTTGCAAGGGGTTCCACCGGCGGTGCGGCCCGTTCATGGCGGCGAGACTACCGCGGCTGGCCTCATCGAAAAGGTCCAGAAGTTAGGGGGACTCGCGCTGATTTCCTGGTCGAATATACGCAACGGCCTCGGTGGTGTTCAGGCGGATTGTCAATCCCCATTGGCGTCGGTGATCCTCGGTTTCCACGGTCCGGATTCGATCCTGATTCGCAGGGCCCGTGTCACCCCTTTAGCCCCCCATCTGGGGGGCTTTTTTCGATGGGTTTTCCCCACTTCGGGCCGTTTGAGGCGGGAAAACCCGTGGATGGAAAAAAGAGAAAAACCGTCTTGACACGCTACCCCTGGGGGCGGTAACGTCACGGAGCCCCTAGATATGGAGCCACGATGGATTGCCCTCACTGCGGAACGGCTGAGTTAAGAGTCTTGGAATCGCGCCCCGCGCGCGACGGCCAGGCGATTCGCCGTCGGAGGCAGTGTCTTAACTGCGCACGAAGATACACGACGTTCGAGGAGATCGAACGGATGCGGGTTTTTGTTGTGAAAAGAGACGGCACCCGCGTGGAGTTCAATCGCGAGAAGATCGTGGGCAGCATGATGATCCCGTGCGGCAAACGCCCGGTCACCATGGAACAGATTCGGGGCCTGGCCGAAGACATCGAACGAGATCTGCAAGATCTGGGTGACGAGGAGGTCACCACGCGAGAAATCGCCGAGCGAGTCATGGCCGCCCTGTGGCGCATTGACCGAGTCGCCTTTGTGCGATTCGCCAGCGTGTACGGTCGCTTTTCGACTCCGGACGAGTTTGTCCGGCTGGTGGATGAAGTCTCGACCCTGCAAGCCCTCACCGATGCGCCGCCCCCTCAGCTCGTCTCTCGCCTGCACGGCGACGACGGCACATTCCGGCAACCCACATTGCCGCTGGAGAGCATGTAGATATTTGTCTACTCCTCCAATCATAATCAAGGAAGAACCTCATGAAAATTGCCCGATACTTCACCGCCGAGAGCCAAGACCCCTACGCAAGTTTGAACTTCGTGCCTCGGACCAGCGAAATCCGGAACCCGGATGGCAGCGTTGTTTTCCGCATGGAGGAAGTGATGGTGCCGGAGACGTGGTCGCAGGTGGCCACCGACATCCTGGCGCAGAAGTACTTCCGCAAGGCCGGGGTGCCGCAGGCCGATGGTTCCGACGGCGCCGAAACGGATAGCCGCCAGGTCTTCCACCGGTTGGCCGGTTGCTGGCGCCACTGGGGCGAACACTACGGCTACTTTAGTGATGCCGAAAGTGCGCAGGCGTTTGAAGACGAACTGAAGTACATGCTGGCCGACCAGCGGGCCGCGCCGAACAGCCCGCAGTGGTTCAACACGGGCTTGCACTTTGCCTATGGGATTACGGGCAATCCCCAGGGGCACTACTACGTTCACCCGGTGAGCGGCGAACTGGAGCGCAGCACCAACGCTTACGAGCGGCCGCAACCGCACGCCTGCTTCATCCTCAGCGTGAGCGACGACCTGGTCAATGAAGGTGGGATCATGGACCTGTGGACGCGCGAGGCGCGCATCTTTAAGTACGGCAGTGGGGTCGGAACGAACTTTAGCCGCATTCGCGCAGAGAACGAACGGCTGAGCGGTGGCGGCCGATCGAGCGGCCTGATGAGTTTCCTTCGCGTCGGTGACCGCAGCGCCGGGGCCATCAAGAGTGGGGGCACCACGCGCCGCGCCGCCAAGATGGTGTGCCTAGATGTAGACCACCCGGATATCGAGACCTTCGTGAACTGGAAGGTGATCGAAGAGCAGAAGGTGGCCGCCCTGGTGACGGGCAGCCTGCTGAATGAGCGCCACCTCAATGCAATTGTGAGGGCGGCCCACGCCGGCGAGGGTGAGAACAAGTTCAACCCGCGCCACAACCCGGGCCTGCGCGCCGCCGTGGCCGAGGCCAAGGTGGCCGGGATCAGCCCGAACTACATTCAGCGGGCCATCCAGCTTGCCGAGCAAGGCACTACGCACATTGAGTTTCCGGTGTTCGACACGGGCTACGAAAGCGAAGCCTACGTCACCGTCTCCGGCCAGAACTCCAACAACTCGGTGCGCCTGAGCAACGACTTCCTCCGCGCGGTGGAAGAAGACCGCGAGTGGGAATTGAAGGCTCGCACCAACGGTACGACCGTGAAGACGATTCGCGCCCGGGAGCTCTGGGATCAAATCTGCCAGGCCGCCTGGGCCTGCGCCGACCCCGGCACGCAGTACGACACGACCATTAACGACTGGCACACGTGCCCGGCCGGTGGGCGCATCAACGCCAGCAACCCGTGCTCGGAATACATGTTCCTGGATGACACCGCCTGCAACCTGGCGAGCATCAACCTGGTCAAGTTCTACAACGCGGAAACCGGCGAGTTCGACATCGAGGGCTATCGCCACGCCATCCGCCTCTGGACGGTGGTGCTGGAAATCAGCGTGCTGATGGCGCAGTTCCCCAGCCGCGAAATCGCCCAGCTGAGCTACGACTACCGCACCCTGGGCCTGGGCTACGCCAACCTGGGCGCTCTGCTGATGCAGATGGGCATCCCCTACGACAGCCCGGAAGGCTTCGGCATCGCGGGCGCTTTGACTTCGATCCTCGGTGGCGACAGCTACGCGACGAGCGCAGCCATGGCCAGCGAGATCGGCACCTTCCCGCGCTACGAAGAGAACCGCGATTCCATGCTGCGCGTGATTCGTAACCACCGCCGCGCCGCCTACAATGCGGCCGAATCCGAATACGAAGCGCTAGATATCAAGCCGATGGGCATCAACCCCTCGGACACGCCGGATGACCTACTGGCGGCCGCCCGCGACGCCTGGGATCAATCCCTAACGCTCGGTGAAGCACACGGTTACCGCAACGCGCAGGTGACGGTGCTGGCCCCCACGGGCACGATTGGCTTGATCATGGACTGTGACACCACCGGCATCGAGCCGGACTTCGCGCTCGTGAAGTTCAAGAAGCTCGCCGGCGGTGGTTACTTCAAGATCATCAACCAAAGCATCCCGGTGGCCTTGCGCAAACTGGGCTATGCCTCGGAGCAGATCGAAGCGATTGTCAAGTACGCGGTGGGCGCGGGCACCCTGGAAGGCGCCCCGGGCATCAACCACGACACCCTTCGCCAGCGCGGATTCACCGACGAAGCGCTGGCCAAGCTGGAATCTGGGCTGGAAAGTGCTTTTGAACTCAAGTTCGCGTTCAACAAGTGGACGCTGGGCGAAGACTTCTGCCGCAATGAACTCGGCCTGACGGACGAGCAACTGAACGACTGGTCGTTCGACATGCTCCCGGCGCTGGGCTTCACCAAGGCCGAAATCGAAGCCGCCAACGACTACGTCTGCGGCACAATGACCATCGAAGGCGCCCCGCACCTGCGCCCCGAGCACCTGCCGGTGTTCGACTGCGCCAACAAGTGCGGTCGCAAGGGTGAGCGCTTCATCCACGCGCACGGCCACATCCGCATGATGGCGGCGGCCCAGCCGTTCCTCAGCGGCGCGATTAGCAAGACGATCAACTTGCCCGCCAATGCGACGATTGAAGACATCGACGAGTCGTATCTGATGTCCTGGCGGCTCGGCCTGAAGGCGAACGCCCTTTACCGAGACGGTAGCAAGCTCAGCCAACCGCTGAACTCCAGCTCGGACGATGCGGCGGCCGCGATTCTGGAAGCCACGCTCGAAGGCCCGGCCACCACCGAGCCCGAGAACCGACAGGAAGAAGTCGCCCAGGTGGCACAACGCCTGGTCTACCGGTACATCGCGCGGCGACGCGCCATGCCCGCCCGACGACGCGGCTACACGCAAAAGGCGCGCATCTCCGGCCACAAGGTGTACCTGCGCACCGGCGAATACGAAGACGGCACCATCGGCGAAATCTTCGTGGACATGCACCGGGAAGGAGCGGCCTACCGCTCGCTCATGAACTGCTTCGCCATTGCGGTTTCGCTGGGCCTGCAATACGGGGTGCCGCTGGAAGAGTTCGTGGAGGCCTTCGTCTTCACCCGCTTCGAGCCCAACGGTCCGGTGCAAGGGCACGACAACATCAAGATGTCCACTTCGGTCATCGACTACCTTTTCCGGGAACTGGCGATGACCTACCTGGGCCGCACCGACCTGGTGCAGGTCCGCCCCGAAGACCTGCGCGCCGATACCGTCGGCGGCCCGAGCCAGCCCGCGCTGGAGTTCGAGGAAGAGAAAGAGATGGACAACGGCGTGCTGCCGGTGAGCCGCGAGAACCACGATTCGCGTGGGTTCAACAAGGGCCTGGACACCACCCCTTCGATGCTGAGCCCGACGCTGGAGCCGCAGGACCCGCCTTTTGCCCAGGTGATGCCAACCCGCAAGGTGGAACGAGTCGCGATCCAAGAGCGGGTGAGTATGGTGGCCGACCAACGCACGGAGAAGATCCGGGAAGCCCGCCTGAAGGGTTACGAAGGTGACCCCTGCGGCGAGTGCGGGGCGTTCACCCTGGTGCGCAACGGGGTGTGCCTGAAGTGCAACACCTGCGGCAGCACCAGCGGCTGCTCCTAATCAAGTGGGAGAATGAAAGAACCCCCAGGCGGATGCGACAGCATCCCCTGGGGGCTTTTCTTTACGTTGGCCGGGTCACCAATCGAGGTGCCAGGGGCGCTGACCTTCAAGGTCCTTGAGATCGCTGCGCACATCCACGGGCTCATCGGCACGGAGAATGTTAACACCCAAGTCTCGGAGCCGGGCTACGGCGTTCCCCGGGGTCACGTCCAGCGCCATGAGGGGATACCCCTGCTGCCGCATTGCCCGGGCGAGGGCGGGATGGATGCGCTCCTCAGTGGTGGCCACACCATCAGCATGGGACTGCACCAAGCGGTTCACCAAACCTGCGATGTCCTCTTCACCAAACGCCCGGTCAGCTTCCCAAAAAACCAATGATTCGGGAATCTTATTTTTCGCATAGCGAATGACTTCAGGATCGGAAGCCAGAAACACCACTCGCGACCGTGCTCCACTCTTTGCCGCCACATTCACGGCAGCAGCCCCCGATCGCTCTTTATTTATGCGGATCACAAGCGAAAGCGGAGCCCGCAGCCCCTCTAGGGTCTCGGCAAGCGGAACCCAGCCTTGGGTCAGTGCCTCTGAGAGAAGAAGCGCTTCCACATCGGCAGGCTGAACACCAGAGACTCGAGATGCCACCGGCACCGCGTCTCGAGTTACGGCCACCTGGACCTCGGCCATCAACACATTCCGGTTCACCAGTGACCAACTGGCATCCGAAAGTGAACCTTCGCCCCCAAGCAGAGCCAGGGATGACGCCATCACGACCGATCGATCCCAACTTCCAGATACCACTGCGGAAGGCTGCGCCAATGCCCCGTAAGGCATCGCTATCGAGAGAGCAACCGAAAGCCACATTTATAATTCCATCTTAACGGAAAGTTATCCGTGTGTCTACCCTCTGGCGAATGAAACGTGACAATAACTCCGTAAACTCAGCCCATTCGCAATCAGAATGAGAATTCATCCCTCGAATCGAAGGCTAGATACCCGCAAATTTATCAGCTACTCTTGCTCATCGGATGGATAACTGCCCAACGTCGTGATTTCTAAGGTCAAGGCCTTTAAGGCCAGCATCGCCTGGTCCACATTCGCATCGTGGCGGTGCCCTACACAATCGCAGAAGAAGATGTATTCGAATGAGCTGCGCGGGGCCGGGCGGCTTTCAATCATCAGCAGGTTCACTTGATTGCGATCCAGGGCGCCTAGCGCTCGGTAGAGCTCACCGGGCTGGTTACGCAAATTAAACATCAGCGAAGTCTTGTCGCGGCCCGTTCGGGCGGGCGCGTTAAATCCAATCACCAAAAACCGCGTGCGGTTATGCGGGTCATCCTCAATGTGCTCATCTAGCACCGGCAGGTCATAAAGATCGGCCGCCAAACGGTTGGCAATCGCTGCCCCGTGCGGGTCGTTCTTTGCCATTGCCACTGCCCGCGCCGTGGGGGCCGCATCCACAATCTCCACGCCGGGCAGGTAGGTGTTCAGCCACGCTTGGCACTGCCGCAGGGGTTGGCTGCCGGCGTAAACCCGCTGCACTTCCTGCCGGCCCGCCGCCGCACTCACCAAGCAGTGGTGGATGGGCACATAGCGCTCAGCGCAAATCTTTACGTTGGTGCGCGGGAAGCCGTCCAGGGTCTCCGGCACCACCCCGGCCGTGCTGTTCTCCACCGGCACCACGCCGTAATCCACCAAACGGTGCTCCACGGCCATGAACACGTCGAGGATGCTCTCCTTGGGCACAAATGTGGTGCTGTTGCCAAAGACCTGGGTGCTGGCGTAGTGGCTGTAAGTGCCCTCCGGCCCCCAATAGGCCACCTTCATCGGCTGTTCACTGGCCCGCGCTGCACTGATGACCTCGCGGTAAATGGCGATCAGCTGATCATCCCGCAGCGGCCCGGGGTTGAGGCGGCGCAGCTTCTCGTAGACGCTTCGTTCGCGCTCGGGAGTGAAGAACGGCTGCCCGTCGCGCCCCTTCACCAGCCCGACCTCAATCGCCAGTTCGGTGCGCCGGCTTAGCAACCGCACCAGGTCGGCATCCACCGCATCAATTTCGGTGCGGATCTCGTCCAACGGGCGCGGGTCGCTCATGCCCGTCATGCTACCAAGTTGTTTTGAACCTGGTATTGCTCTAGGGGGCACGGGGCGACCAAAGGCGGAACAAACTCGCCATGCGCGCACACCCCCGGATCTGGTTGGGCGGTTGCTCTTTGCTGCTGTTGTCCAGCCTGGCCATCACGCAGCTCTCCCCGCTTTTGCTCCCCCAGGTGCACGAAACCTTCGAGCAATCCGAGCGCGCGGTGCAAGACGGCCAGTACCAAATGGCGCTGGCTCTGATGAAGGGCACGCTCTATAGCGACGGGGTCACCATTGGCATTGAAGGCGACCACGCCGAGCGCACCGCCATTGTCCGCGAGGCCGCGCAGGGCTGGAACCAAGCGCTGGAAGGCGATTCCCCCATTCGGTTAGTTTCGATGCGCGAGAATCCGCAGGTCATCGTCAAGTGGGTGCCGCAGGTGCCCGCAGAAGGCAGCCACACCCTGGGGCTGATCAAGATGCGCAAGGAGTTCCGGTGGAACACCACCCGCCACGAGGTCGGCATCAAGGGCACGATTTACGTGGCCACGCAGCCGCCGGGCAGCCCGCTCACCCGCTCCGAACAGGTGGATGTGGTGATGCACGAACTGGGGCACCTGCTGGGGCTGGACGACTGTGGCGACCTTGGCCCGCTGATGGGGCCGCTGGAGCGCGGCAAGCCCGTGGGGGCGCCGACCCCCGCCGAAGTGGCGGCTGTCACGGGTCTCCGCCGTATGGTAAGAGATAAGTTAAGTCTAGTCAATTTACAACTCAGTCGGCAGACGACGACTGCTGGTCGCCGTCAACTCCCGCAAGAACACCGCCAAACTTCGCCCCACGATCATGGAAAGATCGCGGTAGTGGAGAGTCAAGCAAAGTGAGAACGCAAACCTAAAGGAGTAAAAAACCGTGTTACCAGTCGGAACGATGTCAATGCTCAACACATTGGCCCAGTTACGGCGACTTGAATCCCAAGTGAATCTCAGCGTCAGCCGTGCGGACATTGCCGGCCATACCTACGAGTCCCTGGCCAAGCGACATGAAGCGGCTCAGATATCTCTCGAGACGAGCCGAAGGCTCGAACGGGTCTCATCGCTCGTGCGGACCGCCCTCGATGTGCGGGTCTAACGAGCGGCCCGGCAAAGACGCATAACCATTCGGTATCCTGACCGTGTGGCTCAGGAATCCATTGGTGTCCGCATCGGACTGCTCTACGACTTGCAGGCGTCGTGGCTGGAACCCCGCTTTGCGCGGCACGGCCTGTCTTTCACCACGTTCCAGCTTTTGGCGGCCGTGCAGAGCGCGGGCAAGTCAGCTTCGCAGGTAGAAATTGCCCGCCGCCTGGGCATCTCCGCCGCCACCTTGAGCGAAGCGGTGTTCGCGCTAGTCAAGAAGGGCTGGATCCAGCAATCGGCCAGCGCCACCGACCGCCGCGTGAAGGTGCTGAGCCTCACCACCCCCGCCACCAAGGTGCTGAAGGCGGCCCTGAAGGAAGTGGACCAGTTTGAAGTGCTGGTGCAGCGCGCGCTGAGCGAGGCGGATATCAACCGTTTGGCGAAGCTGATGGACGCCGTGGCCAAAGAAGTTGAGCAAGAGTTTTCAACAGGCGAATCATCCCGGTGATTTGCTCCGTCCTCTAACTTGGAGGCACTATTCTTGCTACGAATCATCGGCGTTGATCCAGGGACGGGACATGACGATGAGGCCGTGCTCTTGCAAAACCAGGGCGCCCTCAAGGTCTATCTCGCCGGCTACACCATCCTTGCCGTCGGCGGCGAGGCCGGCACCGGCCGGGTGTGGCACGTTTTTCGAGAAGAAGCGGTGATCCCGCCGCGCGGCTACGTTCTGCTGCGCACCGCCGTGGGGGTGCCCTGCGCCGCCCGCACCAAGGATGGGCACGAGGTGTTCCTGGATTACGCGTGCAGCGAAGAGACGCTGAACTCCTGGGGAGTGGACTCCCTGCGCGTGCTGAACCCGCAAACGCCATACGCCCTTAAATCCGCGTCGCGCTTTAGCGTGCACTAAGCACGTTCTGTCAGGACTGGCTTCTTGATGTGCGGGGGCGGGGTGTGCCATGCTTTGGCCATGGTTCGAGTACCGGCGTCTATAATCTGCAGCCTTGGTTGTTGGCTTATTGCCTGCGCTGGTTACAGTCGACCACAGGACTTAGAGCAGTTCAAGAAAGATGAGCAGGCATGGCAGGTTGGTTTCTCCCTCATCGAGCAACCCATTCTGTTGGATACGAAGGGGCTTACACCTCCCATAACAGCGAACCCTCAGATTGCCGAACGGAACGATGATCCGTTGCCACTTCCCCCAAGTCACATTGGCTTGTGGGCACAATCAGTAGGGCGGCGCGTCATTGGGCTTCCCGGTGGATACGTTTTCCACCATACGATTGTCAGCAACGAATTTGGATCTACGCTGCCGCAGTTTTGGATTCTTCAGTGGATCAACTCTCTCGATCAGTCACAAGCCGAGCTACTGACTGCCGGCGCACCGCTTCATAGTTTGGATTCCCGCGGCCGTGCTGTGATGAACCGGGCATCAGGCAGTTTTCCGGGCGGCTTCGCCGAAATGATGAACCCTCAAGGCCGAATGACCACTCAGCTTGCGGCGAGCATCACACTGGAAGTGACTTTGCCGAACGGAGATTCTTCAAGAAGAGAAGTTTCTTCTCATGCCGTGCCGCAAGAAACACAAGTAAAGAATGACTTCCCTCCCTCGCCCTTGCCTCCCTACACCCCGCCGCCTTTGAATCCCAAGAGCATTCCCTTGGAGTTTGGTAAAGGTCAACTGACTTCGATCTATCATCTCGCTCGCCAGATGTACGACGAGGCTCGCATTTTGCTTCGTTACGATCCTCGCCACACAAATGACCCCATCTTCATTAAGGGGACGTGGGATTCCTACGCACTCATAGAAGCGATCCGGCGCTACCATGAATCGGAGCCGCTGGTCGCGGTTGAGTTTGAAGATCAGTACTCGATGTTTGCATCGGTTTTCGAGAGCACCTTTGACAAGGTGGCCAATTCAGGAGAGGATGACTTTCGGAAACTGGCCGCCCTAGCAGAATCTGGACAAAGCCTGACTTGGGAGCAGTTGAAGCGCGACTTCCCCAAGATTGCGGAGGAATGGGACTTAACTGGCGACAGTGCTCCAAGTCCCCAAACACAAGTTCGACTAGAGCGGGGTGTTGGGATGAAGGTCTTTGGGCGAGACCAGGACAATCGATACATGGGTGGCGCATTTTATTCGCACTCGCATAAGCCTGCCCTTCCACCGCGCCCCGGTTCTTAGCCTGACCGAGCGGACTTGTAGATGGGAGGCGACTTGTGCCATGCTTCGGCCATGCGACGGGGAATTGCCTCCGCTTTTGCTGCACTTGGTTGCCTGTTGGTCCTCAGTTCCGGGGTGAAGGCGCAGGATGATCCTGCAAGTAAGTTGCCGTCGGAAGAAAAGAGGTGGCAGGCTTTCTTCTCGGCGATCGAGCACCCGCTTCTCCTCGACGCACTCTGGATTGGTGTGCCATCGGGAGATTACTCAATGAATGGAGATGTAGAAAGGATCGATCCCGTCATTCCCATTCCTTTGGATTATTTGAGCCTGTGGGCAACCGCCGAGGGGCGTAAGATTGTAGCCATCCCAGGCGGTTATGTTCTATGTCGAACTCGGTCTAGTGCACTGTTTGGAACGGCGAGCAAGAGTCACTGGATGTATGCCTGGTTGGCCGGTAAGTCCGAGGAAGAAATTGAAGCACTCACTCAAGGAGTTCCCGCCGGAAGATTGGATGCCCGTGGTCAAGCCCTCTTATCCAGTTGGACCGGTAGCATGTCGGGCGGCTTCGGCGTGCTCCTCAAGGAAGATGTTAAGTATCAGACTCAACTGATTGGTACGGTCCAGCTTACTTTGAACTCACCCGCCAATAACTTTGTGCCAATGTCAATTGCTTCACATCCGGTTATGAAACAATTGGATGAGAAGGCTTCGCTTTCTCCAATACCTGTTCCTCCGTTTGTTTCAGCACCGAGACAGCCTAAGAGCGTCACGATTGACTACAAGGAGGGCAAGTTGGTGACCTTACAGGACATAGGGATTCGGCTGTTTGAAGAAGCGGGCATCTGGATCATCCCCGACCGCCGACTTCGCGATGAACAGGTGTTTGTCAAGGGCCGGTGGGATTCGTATGCACTAGCAGAAGCCCTGAAGAAGTACCATGAAGTTGAGCCCATGTTTGTGGGGGATTACGCGGCGGAAGTGGACAAGCACTCCGAAGCCTTCGAGGATATCTTCGATAGGCTTGGTCAAGATTCTAGCGAGGAGTTTAAGAAGCTGGCGGATATGGCTGAAGCCGGGCAGACCCTCACCTGGGGGCAACTCCAACAAGACTTTCCTGGGACCGCCAAGATGTGGGATTTCATGGAAGGGCAGAAGCCTAGTCCGGATACGGTTATCACCTTAGATCGCCATCTTACGATGAGGCTCAGTGGCTATGAGAAAGGAGCGGACTATCCAAACGGAGGCTTTAGCATGAGCTACCCCAAGCCACGGCCCGCCCCCAAAACCGGCAACTAACCCGACCCATTGAAGCGGTTCATCGCCGCTTCCATGCCGTCGCGCAGCCAACACTCCACCGCGTCCGCCGTGCGGGCCAGCGCCTGCTGCACATCCCGCCGCTCATCGGGGTGAAACTTGTCCAGCACGTGCTCCACGGTGTCCTGTTCCCCGCGCCCAATGCCAATCCGGATGCGCGGGTATTCCTGCGTCCCCAGCGCCTGTACCAGGCTCTTGTGGCCATTGTGGCCCCCGCTGCCGCCCTTGCTCCGCACCCGCACCGCCGCCAGCGGCAAGTCCAAGTCATCGGCCACCACCATGATGCGCTCCGGCGCGATGCCCCACCGCTTGGCCAGCGGCCCCACGGCTTCCCCGCTCCGGTTCATAAAGGTCAGCGGCTTCACCAGCACCACGGGCTCCCCCGCCACCATGCCGATGCCGAACAGCGCCCGCGAACCGCTTTCCCGCACGCGCACCTTGTGCCGCTCGGCCAGCAGTTCGATTAAATCAAAGCCCACGTTGTGGCGGGTGTGCGCGTACTGCGGGCCGGGGTTGCCCAGCCCCACCACCATCGCGGTCGGGTTCATTACGGGTTCGCGCCGCCGGAACCCCATGCTCACACGCCTCCCAGCCGGCCCGAGAACGCCAAGCCCAGCACCACCAAGCCCAGTGCCACGCGGTACCACACAAACACCCAGGTGCTGCGGCTCTGCAAGAACTTCATGAGGAACGCGATGGCCGCGTAGCCGCTGACAAAGGCCACCACCGTGGCCACTAGGGTCGGCATCATCCCGCCGCCCAGCAGGTCAGCCCGCTCCTTATAGAGCTTATAGAGGCCGCTGGCCAAAATCGCCGGCACGCTCAGCAAAAACGAAAACCGCGCCGCCGTCGCCCGGTCAATCCCCCCAAAGAGGCCGCCCGTGATGGTACAGCCGCTGCGGCTGCTGCCCGGCACCAGCGCCAGGCACTGCCACAGCCCCATGGTCAGGCCATCGCGCAGGGTCAGGTCTTCCCACTTGCGCTCTTGGCGACCCACCCGTTCGGCCAAGCCCATCACCAAAGCGAAAGCAATCAACGAACCGCCGACCACCCACGGGGTGCGCAGATGCGTGTCAATCGACTTCTCGAACGCCAAGCCCGCCAGCGCAATCGGCACCGTGCCCAGGGCAATCGCCCAACCCATGCGGGCTTCGTGGGTGCGGGCGGCTTCCCCACCCCGCAGGCCGCGCAGCCAGCCCATAAACACGCGCCCCAGGTCGCGCCCGAAATACAAAAACACCGCGAGGATGGTGCCGAGCTGGATGACGGCGGTGAACCCCGCGCCCGGATCCTGCCAGCCCGAGAGCACGGGCACCAGATACAAGTGGCCACTGCTGCTGATGGGCAAGAACTCGGTGAGGCCCTGCACCAGCCCCAACACAATGGCCTGCAGGATTGTCATGAGCCTAGCTTCAGGAACTCGCGGGCGGCCGCCCAAATGCGGTCACTGGCCTTGCCGTCGCCATAGGGGGACACGGCCTGCGCCATCGCTTGGTAGGCCGCCGGGTTGGATAGTAGTTCCGCCGCCGCGCCGTAGACGGCTTGCTCATCCGTGCCCACCAGGCGGGCGGTGCCGGCGTCCACGCCTTCGGGGCGCTCCGTGGTGTCGCGCAGCACCAGCACCGGCTTGCCAAAGGTGGGGGCTTCTTCTTGCACCCCGCCGCTATCGGTAAGGATGAGGTCCACGCGGCGCATTAGGCGCACAAACGGGCCGTAATCAGGCGGCTCTATTAGGTGGGCACGGGGGTGGTCACCCAGCAGGGGCACCAGCGTGTCCCGCACGATCGGGTTGCGGTGCATGGCCACCAATAGGTGCGTATCCGGGAAATCGTCCAGTAAACGCCGCGCGGCCCGGGCGATGTTGGCCTGGGGTTCGCCCCAATTTTCGCGCCGGTGGGTGGTCATCAAGATGATGCGGCCGTTTTCGGGCACGTCAGGCACCTCGCCGGGCTGTTCCGCGATGTGCATGACAGCATCGATGCCGGTGTTGCCGGTCACAAAAATGCGGTTGTTGGGCACACCCTCGCGGCGGAGGTTATCGGCGGACCAAGACGTGGGCGCGTAATGCTGCGCGGCAAACAAGCCCAGGGTGCGGCGGTTGAACTCTTCCGGGAACGGATTGTCCACTGTGTCCGTGCGCAGCCCGGCCTCAATGTGACCGAATGGCACCTGCCGGTAGAACGCCGCCAACCCCGCCACAAAGGTGGTGGTGGTGTCGCCCTGCGCGAACACCATGTGCGGCTGCACTCGCTCGATGACCGAGTCAATCCCTTCTAGCGCCCGACTGGTAATGCGGGCGAGGGACTGCCCCGGCGTCATAATGCCGAGGTCTTCATCGGGGGCCAAATCGAACGCCCCCAATGCCTGCGCCAGCATCTCGCGGTGCTGCCCGGTGCTGAGCAAGATGGTCTCGATCTCCGGGTCTTGCCGGAAACGGCGCACCACCGGCGCGCTCTTGATGGCGTCCGGGCGGGTGCCCACCACAAAGATCACGCGCGGCTTATCCACGCCATCTCACCATGGTCAAAAGCAGGCCGCACAACACAATGGTTACAGTGTAAAGCACCAGCACGGTTTGGCGCTGGTTAAGGCCCTTGGCCAGCAGCTGGTGGTGCAGGTGGCGCTTGTCGGCTTGGGTGATGGGTTGCCCGGCCAGCAGGCGTCGGATCGTCACCGTCACCGCGTCAATCAGCGGCACGCCAAACACCAAAACCGGGATGAACAGGGCCAGGGCGGCCGCCGTCTTGAGGGCGCCTACCACGCTGAGACAAGCCAAAAGGAAGCCAAGGAGCTGCGCCCCGCCCGTACCCATAAAGATCTTGGCCGGGTTGAAGTTGTAGCGCAAGAAGCCGACGCACGAGCCCGCCACCGCCGCCGCAATCAGCGCCACTCGGGGTTGGTCTTCGTACTTAGCAATTACGGCCAGGGTGCCCGCGGCAATGCAGGCAATGCCCGCCGCCAGGCCATCCACGCCGTCAATGGTGTCCATGGTCTTGGTCACCACAAAGATGTAGGCGGCCGTGAGCGGCACGCCCCACCAGCCGAAATCCATCCAGAAGCCATCACCAATCGGCGGCCACTCCATCCCCTGCACGGTCACCCGGCCAATCGGGTCATAAACAAACTGAATCGCGACACCAATGATAAGCAGGGCCAGGAGCTGCCACTTGGCACTGAAGGATTTGAGGTCATCAATGGCCCCGAAAGCCACCAGCACCCCACCTAGCAGAATCAGGCCAATGAGATAGAAGGGGAACGGCGTGAACGGATAGGCAAAGGGCAACACCGTGGCCAGCGCCAGCACAATGCCGCCGTAAATGGCAATACCGCCCCAGCGCGGAATGGGCTCGGTGTGCACGCGGCGCGCGTCGCGGCTCGGGTCATCCACCGCCCCTTGCCGGATAGCAAAACGCCGCACCAATGGTGTGAAAATGAGGGTGCCGAGCATCGCCACCACCCCGGCTAACAAGGGGTAGCGGAAACCTTCCAGAAACTCAGCGTCGGTCCACACGGTGTCGAGGATTTAGAGGGCAACGGCCTCTAGCTTTCCGTGACGGTACAGGGCCACGTCGAGTTGCGCATCACGGAAGAGTTCTAATGAAAACGGGTCGGGGTAATCCCCTTCGTAGATCACGCGGGTGATACCGGCGTTGATGATCATCTTGGCGCAGGTGTTGCACGGCTGGCAGGTGACGTACATCGTCGCGCACTCGCACGGCACCCCAATGCTGGCGGCCTGCAGCAGCGCGTTCTGCTCAGCGTGGAGCGAACGGATGCAGTGGCCCGCTCGCATGCAGCCGTCCGGCCAATCCTGTTGCGACCCCTGAGGCGGACAATGGGGCAAACCTCGCGGTGCCCCATTGTAACCCGTGGCCAAAATCCGACGATCCCTCACGATAATCGCCCCCACGGAACGACGCGGACAGGTCGCCCGGGTGGAAACGAGTTTGGCAATCTCCATAAAGTACTCGTCCCAACTCGGGCGGCTATCAGCCGGAGGAGGCGTCGGAATGTCGATCATTCAAGCGGCCAAGTCTTGATTTCGACCTTTTCCATCCGCACGGCTTCTTCCGGCTTCACGGAACCGTTGCGGTCGGTGGTCGGCGACTTCACGATCTGGTCCACCACATCCATGCCGGAGACAATCGCGCCGAACACGGTGTATTGGCGGTCCAGGCTCGGCACATCGGCCACGCAGACGAAGAACTGGCTGCCGCCGGAGTTCGGGTCTTGCGAGCGGGCCATGCTGAGGATGCCGCGCTTGTGCGGGCGCTCGTTGAACTCGGCCGGCACGCGCCATTCCGGTCCGCCGGTACCCCAGCGGCCGGCATCTTCAATGCGCTTGGTCAGCGGGTCGCCGCCCTGGATCACAAAGCCCGGGATGGTGCGGTGGAAGCGGGTGCCGTCATAGAAGCCGGTGTTGGCCAGCTTCTTGAAGTTCTCCACGTGCTTGGGAGCGACTTCGGGATAGAAGCGCAGCACAAACTGGCCCTTTCCGGTGGTGACGACGGCGACTTCTTCGCCCGCTTTGATTTCTTGATTGACAATATCCATGTTCTTGCGTTCCACCGGCGGCGGAGTCGTTTGGTTGGGGGTCGAGAGGGCCAGGGCCAAAGAGAGCATCATTGCGGTCACTTCAACTCTTCTAACGGCCAAGTGCGGATTTCGGCTTTGATGATGGTCGCCGGGTTGTCTTCCAGCGGGTTATCACCCATGTCGCGCGGCAGGTTCACAATGGCGTCCACCACGTCCATGCCGGCCACGACTTGACCGTAGGCCGAATACTGACCGTCCAGACCTTCGTTGGTCGCCACCATGATGAAGAATTGGCTGCTAGCCGAGTTCGGATCATTGGAGCGCGCGGCACTCAGGATGCCCCGGATGTGCCTGGTGTCATTGAATTCGGCCGGGACGTTCACTTCCTTGCCATCCTTCATGTAGCCACCCATGCCGTCATTGCTGCGGTCGTCGTCCTTGCTGTTCGGGTCGCCGCCCTGGATCATGAATCCGGGGATCACGCGGTGGAACTTGGTGCCGGTGTAGAAGCCTTCTTCCACCAGCTTTTGGAACTGGGCGACGTGCTTGGGGGCCTTGTCCGCGTTAAAGCGCAGGATGATGTTGCCGTAGCTGGTGTAGAGCACGGCCACCTTGTCGCCATCCTTCGGCAGCACGGCGTCCGGCGGCGCGGTCTTGAAGGCGCCATTGGCGTCGCGCTCGAACTTGAGCGGCATGGGCTCCTTCGTCAGCGGGGCCGAGGGATTGGTCGAAGCCGGTTCCTCGGGCTTGGCGTCCGTCGGGGCGGGCGTGTCCGTGCCGGTAGTGCCGGTCGTCGACGTAGCTTCGGGGGTGCTGGGCTGGCAGGCCCACAGGCTCAAGGCCGCCACCACCAGGAGGGCGAGGCTCAAATACTTTCGCACCTGTCCATTATGCCGGTCTATGCTGGGTGCGATGTGGGCGTCCGTGACTTTGGGATTCTTGTTACAAGGGACTCCGACCTCCCTTCCCCAGGGCCATTCGCACAACGATTACCTGCGCGATCGCCCCTTGCAAGAGGCGCTGGATGCGGGGTTTGGGAGCGTGGAGGCCGACGTCTTCTTGGTGGATGGCGACCTGCGCGTGGCCCACACCCGCGCCGAAATCCAACCCGAACGCACCCTGCGCCGCCTCTATCTGGAGCCCCTGGCCCGGCGCGTGCGAGAGCACGGGGGCTGGGTGCATCAGCCCGGTGTTCCTTTCCAACTCCTTGTGGATGTGAAGGCCGACGGCACGGCGGTGCTGGAAGAGCTGGATCGGCAACTCGCGCCCTACGCCTTCATTCTGGCCACCTCGCAACCCGGGGCGGTGCGTATCGTCATCAGCGGGGATCGAGACCGGGACTACATCTTCGCCCACCCCCGGCAGTGGTACGGCTACGATGGCCGCTACGCGGATCTCACGGACCGGCAAACCTCGCCCACTTTGATGCCTTTGATCAGCGAAAGCTGGATGAGCCACTTCACCTGGATGGGCACCGGGGCGATGCCCGAACCCCAGCGTATGCGCCTGCATTCCATGGTGCGGCAAGCCCACCGCGCGGGCCGCAAGATCCGGTTTTGGGCGCACCCGCAGACGCCCGACGCCTACCGAGAACTGCGAGCGGCCGGAGCTGACTGGTTCAACTCCGACCGCCCGGCGCAGGTCTTGGAATGGCAGAGACTGCCCTGATTTAGTTGCGGATGCGCACGAACGCGCTCTGCGGCACGCTGCTCAGCCAGTTCACCCGGCCCGTGTCGAGGTCATAGACCCCGCCCACAATCTGCACCTTGCCGTCCGCCACAAACTGGCGGATGATGTCGCTGCGGCTGGTGATCTGCCCCGCCGAGTGCTCGACATTCGATTCGATGCAGGCGTCCAGTTCGGGGCCGGAGCGACCCTTGGCCGCCCAGATGGCCGGTTCGATCTCCTTTACCAGCGCCGGGATGTGGCTGTGGTGGGCTTCCGCCGCATGGCCGGCCGCCGGGGCCGGGGCCTTGGTGGCGTCCAGGGTCGCCTTCACCGCGCCACACCGCTCGTGGCCCATTACCACGATGAGCGAGCTGTGCAGGTGCTCCACCGCGTACTCCATGCTGGCCAGCGCCAGGGTGTCCGCCACGTTGCCCGCGATGCGGACGACGAAGAGGTCGCCGAGGCCTTGGTCGAAGACAATCTCCGGGGCCACGCGGCTATCCGCGCAGGTGAGAACGATGGCAAACGGGGTCTGGCTTTGGCTGACATTGAGGCGCCCGCCCGAATCTTGGCGCGGATGCTTGGCGTAGCCGGTGGCGTAGCGCACGTTCCCGTCCTTCAGGCGCTGCAGGGCCTGGGCGAGGCTGGGCGCAGCCGCCGGGGCCGCATGCGCTGGGGCCGTGCGCGCCGAGGCACCGTGGGCCGGGGCGGCCGGCGGCGAGGCCAACAAGGCCGCCGAAAAGAGGATGGACGCAATCATGGGTGAATGGCTCTCCGAGTCACCTCTGATTATCGGAACCGGGTTTGCCGTTACTCAACGGCGGGCTGAGCGAATGTGCCGTCAACTCCTCACGATCTGGATGGCTTCATCATATTCCCATGCGGTGCACACCACATAAAGTCTGCCAAGAAGGAAAATCAAACCCAATACCCCAGTCAGCACGATGTAGAACATAGATTGGCTCCCACTGGTAAGTTGAAGCCAGTCCCAGCCGTTATTGATGAAATTCCAGGCTACGCAAATGACGCCGATAACAACCGCGCCAAGTGAGTTCCCGACCAAGTTACGGATGGTAGCTATGAGCGACATTCGCACCAAATGATCCAAGTCTCCAACCATCCTCACTTGATCCTGAAAATCTCGATCATAGTAGTCGTACTTGAACAGAAATTTGTCCAACAATTGCCTAAGAATCTGAATGCCACATGCTAAAAGCACACCCGCTATCAGAACACCGACGACGACTAAGATTGGTAGCTTTAGAATGTCGTCAAGTCTGTCTTGTCTGTTGTTAGCAAACAAGATGAGCACAAGAAGAATCGCACCAGGAACGGCACGCCCGAGAACTTCGCCAAGAATGTTAGGAAAGAACATTCTTCTCATGATTTCAACAACCCGACGAAACTGATCGAGCAATGTATCAGTACCTTCCAGATCAAATAGGCTTCTCTTCACCCCAGCACCTTATTGACGATTGACTTCAAGATCGATTGTAGGCTCGGAGGATGGACTCGATAGGCTTGAAGAGTCAACGTAGCGCAGGACACTAGCTACAAACTCTGCTTGTCGCCTTTGATATGCAGCCTGGCCTTTGAGGAGGCTGTAGGCAAGGATCAACAACAAGGATGTTAGGATTACGATCCCCTCCGGATTGTAGAATGTCCTGTAGGATCCCTGGGTGTATTTGAAAGCCTCTAACGTAACCCAAAACATGCAGCCTAAGAAAATGGCGGCCCCTGCATTCCCCGATGCTTCCTTGGAAATGACAAATCTCTCGTACTTGGACCTCTCAAAGGACGTTGCGACACGCCGAAACTTTATCGTCGTTTCAGAATCCAAAGATTCACTTCGAAACAAGACCCGTGCCACGAATACAGCGAACTGCTGCAGTACTAAGGCAGTTATCCAGCACAGCCCCGCCAAACCGGCGACCACAAAGCCAGAAACGTCTTTCATAAAGTGCAGGCTAGGGTCCGTCCCTATTATCAACCAAAGAAGATACAGGAACATCCCACCCGGCACGACCTTCCCAATGAAATCCCTCAGGATGAAGTGGGTGTAGAGGGCTTCAAAAAAGCTCGTCGGCGTATTGGGGTTCGGGGTTTCAGGCATCAAATCGGCTACGAGATGTATACCTGGCGAAGCCGAAAGCTCATCACTTGATCGCATCGCACCTCGAAGCTCAGAACCCACCGGGCACACCTGCACTATCCCAAGTCCGCCCAAGAATTTGGGTTCAAAACCAGCCACCCCGGCGGTAATCTCCGCGCCATGTCCGCCGTGACGGTCCCCTACGACCGCTACCTCAAGTACCAAGAAGTCACCGACCTCCTCCACCAGTTCGTGGCCGCCCACCCGCACTACGTCACGGTGGAGAGCATCGGCAAGAGCCACGAGGGCCGCGACATCTGGTGCGCCACCGTCACCGACCGCCGCACCGGTGCCCCCGAAGACAAACCCGGCTTCTGGTGCGACGGCAACATCCACGCCAGCGAGGTCAGCGCCTGCAGCGCGGTGCTCCGCATCCTCGATCAGCTCGTCACCCAAGAACCCGATGTCCTGCGCGAGCGCACGTTCTATCTCGTCCCTCGCTTGGGGCCGGACGGCGCGGAATGGGCGCTGGAAACCCCGCCACGCATCGTCCGCAGTGGCACCCGCCCCTACCCCTACGACGAAGCCGAATACGAAGGCCTGGAGCGCAAAGACCTGGACGGTGACGGCCGCATCCTGAGCATGCGCATCCCCGACCCCAGCGGCCCCTGGGTGGTGAGCGAGGAGGAACCCCGCCTGCTGCGCAAGCGCCGCCCGGGCGAGAAGGCCGAGCGCGCCTACCGCGTGCTGCCCGAGGGCATCCTGCACGAATACGACGGCCAAACCCTGAAGGTGCGCCGCATTCCGCAGGGGCTGGACTTCAACCGCAACTTCCCCAACGCCTGGAGGCAAGAGGCCGAGCAGCACGGGGCCGGACCCTATCCGGCGAGCGAACCGGAAATCCGCGCGGCAGTGGACTTCATCGTCAACCACCCCAACATCTGCGGGGCCATCACGTTCCACACGTTCTCGGGCGTGCTGCTCCGGCCGCCCAGCCGCATGCCGGACGACGACATCCCCAGCGAGGACCTATGGACGTTCAAGGCGCTGGGCGAAGTCGGCCATGAGATGACCGGCTACCCCGCCATCAGCAACTTCCACGAGTTCAAATACCACCCCAAGGAGGTCATCACGGGCGTCTTTGACGACTGGATGTTCCACAGCATGGGCGTGCACGCCTGGACGGTGGAAATCTGGTCGCCGCAGCGCCAGGCCGGCATCACCGACTATAAGTACATCGATTGGTTCCGCGACCACCCGCACAGCCACGACATCCAACTGCTGAAGTGGAGCGACGAGGAGCTGGAGGGCAAAGGCTACGTGGACTGGCGACCCTTTGAGCACCCGCAACTCGGCACCGTGGAGATTGGCGGATGGGATGGCGCGTACGCCTTCCGCAACCCGCCCCCGCCGCTGCTGGAAGCCGAGATTGCCCCCCTGGCGGATTGGGCGATTTGGCATGCGGGCACCGGCCCCCGGCTGGAACTGCGCGACCTGCAACAAGAGCGCGTCGGCGACAGTGTGCGCCTACGCCTGACCGTGCAGAACTCCGGCTGGCTGCCCACCCACGTGACCAAGACGGCCCTGAAGAACAAGATCTGCCGGGGCGTGATTGGGGAGATCTCCTGCGCGGCGGTGCCGGAACAAGAACCCCTGCAAAAGCCGGCCTGGCTGCACAGCGGCCAGCGGCGGGTGCAAGGCCCGCAACTGGAAGGCTGGTGCGACACCCCCAGCAGCGGCTTTGGCTGGCACGCCGACGTAACCGACGACCGGCACACCTTTGAGTGGCTGGTGGCCCCCGGGCACACCTACCAACTGGTGGCGCGCCACGACCGGGCCGGCGTGGTACGGCTCGAGGTCACCACGTGAGCATCACCGCCCTCGCCTTGGGGGTGGTGCTCGCAGCTCCACCGGCAAGGCCCAAGCTCAGCACGATCGAGCCACAGGTGCGGGCGGTGGCAGAGCGGTTCCGGGGGCGGCTGGGCTACCACATCCAGGACCTCACCACGGGCGAGGTGATTGCCCACCGCAGCACAGAGAGGTTCCCCAGCGCCAGCACCATCAAGACCGTGCTGATGTTCGAGGCCGCCCGCCAGATTGATAAGGGCGAGTTGACCTGGGACACCACCGTGCCCCTGCCCCCGGTGGCCGAGCGCAACAGCAGCCAGTGGGCGTACTACCTGCGCGAGGGGCTGAGCATCAACGTGGACGCGCTGACGAACCTGATGATGAACGTGAGCGACAACACCGCCACCGTGGTGCTGGGCGAAAAGCTGGGCCTGCTGCGCATCAACCAAACCCTGCAGGAGATGGGCTACCAAGACACCGCCTACACCGTGCGGGTGCCCGAAACCGAAACCCGCCTGTGGCGCTTGCGCCGGCAGTTCGCCAACATGGGCGTGACGAGCCCGCAGGAGATGGCGAGGTTCCTGCTGATGATTGACCGGGGCGGGGTGCTGAGCGAAGCCGCCCACGACCGTATGCGCCGCATCCTGGCCAAGCAGTATTGGGATGACTGGGTGATGGGCACGGTGCCCAGCGACGTGGTGGTGCTGAGCAAAGTGGGGGCCCTGAACCGGCACCGCAGCGAGATCGCCATTGTGAAGGGGCCGCGCCCCTACCTCGTGGCCATCTACACCGATAACCAAGCCGACCAGCGCTGGGTGGCGGAGAACGAAGGCGACCAGGCCATCATCCGCATTGGCACCCTGCTGTGGAACCACATGCACCCGGAGCGACCCTACCAGCCGCCGCCGAACGCCAAGGTGTTCGGGCCGACCGGTGGTGGCGTCACCGGGCGGGTAAGTCCACTTGCCGCTGAACTGGGGGGTGGGCCCGGCCCGTCTATCCAGTAGGACCGTGGAATCTTGGGGAACGCGAGCGACCCCCACGTTGTTGTACGGGGCATAAGGAGATGGAAACGGTGACCACGATCAATACGACGAACCTGAACCATGAACTCAGCCGCGCCGAGCGAGCCGAATTCGAGCGCCAGATGAACCGGACTTACCGCAAGGTGTTCGATCTGGCCTATCGGCTCAGCCGGAGCCGCTCGGACGCGGAGGACCTGACCCAGGAAGCCTTTGTGCGAGCGCTGAAGGCGTACCGCAGCTACGAAGGGGACCGACCGTTTGAGAACTGGATTTTCCGGATAGTCACGCGGCTTTACCTCGACCTGCGCCGCAACCGCGAGCGCCGGGTGAAGACGGTGAGCTACGATGCGCCCCTGACGCCCGATGGTTCGGACGACAGCGTGCACTTTGAAGCCGCGAGCGATGCCATGACCCCCGTGCAGGCCCTGCTGAGCCAGGAACTGAGCGAAGAGATGGTGGTTTCGTTGAAGCAACTTTCGCCGGAGCAGCGCGAGCTGATCTGGATGGCGGACGTGGAAGGCTTGCCCTATAAGGAGATTGCCGACCGGATTCATGCGCCGGTGGGGACGGTGCGCAGCCGCCTGCACCGCGCGCACAAGCAGCTGCGGGCGTTGCTCGCGGGTCTGCGGGTGTCCACACCCTCCCTGGGCGGCCTGCCGGCAGCGAAGGCTGCGCGGTAACGCCAGGCTCGAGTCGAACGACATTTCCACCCCCTTTTCAGGGGGTTTTTTCTTTTTCTTCACCCAAACCTTGACAGAGAGAGCGAGAGAGAGATAATACTGGCATGAGGTTGAAATCGACCTCCTTCGTCGCCATGGCCTTACTCTCTTGCATGGCAGTCTCACAGACTCCCATTTATGCCACGAACGAACCGCCCCATGGCGAACCATTCTTCAAGAAGCTGGGCGAAGGCGCTTGGCAGCATTGTGAGCATGGTACCCAAAGTGACTGGTACCTATCTGGAACCCGCCCCTCTGGATGGAGGTACTTCACCCATCACCCTAACCCTTGGGCATACTATTACCCAACCGTGAATTGGGTCTTTAGCAGCTCGGTTCCGCCGAGCACTCACTTGACTAAGAAGGTCTGGACACTGAATATGTCCTACCCTGGACCGCACTACCCTCCGTATGATCCGCAGGATCCGAATCTTGTGCCGTGGTTCGATATTCCTTTTAACAACTATTGGGTTCAGACCATCGCAGAGCAATGCCTCGGGGAAACAGGTGCCGGGGAGTAGACAGCAATTTCGACATGCCTTCAGTCTGCTGTTACTTTGTGCGAGTTTAACCGGGCTTGCACAAAGTCAATCAAGTGGATTGAAAGCCTCGCCCTTGCGTATTGAGAGCGAAGAGCGGCAAACAAGGTTTTTCAAAGACATTGATGAACCGATCCTCGTTGATGTTGCGAATTTGTCTCTAACGATTGACCCGTCGACCGAGCTGTTACCATTGCCAAAGTCCTGGCTTGGAGAGTTTGCGATTACGTTTTCTCGAGACATCAAGGCCCAAGGCACGGGCCTTGTTTGCTACCGAGTCAATCCAACCTCTCTTATTGCAAGCGCATCTTCGGCAAGAGTTTTCCATACATGGCTACTCGGCGCAAACCCTGACCACTTGGCCAAGCTTCTTAATGGTGGCATGAGTTTAGGTGAATTCGATGCCGATGGAACTTACGTGAATCGGATTGCCATGCGCGCCCATCCGCAAGGAATGGGCGCAATCGCAAACAGCCCAGAAAATTTCCGGGCCCGAGTTGTTTTGGAGGTCACGATGAAACTAACTACGAGCCAAGGTCAAGGTTCAAAGATGTTCGAAAAGCCCATCACTCCAAGGGCAGCGCAGCCACTTACGTTGAAACCCGTTCCAAACGTCGAGCCGCTCAATCCAACTCACCAGGTGATTGACTGGGAAGATGGGAAGCTCACAACGATCTACAATGCCATCATGCGCCTCAACCAAGAATGTGGACTATTCTTCAAGGTTGATCCGAAGATTTGGGATGCACCCATTTTCTTGAAAGGCAAGTGGGACGCTGATGACTTGGCCGAGGCAATACTCATTATCGCAGACGCCCCGCGCGGAACTTACCGTCGTGGCGACGATCTTTCTGCGTTAAGCGATGCATACGAAGACCTTCTCGACAAGGCCGGTAACGAGTTTGGTGTTCCAGAGGAGATTTACAGTGCAGCAAAGGAAGGCCACTCTCTTCCATTTGGTACGATACTCCAGCTTCTTCCGGATGCCTTTGCTCACTTGAAAACTGAGGAGGGAGGATATACCGTTAGCATGCGGGAGCCAGTCCAGATAGATATGAGGCTTGTCTATAACATTGCTGGTACGGGAATTGTCCCTGTTCAGTTTGGTGAAGGGCGAGGCATTTCTCCCAACGGAGCCCTCATGGGCGCCCAGCGTCCCAAAACGTCACGAGGTTGATAGACCAATCAAGGTGAACTAATTGATCCGGGTGGGCCTGGGGGGAATCGAACCCACGACCAAGCGGTTATGAGCCGCCCGCTCTCACCACTGAGCTACAGGCCCGAAGGATCTTCTATTCTACTCGCTGACTCCGCCGCCGCCAGTTCATCCGTCACGGAGCCCTCCCACAGCGGCACATCCGTACGGTAGCCCGCCCGCGCAATCATGTGCGCCGCGATGGGCTGGGTCAGGAACAAGAACAGGATCACCAGCACCGCCTTCACGGTCTCGCCGGGCTGGGCAAAGTGCACGCTCAGCGCCGCCATCACCAGCAGCAGCCCCAGGGTCGTTGCCTTGGTCGTGGCCTGCATCCGCATGTAGAGGTCCGGCATCCGCAGCAGGCCCACCACGGAGAGCAGGATAAACACCGTGCCCAGTCCGGCCAGCGCCACCACCACGATTTCGCGCGGGCTCATGCGTTTTCTCCTCCTTCCTCGAGGGCATCGCTGCGCGCCTGGTCCTGCGCCTGGTTTTGCCCGCGATCCCGAGAAGAAGCCGTCTCTGGGCGTGGCCGGCTGGCCCGTCCGGCTTCGGCGTAGCGGGCGTACGCCACGCTCCCCACAAAGGCCACGAGGGCAATGACCAGCGCCACATCCAGGTACACGGGCTCTCCCTTCGCCATCGCGAGCAGGGCCACCGCCGCCACCGCCATCGTGGCCATCAGGTCAAGCGAAATCACCCGCTCGGTGAGGTGCGGCCCGCGAATCAGGCTCGCGAGCGCCCCCAAGGCCCCCACGCCCAGCACGGCCAGTAGAATCCAGATCACATTGGCGTAGTTCACGCGGCGAACACCTCCATGATGCGGCGCTCAAAGCCCTGCTTGATATCGCGCACCACGGCGGCTGGCCCTTCTTCAGGCAACCGCAGCACGTGGACATAGAGCTGAGAACGATCTTCGGATACGTGCAAGCTAAGGGTTCCTGGAGTTAACGACACCAGGTTTGCCAGCAGCGCGATCTGCGATTCTTCGGTCAGGCTCAGCGGGATGGCGACGATGGCGGGGCGGAGTTCCGAGGTTGGTCGGAACACTTCCGGCACCACTCGGATGTTGGCCAAAACCAGCTCCCATAGGAAGTAGCCCACCAGCTGCACACCCTTGAAAATGCGCCCGGGCGAGAGCGGCGGCGTGGCGACATTGATGGACCGCAGGAGGCTCATCACCAAGATGGCCAGCCCCAGGCCGAAGATGAAGCCCCCCAGCGTGTACTGGTCATTGAGCGCCATCCACAGCCCGGCCAAGATGACGTACAGGTAAATCACGGACGCACCTCCTCCGTGGCTGCCGACACCAGAGGCCCCTTAAAGGCCGCCCCGGCCTGGCGCACCGGGTCGTTCACCACCGGCGAAGACGAGAGGGCCACCAGGGCCACCACCATGCTTCCTAACCCCACGTTCATCAACCACTGTCGGCGTCGGCTGAGCCGATTCACATCTTCACCTAAGGGCTCCTCGCTGGGCGCAGCAAAAGCCTTCAGATACACATCCACCATTCCGTAGAGCGTCGCCGCGCTGCCCACCAATCCCAAAATCACCAAGAACGGCCGGTCGGCCATCGCGCTCAGCCAATCCCACTTGGCAAAGAACCCGAGCGTGGGGGGCAGCCCCGCCAGGCTCGCGGCCAGCACCGCAAACGCCCAAGTCAAAGCCGGAGACCGCTCTGCCAACCCACGCATGTCGCGGTAGTTGGTCTGCCCGGTCAGCCGCTCCATCTCACCCGCCACCAAGAACAAACCCCCTTTGGCCAGCGCGTGATTGACAATCAGCAGCGCCACCACGGCGGGTTGCTGCAGCGCAATGGCAATGGCGATGTAGCCCACCTGACTAACGCTGGAAAACGCCAGCATCCGCCGCAGATTCGCTTGCCCAATGAGCCCGAACGAGCCCACCAAGATGGAAAGCACGCCCCCAATGCCCAGCACCGTGAACCAGATTTCGTTCTGCAGCAAGCCCAGGGTGCGCAGTAGCGCCAGGCACCCCACCTTGGTCAGCAGCGCCGAGAACAAGGCAATGGTGTAGGTGGGCGCGGCGGGATAGCTGGCCGGCATCCAGAACGCCAGCGGCACCACCGAAGCCTTGAGCATAAACGCCAACACCAGCAGCGCCGCCGGGCCATCGGGGATGCCCACCTGCGCCAGTTGCACGAAGCTGAGCGTGCCCGTGTGCGCGTAAGTCAGCCCGCACCCGGCCAGGAACATCACGCTGGAGATGAGGTTGAGCGTAACGTACTTCATCCCCCCGGCCAGTTGCTGGTCGGAGCCCCCGTGCACCATCAGAACAAAGCTACTAATGAGCAAGACTTCGAACCAGACAAACAGGTTGAAGAGGTCCGCGGTGAGGAAGGCCCCCGTCACGCCAAAGGCAAGACAATAGGTGAGCCCGTGATACCAAAAGGCTTCGGCCTTTCGGTCCAGGCGCGCATGGGCGGCCAGCCCCACCGCGAGCTGGATGAACGCCGCCAACACCACCATCATCGCGCCCAACTGGTCTGCAACGAAGGAAATGCCGTAGTGGCGATCCCAGCCCCCCACTTCGGTCACCATCGTGCCCTGGGCGTGCACCTGCATCGCCAGATTTGCCGCCATGGCCAGCCAACCGACGCCGCCCAACAGGCTCACCAGTTGCACTACGCGTCGCCGACGGGCAAAGGCGAAACAGAGGCACGCCAGCACTAAGGGCGTGGCCAGCACCAGGGCCGGTAGGTTGGTGTAGATCACTCCGTACCCACCCCCTCGGTCAGTTCGTCGAAGCCATCAATCTGAGAGGTCTGGTGGACGCGGTGGACCAGCACCACCGCAAAGGCCAGCACCCCAAACCCAATGACGATGGCCGTGAGAATCAGCGCCTGCGCAATGGGGTCGGCGATGGGGGTGGTCACGACCTTCTCTCCATCCGGGATGAGCGGCGGCGGCAAGCGGCGCGCCCCGGAAGACACGAAAATCATCAGGTTGGCCGCGTTGCCCAGCACCGCAATGCCGAGGAGCAACTTGACCAGCGGCCGCTGCAGGATGAGATACACCCCAATGGCAAACAGGAACCCCACCACCACCGCGTAGAGCGCGTCCATTACTCTTCGTCCTCCCCGAGTTCCAGGACGATGGTCAGCACGATGCCAATGACCAGGAAATACACGCCGATGTCGAAAAGGAAGGGGGTGCCGAGGGCAATCGGTTCCTGGTCGGCCCCTTGCACCGAGGTCCAAACGCCTTTCATGAACGGCTCCCCGCGTACGACCGCCAAGAACGGTGACAGCGCGGCAATGCTGAGCCCAAACACGATAAACGACTGCGGCGGAAACCGCAGGAACGTGCGCGCCGCTCGGTAGCCATGCGCTAACCCGTAGAGGATGACCGAAGCCGACGCCACCAGCCCTCCGCTGAACCCGCCACCCGGCAGGTAGTGCCCCCGCCACAGCAAGAACACGCTGAAAACCAAGAACACCGGCAGCAGCCACCGGGTCCCCGCGCGCAGGATGAGGGAGTCTATTCCGCCACCTCCGTCGTGGGCAGGTTCTCGCGATTGCGGAGACGTAACAAGGCCGTCACGCCAAAGGCCGCAATCCCGAGGACGGCAATTTCGCCCATCGTATCAATGCCTCGGAAGTCCACCAAGATCACGTTCACGATGTTGCGCCCGTAAGCTTCGGTGTAGGTGCGCTCGGCCACCCACTGCGCGGTGTCCACCGGGCGATCCGAACCCATGGCCGCCAGCGTAAACACGGTCATGGACGCCCCCACGCCCAGGCTGATGATGACGTCGCGGGTTTTGCGCCACACCTGCGTCTGCCGGACCAAGCGAGGCAGTCGGAAGAACACCAGGACGATGAGGAGGACCGTGAGCGTGTCCACCACGATCTGCGTCATGGCGAGGTCCGGGGCGCCGTGGAGCAAGAAGAACACCGCCACCCCGAGGCCCAACGCCCCGATGGACAAGGCGGCAAACAAGCGGCGCTGAGTGATGGCAGCCACGCCCGCCCCCACGACCATCACGATGAGCACCAAAACTTCAGGGGCACTCTTCGCCGTGATGGTGAGATTCAGGCCGGGGTTCTGGGGCTGGGCAAAAAGCCGCCACGCCACCACCCCTATCACGCCCGCCACCGTCGCCCAGGTGAGCGCCACGTAGTTGGTGAGTGACCCGGACTGCGTGACCCTCGTCACCCGCTCGCCGACGCTCAAGACCGCACGGCCGAGCTTGTGGGCTGTGTCCGTCGCGGCGGTGGTCCAGCGGCTGGTGTCGGGTTTCCAGCGCGGCCACAGCGCAAAGAGCGCCAGAGCCAGCGCCCACGCCCCCACCGACACCCCCAGCGCGGCATCCACCCCGTACCAGGCCTGCCAGCCGTACTTGAGTTCGCGCCGGTGGCCCAGGCTGGCTTGCACTTCTTGCACCCACTGCTGCGGGCCGGCCGAGGCCAAGAAGATCATCAAGAATCCCGCTACGCCGAGGATCAGTGGCGGCAGGGACATAGAGAGCGGCACCGGGTGCGGATGATTGTCCGGGTCCGGCGCGCGTCCGGCAAACAGGCGCACCGTGAGCATCAGCGCCAGCAGACCAAAGATGCCGCCCGCCAGCGCCCAAGCCCCCAGCCCGCCCGTGGCCAAGGCCCCCAGGCTTTCCTGGCTCTTCAGCAAGGCTTTGCTGCCGAGTTCTTTTGCGGCAAACCCGGCCGTCCCGGGCAGGCCAAACATGCTCAAACCCGCCAGTGCCGAAGCGACGGCCAACACGGGCATCGTGCGCCCCAGACCGCCCAATCGGTGAATGTCGCGGGTGCCGCAAGCGTGGTCCACCGCCCCCGCCACCATAAAGAGCGCGCCCTTATACAGCGCGTGCGCCAGCAGGAAGATGCCCACGGCCTCCGCCGCCAGCGGGCTGGGGATGGCCAGCAGCATCACCATGCCGCCCAGGCTCGCCACCGTAGAATAGGCCAGCAACTGCTTGAGGTCCGTCTTGCGGCACAGAGCCACGGCTCCGAGAGCCAACGTCACGCCCCCCACCACGAGCAGGGTCGGAGTCCAGGCTGGATGCACCGCGAACTGAGGCTGCAGCACGGCCAGCAGGAAGACGCCCGCCTTGACCATAGTGGCGCTGTGCAAGTATGCGGAGACCGGCGTCGGGGCCTTCATCGCCCCCGGCAACCAGAAGTGGAACGGCACCTGCGCCGACTTTGTGAAGGCGCCCAACAGAATCAGGGCCAGGCTGAGGTCAGTGACGCCCTCGTTCTGATAAGTAATCAATCCCCCCAGCAGGCACAGACCACCCAAGGCGGTGACCAGCAAAGCCTGGCGAGCCGAGCGGCGCGCCGCTTCATCGCCCTGCTTGTAGCCGATGAGCAAGAACGAGGTCAGGCTGGTCAGTTCCCAGAATACGAAGAGCTCGAACAGCCCGTTGATCGGGTCGAGCCCGGCCTGGGCCACCCCCAGCATCGCGCCCATGAAAGCATAGAGCAGACTGAAGAGACGGAACCGCTTGGGATCCTCCGCCGAGTAGCCCCCCGCATAGACCAAAACGAGCGTGCCCATCGCTGCGATGAGCACCATGAACACCCACGGCAAGCCTGCCAACGGCACCCCTTGGGGCTCAATCACTTGGCCTTGGCTCGTCGCCAAGAATGTGGCCAAGCCCGCGGCCGGGACGGCAAAGAGCAGGGGCAAACGCGCCAAGTAGCGGCCCCCCAAACTGATGAGGGCCGCCACCAAGAAACAGAAATGGGGCGCGAAGCTTAGTAAGCCCATCGGGCATTCCGGCTCACTTCACCCTCTGGGGGCCACAAGCAAGCCGGTACGTTGATTACCGGGTCTTCCCGTCCTCCGATCCTTCGCCTTCTTCACGCTCGCGGAGCATTTCTTCAATCATGCGATCCAGCGCACCGCGCTGCGCCCGGCCCGCCGCCGTGCGCTCATCCACCACTTGCTGGCCCTCAGGAGCCTTGGCTTCCAGCAGCGAGGCATCCCACTTCTCGCCGGTGGCGGTTTCCACCAGCACGTCGCGGCGGAGGTTGCTTACATCGCCAAAGTTGTTCACAGAGCGGCTCGCCGTTTCCACGCTTTGCAAGGTCATCTTGCCGCCCGCCTCAGCGGCGCGGAAAGTGATGGTCACGTTGTTGTTCTTGACCGTGATGATCACCAGCGACCCGCTCTTTTCCGTCGTGATGGCGGCATCCTCGCGGAACGCACCCTTGATCGCGTCCGGGCCGTCCAGAAGGGTGAGGATGTAGGAACCATTGCGACCGAGGCCAAACTCGTTCCCGCTGTCCGTAAAAGTCTTCTTGGCTTCGCGCATGCGAATCGGGAATCGCTCCTGCAGTTCGTCCACCATCAACGTCTTGCCATCGGCAACCGCGAGGAACCCGCCGCCCATCGCCTCGTAGGAGGTCATGCGGAACTTGCCCGGCTCGGCAAACCAGAGTTCGGTGGTGTAGTCCGCCGGGGACTTATCGAACTGGTCCATCAAGTCGTAACGCGCAATAAAGAAGCGCGTGTTGCGCATGGCGGAGTAAGTTTCCGATAGCTTCACGAGGTCTGCCAGACCACTGCGATCCGGGGCATCTTGCGCCCACGCGCCGGCGGCCGCAAACAGAGAAAGGGCCAGGAGAGTGCCACGCCCGAACAAATGACGCTTCATGCGTCCTACTCTACACCAAAGAGCCGACAATCAGTTCCGTCTTCGCGCTACTATTCTCAGCAGACGTGGGGTGATCAACGAAGACGCCCCTTAGGAACGCAAAGTGGCAATCAGTGAACAAGGATTGATGGAGCAGGGCGGCTCGTTTTTTGGAACGACCCCCGCCCGCATTACAACCGTCGCGGATACCAGCAGCGACGAGCGATTGATGATCGAAACGGCGGAGCAATTTAGCCTCAACGAGGTGCTGCCGCTGGTGGATCGACTGGAAAAGCAAGAGCCCGGCCTGATGCCGAGCCTGATCCGCAAGGCGGGCGACCTTGGCCTGTGCGGCATTGATGCCAGCGACCAATACGGTGGGCTCGGCCTGGGCAAGAACCTCGCCGCGCGCATCTTGGAATTCATGTCGCTCGATGCCGCGTTTAGCGTCACCTACGGCATCACCAGCGGCATCAGCCAGCTGGGCCTTACCCTGTTTGGCACGGACGCGCAGAAGGCGCAATACCTGCCCCGGCTGACCAGCGGTGAATGGATTGGCGCGTACTGTCTCAGCGAACCCAACAGCGGCACGGATGCCCTTTCCATGACCACCCGAGCCGAAAAGCGCGGCGACCACTACGTGCTGAACGGCACCAAGATGTGGATCAGCAACGCGCAATGGGCTGACTTCTTCTTGGTGATGGCCAAGGTGGACGGCGAGCACGTCACGGCCTTCCTGGTCGAGAAATCCATGCCGGGCGTCTCCATCAGCCGCGAGGAGCACAAGATGGGCCTCAAGGGTAGCAGCACGGCCCGCGTGATTTTGGAGAACGCTGAGGTCCCCGCCGAGAACGTGCTCCACGAGATTGGCAAGGGCCACCAGGTGGCGTTCAATGCCCTCAACATCGGGCGGTTTAAGCTGGGGGCCATGAGCATGGGCCCGGCGCGCCAGGCCATCATGCACGCCTCAGGTTACGCCCAGGATCGCAAGCAGTTCGGCCAGCCCATCGCCGAATTCGGTCTCATTCAGCAGAAATTTGCCGACATGGCGATGTTCTACTTTGTGGCCGAGGCGATGCTCTACCGCACCGGGGCCAACATTGACCGCGCGTTCGAAACCATGGGTGGCACCCCGGACGGCAACCGCAAGGCCGCCGAGGAGTATGCGATTGAGTGCTCGGCGTGCAAGGTGTTCACCACCGAAGCCGAAGCCGCCATCGTGGACGACTGCATCCAGGTCTACGGTGGCTATGGATTCACCGAGGAGTTCCCGGTGGCCCGCATCTACCGTGACGCCCGCGTGAGCCGCATCTACGAGGGCACCAATGAAATCAACCGCATCTTCTTGGCCGACCGCCTGGTGCGCAAGCTCGGCGACGGCGCCAAGGCGGCCGGAGATTCGTTTATCTCCGAACTCGCGGGCCGCACCATGGCCAAGTTCGACAAGAACCAGGAGATCCTGGGGGCGTGCAGCGACTTGCTCATTCTCACCTTTGCCGAACAGAGCGCCCGCCTGCGCGCGCAGCAAGAAGGCGAATATGGGCAGATGTGTTATGACCGGTTCTTGAACTGGGCGCAGCCCCGCGCGGCGATATTTGCTCAGCGGGTTTTGGGCGAGGCGGTGGCGCTTCCCGCCCCGCGCCCCGGCCACACCGAACCCCTGGCCCGCCGCCTCTACGAAACGCGCCGACCCTCCTAACCCCGGGTAAGCAAAACAAGAATTCCCCTACAGGCCGCGGCCGGTGAGGGGATTTTCTTTGCCTAAGGCAGATCGCTTAGGTGCCTTCTTGCCAGCTGGCCAGGTACTGCTCTTGCTCGGGGGTCAGCACGTCAATGTTGGCACCCATGGTCGCCAGCTTCAGCCGGGCCACGTTTTTGTCAATGTCCTCCGGCACGCTGTAGACATCCTTGCCCAGGTTGGCGGCGTTGGCCACCATGTATTCGGCGCAAAGGGCCTGGTTGGCAAAGCTCATGTCCATCACGCTGGCCGGGTGGCCTTCGGCGGCCGCCAGGTTAATCAGTCGGCCATCGGCCAGGAGATAAACCTTGCTGCCATCGTGCCGCGTGAACTCTTCCACAAACGGGCGGACTTCGCGGCGCGCCTTGGAAAGCGCATCCAGCGCCGGGATGTTGATTTCGACGTTAAAGTGGCCGCTGTTGCACACCACCGCGCCGTCCTTGATGACCTTGAAGTGACGATCATCCAGCACGTGCTTGTTGCCCGTGACGGTGATGAAGAGGTCACCCAGCGGGGCCGCCGCTTCCATCGGCATCACCTCAAAACCGTCCATCACGGCTTCAATCGCCTTGGTCGGGTCAATTTCGGTGACGACCACGCGGGCGCCCATGCCCCGGGCGCGCGATGCCACGCCGCGACCACACCAGCCGTAGCCGGCCACCACCACCACGCGGCCGCTCAGCAGCATGTTGGTGCAGCGCAGGATGCCGTCCAGCGTGCTCTGGCCGGTGCCGTAGCGGTTGTCAAAAAGGTGCTTGGTCAGCGCGTCGTTTACAGCCACAATCGGGTAGCCCAGCACGCCTTCGTTGGCCATCGCGCGGAGGCGGATGACGCCGGTCGTGGTTTCTTCGGTGCCGCCAATGATGGTCTCCATCAGGTCGCGGCGATCGTTGTGGATGAGGCCGACCGTATCCGCGCCATCGTCCATCGTCAGGGTCGGGCGGATATCCAGCGCTTGGTGGATGTGGCGGTAATACGTTTCGTGGTCTTCGCCCTTGATGGCAAAGGTGCTGATGCCGTAGTGGTGCACCAGGGCCGCGGCCGTGTCATCTTGGGTGCTCAGAGGGTTGCTGGCGCACAGAGCGACTTCGGCGCCGCCTTCCTTCAGCGTGCGCATCAGGTTGGCCGTTTCGGTGGTGACGTGCAGACACGCCGTGATGCGCTGGCCCGCCAGCGGCTTTTCCTTGGCAAATCGTTCGCGAATGGCTCGCAGGACCGGCATGTCGCGCTCGGCCCATTCAATTCGGTTACGTCCGGCGTCGGCCAGATTGGCATCGGCAATGTGCGAAGCCACGGTAGTCGTCTCCATCCTAGCCTTATTATGGGGATGTTTGGGCCGAATCCTTCGGGGCAAAATGCCATTCGGCCCCGGCCCTAATCTTGCGTTTTAGGCGGCGGAGAGCATGTTGCCCGGCAGATGCTTGAGTTCGAGGGCTGTATCGTTCCTTCCGGCCCGCACCACCGCCGATTCCAGCGTGTTCTCCAGCTCACGGATGTTGCCCGGCCAGGCGTAGGCTTCCAGGGCCCGCAACGCATCCGGGGCAATGGTCTCCAGGTGGCGACCGTTCAACTCGCAGTGCCGCGCCAAGAAGTGTTGGGCCAACGGCTCAATGTCTTCGGGCCGCTCGCGCAGGGCCGGCATGGCGATCTCCACCACGCGCAGGCGATAAATGAGGTCGAGACGGAACTCGCCCATATCCACCATGGCCTGCAGGTTGCGGTTGGTGGCCGTCACCAAGCGGACATCCACCCGGGTGGGGGCGGTGCTGCCCAGACGCTCAAATTCTCGTTCTTGCAGCACGCGCAGGAGCTTGATCTGCGTCATCATCGGGATGTCGCCGATCTCATCCAGGAACAACGTGCCCTGGTTGGCGAGTTCAAATCGCCCAGCCTTGGCCTGGTCCGCGCCCGTGAACGCGCCCTTCTCGTGGCCAAAGAGTTCGGCTTCCAGCAGGGTGTCCGGCAGGGCCGCGCAGCTCACCGCGACAAAGGGCTGCTCCGCGCGGGGGCTGAGGGCGTGTAGCAGCTTGGCCACCACCTCTTTGCCGGTGCCGCTCTCGCCGGTGACGAGCACGGTCGCGCGGCTGTCGGCTACTTGCTCAATCGTCGCGTAAATCTCCTTCATCACGTCCGAGCGGAAGATGAAGTCCGGGGCGGCCGTCAATCCCGCACGAGTGCTGGCCTTGGGCTTGGCGGCGGCACGGGCCGGGGCCGGATTTTGGCTGGCTTCCAGCGCACTCTGCATTACCCGTTTGATGGCGTCCAAGTCGAACGGCTTGGTCACGTATTCAAACGCGCCCTTGCGGATGGCACTCACGGCCTGCGGAATCGTGCCGTAGGCCGTCATGATCACCACCGGAATCTCCGGCCAGTCGGCGGCAATGGCCTCTTGGAGTTGGTAGCCACTCATGCCCGGCATGGTGACGTCGGTGAGCACGGCATCGACGCGACCCGACTTGAGCACTTGGAGCGCTTCATGACCGTTCTCTGCCAGCACCGCCGACCAACCTTCGCGGTCGAACGCCACTTGCAAGATGCGCCGAATATTGGCTTCATCATCAACGATCAGAATCTTCTTTTTGCTCACGCGGATCTCCTAGAAAACGACACTTCAAAGGCGGTGCCCTCGCCCGGCGCGCTCTTCACACTCAAGGTGCCTCCGTGCGCGTCCACAATCTTTCGAACATTGGTCAAGCCCAGACCGGTGCCGTGGGGTTTGGTGGTGAAGAACGGCGAGAACAACATGCTTTGCTGTTCGCTGGTCATCCCCACACCGTGGTCAGCCACGGAGAAGCCCGTCGATCGGATGGTGACTTCCACAAATTGGTCCGGGGCGCTCGCCTCACGGGCATTGCGCAACAGGTTCAGCATCACCTGCTCCACGCGGTGGTCATCCAGCAGGATGAGCGGCGTCTCGCCTTCGTAGCGGAACACCAGATGCTTGCCCTCTTCGGCAAAGCTGGGGGCCTCCAGTCGCTCCACCCGCTGGGCGATAGCGATGAGGCTGGCCGGGCGGACCTCCAAGTGTACCGGCCGCGCAAAGTCTAAGAAATTATCGCAGAGCTTATTCAGACGCTCAGCTTCTTCCATCACCACCGCGCCGAGTTCTTCGGCCAAATCCGGGCTGGATTGGATCATCTGCCCCGCCGAGCGAATACCCGTGAGCGGATTGCGAATCTCATGAGCAATGGCCGCTGTCATTTGGCCAATCTCGGCGAGGCGTCTTACTCGACCAATTTCGGACTGCGAGCGGACAAAATCCGTGATCTCCTCAATGGTGAGAACTGTGCTGCCATCACTCAAAGGAACCGCGTGCATAGTCCAAGTTCGGTCGCTTCGGCTATCATAAACCTTGGCCGTGCGGAGTGAATCCCCTTGGCGGCTCAGCGACGTCATTTGCTGCACGGCTTCCTTAAAGTCTTCCGTCTTGGCCACGCTGGCCAGCATCTCATCAGAGCGCTTGTTGCGGTCCAGAATCTGGTTGTCGCGGTCAATCACCATCACGGCACTGCCCACGCTGTCCAGCACCCCGCGCAGGGTTTCGTGGCGGTTCTGCGCTTCTTGCAAAGCCGCTTGGGTTTGTGCCACCAGCTTGGCATTGGTAATCGCCAGGGCAATGGTGTGCGCCACAGCTTCGGCCTTGGCGAGGTCTTCGGCACCAAATGCGGACTCCTCGGTGCTCCGGGAAAGGTTGAGCACGCCTACGGCCTGGTTCCCATTCATCAGGGGCACAATCAGAGCGCTGGCCACATCGGCTCGGTGCCGTCCGGCCACGTTTTCGGCGACACGGTCATCCACAATCAGCGACTTGCGAGTGGCGATGGCATGACCGGCCAGGCCGTAATCCACCTCAACAACCGCTCCCAACGGAATCTGCGCAAGGGCGCCCGTCTTGGCCACCAAGCCGAAAACGCCATCGCCATTGTCTAAGAAGATCGTGGCTCCGCTGGCCCCAAAAACCACCGCCACGCGCTCCAGGGTGGTGCCCAAGAACGCCTGCAAGCCCAGAACAGGTAAGGAACTGAGTTCAAAAAGAGACCACAACGGGTCCGGCGTTCGGGATGAGGAATCAGCCAACACAATAAGTGTCGGCACAACGCTCGCTTGAACTTAGTCGTCGTTGGACAAATTGGCCGGGGAAAAACGCGGGTCGTAAGTGTGCGTCACGTCCGCCAGCCGGGTCATGAAATAGCCCAGCGCATCCCCAAACTGCTGGGGGGTTAGCGTTTGAGAGGGATCGGCAGCCAACGGGGACACCGGGCCGACAAAACCCCACTCGATCAACCGCTTGAGTTGGGCGCGTGTTTCGGGGGCCGGGTTCCGGCTGTCAATCAATGGCTGGTCCACGGCCTGGCGGATCGGACGCCCACGAAAACGAGGTCGCGCCAGGGTCATGATGCGGTCAAATTCGGCCACCATCTCCGCACGAGTCGCGGCGCGGGCTTGGCCAGTTCGAGCCGTTGGGGTCCCATCCACCTTCAGCACCACGCGCACGGCTTTGTCCACTCGGTTCATCACCTGGGTCATGGCATCGTGGCGAAGCGGTGCTGCCGATGCCAACCCGCCGACCAGGCCCAAGACAACAAGGGTGACCGCGCGCATCACTCGTAGGTTACCGCCGCCGATTTTTCGATGGCATCCAGTTCTTCCAGTGCCCGGCCACAACCAATGGCCACACTGTTCAGCGCGTTCTCCGCCACCTTCACGGGCACGTCGGTCACCCGCTGCAAAAGCTGATCAAGGCCGCGAAGCAATGCCCCGCCCCCAGTCAGGGTAATCCCCCGCTCGATGATGTCGCTGGAGAGTTCCGGCGGAGTATCTTCCAGCACCGCGCACACCTTCTCGGCAATCAAGCGCACGGGTTCGCTCAGGGCTGCGCGCACTTCCTCGCTCGAGACTTCCAACGTTCGAGGTAGGCCGGCGACGAGATCGCGGCCTCGCACGTTCATGGTCAGCTCGGGATCAATGGGATAGGCGGTGCCGATCCGCATCTTGATCTCTTCGGCGGTGGCGTCGCCGATCAGCAAGTTGTACGTGTTCTTGATGTGCCGGACAATGGCGTCGTCCAGTTTGTTGCCACCCACCCGCAGGCTTTGGCTTAGCACGATGCCGCCGAGACTAATCACCGCGATATCGGTGGTGCCCCCGCCGATATCCACGATCATGTTGCCGCCCGGATTGGCAATCGGCAAACCGCATCCAATGGCCGCGGCCATGGGCTCTTCAATCGTCATGGCGCGGCCAAAACCGGCCTCGCGCGCGGCCTTGCACACGGCGCGGCGCTCCACGTTGGTCACCCCGCTGGGCACGCAAATCAGGGCGGTCGGCGGGAACATCTGCCAGCCCCCACCACCTTCTTGCGGATGTGCTCCATCATCTTCATCGTGACGGTGTAGTCCGCAATGACCCCATCCTTCATCGGGCGCACGGCTTGGATGTTGCCAGGGGTTTTGCCCAGCATCTCGCGGGCTTCGTTCCCTACGGCAAGGACCGTTTTGGTGTTTGTCGAAATGGCCACCACGGTGGGCTCATTCAGGACAATGCCCTTCCCTCGACGGTAAACGAGCAGGTTGGCCGTACCGAGGTCAATTCCGATTTCAGCAGCAAATTTCAAGGTGGGAACTGCTATTGTGACACGGGCCTAAACGTTGGCCGTGTCCGACAGCCTCTCTACTGACGCCCCCAGACTATTGAGGGTTGCTTCAAAGTCCTCATAGCCCCGGTCGATGTAGTGCACATTGTGCACTTGCGTGGTCCCTTCGGCGGCCAGGCCGGCCAAAACGAGAGCGGCGCCTGCGCGCAAGTCGCTGGCTTCCACCACCGCACCCTGCAGACGTTCCACGCCCCGGATGATCGTGCGGCTGCCACTGGTCTTGATGTTCGCGCCCATGCGATTCAGCTGGTTCACGTGGCCGGTGCGGCGTTCGTAAATCGTCTCGTCCACTTCGCTCGTGCCGTCGGCCAGGGCCATCACGGCCACCATGGTCTGCTGCATGTCGGTGGCAAAGCCCGGGTACGGCAAGGTGACGACTTCGGCCGCCTTCAGGCGTCCCGTCGCCCCGACGGTGACGGAATCACTCGTCACCTCGACCTCCGCGCCCATTTCCTTGAGTTTGGTCACCAGGGCCGCTTGGTATTCGGGCAAGATTTCGGTACACGTCACGCGCCCCTTGGTGATCGCCCCGGCCAGCAGGTACGTCCCCACCTGGATGCGGTCCGCCGGAATGCGGAAGCGGTTGTCACCCATGTGGTCCACGCCGGTTACGGTGATCTTGTTGGTGCCCGCACCTTCGATGCGCGCGCCCGCACCCTGCAAAAAGGCCGCGAGTTGAGTGACCTCGGGCTCCATGGCCGCGTTGTCAATCACGGTCTGGCCGGGTGTGCGGCAGGCCGTCGCCATGAGGTGCTGGGTGGCCCCGGCACTCGGAAAATCGAGATAAATGTATTCGCCGTGCAGGCTGTCGCTGGCGACGGAGTACACCGCGTTATCGGTGTCCACCGGGGCCCCCATGCTGGCGAGTGCCTTGAGATGGAAGTCCACCTTGCGGTCGCCGATGTCGCAGCCGCCCGGCATGGGCAGGCGCGCCTTGCCAAAGCGAGTGAGCAGCGGACCGAGGAGATAGAACGAGGTGCGAATGCGCCGCACGTGGGCGTCGCTCGGCTCAAAGTAATGCAGGTGGCGGGTGTCGATGGTGCAGGTACTGCCATTCCACGTCACCTCGGCCCCAAACTCGCGCAACAATTCCAACTTAGTGCGAACGTCGCTGATGTTAGGCAGATTTGCCAGTTCCGTTACGCCGTCAATCAGGGGCAAACTCGCCAAAATCGCCAGCGAAGCGTTCTTGCTTCCGCCCACCGCCACGCTCCCCACCAGGGGTGCGCCACCGTCAATCTTCAAGACATTCATCGTCAAAATCCCATCCGTGGTGAAAATCTCCCATCATCGTAGCACACAAACCCCGCCCCCGGAACTCCCGCCGTGCTTTTTGCGGACCTCTTCGTAAAGGTTTTGTAAAGATTGCGCCCAACGGGCGCTTCCGTACGTCTGAATACCATGATGGCGCCAAAACGTTGGCAAATCGAGGAAAGGAGGATGCGTCCACCGCTGTGGTCCGATACGGTCATACCGTCTCGTTGCCGCCGTTCGCCTCGGGCCCGTCTGTCTGTGACCGACGGGCCTCGCTATTGGCGCCGGGGGGTCCGCCATGGCTGAGGTCTTACTTTTGAACGCGAACTACGAACCGCTGAACGTCTGCAACGTCAGCCGGGCGGTCTCGTTGGTGCTGCTGGGCAAGGCGGAAATCCTGCACGAGCACGACCAGCCGATCCGCACCAGCCGGGGCACCATTGTCAGCCCCAGCATCGTGCGCATGCGCTACATGGTCAAGCGGCCGATGCCCCAATTGCGGCTTTCGCGGCACTCCATCTTGGCGCGCGACCTCTACACCTGCCAGTACTGCGGCAGCCGCAAGGACCTGACGCTGGACCACGTGGTGCCGCGCTGGTGCGGCGGCCCGCACACCTGGGAAAACCTGGTGACCTGCTGCCGCAAGTGCAACCTGAAGAAGGGCGACAAGACGCCCCAGCAGGCCAACATGAAGCTGAAAAAGGTCCCTCGGCGGCCCCATTTTGTGCCGTACCTCAGCCTGCCCAAGTACATGAAGGCCATGCAGAACGACGAATGGGCGTTCTACTTGCCGGTGTTCGAAGAGTTCGGCACGACCATGAACTGAAGCGCGCTTCAGGCAGTGACTTCGAACACGTTGCGGGCGGTTTCAAAGAGCCGCAACCGCACTAGCTTGCCCGGCACCGCCGGGGCCAGCCGATCAAAGATGGCCTGCACCACGATCTCGCTCGTGGTGGGGCCGCCTTGCAGTTCCTCCACATCCAGGTCCAGGTTGCGGTGGTCGTAGCGGTCCACGATCTCTCGGTCCACCACCGCGTCGAGTTCGTCCAGGCTCACGCTCATGCCCGTCACCGGGTCGGTCGGGGCCGAGACCGATACTTCCAGCACGTAGTTGTGGCCGTGGCCGTGGGGATGGTTGCACTTGCCGAACAGCCGCACATTCTCTTCGGGCGACAGCGTGGGGACATGGAGCCGGTGGCTAGCGGCAAATTCGTAGGTGCGAGTGATTGAGGTCATTTCGGGGGTCCATTCGCCGTAGAGCAGCGGGGTTTCTTCGAGTTTGAGGGCCGTGAGCTGGACGCCGCCCGGCAGGTCTTGGAGTTCGCGGGCCATCCAGGCGAGGAGGTTCTCTACCGAAGGGGGCGTGGTGTCGAACGGGGGCACTTCGTCGTTTAGGCTGCGCTGATCGCACCGGGCCACGATGCGCTCTTGCAGCACGTCGTCAATCCACTTGATGTTCACCACCATGCCGTTGGCGGGGTCCACCGGGCCGGCGGCGCTCACCCACAGCACGTAGTTGTGGCCGTGGTTGTAGGGGCTGGCCCACCGCCCAAAGCGCTGACGATTCCCCTCGGCATCCAGCGCAGGATCCCAATAGCGGTGCCCGGCACTGAAGGCGATACGGCGAGTGAGAGTGATCGGGCGCACGGCTAACGTTCTCTACGATACGGGACGCCCAGAGCGGCAGGGGCGGCCGCCCCACGGCCCACAAACACCAGGACCAGCAACGCCCCGAGGTACGGCAAAGCCTGGAAAAGCTCCACCGGCAACGCCGACCGACCCTGCCACTGATACTGCAAGCTATCAATGTAGCCCACAAACAGCGAGGCCAACACCACGCCCCACGGCCGCCAGCGGCCAAAGGTGACCATGGCGATGGCGACAAATCCGCGCCCCGCCACCATGTTCTCGGCGAAGGTGTGGGCCACGCCCACCACCAAGTACGCCCCCGCCAGCCCCGCAAAGGCCCCCGCCACCAAGGCTGCCTGCCAGCGGATGCGCGTGACACTGAGCCCCGCCGACTGCACGGCCGGGGGGTATTCGCCCACTGCCCGGTTGGCCAGCCCCCATTTGGAGCGGGCCAGCCAGAGACTGAGCGCAATGACGAGAATGCCCAGCAGGATCAAGCCGGCATCGAAGGGACCGAACAAGGTGGGCAGAGAGGGCACTCGCACCAGCTCGCCCGACTTGCCGAACTGGGCTCGGAAAAGCGTATTCGTCAGGCCCAGCGCCAACAGATTGACGGCGGTGCCCACCACCACTTGGTCGGCGGTGTTATGAATGGTGAGGAACCCCTGAATGAGCGCGAGCAGCACCCCGGCCACCACGCCCGCGAGCAAGCCCAGGTACGGGTTGCCCGTGGCCCCTGTGACCCGAAAAGCGACGTACGCCCCCATGAGCATGAAGCCTTCCAGGCCGATATTGAGCACGCCCGCGCGCTGACCGATGGATTCGCCCAGGGCGGCAAACGCGACCGGCGCCCCGAAGCGGAGGAACTCCAGCCCCATCACGGCTTCGCCTCCCCTGCCTTCTTCGAGCGGACGGAAAACCGCCACTGCCCCACCGCCACGATAGCTAGCACCGCCACCGCCTGGATCACCAAGACCACCGACGTGCCGACACTGGTGGAGCGGCTGAGGGCTTCGCAACCCGCAAACAACGCCCCAAAGTACAGGGCACTCACCAGCGTCCCCACCGGGTCCAGCGCGCCCAGCAGCGCCACCGGAATGGCGAGGAAACCCCAGTTCTCGCTAAAGCTCTGGTCAATGCTGCGCAGCACGCCCATGTAGGTGATGGCCCCCGCCAATCCGCAAAGCCCGCCGGACCAAAACATGGCCGCCATCTGCGTGCGCGCCACCGGGATGCCGCCAAACTCCGACGCCTTAGGGTTCGCCCCCACCCATTTGATGCTGAAGCCCAATTTGGTGCGGGTGAGGAACCACCACGTGAGCAAGCCCGCCCCCAGCGCCACCCACACCCCGGCGTGCAAGTCGGTTTGGAGTTTGTACCGCTCGAACATCATGGCGTCGGGCAGCGGCGTGGTTTGAGGGGTGAACCCGCCAGGTTCTTTGAGGCCGTTTTGGACCGCCCACCGCAGGGTGCTGAGGGCGATGAAGTTGAGCAGGATGGTACTGATGACCACTTGCACCCCCCGGTAGATGAACAGCGCCCCGGCCAGGCCCGCATAGGCCGCGCCCCCGGCAATTGCCCCCAGCAGCATGAGCGGCAGGGTGAAGCCGCGTTCGCCCAGCGCCTGAAACACCGCCGCCGCACAAAGGCCGCCCATAATGTATTGGCCTTCTGCCCCAATACTGTACATTCCCGCCCGCCAGGCCACCAACACCGCGAGGCCCGCCAACAGCAGAGGTGTGGCCCGGACGAGGGTGCGAGAGATTCCGGCTTCGGAGCCCAACGCCCCGTTCCAGATGAGGCCGAGTGCCTGCGGCACATCTAATCCAAACACGGCCAACGTGAGAACCAAGGCCCCAGCAGGGTCGCGACAGTGATGAAGACGCGCTTCATGCGCCCGCCAGGCTGGCCGCCCACTGCCCGGCCAACAGAAACTCGATGCGCGAACTGAGCGCGGCCAATTCATCCCGGTCGGTGCTAATGAGCACCACCGCCGCCCCGGCGCCGGCCGCCGCCCGGAGTTGTTGGTGCACGAACTCGGCCGCTTTCACGTCCAGGCCGCGCGTGGGGTTCAGCGCCACGACCAGCTCGGGCTCGCGACCCAGTACCCGCGCCACCACCACCTTCTGTTGGTTTCCGCCGGAAAGGGAGGACACGGGGTCTTGCGGACGCCCGACCTTGATGCCGTACTTTTGGATGGATTCATCACTCGCCGCGCGCAGACGCGAGAACGACAGCCACCAACCCGACCCGGCCTGCCCATGCACCACCGGTCCGAGCCACAGGTTCTCTTCGATGCTGAGCGAGAGGGCCAGCCCCTCCCGCTGGCGGTCTTGGGGGATCAATCCCACCACGTCCGGCCGCACAATCGTCCCCGCGTACCTTCGCAACCCGGCCAGGGCTTCGGCCAATTCGGTCTGGCCATTGCCATCCACCCCGCCGATCCCAAATACCTCGCCCGCCCGGACTTCAAAGCTCAGGTCACGTATCGCCGCCTCCCCTCGGTCGCCCTTCACGCTCAGGCTCTCGACCTTCAGTCGGACCGGGCCGGGTTCGCCGGTCACCGGGGCACCCCGGGGCGGGTCTTCGCCCACCATCAGCGCCGCCACCTCGCTCATGTCAGCCTCAGCCCGCAGGCGCTCGCCCATGTGCTGGCCCTTGCGCAGGATGGTCATGCGGTCGGCCACGGCAAAGACCTCTTCCAGCTTGTGGGCGATCAAAACCACCGCCCGGCCCTTGGCGGCCAGATCGCGAAGGATGCGGATCAGTTCCGCCACTTCCTCTGGCCCCAAGACGGCGGTGGGCTCGTCGAGGATCAGCAGGTCGCTCGGCCCAGCCAGCGCTTTCAGGATCTCCACCCGCTGCTGAACGCCCACCGGCAGGGTGTGCACCGGGGCGTCGAAATCCACTTGCCAGCCCAATTGAGCGGCAATGGCCCGGGCCGGGGCAATCACGGTTTCCAGATCCAGACGGCCCTGCGTGCCCCCCATCCGGTCGAGCGCGATGTTCTCGGCCACCGTCATCACCGGCACGAGCTTGAAATGCTGGTGGACCATAGCAATCCCGAGGTCGCGGAGCACATCCGGGGGCGAAGGCGGCAGGGGCTGCCCGCGCCACTCCATGGCGCCGGAATCCGCCTGCAAAAAGCCCGCCATCACGTTCATGAGAGTGGACTTCCCCGCCCCGTTCTCGCCTAGAACGGCATGAACCTCTCCCGGCCAGAAATCCACGCTCACTTGCGTAAGCGCCACCACCGGACCGAAGTGCTTGGTGACGTCCTGGACGCGTAGGAGAGGTTCGTCGGGCAAGAGTTAGAACTCGTCCTTGGGCACCGCGAGGTCGCCGCTAAGGATGCGGGCCCGCTCGGTTTCGATCTTCTCTTGAATCTCAACCGGAATCTGGTCCACCATCGCCGGGTTGAAGACGTAGTCAATGGACTTCTCGGCCATGCCGGTCAGCCGGACCTCACCTTTGTACTTGCCTTCCTTCACATCCTTGGCCAGGGCCACAAAGGCCGGCTCGGCATTGATGATCGCACTGGCCAGAATCACGCCACTTTCGTTGCTGTTTTGGTCCAGATTGGCCCCGAAAGCCTTCACGTTCTTTTCCTTGCACGCGTCAAAGACGCCCTGGGCCGCCGCGTTGGCTTGGTGGATCACAAAGTCCGCACCCTCACCAATGGCCGCTAGGGTCGCCTGCTTGGCCGCCGCCACATCCTGGCCGTTGCCCGTGAACTTCTCGATCACCACCACGTCCGGGCGCGCTGCCTTGGCCCCGGCCGCAAAGGCCTTGAAGGTGCTGGCGATGCTGGGCACCCGGTCGCCACCGATCATGGCCACCTTGCCGGTCTTGGTCATCAGCCCCGCGGTATAGCCCGCCAAGTAGAAACCTTGCTCCAGATAGAAGCGGAACGCCCCCACATTGGGGCCTGTCTTGCCGCCCGAGCTGGTCACAAAGAAGGTGTCCGGGAAGGCCGGGCCAAGCTCCGCCGCCGGGTCGTTGTATTCAAACCCGTGGCCGAACACCAGCGTATAGCCATCCTGGGCGTAGCTCCGCATGGCGTCCAGCTTTTGGCTGCCCGTCGCCTCTTGGTTGTTCACTTCCGCGCCCAGATCCGACTTGATCGCCTGCAGGCCTTTGTAGGCCATCGCATTCCAGCCCGCATCGCTCACGGGCCGGGGGTCAAAAGGGCGACCTTAAAGGGCTTACTTTGGTCGCCGGCCGGGGCTGTTCCGTCCGCCTTCGGGGCTTCGCCGCCGCTCGTGCATCCTGCCAGCACCAGGAGCGCCGCCCCCAATGTCATCCATCCGCCAATACGCATGCGCCCATTCTACGAAATCGCCGCAGGAATTTCGGCCTTCTGCCCGAACAATCCGGCGGAATGCTACGTTATTAGTTGCAATGACAACTACTTTCAATGTCGCCATCGTCTTCGCCAGTGGCTACGGCCACACCAAAGCCGTCGCGGAAGCGGTCGCCGAAGGCGCGAACGGAGTCGAAGGCGTCACCGCGAAGCTCTACCATCTGCCCGACGTGGATTGGGACGCCCTGGACCAAGCCGACGCCATCATTTTTGGCTCGCCGACCTACATGGGCAATGTTTCGGCCCCGTTTGCGCAGTTCAAGGATGACAGCAGCAAGCGTTGGTTCTCGCAAGCCTGGAAGGACAAGGTCGCGGCCGGTTTCACGGTCAGTGCTTCGTGGAGCGGGGACAAGAACATCACCATGACCACACTGCAAATCCTGGCCCTGCAGCACGGCATGGTCTGGGTGGGGCTGGACCTGATGCCGGGCAACAACTCCTCGGCGGGCTCGCCGGATGACCTGAACAACGTGGGGGCCACTAGCGGCCTCTTCGTCCAGGCCAATGCCGACCAGGGCAACGAAGGGATTCGTGAGAGCAGCTTCGCCACCGCCCGCCACTTTGGTCAGCGCGTGGCCCTCTCCACCCAGCGCTGGGGCAAGGAAGGCTAAATGAGAAAGGCCGGGAGCCCTTATCTTCTCCCGGCCTCTCCTTAGGCTCTATCGCGGTCGGTTGTCCCTCGCCGCTTGCTGTTCTGGCGTGTAGCGGTCCTGCTGGATCTTCGCTTCCTGTTCCGGTGTCATCGTCGGATCGTTCGGACCCGGGTCGGAGCTACACCCCATCAAGAGAGCGAGAACTGCGACAAGGCTAGCCCACCGCATCAGTCGCTCTGCCAGGGCCGACCCCAGAACGCCCACAGGTTCTTTTCGTCCATCTTTGCGCAGAATTCCGTGTAGGTATTGGCTTCGTTCTGGGCCGGATTATCCACGTAGTACGACACGAACTTCTCCTTACCGAACTTGCCCACGTGGCCATCGGCGAAGGCACCCACGAACCGCTGACCGTACTGCTTGCGCGCATCCCAGATCAGCTGGTTCCAAGACCATCCGGTGGCGTAACGGTCCATGGTCGGCCAGGCCGCATCGATACCGTAGAAGCGCATCCAGCCAATTTCGAGGTTGGCGTAGCGCATGGGGGCGACCGCGAGGCGGTCGGCGATCTGGTCAATGCCACTCAGGGAGCGAACCGAACCGGCGGACCACGTCATGTTCGTGCAGCTGCTGCCGCCGAACGTGCGGCTGTAACCGTCGGTGTTGAGGGAGAGGTTCGTGATCCATTCCCAGCGGTAGTTGTAGCCAGGATAGAACGGGTCCGGGTGCAGATCGCCCTTGGGTTCCGTCACCGTGCGGTCGAAGAAGACGCTGCGGTTCTTGACGTACGGGTAGATGTCGCCAACCCACGTGTCCTGGTTCAGATAGCTCGTGCCGTACTCGTGCACGGCCATATCGTCGTAGTCCGTGCTGTACATGGGCAAGCCGAGCGCGACCTGCTTCAGATTGGACATGGTGCTTGTGACCTTCGCTGCCTGCTTGGCCTTAGCAAAGACCGGGAATAGGATCGCCGCCAAAATGGCGATGATGGCAATAACGACGAGAAGCTCAATTAATGTGAATGCCGTGCGTCTCATTCGAGTCGACCTCGCATTCCAGCATGAGGGTCGCTTGGTTAACGGCAAGTCAACGATGTGAAGAGGCGGTTAAGCGGCAAGAAAAAAGGGGCTTGCGCCCCTTTCTATCAAGTCAAGTCCCTTGGTCGGGTCAGTGAGCCACTGGCTCGGGGCGACGCGCTTCCAGCAACATCTCTTTCGTATAGATGAAGTCTTCGCGCTCGTAGTTCGCCAATTCAAAGTCCTTGCGCAGAACAATGGCACCCGTCGGGCACGCCTCTTGGCAGTAGCCGCAGAAGATGCACCGCAACATATTGATTTCGTAGCGCACGGCGTAGCGTTCACCCGGGCTGTACCGTTCCTGGTCCGTGTTCTCGGCCGCTTCCACGTAAATGCACCGCGCCGGGCAGGCCCCCGCGCACAGCGAACACCCAATGCACCGCTCCAGACCGCTATCGTAGCGGGTCAGAACGTGACGCCACCGCGTGCGCGGGAATTGCTCCCGTCGCTCTTCGGGATATTGCACCGTGGCCTTGGGCTTGGCCAAGCGGCGCGCCGTGATCCCAAACCCGGCCAGGATCGGCTTGGCTACGTCGCGAAAGACTTCAAAACTCATGGTTAGACCGACTCCACCTCACGCGGCTTCAGCTCCAGCAAGGCCATCTGCTTCGGCTTGAGTCCCTGGTGCTTAATCTTGTTCTGCAGTTTGATGATGGCGTACATCAGTGCATCCGGCGACGGCGGGCAACCCGGCACGTAAACGTCCACCGGCACCACTTGGTCCGCACCTTGCACAATCGCGTAGTTGTTATAAACGCCGCCCGTGCTAGCGCAAGCGCCCATGGAGATCACCCACTTGGGTTCCGGCATCTGGTCGTAAATCTGGCGAAGCACCGGGGCCATCTTCTTGCTCAGGCGACCGGCAATGATCATCACGTCCGCTTGGCGGGGCGTGGCGCGGAAGGCTTCCGAACCAAAACGAGCCAAGTCAAAGCGCGCCGCTACCGTGCTCATCATCTCGATGGCACAGCACGCCAGGCCGAAGGTGAGCGGCCAAAGGGCGTGGGCGCGGGCCTGCGCCGGCACCCCGGCAATCAGGTCGCCAAGGGTCTTAGAGTTGGCCAAGACCACACTTCCCCCCTTCTGGATATCCCCAAAGGAGGGCGTACTGCTATCGTGCAGAACCAAGGTTTCCACGCGCTTCGGCATCGCTTTCGTTCTCTAGGTTACTCTACGCGGAGGTCTGCGCGGGTGGCGGCGGGTCTGCCCGCGTCGTCTTTTTCGGGCTTCGGTACCATGCACTCCGTATGCGGCTGGACGCGCTCATTGAGCGCTGGCGACAGCATCCCCGGGTGCAGCAGCTTTTCACCGACGTCTCGCAAGGGACCCGGTGGGTTGATCTATGCCCGGAAGCCCGCGCCCCGCTGGTGGCCGCCTCTTTTCTGGACCAGCCCCGGCCGATCCTTATCCTCACCCAAAACCACGACCGCGTGCTGCAGTGGCAAGCGCGCCTGGGGCTGTGCGGCATCCCCACCAACCTGATTCGCCCGATGCCGAGCGGGCTGAGCGTTCTCTTTGAAGACGCCGCCCCTGAAAGCGTGGCCCTCAGCGACCGGCTGGGCGCGCTGCGTGCCCTGGCCCTGGGCCAACCCGGCGTGGTGGTGGCCACTGTCAGCGCCGCCCTCGAGCGCACGCTTCCCGGTGATGTTTTGACGGCCGAACTTGCCGAAATCCGCGTTGGCAGCACCGTAGATCCCGTGGAGTTGGTGCCCCAGCTCAAGCGCGTAGGCTACGAACCCGGTGACCCCGTGCGCATCCCCGGCCAGTTCGCGCGGCGCGGCGGCATTATTGACATCTTTCCCATGGGTGCCCAGCGCCCCGTGCGCATGGAACTCTTCGGCGACGAAGTGGAGAGCCTCCGCTACTTCGACCCGATGAGCCAGCGCTCCACCGAACCGCTGGACGTACTCACCATATTGCCGAGCCGGGAAACCCTGCTTCCCGCCGACGCGGAGGGCATCCGCACGCTGGTGGAGGCGAGCCTCTACCGCGAGATGGCGCAACTGGACGCCGAGCAATCCCGGCAACTGGAGCAACTGGTGGAGGACGATCTCAAGGCGATGGAGAACCGGCAGTTCTTCGATCGCCTGGACCTGTACCGCCCGTTACTCCACTCAGAAAGTGGCTGCGCCGTGGACCTGCTGGGCGATGACGGCTGGCTAATTCTTGACGAGCCGATTGAGCTCGAGATCATGGCCCAGCGCAACGAGGAGGAACTCGCCCAGGCGCTGCTGCACCGCGCCGAGCGCGGCGAGATCATGCAGGCCCACGCTAATGACTTCTTGGTGGGCGTGGAGCACCTCGGCAACTTGCCGGCCTCCATTGCGATGGCGCAGATCAATGATTTGCCGCACTGGTTCCCCGCCGGCCCCGAAGCCAGCCTCGAAGCCAAATCTCTGCGGGGCTACCATGGCCAGCCGCAGGCCCTCACGGGCGCGATAAAGCAGTGGGTGGAGGAAGGTCTGCAAGTCTTTGTCGCCACCGACCAGCCCAACCGCACCCAAAAGGTGCTGAGTCAGGTCGAGATCTTCGCGGGGGCGTTCGATCCCGAAGCCGAAACGGAACCCGGCACCTTCTGGGTGGAAGGCAACCTTGCCGGCGGCTTCATCATGCCGTCCCTGGGGTCGGCGCTGGTTTCGGACCAAGAACTGTTTGGCGTCTCGCGCCTGCGGCTGCCCCAACGCAAATTTAGTGAGGGTGTGCCGGTGGCCACGGTGCTGGACCTCAAGCCCGGCGACTTTGTGGTGCACATCCAGTTCGGGATCGGCATCTACCGAGGCTTGGTCACCCGCCAGATTGACGGACACGACCGCGAATTCCTCTTCATCGAATACAAGCCACCCGATAAGCTTTTCCTTCCCGCCGACCAGCTAGACCGCATTCAGAAGTACCTCGCCCCCGGCGATGGTGCCCCCAAGATCAACCGGTTGAGCGGAGGTGAATGGCGCAAGACCGTGGGAAAAGCACGGGAAGACGCCCGTGAAATGGCGCGTGAGCTGATTCGGCTCTACGCCGAGCGCAACCGTGCCCACCGCCCCAGCTACGGCAACGACACCGCCGAACAGGCCGAGATGGAGCACACCTTCCCGTGGGTGGAGACGCCCAGCCAACTGCAGGCCATCGAGGAGGTGAAGATGGACATGCAGACCGACTACCCGATGGACCGGCTGGTGTGCGGCGACGTAGGATTCGGCAAGACGGAAGTCGCCATCCGCGCGGCATTTAAGTCGGTCACCGCCGAGCGGCAAGTGGCGGTGCTCTGCCCCACCACCATCCTGAGCGAACAGCACTATCGCAACTTCAAGGAGCGGCTGGAACCCTTTGGCGTGCGGGTGGATTACCTCAACCGCTTCCGCACCGCCGCCGAGCGCAAGGAAGTTCTGGAGAGCCTGAAAACCGGCGATGTGCAGGTGCTGGTGGGCACGCACTCGCTTCTGGGATCGGAAATGAAGTTCAAAGACCTCGGCCTGCTGGTGGTGGACGAGGAGCAGAAGTTTGGGGTGAAGCACAAGGAGAACCTCAAGCAGATGCGTGTGAACGTGGACGTGTTGAGCATGTCCGCCACTCCCATCCCCCGCACGCTGAGCATGGCCCTGATGTCCATCCGGCCGATGTCGCTCATCAACGACCCGCCGCCGGGACGCCTGCCCATCCGCAGCTATGTGCGCGCCTACAGCGACGAAGTGGTGCGCGAAGCGCTGCTCCGCGAGCTGGCGCGGGGCGGCCAAGCCTATTACGTGGTCCACCGGGTGCAGGGCATCGAAATGATTGCCGAGCGCATCCGCAATCTTGTGCCCACCGCGCGTATAGGCATTGGCCATGGCCAGATGACAGAGCGCGAACTGGAGCCCGTGATGCTCGACTTCATCCGGGGCGACATTGACATCCTGATCTCGACGACGATTGTGGAAAACGGGCTGGACATCAGCAACGCGAACACGATCATCGTGGAAAATGCGCAGAACTTTGGCCTTTCACAGTTGTACCAATTGCGTGGCCGCGTGGGACGAAGCGACCGCCAAGCCTACGCCTATATGCTCTACAAGGGCAGCGCGAGCCTGACCGAAAACGCGATGGCACGCTTGGAAGCCCTGCAAGAGTTTGCGCACCTGGGCAGCGGGTATTCGCTGGCGTTCCGCGACCTCCAAATTCGCGGCGCGGGCGACCTGCTGGGGGCCAAGCAAAGCGGTCAGATGATGACCGTGGGCTTTGAGCTTTACGCTCAGCTCATTGAATCGGAAGTCAACTTTCTGAAGACGGTAGCCGATGGCGAGGCTCCGCCCGCGTTGGATGATCCTCTGCGCGGACTCGAGCCCCTGCCCACCGTGGACTTGCCCGCACAGATCAATATCCCCGAGAATTATATTGAAGATCAGGCGCAAAGACTTTACGCTTACCAACGCATGATGGGTGCGCGCTCGCGCGCGAGTCTCGACGAGATTGCCAACGAACTGGCCGACCGCTACGGACGCATGCCACCCAGCGTGGAGAACGCCCTGCGCGTGATGCGACTGAGGTTGGTGGCGCAGCATCTGGGCATCGAGAAGGTGGACGGCCACCAGGGCCGCATCCGGGTGGACTTCTATGACCGCACGGTGATTCCGCCGCGTGTGCTCTCGTTGGTCCAGCGGCAGCACGCCAGCAGCTACATGAGCGACCGGGCTTACGTGTGGCCCTTCACCGGGGCGGCGCTCGATGCGGCTGAGGATTGTCTGCTGGCCTTCGACCGAGCGTGGGCGGAAGTGGAAGAAGACCGCGCGTCGCTCGCCTCCTCTTCCTCCTAGGCCAGGCAAAAAGAAACGGGACCCCTTCCGGGGTCCCGTTCTCATCTGGTGATCCTAACCCAGACGACTTAGCCGTTGCGGCGGCGTCGCGCCAGGGCGAGGAGACCCGCACCCAGAGCGATCATGCTGGCCGGTTCCGGCACCGGGCTGGCGTTCACCGTCACCATGTCGTAGCGCATGGTGCCGCTGGTGGCATAGGTGCCGGCCGTCGTGGTACCGGCGTAGACGCTGCCACCCGGGGCGAACGTGCTGACCACGCGGAAACCGAAGTTCGCGTTGTTGTTCACGGCCGTCACCGTGCTCAGATCCACGGATCGGGTGTTGTTCCAGCTGTCGCCAGTGGTCGGGCCGTCAATCTTGGAGCCGAAGTCGACAAAGTTCACACCGTCGGTGGTGTACTGGAACTGCGTCCAGCGGCTGGACGTGTTGCTGTGGCGGATGTCCCACGTCACGACGATGTTCTGCTGACCAACGGTGCTGACCAAGAACTGCACGCCGCGCGTCTTGTCGCCGGTGCCTTGAGCGGCGTAGGTGGTGGTGTTCCAGGCGGAGTCATCGCCCACGTTCGGGTCGGTGGAACCGCCGCTGGCATCGCCCGAGGCGAAGGTGGCCGTCACGCCGCCGACGAGGCTGGCAGTGCCGGTGCCGATGGCCGGAAGCGTGGTGCCGGTGCTCGTGTTAGCGTCGGAAGTGGTGCTGTTGAAGTTCCACTGAGTGAGGATCGCGGCTTGCGAAGAAGCCACAACCGCGAAGAAGGAAAGAGTGAGAAGAGAGCGCATGAGTTTGAACCTCGGGAACATTCTTTGAGTTCAAAGTTAAAGCTAGATTAAGAGCCGGGACTTGAGGCGGCGAGAACCAGAAACCCCGTAAAACGAACAGGTGCCAACCCGGACGGGATGACACCTGCATGGCTGCAAGCCTTGCGGCTTACTTGCTGCGGCGGCGGCGCGCCAGGGCGAGGAGACCCGCACCCAGGGCGATCATGCTGGCCGGTTCCGGCACGGCTTGGCTCGTGACAACGATGTTGTCAATGCCGACCCATTCGTCGTTGCCAGCAGCGTTGGTAGTGATGACTCGAAGCTCGAGGCTCGAAGCACCCGCCCAAGCGGCATCCGTCAAGCTCAAAGACGTGGTGTTACCGAAGAGGTTCGGTCCCGTCGTGGCGTCAGCCACGTAACCGCCCGTCACGTTCACGAAGTTGCCCGTGCCACCCACGCGGTACTGAACCGCAACCTGTTGGATCGAGTTATCCGCCGAACCGTCAAGGTCAATCAGGTCGAAGCGCAGGTTCACGTTTGTGCGACCCGTAGCGTCCATGAACAGGACGATGCCCGGGGTATCGGCGGTGCCGCTACCATTGAGAGCGATCGTCGGGCTGAACGGAGAGTTCACGCTGGATTGGAACTCGGCCACACCGCCAGAGGTGTTGGTATTCGGGTTGGTTTGGTTGGCGATCACGTCCACCGCACCCAGCGAGGGGAGCAGGTACGTCGTGGGATTAACACCCGTCGGCGAACCGGCGTTCGTGTCGCCGAGGTAACCCGTGATGCTCAGCACGCCGGACCAGTTGTCGTTAGCCGTGATCAGGCCCGTGTTGTTCCAGTCTTGGCTGAAGTCGCCACCAGCCAGCGAGTGGAAGGTCATGTCAGCGTTCGCAGCGCCAGCGACCGCCAAAATTGAAGCAATAGCAAGAATTCGCATGAGGATGTGCCCTCTCCGGACTTGGTCTATTGTGATTCAAGGAACTGACCAAAAACCGTTGGGTGCCGGAATATGGGTCTAGCCTTGCCCAGACGACCCAGGCAATTTTGAGGAGCCTGCAGACCCTCGCATCAGTCGCCTTTAGGTTCAAAACACGGTTCTTGGGATAGATTTTGAGGCCAACCAAGGCTACAAAGGCTTCCTAAACAATCTAGTACATTTGCTAGCCATGGAGCATGGTGAACAAGGCCCCCTCGACATTCATCAGTACATCGCATTGATGCTCGACCAGATGGCGGGCATCGCCTGGCAAAAGCTGGGCCTGCACCCCGACCCGGTCACCGGCACCACCCACCCCGACCTCGCCCAAGCCAAGGTCGCCATTGACCTCTGCGGGCACCTGGCCGGACTTATCCACGCTCGCCTGGACCCCGCCGACCAGCGCCAGATCGACAACCTGCTCAACGATCTGCGCGTCAACTACATGCAACGCACCTGAGGCCCACCCGGTAACCTGCGCTCATGCCTTGGGTTCCCTTTGCCCAGATCAACTACGAAGAGCTGGTGGCGCTTCATGGGGAGATCTATCCGCGGCCGTTCCGGGTGGACGAGCGCTTGCTGTGGAGCAAGACCGTGGCCAGCCCGCGCTACGACCCCACCAACTCCTGGCGCATGAAATCGGGCGGAGACACGCTGGGCGCCATCGCCTGCAAGCAGCCCGGCACCTGGCAGGAGGCAGCGGCGCATGTGTTGCCCATCACCGGCCTGTGGGCGCACGAAACCGACATCGCCCACCAGCTACTTGAGAAAGTCGAAGAGGAAGCCATCCGGCAGGGCTTCGCCATTCTCCAATTCGGGGGCGATGCCGACCACCTCTGGCCGAGCCTGCCGGCGGAGTCGGAACTCGTGGCCGGTTTTCTCACCTCCGCCGGATTCACATGCACGCACGAAAGCTACGACGTCGAGCGCGACCTCAAGGATTACGCCCCTCCCGCCGGGGCCATTGAGTCTCTCCAAGGCTGCACCGTGCGCCGCGCCACCCCCGCCGACGGCGAGATGCTCGCGGAGTTCTTTGGGCGCGCCTTTCCGGGTCGCTGGCGGCAAGATGGCTTGCGCCGGTGGTCATCCGCCCCGCAGGATTTGGTCATCCTCATCGCTGAGGACCGCGTGGAAGGCTTCGCCATCACGCAGCGTGACGGCACCGATGCCCCTATCGCCGGGGCAAACTGGCACATTGATCTAGGCCCCGATTGGGGCGCGCTTGGTCCGATTGGGCTGAGCGAAGCCACCCGGGGGCGAGGCTGGGGCCACGGCCTGCTGGCCTGGGCTTTGCAAGACCTGCAACAACAAGGCGCCCGCCGCACGATCATTGACTGGACCGTGCTCCTCGACTTCTATGGTCGGCACGGATTTGAGCGCGCCCGCACCTATCAGCACTTTTCTAAGTCCCTGCCCGTGCTTTCCTCCCGGTAAGATCACCTCTACCGATGAAGTTGCACGAATACCAGTCGAAGGACTTGCTGGCGAAGTACGGGGTGGTCGTCCCCGGCGGTCGCGTGGCCAAGAACGCTGCCGATGCCCAAAGCATTGCCGAAGAGTACGGCGGCAAGGTCGTCGTCAAGGCGCAGGTCCTCATGGGCGGTCGCGGCAAGGCCGGCGGCGTGAAGCTGTTTGACAATGCGGCCGAGGCCGGAACCTTTGCGGGCGAACTCATCGGCAAGCGACTGGTGAGCATCCAGAACCCCGCCGGCATGGTGGTGGAGCAGGTGCTTGTCGCCGAACTGGTGGATATCGCCGAGGAGTACTACCTGAGCGTGCTGCTGGACCGCGCCGCGCAGAAGTTGCTGGTCATGATCAGCCGCGAAGGCGGTATGGAGATTGAAGAAGTCGCCGAGAAGAACCCCGAGGCCATCGTGCGCCTGCTGGTGGACCCGGTGTGGGGCCTCGCCGACTTCGAAATTCGCGATGCTGTGATGAAGGCTCACATCCCGGGCCCCGCCCAGCGCCAAATGGTGGCGATGATCAAGTCGCTGGTGCGTGCGTACATCGAAAGCGATGCCGACCTCATCGAAATCAACCCGGTGGCACTGACGCCCGAAGGCAAGCTTTTGGCCGCCGACGCCAAGGTGAGCCTGGACGAAAACGCCGTCTTCCGACATCCTGAGTTCGCCGCGACGGCGGAAGATTCCGCCGAAGACCCGCTGGAAGCCGAAGCTGCCCAAAAGGGCATTGCTTATGTGCGCCTGGGCGGTGACATCGGCATCATGGGTAACGGTGCCGGGCTAGTGATGTGCTCGCTGGACGAAGTGAACGCGGCGGGTGGCCGCCCGGCCAACTTCCTGGACGTGGGCGGCGGGGCCAACGCCGAACGCGTGAAGACCTGTGTGGAACTCGTGCTGAAGGACGAGAACGTCAAGGGCCTGCTCATCAACATCTTTGGGGGCATCACCCGCGGTGACCAAGTCGCCAAGGGCATCCTCACCGCGTTCGAGCAACTGGACGTGAACATCCCGGTCGTGGCCCGCATTGACGGCACCGGCGCCGAAGAGGGCCTCGAACTGCTGAAGGGCAGCAAGATCGTGGGCGCGGCCACCATGCAGGAAGCCGCCAAGCGAATCGTGGAACTCGCCTATGCCTGAAATCCTGGCCGCTAAGCTCATCCGCGACGTGCCTGACTTCCCGAAGGAAGGCATCATGTTCAAGGATGTGACGCCCGTTCTGATGGACGCCGGGGCCATGCAGCAAGCGGTGGACCTGCTGGCCGAAGATGCCAAGGCCCAGGGGGCCGAGGTCATCGTCGGCATCGAGAGCCGGGGCTTTATCTTCGGGGTGCCGGTGGCACTCAAGCTCGGCCTTCCCTTTGTGATGGCCCGCAAGCTCGGCAAGCTCCCTGCGGACAAGATCCACGAAGAGTACGCGCTGGAATACGGCACCAACACGGTGGAGATGCATACGGATTCGATCACGGCGGGTCAGCTCGCCTACGTGGTGGATGACCTGCTGGCCACCGGAGGCACCGCTGCCGCTTCGGCGCGGCTGGTCGAACGCCTAGGCGGTAAGGTCTGCGGGTTCGGGTTCTTGGTGGAACTGTCGTTCCTCGGGGGCCGGCAGAACCTGCTGGGCTATCCCATCCACGCCCTCATCGAGTATTGACACCGCCTGCCCTCATTGCCGTTTTGGGACCCACGGGTTCCGGAAAATCGGACTTTGCCGAAGCCCTCGCCGATCGGACGGGGGCTTTGTTGCTCAATGCCGATGCGTTCCAGGTCTTTCGAGGGCTCGACATCGGCACCAACAAGCCGCGAGATCGGGCTCGCTATGAGTTGCTCGACCTGGTGGACCCGCAGGAACCCTTCGGCGTGGTGCCCTGGGTGCAAGCGGCCCTCCCCTTACTCGCGCAGGCTTATGCTGAGGGGCGGTCGGTCATCTTGGTCGGCGGCACGGGCTTTTACGTCCGGGCGTTGATGGACGAATTCGCGGACCTACGCGAGGCCCCTGACCCCGAACTTCGGGCGCACTTTATGGCCCGGGAGCAAGCGGAAGGTTTGGCGGCCTTGGTGGCCGAGTTGCAATCGCTAGCCCCCGAGACGGCCGCCCAAACGGACCTGAAGAACCCTGTGCGGGTGCGGCGTGCACTGGAACGCCTGCAAGCGGCCCCGGCCGACCCCATTCAGCTTCCGCCCTTTACCCGGCACAAGCTGGCGCTACTCCCCGATTCCGAATGGCTGAATGAGCGCCTCGTCGCCCGCACCGCCCAGCTCCTTGCGCAAGGTTGGATGGAGGAGGTCAGGGACCTACTCGCTCGCGGCGTCACCAAAGACGCCCCCGGCATGCGGGCCATCGGCTACCGCAACATTGTCGATCATTTGCAGGGCGAGATTTCCCTCACGGCGCTCATCGATCAAATCAACCTCGCCACCCGACAATATGCGAAGCGACAAAGGACTTGGTTGAGAACTGAAAAGGGACTAGTTTCGTACCAAAGAGAACGGGCACAATGGAACCCGTTGGCTTGGGGGAGAGATTGGGAGGAATCTTTTCTTAAAAAAAGCCGTTGAGGAATCTCATGGGGAAATCTATTAATTTGCAGGACATGTTCCTGAATCAAGTACGCAAGGAAGGCATTGTCGTCACGATTTTTTTGACGGGTGGCCACCAACTCAAGGGCACGGTGAAGGGTTTCGACGCCTTTACCGTTCTGCTCGATCAACCCGGACGCGCAACGCAGCTGGTCTATAAGCACGCTGTGGCCAGCATCGTTCCGGCCCGCGAGATCGGGAGCCGCGACGAAGAGCGCGCGCCCCGAGACGAAGACTGATTTGGCAAACTTAAACTTTACCAAGATGCACGGAATCGGTAACGATTTCGTGATGATGCGTGCTGACCAGTGCCCGGCGGATACGGACTGGTCAGCGCTAGCCCAGCAGACTTGTTCGCGCCGATTTGGCGTCGGTGCAGACGGTCTGATCTTCGCCGACCGCACGCCCACCGGGGGCTTTGCCATGCGCATGTGGAACCCGGATGGCAGCGAAAGCGAGATGTGCGGCAACGGGGTGCGTTGTTTTGCGCTCTACCTCCGCGACCAAGGGCTGACCGACGCGACCGAGATTCCGGTGGAAACCGGCGCGGGCACGCTGGTCTTGCGCCTCACCGAGGACGGACAGGTGGCCGTGGCCATGGGTCGTGCCCGCCTGACGCGCGGCGAGATCGGGATGACTGGCCCCGCCGACCAGGAGTGCGTCGATGAACCGGTCACCGCGAAGGGCGAAACCTTCCGTGGCACCGCCGTCAGCATGGGCAACCCGCATCTGGTGATGCCGGTGGCGGACGTGCAGGCCATTGCGCTGGAGCAACTCGGCCCGGCCTTTGAGCACCACGAGTGGTTCCCCGCCCGGGTCAATGCGCACTGGGTGCAGGTCGTCAGTCGCGACCACATCATCCAGCGCACGTGGGAACGAGGCGCGGGCATCACGCTCGCCTGCGGAACGGGGGCCTGCGCAGCCGCCGTTTCGACCTTCCGATTGGGACTCACCGATCGCAAGGTGCGCGTGAGTCTGCCTGGCGGTGATTTGGTCATTGAGTACACCGAAGATGGCCAGGTGACGATGACCGGTCCGGCGGCCACGGTCTACACCGGCGAATGGGAACTGGGCGAGTGAAACCCGCCCCGCTGCAATCGGCCATCACGTTCCTCCCTTGCCTGGATTTGGCGCGGACGACCGAGTTCTACAGCGAGTTCTGCGGCCTGGAAATGGTGCTGGACCAAGGCTCATGCCGCATTTGGCGCATCCAAGAGGAAGCGTACATCGGCTTCTGCATGCACACCGGCCCGGTGCCGGAGCCGCCCGACCGCGTGGTCATCACCTTTGTGACCGAGGACGTCCCGACCTGGTACGACCACCTCACGAGTCGGGGCGTGAAGACCGACGGCCCGCCGCGCATCACCGAAGCCTACGAGATCGAACACTTCTTCGCGTTCGACCCCACGGGCTACCGGGTCGAGGTGCAGCGCTTCCTCAACCCGGCTTGGAATCAGCTCTGTCGCTGACCTATTCGTAGGCGTAATCGCCTTCGTGGGCGTTCTCAATCCACCGGGCCAGCAGGTCAATGCTCGCCTGCACGTCCGTCTTGTGCACCGTCTCGTTCACGGTGTGGATGTAGCGGCACGGGATGCTGAGCGTGAACGCCGGAATCCCGCCGTGCAGCTTCTGGATCGCCCCCGCGTCGGTGCCCCCGGCCGTGAGCAACTCCATCTGGTGGGGGATGCCCTTCGTTTCGGCCACGCGGCGGAAGTGCGCCACCACCTTGGGGTGGCAGATCAGCGAGCCATCCAGCACCTTGATGGCCGTTCCCAGGCCGAGCTTGGTCACGTGGAGTGCCTCGGGCAGGCCGGGGATGTCGTTGGCCAGCGTCACGTCCAGCGCGACGGCCACGTCCGGTTGCACGCTCCAGCCGCTGGCGGCCGCCCGCGCAAGCCAATCTCTTCTTGCACTGTGGCCACGGCGTAAACGTCGCAGGCGTGTTCACCTAGCGCCTTCAGCGCCTCGATCATCACAAAGACGGCACAGCGGTCGTCCATTGCCTTGCCGGTCATCAGGTCGCCCATCGTGCGGAAGGTGCGGTCCATCGTCACCATGTCGCCAATCGCCACTTGCTCCTTGGCTTGCTCGCCGCTAAGGCCGACGTCCACAAAGAAGTCGTCCAGTGTGCTCGCCTTGGCATCTTCGCCCGGCGCCATCATGTGCTTCGGCTTGCTGCTCAGCATCAGCACGCCCGGCAGCACGCCGTCACGGGTCTGCACGTGCACCCGCTGGCTGGCCAGTTGGCGCATGTCAAACCCACCGAGAGCGTGCAGGCGAAGGAAGCCTTTGTCGTCAATGAACTTGACCACGAAGCCGATTTCGTCCATGTGGGCCGCAATCATGATGCGGCGCGCGCCGGGGCCACCGGTGCCTTTCTTGTGCACAATCAGGTTGCCCATGGCATCGGTGCGCATCTCGCCCATGCCGGCCAGTTCCTCGCGCACAATCGCGCGCACATGATCTTCTTGTCCAGGGATCCCGCGGGCTTCGCTGAGACGCTTGAGAAGGTCTACGTTCATCGCTTTGGTTCTACCTGGGGCGAACGTCTTCTTGCGTGGCCCGCGTCGAAAGGCCAAGGGGATGGCCCGGGAATCTTCCGCCCCGCTGGTACGCTCTTCCTACATATGTCGAACGTCGAAAAGGTCATCATCATTGGCTCCGGGCCTGCCGGTTACACTGCCGCGCTCTACACGGGCCGCGCCGGTCTCAACCCGCTCGTGCTGGCCGGACCCGAACCGGGTGGCCAATTGATGATCACCACCGACGTTGAGAACTACCCCGGCTTCCCTGAGGGCGTCATGGGGCCGGAGATGATGGAGCTGTTCCAGAAGCAAGCCGAGCGATTCGGCGCGCGGGTCCAGCACGATACGGTGACTCGCGTGGACTTCAGCCAGAGCCCGCACCGCGTCTATGTCGGCGAAAAGGAGTATCAAGCCCACGCCGTCATCATCAGCACCGGCGCGGCGGCCAAGTGGATTGGTCTGGAAAGTGAAAAGACGTACGGCGGCTTTGGCGTGAGTGCCTGCGCCACCTGCGACGGCTTCTTCTTCCGAGGCAAGAAGGTCATCATCGTGGGCGGCGGCGACACGGCCATGGAAGAGGCCAACTACCTCACCCGCCACTGCGAGAAGGTTTACGTGGTGCACCGCCGCGACACCCTGCGCGCCAGCAAGATCATGCAGGAGCGCGCGATGAACAACCCGAAGATCGAGTTCATCTGGAACGCCGCCGTGGACGAGATTTTGGGTACCGACACGCCGGTCAAGCACGTCACGGGTGTGCGACTGACCTCCACTGTGGTGGACAAGAAGTGGGAGATGCCGATTGACGGCGTCTTTGTGGCCATCGGGCATAAGCCGAACAGCGAAGTTTTCACCGAATGGCTGGGCCACGACGAGAACGGCTACCTGCACCACAAGCCGGACAGCTCTCACACCGAGATTGATGGTGTCTTCGTAAGCGGCGACGTGGCCGACCATGTTTATCGCCAGGCGGTGACGGCCGCCGGCTCGGGCTGCATGGCCGCCATCGATGCCGAACGCTACCTGGAGGCCCGGGGGCTTTAATGTCGCCGCTCCTGCTTTGCTGGGGGGTTCTGGGGGCGCTACCCGCTCCCATCGCCTACAGTGGGGGCGGACAGGAGTACGCCCAGGCACGCCTGGATAGCCTCATTGATCAGCAGCCCCGCTTGCTGATGCACGTGCCGCTCAAGGCCCTGGAACAACCGAAGCAGTCGCCGGTGCACGGCTGGACGTATTCGTACATTGTGGCCGGCATGGGCCGGGTGGGTAGTAGCGGCCAGTACAACCAGCGATTCCGCATATACACCCAGGAGCCGGTGGGCGAACAGTCGCCCGGATTCCAAGTCACCCGCATGCTCATGCGCCTGTGGGACTATAACGTGCAGTACCTGGGGCTCGATCACGCCACGAGCTACGGGCGCACCGTGGACGTTTATCTGAGCAAGGACGGCAAGGCCGGGGGCGAGCAGCGCATCACCATGGACCCCCAAACCTTGGACCCCTCCGGTCGGGCCAGCCGTGTGAACGTAGTTCACATCTACGATCTGGCCACCTTCACCAATCCGCTGGAAAAGGCCCGCGAGGTGGCCCACGAGTACGGCCACGCCACCCTCCCGGCCATTGGCGGGTACTCCGCACCCGAAAGCTGGGCCAACGGCGACGTCGGCGAGCGCATTTACCTGCAGTGGCTCTACGACGACATGCTGGCGGGCCGCGCGGGCTTCTTTGACACCGCCGATGCCAAGAAGGAAGACATCGCCAAGTACCTTGCCGAAAAGGTCGACCCGCTGGTGAAGCAGATTGCCAGCAACGGACCCCAAGCCAGCGTCCTGCAGGGCACGGACCGCGCCGCCTTCTTCGAATACGTCGCGCTCGTAGTCTACGGCGAAGCCATTCTGCCCCGCCCGGCGTTCCGGCGCTTCCTGTTGCTGACGGGCGATGGCCACGGCAAGCAAGCCCTACCAGAAATTGTGAACGCGGCCGCGGAAGTGCCGACCCTCACCATTTCCGCCCCCGCGGGCTTGACGACACTGTGGGTGCCGCTGGGCAAGGGCCGCGTAACCAAGGGCACCGTACTCCGCAAGCGTGGAGACTGGTCGGAAGTGAAGGCAGCCGAGGGCCAGGTCGTCATCATCAATCCGCCCATCACGGACTAAATCGCAAAAACCTCACACAATTTCTCAGAGATTGTCCCGTGAACCCTAAAGGAGCGCGGGGTGCATACCGACAACCGAACTGATAGCCCTGCAAACGCCTGGCAAAACTGCCAGGAAGGGCCAAGGAACGAAGCGTGTCGGACATTCTGTCGCAAGCCGAAATTGAGTCTCTCTTGAGCTCACTGGCCTCCGGAGAGGAGATAAATCCTCTCACGTCGGATGCCGGATCGTTTGGCAGTTCCTATCGTCCTTCGGGTCACGCCCCCAAAGCGGCCATCGCTTTTGAAGTCTACGACTTCCGCCGCCCGGACAAGTTCAGCAAGGAACAGCTCCGCACACTGCAGATGCTCCACGAGACGTTTGGCCGCCTGAGCGCGACCAGCCTCTCCGCCATGCTCCGCACGCCGGTGGCCATCGAGTTGATTTCGCTGGAACAAGTGCCCTACGAAGAGTATCTGCGCAGCATCAACTCCTCTGTCTTCACCATCCTCTCCCTGCCGCCGCTCAACGGCCAGGCGGTGATGGAGATTGAATTCCCGCTCGTCTTCACCATGATCGACAAGCTGCTGGGTGGCCCTGGGAAGGCCATCAACCGCGGCATGCTCACGGATATTGAATATCCCTGGTGCGCGGCATCATGGACCGGATGTTCACCGGCCTCAAATCCGCTTGGGAAGGCGTCGTCATTGTCAATCCGGGCGTGGAAGGCCTGGAAACCTCTGCGCAATTTGTGCAGATCGCGCCGCCCAACGACATCGTCGTGAGCATCCTCTTCGAGATGACTATCGGGGATGTCCAGGGCGCGATGAGCCTTTGTATTCCCTACATGGTGCTCAAGCCGATCACCACCAAGCTGAGCGCCCAGAAGTGGTTTGCCACCACCAGCCGCCGGGGCCAAGCTGCCGTGCGCAAGCAGATTGCCCAGCACCTACAAGAGGCGCCGGTGTCCTGCAAGTTTGAATTGGGGCGTTGCCCGCTCACCATCCGCGACTTCCTCCGGCTTCGGCCCGGGGACGTGGTCCGGCTCGATCAAAAGACCGACCGTGACCTCCGGATGATCGTGGGGAACCGACCCAAGTTCTTTGTCCGCCCGGCCCTCGATGGCCACCGACTCGTTTTCTCCGTCACTCACGCTTACGAATAAGACTCTCATGCCCAAGATCGCAACTGAAATCGTTGACCAGCTAAACAGCATCCAGAATCAAATCTGGCAAACCGCATCTATGACCGTTAGTGAAGCGGTCAACAATGCGGTGGAATTCAACACGCCGCTCACGCTGACGTCGAACCCCTCGGAGCTGTTTGGCGAGATGGCGTCTCCCAAGCTGGTCTTGCAGTTCAGCTTTTCGGACCAGCCGGAGAACAGCCAAATCATCCTGATCAACCAGGACACGCTGCTGGGCTTGGTGGACGAAGTCACCAACTTCACGGCCACGGCCGTGGACGATGTGGTGATCCAAGAACTGCGACCCATGGTGGAAGCCATGGTGCAGGGCATCTGCATTGCCTGCGGCAACATCCGCAACGATGCCGTAGTGGCCAGCGGCCTGATGGTCCGCTTCCAAATTTTCAGCTTCCCGCCCAATCTTCAGCGCGCCGACGAACTCCTCCGAGTGAATCTGGCCATCAACGTGGGCGAAACCCAAGGTTCCATCACGTGGTTGATGGACGAAGACGCCGCGCGCTTCTTGATCAACCAAGAGGACGATGACGATTCGACAATGGGTGGCCTGGCGGCGGGGGCTGCTTCTCCGCAGATCTCGGGTGACGTGCCGTTTGACGAAAGCGGCATGGAAATCCTGATGGACATCCCGCTGGAAATCAGCGTGGAACTCGGCCGCAAGCGCATGGTGGTCCGTGACATCGTGGAACTCATCTCCGGCTCCATCATCGAGATTGACAAGGCCGCCGGTGAACCCGTGGACGTGCTGGTCAACGGCAAGCTCGTCGCCCGCGGTGAAGTCGTGGTCATCGAAGACAACTTCGGTGTCCGCATCACCGAAATCCTGAGCCCGCAAGAGCGCCTTCAGCGCCTGAACGACGCCGCCTAAACCTCATGCTCGCTTCTCTCGCCACCAAGCCGGACCTGGTCATGAAGACCGGGAGCAGCGGGTCCGCTGGACCCTGGCCGCTCCTGCAAACCCTGGTCGTGCTTGGCATCTTGTTCGCCCTGCTCAAGTGGGGCGCCCCGCGCATCGTGCAACGGATGAACAAGCGCATGTCCACCCCGCTCGGTAGCCCGATTGTGCTGCAAGAGGGCGCGGCCTGCGGCGCGAGCCAGCTCCAAGTGGTTGAGGTCCGAGGGCGCACCCTGCTCCTGGCCGTGGGCACCAACGGAGTGGCCTTCTTGGCGGACTTGACGAGCGGCCCGGCGACGCCCGCCGAACCGGCCTTCTTCGACTTTGTGGACCGAGCCCGCAGTGAATTCGCGCAGGCTCCCACCGAAACTGCCCCCGAGCCCCGAGCGACCGTCATCAGTCCGATTGCGACCGAAGCGATTGTCTCGATGCCCGTCACGGAATCCCAGCCGGACGAAACCCCGGAACCGGCAGTGGCTGCCACCCCGGACCAAGGCGACGACGCCGACGTGCTCTCCGCCTACGAACGATTTGCCCGCCTGACGGACCTGAAATGAACCGCAGCGCTCGCCTCTGGATCGTCCTTGTGGCTTTCTTTGGATTAATGGCGGTGGCCATCCCCCAAAGCACCACGGCCGTGCCCAGCCTCAGTGTGAACCTCGGCGGAGGCGCCCAGGACAAGGGTCAGCTCTCCACCAGTCTCCAACTGATGGCGTTGCTTACGGTGCTGAGCGTCGCCCCGGCGCTGCTCATCCTCACCACCGCCTTTACGCGCATTGTCATCGTCATGTCGTTCCTGCGGACGGCCCTGGGCACCCCCAGCATTCCGCCCAACCAGGTGCTCATTGGCCTGAGTCTGTTCCTCACCTTCTTTGTGATGGCACCGACCTACCAGGAGATTGACAAGGAAGCGATTCGCCCTTACATGCGGGCGGAGAACCCGATTTCGATGGAAGAAGCGCTGGACCGCGCCGAAAAGCCGCTGCGCGCCTTCATGCTCAAGAACACCTACACCAGCGACTTGGAGTTGTTCCTCTCCATTCGCGGCGAAGAAAGCAAGACGACCGACGAAATCGAGCTGTGGACCATCATCCCCGCTTTCGTCATCAGCGAACTCAAAACCGCCTTCATCATCGGCTTCTACATCTTCATCCCGTTCGTGCTCATTGACCTGATGATCGCCAGCGTGCTGATGGGCATGGGGATGATGATGATGCCCCGGTGGTGGTCTCGTTACCCGCCAAGCTTCTGATCTTCATCCTCTGCGACGGCTGGCAACTTCTCATGCGCACATTGCTCTCGGGGTACTTCTAGTCATGACCGAAACCGTTGTCCTTGACCTCACGCGACAGGCCATGATGGTGGGCTTCATGCTCACCATGCCCATCCTCGCTATGGTCTTGTTTGTGGGTTTGGCGGTGTCGCTGTTCCAGGCCGTCACGCAGATCCAAGAAATGACGCTGACCTACCTGCCGAAGCTGGCGGGGGCCGCCATCATCATCATCGCTCTGGGCGGATGGATGCTGCAAACCACCGTGGGATTCACAACGCTTTGTTTTGAATACGCCTCGCAGGTTGCCCGATGACCATCGATACGATCTGGCTGGTGACGTTCTTTAGCGTGTTTGTGCGCCTCTCGGCGACGTTTCTGTCGTCCCCGTTGCTTGGCCCCATGCTCCCGGCTCAGATTCGTGGCTTCATCCTCATTGCCCTTACTTTCGCGCTCACACCGGCCGTGGTGCCGCACATGGGCGAGGTACCCGACGACATGCTGGGCTTGCTGCTCCGCTTTGGCAGCGACATCCTCACCGGTCTCTTGATCGGCGGGATGATGCACATGCTGGTGCTGGCCTTCCAAACCGCCGGGGGCTTCATTGACACCCAGCTCGGTTTGGCTTCGGCACAAGTCTTCAACCCGCTCATCGGTGTATCCGTCACCCCGACCGCCAACCTCAAGTATCTGTTGGCAGGCGTGATGCTCTTCATCGTGGATGCGCACCACCTGCTCATCCAGGCCGTGGTGGAGAGTTACAACGCCACCACCCAGCTCACGCTAGGCTCGGAAGCCTTGCTCAATGCCGTCATCAACTTCGTGGGCATCACCAGTTTGTTGGCCCTACAAATTGCGGCCCCGGTGGCAGGGGTCTCGCTGATTATTGACATCAGCGCCTCACTCATCAACCGCGCCGTGCCGCAGACTCAGCCCTTCCTGCTCGCCCTGCCCGCCAAGCTCGGTCTTGGCATGCTCATCCTGGCCGCCTCCCTCCCCGCCGTGGCGATGGGCGTGGACTTCGGCGTGGATGCAGCCCTGACCCAAATTCGCGCCGCCCTGGCCGGATAAGGAGACCCCATGTCCGAAAAGCCGACCGGCGAAAAGACAGAGGACCCTACTCCAAAACGGAAACAGGACGCCCGCAAGAAAGGGCAAGTCGCGCGCTCGATGGAGATCCCGGGGGCGCTGAGCTTGCTCCTGGTGGCGCAACTGGGTCCGTCCGTCATTCAGCGCTTTATTGAAGCCACCGGCTCGGCCATCCAAAGCATTCCCGGGCGCATGCCCGAGGTCACGACCCCGGTGGCATCAACACCTATAGCCTGCAAATGGCCACGCCCTTGGTCATGGCCGTCCTCCCTCTCCTGCTGGGCATTGCCGGGGTGGGTTTGGCATCAAACTTTGCGCAGGTGGGGTTCCTGTTCAGCACCGAATCCATAACCCCAAGTTCGACAAGATCAACCCGGCCAATGGCCTCAAGCGGTTGTTCTCCACTCGGGGACTCGGCGAAGCCCTCAAAGCCACCCTCAAGCTTTTCATCTTCACCGGCATTGCCGGGATGGAGATTTGGAACCAGCGGGATCAACTCGCCATGCTTTCCTGGCTGGGCACCACCCAGGGCATGGTGGTGCTGGGAACCATGGCGCACACCATCCTCACCCGTATCGCCCTGGTGTGGCTGGCCATTGCGGGCCTTGACTACTTTTTGCAACGCAAGGAGATGGACAAGAACCTGAAGATGACCAAGGACGAGGTGCGCCGCGAGATGAAGGAGAGCGAAGGGTCGCCGGAAATCAAGTCGGCACGGATGCAGCGGGCCCGGCAGCTGGCCCGCGGTGGCCTGAAGGAGCGAGTGAAGGACGCAGACGTCATCGTCACGAACCCGACCCACTACGCCGTGGCCATCAAGTACGAGCGCAGCAAGATGCACGCCCCGATGGTCGTGGCGCTCGGCACCGATCTCGTGGCCTTGAGAATCCGAGAAATCGCCGGCGAACTCAAGATTCCGATCGTGGAAAACCGCCCCCTTGCCCGGGCCCTGCACAAACAGTGCGACGTGGGCGATTACGTCCCCGTGAGCTCTTCGGGGCCGTCGCCGAAGTCCTTGCTTACGTCTACCAGCAGCTCAATCGCAGGGCCAGGTAATCGGCGGTATTCTCTCGGTCAACGGACCGATGGGCACGCTGAGAACGGATGCTGAAGCTTGGCGAGAGGCCGTTTCCCGCACGTGGACCCCTGCCGCCTGGCTGGTGCAGGATGCTCCCGAGTCCGATGTCGTCCTAAGTTCGCGCGTGCGCTACGCCCGCAACCTGACGGGCTTTCGCTTCCCCCACCACTCTGCGCCTGATGGCTTGCGCGCTGTGCAACGCCAGGTGCGCCGCGCGGTAGAGCGAGCGGAACTCCCCCTAACCGAACTCGAGCGAGTGAACGCCCCGGAGCGCGATTTCTTGCGCGGGTGCCGTCTGATCGCCCCTGAATTTACATTGGGTCAGGGCGCCCGGTCTTTGTGGCTGGATCCGCGCCGCCGCCTGAGCCTGATGGTGAATGAAGAAGACCACATCCGGTTGCAGGCCCTGACGGGGGGCTTCTCGCTGGGTTCCGCTCAGCGACTGGCCGATGACGTGCTGGAACGCCTGGAAGATCACCTGGAGTTTGCCCATCACACTGAGTTTGGGTGGCTGACGGCCAGCCCCTCTAACGTCGGCCCGGCCCGGCGCTGGTCCATTTTCTTCAACCTAGCGGCGCTGGAGCACACCGGTCGCCTCCCGGGCATCATTGACGCCCTGGAGAACACCGACATGGTGGTGCGCGGGCTCTTTGGTGAACTGAGCCGCCGGGTGGGGGCCTTCCTACAGGTGAGTGCCATCGAGGGCCCGGCCTACGATTTCAACGGCGCGGCCAAGTTCTTGCTCCAAGCCGAACGGGAAGCCCGACGCGATATGCCCAGGTTTAAGATTGAACAGCTTGCCAAAGAACAGCGTGATGGACTGCTCACCGCCCCGGAAATCAGCCTGGCGCAAAGCCTGACCGCCCTCTCTTGGATTCGTTGGGCCGGCGCGGCGGGCATTGCGGGCTTCCCCGCCCACTACCGCGTGGTGGACCAGTGGATGACGCATTTGGACGTGGCGGGGACCACCGACGCCCGCGTGGCCGATCGTCACCGCGCCGAGTACTTGCGCCACCAGTGGGCGGCCGCGGAAACCGAGGGCAGGACCTAGGCCACGCACGCCCATCCGCAACGAAACGTCTGAAAACCCATAATGAACGTCATGGGTGATGCCACATATCGTCCGGCTGACATCGTGCGGTGGCTAGAAGTTGGCCAAACCGCCGGCGCGCCGACCCCTGTGCGCCTGCCCATCCCCGCCACCGTGACGAAGGAAGAGTGGTCCAACCGCGTGCGCACGGTGGTGGAATCCGCCCTCACCGCCGGGAAGGGCGCGCTGGACCAAGTGCAGCGCAAGCACGTGGAGGAGACCGCCTATATCCTCCTCAACGACGCCCTGGAATACAACGGCCTCACCAAAACCAAGCGCATCCCTTACGTCAAAGTCAAAGCCATTCGCGATCTGGGTTCGGACCGTTACCGGATTGACCACGAAGGCGGTAGCCTAGAGATTAAGCCCGTGGCGCACCTTGTTTCTGGACGTATTCGTGTCCCCGTTGGTTGGATTCGGAACGGCACCGAAGTCCCCTATTCGCTCTTGATTGAAGAACTCGCCGTCCGGTGCGGTGTGGAGATTGAAGCGGTTTGATCGCCAAGCAAGGTTGGCAACCGCCCGCGCCCAGCGGGTGGCAAGATTTGCTGGATGCCGAACTGGCCCAAGATATCGGCGGGGTGATCTTTCGATCCACGCCCTCAACCCCGAGGCTCCCATCCGCTGGATGATTGAAGCGCAAGCCACGGGCATTGCCTGTGGCGTGGGGGCGGCGGCCTACGTTTTGCAGCCTAGCGAAGTCCTGGTAACCGACGGCGACCCGGTGGCGGACAAGACCGTTATCATGCGCGGTGAAGCCCCTGCGGTTGGTTGCTGAGCCGTGAACGAACAGGGCTAAATGTTCTCATGCACCTTAGCGGAGTGGCCAGCCTCACCCGCCAATATGTGGAAGCGGTGGCGGGCACGCGCGCCCGCATTACCGATACGCGAAAGACTCTGCCCGGCATGCGCAACCTGCAAAAGTACGCCACCCGGTGCGGCGGCGCCGCCAACCACCGGCAGGGCCTGCACGACGGCGTGATGATCAAAGACAACCACATTGCCGCGTGCGGTTCCATTGCAGCGGCAGTGGCGAGAGTGCGAGAGCGGGTCGGTCACATGGTGCGCATTGAAGTGGAAGCCGACCGGCTGGAGCAAGTGGAAGAAGCCGTGCGGGCGGGAGCCGACATTGTCTTGCTGGACAACATGAGCTCGGACACGATGGCCCAAGCCGTGAACCAATGGGGTGAGCACGTCGTCCTGGAGGCCAGCGGGGGAATCAACCTTGGCACAGTGCGTGCAGTCGCTATGTGCGGAGTTCACGTGATCTCCGTGGGGGCGCTGACCCACTCGGCCATGGCCCTCCCGTATCACCTCGAATTGGAACAATGATGACCACGGCCCTGCCAACGGAAATTGAGGTCCTGCCTGCCGTCGACTCAACTCAGCTGGAGATCGCTCGTCGCCTGGCGATGGGCTTGATGCCCCGCGCCCTGCGCGCCGAGACGCAAGTTTCGGGTCGGGGACGGTTTGAGCGCACCTGGCACGATGAGGCCGGGCAGTCTCTCCTGTTGAGCGTCACGTTTCCGGAGTGGGCCGACCACAAAGCCCCCTGGCTCATCGGCATGGCCGTGGCCGCCGCCGCCGCCGGAATCGTGCACTGCCAGTTGCAATGGCCGAACGATTTGGTCATTGGTCCGCGCAAGGTGGGGGGCGTTCTCACCGAGCTTTATCCCGATGCGGAAGGTCGCCGGATCCCAGTGATTGGCATCGGCATCAACCTGAATCAATCCAGTTTCCCGGAAGTGATTGCCCACCGGGCCACCAGCCTGCACCAACAACGCGGCCAGAGCTACGACGCGCACGAGATCGCCGAGGAACTCATGCGGCGCATGGCGCAGTTTCGAATGCCTCGCAACTGGGACGACCTCAAGCCGGTGTGGATGATGTTTGACCACACCCCGGGCAAGCGGTACCAAATCCCGACCGGTGAGGTCACCACGGCCATCGGGGTTGGCCCGATGGGCGAACTCATTGCCTCGCTCGATGGGGAGACCATCCAGGTCTTGGCCGCCGAAGCCATTTTCGGCCCCGCGACGCGTTAACAGGAATCTGGGTAAACACGCGCGGATGCCTCGCGCCTTACCCATGCTCCTGATGGAGTTCATCGGCACCTTTTTCTTGGTGCTCATCATTGGGTTTGCGGTCACGGCCGGGGATGCCACGGTTGGCTTGCTCAGCATCGGATTTGGCCTGACGGCCCTGGTCTACATGGGCCGGGCGATTTCGGGAGCTCAATACAATCCGGCCGTCACTTTGGCTTTGACGGTTTCTGGGCTGATGAGCCCCCGCCGCGCCGTGGCGTTCATCGTCACCCAGGTGGCCGCCTCGGCCGCCGCCGCAGGGGTGGTGGCCTGGGCCATCGGGAAGTCGTTTACGCCCACCCCCAACCCCAGTGTGAACCCGAGCGCGGCCTTTGCCTGTGAGTTTTTGTTCACTTTTGCGCTGGTTTTCCTTATCTTTCACGTCGCCGTGAGCCCGCGCCAGCAACCGAACAGCTACTACGGCTTTGCCATTGGCGGGATGGTGATGGCAGGGATCCTGGCCGTCGGGCCAATCTCCGGGGCCTCTTTCAATCCGGCCGTGGCCACGGGTACCGCGTTGGTGAATGCCGCCGTGAACCGGGGCCCCCTCGACATCCTGGGCATTACTGCGGGTGGTCCGTTACTCGGTGGGCTCCTGGCCGCCTTGGTGTACCGGGTCTCCGATCCCCACCCGGAACTGAACACCAACGATCCGGGTTAGGTAGATTAGGAAACAAGCATGCGGGTTCTTCGCGTTCTGTTGGCGTGTTGGCTAGGAGTCTTTGCACTTCCCTGGTCCGCGCTCAGCGCGCCCACCTCGCATGACTTCGGATGCTGCCAGCACGCCGCCCAGCCGTGCGCGTGCCAGACCCACTGCGGGTGCGTTCAAGCCCCGGAGCCGGCGCCCGCACCTTCCGAAACGCAAGCCTTCTTCGCGCCGGTCGTGGCGACGATTGAGTTTCCGGTTCTCGCTTTGGCGAACCCGGTGGTGGTGGCTGAACCCATCGAGGCGGAACCCGCCCCCTGGGTCAGCACCACCGGACCCCGAGCCCCGCCCGGACGCGCCCCCCGTTCTGATCGAGATTCGATGTTGCTTCGGCCCGCATAGCGGCCGGAGCCATGAACCGATATCTATCAGAAATGTTCAACAAAACGTTACTTATGGCCAGCCTTCTGGCCACCTCATCGCTTGCTTTTGGCCAAGACGCCGAAGGTGACCACGTCGAATCCGAAGCCCGATGCCCGCTCTGTGTGGCCGGTGGTTTTGGCGCGAGCTCGCTGACCGAGCGCAACTGGAATCTCAGCACGCTCTACGTGCCTCGCTCTGTCACCGAAGCGGAAACCTTCCTTTGGTACCGCGCCGATCCGCGCTTGCAGTTCGGGGTCGCCCACCTCAGCAAGCAAAACGCCATCCGGTTCCTGCTTTCGGCCAACCTCGTGCCGGAGCGAGAGAAGACCCCCAGCGTGAACATCATGCTGGGCACCCAGGAGACCACCACCGGTAACCCGGGCTACGCCATGACCTTCGAAAAGCGCTGGGACAAGCTCAGTGCCTATGTGGGCATCGGCTTCCGCCGCACGGATAGCCGGGCGCGCCTCATCGGCGGGGCTCGCTATTCGTTCGCGCCGCAGTACTCGATTGGCATCCAAGAGGACGGCCTCCGCGAGCACCTGTTCGTCACCCACGACCGGGGCGATGTCTTCGGCGGCCTCTATCTTTACGACCTCCAACTGCCGGGCATCCTGTTCGGCGTCCGGTTCTAAAGGCACCCAGTCCCTAACGCGCCGGGGCCTCCTTTTAGGGGGTCCCGGTATGATTTTGCCCGTGACCGCTTTTCCATCCGCCGACGTCGCCGTGACCCTGTTGCGGAACACCAATCAAGCCCGGGGCATTGGGCAATACGCCATTGACATGGTTTCCGGCCGACTCGGGCAGGGCCTGGCCCCCGAAGTGCTAATGCGCACGCACATGTTCCACACCGATGCGGTGCTGTGCGGCGCGAGTGCGCTGGCCCTGGGCACCAACGCCCCGACCATTCTGCGCGCCGAAGCTCTGGAATACACCGATACCGGTGGCGCCACCGTGTTCTTCTCCACCAACCGGGTGAAGTCTGAGAAGGCCGTGGTGGCCAACAGCAGCGCAGTGCGCGAATGGGACAGCAACGGAACGAACTTTGGCTTCAACCCCAACCTGGGGCACACCGCCGGTGAGTTCGGCCACAACGACTTCTATCCGGTCGTCATTGCCGCCTGCCAAGAGAACGGCCTGGACGGCCAGACCGCCCTCCGCGCCATGGTGGCGCTTGATGAAATCCGTGGGCGATTGGCGGAAGTTTTCTCACTAAAAACTTACAAGATTGACCACGTGGTGCACGGGGCAATTGCTTCGGCGGCGGTTTACGGGGCTCTCCACGGAGCCACGGCGGAGCAGATTGAGAGTGCCATCGGCATGGTCGTCGCCCACTACATCCCCTGGCGCGCCATCCGCGCGGGCAAGCAGCTGAGCGACAGCAAGGGCGCGAGCGCCGCCATCAGCTCCGAAGTCGCCGTGCTCTCGATGAAGCGTGCCATGCGCGGTTTCCTTGGCCCGCAAGACATTTTCCGCAACCCAGAAAGCATGTTCCGCCAGTTCATCCAAACCGACGGCGACAGCCCGTTCGATCTGGTGCTCTCGCACAGCGGCAACGACTTCGCCGTGATGGGTATGCACTTCAAGCTCGGCCTCTACGAACACCAGAGCGCCGGAGCCCTGCAGGGCGTGATTGACCTCATTCGTCAGTCGCCGGACCTGCTGGACAACCAGGGCCAAAACCTGACCCGTATCCTCATCCGCGCCTACGAGCCGGCCTTCGGCATCATTGGGGACCCCGCCAAGCGCGACCCCAAGACCCGCCAAAGCGCCGACCACTCGATGGTCTTCATCGTCTCGCGGTTGCTGAAGAAGGCGATTGCCGTCCACGCGGCCGATGCCAACTTCATCGCCAGCGCCGGCAACGATGCCCTTTGGCAGCGCCTGATGCTGATGCCCGAGGACTACGACGACGCGGCCCTGGCCGACCAGGAGACCCGCCGCCTGATGGCGCTCATCGAGTTCGAGCACGGAGGTCCGGAGTACGACGCCAAGTACCCCGACGGCATCCCGACCTCGTTGGTGATCTCCACCTCCACCGGCCACACGGCCGATAGCGGCCTGGTGATGTACCCGAGCGGTCACGCCCGCAACACCACCGCTAACCTCAGCGCGATCCTGGCCACTAAGTGGGAGCGCATGGCCAACCTGGCCGGAGCCGTGGACGCCGAACGCCGCCTGAAGCGACTGGAAGCCTTGCCGCTTGCTTCGGCCAGCGACCTGCTGCACATCTACGCCTGATCCTTAACCGGACAAGCGAAAACAAGAACGGCCGGCTTCCCTGCATGGGAGACCGGCCGTTTGGATTTGGGCGGGAGCCTTACTTTTCCAGCTGATCGAGAACCTGGATCAGGTCCGGGCGCTGCTGCAGGGCCGGGCGCAGTTGACCCGCTAGCATCTTGGCTTCGTCGTCGCGGCCAATCTTCTTGGCGGCCATGGCCAGGTTCAGGCCAATGGCGGCGCTACCCGAAATCCGGTTGAGGGCCACAGCAAGGGCTTGGTAAGCCTCTTCGTGGCGCTCTTGGCCGGCCAGAGCGGTGGCGTACTCGATGTAAGCGGGTTCGCAGCCCGGATACAGGTCCACCAGCTTGACGGCGGCTTCTTCCGCGTCGCGCCACTCTTCCGCCGCGTTATACGCGTTGGCGATGACGGCCCACATCTTCCAGTAATCGCCCAGCCACGTCTTCAGCGGGCGCAGTTCGCGCAGCGCACCTTCGACGTCGCCTTCTTCCACCTTCTGAGCGGCCAGTTGCACGGCTTCGGCTCGCTTGGGCTGGTCGGTTTCCACCAGGGTCGCCAGCACGTTCGCGCGCAGGTTCGGCTCCAGTTGCAGTTGCAGCATGTCGCGCAGCACGCGCGGGGCTTCAAAGCCTCGGTTGGCGGCCACTAGCGTCTGGGCGTATTCGTACATCAGGCCGGGGTCGGTCGGGGCGACGTCCAGGCAGTCTTCGTAGAAGTCCAGCGCGCGGTCCATGTCACCCTTCTGAGCGAGATAAGGCGCGTACATCCGCTTGACCACCAGGGCGTCTTCCAGATTTTCCAGCGCATTGTCGAACACCTTCTCGCCCTCTTCGGCCTGGTCGGTGTTGATGAGAGCAATGCCGAGTCGCACGTGGGCATCGGCGTTTTGGTCATCCGCTTCGATCCGTTCCTTCCACAGGGCCGGAACTTCGTGGCCGCGACCCACGCTCACCAGCATGTCGGCCAGATACTGCGTGCTGGGCTTGGGTTCGAGCTCGCGGTCAATGGCCTTGCGGAAGTTGCGCTCGGCATTGGCGGGCATCCCCAGGTTCATTTGGGCGAGGCCCAGGCGGGTGTAGAGCGCAGGCTCGTCTTCGTCCAGCGGGATCGCCTTCTCGAACATTTCTGCCGACTTCTGGTGCTCGTTCAGCGCCCCGTAGAATTCACCCAGAGCGAAGTAGCCGCGGGCATCCTTGGGCACCACGGAGATCGCCTTCTGCAGAGCCCCTTCGATGATTTCCGCCGTGCCGATGCGGGCGGCGGTGCACATGCGGGCCAGGTTGAGCAGGCTGAGGAACGGAGCTTCCCAATCGGCGTCCGATTCCACGGCCGACTGCAGGGCATCAAAACCGGATTGCGGCGTGAACTCGCGCACCACTTGACCCTGGGCGCGCTCGATGTATTGCACCGAATCGAAGCCCAGCATGAAGTTGAGGAACGCTTCCGGGTTATCCGTACCGAAAAGATCCATATCGCCTTCCAGCTTCACGTTCTCGTGGCCAGCCGCCTTGGTGATGTAGGTCACTAACTCGCGAAGCGCGGTGAAGAGGGTGGCGTTCGTGATGGAAATGGCGTGCTCGTTGCTCACTTCGCCCGCCTTGTTCACGGTACGCACGGTGAGTTCGGAACCGAGTTCGCTTTCGCGATACAGCCCATCAATCAGCGAATCAAATTCCGACTGCTCCAGCAACTGCGTGAGCATTTCAATTTCGTTCAGTTCCTCGCTCGGGTTGACCAGCGCGTAACGGGTGGCCCCTTGGTCGTCAAATTGGGCCATGTAGTTCACTTGCCCAATCTGCTCTTGAATGGCGGCCTGCGCGTATTCAACGGCAAAGTGGCTCAGTTGGCGGGCCATTGCCGGACGCGCGCCCGAAGCCGCGTTAAAGGGGAGTACGGCAAGTTTCATAGTACAGCGGGTCAGTGTACCGACCCCATGCGCCGTGGGGGGTACAACCCCAGCCGGATGGCCACTCCGATCGAAGTTCTTACCCCTGCTCAAATTGTCGCCGAACTGGATCGTACGATCGTGGGGCAGCAAGCGGCCAAGCGTGCGGTGGCGGTCGCCCTGCGCAACCGGTTCCGCCGCCAGCAGGTCCCGCGTGAGGATCGCGATGACATCCTGCCCAAGAACATCTTGATGATGGGGCCGACCGGGGTCGGGAAGACGGAGATCGCCCGCCGCCTGGCGCAGCTCGCACGGGCACCTTTTGTAAAGGTTGAGGCCACGAAGTTTACCGAAGTCGGCTATGTGGGCCGCGATGTGGAATCCATGATTCGCGAACTGGTGGCAGCGGCGGTGCGCCTGGTGGAGCAAGAGCAGCGCGACGCGGTCACCCCCCAGGCCGAGCAAGAGAGTTGGGAGCGCATGGTGGACATGCTGCGCACAGCCCTAGAGCCGCCCTACGACCACTTTGCCTCCGCCGATGCGCCGCAACCGGAGCACCCGCTAGCGGGCCAAGACCGTGAGCAGATCAAGCAAGATCTGCAAGCCGGCAAGTACGACGAAGTGCGCGTGAGCCTAGAAGTGGAGGAGGCGGGGAGCTCCTTCCTGCAGGTCTTCACCCCGCAGGGCATGGAAGAAATGGGCATTGACATGCCCGGAATGGGTGGCCCGTTCCAGGCGCGCCGTGGCTGGCGCACCATGCCGGTGCCCGAAGCCTACGCCACGCTCCTGGACCAAGAAGTAAAGCGCCTGCTGGAGCGGGCGGGCATCCACCGCCTGGCCCTGGAGCGCACGGAACAAACCGGGATCATCTTCCTTGACGAAATTGACAAGGTGGCGATCAAGTCGGGTTCGGGCGGCGGGCCGGACGTGAGCCGTGAGGGCGTGCAACGCGACCTCCTGCCGATCATTGAAGGCTCGACGGTGCAAACCAAGTTCGGCCCGGTGCGCACCGACCACATCTTGTTCATCGCCGCGGGGGCTTTCCATATGAGCAAGCCCAGCGACCTCATCCCCGAGCTGCAAGGCCGCTTGCCCATCCGCGTGGAACTGGAGGCCCTGGGTGAAGACGACTTCCGCCGCATCCTGACCGAGCCGCGCAACAGCCTCACCGCGCAATACGAGAAGCTGCTGGCGGTTGACGGGGTGACGCTCACCTTTGCCCCCGAGGCCCTGGATGAAGTGGCGTTCTTGGCGCAGGAAGCCAACCAGAAGTTCGAGAACATCGGGGCGCGACGCCTGCACACGCTTTTGGAGCGCTTGCTGGAACCAGAACTTTACAATGCTCCGGACACGCTGCAAGGCACGATTGAGATCAGCGTGGACCTGGTGCGCGAGCGGCTTGGAAAACTCATCCGTGAGGCCAAAGACGGCCAAACCGTGGTGTAACATAAAGTTAGCGTGAACGGTTCCTCGGACTCACCCCGGTTGGCACCCGTTTGGGTGCAGTGCCTGGTGCTGTTCCACTTGTTCGCGATTTTCATTTGGACATGGCCGCAGCCCAGTGCCAACCTCAACCGGGAGCCCGTGACCATGGCCGACCGGATGCAACGGGCGCGCGACCAACTCCTGGCCGCCAATAACCGGTTGAGATACGAATCCGACTTCCGCTACTACTTGCAGGTCACCGGGTTTTGGCAGTACTGGGACATGTTTGCGCCGAACCCGTCCAATACGGATTCTTGGCTGACCGCCGAGATTGAATATGCCGATGGCCAGGTAGTGCCGGTCGAATATCCGCGCATTAAGCACATGCCGATTCCGCAAAAGTATGTGAACGAGCGGTATCGCAAGTTCACCGAGCGGTTGCACCCGATTGACCAGAGTTACAAGTGGGCGCAGTTTGCCTATCGCATGGCATACCTAAACCCCCGGGCGGATGGTGCGGTGCCCACCAAGGTGCGTTTGTTCAAGCACTTTAGGATTTACCCGAAGGCGTTCCAGAAGGAGCCGGTGGCACAGGATGAGCAGTTCTTTGAGCTCATCGTCGACCCGCAGGTTTATGGCACTTGGGGGTCGAAATGACAACCAAGAAGGTCAGCGACCTTAAGAAGCTTCAGCACTGGATGTTTGGTTACGGTTCTCCCGAAACCATGGCCATTATCCGCATCCTGTTTGGCACTCTCATTTTCATCAACCTTTTGATGTTGATGAACGTGTTTGAGGCGTTCTTTACCGAGAAGGGTTTTGTCCCCGTGGCCTTTGCGGAGCGATGGGCGGAAGGCGTGCCCCGCATCAATGTCCTCGCGGGGGTAACGGACAGCCGCATCACCCTGGCCGTGTTCATCATCACTATGCTCGGGGCGGTTTGCACCGCATTGGGATTGTTCACGCGGGTGAGCGCAGCGGTGCTGTGGCTTGGCTTGACTTCGATTCACCATCGCACTCCGGACCTCCTGCATAGCGGCGACACGCTCATGCGGGCGTTCGCCCTCTACATTTTGGTGGCCCCCAGCGGTGCGGTTTACTCGCTGGATTGGCTGCGGAAGTTCAAACGTACCGGGGACGGCACCGTGCCCGAGTTCAGCCTCTGGCCCCAACGGCTTATGGCCATTCAGGTGGCCATCGTGTACTTCACCACCGCCTGGCATAAATGGGGCGGCAATACTTGGCGCGAAGGGACGGCCACTTGGTTCACCAGTCAACTGCATGAATTCGACCGCTTCCCTGTGCCGGCGTTTATGGATCAGCAGCCCTTTGTGGCCATATTAACCTACGGCACATTGGTGGTGGAACTGATGCTCGCCACCACAGTTTTCTATAAACCCTTGCGCAAGATTTCGCTTCTGCTCGGCATTGGCCTCCACCTCGGGATTGAATACCGCTTTAACATCCCCCTCTTTGCATTCTTAATGATTGCCAGCTACGCCTCGTTCTACGAAGGCTACGAGTGGCGGGCTTGGGTGGACAAGTGGAAAGCCAAGCGCCAAGCCAAAGCGCAAAGCCAAGAGGAGGGCCATGAGCCGGCGATTTCGACTTAAGGACTTGCTCCCCGCCAAGCGGGTGCCCCCGGTGGCACCGCTGGCCAAGGATTACTACGTCACGGTCATGGCGGCGCGGCAGCCGCTCCCCATCATGGCGGCCATTGCCGCCCCCAAGGGTGCCAATGAGGCCGTGCCGGGCTTCATCGTGCCGCTCTCCAGCGGAGCCGACAAATCCGACCTTGCCCGTCCCCTCGCCCGGGGCACTTACGGCATCGCCAGTCCGGACCAGAAAACCGTCCTGCGCCTGACCGTGGTCCCCACGGATGAGGTGGGATTCGACGCGGCCGCCGTGGCGCAAGACCGCATGGCGGACCGATTGGGCCAAGAGGATCGCGCCCGTCTCGCCGCCACTTGGACCCTGCTCCAGCTTCAATTCGAATCGTTTGACCCCGCGCTCTTCCCGGCCCTGAGCTTCTTCCTCCAGGTCGCCCAGCGCCTCACCGAGCTTACGGACGGCGTCCTTGCGGATCCGCTATCCCGGCGCTACCTCAGCGCCAGCGAAATCTATCACGCTCCGCCCCCCGGGCTGTCGCTCAACATGCCGGATGTGATTGCCATCCACGTGCGCCCGGATGGCGACCGCTTTGCCTTGGCCACGGCGGGCATGTCGAAGGTAGGCCACCCTGAACTAGATCTCCCCGGCGTAGGGGCCGAGCACGTAGAACTCGGTGAGCTGTTCTTGCTGGGGCTAGCCCACGGGGTTTGGCGCGGACAACCGCTCGAATTGGGTGCCCTCGTTGGTGAGGCCGAAGGTCTTTTCCGGCTGATCCCCGGCGGGCGCGATGCCGCCTGGTGGGGCAAAACCGTCCCCTATGAACTCACGCCCGAGAACCACAGCTCCCCCGGTGGGGCCTTGGATTCTTGGCGCAACGCCGCCCAATCTTAAGCCATCCGTTCAGCGCTTGGGCAACGGCGTAAAGCTGGTGCCGCAGCCGCAGGTGCGCGCCGCGTTGGGGTTTTGGAATTCAAACGCGCCCCCCATCAGGTTGCCCGTGTAGGCCAGGGTCGATCCGCGCAAAAACTCGGCGCTCTTGCCGTCGCACACCACGGTCAGCCCATCCAGTTCCAGCTCAAGGTCAATGGGGAGCCGTTTCGTGTCGGGGCGCATCACATATTCCATGCCGGTGCAGCCGCCGCCCTTCACCCCAATGCGCAGGAATGCGCCGGGCTCTGCCTTGCGGGCTAGATAGAGTTTCGCCTGGGCAATGGCCTCCGGCGTCAGTTGCACCGGGAAGTCGCTCATGATCTTTCCGACGTCGCGCTGGCGGTGGCTCGTCGCGGCGGTAGGCCCTGCATGACGGCGTTGGGAGATTCCAACGTTCCGTCCAGCAAATCCTGCAAGGTAATCATAGCGATCACGCGGTCCACCGCGTTTTGCACCGTGCCCCATAAGGGCCGGAGCGTGCAGTCGGTCTCGTGGACGCACGATTCACCCAAACCCGCGTGGCGCAAGCAGAAGCCGCTATCGTAAAGGCGCCCACCCAGGGCCTCGAGAAGGTCGCGAACCAAGATCTCCTGGGGAGGCCGAGCCATTCGGTAGCCTCCCTGTTGGCCCCGCACGCTCTTCACAAATCCGTGCTTGCGCAGGATGGAAAGCAGCTTCGCCACGTGGGAGCCACTGAGGCCCTCGCGCTCGCTGATCTGCAGGATGGTCAAGAATCCATCGTCACCTTCGCGGGCAATGGAAATCAAACATCGCAGACCGAATTCTTCTTGCGCGCTGAACTTCATAGCAACCCCAAATCCAAACGGATATGTTCGGGGATCCGGTCCACACTAAAGGGCGGATCCCACACCAATTCTACATGGGCCGTGGTCACACCCTGCACCTGAGCTGCGGCTTGCTCCACTTCCCCGGGCAGCGTGCCCGCCACCGGACAAGCCGGGCTGGTGAGCGTCATTAAGATCATCACCTCGGCCCGCGGCGAGACGTCAATGCCGTAGATCAACCCCAGGTCGTAGACGTTCACCGGGATTTCCGGGTCGTAGACCGTGCGGATCGCCTCGATCACTTCCCCTTCCAGCAGGCTGCGCTGGATCGCGTTGAGGTTCGGCTCTCCAGTGGCTTGCGGGGGTTGAATCGGTTCCGGCATGATCGTGAATTAGGCGTTGGTCGGATTGAGCCGCTCGAACAAGCGCTGCTCCAGGCGCAAGCGCACTTCCTCCATCGAGATCAGTTCCAGCACCTCGGCGGCAAAGGCGTAGACCAGAAGGCTCTGGGCCAGTGCCTTCGGCACGCCGCGCTGACGCATGTAGAACAGCGGCAGATCTTCCAGCTGCCCCACCGTGGCCCCGTGCGTGCACTTCACATCGTCCGCAAAGATTTCAAGTTGCGGCTTGCTGTTAATGGTCGCGGTCGGGCTCAGCAGGATGGCTTGGTTGGTCTGCTTGGCGTCGGTCTTCTGCGCATGCGGGTGCACGTAGATTTGACCATTGAACACCACCGTCGCGCGGTCGCCGATCACTTGCTTGTAAATCTCAAACGAGTTGCAGTTGGGCAGAGCGTGGTCCAGGCGCGTGTGGTTGTCCAGAATCTGCTCGCCCAGGCCGACCACCACACCGTCGAGGCGGGTGGTGCACCATTCGCCTTGCAGGTCAATGCCCTGGTCGGTGCGGCCAATCGCGGCCCCAAAGGCCACGTTGTAGCTGCGGTACTCGCTGTTGCCGGCCTGGCGGGTTTCCCACAGGGCCAGGTGGATGTTGCTGGTGGCTTCATCCTGCACGCGGACGTGCTCGATGTTGGCGCGGGAGCCAATCACCACTTCGCTCACCGGCAGCGTCATCGCCGTGGTGTCCCCATCGGTGATGTAGGTTTCGACAATCCGGGCGATCGCACCGTCTTCGGCCAGGATCAGCAGGCGCGGCGCAAACACTTCATCTTGGCCGCTCGTGACGTGCACAATCTCGATCACCGATTCGATCACGGCTTGCGACTTGAGGTGTAAGAAGAGTCCATCTTGGAACAAGGCCGAGGCGAGGGCCGCCATGGTGTGCTCCTCAATGCGGGCGATCTGCCCGAGGTGCTCGCGCACCAAGTCCGGATGTTCGGTCCAGGCATCGCGCAAGCTCATGGCCGTCAGGCCCGGCAGGCGCGGCACATCGCTCAGGTTGCGGTCGAAGCGACCGTTGACCAGGACAATGCGCACGGCACTTTCGGTGTACTGCGGCAGATCGAAATCAAATACGGCCGGGCCAGCTTCCCCGGCCTGCCAGGAGCGTTCGGCCACGCTGCGGAGTGGGGTGTACTTCCAGGCTTCGGTGCGCGGGGTCGGGATGCCGTGCTCCGCGTGAATGCGCATGCCGCGCTGGCGAAGAGCTTGCACCCAGTCCGGTCCATCGGTGGCGCGGCGTTCCACGGCCGCCATCAGGGCCGCTTGTTCAGTGTTGTAGCGGGTGTCCAGCGCGCTCATACTTGGCCCGCCAGTTCTTGCTCAATCCACTGGTATCCCTTCTCTTCCAGTTCCAGGGCAAGCTCACGGCCGCCCGACTTCACCAGTCGGCCTTCCACCATCACGTGCACGTAGTCCGGCACGATGTAGTTGAGCAGGCGCTGATAGTGGGTCACCACGATGAAGGCGCGGTCCGGGCTGCGGAGGGCATTGACCCCAGCGGCCACGGTTTGCAGGGCGTCAATGTCGAGACCCGAGTCCGTTTCGTCCAGCACGCAGAGCTTGGGCTCCAGCACGGCCATTTGGAAAATCTCGTTGCGCTTCTTTTCGCCGCCGGAGAAGCCTTCGTTCACGCTGCGGTTCAGCAGTTCATCCTTCAGGCCGAGCAGCTTGATCTTCTCGCGGATGTACTTCATGAAAGACAACGAATCCAGCTCCTCTTCGCCGCGCGCCTTTCGGATGGCATTGAGGGCACTGCGCAGGAAATAGACGTTGCTCACGCCCGGGATCTCGACCGGATACTGGAACGCCAAGAACACACCGGCGTGGGCGCGATCTTCCGGCTCCATCTCCAGCAGGTCCTCACCTTCCAGTGAGATCGAGCCTTCGGTCACTTCGTAGTCTTCCCGGCCCGCCAAAACGTTGGCCAGGGTGCTCTTGCCGCTGCCGTTGGGGCCCATGATGGCGTGGACTTCGCCGGGGCGTACGGTGAGGTTCAGTCCCCGGAGAATCTCCTTTTCTTCTACTCGGGCGTGGAGGTTTTGGATCTCAAGCATTGTTCGTCCTAGTCTACGTTCTAGGATTTGGCCTGGCACTAGGATTCGGGACGGAATATGGAAATTATTGTGAAGTTTGGGCCTATGGTCGAATGAAAGGGCCCCGGCAGTTGCCTGCCAGAGCCCCGTGTCTTGCTTCTCGTCAGCGAGCGGCGTTGAGCGCGAGCGCCGGTTCGGTCTTGCCGAGCGACAACTTCTCCAGATAGACCGCGAGACTGTCCCGCTCGTCCTGCGTGCCGACGAGCGGCGGCATGTACTTGCGGTACGGAGAATCCGGCTCGAAGTCGTGCAGCGTCTGCAGGAGTTGGTCAATCGCCTTGCGGTCGCGCTTTTGCAGTAGCCGCTCCATCGAGCGGTAGCCCGACCGGGTGTGGCAAGACATGCACTGCCCGCGGAACATCGCCTCGCCCTTGGCCACCGGCTCCATCTGCGGCGGGTTCCACTTGGAGTTCACCAAGTACCCCTCCGTGTTGTACTTCTCGACCTCGTTCATCCGGATGCTGTTGGAGTACATGTGCTCTTGGATCACGTACGGCTTGCGAATGGTCTCGCGAGCGTATTCGGTAGACGACGTCGCGATGGCCGCCAACCCGAGCAAGGCAAAGGCGTGTCCCGCCGTGAGGTCACGCGGGAACAGGAACGCGAAGAAGTAGACCGCGCCCGCCACCGTGACCGTGGTGAGGACCGTCATCATCGAGATACGCGTGACTTGCGTGAACAAGCCCGACCCGATGGTGCTGAACCCGAGGCTCATGATCTCGCGGCTTTCCGGTTCCATCGTGACGTACATCCATCCCAGCCCCACCGGCAATAGCAAGGCCATCGGGATCAGCCACTTGGCACTCCAGCGGACCATCACCGTGCGCGTAGCTTGCAGCGCTTCGTCGGTCACTCTGCCGTAGGTGATCAGCGCATAGATCCCCGCCAGCGAGAGGCAAGCTAAAGTGCGCATGAAGAGCGACGGGAAGTAGGTGGGATTGAAGAACGCCGCCCAGAACTGGCTGGCTTCGGTGCCTGTGCCCGCCACGTTCAGCCATGCCTGGCTCGGCGTCATCATGAACGAGAGGATGCCGTTGATGATCACGAGCGTGAGGAACGAGCTGATGGCATACAGCCACCCGACTTTCAGGTGGAGCTCACGCGGGATGCGGTCCCAGGTGTAGTAATACACCGCCGCCGCCGCGAGTTCGATGACGAAGAACACCCACTCGATGGCCCATCCGAACACAAAGTTATGGATGAGCGTGGACGTGGCTTCCGGCTGCACCAAACCGATGGCAAACCAAATGCCAACCCCCGAGACCGCACCGAACACGCCGGTGAGCACCAGGAACATGCGGGAGTGCTTCTTCAGCACCGGTAGCCACTCTTCGCGGCCTTCCCGGTAGAGCTTACGCTCGGCGTAAGGGAGATAGATTCCCCCTCCCACGGCGAACCAAGCGATGAGGACGTGGAAGATGGAAATGATGCCAATAACCCACGGTCCTCCGACGCCAGGAACATCCCATACTGGATAGTTCAATTGATCAGCTCCTTTTAAATCACAAACCCCATGAAGGTGGTGGACAGCAAGACGAGAATCACGAAGATTCCGAAGTAGAGCACTTGGCGGCTCCGCTTCGTGTTCGTCTTATCCTTGTCGAAGACCGGGATCATCGCCCACAGCACCAGGCCGAGGGTGAAGAGGGTCATGGCCGCTGCTTCGCCCGCCAGGCCCGGGATCACCCGCCCAATGAGCTTCAGCATCGCGAACTGACTCATGAAGTACCACTCGGGGTGGATGCCTTCCGGAGCCGCTGCGAGCGGGTCGGCCTGCGGGCCTAACTGCCAGGGGAACAAGGCGGCCAGCAACGAAATGAGGTTGAGGACGATGAGCCACACCCCCAGGTCTTGGGCCACGAAGTTCGGGAAGAACGGCATGGTCTTGCGCTGGCTGGGTTCCTTGGCTTCTTCGCTGGGCGGGGCCGCATTGCCGTGCTTTTGCACCATCCACAGGTGCAATCCCAACAGCGGCATATAGAGCAGCGGCAAGATCACGACGTGCAGGGCAAAGAACCGCTGCACCGTGAACTCGTTGACTTCCAGCCCACCGCGCAGCAGGTTGGCAATCGGCGGCCCAATGATGGGAATCGCGTTCGGGATCTCCATCCCCACCTTGGTGGCAAAGAACGAGAGCTCGTCCATCGGTAGCAGGTAGCCGCTAAACCCGAAGGTAAGGCCCAACAAGAGCAACGCGATCCCGCTGTACCAGCCGACCTCGCGCGGGCGGCGGTAGGCCTTCATCAGGAACACGCTGAACATGTGCACGAACACCGAGAAGAGGAAGAAGTTCGCGCTCCAATTGTGGACGGAGCGAATCAGCCACCCAAACTGAATTTGGTACGTGATTTGGCGAACAGACTCGTAGGCTTCCGGACCCGGACGGTAGTAGACCATCAGCAAGATGCCGGTGACCACCTGGATCAGGAAGCTGAAGAGTGAGATGCCGCCCCAGAAGTACCAAAACGTGTGCTTGTGGACCGGAACGGTCTTCTTGCCGGCCAGCTTAATGGCTTCTTCCAGCCCGAGACGCTCGACGAGGTCGGCCTTGAGAGTTTCCAGCTTCATGAGATCTTCGTCACCACCACGCTGGCGTCGTTCACCTTCACGTCGTATCGCTCCAGGGGGCGCGGGGGCGGCCCCGAGATGTTCTCACCCGTGGCGGCATCAAAGACCCCACCGTGGCACGCGCAGGTGATCTTCTTGGCGCCCTCGTCGAACTTGACTGTGCAACCCATGTGGGTGCACACCGCACTCATCGCCACCCACGATCCATCGGCGTGATGGATAAGCAGAGCCGGGCTGGTGCCGAACTTGAACATGAAGGCCGTGCCCACCGCCAGTTCATTGGCCTTGTCCAGCGTCACTTCCTTCACCGCCGAAGCCAATTGAGAGGCCTCGACCGGCGAGTTCAGGTAACGGAAGACGGGATAGCCGATGGCCCCGATGTATATGGCACAGGCGCCAAAGACTCCGGTCTGAAGGAACTTACGGCGGCTCACATCTTCCGGAGAAGAGGGCGACGACGGGTCCGTCAAGACCATTTCTTGTTCATCTTTCATATCGAGATTTCCTCCTTCGGAGGCGTGGCTTGGCGCATCACGTTCAGGAGCCAGTAAATCACTCCCAACATGATCACAAAGAGAAGCAGGAAGACAATCACCACGCTCCAGTTCGGATAAACCGTAACGGCGTTGACGTCAAAGCCCTTTTGCAAGAGCGTGAAGTCCCGCACGCCATCGCGGACGATGGCGGAGGTGATGGTGGCCAGCAGAGCCGCGACGATGCCCAAGTTGCTAACGGCCAAGGAGCGAGCCTTACCCATCCCTTGGGCTACGCCCAGCAGAGTCGCTACGGCGATGGTGGCCCCGGCGGCATACAGCCCGTAGAGGTGGAGTTGCGAACCCTGGATGCCCGCCCAAACTTCGGCGGGTTGCAACGACATGACGCGGTAGCCCATGGCCAGCATCAGCACGCCGCCTACGCCGGCGATGAGGCCACCCGCGCGGCGCAGAATCGCCTTGACCGCATCGCCCAGGTACGCCATGTGACTGAGGAGCACCGCCCACAGACCGCCGAACAGCGGCCCGCCCGCCATGACGAACAGCCAACGGGGCGTGATGGTCGGGTCACCCTTCGGGGACTGCATCCCGATCGGGCTGTTGTGATACATCTCGTTCCAGACCTCGGGCCGGAGCATCAGCGTCATGTTGAAGCTGTAGATCTGCCCGATCCCCATGACGATCAAAAGCGAAAGCCCGGCGATGTGCCAGATCGGCTTGCGGTTTTCGATGCCGTGGATGGTGCGGTAGAGCAGCCAGTAGGCCAGCATGAGTTGGATGATCACGCTGATCCAGAGCGAGCCGATGAGCACGCTACTGCTGTAGATCTGCTGGCCGTAAAGCACCTGCAAGAACAACAGCGGTGGCACCCCCAGGTTGATCACGTAAGTCATGATCACGGGGAGGCGCTTGGCCAAGACGTAAGAGGCCTGCACGTACTCGACTTGCTGCCGGGCGCGGCCCTTGACGTTCAGATAAATCGTCAGAATCAGACTGCCCACCAGGATCATCACGGCCCCGAAGTGGAGACCGAGGGTGAGAAGGCTCAGCAATTTGAGGAGCCATACGGGGGCGGGTAGTGGTATCGGATCCGGGGTCGGAAACACGGGAAATTCACTCACTCCTTGAAGGAGAGCGTCGATCCGCAGGGCTCGTTTCCACGATCGAGCGGGCTACGCTCACGTTCCTGAGTATCGTTCGTGAACCTAATCGAGCGGTATACTCATCTTTGTGTCCGCAAGCTTGGGGACACGGGATTGAGCCATGTCGGCTGAATTTTCACCCCGTGAACAAAAAGTTCTGGAACTCGCGGCCCAGGGATTGACTGATAAGGGCATCGCGGAGGCTATCGGCATCAGTGCCGCGACGGTGGTGACTTACTGGGGGCGCATCCGGGCCAAGACCGGCCTCATTTCGCGTGCCGAGCTCGTGGGGCACTTCATCCGGCGGGCGGCCGAGGCCGAAGTGGTGGCACTCCGCCAAGAATTGGAAGCCCACATAGACGAGGAACAACGCCTGCGCACCAGCCTGGAACTCCTTCAAGGATTCGTAGATGCGGCCCCCGAGGCCATGCTGATCGTGGACCCCGATGGGCGGATCGAAAGCGGCAATGCCCTGGCGGCGGAAATGCTGGAATGTGACCAATCTGAGTTTCAGAGCCTGCGCGTGGGACGTTTCATCCCGCCGGAAATCCATGACCTGCACAAGGTCTACCGCGAGCAGTACATCAAGGACCCGACCCGCATCGTGATTGGCCATGGCACCGAGGGCGTGGAGATGCTCACCTGCAAAGGGCGACGCATGCGCGCGATTGTCACCATCAATGCCGCCGTGGTGCACGGCGTGACCAAAGTTATTGTCATCCTGCGCGGCCTCTCGGCCCCGGAACCGGAAATGCCCGGCGATGACGACCTGAAATCCCGGGCCAACACCTATCCTTCGGGGACCCGGTCGGCCTGAAATCCAGGGGTACGCTCCCCCACTGACATGCCCAGCCGCATTGAAATGGTGGGTGGCCGACTGCAGGTCCCCAACGAACCCATCATCCCGTTTATTGAAGGTGACGGAACCGGTCCCGACATTTGGGCCGCTTCGGTTCGCGTCCTTGACGCCGCCGTGGCCAAAGCCTACGGCACCGAGCGCAAGATCCACTGGCACGAAGTGCTGGCGGGCGAGAAAGCCTTCAACCAGACCGGCAACTGGTTGCCGGACGAGACGCTGGACGCGTTCCGGTCGCACCTGGTTGGCATCAAGGGCCCCCTGACGACGCCGGTCGGCGGCGGCATCCGCAGCCTGAACGTGGCCCTGCGCCAAGAGCTCGATCTCTTCGTTTGCCTGCGCCCGGTGCGCTGGTTCACGGGCGTGCCCAGCCCGGTGAAGGAGCCGCACAAGGTGGACATGGTGATCTTCCGCGAGAACACGGAAGACATTTACGCGGGCATCGAATACGCCGGCGGCACGGAAGAGAGCCAGAAGGTGCTGGACTTCCTGGCCGCAACCTTCCCCAAGCAGTTCGGCAAGATCCGCTTTGGCACCGCTGACAAGAATGCGGCCTGGAATGAAGCCCTGCAAACCATCGGCGCGCCCTCGCGCGATCTCCCGGTGATGGTCGGCCTCGGCATCAAGCCGGTGAGCTACCTGGGCACCGAGCGCCTGGTCCACTCCGCCATCAGCCACGCCATTGCCGAAGGCCGCAAGAGCGTGACCCTGGTGCACAAGGGCAACATAATGAAGTTCACGGAAGGCGCGTTTGCCGACTGGGGCTACCAAGTGGCGCGCGACTTCTTTGGCGCGGAGCCGCTGGATGGTGGCCCGTGGCACGTGATTCCGGAAGGAAAGCCGGGCGCGGGTCTCGTCATCAAGGACGTCATCGCCGACGCCTTCTTGCAGCAGATACTGCTCCGGCCCGCCGAGTACGACGTGGTGGCCACGCTCAACCTCAACGGCGACTACATCAGCGACGCTCTTGCTGCCCAAGTGGGTGGCATCGGTATTGCTCCGGGCGCGAACATCAACTACGTCACTGGCCACGCGATCTTCGAAGCCACCCACGGCACCGCGCCCAAGTACGCAGGCCTGGACAAGGTGAACCCGAGCAGCGTGATCCTGAGCGGCGAAATGATGCTCCGCTACATGGGCTGGACGGAAGCCGCCGACCTCATCATCCGCGCGATGGAAGGCGCCATTGGCAGCAAGCAGGTCACTTATGACTTTGCCCGCCTGATGGACGGCGCGACCGAAGTCAGCTGCAGTGGGTTTGGCGACAACCTCATTGCCCACATGAACTGAGAACCCTTACGGTTAGCTCATCGAGAAGGCGGTGCCTGGTGGTGCCGCCTTTTTCTTGTATGGCCATCGGGCACGGGCCTTTTTGCAACTCTCTTGCAATTGACCCGGATGTCCGATATCATTTGTATATGAATCCCAAACGAGGCGTGGCGGCGTTGCCGATCATGACGGCCGTTCTGGGGCACATCCCCTGTTGCGGGCCGGTGCTCTTGGCGACCCTCACCGCCGGCACCTCGGGCCTTAGCTGGCTCCACCAACTTGAGCCGTACCAGCCCTGGCTGGTGGGCCTAAGCTGGCTGCAAGTGGCCGTGCTCTTTGGTTGGGCCAAGTGGGGGCCGCGCCGCCACTGCTGCAGCACACACGAGTGCGAAGACAGCCGCAACCAATATCGCACGGCTTGGATCACGCTGGCGCTAGTGTGCGCGCTCACCATCGTCGGGCTGATGTTGCCCCGGCACACGCACACCCTGCTGACCGCAGGCTAGTTCGCGCCGATTTCGTGCCGATAGGGCAATGAGGGCATCGCCCCGGAGCGCGTGACGCTCAGGCTAGCCACCCGCACGGCATAGCTCAGCGCCACCGGAAAGTCGTTACCTTGATCGAGGGACACCGCCAGCGCCGCGCAGAAACTATCCCCCGCGGCGACCGTATCCACCGCATCGACCTTCGGAGCGGGCGCGAAGAACTCCTCCCCCGCTCGGTCTTGCCAATAGGCACCCTGGTCGCCCATCGTGATGACGACATGCTGCGGCCCCCGGGCCAAGAGCTGCCGAGCCGCTTCCCGTGCCTCTTCTAAATTCCGCACCGGGGCTTGGACGTAGAATTCGGCTTCCGTTTGGTTCGGGACGAAGAGCCAGGTCCGTGCCCAAATCTCCTCAGCAATCGGGGCGGCGGGGGCCGGATTGAGGCACAGTCTCCCGCGCTGGGCGGCAGCGAGAGTGGCCTCGGCGGGGATCTCCAGCTGGCTCAAAACTAAATGGTCATTGGCGACAGGCATGTGGGTGGTCACGTCGGTTTCAGTAACGCAGCGATTGGCTCCCAGATCAATGCAGATGGTGTTTTGCCCCGAGGCCTCCACGTAAATGCCCGCCGTAGCCGTGCTGACCCCTGGCACCACGCGCACGCCGTCGGCATTGCCCCCGTCTTGCCGAAGGATGTCCAAAATCACTTGGCCGGATTCATCGTCGCCCACGCACCCAATGGCGGTGACTTCAGCCCCCAGTCGTGCGGCCTGCACGGCTTGATTCGCGCCCTTGCCCCCAGGAAATCGTTGGAATTTAGCCTCGGCGATAGACTGCCCCGGACGAGGGAAGGCCGGGATGCGCCACACCAGGTCCATGGCACAGCTGACGAGCACCGTCAAGGGCATGCCAGGGTTCTACCCGGAGCGTAAGGAGGAAATGCGCAAGCGGATTGGAGCGGGAGACGAGATTCGAACTCGCGACCCTCTCGTTGGCAACGAGATGCTCTACCACTGAGCTACTCCCGCGTCGCGCGATAGAGTTGTACCGCACTCGTTCCCTGGTGTCAAGCGGTGTAGGCCAAGCGTTCATGCTTCGGGCCTAATGAGGGGTAACGTCAGGGGGCGGTGATTGACGAACAAAAGCGCGCACAACTGGTCGAGTGGGTCTACGAGGCCGGCCGACTTGCCCTTTCGTTTCGCACCGCGCTGGGCGTTCAATCCAAAGCCGACGGCAGCCTGGTGACGGCCGCCGACCGCGCCGTGGAGGCGTATCTCCGACCCTTGTTGCTCGAGCTGCAGCCCGGGGTGGTATGGGGCGAAGAGCAAGGCTTTGCCGGCGACGAGGATGAACCCCTGTGGCTGATTGACCCGATTGACGGGACCTCGAATTTCGCCTTTGGCCAGCCCCTGTGGGGCGTCAGTGTGGGCCTGCGCATGGGCGGCAAACTGGTTTTGGGCGCGGTCTACCTGCCCGAACTGGATGAAATGTACGCCGCACACCTGGGCGGCGGGGCCACCTGCAACGGCGGACCCTTGCCGAAGCTGGATACCTCACCCACGCAGCCTTCGGACCTTATTGGGTACGGGGATGTGGACACCTACCACGCTTTCCGCAAGGTTTATCCCGGCAAAATGCGACACAACGGTGCGTTTGTGATCGAAGCCATGTTCATGGCCTCCGGACGCTTACGGGCGATGACCTCAAGCCGCGCGTGCCTCTATGATGCCGCCGCTTCCTTTGTGATTCTTACCGAACTCGGGGCCAAGTACTGGACCCTCGACGGACAGGTGTTCGATCCGGCCACCAGCCCGGTGCCCGGCCTGATGCCGCCGCTGATCGCCTCAGCTCCGGGCGTGTTCGACCTCAGTCGCCTCGGCGAGATACTTCCGAATCTCAGCGGCGCTTAAGTTGTCCGCCGCGTCGCGGCTGCGATGGGCATGCACCACTTCACCCTTCGTATTGAGGATGAACGTGCCGGGCAGTTGCCAAGGGTTACCCACGGGGCGGCCCACGCCATTCCCCTTGCCCACCGCTTGCACGCCGCGCATGAACACTCGCGGGTTAAACACCTCGCCCATCGAAGCACGTTTCAGCCCGAAAAGTGCATACAGCCGCGCCTCGGGGTCGCAGATGAACGGATGAGTTACCTGCATCTTGCGCTGAAAGGCTTCGCTCTCAACTCGGTCCGCCATGCTGACAAACGCGAGATTGAGCTCGGATTCGCCGCGCAAATCGTTCACGTGCTCGCGGCAGAAGGTGCAACCAAAGTGCCGCAAAAACACTAGGGCCAGCGGGCGCTCCTCGTACAGCGAGCGAAGCAACACGCGATCGCCACTCGAGAGCAGCACATCAACTTCCGGGGCGGTCATCCTTTTTCCTTACGCGAAAAGGTCGTCGTCCGTCTCGCTCTTGGCCTCATCGCCCCGCTTCAGCCGCCGGGCGCGGTCGGTCAGCTGCCGCAAAGCTTCGGTGTCCCATTCGGGTTCCACCATCTGGTCCCGCAGCCGGCGTGCCTCTGCCCGTTCACGCAGGCGGTCCATGGCCCCTTCGATCTCTTTCTCCTGGGCTTCGGGGTCAAGGAGGGAGGCTTTATCCGCGTGCCACGCCAGGAAGGACTTGAAATCTTCATCATCCAGCGTGTGGATCCAGGCGCTGAGGGGCTCCTGGGGAGCGCGATCCGGGGCCATGCGCAAATACGCCGCCCGGAACTTCTCCGCCATCGGCGTCTCCCAGAGACTGGCTTCCCGTAAGGCCGTGTCGGCCTGGGGCACCAAATGGGATTCGGTCAGCGCGCTCAGAATGCGGATCTCGGCCGAGTGCAACTCGGTGAACATCCGGCGTCCCCGGGGGGCCTTGGGGGCCTCGCGGCGTCGGGACCGTGCAGCGGGGGCCGGCCGGTGACTGGTCACCATTTCGCGGAGGGCGGTGCGCTTAGCGAGGGCATCTTTCACCCCGGGGAACCGGGGTGCATACTTTTCAATCCACGTCTCGCTCTGCAGCGGGTCGGCGTTCTTGGCGATCAACTCGGCAAGTTCTTGCCAAAATTCTCGGCTTTCGGGGCTCTTACGCCGCTCCAACAACCAGAGCCGAAACTCCAATCCGCTTTTCCCTTCGGCCACCCGCGATTTCAGGCCGTCAGCTCCTTCGCGGCGGAGGATCGTATCCGGGTCATCCCCACTCGGGAGCGTGATAATGCGCGGGGCCAGCCCCGCCGGAATGAGCATCTCCATCGCCCGCTCGGCGGCCTTCAGGCCAGCCTCGTCTCCATCCAGGAGCACGTTCACCTGGTTGGTCCACCGCGAAAGCAGTCGCACTTGATCTTCCGTAAGGCTCGTGCCTAGCGGGGCAACGGCGGTGGTGAGCCCCGCTCGGTGACAGGCCACTACGTCGAAGTAGCCCTCTACCAGTACGGCCGGTTCGCCCTTGCTCATCGGCTCTTTGGCCCGGTGCAGGCCGTACAGCAGCCGACCTTTTTGGAAAACGGGATTCTCCGCCGAGTTGATGTACTTGGGTTGGCCGTCGCCCAGGATGCGCCCGCCAAATCCCACCAACCGGCTACGTTCATCCCGGATCGCGACCATCAGGCGCCCTCGGAAGCGATCGAAAAACGAACCACCTGCGTCCTTATCCAATAGCGAGAGCGACTGCGCCAAGGTAAGCGATAGCCCTTCCTTCTTGATGCGCTGAGCGAGGGCATCCCCCAGTGAGGGCGCATACCCTAGCTCCCAGTAGTTGCGGATTTGGCGGTCGAAGCCGCGTTCCTCGCAATACTCCAAAGCGCGACTGGCCTTGTCCAGTTGCTCTCGATAGAACTTGAGCGCCAGCGCCATCAGGGCATCCTCGGCTTCGCGCTGGCTAGGCGTGGTGCGTTCGGCGCCTTTGGTGAGCTTGATCCCCGCCATGGCGGCGAGCTCGTGCATGGCCTCGGTGAATGTGAGGCGCTGGGTTTCCATCACCCAGTTAAAGATGTCGCCCTGCGCCCCGCACGCCCAGCAACGATAGCGTCCGAGCTCTCGATTGACCTGGAAACTCGGGTTCTTATCATCATGAAAGGGGCAGAGACCCTTCCAGGTCTTGCCCCTTTGCGAGAGTGTTACCTTCTGTCCGACGAGATCGACAATATCGATACGCTGGCGTATGCGGTCGAGGTCGTCGGACAAGGTTACGAGTTCAGATTATTGTGCGGCGGCGGCCACCACGATACCGGTCACCACGTGGGTGCCGTTCGGGCGGAGTCGCTGCATGCGGAAGGCCACGCGGTCGTTCGCCAAGAAGCGGACGATCACCGTGTCACCGATCAGTTCGTAGGAATCCGGCTCGATGTAGGCCTTGATGACCGACGAGAACGAAGAACCGAAGCTGATGGCTCGGCGCGTCTTCGGTCGGCTGTCGTTCATGCCCACGGCTTCGATCTGGACAACTCGGCTGAAGCGGTCGAACACGAAGGCGTAGCGGCTGGAACCACGCTTGTAAACCCAGCGCACGATTTGCGTGCCCGAGCCACCGCCAGCGGCACCGCCGCCACCCGGAGCGCCCGTTCCGCCGGGACCACCGGCACCCGGTCGACCACCGGCTGCATTTCGAGCTTCTTGCTCACTGTCGCCGTCACCCGGTCGCACTTGGCGCCAAAACTCACCTTGGTTCCCAAACGGGTTGCCGTACAGGCCGCCCACGCCGGGTCGGTTTTCTTCCACGGCCAGCGCCGCAGACGCACCGCCACCGGCACCACCACCAGCCGCACCAGTAGCCCCGGTACCCGGACCCCCACCGGCCGCGTTTCCTTGACCGATCGTGAGACCCTGAATTTCATCCGGCGAACCGTAAAGGTTCACGACTCGAAGAGCCGTATCGTAAAGAGCCACACCCACGAGGCTCGACTCGGCCGTGCCACGTCGAGCTTGCGGGCCCGACTGGGCGAGGGCCGTTACGGCCATTCCACTCGCAAGGACAACCCCAAGGGTCACTCGCATCATCGTTTTCAATCCTGTCGCACGCATGTTGGCTTCGACTCCCGATCTACCCTGGATGTTACACCAGGGCCTTTCGGCTTGTCGAGGGTATACCCGAAGTCAATCCGCGTCGTCACCGGCGTAAGGAGAAATAAATTGCCATGGCTGACAATCTCACAATGACTGCCGATCGGTTTGATGCCGAAGTTCTCGGCTCTGATGTCCCGGTGCTGGTGGACTTTTGGGCTCCCTGGTGCGGCCCCTGCCGCATGATTGCGGGTTCGGTCGCCGAAGTCGCCACGGAACTGGAAGGCCGCGCGAAGGTCTTTAAGGTCGACGTGGACGACAACGGCGAAATCGCCAGCCGCTACGGCATCATGAGCATCCCGGCCCTCGTCGTCTTCAAGGGCGGCCAAGAAGTCGACCGCATGGTCGGCATGGGTCCGAAGGAAGCGATTAAGAACCTGGTCGAACGCCACATCTAAGCTGGCCCAGTAACAGAACGAACGGGAGTCCCCAATTTGGGGGCTCCCGTTTGTCATAGTGTATCGCGATGAGCAACGCGACAACCCCGAATGTGGTTCGGGCGGGCTGGATCATGACGGCCAGCTTGTTGCTCAGCCGAGTCCTCGGCCTCATCCGCGAAGCCGTCATCTCGGGTCGCTTTGGCATGGGCGCGGAGACCGACGCCTACGTCCTCTCTTTCCAAATCCCCGACATCATTTTCTTCCTGATCGCGGGGGGAGCCCTGAGCGCGGCATTCATCCCGGTGTTCAGCGAGTACTTCCACACCAACCGTGAGGAAGACGCCTGGCGGGTTTTCAACAGCCTCTTCGGCATCATGAGCGCGGCCCTTCTGGTCGTCATCACACTTGCCTGGATCTTCGCCGAACCCTTGACCTACGTGGTGGCGATGGAAGCCACCGCCAACCGGGAGATGGTCGCATACCTCAGCCGCATCGTGCTCCCGGCGCAGTACGCCTTCTTTATTGGCGGCCTCATGTTCGGCACGCTGTACGCGCGGCAAGTGTTCTCCGTCCCCGGGCTCGGCCCGAACATTTATAACGTCGGCATCATTTTTGGTGCGCTGGTGCTGGCCAATTTCACCGCGCCCAGCATCGCCGGCCTCTCCTGGGGGGCATTGGCGGGGGCGTTCATCGGCAACATTTTTGTGCCGCTGTGGGTGCTGCGCCGCATGGGCGTGCCGTTCCGGCCCTGCCTCGATTTCAAACACGAAGGCGTGCGCAAGGTGTTTCGGCTGATGGCCCCGGTGGTGCTCGGGCTTTCTCTCCCCGGGGTGTTTGCCTTGCTCATCCAGAACTTCGGCACGCTTTATAAGAGCGACGGCATTAATACGGCCATCAAGTACGGCAACACGCTGATGCAGGTGCCGCTCGGCATCTTCGGCCAAAGCCTTGCCATTGCCGCCTTCCCCGCCTTGGCCCAGTTCCTTGCTCAAAAGCGCCAAGACCTCTTTGATGATCAACTCGCCAAGTCGCTGCGGCTAGCCATTTTCCTCTCGGTGCCGTTCGCGGGCCTGTTCTTGGCCATGCCGCACGAGATCATCCGGTCGCTCTTTGAGCACGGCAACTGGAAGCCCGAGAACACCGATCTCACCGCCACCGGCCTGCGCATGTTTGCCATTGGCATCCCGGCCTGGTGCATGCAGCCGATCATCATGCGCGGGTTCTACGCCGCGCAGCGATCCGTCACGCCCATCATCTACGGCACCATCGCCACGGCGGCCTTTGGCGCGGGCGGCTACCTGGTGGCCCGCCAGGGCGGCAGCTACGACAACCTGGTGCTGGCGGGCAGCCTCGCGGCGGTGCTCCTGGCCATCCTGCTCATCGGCGGGGCCAAGAAGATCGCCCCCAGCATGGACATCAAGGGCATCCTGAAGGTGCAAGCGCAAACGCTGGTGGCCATGGCCATCCCGGCGGCGGCCCTGGCGGCGCTGATTTGGCAATTCCCTGCCCTCACCACCTCCGGGGGCAAGCTGGGGGTGCTGGCGAGCACCGGGTTCCTGGCCCTGCTCTACGCCTGGGCGTACTACTTCATCTGTAAGGCGTTCGGGCTCAAGGAAACGGAATATGTGTCGCGGGGCCTCAATCGCCGCTTGCAAAAGGGCAAGTCCGAAACCCCCGCCGGACCCGAAGAAGGCTCCTAAGTTCCGGCATACTCTAGGCCATGGACAACGTGGTCATCCTCAGTGGCGTTCGCACCCCCATCGGTGCCTTTCAAGGGGCTCTTGGTAGCCTCACGGCTCCCCAGTTGGGCGCCACGGCTATCCAGGGCGCCCTTACCGCCGCCGGAGTGGATGCGGGCCAGGTGGACGAAGTTTTGATGGGCAACGTGCTCTCGGCCGCCATCGGCCAGGCCCCCGCCCGCCAAGCGGCCCTCGGCGCCGGTCTGCCCCAATCCGTGCCCTGCACCACGATCAACAAGGTCTGTGGCAGCGGCATGAAGGCGGTGATGATGGCCGCGCAAGCCATCGCCCTGGGTGACGCCCAAGTGGTGGTGGCCGGCGGCATGGAAAGCATGACCAACGCCCCCTACGCCCTGCCCCAGGCCCGCGCCGGCTATCGCATGGGGAACGGCAACCTGGTGGACCTGATGATCCATGACGGCCTGTGGGATCCCTACAAGAACGTCCACATGGGCACCTGCGGCGACGCCTGCGCCAGCGAGTTTTCTTTCTCGCGAGAAGAACTGGACGCCTACAGCGCCGAGAGCTACCGCCGCGCCCTGGCCGCCCAGACCGGTGGCCAGTTTAAGGACGAAATCGTGCCGGTGGCGGTGCCCCAGCGCAAAGGTGACCCGATGATGGTGGACACTGACGAAGAACCGGGCCGCGGCAACCCGGCCAAGCTTCCTGAGCTTCGCCCCGCCTTTAGCAAGGAAGGCGTGACGACCGCCGGCAACGCCAGCAGCATCAATGACGGCGCCGCCGCCATGGTGTTGGCCAGCGAAGCCTGGGCGCAAGCCAACGGTAAGACGGCCATCGGCCGCGTCGTGGGTTACGTCCAGCATGCACAGGCCCCGGAGTGGTTCACCACCGCCCCCGCCGCCGCGATCCAGAAGCTCCTGGACAAGCACGGCCTGACCGTCGCCGACGTGGACTTGTTTGAAGTGAACGAAGCCTTTGCCGTGGTGGCGATGTACGCCGCCCGTGAAGTGGGTATTCCGCACGACAAGCTGAACGTGAACGGCGGCGCGGTCTCCATTGGTCACCCGATCGGGATGACGGGAGCCCGCCTGGTGCTCACCGCCCTGCACGAGCTGCGCCGCCGTGGGGGTCGCTATGCAATTGCCACGCCCTGTATTGGGGGCGGAGAAGCGACGGCGGTGCTGATCGAGGCGTTGTAACGTCCCGATCATACAGTTAAATGCGGATTCTCTTTGCCAGCGCCGAAGTGGCGCCCTTTGCCAAGGTGGGGGGCCTGGCCGATGTGGCCGGTTCCCTGCCTCTCGCGCTCCAGGCCCGAGGCCACGAAGTCAAGGTCGTGATGCCCGCCTACCAGATGATCCTGGACCGGTGGTCGCCCCAGCGGAGCATTGATTTCGAAGTCCGCATGAACCCGTACTGGACGGCGCGGGCCACCCTCCACGAGGTCCAGTCCGAGGGGCTGACCTTGTGGCTGATCGAGGGTTGCGGGTTTTTCTCGGGCATTGGCCGGAGCGAAGAGGTCTACACCCCGGGACGCGACGCGTACCTATTCTTTGCTCAAGCGGCTCTAGAAGCCTGCCTCGCCACCGAGTGGACGCCCGACATCGTGCACGCCCACGACTGGCACATGGGATTCTTGCCCGTGCTGATGCGCGAGACGCGCGGTGGGCGGTGGGAAGGCGTGGCCAGCTGTATCACTATCCACAACTTGGCGTACCAAGGGGAGTTCGGGCCGGATACCTTGGAAGTGGCGGGGCTACCCAAGTCGCTCTACAACATGCACGCTTTGGAGACCTACGGGGCCGTAAACTTCCTTAAATCCGGTTGTGTATACGCAGACCAGGTCAACACGGTGAGCCCGAACTATGCCCAAGAAATCCAAACCGGCGAGTACGGCTGTCGCCTGGATGGCCTGATGGGTTATCTCTATGACCAAGGCCGACTGCGCGGGATTCTGAACGGCATCAACGTCCACCACCACAACCCGGCCACCGACCCCGATCTGCCGGTCAACTTCTCGGTGGATGACCTCAGTGGCAAGGCGGCCAGCCGCACGCAACTGATGGAAGAGTTGGGCTTGGACCCGGACACCAATGCGCCCTTGCTGGGCGTGGTGAGCCGCTTGAGCAACCAGAAAGGCTTCGATCTCATGATCGGGGCGGCCGACCGCATTCTGGGCATGGGGGCGCGCTGGATCGTGCTGGGCACGGGCGATCCGTGGTCCGCCGGCGAGCTTCGCCGGCTTGAAGCCCAGTATCCCGGCCGCGTGAGATTTGTGGAAGCGTTTGACGTGGCCCTTGCCCAAAGAATCTACGGCGGGTGCGATATCTTCTTGATGCCCAGCGCCTTCGAGCCCTGCGGCCTCGGCCAGATGTTTGCCATGCGCTACGGCACGGTGCCGGTGGTCCGCCAAACCGGCGGCCTGGCCGACACGGTGAAGGAGGGCGAAACGGGCTTCGTCTTTACCGAACGCACAGCGACCGAGTTTGGGGACGCGACGGCGCGGGCCATTGCCGCCTTCCGCGAACCGGAAACTTGGCAGAAGTTGGTCCACACCTGCATGACGCAAGACTTCTCTTGGTCATCCAGTGCGCAAGCCTACGAAGCCATGTATGCGGACGCCGTGGCGCATCGCTCAAACGCGCGCATCGCGCATCCGTCGAGCACGTCGGGCGTGACGTCTTAGTCCGTCGTAGCCCGCGCGGCGCACCGGCGATCCGGCGGTGAGAGTGTCCCAGGCTTCCGACGTGAGGTGCGCAAGCTCCTCCACCGGAGGCCAGGTGCGGGCCCGGAAGTCTTCAATCGTCAGCACCGGGGCGCGCCCGGGCTGGTGAGGGCGGACAGTGTTGAAGGGGCAGACCTCCTGGCACACATCGCACCCGAACACCCAGTCATCCAACTTGGCCTCCCGATCCGATTCAATCTCACCTCGGTGCTCGATGGTGAGATAGCTTATGCAATCGCGGGCATCCACTTGCCAGCGCCCATGACGATGCACGATGGCCCCAGTGGGGCACGCGTCAATGCAGGCGCGGCACGTGCCGCAGCCCCCCTGGGCGGGGGCATCGGGGGCCAACTTGCGCGTGCTGAGCAGCAGACCGATGACAAACCAACTCCCCGCGTGGGTGTTGATCAGCATCGTGTTCTTGCCGTACCACCCCAGGCCCGCCCGGTGGGCGTACTCCCGCTCCAGCACCGGGGCGCTGTCCACGCAGATGCGCCCCTGCCCCTCCTCGGCGTGCAACCAGCGGTCGAGCGTGCGTAAGCGGCCACGCAGCACCTTGTGGTAATCGCGCCCCAGAGCGTAGCGGGCAAACTTCGGGTGATCGGCCGGGAGTTCCTCGGGTTGCCGGTAGAACGCGCCCACCGCCACCACGCTCTGCACGCCGGGGAGAAGGGTGTTCAGGTCGGCCCGTAGCTCATGGGATCGGGCCATGTACGCCATCGTGCCGTGGTGGCCGTCCGCCACCCATTGCCGGTACGCCTCGTAGCTCAGCGGCGGCGCGGCGTCGGTGATTCCGACCAACCCAAACCCTAGCTTACGGGCTTTGGACTTTAGTTGACTTTCGAGTGACTCCATAGCGTTTGCCACTCCACTTCGGTGAGTTGGTGCGGGCGAATGGAGGCGGCCAAGCCTGCCGACTCGATGAGCGCCGCGCCGCCGCGTTCTCTTAGGTTATTGGCGAGGGTCTTGCGCGGCTGACGAAATCCGGCGTGAACGAACTCCGCCCACCCCGCCGGCAGCGCTGCCCGGGGCGTGAACTCCAGCACCGCGCTTTGCACCTTCGGGGGCGGCGCAAAGGCCCCCGGCGGCACGGTTTGTTGCCACTTCACGGCGAACTGTGCTTGCATCACCACCGAGAGTGCGCCGCGCTTCGCATCGCCCGCCGGGGCAATGATCCGATCAGCCACCTCCTTCTGCATCATCAGCACCAGGCGTTCCACCCGCCCCGCCTGGGCCGAGAAAGCGGCGAGTAGCGGCCCGGTGATGTTGTACGGCATGTTGCTAACGACGGCGCGGGGGGCCGGGAGGGCCTCCAGATGCGTGGCCAGGTCGGCCTGCAAGGCATCTTGGTAGATCACCTCCACATCGGGGCAATAGTGCGCCAAGAGGTCGCGCCAGCGTTCATCAAGCTCGATGGCCAGAACGGGGTGGGCGAGGCTCAGCGGGAGTGTGATGGCACCGGGGCCTGGGCCAACTTCAAGAATGCCCGCCATGTCCGCCACGCTCTCGGTGATGCGGCGGACGGCCCCTTCCGAGACCAAGAAGTGCTGACCCAAGGCTTTGTCGGCTCGGATACCGAACCGACGAAGCCGTTCAGATACGGGCGCGATTACCGCGTGATCCGTTCCTTGAAGACGTGAATCCGAACGTTTCGACGTCCCCAAATGCGGGCGGTTCGATTCGTCGTGACGCACACGTCGATCTTATTCCCTTTGATGGCGCCGCCGGTATCGCAGGCTAGGGCCAGGCCGTAACCTTCGACAAACACCAAGGTGTTCAGCGGGATGACGCGCGGGTCCACCGCAATCACGCCGAACTCGGCGCGGCGGCCGGTGGCCGTGCGGAACGTGGCGCGGCTGCCCAGGCCAGCGTCGGGGGTGTAGGCCGTGGATTCCACGGTCATTGTGCGCGCCAGCGTCAGTTGCTTGTGCGGCACATCAAAGCCAATCGAGGAGATGCGCTTACTACCGGGAATGGCCGGAATTTCGCGCTCCGCCACTACGGTTTCGGACTTGAGTTCGCCTTCGACCCAAAGCCGGGCCACGGTGCGCTCCACAAAACCGGGGACGCCGCCGCCGCCATCGACAATCTTGCCGACCGGGAGGCTGTCATCCAGCACATAGGTGTTGGGTGCCGGGGCCGCCGCTTGGGTGGCCACCGAGTAAGTAATTCTTTCGGCAAACACGTTCGGCATGAGTTTGCCGTTCGCATCTGCACTTTCTATCATCGCAAGGGCCACGAGGACCCCGACGAATGTAAGTTCACGCCGCATAACTGGGTGGTTCAGGCTACGCGGAAACGCCGCCCGAGCGAAAAGACGCTACCTCCTGGTTTGTTGGCCGTGCACCGACTTTTCCCCACCTCCGGCCCTCCGGACCCAGACCAAGGGACCCTTTTTTCCCTGAGAACCGCGCCTAAGGCCATGATTCTTGCGCCATTCAGCGCAAGAAATCAGGGTTCTAGGGGAATGATGGCAAACAGAGCGGGTCGGCCCTCGCTCCCCGAGATCAGCGCATTGGAGGATCGGTTGTAGCAAATGGCCTCGCCTTGCCTTTCCACCGGCAACTCTACGGAGACGTGCGGTTGCTTAAACCAATCGCGTCGGTTGGCGGGCACGGGGTACTCGCGGGCGCCGGAGTAGGTGCGCACAACCACGTACTTACCGTCGTGGCTCCAGTCGGCGGCGGTCACCAGGTTTCCACCCAGACCACCTGTGGCGATGGGCAAATCCCCGAGCTTGGTCAGGCGATAGCCGCCGCTCCGAGCCGGTGCGGGCAAGTGATACACCGCACTCCCGGTCGCGGCTTTGCTGACGATGTAGAAATCCCCGTTGCGCGGATCCACCAAGAACGCCTCGGCGTCTCGCGGGCCGTCGGGATACTTCAAGCGATAAGTCTCAAAGGTGAGGGTGCGAGAGGCCACCCCGGCCTCGGGTTCGCGGGTGCGATAGATCACCACGTCCGCGCGCTGCCGGTTGTTGTCGCCGATATCGGCCAAATACACCCATCCTCGCCCGGCAATGTTGACCACTGCCATGTCCTCCCAGTCCTTGGCCGTGGCTCCCGTGAGGGTGAAGGTGGCCGTAATGCGGCCCTCGCGGCTCATGCGGAAGAAACGCGCCGTGTCCCCGCTGTCGTTGTGGCCATAGAACACGCCGTCCTGGAACGGGCTACTGCCCAGCCCGCTCAGCTCGGTGAGACGCGAATCGTCCACCTCCATGAAATCCTGCGGAATGCCGTAATTGCGCGCCGACTGCATTGCCATTGCGCCGAGAACCAGAGCGGTGAGGGACATACAGATATTTTACGTTCAAGCGGGGCGCAGGTTCTCCTGGAAGAGCAACTGTTGCGCCCAAGCGGCGTGAATGCCAAAGCGCTGCCGCAGGGCATCGCCCACCTGGTTCATGCGGGCGGGAGTAAGGGATTGACCCGCCCATTCGGGGAAATAGCGGCGCACGGCCTGCTGCCACACGTGAGTATCCACGGGCACGGCGGCGGTGTGGTGCAAGGCAAAAAGCGCGATGCAATCGGCCAGTTTCGGCCCCACCCCGGGCAGGGAGAGGAGGTACGCCTTGGCATCCTCGTAGGGGGCTTGGCGGAGGTTGAGGAGATGGGCGCGGCCTCCATCAGCGGCCAGTTGGGCGGCGGCGCGGGGGATAGTGACGGCGCGGTAGCCGAAGCGGGCTTCTCTCAATTCGTGTTCAGAGAGGTTTGCGATGACATCCAGGTCCGGGAAGGTATGCCCCGGCGTGCGGGCGGCCAGCCACCGCACCATCGGCACAATGCGGTGGAGACTGTTGTTGCTGGTGCAGAGGAAGCCGATGGTGGCCTCCACCGGGTCGAGGGGGCGCAGCAGGCGGAAGCCCGGGCGGGCGTCCCAGCATGCGGCGAGGTCGGGGTCGGCGGCGACAATGGCTTGGCGCACCGCGTCGAGGTCCTCATCCAGGCGGAGTAGGGAGCGCAGGGCGTCGGCATCGCCGTGATGCAGCTCGATGCGGTCCGGGTGCCAGTGCAGCCGCCACTCGTGCGGTCCATCCGCGCCGTGCCACTCGCCCGGGGCGGTTTCCGTCCACCGGAACACCATGCCGCTCGTCACGCACTGCGGCAAGTCCAGCGACCCGGGCGCAAGCTCGATAACCGTCACGGCGATTCGAGCGGGCGGTACTGCTCGCAGAATTCGGATTCGGTCATCAGCGGGACGCCCAGTTGCTCGGCCTTCGCCAGCTTGCTCCCCGCCCCCGGCCCGTAGACCACCAGGTTCGTCTTCTTGCTCACGCTACCGGCGGGGGTGCCCCCGTGCCGCCGCACATAGGCTTCGGCTTCCTCGCGGGTCATGGTCTCGAGCTTGCCGGTGAACACCACGGTTTGCCCCGCGAACTGGTCGCCCAGGGGCTCCAGGTCGGCCAGAGTGGGGTTGACGTGGGCTTTCAGCCGTTCCAGCAACGTCTGGCTCTCGTCGTCGGCAAACCAGGTGACAATCTCGGCGGCCGTGCGCTCCCCGATGTCGGGCACCGCTTGAAGGCGTGCCTCGTCGGCCTCCGCCAGAGCATCGAGATTGCCAAAGGCGGTGGCGAGGTCGATCGAGGTCTTCTCCCCCACAAACCGGATACCCAGGCCGATGATGACCCGCGACAACGGCCGCGTCTTGCTCTCCTCGATCGCCGCGAGGATATTGTCCACGCTCTGCTGGCCCAGGCCGGGCTCGTTCACCATCGCCTCACGGTGCCGGCCGAGTTCATAAAGGCTCGGGATGTCGCTGATCCAGCCCTTGTCGAGGAAGAATTGGATCTGCTTCTCGCCCAGGCCTGCGATATCCATGGCCCCGCGCGAAACGAAGTGGATGAGGCCCGCCAAGAGCTGGGCCGGGCACGCCCGCTTGTTGGAGCAGCGCAGCAGGATGTCCCCCTCACCGTAAAGCAAAGGCGTGCCGCACACGGGGCACTCAGTGGGCACGGGCACAGGTTCGGTGCCGTCCGGCCGACGTTCGAGCACTGGCCCCACGACCTCGGGGATCACGTCCCCGGCCCGCTGGACTATCACGGTGTCGCCCACGCGCACGTCCTTGCGGCGGAGTTCGCTGGGGTTGTGCAAAGTCGCGCGGCTAATGGTGACCCCGCCCACATAAATCGGGTCTAGTTCGGCCACGGGCACCACCAACCCGGTCCGCCCCACTTGCCAAGTGATGGCATGCATGCGGGTCATGGCCTGCTCGGCCGGAAACTTGTAAGCAATCGCCCAGCGCGGTCCCCGGGCGGTGTCGCCCAGGCGCTCCCGCAGGGCACCGTCCGCCACCTTGATGACAACCCCGTCAATGTCGAACGGCAAGTCAGGCCGCTGCGCCTGCACGCGGGCAATGGCTTGGATCACCGACTCAATGTCGGGGCATTCCTCGGCGTGGGCGGCCACCGGCACCCCCATTTCGCGCAGCCAGGCTAGGCGGGCGCTTTGGTCTTCCGGCACCGCCGGCCCTTCAATCGCCCCGAAGGTGTAGCCAAAAAACCGCAACCGCCGCTCTCGGGTCAGGCGGCTATCGAGTTGGCGCAGCCCCCCGCTGGCGGCGTTGCGCGGGTTCACAAAGGGCGTTTCTCCCCGGGCCAGCTTCTCTTCGTTCAGCCGGGCGAAGTCGGCGCGGGTCATCAAGACTTCCCCGCGAATCTCGATCAACCCCGGGGCCGCTCCGGCCAGACGCAGGGGTACGCCGCGCACCGTGCGAGCGTTGGCCGTCACCATTTCGCCGGTGGTGCCGTCCCCGCGGGTGGCGGCCTGGGTGAGCAAGCCATCTTCGTAGGTCAGGCTCAGGCTCACTCCGTCCAGCTTGAGCTCCACCACGTACCGCACGGGCTCGTCTTGGGCCAAGAACCTCCGAACCCGCTGGTCGAAAGCTTGGAGTTCGGCTTCGTCAAAGGCGTTGTCCAGCGAGAGCATCGGCACACGGTGCCGCACTTCCCCAAACGCCGCCACGGGCGCGACCCCCACGGTTTGGGTGGGGCTGTCGGGCGTCAGTAACTCCGGATGGGCCGTCTCGAGGTCGCTCAGTTCGCGGAGGAGCCCGTCGTACTCCGTGTCACTGATTTCCGGCGCATTGTCGACGTAATACAGTCGGTTATGGCGATGGAGTTCGTCACGCAGCCAGGCCGCGCGCTCGGCGGCGTTCACGCCCCCGGACCCACGCGCTGCCACAACTCCAGGGCCCAGCGGAAGGTGCGTTGCCACGCTTCCTGCGCGTTCATGGCCAGGTTCGGCTTGATCTTTTGCCACCACACGCTCGCCAGGGCCGGCGCGGTCGCGGCGCTAGAACGCACGCGATCCCAAATCGACACCTCGCGCACCTTGGCCTGGATCACTCCGGCTTCGGGCAGCTTGGCGCCCTTGCGATCCACCACAAAGGTCGTCTTGAGCTTGCGCTCAATCGTCTCACCGGTCTTGATGTTGGTGACTTGGCTTGCCGAGTCGTTCGTCATCACTACCCGGGCCACGGCCCCGGCTTCGCGCTCAAAGATCACCTGCCCCGAACCCGTGAGCTTGGCCTTCACCCGGCTGTAGGCATCCTTCTCTTCCTTCACCACTTCCAGGGCCTCATTCTCCAGGTAGTTCAGTTCCTGGGCAATGTTCACGGAGACCACGGCGTGGGTGGCCGTCAGGCTTTCCAGGCGGCACCGGTAGACCATCGGCGCGCCATCAAACGTGCGCTCGAAGGTCCACTCCTGCGCCACTTCCGCCGTTTTCGCGTCGAATTCGATGGGGACGTAGGTGATGTCCGGGAAGCGCTTGGCGTCCAGGCCCGGCAGGCGCACGGGCAGGGTGAGGTCGGGCGCGTTCGTCTTGCTTATGCGACCCGCCGGAGAAAACTCAATCGTGGTGCGCGGGAAGAACTCCTGCACACTTTCTAGCCCCAGGGGCAGCTTGGCGCCGTTGAAGGCGATATCAAAAGCAGTGATCTCGCTGGCGGCCTTCAGGGTCTCGCTGCCGTTCGTCAGGCCGTCCACCCGCACCACCATGTTGGTTTCCACCACGCCGGTGTTGCCGCCTAGAATCGGCAAGAAACCATCGAACGTGGCCTTGAGGGTGTAGTCGTGCGTCGTCCCTTGCGGGGCCGCATAAAGCAGGGTACCGGCCAAAACCCAAGAGGTGAGCATAGAGAAAAGTGTATCTTGTTACTAAGAACGTCTGTGAGTCAGCCGCCTTCCCTTCTGGCCCCGATGACCCCCATGGCCGATGGCCGCTACCTGCGGGGGGAACTCAAATGGGCGGACCCCGTGCACCCGGTTTTCTTGGCGCATGAGGTGGCCACGGGGGCGGAGAAGTGGGCGTGGTGCCTCGCTGAGACCGCAACCAAGGGCCTGGGAACGGATGAGAGGCGCATGCTGGCCCACCTGGTGCGGCGCGCCCTGCTGGCCGTGCCCCCGCGCCTGGGCATCCCCTGGCTGGGGGCCGAATGGGTGGGCTTTGAAGGCGGCCAACTGTGGTGGGTGACCGACGCCATCCCCGGGGCCGTGCGCCTCGACGAAACGTCCGTTACACTCGACACCCTTGAACGGGACCGGTGGGCGCAGCGCCTCCTCCTCATCATTGAGCAGTGGCACGCACACGGCTGGATTCACGGGAATGTGACGCCCCGGGCTGTCTTCTTGGATGAGGATGGGCGTCCGTGGCTGGGCGGAATGGGCGTAGCCCGCAACTGGCTGGCCGACCGATTTGACCAAGACGATCCTATAGATCCGACCCCCGAGGGCCATGACCGGCGGCGGATGCACCTGCCCGCCCGCGATCTCTACGCCCTGGCATCCCTGCTGGATCAGCTCCATCCTCCCGCCGGCCCGGATGAACTTTCCTCCTGGCGCAGCCTGGACCCCGCGGTGCGCCCCGCCACCGCCATGCAAGCCCGTTCCGCATGGGCGTTGCAGTCAGTGCCCGTTTCGCTCCCCACCTGGCGACACCTGGACGCGATTCGCGTCGCGCTGCAAGACCTCAAGTTTGCCCGCCGCGAGTGTCCGGCCTGCGGTGATGTGCTGGAGGATCCCAAGCCCGCCAAACCCCGCACCTGCCCGGTATGCCTGGCCGGTCGCTGGTCGGCGTACCAGGCCCGAGAAGGCATGTGCCCGGCTTGCCAAACCGGAGTTCTGCGACACCGCACCACGAGCAAACGCCGCCCCGCCTGTCCAGATTGTGATCGCGGATTGCTCATGAAGACCAAAACGGGATGGAAGTGCGCCTGGTGCCATGCCCAGCCGGACGCGGGCACCCTGACCGAGCGTGAACTCTTCATCTGCGAAGACTGCGACCAGGCTCTCGCCCCTGCCGCCGACAAGACCTGGCAACTCGGCCCTGAGGGGGACGCCTGGACAATGCGCGAATGGGCCGAACTCGCCGCCACCGGCGAGATGGGGCTGGGCAACGGCATGTGCCCCAAGTGTGATGCCCGGGGCCACACGGAGAACGGTTACTTCACCCTTCTTTCGCCGCTCACGGGTAGCGGCTACGAGCGTGGCTACTCTCTGCGTGCCCTGCGCAAGGATATTGTGCCGTGGGTGGCCGTGGGGCAGACCACCGCCAACCCCGGCTTGGTGTGCCGCAGCGGAGACGTGGAGTTCGACACCACTCCGCAAGGGCTGAAGCTCGTGCGGGCCGAATCCAACCCCATTGCCGAGCATCTCGGGCAAATCCACGACCTAGGCACGTGGCACCGTATCGCCCGGGATCTCCCCACGGCCGAAGAGGAAGACGACCTCGAAGAACTCTTCAACGATGCCCTGCGGCTTGCCTACGGCCAAGGTGAATTGGGGCTGGATGGCGAGGCCAATGCCTTGTGCTGGAGCGGCCGCGCCGTTTGGGTAAAGGACGGTGAGCGCCGGAGTGGCATGCTGCGGATTACGCCGGACCGGATCCAGTTCCGGGGATGGCTACGCCGCCATATGGGGCTGGTTAGCCAGCTTAAGGGCATGGATTTTGATGGCGAGCGCCTGTTTATGATGTGGCGAGAAAGCGAGGCCGATTGGGAGTTTGAAGTTACGCCCATCCGGTGGAACTTAGTGCTGCCTTCGGGCCGGCGCAAGCTGGAGCTCACGGCCAGCGACCTGGCGCGGCGATTCTCCCGCCATCGCCATCGCAAGGCGGATTAGTCTTCCGAAACTCGGTGCCGCATCGGCACACTTGGCAAGCCCGCCAAAGCCGGTGGGGGCTGACTGACCACGCGGAGCAACCGATCCAAAATCACCTTGGCCGAACCCGCCACGGGGAAGGCCAACAGCATCCCCGGCACCCCAAACAGGGCGCCCGCCGCCGTGATGACGAAGATGCTGAAGAGGGGGTGGAGTTCCACCGCGCCGCCGATGACCTGCGGCACGATGATCTGGTCGAACACGAAGCTCGACAGCAGTGAGAACGCCACCGTACAGATGATCGCGTACATGATGGGCGAACCGAACGACGTCCACGCCGGTCCGCTCTGGCCGCTCACCAGGCACACCACAAAAATGAGCACGGTACTGATGAGGCTCCCGAACATCGGGATGAGATAGAGCAAGCCTGCCAGCGCCGCGAGGATGATGAAGAACGGCACGCCCAGGATGCCCAAGAGCAACGCCGCCGCCGCCGAATACATGAGCACGAGCAGAGAGATGCCGCGCAAATACGACCGGAACACCCCGCTGACTTCGCCAATGAGGCTGAGCGTTTCTTTGCGGATACTGACGGGTATCCAGGTGGCCGCCCGTTTGCCCATCCGGTCCATATCATTGAGCAGATAAAAGACGATCAAGGGCGTGATGGCGAGCAACAAGACGCTCTGCGCTGCCCCCGCCACAATGCCGAAGAAGCCATTGACAAAGCCCTGCAAAGCCTTGACGAGGTTCTCGCGCTGGGGCTCGACGTACTGCTCGACGATGGCTTGTCGGTTTGAGGGCAAGCCCGCCCGCGTCAGTTGGTCGCCGTAACGACTCAACAGGTCATCCACCATGGCGCTGGCCCCATCCGGTGCGGCGCGCACCGCCGGGTTCCAATTGGTGTAGATGTTGGCTTTCTGGTCGCCTTCGGCGAGGCCCTGCGTCACGCGCACGAGCTGGTCGCGGACGGACGAAATCTGCCCGGCCACAATGGGGCTGACTTTGACGACCACCAGCGTCGCGAGGCCGAAAAACACCACCGTGAGCAAAAGCACGGCGGCCATGCGCGGCATCCCGCGCAACCGAAGCCAGCGCACGGCTGGCTCCAAGACAATGGCGATGACCCAACCCAAAAGGAAGGGCGGCAAAATCGCGCGGACGGAATAAAGAAACCAGGCCGCGGCAAGCACGATCACGCCCCACAGGGCGAGTCGCCATCCTCCCACGGCCGGCTTGTTCACAAAAGGAAGGAGTCCTTAGGCTCCCGCTTCGTCCGGTTCACCCGTCAGCGAGCGGCGCTTGGCGCGCTGCTCGGCCACGTAATCTTCCGTCTTGCTCTTCAGTTCCTTCATGCGGTCGGCCAGTTCGTGGCGCGTTTCTTCGCCCGCCTTCGGCGCAAAGAGCAAGCCCGCGACGGCACCGATGAGAGCGCCGAGGCCGAAACCGGCCAGCAGGTAAACGAGTGCGTTCTTATCGTCTTGATGATTCATCTTTTTCTCCGAGTGCCTTCGCTCCCGATTTCGCGGGTAGTGCGCGGCGCTTTGGTTTCCAGTATGCCCGAATCAGGCCCATACCGACATGAATAGCGGTGCCGACGGGCCCTCTCTTTTGAAACTCTGCCAAACCTTCCAGGGCGGCAATGATCGGATCATGCGCGCCCACAGCTTGGCGAGATTGCTTGAATTCGGTCAATTGGGCTTGCAGCGCGGTGAGATCGGCATCCTGGCGCGCAATGCGATTTTGAAGCTGGTTCACCTCTTTGCGAAGCAGACCAATGGTGCGGGTAAGCATCACCACCCCGATCACCATGCCGGCCCCCAAGATCACGATCGTGATGAGAAGTCCGGTTTCTACTGTCATTCGATGTTCCCTCCCCCAATGACCGTCTCGCCCCGGTACGCCACGGCAATCTGACCCGGTGTGACCGCCCGGACCGGCTGATCAAAGGTCAGGGTCGCGGTGCCGTCTTCGACCCGGAGGGTCGCCGGTTGAGGAGCCATGTTGTACCGGATTTTCGCTTGCACGCGCAGGGGTTCGTTTGTCGGCGCCACGGAGGTCCAGTGCCACGCGGGCACCCGCACATGCGCAAGCTTGAGGTCTTCATCCGTGCCCACCACCACGCGGTTCTGGTCGGGCTGAATCTCAATGACGTAGAGCGGCTTGCCCTTGGCCACACCCAAGCCCCGGCGCTGACCCACGGTGAAATCCGCCACGCCCTGGTGGGTGCCCAGTCGTTCGCCACCCACGGTGACGAGTTCGCCTTCTTCAAACATATCCGGCCGCGACTTCCGCAGGAACTCGCGGTAGCCGCCCGCTTCGCTCACAAAGCAGATCTCTTGGCTATCGGGCTTGTCGGCCACGGGCAGGCCAGCTTCGCGGGCCAGTCGCCGGGTCTCGGCCTTGTCCGGCATCTCGCCGAGCGGGAAGTAACAACCTTCCATCTGGGCCTGGGTGAACCCGTAGAGCACGTAGCTCTGGTCCTTGGCAATCCCCCGGGCGCGCATCAGGCGCATCAGGCCGGTTTTGGGGTCGCGGCGGAGCCGAGCATAGTGGCCGGTGGCGAGGGCTTCACAGCCGAGTTCCTGACTCTTCTGGAGCATCGCTTCGAACTTCACCTTCTTGTTGCAGGTCACACACGGGTTGGGCGTGCGGCCCGCCGCGTATTCGCGCACAAACTCGTCAATAACGGTCTGCTTGAACTGATCCTTGAAGTTGATGACGTAGTGCGGGATGTCCAGCATCCGGGCTGAGCGCCGGGCGTCTTCCACCGCGCCCAGGCTGCAACAGCCGGCGTGGCGAGGGTCCCGCTGGCTCTCTTGCCAGATTTGCATGGTGATGCCCACCACGTCGTACCCGCGCTTCTTGAGCAGGTACGCGACGACGGCGCTATCCACACCGCCAGACATGGCCACACAAACGGGAGCCCCGCGCTTCGGTGTCATCGTTCGGACTTACTTGAGGAGGTCGGCATACTCTGCCGACTCCAGAACCTTCGTCAGTTGCCCCGGCCCCACGTGGCGCAGGTCCTTGCCATCCGCCACGATCAGGAAGAGCGGCGTCCCCGGCGGGTTCAGGCTCATGAACTGGTCCAAGTCCTTGCTCAGGGTATCCAGAATCAGGTTATCCGGCGTGTCTACGCCCTTGTTCACTTCGGCATCGGTCAGGCCAACTTCTTTGCCCAGCGCCTTCAGGCCATCCTTGCTCTTCAACGTGGCCTCGTTCTTGGGGTCCATCATCAGATCGTAGAGTTCCCAGAACTTGCCCTTCGATTCGGCCACCGTCAGCAACGAGGCGGCGTTGGGGCTGGTTTCGTGCCCCGGGATGGGCTGCGGCGCGTGCTTGATGCCCAATCGCACCTTGCCGCCGTAGCTGGAGATGAGTTCTTCGACCATGGGCGCGGCCAGCCGGCAGGGCGGGCAGTTCACGTCCATATACTCCACCACCGTGACCTTGGCGTTTTCGTCCCCCTTCATTCGGGATGCGGCCGGCAGATAAAGGCGCTTTTGGGCATCGGTCACGCCGGTAATGCGGGTGCCGCCCGCCGGGGCCTTGCCCGCTTCGACGTTCAGCATGATAAATGCAGCGGCAATGGCCAGCATCGCGCCACCCACAGCCAGGGGCATCCCGGCCTTGTCCGGCTCTTCGGGGGCGACGGCCTTCACCATCGCCCCGTGCAAGGCGAAGAGAACCGTCATGATGGCCGCCGAAGCCATGCACCAGTAGCACTGCGCACCAATGGCCGCCAGGGCGTAATAGATGAGAAAGACGCTGATCAGAAACCCGGCCGCCGAGATTCCGAATCCCACCCGGGCCAGCTTGGTGAACTGCTCTTGAATGCTGGTCGTTCGCTTGAAGCTCAAGAGTAGCAAAATGACGTACGCCGCCAAGCCAAAGGCCGCCGTTGGAATCCCACCTACGTTGGCCAGGGGGCTCTTCAACACATCTGCACAACTGGTAGACGTGCCGCAAAAAACATCTTTCGCCTGGTAGTGGCTTAAGGTTAAGTATCCGGCCACGAACAGGCCCAGAGCGGCAAAGATTATAGACAGGCGGTTCAGGGTCGAGACCGTCACAACAGTTGAGTATACGTTCTAGACCCTGATCGTCCTCTCATTGAACCTAAGAAACGGGTATCTTGACGGCCCGCCACGCCTCTTGCCATGAGCCTGATTTCGCTATCTCCCACGTCTTTGCCCACCCGCACCAGGGGGCCGCTCCAACGCGGCACCTACTACGTGCAGACGTGGGGTTGCCAGATGAACGAAGAGGACAGCGAGCAGATTGCACTAGGCTTGGAATCCATCGGCTTTACGCCGGCCGCTTCGCCGCGCGAAGCGCACCTTGTCATTCTCAACACTTGTAGCGTGCGCAAGAAGCCGGAGGACAAGGCGTTCTCCTTCCTCGGCGAACTCAAGATGATCAAAGACGCCCGCCCGGACCTCGTCATCGGGGTGGCCGGGTGCATGGCGCAGGTCCGGGCCGACGAGATTCGAAAACGCGCCCCGCACGTGGACTTTGTGGTGGGGACGGCGCAGGTCATCCGGATTCCGGCCCTCGTCGAAGAAGCCCTGCAAACCCGGCGCTTCCAAAAGCGATTGGACTTGCCCGAACGCAAGGGCGCCATTGTCACCGATGTGCCCCAACGCGCCGTGGGGCGGCAAGCGAAGCTCAAGTCGTTCGTGCCGATTCAGTACGGATGCGACAAGTTCTGCACTTACTGCATCGTCCCCGCCACCCGCGGCCGCGAACGCAGCCGACCCACTGAAGACATCGTCCGCGAAGTGCGCGGGCTGGTGGCGCAGGGGACCCGGGAGATCACGCTCCTTGGCCAGACCGTGAACAGCTACGGCAAGGGTCTGGAAGAAGGCCGGGTCACCTTCGCGCAACTCTTGCGCATCCTAAGCGGGATTCCCGGCTTGCAACGCATTCGCTACACCTCGCCGTACCCGCGTGACTTCAAGTCCGACCTCATCGAGGCGATCCGCGATGTGGAACCGGTGATGGAGCATTGCCACATGCCGCTCCAGGCCGGGCACGATGATCTGCTCCGCCGGATGCGCCGGGTTTACACCGTCGAGAGCTACGCCACCATCCTGGATAACCTGCGGGCGGCGGTGCCGGAGATTGGCCTAACCACGGACATCATCGTCGGCTTCCCCGGCGAGACCGACGAGGAATTTGAAGGCACGCTGGCGGCCGTGCGGCGGTTCCAGTTCGATGGGGCCTTCATGTTTAAGTATTCGCCTCGCCCGAACACCCCCGGGGCGCTGATGGAGCAAGTGGATGACAAGGTGGCCGGCGCCCGACTGGAGGAGCTCATCCGCGTGCAAACCGAGATTCAAATTGCCCGCAATGAAGCGCAAGTCGGCCGCACGATGGAAGTGATGGTGGAAGGGCCATCGCCCAAGAACAAGGCCCTGCTGCAGGGCTACAGCCGCGATTTCCGCATGGTCCACTTTCCCGCCCGGGAGGTTGAACCCGGCACGCTCGTCGCCATCCGCGCCACCGCCGCCCACAAGTGGGGCCTCATGGGCGAGTGGGAATAGTACGAGTTTTCCCTAGGAATTTCGGTGAACACCGTATTAATAGGGGGTTAACCACCACTCCCCTTGCTGTATTCTTTGGAGTATTCGCGCGACCTCGGTCGCTTGAGGACAAAACTATGCGTTTGCCCGTGTTTGCCTTGGCCTGTGTGGCCACTGCTGTCTCGTTTGGTTCGACCATCCGCCACGACCGTGCGGATTCCCTCTACACCACGCTTGACGACCAAGCCCCGTTCTCTTCGGTGGGCCGCGTCAACGTCACCGGTGGCTTGGGCTCGGGCACTTACATTGGTTTCGGCGGTGGTTCGCACTGGGTGCTGACGGCCGCGCACGTGGCCAGCAACATCTCGCAGAACCCGACCTTCAACGTCACCGGTACGAACATCAGCGTGACGCAAGTCATTGCCTTCTCGGGCTGGGCCCTCAATAACAACGACTTCAGCCTGCTTCGCTTGGCGACCGACCCGGGCGTAGCGGCCGTACCGTTCTACAACGGCGCATTGGAACTGGGACGCGAAACGGTCAGCGTGGGCTACGGTGCGACGGGTACGGGTCTTACCGGCATCAACGCCGGTGCGGGCACGCGCCGTGCCTTTGAGAACGTGGCCGACTTCGTGAACACGAACGCGAGCGAGAACGTGATCTTCACGGACTTCGACAACCCGATCAACGCCGCTGACAACGTCATCGGCTCCGCCATCCCGCGCAACCTGGAAGGTAACGTCGCCGGTGGTGACTCCGGCGGCGGTCTGTTCGGCAACTTTGGCACGACGTCTTCGCCGGTGTGGCGCCTCATCGGCGTGACCAGCACGCTGGCCTGGGTGGACGGCACGGGCAACGCCGACTACGGCGACCTGAGCGGCTACGCCCGCATCGGCGGCACGGCGCCGACGGGTGCCAACTGGATCCAAAACAACACGGGAATCGCCGGCGTGCCGGAACCGGGGACGATGCTCGTCCTGGGCGCTGGCCTGGCCGCTTTGGCCCGCCGACGCCGCCGCCAAGCCTAAAGCTGGCATTTCAGCCCAAGTCAAATGCCCCTCGGTTCACTTAGGACCGAGGGGTTGTTTGTGTGCGGAGCGGTAGCATTTCGCTATGTCGTTGCTTGACGTCACCATCGGCCCCAACGCCCCTCACGAAGTGAACGTCATCGTGGAGATCCCCCGGTTCAGCACCAACAAGTACGAACTGGACAAGGACTTCGGGGTGATGCGCCTCAACCGCGTCCTCCACTCCCCGCTTTTCTATCCCTGGGATTACGGCTACATCCCGCAAACGCATTACCTAGATGGCGACCCGGTGGACGCCCTGCTGCTGGTTTCGCACCCCTGCCCCCCGGGCACCGTGGTGGACGCCAAGCCGATCGGCGTGCTGGAAATGCGCGACGAGGGGGACCCGGACGAGAAGATTCTGTGCGTGGCTAGCAACGACCCGCGCTTTGGCGACCGCGAAGATATGTCCAAGGTACACCAGCACACACTTGACGAAATCCACCACTTCTTCGAGGTCTATAAGACACTCGAAAACAAGAACGTGGACGTGCTGGGCTGGAAGGGCAAAGAGGAAGCGCTCGCGATTATCGAACGCTTCCGTACTGACCGAGGCTGACGGTTACGCCTTTTGTGCGGCTTCAATCAGATTGAACAGAAGCCGCACATAGATGCGGGCGGTACGCATGAGCGAGGAGCGGTGAATGCGCTCGTCGGTTTCGTGCGCATCCCCATCCCCGCGCCAAGCCGTCCCAATGGCCACGCAGTTGGGCACGGCGCGGGCGTAGGTGCCCCCACCCATACTGCGCGGCGTGAGCCGCTCCCCTTCCTCAGCCTCATAGGCGCTGATGATGGCCTCCACGAGCGGGTGCTCCGTAGGGAAGTAAAGCGGCTTACTATTGCTCATGGATTCCACTGTCGTTGGGATCTTGCCGGCGGCTAGGGCGGCCTCAACCCGAGCCCGCAGATCACTAAAGTCGCAGGTCACCGGGTAGCGGATGTTGAGCGTGCAGCGCAGCCCCGCGTCGGTCAGGTCCACGATGCCAGGGTTAAGCGTAAGCGGCCCGCTGGGCGCATCGCTGAGTTGCAGGCCCACGCCCGCCCCGCCAATCTGAAAGAGGTCCAGCACGCTTTGCCAGCGGCTTGCTTCGATGCGCGGGCTGATGTCTTTGATGAACCGCAGTACGCGGGCGGCGGCGTTGTCGCCCACCCACGGGGTGCTGCCGTGAGCGGCCTTGCCCACCGCTTCGATGTGAAGCAGGTCACCGTCCCATGTCGCCGTCACGTTGCGATCCCACCCGTCACGCAGGTTGGTTTCCACCTCCGCGCGAGCTTCGGCGGTCACCCGCACGGTGGCGGTGGCGTGGTCAACCACGATGTTCGGACGCTGTCCGCCCCGGAAAGCCAACAACTGCACGCCGAGACCGGCCCAAGCTTCGGGACTGACCATGACGATGAGGTCTGAGATGCCCTTTTCGGCATTGATCAGCGGCCACCCGGCATCCGGGGCCACCCCAAGGGTGGGGGGCGCTTCGTGCTGAGTGTAGTGGTGGACGCAGAGGAAACCGCTCTCTTCATTGCAGCCAAAGAACGAACGCAGGCGCACCGGGAGGTCGGGCCAGGCGTGCTGCACGGCACGGGCGGCGTACCACATCATCATCGTCGGGCCCTTGTCATCGGTGGCCCCGCGCGCATAGATGTAGCCGTCGTCGGCCAAGGTCGCGGCAAAGGGATCGTAGGTCCAGCCCGGACCCACTGGCACCACGTCCAGGTGACCCAGGGTCAGAACTTCCTTGTCGCCGCTGCCGATTTCGGCGTACCCGCAGTAGCCGTCCAGGTCCTTGGTGGTGTGCCCCGCTTTCTGCGCGAGGTCGAGCATGAAGTCCAGCGCGCGGCGATTCTCGGCCCCGAAGGGTGCGTTTGGTTCAGCGTCAGATTCCAGACTCGGAATGCGGAGGAGTGCCTGGAGATCCGCCAGCATGTCGGATTCGTGCTCGGCAAGCCAATGTTGCGCCGTTTCCAGGCGACCTTGGTGACCCATGCCCTGAGGTTACCAAGAGTCAGAAAAAAGTGTGCGGAACCAGCCACGAATAGGGCAACAAACAGTGACCGGCCCGCTACATTCAAGGGGGTTCCATACCAGCCAGCAATGCTCCCATGGAACAATTACCAGGTTCGCCGATGGCTATCCGTGATATGGTGAGGGAATATGCAATCGGAATGGGCGTGCGCCGTCTTTGAGGACACCTTCGGCAAACCCGCCGAGTTGGTCATTGAAGCCCCCGGCCGCGTGAACCTCATCGGGGAGCACACGGACTACTCGGATGGGTTTGTGATGCCGGCGGCCCTACCCTACGGAGTGAGTCTCGCCGCGCGAGCAACAGATGGCCCCAGTCGCCTCTATAGTGTAGCCCGGGGCTGGGCCAAGCCATTCCAGGTTGCCGAAGTCCAACCCGGCAGCACGCGCGGGTGGGCCAACTACGCGGCCGGAATGGCCTGGGCGCTGCGACAAGCGGGGATGCCCGTGGACACCAATGCCGAAGTGGTGGTGGCCAATGACCTGCCCATCGGCGCCGGGGTCAGTAGCAGCGCGGCGATGGAGGTGGCCTTCGGGTGGCTGTGGCTGAACCTGGCCTGTCTTCCCATTGACCCCTTGCAAGTGGCTCGCATTGCGCAAATGTGTGAGAACCAATACGTTGGCGTGAACTGCGGACTGATGGACATGGCCGCCAGTGCCCTGGGCGTGGATGGTCATGCCCTCCTCATGGATATCCGCACGATGGAGGTTCAGCCGGTGCCAGTGCCTGACGACCTGGTGCTGATGCTGTGCGACACCGGGCGACGCCGAGGCCTGGCGGGAAGTGCCTATAACGACCGGAGGGATTCGGTGGAGCGAGCCGCCGCCACCTTGGGGGTTTCGCACCTGCGCGATGTGACCGCAGAGCAACTCGAAGCGCAAGCCGCCTCGCTCAATGAAGAAGATCTGCGGCGCGCCCAGCACGTGGTGGCCGAGAATGCGCGGGTCCACCAGATGGCGGCGGCGCTCAGGGCGGACGACCGGGACCAAATGGGCGCCCTGATGCAAGCGAGCCACGAAAGTCTCCGGGACCTCTTTGAAGTGAGCTGCGAAGAACTGGACGCAATGGCCGAAATTGCCCGAGCCGCCCCCGGCTGTGTAGGGGCTCGTATGACGGGTGCTGGGTTCGGTGGAGCCTGTGTTGCCCTCGTGACGGAACAAGATGTGCCCAATTACGTCGAAAGAGTTAGTGAGGCATATGGTGAACGATTTCCTGATCGCGAGAGCGTATTCCTCGCGGCCCGTGCATCTCGTGGTACATGCGTTGGACACGATTTTCGATAATTTTCGACGGACCATTGTATATCCGCGCAAGGATATGGAAGGAGAATTGTGGGCGGCAAACGAATTGCAACGAGGGAAGGGTCATGGCATTGCCTAACACAAATCGAACTAGTGAATCGCCGCGAGGCATCCGGCTTACGCCGACGGAAGTGAAAGTACTGAGTCTCATCGCTCAGGGTCACACGAGTCAGGAAGCAGCCGACAAAATGGTGGTCAGTAAGCGCACGGTGGATTTCCACCTCGCCAACATCTACCAGAAGCTTCAGGTGAACAATCGCGTCCAAGCGCTCCGCGCCGCGACGCGCCTGGGTCTCATCCCGTTTGAGCCGTTCTTCGGCCATACGCACGGCGAGGCCTGAGCACAACCACATCGTAGGAAGGGGAGTAGCACCCGCTGAGTCTTTGACTCGGCGGGCGTTCTGACTTTTCGCCCCCGGGCTGGCCGCTTGATATACTGCAAGAGTGGGGCAAATGTGGGCATGGCTGTATCCCCCGGCGTGCGCCCTTTGCGGCCGGCTGGGTCCGCCGGCCATCTGTCCGACCTGTGAGGAGACCTTTCGGGCGGCTGGACCCTGGGTGATCCTGCCTGAAGACCCCATGAGTGTGGACGCGTGCTTTCTTTACGACGGGCGCGCCGCGCAGGCCGTGAAGCGGTTGAAATACGAGCGGGCTTCTCCACTCCGCGACCCGATGGCCCAGTTGATGGCCGCCCGACACTTCATCACCGATGACGAGATGGTGGTGCCGGTGCCGATCCACTGGACCCGGCGTTTTGAAAGAGGCTTTAACCAAAGCGAGTGGCTAGCCTCGCAGATGCCCCAGGCGGCACGGGCCTTGCGACGTATTCGCGCCACCCGCCCCCAAGTGGGTCTGAACCGCGCCGCCCGCCAGCGCAACATAGTTGGGGCGTTTGCCGCCTCACCGCTTGTGAAAGGCCGCCGGGTGGTGCTAGTAGACGACGTGATTACGAGCGGCAGCACAGTGCTGGCCTGCCGCGAAGCCCTGCGCCAAGCCGGGGCCGCCGAAGTGCGGGCGATCGCCTTCTGCTCGGATCAGCTAGCCGGCAAAAGCAATGCCTGAGGCCGCAAGGGCACCCAGGCATGCAAAAGGTTGAGATCCGGCGAACCGGATGAGACAGGTCTAGGAGGCGTGCTTTTCCTTGCGTCGTTTGAGCCGGCTCTCCAAGAGATCCGCCAAGTGATCGACGGCCTCACGGAAGTTTCGACTCTGCGCCTTGCCGCGAATCCACTCCCCATCGGCGTTCACCGTCACCTGCAGCAGGTGCTCGTGACGCACTTCGCTGTGGGCCACCTCGGCGCGCGAGGCGCGGGCATTGTAGCGAGTGAGTCGGCTTAGTTTGCGAATGGCGTAGTCGCGTTGACGCTGCGATAAATTACCGTCAGCATTTCGGAATAGCAGTTCCATGGTCGTTCGTTCTGTGGACCGACCGGGTGAGAGTGGCGATGGCGAAGGCGGCAATTCCCTCGCCGCGCCCGATAGCACCCAGCCGCTCATTGGTCGTGGCCTTGATTCCGACCTGATCCGGCCTAAGTCCCAAGGCAGAAGCAATGACGTCTGTCATCTCCATTCTACGCGGGCCTAGGCGCGGCCGTTCGGCCAAGACACTGACATCCACGTTTTGGATATTCCATCCTTCGGCACGGACGCGTGCGGCTGTTTCTACGAGGAATCGCAAACTGGGGCAATTACGCCATTGTTCGTCGCTGGGCGGATAGTGCTCGCCGATGTCACCCATGCCGGCGGCACCCAGCAGGGCATCCACGAGAGCATGCAGGAGGGCATCGGCGTCGCTGTGGCCTTCTAAGCCTGGGCGATCATCGAATTCTACGCCCCCCAGCCACATCGGGCGGTTAGGGTCGGTGCTGAAAGCGTGGATGTCGTAGCCCATACCGGTGCGGATCTCGAAGTTCATGCCTTGGGGTTGGGCGGGCATGTCGTCAGCATACGTGATCTTGCGGTTGGCGGGGTCACCTTGGGTGAGGTGGACGGGGAACCCAGCCGCCTCCAGCACGCCCATGTCGTCGGTGGCGGGCTGGGTGAGCTGGGCGTAGGCTTGCTCGATCCAGTCACGGCGGGCGCCCTGCGGTGTTTGCACGGCACCGAGATCGGCGCGAGGCAGCGTGCGGCTTCCCTCCCCTTCACGTTGGCGGATGGTGTCTGTGACCGGCACCACGGGACAGCCGGAACCGCTCTGAGTGGTGGACTCCCAAACCCGCTGGATGACATCGCGCGTAACGAAGGGACGAGCCGCATCGTGGATGAGGACGTTTGTGATTTCGGGTCCGAGGGCTTGGAGCCCCGCGCGAACCGAGTCGGTGCGCTCCTGGCCTCCTGCCACCACCGTAAGGTTTTCGGGCCAGGAATTGTGAAGCTGATCTTCGCTGACCACAAGGACGCGCTGAACGAGGAAGTCGAACTCGCTGAAGGCATCCAGGCTGGCTCGCCAGACTTCGCGGCCATCCGGCAGCGTGGCCGTGAGTTTCTCGGTGCCAAAGCGGCGGCTTTTGCCCGCCGCGAGGAGGATCAAAGCGCCCTTCACGGCCGGGGACGACGGGGGGCGGCCCCGAGTTCGCTGGGGTCGGTGCCGTTTGGATCATCGGCCAGTTCGGCAAACACGAGTTTCCCTCGTTCGGTCTGGATGATTTGCGTGACCATGATCTCCACCGACTGCCCAATCTTTTCGCGAGATCGCTCGACCACCACCATGGTGCCGTCGTCCAGGTAACCAACGCCTTGGCCGGGCTGTTGACCTTCGCGGTTGAGCGCCACGAACATTATTTCGCCCGGGAGCACGTTCGTCCGCACGGCCAGTACAAGGTCATTGAGGTTGAGCACCCGCACGTCTTGCAGGGTGGCGACCGAGTTGAGGTTATGATCGTTGGTCACCAGGTCCGCCCCCAGTGCCTTGGCCAGGCGCACCAAGCGCGTATCCACCGGATCCTTGGGGTTGCCGACGTTCTTGTCCTTGGTGCCAACCTCAATCTGGAATTCGGATTGCATCAGCTTGAGCATTTGCAGGCCGCGCTTGCCCCGCGCCCGCTTCATATCATCCTTGCTGTCCGCAATGATCTGAAGTTCTTGAATGACGAAGGAAGGAACGTAGAGTTCGCCGGTCAAAAAACCCGTTTTCGCAACGTCGTAAATTCGCCCGTCAATGAGAACATTCGTATCCAAGATGCGTATGCCCGTGCGGCGACGAGACGTGGTCATGTTCGCCCAAGGAAGAATGTCATCCATCGAGCGGAGAGCGTAAATGCCAAGGAACGAGAATCCGACCATCATGGCAAACACCAAGAGCGGACCGAGGATCCCTAGACCTTGGAAGACAAACAGGAACGGAATGCTGGCCAAGATGCCCGCAAATGAACCCATGAAGACCGTCACGCGGTCCCCGCTCGCCATCAGTCGCCAGCGCTCATTGGCCTTGGCAAGAAGTCTCGATCCGACATCACCGAAAACGCCGCCCAAGATCGCCCCAAGCAAGCCCAGTGCGATGATCGTTGCGGGCTGGCGAGAGCCCGGATAGCCCTTCACCGGCTCTTCCATCACGTCCGGCACGACGTTGCCCGAAACCGGGAGAATGCGCGTTTGGCGCAGGATGTAAATCGAATATCGAGTCCCTTCCCGGACAACCCGGCTCACCCCCCCTTTCTCAAGACCCTTGAGCGAAGCAATCTCGCTACGTCCGCCAAAACGGGTCTCGGTAATCTCAATCTTGGGTTCAAGTTCGAGACCAAACTTGTCAACTGTATCCATGAGATTGCCCGACTCACGAGTCGCCAGCCATTCGGCTCGAAAATCTTCTAATGCTTTCTGCTGAGCCGAGACGCTAAGGTTCCGATTTTCGCTCACAATGCGGTCGAATTCGTAAACCTTTTCGGTGGCGTTCGGATTGGTTTCAGTGCGCGAGGATCGCACCTGATTTTGGATGGAAGAATAGATGGAATCAATCGCCATCGGCATGAAGGACATGCTGAGGATCGCGCCGAGAATGGCAAAGATCGCGATAACAAGTGCGCGTCGTTGCTGACCGATCATGCGCCTTCCTTGACGACCTCCAACCGTTCCGGAGCCAGCAGGAACGACTGGTAAGCATCTGCCACGCTTCCGTGGGCGATCTTGATGTGCCGCGATGTGAGTTGCGACTCGGGGCGTGTGCTATCCATAGCGATCCAATCCTTGCCGTCCCAATACTCCACCCAGGCATGGTAGTAGAAGCGTCCTTGATACTCCACCATGCCGCTGACGAGACGACTGGCATAGCCTACCGCCCGGAGCATAGTGGCAAGCAAGATGGCATGGTCGCGGCATACCCCTTCGGGCGCATCCAAAATCTCATCGGCCGGGCGCAACACCCCGATGCCCGCATTCACGCGCATTCGGCGATAGACATCCATCCGCAGCGCCTGGGCGATCTCGTGCACGTCCGTAAGGCTCCCCATGGCTATGCGGGCTCGCTGCTTGATGACCTCATTCTGAGACGGCAAGAACGGGGCCGGCCCCCGCCACTCATCCTGCCCTTTCACCTCGGCCAGCGGCAGCCGACCGGCTAGGCGCAAGGGATGAATGGTCAGCACCACATCACGTCCCTCGCGGGTAGCGGTCTGGTGCTTGTCCGAGGGCAGATCGCGGTCTAAGCCTACAAAGCGCAGGGTCAGCGGCTGGTCCGGCCGGCCTTGCAGGGGCTTGTTCGGAACGATCGTGGAGAGGTCGGCAATGTCGCTCGGCCCGCCCGTCACTGGGCGCTTGGCTTCTTCTTCCGTCGCCGGGCGCATCGTCATTCCCAGGGGGCCGCGCGAGAGGAGGAACTTCCCTTCTGGGCTCACAAAGACTTGGGTGGGGCTGCGCGGGTCCTCCACGTCGTAGCGGTGCGCGGGCATGGTGCGCCCGCCATCCTCGAGGGTCACCGGTCCGCGGTCAATGACCTCCACCTGCACCATCGTGAGCGTAGTGGAATCGAAGGTCTGTACCTTCAGTCGCTCTGGCCGCTCCTTCAGGGCGATGAGGTAGTTCACGGCGTCGCTAGTAAAGGGCAAATCCGGGGCCAGTTCCAGGCGCATTTGCTGCGGACGCCCAGCTGAGTTGGCCTTCACCACCAAGGTCGAACCCTCTCGTTCGATCTGCACAGTCGAAGTCCGTCCCCCGCTCTCCGTGCGGTATTCACCTGTCATCAGTTCGCGGTCGCCGCCGTACCGAACCCGAGAAAACGCCCGGAGCTTGATGGGGTCGCCCAGAGCTTTGGTGTCCAGCACGACTTCGGCCTCTTCAATGGTGCCCGCTGATCGCGGCAGCACCGTTTCGTACCACGCGTAGCCAATGCGCTCCGAACCCAGATGGACGGTTAGCCACGCTCGATCGGCGGCGGCTCCCATGGCCGCCACGCTTAGGGTGACCGCCACCAGCCAGAACTTGATCAAGCGCGCCATGGTTAGCATTATTATTCAATACACGTCTCGGTGGCTTGCCGGTGTCATGCGCCCGCCCCGCTCTTGTTTTGGGTGGGCCGTTTAGACAAGAATGCGGAGAAACCGGTTGCCGGCCCGGTAAACCAATACGCGCGTATGCCCAAGACCGTAGTCATTGTCGAATCTCCTGCAAAAGCGCAGACCATCCAGCGCTTTTTGGGCAAGGACTACGACGTCATCGCCAGTTTTGGTCACGTCCGTGACCTGCCGGAGAGTGCCAAGGAGATCCCCGCCGAGTTCAAAGGCAAGCCGTGGGCGCGCCTGGGCGTGAATACGGATGAAGATTTTCAGCCGATCTACATCGTCCCCGACGACAAGAAACGGCGAGTGACCGAACTGAAGGCTACGGCCAAGGATGCCCAGCGCATCCTGCTCGCAACAGACGAAGACCGCGAAGGCGAATCCATCAGTTGGCACATCCTGCAGTTGCTTAAGCCAAAGAAATCTGTAGAAGTTCAGCGCATAGTCTTTCACGAAATTACGCCGGAAGCCATCAAGCAGGCCCTGGCCGAGCCCCGGGCGGTGGACGAGGCCCTGGTGCGCGCCCAGGAGACGCGCCGCATCCTAGACCGGCTGTATGGTTACACTTTAAGCCCACTTCTTTGGAAAAAAGTTGCTCCCGGATTGAGCGCGGGCCGCGTGCAGAGCGTGGCCGTGCGCCTGGTGGTGATGCGCGAGCGCGAGCGCATGGGTTTTGTGCCCGCCAGCTACAGCGGCATTAAGGCCACCCACGAAGTGGAGGGCACCACGTTTGGCAGCAAGCTCAGTGCCGTCGCTGGCCAAACCCTGGCCGATGGCCAAGACTTTGACCACCACGGTCAGCTCACCAACAAGAAGGTGTACCGGCTCAACGCCGACGAAGCCGGCCCGCTGGCCCCGCGCCTGCAGGCCGCTGCGCCCTTCACCGTCACCAAGCGCGACGAGAAGCCGGGGACGGAAACTCCGCCGCCGCCCTTCATGACGTCCACCCTGCAGCAAGAAGCCAACCGCAAGTTCGGCTTCTCGGGCGACCGCACGATGCGCATCGCGCAGCAGCTTTACGAAGGTGTGGCAATGGGAGGCGAGCGCGTCGGTTTGATCACCTACATGCGTACGGACAGCCTCACCCTGGCCGACCGCGCGCTGGAGCAAGCCAAGGCCGTCATCACCGACCTCTACGGCAAGGAGTACGCCCTGGCCACTCCCAAGCGGTACAAGTCGAAGGCCAAGAACGCGCAGGAAGCCCACGAAGCGATCCGCCCCACTGACCTCCAGCGCCGCCCGCAGGACGTGAAGGCTTACCTGGACGCCGACCAACTGAAGATTTACGACCTGATCTGGAAGCGCACCCTGGCTTGCCAAATGCGCCCGGCCGAAGTGATGCGCACCCGCATTGAACTGGAAGTGGAAGAAGGGGGCCGCACATTCACCTTCGGCACCAGCGGCAAGCGGATTCAGTTCCCCGGCTTCCTCCGCGCTTACGTGGAAGGCACCGACGACCCGGATGCCGACCTCGGTGACCGCGAGACCATCTTGCCCAATCTGAAAGTGGGCGACAAGGTGGCGGTGAAGTCGGTGGAGATGACCGAGCACATCACGCGCCCGACCGCCCGCTACACTGAAGCCACCCTGGTCCGCGCCCTGGAGGAGCAAGGCATCGGCCGGCCCAGCACCTACGCCAGCATTATCTCGACCATCCAGAACCGGGGCTACGTCTTCAAGAAGGGCAACGAACTCGTCCCCACGTGGACGGCCTTTGCCGTCATCCAGCTACTGGAAGAGTGGTTCTCCGAACTTGTGGACCTCGGGTTCACGGCCTCGATGGAGGATGAACTCGACGAGATAGCTGAAGGCGACCGTGATGCCGTGAAGCAACTGAAAGCTTTCTACTTCGGCACCCAGCAGCGCCCCGGCATCGACGCCGCTGTGAAAGAAAAGGGCGCCGACATTCCCTTCCCACTCATCCCGCTTAGCGAGGAGATTCGCGTGCGCATTGGCCGCAACGGCCCGTTTATCCAGCGCGGCGAAGGCGGCCCCGGCCACACCTGCAGCGTGCCGGAGGATCTTCCCCCGGCCGACCTAACCCTGGAAAAGGCCGAAACCCTGCTGACTGAGCGCGCCGCCGGACCAGAATCGCTGGGAGTGGACCACAAGACCGGCCGCAACGTGTACCTGAAGAGTGGCCGCTACGGCGCTTATCTGGAACGCGAAGCGGGCGAGGATGGCGAGGTAAAGCGGGTGACCCTTCCGCCGGGCGCCAATGCCAGCGAACTGAGCGAAGACGACCTGAGCATGCTCATGTCCTTCCCGCGTCTGCTGGGCGATGAACCCGGCACCCAGTTTGCGGTGACCCTGGCCATTGGCCGCTACGGTGCCTACCTCACGGCCGGCGACCGCAAGGCCAACGTGGGCGACTGGCGTACCGCCGCCACCATGACCCTTCAAGAGGCCCTGGATGCCCTAGCCAATCCCCAGAACAACCGGGGGGACGAGGCGCCCGCAGTGCGGGGCCGGAACCCCTGCGCACCCTCGGCACGGCTGAGGGCTTGGCGGGCGAAGTGAGGGTGATGAGCGGTCGCTACGGCCCCTACGTCACCGATGGCCAGACCAATGCGACCTTGCCGAAGACGATCACGCCTGAGGCAGTGACGTTGGAGCAAGCCGCTGAATTGCTGATTGCCAAGGCGGCAGCGGGGCCATCTAAGCGCGGCGCGAAGCGAGCCCCCGCCCGGCGCGGCGGAACCACGGCCAAGAAGACCACCGCCCGCAAGTCCACGCGGACCAAGAAGTAAAGGGACGCCCCGCTCTTAGTAGGTTTTGAGTGTGGGGTCCACTTGGGTGGCGTAGGCGTTCATGCCGCCCACGAGGTTGTATGCTCCCTTGAACCCCTTGGCCCGCAAGAGCTCCGTGACAGTGCCGCTGCGCATGCCCGACCGACAGATGACGACCGTTTCCTTGCTCGGGTCGAGTTCGTCCAGTCGATCTTCCACCGACTTGAGGGGGATATTGATGACGCCCGGAAGTACGCTGACTTCGAGCTCATTGGGCTCACGAACATCAAGCAGAACGAGGTCGCGCCCTGCATCGAGCCACGCTTTGAGCGTATTGACATCAATTTCCGGAATGTTCATTTTGTTTCCCCAACCTCACGTTACTGTAATTAGCGCGGTTTCGTCCCTCTGTTGCGCAATTTTATTGAGAATATATACATGCTCGTCGAGGCTGAGTGCAGGATCACGCTCTAAAGTTCGCAGGGCCGCCTGACGAGCTTCTTCTAGCAGTCTTCCGTCGGTGACGAGGTTGGCGACGCGAAGGTCCAGAGCCCCGCTCTGGCGGGTGCCGGCGATGTCGCCCGGCCCTCGGATCTGCAAGTCCTTCTCTGCAATGCGGAACCCGTCCGTTGTCTCCACCATGATCTCCATGCGTTCCCGTGCGTCGTCGCTGGTGGCGTCGGCCACCAGGATGCAATAGCTCTGGTGCCCGCCGCGCCCCACTCGCCCGCGCAGCTGATGGAGCTGGCTCAGGCCGAATCGGTTAGCGTCCTCAATCACCATCACGCTGGCGTTGGGGACGTCCACCCCCACTTCGATGACCACCGTACTGACGAGGATATCAATCTCGTGCGCCCGGAAACGGGCCATCATCTCTTCTTTTTCTACACCCTTCATCTGCCCGTGCAAGAGCCCGAGCCGGAGATCGGGATACACCTCTTGCGAGAGGCGGTAATGCAGGTCTTGCGCGGCCTGCGCCTGCACCTTCTCGTTCTCGCTGATCATCGGGCAGACAAAGTACGCCTGGCGGCCTTCGTCAATGAGCTTGCGCACGGCCTGGTATACGGCGGGGCGGTCAGAAGGGCGCTTCCAGTGGGTTTTGATCGGCTTGCGCCCCGGGGGAAGCTCGTCAATCACGCTCAAATCCAAGTCCCCGTAGAGAGTCATAGTGAGGGTGCGGGGGATGGGGGTGGCCGTCATCACCAGCACATCCGGGTTGCCCACGGCCTTATTGCGCAAGGCCAGTCGTTGGCGCACCCCAAACCGGTGTTGTTCGTCCACCACCGCCAGCCCCAGCCGGTGGAACTTCACGCCCTCTTGAATGAGCGCGTGGGTGCCCACGGCAATCTGGATATCGCCGGTCTGGATGAGCTGGGCCTGGCGACGCTTGATGGCGGCCGTCTGCTTGCCGACGATGAGCCCGACGCGAATGCCGAAGGGTTCAAAGAGCCGCTTGAGGTTGATGGCGTGTTGCTCGGCCAGGATTTCGGTGGGGGCCATCAGCGCGGCCTGGTAACCGCACCGCACCGCCGCCAACATTGCACAGGCCGCCACCGCCGTTTTGCCACTGCCCACATCCCCTTGCACCAGGCGGTTCATGGGCATGGGGCGCTCCATGTCTTCCCAAATCTCTTGCACCACGCGCTTTTGGGCGCCAGTGAGTTCGAACGGCAGCATGTGCGCCACTTCATCGGCCAAGGTGCCGCCCTCATCCAGCACGCTGGGCGCATCGAAGAGGTGAGGCGAGGCCGCTCGGTTGCCCCCCAGCTGAGAGATAGGGAACGAAATCCCAACCTCCTTGTGGGCTTCCTGCCGTTTGAGCTGGAGCACCAGTTGCAGGAGATAGAACTCTTCGAATACCAGCCGCCGACGCCCTTCTTCTTGCTCCTTCAGGGTGTCGGGCAGGTGCATCTGTTGCAGGCACCAGGCGATGCCGCGCAACCGCTCCGCCTTGCGCAGCCACACGGGCAGGGCATCCGGCATGCTCTCGGCAAAGAACGTGACCGCACTGTGGGCGGCCCGGCGCACCACGGACTGCGGCACGCCTTCGCTGAGGGGATACACCGGCACCAGCCGGGCAAAGTCATCCGCTTCGTCTTCCGGGTCAATCCATTCCCATTCGGGGCCGGACATCTCCAGTTGATGGCGGTGACCTTCTTTCACCATGCCGAACGCGATGATCTCTCCGCGCTGACGGTTCAGCTCTCGCGCCACCCACGGTTGGTTAAACCACGTGAGGGTGACTTCTCCGGTGCGGTCAGCCAAAGTGGCCGAGATCAGCACGCGTCCGCCGCGAATGGGACGGGTTTTCACCTCTACCAGTTCGCCGCGCACGGTGGCTTCCATCCCCGGCCGGAGCATGGAGAGCGGCGGGAGGTTGCGCCGATCTTGGTACCGACGCGGGAAGTGCCACAGCACGTCCTCCACCGTTTTGAGGCCGAGTTTGTGCAAGAGCATGGCCCCCTTGGGGCCGACGCCTTTGAGGAACTGCACGTCGGTGGCAAGCGGATCAGAGGGACGCGCCGACGACATCGTACAATACACAGTATGGACGACCCGCGCTCCCCTGAAGATGCCGTGAAAGAGGCCGCGGACCTGGCCCGTCGTCGCTTAGAGTCGGCCGACGCCGAGATGGAAACGCGGATCAAGGAACTGGAGGCTTCGGCCCGGCAGGCCCGCGAGCGCCACGAAACCAATCAAACCCAGCAGCAAGCCAGCGTGACGGTGGCGGACCCCGAGATTGCCCGGGGAGCAGGGCTCGGGTTGGTCATCGCCTACGCCGTCATCGGCCTGCCCCTCCTCGGCTTCTTGATCGGCTACTTCATTGATGGGCGGCTCAATGGCCCGATCGGCGGCATCCTTGGCCTGGTGGGGGCCCTGCTGGGCGTCGCCTTTGCGATTTACCGGGTGCAAACCCAAGCGAAGCGTTGACGCGCGATCGCATTCTTCTCGCATTGGCCACATTTCTGGGTGGCCTGGTGGCGGCCGCGCTCATCTCTCCCATTGCCGCCGTGGGCTGGGCGTGGGGGGTGCTGGGCACCGGGGCGGCGGTGGGTTCCCTGGTGGGGCCGGTGCGACTAATGGCCCGGGCCGGCGAGGGCAAAAAAGTGTCTCCCCTGGGGGCGCTTTTGAGCGTAAACGGGGTCGTGGTAGGGCTCATCCTGTTTGGGGTGGGAGCCATATGGATTCAGCGTCAAAACGCCCCGGGACCGGGAGCCTTCTTGGCCGGAATGGCGTTGGTATACTGCCTGCTGATCGGGTGGTCGGTGCAACGTCGACCGCCTGAATAGCGTCTCATGTTGGAATTTTTGCAAGTCGGCTCACGTTTGCTCGCGGCAGGTGAAGAAGCGGGGCACGCAACGGACGAACATACGTCCGGCCATTCCACGTCCACGACCCACGCGGCCGAAGGCGACCACAAGGGAGACCATAAGGGCGACCACGGACTGAGCTTTACCGGCCTCGGTGTCTACCTGGCCATCGTCTTGGCGATCCTCTTTGCCTGGACGGTTTCCATGCGCAAGGGCCTCAACGGACGCTTTTTCACGAAGTGGACCACCCAGTGGACGGAACACATGTACGTGTTCGTCGAGAACATGGCGGTGGGCATCATCGGGGCGCGCGGTCGCCGTTACATGCCGTTCCTCGTCACGCTGTGGCTGATCATCTTCATCGGCAACATTGTTTCGCTGTTCTTCCCGTCCTCCGTCACCGGTGACCTGAGCTTCAACCTCGCGATGGCGCTCATCGTGGTGGGCTACGTGCAGTGGGAAGGCATCAAGCAGAACGGCTTGTTCGGTCACATCGCGCACTTTGCGGGACCGAAGTTGCCGCTCGCGCTGGCCGTCCTCATCACCCCGATGATCTTCATCGTCGAGCTGCTTTCCGAAACGATGAAGAACGTTTCGCTCAGCCTGCGACTTTACGGGAACATCGACGGGGGCCACAAGGCGGTGGTCGCCATGAACGACCTCGGCAAGCACATTGCCAACATCGGTGGCTTCGACGTGAATATCCCCATCGGGATGTTCCTCATGCCGATCAAGCTCCTGACCTGCATCGTGCAGGCCATGATCTTCACCCTCCTCTTCTGCGTGTACGTCTCCATGGTCACGCACGATGAGCACCACGGGGATGAACATGGTCACGATCACGGCCATGACCACGGCAACGATCACGGGCACGGAGAACCGGCCCACGCCTAAACACGATTTACATCTGTTCAACTAGAAAACGGAAACCAAAACCATGAACCCTACTCTCGCTCAAGTCGCTGCGGCATCTAACCTGCCCTTCGCTCTCGGCATCGCTGCTCTCGGTGTTGCCATCGGCCTCGGTCTCATCGGCTACGCTGCCATGAACGGTATGGCTCGCCAGCCGGAAGCCATCGGCAAGATGCAGACTCCGATGATCATCGCCCTGGCGTTCGTCGAACTCGTGTTCCTGCTCACCGTCTTCGTGGGCGGCGCGTCGTTCAAGGGCTAAGACCCCTCAGATCCCTTTGGTGGAGGCGGCAACGCCTCCACCCCTGATTTCTCAAGTTTTCAATGAGTCAAGAAACGCAAAAGTCTGGTGGAGCCCCCACGATCGCTCTGGTCGTGTTTGGTGTGGCTGCAATGCTCGGCGGTGCCAATATTAGTGCAAATCCGCCGGCCTTCCTCGCTTTCCAAAAAGATCTAGAGGCGCAAGGCATTCCGCTGGACCTCGGGAAGACCGTGGCCGCCATTGGCGTTTTCCTCATCCTTTTCCCGGTCATCAAGAGCTTCTTCCTGAAGCCTCTGCAAGAAGCCATTGATCAGCGCACGCACTCGCTGGAAAGCACCTTCGCTGACGCAGAGAACCTGCGCGCTGAGATGGCCCAGATGAAGAGCGACTACGAAAAGCGCATCATCCAGACGGAAGAAGACGCCCGCAACCAGATTCAGAGCCAGATCAAGGAAGCCCAAGATCTGCGCACCCAAATGGTGAACGAGGCCAACGCCCGCGTGGAAGAAATGCAGCGCAAGGCCCGCGAAGAAATGGAAGCCGAGCGCAACAAGGTGCTGGCCGAAGTTCGACTGCACGTGGCCGACCTCTCGCTCCAAGCGACCGAAAAGTTGCTGAACGAGAACGTGGACAACGAGCGCAATCGCCGCCTGATCGACGAATTCATCGCCACCGCTGAGGTTCCCGGACGATGAGCGAATCCCGCGTTGCCGCCCGCTACGCCCGTGCCATCTTTGGCTCGGCGAAGAAGCAAAATATCATCCCCAGCATTGAGGACGATCTGAATGGCGTCTGCGCGGTGATTGAGGGCAACCCGGATCTTCAATCCTTCCTCGGCAACCCCCGCATTGGCCGCGAAGACCGGCTGAAGATGTACGACAAGCTGTTCAGCGATCGCGTGACCGGCCTCACCATGTCGCTCCTGCGCCTGCTCGTGAGCAAGAACCGGGAGTCCGAAATCGATGCGATCCGCGATGTCTTCATCCGTCTGCGCCAAGAGACCGGCCAGGTCGTTCCCGTTACGGTGGAATCGGCCCAAGAGCTGGATGCGGCGCAACGCCAATCCCTGATGGATAAGGTGGCCCAAGCGACGGGCCGCACTCCCGAACCTACCTTTGTTGTTCGCCCCGAGATTATCGGCGGCGTGCGTGTGACTTACGACAACCTTGTCATTGACGGCAGTCTTCGCGGCGGGCTTGATCGCCTCCGTGAACGAATTGTCAAAGACCTTTTGAACCAAGCCTAAACCTAGACCGACGACTATGGCCATCCGACCCGAAGAAATCACCTCCATCTTGCAGCAAGAACTGCAAGGCTACGAGAACAAGTACGCCACCGACAAAGTCGGCACCGTTATCCAAGTGGGCGACGGGATTGCCCGCGTTTACGGCCTCCCCGGCTGCCAAGTGGGCGAAATGCTCGACTTCCCGGGCGGCGTGACGGGCTTGGCTCTCAACCTGGAAGAAGACTCCATCGGGGTCGTGCTTCTGGGTGACGCCTCCGAAATCAAGGAAGGCCAAGAAGTGCGCGGCACCGGCCGCATCATGGAAGTGCCCGTGGGCGAAGCCATGCTCGGCCGCGTGGTGAACCCCCTGGGTCAACCGCTGGACGGACTCGGCCCCATCGCCGCCGAAGGCAAGTCGCTCATCGAAGTGAATGCCCCGGGCGTTGTGGACCGCCAACCGGTCACCGAACCCCTGCAAACGGGGATCAAGGCCGTGGACGCGATGATTCCGATTGGTCGCGGCCAGCGCGAACTCATCATTGGCGACCGCCAAACCGGTAAGACGGCGATCTGCATTGACGCCATCCTGAACCAGAAGTCCACCCACGAGCGCGGCGATGCGGACCCGGTCTACTGCATCTATGTCGCCATCGGCCAAAAGATGGCCAACGTGGCCCGCGTGGTGGAAACCCTGCGCGAAAACGACGCCCTCAAGTACACGATCATCGTCGTGGCCAGCGCGTCGGACTCCAACGCTCTCCAGTACCTCGCTCCGTTCGCCGGGGCCGCGATGGGTGAATACTTCCGCGACAGCAGCCGCCACGCGCTAGTGATCTACGATGACCTCTCCAAGCACGCCGTGGCCTACCGCGCCATGTCGCTGCTCCTTCGCCGCCCGCCGGGACGCGAAGCCTATCCGGGTGACGTTTTCTACCTGCACTCCCGCTTGCTGGAACGCGCGGCCAAGCTCTCGAATGAGCGCGGCGGTGGTTCGCTGACCGCTCTGCCCGTGATTGAAACCCAGTCCGGCGACGTGTCCGCGTACATCCCCACCAACGTGATTTCCATCACCGACGGTCAGATCTACCTCGAGCCGGACCTCTTCTTTGCCGGTGTGCGCCCCGCCATTAACGTCGGGGTTTCGGTAAGCAGAGTGGGTGGGAACGCCCAGATCAAGGCGATGAAGGCCGTTGCCGGCCGACTGAAGCTGGAAATGGCCCAGTTCCGCGAAGTGCAGGCGTTTGCCCAGTTCGCGAGCGACCTGGACCGCGCCACCCAGTTGCAGCTGCTTCGAGGCCAGCGCCTCACCGAGCTGCTGAAGCAAGGTCTGGCCAGCCCGTACTCGGTCGAGAACCAGATCATCGCGGTGTTCGCCGGTACCAACGGCTTCCTGGACGACATCCCGAACGACAAGGTCGGCGCGTTTGAAAAGGGCCTGCTGGCTCACATCAACAGCCGCTACCCGGACGTGATCGAGTTCCTTGCCACCGAGAAGAAGATGACGGACGACCTGGAAGGCAAGATCCGCAAGGCGTGCGAAGAGTACGTCGAAATCTTCAAGGCCAACTAAAGCTCAAGAACTATGGCGTCGCTTAAGCAAATCCGACAACGCATCCGCACCAGCAAAAACATCCAGCAAATTACGCGCGCGATGAAGCTGGTGGCGGCGGCACGCCTCAACCGCGCCAAGATGCGCGTGGAAGAAGCGCGCCCGTATAGCCAAAAGATGCGGGAGTTCATGGAGAGTGTGGGGGGCGCCGGTGATTTGCCGCCGCATCCGCTGCTGGAGCGACGCCCCGTCAAGAAGGCGACTCTGCTGCTCATCACGGCCGAGCGCGGCCTGGCGGGTTCGTATAACACCAACCTGCTCCGTAAGGCGGGCGACTGGCTGAAGGCGCAAGAGTTCACCGTGAACCTGTTTACGGTCGGGAAGAAGGGCAACGTCTTCTTTGGCAAGCGTGGCTACGACGTGGTGGACACCCACACGGTGCCGACCGCCGGGGCGGGCCTGGATGATGCCGTGGAAGTCACGCGCCGCATCCGCGAGATGTACGAAAACGGCGAAACCGACGCTGTGTTCGTGTGCTACAGCCGGTTCTACTCGCCGATCCGCCAGACGCCGGAGATCGTGCAAGTGTTGCCCATCGAGCCGCCGCAGCGCGAAGAATCGGATGAATCCGCTCAATCCGCGGGCGACTACAAGTTCGAGCCGCAACCGGATCAGCTGCTGAGCTTGCTCCTGCCCAAGTACTTGCTCACCTTGGTTTACCAAGCGATGCTGGAAAGCAGCGCGAGCGAGCACGGAGCCCGCATGACGGCCATGACGAGCGCCACGGACAACGCCGGCAAGATGATTGCCGACCTGACCCTGACCGCGAACCGCGCCCGCCAAGCCGCGATTACCAAGGAAATCCTGGAAATCGTGGGCGGCGCCGAAGCCCTCAACGGCTAAAACAGGCCTTCAACAAGAAGATCCCCCGTTTCCCAAATTGGGACGCGGGGGATTCTATTTTGTGCCGAAGCGAGCGGCTTAGTACTTGACCGAGCAGCCGTAGGGTTGGCTGGCACTCACGGCCACGGCTCGTCCGGCCCAGGCGTCTTCCAGGGCGGCCTTCACCAGGTTCTTGGCTTCGCGGGCCGGTCCGTTCGGCTTGTCGTCAATGGCCCCCATGTAGATGACCTTCCCTTCCGGGTTCACCACAAACATGTGCGGCGTCGTGCGCGCGCCGTAGCGGCGACCGACTTCCCCACTCGGATCCAGCAGCAGCGCGGTGGCGCCCCAGCCCTGGCTCTTCATGATCTGATTGCCTTGGTCGGCGTCGATATGGCCCTGCTTGCCGGCGGCGCTGCTCACGATGTTCACCCACACCACGCCCTTTTCGGTCGCCCACTTTTGGGTGGCTTGCATGTCGCCATCGCGGTAGTGGCGGACAACCACGGGGCACTGGTGGTTGGTCCATTCCATCACCACGTACTTGCCCCGGAAGTCTTCCAGCCGATGGGTCTTGCCCTTCGTGTCGGTCAGCGTCCAGCTCGGAGCGGTAGCCCCGATCTTGGGGGCCTCAGCGGTTTGAGCCATGGCGGCCATGGCCAGCATAGAAGTCAGCATGTTCTGTTCCCTTACCGCAGGGTTTCGACTATTCCACGCTGGCGATCAGCCGGATTCCGGCGTTCAGACGCTTGCCCTCTCGGTTGAGAGGAACGAGAACGAGTCGAAGTTCTGCGGGCTTCTCTGCAAAATACGAACTGGCCACGAGGGTCATCGTCCACGAATCTGCACTTTGTCGCATGGATTTCACCATTCGTAGGTGGTCAAGGGTGGATTCCTGCTCGGGATACACCTCAAACAACACCGCGTCTTTCAGTCGCTCGTGGGCGGGCACCTTCACCACCGGGCCGGTTTCGCCCCAAGTGGCCGTGGTCTTCACCGGCCCCATCGGGAATTGTGCCTTCAGCGTCTCTGGTTGCAAAAAGGACGGCCAGCTGGGTTCGCCCGTGCCCTCCTTCATGGTCACCGAGGCTTCCCCGTCGCCCGGGGTGCACATCTCTTTGCACTGCAGCCACTCGCCCTTGGCCTGCAGGGTCACGTTGCCGCTCCCCGTGGATGGGGTGATTTGATAGGCCAGCACCAGCCGATCCTCGTAGCCAAAGGAGACCATGCCGGGCTCTTCAAACTTGTGCGGGGTGGGCCAGGTGGGTTCGCTCACGGCCCAACCTTCGGGCAGGTTCCACTTGATGCTGGTGGGGGCACCGGTGTCGCCGGCGTTCTGCCAATAGACGTGCCAGCCGCGCTCGAGCTCAATCACCACCATCGCCGAGAACGGCGTGTTGGCTTGGTAGTGCTCGGGGTGTAGACCGTCATGGTGGTGGGGCTGGCTTGCGGGGCCATCCATTGCGTCATCAAGAGGGCGGCAATCGGCATCTAAGTATTGTACGGCTGACACCCGCTTGGGATTCCTCATAATGAGGCCATTCATGACCTGGGTGCTGGTTCACGGACCATCTGATCCCCGTTTCCCGGCCCATGTTTCGATTCAGTGCAACTGATTGAATCAAAGTCCTTGAATCCCGAGAGGGATAGTCCGCGTAAAGCAAGAAGAGGCCCATATGGCCGGTGATTCTTCCATTCAACCTATGAAGAAGCCTCCCTTCTTGGTGAGGTTGACCGGAGCCTGTCTGGGTGGCTTGGTTTGGACCGGCGTCTACGTGGGGATTCGCGTGGCCCAATCACGCGACTTCTTGCAGTGGAACGCAGGAACGCTGTGGGTTGATTACGTTCTCGCGGTGGCCTTGGCGACGATTTCTACGTTCTTGATCAAGGACAAGAAACTGCTTGCCGTCTTGATTCTCGGCATCATTACGCTAGGTTTGATCCATCTTCCCGTGCCATCGCCCCAACTGGCCAAAGGACTCGGAGACTTCGGATACATGATTGTTGGCCCCATGACGATAGGAGGCGTCGTTGCCGTATGGATTGCAAATCGGCTCGATCAAGATTAGGAATTACCCTGGTGGAGGTGTTGGTCACTCTCGCTATCATCCTTTTACTAGCGGGGCTTACCTTCCCCATCTATCGCGCTGCCAAGCGCGAGGCCTTCAAGGCCGATGCGATTGCCAAGGCTAAGCAAGTTGGGATCGGTCTCCAGCTGTACCACACCGAATACGGGCAGTGGCCCGAGAATCACCTGGGTGAAGCGGTTATCTCAGGACACCTTGATCCGGTTGTCCTTCATGTCAAAGGGGATCCGAAGCCTGAAGGCTTGGCCCATTGGATTGAAGGCTGCCAGGGATGGACCACGCCGCTCAAGCCAGGAATTCGCAATTCGTTTGAGGATGTCTTTGCAGAGACTTCCACTCGAAACGTTCACATCACCACCCTGGAGAAGCACGACCAGAACTATGCGCTGGTCGCCTACCGTGGTCTTGGTGATTGGTTGCATGGCAATACACCTGAGTGCTTCGGCTCGCTTACCGGATACCAGGGGCGCATTGTAAGAGCACGACTGGACGGGTCGGTTTCGACCGATACTCTAAGCGACCGTAGTGCGAGCGGCGAAGTTCAGCTCTGCTATGCGGCGCTGTTTAGCGACGTTGATCCAAACACTTTGTGCGCAGAAACGCGGAAGTGAACGTGATCAGTTGCCTCTTCCCATAGTGCTCGCAGAGTGAGTCCTGCGCAACCAGCGTCTCATCATGATTCCCCATAATGGGGCCATTCATGACCTGGATGCTGGTTCTCGATATCGTGACCGCTCTGGCCGCCGCCCTTGCGGCCGGCTTACTGTGCGAACGAATCGGAATCTCGAGCATCGCGGGTTACCTGCTGGCGGGGCTCATGGTTGGCCCGGGCGCCCTCAAGCTCATTGAAGGCGGCGCCGAAATCTCGCTGCTCGCCGAAATCGGAGTGGCCCTGCTGCTCTTCACGATTGGCCTTGAGTTCAGCTGGCGGCAGATGCGGGCCTTGGGCAGCCGCACTCTGTTTGCGGGCCTGCTCAGTATCGTCCTCATCACTCTGGTCACGGCCGGCGTGGCCCTGGGGTTTGGGCTCACCTTCGCGGGGGCCATCTCGGTGGGGGCGGTGCTTTCCCTCGGCAGCACGGCCGTGGTGCTCCGCATCCTGCGTGACCGCGCCGAACTCGACCACGTTCATGGCCGCCGGGCGCTGGGCGTCTTGCTGTTGCAAGATGCCGCGCTGGTGCCGTTGGTGCTTCTCGTCACATTCCTCTCCCAGAACACGGGCAGCGTGGCCAATGAGGTCGGCAAAGCCGTGATCAACACGGGCGTCCTCACGCTGGGATTGGTGGGGTTTGTCTCCTTTGTGGTCCCGCGCATCCTGGATGAGAAGGCGGTGGCCCGCAACCGCGAATTGGTCATTTTGCTCGGCATCACCACCTGTGTGGGGGCCACCTGGGCCGCGCATGACCTCAAGCTCTCTCCCGCGCTGGGGGCCTTTGTGGCCGGGATGTTGCTGGCCGATAACCGGTTTGCCGACCAGCTCCGCGCGGACGTGATGCCCCTGCGCACGCTCTTCGTCACCCTGTTTTTCGTCTCGGTGGGCTTGCTGGCCGACCTACAATGGATCGGCGCTCACCTCGGCTGGGTGCTGCTGGCCAGCGTCGCCGTCATCGTAGGCAAGATCCTCATCACCCACATCTCGCTGCGCGCGTTCCTGCCCGGGATTGTGGACTCGCTGGCCACCGCCATTACCCTGGCGCAGGTCGGGGAGTTCTCCTTCGTCTTGGCGGGGATTGCCCGCACGGGGGGCTCGATCTCGGAGCCGGTGTTCCAGGGCGTCGTGGCGGTGTCCCTAGTCACTTTGCTGATTACCCCCTTCATGGTGCCCCGCGCGCCGAAAATAGCGCGAAGTGTGGCCAAGCGGCTGATGCCGCTCCGCGCCCTCGCCAAACGCGAACGCGAACAGCAGGCCACCATGGGCCTGAGCGGGCACATTTTGGTCATTGGCTACGGCGAAAGCGGGGAGGCGGCGGTGAAGGTGTTGCGAGAGCTAGGGCACCGGCCGGTAGTGCTGGATATGGGGCCGCGCGAAGTGACCAAGGCCGAGCAGTGCGGCCACCCGAGCTTTATCGGCGACGCCCGGTCGGCAGACATCTTGGAGCACGTTCACCTCAGCGAGGCCCTCGGGGTCATCGTCAGCATCCCCGATTTCGGGGCGAGTCGCGTGGTGGTGGGGCAATGCAAACGCCTGGCCCCCCACGTACCGGTAATCGCGCGGGCGCGGTACCACCAGTTCGCCGCCGAATTGGATGTCGCCGGGGCGGACATTGTGGCGGACGAAGAGATCCTCGTCGGCGCGGCATTGGCGCACCGGCTGGCCGCACAGCTGCCCGAAGTCAAACCCGAACCGAAGACCGAAGCCGCCAGTTAGAACTGCGGCCACATGGCGGGCGGCACGGTGTCCGTCGTCCACCCGGCCTCATCTTTGGGGCTCAGCGTGGGTGCCATGCCCAGGTCGGGCCACTCAATGCCAAACCGCGGGTCATCCCACCGCAGGCTGCACTGGCCCTGGGGCTCGTAGGCGGTGGTGTTCTTGTAGGCCACCAGGGCCGTCTCGCTGAGCACCAAAAAGCCGTGGGCAAAGCCGGGCGGCACCCAGATTTGGTTGCCTACCTGCGAGGTAAGCGTTACCGCCACCCAGTGCCCGAAGGTGGGCGACCCCTGGCGGATATCCACCGCCACATCCCACACCTCGCCGGTGAGTGCCTGCACTAACTTGCCTTGCGGGTTCGGGATCTGCCAGTGCAGGCCCCGCAGCACCCCCCGGGCCGAAAACGACGCGTTGTCTTGCACAAACGGGTCGGTCAGGCCAATCTCGGCGTAGGCGCGGGCTTCGTAAAGCACCTGAAAGTAGCCGCGGTCATCCCCGAAACGCGGCGGCGTAATGACCAGCACTTCCGGGATCGCGAGGGCCTCGACTTTCACGGACGATCCTCGGCCAGGGCCAGCAGATACTGGCCGTATTCGTTCTTGCGCATAGGCCCGGCAATGGCCAGCAGGCGTTTGCCGTCAATCCAGCCGTTCCGGAAGGCGATCTCTTCGGGGCACGAGATGTAGAGCCCCTGGCGCTGCTCAATCGCTCGGACAAAGTTGGCGGCTTCTAGCATGCTCTCGTGGGTGCCCGTGTCCAGCCAGGCGTAGCCGCGCCCCATGGTCTCCACGTGTAGCAGGCCGTCGTCCAGATAAGTCTGGTTGAGGTCGGTGATTTCGAGTTCGCCACGCGGCGAGGGCTTCAGGGCCTTGGCCCGCTCCACCACCGTGCTGTCATAGAAGTAGAGACCGGTGACGGCAAAGCTACTCCGGGGGTTAGCGGGCTTCTCTTCCAGCCCGATGGCCTGGCCCGCCGCGTTGAACTCCACCACGCCGTAATCCTGCGGATTGCGCACGGAGTAAGCAAAAACCGTCGCCCCCTCGGTGCGCGAGGCCGCCGAGCGCAGAAGCCCGGTAAACCCGCCGCCATAAAAGATGTTGTCGCCCAGCACCAGCGCCGTCGGTCGCCCTCCGATGAAGGACTCACCGATGATGAACGCCTGCGCAAGGCCGTCGGGCGAGGGTTGCACGGCGTACTCGATCTCCATCTCCCAGTCGCTTCCGTTGCCCAGCAAGCGCTGGAAGGCGGGTTTGTCTTCGGGCGTGGTGATGATAAGCACCCGCCGGATCCCCGCCAGCATCAGCACCCCCAGGGGGTAATAGATCATCGGCTTGTTGTAGAGCGGGGCGAGTTGTTTGCTCACGCCTTTGGTCACCGGATAGAGCCGGGTACCGCTACCCCCGGCCAGGATAATGCCCTGGTCCGTCACGCGTGGGCGACCTCCAATCGGCTGCGGGCGGCGGCCACCCATTCGGGGTTGGCCAGATACCACTCCACCGTGCTGCGCAGCCCCTCGGCGAAGCTCACGGCGGGCTGCCAGCCCAACTCGCGGCGGATTTTGGTGGAGTCAATGGCGTAGCGCCAGTCGTGCCCTGGGCGATCCGGGACGAAGGTAATCAACTCGCGGTACTGAGATTCCGGTTGGCCAGTGAGCGAGGCCATCACGGCGCAAAGCTCGTGCACGATGCCGATGTTCTCCATCTCTTCTCCGCCGCCAATATCGTAGGTTTCGCCGTCCTGGCCCCGCTCCATCACCGCCCAAATGGCACCGTTGTGGTCATTGACATGGAGCCAGTCGCGGCGCTGCTTGCCTTCTCCGTAGACCGGAAGGGATTCCCCGGCCTGGATGCGCGCGATCATGCGCGGGATGAGCTTCTCCGGGGCTTGGCGCGGGCCGTAGTTGTTGCTGCAGTGGGTGATGCACGCGCGGAGCCCAAATGTGCGGGCGTAGGCGCGCACCAGGTGGTCGCCAGCCGCCTTACTGGCGCTGTAGGGGTTGCCGGGCTTGTACGGGCTGGCCTCGGTGGTGGATTCGTCATTGCCCAGACCGCCGTAAACTTCATCGGTACTCACGTGAATGAGGCGCGGAGCGTTCTCGCCCAGTCCGCGGATGCCTTCCAGCAAGCTCAGCACGCTGCCCACGTTGGTGTTCACCACTTCTTCGGGGCGGCGGATGCTGCGGTCCACGTGGGTTTCGGCAGCGAAATTAATCACCACGTCGGGGCGGGTGCGCGCCAGGGCGGCGGCGGTGGCCTCCTTATCGGTCAAGTCCAGTTGAAGAAACTCGTAGTTGGCGGCTCCTTGGATGGGCTCGAGGCTCTCGGGGTTGGCCGCGTACGTCAGGGCGTCCACATTGATAAACCGGATCTCCGGATGCTCGGGCACATATCGAACCAAGAAATTGGAGGCGATAAACCCGCACCCCCCAGTTATCCACACCACCATGCGCGTTCCTACGCCCGGGAATGTACCCGTGGCGCGGCGTTTGCTTGGCCTCCATCGTCCCGAACTTTGCCTTATGGCAAACTCTCTCGCCCAAACGGAGCGGCTGGCCTGGCTAGGTTGGCACTCGCTTCCGGTTCTCCATATCGAATCGCCGGCGTTCAGTGGCACGCTGGGCGTGCTGATCTTGGCGGTGCGCGAAAACAAGGTGGAACTCAAGGGCGTGCCCCTGGTGGCGCTCAGCCGCGCCTACATGGACTATCTGATGGCCATCGGCGACACGGACGTGGAGAGTGCCGCTTTGGCGTTATCCGCGCTGGCCTATCTGGTGGAGCGCAAGGCCGCCCACATCCTGCCCCGGGTGGAGGACGAAGAGGAAGAAGACGACGAGGTGATCTCGTCTTTCGTGCTGCCTACCGTGGAGAAGTTCCAGCCGGCGCTGGCGGCTTTGATCGAGCGGCGTGAGGAACGCGGGCGGTGGTTCTTCCGGCACGGCGACCCCGGCGGCTACGAGAATGTGGTGGCCCCCACCGGGGTTGGCCCCGACGCCTTGGCCCGTGCCTTTGCCACCCTGATGGCCAAGGCCGAACCCGATCCGCTGCCAATCCTTGGCCGCCCGCGCCGCAGCATGGCCGAGCAGATTCAGATTGTATGGAAGGCGCTGCCTTTGGTGCCCCAATCGCTGGTGGACATCGTTCCCCCGCCCTTTACGCGCAGTGAGGCGGTGTGGTGGTTCTTGGCCCTGCTGGAACTCATCCGGCTGGGCCAGGCCAGCGTGGTGATGGACGGCGAAGATGTGCGGTTCGGGCAGGCGGGCAGCATGCCCGAAGGGGTGCCCCACCTTGGATAACCTGAGCCTGGACGACCAGATTCACGCCTTGCTGTTTGTGGCCGAGAGCCCGGTAACGCCTGAGGACATGGCCGCCCTGCTGGGCACGCCGCAACACGCCGTCGAAGAGAGTCTGGCGCGCCTGAGCCGGCATTTTGCCGTCAGTGGCCCGGTGCAACTCGTGCGCCTGGCGGGGGGCTACCAGATGGCCACCAAGCCCATCTTTGCCACCCTCGTCGCGCAGTTTTTACAGCCCCAACCGCAACGGATGAGCCGGTCTTTGCTTGAAGTCTTGGCGGTGGTGGCGTACCAGCAGCCCATGACCTCGCACGAGATCGACCAGATTCGCGGGGTGGATAGCGCTTACGCCATCCGGCAACTGGTAGACCGGCGATTGATTGGCGAGGTCGGGCGAAAATCTGCCCCTGGCCGCCCCATTCTTTACGGCACCACGCAGCACTTTTTGCACGTTTTCCAACTCAATGATCTGGACGATTTGCCGACCATTGAGGGGCTTGATCACCCCATTCGAGGTGATGGCGAGCATCTTCCGCTGGAAAACCACCCCGAAGAGGCGAGCAATGCCGAGCCTGAGGGTGTATCCTGACGGTATGGTGCGAGCCTTGAAATCATGGATGATCGCTACGGCCATATGGGGTGGGGGCGCCGCAGCCATTGCTCAAGCCAACGAATACCCCCTCATCACGCCTGAATTCGGACCCAAACACACCGCGCAAAGCCTCCTGATCATGGATATGAAGACGGGGCAAGTGCTTTATGAATACAAGGCCGACACCCGCCGTTTTCCGGCCAGCACCACCAAGATCATGACGACGATGTTGGCGCTGGACTATCTTCAGCCCGAGGATGTTCTCTCGGCCCCGGCCGACATCAAGAAGGTCGAAGGCTCGTCCATGTTTTTGCAGCCCGGTGAGCGGGTGAGTGTGCGCGACCTTTGCCACGCCATGATGCTGCGCAGCGCCAATGACGCCTGCGTGGTGATTGCCAACCGCATCGGGGGGAGTTTGCCGGGGTTCGCCCGGATTGCCACCGAGCGTGCCCGCACCTTAGGCGCCACCAACACCACCTTTGTCACGCCCCACGGGATGCCCGAGCCCGACCACTACACCACAGCCCGCGACCTGGCGAAAATTTCGATCGCCGCGATGAAGTACCCGCCCTTCCGGGAGATGGTGAAGAAGCAACGCGAGCCGATCTCTCGAAGCCTCAACACGGGCTTCTCGGTCATGGAATCGCGCAATAAGTATTTGGCGGAGGAGCCCCGCGCCATCGGCATCAAAACGGGCTTCACCAATGCCGCCGGTGAGTGCTATGTCAGCGCGGTGGAACAGCAAGGCACCACCATCCTCACGGTCATTCTCAAGAGTGATAAATGGATCAACGATATCCGTGAGGTCACCAAATGGGTTGACACCGAGTGGCAAACCGTGACCATGGCCCAGGCCAACCAAGTGGTGGGCCGTATGCCCATGACCGGCGGTTGGGCGGGAGACCTGCCGCTGACCGTGGCCGAGGACGTGGACGTTTTTGTGCCGCAGGGCCCCAAGCCGACTCTGAAGTGGAATACCGAAACCCCGGTGGAAGCCGGCATCAAGAAGGGTGACATCGTGGCCGTTGCTACGCTGGAACCCACTCCCGGCCACAAGATCGAGGTGAACCTGTTGGCGGCGGAGGATGCCCCGCGCAAGTCGCTCATTGCGGCTATCGCCACCTCGCCGTGGACTTACCTTGTTGGCCTGGCGGGCATTGGCGGCACGACCCTGCGCCGCAACCGCGCCCGCAAGCAAATGCGTCGGCGACGCCCGATGGCCACGGCCCCTCTGCGCCGACCGGCGCCCACGCCGCGTCCGGCTTCTCCGGCCCCTCAGCGGCGGCCCAGCCCGAACCGAGCCCAAGTTCCGCGCGACGCGCGCCCGACCCGGACCACTCCCTCCTCGCGGTACCGTTCGTGACGCTGAACCACTTTTTGGCGCGCGCGGGGCTCACCAGCCGGCGCAAGGCGGCGGAACTGATCCGCGAAGGCCGTGTGACCGTGAACGGGCAAGTGCAGGACAACCCGGCTTATCGGGTGGCCAGCACGGACGTAGTCCGAGCGGATGGCGACCTGATCGAGCAGCCAGAATCGGCCTACTTCATCCTGAACAAGCCTAAGGGCTACCTCACCACCCTCAGCGACGAGCGACGGCGCCCGACCGTGGTGCAGTTTTTCCCGCCCAGCGTGCAAGGGCTGGTTCCCATTGGTCGCCTGGATAAGGACACCAGCGGGCTGATCTTGCTCACCAATGACGGCGAGTTTGCGTTGCGCATGGCGCACCCGCGCTACCACGTGGATAAGGAGTACCAAGTCAACTGCTTTGGCGTTCCGGATGACCGAGATTTGGCCCGTTTAGAGCGCGGCATCACCATTGAAGGCAAGCGCACCCACCCGGCGCAGGTGAACATGGTGTACGCCAGCCCGGAGGGCCACCAGGCCACGTTGCGAATCGTGATTCACGAGGGCCGGAAGCGGCAAGTGCGCTTGATGATGGAGGCCATCGGGCACCCGGTGAAGGATCTCTCGCGCGTGCGGATCGCGCACCTCACGATTAAGGGCATGCAACCGGGCGAGTGCCGCCGACTGCCCATGAAGGATGTGGATCGGCTGAAGGCTTTGGTGGGCCTCCAGCCGAGTGATCGCGTCCCGGTGCGTGAAACCGGACGCGCTCCCAAGAAGTCCAGCTAGTTGCTGCGGACGACGAGGTCGCCCTCGCGCACCGCACCTTCATAGCGGAATGCGACCGTGTTCTGCGGATTAGTAACCACGAGGCGAATTTGGTCGCGCAGATCCTGCGGATCGCTCGTTCGAGTGCGTAGATCGGCGACGCGCATGGCTAACTTGCCTTCGACCACGTGGAGACCTTGCGGACCCTCGATGACCATGCGGACCGGACCACCCATTTCGGCCACGGGAACTTGCGCGGCAAATTCGCGCCACTCTCGCACGTGAATGGAAACGCGCTCCTTGTTCTGAGCATTCGTGAAAGTGAACGTGCCGCCACCGCGTACGGTACCGTCCTGAAGTTTGACTCCGTTGTATTGGAAAGCCACCTGGCCGCCGTTGGCATTAAGGGCCACTCCCCGGCCTTCGGAAAAGCCCACGACGGGCGATTGAGCGACGCTAACGGCCAGCAGGCTGCTGGCGACAAGCAAAGTTTGGAAACGAATCATCGTCTGTCCTCTCGTGGCCATCTCCGGCTGGAGGTGGCACATCAGGCGCAGACGATGACCCTTTGGCGTTTGTTCAGTTGCCTTGCACAAGCTTGGCGCGCACGGCCTTCATGGCGGCTTCGGTGCGGCTGTTCACTTGCAGGGCTTTCAGGATGTTCGACACGTGATTCTTCACGGTCTTCTCGGCGATGGAGAGATGGAGAGCGATCTCCTTGTTGCGCATGCCCTTGGCAATGAGCTCGAGGATTTCGGTCTCGCGGTCGGAGAGCACGTACAGTTCGCTGTCGTCCGTCTCGTCATCTTCCTTCACGCGGCGGAAGTCTTCCACCACCTTGGTGGCGATGCGCGGGGTGATCTTGGCTTCGCCTCGGTGGGCCAGGCGGATGGCGTCAATGACTTCTTGCGGGGTGGAGGTCTTGAGCAAATAGCCCAGGGCTCCGGCGCGGAAGGCTTCGAACACCACATCGTCTTCCTCGTTGATGGTGAGCACCACTACGCGGACGTCCTTCTCCTTCTTGAGCAGGCGCTGGACCAATTCGATGCCGTTCATGCGCGGCATGTTGATGTCCGTGAGCAGAACATCGGGCGGATCCGCGAGACAACCGTCGAGGGCCTCCTGACCGTCTTTGTAAACACCGGTGATCTGGCACTCGGGCATCAGGCCGAGAGTGCGCTGGATCGCATTCCGATAGGGCATCTCGTCGTCGGAAATGGCGACGCGGATGGTTGCCGACATAGGTTTTAGGATACCTGCTTGCCACGTCGGCTATCATGGAAATGAATGCAAGAGCCTATCGTAGAAGTACGGGACCTGAACGTCTCGGTGCGGGGAACCCAGATTCTGCGGGGCGTGAACCTGTCCTTACATGCCGGAAAGACGCTGGGCGTGGTGGGCGAAAGCGGCTGCGGCAAGACCATGACGGGTCTGACCCTGATGGGCATGCTGCCCGCAGGGGCCAGCATTGACGGCGGCTCTTTGCGCATCGGCGCGAATGATGTGACTCGATTTTCGGAAGCGCAATGGCGCGGCCTGCGCGGGGCGACGGTGAGCATGATCATGCAAGACCCGTTCACAAGCCTCAACCCCATGATGCGGGTGGGCGACCAGATCGCCGAGGTGATGCGGCTGCACCGGGGGCTGGGCAAGGCTTCGGCCTGGAGCGAGGCCGTGGAATGGCTTCGCAAGGTGGGCGTGCCGAGCCCCGAACAGAGCGCGCGGAAGTTTCCGCACCAAATGAGTGGCGGCCAGCGCCAGCGCGTGGTGATTGCGGCCGCCTTTGCCACCCAGCCGCAGGTGATCGTTGCGGACGAGCCGACCACCGCCCTGGACGTGACCCTGCAGGCCCAGACCCTGCGCTTGCTTCGCGAACTGCAGGCCGAGCACGGCACGGCGGTGATGCTGATTACTCACGATATCGGTGTGGTGGCGGCGGTGGCCGATGAAGTGGCGGTGTTCTATGCCGGTCAAGTGATTGAAAATGGCAACCCCTCGGCGGTGTTGCATCATCCGCAGCACCCCTACACTCAGGCTTTGCTGGCGGCCGTACCTCAGCCGGGCCTGACACGCCTGACCACGATTCCGGGGTCACCGCCCTTCTTTGGCCAGTTGCCGGCGGGTTGTTCGTTTGCGCCCCGGTGCCCCCACGCCTTTGAGGCATGCCAGCAGGAGCCACCGATGGTGGAATGCCACGGCGGCCAACGGGTGGCCTGCTGGAAGGCGGCCCAGCCAGTTACGCCCTCGGTTTAGAGTTCCTTACGAGATCGTGCCGGTGCCTTCGATGCTCTCGGTCACTTGCTGAATCAGCTTGCTACCGCCCTTGCCATCGTGAAGCTGTGACACCAGCCCGGCCCCGATGAGGGTCGCGGCGAGGAGGTCAGCGTCGCTGTACGGCGAGCGCTTTTTGACCTTGGCGCCCTCTAGCTGAGCGGCCAAGCCGTCTCGATAGGCTTTGTAGATCTTTTGGGCGGCGGGGCGGAGCTTGGGTTCGCCCAGGCTGGCCACAAAGAGGCCCTGCACCACGCGGAAGAACCGGCTGCCCTTGCTGCCGTAGGCCTCGGCCAGTTCCACGTCGGCCATCAGCCGGTCGTGGGCCGTGGCGGCATCTTCGTAGAAGGCGGTGCGGTCCAAGTTGAGGCGGTAGAGAGCTTGTTCCGCCACGCCTAGCAGGAGGTCCACCCGCTTGGGAAAGTAATAGTGCACCGTAGCGTGGTTGATCTCAAGTTCGGACGCCACCGTGCGGGCATGGACAGATTCAAGCCCAAAATCACCCATCATTTCGTAGGCTTTGGCGGCAATCATCTCGCGGCGACCAGTCATGCCTCCCAGTGTCCACCTTTCGGTGGAGTCCTGTCAAGTCCGTAATCTCCACAGGCAACGTGTCATCCTTACATGGTGCAACCGTATCCGCGCACATGGGCTGAAATCAACCTGGATGCCCTCACCCATAACCTCGCGGCAATACGGGGGGCTTTGGGTCCGCATCCGGAGATTGCGATTGTGGCGAAGGCGGACGGATACGGGCATGGATTGGTGCCCATTGCGCGGCATGCCTTGCGCCACGGAGCGGACCGGGTGGCCGTGGCCACCATCCAGGAAGCCATTGCTCTGCGCGATGCCGGGATTGACGGGACGGTGATGGCGATGTCGCCGTGCCTGACGATTGAGGCGGAACAGGCGGCGTTTTACGGAATTGAAGTGTTTATTGAGGATGCGGAGACGTTGCGCGCCTTTGATGAAGCCGGCCGCCAACTGGGGCGGAAGGTGGGTGTCCACCTGAAGGTGGATTCAGGGATGCACCGATTTGGATGCGATCCGGGTGCCCTGGTGAACTTAGTTCAAGCCGCTTTGGGGTGTGAGTTTATCCAGATGGTGGGGATTGCCCACCACTTGGCGGACGCCAGTAATGATGTGGCCGTTCATGAACAGTCCGCGCGGTTTGCGCAGGCCATCGCGGCGGTGCGGGCGGCGGGTTTGCCCACGGGAAAGGTGCACGCAGCGGCCAGCGGGGGCGCTTTGCGCTTCCCTGACATTCGATTTGACCTGGTTCGGATTGGCTTGGTGGCCTACGGCCTCGACCCGGCGCATTGGTTAGGCGGGCAAGCCCGGCCCCTGCTCCATTGGAAGGCCCGCATCATCGCCCTGCGCGATGTGGCCCCCGGCGAGTACGTCGGCTACCTGCGGGCCTGGACCGCAATTCGCCCTACGCGCGTGGCCACCATTGGCGCGGGCTATGGCGATGGCTATGCGCGCTCATTGAGCAACAAGGGGATGGTCCGGATTGGCGAGCATTTGGCGCCCGTGATCGGGATGGTGTGTATGGACCAACTGATGGTGGACGTCACCGACATCCCCGAGGTGGCCGTGGGGGATGTGGTGACCCTACTTGGCCCCGGGGTTCCGGCTAGCCGCCTGGCCGAGCTAAGCCAAACCAACACCCACGAAGTGGTGTGCCGCCTGATGACGCGGGTGCCGCGCCGCTACCTGCACCTCGGCTAGTTCTGGATGACGACACCTTCGACTTCGGCTTCGGCCGGGGCGAGGCACTCGCGATCGGTGCAGAGCTGGTAACGCAGGCGCAGGGTGAACGCCGTGGTCTTGCCGCGCGGCTGCAGGCGGATGGGCACCCGAAGCTGGCCTTCGTAATGATCGTCGGTAGCGCTTGGGAATCCCGCCTCGCCCAGCAAGTGGTCAATATGGAGCGTGGTGGGGATCAGCCACTTGGCCGGAGGGTCGGTGGAGTTGATGCGGTAGCCCTCAGGGATCTCGATCAGAAGGGCCGTGTGCACCCAACCATCGTCGCTGGGAGTGACTTCTTGGGTTTCGAGACGCACGTTGAGTTTGGTGGGGGTGACGGGAGTGGCCGAGGCTTCGTCGGGGCCATTCGCGATGATATGGGCCAGGGCCGCCGAGAGCAGACTCTCGCAAGATTGGGGCATCCGCTCAATCCAGCCGAGGTTCGCGCGGAGGGCGCGAGCGGCGTCTTCAGCGAATCCCAAACGCTGCAGCACCAGAATCGCTGAGCCATTGGCGCTCGGCACGGCTTGGTCGAGAATGGGTTTCGCCCGGGCAAATCCGATCCCCATGTGCGACGGCTGGTAGAAGAAATCGCCCACCTCGTCATCGCGGAATCGGGCCATCATTACCTCGGCAAATCGGTGGGCCGCCTCTCGCCATTGTTCGTTATCTGAACTATCAGCTAACCTTAAGAATCCCTGAATGAGGAACGCAAAATCGTCGAGGAAGGCTTCCCCGTGAGGCTCGCCATCCACAAGCATGTGCGGCAGTGACTCCGGTTCAAATGCAGCCCACTTGGCGGCCAGCGCCTGGGCTTCGTCCAGCGCATCGGCAAAGGCCAGCGCACCGATGAGCAGCCCTTGCACGGCCGCAATCGCCTTCTCATCCCGCTGCGGTTGCGGACGCCCTCGTCGCACCTCGCGCAGCTTGGCGTAAGCCCCGGCCCAGTCCGGATCGAGGGGACCGAGCAAGAGGTTTTGCCCCATGAGTTGCCCCGTGGCCTCATCGTGGAAATTGCCTTCGGGGCGCACACCATGGGCTTCCGCGAAGGCCCCCATCTGGTCCCCCAGCACGGCTTCCAATTCCCTCCAAGACCAGGTGTAGGTGGTTCCCTCTTCCCCGTCCACATCCGCATCCAGTGCATTGGCATACGAACCATCTGGTAACCACATTTCTTCTCGCAACCATCGTAGAATCCCCTCCTCGACTTGCTTAAAGACGCTCTGGATCGAATCATCCTCCACGATCCGCCCGGCGGTGGCATAGACCGCCAGCATCTGGGCGTTGTCGCTCAGCATCTTCTCAAAGTGCGGCAGGCGCCATTCGCCGTCCGTGCTGTAGCGGTGGAAGCCACCCCCCACCCGGTCGTGGATGCCCCCATTCGCCATGCACTCTAGGGTGAAAAGCGCCTGGTAGGCCGCCTCTTGCACCAGGCTATCCGTAGTGGCGGCATCACCGGCCAGCATGTTGCGGGCTGAGGCGTACTTAAGCAAGTACTCCAATGCCGAAAAGGGCGGGAACTTCGGCTTGTCGCCGTAGCCGCCCCGCTCGTGATCAAAATCGCCGTGCAGCGTCCGAATGGCCCCGTCCACCAGGGCAATGTCCAGCCGTGCCCGCTCGGCAGGCAGGGTGCGCTCCCGCACTTGGTCAATCGCCGCTGCAAACTCGTCCGCGCGTTCCTGGATGTCCGCGCGCTGGTCTTGCCAAGCCTGCGCCAAGCTGGAAGCCACCGTGACAAACCCCGGCACCTCGCCCCGGGCATTGCGCGGGAAGTAGGTCCCCACAAACCACGGTTTCAGGTCGGGCGTGAGGAAGATCGTCATCGGCCAGCCCCCGTGCCCCATGGCCAGTTGCAGGGCTGTCATGTAGAGGTCATCCAGGTCGGGGCGCTCCTCCCGGTCCAACTTGATGCTCACAAAGGAGTGGTTCAGCACGCGCGCCACTTCGGGGTCTTGGAACGACTCGTGCGCCATTACGTGGCACCAGTGGCAACTGCTGTAACCCACGCTGAGGAAGATCGGCTTATCCTCAGCCTTTGCCCGTGCTAGCGCTTCCTCTCCCCAGGGGTACCAATCCACCGGGTCCCCCGCGTGCTGGCGCAGGTACAGGGACGGCGAAGAGGCGAGCCTCGGGTTCATGACTTCACCTTACCAAGCGGCACCCATCGCCGCAGGGCCTGGACCAAAGAAGAACCCCAGAGACAGGCGTGTCTCCGGGGTCGGTCGGTTGTCAGGTTGCCCTTACAGGAGGTGGTGGTCGCAGATCCAGCAGCTCATGCCACCTCGACCCTGCGGCGCGGCCGTTGCGGCAGCGGCCGGCGGAGCCACCTTGTCAGGGTTCGCCAGCGCCCACTCGGCCATGCGGGCGAGGTCGCGCAGGTGGATGCGGCTTTCCTCATCTCCGGCGCGGCCAGCGGCCGAGCTCAGCAGCGCTCGCAGGGCTTCCATTTCGGCCACGGCGTAAGGACGAGCCACAGTGGCGTCCGGGGCCATGCGCGGCATCAGAGCCTGAACGTAGGCACGCTGCAGATTGCGCTGATAGACATCCAGCGTGAAGTTGCGGCCTTCGACCGAACCGAACACGCCTTGGCGAATGTCGCGCATCATCATCGGCACGGTGTAGGCCGCGCTACCTTGGTGCACCTGGTTCTGGACCATCCGCGTCAGGCGGGCGTCCTGCGTCAGGCCACCGAGGGCGCTCAGCTGCATCGCCAGCACTTGGCTGGTACCGCCATCGCTGCCCAGCTTGTTCGTAATGTCCTTCGGCACCATCCACGTCGGGGTGGTCAACACGTTGTCCACGATCCACTTCACGGCTTCCTTTTGTCGTTGCGGGCTCACCGGGTGATAGACATCGCCGCCGCGTCCGCCGCGGTAGTCAATCTGCTCGACGCCGCCCACCACGGTCACCACGTGACCGATGTAGGTGCGCATCTGCGAGGTCAACGAACCCCAGAAGCGGTTCATTTCGCTGTAGTCTTCGCCTAGCTTCACCATGCCCGGCAGCAGGTAGCCCATGCTGCGCTTCAGGTTCATCACCCCGTAGGTGCTGGCCTTCACGGCATCGTCACCCAGGGCTTCACTTTGCGCCGTGGGGTCGGCCGAGTTGAAGTTATCGTAGAACCGCAGCATCGGGTTGTCCACCATCTGCGCCGCCCACTTGTCCAGGGTCATCACTTCGGCGTAGGGGTTGCTGGCGCCGGCAATCGGCTTGTAGCCCCATTCAATCGAGAACTTGTCGTACGGGCCGATCTTTGGGATCAGGCGAGCGCCGTCACCCGGCTGCGCCACGTAGTTGAAGCGCGCGTAGTCCATGATGGTCGTCGCGGTGCCATTCTCATTGGTCCACTTGGGGTCGCGGAGCCACTCGGTCGGCACCATCGCACTGCCCTTGCCGTTATGCGGCAAACCGAGCGTGTGGCCGACTTCGTGCGCCACCACAAAGCGAAGGAGTTCGCCGGTGAGTTCATCCGGGAACGGGTGCGATTGGGCGCGGCGGTCGTTGGCACTGGACTGCGCGAAGTACCACTGGTCGCCCAGCTTGAGCACGTCGTGCCACATGATGATGTGGGCGCTGATGATTTCGCCGCTGCGCGGGTCAGTCACGCTCGGGCCCATGGCGTTGGCAATCGGGAGCGGCGCCCAGCGGATCATGCTGTAGCGGACGTCCTCACTGCTCCAGGTCGGGTCGTTCTCGGGGGCTTCCTTGCACATGATCGCGTTGCGGAAACCGGCGGCCTCGAAAGCTTCGTTCCAATCCTCCACGCCAGCCTTGACGAACGGGCGCCACTTCTCCGGCACTTCCGGAGAGATGTAGTAGACAATCGGCTTGACGGGCTCACTAATGGCCGCGCTCGGGTCCTTCTTCTCTAGGCGATAGCGGTTGATGAACGCCTCGGCCTTGGTGCCCGGGAAGTCGTTGGTGTACGCCGTGTAGCGGTTGGAGAAGTAACCCACCCGGCTATCGAACAGGCGACCCATCATCGGCGTTTCCGGCAACAGAACGATGCTGTGGTTCACCACGCCGGTGTTGCTGGGCTGGCTGCCCGCGCCCCGACCGAGGCCACCACCGCCCCCAAACGGGTTGGCCGGGGCGGCCCCACCCGTGAAGGTAGCCAGGATGTCGATATTCACGTTCTCGGGGAAGGCGTTGACGCGCTCCACAAACGTGCGCGAGCGATCCATGTTGCCGCCGCCGAACAGTTGCCGCGCCGAAAGCTCAGGCACATCCGAAAGGAAAATACTGCTGACATCAATCAGCACGTTGCCCTCGGGGCTCACCGATCGAATCGGGAAGGCCCGCACAATCGGGTTGACGTTGCTTTGGGCCACCGCTCGGGAGATCGCGCCGTCGCTTATTGCCCGGTTGTTGAAGAACATCTTGCGGAGCAAGATGCGGTTCTCGCGGCGATCCCAGCGCACCACCGAATCGCCCGCCGCCGTGCCGTTGTAGCCACCGGAAGGGGTCTCCTTGGCTTCAATTTGCCAAAGGAAATCGCGTCCCAGCAAGGCCGACGGGATTTCGAAGTAAAGAGAATCATCTTTTCGCCAGACCGAAACGCTCCCGGCCGACTTGGTGTAGCCCTCCGTGGCTCGATCCCACGGCAAAAGATTGTCATCCGAGTTTTGGGCGGCACCGCCACCCCCGGGGCGCCCCCCGCCCGGTCGCGGCCCTTCGTCTTGGGCAAACCCAAGGGGCGCAATCGCCAGCATCGCGAGCACCGCGAGCGAGCACATAGTTCCACGCATAATTTCACCGCGCCCCCACAAATGCGGGGGCACTGAATGACTTTACCGGGTAGGACCCGAGATAGTTTCCTCTGAAACTAGTGCATTTCGGTATCGCCGTACAGGCATTGCACGTAGTTGATTTGCCCGAGGTGGTAGGCGATGTTCCAGAACGGGTAGTACGCCAGGTCGCCCATGGTCAGCACCCAGCCCGGCATCGGCTCGGCGGACAGCCCTTCCTTCTCGGCCGGGAAGGCGCGGAGCTTGGCATAGAACGCCTCGTGGTTGGCCCGCAGCCGCGTTTCCCAGGTGTCGTAATCGGGCTCCTGCATGCGGTCGGCCATCATCGCGCCGAAGTCGAAATCGGCAAACGAGAACTTGTCGGCGGCTTCCAGGCTGTCCGCTCCCCAGCCACCGGATTGCCGCACTTCTTCGGCCATATCCAGGATCGTTCGCGCCCCCTCGGCCGGGCTCCACTGGCACTTGTCAGCGGGCGTGGCCCGCACCGTGCGGATCAGCATCGGCAGTACGAACTCGCACGCCTCAATAATGGTCTCGCGGTCCGGGAAGTCAATCTGCGCCGAACCAGCTTCGTGCATGTCCTTGTCGCCGTAGAGGGTCTGGATGTAGTTGATCTGCCCCTGGTGGTAGGCAAAGTTCTCCAGCGGCAACAGCATTAGGTGGTTGAGCGAGAGGTGGAACTCGGGGAACAGTTCCACTTGCTTGCTGCCATCCTCGGCGGGCAGGTTCAGTAGCGCGTCGCAGAAAGCCGCCGTGTGGGCGCGGACATCCGCCTCCACGACATCAATATCCGAGGCCCGGCGTTGGGCGATCTGCGCTTCCTTGAAGGACTCCGGATCAAAGCCCACTCCTTCGCCGCGCGCGTTCAGGATGTGCGTAAACCACTCGCAGGCCTGACCGCATTCGCAAAGTTGGGCCAAGGCCGAGCGCGACTTGCCATCCGGCGACCACGTGAGTTTGTCGGGCGCGGTGGCGCGGGCGGCGGCGATGGTGGATTCCATGGCGGCCTTGATGAGCATAACCAGGGTCTGACTTCGATCCATAACCAACAATATAGCAGACATTCGTCCACTTTAACGAAGAATTTACAAGACGAAATCGAGCAATTGTGGATAACTCGCGGCAAAGAGCAGGATTTCTGGTTATCCTGCAATACAGACGGGTTTCCTCCTCCCGTCGAACCCTCGCTCTCTGGAGAGGAACCCGCCGACCACGGAAGGTCGGCGGGACGATTTCACCGCAGAAATTTAGTGCACAGCGCCCAGTTGGTCGCGCACCTTCACAAAGGCCCGCAGCGCCTGGTCCAGGTCTTCCTCGGTGTGCGTCGCGTTCGGCATCGTGCGGATGCGGGCCTTGCCCAAGCCTACCGTCGGGTAGACGATGGCCAGCGCGTAAACGCCTTCGTCCCACAGCATGCGCTCCATCCGCTGCGCGGCCCCTTCGTCACCCACGTAGACCGGAGTGATGGGCGTCTCGCTGCCCATGGTGTCAAATCCGGCTTCGTTCAGCATCACCTTCCAGCGGCGGGCGTTGGCCCACAGTCGCTCCATCGGCGTCGGGTCGGTTTGCATGATTTCCAGTGCCTTGATCAGCGCCGCCGCCACCATCGGCGGGTGCGCAGTGCTGAAGAGGTACGGACGGCCCCGGTTGATGAGCCAATCCTTCAGTTCGTGCGAACCCGCGATGTAGCCGCCAATGACCCCCAGCGCTTTGCTGAGCGTGCCGAGCTGGATATCCACCCGGCCGTAGAGGCCAAAGTGGCTGGCGGTGCCGGCCCCGTTCTTGCCCAGCACCCCGCTGGCGTGGGCGTCGTCCACCATTACAAAGGCGTCGTACTGCTCGGCCAGCGCCACGATCTCCGGCAGGGGCGCAATGTCGCCATCCATGCTGAAGACCCCATCGGTGATGATCATCCGCTTCTTAAAGCCCTGCGCGCGCTTGAGGCAGTCTTCCAGCGCGTCCATGTCCTTGTGCGCGTACACCCAGCCCTCGCTCTTCTTGTAGCTGGCCGCGCTCAGGCGTACTCCGTCAATGATGCTGGCGTGGTTGAGTTCGTCGCTGATGATGACGTCGTCCTTCGTCACCACCGCCGGGATGCAGCCGCTATTGGCCGTGAAGCCCCCGGTGAACACCAACACCGAATCCACATGTTTGAACTCGGCCAGCTTGCGCTCGAGCTCGTCGTGGACTTCCATGGTGCCGCCAATCCAGCGCACGGCCCCCGCGCCCACGCCCCAACGTTCGATGGCTTCTTCGGCGGCCTGCCGCACGCGCGGGTCGTTGGCCAGGCCCAAATAGTTATTGCTGCTTAGGTTGATGACCTCCCGGCCATCCATCTGCACCCGGCCCCCCGCCGGAGAATTGAGGATGCGCGGAACCTTGTACAGGTTCTGGTCACGCAGCGACTGGAGCTCACCTTTGAGCCAAGACTGGAGGGTGTCGTTCATCTCACCTGAATCTTACCAAGTTCAATTCTAATCCATTGAGTAGGCCTTTAGGCCTACTCCAAAAAAAATGCTATTCATCCAAATTCTTGCCTTATACTTCAGCAAAGGAGATGAGTTGTGAGACTGTTTCCATTTCTTTGGCTAGCGATACTCGCAGTGAGCTGCAACTCAGCAGAACCTGCAATGCCCGCCTCCCTGATTGAACCTGATTCAGACTTGACTCTTTCGGATTTGAAGATTGATGACCAATCACCACGAGTGCTCGTATTTGCGGAACCGTGCCAATCCATTTGCAGAAAATCTGACTTCGATTTGATGACGGTGCTGCCTAACGTGGACGCGGTTTATATTCTGTTCCCTGAAACAGAACCGATCACCTCGCGTCGCTTTCACCATTCGAGAATCCACTACAAGTCCGTTGATAGCCGCACATTTCATCGGATTGGAGCGTCCTGGTCGGGCAAGATGATGCTTTTTGAAAAGCAAGTTCTCACGTCCTTTACGACCGAACCACTTTCGGAGGGCACCTTTGCTAAGACACTCTAAACCCACTGCGCAAGGATTTACCATAATCGAACTTCTGATCGTCGTAGCCATCGTCGCGATGCTTGCGGCGCTGCTGTTCCCAACTTACACTCAGGCAAAGAAGAGCGCCAAGATAACCCGCTCGATGGCACAGATGAAGCAGATCGTTGCCGCCCAACACATCTACAACTCTGACCTCGATGAGATTTCATTACAAGATGGAATGAAGTCTTTGCTTGATTCAGGGCACATTTCGAAATCTTTGACTCGAACCGGCGGCAATGACATTCTGGGATTCAAAGATAGTGCGCTTTACATGTGGATTCCCCCGACTTACACATCGTTGACCAGCAATCAAGAATCCAGGCTACATCAATGGAAGGAACATGTGACGAATACAGGCGGCAATCCGTTGATCATCCTAGATATGACTCATGACGACTACAACGAGGCCAGCCAGTCGCCTTTCAGAACTAGGAGCGCAATCGGAGCCTTCTGGGATGGTCACGTGCAAAGGCGGTCAATGAAGGGCCGTCCAGATAAGCTTAGAAATTGGGAATCCCAATAGTCCGACAACACCAATGGAGAAAAAAATGAAACGACCCATAGCACTAGGCTTGCTTCTCGCTGGCCTTGCATCCTTCGCCTACGCTCCCCCATGCAATTGGGGGAAAGAGAGATTTAGTGGCGTCAATTCCGATGTTGGGTGCACTTCGTATGGATGCGGCAACCTTTGCAACGTCCTCGCGCTTGGAGCGACCTACACGGCATGCTATACTAACGGTAGCGGTTGTTGCCTCTGCGAATACATGAGTTACTCGTGCCATGGATTTCCTTGGTGTGGGACAGGCATGACCGTGAACCGGATCAACACTGAGGGGGCACTATGTGTCACGTCGCCCACTCCACACTGTGATGCCGTTCTGCCGGGCCCCGGACCTGGCTAGCACTGGAGTGCACAACCCAATATGATTACAGCTATTATTGGAAAGATGAGATCGAGGCCGATACTCGTTTGGCTAGTATGCGTAGCCCTCTTGTTAGGTTGTGCACTCCTTTATCGTTGGCTAACCCGCCCGCAGTCCATGCAGGCTCATGCCGCAGTGATCTTCAAAGCATTTCAATCGAACGATTGTCGAGTGCTGCTAAAATATCAAATTGCGGAGGAGAGAAAGGCAAACTCGACGACAGTTGAGCAATGTCAAAGCATAATTCGCCACGTCAAGGCCCCACTCGCAAGTATGGAACCGGGCAAAGTTGAGAACGCAGTTTTGAGCCAGTCCCAAGGTTCGGTTGAGCAGACTTGGTATTCAAAAGCGGACCCAAACAAGTTTTACCGTACGTACGTTCTGGTCAATGACATTGAAGGGGAACCAAGAATCCACCTAACAGGGTTCCTTCGAGAGTACTGGTACTTCACCTACGGACCGAACTACACATCGCCGGCGGAGAAGCTCCACGGATCAATGCGCGACGGGATGAAAGCAGACTACACATTCCTCCAATCAATTGGTTGGAAGTCTCTCACGATTCTGGATTACAACGAAGGCGAAGTCAAGAAGTTGGCTGTGAGTGACGCTTCAATAGAAATGCTGAGTGAACGAATCAAGCTCGTGCAAGAACAGGCTCAAAAGCCTTGACCCCCAGCCCTAGTCGACAAGGGGTAGATACTTTAGGCCAGGTTCCTTACTTGGTGAATTACTCGACCGTGACGCTCTTGGCGAGGTTGCGGGGCATGTCGATCTCCAGGTTCTTCGCCCGCGCCATGTAGTAGGCCAGCAGTTGCAGCGGCACCACGCTCATCAGCGCGTTCAGGTACGGCGTCTTGCCGCCGGGGATGCGCAGCACCTCATCGCCCACGCCGTCCATCGTGTCGTCATCATGGGTGGTGATAATCAGCGCGCGCCCGCCCCGGGCTTGCACTTCTTTCACGTTGCTGGCGAGTTTCTCGCGCACAAACGGGTCGGTGGCCCCGAACACGGCCAGCACGCCTTCTTCCACCAGCGCCAGGGGGCCGTGCTTCAGTTCGCCCGCCGGTCCTTCTTGCGTGGGGATGTAGGCGATCTCTTTGAGCTTGAGCGCCCCTTCTAGCGCCACGGCGGCGTCGGCGTTGCGGCCCAAGAAAAAGGCCATGCGGCTATCCGCCCACTCGTTAGCAATGCGCTTCACTTGCTCTTCCAGCCCCAGGGCTTCTACCACCCGTTCCGGCCACTGGCGCAGGTCGCGCACTACTTCTTCCACGCGCACCCCGGGCATCTCTCGATGCTGGGCAATGGTCATCCCTAGTTGCAACAGCACCAGGCACTGAGCGGTGTACGCCTTGGTGCTGGCCACGCTGATCTCCGGCCCCGCCTGAGTGTAAATCACGCGGTCGCATTCCCGGGCGATGGCGCTGCCCACCACGTTGACAATGCCGAGCGTGCGGATGCGGCGCTGCTGGCACAGGCGCAGGGCGGCCAGGGAGTCGGCGGTTTCACCGCTCTGGCTAATAAACACGGCCAGGGAGCGGTCGCTCAGCAGCGGGTCGCCGTAGCGGAATTCACTGCTATAGAACACGTCGGTCGGCAGGCGCAGCATGCGCTCAAACAGGTGCTTGCCCATCAGCCCGGCGTGGTAGGCGGTGCCGCAGCCAATGATGTTCACCCGGTCAATTTCTTGCCACACGTGGTCGCTGAAGACGCCATCCAGGGCTACCCGGTTGTCGTCGGTCAGCCGTCCGGCCAGACACTGGCGGGCCACCAGCGGCTGTTCATGAATCTCCTTGATCATGAAGTGCTCGTAGCCCCCCTTCTCGGCGGCGGCGACGTCCCAGGTCACTTCTTCGGGCTCGGCTTCCACCGGGCGGCCGTTTACGTCCGTCACCCGGATGCCGTCCTTGGTCAGCACGGCCACGGTGTCGTCGGGCATGGTCCACACCCGGCGGGTCCAGGGGATGAGGGCGGGCACGTCGCTGGCGAGGAGGTTTTCGCCCTCGCCGAAGCCCAGCACGAGCGGGCTGGCGTTGCGGGCGCACACGATGGTGCCGGGTTCGCGGGCACTGAGCACGACAAAGGCGTACGCACCCCGGAACTTGGCCAGAGACTGGCGCACGGCTTCTTCCAGGCTCAGGCCCTGGGCGTGCAGGCGGCCAATCACGTGGGCGGCGACTTCGGTGTCGGTCTCGCTCTGGAAGGTGTCCCCTTCCCGGGCGAGTTCCGTCTTGAGCTCGAGATAGTTCTCAATGATCCCGTTGTGGATGAGCGCAATCTGCCCGAATTGGTCGTAGTGCGGGTGGGCGTTCAGGTCGTTGGGGGCGCCGTGGGTGGCCCAGCGGCTGTGGGCAATGGCGACGTGGGACTCGGGGGTTTCTTGGGCCAACATCTCGCCCAGGCCGCTCAGCTTGCCCGCGCGCTTGAGGATGCCGATGCGGTCACCCTGCGGGAAGGCAATGCCCGCGCTGTCGTACCCTCGGTACTCCAGGCGTCGAAGCTGGTCGAAGACAATCGGAACGGCCGACTGGGGTCCCACGTACCCCGCAATGCCACACATGCCCGTATTTTAGTCGGTACAGGGGGTTGACGGTGCGGGCGCAGCGTGGGTGGGCGCACATTCGCCTGGGCCTGCTCGCAATGCGAGCCGACAAACCACGTTCAGTTATGGCTTCGGATTCACCACCTGAGGGAACTGGTGGGTGTTCGGATAGTTCTTCACGCTACCATCGACATGAAGAATGTTTTGCCTCGCGCCATGGATAGTCTTTGGTGGATTGATCAGCTCGACTAGTCCTTCTGCAAGATAAGGAGTTTCCGAAGGTCGCTCAATTGCTGAGCGACTTACTCCAATTATGTGAAAACGTAAAGAGAGGGTAACTGCATAGCTTGTCACCAACCGAGCTTTACCGCCCAAGCCATCGGCAAGTGGCCTGAGGGGAACCAATGCCTCAGCTGCTTGTACGTTTGTGAAGGGATCGTCTGGCGAGAAGAACTGCGGCTCTTTAACTCCGTATGCAGCAACTGCCTTCTTCCAACGTTGAGCAATTTCTAGTCGATCATCCAGATCAGAAGCATTATACTCTGTGAGATATGGCGTAGGCCAGTGCGTACCATAAGGAGGAAAACAGTTATCAACGTCATTGGCGTAGAGTTCAATTGCGAGTCCAATTTGACGCATGTTCTGCAAGCATGCAGCCGATTTGGAAGCAGACTTAGACCGGAGAATCGCGAAAGAGATAAGAGCACTAAGTACGGCAACGATCGCAATGCTGACAAGTACTTCAACCAAACTAATGCCAGATTCATGACGAACAGTCAACAAAGACGAATGTTGCCGCTTAATGCTCATGCTAATCTGGGAATCTACTCTCCAGCTCCTCCAGACCCATACGTTGGCTGATTACACCGACGCGCACTCTCGTTGTATTCGTACAAGAACGAGGTTGGACCGCAAGACGTATCGTCATAGGCCCTCACGGTGCAAAAGGTCGAGGTGCACTTGGACACATCAATCTCACCGCATGCCCGCCATCCGCTGGGTGGCTTGTAAATGGCACCCCCTCCCGGAGTTGGAGTACACGGCTTGTGACAAGCGTCAACACCCTCAGGCTTGCAGATTACATTCGACATCAGCTCGCCTTGTGCCAACTTCTCCTTGGCTTCAGCACAGCTAGGGTCGTTCTTCCATGAGTTGATTCGGTAGTCGAGCGCCGCAGCATCCGTCACCGCGGCAAGGGGGATCGCCAGGGCGATGCTGGCACCTAACATGAGCAAGTACTTCCTCATGCTCAGGATAGTAACTTAAGTATCTGAAAAAAAAATAGAAGTTTGTATACCTATTGCTGACTCGCGCGCGGATCGAGGCGGCGGCGCATGCCGTCCCCCACAAAGTTCAGCGCAAACACCGTCATCGAGAGGATCAAGCACGGCCACAGCAAAAGGGTGGGGTGGCTATTCATCTCCGACCGCGCCGAGTTGATCATGCTTCCCCAGCTCGGGTTGGGCGGCTGCACGCCAATCCCCAAGAGAGCCAAGGGCTTTTCACCCATATCTCTGATACTATAGCTGGAAGGCAGCGACCGACAAAATACGATTGAGAGTTTATGGCCGAGGACGAAGAAGTGCTGGGAATGTGTGAGTATTTGAATAGCTCTTCACACTACCATCAATATGCAGTACATTAAATCGCACGCCGTGATTGTAAGTTGCAAGACCGCCCTTTACCTCGACTACTCCGTCAGTTGCGTATGGCCGTTCGGAAGGACTATCAACGCTGGATCTACTATATCCAATACTTCGGAAGTACACCGCATGCACAACTGCATAACTCGTTAAGAGACGTGCACTTCCATGTGTATGTTCAGACTGAGGTCGCATTGGCATTAGCGAGTCCGCACTTTGAGGGTTTGTATATGGATCATCCGGGCAGAAGAACTGTCCCCGGGCGACTCCGTACCGACCAAGTTCACGTTTCCAAGCCTTTCCTTGAGATAGGATATCTACACCGCTCTCTTGGAGAACGGTGTTTGGAATGTGAGTACCAAATGGTATAAAATTGCCATCAACATCGTTAGAGTACAACTCGGAAGCAAGGCCAATTTGACGCAGGTTTTGCATACAACTCGCGACACGGGCGCTTGACTTGGCTCTAATCAAGACTGCTGATATGAGAATACTAAGAACGGCAACAATCGCAAGACTGACTAGAATCTCGACCATACTTAGCCCACGCTCAAGTAGACTATCAGAATCTTGCGATTGTTGACGTTTTCCGGGCATGGTATCGACCTCTAACTACTCTCCGGCACCGCCAGATCCATAGGTAGGAAGACCGCAGTGCTTATTGCTTTCAGTGTAGCTTTCCACCAGGTTGCTCGCACTGCAAGGATACGCTTCATAAATCCGCACTCGACAGGTACCGTCTACGCAGCCCGTTGCCTGAGCACAGCCGCGCATACCGCTGTTGAGTTTGTATGTCCAAAGTCCATTAACTCTGGAACAACTGATGAAGCAGGAATCTTTGTCCGGAGCCTCACACTTAACAACCGACATCAGCTCGCCTTGTGCCAACTTCTCCTTGGCTTCAGCACAGCTAGGGTCGTTCTTCCATGAGTTGATTCGGTAGTCGCGCGCCGCAGCATCCGTCACCGCGGCAAGGGGGATCGCCAGGGCGATGCTGGCACCTAACATGAGCAAGTACTTCCTCATGCTCAGGATAGTAACTTAAGTATCTGAAAAAAAAAAAGTAGAAGTTTGTATACCTATTGCTGACTCGCGCGCGGATCGAGGCGGCGGCGCATGCCGTCCCCCACAAAGTTCAGCGCAAACACCGTCAGCGACAGCAACAAACACGGCCACAGCAACAGGGTGGGGTGGCTATTCATCTCCGACCGCGCCGAGTTAATCATGCTCCCCCAGCTCGGGTTGGGCGGCTGCACGCCGATCCCGAGGAAGGACAAAGCGCTCTCGCCCAGAATCGTCCCCGCGACCTCCACCATCGCCACCGCTGTCAGCAGCGGGGCCAGGTGCGGCAGCACGTGCCGGGTCACGGTCCACAGGGTGCCCGCCCCCAGGGCACGGCTGGCCACCACGAATTCGCGTTCGTTCATGGCGGCGGCTTGCGTCTTCACCAGCCGGGCCACCCCCGGCCAGGCCGTGATGCTGAGCGCCACGATGACGGGCGTGATGCCCAGCCCCCACACCCCGATGATGAGGATGGCGAGGAGGATATCGGGGAAGGCGAACATGGCGTCCGTGAGGCGCATGATCGGCCCGGCCAGCCAGCGCGGCCCGTACACCCCGGTCAGGCCGACAATGATGCCGACGGTGAGGGCGATGGCCTGCACCGCAAAACCGACGAAGAGCGAGATCCGCGCCCCTTCGGCCAGGCGGGCAAAGATGTCGCGCCCCAGTTCATCCGTGCCTAGCCAATACTGCGACGACGGCGGCAAAAAGTTGGTGCCCACCGGGGTGATGGGGTTGTGGCGCAGGTTCGGGCCGAAAATGGCGAACAGCACCAAGAAAACCAAGAAAACCACGCCGCCCCAAAAGAGCGGGTCGCGCCGCTTCATACCTGCGACTCCCGCACGCGCGGGTCGAGCGCGGGCTGCATCAGGTCCACGATGAGGTTGACCAGGATGTAGAGCACCGCCGCCGTGAGAGCGGTGGCCATCACCACCGGGGTGTCGCGCTTCTTGATCGCGTCAATCGCGGCCTTGCCCAGCCCGGGCATGGCAAAAGCGGTCTCGGTGATGAACGAACCCGTGAGCAGGATGCCGAACGAGTTGCCCATGGCGGTCACCACCGGCGGCATGGCGTTGCGCAGGCCGTGCTTGAACATGCGTTGCCCAAACGGCACGCCCTTGGCGCGGGCAAAACGCATATATTCCTGCCGCAAAACATCCACGAAACTGGCGCGCGTTAGTCGGGTCAGCACCGCCATCGGCCGGGCCGCCAGCACCGCCACCGGCAGCACCAGATAGAAGAAAAGCGGGCCGCGCAGGGGGTTTCCCAGGTGAGCGGGAAGAGGTCCATCCTCAACACAAAGATGAGCATGAAGATGGGGATAAGAACAAAGTTTGGCACCGTAACCCCCAAAGTGCTGAGAGCCAGGATGATGCGGTCGGGCCAGCGATCTTCAAAGATTGCCGCCAGCGAGCCAAGCGTGATCCCAATCAGCGCCGCCACCCCAATGGCCAGGATCGCCAGCATCGCCGTGATGGGCAGAGAGCGGCTGATCAACTCGCTCACTGGCTCGCGGGTGCCGAAATACGAGTTCCCAAAATCACCCCGCGCCGCCTTGCCCACGTACTCCACAAAGCGCACGGCCACGGGCCGGTCCAGCCCCATCTGCTTGCGCATCGCGGTGATCTGCTCGGGGCGGGCTTTCTCGCCCAGGATGGCCATCGCGGCATCGCCGGGGGCCAGTTCGTCGGCCATAAAGGTGACGAATGCCACAAACAGCACGCTCAGCAAGCCCGCCGCCACGCGGCCCAAAAGCCGACGCGACAGCGATGCCGAAGAGGTGCCGCCCGAAGCCATAGTTGCCCGCTCATTCTAGCCGAGGAAACGGGCCGCCAAGGGGGAAAATGACGGAATTAGCGAATTGAGGTGATGCGATCGCCCAGTTGGATGGAGCGAACCACATCCATGCCCTGCGTCACCCGGCCAAACACCGTGTACTGACCATCCAAGAACCGCGAGGGGCCAAGCAAGATGTAGAACTGGCTGTCACCGCTGTCCCGGTCGCGCGGGAGGGTGCTGAGGCCGACGTAGCCCGTGTCATTGGGCAGGCCGCTATCTTCATAGGGCACGCGCGCGCCGCTGCCACCACTGCCCATGTTGGCGCTGTCCATCGCCTGGGTGCGGCTGGCCGGGTCACCGGTCTGGATGAGATAGGGACGCGGCTCGGTGATCACGCGGAAGAAGCGCTGGCCATCATAAAAGCCCCGGCGCACCAGACCCTGGATGTGACCCACCGTCTGGGGAGCTTTGTCCGGATACATCTCAATGACAATGCGGCCGCGCCCTTCGACCTCAAGGGTCATCGTGGGGCGGTTTTGCGGGATGAGGGCCGGCACCATCAGGGCCGCCATCAGCACCGCAACAAAGAGGATGAGTCGCCGCAAGGCCATGTCAATAACTTAGACGATTCAGCCCCAAGGGCGGCGCAAAAGACGGGACTTGCCGCCAAAAGGGGCAGAAAAGGAGTTGGAGGCGCCGGGCGGATTCGAACCGCCGCGTAAAGGATTTGCAGTCCTCTGCCTTACCACTTGGCTACGGCGCCTAACTGTTTTTTCGCGGGAACGCAACAAGGTTGGAGGCGTCGAGCGGACTCGAACCGCTGCATCACGGTTTTGCAGACCGTTCCCTTCACCGCTTGGGTACGACGCCCAGCGAGACCCAAACAATACCCCAGCCATGCGCCCCGCTCCCGAGACATCGGGACGCCTGACGCGGTAGACCAGAGACATGGCGAAAATCCACGAGTATCCGGTGCAAGTTCAATGGGCCGGAGGCCGCGACGGCCAAGGCAAGGCCACCACGCAACGCACCCAAGTGGGCATGGAGCTGCGCGTTCCGCCCGAGTTTGGCGGCAGCGAAAGCCAGTCCACCAACCCCGAAGAGCTGCTGACCAGCGCCATTGCCGCCTGCTATAGCATCACCTTTGGCATCATCGCCACCAATCGCAAGCTCCCGCTGGTCAACGTAGAGACGAACGCCCAGGGCGAAGTGGAAGAGAATGGTCCGACGTTCAAGTACACCAAGATCACGCTCCGGCCGGTTATCACGCTCAGCCACGAAGCCACCGAAGACCACATCAAGATGGCCGAGGACATGGCGCACAAGGCGGACGCCTACTGCATCGTCACCAACGCGGTGCGCGGCACGGTGGAGATCGCCGTGGACCCGACGGTCGTCCGCGCCTAACTTCCCCGCTTCCTTCCCGGCCACAATAACAGCATGCGAATGCCGCTGGTGGCCGGGAACTGGAAGATGAACATGACGAGGGCCACGGGCCAGGCTCTTGTCGCCGAACTCGGCAATTTGCCCGCCGCCGTCGAGGTGGTGGTGTGCCCGCCCTTCACCCTGCTGGCCGAAATCGTGGCTCACTGCCCCGCCGGGGTCTCCACCGGGGGCCAAGACTGCTTCTGGGTGCCCAACGGCGCCTTCACCGGCCAAATCAGCGCCGAGATGCTGGATGATGCGGGCGCCCGCTACGGCATTGTGGGGCACAGCGAAACCCGCGGCCGCTTCGGCAAGCTCGATATTGACGCGGGCGACGTCGGCTACTTCGCCGAAACCAACACCACCGTCCGCCGCAAGATGGAAGCCCTGATGAGCGTCGGCCTGGTGCCCATCCTGTGCGTGGGCGAGACCCTGGCCGAGCGCGAAGCCGGCCGCACCGAGGCCGTCATCCGCGAGCAACTGGAGGGCGCGTTCCAGGGCTTTACCGAGGGCGACATGGCCAAGACTGTGGTGGCTTACGAGCCCGTGTGGGCCATCGGCACGGGCCAAACCTGCGCCGCCGACGAAGCCAACCGTGTGTGCGCCTTCATCCGGCAGTGGTTCCCCTCCGGGGTGCAAGCCCAGGTGCGCGTGCTCTACGGCGGATCGGTGAAGGCCGAGAACGCCGCCGAACTCTTTGGCCAAAGCGATATTGACGGTGGCCTGGTGGGTGGCGCCAGCCTGGATGCCGCCGGTTTCCGCCGCATTGTTGAGGCAGCGGCCCAATGAGCAGCGAAACCAAACCCGGGGTGCGCGTTCAAGACACCCACCTCAAGCTCGCGCAGATCATGACCCCCACCGATGCCAATGTGCTCGGCAAGGTCTTCGGGGGCAGCATCCTCAGCATGATTGACCTCACCGCCAGCGCCACCGCGCAGAAGTTTGCCGGGCGCGTGTGCGTCACCGCCTCCTTCGAGCGCGTGGACTTCCACACCCCCATTGATGTCGGCGCGCTGGTGACCATGCGCGGCCACGTCAGCTACGCCGGGCGCACCTCGGTGGAGGTCACCATTGACGTCACCGCCACCGACCTCCCCACTGGCCGGGACACCCACACCAATACCGCCCGCGTCATCATGGTCGCGGTGGAAAACGGTCGCCCCGTGCCCGTGCCCACCCTCATTTGCGAGACCCGCGAGGAGCGCATCGCCTTCGTCAGTGGGCGTCTGCGCCGCGAACTCCGCGCCGAACGCATCGCCCAGTTCGATGGCCTCGTTGCCCAAATCCAGGCCATGGATGAAGCCACCCTCACCGAACTGCAGACCTGCGAAGGCCGCCTGCTGGACCGCCTGCAAGCCTAACGCCATGTCGCTGAGCCACTGGGAGTACGACACCTATTTCCGCGATCTCGATGTCGCCGTCATCGGCGGGGGCATCGTGGGGCTCAATGCGGCCTGGGCGCTCCGCCGCGCCCGCCCCGATCTGCGGGTGGTGGTATTCGAGCGGGGGTCCCTGCCCTATGGCGCCAGCACCCGCAACGCCGGCTTTGCGTGCTTTGGCAGCGTAACCGAGGTGATGGACGACCTGGAACGCATGCCCGAGGCCGAAGTTCGCGCCCTCATGGCCCGCCGCTACCAAGGCCTGCGCCGCCTGCGCGAGAACCTGGGCGACGACGCCATCGGCTACGAACCCCTCGGCGGCTGGGAGCTGATTGCCGACGACGCCACCATGGCCCGCTGCCTCGCTTTTCTGCCGACGCTGAACGCCTGGGCCGCCGAGTTCACCGGCCAGCCCGAAGCCTATGCCGACGGCACCGCCCACCTCGCCGAGTTCGGGTTCGGGGGGACGCGCCACCTCATCCACAACCGCGCCGAAGGCCTGGTGCACACCGGCCACATGATGGACGCCCTGATGCGCCAGTCCGTGGCCAGTGGGGTCAGCCTGTGCCACGGAGCCTGGGTGGAGCGGATGGACGAGGACGGCGACGGGGTGGAACTGCACACGCAACCCTTTGGCCCGGTGCGCGCCCGCCGCGCCGTGGTGTGCACCAATGGCTTTGCCCGGCAGCTGCTGCCCGTGCTGGATGTGACCCCCGCCCGAGCCCAGGTGCTGGTCACCGACCCGATCCCGGAGTTGCGCTTCCGGGGGGCGTTCCATTTTGATGAGGGGTACTACTACTTCCGCAATGTGGGCGACCAGGTGCTGTTTGGGGGGGCGCGCAACTTAGATTTTGCGGGCGAAACGACCACCGAGATGGTGACCACGGGCCACATTCAAGATCGGCTGGAGCGATGCCTGCGCGAGATCATCATCCCGGGGGTGGATTTCCGGGTGCAGCGGCGCTGGAGCGGGATCATGGGGCTGGGGCCGACCAAGTCGCCTATTGTGCAGGCGGTGAGCGGGACGACCGTGGCCGCCGTGCGCATGGGGGGCATGGGCGTGGCCCTCGGCACCCTGGCCGGCGAGGAAGCGGCGGCGCTGACGCTGGGAACGCTTTAGTTAGCGGGCTACGTTGTAAGAAATACGCCGGAAGTGGTACGGTCATCCTAGTCGGGGTGCCAGGGGCTACTTGGAGGAGCGCACCTAATGCCAGTTGTCAACTATCACACCGTGAACGGCCAAATGGTCGGGCAAAGTACGGGGACGACGTTTACTCAGTACCTCACCGATGCGCTAGGCTCTGTCACGGCCACCGTGAACGGAAAGCGAGTTACCAACACGTATCGGTACAAGCCCTACGGTGAGCGCCTGGCTAAGACGGGCACCGGACCGGACCCCGACTTTCAGTGGACTGGCGATACCGGATCGAGGGTGACCGGACGAAGCCGGGCTGATCAGTACAACCGCGCCCGTCACTACGGTTCGAGTCAAGCGAGCTGGACAACTGCGGATCCAATATGGCCGATACAGTCCCAGTTCCTGTACTGCGGGCTCCGCCCTACTTGGGTGCTCGACCCAACAGGATTGATTCTAGACATGGGTTATGAATGTGGCACGAAGTACGCAGCATGCGCTGATTGGTACAAGAGCAATGAAAGCGCAATTGCCCAATGCTTGATATCTAAAGGCTTTCACTTTTGGGATGTAGTGGCGCTATTACTACGCATGCGCGACGCTGTAAATCCCTCTGGACGCCGGTACTGTGTACGATGTGATCGTGGCGATGCGGGCACTGACTTACCTCCTTGTGCAGATGACTGTCGCAAGCGCCCGGGCGCTAATGGAACGTGTTTATACTCAGACATAACACATCCCTTTCCTAATAGAGGCTATCCCGAAAGCGACGACTGGAACAGTCGGGCCGATACGATAAACCTGATCTTTCCTCGCTCAACGCGAGATTGTCTCAATACTGATGTCAGTAATCGAAGCTGTGATTGTATTGTCGCAGTGTGCGAAGAAAACATCGCACGAAGTATCTGGAGGCAAAAAAGTCCTTCAACCTTCTGCGAAATAATGTTCCATGAATTTGGACATTGTACCGGATCCGGGCATAAAAAGCCCTGGTCCAACGACATCATATATGCCTTTGGCGAGTGCATCGCCAAAATTTGGAACAAATAGGGCACTTAACACACAATGATTGGACACCTAATTTCTTGCGCGGCTGTATTGTTGCAGGCCCAACACGCCCCCCAGAGTAACGTTCAAGTTATTCAATTGCCCGAAGGTTATCAAGAGTGGCGGATGACACCGGACTATGTGACTGGAGATGTCTATTTCTCGGCTTTGCCAGTTGCGGCTCCTTTGGTCTTGCAAGCACGCAATGGTCGATTTAAGCTAGTGACGGCAACTAGTGAACCTAAAGAGGAGCACGCAGAAGCCGTTTGGATTCCTGCGGGATATAATCGTCAGTCAACCGTCATGCTAGGGAACCTTGTATTGGCTCCTGATCATGTAGTTGACATGGTCGCGCCAAGTGTACTGCCGCTGGAAGGTAAATTGCTGTTAGCAAGCGCTACCTTTGAAGGCGCACTATACGAAGTCGTGCTTCTCGTGCGTTTGGGGTCGAAGCATACGCTTTTGGCGGTGACGAGGCATACCCGCACAGTCGTCAGCGTCGAACTCATAGTTCCGCGCGGAAGGACTCTCCAAGCTGTTGGATGGACCGGAAAGAACTTTGTACTGCTATCTAGTAATTCAGAGGGCGAACAGTTAGACTTTTTTGATGAGCAGGGTGGAAATCCAAGTTCTTCAACAGTGATACCTTTGATTCGCCCTGGTAGCTTCTATGATCCTGTGAATCAGGTAGTGGGCCTGGCATTCTATCGAGTCATGGCGGTTCCAAGCCCAGGCGTTGTCGTAACCGTAGTGGGTGACAAATTAGTAATTTGCACAATCAAATCCCAGTAGGACCCATCCATCTCTTCAAGAGTCACACGGATAATGGAAACATGCCTTCGTTAGGCGGGTGTTTTTTTCATATGAGTAGCACGCTTAGTTTCAATAGCCTAGATCAACCGGCAAGGGCCAGTACGTAATGCAAGTTGTCAACTATCACACCGTGAACGGCCAAATGGTCGGGCAAAGTACGGGGACGACGTTTACCCAGTACCTCACCGATGCGCTAGGTTCCGTCACTGCAACCGTGAACGGGAAGCGAGTAACGAATACATATCGGTACAAGCCGTACGGTGAGCGCCTGGCCAAATCGGGCAGCGGACCAGACCCCGACTTTCAGTGGACGGGAGATACCGGATCAAGAGTGACTGGACGGAGCCGTGCGGAGCATTACAACCGCGCCCGGCACTACGGCACGAATCAAGCGAGTTGGACGAGCGTGGATCAGTCGTGGCCAAGTGAATTCCCGTATTCGTATGTGTATTCGAATCCGTCGAGCTTGATCGATCCAGAAGGCGATAGAGGTCGGCGATCGAATAACAGGGGCGCTGGTTTCCCTGGGAGTAATAGTCCTTGGCATCCGGCACCTGGCGGGCGTGGCAGGTATTGGCGACCGAATCCAGCCTATCCTTGGATCGACCCGAAAGACTCACCATATGCCCCGCGCCCAGCTCCTCGCCCGACACCTCGACGATCGCCTGGTAGAGGTACGTACCCTGGTTGGCCCGGAGATCTTGGCAGCAACTCAACACCAGTGCCATGGGCACCCCCTTTCCGAGGTCCAGGTTATCCAGTTCAAGTGCCATTTCCAATGCCCGACGAAGTTGAACCCGGCAAGTGCTTTGAGTTTTACCACCCCCTTTACGACGAATGCACAGAATGGCATCGTCTTGCTAAAAAGGCCGAAAGAGAGATTCCGCGAAATGGTGATTTGACTAGGCAAGACTGTTGCTTTACCACTTACCCCGGGCGATTTCCCGACAGTGCTCTGGGCGATATGTTGCGACTAAGGTCGCTCTACATCATGTGTGACTTGCGACCACCAAGAGGACCTGGATCAGAAAAGTGGGAAGAAAAATTCGAAGGCCACTTAGAACAGTTTTGCGTTAGGCTAACTCAGCTTGCGAACTGTCAACGTAGGCACAAATGCTTCAAATCTTCTGACGCATTCTGGGGCGTCTTCAGGAATAATTGTGCCAAGTATGTAAGAGGGGACAAGTGGTAGCTTTAAGCTATCGTTTTAGCGGTCATGGAAGTCGACTTTAGCTCAGAGGAACTGTATCTCGATCGACCATTGACGAGTGCATTGATCCAGGTGCGTCCCGCCTGCAGAGACTGTCTCCTTAGGGTCTTTGGTCCCTCGTACGAGTTGGTTTCTACAAATCCTTTGGCTGAACACCTAAACGCCATGCGGTTGAGTCAGGTTACTAATGAGGTCGCCCATGAACTACTCGCGTACGGCGTTGAATTTGGAGGAGTATCGACTACAAGCGGTGGCAGTAATGCCTCCGAACTGTTTACTGCATTGCCCTTCATGTTAATGGCTATGTTGACAGTGGACGCCTTCCAACCTGAGTATATCTCCTTCTTCAGCATTGTAATTGCTGATCCGGATGTCCTGGAGGATATTGCAAGTCAGATTAGAGAGTTTCCGCCACACCAACGTGAGCTTCTCGCTACAATCATCCGCTTGTCATTCGTTAATTATGTATCCTATGCGTTGGGTGAGGGTATTAAATCTTATTGCCCGCTGCTCGGTGCTGAGCAAAATATGATGCAACTAATATTTCTGTTCCAATATTGCGACTCAGAATAGCTTCAATGAGCTTTCGGTCAAGTGACGGCCTCGGTGGACCCGCTTGGCAACCGCACGAGCTACGCCTATGACAACGCCGGAAACCAAACCAGCGTCACCAATCCGCTGGGCTTCATCGCCACCTCGGTGTATTCGGCCAATTCCAACCGTATGTCGGCGAGCGTGGATCCTCTCGGCAACCGCACCACGTACTCCTACGATCTTGCGGGGCAGCAAACCAGCCGCCAAAATGCCCGGGGCAACCGGATCACCTATTCGTATGACCTTGCCGGGCGACAGATTGCCCTGCGTAACGAGCTCAACCTGGCCACCACCACCAGCTACGACGCGGCGGGGCGGCCCACCACCATCCTGGATGCCAATGGCTGGGTGCAAACGCACACGCACGATGCCCTCGGCCGCACCACCCAGGTGCTGTACGGCGCTTCCCCTTCGGCCGTGACCTATGCGTACGATGCCGTGGGCAATCGCACCACCATGATCGATGCCACCGGCACCACCAAGTACGCCTACACCGCCCGCAACGAAGTCTCGCGGGTGGAGAGCCCCGGGGCACTCGTCATCAGCTATCAATACGATGCCGTGGGCAACCGCGAGCTGATGATCGACCCCGATGGTGGCCGCACGACGTCAACGTTCGATGCCCTTAATCGGGTGAGTGCACAGATGCTGCCTAGCGGCAAGATCTACACGTCTCAGTACGACACCGACGGCAATTTGACCACATTGCTCTATGGTTCCGGTTCTCAGATCACAACCTATGATGCATTGAGTCGGCCTGTTACCCTGACGCGACTGCAAGCAAGTACGGTCATCTCAACGGTTGTGGACACTTACGATGCGGCCGGCCGGAAAACCAAGCAGGTGGCGAATGGGGTCACGACTTCCTACACCTACGACAATGCCAGTCGCCTGACGGGACAACAAACGTCAGGGGCTTTCTCGACCTTCACGTATGATTCCGTTGGCAACCAAACCGTGAAGCATCATCAAGGCAGTCTGCCCGCCACCATGACTTACAACGCAGCCCAGCGCCTGACCACCATGCAAGATGGCCCGACCCGGGTGACCTTCACTTACGACAATAACGGCAATACGACGATTGAACAGAGAGGGTCCAGCGCCATTCGCACGGTGTACGCCTACAACCGCCGGAACGAGATGACGAAGGTAACCCTACCGGATGAAACTTCGACCACGATGACGTATGACGGTGACGGATTGCGAAGAACCAAACAGACGGCTTCGGGTACAACCACTTATGTCTGGGATGGTAGCGACTATCTAGGAGAAATCAGCTGATGGCAATGTCCGTGACGTATGCAACTGTGCATGGTCGTCTTGTGGAAGAAAACCGAGGCGGCGTGGTGACGGAGTACGTCCCGGACACGCTCGGCAACGTCATCATGACCACCAATGAGTCGGGGACGGTGACTTCTACCACCACGTACTGGCCCTTTGGGGAAGTGCGTACGCAAACGGGTACCAATCCAAGCCCGTGGGGCTTCTGTGGCGTGTGGGGCTACCTTACGGATGCGGTTTCGCGGATGTATGTCCGTGCCCGCCACTACCGGGCGGATACGTCTCGGTGGCTGACAGTAGACCCCTTGTGGCCAATTGAACCACCGTATGGCTATTCTTCCAACAGGCCAGTCATTCAAGCTGACCCATCCGGACTTGCAGTATGTAACTCGCCAGAAGACAATCCTTGTGCGATTAGCGGAGCCGTGGGCGCATGCATAGCGTTACTGTGCTCACTAAAATCCGGTAGTGACATCGTGAATTACCTTCGTACAATTGGCAAATTTATTGGAGAACAGACCTTAAAACACCTAATCGGCTTGATCAACGGTTCAAGAAGCAACTTGACTGCACCAACGCCAGCAACTTGTTGCCGAGATGCAAATGCTTTCCGGGGATCGGGAGCTGTGACTAAACTGGGCCAGCTAGTCAAACTACTTTGCCAGAGCTCTTCTGGAACACTTGCGTTCGCCCAATGCTCAAAGAAGACGGATACGGATGATGCTTGTAGCGCTTGCTGCGATCGGATGTTTCCATACCCATCTCCTGAAGATCCGAACTTCGAGATTCGAGAGACACTTCACACAAAATGTAACGAGCGATGCGCTGCAAAGCGTCCGCCTGCGAGGTACATCTAGTATGCCCCGCCACAATCATCATCAGGGCAGCTTCTTCACAACCCTCCTTGTTCTAGCCGCCTCTTGCCCCGCATCAGGCCAGCAATCTGATATATCCGCTGAGCTGTCCAGGTTTGCAGAGGGAACGATTTCGATCAGGTCCCTGCTATCGACGCGACCGGGTATTACGGGTGAGATAATCCAGTTTGTTGATCATAACCCAGACAGCGTTCTATCCAGTTTTGGCGTGCTGGCATTAAGTGGAAGTGATGAGTATCCAGTTGCTCTCGCTTTAGCGAAATGGAGCCAAGATGATAATCAGCGAATCAGAACGACGTCGATCATCTCAATGCGCACGATATTCAAACGTCAGATACCTCTGGGAGACAATAGGCTGGATTCGTTCACAGTTCTCCAGGATCATTGGCGGGAGTCCCTCGAGGGCTACGTGACCGAACGCTACCGACGAACAGACGATTTCTTGGCTTACGCCGCAGCTGAAATGCTCATCCTTCACGGGCAGATTGAAGATTCACACCTCGTTTCTAGGTACCTAGAGTGCAGTTTGATTCCATTTGTGTACTATCAGTCCGCCCTCAAACAGCTTAGAGAGAGTTCTCAGCCCTGGGCTATTACCTTACTCGATCGAGAGCGCCAGAAGCTCTCTGACCTCGCTGGTAAACCAGGGTCGAAAGAGCAAAGCGACAATGTGATGCTCAATCCAGGGATAGTAGGCTTGCAGTCTCTAGCCTCGTTCGCATGTCTAGGAGAAATCAGCTGATGGCAATGTCCGTGACGTATGCAACTGTTCATGGTCGCCTGGTGGAGGAAAACCGAGGCGGCGTGGTGACGGAGTACGTCCCGGACACGCTCGGCAACGTCATCATGACAACCAATGAATTGGGGACAGTGACCTCTACCACTACCTACTGGCCCTTTGGGGAAGTGCGCACGCAAACAGGGACCAATCCAAGCCCGTGGGGCTTCTGTGGCGTGTGGGGCTATCTTACGGATGCGGTGTCTCGGATGTACGTGCGCGCTAGGCACTTCCGAGCGGATACCTCCAGGTGGCTGACACTCGATCCGCTTTGGCCATCTAAAGATGCATATCATTACGTGCGAAACACACCGACATCTCTCATTGATCCTACTGGTTTGTATGAAATGGGGCCAGACCTAGGCGTTGGAGTGCCAACGTGGCCAGCATACCAGCCTTGGTTTTGGAATTACGGCAACTATTGCGGACTGCGAAACTGGATCAAGGCGAAACCATGTGAACTCCCTCCGGGCATCTCGTGTCTGGACGTAGCTTGCAAGGAACACGATGAGTGTCTTCATAAGGCGAACAAGTCGGGTGGCAACAATTATTGGAAGCCACCTGGCACGTCGTGCAATTGCAAACTACTACAGGACGCCTTGGTATGCTACCTTTTGCATTGTAGGAACGACAGTAGTTCTGGCCATTGCCGTGCAACAAAACAGCTCATTGCTGTATTTCAGATCATATGTACCGCAGGCCTCATCAAAAACAACCCCGTGCCTATATTGGTGCCTATATTGCCGCCTCCACCTCCTCGGTGTAGTGGAAGGATCTGCCCGACAGGTTCTCATCTTCACCCAGTTACCTGTGAGTGTGTATGGGAATAGAACCCACAGATATTATTATCAGAAGTTGTAAGAGCCGGTATGCCTACGGCTGGAATTGCACTATCTCCCGTGCAATTCAGGAGTACGCATTGCGATGACACATTTGTGATGGGGCCCCATGTTCTCGAGCATTATCAAATCTTTGCGCGCAAATCCAGACAAATGGCATCAAGCATTTCTGTGCAGTCTTCTAGGTCATACTTTTACTGCGGCGCTAGTATACGGAGGGCTGAACACCTCGCTTCGCGAAGGTATGCTTGCTGCCGACTTTCTTTTAAAATGGGGTGCTATATCTTTAACCCTACTCGCCATATGCTGCGCACTCCCGCGGCCAACTTGGGTGGTGTATCTACTGAGTGCTCTAACAACTGCTTCGGTATGTACCTTCGCCGTGTTCAAGGGGTTGGCCCTGTCTGACAATCGCTACATGGAAGGCATGATTTGGATTCCTTTTGCATTTGTCATGTATTTTGCAATATGTAACATGTCAATTTGTGGCTTCCATTCAATCGTTATCGTTCTACATTCCAGCAAGAACGCAAGGTGATAATTCTTGCAACAATCACATTTATGCTCTTGAGAAATGCAACACTATCGAAACCACCGCAGACTCGAAACACCTAAATTCTTCGCGCATCGGGGCCGTGACCACGGAGTTTGACTACGACAACTATGGCAACATGACGGTTGAAGATGCGAGTGGCACCAAGACAACCTACGCCTATGACCGTGAGAACCGCATGCAAACGATGCAGACTGCGAGTGGGATTTCCACTTATGCGTACGACGGCGATGGTTTACGTCGTAGAATTCAGGACGGAAGTGGTACAGTGACCATAGTCTGGGATGGCACGGACTACCTGCAGGAGCGCACCTGATGCCCGTAGTGAACTACACCACCGTGAACGGACGGATCCTCCACGAGGACCGGAATGGGGTCAAGACGCTCTTCATGCCGGACACCCTGGGCAACGTCATCGAAACCCGGAACATGGACACCGGCGCGCCGCCCCCTACCAGCTCCCCCCGCCGCCGCCGCCAAAGCCGCCGCCGCTGAACCCCCCACCGCCACTAAACCCGGAGCTCCCCCCGCCCCCGCCGCTGCTCTTGGGTGGGGTGCTGGCCGCCTTGCCCAGCTCGGAAGCAAAGCCCCCAGCTCGTTGCCCAGGTTGTTCAGGTCGTGCGCCGATCCGCGCCCCGTGATCCAGCCCGGCCGCACCAGGTCCAGGGCCGAAAAGGCGTGCCCCCACCGTTTCACCCGCCGGAACGCCACCGCGTGGTCCAGGTAATCCTCGTACAGGGTCTGGTCCATGGGGCGCCCCTTCAGCTTGGCGCGGTGCAGGCCGGCATCGTCCAAAAACTCGGCAAAGGCCTGCACTTCGGCATAGGCCCGGCTCCCCCGCCGCGTCAGCCGGGGCATGGCCCGCGCAAACAGATACAGCCCGCCCAGCCCCAACAAGAAGCCCAGCAGCACCACATCCCGCGAGAAATAGGGCGCCAACGACCACACCACCATCGAGACGATGACCAGCAGCACCAGGCCGATGATGCCCCAGGCCAACTGCACGCTCTGCGGGTTGCTGCGGTAATAGCCCCGCTTCACCAGCTCGCCAAAGGCCTTCGCCTTGATCTGCCACAGGTGCGGCGCCACGTATTCGGTCAGGTCGGTTTTGGAGATGCTGGGGCCGTGGGGCAGAAGCAAGTTCAGCACGTAGGCTTCCAGGTCGTCCAGCCCTTGGGTGGATGAATTCGATGTCAGGGTCAGCATCTCCCCCAGGCCACCGGGGTTCAGCACCAGCCTCCCCTTTTTGGCCAGGGAGACAAACACCGCCGAGAGATCGTGCTCGTCAAAGCGGCCATCGGCCAGCGCGCCCGCCAGGGCCCCGGTGAGTTCATGCGGCACTTCGGCCTGCGGCTCGCCGCGCTTATGAACCGAGTCGCGCCCCCAAATGAACCAGATGACGAAGAAAACCACCGCCATGCCCAGCGGCACCAAGAACCCCATGAGGTGGGCGTATTTCAGCCGGAATTCTTGCCACAACGACGGCATATCGATGAGCGTGGAAGGCATGGAAAGCGCAAAGCTAAGCCCCTGGTAGGGCAAGAGCGGCTGGGGATTGGTGATGCGCAGGGTGGTGGGGGTCAGCTCCATCTTGATGCCGGTGGTGGGCTCCACCGTGGTGCCGGCACCGATCTGCTGGAACTGAGTGCGGCTGCCGTAATTGCCCCAAAAGGTGACGGCCCGCACCTCCTTGGGCTGGGCGCCTTCGGGCCAGCGCACGGTCACTTGGCTCTTCTGGATCCCCACCGGCCATTCGGTGCCCAGGGCGTTCCAATAGAGTTCCACGTTGCGGCCCCATCCGCCCGAGGGGTCAAAGCGGTTGAGCATGCCCGTCACGCGGTAGCGGATGGTGTAGGTCACCACCGGCCCCACGGGGGCGTAGGCGTCGGGGTCGCCGATGCGGATCTTGAGGTTGCTGCCTTCCTTGTCCACCTTCATGCCGCTCTTGTTGCCGGTGGTGTCGCTGACCTGGATGTCATCCACCAGCACCAGGCGCTTGAACCCGCTGGGGGTGGGCATCTCCACCGGCAGGGTGCGGAAGATGCCGTGGCGCGGGGCGGTGAAGACGACCTGGATGTTCTCCGTCACGCGCAATTCGCCGTTCTTTTGCAAGTCCAGGTCGACGTCGAACTGGTTGATGAAGAAGGCCTCCGCCCGGGCCGCCAGGGGCAGGCACAGCAGCATCAACCAGATGAGGATTCGGCGCACACTTATGGAGACGGTGAGGTGGCAGAGTGGGATGCGGGGCACGGGAACTCTCGGGCGGGCATAGCCTGTTGAGGCTTGACGGAGGCGTCGCGAGAATGGACTACCTGAAAGCCAAGGGCGAGACAAACCTGCGGCCGGCGATGCGGAGGCTAATCCTCTGGGGCATGGCCAGTCCATTCCTTGCCTTTGCCGTTGGGTACGCGTTGGTAGCCGCTTTCAGGTTTGACGGCCAGGCCTACGTTCTCTTCGCCCCCTTTGGGTGCTATTCATTCGTAAGCAGTGCTGTCATCGTCGCGTGGGGCGTTCGAATCCACCGACAAATCAAGATTGAGCCAAGGACTTTCGTAAACACTTTCAGAATCATTCTCTCTTTGAACGCGCTTTATCTGGCCTTCAACTCTTACTTCCTGTTCCATGCAATCATTTTTCTTCGGAGTAGCTAGGCTTGAGCAATCGGTTGACTCATCAGTCTATCGTTAGAACAATTGCCAAAATGAAACTCGCATACAAAGGCACTTCACAGATTCATCCATTCTTCCAGTGCATAGCCGCGCTGATTCTTTCGATTTGCGTCGTCGAGGTTGCGAAAGCGATCTATGTCACCCAGTTCACCGATCGCAATCAGATGGATTCGATTTACCAGCTCCAAGGACGGAGCCGCGCGCAGGTCGAAGCCGTGCTTGGCGAGCCAATGGAAGTTCTGGCCAAGAACGACCCCCGCTACCCCCTGGCGGGCTATGGACGACCCAAGATCAAGAGCTTCAGCCAAGCCTCCGTCTACCCACTCCGATACGGCATCGCCTACATCTATTTCGATGACACGAAGGAGTGCTTTTGGATTCAGTATGCCGGTGGATGAACTTGATGAATACACGTTGGCGACCAGATCAGAGCGTGAGCCATCCACGCCAGGGCGCCAGGGGTTGTATCGCCGGACGACCTTGAGACTGGCTGCCCTCTGTGTCCCTCTTGCGGCATCCATCTATCTGCTCGAAGGATGCCAGACCCTGGAACGCCATCATGCCATTGAGCTGACATCCTCCGCGTCGTCGCGGACGCCGTACCTCGTCAACGGGAAGCGAGCGCGGGTGGTTTTCGGGTACTACCTCCTGATCCCCGAGGGGCGGCAGCGGCTCACAATTCTCTGCCCTACAGGCAAGATTGAGCAGATCGTCGAAGTCAGCGGCGAGCAGTATTTGGACTATGACTGCCGCAGTTTGACAATGAGCCTACTGTGAACCTGTAGCCGCCCGAAAAGCTTTGGAGGCTTCCGTGGGCAAATAGGCTGTCCCGTGTTGAACCCTCTACGGTGCTTGACTTTCCACATTTCCTTGTGACAACCTTCTCAAATGCCGATGTCCGTCACCTATGTCACCGTACACGGTAAATTGCGAGAAGAGACACGCGGCGGGGTAACGACTCGTTACCTCGGCGACACCCTCGGGAACGTCATAAAGACAACTGACGACTCCGGCAACGTGACGTCGGAGACGACCTACTGGCCCTTCGGAGAAGTGCGGACGCAAACCGGAACGAATCCGAGTCCGTGGGGCTTCTGCGGAGTATGGGGCTACCTTACGGATGCGGTTTCGCGGATGTACGTGCGTGCCCGCCATTACCGAGCGGATACGTCCAGGTGGCTGACAGTTGATCACTACTGGCCTTTCGAACAACCATTTCAGTATTGCTCGAATCGGCCAGTTCAGTATGTTGACTACTTAGGCCTTGCCAGTTCAACACCACGCAATTCCAAGAAGAAGCAATGCGGCATCTACAAATGTAGCGTTGGCCTCCACCAATTCATTTGCGTCGATATTGATCGGCCTGACGGAACTAGTAGAAATTGCTCTGCTGGGCTTTATCCCGAAGGCGGTCCGCGGCCAATCGGACCTGGAGAGATCGGCGATAGAAATTACGATTGTACGAACTTCGGAGACATAACTTGTGAACTAATCATCCGAAGCGATGACTACCGAGTTTGCGAGTACGCGGATGCTGTTTGCAAGTGTATCGATGCTGCCAAACCTGGCCAGTATAATGTCATCAACAGGAATTGTTATCAGTTTGTAGATTGGATACTTGACTGTGCTTGCAATGAATTTCGATACGCGGGCGGGTGGATCGGCAACTGGTGCCGAGAGCGAACGGGTCATCGGCCGGTAATCACATGAAGAGAGTCGCAATCCTCTCATTCGCCATTATCATCCTCTTTTCTGCAGGAATGTGGCTCATCGGAGGTCAGAAGGAAAGACAAGCAAGAGCAGACGTTGCTGTGCTTTATTCCAAACTCGCAGACCCAAAAACGTCACATCTTGAAAGAACGGATCGATACCAAAGGTTTGTTCTTGGACGAGTAACCTCATTTGAAGTCATAGATTGCAGATACTATTGGTACTTACAAATAATTCGAGCCAAAGTTGCTGTTGCCCGCGAGAGAGGGACGGATACAGAAACCGTACTCATCCACGGATCATCGGGTAACATCGTAAGTATAGAAGGCTATGCAAGTAAAAGCCTAGCAGGAAAATCACTGAAATATGACAACGATGGTCAGGTGACTGGAGTATCCCCCTAGTCTCAAAGTGCTTTCAGTTCGTACACCGTACCATTAGAGGCTGAAACAGGTAGCTGAGAGATTGTAACATCATTCTGGCGCAGGGGCGCGTCCGGGTCGGGATGCGGAGTCATGCGCTAGCATGAACCGTGCGGATCGCCTTCGTCACCTGCCTGTCGCTCCCCGAACCCGACCACGACGAGCCCATCTTCCTCGCCGCTGCCCAGGCCGCGGGACACCAGGCCACCATGGCCGCCTGGGATGACCCTGCCATCCCCTGGGCCGACTACGACCGCATCATCCTCCGCTCCTGCTGGGATTACCCCGGGCGGGTGGACGAATTCCGTGCCTGGCTGGCCCGCGTCGCCCCCCTCGGCACCCTGCAAAACCCCGCCGACATGGTGGCCAATAACCTCGACAAGCGCTACCTGCAAGACCTGGAGCGCCACGGCCTGGCCGTGGTCCCCACCCGCTGGGCGGAGCGCGGCGCCACCGTCCACCTCCCCGACCTCACGCAGGGCTGGCCGCAGTTCGTGCTCAAGCCCGCCATCTCGGCCGGAAGCGAGCTCACCCGCCTTTTCTCCCAAGACCAAGCCCAAGAAGCCCAAGACTTCGCCAACGAAATCCTGGCCCAGCGCCCGCTGATGGTGCAGCCGTTCTTCCCCAGCGTGCGTACGGTGGGCGAACGGTCCATTGTCTGCCTGGGCGGCGAACCCAGCCACGTCGTCATCAAGATGCCCCGCTTTGACGAAGACGACGAATCCGTGACCGGCCCCGACACCGCCACCCCCGCCGAAACCGAACTGTGGCAGCGCGTGCGGGCCACCCTCCCGCAAACCCCGCTCTACGCCCGCCTGGACCTGATGGAAGATGCGCAGGGCCAGTGGTGCATCAGCGAACTGGAACTCATCGAACCGTCGCTGTTCTTCTTCAAGCATCCCCCGGCCGCCGCGCGCTTCATCGAACTCATCGCGGAGTAACCTCGCGAAGTAACATCAACTTGATGCAGCGAGACCGGAGCCAGCGCCTGGAGCAAGCCCGGCAGGCCACGTGGCTGGGCATCCTCACCAACGGCACCCTGGCCCTTATCAAGGGGGTGGCCGGGGTGCTGGGGAACTCGCAAGCGCTCATCGCCGACGCGATTGAAAGCACCACCGATGTCTTCGGCAGCCTCTTTGTGCTGATGGGGCTCAAGGTCGCCCGCCGCCCCGCCACCAGCCAGCACCCCTACGGCCGGGGCCGCGCCGAGACGGTGGCCGCCGCGGGCATCTCGCTCCTTCTGCTGGCCGCCGCCGTGGGCATCACCGTCACCAGCATCCACGAAATCCGCACCCCCCACGCCGTGCCCGCGCCCTACACCCTGGCCGTGCTGCTGGGCGTGATGCTGGTCAAGTTTTTGCTGGCGCGCCGCACGCACCGGGTCGGCGAAGCCGTGGACAGCCAATCCGTGAAGGCCGATGCCTGGCACCACCAGAGCGACGCCCTCACCTCGGCGGCGGCGTTTGTGGGCATCTCCATCGCCCTCATTGGCGGCCCGGCCTACGCCACGGCGGACGACTGGGCTTCCTTGGTAGCGGCGGCGGTCATTGCCGTCAATGGCTCGATGCTGCTTCGCTCGGCCTGGGAAGACCTCACCGATGCCGTGCCCTACCAAGAGCTGGGCGAAGATGTGCGCCGGGTGGCCGCGCAGGTGCCGGGGGTGCGGGGCACCCACCGTTGCTGGGTGCGGCGGCACGGGTTCGATTACTTTGTGGATCTTGACATCCTGGTGGATGGCGACCTGACCGTGCGGGAGGGCCACGACCTGGCCCACGCGGTGCACGAGCGGGTGCGCGACGAGCTTCCCCTCATCGCCAAGGTGATGGTGCACGTGGAGCCGGACGATGAATACGGCCGCTTTGCCCTGCCCGGCGAAGCGCCTCCGCCCGCCTAGCCCGGCATTACTCCCGGTTTTGAGTTGTTAAAGCGGAGTTAACACAGCCTTAACCTCGCCATGAAGTTTTCTTAACATTCCGCGCTCAGATTAGCCGTGTGCGCCGCGCGTTTACTCTCATCGAACTTCTGGTGGTGATTGCGATCATCGCCATCCTGGCTGCCATCCTCTTCCCCGTGTTTGCCAAGGCCAAGCAAGCGGCCAAGCAGGCGGGCAACGTCAGCAACCTCAAGCAGATCGGCCTCGCGGGCATGATGTACGCCGCCGACTACGATGACACGCTGCCGGCCAACGGCGGCATCTGGAATGGCCGCACCATCAGCAACGGGAGCTGGTACTGGATGTTCCACTTCACGCCGTACATCAAGCAGAAGCCGGGCAGCCACATCACGGGCAAGCAGGGCATCTTTGTGGGCCAGAACGCGCCGTCGCCCAAGCTGCAGTACCTCAGTGAATCCGGCAGCAACCCGCGCGTCACCTTCGCCGAAGCCCAGGGCTGGGATGTTTCGTGGGGTCTCACCCGCACGGTGGATTCGGAAGGTCGCCCGGCGTTTGCCTATTACGCCACCTACGCCTACAACGAGCACATTGCCGACGAAGGCCCGGTGATGACGAGCTGGGAAGCCCCCTCGGAATCCTTCTTCATCCTGGAAGCCACGGACTCCGAAATCGAAGGCGACGAACTGGACGAACTCTACAGCCGCACCCAGGCCTGCCCCGAAGGTGGCTGGATTGGCGACGGCAACGGCCGCGCGCCCATGGGGGGCAACAACGATGGCACCACCATCGCCTACCTGGACGGCCACGTGAAGTGGCGCAAGACGGCCTGGGGCAACTCCTCCAACCAGTGCCTGCCCCACCCTACCATTGGAGGCGCGGGCTTCCTGAACTGGCCGCCGGCCACGCAGGGTGGTTCGTCGGTGCAAGTGAAGGGCTGGACCCCTTCGTTCATCGAGCCGTAAGCACTTTTGCTTCTCGCTTCTCACTCCCGCCGGGCGTCTTGCCCGTGCGGGAGTGTTTGGCTTTGGGGTTGGCCTATTTGGGGTAGAAGGTGGATTCGGCGGAGTCCACCGCGGCAAGGAAGTTCTGGGCCGTCCGCTTCAGGTTGGCCTGGGTCATGCCGCCGCTGAGTTCAATGTCCATCTCGACGAAGATCTCGCTCTCATCGTTGTAATAGGCGCGCACCCAGTGCGAATCCCAGTTGAACTGGTTGATCGCAGACAAGTCCATGTCGTCTTCATCAATCGCCTTGCCTACCTGCATCATGCAGAACGTGGCATCTGGGTCGCCCAGGTCGAGGATCTCGCCGTCTTCGTTGTAGGCAAAGACTTTGCCCTCCCATCCGTCGTGCTCAAAGACCAGGCCGCCGACTTCTTCGTCCTCCACGACTTCCACCTTCAGGCTGTCCAGCACCTCCACCATGGTGTCGGTGTCGTAACCCTTCACCATGCCGTTCTGGATGACGTTGCGGCTGAGGGGTTCGGCGGGCGCCGTGTGGGAGACGGACGGGATGACGGCGACGCCGAAGGCGAGGGCGAGAAGCAGCGCAGTGGGCTTCATTTCACGAGCTTAGACGGATGAGGTGGGGTTAGCGCAACTAGTGCTCTAGGAAGCCAGTGCCTTACCCCCTCTCAAACGTGATGATCTTGACTCCATTGTGAATACCTACATTGGAAACATAGATTGACCCGGGATGACCTGGCGGCTCTGACGATACAACTTCACCCTGATCGGTGATGATGGGGATGTAAGTGCTACTCTTCGACCAATCCGAATCCTTAACCGGAAACAGCAAGTCGCTCCCCTTTTGAATCATAACGTTGTGCTTCTGGCCCGGCATGACTGCGGGGTCTTTGATGGTCAGAGTGCCGCGATCACCAGGCTTGGATAGCTTCTGTACAAACTCATGCTCCAGCACGATAATATGATTGTCCGGATTCGAACAAGATAGCACGAAGGGAATTAACGGACAGAGAAGCACGAACATTCTCGGAAGCTTGAGTCGCACTTATTTCACACTTACATAGTTCTTTAAGCTCTTTACTGCGAAGCTCTTCGGGGTTGACGAACCGTCGTAGAGCTCCATAGATGCGCCTACGACCCGGTTCCCTTTAAAGATCACGGCACCAATATACGACCCCTCACCGTCTGATCCCAAGAACGATAGAGAGACCAACTGACTGGACGCATCCCACACAATCCCAACCTCCTCTTCACTTTGCTCTAGCTCACCCTGCTCCGTTGCAGGGCTTTGTGAACCATCATCAGAGGCCATGAATTCTTCTGGAGCAGCTTCCTCGCCTGGAATCACTGGCATGGACGGGTCGGCAAACAAGACCGACTTGGAGACGGGAACATGGTAGCTGACGCCTTGAAAAGATACTGCAATTGACTCAAGTGCGTACTCACGGAAAATTTCCATCGGCTTGCTGAAGCAAATAGCATCAGCGCTCGGCACAGAAGTGTTCTTCGGATAAGGCATGCGCTTCATTGACACGAGCGCCGCTTCACCTTCGAATTCCAGTATGACAATACTCTGATTCTGGTAGCCGAGCTTCAGATTCACATTCTCACTCTCTTCCGCACCCACACTTGCCACCGAATCAGCCTTATGTTCGACATTGGAGCACCCACTTACAACAGCGACTGGCAAAATGGCTAGAATCAAGACGGCTCTCATATAGCTACGTTTAACCACTTGTGTATCCCACGTAAAGCGGAATGTTACTGCATCCATATGCCCTAGCCCAACTCATGCAACTTCTAAAGTTATGCGATGTAGATTGGTCAGGAAATGAAATACAACCTTGACTACCATTGTTGCCTCCATCGGGATGAATCCTGAAGTTACCTCTAGTCGGATTTCCAGGGCAACCTGCGAGACGAACGTACTCTTCCGATATGTAGCATTTGTAATTCTCATTGCCCTGTGTCATTGACGCAGATTGTTCACGAGTCGTGCCCATGCATGCCGTTACTATCGAATAAGGGTTGCGCACTGCACTTGAAGGTGGTATCGGACCATGATTACCAATACACCACCCACTTTGCGTAGCCCCTCGCCACTGGACATTTTGAGCCTGATATCCGCGCAAGCCGCTTGTTGCCCTCAGTGTTAGGGTTCGCACTTGCAGTTCTGGCTGTGGACAGTTAGCCTTACTCTCAGAGGGTTGATACTGAATGTAATAGTAAATATATACCGAGAGTGTTCCATGGACTAACGTTCTAGTTGGTTTCTTCGGAAGGGCCATGTGGAAATTTGCTCGCGAACGGTCGAACCTACCACCAGGTGAACTAAAGCACTGGATTTTAGCTGTACAACATTCAACCTCCCTTGGCTGAGGTCTACAACTATCATTTACAGGATTGCCGCAAGACGATAATCCGGCCGGGTCCTTTAGTGTAGCCGGATTACCCTCCACATAGGAATAGGGCCATCCAGTTGGCCAAATCGGGTCCACACTTGTCCAGCTGGACTGCCTCGTGCCGTAGTGCCGGGCTTGGTTGTATTGCTCCGCCCATTTTCGTCCGGTCACCCGTGATCCGGTATCTCCTGCCCACTGGAATGCCGGGTCCGGACCGCTACCCGACTTGGCAAGACGTTCACCGTAGGGTTTGTAGCGGTAGGTATTGGTCACTCGCTTCCCATTCACGGTGGCCGTCACCGAACCCAGCGCATCCGTGAGGTACTGAGTGAACTCAGTACCCGTGCTCTGCCCGACCAACTGGCCGTTCACGGTGTGGTAATTGACGACCGGCATCCCAAAATCCCTCAGCGACAGCTCACTTTAGCACATGGAACTGTCCTGTTCATTTATTTTGATCTATCTGCAAACTCCAGTGGCAGGTAGGTAGGTCGCCTAAAATCTAAAAGTGCGTTGTCGTCTAGGTCGGCTCGGATATCAACACCCACATAGTATTCTGACCCCTTTTGCTCAATTGAGAACCTATATCTCTCGGCAACACTCGTGTACTCAACGTGCATGTCATGAGAAATCACAGCCCTAGCCTCAGACTTGCTGACTTCCCGGAATGGTACATCGGCTTGCAGCAACTTCAGGCTTGATAGTTCAAAGTTGAGAAGTTGGTCTAATCCTGTAGAATTTCCAGCCGACTCAAGCAATGGCACGATTATATGGAGATCGTTTTTTGTTGACAACAGAACACAGTACCCGTCCATGTAGGCGACGGTGTAATGCTTCTTTATAGCGCTTTCATCTGCAAGTACCGAATAAGAATGACAATAGATCAGCCTTGCCGATGTGAAGTTGCTCCTCTCTGGAAGCCTCAGTACTCCTTGGCTATGTAAGCCAACGCAAAGCACAAGTAGTACAATAACAGCACTAAGAATCGACAAACGCAAGGCTCTCTTCTTAGAGATTGTCATTTTTGGCTATCCCATCTCACTGAATTCATATGACTCTAGAAGGTCTCGACATCCAGTCCGTCTTGCAATATCCTACCGCTGCCAGCATACTCTCGAAGACTCTTGAACTCGGCATGGAAGTCCTCGCCTAGCGTCGGAAAATTCGACAAGCGAATCGATTGTGACTCTCGATCCCAATCCAAGTGGAAAATTCCAAACTCAAGATTCTCGCCGTACGCCAGCATGAGCTTTGCATGGCCGTTCAGAACCTGAATCCAGATATCGTTCGGCCGCTCTGCATCACTCGTCTCACTCCAAGCGGAAGCAGGATTCACTTGCAGTTGCATCATCGGCACTGTCGCATATCCCTTCACAGAAGCAAAGTGCCACCTTCCCTCGTCCCACACTCCGACGGCCTGGAGATATGGTCGTGTGGGGCGGTCCATCAGTGTAACTTCTTCACCCAGCTCACGCGTGGCTTGCTCCAGTTGTTTTGCCGTCCACGGGGAAAACATCATGAAGAATCGACTGCCCGAAGCCTTGTCCGTGATGATCAATTGGCTCTCTCCCGCATCGTAAAAGGGGCCGTTTTCCTTCGGGAAGCGGCTAATGTGGGCGATCCAAGTTGGAGCCTCCTCGACCCAAGCCGATGGTGATGTCCTCAATGTATTCAGCGAGCTCGGGTTGACCACTGCCTCCGCTGCTTGCGGCGCTTCGGTGGGTCGGCTACAAGCCCACAATCCCGCTAACGCAAAGAGTACAGGGATCGCGATGGAAGTTTTGAACTCCACTTCACGAGCTTAGACGGATGAAGGGGCCAGAACGCAACCCGCGTGAATCCGCCGCCGCAAGCCGCCGAATTCGCCGTTGGTCAGCACCGCCACCACATCCCCGGGCTGCACGCTTTCACAGATAGACAGTTTCTCCCGGTCATGTCCACGACCGTGAACACCGGTGAAGCTACTTATTTGATGAATCGCGAGCCACGGATCGAGAAGAATCTCCCGGAAACTCAGCCACAAGAACTTCACCCGATATGAGTGACAGAAGAATTTGACCATCAAGTACAAGGAGGCTGGCAATGTCCTTGTTCACGTCGGCGTAGATCTGACTCACTTTCTTTCCGTCATAGTGAAATATCTCGTTCTCGGACCAGACGAGGACATGGTCCTTGACCATGGCAGCACTTTTCATATTCATGCTAGGGAATTTTGCCCGCGCGCTCAATTCAGAACCAAAGGCATCTCCCCGCACAATAGAGCCGTCCGCGCCGACAATCGTGAATTCCTTACCCTGGAAGTCTGCATACATGGGAATCGTGACTTTCTGCTCAATCACCCTATGAGGTTCAAAGGCATCAGCAGGCATGTGAGTCACGACTCCCTGATTGATCGTGTGAGCTCCATCTCCCGAATCCGATTCAAAAAGCCGAACTTCCCTTACGGTAGAGTAGTCGCTAATCTTGGGTTGCTTGGTCGAAGGCCGAACGAACTTCCCGTTCTTCAACGACACTTCAGACACTCCCTGGAGCATGGATTGCACAGCTAGTGTCGTGTCATTTCTAAAGGCCAATTGAGTAACCCATTCGCCAGCTCCCTCCATCGCCTCAACGAAAATCTCATTCGTAGCAATCTTATCGGTTAGTTGACCAGATTTCGTATCCCATAAGAACAGATTGACTTTATCACTTCCCACCACGGACTTGCCATCCGGTGTGATCGCCAGTATGGCGGCTCCATTCGCACTTGGTAACTTGAGCGTCTTGTAAAGCACAAGTTGGTCATCACCAGATTCTGTGTTCTTGAGATCGTAAATGTGAAATGTCCCACTATCGGTTGATACAAGAATACGCTTCCCACTGGCATCTACCAAACTAAACGGCCAAGTGAGCTTAGGCGCGACCTCAACCTCTTTGAACTCTGCCTTCCTGATAACGGGCAACGACTGCCGTTCAGCGGCATGGCCCCTCCGCAACATCCGGCAGCGACCCAAGCCATGATGACGATGGCCAAACCAAACCCACAATGAGGATTCCAGCGCATTGTGTGCAACTTTACCGAATGAAGACCTCTATGCGGCTTGTCTGAGTGAATTTTCTCAACTCACTCACCATCGGCGAATGCACTCAGGTTCAGACCCTTGCCGGTCCGAGGTCGCAACCCGCGGGTATCCGCCGCCGCAGCCCGCCGAAGTCGCCATTGGTCAGCACCGCCACCACATCCTCGGGCTGCACCCACTCCCTAAGCACGCGTTCTACTTCCCCGCCCCAGTCGGGTTGGCCCTGCATCTCCAGCGGCAGCGCCCACGCCTGCTTGCCCGCCGCCTGCCACTGCCGCACCAGCGCGCCCGTGTCCAGCCGCTCCGCGTCGGTGTACCGGTGGGGTCGGTCCAGCGCCCCGATCAGCACCAAATCCGCCTCGGCAAAGGCCTCCGCCAGTTCCCGTTGGAACAGGTTCCGCGTCGTCGTATTGCTGCGCGGCTCAAAGCACGCCACCAGCCGCCGCCCAGGGTACTTCTGCCGCAGGGCGCGCAGGGCCAGCGCGATGGCCGTGGGGTGGTGGGCAAAATCTTCCACCACCGTGGCCCCGTGCCAGGTGCCCACTTCTTCCAGCCGCCGGCGCGGCAACTTAAAGCTCCGGGCCGCCCGCTGCACGGTGGCAAAATCCACGCCCGCCGCCCGCGCCGCCACCGTGGCCGCCAGCCAATTGCGCACGTTGTAATCCCCCGAAACCGGCAGATCAATGGTGCCCCATTCGTGCTCGCCTTCCCACACATCAAAGGTGGTGTGGTCGCCCACCGCCGTCAGGCGCCGGGCTTGCCAGTCGCCCTCTTCAATCCCGAACCGCACCACCGGCGCGTAGGCATCGGTGCGCAGCACATCGTCCACGTTGGCATCCCCGGCCGCCGCGATGATCTGCCCCCCCGGGGCACCAGCCGCACAAAGTGCCGGAACGTGCGCTTCACGTCCTCCAGGTCGCGGAAGATGTCCGAGTGGTCGAACTCGATGTTGTTCACAATCGCCACCCGGGGCCGGTAGTGGATGAACTTGCTCCGCTTATCAAAGTAGGCCGAGTCGTACTCATCCCCTTCGCTTACAAAGATGGGGTTCTCGCCCGCCGCCGGGCGGCAACTGACTTCAAAGTTGCCCGGAATCCCGCCAATCATGAACCCCGGCTCGCGCCCCGCTTCTTGCAAGATGTGGGTGAGCATGCAGGTGGTGGTGGTCTTGCCGTGGGTGCCGCTCACCACGTAGCTGGCCGCCTCGCCAATCAGCCACTGCGCCACCGCTTGGGGCAAGGAAACCAGTGCCAGGCCATGGTCCAGGGCGGCTTCTAGCTCTTCATTCCCCCGGCTGACGGCGTTGCCCACCACCACCACATCCGGCCCCCAGGCCCGCATCGCGTCTGGGTTGAACTCGCGCTGCACATCCACCCCCGAGGCCGCCAGATACGACGCCATGGGTTCATAAAGGTCCGTTTCGCTCCCCCGCACCACGTGGTCCGGAGACTGCGCCAGGGCCGCCGCGACACTGCCCATGGCCGTGCCCCCCACCCGGATAAACCACACCTTTTGCGGACGCGCCGACATCGTGCGCCCAGTTTAGCCGCCCGTTCCCTGCCCGCCCGCAGGGGATGGGACACAATAGAAGGATGCCGCGTCGCGATGGGGATGAATGGCTGCTTCAGGTCGGAGTGGACCTGGAACGGTTCATGAATGACACCGGGTTGGGCGCGCCCATCCTGGCCCGCCAACGAGGCTGGGGCCCCCGCGTGGACATGCTGGAAACCGAGACGCACGTGCTGGTGCGGTTCGAGTTGGCCGGGGTGCGCCGCGACCAGTTCCAGCTCACCTTCCGCCCCGCCCGCAACGTGCTCAGCATCCACGGCGTGCGACGAGATGAGCATAGCGAGCAGGAAAACCCCGCGCCCACCTGCTGGAGATCGAGCATGGCGAGTTTGCCCGCGATCTGGTCCTGCCGGAGGTTGAACTCGCCTTCGCGGAGACGCGTACTCACTTTTATAACGGCCTGCTTTTGGTGGCCATTCCCAAATCCGGCACGCTCATCGTGGAGCACACCGTCACGATTCGAGAGGTTTAATTGTCGTCCGAAATTGAAGTCCCTGTAGACAGTATTGAAGAGATCGAGGACCTGCTGGAATCCCTTCCGTTGGAAGAGGAGAGCGGGGATTCGGAGTCGCGTCGCCCCGACGTGCCCGAAATTTTGAACCTGTTGCCCCTGCGCGAATCGGTCATCTATCCGATGCTGATTGCGCCGCTGAGCGTCTCGCGCAGCTCGGCCATGCAGCTGATTGATGACAGCGTGGCGGAGAGCACCCGCGTGATCGGGGCCATCAGCCAACGGCAACCCCAGACCGACGAACCGACCTTCGACGACATTTACGAACACGGGTGCGCGGTCATCATCCGCACCCTGATGAAGACCGGCGAGGGCACCCGCATGATTGTGCAGGGCGTCTCGCGGTTCCGGATCGTCGAGCGTCTGCAGGATGCCCCCTACCTGAAGGCACGGGTGGAGGTCATTGAAGAACCCGAAGTCCCCGCCGACCAAGCGGAGGAAATTGAGGCCCTGCGGCGCACGGTCGCCAGCCTGTTTGACCAGGCCGTGGCCCTACACCCCAACCTGCCGGACGAACTGCAAAGCCTGACCAGCGCGGTGCAAGAGCCGGGCGTTTTTGCCGACCTGGTGGCCGCGCACATCCCCATGGCCACCGCCGAAAAGCAGGAGATCCTCGAGATTCTGCCTATTCGGGAGCGCCTGCGCAAGCTGGTGGAGTTTCTGGGCCGCGAGGTGCGCGTGCTGGAACTGACCAACCGCGTGCAGAGCGAAGTGAGCGCGGAGCTGAGCAAATCGCAGCGCGATTACTACCTGCGCGAGCAGCTGAAGGCCATCCAGCGCGAACTCGGGATGGGCGACGACACCGACGAGGACCTGGCCGAGTTCCGCATCAAGATTGACGAAAGCGGGATGTCGGCCCACGCCCTGCGCGAAGCCAACCGGGAATACGATCGGCTGCGGCGCATCAATCCGGGCTCGCCGGAATACACCGTCGCCCGTACCTATCTGGAGACCATGCTCGCCCTACCGTGGCGGGCCGAAACCCCCGACAACCTGGACCTCGTCCATGCCCGGGGGGTGCTGGATGACGAGCACTACGGTTTAGATAAGATTAAGCGCCGAATCGTTGAATTTTTGGCCGTTCGCAAGGTGAAAACCGACGGGCCGGTGCGCCAGCCGATTCTTTGCTTTGCCGGCCCCCGGGCGTGGGCAAAACCTCGCTGGGTCGATCGATTGCGCACGCTTTAGGGCGTGAATTTGTACGCATCTCGCTGGGCGGAATGCGCGATGAGGCCGAGATTCGGGGCCACCGCCGCACCTACATTGGTAGCATGCCGGGGCAGATCATCCAGGGTCTCCGCCGGGCCGGCACCCGCAACCCGGTGTTCGTCTTGGACGAGATTGACAAGCTGGGCACGGACTTCCGGGGCGACCCCGCCTCCGCCTTGCTGGAAGTGCTGGACCCGCAGCAGAACGACACCTTCCGCGACCACTACGTGGATGCACCGTTCGACCTGAGCAACGTCTTCTTTGTTACGACCGCGAACCGGCTGGACACCATCCCGGCCGCCCTGCGCGACCGCATGGAGATCATCGAACTCGGTGGCTACACCGAAGAAGAGAAGGTTGAGATCGCCAAGCGCCACCTGGTGCCCCGCCAGATTTCGGAGCACGGCCTGACCACGGCCAAGCTCAAATTTGACGATGCGGCCCTGGTGGAGCTGGTGCGGCACTACACCCGCGAGGCGGGCGTGCGCAACCTGGAACGCGAAGTGGCGAGCGTCATCCGCAAGGCCACGGTGCTGTTCGCCGAGGGGCGGACTGCGCCCGTGAAGGTGACCCGCAAGTTCGTCCGCGAGGCGCTGGGCGCCCCGCGCTACCTGGAAGACGCGATCAACGAGCGTAGCCTCAAGCCTGGCATGGCCATCGGCTTGGCGTGGACACCGGTGGGCGGCGACGTGCTGTTTATCGAGACGGCCCGCATGCCCGGCCAAAAGGGCCTCACCGTCACCGGGCAGCTCGGCGACGTGATGAAGGAGTCGGTGCAACTCGCCCTGACCTACCTGCGCGCCCACCACCAGGCCCTCAAGATCAGCCCGACTTTCTTTGACGAGAGCGACCTGCACGTGCACGTGCCCGAGGGCGCGGTGCCCAAGGATGGCCCGAGCGCGGGCATTACCATGCTCACGGCGCTGGCTTCCTTGCTGAGCGGGCGGGTGGTGCGGCCCCGGCTGGCGATGACGGGCGAGGTTACGCTCACCGGTCAAGTCTTGGCAGTGGGGGCATCAAGGAGAAAGTGCTGGCCGCGCACCGCGCGGGCGTCCAGACCCTGATCTTGCCCAAGGAAAACCGCAAGGATTACGACGAGGAAGTGCCCGAGGCCATCCGCCAGCAGCTCACCGCTCACTTCGTGAGTTCGGCCGAGGAAGTGCTGCGCTTGGCGCTGAGCAAGGGGTCCACAATCGCCCCTTCCCAGTCGTCATAGCGCTCCGGGAGCCCGAATCGGGGTTCGTCCACGGCCCAAGCAGCGGTGAGGCCCGCGATCACGGCGTCCAGGGCGTCGCCTTCGGTGTCTTGGGTGGCCACTTCAGCCATGGCTGGGGGGATGACAAGTTCACGCCCCCGGTGGTCATTCAGGCTGGCCAGGAGCCCCTGGCGGGGTGAAGGGTCCAGCCCTTTGTACGGCCTGACCCCGGCGGCGCGGGCGGTCAGGCTCGGATAGACCTCCACCATCCGCGTGCGATCCAGATATGGCAACCCGGCTCGCAACATCATCCCCACCGGGGGGTTCACGGTGTTGAGGGGGCTCTGCGAGCCCGCTTCGCAGTCCGTCGCCCGGTACCGGAACTTGCGCCCCGGCGGCTGCCCGGCCCGCCACGCACTCACAAACTGCCGCCATGCAGCCGGTTCAAAGCTAGTCACCCAGTCACGCATGCCCACCCAAGTTTCTGGCACCCCCCACTCGCCTTGCATTTCGCGTGGGAGCCCAAAGGGATGGTCAATCCCGATCAAATCAAACGGCCGGGCCAGCCACGCCGCGTAGTCGCTCCACGTTGGCAGGGGCACCAACTCCACCAATTCCGCTCGGCTCGATGAGACCCGCCACGCACTGGCCCACTGGGGTTTGCGCCGCGAAGGGCGCGAAGTGAAATCAATGCCGGAAACCAGCGGCATATCGGGGCGGCTTAGGAAAGCGGGTCGGGGGTAGCTTCCACTCGAATCCCGATGGTAGCAATGATCTCAGCCGCCCGTTGGCACTCGGCTTCGCTCGCGCGGTGCACCACGCTTTTGCCCAGGTGGTCAATCTCCCAGGTCTCCATGTAGGCCTCGTCCGTGGTGCAATCGGTCGCCAACATGAGGATCATGATGACCTCTTCGTAGGTGTTGGTCTCGTTGTTGTAGACCGTCACGATCCAGCCCGGATCCTTCTGGCTTTGGCTCTGCTCAACGGCCTGCTCCACCGGGGCGGGCAGGATGAGGGTCAGTCGTTCCATTCCGGCAGCACCTCCGTTCTCACCCCAATCGAGGAGATCACCAAGGCCACATCTTCGCACTCGCTCACATCGGCGAAGTGGACATTCGCTTGCCCGAAGGTGTGGGCTTCCCAGGTCTCGATCACGGCTTCTTGGGTATCGCATCCAGTCGCCGCAATCAGGATCATGATGACATCTTCGTAGGACGTCGTATCGTTGTTGTGAATGACGACGCGGTGGCGCCCGGCTCCTTGGGTTTGGTGAGCCGAACGTTCTAGTAGCTCGGGAATCCCGATCGCGTTCATTCGTCTTCTATTTTACTGGGTTTGGAGTCCTTTCGTTGGCGTGCGCCCACCACGGCCAGGGCAGCGATACCAAGAATCCCCACCAAACCGAGCATGACACCCGGCCCGTAGCCGGGCGGCGTGTATTGGAATCGGACGGATTGCGTGCCGGCGGGCACGTCGGCGGCGAGCCAGCGATTCTCTTGCAAGGGCACGGGCTTGCCATCGGCAAAAGCTTGCCAGCCGGGGAGCGGGATGAACCGCGCCACCACGAGGCCGCCCTTGCCTTGCAAATCAAGCGTGAGGCCCTGACCATCGGCGCGCATGGCCACGGCCTCGCCACTTGCTTCGGCCAAGGGGCGGCCGGGCAGTTCTTGCGGCCCTTCCGGCGCGAGAACCACGGTTACCCCGGCTTCGGCGAGCTCAGTCGGGTCGGGCTGACTCAGTAGCATCATGTTGCCGTTCGTCGGCGGGGCGGGGTTGGTGCCCCCGTTGATCTTGGTGAGGGCCTCGACGGTGGTGGCCGGGATCAGGGAGTCGTAACCGAATGCATCGTAGAAACCGTAGCGGGTGGCCAGGTTCGGCATCATGACGGCACCCTGCGGCCAGGCGAGCAGATTCCACCCTCGGTTGACCGCGGCCACCCGGCCGCCACCCGTGGCGAGTTCGACTTGGGAAGATTCCGGTGTGTGGGTGGGCACGACTCCGGGTCCCGTGGCCAGGGCCACGGAGAGGAGGCCCGCCGCTACCTTGCCGCGAGCGTCGGGCACCATGAGAGCCGCCGCCGCACACGCCAGCGCCCCCACCACAAACGGCAAGGCGTTTACCAGGGCTTGCGCCTGAATCTGACCGAAGAACGGCGCGACATTAGGCAACCACGGGGCTTGGCTGCTCGCCAGCAGATTGGCGATGGCCACCCCGCCTAACCCCACGCCGATCAGTACGTAGAGGGGAGTCTTGGTCGCCTTGGATTCGGTGATCGAAGCCCAAGAAAGCCCCGCCCCCAGCCCCGCCGCGATGACCCACAGAATGGCCGCGCGCCCCGGGCTCCCCGAGCCCGACCACCCCGGCAGTCCGTAATAGAGCAAAGCATTGATGGGCGTGCCCAGAGCAATCAACAACCCCAGCAGACCAAGCGACGCCACGGCCACTTTGGCCCGGCGCGTCCAATTCCGGAAACCCAAAGCGAGCAAGACAAGCACCAGCGGCCCCACGCCCAGCGCACTCTCCGCCGGGTGCGCCCCGGGCTTGGCGTATTGCGGCCAGTAGGTAGAGAACGCAGGGGTACGAGCCGATGCGTTGTCTGGAAGCGTTAGTTCGGCACGGGTGCGGGTCTGCCCCATCAGCATCGGCGAAACCATCGCGGGCAGCTCGAACAGCTTCACCGCCGAGTTCTGGTAAGCCGCAAAGCCCTCTGCTGTCGCCACCGTGCGCCGGTGGCTCGTCTTGGTGCCCTCCAGCACCGGCAGCATCTGCGGCATCGAAGCCAATCCACCCGCCATGAGAGTCGCGGCGCACACCGCCGCCCAAGCCCCCCGACGCTCAACAATCGCAAATCCCAGAGCCAGCACCACCGCCCCCAGCACCCCAAAGGCGGCAAACTGCAAGTGCCCGGCCAGCATCATCATGGCGGTAGCCAGCGCCCCCGCCCCGGCTCGTCGCCAGTGCGGCTCATCGTCGGCGGGCACCATCGCCGCCCACACCCAGGGCATCCACGCCACCGAGCCCAGCACGCTGGCAAACGGGGACCACAGCCCCACAAACCCCGCCAACGCCACGGTGCCCCCGGCCACCACCGGCCCGTGGCCCTCGGCCCCCAGCCGCCGTGCCAAGGCCGCTACGCCCAACCCCAGCAAGGAAATATGCAGCCACGCCAGCAGGCTCAAACTCGCATCGGGCGACACGCGCAGCATCCCTAGCACCACGTGCGGCGGATAGAACACAGCCGACTGCGCGTTGGCCATGAGCGGCGCCCCCAAGAGCTGGTGGGGATTCCAAAACGCAGGCTGCCCCGCGGACCAACTTTCCAGCACAACCTGCCGCCACGGGCGCACCTGCAGGTCGGCATCCGCGTGCAGGACATCAAAGGGTTCATTGAACCAGCGGTCCGCCGCGATCTCAAAGCCGATGCCTTGACCGATGGCACGCCCCCCCAGCACCGGCGCTAAGAACCAGGCCGGCAAAAGCAAGAAAAGGAGCCAGTACGCCCAGGATCGTCCGAAGGGGCGCATGGCGAAAACTCGTTAGCAGTACGCCAGTTGGCGGCGAGCGTTCTCGTGATCCGGATTGATGTGCAGAATGCGCGCGAAGGTTTCGCAGGCTTCGTCCGGGTAGCCAAGCATGTTGTAGGTCATCCCCAAATCGTTGAGAATATCCAGATCGCTCGGATTTTGTTGGTTCAATCGCTTGAGGTCGGCGAGCGACCCGTCAAAGTCACCTTCAAACCCCTTGATGAGGGCGAGTTGCCAGTGAGCCTTGGTGTGATGGGGGTCCATCGAGACCACCTGCTCTAGGTAGAGCTTGGCCTCGCGGTACCGTCCATCACACCGAGCGGCAAACCCAGTATCGTAAAGTTCCTGCGCGGTCATGATACTGCCAGGCCAGAATACTACCAGGTTTAGGCCGTGCCGGGTTCCAGTCGCGGCGTATTTCCGGTGGGATTCGGGGTTTCGTTCTCACGAACCTCCGCTTCCGGAGTGGCCACTGCCTCGCCATCACCACCCGACGGGGGCGTGCGCGGCGGAAGCTTCTCGCCTCGCATCACGGTCAGGAACTGCTCGCGGTCCAGGGTTTCGTGCTCAATCAGGGCCTCCACCACGTTCTCCAGCTTGTCACGGTGCTCCGTGAGGATCTGGTGGGCACGCCCGTAGGCGGTGTCTACGATCGAGCGCACTTCTTCGTCAATCTGGCGGGCCACGTCCTCGCTGTAGTTGCGGTCTTCCTGCACCGATCGGCCCAGGAACGGGTTGCGGCTGCGGTTGCCCAGCGCCAGCGTCCCGAGCTTCTCGCTCATGCCGTATTCCGTCACCATGGCGCGGGCAATGGAGGTCACGCGCTGCAGGTCACCGTAGGCGCCCGTGGTGACATCGCCAAACCGAATCTCTTCGGCCACGCGGCCACCGAGCGACATCGCGATGTCCTCCTCCAGTTCCATCTTGGTGTGCAGGTGCAGATCCTTTTCGGGCAGGCTCCACGTGCTGCCGAGCGACATTCCGCGCGGCAGAATCGTGACCTTGTGCACCGGGTCGCACTTCTCCAGCGTCTCGCCGATGATGGCGTGACCGGCTTCGTGATAGGCAATCACCAGTCGCTCGTGCTCGTCCATCACGCGGCTCTTGCGCTCGGGCCCGGCCATCACGCGGTCAATCGCGTCTTCGATGTCCGACATCAGAATCTGCGTGTGGTTGCGGCGCGCGGCCAGCAAAGCAGACTCGTTCAAAGCATTGGCCAGGTCGGCACCCGTGAAGCCCGGCGTCCGCTTGGCGATCACGTTGAAGTCCACGCCGTCGGCAAAGGGCTTGCCCTTCGCGTGAATCTTGAGAATGGCTTCGCGGCCGGTGGCATCCGGGGCGTCCACCACGATCTGGCGGTCAAATCGGCCCGGGCGAAGCAGAGCCGGGTCCAGCACGTCCGGTCGGTTGGTCGCGGCAATCATGATAACGCCGCTGTTGGCGTCGAAGCCGTCCATTTCCACCAGGAGCTGGTTCAGCGTTTGCTCACGCTCGTCGTGGCCGCCGCCGAGACCCGCGCCACGCTGGCGACCCACGGCGTCAATTTCGTCAATGAAGATGAGGCTCGGGCGGTGCGCCTTGGCCGTCTCGAAGAGGTCGCGGACACGCGCCGCGCCTACCCCGACGAACATTTCCACGAAGTCCGAACCACTGATGTGGAAGAACGGCACACCCGCTTCGCCGGCAATCGCGCGGCTCAGGTGCGTCTTCCCCACCCCTGGGGGGCCGGTGAGCAGCACACCCTTCGGGATCTTGGCGCCCAGGGCACTGTACTTCTTGGTGTTGCGGAGGAAGTCGACGATTTCGAACAGTTCTTCCTTGGCTTCGTCAATGCCCGCTACGTCGGCAAAAGTGACCTTGATGTTGGTCTCCCCGGCGCGCTTGGCTCGGCTGCGGCCAAAGTTCATGGCCTGGTTGCCCGAGTTCTGCGACTGACGCCACATGAAGAAGATGAAACCGATGAGCAGGAGCGGCCCCAGAATGCTGATGAGGAGCGGCGCCATGCTGGCCATGGCCGGCGGCGGCACTCGCTTATAGGCCACGCCATTGGCCGACATCAGGTCCTGCAAGTTGGCGGCGGATTGGCTATCCGGGTCACCGGCGTAGACCTTGTACTTCTGGCCCGTCTTGAGCGTGCCCGATATCTCGGTCATCTGCCACTGGGCATCCTTGACGTTTTGCTCGGCGACCTGACTGCGGAACTCAGAGATGGTGAGTTCCTTTGGCGGGGTCGAGCCAAAGTTCAGCCCGCTGCTGGCCGAGGGGTTCATGGATTGAACGATCAGCAAAAGCAGCAGGGAGACCACGAAGGTCAGCGCCAAAGTACGTCCCGGGTTCTTCAAATTTGATTCCTACCGATGGGTCAGGTACCCCGTCCTACGCGAACCTGGTTCAGGCTGTTCCGGCAGGCGGAAAGGAACTAGGACACCTTCCCGTAAGTTACCCAACCCATCAGACGTGAAGTGACGGATGCCGGTTTCGCATACCTAACGATACGAGGCGGCGATTACGCCCCGGCCAGCGGGGCCATATTGAGCCGCCAGGCGGGTTCGTCCCCTTCCACGCGGGTGCGCTCACTCTGGGCGACGCCCGGCACCCAAATCGGACCCGCGAGGTCGCAAATCACGGGGATACGCCGCCGCGCCCGGGGAGTCAGGCCCGCTTCACTCAGCATATCACTCAGCAGACGGTGGCCGTCCATCCCGAGCGGTGTCATCTTGTCGCCCGCTTCCATCGCGCGGAAGTGCATGCCCTGGGCCGCGCGCGCCGCCACCATCACATCCAGGTGGCGCGGGGGACGGGCCGGGTTCTCGCCGGTGGCGGTTTGGACGGTGATGGTCCAACCGAACACTTCGCTCTCCGTCTCGCCGGGAGCGACCAGCGGGTAGCGAAAAGGCTCGTCCACCAGGCCATCTTCGAGGTGGAGGCGGTTGCCCTCCCAGGTGGCGACCACCGCGCCTTCGCGCCCGGTCAGGCTGCCCTTTTCTTCTTCCAGCAGGCCCTCGACGAGTTGGTCCAGAGCTTCGCCGGAGAACTGCCCGCCCAGAGTCTGGGCCGCCAGAATCAAGCCCCGCCGCACCAGAGCCGGCGGCTCGCGGAGCAACACATTACGATCAAACGCGACTTCACAGTCCAGGGTCAAGAAGCGCAAGTCCCCGTTCAGCGGAATCTCCGCCCTCTCCAGCGCCGCCGCCGCGAGCCCATTGAGCAGAGCGTCCTCTTCGGCCATCAGGTCGGCCAGCCGGGCCACATTCCGGCGCACGCCGGGGTGGATGGTCTGTAGTTCGGGCACCACGCGGTGGCGCATGCGTGCCCGCGCGAACTGCAGGTCCTCATTGCTGGGGTCAAAGATGATCGGCACGCCCGCTTCCTTGGCGAACTCACGGGTGTCGTTGCGGTCTATGTCCAACAGTGGGCGGATGATGCGCCCCCGACGCCTCGGAATCCCGACCAACCCCGCCGGGCCGGTGCCGCGCGTGAGGTGGAACAGCACGGTCTCCAGTCGGTCGTCGCGGGTGTGGCCGGTGGCAATGAAGTCGGCTTGCATGGCCATCGCGACTCGCTCGAAGAACTCATAGCGTGCCCAGCGGCCGCCTTCTTCCAGCCCTACCCCTTGGTCTTGGCTGAGGCGCGGCACATCGGCCTGCCCGGGCACAAAGGGGATGCCCCGGCGGTCACATTCGGTGCCGAGCATTTCCGCTTGTTGCGCGGCCTCCGATCTTTGACCGTGGTTGAGGTGCGCCGCTATGACGTCTTGCCCTAGCTCTTGCAGGGTCAAGAGAAGGGTCCAGGAGTCAATCCCCCCGCTCAACCCCACCACGATGCGCGACCCGTCGGGCACGCCCAGGTCCGCCAAGGACTGACGGACGACTTCGCGCACATCGTTGGAGTTCATACCGACTAGATTAGCCCACGCGCATAGGTACTCTCTGACCTGGAGATGGCCGAGTACAAAACCCTTACCGAAGCGTTGCTCGGCCTGATCGCCGAGCCTCCTTCTGATACCGAGGTGTTGCCGGAAATCATCCAGGAAGCCCGCCCCGAGGACCTGGCCGACGCCCTGCTCCGCCTGGAGCGCGAAGAGCGCATCCTCGTGCTCAATTACGTCGATGGCGACCGGGCAAGCCAAGTGCTGGTGGAACTCCCTACCGAGGAAGCCCGCGCGCTCCTTTCGCAATTGCCCGACCCGGTCATCGCCCACTTCCTCGACATTCTGCCGATGGACGACGCGGTGGACTTGTGGGAAGAACTCGAGCCCGAGCGGTTCCACCGGCTCCTCACGATGATCCCGGAAGAGGACGCCCAGGAAATCCGGCGTCTTCTCGAACATCCCGAAGGGAGCGTCGGCCGCCTGATGACCGAGCGCTTCTTCTGGTCACCACCCACGTCCACCATGTCGCAGCTCTTGCTGGACCTGCGGCAAGCCAGCGACGAGAAGTATGAGTCGGTCAACGACGTCTTCGTGCTGGACCGTCAGCGGGCTTTGGTGGGCGTGTTTAGCCTCCGCCGCCTGCTGCGCAGCAACCCCTACGCGGTCGCCGAAGACGTGATGCGCACCGACGTCATCACGGCCAATGTCAAGGAACCCGCCGAAGACGCCGCCCGCCGCATGAGCCGCTATGGTTTCTATGCCCTGCCGGTGGTGGACGACCGGGGCCGGATGGTGGGGATCTTCACCGGGGACGACGCCCAAACGGTTCTGCGCGAAGAAGACACCCGCGACGTGCTGGCCCTCGGGGGTGTGAGCGGCGATGGGGATTCGTATCTGGGCTCCAACGTATGGAGCTTGTTCCGCCGCCGCATCGTGTGGCTGCTGGCCCTGTTCATCGCTGAGACGGTCACCGGGATGGTGCTCCGGCATTACGGCCAAAACGGCGGCGAGGACCTCAAACTCAACCCGCTCATCTTCTTCGTGCCGCTACTGATCGGGGCGGGGGGAAACGTCGGCTCGCAAGTCACCACCACCATCACCCGCGCCTTGGCGCTGGGCGAAGTGGGCACCCGCGATGCAGTACGCGTTTTGCGCCGCGAACTCGTGGTGGCCACGCTCATTGGCCTCACCTTGGGGGCCGTCGGGTTTGCCCGCGCCTTTTTTGGGTGGTCCAGTGGTTTCGGCATGAGTGCCGTGGTTGGCATTGCCTTGCCGGCCATCGTGATCTGGTCGGCCTCGGTGGGCAGCTTGCTCCCGCTGGCGGCCAAGCGGCTGGGCATTGACCCCGCCGTGATGAGCGCGCCTTTCATCAGCACTTTTGTGGACGCGACCGGTTTGATTATCTATTTCGAGATCGCCCAGTGGTTTGTGCGGCTCGGATGGCTTACAATTACGGTCTAGGCAATTTACGGTCTAGGCTGCGGAATCCTTTGGGAGCCATTACCCGTATAACCTGAGTCAAGCATCATGCGCAAGTTCCTATCTTCACTGGCCTTGGCGGCGCTTCTGGTCGCCCCGGCCTTTGCCCAAACGAGCCCGGCCGCCCCTTCTTCTGAAGAGTTCGCTAAAGAAAAAGCCAAGGTCATCGAGCAGATGTCCGAGCTCCTTCGCCGATTCGCCTTTGTGCCGGCCACCGACTTCGGTCAGCTGGATACGATGCTGGAAGCCCAAAAGGAGAGCTTGGAAAAGGCCAGCACGCCGGAAGCTTTTGTGGGCGTCATCAACCGCTCCTTCCAGCAGTTCGGCTTTAGCCACATCGCGCTGTTTTCCCCGCGCGCGGCCGACGCCCGCAACACGGCCCGCATGGTGGGCATTGGCATCCGCATTCAGCTCGAAGCGGATGGCATCCTCGTGGTCTTCCCGTTCCCGGAAGGTCCGGCCAAGAAGGCCGGCATCCTCCCCGGCGACCTGATCTTTGAAGCCAACGGCAAGCCCGTGCGTAGCACCGCCGACCTGGCAGGCGAAGAAGGCACGGAAGTGACCGTGAAGGTGCGACGCGACGGCGAAGTGAAGGAATTCACGATGAAGCGCGAACCGTTCAGCACCGTCATTCCGGAGAAGATTGACTGGCTGGACAAGGAAACCGCGATGGTCACCATCCCCACCTTCGACGTGGGCTTCAACGGCCAGAACGTGCGCACGATCATGATGGACGCCGCCAAGGCCAAGAACCTGATCATTGACCTGCGCGGCAACGGCGGCGGCGCCGTCATCAACCTGCAGCAGCTTTCGGGCTACCTGATGACGCGCGAGCAAAACCTCGGCACGTTCATCGGTCGCAGTGACTATGAGCGCTACAAGACCGCCCACCCGGACCAAGAGAAGCCAGAACTCGCCGCCATCGCCAAGTGGCGCAACAACCCGATCCGCCCGGCCCGCGCGACCAATGTCGAGCCGTTCAAGGGCCGCATCGTGGTCTTGATTGACCCGGGCACGGGCAGCGCCAGTGAAATGCTAGCGGCCTCTCTGCGAGAGCAAGCGGGAGCCGTGCTGGTGGGCAAGCCCTCCGCCGGGGCCGTGCTGGCGAGCATCATGCGCCCGATGGAACACGGCTACCTGCTGCAGTTCCCGCTCACCGACTACGTGACGCCCAAGGGTATGCGTATCGAAGGGAACGGCATCAAGCCGGATCACGATGTGGAAACCGTGGTGCGATTCGGCGAAACCGACCTTTGCGTGCAGAAGGCCCGCGAGATCTTCGCCCAGCCGTAAGCGTTTACTGAACGCCTAGACCCGCCGGGGGCTTCGTGCTCCCGGCGAATCCGGCCAGCGCCAGCAGTGTCACCGCGTAAGGCATGGCCGCCCACACTTCGCTCGGCCACACCGTGCCCATGATCGGCACGCCCTGGAACACGAGTTGCAGGCTCTGCACCGCACCGAACACCAGGCACGCCGCCAAGAGCGGCAAGGGGCGCCACCCTACCAACACCAAGGCGGCCAGCGCGATGAAGCCCCGCCCCGCCGTCATGCCGTCGGTGAAGCCGCTGGCATTCGCCATGATCCAGGTGCCACCTAGGCCGCAGAACAGGCCCGTGCCCAGGAGTGCGAGGTAACGAATGGCCACCGGATTGAGGCCGACCAGGCGCGCCTTCACCGGGTCCTCGCCCACCGCCCACAGGTGCAGTCCGCCGCGCCCCCGCAGGATCACGGCCATCACCACGGCGATGAGCACCACGATGATTGAGGCCAACACGGCTTGCGGCACGCGCACCACCCCGCTCAGGGTCTGCGAGAATTGCTCGAGCTTGCTGACGTAATTTGTTGCGCCAATGGCAATCAGGTTCAGTGCCATCCCCGCCACGATGTGGTCCATGCGGTAACGCTGTGTGAGCTCGGCATGCGCCAGGCTCAACACGGTGCTGGCCACCAGGGCCGCCACCATCCCGAGGTACGGGTTGCCCGTCAGCGCCCCTACTACTGCTGCGGCGCACGCCCCCACCAGGAGCTTGCCCTCCAGCGCGATGTTCATCACCCCGCTCCGCTCGCTCAGCAGCCCGCCAAACCCGGCCAGAACCAGGGGCACCGCCAGCGAAAGCGTATTGGTGAAGAAAGTGGCGAATTCACTCATGGGCGTTGTCCTTGCGTTGCGAGGCGGAGGCGAAGAGGAGGATCAGGCCGCCCAGCATCAGGCCGCTCAGGCCCTTGGGGATGCCAATTTGGTTCATGCCCGTGGTCGCGGCATTAAGGGCGGCGAACAGAAGCGCACTGGGGGCGAGCGCAAGGGGATTGGCTCCGGCCAGCAGGGCGACGCCGAGGCTATCGAACCCCTTGCCACTGGTCATTCCATCGTAAAAACGGTTTTGGTCCGCCACCACCAGTAGGGCTCCGGCCAGGCCCGCCAGCCCGCCGCTCATGGCGAAGGCGCGGAACTGCACCATCTCGGCCGGGATGCCCGCAAAGCGCGCGGCGGTGGCGTTGGTGCCGACGGCTTCGAGTTCGTAGCCGCCCACCCGGTGCTTGCGCCAGTACCAGAGCCCGACCATCAGCGCGAGCCCCAGGGGGAGCGCCCAGTCCAGTTCCGCTCGGCCAAATTTGGCGATGGGGGCCCACCGCAGAGACTCATCCAGCATCTTGGTGGTCGCCCCACCCGCGTTGGGGTCCTTCATCGGCCCCTTTACCAGCCACCCCGTAAGCAGGAACGCCAACTGGTTGAGCATGATGCAGCTGATCACTTCGTGACCACCCCGGAAGGTGCGCAGCGCCCCCGCCGGCAACGCCCACAGCGCACCCGCCAGCACTCCGGCGGCTATGGCGATGACAAGCTGACCCGGGAATGCGGGAGCCAAAGCCACCGCCCCGGTGGCACACGCGCCCACCAGCATCTGGCCTTCGGCCCCGATGTTGAACAACCCGGCGCGAAGGGCCAACCACACCGCCACCCCGCCAATCAGCAAGGGGGTCAGTTCACGCAAAGTGAGAGCCCAGCCCCGGGGTTCGCCGAAGCTGCTCCCCCAGAGTTCGGGCACCCATTCCGAAGGCGGCACGGGTGTAAGGAAAAGGGGGCCAAGCGCTAGGGCCACCACCACCAGCACCAAAGCCACACGCGCCCGGCCGCTCATGCTTCCTCTCCCAGCATCATGCGGCCAATGGCTTCGCGGTCGCGGGCTTGCTCGGGGGCGGGCACCCGGAGTTCGCCGTGGCTGATGGTGATGATTCGATCGCAGTGGGCGAGCAGTTCATCGAGGTCAAAGGAGACCACCAAGGCGCATCCCCCGGCCCGAGTGTGGGCGCGGAGCGCCCCGTACACATCGTCAATGCCGGCCAGGTCCAGGCCCCGCGCGGGTTGGAAAGCCAGCACCACCCCGCCGCCATCGGCCAGGGCTCGTCCGGCGATAAATCGTTGCTGGTTGCCCCCGCTGAGGCCGCCAATCGGTTGATCCAGACTGACAAACTTGGTGCGGAATCGCTCCGCCATCGCCTGGGCGGCCACCCTTGTGGCGGCCAAGTCTCGCCGCCCATTGCGGGCAAAGGGCGGGCGCAGATGCTGGCCCAAAGCGGCGTTCTCCACCAGCGGCCACGAGGCAATCATCGCCTCTTGGTAGCGATCCTCGGCAATCAGCCGCAAGCCCGCGCCGAGCCGCGCCCGGGTGCTCGCCTTGGTCACATTCAGCCCTTGCAAGCGGATGGTGCCGCGATCAGGCCGCAACACGCCCATGATAGAGCGCAGGAGTTCTCTCTGCCCGTTGCCGTCCACTCCGGCCAGGCCCACGAGTTCACCCGCCCGAAGCGAGAACGAGACGTCCCGCAAGGAGTGCCCCAAAGTCAGGTTCTCCACCACCAGGTTTTCTTCACCGAGGTTGGGCGGGGTCAGTTCGGGGGCTTCCACACTACGCCCCACAATCGCTTCGGCGAGTTGCGGCGCGGTCAGCCCCGCCACCGGGCGGCTTTCAATCAATTTGCCCCCGCGCAATACGGTCACTTCGTCGCAGCCTTCCAGCACTTCCGGCAAGCGGTGCGTGACGACGATAATTGTCTTGCCCCCTTCCGCCAGTTGGCGCAGCGTGCCATAAAGGCCCTCGGCGTCGGCGGGCGAAAGCATGGCCGTGGGCTCGTCCAGGATCATCGTCTCGGCGTTGCGCCAAAGCAGCTTGAGAATCTCGAGCTTCTGGGTTGCACCGGGGCTCATGGTGGCGGCCGGGGCCGTCCAATCGAATTCAAACCCCAAGGGCTTGGCCAGGGCCTCAGCCCGTTCAATCACGGCGGCTTGGTTCAGCCACGGGCCATCTTCGGCCCCCAAAATCAGGTTGCGCCAGGCGGGCAACGCCGGGATCACGCTATCGTGCTGGTTCACCATCCCAATGCCCCGGGCGATGGCATCGGACGAGCTTTGCAGGCGCACCGCCTCGCTACCAATGTGCACTTCCCCTTCGTCCGGCTGGAGCGCCCCGAAGAGCACCCGCATCAGCGTGGTCTTGCCCGCCCCGTTCTCGCCGACGAGCGCGTGAATCCGGCCCTTCTCGGCGCGGAAATCTACATTTTCAATGGCAGTAAATGACCCAAATCGCTTGGTGATGTGACGCAGGTCAATGTGGCTCACGGGGTATGCCCCTTCCGCAAAACTTCATATAGGGCAGCCGTGGTCCACTGCCCGTGCCCCTCTTCCTCCAAAGGCCGCAAGAGATCATCCACCAGCTCCGTACCCGGCACGTTCGCGTCAATCTTGAACGCGTATTCCTTGACGTATCCGAAATCCTTGCGTTGATGGGTGATGGCAAAGCCCGGGCTCCAGTCCTGATTCAGCACCTTCGGGCCGTAGTTTTGGAACGCCCACGATCCACCCGCCCCCGCCCCAATCAAGGCATGGGTTTGGGTCAAATCCAGTCCCGCCCGGTCCGCAAAGGCGAGGCATTCGGCCATGCCCAGCAACGCTCCGCCCACCGCGATCTGGTTGGCCATTTTCATCACTTGGCCTTGCCCCGGGCCGCCCACGCGGGCCACTGTGCGGCCGTAAGCCGCGAGATAAGGGGCCACCGCCTCGGTGTCGGCTTCATCGCCGCCCATAAAAATGGTGAGGGTGCCGGCCTGCGCTCCCATGGAACCACCGGTAATCGGCGCGTCCACAAACCGCATCCCGGCCGCCGTGAGCTCCTCATGAAGCTCTAGCGCCACCGCCGGCGCAATGGTGCTGTGGTCCACAAATAGGGTGCCGGGGCGGGCGTGCGGGATCATGGCCCGCAGGCAGGCCTGCACGTCTTCTGACCGCGAAACGCACAGCGCAATGAGGTCGCAGTTCCGGGCCAATTCGGCCAAGTACGCCGCCACCTTGGCCCCTTGCTCCCGCAAGGGCGCGGCTCGCTCGGCCGTCCGGTTCCACACCGTCACGTCGTGGCCTGCGCGAACCCAATGGCCCGCCATGGGTGCCCCCATGACCCCGAGCCCGACAAACCCCAGACGCATGGGCTCCATTACACCCGACGCGACCGGACGGATGCCCCGTTGGCGTGCGCCGGGAAGCCTTCTAACTGGCCCATGGTCTCAATCACCGGGGCCAGAGCTTCCAAGTCCTCTTCGGCGAGGTGAATGAGCGATTGGAATTTTAGGAACGTCTGCACATTCAGCGGGCCACCAAAACGTGCCGCCCCGCTCGTAGGCAAGGTGTGGCTCGGTCCGGCCGCGTAGTCTCCCGCGCTCTGCGGGGTGCTGAGCCCCAGCGCAATGCAGCCCGCGTTGCGGATATCGCCAATCCACTGGCTGGCTTCGTCACCGAGAATCGAAAGGTGTTCGGGGGCAAATCCGTTGATGAAGGTCACTGCTTGTGTCGGATCTGGGCAAACCACCACCACGCCAAAGTCTCGGAGCGCCGCCCGCATGGAATCGCGTCGCTCGGCAAACGCCAGCTGATTTTCCGCGGCCTCGATGATCTCCTGGGCGTGGTCGGCGCAAGTCGCAATCAGCACCCCCACGTTGTCCGCCGCGTGCTCAATTTGGGTCAGCCAGTCGGCGGCGGCTAGGTCAGCGGGGGCATCCTCATGCGCCCACACGCACACTTCGCTCGCGGCGGCGTACTGGTCCACCCCCACTGCCCCCCAAAGTTGGCGCTTGGCTTCGTTGACATAGGCGTTGCCCGGCCCCACCACGAGGTCTACGCGCTCAAAACCTTCCCAGCCATAAGCCAGGGCGCCCATCGCCACGGCCCCGCCCGCCTTCAATATCTTTTGCAGGCCAAGCAGTCGAGCCGCCACCAACATGGCCGCATTCAGGGTGCCGTCTGGCTTGGGCGGCGAGGCCAAAATCACGTCCTGTACGCCTGCCACCAGGGCCGGAATGGCGTTCATCGCCACGCTGCTGGGGTAGTCGGCCTTGCCCCCGGGCACATAGACCCCGGCGCGGCCCACCGGCATCATGCGTTGCCCGACCAAGCCCGTGAACTCCGCCCCTTCGCAAGCGTCCATGCGCCAGCCATAGGTGCCGTTCAGCTCTTCCCAGCCTTCGGTGAGGACTCCCAGTTGGACTTCGTGAAAATCTCGCACCCGCTCAATCATCTGGGTGATCGCGGCCAGTTGCGCCTCGTCCACCGTGGCGGCTTCGAGTTCCTCTTCGGTCACCCACAGGTTCTCAAGCTGGGGCGCATCGAGCTGCCGCACTCGGGCCAGCACGGCCGTCTCTCCGCCTTGCTCAATCTCCTGCAAAATCTCCCGGACGCGATCCTGCACTTCCGGCATCGGCCGGGGCCGTCGTTGCTGCCAGCGGCGCAGCGCCGGGTCGTTGATGTCCAGCACGGGGCAAAGGCTCATGTCCCCTTACTATGGCTTTGCCACCGGGGTGTCGGCGGGTCCCCTTTCCCGCAGAATGGTCCCAAAAACGGAACGATTGCGGAGGAAACGATGTTTAGTCAATTAACGGTGCCGTACAAATGCGAGCATCGGAGGATTCAGAAATGAAGCATGTACTTTTCGGCGCCGTCGCGGCTGCCAGTCTCGCCGCCACCGCTTACGCTCTCGCCCCGACCTCGGGTCTCGCCGTGGGTGAAAAGGTTTCCCCGTTCCACCCGCAGCACGTTGCTGGCCCCCTGGCCAACAGCGACAAGTGCTTCCCCTGCACCTTCCAAGCCCGCCCGCAAGTGCAGGTTTGGGTCAACGGCGACAGCATGAGCAACGTGGCCAAGATCGGTATGGCTCTCGAAAAGGCCGCCAGCACCCACTCCAGCAAGGAGTTCAAGGCCATGATCGTGATGGTGACCCCGAAGGATCAAGTCGACGCCATGAAGGCCAAGGCCGGTGAATTCGCTCGCACCTCGGGCTTCAAGAACACGGCCATCGCCATCCTCGCCAAGAACGACGATGCCGTGACCGCCTACAAGTTCAACACCTCGGCTGACGTGAAGAACACGGTGTTCGCCTACAAGGATTGGACCGTGAAGGCCAAGATGGTGAACCTGGTGGGTGACGAAGCGGGCCTCAAGAGCCTGAACAACACCATCGCCGGCCTCTAAGGCTCGCGCTCAAGACTCCAACCGAAAAGCCCCCTGCGCCAAGTGCGTAGGGGGCTTTTTTGGGCCTGGCTGGGGTGATGTGTCGGTTAACGAAGCAGGGTTTGGGCATGGGCGATGCGCTCGTGCATGCGGTCGCGGCCCAAGACTTCCATCAATTCCCACAGGCCCGGCCCGTAAGTGCGGCCGGTCATCGTCACGCGAGTGGGGTGCACGATGGGGCCGAGTTTGCCGACGCCCAGCACGTCCACCTGTGACTTCAGGAACGCCTCAATCTCGGCTTGCGTCGGGTTTTCGCCCTGCTCGCTCAGCCATTGGTCCAGGTTGGCAAAGAGTGGCGCCACGTGGGCCTCGCCGAACCACTTCTCCACCGATTTCTCATCCAATTCCGGCTGCGGGGCAAAGAAGAATGCGCATGCGGGGCCGAACTCGGCCAGGGTAGTCACACGCTCTTGCTCCAAGCGCAGGGCGGCGTCCAGGCGCGGGTCGCCTTCCGCTTCCGCGTCCACCAGCAGCTTCAGGCCGGCCAGCATGGCCGCGCCTTCCTCGCGCTCGTTCCAATAGGCGTGGGTGGACGGGCGCTTGGCGTAATCCAGCACTGTCTGGCGGAGGGTGGCGGCGTCCATGGCCCGCAGATAGTGGCCGTTCATCCAAATGAGCTTGTCGGGGTCAAAAATCCCCGGCGAACCGTTGAGGCTCTCCACGCTAAAGAGCGAGGACATCTCCTCCATGCTCATCAGCTCGCGGTCATCCCCGGGGGCCCAACCAATGAGGGCGATGAAGTTCGCCAGCGCGCCGGGCACGTAGCCCGCATCGCGGTAGTCCAGGCAGCGGGTATCGCCGTGGCGCTTGCTCAGCTTCTTGCCGTCCTTGCCGTTGATCACCGGCACGTGCACCCACATCGGTTGCTCCCAGCCCAAAACTTCGTACAGCCACACGTGCTTGGGCGCACTGCTGATCCACTCTTCACCCCGAATCACGTGGGTGATGCCCATCAGGTGGTCATCCACCATCGCGGCAAAGTGGTAGGTCGGCATGCCGTCGGCCTTGATCAGCACCGGGTCGTCCTGGGTGCTGCCGTCGATCTCCACGCGCCCACGCACCGCATCCTGGATCACCAAGCGCTGATCGCGGGGCATGCGCAGCCGGATGACGCCCGGCTTGCCCTCGGCTTGGGCCGCCGCCACCTTCTCAGGGGCCGCGTCGCGCCAGTTGCCACCAAAGTAGCCCGTGGGCTGCTTGTTGATCTGCTGGAACTCGCGCATTTCGGTCAGCTCTTCGCTGGTTTCAAAGGCGTAGTACGCGTGGCCGCTCTCCAGAAGCTGTTTGATGATCGGCTCGTAGAGTCCGGCTTCCTTGCGCTCACTCTGCCGGTAGGGGGCGTTCGGGCCGCCTACATCCGGGCCTTCGTCCCATGTAATGCCGATGTAGCGCAGGCTCTCGAGAATTTCTTCTTCGCACCCTTCGATGAACCGAGTGCGGTCCGTGTCTTCGAGTCGGATGATGAATTGCCCGCCAAAACGTCGCGCCAAGAGGTAGTCAAACAGGGCCGTTCGGACATTGCCGACGTGGGGCGAGCCCGTGGGACTCGGTGCGTAACGTACGCGAACAGACATACTTTGCTGAGGCTACCTGCGGACCTATGCAACCTCCGGGGCATGAGGCCGTTCACAATAGCAAGACGCCCATGAGTGATGCCGGTCGAGATTGGTTTTATGTGGGGCATTACGGGCAATTAGGCCCGCTCACATCAGAACAGATGGAGGAACTTGCCCGCGATGGCGTCATCGCGTCGGACACCTACGTGTGGTCGACGGGAATGCCGGACTGGCGACCGGCAGGCGATACCAAGGAACTCCAGGGCATTGTGGCCAAGCCGGCCGCGGAATACGAACCGCCCCCGTTCACGCCACCGGGTGCCCTGGCAGCCAATGCCCCGGTGAGCCCGGCCAACCCGGCCCAGCCGGTGGCCTCGATCAACACGCCGATTTTCGGTGTCGGCGGCCCGTGGGGGCTGAACAACCTGCCGGTGAGCGACAAGAGCCGCGTGACGGCGGGGCTGCTGTCCTTCATTCCGGGCGCGGGCAGGCTTTATCTGGGCTACAGCGCCCACGGCTTGTTGCAGATTCTCCTGTTTGTGTTTGGCTGCGGCATCGGCTGGCTGTGGTCCATCGGCGACGCCATATTTATTCTTTCCGGCGGGCTGAAGCTGGATGGCTACGGTCGCCGCCTGCCGGACTAAGTTCGTTCTTCTGCTTCCAGAATGAAAGAGCCCCCGGCTCCCTTTGCGGGAACCGAGGGCCTTTTTGTATGCGCGCTACGGGAGCTTAGTTGCCGCCGCGTCCGCCGCCTTGGCCGCCACCCGGCCGTTGCGGCATCGGCGGTTGCACCCACTGCGTGAACGCTCGGCCCGTCATCTCACCCCAAAGGGCGCGCTGTTGCTGGTTCAGGATTTGCAGGGCTTGCTGCTGCGCGGTGCGGCGCTTGCCCAGCATCTCGTTCCAGTCCATCGGAGCCCCCGGGCCACCCGGTCCGCCGGGACCACCCTGGCCCTGACCGCCACCGAAGCCGCCGCCTTGCTGGCCGCCGCCCTGGCCACGTCCACCTTGGCCCTGACCCGGTCCGCCCGGACCTCCGGGGCCGCCGGGGCCGCCCGGACCACCGGGGCCACCCATCGGGAGACCGTTCGCACGGATGATGTCCATGATCGCTTGGCGCTGATCTTCGGAGATTTGCAGGGCTTCACCGTGGCGCGGATCGAGCCATGCCATCGGGGCATCCCACTGCAGGGCAATCTGGTTGAGGCGATTCATCTGCCCTTCGTTCAGGATGTCCGCCAGCGGGTTCGGCGGGGGACCACCCGGTCCACCCTGACCCGGTCCACCTTGACCTTGACCGCCTTGGCCCTGACCCGGACCACCCTGGCCGCGCCCACCTTGACCGCCGCCGCCGGGGCCACCCGGTCCGCCGGGGCCGCCCGGTCGCATGTTGTTGATCTGCTCGATCTGCTGCGCCGACAGGCGAAGTTCTTGCTGCACCGTGCTCATGCGAATCACGAACATCGGGCCGGATTGCATGCCGCCTCGTCCACCGGGGCCGCGCTGACCGCCGGGGCCACCCGGTCCACCTTGCTGCGCCAGGGCAGCCGTCGACATCACAGCGATGGCGGCGAGAGCGACGATAGTGTGCGTCAGTTTCATCTTTGACTCCTTAATTAGGCGTTTGCCTGATCGTATTCTTCGCCAGAGAGTTTAGGAATTTATGAGGAAACGTCGGTCCCAGAAAAATTTATGAAAAAAGTTGTGCCGGAGCCCAATTCCGACTCCACGCGAAGCTGAGCGTGCATGGCCTGGGCCAATCCCTGCGCGATGCTGAGCCCCAATCCGTAGCCACCCGAAGTGCGCGCCCGCGAGGGATCGGCGCGATAAAACCGTTCGAAGAGGTGCGGGAGGTGCTCGGCGGCGATGCCGGCGCCGGTGTCCTTCACTCGCAATTCGTTTGCCTCCCCGGCCACCGTGATTCGCCCCTCGGCCGGGGTGTAGGCCGCCGCATTCTCCAGCAGATTGCGCAAGAGTTGCACCAACGCATCCGGCTGGGTGACGACGCTCTCCGGCAAGGAATCGACGTGAACGCGGGGGTCGTTTTCGAGCCCTGCCGCTCGCACCGCCTCGGCCACGATGGGCGCCAGGGGCACCGGCGCCAGCGTTAAAGCGTTCCCGGATTGATCCATCCGGCTGAGTTGAAGGAGCATGGCGGTGAGGCGATTCATGCCTTCGGCCAGCCGCAACACGCGCTCCAGCGCTTGGTCTTTCTCTTCGGGGGTGGCCTGCGGATGCAGCCCATTTTCCGAAGCCAGCACGATCCCCGTCAGCGGCGTGCGCAATTCATGGGCGGCATCGCTACTAAACCGGCGCTGTTGCTCCAGGGCGTGCTCGGTGGTCCGCTTGGCGTCTTGCAGGCGGCGCGTCATCGTGTCCAGGCTTCGCCCCAAGTCACCCATCTCGTCCGGGCCAGTCGCCGGCATCGGCACCACGTGGTCAGGGTTTTGGCTAATTGCGCGGGCCGCTTCGGCCATTTGCGCCACCGGGCGCAGCACTTGCCGCGAAAGCACCCACGCCGCCAGCCCGCTGATCAGCCCCACCCCCGGCAGCAGCCACAGCCATGTTTGCAATTGCACCTGCTCCAACAAAGCGAACGAGCCGTTCTCTTGGGCGATCTGGACGATCAGCACCTCGTCATTCGGGCCGCGCTGCTGAAGGGAAAGCAAGCGGTAAGAAACCCCGTTGATCGTCGTGGTGACAAACAACGGGTTCGGGCTGGCTTTGGCCAACTCAAATTGCCGTTGGTCGAGGGGCTCGGTTTGCCCCCGGGGGCCGAGAACTCGGCCTTCGGCATCCATGATCCGCACCGGTCCGCCTTGGAGTTCTGGCGGTTGGCGGCGGCCGTTTCGCCGCTCGCCCTCATTGACCGGCGGCCCTTGGGGGTTTTCTGGGGCTGGTTCACCATTGAATCCCCCCGGCCCCCCATTGAAGCGAGGATTCCCGGGCTGCCCGCCTTGCACCTGCTCGCGCATCCACGGCGGGGTGCCGTCGCCCCCACCCGGCCCACGCCCCGGCCCGGCTACCATCTGGGCGCGGCGCAGCAGAATCTCGTCCAGCACCTGCGTGGCCACCCGCTGGGTTTGGCTCATTTGCAGGGCGGCGAGCCCCACCATCACCAACAAGATGGCCAGGGCATTGGCCACCACCAGACGGAACCGGAGCGACTTCATCATGGATTTACGGCGACTCCATGGTGTAGCCCAGGCCATGGATGGTGCGGATGATGCGACCCTCGGGGTCCACTTTCTTGCGCAGAGACGACATGTGGAAATTCACCGTGTTCGGCAGGGCTTCGTCGCTCTGGAACACGCTCTCCAAAATCTGCTCCCGCGAATACACCCGGCCGGGGTTTCGGGCCATCGCCTCCAACAACTGAAATTCGCGGTGCGTGAGCTTCACTGGTTCCCCGTCCACCATCACGCTCTTGTTGTGAGTGTCCACCTCGATCGGCCCGACCACAATGCGGCTCTTCTTGAGTTGCACCTCGCGACGGGTGAGCGCGCGCACGCGGGCCAGCAGTTCATCCAAGGCGAAGGGCTTGACGAGGTAATCATCCGCGCCCACGTCCAGGCCCATCACGCGGTCCTTCACTTCGTCGCGGGCGGTCAGCATGAGGATGGGCGTGCGGACATCGGCATGGCGCAGGCTCCGGCAGACGGCCATACCGTCCTTGCCCGGCAGCATCACATCCAGCAGGATGAGGCCGTAGGAGTTCATCATCGCCATCGTCTCGCCCTCGGGGCCGGTGCTCGCCATTTCGGGCGCGTGACCTTCCCGGCGCAGCGCGGTCGCGACTCCACTGGCGATATCCGGGTCATCCTCGATAATGAGCACGCGCACGCTCAGATTGTAGGCGCATCCTGTGAGGAATTTGTGAGGGCAGGTTCACCCGGGACTCTGCGGGGCGGCTCAGCGTAGAATTTCAGCATGACGACCGTATGGGTGTTGGCGGCCATGGGGGCTGGCTTCGCGTCTCCCACCACCCAACCCGGGCTAGATATTGCCCGCAACGCCCGCAAGCAAGTCGGAGTCACCACCACCTACGACCCCGCCTACGTGCGGCTGAGCTACCCCGGGGGCGACGTACCCAAGAACACTGGCGTGTGCACGGACGTCGTGGTTCGGGCTTTGCGCCCGCTGGGTTACGACCTGCAGAAGCTCATCCACGAGGATTGGCGGGCAAACCGCCGCGCCTACGGCGGTGGGCAGCCCGACCGGAACATTGACCACCGCCGCGTTGTGAATCAACAGATCTTCTTTGCCCGCCGGGGGAAGCGCTTAGCGGCAGGTGCGGCCTACGCGCCCGGGGACTTTGTGGCCTGGAAACTGCCCAACGGACGTCTCCACATCGGCGTCGTGAGCGACCGCAAATCTAGTCAGGGCACCCCGCTCATCATCCACAACATTGGCCGGGGCACCCAGGAAGAGGATGTGCTTAAGGCTTGGGATCAAATCGGCCACTACCGTTGGTTCAACTCTGCCCGCTAGTTCAACCTATCCGGTGACGTAAAGCCCCGAGGGGTGCCAAGATGGCACCATGAGTGAAACGGCGGGCACGGGCTTCAGTTGGCAAAAGCTGGCGCTGCCCGTGGTGATGGCGGCGCTGGCCTATTGGCTTCTGCGCGATTTCCCGACCGAGCAGCGCCACGTCGGCACCATCTTCGCCCTCACCGTGGGGCTCTGGATGAGCGAAGTGATGCCCCTCGGAATCACCGCGCTCGTCAGTAGCGCGCTCCTCATCCTGGCGGGCGGGCTCAACGAAAAGAAGGTCTTTGCCGCATACGGTGACACCACCATTCCACTCTTTATCGGGAGTTTCATTTTGGCCAAGGGCATGGAGGTCACCGGCCTGGGCGAGCGCTTTGCTCACCTCATCCTCGCCCAAAAGTGGGCCACGCGCTCCGCTTCAGCTCTGCTCCTCTCGGTGGGGGCCATCGCATGCCTCCTCTCACTCTTCATCAGCAATACCGCCACCACGGCCATGCTCTTGCCCATTGGCTTGAGCCTACTGGCGGCCATTGGCTCGCCCGACCAAACGAGGCTCTACGCCATCGGCCTGATGATGATGCTGACGTGGGGTTCCAGCATTGCCGTCGGCGTGCCCGTTGGCACCCCGCCGAACCTGATTGGCATCGATATGCTGGCCAAGGCCACCGGGGAACGCATCGGCTTTCTGCAGTGGATGACCTTCGGGATGCCCATCACCCTCGCCATGCTGGTGGCGTGCTGGGCGGTGCTGCGCTGGCGCTACGGACGCGGGGCCCCGGCCACCGCTCCCGTCGCGCCGGTCTCCCGGGCCTGCCTGGCTGAAATGGGCCGCATGAGCGAAGGGCAACGGAACACCTTGTTGGCCTTTGTAGTGGCGATCATTCTATGGATGCTGCCGGACAGTTTGCTGGCCATCATGGGGCCGGAAAACGAGTTCGCCAAACAGTTTGCCGCCCGGGTGCCAGCCAGTGTGGCCGCCCTCATCGGCGCGAGCCTGCTCTTCCTTCTGCCCGGGCGCCAAGAGGATTCGCGCATGAACTGGCGCACCGCCGCCAGCATCGACTGGGGCACGATTCTGCTCTTCGCCGGGGGGATTGCCTTGGGGCAAGCGATGTTCGAGAGCGGCCTCGCCAAATCTCTGGGCGAAATGGCGGCCGAGGCCAGCGGCGCCCGCACCGTGTGGGGCATCACGGCTTTGGTCACCGCCGCCGCGATCATGCTCAGCGAACTGGCCAGCAACACCGCCGCCGCCACCACGCTGGTGCCGGTGGCCATTGGCCTGGCCGAAGGGGCGGGGGTATCGCCGGTGGCTCCGGCTCTGGGCGTGGCCCTCGGGGCCAGCATGGGCTTCATGCTGCCGGTCAGCACCGCTCCGAACGCGATTGTTTACAGTTCGGGGCTGGTGCCGGCGCGTGAGATGCTCAGGTCCGGCATCCTGATTGACATCATTGGGTTTGTCGTGGTGATGGCCGGCCTGATGCTCATCCTGCCGGCCATGGGGTTAGCCTAACGCATCTGGATGCGCTGGGAGAGCGCTCGGAAACCTTCCCAGGCTTCATCCTGCGTATCGCTGATCTGGTTTTCGGGCAAGATGAACCCGAACTGGCCCTTGTCGCGAAGCTCGATGGTGTAGGCGGCGGCATTGAACCGGTCGTACATATAGTCCGGCGTCACGCCACTCGCCAGGTAGAGCGTCGGCCCCGTGGCGCCGATGGTGTAGAAGTGCTCGTGCTGGTCGGCCATGAACTTGCGCATGGTCGTGCCCGTTAAGCGCAGCCAGGCCTCACCCGGGGATGGGGTCGCCGTGTATCCCCACGCCCACAGCACGTACTCGCCGTAGCTGTGGTAGTCAATAAAGGCCCCCACCGGGGAGATGTTGTTCACCAAGTTCACGAGAGCTTGGCTTTCGGGCTCACTGAGGGCCGAGGGGCCACGATAGATATCCGAACTCTGGGTTCCGCTCGAGCCCGAACCGCCCCACCCTTTCGAGAAATTGCGGTTGAGGTCAACACCGAACGAGCCACCGGAATTCGGCCGCCGATTCTTGCGCCACATGCGGTTGGTGGACCACGTGTAGGCGTAGCCATCCGGGTTCATCACCGGGATGAAATAGTAGGCCGTGCCGGGGCGGAACGGCTTCAGCAAATCCGGGTCGCCGGTCAGATTATCCAGCAACTTGCGGAAGATATGCATGCCGCTGGCCGGGCTGATCCACTCGCGAGCATGAATGCCGAAATTCGCCACAAACGAACGCTGCTCAGGCGTATTGCGGATGCGCCGAAACACGCGGTAAGCCCAAATTGGCCGCCCTTGCACACTGGTGCCAATCTGGGTGCGAGTCACCAGATTGGGGTTTTGCAGGCGCCATTCTTCGTACTGCCCGATGATCTGGTCGTAGTTGTAGTACTGGGTGCGGTAGTTAAGGGTCGCGGGCTGCGGGCGCTGATCCCAGCCGCGCGGATCGGGGAGTTCGCCCACCCAGCGATAAGGCATGCGCAGGCTCCACAGCTTGGGAAACTCGCCCGGCCCGACGATGATATCGGTGCGACCGCGATGAATGTGGCAGGAGAAAATGCCAAGGTCCGAATCCGCGAGCCGCTGGGCATCGGCATCATTCCGGACTTCAACGCTGTACCGGTTCCAGCCGGTTTGAGCCCAAGACGAAACCGCGAGGGCGGCAATAAGCAGGGAACTGGTGAGTCGCAGACGCATGACAATCAAACTCCAAGGATGGTTGCGCAAAACTTACCACTTGGCCCCGGTGGCGCGCCACAAACGAGGGGAAGCCCGTATTTTTGCGAACCCTCGCGGAGGGGAAACCCAGAAACGAACCCCGGGGCTGTGTCGTCTTAAGGTGCGTATGTCTCTCACGGCTTGCCTCCTCTTGGCAACCTCAATGTCTCCCGGCGCGGGCGTCCCTGCTCAAACGGCTCCGGATGAGGCTATGACCACCCTCATGAAAGCCACGGAGCTGAGCTATTCAGAGATTCCGGGCTTCTTCCAGGTCACTTTTGATATCGCCGATTCACCCCGCAAGCACACGATTTACATGCGGTCCAGTGCCGAGGAATACAACTCGCTGAAGGCCGCCGAAGCGTTTGGCATCGTGTGGGAAAGCACTGACGCCGCCCCCAAGGAACTGCTGGAAAAGGCCTTTTCCTATCGATTCAAGGCGGGAGGCCTGGCCTACGAACGGCCGAGCGAAGCGCAGAACCTGCACCGCATCCGCTACCGCCTGCACATTGACCCGCGCCGGGACGCCAAACAGGTTCGCGAACTCTTGGCGATTGTAGCGTCCACCTCGGACTTCATGGAGAAGGAGCTGAACGGCGAGGAGGACAAGCAATGAGCCTAACCTCTCTGAGTCTGTTAACGGCCCTGCTGATGACGCCGGCTATGCCGCAAGAAGCCAGTGCGCTCGATTCTCCCGAAGGCAGGCGCATGGAAGCCGCGCTGAAGGCCACCGGGTTCAGCTACGGACGATCGCAAGACCAAAAGGCGTTCATCGTGCTGTTTAGCCGCGAGGGCGAGCCGAACCGAACGGTCAACATTGCCCCCGTCCCGTCGGCCGTCGGGCCGATGCAAGGCCACCTCATCTACTCCACGATTTGGCGGGGGTCGAACCCCAGCCAAGAGCTCTTGAGTACCGCGATGAGCGCGATTCAGAAATACGGGAGTCCGTATCTCCTGAAGGCCCAAGATCAAACCTACATCCGGTTTGGCGAGACCTTCGACATCAACCTCGTGGCGGCAGAGCCCACCGCCGACGATCCGGGTGTGAAGCCGCTCAAGGACATGCTCTACTTTGTGGATGCGGCGTCGCACGCCATTTTGCTGGAAGTTCGTAAGCTGCCCGCCGAGCAACGAGGCGAAGGGTCGGGTTAGATATCATTCGCCAATCCTTGCTAGCCATGGTCGTGTTGCGATTATTGAGGATTTAGCGCCGGGTACTTGAAGTCTTCGGGTGGCAACATCTTTGCCTCCTTCAGTTCTCTGATCGTGCCGAAGCAGTGGTCGAGAATCACGCGCTTGCCGACCCACCCTCCTAAGGCCCAGGGTGGAAGATAAAGCTAGTTCACGCTCGACGCCCAGGTTCGATCAAGCCCTAATGGCGAGGCTAAACTTCTTCGTATCGCTGTCCTCCTCGTGCAATAGGAATTCGTGAGGAGATGAGCATTCCAGTACTCTTGTGTCGAAGGCCAGGCCGGCAGTACTGGAGAATCATTGCCTTCCGTGGAGTATTCGTAAGATTCGGGCCGCTCTTATGTACAGTAAGCGACCAAAAGCACGCAATATCTCCGGCTGAAGCCACTATGGGAACCCCTTGATCAGGATCATCTAGGGAGTGACACGATAGTCCAAAACTTGATCTTTCATGATTAAGTAGACCATGGTGCCAGGAACCAGGCAATGCCCAAACACATCCATTTGCAGTTGTGGATTCCGTCATCGAAACCCAGACCGTCAAGTAAGGGGTTGGCTCCACCGGACCATAGGCATCATCTTGATGCCATGAGAAAGCTTCTTGGGGCCCGGGGTTTTTGACAACATGTTGATTAAAATAGAGGTCGACATCTGGGCCGAGAAACGCCGTTGCAATCGCGACCAACTCCGCCCTGCGCGCAAATGACTTGACATCCTGACAGCGCTCGGCAACTCTCTGCATAAAGACAACAGCGCCATCCCTGCTTTTGCCTTCCCGACTCGCAAGGTTATCCAAGGATTTGTCAAGCTCAGCCATCTCTGCTGTGCTAAAAACAGAAGGAAAAATGGTGAACCCTTTAACCCTCATTTCCTCATGGTGTTGTGGATGCAGTGCCAGCCCCATCGTCGTCAGTAAGTTACTTTGGCACCGCCTGTAATAGGGCCTTTTTTCCTACTTGATATAGCAGCATCTTCGCCTCCTTGAGTTCCTTGCTGGTGCCGACGTAATGGTAGATCTTCATCCGCTCGTAGTCCACGCCCGCCGCTTCGAGTCGATGACGGTCAATCATGACCCGGCGTGGGAGGATGCCCCCTCGGCCCCGATCGTGGCGCGTGGCCACCACCAGCAGTCGTTCCGAGTCCAAGACCTCAAAAACTACCCTCGGCCCCGGGGGCTCCTTCATAAAGTAGTTCACCTCGCAAATCACTTGATCCTCAAGCTTGGCGCAAGCGGGGACGATGCGCGCGCGATGGGGGTCGAGCAATCGCACCTGGAACCCGATCATCACCCCGGCCACCAGCGCCACCCCGGCGACCACTCCGGTTGTCAACCATTTCCCTCGGGCCATGGTTTGTGCTACTCCTTCACGTCCGGAATTTCGCTCGCAAGCTGATCCCGGCACTGGCTGAGCCACGACTGATATCCCGATCCGAACTCAATGGCCTGGATTGAGCTCAGCTCTTCGGTGCCGGTAAAGGTTTTGCGGCCCGGATATTCAATCTCCGTGAAGCGGACGACCTCTTCATCTACCTCCTCGATTATCACCTGGATTTCGTCCTCGCCAATCCAGATATCCACCACTTCGCCGCGAGCTTGCAGTTCTTTGAGCAAGCCGTGGCAAGACCCCAACCGCCCGTAGGATTCCGGGAAGTTAAGGAACTTGCTCTCTATGGGGAAGAACTTCTGCAGATCTGCGTCCCTCGTCACTTCTTGCACTTTAGATAGTGGAATGTAGGAGAAGTAGGGAGATCCACTCCAGTCCCCCATCTTCACATTGCAGTGCAAGATCAAACCGTCTTCGTAAAGAGCGACCAGGTGGCCATTGAAAACACAATCTTCTGTCTCAACACTGACATGGCTCTTGAACATCTCTTGCAAGATATGGTGCAACGACTTTTGCACGCGCCAAGTACCGTATTCGGGCCACGGGGGAGGCGCCAGTTCGCGATTGATCTCATCTAACCGTGCATCATAAGGATCATCCCACACCAGGTAATGAATGTCGTGGTCGTTCAGCACCTGGAACGTAGCCTGGAAAAAGTCTCGCTCATAGACCCGCATCAAAAGTTTGTCTTCTTCATGCGCGATGACCAGGCCGTGCACAGAGCTTCTCCCATCCGTAGGAACAATCGCCAGCGGCTTCCCTTGCTGGCCCAGAGCTTCGACGATGTCCATGAGGGTGCGCGCCTTGGCGAGGGGCTTGAGGTGCCCATTCGGAGGGTTGATTTGGCGGATGGCGTCAATCTCCGGGTGCTGCGTCAGCCAGCGGGTGATCGAGTCGGCGGGGTAGGCGGCGCAGAAGCTGTTGAGGGAGTTGTACGGCGGCATCGCAACCACCACCGCGTCCACAATCACGTCCAGCACTAGGCTGGGACGCAAGACGCGGCCGTTGATTTCGAACTTGACCCACTGGCCAATGACTTCCTGGAAGTTCCTCATGAATGGTTCCGCCTGCGCGAATCCTGCAGTCATACCCCGGGATACAGGGCTACTTGCTTACTTGTGTCTCTCGCCAAGCCTTGAATGTGAAGGTTAGGTGTGCAATCATGCCAACGAATATTGGCAGAAAGATTCCTGGGACATTCGGAATCTCAAAGGGCATCAACAGCTTGAGTAGAACAAATAATGCCAGACTGCCGATCATCACCTTACCGCCTGGATTAAGTGCCCTGATGGATGGCCGTAACAGCTAATCATCTAAAGACTCTCCATCTCGTCCCTCCCACCGGTAGCGCCTTCGTAATCCAGAAGGAGATATCTGGATTGCGGTTCCAATCATGAAGGCAATGGCCCCGTAAATCTCATACTCTGTTTGCAGACGGTGAATCATAAATATGCGCTCACTTTCGCAGCCCGAACCACGCCAAACCTTGCCTCAAGAATGACTACGCTCCAATCACTTCGCCGTTGCACTGCCCAGAGGCGAAGGAGTCGCTTGTCATCGATAAGGAGACCTCTTGCCAAGAATATGTCTGTCCGGTTATTTGTCGGCCCTTCCTGGCACAGGGAAACGCTCCGCAAAGTACGTCTCGACCATATCCACCAGGTGCGCGGGGACTTGGTTCGCGTTGCCCGGGTGGATGCCGGAGAGAACCAACGTACTAGTGCCATCCGTGATCTCGCATTCCTGATACTCCGGGTAGCGCAGAAGCCGGCAACAAGCCATGATCAACTGATACACCTCGTCCGGCTCCAAAAACAATGCCAGCATGTCCTCGCGGGTCGCCGGTTCGCCATGGAGGATGATCAATTGGAACCCTCCGTCTTGTGCTTCGCTTCGAAGTACTCGGTGATGAGTTGGGCCAGCTCAGGGGGAATCCTCTGGTCTCGCCGGGCTTGATCACCACCAAGTCCAGGTCCCCCCAACCTTCGCGGACATGATCGTGGTGATACTCGGGGTCATGGAGGAGGCCCGCAAATCCCGCCATCAACTCCAGGATCTCATGCGCCTCAAGCATCAAATGCGCATGCGTAATCGGCGGCTTGTCGTAGTCCGAGATGAGGATCATGGCACCACTCCCCTCCGACAGTACCTTAGAGACCGGATTGCCCGGCTGTACCAAACCAGTCTAGAATCCCCATCGCTGGAGTAGCTTGGGGCCGTAGTAAAAGCACAGACCCGCCCAGAGGACCATGACAAAGATGCACAGAGGGTAGATCATGTGCACCCCAAAGAGGACACAGCCGGTGAGCGTCAACCCTCCCGCGCGGGCAAACCTGGACTTGGCTGCATAGTCGACTTCCTCAGGTTCAGTTTTGATGAACTGCGACTTATGGAACGCCATCGCCACATCCGGGCTAGCGAAGGCGAAGAAGATGCCGTACAACAGGAACACGGCCAATGAATCCACAAGCCAGTCAGGCATGGTCGATCGGCTTCAGGTTGCGGGCCAGTCGCTCCTTCTCGCGCTTGACGGCCACGGCCCGCCGCCAGATATAGTAACTTACGCCAAGGACAAGGTGTGGACCCCATATCCAAAGCGGGCCATTGATCTCAATCATTCCAAACATATCCAGATTGGCAACGACGAGGATTGAGAACACACCCAACAGGCCACCTTGCCACCGGGCGCTAATGAGATCGGTTTCGTAGTTGTTCCGACCGTAGAAGATCATCGTCCGCTCTCCGGAATGCGCCCACCAGTAGACGCCCAATACCGACAAATAGATCACGTTAAAGATAACTAATCCCCATTGCAGATTCGGTGGCATGAGCGGGAGTCCGGCGAGGAAGCGAGGCTACCGCCAAGGCGAGTTTGAGCTCAAGGGGCGCGGGGTGAGAAAGGAAGTGGAGCCGACAGCCGGATTCGAACCGGCGACCTGCTGTTTACGAAACAGCTGCTCTACCACTGAGCTATGTCGGCGTGCGCCAGCACCTATTATAGGCCAAAAAGGGCACGGCCCCAAGACCGCGCCCTCCGGCAAATAGGTCCCGCGCCTACTTGGTCGCGCGGCGGCGGCGGGCCAGCGCCACCAGCCCGGCTCCCAGCACCAGCATGGTGCCCGGCTCGGGCACGGCCTGCGAGAATGTCACGTCATCCACCGCAATCCACCAGCCCTGGCCGAACTTGATCTCCAGTTGCTGTGCGGTCAGCGGGCTCGACGTGAAATCGTGCAGCACGTTGCCACCCACCGGGTTCGCCGCATTGGTGGAATACAGCACGTTGCCCAGCCCGTCGCGCACCGAGATATCCGTGTAGTTTGCCGGCCCCGAAGACCAAAGCGCCGTCCGGAAGGAGTGCAGCGAAACTTGGAAGCCTGCATCCGCCGTCAGCGTAACGTAGCCATCGTTCGGCACCGCCGATTGGAGATTTCCTGACCAAACCACGTTGCTCAGGTTCCCATAGCCAGTGCCCCACGTGCTAATCCCTGGGAACGTGCCGCTCGGATTGTTCGCTCGGTAGGCAACCGTCACATTCGGAGTAAAGCCACCTTCGGCCCCGTAGGAGAAGTTGCCCATCGTAGTGGCCGTCACTCGGTGCCCATAGTTGGGGCTACTCGTCGTGTCGCCCGTTCCGATGACGTTGCCGTTCACCTGATTGAAAGTCAACCGAGTGGCGGAAGCCACCGAGCACAGTCAAACTAAAGCAAGCGCAAATCCAAGGGTTCGCATGACCTCAGTTCAACCGACCCCTCGTAATAATCCGGGTTAAAAGTTGATGATATTTCGTCAAGCCCTGCAATTCTGCGGGCATACATCTGGCTAAGGCACCGGCGGGGTCTGCTTCAGTTCATCCACCGCGAACCGAAGGCGTACTTGCCCCTGGTAGGTCGTCATCCACACCTGCCCCGGCTCGATCTCAAAGAGGGTGGGATAGGCGGCGTCCGTGTCGCCTCGCCACAGCACCCGGGGCGCACTCCACGTCCGCCCTTCGTCCTCGCTCCACCGCGCGTAAATTTCGCGCCGGTACCACGAAGCCCCGCGCTCGCTTCCTTGGTCAGAAAACCGCCGCGTGGTGCGCTGCCCGGTGGGATAGAGTGGGTTGTAAGCCAACAAGATCGTGCCGTCCGCGAGCCGCAGCAGACCCGCCGGGGAGCTACTCGCGGGGATCCCCATTGCCGCCGGGCGGCTCCATCCGCTGGCCGTCCGCCGCGTCACCCACAGCGAATCCTGGGTGGACCGCAGTACCGCTATTGCCCCTCCCGGCACCGCCAGCGCCACGCCTTCATAGATGCCATCGTGGTGCCCGCGTCCACCGCCATCCATGGTGCTCCGTCGCCGCCAGGTGTCTCCGTTATCGGTGCTTTCGTACATCACCGTCACGTTGGTGGGCTTGGCGCTGGTCATCTCCTGCCCCACCGCCACCAGGTGCCCCGGCGCAATCTCCGCCAGACCCCGGCTGGCCCCGGCGTAGGTGCCCTGCACCTCTTGGGTCATGCGCCAGGTGGCGCCATTGTCATCGCTCACGGCCACCAGGGTGCAGGCCCTGCTACTGGGATTCAAGCGGCGGGCGGCGTTGTCCCAGTCGTAACGCAGGGTCTTGCGGTCGATGAAGAACGCCACCACGCGACCGGATTTCGTAGCCAGCAGGGCCGAATCATTCAAGGCCTCGTAATCGCCCCCGGGGAACATGCGCGCCCCCTTCCAACTCGCGCCCCCATCCGTGCTCCGCCGGATCCAGCCGTCGTTGAGGGCCAAAATGTCGCCGTTCGCCGCCCGCACAAACGGGCCCAGCGGAATCAGAGGCATGGCCTGCGTGGGCACCGACGCCACCTCGGCTCGCACCCCACCCAGGCTCGCCAGAGCCAGAATCACGCTCGCACTCAGCATCTCTAGTGGTTAGACGAATGCCTCGCCCCGCCCGTACCCTCATGGCAGCCACGAATCGGGTGTGTCATAATTTCGCCAGCTCTTCGTTGCCCGATCGACCGTATTCCCTCACCGGGAAATTGGGGCGTGCAACCGGAAGACAGAGGAAACAACGATGAGCCAAGACCTCTTTCCGATCATTGGAATTGACTACGTTCGGCATTTTGTCAACAATGCCCGCGCGACGTCCTTCTTCTACCAACACACCTTCGGGTTCTCCATCACGGGCTACACCGGCCTCGAAACGGGCAACCAGAACGAAGTGGGCTACGCCATGGAGCAAGAAGATGTCCGCCTGTGGTTCAGTGCCCCCGTGCGCCCCGGCCACCCGATGGCCGAGAAGATCGCCTACCACGGCGACTTTGTGCAAGACATCGCCTTTACGGTGGAAGACTGCGACCTCGCCTTCAAGACGGCCGTCGATCGCGGCGCGAAGGTGTGGCACGAGCCGATGACGCTGGAAGATGATTTCGGCCGCGTCCGCATCGCGTCCATCTGCACCTACGGCGACACCGTGCACAGCCTGGTGCAGCGCGACCAGTACAACGGCCCGTTCCTGCCGGGCTTCCGCGCCGAGAATCAGCCGGGCGACCCCATCGGCATCAAGGCTGTGGACCACGCTGTCGGGAATGTCGAACTCGGCCAGATGAACGTGTGGGTGAAGTGGTACGAGGATGTTCTGGGCTTTAAGAACATGCTCTCCTTTGATGACAAGGACATCTCCACCGAATACACCGCGCTCATGTCCAAGGTGATGGCGAGCGGCAACGGACGCGTGAAGTTTCCCATCAACGAACCCGCCGCCGGTAAGAAGAAGTCGCAGATTGACGAGTACCTTGAGTTCTTCGGGGGCGCGGGCGTGCAGCACGTCGCCATGCAGACCGAGGACATCGTGCACACCGTCAGCCGCCTGAAGGCGCGGGGCGTCCCGTTCCTCAGCGTGCCGCGAACGTACTACGACATGCTGCCGGATCGCGTGGGCGAGATTGACGAAGACATCGAAGTGCTGGCCGACCTCGGCATCCTGGTGGACCGCGACGACGAGGGCTATCTGCTGCAGATCTTCACCAAGCCGGTGACGGACCGCCCGACGCTGTTCTACGAGATCATCCACCGCAAGGGCGCGCAGTCGTTCGGTAAGGGCAACTTCAAGGCGCTGTTCGAATCCATCGAGCGCGAGCAAGCCCTGCGCGGTACGCTCTAAGCTCCGGCCCGTCCTTTGGGGACAAGAAACCCTCGCTCCTTTTCGTGGGAGCGAGGGTTTTGCTTTGCGGGGCTCCGACTTGGTCTCTACCCGACCAAACACACTCGCCAAAAGAAGGTCGCGCCCCTGGTCGGTTGACCAAGGGCGCGATCATTTTTCGGGGCGGGAACGTTAGAACCGGATCGTCTGCAACGCAGTTTCCGTGATCTTCTCGACCGACGGGAGCACGTGCAGTTCCAGCGGCTTCACCCACGGCACCGGCGTGTCGAGGCGAGTCACGCGGGCCGGCGGCGCATCCAGGTAGCGGAACGCCTTCGTCGTCATGCGGGCCAGGATTTCCCCAGCAAAGCCGCACGTCATCGGCGCTTCGTTCACCACCACCAGGCGATTCGTCTTCTGCAGCGAGGCAATGATCGTCTCTTCGTCCAGCGGCACCAGGGTGCGAATGTCAATGACTTCCGCCGAATACCCTTCCTTGGCCAGGTTGTCGGCCGCTTCCAGGCAGTGCCATACGTTCTGGCCGTAGGTCACCAGGGTCACATCGGTGCCTTCGCGCGCAATGCGAGCCTTGCCCAGCGGCACAATCGCGTCGTCACCCGCGTTCAGTTCTTCTTCGATCTCGCGCTTTCGGTAAAGCTCCTTGATTTCGTAGAACAGCACCGGGTTCGGGTCGCGCAGGGCGCTGATCATCAGGCCCTTGGCGTCGCTCGGGGTGCTCGGGCACACAATCTTGAGGCCCGGGCTGTTGGCAAACCACGCCTCGTTCATCTGGCTGTGATAAAGCGCACCGCCGCCATAACCACCGGCGGGGCCGCGAATGACCATCGGAATATTGACTTCCCCGGCCGTGCGGTAGTGGTAGGTGGCCGTCATGTTGACGATCTGGTCGAAGCCGCAGGAGATGAAGTCGATGAACTGCATCTCCACCATCACGGTCTTGCCGTTGAGGGCCATACCGCAGGCGGTGCCCACAATAGCGCCCTCCGAAATCGGCATGTCAATGACACGCTCGGGTCCGAACCGGGCTTGCAGCCCATCCGTCACGCCAAACGCGCCGCCGAGAATCCCGATGTCCTCGCCCATGGCAATCATGTGCGGGTTGCGGGCCATCTCTTCGGCGATGGCTTCCTTAATCGCGGTCAGATAGTTCTTCTTGGTGCTGCTCACACCATCAATCAGGCTTGCCATGGTTTATTCGACCTCCTTGAAGACCCACATGCCGCCCTCTTCCGCCTCCGGAAGCGGGGACTTGATCGCAAACTGCACGCCCTCGTTGAGGTAGGCCACCACTTCCTCCGGGAAGTCAATGTCCGTCACCTCACCGGCGCCCTTGTTCTCGGCGAGATGCTGGCCAGCTTCTTCCTTGGTCATGTGTCCAAGCGCCACCAGTTGCTGCTTCATCACGGCAATCGGGTCGCGGCTGCGGCCTTCTTCGACTTCGTCCTTCGGGCGGTACTTGGCCGCGCGGTCGTCGTCGTGGTCGCCGTGGCCGTAGGCGCGGAACGTCTTGCATTCCACGATGCTCGGGCCGTTGCCCGCCCGGGCATGTTCCACGGCCATCATCACCTTGTCGTAAACGTCCAGGACGTCTTGGCCATCGGCAATGAGGCCCGGGATTCCGTAGCCATCGGCGCGGCGGGCAAAGTCCTCCAGCGAGTACTCCAGGTGCGTCGGTGTGCCGTACGCCCACTGGTTGTTCTCGATGATCGTGATCACCGGCAGCTTGTGCACGGCGGCAAAGTTAATCGCCTCGTGGAAGATGCCCTGCGCGGTGCTGCCTTCCCCGTTATAGGTCAGGACGACGGCATCGCCTCCATCCAGGCGGTCGGCGTACACCACACCCGCTGCGGCGGGAATCGTCCCGGCCAGCATCGAGGTGCTGTGGATGATGCGCTTGGACTTGCTCCCAATGTGGCTCCAGTTGTCGCGGGCGCGGCCCGGCGAACCAGCCTTGCCCCACACCTGGGCGCACACTTCTTCAATGGTCATCCCGATGCGGTCCGGGTTGCGCCAGCCTGCATTCATGTCCTTGAGGAAGAACGCCGGCATATCCCGGTGGATGGGGCTGATCCAGTCGGTGCCCTTCAGACCGAAGAGCGAACCCACCAAAATGGCCTCTTGGTTGTGCGAGCTGTAGAGCGTGCCGCGCAGGCGGCCGCGCTTCTTCTCCTTGATGAGCCGCACGTCAAAATAGCGAGCGAGATAGAGCTGAGTCAGCATCTCGCGCATTTGCTGCGGCGAAAGCAAGTCACGCGGGCGTGACTGTTCGTTCGAATTCTTGTTTGTCTTGGTGGCCACTTTTGGCTCCCGATTGCCCAAAGTCTACGAGTTTTACCTTCGAGATATTGTTCAACCCGCCCCGTTACCTAGTCGCATTGGACATTTGGGCGGACTTTTTTAGTGAATGTTCCCAATTGGCGTAAAGTGAGGAGGTTCGCGCCGTGTCCGACTCGCCCTCTTCTCGCCGTCTCAGCCGCCGCGAATGCCTGCGGTGGGGGCTCGGCGGTCTGGTGGGCGGCGGCCTGATCTACACAGGATTCATTGAGCCAAAGTGGCTTGAACTTGTCCGGATCACCATTCCGATTCAAGACCTGCCCCCGGCCTTTCACGGGTACCGAATCGGCCAGATCAGCGATATCCACTTCCCCCGCAACATCACGGTGGAGTGGGTGCACCAGGCCATTGCCATGCTGCGTGCCCAGCAGCCCGATCTCATCGTGGTCACGGGAGATTTCTTTGACGGCCACGGTCAGACCGGCGTGGTGCCCGACAGCACCGACCTGTTTGCCGGATTGACGGCCCCGAATGGCGTCTTTGGTTGCCTGGGCAACCACGACATCGCCCTAGATGCCCGGGGCGTGCTGAAGGAGCTCACTCGCTCCCCCATTGATTTGCTTCTCAACGACCACACCATCTTGGAGCGACGCGGAGATCGCTTGGCCCTGGCGAGCATTGACGACCTGATGTACGGGACGCCCCGCCCGGATGAAGCCCTGGGCGGCATCCCCAGCAGTACGCCCACCGTGCTGCTCGCCCACAATCCCGATACGGCGGAACTGGGCATCGGCGACTACCGAGTGGATATTCAGCTAAGCGGGCACACTCACGGCGGTGAGCTCTACATGCCGTTCATCGGTGAAGCTTATGTCCCCAGCCGCTTTGGCTCTAAGTTCAGCCGGGGCTTGGTGACGGGGGCCGCGCACCGGGTGTACGTCAATCGCGGCCTATGCTCGCCGCGCCACGCCCGGTTCTTGGTCCGACCTGAAGTGACCCTGATTACGCTCACGCCAGCGCCGTCATCCACTGGCTAAAGGCGGCGCGCGCCTGCTCCAGTTGCCACAGGCGGCGGCCATCCTTCTTCATTTTCACGCCTTCATCCGGCGTGAGCAGGAGCCCCCAGTTGATGTTCATGGGCGCGAAATGGCGCGGGGTTTCATCCTGCAGGTGCATCAATAGCGAACCATAAGCGCAGGGCCGGGCGGGGAGCACGGGCTCTTGCCCTTGCACCCGCTGGGCCACGCACATTCCGGCGTAGATGCCCATCGCCGCACTCTCGACGTAGCCTTCCACGCCCGTGAGCTGCCCCGCCACGTAGACGCCCGGCCGGGCGCGCAGTTGGAGGGTCGCATCAAGGGCTTTCGGGGCTTCGAGGTAGGTGTTGCGGTGGATAACGCCGAGGCGCACAAAGTCGGCGTTCTGCAGGCCGGGCACCATCTTCAGGACTTCCTTTTGCGGTCCCCACTTCAGGCGGTTCTGGCACGCCACCAGGCTATAGAGCGACTTCTCTCGGTTCTCGGGGCGGAGTTGGAGGGCGGCGTAGGGGCGGCGGCCCGTGCGCGGATCCTCGAGCCCCACTGGCTTGAAGTTGCCAAACCGGAGCGAATCCTTGCCGCGCCGCGCGATCTCCTCGATCGGCATGCAGCCTTCAAAGTACTTGGCCTTCTCGAAGTCCTTCAGCGGCACCTGCTCAGCCGCCACGAGGGCCTCGATGAAGGCGTGGTACTCCTCCTTAGTGAACGGGCAGTTGAGATAGTCATCGCCTTCGCCTTTGTCGTAACGGCTTTGGGCAAAGACGATGCTGCGATCCAGCGATTCAGCATCCACCGTGGGCGAAACCGCATCGTAAAAGTAAAGGTGCTCCTGCCCGGTCTGGGTGGCCAGCCACTGCGCCAGGGGCTCGTGGGTGAGGGGGCCGGTGGCCAGAATGAGCGAGTGACTAGGGTCCTCCGCCGCTTGTTGAGCCAAGGATTCCGCTTCGTCGGGGGTGAAAGCGCGTCGTTCAATGACCACCTGCGGGTGGCGTTCTAGCGCTTCGGTCACGGCCGCCGCGTAGCGGTCACGGTCCACGCACAGGGCGGCTCCCCCGGGCACACTGTGGGCTTCCCCCGTGGGAATCACCAAGGACCCCAGCGCCCTCATTTCGCTCTTGAGTAGCCCCGCCGGTGAATCGGGATCTTGCGACTTAAAGGAGTTGCTGCAAACGAGCTCGGAGAAGTGGCCCGTCTGGTGGGCGGGGGTTTGCACCACGGGGCGCATTTCGATGAGCCGCACCGGCACCCCGCGCTGGGCCAGCGCCCAGGCGGCCTCGCTTCCGGCAAATCCTGCCCCTACCACCGTAACCCTGGCGCTCATGAGCCTCTATTGTGCGGCCTCGCCCCTTAAGCGGGCGGGTCCAAAAAAGCAAATCGGGGTCGCCCAGTGGCAACCCCGATCCGCACGAAACCAAATCAGGCTCAGACGAGCTGGATGGCTTCTTCTTTGCCCGTCTCGGCGGACTTGTAGAGCGCGTCGAAGATGCTGTTCAGCATCATCGCCTGGCGGGCCGTGACCAGCGAGGGCGCGCCCTCCTTGATCGTCTTGACGAAGGCCTGCACTTCGGCCACGTGGCTGGTCTTCACTTCCGGAATCGAGCGCGGCGTGAGGTCAAAGAGCTCCTTGTTGTCGTCGCGGTAGATCCGCACGCGCTGATCGTTGTAGAAGAAAATCTCCGCGCCCGCCTCGGTGCCCAGGATGGTGGTGCCGAACGGATCGTCCTTGATGTTGGCCATGAACGAGGACTCGAGCACACACACGGCGCCATTGGCAAACCGGATGAAACCGACGGCCATATCTTCCACCGTGAACTTGGTGCGGTCGTAGTCGCCCCAGCCGTTGTAGAGGTCCGGGTTCTTGCCCAGCATGTTCCAGGTCACGCCGCTCGCGCTCACCGGTTCGGGGTGGCCCATCAGGAACAGGGTGAGGTCCAGCACGTGCACGCCGATGTCAATCAGCGGGCCGCCGCCTTGCTTCTCCTTGTCAATGAAAACGCCCCAGCCCGGCACGCCGCGGCGGCGAAGAGCCTGAGTGCGGGCGTAATAAATGTCGCCCATCGCGCCCGAATCAATGTACTTGCGCAGGAACTGAGCCTCACCCGTAAAGCGGGTTTGGAAGCCCACTTGGAAAACCTTGTCCGACTTCTGCTCGGCCGCCACAATCTGGCGCGCCTCGTGGCCGTTCATGGCCAGCGGCTTTTCGCACAGCACGTGCTTGCCCGCCGCCAGCGCATCCAGGGCCGGCTGCAGGTGCATGAGGTTGGGGGTGCAGATGGAAACCGCATCCACTTCCGGGTCGTTCAAAAGGTCGTGGTAGTCCGCCGTGGTCTTGGCATCCGGGGCCATCCTCAGCGACTCCGCCAGAGCTTCCGGCTTGATGTCACACAACCACTTGATCTCGACCTCGTCCGGCATCGAGTTGTAGCCCGGAATGTGCGCCCCCGCGCAATGAATCCCGTGCCGATAATCCCTACCTTAAGCTTTTTCGCCATCTTTGTCCTCCTGTGGCATCAGGCCCTCGTCCATGACTTCCGCCACGGTTTCCTCGGGGGACGCCGCGTCGGTTTCGGACTCCAGTGGGTCTGGTGCTCGATGCCGCAGAGCATACAAGGTGCCGCCCACAATCAACACTGTCATCACGCCCCAAAAGACTGCAGTAGGCATTTCGGGAATGGCAAAGGGGATGTGCGGCCAGTGCTGGTTGGTCTCCCACCACTTTTCGTAGCTGTGGCCCGCAAAGAGGAACAGCTTAACGGCCACCCAGCCCACCAGCAAGAAGGCGAGATGCTCGATATCGGGGAAGCGGCGCAGCACGCCAATGAAGACCCCCGCCGCAAAGCGCAGGAGGATAATCCCCAGGATGGCACCAAGATAGACGACCCAAACTTTATCTTTGGCGCTCACCGTGCCCACGGCGGCCAGCACGGAGTCCACCGCAAAGGCGATGTCGGTCAGTTCCACCGCGATGACTGTCTGCCAGAACCCGCGCTGCTTGACTGGGTTCACGGAGTGGCCGGAGGAAGAAGCTTTGCTGATGAAGTGCTTGACGGGTAGCCAGAGCAAGTACGCCGCACCGATGAGCTGCAGCCACCAGAGATTCAGGATGAAAGTGGCAAAGATGATGGCCAGGAACCGGAAGACGAACGCCCCGCCCAATCCGTAAAGCAGGGCCTTTTTTGCAACTTATCCGGCAAGTGCTTGACCATAATGGCCAGCACCAAAGCGTTATCTGCCGAAAGCAGACCCTCCAGCAAGATCAGAAAGCCAATCGCGCCAAGGTCACCCACGCTAAACGTCTGGGGGACAAACATAAGACCGTCGCCCCGCAGGGCCGTACGATTCTGGCACAATGCGAGGGTGCCTCCCGGAAGAGGCGGAGTCGAAATGCCAACTTACGTTTACGAGTGCAAGACCTGTGAAAAGGTGTTTGAAGTCGAACAGCGCATGGCGGAAGACGCGCTGACGGACTGCGATTGCGGGGCTAAGGGCGCCCTGCGCCGAATCATCCAGCCGGTGGCCATCGCGTTCAAGGGATCGGGCTTCTACGTCAACGATTCCGGCGGGTCCTCGGCCACCAGTGCTTCCCCTGCCAAGGAAACTGCCCCCCAAGAAGCATGCGGGCCGTCGTGTGCTTGCGCACCCAACGACCCGCCGGCCCACTAATCACGCCGAGGCGTTACTTTTCCGGAACGACGATATCGCCGCTCTTGATGCGCTCGGCGACCTTGTCGAGGTCCGCCTTGATGGCATCGGTCACGAGTTCCTTCGCGTTGCGGAAGTCCGTGGTGCCCACGCCGCCGCTGGCCAGGTCATAAACCTTGGTGCCGCCGCTGAACTTGCCTTCCACAACATCCTTAATGGTCTGGTAAACGGCTTCGTCCACGCGCTTGACCATGCTGGTCACGATGCGGCCCGGAGCGATGTCGTCCTGGTCGCTATCCACCCCAATGGCGTACTTGTTCTGCTCCTTGGCGGCTTCGAACACACCCAGGCCCGCGCGGCCCGCCGCGTGGTAGATGATGTCGGCGCCCTGGCCGTACAGCACGTTGGCGGCCGCCTTGGCGACGTCCACGTTGTCCCAGTCTTGGGTGTACTTCGGCGGCAGCACTTCGGTGCCCGTGCCGGCTTCCTTCACGCCCGCCACAAAGCCCGCGTAGAACTTGGTGATAAGGTCGCCCGGCTTGCCACCGACAAAGCCCACCTTCTTGGTCTTGCTGGTGCGGCCCGCGATGTAGCCCACCAGGAAAGAACCCTCGTGCTCCTTAAAGAGGATCGAGCGGACGTTGCTGGGCTCCGCCACGGCGTCAATCAAGGCAAACTTGGTGTCCGGGAACTGAGGCGCCACCTGGATAGCGGCGGTCAGCATGCCGAAGCCCACCGCAATCACGAGATCCGCGCCGCGCTCGGCTTGGCTGGTGATGTTGGTTTCGTAATCCGCATCGGTGCGGCTGTCAACGGCGTTAACCTTGATGCCGAATTCCTTCTCGGCGCGCTCAATGCCCCGATAAGCGGAGTCGTTGAACGACTTATCGCCCCGACCGCCCTTGTCAAAGACGATGCCGACGGTGATTTGCTTCTTCGGCGCGGTGCCTTCACCGGTGGTCGAGGTCCCCTCGGAGGTGGCCGGAGCCGATGGCGAACAAGCAATGGCCAGGCCAAAGGCCAGGGTGGCAACCGTGCCGAATCCCCAAAGGCCAGGTTTCAAGAAGTGCTTCATGGGTAGTATCTCGCGGATTATGATCCGGGTTAACCGGATTATGAGGTGTTTTTCCTTTGACCAGTTGCAACCTGACCAAACCGGAATCCACGTTCGACTCAATTCGCAAGACCTACAAGGACCTGAAGCCGACCGATGTAGCCCTGGTGGCCACCGCGCTCGTCCAGGCCGGTAAGTTTGCGGACTGTGTCTACGATGGACAAGTTTACGCATGGAATCCCAATCAACACGAGGCCCTGACCCGTGCGTATCAAAAAGAAGTCGAGCAGGTGCAGCAAGCCGAGACCGGTTTGACCAAGGCGAAGGCCAAGGTAATGGCAGAAGAAACGGTGACCTTGACCTGCCAACTGCGCCCCAGCATGGCCGCCGCTGAGCGCATCTTGGGCCGACGCAAGGACCTCATTACCATGGTCAGCGACATCCTGAGTGAAGGCGTCGAGTTCCTCTACAGCCCCACCGACCTGGGCTGGCCGTGGACGCTGGAACGTGTGAACTGGTCCACCGTGAGCGGCGGCGAACTGATGCGCCGCATCAAGTTCCAAGCCGAATTTGAAGAGCCCTGTGCCGCCGTTGAGCTGGCCCAGAGCGGCAAGCGCAAGAAGCGCTAAGTCTGGCTTTCCAGGCAAAAAGAAAGTCCATCTCCCCTGCGGGCGATGGACTTTTTCTGTTTTGCTGGCTCTTAGCGGATGAGGGCGCGAGCGGTCTTCACCACGTTCTCCGGCGTGATGCCGAACTCTTCGAACAGCCGCTCCGCCGGAGCCGAAGCGCCAAAGTGATCCAGCCCCACGTGCGCCTGCGCGTAGCGCGCCCAGCCCAGCGTCGTACCCGCCTCGATGGAGACGCACGGCACCCCGAGCGGAAACACCTCCGCGCGGTAGCTGGCGTCTTGGGCTTCGAAAATTTCCCAGCAAGGCAGGCTCACCACGCGGGTGGGGACGCCTTCGGCTTCCAGGTGAATCTGGGCCTCGCAGGCAATGGAAACTTCGCTGCCCGTGGCCACCAGGATGACCTGCGGCGCGGCCGAGGCTTCGCGCAGCACGTAGCCGCCCCGCATGGCCGGGTGATTGACCGAACCCGCCGGCGACACCATCGGCAAGGTCTGCCGGGTGGTGATAATGCAGCTCGGGGTGGTGCGCTGGGTCATCGCCTGGTGCACCGCCACCTGCAGCTCGTAACCATCCGCCGGGCGGAAGACGTTGAGGTTCGGAATCAGGCGGAGAGACATGGTTTGCTCCACCGGCTGGTGGGTCGGGCCGTCTTCGCCGAGGCCAATCGAGTCGTGGCTGAAGAAGAACAGGCTCGGGCAGTGCATCAACCCCGCCAAGCGGAGGCTGGGGCGGCAGTAGTCGCTGAAGATGAGGAACGTCGCCCCCAGCGGACGCAGGCCGTGCAGGGTCATGCCGTTGACGATGGCCCCCATCGCATGCTCTCGCACGCCGTAGTTGATATTGCGGCCCCCGGGTTCGGTGGCTTGCAAACTGGCTTGGCCCTTCAGGGCCGTCTTGGTGCTCCCACTCAGGTCGGCGCTACCGCCGATGAGTTCAACCACCGCCCCCGCGACGGCATCCAGCGCACGGCCACACTGATTGCGGGTGGCGTCGGCCTTCTCTTCGGCAAAGAGGGCCGCATCCCATCCGGCCGGAAGTTCGCCTCGGATGATCCGCTGCAAAGTGGCGGCGTCCTCGGGGTGAGCGGCGGCGTAGGCCTGCATCCGGGCCTCCCAATCGGCGCGGCGGGCCGTGCCCTTGGCCATCGCGGCGGCAAAGTGCGCCCGCACGTCATTTTCCACCAAGAACTTGGGTTCGCGGGGGATGCCAAGTTGGTCCTTGGCGAGATCCAGCTCCGTGGCACCGAGCGGCGAACCGTGCACGCCCGCACTGTCGGCCTTGTTCGGGCTCCCAAACCCGATGATGGTGCGGCAGATAATCACCGTCGGGCCCTCGGCCGGGGTTTGGGCTTCGGCGAGGGCGGCATCCACGGCCGCCGCGTCCATCCCATCGCAGTGCAGCACGCGCCACCCCACGCTCTTGAACTTCAGTTCCGTATCTTCGGTAAAGGCCAGCTCGGTGCGCCCGTCAATGGTGATCTTGTTGTCGTCGTAGAGCACTACCAGCTTGTTGAGCTTCTGGTGGCCGGCCAAGCTGATCGCTTCCTGGGCCACGCCCTCCATCAGGTCGCCGTCGCTGGCAATCACCCACGTGCGGTGGTCCACCACGTCATGGCCGGGGCGGTTAAAGCGCGCGGCCAGCCAACGCTCGGCCATTGCCATCCCCACGGCAGTGCTGATGCCTTGGCCCAGGGGGCCGGTGGCCATTTCCACGCCCGGGGTCAGGCCGTTTTCGGGGTGGCCCGGGGTCTTGCTGCCCCATTGACGGAAGTTCTGGAGTTCCTCCATCGGCAAGTCAAATCCCGCCAGGTGGAGCAAGCCGTAGAGCAACGCCGAACCGTGCCCCGCCGAGAGGATAAACCGGTCGCGGTCAAACCACTCCGGGTGGGTCGGGTCCACGTACAGCGGCCCGGTCCACAGTTGGTGGGCCATCACCGCCGCGCCCATCGGCAAGCCCGGGTGGCCACTGTTCGCTGCTTCCACCATGTCCATGGCAAGGCCGCGCAAGGTGTTGATGGCGCGTTGAGAAACGGGGAGCGTGGAAGTAGTCACCGAAGTGAAGCCTACCTGCCTGCCATCCGTTTGACGGGTAGAGTGTGCCAATGATTGCCGCCCTATTCATGGCGATCGCCGGAAGCGCCCCGGCTACCCCCCAAACGTCTTCTTCCCACCTGTGGAAAGTCACCCCGGGCCATGCTCTGGAATGGGAAGGACGCCCCTATCGTCCCGTTGGCGTGCGCGTGCCAGGCACGGTGGAGGCCATTCAAGGCACCCACGAAGCAGGCATCACCGACATCATGATCGAACTCCCGGCCGATGGCCGGGGTTGGTCCGAAGCCCTCGATGCCGTGCGCAACACCGGCCAACGCTATTGGATTGCCGTGGACAGCCTGGCCCCAATGCCGGAGTCGGTGACCATCGAGCCCGATTCCTACCGCATTGAAAACGCCCGCACCGGCACCGTGATCTCCACGCCCATGCCGGGGGTGACGCGAGTTCTTATCGTTCTCGCGGGCGCCGACGGCCGCCGGACGCATTCCGAAGTCGTACCGACAACCGGGGGACGCCTGGAATACAAAGTGACGCACCCGCTCGGGGGCACGCATGTGCTGCTGGCCTACCCGGTCACCCGCACGGGAGGCCAACCGGACTTCTATGAAGGCCTCGACGCCCACCGTGACCAGATGCTGTTGAATCTCAAGCAGAGCGATTTCGGGCCGGGCCTGCGCGGTTGGGTGAACCCTCTCGGCCGCATCCCCAGCACTAGCGCCCCCAAGAATGGCGTGCCGCTTTCGCCGCTTTTCCGCACCGAGTTTGCGGCGTACTTGCGGGCCAAGTACGGTGCCGTCTCCACACTGGTTCGCTCCTGGGGCATTGGCGCGGCCAACTTCCGCGATATCAACGATGCCGCCCGCTTGGTGCCCCTGTGGTCCAACGGCAAGGGCTTGGACGCCGCGTGGGACCCGAGACCAACACCATCTTCAACGTCAATGTGCGGGCCACCACGCTGTGGAATGACCTGCGCGAAGCCCAGACCATCGCCGGGGTGCGCCGCACCACCCGTCTGACGGATGCTCTGCGCAAAGAAACCGGGGTACCGGTGATGCAGGAGTGGGACGGCTGGGATGGCCTCGCCGCCCGGCCGGAAGCCGGTCTTGATGGCGTCGGCGCGAGCCTGAACGCCGCCCGCGAGTTCGAAATCATCAACGAAATGGCCGGCCCGGTGGGGACGGCCTTCCGCCGCACCGCGCCCACCTGGATGGGCGTCACGGACCTGCGACTGAGCGGCGAATTGACCGTAGACGACGCGCTGGACCGCGTGGCGCAGGCGGGCTCGCAAGCCGTCTTTGTGCGTAGCCAGGACCCCGAAGTGTGGCGACGCGTGGCCAGCACGGAGCCGCTAAGCACGCCGCTCACCGCCCCGCAGACTTTGTTCTTCCCCCTGGACGCCCGCGACCCTGCCCAGCCGATGGTGCTGCCGGGCAACGTGCTGTGGCTGCCCGCCCCGGTGGCCGGAGATCGCCTGCGCATGGGCGGCCGTTATGAGGGCTACACCGTGCAGGAGCAAGACGGCATCGCGACCGTGTTGTGGAGTCTGGCCGCCGACACCACCGTGCGCATCGTGCACGACCAGGCCGATGCCCTCAAGTTCTACACGCCCGATGGCACGCCCATCGAGGTGAAGAAGGTGCGGCGCGGTGTGGAGATGGTGCTGCCTTCGCTGCCCATTATCGTCCGGGGATCTAACGACCCGATCATCCCGGCGGACGCCTTTGAAAACGCTGCCCTTAAGGTCAACACCCTGCTCACCGCCGTGCCGACCCTGGCCGACCCCGACGGGCGCGAGCAAGTGGAAGTCACCGCCGCCCTGAGCGGATGGGAACGCAACCCCGGCCGCGCCAGCCAAGCCATGTGGACCATCCTGGACCGCATGCTGGCCCGCAGTGCGCCCTACCTGTGGCGCAGCGCGGACAGCGCCAATGCCGCCCAACTGGCGGGCCTGGTGACGCGCACGGGTTCCTCTAGCAAGCAGGTGCTTCGCATGGCCCCCCGCTTCGGCGGCATGGCCGAAGCCCAGTTCAAGGTGACCACCCGTATCCCGGGTAATCACGAAGTCTGGGTGGCCGCCAGTGTGCCGAGCGGTGCCGTTCACCGGCTGGCGGCGCAGTTCGGCGAAATCGTGCTCGGCCCCGCTGAGACCGGCATCTCCGGCTACGGTCAAGGTTTTGCCTGGTACAAGCTCGGCTCCGTCAACCTCATCGAAGGCGACCACCAAGTGAAAGTGCAGTTCTCGGCCAATCCGGGCGAGGAAGTGCTGCTGGATACGCTGGTGTTAGCCCCGATGAACTTCCGGCCCGATGGCCCGCGCCCGCCGAGCGACTGGATGGACGGCGCCCTCAAGGCCCCGGCCAACCGCTAATCAGGCGTCGGCAAGAAGGGGTTCGGCCGGGATTGAAACAGCCGAACCCAAACTTCTTCCTTCTCCGCGTATTCCTCCATCGGGAGGTCAATCGCGTCGTAGATGCACGCATCCCGCCCCATGCGCACGGCCCAGCCCGCATCGCCGTAGCTGTAGTGCCACCACTCATCGCGGCAGTTGCTGAACCCCGCCGCCATCATGGCCTCGTACAGCATCATTCGGTTCGCCCGGGCTTCGGGCGTCAGGCCGTAAGAAAATGTCGGCGCGCCCCCCAGCCGATCGAAAGGCGAGGTGGTGTCCAGCACTTCACCTTGTGCGTTCAGTAGCACCAAGTCCACCGCCGCCCCGGTGCAGTGCCCCGGGGAGCCTTGCGGTTGGGTGGCGCCACCCACCGGTTCACGGTGCGCTTCACCATGTGGGGCGGCAGTTCGGGCTTGGCCTCCTTCAGCCAATCCGTCATGCGCTCGTAAATGCGGACCTGCCGCTGCAAGGGGCGCCAGGCATCCGTCACGCCATACCGAACCCCCTCAGGCAGTCGGGTCTGGGCGTCTTTCAGCATCCGCACAACCGTCTCCCGGAGGTAAGGGATGACGGAATCACGGTGGATGGTGATCTCGGGGGCGTGCTCCAGCAGGCTGACGAGCGGCTCGCCGTCGTCCACATGCCGAATGCGGTCCAGCGCCGCCACCGGCTCCGGCCGCCCTATGCTCCGATCCCAGCTCATCCGCCCAAGAAGAATAGCAAAATTCCGATGACGGCAATGCCAATCTGCTGGAGCGACCCACCCGAGCGGCGGCGTTCGCCCCCGGGGATATTCACCACATCGCCCGCCTGCAGGGTGATATCGGCGGCGTAGCCTGCCAAAATCGGCCCCAGGTCCACCGTGCGCTTCTCCAGGTCCACGGTCTGGATCTCCACCTTGTTCAGTTGCGCCTTGGGCACCACCCCGCCCCGGTTCTGCACCGCGGCCATCAGGGTCAGCCCGGGGTGAACTCCACCAAGCCCGGCACCTGCACGCCCCCGCCCACGCGCACGTAGCGGCGGCCTTCGGAGATATCCACCAACACCTGGTCGCCCGGCTGCAGCACCGTGCTGGCCTGGGTGGGGTTACCCAGGTCAATCGTGCGCTCGGTGGTGCCCCGGCGCAGGCGCACCCGGCTCCCCCGGGCCAGCGGTGAGAGGCCACCCGCCAGTTGCACCGCCCCCGCCACCGTCAGGTCGCGCTTCCACTCCATCACGCCGGGGCGCATCACGCCGCCCAGAATCGTGATCGTTTCGCCCTGCACCTTTAGCACAAACACCACCGTGTCGCCAGGGCGCAGCACCGGGTTGGCGGCGTTGGTCTGGGGGTCAAATTTGGTGAAGTCAATCACGTTCAGCGTGCCTTCCGCGCTGCGCAGTTGCACCCGGGTCAGGTCGGCATCGGGCAATGGGTTGGCCAGCTTGATCACGTCCGCCAGGCGCATCCCGGCGGTGAGGGGGGCATCGCCCGTGCTGCGCACCGCGCCGCTAAAGCTCACCCGGCCCGCCACCTCGCCGATGATGCTCACCCGCACCGTGGCCCGCCGCACAATGCGGTCGTCTTCCAGCTTCTTGGCCACGAACTGGGCCAACTGATCGGCCGTCTGCCCTTGCACCCGGATGGTGCCGAGGAAGGTGACCGTGATGGTGCCGTCCTCTTTGACCGTGTAATCCTTGCTGATGCTGGGCTCTTCCTCGCACACCATCCGCAGCTTGTCGCCGGGCTGAATCGTCCGCGCCCCGGCCGCCGCCTGTGACCATGCCAGGCCCACCAGGCCGCACAGCACCAAAACCAGCGAGAGAAGACGCTTCATATTAAAGAACAGACGCGCCAACTGGGCCTGGCGACGCGAGGCCCGCCCCGCTTTCGGACCCCATTCTCGCTTTTTTGATCCTTTTTTTGAGTTTGGGAGTAACGGGATATCCCCTTCACCGTACTTCCATTGAATCTCGACGGCGGCGATGCTGCCTTCGCGTTTTGAGTGACAGCTTTTTCATGGACGAAGAGAGGGATTTGAGGAGTAGCCAGAGCCTGCACCAGAGTCAATTTGACTTCGCGGAGCAACTGGAGCAGACGAACAACGCCCGCTTGGCCGACCTGGACGCCCTGCGCGCCCGCGATTTGCGGCTTCTTCGGATCGCTCTCAAATCCTACGGCCAGACCTACATGGCCGCGCAATCCGCCATCGGGGCGGGCGGCCAGAACGAAGGCTTCTACCTGGCTTCCCTGCGCGCCGACACCGAGGAACTGATCCAAGACATCCTCAACGGCGAATCGCAGCGCGAGGAGGCCACCGTCTCCCAGGTGGCGCACCGCCAGCAAGAAGTGCGCGATCATCTCAAGACCGTGCGCAGCACCGAGGCCGATTACGCCCGGGCCGTGCGCCACTGCCTGCAGGCCGAGCAGATCTTTATGGCGCAGATTGTGCCCCCCGCCGCCCGCCTGCGCAAGCCCGCCAGCAGCTGGATTCTGGCGCTGACCCTGCTGCACACCGGCTTCCCCGCGCTCACCTTGTAGCGCTGGGCGCGGGCCACCGGGAATACTCCCGGCATGGAACCCACGGTGACCCTCACCGACGAGCAGATCGCGTTCTATCACGAGAACGGCTACCTCAGCATCCCCAACATCATGCCGCTGGACGAGGTGGCCACCATGCGCGAGATTTACGATCGCTTGTTCCGAGAGCGGGCGGGCCGCGACGTGGGCGACCAATTTGACCTGGCGGGCACCGACGACCCCGACGCCACCCCGGTGCTGCCGCAGATCCTCGGGCCGGCCAAGTACGCGCCGGAACTGCGCGAAAGCCAGCTGTGGGTGAACGCCGCCCACATGGTGCGGCAACTGCTGGGGCCGGACGCCCACTTTGGCGATGGCCACATGATCTTTAAGCCCGCGCGCATCGGGGCGGAAACCCCCTGGCACCAGGACGAAGCCTATTGGGACCCAAGCCTGGATTACGAAAGCCTGAGCATCTGGGTGCCGCTGCAAGAGGCGACGATTGAGAACGGGTGCATGTGGTTTGTGCCGCGCACGCAGAACGATGAGGTGCACGCCCACCAGAGCGTGGGGGGCGATGTGCGGGTGCACGCGCTGGAGATGCTGGAGCCGCCGCGCGAGGGGATGGTGGCGTGCCCGCTGCCGCCGGGCGGGGCGACTTTCCATAGTTCACGCACGTGGCACTACACCGGGGCGAACCGGTCCGAGGTGGACCGGCGGGCGTACATTTTGAGTGGGGGGCGCGACACCCGGCCGCGTGGGGATGGCCGCCGCTTTGTGTGGAACGAGGTGAAGCAAACGGCGCGGCAGGAGCGGGCGGATCGGGGCTAGGGGTTAACAGTCTGCAAAGCCGATCACAATACACTAGCAAATTCATTCTAAGGAGCCTCCATCGAGCAGCCCGGACAAACTAGTAGCTCATAACGCTCGATACCGATGCAAACATGATGCTCACAGCCCCAGATCTAGGCAGCAAGAGTAAATGGCTAAGAAATCAAACACAGTCGCTTAACAGCTAGACGGTATAAGAACATTCAGGATGGAATAACATTCTATCGCATTACGGATCTGCTAGCTCCGCACGACGCTCCTCATGGTTTTTGCGACTTGACTCCAGAATCACGACCCTAGCAAACCTTCCTTTCTCGGATAGCTGACCTTCGTTAATGGCCTCCAATGCAATAAAGAACTCTGAGGTAGGATTTATCCACCAATCATAGCTCCTATCGCGATTCACCGCAAGTGAAAGGGCAGATTCAACAAACAACAGAAATCGCCTTTCATCACATACTAACCTGGAAAACCACTCTGATCGGGTCTTCTTATCAGCAAGTCGACGCCACGCCAACAACAGACGGTCAGGCTCATGGTATTCAAAAAAGTCATCGCTTTCAACAAGTGCGCTAATCTTTGGAACTACTATTCCTTTCAACTCCTCAAAGGTTTGACGATTCATGTAGACACCCTCAGAATGTTCTCGCATGAAATGAATAGCCTCACTACCTAAAGCATTCGCCAGACAACCAAGAGTCACCTCATCACCGAGTAACACACGAATCTCGTCGCCTATGTTTGACATCTCCGATATCCTCTGCAAGCATGAATCAAACAACATTGCGGCCACATTGAAGCGTGTAACCTTTTGATTCTCAATAAGCTCGGATTCGATTTTTGTATCCCACTCCCATTTGGACACTACAGTAGCCATTTTACGAACTTCATCAAGATTCAATAGGATTATTCTATCTGCAATCGACCGGGCAAGTTCACCACGCCGCTCAGACACCTCTAGCCGGGATAGCCAGCCGCTACAGTCACCATCTGGAGCCAGACTCTTCTTGATCAGTTGCCAATCCTCATCCTTAAACCATGCAAGATTTGGGGAAAATCCGAAATACACTCCTCGCCACTGATAGGAACTGAATCGTCGGTCAGCGTGCACACGAGTGCGCCGCACGAACGTCGTCTCCTCGAATGGAGGATTGTCAGCGTCAAGAAGCCCTAATGCAACGTCCGCAAGCTTTCTCAAATCGGGGTCGCTCGGAAGAGCATCTTGCCGCCTCTTCTCTCTAATCGTCTTCTCGTCCTCTAAATAAAGAGCATCGTTTATATAGAAGCCCGGCAGCCGCAGTTCTTCATCTTTCAGAGTACTATACAACTCCGGCAAGAACTGACGTATGAACTCGAGCACAAGGAAATCGGGTAGGTCAATATTTGTATAGTGATCATCACGTAACTCCCTAAGTAATACCGATGCAGACCCAAAGAAGCGCTTAGCCCGCCGAATTGATGACAACCCTGGAACAAGTAACCCTTGGGAAACAAAGTGCAAACGAGTCTTCGCCTCCTCACTTAGTGACCCTAGATTCAAAGTCTCGATACATCGATCGATGTACGATTGCCTCTGATCTTGAGTCACAAACGGCAAATCAAATGCTTGATTTACGATTTTCTCCAGAAACCCCTCAGCATCACCGACAACCGAGTTTAGCGCCGTTGTAGCCTGCGCTCTATCAAACAGAACTAAAAATCTCAGATTTGGAAACTCGGCACATGCCTTGATGAGTTGGAACACTGCTCTAATTTCGAAAGCGCTAAGCCGATCTAGATCATCGATCACAACAACGACTGGCTTGGAGTTCTTGCGTAACTCACTGCATATCTCATTTCTCAACTCGCTCAGTGTTGGAGTTTCGGAATCTGGTTCTAGCGCAGTACTTAATGTGTTAAATACCTGAGCGCTTGCAATCATGGCCGCAGCGATTTGGGCCGCATTTTGAACGCCAAAAGCAGAACCTATTTGCAGCGAATGTGATAAAGAGTCTGTGATTCTTGCTGCATACTTATAGAAATTGGATCGCTTGCTTCTCCCTTGGTCTGTGTCACCATCGGTAAGCAAAACACGTCCCAGTTCAATGAAGAACTCTCTAACAAATGCTTCGGTGCTGCCGATCAACCAAGGTTCAAACCAGATAATAGGAATTTCCGGATTGTGACTCTTTAGTCTATTGGCAGCAAAGTGGGCTACGGTGCTCTTCCCCGACCCCCAAGGGCCGATCAAACCAACAACCAGTGATTTCGGCCCACAGGCAGAAAGCAGAGTCCTTGCCACTGTTTCAGCAAACTGACCTCGCCCTAGCATGTCGTCGGTCTCTTGCTCGAGCGGCTCATCGCTCCAGTAATTTGGAAAAGTCATACTATAGAGCCCTTTATGAAATTTACCCTAGGTTGAGTTCGAGTGCTTCTCGCACGGTAAAGCAATCTAAGTACTGACGGCGCGGTTGAGCGCACATTCCTAAGCGGTGTTGGTATTTGGACGCACTTGCGAGCCGGTAACTAGTATGTTCACTTTGACGTGCAAAGTGTATGATCCCTCCATGCATCCGCCGCAACGCACCCCAACCCCGGCGGGCCGCTCCGTCTCATCCGGGCGGCGGTGATGCCCCTCACCTTCACCCAGCGGGTGGTGCGCAACGTCAGCGAAAGCAACCTCACCGCCCACCGCCTCTCCCTCCCATCGGCAACCGGCAGCCCCCGAGCCGCACCGACGCCACCCCAAAAAGCAAATTGGCCGTGGCTACCCTCAGATAACCACGACCAAAATGGTGGGCGGTACAGGATTTGAACCTGTGACCCCTTCGGTGTGAACGAAGTGCTCTACCACTGAGCTAACCGCCCGGTCAGGGCAAAACTATACCCGCCGCGCCCCGGACCCCACAACCAACGCGACCCCACGGACCTAATCCGCAGGGTCGCCGGGTGTGCAAAGGCCAGCTTAGCGCGCGCGGCGGCGCTTGGCCGCGATGATGTCGCCTACCGGCTACTCCTCAACGACACCTTCCCGAGTTGGGGCTTCACCATCAAGCATGGCGCGACCTCGGTTTGGGAGCGCTGGGATGGCTGGACGCCCGAACGCGGATTCCAAGACCCCGGTATGAACTCCTTTGCGCACTACGCCTACGGCGCGGTGGTGGGCTGGATGTTCCAACACGTCGGTGGTATCCGCGAAACCAGCCCGGGTTTGCCACGGTGAGGATTGAGCCCAAGTGGAACGCCGAACTCAAGTTCGCCAAGACCCGCTTTGACTCCGTGCGCGGGCCGATTTCTACTGAATGGCGCGAAGCCAACGGGAAGTTCCAACTCACGGTGAGCATCCCGCCCAATGTGCGGGCCGAAGTGGTGCTACCCGATGGAAGTACCCGACAGGCCGGGTCGGGGACGTGGACTTACTCCTGTCCCCTACCTCAGTAGTTACTCAGTCGGCTTGGCGAAAACGAAGCCCTTCTCGGTGACCGTGATGCCGCTGGCATCCACCCGGAAGGCTTCCTTCAGTTGCTCATTGGCCAGGGCCTTGGCTTCGTCGCTGGCCGTTTCTTGCTCACCAAACAGCAGAAGCGGCAGGAGCGCGTGGAAGAGGCAAGTCTCGTACAGCATCTGTCGATCCAGATCTTCCAATTCGCCCATCTCTTTGCTGCCGAGGCCGGTTTGGAACTGCTTGATCACCGCCTTCATCTCATCCCCGCTCAGGTCCTTGCCGGAGGCCGTGCTGTAGTTGCTGGCGACAAAGAAAGCGAAGGCGGTGGCGACATCGTGCTCGGCTTCGATCTCCTTGAAGAGCGTCTCGATCGGCTTGAGGGCCTCAAGGAAACCGGCGATCAACTCCTTCTGGGCCGTCGGTTCTTCTTCCAGCGATTCGATGAGCATCACAATCGCGACGCGCTCATCGGCCGGCTTAAACTTGGTGGCCCCGGCCTGCGGATTCTCAATCTTGGCTTGCGAGAGGAAGCCCAAGAGACGCAGGGGCGAGATTTCCGGCTCGGTGGGTTCACCATCCGTTTGCGCCCAGGCAAAAGAAGAGAGGAGGAGAAACAGAACGGCCAGCCAGCGCATGTGTCTATTCTAACGCGCCACCTGGCCTCTCCGATACAGGATCGGGGGAGTTATCGAACGACGTTGGCTTGCGCCCGGCTCATGTGATGATTCCGGCCGGCCAGCACCCACTTGTCGTAAGGGTGACCTTCCGGGTTCTCGATTTCATCATCGCCCGCGTGCATTTGCACCAACACGGTCTTGCGCACGTCGTCCGAGCGATTCGGCATGCTCCCGTGTAGGGTCAGATAGTTAAAGAAGACCAGATCGCCTGGATTTGCTTCGAGGGCCACAGCTTCTTCTATTGGATACTTTTGCGCTAACTCAAGCGAAGCCCCACTGCTGGCTTCCATCCGGCCCAGGCGGTGCGAGCCCGGCACCACGCGCAGGCAGCCCATCGCATCGGTGGCGCGGGAAACGTGAATGATGGCCGCCGCCATGGTGTCCTTGCGGCTGGGGAAGTAGCTCCAATCCTGGTGCATCGGGAAGGGCGCCCCGTTCTCGGCTGGCTTTTGGAACAGCTTGGTGTGGTGCAGCACCACATCGGGGCCAAGAAGCTCGGTGGCGGCCGCCAGGAACCCGGGATGGGTCAGAGCCCGCGCCCATACCGCCGAGTAGTACTGGACATTGTGGGTGTGCAGCACCACGGTGTCGGCGGCGCCCATGGCGTCCATGGCTTCCCCGCCCCAGCGCGCGTTGAGGTGTTCCCCGCTGGCCATGAGCTGACGCACGATCTCGTCGAAGGCGGCTTCCAGTTCGGCCACTTCGGCGGGGGAGAAAACGCCCCGCACCACAACGTATCCATCGGCGTCGTACGATTCGCGCAGGGACATGACGGCCTATTGTAGCGGGCCTGTGGATGGCTTGGCAACGGCTCCGCAATGGGCATGGCGCAACCAATCTGTCTAGCTCTCGTGATACAGTGACAACGAGATGACCAATCGCGATCATCGCACCCTTGCCGCCTTGATCCACTACGCCGGTATCCCCTTCCCCTGGATGGGCGCGATCGTGGGTTACTTTGTGGCCATGGCCACCGGTAATCAGTACGCCCGCTACCACGCCGCGCGCGCGTTCCTCGGTGAAGTCGCCGCCCTCATGGTCACGGCTACGGTCATTATCATTTCGCTCATCATGAGCATCCCTAGCGCCCAACTGGTGCTGCAAGGCCAATGGGATCAAATCGACTGGGTGGCGATGCTCGTCAAGTCGGTGGTGGTGTGGCTGATGCTGGCCCTGTTCGGCCTGTGGAACACCGTGAGCAGCATCATCCAGGGCACCCGCGCCCTGCGCCAAGAAGAGTGGGGCAAGAACCGGGGACTGGATCGCCTGGCCCTCAAGCTTTCGGGCAACACCCACCGCCACCCCAGCCTCAGCGGACCCGTTACCCGCGTTTAGCCGAACGCACCACCCGGGAACTCCAACCCGAGCGGAAAGGCTTTCTCTCCCTAAGGGTGCGAGAGTTCGTTCGTTTTGTGGGCATTCAAGTCCAGAGCGCGCAGTGCGCCCTGTGGCTCTTTGCCTGTGGTTTCTTAAGCGCGTACAGCCCCTGGCCGCGTTACGATGCCCTGCTCATTGCGTGCCTGGGCATTCAGGTGGGATTGGTTTTGGCCAAGCAAGAAACGTGGCGCGAGTCCCTCGCCCTCAGTGCCTTCCACCTTCTCGGCCTCGGGCTTGAGATCTACAAAGTCCACCACGGCTCATGGCAATACACGGCCACCGGAAACTGGCGCATCGCGGATGTGCCCCTCTTTAGCGGTTTCATGTATGCCGCCGTGGCAAGCTACCTTCTGCAAGCCTGGCGCAGGTTCGATCTCAAGTTCGGTTACTGGCCTCGGCCGGCTGCCGCCCTCCTCTTGGCGCTGGCGATTTATGCCAATTTCTTCCTCAACCGCTGGCTAGGGGATTTCCGCTGGATCATCGGCGTCTTTGCCCTGGCTATCTTCTGGCGAACCTACGTGGACTTCACCGTCACCCGGCGCTGGCGCATGCCGCTGCCCCTGGCGTTCTTCCTCATCGGGCTGTTTATCTACTTCGCCGAGAACTTATGCACGCTGATGGGGTTGTATTCCTATCCCCATCAGATCGGCGTGTGGTCGCCCGTGGGCATCGGCAAGCTCTCTTCGTGGGTGCTGCTCTGCATTGTCAGCGTGCTGGTGGTGGCGGCGGTTCGGCGAGACACTTTGGCCTTCGGCGTCCGTGAAGGCGAAACCGCGCAGCGGTTGATTCCTAAGCGAGGAAGTTAGCCCGGGCCGGTGTGCGCAGGGCCAGATCCACTTGCTGAACCCAGTGGGCGACTTCGCTGGGCTCCAACTGCAGGTGGCTGAGGGCCTCCATGCGCGGGCTGAATTCACGATACGTCGGGGCAATCTCGCGGGCAAAGCGGGCGCGGCTGTCTTCCGCTCGCCGTCCGTGCACCGACACATCGCGGTGACAGCGGCGCTCTTCGGCCTCCGCAAGGTCAATCCGAATCAGCACACTCAGGTCCGTCCGCTCCACGAGTTGCGGCTGGGTGAGCGCGTACTGGCCTTCCACAATCACGGTGGGGCGGGGGTTCCGGCGGTGAAACGCAATGCGCCGGCAGCGGGTGTAGCAATACTGCGGCACCTCCACCGGCCGGCCCTCTTTGAGCTCATCCAGGTGCGCCAGCAGCAGTTCCCAGTCCGTCAGGGCCGGGTCTTCGAAGTTAGTGGCCTCTAGCGCTTCCGGGTCGGTTTCCCGGTAATAGTCATCCACGCACAGCACCACGGCATCCATGCGCTGGGCCAAAGCCTGCGCGAGCGTGGACTTGCCACTGCCACTGATGCCGCTGATGGCGATAACTTGCGGAGATGACACCATGAGAGCCCTGCCTAAGGTACCCAGAATCGGGGCGGCAAAAGGGGGCGGGCCGCCGCAATACCCCGGCGGGGTTGCCAGGTCACGATAAACTGCAGCCCTCGTGCGAACCGAGACGTTCGACTTCATCGTGATCGGCAGCGGCCTGGCCGGGCTTAGCTTTGCCCTCCGCGCCGCCCCCCATGGTCGGGTGGCCATTCTCACCAAGGGCACCGTTACCGATAGCAACACCAGTTGGGCGCAAGGGGGCATCGCCGCCGCCGTCGGCGAAAGCGATAGCTGGAAGTTGCACGAAGAAGACACCCTCGTGGCCGGGGCCGGATTGAACGACCCCGAGGCCGTGCGGTTTTTGGTTCAGCAGGCGCCGGCCGCCATTGAGTGGCTCACCAGCCTGGGGGCTCGTTTTGACCTCGCCCTCGGCCGTGAAGGCGGCCACAGCCGCAACCGCATCGTCCACCACGCCGACCGCACCGGGTGGGAAGTCGAGCGGGCCGTGGCCAGCGCTGTGCGCGCCAACCCCCAACTGACGGTGTACGAGAAGGCCTTCGTCACCGACTTGATCTTCGAAGACGGCCAAGTCTGCGGGGCGATGGCGCACGTGAATGAAATGGGCACCCGGGCCTTCATTGGCCGGGCCGTGGTGCTGGCCACGGGCGGTTGCGGCAAGATTTATGCGCACACCACTAACCCGCTGGTGGCCACGGCGGATGGCATTGGGCTGGGGCACCGCGTGGGGGCCGAAATCAAGGACATGGAGTTCATGCAGTTCCACCCCACCGTGCTGGAACACGCTCAGCTCAAAGGATTCCTCTTGACCGAAGCCCTGCGCGGGGCGGGCGCCACCCTGCGCAACCACCGGGGTGAGCGCTTTATGTACGAATACGATGAGCGCCTGGAACTGGCCCCGCGAGACGTAGTGGCCCGGGCGATTGAATCGGAAATGAAGCGCCTGGACACGTGGTGCGTGTATTTGGATGCCACCCACCTGAAGCCCGAAGACTTGCAGCACGAGTTCCCCACCATTTGGGAGCGCCTGCGGGGGATCGGGCTCAAGCTCGAACGGGATTGGATCCCCGTCGTCCCGGCCCAGCACTACGCCTGTGGGGGCTTGGTGACCAACCTGCACGGGCAGACCTCGGTGCCGGGGCTGTATGCCGCCGGCGAAGTGGCCCGAACCGGTGTTCACGGTGCAAACCGTTTAGCCAGCAATAGCTTGCTAGAGGCCTTGGTCTTTGCCCACGCGGTAGCCGACCATGTGGCGGCCAATCCTCGCCCCTTACCGGAAATGAACGGTGAGGTCACCCCGAGCCAGACCATTCCCGAGGCCGACGCGATCCGCATTCGGCACCGCTTGCAGTCCTTGATGACCCGGTACGCCGGGGTCTTCCGCAGCACGGCGGGCTTACAAACTGCCGCCCGGGAGATCGAGTCGCTGCGGCAAGAGTACGAATCGCTAAGAGGCGCCCCGTTCTCGGCTTACGCGCACGAGGCCTACAACCTGCTGGTGGCCGCCGGCTACGTGGTGGAGCAAGCCCTGGCCCGCAAGGAGAATATCGGGCTCCACTTCAATGCCGATCTGGCCAGCACTAACCCGCCGGAGACGCCGGGGGCGTAGGCGCGCTCGGCCGCGGGACAAACCAAGTCGGAACGAGCGGTCCGGCCGGGTCAATCTTGATCATCAGGCGCACCGGGCCGGCTATTTCGGCTTGCCCTTGCATCAGCCAAGTGCCTTCTTTCTCAACCAACTTGGGCTGAAGGACGTTGGTGGATCCCGCCGGGATGAAGCGCAGCGGCGCGGGGTACGCCAGCTGAATCTCAAATTGTCCGGGGGCAGCCGTTTCAAAATCCATCAAAAGCTCTCTGCCGTTCACTTGAGTTAACACCCGCGGACCCTTCAGCAAGCGGAGCGGGGACTCGAGGGCATCTTCCTGCGTGTTTTCGCCCAGGCTGGCCGCATCGAGGCTAAAGAGGCGGGTCCGCCACGGGAACCAGAACTGCGACCGACCCGTGGGGTCAATCTCCAGTTCTCGCTTGCGGGCATAGAGGGGGCGCACGCTCTCGGCAGCAAGCCCGGTCTGCAACAGGACCGCCATGCCTCGCACTTCCGGTTCATTGCTGAGGGCGCTGGCCACGGCTAGCCGGGCCGACGCCTCACTTCTGAGGGCGGGGTCGCTCACGTCCAATATCCAACTCCGGGCATCCACCCGCCAGCCGAGGCTCGTCACCCAGGGGTTGGCGTCCTCCAGGCGGTTCTCGCTCCGGGCAAGGGCCATAGCCTGCAAGGCGGCGGTCGCCGATTCAAGCAGGCCCGCTCCCGCATGGTCGAAGGGTAGCGACTGTTGGGTGTTGGGTTCCTTGACCAAGACGGCCGCGTTCGTCCACTTGTCGAGGTCAGCCTTCACTTGGTCATGCCAAGTGGGCGGAGCCCCGGCCAGCATGAGAAGGCGGACCGCATCGAGGGGGGAATCGGGCGTGCTGACCGGCCACTCGCCGTTGATGCCCGCGAGCGCGCGGCCCTGCAAGGCCGGGGGCACCACCCATTGCACCACCAGCTTGGAGTTGACGCAGAACAGGCTTGGCCCGTCTTCGAGGTCCGCGTTGGCTGGCTTGAGCCCGCTCTTAATGATGGGGCGCATGCCGCCTTCTCGGGCGAGCGAGAGCGCAGGGGGCACCAAGGCTCCCGGGCGATCGAAAGTCCAAACCCCTTGGATGATGCCTTCGGATTCCGTCCAAACGAGACTCTTCAGTAGGGGCGCGGGGTTCTGGAAGGCGCTCAGTTTGGGCTCAAGCTCGATGGCCAGGTCGCCCAGGGCACCGGCAGTATTCGCGCTCACCGCCTTTAGTCCGAATGGGAGAGAGAGCCGAATCCACCCCTTGTAGGCGTCTACGGTGCGGATGGTCCACTCGCCGCTCTTCCCGTGCACGATCATCTGGCCGGGGTCGCTCAGGAACGAGAACAAGATGGCGGGCTGCCGATCTCGGAACGTGAGCAGTGCGTAGCTCCCGGGGGCGGTGGGCAATTCTGGCGTGACCGTACCGCCCGGGAAGGAGAGATAAGGAGCACCCGTGGACGTGACCGTGAGTTCCAGCCCCGATTCGACGTAGATGTCGACACCCGGGGAGAACAGGTTCACCCGAAGTTTGTCCGGCGCAGCCGGGCCACCCCGGAGGCCGTAAATGCCCTGCTCCCACCGGATTTCGAGCGGCACCGAGCGGGCGATGGACTCCTTGAACTTGAGCATATCGGCCATGGGGTGCCGCGCCCGGAAGCCTTCGTTCTTGAGCTCGATCCCGGGCGTGGCCGGGAGTGAAACGTAGCCAAACCGCCCGAATGCTTGAGCAGAGACCGTGGTCGGCGCCAACGCGCCCAGCAGACTAACGGAAGCGAGTGCCCAAGAGCTCCAAGCCCAGCCGCCGCGTGCGCCACGAATAGCTAATGCCGACCTCGCGGAAGCCCAGCTGATAGCTGAGCACCAGGCTTTGATCTTCGTAAGACTGGCCAATAAAGCGATCTTGGAACCAATTGAAGTAGGTGTTCCAAAGGGGGCCGAGACGATACGATGCGTTCCCGGAGAAGGTGTATCGGTCAATGTCGAGGCTCCGGCTGAGATACGCGTTGGTGCTAAAGGCTCCGGATTGATACAGGCCATCCAGCGTGAGCCGGTGGCGCCCCAGAGCCGTACGCGTAAACGCATCGTCCCCGTATTCATACCCGGTATTGACACTGAGAGACGAGTTTAAACGACTCGACAGGTTCATCGTGAACGTATTGGTGAGCGGTGTGCTGGTGTTGCTATTGGCCAGGTAGCGCGCTTGGTGGGCGAGCGTGAGCGAGGAGCCCGACCCCACATTGAGCGGCTTGCTGAGGGTGCGCACCCGTAATCCCTGCGTGTTGGTGACGCGATTGAAAGCGCCGCTGAATTCGGTGTAGTCCGCGCTGACCCCCAGGTACGTACGGAACGGCATGTTGCCCCAGCTCACCGGGTCGAGTTCGGCCACCAGGCTGGAGGTGAAGGTGCGGTTCTTGATGCCGCGCAGGGTCTCGTTGTAGTTGGTAGCGAGGCTGATCTGGACCCCATCGAAGGTGTGAGTGAGGTTCGTATTGGCCACCATGGATCGGTGCGCCGGGAACGAAAGCTGCGCCTGCACCGACGTGTTTTCTGTCGGCCGGAGGCTTTGGCGCATATGGAAGCCCCAGTCGTTGCGGCCCAGGCCCGAGAAGGTGAGCCCCCCCTGAGTGCGCGATCCTTCGTTCCACGACATCTCGTAATCGAGGAAGGTGCCGCCCGCCCCACCGACCCCGGTAGAGTAGCGCTCGCCGTAGCGGAACCGGAGGGCGCTGCTGCGGCCCGGCGCGAGGCTGAGATAGTGGGGGTAATCCACCTGGAACGCGTTGTTGCTGACGGTGACGTACTGCTCGGTGACGATGGGGTTGTTGTCGTAGACGTTGATCCGGTAGAGCGGGAACCGGAGAACGGACAACTCTTGAATCTTGACGTCCGCATTGACGAACTGGATTTCGCGGGCCGGGAAAGCGATGACCTTGGTGGCGTGGATTTTGGTGAGCGAATCCACCACCTCAACAAAGTCAAAGGTGCCCATGAGGAGGTCTTCCTCGAGCGGCACTGCCTCTTGCCGGTTGAGGCGCAGGTACTGGGTGATGCGGCCTTCGAAGGGCGTGACGATGGCCAGACGTCCGGACTGCCGCCAGCGGTAACGGGTGACCTCTTGGGTGGCTTCCACCACGCCACGCATACGGTTGAGCGTGAGTTGCAGGCGCCGGAACGGAATGGTGTAGTTCTTGGTTTTGAGAACCCCGTTGCGGGCTCTCAGTTCATAGATGGGGACATTGAGCTGGATGTCGTCCGCGACTATTTCGATGTCGCGGTACTTGACGCTTACGCCCTGATCCTTGGCGGCGGCCTCCAAGACCTTCTCTTGGAAAGCGTAGAACTGAGCCCCCTTGCTCACCACCTCGACAAAGTCTTGCTGCTGATCCAGCACGTCGCGGCTCTCCACGAATTCAATCTCCATGGAGGTGCTGGCCGCATAGCGAAGGGCGGAGGCACGCACCTTGGCGACGCCTGGAGCCCCTGGTGCGCGGAGGATGACCTGGGCCAGACCACTGTTGGTGGTGACGAGGGTTTCTCGGAGGTCACCGAGGGTGGATTCGAAAACGACTTGGGTGCCATCGGGCACCAGGCGTCCGGTGCTGTCTCGCACTTCGGCGGAGAGCGTAGTGGTGGAACGTCCGTCGCCCACTAGGATGTTGGGGAACGCGTTGAGTTGGACCGTACCGTTCTGCGCCCACGCCAGGGCCGCACCCATCAGGAGGGTGAGGGCAAAGGCGAATCGGATGGCGTTGGTCACGAATGAGTTCTCCCTAGATACAGACGGGCCGATGCGGTCTCCCGCATCGGCCCCCTTGTTGGTTGCGATGGTTGATTATCGAACCACGTTGACCGGCACGATGCGTCGGACTCGTTCTCCGGACGGAGCTTCCGCGAGTATCTCCACTCGGTAGACGCCCGGCGCCACGGCTCGGTTCGCATTGTCTTGCAGGTTCCAGGTGACGCTGTTCTCACCGGCCCCTTCGCTGCGGCCTCGGCTGACCGTGAACACTTCTCGACCCGTGCTGCTGAGGATGCGGACCGACACCAGCGCGTCGGCGCTGAGCGCGTACTGCACCGTCACCGGGGCATTCACGTCGCGGGTCGGTCGGCTGACCACCACGTTGCCAATAACAGGTCGGCTAGCGCCACCCGGCTCGGCGGAGATGGTGAACAGGCGGGTGCCCGGCTCGCTCACGCGGAAGGTGTAGCCACTGCTGGCTCGGAGGTCACGGCTTTCGCCGGTCACTTCGTCCTTGATGCGGAAGCGGACGGCGCGCGTCACGCTCGGCAGGTTCGGCCAGGTCACGGTGTATTCACCGGCTTCCGTCGCGTTCACCGAGACCTTCCACTCTTCGCGGCCCACGCGAGCACTGAAGCTGCGGGACAGGTCGAGGTTGTTGTCTTCGGAGTTCTTGATAGAAAGGGCGGCCACGGCGCTAGGAGCCATCGGCGGTTCCGGCGTGGTCAGCACCTTGGCTTGCTGCGCGTCGCGCACTTGGCCGATAAAGTTCTGACTGTCGATACCCTTATTGCTGCGAACAGCAAGTTCGAGGCGCCAGTTGCGGTCCGACTGCACAAAGCCATCGTCCACGGAGCGACCTGAGTTCGGCAGACCTTCTTGGAAGACCGGCGGGAAGATCAGGCGCACCGGGCGGAAGCCGTTGCTGAAGACCCAGTATCCGACGTGCGGCACGAACGTACCGTTGGAGCTGCTTTCGAACTTGTACTGACCGGTACCCCCATCGGAGCGATCCCAGTAGACGAGGCTCGAGCTGACCACACCCTGCGAAACCAGTTGGTTCAGGCTGAACACGGTTTCGGGGCTGTCGGCGTAGACGGCGTTGACCTGAGCGGCCGGCACCGGATACGGATATGGGTTACCAATCAGGTTCCAGCCCTGTTGGAGGGTGATGGAGAGGCCACCTTGGCCCGCATCGGTCGGCGGAATCGCGTTCGGCAACACGTAGTTGCCCAGGTCGCTGGTGGGCAACACCCAGTAAGCGCGACCGCGTTCGGCACTTTCCGCCGGGCGGAAGGTATCGCTCAGCGGATCGAACCGGAAGGCTTGGAAGTCCACGCCAGCTTGCAGGCCGAGGATCGTATCGAACGAGGAGTCTTCGAAGGTGTAAGGTAGGGTCACAAGGCTCGGGCCGGCCGGAAGCGGCAGGCGCGGGGTCGGAGCGACGACTACGGTCGTTTCCAGATTCTTTTCGGCACCCGGAGGAGCGATGACGTTCACGCTGAGCTTTTGCGGACCGGCGAGGTTCTCGTCCACTTCCACCTGGAAGTCCACAAAGCCGATCCCGTTGGCGGCGATGCTACCAATAGTTCGCGTGCCGGTTTGGCCCGCCGGGAAGCTCATGCCATTGGGCAAGAACAGGCGAACCTGAGCGTTGTTCAGCGGGACTTCCTTATCGATATCGGCAAACTGGTTGTCGATATAGACGCGGACCGTAAATGGGTTCTGCGCAAAGGACTGCGGGTCGTCCGGGTCGGTCGCCAAGAACTTCGGCGCGTCCACCACAACAGTGTACGGGTCGGCATAGTCGGAGACGCTCCAGGACGATCGGACGTAGTGCACGATCGTGCGTTGCTGACCCGCACCAACTTGGGCGACTGGGAAGCGCTGCACAAAGGTGGTTTCACCGATGAAGACGTCAGCTTCCTCCGCCGGCACCGGGTTATTGTCCCCAAAGACGCGGAGGTTGATATTGTTGCCAAAACTCGTGGTCGTGTGATTGCCAACCTTGATCAGGTCCGTACCCGTCGCGTCGGGCGTTTCCTTCGGCGGGATGTTGTCCACGCGCAAGCCATAGTTGTTCGTTTGACCGAACAGGAATTGCATATAAGGCGGGAAGCGGAGACTGCGGATATCGTGGCGACGTTCCGTTCGAATCGGTCGCTGACCCGGGAGGTCGCTCACGCCGATGTAGCCTTCCGGCGTTTGCTTCCGGTTACCCGTCAAGCTAGCGCGGCCCGAGTGAGCCTGGTTCGCACCAGATTCGGAGTCAAAGACACCATTGCCCGTGCGCATCCCCGGATAGCACGAGAATAGCAATCCGTAAGACTGGCCTTCTGCAGCCAGGTTGGTCATGCGCCATCGGATGCGAGCAGCGTCGCCCAGCAGGCGCACTTGGCACTCGACATCTACGTCCGCGTCATTCCACGAGGCCACGATATAGCGTCGGCTGGCACCCACAAAAGTGACGCGAAGGCCGCCATCGCCGAACAAGGCAGAACCCGCACCATCGTTGTCACCCTTCAGGATGCGGGCAAAGACGTAGTCGCCCACCGGATCCGTCGGGGCCCCAAAAGTGAGGGCCATATCGTCATCAAAATTGCTCTGTACGCTCCCGAGGTTTCCGACCTGGAAAGCGAAGCGACCTGCCGCATCAAGCGTGCGGGCCGTCGGGGCGTAACAGGGGCCGTTTTGGCCACCGTAAGTCACGGTGCCGCTGGCACCCACGGAAATTCTCATCAGCTCATTTTCAATGAGGTTGAAGCCATAGTCCGTGGAATACGGGGCCGTGTTCTGCGGGTCGATACACTCGAACGACCAGCCCATCTGAGCTTGGGAGACCGCGGCGAGGGCGGCGGTCGCCATGAGCACTCCAAATCTGCGATTCATTTTGTTCTGTTCTCTTTCCAGGGTGGAGGCAGAACCCCTCAGTAGGGGCACTGCCTCCGGTCAAGTGACAAGCGTCGAGCGTTTCCCCCTAGGGGACCACCGGTCGGTTCAGGAGTCGGACACCCGAGAAGATGTAGCGCTCTCCAGAGGCATCCATCACCGGACCCGGCTCGTCGCCGACTGCCTTCACACCCACTCGGTAATAGATTTGAGCTGCGCCCGAGAAGGCTTGGCTGAAATCAATAGCCGGTGTGGTGATCGTCGCACCCGTTGCCGTCTCTCTATCGACGACACGAGACACGATTTGCGTTCGACCGCGCGGGAAAGTCGAGACATCCGACACTTGGACGACATACTCGATCTGGATCGTCGGGTTCGCACCTCGCACGCTGCGGAACAGGACCGAGCGCGGGATGGCGACGGTTTCCCCGTCAATCGGCTGCACCAACTCCGTGGAGTTGAGCGGGGTGGCCGAACCGTTGGACGGTTGGCGACCGCTGATGAAATAGCACCATTGGGCGCCGGAAGTTCCGCCACCGCCGGTGGTTCCACCCGTGGTGCTCCCCGTCGTGCTCCCCGTTGTGCCACCACCCGTTGTGGTACCGGTCGTGGTACCCGTGGTGCCTCCACCCGTGGTCGTACCCGTCGAGCCACCGGTCGTCAGACCGCCGCCCGTCGTGCCGCCACCACCGCCGCCCCCTTCACCCGGAAGGTCGTTCGGACTGACACGGTAGATGGATTCTACGAAGTAGGTGTAGCGCTCGCCCAGCGCAATCGGGGTCGGAGCGACAACGTCCGTCGAAGGAACGTCGTTACAAGTGATGCCGCCTTCCAGTTCTGCGCCACTAAACATGCCAATGCCGTTTTCGTTCGGGGCGTTCGTGCCCAGCAGGTCGTCGAAGGCGAAGCTTTGCGCACCAGCCACAACGGCCACCGGAGTGACGTTGTTGTTGCGGTAGACCTGCCAAGCGAATCCGCTTTGCGTACCTCGGAAGAAGGCGTCGCGCTTCCAGGAGATCTTGACACCCGGGTTGTTCGCGCTCACCGTAAGAGCTTCGACCGTCACGTTGTTGGCCGCGACGTTGTTGCTGCCTCGACCTTGGCCGAACAGCAGGCCCGCCACCACGAGGAGCACCACGACGCCAATCACAGCGTTGTTGTTCCCACCGGAGCGGTTGTTGCGAGTCTTCACCGAACCGTCGGGGTTAATCGTCGATTGCGGAATGGGAACCGTGAAGAGCGGTTCTGCCTTGTCGCCGGGGCGCACACCCACATAGGAACGCGTCACGCGGACGTAAGCCGAGTCGGCGTCCGTCGAACTCACGGTCGCGTCGGCCACCAGTTGGTCGCCACGCGTGATGATCAGGGTCATGCCCTGCTTGAGACCCGAGGTTTCGCCTCGGTTCAGCAGCACTTCGCCACCCAGCACGTTCAAAACGGCGGCGTTGGGAAGCGTGCGCGAGCTGATTTGGCTCATGGCGTCGAAGGCCATGGCGGCAAAGGCGTCGGAGAGCAGTTGCTCGTCTTCGAAAGAATTATCTCGGACAGCACTAGTACCCGCGACGGCGGCACCGTTCACCACGCGGCCCGAAGCAACACTGGTCATGAGAACGCGAACCGAAACTTCAGCGCGCTTGCCATTGCCCACCTCGGTAATCCGAGCGGCATAAACTTCGCCATGAACGATTTTGCCGACTTCCATCGCCTGACCCAATCGAATCAGGTCGCGGGTGGATTCCAGCGGGCCAACCAGGCCCAAATCTTCCATTTCTCGATAAGCTCGATCCAGCGTTTCCATCTGGAATCGAGGGTTATCCTCCATCACGTCCAGGACGGCTTGCGCCGCCTGAACTCCGAAGGCGTTATCCACGCCATTCTTGCCGACGAAATCAACGACGCCGACAGGTTCCCCTGCCGTTACCACTTGGGCATACGCCGTTCGCGGGGCCATTGCCACCGCCACGAAAGCTATCAGAAGTCCCCAAAGGGCCAACCAACGCATCTTCAGATCCTTACGCTGTGTCACGCGTGCTCCTCGATCTCCCTGGTTTGGATGACCAACAGGAACGGCAAAGCCAGTCCTGTTGAACATGCCAGGTGAGACTATAGCCGATACGCAGTGCGGCTTGCAACCTCATTGACCTTGTTTCGCACGATTCTCGCTCGATCGGCGCAAATTCGCGCTAAGAGAGGGGCGATGGGCGTCCCTGAAGATCGTTGCGGGCAGAGTCCGCCAAACGCTCGACTATCTCGCGGACGGATTCAATGGGGCTATTTGTTCGGATGACCGCGTCGGCAAACGCACATTTCGCCCGACTTGGTAGTTGCGCTTGCAAAATTTGGTCCACGGCGCGCTCATCGCCCAGGCGCTCCAGCAAGCGACGGCGCTGTTCAGAGGCCCGGCAGGTCACCACCCAGATGCGCTCGCACGCGCCGGTGAGGGCCGTTTCGACCAGGAGGGGAACCTCCACCGCTTCCGGCTCGCGCGCCAGAATTTCGTCCCAAATCAATTGGTGGAGTTGAAGATTGAGAGCGCGGCGCAGGGCCGGCTCAGTCGCCAGCACTTCTCTCAGCGCCACGCGATCGTTTAAAGAGGGGAGGCCAAGCGTGCGCGGGAGGTCACGTAGGACTTCAGGTCGGGCTCGGACCTCAGCGGCAACTTGGTCGGCACTGAGAGTGCGCCAGCCCAGGTCTGCCAGCATTTGCAGGACCGTGGATTTGCCTTCGGCAATACCCCCCGTGACCGCAAGGGGCACGGGGGAATACGCCACGGCTTACTCGCCCTTCCCTTCCTTCGCGTCGTCGCCTTCGGCATTGCGCAGCATGCCCTTCAGCATGCCCAGGCGTTCGCCGATGGTCGCACCGCCCGTCGGGGCGCGCGGAGTGGTCGGAGCCGGTTCGAAATCGCCGCCACGGTGTCCGCCACCGCGTCGGTTGTCGCGTCGACCGCCGCTCTGACCGCCTCGGTCGCCCGGCATGCGGTAATCCACACCCGAACCGAAGGACGGCTTTTCGCGGAGGCTCAGCACCATGCGTCGGTCTTCCGGTCGCAGGTCAATCACCATCGGCTCGATTTCGTCGCCGACGTTGATGGCTTCTTCGGCCTTCTTAATGCGCTGGTCACTCATCTCGCTCATCGGCAAGAAGGCTTCAATGCCTTCCGGCAGTCGAATGAACGCACCGCTCTGCACCAGGCGGGTGACGGAGCACTTGATCTTTTGGCCGACCTTGTAGATGTCGCGGACCGAGTTCCACGGATCCGGCAGCACTTGGCGCAGGCCCAGGCTGATGCGGCCACCGGACGGATCCAGCTTCAGCACCTTCACGTTGATCGTGTCGCCCACCTTCAGCACTTCGCGCGGGTGGTCGATGCGCACCCAGCTCATTTCGCTGATGTGGAGGAGGCCATCGATGCCGCCCAGGTCCACAAAGGCGCCGTAGTCGGTCAGGCGGCGCACGGTGCCTTCCAGCACGTCACCGGCCTTGACGTCCGTGAACATCTTGTCGCGGACTTCCGCCTTGCTCTGGTCTTCGGCCACCTTGTTGGAAAGGACCACCTTCTTGCGCTCCTTGTCCACTTCGATGATCTTGACGACCAGCGTCTGACCCACGAACTTCTCGAGGTTGCGCAGGCGACCATTGCCCACGTGCGTCGCCGGCACGAAGCCGCGCACGCCGATGTCCACCACGACGCCACCCTTCACGCGGTCCACCACGGTGGCCTCGTAGGTGCGGCCCTCTTCAAAGGCGTCCAGGATACCTTGCCACATGGCGTCGAAATCCGCTCGCTTCTTCGAAACGATCGGGCTTCCTTCGGTGCTGTTGGTGCGCAGAACAATGACTTCGAACACGTCGCCGGTCTTCACCAGTTCGTTCGCGTCCGAGATGTTCGAATCGGTCAGCTCATTGAGGGGGATGATGCCTTCGGCTTTGGTGCCCAGGTCAACGAAAACGCGCTCCTTCTCGACCAAGATGACCTTGGCTTCCACACGGTCGCCCTTGTTCAGGCGGCCGGCACCGGCGGCTTCCGCCGCAGCTTCTTCGCCCGAGAACTCGGCGAGGGCAGCTTCAAAGAGCTCCGCATCACTCGGTCCGCCGGCGGTAGGTTCGGTGGTGGTCGGGGCGACCGGCGCCACAGCTGCGGTCGGAGCGGGTTCGGCCACGGGGGCCGGTTCGGGTTGGGTCACTTCCGTCGCCGTAGCTTCGGGGGTTGCGACTGCTTCGTTCTCCGTCACCGCGTTCGCGGTCGGTTCGTCAGTCGTAGCAGTCGTCGTCAAGTCGTCGGTCATACCGGTGGTCATCATCCTCAGGCACCGCCAAGGGCAAGTGCGGGAGCTCAACTTTACCTCTTTTCTAAGGACAATGGGGAAGGTCGGACTTAGGGCGCATCCCGGGTCGTAAACTGGGCCCATGCGCAGAGCGGTCATTGACCTTGGCTCGAATTCCGTCCTCCTGGCCGTGGCCGAACTTCGAGAGGGTCAATGGCACCCCGTTTACGAGCTTTCGCAAGTGACCGGGATTGGCAAGGGCACCAAGGCCACCGGGCGACTGTGCGCCCAGGGGGTCGAGGATTCGCTGGCGGCGCTCCGCACCGCTTTCCAAGACGCTGCGACCCACGGAGCCCAGCAAGTGGTGGCGGCCGGCACCATGGCCCTGCGCATGGCCACCGACACGCCCGAGTTCCTGCAAAAGGCCGCCGCCCAAGGCACGCCGGTGCAGGTTTTGAGCGGAGATGATGAGGCCACCTTAGGGTTTATGGCCGTGGCCAATGACCCCCGCTTTGCCTCGGAAACCCGTCTGAGCATGGTGGATCCGGGTGGACATTCCACCGAGCTGGTGACGGCCGACCGCACCGCCCATGGCTGGGAAGTGAAGTACCGCCACAGCTTCCCGGTGGGGGCGCTGGCCCTGCGGGAAGGCCCCCTGCGGGAGGAAGTCTGCTCCTTCCCTCAACTCATGGCGGCGGTGAAAGAACTTGATGCCACCATAGGGTTGGAGTACCGCCCCCACCAGTGCGGACACGTCGTCACGCTGGGGCCACGGGTACCAACCTGATCTCCATCCGCCAGCAGTTGCGAGAATGGGATCCCGAGGTGGTGCACGGGCAGGTGTTGGATTACGAAGAGATCAGCAAGGCCGTGAACTGGTTGGGCGGCATGACGCTGGACGAACGCCGCGCCATTCCGGGCCTGGAACCGGGCCGGGAGCACACCCTACACGCGGGGGCGCTCATCCTGGAACGGTTCCTTTTCTCACTCCACGCACTCACTTGCACGGTCAGCGTGCGGGGTTGGCGACACGCCTTGCTGGAAAACGACCGTTACTTCATCTAAGTCACTTTAAGTAACATTCCGGCATGGATCGACGGCAAGCGGGCAAGTGGCTAGCTATCCTCAGTGGCGTCGTGATCCTGGCCCTCGCGGGGCAGCTTCAATTGCGCCAGCAAGCCCGAAGCCAGCCGATCGCCGCGCCCCAGCCGGTGCAAATTGAGTGGATCGAAGTCTCTGTGCGGGGGCATGTGCGCAATTCCGGCCGCTACCAGATTCAGAAAGGCAAAACGCTGAGAGAGGTGCTGGCTCTGGCCAAACCCAGAACGGGAGCCTTACCGCCTTCCCTGCCCCTGGATGAACCGCTGGCCGATGGCACGGCCGTGGTGATCGAAGGCCCCGCGAACCCCTAAGGTCGTCGGAGTCGGTACGACTCGAACGCGCCCCCGGCGGTCCCCGTGATCAATTCAATCTCGCCTCCGTGCGTACGGATGGCCTCGGCCACCTCGGGAGTGATGCGCCCGGTCCGCGTGAACAAGAGCGAATCTCCCGCCGGCTGAGCATCCAGGTCTTCAGGCTCCGAAGTCATCAAGACCACGCGGTTCGCATAGGCCACCATGGAGGGCAAGGATGTTTGTTGCAGGCGAGCTTCGTAGACGATGCCTTCCTGCTTGGGCAACTGGAAGAGGACAATCGGGGCCCCCGGCAGAGCGCTCTTGGCCAGGCGAAGTTCATCCCGGGCTTCCAATTGGCCGCTCGCGCCGCCCCACCACACCAGGCCGCCGGCCACCAACGCGGTCACAATCCCTATGGTCCACCGGGCCTGGCCCGTCAGGCGGCGGATATCTCCGGGGGCCACGCTAATCGCGGCCACCATGGCGAGCGCCGGGAACGCGGGCAGGATGTAGTGCGGCAGTTTGCTTTGTGAAATGCTGAAGAACACCGTTACCAATACCAGCCACCGCGCGGCGTAGCGGTAATCGGCGCATTCCTTCCACAGTGTGCGGCTGCGAATGGCCCGGAGGCTCCAGGGCAAGGCTGCGATCAAGAGGATTACCGGGAAGTAGATGGGGGTCATCCAGAACGGAGTGCGGTGCGCCGTGTCGCCGCCGAGGAACCGGTTGACGTTCTGCTCAATCAAAAACTCCTGGACGAACAACTCCCGGTTGACGAGATAGCACGGCAGGTACCAAGTGCAGATCACCGCCACCATCACGGCGATGCCGCCTAGCCAGCCCCCACGCCAGGCCGGGCGCAGTTCCTTTTCGCCCAAGTACTGCCAGATCAAGAACGCCCCGAAGAACGCCAGCGTCACTGGCCCCTTGGCCAGTACCCCCATACCCAGCCAGAACCCCGTGGCCACCCGAAACTTGGGCACCTCCAGGCTCTTGAAGAACGTACTCAGCGCCCCCGCCAGGCACATCACAAAGAGGGCGTCGGGGGTCATGAGGTGCCCCATCACCACCGGCAGCAGCATCGAGCCATAAATGAGAGCCACCACGCCCGCGCTCGGTTCGCGGCCAGTGGCGGCCAGCCACCGGGTGAGGATCCACGCCGTCACCATGGTCGCCACGCCACTGGGTAGACGCATGGCGAACTCCGGCGCAAAACTCCCGAAAAGTTGGTACGGAATCAGCGCCGCCCAGTAGATGAGGATGGGCTTCTCGAACCAGGGCGCCCCGTTGTAGAACGGGGTGATCCAGTCGCCCCGGCGGCTCATTTCCGAGACAATGGCCGCATAGAAGCCCTCGTCGAGATCGAAGAAGGGCGGAATCCAAGTTCCGAGCAGCGGCAACAGCACCCACCACCACACCTGGCGGGAAGTGAGGGTCGGCGCAGCGGCCTCGGTCATAGCCTGGGAGTATGGCAGAGGCATAAATTTGCACCCGCGACCCTTACGTTTTGTCCCTTTTCCCCGTAGAATTAAGGAAGGAGCGGGGCATGCCACTTTTTGAATATCAGGCCATGGACGCCGAGGGCAAGCAGCGGAGTGGCACCACTCTGGGCAAGTCTTTGGACGAAGCGCTGAAGAAGCTGCAAAACCAGGGCTTGATTGTCACGGGTCTCTCGCAAGCCACGGGCGGGCTGGATGCCACTCCACCGCCGGGATCCCGGGCGCGTATGGAGCAACCTCGCGGTGCGGCGATCCCGGGGGCGATCCCCACCGGACCGCAACCCGGAGATATGCCACCTCCCCCGCCGCTGGACGCGCGCAATCCGGTGCGCTCCTATGTCATCGGCGGGATGTTTGAGCACGTCGGTCTGCGTGACCTGATGTTCTTCTTCCGGCAGTACGGCACGATGCTCGGCGCCGGGGTGAACCCTGTACAGGCGCTGCAGACCCTGAGCAACCAAACCACCAGCCGCAAGCTGAAGTCGGTTTTGCAAGAGGGCTCGGCGCACGTGCGAGAGGGGCGACCTTTCTCCGCCTGTATGCAGCGGTACCCCGAGGTCTTCTCTCCGTTAGCCGTCTCTATGATCCGCGCCGGAGAGCTCGGCGGCACCCTAGAGCACCAGTGCTTCCACCTCGCCGACTATTACGAGCACGAGCACTCTATCGTCACGCTCATTAAGAAGGAGACCTTCTATCCCAAGATGCTGGTGGTGGTGGCGATCATCATCATCGTCGGAGCGAATTTCATTATCCGCAGCGTGGTGGGCCAACCCACCTTTGCCATTAAGTCTCCGTTCGAGAGTATCGGCTTCTATCTCTTTGTGGCGGCCTTGATTTTGGGGCTACTTTTCTACAATCGCGTGTTCTCTAAGATTCCCGCGTTCCGAGAGACTATTGACCAGATCGCCTTGCGCATTCCGTACATCGGCAAGACGGCACACGGCTTTGCGATGGCCCGTTTTGGTCGGGCGTTCGGGGCGCTTTACCGCTCCGGCATGAGCATGCCGGAAAGCACCCGCCTCGCCGCTGACGCCTGCGGAAACCTGGCCGTGCGACGTCAAATTTATCCGGCCTCCGAATGGTTAAAGGAAGGCATCGGCATCACCGAGGCCTGGGGCCGCACCGGCGCCTTCAACCAGATTGTGCTGGACATGACCGGCACCGGGGAGCAAACCGGAAACCTCGATCAGATGCTTCTTAAGGTCTCGGAATACTACGAAGACGAGGGACGGGTACGGGCCAAGCAGGCCGCGCAAGTCTTGACCGTGGTGGTGATGCTCGCGGTGTTCATCTTTATTGGCATGATCGTCATCAATTTCTGGTCGGGATACTTTACAAGGATCTTCGAGTTCGCGGAGCCCTAAGGATTGCCCGATCATTACGAAGTTTTAGGCATTGACCGCGAGGCCGATGACGCGGCTGTCCGCCAGGCGTACCGGCGGCTAGCGCGCACCTATCACCCAGATGTCAACGACAGCCCGGAGGCGCGAGCCCAGTTTGAGGCCGTGCAATCCGCCTACGAAACCCTGAGTGAACCCCTGCGCCGCCAGGCTTACGACGCCCTCACCGCCCGCGACCACGAGCAACGGCAAGCCGAGGAAATCCGAGAGCGGATGCGCCGCATCCGCGAAGAGCGCGAGGCCAAGGAGGCCGAAGAGCTCCGCCGCCGCGCCGATGCCCGCCGGATGGACCACGTGCGCCCCACCTTTGACGAGCACGAATACCGTGCCCTCCGCGCCGACGTGGATGAAATGCAGAAGCTGGCCAACCGGGGCGAACTTGCCGCCGCCTCCCTGCTGGCCAAGCGGATTCTCGAAATCGACCCCCGCCAGGCCGACGCCTACGCCGTGCAGGCCGACTTTGCCTTGGCCCAAGGCGACGTGCGCACCGCCGCCACCGCTTACGCCTTTGCCGCCCAGTTCGCGCCCGATAACGCGGTGTACCTGCGGCAATACGAGGCGCTCACCGTGGCCGCCGCCCGGGCCCCGCAAAGCCGCGTGGCCCGGGATGAACGCGCGGGTCGCCCCCTCACCCTGGCCTTTGCCACTATCCTGGGGCTCGCCTGCTACCTGGCGCTGGCCCGAGAGCCCGCGCTGGTGCCACAGTTCGGCCCGCTCAGCGAGTGGACCGCCGGGGTGCTGATGGCCTTCGTCGTCAGCGGTTTTGCCCTGGGCCTCGCCGGGGCGTGGGGCGGCTACCTCAGTTCCTGGAGCATCAGCATGGAAAGCAGCGTCCAGCGGGTCGGCCCGGTGGTGTGGGTGCTGATTCTGGCGCCATTCTCCTTCCCTCTTTGCGCGGCCGTCCAGTGGTGGTTTGCCTACCGTCGGCGGGGTTGGTCGCACCCGGCTTTCCGGCTCATGATCCTGGTCATCGCCGGCCTCGCCATCCTAGCGGTAGGCGGCCTCCCTTCGGGTTGGGGATTGGTCGGCCAGATGCTGCTGTGGGGCGGCAACGTGATGGGCATCGCCGCGCTCCTCGGGTGGGCCCTGGGGGATGTCCGGAACCGCGTTTGAGCGACCGGTAAACTCTGGCCTCGATGCCGAAGCGCTACTACCTGACCACACCCATTTACTATGTCAATAGCGTGCCCCATGCCGGCCACGCGCTGACAATGATGGTGTGCGACGCCACCAAGCGCCACCGTGAGCTGCGCGGGGAGGAAGTGGTGTTCCTGACCGGCACCGACGAGAACGGCACGAAGGTCGCCGAAGCCGCCACTGCCGCCGGCGAGACTCCGCAAGCCTTCACCGACCGCATCAGCCAAGCCTTTGTAGAAGCCTGGCGCAAGCTCGATTTCCAGTACGACGACTTCATCCGCACCACCGAACCCCGCCACCACGCGGCCGTCCAGCGCCTTTTCGACATCCTCCGCGAGAAGGGCCACGTCTACATGGGCTCGTACGAAGGGTGGTACGACGTTTCCGCCGAAACCTTTGTGCGCGAAACCGACCTGGTGGACGGCAAGAGCCCGGACGGCAACGAAGTGCGATGGGTGAGCGAGGAGAACTATTTCTTCCGACTCAGCGCATTTGGCGATCCTTTGCTCGCTCATATTGAACAAAACCCCGAGTTCTTGCAGCCCGAAGGCCGCCGTAATGAAGTCATTTCGTTCATTAAGCAGGGCCTGCGCGACATGTGTATCACGCGCGCCAACCCGGGCTGGGGCATCCCCGTGCCGGGCGACGAGAGCCGCGTGATTTATGTATGGTTTGACGCTCTTATTAACTATCTCGCCGCGACGGGATGGCCCGAAGCTGGGTGGGAAGACCTGTGGCCCTGCGATGTGCACTGGATGGCCAAGGAGATCTTTACGCGGTTCCACGCCACGCTGTGGCCCGCCATGCTGATGGCCGCCGACCTCCCCCTGCCCCGCACGGTCATCGCCCACGGATGGTTCACCTTCGGCGAGGGCGGCAAGATGAGCAAGAGCAAGGGCAACGTCATCAACCCCGACGACCTGATCCAGAAGTTCGTCGAGGCCGGTTGCCAGCCGGAGCTGGCCATGGATGCCGTGCGCTGGGTGCTGGCCCGCAGCGTTCCCTACGACAACGACACGAACTTCACCGAAGATTCGATCGAGCGGATTTACAACGCCGACCTCGCCAACGACCTCGGCAATGCCCTCAACCGGGCGCTGAATATGGCGCACAAGTTCGTGGGCGGCCAGATTCCGGATGCCGAACCCGAAGCCGACCTCGTGGCCGCCATCGCCGAGGCCAAAGCCAAGGTTGCCGATGCCTTTGATCGTCACCGGATTGACGAAGCTGCCGACGGCGCCATTGGCCTCGTGCGCTTCCTCAACAAGTACATCGACACCCGCGCCCCGTGGGCCCTGGCCAAGAGCGAAGACCCGGCACTGGGGGCCGTGATGCTCTCCATTCTGCTCGGCCTGCGCGCCAGCGAGTCCCTGGTGCGGCCGTTCATTCCGCACGCCGCCGATGCCATGGCCAAGCAACTCAACCTCGCCCCGCTTACAGATTACGACGCGATTGGCACTCCGGCGAGCCTCCCTGCGGGCACCAAGCTCAACAATCCCGAGCCCATGTTCCCGCGCCTAGAGCGCGCCAAGCCGGAACCCAAGCCCGCTGCCGCCCCGGCGGAGAAGGCCGAAAAGAAGGAGAAGCCGAAGCGCGGCCTGCCCGAACCCGCCCCCGAAGTCAGCATTGATGAGTTCTTCCGGTTCGATCTGCGCGTGGCGCGGATCATCGAAGCCGAACGTGCCGAAGGGAGTGACAAGCTGATGAAGCTGCAAGTGCGGGTGGGCGACATCCAGCGCCAGATCGTGGCCGGCATCGCCAAGCAGTACGCCCCCGAGGACCTCATCGGGCGCCAGGTGGTGGTGGTGTTCAACCTCAAACCCGCCAAGCTGATGGGCCTGGATAGCCAGGGGATGATCATGGCCGCCGACGGCCCAGATGGCGGCGCCATCCTGCTGGAACCGGACAAGGAAGCCCCCGAAGGCTCCCGCGTTCACTAAGCGAACGCTCAGATTTCCACGCCGTGCATCCACTCGATGCCGGCGGGAGTTACCAGCGCCAGGTCGAACCTCAGCTCGTGCTCTTGCAGTTCGTGCGTCGCTTGGTACGCCTCGGCGGCTTGGCGCAGGCGGCGGCGTTTCGTCGGGGTCAGGCTTTCCAGGGCGGCCGTCAGCCCCGCCGCGCGCTCTTTCACTTCCACCACTACCAGGGTGTCGCCCTCCAGGGCCACCAGGTCCAGTTCCCCGCCGCCCCCGCGCCACCGGCGGGTGAGCAGGGTGTAGCCCCGGGCCAGAAGTTCGGCGGCCGCGCGATCTTCGGCGGCCCGGCCTACGGATTGAGGACCAGACATCCTTGCAGTTCCGCCTGCCGCACGGGCGCAAAGGATCGGCGGTGAATCGGGCACGGGCCGTAGCGGTTCAGCGCCTCCAGGTGGGTGGGGCTAGGGTAGCCCTTGTGCTTCTCGAATCCGTACTGCGGCCAGCGACGGCCGGCGGCAATCATGTAGGCGTCGCGCTCCACCTTGGCCAGGATGCTGGCGGCGGCAATGGCGGCGTGGTGCCGGTCGCCCTTCACGATGGCCCGCCCCGGCAAGGCCAGCCCCAGGGGCACCCGGTTGCCGTCAATGGCGGCGCGTTGGGCGGAACTTTGGATGGCAGCCACGGCGCGGCGCATGCCCTCTTCGGTGGCGCCCAGCACGTTGTAAGTGTCCACGTCGTCGTGGGTCATCGCCACCACGTGGAAGGTGGCCTCCGCGCGGATGCGGGCGGCCTGGGTTTGGCGCTGGCGTTCGGTCAGGGCCTTGCTGTCGCCCAACCCCGTGAGGTCGAACCCGGGCGGCAGCCACACCGCCGCGACGACGACCGGACCGGCGAGCGGACCCCGCCCGACCTCGTCCACGCCCAGTTCGTCCTCAAACCATTCCATTGTTCTTCACCAGACGCATCGGGTTCGCGCGAGGATTCAGGATAGGCATTCGTGCAATGTCACCTCCCCAGACCCTAAGGTACGCCAAAAAACTGAATGGCGTCTTGAATCCGCTGCCGGTTTCTCACCGGAAAATCACCTTCAAAGTTACTCCTCGTATAGCACCAAGATAGCCCGGCAAGCCCGTGATAAGCGGAATACAGTTTCATCAGCTCAGCTAACTCATTCGGATACATCCAGCCTTCTGCTACTGAAACAGAGTCACGGTAGGCTTTACAAATCAAGTCGAGCCCGTTGTGGCCGGTTTTGGCGAAGTGCTCCCAGAATTTGAAGAAGTCCATGGAAGCGTGACCACCCCTCCAAGACTCGAAATCAATGATTCCGACAAAGTTCAATTCTCGCACAAGCACATTTCCGGGACGGAGGTCAAAGTGAACGAGCTGAGCACTACCAGAAAAGTCAACTATATCAATGTTTTCGCTTAGAATCTGCAATGCGATTTGGGCAAGATCACGATCATCTCCCTTGATTCGCTGAATGTACTCCCGAGCATTTTCCTGAAGAAAACTCTCCCAAGATGCGTGACCACTGTAACCCTCAACAGACACTTCGTGTATTTGAGCCACGGCAAGCCCAATGTCATAGAGACTCTTTGGCGGCAATTCCCAACTTTCTTGCCAAGGTTCACCACCGAGGCCCTGGATCAGGAGAATCAATTCCCCTTCTATCTCCAGAGTGTCCACCAAGTTCGGCACAAACGCGTGATTCTGTAAGAGGTCTAGTGCCCGTATCTCGCGCTCAGCCTTGGCTCGGCTCCAAGGAAGCTTGAGAACGAGATGCTGTCCATGTGTCGTGACAAAGGAAAGAACACTGGAACTGAAGGAGTCTGAGACGGGCACAACCCGCTGGATCTCGAGACCAAGCCTGGATATGGCTTGCTGAAGCAACCGCGTGGCCCGTGGCTGGTCTCCGCTCGCACCCATTGTTCTTCACCAGACGCGCCGGGTTCGCGCGAGGATTCAGGCGCCGAGCCGGGCAGTCCCGGTGGCCTCACGCGTGCGCGCCAATTCGTCTATACTCTAGCCCACGCGGCGGATATAGCTCAGGGGTTAGAGCGCCTCACTGTGGCTGAGGAGGTCGTGGGTTCAAGACCCATTATCCGCCCCAAATTTCCCTTACTCGTCCGTCGGCATTTGGTCGGCGGAGGTCGCCCCGCCCACGTTGCGCGCTCGGTCTTTGGCCGCTTGTTGCACGCCGCCACCGCCAGCCCCTTGCAGGGCTTCCGGGTTCTGCACCGGCGCCATTCCTCCGGCCGCACTCGGCATCACGCCCACATTGCCCTGGCTACTATCGCCCGAACCCCCAGCCGCCGGCGCCGTCCCACCTTCCACGGCCGGAGTCGAGCCCGCATCGGGCGTGGCCCCCGCATCTTCAGCGGCCGGCGGGTTGCAACCCACCAGCAAGAGGGACAAAGCGAGGAACAAAAACCCATGCCGCATGCCTGAATGATACATCACATTCCCCCTCCGCAAGCCCTACGCGGGGGATGACACAACCCGCCCTGACATGTCATCATTTGTCTACCTATCATGTCGGAACGCACCCGCGCCCAAGAACCCTTGATCGAGCCTGCCGCCAAGGCGGACCAGATCGTGGTGCACGGGGCCCGGGAGAACAACCTCAAGAACATCAGCATTGCCATCCCGCGCAACAAGCTGGTGGTGGTCACCGGCCTCAGCGGCTCCGGCAAGAGCAGCCTCGCGTTCGACACCATCTTTGCCGAGGGCCAGCGCCGCTACGTGGAGAGCCTCAGCGCCTACGCTCGCCAGTTCCTCGGGCAGATGGACAAGCCCGATGTGGACCACGTGGAAGGCCTCTCCCCCGCCATCTCCATCGACCAAAAGAGCACCAGCCGCAACCCCCGCTCCACGGTCGGCACCGTCACCGAAATTTACGACTACCTGCGCGTGCTCTATGCCCGCGTGGGCATCCCGCACTCCCCCGCCACCGGCCTGCCCATCAGCCGCCAAACCCCAGATGAGATCGTGGACCGGGTGCTGGCCTACCCCGAGGGCACCCGCCTGCAAGTCCTTGCCCCCATCGTGCGCGGCCGCAAGGGCGAATACAAGAAGGAAATCAAGGAGATCGCCTCGCAGGGTTTTGTGCGCGTGCGGGTGGACGGCGAGATTTACGAAGTCAGCGACGACATTCCGATGGCCCGCTACGAACAGCACACCATCGAGGTCGTCATTGACCGCATTGTGCTGAAAGAGGGCGTCCAGCGCCGCCTCACTGAGAGCGTGGAAACCGCCCTCAAACTTGGCAAGGGGCTGGCCGTCCTCACCATCCAGGAGCCCGACGCCCCCGAACCGCGCGAGGAAGTCTTCAGCGAGCACTATGCCTGTCCGGTTTCCGGCTTTACCCTGCCCGAGCTTGAACCCCGGATGTTCTCGTTCAACTCGCCCTACGGGGCGTGTCCGGAATGCACCGGCCTGGGCACCCGAACGGAGTTCGACCCCGATCTCATCATCACCGACCCCACCCTGCCCCTCCGCGATGGTGCCATTCGCCCGTTCGTCTACAAGAGCGGCGAAACCAAGGAGTGGTGGCCGGAAGTGCTGGACGCCTTGGGCCGCGCCATCGGGTTCGACGCCAGCCTGCCGGTGAGTGAAATCACCGAAAACCAGATGCAGTACGTGTGGCACGGCCACGACGACCCGCTGGCAGTGCAGATGAAGTACGGCAAGGGCACGCGCACCTTCACCACCGAGTGGAAGGGCGTCATCGCCATCCTCCGCCGCAAGTGGGAGAACACCGAAAGCGAGTGGGTGAAGAACGACCTGGGGCAATACATGAGCACCCGCCCGTGCCCCGTGTGCCAGGGTCAGCGCCTGAAGCCCGAGAGCCTGACCGTCCTCATTGACGGCAAGACCATTTCGCACATCGCCGCCATGAGCGTGGGGGATGCGCTGGCGTTCTTCCGCAACCTGCCCGAGCGGCTTTCCGCCCGCCAGTGGGCGATCGGGGAGCGCGCCGTCAAAGAGATCACCGAGCGTCTGCACTTCCTCGACAACGTGGGGTTGACCTACCTGACCCTCGACCGCAGCGCCAACACCCTGGCCGGTGGCGAAGCCCAGCGCATCCGCCTGGCCACCCAGATCGGGAGCGGCCTGATGGGCTGCCTTTACGTGCTCGACGAGCCCAGCATCGGCTTGCACCAACGGGACAATGCCCGCCTGATTGAAACGCTCAAGCGCCTGCGCGACCTCGGCAACACCGTGCTGGTGGTGGAACACGACGAGGACACCATGCGGGCCGCCGACTGGCTGGTGGACCTCGGCCCCGGCGCGGGCGAGCACGGGGGCTACGTGGTGAATGAGGGCCCCTACGAAGAGTTCATTCAGCGCGATTCGCCCACCTCGCTCTACATGCGGGGCGACAAGAAGATTGAAGTGCCAGCCCAGCGCCGAGAGCCCCGGGCGCCAGAACCCGGCGGGCCGGGCTGGCTCAGCCTCTATGGGGCCACCGGGCACAACCTCAAGGGGGTGGACCTGCACATCCCGGCGGGGTGCTTCGTCAGCGTCACCGGGGTCAGCGGCAGCGGCAAATCCACGCTCATCCAGGACACCCTGCACCCTCGCCTGATGTTCGAACTGTTCGGCACGCGCAGTGCGTGGGAGCATCATCGCGAAATCCGGGGCGTGGACCAGTTCGACAAGGTGATTGACATTGACCAATCGCCCATCGGGCGCACCCCGCGCAGCAACCCGGCCACCTACACGGGCACGTTCGACCTCATCCGGGCCTTGTTCGCCCTAGCCCCCGACGCCAAGATGCGGGGCTACACCCAGGGGCGCTTCTCGTTCAACGTGAAGGGCGGCCGCTGCGAAGCCTGCCGGGGCGACGGCATCATCAAGATTGAAATGCACTTTTTGCCGGATGTCTACGTGCCGTGCGAGCTGTGCAAGGGCAAGCGCTACAACCGCGAAACGCTGGAAGTGCGCTACAAGGGCAAGACCATCGCCGACGTGCTGGAGATGACGATTGAGGAAGCCACCGAATTCTTCGCGCCCATCCCCAAGATCCACCGCAAGCTGGTGACGCTCCTTGATGTCGGCCTCGGTTACATCCGCATGGGGCAGCCCGCCACCACCCTTTCCGGGGGGAAGCCCAGCGCGTCAAGCTCGCCGAGGAACTCAGCAAGCGCGCCACCGGGCGCACGCTCTACATCCTGGATGAACCCACCACGGGCCTGCACTTCGAGGATGTCAATCGTCTGCTCACCGTGCTGCACCGGTTAGTGGAAGGGGGCAACACCGTGGTCGTGATTGAGCACAACTTGGACGTCATCAAGACCTCTGACTGGGTGATTGACCTGGGGCCGGAAGGCGGTAGCGGTGGCGGCACCTTGCTGGTGGCCGGCCCACCCGAAGCCATCGTCGCCCACCCGACCTCGCACACCGGTCGTTTCCTCGCCCCGCTCTTGGAGCGAGACCGCGTTCCGGTGAGCTAAGGCGTTACTTGGTCACCAAGCTCGACTTCCATGCCCCCATAGTCGAATGCACTATGGATAGTTGTTTTTATGATTTTCTTGTAAACATCTGAATAATGCAGGAAACGATACGTTAGATGAATATTCGATAATCTCGTCCAATATTTGGAGGCAATCGCGGCCTCTGCAGTATTGTACGCGATTGTCAATCTCTGGCCATACATCAATCAAGAATTGCGTTTCGACCATTGGCAAATCACCTACAACCTTTACGAATACCATTGTCACGGAATGACCTTGAGTTGAAACCTTAAATTGAACGTCAATCGAGACCGATTTTATATAATCTGGGAAGCCTCTTGAAATCAGACTGGCTCGCTCAAATGCGATCTTACTAATACTATTTGTATTAGGAATCCACAATTCAGGTGAACCTGGACACTTGACACCCACTCGACCTAGCTTTACTGCCGGGTTTATTGCTGAACGATGCTTATCATGGTTGGATACTGCGGCAAGCACCTGAAGCGGATGGACAACCAAAGGCTTAAGCCCTGGCCCTGACCACGGACCACCAAAGACTGATTGTTCAAACTTATAAGGTTGTATCACTTCGATATACTCTTGAATACTTTCAGGCAAATGAAGTGGCTTACACCAACATGCGTAATCTTCTGGCTCTGCACACAACGGGAATTTGAGTTTGTTTAACACACTTTTCTTCCGGACTGCACTCTTGGCTCCTGAAACCACAGCAAAAAGGAGTTGTTCGTTCGCTGTTCGTAAATGGTGAATACACTCGCTGAAAATGACTTTGAGTTCACTTGGAGCATCAATCAAAGATAATACTTCGACTTCAAATTCGAGCGAACCCTCTTCGTTAGTTCGATGTTGAGGTGTAGATACAATTCTCCTTACCCAGCTCTGAGAACTCCTCAATCTGGTAATGAATCTTGAGAACTCGTCCCGACGCACCTGCGCACGAAAGAGCCTTTCTTGCGCATCACTCATGAGCATGTCCATCGTGCGTATCAACTTCACAAACCTCACGACTTTCCGCAACTAAAGATGATGCTTTTATGGCAATTCTATACCTGCTGGCACAGATTAACGAAGTCGTTACTTGGTGACCAAAACCGTCGTCAGCACCTTCGGGCGCTGGCGGGTTTTGGCCTGCAAGACCTTGCGGACTTGCTGTTCGATGGTGGCGCGGAAGTAATCCGTCTCCTGCATCTCAAACTCCGTCAAACGGCCAATCGCGCCGCGCAGCATGTCCTGGATCTCCGGCACCACGTCGTCGCCGCCGCACACCCCGTGGGCTTCCACGTGCGGGTTGGCCACCATCGTGCCGTCGCGGTCCACGGCCAGGGTCACCATCACAATCCCGTCGTGCGCCATTTGCTGGCGCGCCCGCAGCTCTTCCACTTCAATCGGGCGGCCCTCGTTCTGGTCAATCATCACCTCGCCGGTGGTCACGGGCTTGCCCAGCCAGGCCTTCTGCTCGTCCAGTTCCAGCGGGTCACCGTTGTCCAGAACAAAGATGCGGTGGGGGGCGTGGCCCATGGCCAGCGCCATCTCCTTGTACGCCTTCTGGTGCAGGGGTTCACCGTGCACCGGAGCGAGATAGAACGGTTTGGTGAGCGTGATCATCGTCTTCAGCTCGTCCTGGTAGCCGTGGCCGCTCGCGTGGATGGGGGTCGGGGCGTCGGTAATCACGTTCGCGCCGCGCCGCACCAGGTTGTTGATGACGCGGTTGATTTCGCCCTCGTTGCCCGGGATCGGGCGGGTGCTGAAGACAATCGTGTCGCCTTCGTGCACCTTCAGGCGGCGGTATTCGCCCCGCGACATCTGGCTGAGGGCAGCGTTCGGTTCGCCCTGGCTCCCTGTCAGCAGCACCATCAGCTGCTCCGGCGGGTAATCGCTCATTTCGTCCATCGAGATCAGCGTTTCGCGCGGGAACCGCACGTATTCCATCTGCCGCGCCAGGTTCAGGGTCTGCTCCATGCGGCGACCCATGATGACGACCTTGCGGCCAAACTCGTGGGCGATCAAAATCGCCTGCTGCATCCGGTGCAGATGGCTACTAAAGGTGGTGATGAGCACCCGGCCCCGCGCCCCGGCCACCAGCGGCCTCAGGCCCTCGGTCACCGCGCTTTCACTCAGGCCCCAGCCCGGCGTGGTGGCATTGGTGGAGTCGCTGACCAGCAGCAGCACACCCTCCTGCCCCAGCTCGATCAGCCGCGCCATGTCGGTCAGTTGCCGGTCCACCGGCGTGAAATCGAACTTAAAGTCGGCCGTAAACAGCACAATCCCGTGCTGGGTGCGGATGGCCAGGGCGCACGTCTCGGGGATGGAGTGCGTCACGCGCACAAATTCCACTTCCAGGTCGCCCGCTGGCACCTTGGCGCCGGGCTTCACTTCCACCATCTTGGGCATCGGCCCCTTCCAGCGGTCGTCCAGGCGCAGCTCAATCAAGGCCAGCGTCAGCTTGGTGCCGTAGATCGGGCAGCTGATGTGCGGCAGCAAGAACGAGATCGCCCCGATGTGGTCCTCGTGCGCGTGGGTGATGAACAGCCCCTTAATCCGATCCTTGTTCTCGATGAGATAGGTGAAGTCGGGGATGACGATATCCACCCCATACTGCTCGGCGTGCGGGAAGGAGATGCCGCAATCAATGACGATGAGATCGTCGCCCTGTTCAAGTACCGTACAATTCTTTCCGATTTCGCCGGCCCCGCCCAGGGGGATCAATCTTAAGTCGCTCATTGGAGCGAAGGATACCGGCGAGGCTAGTTCAACTCTCGCCAACCGGCGGCCCACCGGAGGCCCCGTCTGAGCATCTTGGCCGCCATTTCGTTGTCGAAAACGTTGGGGTGATGGCCCAGCGAGCAGTAGAAAATCCGGCCTCGGCCGTACTGCTTGGTCCACGTCACCGGCATGCGACAGCGTTGCTTGCCGTGCGGCCCGGGGGCGGCGGCCTGCGGGAACGCGCTGTAGGCCAGCACCTTCACCGCCGGGTCCACGTGCATGTAGTACTGCTCGGTGGCGACCTCAAATTCGGTCAGCCCTTCGGTGATGGCGTGGCGGCGCGGACCGATGTGGATGAGGTGGCGCAGGCCATCGTTGCCCGGGTGCGCCACAAACTGGCCGCCAGTCATGAACTGCCACTCGCTGTCTTCGCGGAAGGCGTCGCACATGCCGCCGTGGCAGCCGGCCACGGCCACGCCGCGCTTGGCGACGGCTTCATAGACCTTGCCGGCGTTCTCGCCCAGGCCCGGCCCCATCGTCCAGTGGGGGACAAAGAGGTCGCCCTTGCGGTACTTGGCGATGCGGTCCATCTGGGCGAGGTCTTCAATCACCTCGACCTCGAATCCATCGGCGGTGAGCCAGGAGCGGTAGAGGTCAGCGAAGGCACCGGGGTGGTGGCCATCCCACCCTCCGGCAAGCACGAGTGCGTGCGGCATGGGTTCGGTCTTACCCGGTGGACTCGGCCGGGGGAGTGGACGTTTGTCTCATCAGATTGTCTTCGAGAATCAACCAAATGAGAACGTGAGGAAGCATGCCAAATACGAACCACATGATCTGCTCTCGATCAAAGGGATCAAGGCGTGAGCTGTATATCAAGGCAGCGGCTAACCCAAAACACAGGCCCACGAAAATGCCTTTTTCAAATCGTCTTTCTTCCCTGAACTTGTGAACACCTAAGCGGCTGAGCCTTGAACCATCAAGCAAGTTAGTAACTAAGGAGAAGCTTGACATCATACATGCAAGCGCTCCAACCTGCCTATGAAAAGCAATCGTTACACATCCCAAAACAAACGAAATGCAGAACCAAAAGATGGCTCGCTTTTTGTGCATCTGAAGGACTTTGTGAAGTCTCGGATTGAATGTGCTACGAACTTGATGCACCGAACGCCTCCCCCTTTCTGGAGGACACCAAATAGTCTACCCCTCTGACGCTATTGAATCTGTAGAGGACAGCATAGGGTGGTGGCCATCCCACCCTCCGGCAAGCACGAGTGCGCGCGGCATGGGTTCGGTCTTACCCGGTGGGCTCGGCGGAGGGAGTGGACGTTCGGGCCATCAAGATGCCGTCCAGAATCAGCAACGCCAACCCCTGCGGCACCACCGCCCAGCCATTGGCGCGCACATCCGGCGGCCCGGCAGCCAAGCCAAGCGTCAGCCCCACCGCGATGTACATGAGATTGAGCCCCTGATTGAACGCCAAGAACTCCCGGAACTTCTGATAGCTCGCCGGTGGCTTCCCTTTCCAGCTCAGGGCCACGATGATGAGGTTGATCACCGCCCACGACGCTGTCATCACCCCCGCCGAACCATGCTGCATCCCCAGCAAAACCCCGCCCGTCACCAACGAAAAGCCGGACCACACGGCCAGCCGCCGCAAGTGCGCCTTCAGTTCGCGGGCGACGACTTCCACCGCCTCAGTCCACCAGGCGAACCTGATTCTCCATCAGCCCTTCTTCCGTCACATCGCGGTAGAAGCAACTGCGGAAATTCTCGTGGCACGCGGCGCCCACCTGCCGGATCTGCATCAGCAGGCAATCCTGGTCGCAATCCACGCTCAGGCGCACCACCTCTTGGGTGTGTCCGCTCGTCTCGCCCTTCACCCAAAATGATTGGCGGCTGCGGCTCCAGTAGGTCGCGCGGCCCGTTTCCAGCGTGCGGCGCAGGCTCTCGGCGTTCATCCACGCCATCATCAGCACGTCGCCGTTGTCCGCATCCTGGGCAATCGCGGGGATCAACCCGTTGTCATCGAACTTGAGGCCTTCCATCAGGCCGGCGGGAACAGAAATCATGACAGGAGTTTACCGACGCCGCCCCCAGCCGACCCGGTATCCTACGCGCAACCGTGGAGGAGACCCCTTCGACATCTTCGGCCCCCACCCGGCCCGTGCGACCGCCGGGCGCGAGTTGGGGAATGGCCCTGGCCACCATCACCTTCGTCATCGGCGTGGGGCTGGTCGTGCTCACCTTTTGGCAGGCTTATCAGGTCTTCACCACGCCCGCGGCCGCCGTGGTCGGCGCGGAAAAGAGCGGTCAGCCCGTGCAGCTCCAGGGCATTGTAAATGGGGTGGGTGACACGGTCACGCGGGTCATTCTTTTGCTGCTGATGGCCGGCCTGGGAAGCATTGTGGCCACCCGGGGGATTCGACTTTTCGAAGCCTGTTTGGGCGCGCCCCTGGATCATGGACCCAAGGCTTAGAGACCTCCTCAGTTACGGGCCTCCGCCGGGCGTCAACTACCCGTTACCCCTGGATCGCACCCCCGAGCGCGTGGCGCAAGCCCACGGCCTGCTTGAAGTCGAATGCCTGGAAGGGTTTGATTCTCCGCTCAAAATCGCCATGCTCAGCCGGGCGCTGTGCGACCAACCCGAGGGGCTTCCGCCGGTTGCCGCCCTGTGCGTGTATCCCGCCTTCGTGCTGGCCGGGCAGGGCGCGCTGGGGGGCCGGGGCGTACGCCTGAGCACGGTGGCCGGGGGCTTCCCGCACGGCCTCACCACCCTCGAGGCCGCCACCATCGAGGTCGCCACCTGCGCCGCCATGGAAGTGGACGAGATTGAGGTTGTCATCCCCCGCTACATGGCCCGCAGCAAAGACTGGATGGCCCTGAGCGGATGGATCAGCGAACTGCGCGAGGCCGCCCACACCTGCACTTTCAAGGTCACCATCAGCGCGGGCGAACTGGCCAACCGCCTGACCATCTATCGCGCCACCATGTGCGCCCTGGTGAACGGGGCCGAATTTGTGAAGACCTGCACGGGCAAGGAATCGGACGTGGTCTCGCCCGAAGTGGTGGAGCCCATGCTCCACGCCCTCGCCGACTGGCACAACGAAACCAACGTCCCCCGGGGACTGGTGATTGGCGGCGGGGTGGAGAGCTTCGCCGACGCCGCGCCCTACCTCTCGTTGGTGCAGCAAATCCTGGGCGAGGGCTACTTGAAGCCGTCGCTCTTGCGGTTTAGCTCGGTGGGGTTGGTAGACGACCTGCGCGGCTCGTAACTCAATCTCGGGTTGGCGCCGCCGTGACTTCCAGCATCCGGCGCAGGGCCACGCGCGCCCATTCGGCCACCGCATCGGGCACCCGCACCTGGTTCACCACTTCGCCCGCCACCAGCCGCTCCAGCACCCAGCACAAGAAGGTCGGGTGGATGCGATACATGGTGCTGCACGGGCAGATTTGATCATCCAGGCACACCACGGTGCGGTCCGGAAGCTCGTTGGCCAAGCGGCGGACGAGGTTTATTTCCGTCCCCACGGCCCACACCGAGCCCGGCGCCCCGGCCGTCACGGCTTTGATGATGTATTCGGTGCTGCCCGCATCGTCGGCGGCCTGCACCACATCCAGCGTGCATTCCGGGTGGACGATCACGCGCACATCGGGGTGCGCGGCCCGGGCCGCTTCGATTTGCTCCACCGTAAAGCGCTTATGCACACTGCAGTGGCCTTTCCACAGCAAGAATTTGGCCTCGCGCAGCCGCTCGGGGGTGTTGCCGCCGTAGGGTCGGAACGGGTCCCACACCACCATGTCCCGCTCGGGGTCGAACCCCATGCGCCAGGCCGTGTTGCGCCCCAGGTGCTGGTCGGGGAAGAAGAGCACCTTCTCGCCCTGGGTCAGCGCCCATTCCAGGGCCTGCCGGGCGTTGGTGCTGGTGCATACGGTGCCGCCGTGCTCGCCCACAAAGGCCTTGAGGTTCGCGGCGCTGTTGATGTAGGTGACGGGCACCACCGCGTTGGCCCCTCGGGGCTGGGCGGGGTCGGCGTGGGCACTCAGCGGAGCGGCGACATCCCTCAGCACCTCGCTGATCTGCCGCCAGGCGTTGCGCACCTGAAAGATGTTGGCCATGTCGGCCATGCTGCAGCCCGCCGCCAGGTTCGGCAAGATGACGATCTGGTTATCGGGGGTCAGGATGTCGGCGCTTTCGGCCATAAAGTGCACGCCGCAAAAGACGATGAATTCGGCCTCGGGGTGCAGATTGGCGTCCTTGGCCAGCTTGTAGCTGTCGCCCCGGTAGTCCGCGTGGACGATGATCTCATCCCGCTGATAGTGGTGCCCCAGAATTACCAGGCGCTTGCCCAGGGAGGCCTTGGCAGCCCGGATGCGGGCGGCGGCCTGCTCATCCGTTAGTTGGGCGTATTCGGTGGGGAGGGGAGCCTGGTACATCGGGCGAACCTGCTGCTCTTGAGTATACGGCGCGCCCGGGGGTGGCGGTCCCGGGTGCCTAGCCTTCCGGATTAGTTCTCAGCAGGGAGGTAGCCGCGCTCTTGCAGCAGCCGGAGCGGGAGGTACACGCCGTAGCCCTGGGTGGGCACTGTGCCCGGCAGGGTCACGAGTTCGTTGTTGATGTGAATGCGGTCCGCGCCGGGGTAGATCCGGATGTGATCATCGCCAATGCGGACGTCCGCGCGGGCGGGCTCCAGGCTGATGCTGAAGTTCCAGCCCCGGTGGCGGCTCAGCTCGTTCATGTCCACGTAGACGTTCTGGTCCTTGTCTACCTTGGCCACCATCTCCCGTCCGGCAACGCGCTGGATGTTGTCTACCAATGCAAACTTGGTCGTTGTTTCACTGTTGTGCCACCGCGCCAGAGCCATGAAGAGTGCGGCGTACTTACCCTTCTTCTCCGAACCTAGGTCCACGTTTCGCTCATTAACCCCGACGGCGTCCCAGCGAATGTAGGTTTCAGATGTCTTGCCAACCACCTTTACGGTTGGGAATGGGACAATACTGACTAAACAGGTCTGGTGCCGCTCATCATCAAGAAACTCACCTCTTCTCACAAAAACCAAGTCTTTTGGTATGGGAGCAATGACCCCGACGGGAGAATCATCACTCGCCTTAAACATACGTTCTTTGCCACCGTGATGGTTCGTATCAAAGCCAGGGCTATCCACCCACGAAAAGAAAGACCATCCCGGATCCAAATGAACCAGGGTGGACTTCATAGTTATGAGAAGTCTGTAATTCTTGTGCTTGACTGAGTTACGGATGTACTTATCGCTCTCATACGTTCGGTCAGACATCAAGACGAACCCCTCGTCCGCGCATACCGCCTCAATCGGCCCTGCCGGTGTGGTCATGGCAAGTAAGAGCGGAATCAATTCAAGTCACCCCAGTCATCCCAACAGAATCTACTCGTCCGAAGTTCCGAAGGAACCTACCCTTCGTTTGGCAAATAGCCGCGCTCTTGCAGCAGCCGGAGCGGGAGGTACACGCCGTAACCCTGGGTGGGCACGGTGCCGGGTAGCGTGACCAGTTCGTCGTTGATGTGGATGCGGTCCGCGCCGGGGTAGATCCGGATGTGATCATCGCCAATGCGGACGTCCGCGCGGGCGGGCTCCAGGCTGATTGTGAAGTTCCAACCCCGGTGACGGCTCAACTCGTTCATGTCCACGTAGACATTCTGGTTCTTGTCCACCTTGGTGACCATCTCCCGACCGGCCACGCGCTGGATGTTGTCGGTAAATGTAAGCGCTCCTGTTACTTCGCTGTTGTGCCATCTAGCAAGACTAGTAACTGCGCTGCTGAGCGCTGACTTGTCACTGGCACCAAGCCGAAATCCGCTACCTCGGTTGGGAGTATCAACCCAGCGTACGTAAGTTCGGACATTCGTGCCGACTAAGAACATTGCTGGCAACTTGCCGTTGAGAAACCAAATGGACTGAACGCTCTTTCCGTCCCATGCATCCCCTTCACGTATCAGAATAGAACCACTTCTAACGACAGTATTTGTACCGATGGGCGCACTATCCAATGCGTTCAAATTTATGGCAGTGCCGGTCGAGTCCAGTTGCATAGCGTTCATTCCGTCAATGAGATTCCGAAACTCCTCCTCGGCATCCTTCCGAACTGCTTGGCTTTCTACTAACAGGCTATGTAACCCTGATGAATGATGCAGTCGCAGGGTACGAAACTCATCACTTGAATCGCCATTGCTTTCGGACACGACAAATCCGTTCATCTTAGCCGCATCTTCAAAAGGCGTACCATTTTGCGCCGCGACCAAGGTCAGAGCCAGTGCCACCGCCGCCATCAGAACAACTCGCGCAGCGGACCCGTGCTATCGCCCAGCCTTTCCACCGGCACGCCCACGCGCCCCAGCATCGAAACGTACAGATTGCTCATCGGCGTGCCCTGCTGATACACCAGGTGCCGCCCGGTGCGCAGTGTCCCCCCGGCGCGCCCCGCCACAATCGTCGGCAGGTCGTCGTGGTTATGGCGGTCGCCGTTGCTAATCCCCGCCCCGTACACCAGCATGGTGTTGTCCAGCAGGGTGCCGTCGCCATCCTCGGTGGTGGCCATACGCTCCAAGATGTAGGCCAGCTGCTGGGTGTGGAAGATGTCAATCAGCTGCTTCTTCCGCACCTTGTCCGGGTCGTTGCCGTGGTGGCTCACGTCGTGGTGGCCGTCGCCGATGTTCAGCTCGGGGAACGGCCGGTTGCTGCCATCGTTGGCCAGCATAAAGGTGCAAATCCGGGTGAGATCGCTCTGGAACGCCAGCACCATCATGTCGCCCAGCAGGCGGATGTGCTCGCCCCGGTCGCGGGGGATGCCGGGGGCCGGCGCGGGGATGCCCTCGCCCATCAGCGAGCGGTTTTCGGTTTCCGCGCGGGCAATGCGCCGCTCGATGTCGCGCACCCCATCCAGATATTCGTCCAGCTTCTGCTGGTCGCGGGTGCCTAGTCGCCCCCGCAGGGCATCGGCGTCCTCCATCACAAAGTCGAGGATGCTGCGCCGGTGCGCCATACGCCGCTCGCGGCTCACCGCATCGGCCACTTCATCGCCGGTGCCGAACAGCCGCTCGAACACCGCGCGCGGGTTCACTTCCTTCGCCACGGGGGTGCTTTCGCTGGCCCACGAGACGCTGCTGGAATACGCGCAGGAGTAACCACTGTCGCAGTTGCCCGCCATCGCGCCGCGCTCGCACCCGATTTCGAGCGAGGCAAAGCGCGTCTGCTTACCAATGAACTGGGCAGCCACTTGGTCGGCACTGATCCCAGCGCGGATGTCGCTGCCGTCGGTTTTCTTGATGTGTACGCCGGTTAGCCAGGTGGCGGTGCTTCGGGCGTGGTCGCCGGGGCCGTCGCCCAGGGCGTTGGCGTTGCGCTGGTCCAGGCCGGTCAGCACGTTCATGTGCTGCTTCACCTTGTCCAGCGGCCGCAGGATGGGGGGCAAATCATTCAGCACGCCGGAGGCCGCGGGGCGCCAGGCGTCCATGTGCGCCACGCCGTTGGGCACAAAAAGGTAGGCCATGCGCACGGGGCGGGCGGGGGCGCTCACCGCCAGCACGCTCCGGGGGGCTAATCCTTCGAGGAACGGGACGGCCATCGCCACCCCCATCCCTCGCAATACCGTGCGGCGGCTGACTTCGCGCATACCTCTAGTTTATCGGGTTTTTGCGCGTTTTCGTTCTTGGTTTTGTTCATTTTGCGGGGCGGGCAGGGGCGGGGTAACGTTCGGAGCGTTATGCGGATTCGGTACTACGCCACGCTGTGGCCCCTAGGCGGCGACTTCGATGCCCGCCTGGCCGCGGTGAAGGCCGCCGGGTTTGAGGGATTCGAAGACTGGGTGCGCCCGCACGCCGAACTCCGCCCCGTGGCCGAAAAGCACGGCCTGGCCTACCGCGCGATGGTGGGCGGGGATGAGCCGGACGCCTTCCGGCGCGGGCTGGATGAAGCGTTCGATTGCCAGTGCACGGGCGTCACCGTCCACGCGGGCCGCCCCTGGATGCGCGGGCAAGAGGCGGTGGATTTCCTCGGTCGGCTGGTGGAGATTGCCACGCCCTACCCCTTCCCGGTGGACTTTGAGACGCACCGCGGCCGTTTGCTTTTTGAACCGCTAAGCACGGCGGATTTGCTGCGGGCGCTGCCCGATTTGTGGCTGTGCGCGGACTTCAGCCACTGGACGGTGGTGACCGAGAGCCGCCTGGGCGGCTACGTGGAGGCGCTGAACCTGGCCATCGGTCGCACCCGGCACATTCATGCGCGGGTGGGGTTCGAAGAAGGCCCCCAAGTGCCCGACCCCCGCGTGCCGATGTGGGCGGATTACGTGACCCTGCACGAGGGGTGGTGGGACAAGATCAAGGAGGCGGCCAGCGCCCGGGGGCAGGCCGAACTGGGGGTGGACCCGGAGTTCGGGCCGGCGCACTACCAGTGGACCGACCCCGCCACCGGCCACCGCCTGGCGGACCCGTTCGCGGTGGCGCAGTGGATGCGGGATCGATTGGCGAAGCGCTGGGCGTAATCCCGCCCCGCGCTGGCAAACCGTAATTTAGATGTCGTCCTGGTGGATGCGGACCATGCCGACCGCGGTCCACTCCTGGTCGCCGTCGTCGTAGTTGATGTGGATGGCCTGGCCCACGGCCTCGCTCACCTTGCCCGGGTAGTAGGTGCCGCCGCCTTCCCACCGGCCATACACCCGCGTGCCCACCCGGACCGCGAGGTCTCGCACTTCGTTCAGCCCCACCGGCGAGCGGTCGCCGTCATCAAACTGCACCACGACCTGGCCGCCGCTCATCCCGATGATGGTGCCGGGATACCACCACACCTTTTCCACCGGCCACTGGGCCAGCACGCGATCCCCTACATTGGGCATGCAGAGAGATTTCTGCACGATGTCCTGAGTTTCAACGACCACTCGCACGCGCCCATCACCGCTAGGAGAAAGGCGCCCCGACCCCGCGCCGCCCGCGCCAAAATGAACCCATGACCCCCGACGCGATCCTGGATCACCTCCGCCGCAGCCCCCGCCGTGGCCTGGCCCTGCGCCTGGACGCCATGAACTGGCTGAACAAGCTCGACGGCTACGACTGGTCTGGCATCTACGGCCTCCACAGCGACCTGCTCCACCTGGACGCCTACGTGGGCACCCCCACCGACCACACCGAGATCCCGGTCGGGCGCGGGGTGTGCGGCACCGCCGTGGCCGAGAACCAAAACCAAGTCATCCCCGACGTGCGCGAGCTGAGCAACTACCTGGCCTGCAGCCTGGAAACCCGCGCCGAACTCGTGGTGCTCATCCGCCGCGACGGCCAAATCCTGGGGCAGATTGACATTGACAGCCACACCACCAACCGATTCCAACAAGAGGACGTGGCCCTGCTGGAAGCCATGGCCGAAATCCTGGCCGAACGCTGGGACGACTGAGCCCCTCACAACCTTCTTGCCCACATCGGCGTAGAACCGAATATGGATGTGTATCCCATCCTCTCGCGGCTGGTAGCCCCACCGAACTGCACGGCATGACGGATGCCGAGCTCCAACAAGTCGCGAACGAGGTGCGGCAAGCCATCCTCGATCAAGTCAGCCAAACCGGGGGCCACTTTAGCAGCAACCTCGGCACGGTCGAACTCACGGTGGCGCTCTACGCCACTCACAGCCTCCCGCCGGACGTGGTGGTGTGGGATACCGGCCACCAGGCGTACCCCCACAAGCTGCTTACCGGGCGCCTGCCCCGCTTCCCAACCCTGCGCAAGCACAAGGGATTGAGCGGCTTCCTCAAGCGGGACGAACACGAACTCGATAACTTCGGCGCGGGCCACGCCGGTACCGCCATCAGCGCCGCGCTCGGCTTTGCCCGGGCTCGAGATACGCTGAAGCAGGACCACCGCGTGGTGGCCATTACCGGCGACGCCGCCATTGCCAGCGGCATGAGTTGGGAAGCCCTCAACCACGCCGGCATCGCGGGCACCGACATCACGGTGGTGCTGAACGACAACCGCATGTCCATTGCCCCCAACGTGGGCGCCCTGAACCGTTACTTCAACCGCCTGCGTTCCCGTCCCGACCTGCAGGCCGCCGCCCGCCGCGCCAAGGACCTGGTGCAACGCCTCCCTGGCCCCGCCCCGCGCCTGGCGGCCGGGATGCGCCACGGCCTGACGCACTACTTTGCGCCGGAAGAAACCGGCACCCTCTTTGAAGAGATCGGGTTCGAATACATCGGCCCGGTGGACGGCCACGACCTGCCGATGCTGCTGGAAATCTTCCGCAACGTGCGGCAACTGCCGGGGCCCGTCTTTGTCCACGCCCTCACCGTGAAGGGCAAGGGATACGAGAAGGCCGAAGCGGACGCCCGTACCTGGCACGGGGTCGGCCCGTTCGACTTGCAGAAGTGCGAATTCGCCGCCAAGAGCGGGGGCCGCCCGGCGTACACGTCGGTATTCGGCGATGCCCTGAGCGAACTCGCCCGGCGCGATGAGCGGGTCGTGGCCATCACCGCCGCCATGCCCGACGGCACCGGCCTGACGGAGTTTGCCAACGAGTTCCCGGACCGCTACTACGACGTTGGCATTGCCGAGCCGCATGCGGTCACTTTTGCCGCCGGTCTGGCCGCCGGGGGCGTCAAGCCGTTTGTGGCCATCTACAGCACGTTCATGCAGCGGGCCTTCGACCAGATCGTGCACGATTGCGCCCTGCAGCACCTCCCGGTGCGGTTCATCATGGACCGGGCCGGACTGGTGGGTGCGGATGGCCCCACGCACCACGGCACCTTTGATATTAGCTACCTCTCCTTCATCCCGGGGTTGGTGCAACTCGCCCCGCGCGACGGCACCGAACTCCGCGCGATGGTGGACTGGATGGCAGGCTACCAAGATGCCCCTACCGCCCTGCGCTACCCGCGCGGCAGCGTGCCCGAGGGCTTGCCCGAAGGCCGTTCCCCCATCCAGCTCGGCCGTGCCGAGAATCTGGGCGTCCCGGGTGGTGAGGCTGAATCCGTGGCCGTGATCGCGGCCTACGGCAGCATGGTGGACCGCGCCTGGCAGGCCGCGACCAAGCTCACCGCCACGGGCACCCCCACTGCGGTCATCAACGCGCGCTTTGCCAAGCCGCTCGATGCCGCCATGATCACCCAAGCCACCCGCGAGCACGGCGGCCTGGTGACGGTGGAAGAAAATGCCCGCACCGGCGGCTTTGGCGAGCTGGTACGCGAAGCCCTGGTGGATGCCGACCTCGCCGCCCTGCCGCACACCGTCTTGTCCCTGCCGGACCGCTTCATTGAGCACGGCGACCAAGACAAGCTGCTGGACGAGAACGGCTTGAGCGTGGACGACATCGTGAATGCGGTGCGCAACGTTCAAAAGCAAGCGCGCAACTCCTAGTTCGGCTGTAAACTAGGGGTATGCGCGGCGCGGGATCGCTCACGTGGGCGGCGGCCCTTTTGGTGCTGGGGGGAGCAGGCCTCGCCCCCAAGGCCAGCACGGCCCCGCCGGTGACCCTGACCCCCGAAACCCGCAAGGAGTTCACCGAGAAGCTCCTGCCCGGCCTGGAAAAGTACTGCCTGGACTGCCACAGTGGCGCGGCCGCCGCCGGGGGCTTTGACCTCGACGAGATTCAGGAACCCGAGGCCCTGGTGGCCAACGCGCCCTTGCTGGAAAAGATGATCCAGTACCTGCGGGGCCGCAGCATGCCCCCTGCCAACATGCCCCAGCCCACCGAGGCCGAACGCAAGGCGCTGGTGGAAGGCCTGGAGCGGTTCTTTGCCGCCAACTGTCAACTGGCCGACGCCGGGCGCGTTACCATCCGCCGCCTCAACCGGTTTGAATACACCAACACCGTCAACGACCTCTTTGGGATGACGTTCAACGTGAGCGACGACTTCCCCAACGACGACGTGGGCTACGGGTTTGACAACAACGGGGACGTGCTGACCATGAGCACGCTCCACCTGGAGAAGTATTTGGCCGCCGCCGAGAAGATCGCCGCCGAGGTGCTACCGGTATCGCAACCACGCACCATTGCGTTCGACTTTAGCAAGGCCATCCTGCCCGAATCCGTGCGCGTGGTGGAAGAGGACGCCATGCTCTACTTTGCCAATGGGAGCGTGCCGTTCCGGGCCAAGATCGAGACGGCGGGGGCGTACACCTTGGCGCTCAGCCTGGGTGCCCACCCCGCCGGGCCGGAGCCCCCGCAGGCCGTTGTCAAACTCAATGGCCGTGCGCTCGCCCCGATCAGCGTCAAGAGTGCCCGGGGCGCCCGCTACGAGGTCGAAATCCCGGTGGACCTGCGGCCGATGGAGCTCGAGATTCGGGTGGACTTCGTCAACGACTACTACAACCCCAACCACCCCGACCAGAACCAGCGCGACCGGAACCTCCTCGTCTACAGCATGAGCCTGACGGGGCCGAAGAACGCCGCCCCCATCACCACCCCCGGGCGCACCCGCCTGCTGGTGGGGCTTACCGGCACCGGGCGCACGCTGGCCGAATCCGCCCTCCAGCGCTTTGCCGAACGCGCTTACCGCCGCCCGCTGCAGCCCGGCGAGATTCAGCGCATCATGGCGCTGTATGACCAAGCCACCCGCGACGGTGCGGGGAGCGAAGAAGCCCTGCAGGTGGCGGTGACGGGCGTATTGGTGTCGCCGCACTTCCTGTTCCGCGCGGAACTGGATGAGCAAGGCGAGCCCAATACCGCCATCGGCGCGCACGAACTGGCCAGCCGACTGAGCTACTTCTTGTGGGGGTCGTTCCCCGACGACGCGCTCCGCCGGGCCGCCCAGGATGGCTCCCTGCTGACGGACGCGGGCCTGACCGCCCAAGTGGACCGCATGCTGAAGGACCCCCGCGCCGCTCGCCTCGGCACCGGCTTTGCCGGGCAGTGGCTGCAGCTCCGCAAGCTCTCGGAACACGAAGTGGACCCCAACGCCTTCCCCTCGTTCACGCCCAGCCTGCGCACGGCCATGATCGAGGAGATTGAGCGGTTCTTTAACCGCCTCGTGGCTACGGATCGACCCGTCCGGGAAATCCTAACCAGCGACGAGACCATGGTCAATGGCGAACTCGCTCGCCACTACGGGCTCCGGGTCACCGGCGAATCCTGGCAGGCCGTCACGCTGCCCAAGGGGAGCGGCGGCTTGCTTACGCGGGCGGCGTTCCTTACTGTCACCAGCAACCCCAACCGCACCTCCCCGGTCAAGCGCGGCCGCTTTGTGCTGGATAACCTGCTGGGCACGCCCCTGCCGCCCCCGCCGCCCGATGTCGGGGCGATTGCGGAGGACGCCAAGGCGATGACCGAGGCCAGCGTGCGCGAGCGCATGGAGATCCACCGCCGCAACCCGGCCTGCGCCAGTTGCCACAGCGTGATGGACCCGATTGGGTTCTCGCTGGAGAACTACGACGGCATTGGCCGGTGGCGCGAAACCGACGGGCCGCACCCGATTGACCCGAGCGGCGAGTTCCCGGACGGAGCCAAGTTTGCGGGCGTGAGCGGGCTTAAGAATGTGCTACTCAAGCGCGAAGACGAACTGGTGCGGTACCTGGGCGAGCGGATGCTGACCTACGCCATCGGGCGGGGGATGCGCCCCAGCGACCACTGCCACCTCGATGCCATCCGGGATGAGGCCAAGCGGCGCGGCGGCACCATGAAAGGGCTGATCACCGCCGTGGTGCTGAGTGACCCGTTCCGAAAGCGTTCGCCGTCGGCGCTACCTTCGGGGGATTAACCCTCCGAAGGCAGATAGCCGCGCTCTTGCAGCAGCCGGAGCGGGAGGTAGACGCCGTAGCCCTGGGTGGGCACGGTGCCGGGGAGGGTGACCAGTTCGTCGTTGATGTGGATGCGGTCCGCACCCGGATAGATCCGGATGTGGTCATTGCCAATGCGGACGTCCGCGCGGGCGGGCTCCAGGCTGATGCTGAAGTTCCATCCCCGGTGGCGGCTCAGCTCGTTCATGTCCACGTAGACATTCTGGTCTTTGTCCACCTTGGTGACCATCTCTCTCCCGGCTACGCGCTGGATGTTGTCAACAAATCCCGATTTACATCGTAGCTGACTGTGATGCCAACGCGTTGCCGCAACTCTTAAACTCTCAAGGACTCTCTTATCTTGGCCCCAGTCCGTGTTTCGATCACGATTCCCGACCGGCATCCATGTAAATTGTGTCACCAGGCCGTTGGAGACCAGGAGGTGTCCCAAAACTGATTCCATCTCCTCACCTTCGCGACATAGTTGGTACCGGACCGCCAACGAGTCCATTGGTGGCTTCACAAGCGTTCCGGCTGGGCTTCCATCACCTAGACCAATATCGCCATCATTTGACGGTTGTCCACTCATAGTGAGCGAGTTCTCAATAGATCGAAGAGGTTCTACTTGCGACTCAATAGACCTGATCATGAATGAGGCTCTATTCGATTCACTAACAAACGTCTGAGAGAGACTTTGTCTAGATGAACCATTGGATGCCGCATGAACTCTTGTGAGTTCCGCCGTCTCCTTGAAACCACTGCTTGCAACGACTTCATTGAACGGATTATTTCCGTTACTAGCTTGCATTAGGAAGAATGCGATCATTATTCCACACCCGCTACTGACATGGCTTGAGCGATCCGAGGCTCATCGATCGGTGTATTCACTAGAATTATTACCTCATTGAATGGATGGTAAGGATGAGTTTGCTCAAGGTCGCCCGTGAGCCACCTTCTAAAAGTCAACCCATAAGCATTTGAGCCGTCTATCACTTGCCAGCTCGGCAAATTCGGCCAACCCCAAGCAGGATTCTGATGAGCGCCACCGCTCAACTCATTCCAGTAACCTAAAGCGGCGTCGCTAACATTCCCTTGCACTACGCACTGAAAATGTGAGATGAACTTTACTCGGAGGTGTAAAGCAGAATCAGTTGGGTCGGATCCGATGGGGCAAAAATAATTTGTCACGAATGGGCCTTCGTTTGGCCCTAGCACTGTTCTCTGCCCTTCGGTGTCAATTCCCTGAGAATCGTGCAAGAACATCAAGAATGAATTCACGTCCCAACAGTTGCCCGGCACTGGCGCACTTCCATTTGCGGCATTTGCAACCAAGAGTCCACTAAGGTCGTACAAGCCTGTATCAATGTCGATCCAGACGGACGGCACATATTGCATACCAAGGTTGTACGTGAAATAGTTCGCGTAGTATAACCCCTTAGTGAGATTCCGATTCACATCTGAAATCGTCGCGTCTCCTTGCGCCATCGTACATGACATCTCGGCAACCTCCGTCCACACTGGGCTCATAAATCCAGTCGGCGAGGCATAAGTGATCAGCACCTTCTGCGACGTTAGCCCTCCACTCCAAGGCACCAGACTTTCGCTTCCCGCAACTTGCGCACCAAAGTTGCCTTCGGCCCTCATCTGCAACTGGATATGACCCTTGGTAACGAAGGCGGGCAATCCCGAAATCGTGAGCGTCGCCGGTGCCGTTGCCAGACTTGCAATATTCAGGGAGACCGTAGGGGCACTCAGGATTGTGTCCGGAATCGTGACCGGAGGCGGCAAACCCCACGGCACCGGCAACGGCGCGGCGTCATGGATGTACCGCGCATCCTCAACGATCAATTGTCCTACAAAGGCCTGCTGCGGATTGTCGTTCTTGAAGAACAACTGGACTTGGGCACTGCCACCCTTATCGTAAACAACAGTGACCGTGTTGCCTTCAACGGCGGGGAGCTGATTCGGAAAGGTGAAGCGGTCGGTGGCAGGTTCGTTCGTCATCCAATCGTTTAGATCGAACCTTGGCGAGAGGGTCGGTGAGCCTCCGCCACCCGGCCCTCCGGGTCCACCCGGCCCGCCCTGAGCCAGCGCCATAAGGACCATCAGCCAGATAGCAACAACCGCCAGAAACCTGTTCATATCCTTGATGCTAACTTGCCCCCCCCGTGGTGTTATGGGCCATTATACCTATAAACAATCTTGCATCGTGAGCAAACCGAAGTGTTCTCTTAGTACAGGCGAGCCCCGTTGGGTACGGGGCTCTCGGTAGTGAACACCACCACGCCCCCTCGGCATCCGCGCCGGTTATCAACACCTCGCTCAAGAACGGCCCAATCTGCCGCGTCCCTAAGCTCACCACGCACAGCACCTGCCGCCCCACCAGGTCCTCGGGTTGATAGTGCACCGTCAGCTGGGCGCTGCTCCACTTGTGCCCCAGCTCCGGCCCCAGGTCCACGCGCACCTTGTAGGCGGGCTTGCGCGCCTCCGGGAACGGCAGCACTTCCACCACCGTGCCCACCCGCATGTCCACGCTCATGAATGCCTCAAAGGGGGTCATGCGAAATAGGCTACTCTTTGCCCCGATGGCGCTGCCCGAACGAACCACCGGCGGACCCACAATTTGGTCGGTGGGCTACGCCGCCGACGAGGCCCCCGGTTTCCTGCGCCGCTTGGCCGCCCACGGCATTGTGCAAATCGCGGACATCCGCACTAACGCCTGGAGCCGCTACCAAACCGACTTCCGGCGCGGCACCATCGAGCGCCTGTTCAGCGACGCCGGGGTGGCGTACCGCTTCTTCGGCGAGGGGCTGGGGGGCAAACCGGACGACGAAGAACGCCTGACCGATGGCCGCCCGGACGACGGGAAGATCCTGGACGATCCGCGTTTTGAGGCCGAGCTCACGGCCCTGATCCAATGGGCGCAAGAAGCCCCCACCGCGTTCATGTGTGGGTGCGGCTGGCCGCAGGGCTGCCACCGCGGGCGGCTGCTGACCCCGGCCCTGGAGGCGCGCGGGCTGCTGGTGCGGCACATCACGCCGGATGGGCGCGTGGCGGATTCTTTGGCCGGAGCCGAACTCCTGCGCACCGGGCAGGCGAGTCTTTTTGACTGACGAAAACTAGCCCGGCTGACCGCACAACTGGCGGTAGGTGCTCATCACTTTCTTCACGTAGTTCTGGGTTTCGCGGTACGGCGGCACACCCCCAAAGCGGCGCACAGCCCCCGGCCCGGCGTTATAAGCTGCCAGCGACAGCACCAGCGCTTCGATTTCATCGTTGTTGCGGCTATAGGTGCTGAGGTGCTGCGTAATCAGCTTGGCCGTCCCCATCAGGTTCTGGTCCGTGTCAAATACGTTACTAACGCCCAGCCCGCGCGCGGTGCCCGGCATCAGCTGCCCCAGGCCGCGGGCGCCGGCATGGCTCACCGCGTTCGGATTGAAATTGCTTTCCACCAAGACGATCGCCATGATGAGGCGGGCGTCCACGCCAAAGCGGGCGCTGTGCTCCAGAATCTTGGCGGCAATATCGGTGGCTTGGGCGACGCTCAGGCGGCTATTGCGAGATCGAATGAATCCGGCATAGGCGCCCAGCACATTGTTCAGTTCCGGCGCGAGGTTCGTGCGCGTCGCCACGCTAAGCGAAGGGATGTTCCCCGGCAGGGCGGGCGGACGGCCTCCCCGGCTGGTGGTGCCCCCGCGCTGGTTACGCTCGGCGGCCTGTTGGCGGGCCAATGCGGCTTGGCGCTGCTGCTCCAGGCGGGCGTTCTCGGCGGCCTCGAACTTCAGCATCTGATCTTCCGAGGCGGCCCCCAGGAGTTCAGCGCGAAGCAAGCCCAATTCGGTGCGGCGCTCGGCTTTCACCAACAGGCGGGCGGTGGTGTTGGGATAGGTCACCCAATCCGGGGCCCCGGCGGCTTTGATGTTGAGCGTGCGGCCTTCTTTGGTTTCCAGCAAGAGCGAGCGGGTGTCGCCGGAGCCGATGGAACCCTTCACGATCCCGCGGACTTCCATAACGCGCGAACCCACAAAGGTCTCCAGGGCTTCTTGGCTGGCGGAAATGGCAACCCCGTGCTGGCGGCGTAGCGCGAGGTAGTCATCGAACGATGGAGCCGCTGTAGCCGTGGCTACAAGGGCTAACCAACCCATAACGATGCCAAATTTCATTTCCACCTCGAAAACAGGTGGCGGACAGACCGGGATTCGAACCCGGGAGAGGTGATCACCTCAACCCGCTTAGCAGGCGGGCGCCTTAAGCCGCTCGGCCATCTGTCCGCGAGCCTTCATTCTAGCATTGTTGGCCCGCAAGAATGTCATCATCAGCATGTAAGGACGGACTGATGGTCTTTCGGGCCCGGCAGGCACTCAAAAATTGGATTGGCCCTTCGCCCTCCGGGTGTACGTCGGGTTGGCGATTTTTGGTGTGCTGGGCACGTTTGCCGAGCGCTTCGTCGGCCCGGCGCCGGTCTTCATTGAACGTACTGTCAGCCTCCTCATGGTCGGTTGCGGCGTCGCGGCCGTGCTGCAAACGCTGGGCGTGGCCCCCTGGCGATGGATCGCCGCGCTGGGCGTGGGGTTCGCCGCCGAGTGGGTCGGCCTCGCCACCGGGTTGCCCTTCGGGCGCTATGAATACACCGGCCGGTGGTGGCCCAGCGTGCCCGGGCCGGGGGGCTCGCCCTTCCCCGTGCCGTTGCCCTTCGCCTGGCTGATGCTGGCGGGCGCGTGCTTTGTGGTGGTGCGCTCGGGGCGCTGGAACCGCACCATGCTAGCCCCGCTCGCGGGTCTGCTGGCCGCCCTCTTTGACCTCGGGATGGAGCCGGTGCTGGCGGGACCACTGGGCTACTGGAAGTGGCTAGAACCCGGCCCGCTGCCCGGTGGTGCCCCGATTTTGAACTTCTTTGGCTGGTGGCTCACGGCCACCATCGCCGCCTCTCTCTGGACAGCCCGGACATACGAAGACGAACGTGCCCACCGTCGCGGCCACGTGGGCTGGGTGGTTCTCATCACGTTCGGCGTGTTCCTTTGGGTCGTGGGGGCGTTGCGCGGTGGCGTTTAGGTCGCATCGAACCATGGCCCCTGCCACCTCGTAGGCGAGAGAGTGAAAGCGAAGACCGCGATTGTCATTGGGGCCGGCCTGGGGGATTAGCCACCGCCGCGCGCCTGGCCCATCGCGGTGTGCAAGTCACGGTGCTGGAAAAGACTGACCAGATCGGCGGGCGCAACCGCCGCGTGCGCGTGGGTGAGTGCGATTTTGACGGCGGCCCCACCCTGCTGATGATGCGCGAGCCCTTCGAGCGTCTTTTCAACGATCTCGGCGAACGCATGGAGGATCACCTCCCCATCACCCTTTGCGACCCCTCGTACCGCGTGTTCTATCGCGATGGCACCACCCTGGATGGCACCCCCAACGTCGCCCAGATGGTGAAGCAGATCGAGGACCTCGCCGGCCGCCGCGAAGCCGAACGGTACGGCAAGCTCCTGGGCGACCTCGCCGAGCTGTACCGGGTTTCGGTGCCCCAGTTCGTCCGGCGCAACTATCGCAGCGTGCTGGACCTCGCCCGGCCCCGGGATATCCAGGCGGTGTTCAAGCACCACATGCTCAGCAATCTGGCCCGGCGAATGGAGAAGTACGTGGACGACCCCCGCCTGCGGATGCTGTTCACCTTCCAGACCATGTACCTCGGGCTGAGCCCCTACGACGCCCCCTGGGTGTACGGCGTTCTGACCTACATGGAATACGGCGAGGGCATTTGGTATCCGCAAGGTGGCCTGCCCCGCGTCAGCGAAGTGGTGGCCGACCTCGCCACCGCCCGGGGCGCGACGATTGAGCTCGGGCAAAGCGTGGCGAGTATCGAAGGCAACCGGGTGCGGATGCAAGACGGCACCGAACGCACCGCCGACCTCATCATCGCCAACGCCGACCTCCCCTATGTGGAGCGGGAACTCGAGAAGCGCCCGGCCAAGGAGCGGCGCACCTCGTGCTCGGCCTACCTAATGTACATCGACTACCAAGGCGCGTTGCCGAATCTGCTGCATCACAACGTCTTCTTTGGTGCAGATTTCCGCTCGAATCTTGACGCGATCTTCCAGCATCCGTTGAGAATGCCGCAAGATCCTGCCTTTTACGTGGCGCTGAGCAACCGAACCCAGCCAGACCGCGCTCCGGCCGGCCACGAGAACATTTTTGTGCTGGTTCCGTGCCCGAATCTTGATTACAAGATGACGGCGCAAGACGAGCAGCAGATGCAGAGCCTGGTGGCCGAGCGACTGTGCGAAGTGGCGGGCTTCGACCCCGCGAACATCCAAGCGCAACGCACCTACGGCCCGCAAGATTGGGCGGGCGACCTGAACCTGGACAAGGGCGCGGCGTTCGGGCTCAGCCACGACTTTATGCAGAGCGTGTGCTTCCGGCCCTCCAACCGCAGCCGGTCGAACCCGCACCTGTTCTACGTGGGGGCCAGCACCACGCCGGGCAACGGCCTGCCCATGGTGCTGATCGGCGCGGAACTGGTGGAGCAACGCATCGGTGACGCCGGCTATCTCGGCTAGTTTTGAGGCCATAATCCCGCTATGCGGGCGGTACTGTGGGGCATCGCGAGCGGGCTGGTTCTTGCCAGCGCCTGCCAACCCAGCCCGAAAGCCGAGGCCGAGCGCCATCCGCTTGTCACCGCCGCACTCATCGTCAAGGAGCCAGGTCCAACCCCGTCTGGCATGACCTGGGTGCCGGGCGGGCAGATGTTCATTGGCAACAAAGAGGGGCAGATGGACGAGCAGCCCGTGCGGCTGGTCTACCTTGATGGGTTCTGGATGGACACCACCGAGGTCACCACGCGCCAGTTTGCCGAATTCGTGGCCGCCACCAAGTACGTCACGGTGGCCGAACGAGGCATCCCCCCCGATAAGAGCCCGACCGGAGCCGCCGTACCCCCGGGCAGCCTGGTGTGGGTGAAGCACGAAGGCACCAACCAGTGGAAGTACGTCGACGGCGCCAGTTGGCGGCGGCCCCGGGGTGGCACCGCCACCGAGATCACCCCGGGCGATGACCCCGTGGTGCACGTGGCTTACGAAGACGCCCTGGCCTATTGCCGCTGGGCGGGCAAATCGCTGCCCACCGAGGCGGAATGGGAGCTGGCGGCCCGGCGCGGGAGCGTGGGCACCCGCGCCCTGGGCGACCCTCTTCCCGATGCGAAAGGCCCCCACGCCAACATTTGGAACGGTGACTTCCCCGCTCAGGATCTGTTAGAAGACGGGTTCGGCGGGGTGGCCCCGGTCAAGAGCTTCCCGGTGGCGGCCAATGGCCTCTACGATATGGAGGGCAACGTGTGGGAGTGGTGCGAGGATTGGTACCGCGCCGATGCCTACGTGAGCTTGCGGCGGCTGCGGCCCGCCCCGCCCACCGAACCCTGGGACCCCAGCGAACCCGAGGTCGGCAAGCGCGTGGTACGCGGTGGGAGCTTCCTTTGCGCACGGGGGTACTGCGAGGGGTATCGCCCCACGGCCCGGATGAAGACCTCCCCCGATACGGGGTCGGCCCACATCGGGTTCCGGTGTATCAAGCGGCCCGAGCCGGGCGGTTCTCAGCCCTCCGCGGGCAAGTAACCCCGTTCTTGCAGTAGCCGGAGCGGGAGGTAGACGCCGTAGCCTTGAGTGGGGACGGTGCCCGGTAGAGTGACGAGTTCGTCGTTGATGTGGATGCGGTCCGCGCCGGGATAGATCTTGATGTGATCGTTGCCGATACGGACGTCTGCGCGGGCGGGCTCCAGGCTGATGGTGAAGGTCCAGCCCCGGTGGCGGCTCAGCTCGTTCATGTCCACGTAGACGTTCTGGTTCTTATCCACCTTGGTGACCATCTCTCTCCCGGCTACGCGCTGGATGTTGTCTGAGTATAACCATGAGCCTGCCATCTTGCTATGATGCCAACGCATTAAAGCACCTTGGAAAACCAACCAATTCGCCTTTGTTTCGCCCCAATCGGCATTTCGTCCGATATTGCCAACTGGCATCCAAGAAAACTCAGTAACCAATCCACTACCAACAAACCATGATCCCGCTTCCAATTCTGCGGTCGCTCCCTCCCGAAAACCTTTTAGCCGCAAGAAAATGGAGTCAGCACTGGGACTTCCAACAGTACCAATTGGATTGCGATCAATGAACCCAAATGCCTCACCACTTGCATTTCTGTATGGATTCTGCGAACACGACTCCAAGCGGGAGACATGTTCTGCAAGGGGCTCGCGCGTCGATTCTGTAGTTTCTAGCGATAGCTTCAGTCGATTTTTCTCGGACAGCAGTACAAAGCTAGAGGTACGGCCATACGCGTCTGAGTCTTGGCTGTAGTCGCCCTCGTTTTCCGAGACGATAGCGAATTCCCTTTCTGAGAAAAGAGCGTCGAACGGGGCCGAACTTGTCTGGCTCGACATCAGCAGAAACACTAGCATCTCTCAATCACCTACCAATAGTCCTGTCCGCACTACACCTTCCGACAACCTGGGCTCCTGCATTGGATCTAGATTCGACAGGCTTGCAACTGTAAAGGGATGAAACGGGTGTGGAACATCTGTATCCTCTGCAAGTCTTCTTCGTAACGTGAGCCCGTATGCTTCCATACCGTTGATTACTTGCCAGCTTGGTGTATCAAACCATGCCCACGCGGGATTTCTGTAGACTTGACCAGCAAGATCGTTCCAATATCCAATCGCAGCGTCATTGACAGTTCCTGAAACAATGCACTGAAAATGTAGTATGAAGTAGACTCGAACGAATAGTGTGTTATCCATTGGGTCTGACCCAATCGGACAGAAGAGATTTGTTACAAACGCGTCACCCATTGGACCCATTCGAACTCGATGGCCTGATGCAGAGATGCCTTGAGATTGGTGAAGGATAATTAAAAAGCTGTTAACATCAAAGCAGTTTCCAGGCGCCGGTGTGCCGGGACCAGGACCGCTTGGCATGGTATGGTTTAGAAATTTCTTTAGCTTGAACTTTTGGGAGCTGTAGTAGTTTGCTGTAGCAGTACCTAGATTATAGGCGAACAGATTGCCAAAGTACAAACCCTTCACTAATTCTCTATTGACGTCAAAGAGGGTACTTTCCCCTTGTGCCATCGTGCAAGATAACTCCGCAACCTCCGTCCAAACCGGGACCATCACACCCGTCGGCGGGGCATAAGTGATCAGTACCTTCTGCGACGTTAGCCCTCCACTCCAAGGCACCAAGCTTTGGCTTCCCGCAACTTGCGCACCAAAGTTGCCTTCTGCCCTCATCTGCAACTGGATATGACCCTTGGTAACGAAGGCGGGCAATCCCGAAATCGTGAGCGTCGTCGGGGCCGTTGCCAGACTTGCAACGTTCAGGTAGACCGTGGGAGCACTCAGGATGGTGTCCGGAATCGTCACCGGGGGCGGCGAACCCCAGGGCACCGGCAACGGCGCAGTGTCATGGATGTACCGCGCATCCTCAACAATCAATTGTCCTACAAAGGCCTGCTGCGGATTGTTGTTCCTAAAAAACAGCTGAACTTGAGCGGATCCGCCCTTGTCATAGACAACGGTAATGGTGTTGCCCTCAACCGCGGGAAGTTGATCCGGAAAGTGGTTCTTATCCGTCGCAGGTTCGTTCACCATCCAATCGTTCAGATTGAATTGCGCCGAGAGGGTGGGTTGCCCACCTGGACCTCCGGGTCCACCCGGCCCGCCCTGAGCCAGGGCCACAAGGACCATCAGCCAGGTGACGAGAACCGCCAAGAACTTGCCCATATCTCTCATATTGCCATACCCCCCCCCCCATCTAGTTATAGGTATTTAGACCCATACCAGACTAGTTCGCAGGGGGTGGCACGGGCCGGTCAATCACCCACAGCGGGAAGCGCGGATTCGGCACCCGCTCACTCCGCATCAGCCCCTCAACCTTCCGCACCAAGTCGGGCCGCTGCGCCGCAATGTTCGTCGTCTCCATCGGGTCGGCTTGCAGGTCATAGAGCTCCAGCGCCAAGCCCCGGTTCCGCAAGTTCGGGCGGATACCCTTGTACCGCCCTTCCAGCAGCACCGCCTGCCACCCCGGCCCCTCGGGGAACTCCCAATAGATGTGCGGGCGCGCCACCACCCGGCTGGCATCCGTGAAGGCCGGCCACAGGTTCACGCTATCCACGCGCCGCGTCCGTCCACCGGTGGCCGCCAGCACCGTATTGAAAAGGTCGTGCGTCACCCCCACTTGCTTGGAGACCGTGCCCGCCGGCACCCGCCCCGGGAACTTCACAATCGTCGGCACCCGGATGCCCCCCTCCCACATCTGCGTTTTGTATCCCCGCAGACCCGGCAGAGAATTAAAGAACTCGCGGTCCACCCCGCCATTAAAGGTCGTGCCGTTGTCGCTGGTGAAGATGACAATCGTGTCGTCTTCCAACCCCAGCGCCTGCACGCGGTCTAGCATCTGCCCAATGCTGTCATCCATATAGGAGATCATCGCCGCGTAGGTGGCGCGGGGGCGCAGGTTGGGCGTGTAGCCGTTCTGCCCGAAGTACGGCACCGTATCCCATTCGCGCGGGTAGCGGTCCACCCACTCCGCCGGAGCTTGCAAAGACGCATGCGGGATCGGCGTGGGGAAATACAAGAAAAACGGCTTGTCCTTATTCTTGTGAATGAATTTCAACGCCTCGTCACGCATGACTTGCGGCGAATACTGCTTGCCGATGAACCGCTCGAACGCCGCCGAATCGGTGGTGTCAGGGGCCAGGCGGGTGTGCGGGTTGAAGTAGGTGTTCTGCTCTAGGATGTGCACCTGGTGACCGTTCCACAGGTGGGTGGGATAGAAGTTGTGCGCCCAGCGCTGGCACAGGTAACCCACAAAGGTATCGAACCCCTGGTTGAGAGGGTGACCCTCGCTGCCCGGGCCGCCCAGCCCCCATTTGCCAAAGGCGCCGGTGGCGTACCCCCGGGCCTTCAGCGCTTCGGCCAACGTTTCCTCACGGGCGGGGAGCGGCAGTTGGCCTTCTCCTTCGTTCAGCCCCCAGCCACCGACTTCCGAATTCCCCCGGATGCTGGCGTGCCCCTGGTGCCTCCCTGTCAGCAGCGAGGCGCGAGTGGGCGCGCACACCGGGCTGCTGGAATAGAACTGCGTAAACCGCATGCCCTGGTCGGCCATCTTGTCCAGGTGCGGGGTCTTGATTTTGGTTTGGCCGTAAGAGCCTAGTTCACCGTAGCCCAGGTCATCCGCCAGGATCAAAATCACGTTCGGGTCGCGGGCCACCGCCACCCCGCTCAAGACCAAACCGGCCAGCACCAATGCGCTACGCATCCGGGCGTGTTACCTCAACCCGGATAGACTGCACGCGTGAGGCAAGAAGAAGGCATCGCCGGGAGGCTGGTGGGCGGCATGATCCGGCGGTCCGTGCGCAAGTCCTTCCACTCGGTTTATGCGCGCTTGCCGCACACGCCGCTGCAGGGCCCCGTGGTGTGGGCGTGCAACCACACGGGCTGGCACGATGGCTACCTGATGTTCCACCTCGTCACCCGGCTCGGCATCCCCAGCCTGGATTGGGTGGCCGAATTCGATGCCTTCCCCTTGTTCCGCAAGATCGGGGCGATGCCCTTCCCGCCCGGCGAACCTCACCGCCGCGTGGCCACCATCCGCGAGACCATCCGCCGGATGCGGGCCGAATCCTGCTCCCTCGTCCAATTTGCCGACGGCATTTTGCGCCCGGAAGGTGACGCCTGGGAGGTCGGCGAGGCCCTCGATCTCGTTCTCAAAAAGGTGCCGAACGTGACCGTGGTGCCCGTCGCCATCGTCTACCGAATGGGCGTGCACGAGCGGCCCGTCGCCGCCATCTGGACCGGCGAACCCATGACCCCCGGCGCCCACCTGCGCGGCCGCACCCACACCGCCGTCGAGATCTTGGCGCGCGAAGCCCACCTCTTTCTGCGCCGCCCCGAGCAGAGCCACTTGCTGGTGCCCGGCACCCCAGATGTGAATGAACGATGGGATTTTCGTGCAAAGTACGGCAAAGTTGGCCGCTAGTGCCGACGATTGGTCATATCGAACGCTAATCTAAAGCGGGATGGCAATTCGTGGACCTTACTGGCCGGGCTGGTTGGCACCGTGCGCACCGAAAGGCGCGTTCGTGCAACCGGGCGATTTGGCCATCTGCCGGGCCTTGCACCGCAAGTTCGGCACCACGTATTACTTTGCCAGTCGCCGGTTCCCGCGTGAGATTCGCGACCGGGTGGATGCTCTCTACGGCTTTGTCCGCGTGCCCGATGAATGGGTGGACAACCCCGATGCGCCCCGGCCCGAGATTGCGCGCCGCCTGCAAGACTATCGGCAACAATTGGTGCGGGGAGTGGAAGGGGAGTGCCCCTCGCACCCCGTTTTGAGGCCCTTCGTGGGCTCCGTGCGGTCGGGCCATGTGCCGCTGGATGAAGCGCTCTTGTTCCTGGACGCCATGGAGATGGACCTCAGCCAGACCCGATACCGCACCTACGCCGACCTAGAACGCTACATGCGCGGCAGCGCCGCCGCCGTCGGGCTGATGATGTGCCGCATCCTGGGCATGCCGCCCAGCAAGGAAGCCAACCGCGCCGCCGTCGCTCTGGGCAACGCGATGCAGATGACCAACTTCTTGCGCGATGTGGCCGAAGACTGGGAGCGCGGACGCCTTTACCTGCCACTGGAAGATATGGGCCGCTTTGGTGTGACCACCGAGGACATTGCCCAGCGCAGACTGACGCCCGCCTTTGTGGATCTGATGAAGTTCGAGATCGAGCGGACCCGGGAGCTCTACCGCCAGGCCGATGCCGGCATGCACCTCATTCCGGCCCAGGGCCGCCTCGCCATCCGCCTGGCCCGCGATCTCTACGCCGCCATCCTGGATGAAATCGAGCGCAAGGATTACGATGTGTTCCAGGGCCGCGCCCGCACCAGCCGCCGCCGCAAGGTGGAAACCCTGATTCGTTTGGGCTGGCAAGCGCATTCTTTGAAGTAGTCTCGGGAGATCAGGAGGAGTGAGGTCACTCATCCGCAGGAACCCCATGATTCGAGCCTTCTCTAAGTTCGCCTTCCCCTTGGCCGCCCTCGGCCTGGCCGCGCTCGGCAGTGCCACAAATGTGCCCACGTTCAGCGCCACCGCCACCGACGGCAAAACCTACACGGCCCAATCCTTCATTCAGCGGCCGACGATCATTGTCTTCCTGATGGATGGCTGCCCGAGCAACAAAGCGGGCGTGCCGCTGGTGAATGACCTCGCCGCCCAGCTCAAGGGCAAGGTGGACGTGGTCGGAATCATGGATTCGGACCTCGCCAGCGTGCGCAAGCAGGTGGCCGAACACTCCATCCAGTTCCCGATCATCCCCGACCCGCAGAAGACCATCATCAAGGGCTTCGGGGCCAAGCGCAGCTTCGATCTCACCGGGGTTGGCTCCAGGCGGCAGGCCGTGTTCACCAAGATTTGGGAGGGCACCAGCCGCCAAAGCGCCACCGAAATCCTGAACATCATCCGGGGCTACGGTCACTCGGTCCCCAGCGTGAACTGGAGCAAATGGCCGCAATCTATGGTGCGCGGCTGCATGCTTTAAGGCGTGCCAGCCCCATAGCCTAAGATTCGGAGGTAGTGGTTCCTTTATCATGGGCCCTGACTCCGATTCTTATATAATTCAGGCCATGCGATTTGCAACCAAGGCCCTGCGGGTGGGGCAAGAACCCGACGCCACCTTCCGGGCCGTGGTGCCCCCGCTCTATCAATCCACCACCTTTGCGTGGGCGAGCCTGGACGACATCCCCAAGATTGACTACACCCGCTGCCAAAACCCCAACCGGCAGATGCTGGAAGAGGTCATCGCCAGCCTGGAAGGCGGCGCGGGCTGCACCCTCACGAGCAGCGGCATGGCGGCCATTGCGGCGTGCTTCTCGCTGCTGAAGCAGGGCGACCACCTGCTGATGGCGACCGACATTTACGGCGGCACCTTCCGCATGGTGGAGCAATACCTGCCGCAGCAGGGCATCTCGCACAGCGTTTTCGACGCGCACCGCCCGGAGACCATCGCGGCGGCCGTGACCCCCGCCAGCCGGATGCTGATCTTCGAAACCCCGGCCAACCCGACCCTGCGCGTGTGCGACATTGCAGCGGTGGTCGCCGAAGCCAAGCGCCACGGCCTGATTGTGGTGTTCGACAACACCTTTGCCAGCCCGGCCCTGCAGAACCCCATCGCCCTGGGCGTGGACCTCGTGGTGCACAGCACCACCAAGTACATCAGCGGCCACAGCGACGTGCTAGGCGGGTGCGTGGTGTCGGCCAACGACGAATTGGCGCACACCATTTACGAGTGGAACAAGGCCTACGGGGCGACGCCGTCGCCGTTCGACTGCTGGCTATCGCTGCGCGGGCTGCGGACGCTGAGCGTGCGGATGGAGCGGCACTGCGCGAATGCGCAGCGGGTGGCCGAGGCGCTGCTGGGGCACCCGGCGGTGCGCAGCGTGTCGTATCCAGGGCTCCCGTCGCACCCGGACCACGAGGTGGCGAAGCGGCAAATGAACGGCGGCTTCGGGGGCATGCTGGCGGTGGAGTTCCACGACGAAGCCACGGCCCGCCGCGTGGCCGAGGGGACGCAGGTGTTCCTGCTGGCGGAATCCCTGGGCGGGGTGGAGAGCTTGATTGCCTACCCGCCGCTGATGTCGCACGCGACGATGACGGAAGCGCAGCGCGTGGAGCGCGGGATCCTGCCGACGATGCTGCGGCTAAGCGTGGGGATCGAGGACGCCGACGACCTCATTGAGGACTTGTTGCAGGCAATTGGGGGCTAAGCGCCCTCACGTCCTGCCCTACAGTTGAAGACCCGCACCATCAGGTCCACTCAAACCCTGCGGCGGGCAAGGATGCCGGCTCCTCAAGGACGCAATTGACAAACGCTGACTTCCTGATCGTCCCTTGTACGCTCAATGTGCGGAACGTGCATGAATCGAACACAACGCGATTGATGAGGCCGGCTTCGACCCTGACATCCAGGTTGCGGTTCTTGAAGAGCACATCCCTCATGAAGATGTCATCGGCGTGGATTGTCACGATGCAGTCGTGAAACTCGACCATCTCAATGGCCCCGCTAGGGATCTGATCAAAATCGACAGTCACGTGGCTAATGAAGGAGTTCCGAAGATCGGGAGCAGGTTGGCTTAAGAACTTCGCCCACTGTTCTCCGGACCGGACTTCCATTGCGAATCTTGGCTCCATGCGATCATCCAATCCTACTTCGTAGCACTGCACTCTGGATCACGTTGCCTCAGTTGGGCCGGTAAACCGCTCTAGAGGAAATGAATCGCATCACATTTACCTGACCAAGAGATAACGCGTACCGTGGAGTTTTGCTCCGAATGAGTCAGAATTTCATCGATCTCGTCTTCGCGGACGGGGCCACCACCTACACATTGATCATCCCTAAATACTCCCAGGCAGAGCACCTGGTCAGTCATCACTTCCCGCAGGAATTCGGAAAGCTCTGCCACCCAAGCGTCTGCATCTTTGCGCCCGCATTCCGCATCAGTGCTCCACATGAAGTCACAGAAATAGCCGAACTCCCAGTGCACTTCGATAGTCTCTCCGAATACCAATTGCAGGGGTTTGGTTAGATTTCCATTCGGTGCATGAGCTTCGAGAGTTCTGAACCCTTCTATGCTGCGACCATCAAGGAACTGATGTCCGAATCGCTCCTTTAATGCTTCGAATGCGGAGTCCGTCTTCATTTGCAGCACCTCTTCACGCAGACAACACTTGCTGATGAACTCATCAACTTACAATCCCTCCATGTGCGCAAATCCGCGGTTCGTGTGTGGAGACGCATGTCATGGCAACTCAGGTTTGTGATCCATCCAGGGAGGAACGGTCCTCAAGTCGAAAACGCATTCCTGGTACGAGACGTTCGTCATCCTCTCCGCTGCAGGCATCTGCGCCCCCACCAGCAGGCACTGCCGAAACGTCACGTTGGTCAGGGTAGCTCGCGAAAAGTCAGCGGTTGAAAACTCGCACTGCACGAATTCAAAGTTCTCGATGCATATCTCCCCGAAGTCAGCGGCGAACCAATTTGCATACCCGAGTTCACCGTCTTTGAGTTCATTGCCACCCGCCATGGCCAGATAGGTTCGGCCGGCAGGCCTTCCGTAATGCTCGAATCCGCCGGAAGTGACAATCTTCATTGAAGAACCTCAACGTACCTCAAAGCAGGATTGGAAACCTCTGCCTCCAACATTCGAGAATGACCAGGGGCGCAGCGCGTTGTGCACGGAATCCAACTGACGATGCTGCGGCTGAGCGTGGGGATCGAGGATGCCAGGGTCCTTTTCGTAGATAGGGCCGCTTCTGTTCGATCAACGCTTCACAATTTTCCCCGTCTTGACTGTCTACTCCGGACTAGCCTTGCCAGGTTCGAGGGCTTTCAAGTTCGCCCCGATCCAACTTGCAGCTATGATGCACGCCACCATTACAATCCACTCTAAGGCTTCGGCAAAGCCCCTGCTAAGCAAACCATTGTCTGCCAATCTCCTTCCGAGAACTCGAAGTGCGCCGGCAGCAATGGCCAACCCAGCGGCAAGGAGATATGAACGCCAGATATGCTTTTTCTCTTTGCTCAGTGTCGGCCCCCTTTGTCCCCGTGAGTATATTTGGCGTGTGTTTCTCGAAGCAAGGTTTGGTTGCGAGCTACCTCATTGAACAGGCGACGATACAGTTGGGACTCCGGAAACAATTGAACGACCGGTATTGACAAATACCAGTGAATCCGAACCCATCTGTTCGGTCCCCACAACACCCGCTGAGGCGGATCATACATCCCGGCGATACTCGTTTGCATAAGGAAGAAATGGGCAATGCCATACACGCACAGAAGGCAGGACAAAGCCGTCACGCCCTCGTTCTCGATAGCCGCCGGGCCGAGAAACAACCCCAGAGCTGATAAGCTCGCCAAAAACACCAGGAACAGCCTAGATTCAGAGGCAACCCACGGATCCGACTTCACTCGCTTTTCTCTCGGCGTCACTGGCATGGCACTCCCACTGTTGGCCGGAATCTGCAACCAGCCCCTTCCACTACTTGTCAAACGCAAACTATGAAACGGGAGTTGCGGGGCCGATAGGATCGACTCTCAGTGAGAAGGCACAGAGTGCGCAAAGCAAAAGCGCGTGCGGACCCCAATCCGGAATCCCCACGCGCTTCCGGCCAACCTCTGCTCTTACTTGCGGCGGCGGCGCGCCACCCGCGACCCCAGCCCCTCAGCGGCTACCCTCGACCTCAAACTCGACGGCCACCGCCCGGTGGTCGGACGGCCAAGGATCAAAGGCCAGGTCCGAAACCGGCCCCGTCTCCCCCACCACCCATGCATTCTTCGGACGCAAGGCTCCCCGAAAGAGCACGAAGTCAATGCGGTCCACCACATCATTGGCCTCCAACTTGCCCACCGGATAGCCCGGGCTCCAGGTGAATCCCGGCTTGCGCAGGGGATCGGAGTGCACGGTCCGGAAGCCATCCTTAAACCCAGCCTCCGCCGCCAGCCGGGTCACCGGCCAGCTCACCACCAACCCGAAGTTCCGCTCTTGCGTGGAACGCACCCAATCCAGGTGAGAGGGAGTGTTGAAGTCGCCCGTGAAGATGACCGGCAAGTTGCGGTCGGGCCGCGCCGCCAGGTTGGCCAGCACGCGCTTCATCTGATCCACGCGCCCGGCGTTCTCTTCCACTGCGATCGCCTGGGCCGCCGTGGTCGCCTTTTTGTCGCGCACCTCATAGGGGCCGTAAGGATAGGGGTTGAAATGATCGTTGAAGACGAGGACGTGCGAGCCGTCGGCGAGCTTCAACTTAGCCCCGCCCCATCGGTTGCCCTCGACTTTCCACTCTTCCACGATTTCAAACTTGGTGACGATCGAGGCGTCGTCGCTGCGGTTCCACTTCAAGCCTGCAGCAATCTTGGGGAGGTTCGGCCCCGGCTCTTGGACCCCAACGATATCGGCTTTCGAGAATTGTATGACCTCGATGGTCTTCTCTAAGGGCTGAGACTGCGTGCCGCCCACCCAGATATTGAAGCTCATGGCTCGAAAGGAGACAGGAGCCGTGGCCATGTTGGCTGCAAGAATGAGAGAAACCATGGGGATTGAGATACCCCCTCAATTGTTAAACCAGGGTCAAAAGCATTTGTTGCCCTCTGATTGCAACTGAAAACATTCGTTGCTCGGAACGGCATGCCCATAGTAAGCAAAAATCAAAGGTTCGGAAATGGTCGGAGCGCCGGGATTTGAACCCGGGACCTCTTCCCCCCAGAGAAGCGCGCTACCAAACTGCGCTACGCCCCGAACCGAGGCACAAATATACCCGGACCACCGCGCGGGCGGCCCGGGTACGGACTAGCCTGAACTTAGCGGCCCGGCGCGGCCAGCCAGGGCGTGCGGCCCTTGCTGTACAGGTACCGCAGCAGGTCCACGGCCGAACCCGGCGCGGGGACACCCACCAGAGTGCGGTCAATCGCACCGGCGGCTTCCATGGCCTTGCGGGCTTCGCTAGGGCGCTGCATCATCTGCAGGGCACCGGCCAGGGCGTATTGCGCACCGGCGTATTCCGGCGCGGCTCCCACGGCGGCGCGGGCCCACTTCATGGTGTCGTCCTTGTTGCCGTCTTGCATGGCCAACATGGCCAGAGCGGTGAGGGCTTCAAACGAATCCGGTCGGGCTTCGATGGCGGCTTCTAGCAACGCCTTAGCGATGCCGCGTTGACGATCCACTTGCTCCGAAGACAGCGACTCGTTGAACGAATAGGTGTAGGCCTGGATCGCGCGCTCGGTCAGTAGCTCGTAGCTGGCGGCGTCGGTGAGAATCGCGTTCTCAAAGGCGATGCGGGCTTCATCCGGGCGGCGGGCCTGTTGCAGCAACACCGACTGGTAGTAACCGGTCAGCGTCGGGTCGCCGTTGCTCTGGCGGTACTGTTGCAGCACCTGGCCCATACCGTTCAGGTTGCCGGCGCGCAGGCTGGTGAAGATCTGCGCCGTCACCACGGTGTTGCGGCTGGGGTCTAGCAGCAGAGCTTCCTTCATTGCGGCCGAAGCCTTCTCGGTTTCGCCGATGTAGGCGTGGAAGCACGCGGCCAGCGCGTAGGTTTCCGCGTCCATCGTGTTGCTGCGGCGGGCCAGGTCAATGGCTTCGGCAGCATCCTTCAGGCGGGCAGAGCGCAGGTAAGCGTAGATCAGGCGGTTGCCGTGGCCGATCTTGCTCGGGTCCTTGGCGAACACCGGGGCCAGGCGGCGGGCCGCATCGTTAAAGCGGCGGATATCCAGCAGGGCATCCGCGTACGCCGGCAGAGTTTCGTCGGTCGGCTCGCCCATCGCGTCAATGCGGGCGGCGTTGGCGGCGTTTTGGTTGGTGGCGGCGGAGCGGAAGGCTTCGGTCAGCGTGCCAAGCAAGGTGGCGTTGTCGCTGGTGCCGCGTTCCAGCGCCAAAAAGGCGCGGCGCAGGTTGATGCCGCTCAGCAGTTGGCGGGCCGGCACGTTGGCCGGGTCGCTCGCCACGATGTCTTCGGCAAACTTCTGGGCTAGGTCCAACACGCCGGCGCCCAGGTTGGCGCGGGCCAGCACCAAGCGGGCGGAGTTGTCGTTGCCATCAATGCGCAGGGCCGTGCGGCCGTGGAGAATGGCTTTGGCCCACTGGCTCTCTTGCAGAGCTTCGTTGGCAATGCCGACGTGGTAGCCCACACCCTTGTTCAGGCCGTTGTCAATTTTCAGGCGGAGCGTCTTCTTGACGCTGCCCCCTTCGGAGTTGTAGGCCGCGAACGTTACCGAAAACGGTCCGTCATCCTCCGTGAGCGTGTCGATATTGAACTGGTACGGCGTGCTCTGGTCGGTTTCCCGCAGGTTATCGCCGATATAGAACTCCACGCTGGTAACCAAGGCTTCGCTTCGCACCCGCGCCGTAAACTGAACATCCCCACTGATCGTGTCGCCATCCTTGTGGCTCAACTCCAACGTCATCGGGGCGGCAAGGGCCCACGGGGCCGTCAATGCCATCCAAACACTCAAACCAATCCTTCTCTTCATGCTCATAGGGCCTTGCCCCTTGCGCAATTATGACGCGCCCGGGGAGTATACGTTTCGTCAGACCGCATCAGTGCCCGATTCTCCGGTACGAATTCTGATTGCGTCCGTCACACGCTCGACAAAAATCTTTCCCGATCCCGCTGTTTCGGTGCGCACGGCGTCCGAAATGGCCTGGATCACGCGTTCTTGGTCGGCCTCGGTCACCACCAGCTCCACCCGGCTACGCAGGGGCATGGCGATGAGATATTCGTGACCCGCCAATTGCACGGCCTGTTCGGGGTTGTCCCCTCGGCCCCGGGCTTCGCCGATGGTCATGCCGCCGAGATTGAGGTTGCCGAGGGCCGTCTTCACGTCTTCAAGCTGAAACGGCTTGATGTACGCCGTGATGCGGACCATGGGAACAGTTTGACTCATACGCCCAGGGGAAATCTGAAGCGGGCGAGCGGGGGCATCCTCTCTTGCCCCCGCTCTGTTCGTCACTTATCGGTGTTGGCCCGCTGCCCCGCACCCATGTCCCCGTGACCCGGGGCACCATTGTTCGGATTGGCCGCTGACCATTCCTCCAATGTGTTGGCGTTCTTTCCGGCTTCGAGATCAGCCGGAGGTTGTTCCGCCGTCGTTTCGAGATTCGCGCCCTCTCCGCCGCTGCACCCGATGATGAAGGCCACCGAGAAGGTGGCGATCAGCATTTTGAGGAATCGCGCCATGACTATTCCGGCGACCACACGGTGGTGCCGGTGTAGGGAATGTTCACGAAGTCTTGGCAGGCGATGTTGCCCAGACCGAAGCGGCTACCGTCCAGCAGTTCGCTCGGGCTGGCGCAGTAGGCCAGGCGGTCGTTCAGCTGGCTCGGCACGTAAACGTAACCGACGCCCGTGGTGAGACCCCCGCGGAACTTCACGTTCTTAGCGTGTCCATCGGCGTAAGCCATGTTGAAGCGGCCCCCGAAGCGGAACTGGCTCTGGCGCGTGTTGGCCGTCACCGGGAACGTATCCAGGATCCAAGCTTTGCCGCCGGCGCTGTTGGGGAACATGCCAATCGTCGGGCGCGGCGTGTCGTAGGTGTCGCCAAACACGAACAGGTTGGCCGGTTCGTCAAACGAGGTCAGCGAGCGACCCGGCTGCGTGGTGCCAGCGCTGCCATCGACACCGTTGATGAACTGCTCACGATCGAGCACGCCACCACCGGCGTAGATCTGCGGGCCCCAGTTGTAGCCGTAGCCCAGGCAGCGGCCTTCCGGGTTCATATCGTAGATGGCACGACCCCACGGCGTGTTCAGGCGGTCGCTGGAGTTGTGGTAGTAGCAACCCTTTTCGGTGCGCTCGCTGCTGAAGAAGATGGGTACGTTCTTGACGTACGGCATCATCACCACCCAGAAGTCGGTGCGGTGCACACCCTGCGGGCCACCGGAGGAGACCATCACGGCGCGGTCATCGTAGTCGGTGGCGTAAATCTGCCACGACGTTCCGATCTGCTTGACCTGGGAGAGGGCTTGGGTCTTCTTGGCGGCAAGCTTGGCCTGCGCGAAAACCGGGAAGAGGATGGCCGCGAGAATCGCGATGATGGCGATGACGACCAGGAGTTCGATAAGAGTGAAGGCACGACGAGTCATGATATTTGCTCCATGCATGAGCGCCTCCTAGTGTTCGACGCGCGGGTTAAGGCGGCGTGAACGTTCGTTTAACGATCCATAAACTTCTGGTTAACGGAATGTAAAGCCGCTCAAGAGAACCCGCCGGGGCGGACGGCCCGGTGCGCACGCGGCTCGTTTTTGGTACAATGCGCGTTGCCGCGTCGGGATGTGGCTCAGCTTGGTAGAGCGCCTCGTTCGGGACGAGGAGGTCGGAGGTTCGAATCCTCTCATCCCGACCAAGTTTTGTTTGCCCCCCTGCTCCTGCGGTGAATGGAGCGGTAGCAGTTCGTCAGCTGCTCTCCTCGAATCCAGGCACTATCGGCCGACTCCCGCGCTTCCCCGTGATGCGGGAGGATCTGGGATCGACAAGAACCACCTGCCAGAAATGCCAGGTTGTAGCATCTTCTCGGTTCAAACTTGACTTCTAGAAGTGGCCAAAGGTAGGGTCGCGTCATCCACGTCATGCTTTCTGTGAGAAGGACGTCGGAATCAAAAGGTATAGGATCACCATGAAATCCACTAATAAAATTTTGGCACTTGCTGCAAGTGCCATGTTGGTTGCTTCTGCAAACGCAACTTGGTATACGAGCGAGGCAGCTTTCCTCGCGGCCACGGTTGGCCCCAACTACACGGAAGATTTCAACAACTTCACAAGCTTCGGCAACCCGCTCGATGGCTCTCAAACAACTTGGTCTGCCCCGGGCGGGAACGGCTTTGGCTTTGATGCGGCGGCGTCCCTTGGTCTCTGGTCCAACATTGGCGCACTGTCGACAAACGTCGCCGATGACCCGATCACGTTGACCCTGACGGGCAACCCCACCACGGCCTTTGGCGCTCGTGTTGCCAACACCGACGTCGACGGTGGCTTCATCCCGGGTCAAGTCACCCTGAACCTCAGCAACGGCGCCAATACGGTAGTTGATGTCACCGGCGGTGAGCAGTTCATCGGGTGGGCCGACTCCACCGTGACGATCACGACGGCGACTTTCACGGCAAGCTCGGCGGGGATCGCTAACTGGGTGCAGCTCGATCACATCATCCAAGGAACGGCGACGCCGGTTCCGGAGCCCGCGACCCTTTCGGTTTTGGCTCTTGGCGCCCTCGCCGCCATCCGCCGACGCAAGGCAAAGTAAGCCGACTTAGGCTGATCATCCCGCAGTCCTCGCACCTGGTGCGGGGACTACATTTTTTGTTTGTCGCCCTCGGTTTTTGGGGCACTTAATCCTGCGGACTTACTCCTGCGGCGCGCGGAACTGCACGGCCTCGGCCAGGTGCTCCACCCGAATCCGGTCCTCATCGGCCAAATCCGCCAGAGTGCGCGCCACCTTCAATATCCGGTCGTAACCCCGCCCGCTCAGGCTCAGCCGCGAGGCCGCCTTCGTCATAAACGCTCGTTCCGTCTCATCCAGCTCCGCCGTCTCCCGCACTTGGCGCGGCGACATGTGCCCGTTGGTGCCCCCAGGCCCCAGCCGCGCCGTCTGGCGCGCCCGCGCACTCTGCACCCGCGCCCGAATCACGGCGCTGGTCTCCCCCGGCGGGGCATCGGTCAGCTCATTCGGCCGCAGGCGCGGCACCGTGATGTGCAGATCAATGCGGTCCATCAGCGGACCGCTCAGCCGCCCGGCGTACCGCTCGCAGGCCGAAGCCCCCACGCACTTGGCCTCGGGGTACCCCCGGAAACCGCACGGGCACGGATTCATCGCCCCCACCAGCAGGCACCGGGCCGGGAATTCCTGCGTCGCGCTCACCCGGCTCACCGTGACAATGCCGTCTTCCAGCGGTTGCCGCAGCGCCTCCAGCACGTCCCGGTCGAACTCCGGCATCTCGTCCAAGAACAGCACCCCAAAGTGCGCCAGCGACACCTCGCCCGGCTTGGGAGTCTTGCCGCCGCCTACCAGCGCCGCGTAAGACGTGGTGTGGTGCGGCGAACGGAAAGGCCGCGCCCACACCAGCCCGTTGCGGCCGTTGCGCTCGCCCGCCGCGCTGTAAACCCGGGTGACCTCCACCGCTTCCTCGAGCCCCAGGGGCGGGAGAATGGTGGGTAGCCGCCGGGCCAGCATGGTTTTGCCGCTCCCCGGGGGGCCGGTCATCAGCACGTTGTGGTTGCCCGCCGCCGCCACTTCCAGGGCGCGCAGGGCGTGGCTCTGGCCCTTCACATCACTAAAGTCCACCGGCCACTGCGTGTCTTCACCGGCCGTGGCCAGGGCGGCATCCACCGGCTGGTGGCTCAGGTCGCCGTTCAGGATCTCCACCGCCGCCAGCAGGGTGTCCACACCGTAGACGTCCAGCCCTGGCACCACGGCGGCCTCGGGGGCGTCCTCCTTAGGGACGATGAGGCGCCGCACGCCGCGCTGGCTGGCAGCAATGGCGGCGTTGAGGCAGCCATTCACCGGGCGCACCCGCCCATCCAGGCCCAGCTCGCCCAAGATGACGGTGTGGGCGAGCTCGCTGGCCGGCACTTGCCCGCTCACGGCCAGGATGGTGAGCGCAATGGGGAGATCGAGCGAGGTGCCCTCCTTGCGCACGTCCCCGGGGGCGAGATTGCACACCACCTTGCCATTGGGGAAGGTGAGGTCGGAGTTCTGGATGGCGCTGCGGACGCGCTCGCGGCACTCCATCACCGCCTTATCGGGCAGGCCGACGAGGTGGAAATCCGGGGCACCCCGGCGCAGGTCCACTTCGACCATGACGGGCACCGCCTCGATTCCCACCAGGGTGGCGGCTTCCGCTTGGGCGACCATGACCGGAGCGTACCGCCCCCGAGGGCTTGGACGGAAGATGCCCGGCTCCTTAGCGGGCTTGAGCTTGCGTTCCGGGTGGCAGACGATAGTAGCGCACTTGGCCCGGGGTGCGGATCTCCATTTCGCCGGTGGCCTCGTTGTAGGCCACGGGGAAGAGGAAGTCGCCCTGGCTATACCAGCCCGTGCGGTCCGGCTTTTCCGTAAGCTTGGTGAGCGGTGTGCAGGCCAGCAGGTTCACCTTCCGCTCGCGCAGGTGGATTTCTCCGTAGGCCACGTTGAATGTAAACGCGGGCAAGGGGGCTGGGTTGCGCAGCACACCCGCACTGCCTTCAATCAGGTTGACGCCCAGCACCTTCTGGCTGATGGCATCCACCGAGGCGAGGTAGCGACTTCCTTCCGGATTCCTCTGTCCGCCTTCAGTCAGCTCAACGTATTGGAATTCGTAGACCGGCACCGCGAGGAAGCGCACATTGCCGTCGGCGTCCACCGGGTTGTACGGGCTCAAAATCTTGCGGCTGCCCACCAGCATCAGCGGTTTGAAGATGTGGCGGCGTACCTCGTTGTTGGCCAGGTATTTGGCGTCCGCCTCCTCCATGGGCTCGCCGTGGGGCGGCTCATCCAGCAACGGACCTTGGAAGCTCAGATTTGAGATAAGACCAGTAGTGCGGTGGACCATGAAACCAAAGCCCCAAATGCCAACGAAGCCGTTCCAGTTCACACCGAACTGGTACGAAGGGGTTGGATCTTCATATCGTGAGCTCTCGTTGAATAGAACGATGTCCCATGACTTGTCGTAGACCTGCAGCATATCCACGACGCTCCAGGCGTGGCCCCGGGCGGCTTCGAGGTCCTCAAATCGCCACGACTTAGGATCTTGCAAGTTGTGGCGCAGATCGAATCTAAATGGCTCGCCCACAGTCACGGAATCCAACGATGCGCGTGTATCATACGAAATCAGCCAAGCGCGCACAATAACTGGCTCGCCTCTATCGTACGACACAAGTCGATTGATTGTGAAACTCTTCCAATCCCTTGCTGGCTGGTCGAACCTCAATCCCGCACTGCCAAGGCCTGCCGGATACATTGCCTCGAACTGAGTTTTCCCAAGTTGCTTTGGCAAACCTAACCCAGCCTCACTCCCATACCAGGTCATGAGCCGACTCGAGATGCTTTTGGCTCGCTCAATATCCTGATCCCAAGCGCTAGAAGGCGATAAGAAGATCGAGCTAAATATTAATGCACAGACCATTAGTTTCCTCTATAGTTACCAGGCTCGACAACGAGATACCACAGCGACTTGTTGTTGTTGGGGTAAACAAACATGCGTTCGGTTGCATTCATGTAGACGTGTTTCAGTCGTTGATTCGGATCACCAAACAGTGAAAGATTTATCGGTATCCACGACCCTTCGTCAGAGTCCGCATCATACCAAATGTTTCGTGTGTATGTAGAACCTGAGACAACTTCCGACTGCCCGGGAATCTGGTCGGCAAAGTAACCATCTGCCATTAGCCTAACTGCCTCTATATACAGAGCTGATGTTGGCCTTGTAGGGCGGTTACTTGACTCCGCATTCGGTACAGTCCTGGCATAACTTAGGCTCCAAAGGACGCCATGAGTACCGAAATTTGCAAACTCAGGAGTGCCAACGAGAGTTCCTCCTAAGGGTTGGTCGGAGAAACATCCCATCACAAGAGCCATGTTAGCACGTGGCCACCCAGCTGCAACTCCTGCGGCGCGCGCGGCCAACATGTCCGATAGCGTGATAGTTCCCGTTTGGCTATCCCACAAACCCTGAGGCCAACCGTGCGTATTTGGAACGAGGAAAGTTGTCTTCGTCATCCAACTCTGGGTAATATTGCCTGCAGTTGCGGTCGTAGGATTGGGCATGTCGACCTGGTGCTTCATGTTGGCAAGAATCGGCCGCTGATTGCTGCCAGCAAACTGGGCCTGCTTTGGATAGCTGTTAGGATGTGTTTGCGATAATCCTTGATCATCTACAGTTGTTTGCCAGTTCAGCGCTACGTTGTGAGCAGTAACCGTCCTAGTGGCTGAGATTTCAAACTCCCCAGACCAGGGGCTGTTGATGATTGTCACTCGCCGAACTTTAAACGTAGCTTTGATTACTATATTTACGGCCGATGCATGTGCAAATTTTGCAGATGTAAATCTTACTGGAAAGTACTTGGTAATGTCCTTCTTATCGGCTGGGTTCGATGGTGGCCATTGAGTGATTTCGTTCCCACCAATCTTCATCTCTAACTTCGTGATCTCAAACTCGAGTGCCTCTGGGTCAGATGTTGTTTTAAAGTCGACGAGACGCACATGGTTTTTTCCACCAGAAATCAATCCTCCAGGATCGGTTTCGTAATCCAATTCCGCGATTAGATCAACAGACCACCCAATCCCATCGTGGATCCCTGAAACAGTTGCTTGAAAAGTCTTGACTCCAGGCAAGTTCTGACCACCAGTTCCTCCGGATCCACCCGGCCCTCCGGGCTGCGCGAGCCCCAGGCTCACACACCCCACCAGGGTCAACATCAAAAGCCAGACTGACCAGCCTCTCATACACCTAGTGTGGACAGGTCTGAAAAAAAAAGTCAATCCTTTCCCCCAAAATTGCACTTCTCCCCGCAATCTGCCTTGCAGACGCCCCGCCCCCGCCTGGGGTTACAGCTTCGCGGGCGTGGGAGGCAGGCGGTAGTAGCGCACTTGGTCAGGGGTGCGGATCTCCATTTCGCCGGTGGCTTCGTTGTAGGCCACGGGGAAGAGGAAGTCGCCTTGGCTGTACCAGCCCGTGCGGTCCGGCTTGTCCGTCATCTTGGTGAGCGGGGTGCAGGCCAGCAGGTTCACCTTCCGTTCGCGCAGGTGGATCTCCCCGTAGGCCATGTTGAACGTAAACGCGGGCAAGGGGGCCGGGTTGCGCAGCACACCCGCACTGCCTTCGATCAGGTTGACGCCCAGTACCTTCTGGCTAATGGCGTCCACCGTGGCGAGGTAGCGATCTCCTTCCGTTGTCCTTTGTCCATCTTCTGTCAGTACAACGTACTGGAATTCGTAAACGGGCACCGCGAGGAATCGCACATTGCCCTCGGCGTCCACCGGATTGTACGGGCTCAAAATCTTGCGGCTGCCCACCAGCATTAGGGGTTTGAAGATGTGCCGACGTACCTCATTGTTGGCCAGGTACTTGGCGTCCGCTTCCTCCATGGGCTCGCCATGGGGCGGCTCATCCAGCAACGGACCTTGGAAGCCTAGGTTGGAGATGAGGCCGGTGGTGCGGTGGACGACGAAGGCAAACCCCCAGATACCTACAAAGCCACGCCAGTTCACGCCGAACTGGTAGGAGGCCATCGGGTTCTCGTAGCTTGCGCTTTCATTGAAGAGCACGATGTCCCACGACTTGTCGTAGACTTGAAGCATGTCAACCACGCTCCAGGCATGGCCCCGGGCCGCATCCAGGCTCTCAAACCGCCACGACTTCGGGTCTTGCATATTGTGGCGCAGGTCAACCTTTCCAGGATTGCCTGTTGAAATGGATGTCATGAAAGGACGATCTTCGACCCAAGAGAATAACTGCTGTTGAAAGACCGGCTCTCCCCGGTCAAATGACCCCTGGCTACTAACAGCAAACCTCTGCCAGTCTCTGCTAGGCTCAGCAAAACTCATCCCTTCAGGCCCATAGATTCTGGGAACGTGAGCGCGGTACGGTCCTCGCTCCAAGCCAAGCAGTGACCCGCCACCAGACTCTGTGCCGTACCACTCCAACATGCGAGTGGCGATTGCATTCGTTCGATCAAGGTCCGCTTGAAGTCCGGAATCACCAGCAACAAGAAATGATGTGAAAAGAAGCAGGCTTGTCATGATTGACCTCTATAGTCTCCAGGCTCAATAACTAGGTACCACAGTGCGGTACTCAAGTTCGCGTTAGCCATAAAGTTTCGCTCAGCCTCTAGCATATACACATGCATTGGGCGTTGATTGGAATCGCCATATAGTTCGAGGTCAGCTGGTATCCACCATCCGGTATTACTACCCGGAAAGTAGGAAAGATTTTGAGTTATAGTTGATCCTGCCAACGCTTCACTATCATCACGCACTTCATCAGCGAAATAGCCATCACCCATAAGCTTTACGGCTTGAGTATAAATTCTTGAAGTCGGCCTAGTCGGATGAATATTGGAAGCAACGACAGGAGCAGTATGCACGTAACTAAGGCTCCAGAGTATCCCTGGAGTACCGAAATTTGCGAACTCCGGAGTGCCAGATATCGTCCCTCCAAGCGCAACATTTGAGAAGCAAGACATGATCAAAGCCATATTTGCGCGGGGATACCCATTAGCAACCCCTCCCGATCTTGCAGCGGCCATTCCAGTAAACTGCACCATCCCTGACGCACTATCCCAAAGTCCAGCTGACCAACCATGAGTGTTTGGCACAAGGAAAGTCGTTTGCGGCATCCAAGGGTCAAGGATTCCTGCGGCCGTTGCGCTTGTCGGGTTTGGCATGTCGACTCGATGCTTCATTGCGGACAAACGAGATCTTTGACCAGTTCCAGCTGCTTGGGCTTGCCCAGGATAACTGTTGATGCCGAAGGCGGGCAATCCTTCGTCATCGACTGTCGTCTGCCAGTTTAGCGCCACATTATGCGCTGTCGCGCTTGTGGTAGCCGTGACCTCGGCTTCGGGAGACCACGGACTGTTAATCGGATCTGCAAGCCTCACCTTAAATCTAGCCTTGATTTCGACTGGCACTGCAGCCCCGTGCGCAAATTTAGCCGAAGCAAAACGAACGGGAAAGTACTTGTTGATGTCTTTCCAATCAGCAGAGTCAGTTGGCGCCCATTGGTCAACGCTGATCCCACCGATCTTCATCTCGAGCTTCACGATCTCGAATGCAAGGGAATTCGGACTTGACCCAGTTGCAAAGTTCACCACGCGCACATGGTTGTTGCCGCCCGAGATAAGACCGGTGGTGGTCACATAGTCCATTTCACCGGTCAACTCGACATTCCAACTCACGCCGTTATGGTCGCCGGATGCCGTGTTCACGAACGTCCGGACGCCCGGCGGGCTTGGTTGCGCGAGCCCAAGGCTCACACACCCCACCAGGGTCAACATCAAAAGCCAGACTGACCAGCCTCTCATACGCCTAGTGTGGACAGGTCTGAAAAAAAAAAAGTCAATCCTTTCCCCGAAAATTGCACTTCTCACTGCAATCTGCCTTGCAGACGCGCCTCCCTCGCCCCGGGTTACATCTTCGCGGGCGGGAACAGAAGGTGCCCGCCCCCTCAGGGCGTGGGTGGCAGGCGGTAGTAGCGCACTTGGTCCGGGGTGCGGATCTCCATTTCGCCGGTGGCTTCGTTGTAGGCCACGGGGAAAAGGAAGTCGCCCTGGCTGTACCAGCCCGTGCGGTCCGGCTTGGCCGTCAGCTTGGTGAGGGGGGTGCAGGCCAGCAGGTTCACCTTCCGTTCGCGCAGGTGGATCTCCCCGTACGCCATGTTGAACGTAAACGCGGGCAAGGGGGCCGGGTTGCGCAGCACACCCGCACTGCCTTCGATCAGGTTGACGCCCAGCACCTTCTGGCTGATGGCGTCCACCGAGGCGAGGTAGCGATCTCCTTCCGGATTTCTCAGTCCGTCTTCCGTCAGCTCAACGTACTGGAATTCGTAAACGGGCACCGCGAGGAATCGCACATTGCCCTCGGCGTCCACCGGATTGTAGGGGCTCAGAATCTTGCGGCTGCCCACCAGCATCAGCGGCTTGAAGATGTGCCGGCGCACCTCATTGTTGGCCAGGTACTTGGCGTCCGCTTCCTCCATGGGCTCGCCATGGGGCGGCTCATCCAGCAACGGACCTTGGAAGCTCAGATTCGAGATCAGGCCGGTGGTGCGGTGGACGACGAAGCCAAACCCCCAGATGCCAGAGAAGCCCTTCCAGTTCACACCAAATTGGTACGAGGCCATCGGGTTCTCGTAGCGTGCGCTTTCATTGAAAAGCACGATGTCCCACGACTTGTCGTAGACCTGAAGCATATCCACGACGCTCCAGGCATGGCCCCGGGCGGCTTCGAGGTCCTCAAATCGCCACGATTTGGGGTCTTGCATGTTGTGGCGCCGGTCAAAATCATTTGGCGATCCAGTTCGCATCGACCTCAGGTACGGCCTAGTGCCAACCCATGAACAGATCATCTGTTGGAAGACTGGCTCCCCAGTGTCAAACTTGCTCAACGAGCTACGGGCAAACAGCTGCCATTCAACGCTTGGTGAACCATGACTCATTCCCTCAGAACCAAAAATCTGTGGCTCTAGGGCTCGAAATGGCCCCTGTTCGAAGTTGCGCAACTTCCCCAGACCAGCTTCTGAACCATACCAAGTCAGCATTCGGCTAGACATGGCATCAATCCGTTCGATATCAGAACTCGCAATCTCGGCTTGGCCAAGCGCCAAAACTGCCACTAGTGTAAGACTTGTCATTATTGCCCTCGCAAATTCGTTGGGTCGACAACCAAGTACCAAAGTGCTGTACTCGCTTGAATGTTATAGAAGTGCTGTCGCTGCACATCGTCCATAAATACATGATTCGGACGCTGAGTCTCGCTACCATGCAGTTGCAGGTTAATTGGAATCCACCACCCCTCCTCGGTTAGTTCATCCCACTCCAAGTTTTCAGTAAAGGTCGACTTCGTGCGAGTTTCTGTGCGATCAGGTACTTCATCCGCGAACGCACCATCGGCCATCAGTTTGACTGCCGAAATATATAGTGAAGATGTTGGCCGTGTAGGATGAACATCCGACGCGGTCGCTGGCGCCGAGTTCGAGTAGCTCAGGCTCCAGAGTAGACCATGAGTTCCAAAATTTGCAAACTCCGGACTTCCCAACAAATGGCTTGCGAGAGGCTGATCGGAAAAGCACCCCATCACCAATGCCATGTTGGCCCGAGGATAACCCGCCGCCACAGCAGCCGACCTTTCTGCGGCCATTGCAGTCAAGAAAACGTCGTTAGTCGTACTGTCCCAAAGCCCCTGTGCCCAACCATGCGTATTGGGAACCAAAAATGTCGTCTGACCCATCCAAAATTGTAGAATTCCGGAAGCTGTAGCATTTGTGGGATTTGGCATATCCACACGGTGCTTCATTGAGCCAAGAAGAGGACGCTGGCCGTTGCCGGCAGCTTGTGCTTGACCGGGATAGCTGTTGATTCCAGTGACAGTATTACCATACGCGTTTACAGTCGTCTGCCAGTTCAGCGCAACGTTGTGAGCCGTCACACTCGTAGTCGCCGTGACTTCGGCTTCGGGAGACCACGGGCTGTTGATTGGATTCGCCAGCCGAACTTTGAATCTAGCCTTGATCTCGACCGGGACGGCGGCCCCATGGGCAAATTTAGCCGAAGCAAAACGAACGGGAAAGTACTTGTTGATGTCCTTCCAGTCATCCGGGTCAGCTGGAGCCCATTGGTCAACGCTTATCCCACCGATCTTCATTTCGAGCCTCACGATCTCGAATGCAAGGGAATTCGGACTTGAGCCGTACTCAAATTCCACCACCCGCACATGATTGTTGCCACCTGAGATAAGGCCTGTTGTGGTCACATAGTCCATCTCACCGGTTAACTCGACATTCCAATTCACGCCGTTATGTTCACCGGATGCCGTGTTCACGAACGTCCGGACGCCCGGCGGGCTTGGTTGCGCGAGCCCCAGGCTCACACACCCCACCATAGTCAACATCAAAAGCCAGACTGACCAGCCTCTCATGCGCTTAGTTTGGACAGGTCTGAAAAAAAAAGTCAATCCTTTCCCCGAAAATTGCACTTCTTACTGCAATCTGCCTTGCAGACGCGCCTCCCTCGCCCCGGGTTACATCTTCGCGGGCGGGAACAGAAGGTGCCCGCCCCCTCAGGGCGTGGGTGGCAGGCGGTAGTAGCGCACTTGGTCCGGGGTGCGGATCTCCATTTCGCCGGTGGCTTCGTTGTAGGCCACGGGGAAAAGGAAGTCGCCCTGGCTGTACCAGCCCGTGCGGTCCGGCTTGGCCGTCAGCTTGGTGAGGGGGGTGCAAGCCAGCAGGTTCACCTTCCGTTCGCGCAGTTGGAGTTCCCCGTAGGCCACGTTGAACGTAAACGCGGGCAAGGGGGCCGGGTTGCGCAGCACGCCCGCACTGCCTTCAATCAGGTTGACGCCCAGTACCTTCTGGCTAATGGCGTCCACCGAAGCAAGGTAGCGACCTCCTTCCGGATTTCTCTGCCCGTCTTCCGTCAGCTCAACGTATTGGAACTCGTAGACCGGCACGGCGAGGAAGCGCACATTGCCCTCCGCGTCCACCGGGTTGTAGGGGCTCAATATCTTGCGGCTTCCCACCAGCATCAGGGGCTTGAAGATGTGCCGGCGCACCTCGTTGTTGGCCAGGTACTTGGCGTCCGCCTCCTCCATGGGCTCGCCTTGCGGCGGCTCATCCAGCAACGGACCCTGGAAGCTCAGATTCGAGATCAGGCCGGTGGTGCGGTGGACGACGAAGCCAAACCCCCAGATGCCGACGAAGCCGTTCCAGTTCACACCGAACTGGTAGGAAGGGGTTGGATCTTCATATCGTGAGTTTTCGTTAAAAAGAACTATGTCCCACGACTTGCCGTAAACCTGCAGCATATCCACCACACTCCAGGCATGGCCCCGAGCGGCATCCAGGTCCTCAAACCGCCACGACTTCGGATCCTGCATGTTGTGGCGGCGGTCAGGATCGTTCAATAACCCCACACTAACTGTTCTCAGAAATGGCCTATTGACGTTCCAAGAGTACATGAGGTCTTGGTACACAGCCTCTCCTGACGCAAAGGTCATCTTCGAACTTCTGGCAAACGACTTCCACTCCGGGCTCGGCTCGATACGACTCATTCCCTCCGGTCCGAATATCCTAGGCATCATAGCGCGGTACGGACCTGTATCCAATTCCCGGGGGCTGCCTAACCCTGCCTCAATGCCGTACCATCTTAGCAGGCGATCTGCAATGCCGTCTATACGCTCGAGGTCCGGGCTTACGCCTGGTTCGCCAGAACTGACCAAGGCCGTAAGTAACAAAAAACTCGTCATCATTCGCCTCGCAGATCGTTCGGGTCAAGCACCAGATACCACAACCTTGTATCCGCGTTTCGGTTTTCAAAGTTCATTCGTTGCTCGCGGTCCATATAGACGTGCCCTAAACGTTGATTCCCATCGCCAAAGAACTCAAGGTTCCTCGGAATCCACCAGTAGGCGTCACTTTCGGGATCCTTTGCATACACTCCCGTATAGGTGGAACCTGAAGCAACTTCGGACAATGCCGGAATTTCATTCGCAAAGCGACCCTCGGCCATTTGCCTCGTGGCTTCAATATACAGTTCAGAGATCGGGCGATGGGGAGGCAAAGCTGACACTTCATCGGATGCCGTGTCGGCATAGGCAAGACTCCAAAGGATTCCGCCCGTACCCAGATTTACGAACTCGGGCGTACCCGCCAGGACATCATGCAATGGTCGCCCCGTCCAGGAGGCCATTAGCAGCGCCATGTTTGCCTTGGGAAAGCCATTGGCTACAGCCTCATCTCGCTTTGCAGTCATTGTCGCGTATAAAGCTCCGTTTTGATAACTGTCAAATAGGTAGGACTTTTCAATGTCCCCATGCGTGTTTGGCACCAAAAGGGTGGCTCGACCGATGTATATCTGAAGAATTTGTGCGGCGGTGGCTGACATCGGACTAGGCATTTCCACTCGATGATTCATGGTGCCAAGGATTGTTCGTTGTCCAGCGCCTGCTTCCTGCGCCTGGTCAGCGTATGACCGGGGTGCGGTCATGATTACCCCTTCTTGGTCTGTCGAGGTCTGCCAATTGAGGCCAACGTTGTAGGCCCTAACCGTCTCAGTTGCGACAACTTGTAATTCCCCTGACCACTGACTCCCGATCACGTCAGTTCGGCGGACTAGGAATCTTGCTTTCACTTCAACTACAATATTTGTGTCATGGGCAAATATTGCCGATGTGAATCGGACAGCTTTGTACTGATTCGGATCGCCATGTTGAGCAGGCAACATCGGCGCCCATTGTGTGATGAGGTTCCCCCCAATCTTCATCTCAAGTTTGATAATCTTGAACTCAAGGGCCGAAGGAACTGATTTTGGTTCAAAACCAACGACTTTTACGTGGTTATTGCCTCCTGAGATGTAGCGTGGCGCGCTTCCATTGACACTGTAGACACAGTTCACACTGGCTCTGAGTATGACCGTCCATGACATACCATCATGTGATCCGGTTGCCCTGCCGGAAAACGGCCACGTCCCCGGGAAGTTCTGCTCTTCCGTACCTCCGGAGCCACCAGGTCTACCTGGCCCTCCGGGCTGCGCGAGCCCCAGGCTCACACAGCCCACCAAGGTCAACACCAAAAGCCAGACTGACCAGCCTCTCATGCGCTTAGTGTGGACAGTTCGATGTAAAAGGTCAATCCTTTCCCCCAAAATTGCACTTCTCACCGCAATCTGCCTTGCAGACGCGCCTGCCCCGCCCGGGGTTACAGCTTCGGTGCAGACACGGCTTCCAGCCGCACCGTCACGGGCATTGGCTGGCCTTCTTCATCCCCCGGCATCACCAGCCCCTCGGCGCGCACGGTGCTGCGCCGCGCCCAGCCCGTCGCCGGTTCCAATTCCCAGGTCGCCGTCGCCACCACCGCCCCTTCAAGCCGCGCTTCCCCGCGCACCGTCACGCGCTCCGCCGTCACATCCACCACCGCATACCGCCACTCCAGCGCCCCCATCACATCATCCGCCGGTACTGCATACTCCCACACTCCCCCCGGGGCCACTTCCCGCCCCGGCAGTTCCACATCCAAAAACCGCAACAGTCGGCCATAAGCCAGCGGCTCATTCGGATAAGGTTGCCGCTCACTCACGCGGCCGCGCGCATCGCGGCGCTCGGTCAGGGTCAGGGCATTCTCGCTCTCCAGCGGCACTCGCACGCCTCCGACTTCGAGGGCCAGCAATTGCCGCGTCCAGCTCAACAAGGCGCTTTGCTCCGCCGAGGAAGGCTCCACCACGCGCAGCACCCACCGCTCGCGGGTGGTCTCTTGGTCATCGCCTTCCCCCCACGCCACGGTCACGGCGTAGGATTGCGCTCGCCCGGCCGGCCACTGATACTCCAGCGGCGGCGCGGCGACCATCAAGGCGAAAAGCGCAGCAATCACTCCGTCATTAACGTTTCGCCGCGCGGAATGTATCCCCGCTCGCGGGCCAAACGTTCTCGTTGGATCGGATTCTCTGTGCGCGCACGCATTTGGGTCAGGCGCACACGGTCCGCCTGGTACTCCTTAAATTCGGCGCGAGTTTGCTGGGTGGCGCGGCGCTCGGCCTTCACATTTTCCCAGCGGCCATAGCTGGCTCCAATGCCCATTACAATGGCCACCGCCACCAGGGCACCCTGCATCATCCTTGTCATCTTGGGATCACCCCTCCTGGGCGACACCCGCATTTTACACAGTTCGCACCAAAATCAGGTTGGTGTTGCCCGCCACCCCGGGCGGAACCCCGCACGTCAGCACCACTTGGTCACCCATTTTCAGCTCTTTCGCCTTCAAAAACGCCTCGATCGAAAGCCCAATCGCTTCGTCGGTGGTCTCGGGCGAGGGGATGAGGGCCGCCATCACGCCGCCCACCATCGCCAGTTGGCGTTGCACCCGCTCATCCCAGGTGGCGCAGAGGATCGGCACATCCGGCCGGAATTTGCGCACCCACCGGGGCGTGGCGCCGCTGGTGCTGCTGGTCACAATCGCGCGGGCGCGCAGGCTCTCGGCCACCTCCACGGCGGCGTGGGCCACGGCTTCGGTGCAGTCTTGATTCTTCACGGGTGCAGGGCGCGGGGCTTCGTCTTGGCCCAGGCTCTCCGCCTTCTCGGCGATGCGAGCCATGGTTTTCACGGCTTCCACCGGATATTGCCCCGCCGCGGTCTCCCCGCTTAGCATCACCGCGTCAGTGCCATCCAGAATCGCGTTCGCCACGTCCGTCGCTTCGGCGCGGGTGGGGCGGGCGTTCACAATCATGCTTTCCAGCATCTGGGTGGCCGTAATCACCGGCTTGCCCATCGCGTTGGCCCGAGCGATGATTCGCTTTTGCGCCACCGGCACGTCCTCAATCGGAAGCTGTAGCCCCAGGTCGCCCCGGGCCACCATCACCACGTCGCTGGCCTGCAGAATCTGGTCAATATCGCGCAGGGCTTCCTTGGTTTCGATCTTGGCCACCAGCCGGATGCCGGGGTCGTATTGATCCACCAGGCGGCGCAGTTCCAGCATGTCGCTGGCGCTCTTCACGTAGCTCAGGGCGATGTAGTCCACGCCCATCTTGGCCGCTTCAAAAACGTCGTACTTGTCCTTGTCGGTCAGGCACGACCCTTGGAACGACTTCCCCGCTACCGTCACGCCCTGCCTCGACTTGATGGCCCCGCTGGTCAGGACTTCGACTTCAAAAACTTGCCCTTCCGCCGCGCGCACCCGCAGGGCCACATCGCCGTCGCCCACCAGGATCTTGTCGCCCACGGCCAGGCTGTTCAGCACATCCGGTTCGTCAATGGGGAGTTCGTAGCCTTGCCCGTCCGGCCCCATGCGCAGCATCTGGCCGGCTTTCACCATCAGGGGGCTGGCGGCCAGTTGCTCCAGCCGGTGCTTGGGGCCTTGCAGGTCGGCCATCACCGCCACCGGGGCCACCGCCGGGTTCGCCTCGCGCACCCACTCCACGGCCTCGGCCTTGCTCTCCCAGTCACCGTGAGAGCAGTTCAGGCGCACCACATTCACGCCCGCTTTAATCAATGCCCGCACGGTGGCGGCATTCTGCGTGGCGGGGCCGAGGGTGGCCACAATCTTGGTTCGGCGGGGCATACGTCACATCTTCGGACGTTTGCCCCCACCGATTCAGCGCAGGCTTTAGGCGCTGGTGCCGACTTTCTGGGCCAGAGCTTCGAATTCCTCCACCATGGCCTCCATCGCGGCAAAGCCGCCTTGCCAGAACGCCGGCGACGCCAGGTCCACGCCCAGGTGCGCCATCAGTTCGGCGGGCGTCTCGCTACCACCGCGCTGCAGCACGTCCACGTACTTCTCCGCAAAGCCGGGGCCTTCACTCTTGGCCATCTGGTAGATCGCCAGCGTCAGCAGTTCCCCAAAAGCGTAGGCGTACACGTAGAACGGCGCAAAGAAGAAGTGGCCAATGTACGTCCACCACACCTTGTGGTCGTCGCCCAGCGTCAGCCCGTCCTCGAACATGCTCTGCAGTTCGGCCTGGTAGAGGTCGCGGAACGTCTCCGCACTGATCTCCCCTTCCTCCCGGCGCAGGCGGTGGCAGGTCTGCTCAAAGCGGTAGAACGCCGCCTGGCGGTGCACGCTGGCAAACATGCCTTCCAGCTTCTCGGCGTAGAGGGCCAGCTTGTCGCGGTCACTGGCTTCCGCCACCAGCCGTTCGAACACCAGCATTTCGCCAAAGATGCTCGCCAGTTCGGCCAGCGGCAGGGTGCCGTGGAAGTTGACATAGCTCTGCGCGCGGCTGAGCGAGGCGTGCACCCCGTGCCCCAGTTCGTGCGCCAGCGTGCCGACATCGCCCATCTTGTCCAGGTACGTCATCAGCACCACGGGGTGGGTGTCGGTGGTGTTGTAGCTGCAGAACGCGCCGCCCGTCTTGCCGTGGCGGGCCTCCGCATCAATCCAGTTCTTGGCAAAGAACTCGTCCGCGCGCGCACCCATCTCGGGGTGGAAGGCGGCAAAGGCATCCACCACCATCGTGCGGGCAGCTTCGTAGCTAATCCGCTCTTCGGCTTCAAAGAGCGGGGCGTAGCGGTCCACGTGGGTCAGCTCGTCCAGGCCCAGCAGTTGGCGCTTCGTCTTGTAGAACCGGGCCACCAGGTCGCTGCGCTCTTGGCACAGGTCGGTGACGATGGCCACCGTCTCCGCTTCCAGTTCGTTCTCCAGATGGCGGCTGGCTTCCGGCGTGGCAAACCCGCGCAGTTCGTCTTCCAGCTTCTTGTCCGCCAGGATGGTGTTGTAGGTGAAGGCGATGGTCTTTTCCAATTCCTTCAGGCCCTCGGTTAGGGCAGCAGCGGCGGCCACGCGCACGTCGCGGTTGGCTTCGCGCAGGCGGTTCACGACTTGCTCCAGGGCCAGCTCTTCCGTTTCGCCAGTGGCGGGGTCCTTGTAGTGGAACACGTGCGCCGCTGTCAGTTCATCGTGCAGGCGCTGCCAGGCGCGCACCCCGGTGTTGGCGGTGCGTTCCAGCAGAGTCTCTTCGGTTTCGCTGAGCTTGTAGGGGCGGAAAGCGCGTGTGACCTGCAGGTAGTGGCGGTACTTGGCCAGCGCGGGGTCGGCCATCAAGGCGTCCATCTTCGCGTCGTCCATGGCTTGCAGCTCCAGCGAGAAGAACATGATGCGCACGCGGATTTCGCTACCGCGCTCCATGGTTTCGGCGTAAAGTGCGCCGTGGGCGGGGTTCTGAGTGTCCCCGGCGTGCATCAGGCTGGCGTAGAGGCCCGGCTTGCTGGACTTCTCCACCAAGGCCTCGAGTTTGGCGATGGCTTCGGCCAATTCAGCGGCCGTGATCTGGCCCGATTCAATGCGGCCCCGGTAGGCGGCGGCGAAGGCATCGGCCTCGGCCACGGACTCCGCAAAGTCCGAATCCAGACGCGGATCCTCAATCCCGTTGTAGAGAGATTGGAGATTCCATCGGTGTCCTTGCGACGAATAGGAGGCCACGGGCGCACTCATAAACCCATTATGACGAGGCCCACCGTCCGGCCTGGGCGCGGCCTTAACCCCTCGTCATTCGTCTGGTATTCCAGAGCTTCCATGATTCGTGCCTTGCAAGTGACCGATTTGGCGACGCTGGCCCGGGTCAGCGTAAATTGGGCACCTGGGTTCACCGCCCTCACGGGCGAAACCGGCGCGGGCAAATCGCTTCTCATTGATGCCATCGGCCTGGCAATGGGGGGGCGCGCGGACGCGACCATGATCCGCACCGGCGCCCATCGCGCCACCGTGGTGTTGGAGGTCGAAGTCGGCCCCGCTTTGGCCGAGACGCTGCGGGGCATGGGGTTCTCGCCCGACGAAGACACGCTCATCCTGCAGCGCGAAGTCACCCGCGAAGGCCGCAGCCAAGCCCGCGTGAATGGCCAACCCTGCACCGCCGGGCAACTGAAGCAAATCGGGCGTCTCTTGGTGGACCTGCACGGCCAGCACGACCACCAAGCCCTGCTGGACCCGCTTGGCCCTGTGCAGTTCTTGGATGACTGGATTGGCGAGCCCGCCCACCAGGCCCGGGAGGCCGTTGCCGAAGCCTTCGCCCATTGGGAAGCCGCCCGCGACCGCCTAAGACACCAGCAACGCAATGAACGAGAACGCGCCCAGCGCGTGGACCTGTTGCGTTTCCAAGTGCAGGAGATAGACGACGCGGCCCTAACCGTGGGTGAGCACGAGCGGATCGAGACCCTCTACCGCCGCCTGCAGCACGCCCAGCGCATCGCCGAATCCATCCAGGGGGCCTTGGGCCAGCTTGCGGATGATGAAGTCAACGCGCAGACCTCAATGGCAAGCGCGAAGAGTGCCCTCGAGTCCGCCGCCCAATTGGACGACACGCTGACCGAACCCCTGGCGATGCTGGAAGAGAGCCAAACCGCCCTGCGGGAGGCCACGCGCCTGCTCTACGCCTACTCCCGCGACCTCGATACGGACCCGGCCAGCCTGGAACAAGCCCAGGAGCGCCGCGACCTGATCCGCAATCTCCACCGCAAATACGGCGAAACGGATGAAGCCGTGCTGGCCTACCGCGACGCCGCCGCCCAGGAACTGCTGAACATCGAGAACGCCGAGGCCGACGAAACCCGCCTGCGCGCTGCCGAAGCCGAAGCCCGTACCGCCCTGGACCAACAGGCCGCTGCGCTCACCAGCATCCGCACCGAAGCCGCGCCCCGCTTTGCCACCCGCGTGCAGGAACAACTTCACGAGCTCGGCCTGGACCGCACGCAGTTCATCGTGCGCGTCGAGCCCGTGGCCATCAGTCCGACGGGGGCGGACATCGTGCAGTTCGACTTCACGGCCAACGCTGGGGAGGAACCCCGCCCCTCGCCAAGGTCGCCAGTGGTGGCGAACTCGCCCGCATCATGCTGGCCATCAAGGTCGCCAGTGCCGGTCGCGCCGGGGTGCCGACCGTGGTCTTCGACGAAATTGACACCGGCCTGAGCGGAAAAGCGGCCGCTCGCGTGGCCAAGAAGATTGAAGAGTTCAGCGCCCACGCCCAGGTGCTGGTGATCAGCCACCTGCCGCAAATGGCGGCCCGCGCCGACACCCACTTGCACATCGAAAAGGCCGAACACGAAGGCCGTACGCTCACCCAAGTGCGAGAGCTCATAGGCGAGGACCGCGTGGACGAAATCGCCCGCATGCTCGCCGGAGAGCAGATTGCCGAGGAGGCCCGTGCCAACGCCCGCACGCTCTTGGGGACCAAGGTCCGATGGGCCTGAGACGCGCTCTCAAATAGGGGTGCCCGGGGTGGGACTCGAACCCACACGGTATTGCTACCAAGGGATTTTAAGTCCCCTGCGTCTACCATTTCGCCACCCGGGCAAGGGTGCGGCTCTCAGAATAGCCTATCCCGAACCATCCCAGGTCTGGGACCTGGGTTGCAGATTCGGCTCCTCGACCGACATAATGAACGTCCGCCCGCTTGGGCGTACCACGAGGTTTCCAGTCCATGGCCAAGAAGAAAGGTGAAAAGCGCCAAATCATCCGTTTGATCTGCACGGAAGACGGGAAGCATTACGTGACCACCACCAAGAATCGCGATAACACCAAGGCGAAGTTGGAACTGAACAAGTACAACCCGACCCTGCGCAAGGTGACCTTGCACCGCGAAAAGTAAGGAAGAAGTCAGATGCCGAACCCGAAGCGTAAATTCTCGCACTCCCGCACCACCAAGCGGCGCACCCACTGGACCACCGACCTGCCGGAAGTGGTCTCCACCCGCAACGTGCAGGGCGAACCGTTCCGCATGAACCACTGCGCCTCGCCCGATGGCTACTACAAGGGCCGCCGGCTGCCGGGCTTCAAGGACAAGGCTTAACCTCGCAAACGTCTCGCGACGAAGGAGCCGGACCTGCTTCAAGAATGTCCGGTTTCTTTTTTTTAATCCCCGTAAAGATTCGAGTTTCGCCTGCCAAGAATGCTAGGTGACGGCCGTGCGCCGGGCGAAATCGACATGAAAATTTTGAAGCGACTCCGAATTCAGCAACGAGTCCTCCTGATGCTGGGCCTCTTCGGGATCATCCCGATCCTGGTGGGCCTCGCGATCGTAAAGCAGGGCGTGCAGCAGTCCGAAGATGCAGCTCACAACCAACTTGTCACCAAGTCTTCCAATATCATGGAGGTTATCGAGCGAAACTTATTCGAACGGTACGGTGACGTCCAAGCGTTTGGCTTGAACACCGTGGTTCAAGACCGCGAGTCATGGTACAAGACGGACGGCACAAACCGACTGGTGACCGTCATGAACAGCTATATGGCCACCTACACCCCGGTCTACGACCTGATGGTGTTTGTGGACAAGACTGGGAAGGTCGCGGCCGTGAGTAGCGTCACCTGGGATGGCAAGCCTGCCAATACCAAGTCAATCTACAGCAAGAGCTTCGCCAAGGAAGAATGGTTCCAGAACGCCATGAGTGGCAAGTTCGTGGATTCAGATGCCCTCACCGGCACCTGGGTGGACGACTTCCAAAAATACGACTACGTTGCGGAAACACTTGGCAACGACGGCTATGCCCTTTGCTATACTGCTCCCGTCAAGGATGCAGCCGGCAATGTGATTGGCGTATGGCGAAACTATGCCCGCCCGGCCGTGATTCAGGGCATTTTCGAGTCCAACCTCGGCTCCATGGCTAGTGAAGGATTCACCGATAGCGAACTGACGCTATTCGGAGCTAACGGCCAACTGCTGTTCAACGCCTATCTCGAAGGCAACGAATCCAAGTTCGTGAACTGGGCCGAAAAGGACCCGGCCGCCAATGACGAAATGCAAGAGCTGATCAAGGGTCTTAAGCCCGCTGGCACGCTTGCGCCTAGAATCAACTCGGAAGTCGGCGGCAATCGCGGCGAATCCCATCACCAAGCCGGGGCCATCGCCAAGTCCAACGGTGCCCTGGGTTATCCGGGTCTGGGCTGGAGCGTGGGTATTCGCATCTCCGCGGCCCAATACTTTGCCAAGTACGGCGGAATTCTCAAGATGATGTACATCTTCCTCGCGGCGGGTGTGATTGTTATCTTCCTCGTTGGTCGGGCCTTTGCCAAGAAGCTCACCACTCCGATCATTGCACTCACTAACGGCCTCCAAACGGTGGCTCAAGGTGACCTCGACTTCGAGATTACGCACGTCAGCCAGGATGAACTGGGTGAAGCCAGCGACGCCTGCCGGGCCATGAAGACCTACTTGCAAGAGAAGGCCTTCGTGGCTGAAAAGGTCGCCGAGGGTGACACCTCGGTCCATGTGGAACTGGCCAGCGAGAAGGATGTGCTCGGCACGAGCCTCAACGGGATGGTCCACAGCCTCCGCAACGTCAGCGACGTGGCCGGCCGGCTCGGGCAGGGTGACCTGAACGCGAACATCACGCCTCGCAGCGCCAATGACGCCCTGGGCCACGCTCTCAGCAACATGATTGGCAACCTGCGCTCCGTGGTCAGCGAAATCCGCCAGAGTGCGATCGAAGTGAAGGGCAACAGCCAATCACTGAAGGCCACTTCCGGCACCGTGGCCGCTGTCGCCCAAGACATGGGCGAATCGGTGGAGCAGGTCACGCAAGCGATCAGTGAATCCACTCGCAGTGCGATGGAAATCGCCCGCGGCAGCGAGCAGCTGGCCCAAAACGCGAGCATGGTGGCGCAAGACGCCGACGAACTGCAGCGCGCGATGGACCTGATCCGCAGCGGATCGGTTAAGCAAGACGCCGCCATTGACGAGACGGAATCCGGCATGAAGGACGCTGCCGAAGCAATGAACCGCGCCATCACCGGCACCCGTAAGGTGCGTGAGCAGATCGGTTCAGCGGCCAGTCAAGCCGAGCGCCTGGGTGAAAAGAGCGAGCAAATTGGCAGCATTGTGCAGGCGATCGAAGACATCGCCGAGCAAACCAACCTGCTGGCCCTCAATGCCGCCATCGAAGCGGCCCGCGCCGGTGAAGCCGGCCGAGGCTTCTCCGTGGTTGCCGAAGAAGTCCGCAAGCTGGCCGAACGCTCCCAAAGCGCAACCCGAGAGATTGCGACGCTGATTGGCGATGTGCGATCCGACGTGGCCGCCACCGTGAACGTGATGCGCGCCAGTGCCGACGAGGTCGAACAAGTGGCTGAGTTTGCCGAAGGTGTGACCGAGAAGGTGGACGTAGTGCTGAACGCTCTCGCCGAAGTGCGCGATGTGGCCGAAAGCAACTCTACGGCCCTGACTCAGATGGTGAACAACGTGGACAGCGTGACAAACGCGATTGCCGGGGTGGCTTCGGTGGCCCAGGAATCGGCGGCCGGGGCGCAGGAAATGAGCGCCAGCGCCCAAGAGGTCTCCGCCAGCGTGGAACAAGTGAATCACGGCATCGGCAGCACCACTTCGGCCATCGTCGAGATTCGCGGCTCTGCTGAGGAACTCGAAGCCATGGCTAGCCGTCTGCAACAAGCGGTGGACCGATTCCAGTTGGAGGCACACGCCTTCGACCAAATTAGCCACGCCGCCTAAAGCCGATCGCTCGGAAACAAATCCTCGGCCTCCCTTCCCTCTCCGGGACGAGAGGCCGAGCTTTTTCTGCCCATCACCCTCTGCAGATCCTCTCCCTTGCCCATAAGCGGGTAACGGAAAGAGCGTCCTGGTCTTTGAAAACCAAGACGCTCTTCGAGCTAAAGGAAACCTGTCCTTAGCGTTGAGTTTGCGCGACCACCGGCCGCTCGACCTTGACGGCCGCCTCGTTGGGGGCGCCCAGCAGGCTTTGCAGGGTGGAGCCAAAGAACCACGAACCAAAGACCGCCGCCGCACATACCACACAGGTCAGCTTAAGGCCGCCCGAGGTTTGGCCCACGCGGGCACCGGTCAGCTCTTCGTCATCCACAAACACGGCCTTGGCCATGAAGAGGTAGTAGGCCACGCTGATCGCCGAATTGACGCCCAGCACGATGGCGAGCGGCAGCAAATCGGCTTGCAACGCCCCTTGGAAGATCAGCAGCTTGCCCAAGAAGCCCCCGGTGAACGGGATGCCAATGAGCGAGATGAGGAACACAATGAACGCGCCGGCCGCGAAGCGGTTGCGCTTCCACAGCCCGTGCAGAGCCGAGGCCCGCGCGTCTTCTTGCGCATTGCGTACCGCCAGGGTCAGCACCGCAAAGGCACCGATGGTCGCCACGCTGTAGACCGCGAGATAGAACACCATCGCGTCCAGGCTCACCACCTTCGGGTTCTTGAGGTGCGCCAGTAGCGCCACCATCACGTACCCCGCGTGGGCGATGGACGAGAAGCCGAGCATGCGCTTGAGGTCCGTTTGGCCGATGGCCGAGACGTTCCCCACCGTCATGGTGAGCATCGACAGCCAAAACAGCACCGGGAACCAGAAATCTTGCGTCTGACCCAGCACCGGCAACATCCGCGCCATCAGGCCGAGGGCCGCAATCTTAGAGACGGTGGCCAAAAACGCGCTGACGTTGGTCGGCGCCCCTTGGTAAACGTCCGGCGTCCACATGTGGAACGGGAACAGCGAGGCTTTGAAGCCAAGGCCAATCAAGACGAAGGCCGTCGCCAAAATCTGCATGTTCATCTGCGCGCCGTTCATCCCGATTTGCGTCAGGCTCAGCGTGCCCGTCGCGCCGTAAAAGAACGCAATGCCGTACAGCAAGAACGCCGAGGCCAAGGAACCGAGCAAGAAATACTTGAGCGCCGATTCGGCCGAGCGCTGCTCTTCGCGCGCCAATCCCGCCATGCAGTAGAGCGAGATGGAGAGCACTTCCAGGCCAATGAAGATCATCAGCAGGTGATCGGTGCCCACCATGATCATGCCGCCCGCTGTTGACCAGATCGCCAGCGGATAGAACTCACCGTAGGCCATGCGGCGTTCGCGCAGGTAGTTTTCGCCAAACAGGAACGTCAGGCCGCAGGCCACCACCATCAGGAGTTGCAACATCAAGCCCAGATGGTCGCGGCGGATCATCCCGGCAAACGTATCGATCGCCGGCATACCGACCTGGGAGGCCAGCAAGTAAGCCGCCACCGCCAAACCCGTGAGGCTGATGCCCACGATGACGTTGTTGTTCTGCCGGGGGCGGAACATCTCGACCAAAAGCGCGGCGATCCCGGTGAGGAACACCACAATCACCGGCATGGCCGCCGTCCAGTCAATGGTGGGAATCACGTAATTGTTCATCGTTGGGCCACCTCGGCGGGTTCGCGGAGATTTTCAAAGTGGTGGTTCGCCGGGGCGATCTGCTGTTGCACGGTGTATTCACCCAGGGCCACACCTTCCGCTCGCGGCAGCACCTGCACCAGATTGCCGTCTTGGTCAATCTCGTGCAGCGGTTCGCTCCAACTCGGCCGCATGCCTTGCGGGTTCACGGCCATCATGCGGGCCGCGCCCAGGCTGCTCTCCATCGGCTTCATAAAGGTGTTGGGATAAATCCCACCCAGAAGATGAGGACGATGAACATGCCCACCAGCACGATTTCGTGCGTCTTGATGTCCTTGAGCCGGAGCAGATCGGGGTTAGTGATCGGCCCGTAGAACACCTGCATGAACATCTTGAGCAGGTAGACCGCGGCAAAGACCACGCCCGTCCCGGCAATCACCGGCAGCCAGATGTTGAGGCCAAACGCCCCCGCCATCCCGGCCTGGAACGCGCCCATCATGGCCAAGAACTCGCCAATGAACCCGTTGGTGCCGGGCAAGCCGACACTGGAGAACATCACGATGAGGAACAGCGCCGCAAAGATCGGCATCTGCGCCTTCAGGCCACCCATATCCGCGAACTTACGCGTGTGGATGCGCTCATAGAGCAAACCGATGAGCAAGAACAAGGCGCCCGTGCTGATCCCGTGGTTCAGTTGCTGGTAAGCCCCGCCCAGCAAACCATTGCTAGAGAGCGAGACGATGCCGAGCATGACAAAGCCCATGTGAGCCACGGAGGAGTAGGCGACGAGTTTCTTCACGTCGTCCTGCATCGTCGCCACAATGGCTCCGTACACGATGCCGATGACACAAAGGGTCATCAAGATCGGCACTGCGTTCTGCATAGCCTCGGGGAAGAGCGGCAAGCAGAAGCGAAGGAACCCGAAGGTGCCCATCTTAAGCAAGACGCCCGCCAGGATGACCGAGCCGGCCGTGGGCGCTTCCGTGTGCGCATCCGGCAACCATGTGTGGAACGGGAACATCGGACACTTGACCATCATGGCCACCGCGAAGGTCCAGAACACCACGGTTTGCATCTGCATGGCGTTGGCCCACAGCGCCCCGTTGGCCACCTGCGCCTGAATCGCAACGAGATCAAACGTCATGGCGCCCGTCACCTTTTGCATCTGCATGGCCAGGGCAATCATGCCGATGAGCATGAAGATGCTGGCCCCGAAGGTGTAGATGAAGAACTTGCGCGCGGCGTAGGCGCGATCCGAGCCACCCCAGATGTAGACCAGCAGCGCCATGGGCACCAGCGAGGCCTCGAAGAAGGCATAGAACAGGATCAGATCCAGCGAAACGAAAACGCCCAGCATCGCCATTTGCAGGAACTGCAGGAGGACAAAGTAGGTTTTGACGCGCGTCTTGATGTAGTAGCTAAACCAGTTAGCAACGACCGTGAGGAACGTGGTGAGCACCACCAGCCAGATGCTGATGCCATCCACCCCGACCTTCCACTGCACGCCAATGCTGGGCAGGAACGGCACCGCTTCCATCATTTGGAAGTGGAACGACCGCCCATCGAACTGACTGAGCACCGTGGCAGCGACCCCGAGGGCCACTAGGCTGAAGACCATGCTCGCGCCCTTTATCGCGCGCTCGAAGGTCTCAGGGATGAACATCAAGAAGATGGCCCCGAGCACCGGCACCGCCAGCAGAAGCGAGAGGATTCCCAGACCCGTGTTTTCCATTAGAACTTGCCTCCCATCACCTGAACCAGGGCGTAGACGATGATGGCGGAGCCTCCCACCAGCATCATGAGCGCGTAGTTGCGCACGTAGCCGGTTTGGAACCGCTTACCGATCGCGCTGAGCAGGACCCCGAAGATCGAGCCGACGGCCTTGACGATGTTGTCGATGATTCCGACATCGAACAGCTTGACGACCGCTCCCACACCCGAAGCCAGCATGCCGCTTCCCTTGTTGCTATACCAGTCGGTGTAGAACGACGCGGCGGCGGCGCGGCGGAGGGGATTCCACTTGCTGAGATCGAAGCCTTCCGAATTCGGGAGCTTGCGGTAGGCCACCAACGCTCCGAGAATGCCGGTAGTACCGACCACGATGCTGAGGATGGTCAGCATGTCGTGGGAGATGTTCTTAGCCGTCTTGACCTCCGTGGCACCCCACGGGGCCAGCCAATCCTTGAGCCAGTGGCCCGCCTCCATGGCGTAGCCCACAAAGCCGAGCGAGAATACGGCCAGGATCGCCAGCGGCGCCCACATCGTCCAGGGGACTTCGTGCGGCTCGTGGGTTTGGTCGAGCTCGTGGTGATGCTCATGCGCATGCACCTGGGCGTTCATCTCCTCATCGGTCATGAAGAAACCTTCGGTGTCTTCGCCGTGGTGATGATCGCCGTGCGCGTGGTCGTGCCCGTGGTGATCATCATGATGCGCGTGCACATCGTGGTGCGCCGGGGCGAGGTCGCGCCAGCGCTCCTTATCGGTGCCGAAAGTCAGCGCCATCATGCGCGTCATATAGAACGCCGTCATCCCGGCCACCGCCAAGCCCACCCAGCCGGCAAAAGCGCCCGGGGTGAGGCCTGCAATGGTGAACGTGGACATCTTGTCCGGCATGTTCAGCGCGTTGTAGAGCACGGCTTCCTTACTCCAGAAGCCGCTAAACAGGAAGGGCACCCCGGCAATGGCCGCCCAGCCAATTCCCATCGTGAGATAGGTGATGGGCAGATACTTCTGCAGCCGTCCGTAGTTGCGCATGTCTTGGTCGTGCGCCATCGCGTGAATGACCGCGCCCGAGCCCAGGAACAATAGCGCCTTAAAGAACGCGTGGGTGATGACGTGGAACATCCCGGCATAGAACGCGCCCACGCCGCACGCAATGAACATAAAGCCCAGCTGCGAGACGGTGGAATAGGCCAAAACCTTTTTGATGTCCGTATGGCCAAAGGCGATCCCCGCCCCCAAAACGGCCGTGGCCGCCCCCACCAGCGCCACCACGTTCATTGCGAACGGCGAGGCGAGGAAAATCTCTTGAGTGCGGTTCAGCAGCACGATGCCGCTGGTGACCATCGTCGCCGCGTGGATGAGGGCCGAAACCGGCGTAGGGCCAGCCATAGCGTCCGGCAACCACACAAAGAGGGGGAACTGCGCCGACTTTCCGCACGCGCCCACAAAGAGCAGCAGCGCGATCATCGTCGCATCAAACGGCTTGCTCGCAAGGAGTTGCCCGATTTGCGGGAGCAACACGTCGTAGCTCAGCCAGCGGCTATCGACAATGCCAAGCGCATCCTTGTTTTGCGCGGCCAGCACGACCAGCCAGAACATCCCGAGCGTGAGACCGACGTCACCAATGCGGTTAACGATGAACGCCTTGTTGGCGGCCGCCGAGTTCTTGAGGTCCTTGTACCAAAAGCCGATGAGCAGATAGGAGCACAGACCAACCCCTTCCCAGCCGATGAACAGCATGGCGAGGTTGTTGCCCAGCACCAACACCAGCATCAACGCGATAAACAGGTTGAGGTAGGTGAAGAACCGGGGGAAATCGGTCTCCTCCGCCATGTAGCCGATGGAGTAGAGGTGGATGAGCGAACCAATGCCAGTGATGACCAGCACCATCGTCATCGAGAGCGGGTCCACCCGGAACTCAAACGGGATCGAAATCGCCTGCGTGCTAATCCACTCAAACAGAGTGAGCACCACGGCTCGCTCCGATTCCGGTTGGCGCATCAGCTGCAGGGTCATCGGCAACGCGATGAGGAACGCCAGCGCAATCGGCGCCACGCCCAGAGCCCCGCAGATGCGGCGGCCCAGCTTGGGGCCGAACGTGTCCACCACGATCTTGCCGCCCAAGGCTTGGAACAGAGATCCGAAGAGCGGGAGGGCAAAAACCCACCAAATCAGCTTGTAATCCATCGTGATCTCCTTAGTTCCTCAGCGTACTGAGGTCGTCGACGTCCACTTCGCGGCGGGCGCGGAAGATGGCCATGATGATGCCGAGCCCGACCGCCACTTCGGCGGCGGCCACGGCCATCACGAAAATCACCATCATTTGGCCGTTCATGGCCGCCTGCTGGGCGTTTTCGTACTTGAGGCCCCACCCGTTTTGGTAGCGGGCGAACGTCAAAAACGTGAGGTTGACGGCATTGAGCATCAACTCAATGCACATAAACACGGTGACGGGGTTGCGGCGCACCACCACGCCCACCGCGCCGAGGGCAAACAGCATCGCCCCGAGTAGCAAAAACCACTCGATGGGGACATCACTGACGATTCCGGTCGGAGCCATTGCGAGAGGCAACACTAGATTCTCCTCTTGGCCAGGATGATCGAGGCCACGATCCCGACGAGGAGCAACATGCTCGCAACTTCAAACGGCCACGCGTAGGTGGTCATCATTTCCATGCCGATCGCCTGCGGCGTCCCGAACTTCGGATCCACCGCTCCCGGCTTCATTTCGGCGGCGGGACGAATCCCCAGCGCGAAAATGAACAGCACGAGGGCTCCAAAGATCGTGCCCACCACCGGTGCGCTGGTCCACCACACCTTGTGCGGCTCCTCCCGATCCATGCGAAGCATCATCACGATGAACAGGAACAGCACCATGATCGCCCCGGCGTACACCATGATCTGCGAGATCCCCAGCATTTGCGCGCCCAGCATAAAGTAGAGCGCGGCCAAAACCAGGAAGTTGAGCACCAAGCACATGGCGGCCCGCACGGGACGCTGGCTAAACACCACGCCGCCCCCGCCGATGAGGGCTAGGAGCGCGAGGGCAAGAAAGGCGATTTGGTTGGTGGTCACCGACCGGCCTCCAGATTCCTTGAGAAGTGCGTTTTCATACGGTTTTGCCACTCGAAGAGGCCGGGGCCGGGTCCACGAGAGTTATGGAACGTCGTTCAGTGCCATCCACCAGCGAGATGGCTTGGCGTTGTTCGGCTTCGCGCGACTTCCGCGAGGCCGACACCAGATTGAAGTAGAGCAGCGCGAGGAGGGCCACCGCGCCGAAGAAGGCCACCCATCCACCCAGCACGCCGTACATCTCCGTGGCCACAATCCAGATGCCCACGATGATGAAGTTGGCGACCGAGGTCGGCAGCAGGCTCTTCCAGCCCAGGTTCATCAGCTGGTCGTAGCGCAGTCGCGGAAGCGTGGCGCGCAGCCAGATGAAGAAGGACAGCATGAAGACCTGCTTGACCAAGAACCCGGCGGGGCCGAGCCAGTAGTTGAGATCGCGCAGGGCGTACCAGAAGGAGCTCAGGCTCGGGAAGGTCACCGCCAGTTCGTCGTAGTTGAACGGCATGAAGTGATAACCACCCATGAACACGGCGGCAAAGACGCCACTGAACACGAACATGGCCGCGTATTCACCCATGAAGAACACGGCGAACTTCATGGACGAGTATTCGGTGTGATAACCGGCGATGAGTTCGTTTTCCGCTTCGGGAAGGTCGAACGGAGCGCGGTTGGTTTCCGCCACCAGCGCGATCAAGAAGATCACCGCCGAGAGCAAACCAAACGGCGTGAACAGGAACCAGTTCTGCACCTGCGGAATGACGCCCCACAGCGCCTTCTCCTGCTCAGCCACCATGTCGGTCATCTTGAGAGAGCCGGTGGCCAGGGCAATGCACGCCAGCGAGACGCCCATCGCGAGTTCGTAAGAAATCAACTGTGCGCTGGCGCGGAGGCCGCCCATCAGCGAGTATTTGTTGTTGCTGGAGTAACCCGCCAACACGATGCCATAGGCACCCAAACTGGAGATGGCCAGCACCCAAAGGATGCCGATATCCACGTTCGCGGCCGGGGAGAAGTGACCCCAGAATCCGGTGTGCGGGGTCCACGGGAGCGTGGCCCCAGGGCAAAGGCCGGGAACAGGGCCAGGGCCGGCGCGATGACGTAAATCAAGCGGTCCACGGCGCTCGGCTTAATCTCTTCCTTGAGGAAGAGCTTCACCCCGTCCAGCAGCGGCTGAATGAGACCAAAAGTGCGGATTTGCCGGCCGTTGGGGAGGGTGATGGTGCCGCTGCGGTTCGGGCCGATGCGGTCTTGCATCCACGAAAGCAGGCGGCGCTCCCACCAAATGATGCCCGGCACCAGGGTGAGAATCGGAAGGATGACGAGGATGACTCGGACCAGCGCCATAAAGGTGCTGCCCGGCATGCCCGCGATGGTGAACTCGTTGTTACTAGCCCCTTCGAGCCAAGCGGTCACCTGTTCCATGCCTCTCGGACTTTACCTGCCTCCTAGCAGGGATTGGAGTGCCTGGACCACCGCGTCGTTGGAGCGCGTAAGGCCTTCGGGGTTCGCCAATCGAACCCCCGTTTCCGGAATGTCTTGGTAGCGTGCCCCGGCGTAGGCCGGCACTTGCTCGGCGATGGCGTCCATCACGTCGCGAGCGTGGAAGTACGGCGCACTGGAGCCGGCGCGCAGCCCAAGTTCCATGGCAATCTGCCACGGGGCCTTGCTCTCGCCCGGCGCCTTCAGGATGCGCTCCATGCGCTGCACCCGGCGCTCACTGCTGGTGTAGGTTCCGTCGCGTTCGGCGGGGAGTGCCATCGGCAAAATTGCACTGGCGTAGGCACAGGCTTCGGTTTGCGCACTGTCCACCAACACCAGGTTCGCCACATTCTCCAAGGCCTGGGTGGCAAGGGCCGTATCGGGGAAGTCGCGGATCGGGTCGCAACCCACCAGGATCAAGGTGTCAATCTCACCCTTGGCGGCGGCTTGCAGGATTTCGGCGGTGTTCATGCCGGCGGTCACGGCTTCCCCGCCCGGGCCGAGGTCCGGCGCAAAGCCCATCTCGCGGCCACCCTGCTCATTAGCGTGGTTGACCAGGCCGTTGAACTTGCCTCCCGCGTGGCTGGTCAGCAGGGCCAGAGTTTGGTAGGCCGTCACCCCGTTGGCTTCATCAAAGAGGCCGTGGGTCGTAATCGCCGCGAACTCGGTTCCGCGCAGGGCCTCAGCCGCTTCGCGCAGGCGGTCAGCCGGCACGCCGGTTTGGGCTTCCGTCCACTCCGGCGTGGCAATGCGGGTGGCGTCGGCCAGTTCGGGGGCCAGCAGGTTGGCGAGTCCGGCGGCCAATTCGGCGGCTGTTCCCGGCCGGTAGCGCAGCACCACGTGGGCAAAGCTTTCGGCTTCGCTGGCTTCATGGTGGGCCACCACCACTCGGGCTCCGTTGCGGAACCACGCCTTGCGGGTGCGCAGATAGCTCATTGGCTGGTCGGCGGCGAGGTTGGTGCCGAAGACCAGGATCGCCAGAGCGTTCTCCAGGTCGGCGATGCCGTATTGCACTCCCGGCAGCCCGGTGCGCGCCTTCAGCATTTGGCTCGCGGGCAGCAGCGTCTTTTGCCAGCGCAAATCCAGGTGGTTCGTGGCCAGCGCGGTGCGAGCCAGAGCCTGCCAGGCATAGTAGTCTTCGTTGGAGAGCATGGTGCCCGCGAGGACCGCCGTGCGCTTCCCTTCGCATGCACCGAGAACCGCCGCGTAGGCTTCGCTCCATTCCACCGCACGGAACGCCTCGCCCTCGCGGACGTGCGGCACCTGAATGCGGTTCGGGTTGTTATAAAGAGCGTCGTGGCCGAACTTGGTCGTGTCGCTCGTCCACTCCTCGTTGACGTCCTCGTTGGTGCGACCATTGATGCGCACCAGGCGGCCCGAACGGTAGTCGTAGAACACGTTCGTCCCGCACGGCGTGAGCGTGCAGAGGCCGGGTCGAGTTTCCAAATCCCAGGGGCGGGCGCGGAAGCGGTACTTGCTGCTCGTCAGCGCACCCACCGGGCAGATCTCGATCACGTTGCCGCTAAAGCGCGATTCGAAGTCCGTCAGTTGGAAGGTCGAGGGCTGCATCGAGGCCCCTCGGAAGCGGAAGGCGAGCTGACTGTCGCCCGAAATCTCTTCCGTAAAGCGCACGCATCGGCCGCACTGGATGCATCGCTCAAGGTCGAGGGTGACGTACTCGCTCAGCGGGTACGCCTTGGGCAGGTGGCGCTTGACTTCCAGGAAGCGGGAAGTGGAAGGCCCGTAAGCCAAAGTGTTGTTTTGCAAGGGGCATTCGCCGCCACGGTCGCAGATCGGGCAGTCCAGCGGGTGGTTGATCAGCAGGAATTCCAGGACGCCCTTGCGGTCGCGGTGCACCATTTCGGTGTCGGTGTAGACCACCATGCCTTCGCTGGCCGGCAGGGTGCAGCCCGCTTGCGGCTTCGGCATCTTGCGCACGGAGCCGTCAGGCTGCTTGAAGCCCACCTCGACCAAGCACATACGGCACATGCCCACCGGCTTCATGCGCGGGTGGTAGCAGAAGATGGGGATCTCTAACCCCAGTCGCTTCACCGACTCGACAATGAGCTCACCCTTGGGAACGTGCAGCTCAATGTCGTTGATCGTGATCGCGACGGTTTCGGTTTGTACGGCGGCAGCCATGCGTGCTTCCCTGGCAGGCACTGATTTACCCGATTCCCGCGAACGAGAATCGGACATCCCGGAGGAGAGGCCCCGTAAGGTCGCGGTTCTTCACACGTCCCCGTATTTTTGCTAGTCTTGCCGCAAGTTCCAAGAGATATAATTTTGGGACCCTAAAGCGGCACGTACATCGCGCGCCGCGTGGAACTGAGTTCAGATGAATCTCTTTAAGTTAAGTCGCACCGCAATGGTCGCGGGTTTGGTGGTCACGGGGGCGCTATTCAGCACGGCCTCGGCGGTCGCGGCACCGGCTTCGGCTTTTGCGACCCATAAGGACATCGCGATCACCGTTCGTGAGTCCGCTAGTTTTTGGGATACGGTGGGCATGCTCGCTCAGGGGGTCGGTACGGTCACGCACCGCGACCCCCAGGGCAACGTGGTCATTCGTCTCTATAAGGGGATTTCCTACGAGGAAGCGCTGGAGCGTCTTGAAGGGCGCGCCAACGTCCTGAAGGCCGAACCCATCGCCCCGCAAGCCCCGATCTTCCTGCAGATCCGCAGCGTTAAGGGCCTCCGCAACGCGATTGAGGAGTACCGGGAAACCTACGCCGAGTACCGCGAGGCGATTGGCTGGGAAGAGGATGACAAGGAAGGAAAGGAAGAAGGCGAAGAAGGGGATGAAACCCCGGGCCTTGACTATATCGAGTCTTACCTCCAGTACATGGAAATCCGTGCCTACCCGGCGGATGACTGGGATGGGAGTGCCTACTATGACTGGGCACGCAATTACATCGCTCAGCAGAACAACAAGTACGAAGGCTTCATCGGTGAGAACCGAGAGCGACAGCAGCGCCTGACGGGCCCCGGTTTCAACCCGAATTTCCAAGGCGCTGCGGCTCCGACCTGGACGTATATCGGCGGCACGGACATCAACGCGCCGTACCGCATCTACTTCGGTCTTAGCCCCGTGAACGGGCGCATCAATGCCGTCGCGTTCCACCCCACCAACCCCAACACATTCATTGCGGGCGGAGCCGAAGGCGGCGTATGGCGCACCACCGACGCGGGCGTGAACTGGACGCCACTCGGCGACGCGTGGCCGACCATGGGCGTCAATGCTCTGGCCTACAAGCCCAATGATCCGAACGTGATCTTGGTCGGCACGGGCGACCTAAACGGCGGCGCCAAGCCCGGAATCGGCATCATGCGCTCTGCCGACGGGGGCAACACCTGGACCTCCACGGGGACCGGGGTCTTCGGATCGGCCCGCATTCGCCGCATCTCGTTCGATCCGGATAACAACAACATTGCCTACGCAACCACGGCTACGGGCAACGTAGTCCGATCGACCGACGCGGGCGCGACCTGGAACGTGGCTTTTGCCAATAGCCAGCGCTGGACGGAACTGGCTGTGGGCGCCCCGCGCTCCGGCGGTCGCAATATCTGGGCCGGTGCCGGCGGTAGCGGCAGCACCCCGGTGCTCTTCCGTTCGCAAGACCAAGGGGCAACCTGGACCGCTATTACCCTCCCGGGCACAGGGACAGGCAACATCGGCGTGGCCGCGTCTCCGGTCAACCCCGACACGGTTTACGTGATGCGCACGGGCGACCGCCAGATCTACAAGTCGATCAACGCCGGTGTGACGTGGACCAACACCACCACGAGCTTCCCCAACGGGAACTCCAGCCTGGGTGCGACCTACAACTGGTCGCAAAGTTGGTACGACTGGTACCTGCGCTGCTCTTCGCGCCCGACGGCTTCGGGCAACGAAGACGTGCTGTATGCCGGTCTCATCGACATTGTTCAATCAGTGGACGGCGGGGCGAGTTGGCGCAGCATCGGCGGCGGCAAGAACAGCTCCGGCGTGTGGCAAGCCGCCTACACCGGAAGCGCCATTGTCCACCAGGACAACCACGATGTGGCGGTGGACCCCAACAATCCGAACCGGATTCTGGTGGGGACCGATGGTGGCGTTTATCTTCTGACGTTCAACGACATCAACAACACGATCCAAACCGACGACACGATCACCTACGGCAACCTCAATCGCCGTCTGGGCGTGACGCAGTTCTATCGCATTAGCCAGCACCCCACCAATCGCAACTACGTGATGGGCGGGACGCAAGACAACTCGACCCCGCACAGCTTCGGCAACATCGCCGACTGGGCGAACATCGGGGCGGGCGACGGCTCGGGCAACGCGATCAACCCGTTCAACATCAACCAGCAGTACGACTCGTCGCAAGGACAAAACATCTATGCGACAACGAACGCATATGGTTCTAAGACGACGATCGCCAACGGCGGTAGCACGTTCACAGGCCAGAGCAGCATCCCGTTCATCGGTCTGCTTCGCCTGGACCCGAACAACGGGCAATACCTGTACGCCAATACGTCCTCGCTCAACCGGTTCAACCGGGCCACGGGAACCTGGACGTTACAACTGGGCGGACGAGCCCTCGACACGAACTCGATCAACTCGATTGCGATTGCGCCGGGTAACTCCAACCGCATCCTCGTGGGTGGCGACGGCCGCATCGAAATGAGCACCGACTTCGGTGTGAGCTTTGCGCGCATCGACCGCCAAGGTCAAGCCAATGGCTTGCCCAACCGCGTGGTAACGGAAATTGCGTTCCACCCCACCAACCAACAGGACGTGGTGGTGACGCTCTCCATCTCTGGCACGCAACACGTCTATCGCTGCACCAACATCGATGCGGCCACTCCGGTCTGGACGCCGGTGGGCAATGGCCTTCCGGACATTCCGGCGAACTCCATCGTCCGCCACCCGGACGATCCGAACAACACCTGGTACGTCGCGATGGACGTCGGTGTTTGGATGACCAAGAATGGCGGTGCCACTTGGACGGACATCACGACCCCGCGCGGCCTGCCCCGAGTGCGAGTGGACGAGCTCGTCATCAACGGCGTGACCCGCCAACTGACAGCCGGTACGTTTGGGCGCGGCATGTGGCAGCTCGAAATCGAGCCGTACATCCTCAACACCCTCTCGGCCGTGCCGAACCCGGTGGTGGGCGGCAACACCAGTGTGGCCACGCTCACGCTGAAGCGACCGGCCCCGACGGGTGGCCTGGTGGTGAACCTGACCGACAATAGTCCGCTCATCACGGTCCCGGCGACGGTGACGGTGGCAGCGGGCGCAACCTCGGCCACGTTCAATGTCACGACGACCAGCGATGTGTCGGATTACTCCGGCACCATCACGGCGGAGTACCTTGGCGATGAGATTCAAATGAACCTCAACGTGCTGGGTGAGCCGCTGCTCATCCCGGCTACGGCCACGCTGACGAATTTCTCGAACGTGGGCGGCACCCTGAACGATCTGCGCGTGAGCGATGACGTTCGTTACGGCCTCCGCGTCGTAAGCTTCGAAAGTGGTCTCCCGACGGCGGTCTTCAGCTACGTGGCCCCCACCGGGTCCATCAGCAGCCTGACCTACCGGTATGAGTTCCGCAGCGACGTCCGCAAGGTGCCCTGCGTGGTCCATGTTTGGAACTGGAACACGAATGCCTGGGAACTGCTCTTCGCAGCCCCCTCGGCAGTAACGGACTCGGTCCGCACGGGCACGCTGAACGTGGCGAACCACATGAACTTGAGCACGCGCGAAATTCGAATGCGGGTCTCGAGCCCGCGCGAAGTTCCGCAGCTGCCGCGACCGTTCCTTTACCTCGACACGGCCACCATCCAAGTCGCTCGGTAAACCTGACCTCAAGGCCCCAAGTGCACTCCGCATTTGGGGCCTTTTTCTTGCCTCCCGCCTTAATCCCGACAGGAAAGTGCAGATTCCTTGTCAAAATGATCGTAGAGAACTGAGCGAGTATGGAGACCATGTCGAATCCCGTAGAAATTTCCAACGATGATGAGTTGCTGCAACATCACGCCGAGCGTGATTACGAGTGGGGCTTTGTCAGCGATGTGGAAGCCGACACGCTCCCGCCGGGACTGAACGAGGACGTCGTCCGCAAGATTTCCGCCATCAAGGGTGAGCCCGAGTGGATGCTAGAGTTCCGCCTCAAGGCGCTCCGCCACTTGGAGACCATGACCTACCCGAAGTGGCCGAACGTGGAGCACACCGCTCCCGACCTCCAGGCCATCTCGTACTACTCCGCCCCCAAGAAGCTTCCCAAGCTCAACAGCCTGGACGAGGCCGACCCGGAACTCATCCGCACGTTCGAGAAGCTGGGTATCCCCCTGCACGAGCAGATGATCCTGGCCGGGGTGGCCGTGGATGCGGTCTTTGACAGCGTCTCTGTCGTCACCACCTTCAAGGACAAGCTGCGAGAAGCGGGCGTGATCTTCTGCTCCATGAGCGAAGCCATCAAAGACCACCCCGAACTCATCCGCGAGTACCTGGGCTCCGTGGTGCCCTACAGCGATAACTATTTCGCCACGCTCAACACGGCGGTCTTCACCGATGGCTCGTTCGTGTACATCCCCAAGGGGGTGCGCTGCCCGATGGAGCTGAGTACCTACTTCCGCATCAACGAGCAGAACACAGGTCAGTTCGAGCGCACGCTCATCATTGCTGAAGAAGGCGCTTACGTCAGCTACTTGGAAGGTTGCACCGCCCCCAAGCGCGACGAGAACCAGCTTCACGCCGCCGTGGTGGAACTCGTGGCCATGGCCGATGCCACCATCAAGTACAGTACGGTCCAGAACTGGTACCCCGGCGACAAGGACGGCAAGGGCGGCATCTACAACTTCGTCACCAAGCGCGGCATCTGCCGGGGCGATCGCAGCACCATCACCTGGACGCAAGTTGAAACCGGCTCGGCCATCACCTGGAAGTACCCCAGCGTCATCCTCAAGGGCGACGACAGCGTGGGCGAGTTCTACAGCGTGGCCCTCACCAGCCGCCGTCAGCAGGCCGACACGGGCACCAAGATGGTCCATATCGGCAAGCGCAGCCGCTCCACCATCGTCAGCAAGGGCATTAGCGCCGAGTACGGCCAAAACACGTACCGGGGCTTGGTCAAGATCAACGCCGGGGCCGAGGGCGCGCGCAACTACAGCGTGTGCGACTCGATGCTGATGAGCGACCACTGCGGCGCACACACCTTCCCCTACATCGAGGTGAAGAACAACACCGCCAAGATGGAGCACGAAGCCACCACCAGCAAGATTGGTGAGGATCAGCTGTTCTACTTGGCTCAACGCGGCATTAGCGAAGAGGACGCCATCAACATGATCGTGAGCGGCTTCTGCAAGGACGTGTTCCGCGAGCTGCCGATGGAGTTCGCCGTCGAAGCCCAAAAGCTTCTCGCCGTCAGCCTCGAGCACTCGGTCGGCTAAGTCTGGTCTGTCATTCGGTATGGTGAGCTATGCCGAATGACAAAGCCCAAATCGAAGCGTGGATGGCGCAAATGAACGCGCACACACCCGTCCGCACCCGGGCGATGTTTGGGGGGCACGGCTTCTACGCGGGGGATATCTTCTTTGCCCTCGCCGACGATAATCACCTGTACTTTAAGGTCGACGATTCGAACCGCGCTGACTTCGAATCGCACGGGATGGAGCCCTTTGTGCCCTGGCCCGGGGCGGCCCCGATGGGCTACTACCCCTTACCAACGGCCATTCTCAATGACCCGGAGGAACTCGGGGTGTGGATGGATGCAGCGATCGCCGTGGCCGAGGCCAACAAAAAGCCCGCTCGCCCCCGCAAGAAGAAAGCCTAAGGGCTGGCCGCAGGGGGGTTGACGGCGCGGCCCGGACGGGTCTCCAGCTCTTCCACAATCCGGGAAGCGTAAGGCTTCAGCGGGTCAAAGTTCGTCGCCAGATTGAGCATGTAGATGAGGAGCGACATCACCACCGTCGCGCCGATCATCGTGCCAAAGCCCTGCGCCACGCCCATCCCAAATCGCACTCGCCAGTTCTTGGTGGCTTCGATTTGATCCTTCAGCAATTCGTTCTGCTCCCGCAGAATCGTCAGCAGTTCTGACTCGGATTCTTGGTTCATAAGCAACTTATCCACGGCATTCCTTACCATCCGGCTGCGATCGGCGAAAGGAGCAGCATCCTTTGCCTAGCCTCAACCGTATATTCCCTTGATTATGAGTGCCCTGACACTAATGTCCGTGATGCTTGCCTCTTCTGCAAGCGCCAAGGAGAAGCAACCGATCCTGACCGGAACCCGATCTGCGCTCACCCAATCGAACTCCCTCTTTGGTCCGACCGGCCTGATGACGGTGCCTACGGCCTACACGGCGGACCCCGGTCAAGTGGCCTTTGGGACCAGTTTTGGCGACGGCGTCCGGGTGCCCAGCATCAACTACGGCCTCATACGCTACGTCGAGGTTGGCGGTGGGTTTGTGGACCGCGACAACGGCCGCAATCGCTTCATTGGCAACGCCAAGGTCACGATCATCCCGCAAAACTTCGGTAACTTCGAAGTCGGCATTGGGGTCATCGACGCCCTGGACGCCATCAACCAGACGGCGTACTTCGTTGGCTCGGTGGACCTTACGCCGCCGAACTGGGATCCGACCGGCCGCGTCGGTTCGCCCATTGCGCTGAAGGCGCACGCCGGGGTGGGCACAGGCATCTTCCAAGAGCGCATCTTTGGTGGCGCGGAGCTGCTCTTCCCCAACCAGTACTCGCTGATTGGCGAGTACGACTCGGAGAACTTCAACTTCGGTGTCCGGTATGTGCATGACGATCGCTTCCGCGCTCAGTTCGGGGTGCAGAACAAGTCGATCTTCTTTAACACCACCTCGATACTCCAGTTCTAAGCTGGTGGTTGTTCCGGGTTTTCCCAAACCCAGAACAACTTTCGCCTTGTCCTTGTCTTTCTAATCCATGAGTTCTGCGGGAGAGTCACAGATATCGGACCCCAAGGTCCGGGTGTTTCACGCCTGTTTGGTCGCGCATTCTCGCATCACCATGCAAATGGAGGAGTACCTCGCGCGTGCAAACACCCTCCCGATTCGGGATTACGACGTGCTGGTCACGCTCGAAATGGCGGAGAACAGCACCCTCCGCATGAATGAACTTGCCGAGCGGGTGGTCTACAGCCGATCGGGGCTGACTCGCCTGGTCGATCGCCTCGCAGCCGAGGGTCTCGTGCGCCGGCAAAAGTGTGGTCGTGATCGTCGCGGGATCTATTGCATCCTCACCGACGAGGGCCGCGCCGCCCGCGAAGCCGCCGGTCCCTTTATACTGCACGCCATCCATCATGTCTTTGGGCAGCATTTTTCGGTGAAGGAAGTCGAGACCCTCTTGGCCATGATGTTGCGGGTCCACGCGGCCACCGAGAACCCGATCCCGCTCCCTTAAGGCCTTACCGGGCTCAGGCGAACTTCCCCTGAAACGGGTAGTTTGCGCCCCATGCCCCACGATGTATGGCTGAAAAAAGGCCGCGAAAAGAAGATCCGCAATGGATACCCGTGGGTGCAACGCGGGGAAATTGAGCACGGCGAAGGCGAACCCGGCGGCCTGGTGCGCGTCCGCGATATGGACGGGGCCACGCTCGGAACCGGTACGTTTAACCCCGCTAGCCGCTTCCCGGTGCGCATGCTCACCACTCAGGAAGAGCCGATCGACCAGGCTTGGTTTGCTCGCCGCTTGGCCAAAGCCGACCAGATTCGCCGCACCCGCCTGCAAAACACGGACAGCTGGCGCGTGAGCGGCGGCGAGAGTGACGGACTCAGTGGCCTCATCATCGACCGTTACGGCGACCATCTCGTGGTGCAAGTACGCACGCTGGGCATGGAGCGCCTCCGCGACCTCTGGTACCCGGCCCTGCTGGAAGCTCTCAAGCCCGCCAGCGTTTACGAACGCAGCGACATGGCCGGTCGTAACGAAGAACGCCTGAGCCCCCATGCCGGCGAGCTTCTCGGCCCGGTGCCGGAGACCGTGGTGATGCACGAGGACGGGCTGAAGCACACGGTTTTGATTAAGGAAGGCCTCAAGACCGGCTTCTATTTAGACCAGCGCCAAACCCGCCGCGCCTTCGAAGCAGCCCTCAAGCCCGGCGATAAGGTGCTGGACGTGTTCTCTTACACCGGGGCGTTTGCGATGCGTGCCGCTCGGGCCGGGGCCTTGCCCACCGCCGTGGACATGAACCCGCTCGCCGTGGACACGGCCCGCGCCGACGCCGCCCTCAACGGGCTCGAATTCCCGGTGGTGGAAGCCAACGCCTTTGAATTCCTGCCCAGCGAAGCCCCCGGCACCTACGATTGGATTCTTCTGGACCCGCCCGCCATCGCCAAGACGGCCGAGAAGCGCGACTCGCTGAAGTGGGGGATTTGGAAGCTGGCGTACCATGCTCTCCCCGCGCTTAAGCCCGGTGGCACCCTCATCGTCAGCGCGTGTACGTACCAAATGTCGCTGCCGATGCTGGTGGACACGGTGCGACTGGCCGCCAACGACAAGAACGTGATTCTGAACTTGGAGCACATGACGATCCAGGATATTGACCACCCGGCCCCGATCCAGTTCCCTGAAGCACTGTATCTCAAGACGGGTTGGTTCCGGCGCGCGGACTAATCTCCGCGCGCGGTCAGCTTCGCATAAACCACTGGAACCGCGTGCCCAGGGCCGCAACCGCGATCACCAAAGCGGCCTGCGCAAAGCCGTACACGCTCATGGTCTCGAGCCCCTGGGCGCGCAGGGGCGTATCCCACACCACCCAACCGATGCCGTCGTGCAACTTGGTGATACGGATGAAGGCCGGCACCAAGTGCGTGATGGCAACGTAGCCCAGCATCGCGTTCATTCCGGCCAGCGCTAGCGGGCGCACCCAGGCGGGGCGCATGGTGGCAAGACTTTCGAGGCCAGCGAGGGTGAGTAGGCTCAATCCGGCCGTCATCGGGAAGTAGCTCAGCGTGGCCCAGTCTTTGCGGATGCCGCCGCCCTGCGGAAGGCACATCAATCCCACCAAAACGCAGATGCAGCCCGCACGGAGCCACGCCCGGATGCGCCCGTCGCTCGGCAGGCTGTGCGCGTAGGCAATTCCGGCTAAGGCGAGGATCGCGAGGGTGGTCTTTGACCAATCTCGCCCATCCAAGAGCAATATCCAGGCGATGGTCGGCAAACCCAGCCCCACCGCCACCACGCCCCAGCCATCCACTGGCTCCCGGTGCGTGGCTTGCCGATAGAACGAACCCGCCCACACCCCCGGTAGCACAATCGCGAGATACTTGAAGTAGCTGAACTGATACAGTTCCTTGAGCGGAGTCCACGCGCCGAGCTGCGGACCGAACGCCCAGCCTTCGGCCACCATCGTGAAGAGCACCATCACGGCCAGGGTGAGGCCCCACAACCATGCGGGGTGGCGGCGGGTGGCCCAGGCAATCACGGTGCCGAAAAAAGCCATGTTCGCCAGCACCAGCAGGATCACATCCACCCGCACGAATCCAAACGGGCCGCCCGGCCAGGGATACAGCCAGATCACCGCCGCTAAGCCCAGCACCCCCACCCCCTGCCCCACCGGGTTCACCCACGCGGGCAAGCCCCGAGGCCAACGCCCCCAGGCCAGCGCAATCAGAACAAACAGCCCGAGGCAGGTCAAGAGTTGCGGCACCGTGTACGGCTGCCCGGGCTGTTGCAGTCGCCCGAGCTTGGTCTGCTCTACCACGTAGGCGAACATGGCCAGGGCAAGGTATCGAACTACTCCCCGCCCCCAGATTTTCCCTGTCGCTCCGCTCTCGGCGTAGCGCGCCTGGGCGAGGGGCAAGGCCGCGCCCAGGGCAAACAGAAAGAACGGAAACACCAGATCGACCCACGTGAGGCCGTAGCGCGTGGGGTCGAGCTTGTACGCGGGCGGCGGAATCTGGGCGTGATACATCCAGTCCGGCAAGTGCCGGTCGTGCACCCCACCGAACGGGATCATCCCGCTCAGCGCCATGCCGAACAGCGCCAGCCCCCGCAGGGCATCGAGCGCGAGGGCGCGCCCGGGATCCGGGGCGGGGGATGCCGTCATGAACCGGCGGGCGGACGCACCAACAGCAGGGTCGAACTGCCCCACATCGTCATGTGCAGCGCCACGCTTCCGATGGCCACTCGGTCCGCCCAGGTGTGCCCCTGCGCGCCCAGCACCAGCAGGTCCGCGCCCACGGACTGCATGTAGGGTTCCAGGGATTCCGCCGGGGTGCCGTCTACAATCACGTGCTCCACGTTCATGCCAGCGGGGGCAGGGCAGGCTTCCTTCAGCCGTTGCAGTAACGCGTCTCGATCCAAGACCGGCAAGTTCGGCATGAAGGGCGTGGGGTCCGGTAGCAGCGGGCCGAAGTCCACCGGCCGCGTATCCACCACTGTCACCGCAATCACTTTGCTTAAGCCGTGTGCCTGCATTCGTCCGAACTGCTGCCACGCCTTCTGGCTATACGGGCTCAGATCGCTGGCAAACACGGCGACATGCGCCCCGTCCGCCGGGGCCGACTTGATGAGCAGGGCGCTGGTATCGCCTTCCATGGCCAGGCGGCGCGTCACGCTGCCCATAAACATGTTGTTGAACCACGACTTGGGTTCGCTCTGCGCCACCACCAAGTCGGCTTGCGTCGCCTCTGCCCGGGCCAGGAGTTCGCTTGCGGGGTCGCCGTAGGCAATGGTGGCGGCACTGGCGTCCAGGGTTTGGCGAGCAGATTCGGCAACAGCTTTTGCTGCCGATTCCTGCGCTTCAATCACTTCCACCGGTACCGTCGCCCCCGCCCCCAGGTACGCCGGGGAACTGAAGGCAATGGGCTCGGCCACGGTCTGCACTTCGATCTCCGGAGTCGAGAAGCTCAACGCCGTCATCCATGCCAGGACCGCGTTCACGTCGGAGCCCGGTTTGATTCCCACCAATGCGCGCATACCTTCAGTGTAACCCTTTCCGCGGGGGCAGAGACCCGAAGATTGGCACCAATTCGCTGCTGGTAACGTTGATACAGATATGGATCTCATCACCAAGTGCATCGCGCTTGGCATGGCGGCGGCCGCCACCGCCGGTCTCGCCATTAATGGCGTGCGCGGCAGTCTTCCTCAATCGTCCTCCCAAATCATGAACACCTCCCAAGTGGACCCGGCCACGGGCCTCACCTTCCGCACCACGCCGCCCGAGCGCGAAGACCGCCTCATCCTCTCCGATGCCGAGTGGAAGAAGAAACTCACGCCCGAGCAGTACAAGATCCTGCGCAACCACGGTACCGAGCCGGCGTTCTGCGGCGTGAACCTCGAATCCAAGGGCGAAGGCGCTTACCACTGCGTGGGCTGCGACCTACCTCTGTTCAACGCCACCGAGAAGTTCGATTCCGGTTCCGGCTGGCCCAGCTACACGTCGCCGTTCAACAAGAACAACCTGTGGTACCGCCAGGACACTAGCTACGGGATGCGGCGCATCGAGGTGCTCTGCGCCCGCTGCGATGGCCACCTCGGCCACGTTTTTGAAGATGGCCCGCCGCCGACGGGACTGCGATACTGCATCAACGGCACCATCCTTAAGTTCAAACCGAAGGAAAAGGCCACTAGCTAATCCACCAGAAAGATGAGACCCGCTGAACAATGAGAGGCGGGGCTCGTCACTGCTCGTATGTTCAGCTATTTGCTCATGGCGGCGGTCGTCGCCCCGGCCCCGTTTGTGCCGAAGACGGAAGATATGAAGGCGGCCTTCACCTACTCCACCGAGCGGCGCGGCCACTCGATGATTGTGGTGGCTGATGGCAAGACGATCTTTGAGGAGTACAAAGCTCCTCACACCGCCCGTAGCGTGAACCCCCTGGCCAGCGGCACCAAAACCTTCAATGGCGTGGTGGCTCTGGCCGCCCAGGCCGACGGGCTGATTGATCTGGATGACCCCGTGGGCAAATATCTGCCGCAATGGCTCGAGGGCAACAAAGCCACGGCCACCATCCGGCAACTTTTGAGCCTCGAATCGGGCCTCGGCACCACCGGCGGCAGCTTGCGCGGCCCCAGTTGGGAAAGCGTGCTAGACGACCCACTCACGGCCGAGCCCGGCACCAAGTTCCAATACGGCCAGGCACCCTTCAACACTTTTGGCGCGGTGATTGAGGCGGTGCTACAAACGGAGAGCTACGAGGCGTACCTCACCCGCCGCATCTTCAAGCCGCTCGGCATCTCCGCGCAGTGGACGCGCTGCGACGACGGACGCCCGCAAATGGGCGGCGGCGGCCAGATGACCGCCCGCGACTGGGCCACTTACGGCCAATTCATCCTCCAACGCGGTCAGTGGGAGGGCAAATCCATCATCCCCGCCGATCTCTGGGATGAACTGGTGAAGCCCGCCGCCAGCAACCCGCGCTACGGCCTCTCCTGTTGGCTCTTCCTGCCCGCCACCGGCGGGGGCACGCCCGTGAATGCGGCGCCAATTGCCGCAGCATGGGTGCCTAGGGATATGTTCATGGCCGCCGGGGCTGGCAATCAGCGCCTTTACATCGTTCCGAGCCAGAAGCTCGTCATCGTGCACCAGGCCACGCTGCCCACCGATCGTCGGTGGAGCGATGTCGGGTTCATTACCCGGGTCTACGGCCAGCCCGATCCGACTCCGGACTCCCGCACGGGTCGGGGCTCGCGCCCCGGGCTTGGCGGTGGTCGCTTGGGTGGCGGGCGCTAATTGGGCTCGGTGGGGAGTTCTTCCACCACAAAATCGTCGTGCCAGTCCACGACGGTGACGTTGGTGGCCAGTTCTCCCCGCAGCCGCTCGTAAAGGCTGTCGTCCGAGAGTTCGTCCAGGGTCTGCTCCACCCGCAGCAGTTCCCCTCGGCGGCAGTACGCCAGGTGGACAACCGGATCGCCAGGGGCCACGCTCGGCATGGTCGTCATCCCGACGACCACCCCGTTTACCGGGCTGACAATCGTGTTTTGCACCCGCCCGGTAAGGGCGCGGTTGGTGGCCAGGGGCTGGTCGCGCCGCACCAGGTCGCCGGGAGCCACGTGGAACTGGAGGAAGCCCCCTTCTTGCGCCCGCACCCAGTTGGTGGTGTCGGTTTCGATGCGGTACGACGGCAGCACGCGCTCCCCTTCCACCATGTTGAGCTTGATGAGGGCGTTCGTGATCCCCTGGGTTACAAACTCCAGAATCGCGGGCTCCACCTTCCACGTTTCGCCGGCTTCCACCACAAAGGTGGGGCAACCCCGCTCGCAGGCGGCGCGGCGCAGACTCCCGTCCGGGCCCTCTCCACTCAGCAACAACTCGGCCCCAAAGCCACGGGCAAAGGCCGCCGTGCGGCGGTCGGTCAGGTCGGCACGCACGTTCGGGAAGTTGGTGCGGCGAATCGCTGCCGTGTGGATGTCAATCCCGTAGTCACAATTCTCGATGATCTCGGTGGTGACCACGTGCGCGATGCGGCTAGCCAGGCTCCCCGTGGGTGTGCCGGGAAAAGAGCGGTTGAGGTCGCGACGATCGGGCAAGTACCGGTCGTGCCGTTCAAACCCCAAGAGATTGACCACCGGAATCAGCAGGAGTGTGCCTCGCTTGAGCGTGAAGGGCGGATCCACCACCAGACGCTGCACCACGCCCGTGCCGTTAATCTCGTCGCCATGCACGGCCGCGCTTATGAAGACCGTGGGGCCGGGCTCGGCGGACCGCCGCACCACGATGGGGAGTTCCAGACTGACGCCGCTGTACGAACGGGTCAAGGGGATACGGATTTCTTGCTCTTCGCCGAGTGCGATCCCTCGTTCTGCCCAAAAATCCCGCGCCAAACCGTTTCCATTCTTGCATAACTCGGGCGGTCGCCATAATGGGGCGGGATGCTAGCCTTACTTCTTGCCGTTCACACCTCGGCCCCGGTCGTGGCCCCCAGCCCCCTGGCCGGGACGACGATCGTCGTGGATCCGGGGCACCCGAGCGAAGTCGGCATCGGCACGCGCGGGGCTCGCGTGACGGAGCTCGAAATCTGCTGGAAGATCGGTCTCTCGCTCAAGGAGTATCTCAAGCGGAAGGGCGCGACGGTTGTTCTCACAAAGGATTCGATGAACCAGATGGTCCGCAACCAGCAGCGGGCCGAGGTCGGCAACAAGGTGGGGGCGAACTACGTGATTCGCCTCCACTGCGATGCGGCGGACGGGCGCGGATTCAGCACCTACTACCCTTCGCAGCAAGGCACCGTGCGCGGCGTTACTGGCCCCAGCGCCCAGGTCATTGCCGAGAGCAAGAAGTTCGCCGCCGTCTTCCACCCCGCCTTGGCGCGTGAGCTCGCTGGCCACCTCCGGGATCGCGGCCCCAAAACGGACTTGCAAACGGCCGTGGGTGCACGGCAAGGCGCCCTCACCGGCTCCATCTTTAGCCAGGTGCCGGTGGTGCTCATCGAGATGGCGGTGCTGACCAACCCGCAGGATGAGGCCTGGATCGAGAAGCGGGAGAACCAGCTGCTCTATGCCCAGGCGATCACCCATGCGGCCGAGGCCGTTTTCCGCAAGTACCCGGCAACGAACTAGCGCTTATCCACCAACCGAATGCCGCGCGTGGCGTGGTACACCTGCCCAAACATGTCGGTGGTGCGGACCTCAACCGGCACCAGCCCCTTGCCGGCTGGCACCGTGAGTTCGGCCCGCCAGATGTGGTTGGAATTCACCGCGCCCGGGAGCGGGCGATAAGGAGCCGTGATGGCCTTGTCGCGCTCAAAGGTGGCCAGATAGACGGGGTCTTGCACATTGGCCTTGGTCATGGTTTGCCACTCGCCTCCGCCGATGCGAATCTCAACCTTGCTTCGCTCCGAGCCGCCGAAGACGTTGGTCATGATCTCGACTTGGTCACCGGAAGACGCCACATCCGGGGCATAGATATTCATCTGGTAGCTGCTGGGGGCACCCGCTGCGCGGAACTCCATGCTGTACTGATTGCCATCGAAGGTGTAGATCAGGTAGCCGTTGGGGGCACCATCCCGCATCGTGGTGTGGGGGATGCCGCGCTCGTCCGGGGCGCCTTGCCACCAACTCCCGCAGGCCGTCACCGTCACCACGTGGTGGTGTTCACCTTGGCCCGGCCAGCCTTCCTCCTTGCCTAAGAACTCATGCGACTGGAAGTGCGTGTGCGCGGACATAGAGAGCACATACGGTCGGTCCTTGATGAGTTCAAACAACGCCGCCTTATCGGCGTCTTGCATGCTCATGATCGGGATGTGCATCATCAGCACCACGAGTTGGTTTTCGGGCACGCGGCGGAGATCTTCCTTCAGCCAGGCGAGCTGGCGCGGGCCGAGCGCGGCCGTATAGCCGCCGTTGTTGGCCCCCGGCCACCACACGTTGTCCAGCGCCACAAAGTGAGTCGCGCCGTACTCGAAGGAGTAATAGGACGGGCCGTAAATCTTCAACCAGCGTGAATTCGCCCGCGCATCGTCCGGCGTGTCGAAGTTGATGTCGTGGTTGCCCAGCACGTTGTACCAAGGCAGCCCGATCATGGCAATCACGTGCGCCAGCGGCTCCATCACGTCGAGATTGTCGAAGACGATATCGCCCAGCGTCACGCCGAACATGGCCCCTTCGGTGTTGCCCTTCAGGGGTTCCACCACGTCGCGGGCGATGTAGTCCACTTCGCGCAGGTCGCGCGGCTGCGTATCACCAAAGACAATCGCCTTGAACTTATCGGGCTCGTTCTGCCGGTGGAGCGGAAAGTCAATGCTTGCCGGGAGCGGACCGGTGGGTTCCATGCCGCCGTAACGGGTTTTGGGCAGCCCTTCCGGCGCGTGGATGTAATAGAACTGAGGCAACTGCTTCTCGTCCACCGGGGTCATCCAGCCGCGCGGCTTGATGACGAAGAACGGGGTCATGAACTCGTCGTAAGTCAGCGCCCACCGCCCGTCCCGGTCGGTGGTGGTGATGGAAAGACCGTTGCTCACCTTGACGTTGGCGAGACCAGGTTCGCCCGCGTCGCGCTTGCGATTGCGGTTGCGGTCTTCGAACACGTATCCCGAAGCCATGGGCGGCAAGGCGGGCAGAGTCGTGGCCGGGGCCGCGCCGGTCATCATCAGGGCTAAGGCACTCGCGAGGGCAGGCATACTCTCGCATCTTAACCAATTCCGACCCGAGAAAATGTCAACAAGATGTCAAGAACTCGGCACATAGGGATAAGTTTTGTGTTACAAAGAAACCATAGACGCAGTCAATCGGTTGGTGATCGGGTTTCGCCCCCCCGGCGGTATGGCATCCGGCCCTGGACCGGGCCAAGAGTGAGCTCCGCCGCCGCGCCAACACCGACGAAGTGCGCTTTATCCCGCCCAGTGAGTGGGTGGTCGCGGTGCTCAACCTCGGCGAAGTCCGACTGGACGAGCAGGCGCGCCTGGCGGGATTGGCCCGCCCGCTGCTCGCGCAAGTGCCGAACCCGCTCACCGTCACCGGTGATCAATGGCTCCCGGCGCCCAACCCCACCATGCCCCGGTCGGTGGCCGTGGGCCTCGGCACCGATGTGGCCGTTCTGGCGGCGGTGGCCAAGGAACTGCAAGCCCTGATGCCGCCCCGCGACGCCCAACCGGAGTTTCTGGGTGGATTTGAGTTTGCCCGCCTGCGCAGCCCCCAAGAAAAGGCCCGCAGCGAACTCGGCCGCGCCGTGCGCATGTCGCCCGCGCCGGTTCTCCCCGGCTTCGCCCTTAGTGGCCTCGAGTTTTTGCGAGCCTCAGCCGGCGTCAACGGCCCCGAGTGGCAAACGGTGGACCAATTCCCCTTCTCGGGCTAGCGCTCAAACCACTAAGGGGTCAATTTCGCGCCACGGAATCATCACAAAGTCGCGCTCGCGGGCGTGGGGGTGCGGCACCACCAAACCCTCGGCCACGTCGCTCCGAAGTTCCAGTACGCCGTACTGGATCAAATCCAGGTCCAGCACCCGCGGACCGTAGCGCGGCCCCGGCGTACGCCCCACGGCTTGCTCCACCGCCTTCAGCATCCGGAACAACGCAATCGGCCCCATGGCCGTTTCACCCCTCGCTACGGCGTTGAGAAAGGTCGGCTGGTCTGTCTCGTACATCGGCGCGGACTCCAAGAACGTGCTCACCCGCTCCCATCGCACTGCTTCGCTTAGCAGTTGCAGGCCGCGTTCCAGGTTCGCCTCACGTTCCCCCAGGTTGCTCCCTAGGGCAATCACGACCGGCGTCAAGAGAGAGTCACTCCTTCGCGCTTGGGGGTGCGCTCCATCAGCGCTTGCACCGCCGTCCGGGCTTCGTATTCACCCGTAATCACCCGCCACAGCACCTCGTGCACGGGCATCGGAACGTCGTATTTCAGCGCCAATCGCCGGGCTTGTTCACTGGTCGGCACGCCTTCCGCCACCTGACCGACTTCTTCCAGTGCCGCGCTCAGACTCCGCCCCTGCCCCAGCGCATAGCCCACGCGGTAGTTGCGGCTGAGCTTGCTGGAGGCGGTGGCAAAGAGGTCACCCACCCCGGCAATCCCCATAAAGGTATCCAGACGCGCGCCCATTTTCATGCCCAATCGAGCCATCTCGTTGAGCCCCCGGGCGAGCAAAGCGCCCTTGGTGTTATCGCCAAACCCCAGACCGTCACCCATTCCGGCGCCGATGGCCAGCACGTTCTTCAGCGCCCCCGCCAGTTCCACCCCACGGATGTCATCGCTCACGTAAACCCGATAAGTGCGACTCATAAAGGCGTCGCGCACGCGCTCGGCCGTGGCTTCATTGGTGCTGGCGGCCACGGCGACGGTCGGAATGCCCCGAGCGAGTTCCACGGCCAGGTTGGGTCCGCTCAGGGCCGCCACTTCCACGCCCGGGCACTTCTCTTCCAACAAGTCGGTCAGCAGGCCGTCGCCGTGGTTCGTCAGGCCCTTGCTGGCAATCACGATCCGCCCCGGATCCTTCAGTTCGTCCAGCACTTCACCCACGGCGGCAGTGGGTACGGCGATCACGGTCATGTCCGCCGGTTGGCTAAGGTCATCCCAGGCCCCGACTTCGACTTCCTTGGGTAGCAAGAACCCCGGCAAATACCTCAGGTTTTCGCGGCGGCTGCGCAGCGCTTCCAGGGTCTCTTCATCGCGCCCGATGATCCGCACATCCAGGCCATTCCGGGCCAGCACCAGCGTGAGAGCTGTTCCCCAACTTCCTGCGCCAACGACGTGAACCTGCATACGAGCCTCGCCTAGTGTAACTCCAATGGGCCCGGTTTGTGGGCGTTCCTGCGTCCAGTCCTTGCCTCAAACCCTCGGGCGAAGTATCATGGCGAGAGGAATCCGAGCGGTTGCCGTTGTCGTCGGCTCTCCAAGTTGGAGTGAGGGCGGTCGAGAGCGGCAAGAAGCGGATCCTCAATATGGCGGACTGGCCCAGCCGGTGGCCGCCACTGGAACAGTAAGTACCTATGCCACTCGATCCGCAGTTGAAGAAAGAGACCATTGGTAAGTTCGGTCACCACGAAGGCGACACGGGCTCCGTTGAGGTGCAAATCGCGGTGCTGCAGAAGCGCATTGAGCAGATTACCGAACACCTCAAGGTCAACAAGAAGGATTACCACTCCCGCCAGGGCCTCCTGAAGATGGTGGGCAACCGCCGCCGTCTGGAAGGTTATCTCCGCTCAAAGGACATCGAAAAGTACCGCGAGCTGATCAAGGCGCTCGGCATCCGCGAAGTCCGTCCGAAGTAACCGCTTCGCCCTTCCCTAACCCCAAACCCATATGATTCATAACCACACCTTCGAGGTGGGGGGCAAAACCCTCAGCCTCGAGACTGGCCGCGTAGCCAACCAGGCGGGCGGTTCGGTCCTCGTTGGTCTCGGCGAAACCGTTGTTCTCGCCACGGCGACCATGTCCAAGACGGCCCGCGAGGGCATCGACTTCCTGCCGCTCGTTTGTGATTTCGAAGAGCGGCGCTACGCCATCGGCCGCATTCCCGGTGGCTACAACAAGCGCGGTGGCCGACCCTCGGACCGCGCCATCCTCACCAGTCGCCTGATTGACCGCCCGATTCGACCGCTGTTCCCGAAGGGCATGCGCAACGACGTGCAGGTCATCACCATGGCGTTCAGCGTGGACAAGTCCTCGTCCCCCGATGCCCTCGCCATCACGGCGGCGGGTGTGGCCCTCGCGGTCTCGGACATCCCGTTTGCGGGCCCGGTGGCCGGCGTGCGGGTGGCCGACGTGGACGGCGAATTCGTGGTGTTCCCCACTCACGAAGAACTGGCCAAGAGCAAGATTGACCTCGCGGTGGCGGGCCACAAGGGTGCCATCAGCATGGTGGAAGCCGGGGCCAGCGAAGTCAGCGAAGACCGCATGACCGAAGCCCTGGAGTTTGCCCACAAGATGATCAAGGTCATCTGCGGCGAAATCGAGAAGTTTGCCAAGAAGGCGGGCAAGGACAAGCGTGAGCCGATCCTGGACAAGGCTGACACCACCCTGGTCGATGAGATCAAGAAGAAGGAAGCCAAGACCATCTCGAGCGGCATCTTCGACCCGGACAAGGCCAAGCGCGAATCCGCGATGGACGACCTGGCCAAGGAACTGATTTCCAAGTACCAAGAAAAGTACGCCGGTGATGACGCCATGAAGAAGGCGATCCCGGGGGCCGTGGACAAGGCGATCAAGGACACCATCCGCAAGTTCATCATCGAAGACGGCAAGCGCCCGGACGGCCGCAAGGTGGACGAAATTCGCCCGCTCGAAGCCATCGCCGGTCTGCTCCCCCGTGTGCACGGCTCCGGCCTGTTCACCCGTGGCCAAACCCAAGTGCTCTCCATCTGTACGCTGGGCCTGCCGGGCGATGCGCAATCGCTCGATACCCCGCTGGATGAAGTCACCAAGGAACAGCGCTACATGCACTACTACAACTTCCCCCCGTACTCGGTGGGTGAAGTGCGACCCCTGCGGGGCGTAGGCCGCCGCGAAGTGGGTCACGGGGCCTTGGCCGAGCGTGCCCTGCGCGCCGTGGTGCCGGTGGACAACCCCGAATATCCGTTCTCGATCCAGGTGATCTCCGAAGTTCTGGAATCCAACGGTTCCACCTCCATGGCCAGCGTGTGCGGTTCCACCCTCGCGTTGATGGACGCCGGCGTGCCGATCAAGGCGCCGGTGGCCGGGATTGCCATGGGCCTCATGAGCGACGGCAAGAAGTTTGTGGTGCTGACGGACATCCAAGGCATCGAAGACTTCTGCGGCGACATGGACTTCAAGGTGGCCGGGACCCGCGAGGGCATCACCGCCCTGCAGCTGGACACCAAGCTGGACGGGATTCCGGCGAAGGTGCTGGCCGATGCGCTGGCCCAAGCCAAGAAGGCCCGCTTCGCCCTGCTGGACTGCATTGAAGCGGAAATCAGCGAGCCGCGCGCCGACAACGGCCGCACGCCACGCGTCGAATCGGTCAAGATCGAGCCCAGCAAGATTGGCGCTCTGATCGGCCCTGGTGGTGCCAACATCCGCAAGATCACGGAAGCCACCGGCGCGAACATTGACGTGCAACAGGATGGCCGCGTGGTGGTGGGTGCCGATACCGGCGAAGCCGTGGAGCGCGCCGTGGCGATGGTCAAGGCCAGCACCGCCAGCCTGGAAGTGGGCACCGAGTTCTCCGGTCCGGTCACGCGCATCATTGGGCGCGGGGCGTTCGTGGAGATGCCCGGTGGCCGCGACGGCATGGTGCCGACCGAAAAGCTGAGCACCGTGCAAGTGCGCCGACCCGATGACCTCGTTGCTGTGGGCGACGTGATCAAGGTGAAGGTGGACGAAGTCGACAGCCAAGGCCGCGTGAACCTGACGGCCCTGGGCCTGAACCCGGATCACCCGATCCTGAGCGGAAAGGAACCGCCGCGCGAAAGCACTGGCGACTTCCCGGGCGGCGACCGAGGCGGACGTGATCGCGGCGGACGAGGTGGCGACCGAGACCGTGGCGGACGTGACCGCGACCGCGGTGGACGCGGCGGCGACCGAGATCGAGATCGCGGAGGCCGTGATCGAGACCGAGGCGAGCGCAGCAGCCGATTCTCTGATGGCGACCGAACCGAGCGCAGCGAGCGATCGGACCGTGGCGACCGCCCGGAACGAGCCGAGCGACCCGAACGAGCCGAGCGATCGGACCGACCGGAGCGAAGCCGACGGGATGACGACACCGTGCCCGACGTGCCGGACGACTTCCCGACCCGCAAGCGCGACGACGAAATGAACGCGCGCTTCCGCCCGCGCCGCTAAGCCTTCGTTGGCTTGAAATCGAGAACGCCTTTCCCCTGCGGGAGAGGCGTTCTTTTTTATTCCTTTGCATAATAAGGGCATGATTTGCGCAGTTCTCGCTCTCATGGCTCCGGCACCTATGTATCCGGCGAAGTTCGAGATTCACGCCCCGGCGGCGAAGGCGGTGGTGATGCGCGGCGACCTGCGGGGCTGGGAGCGCGATATGCCCCTCACCAAGGCGGCGAATGGGCAGTGGAGCGTGACCGTAGATGTGCCCCGCGACGCCCGCATTGAATACAAATTTGTGGTGGACGGGGTGTGGCAGCTAGACCCCCGCGCCGCGCGCGGCCCCAACGGGCTGGGCGGCGAAAACTCCAACTGGACCGGGCCGGACTACCGCGCCGTGGCCCCGGTGCAGCCCCCCGCCCGCCGCAACTGGGGCAGATCAAGACGACTTTGACTTCCAAGGAAGGCTATGCGTACGCGGTGGAGATGTGGCGGCCGCCCCAGGATGCCCGGGACATGCCGGTGCTGATCTACAACGACGGGTCGGGTTACGCGGAATACGCGAAGCTCCCCAACCAGGTGCAGAACCTGGTCGCGGCCCGGCAACTGCCGCCGGTGGTGCTGGTGCTGGTGACCAGCCCGAACCGAGAACGCGATTATTGGAAGGAGCCGGACCCGTACTTGGCGTTTGTGGGGGCGCGCCTATTGCCGTGGGTGCGGCAAACCACCGGCGCGGTGGCGCGGCGAGAGCACACGCTGATGGGCGGGGCGAGCCTGGGGGGCTTGATCTCGCTGCGGGCGGGGACGCGCATGCCGGAGACCTTCGGGATGGTGCACGCGCAGTCGCCTTCCCTGTGGGCGGAGCCGATCTTGGCGCAGGCGGCGGGGCTCAAGGGGCGCGGCTGGCCATTGATGGGGGGACCTACGAGGGCTTTCCGGCGGTGGGCGATGCGCTGGTGCGGCACCAGAATGTGGTGCACCGGCAAGACCGACCTGAAGGGCACACCTGGTCGCAGTGGCGCGAGACGGTCGCCCCGGCACTCCGAGCACTACTTAGCGAAGCCCGATAGTGTTACTCTCAGCTCCCTGCAGTTAAGGCTCAGCTCGCGACGCTTTCAAGTATATTGAGGCAGAGTCCTTTGTAATATCGCCTGATCTCCCATCAACTGTAACTTCAAATCGCCCGTCAGTCGATCTAAATAAGAATCCCTTAACAGCCTTAAACTGACCACCTTCCACATTCTTGTAGAATCCCTTCGGTAAAACCCAAGCTGCTTGACCTGCTAGCAATGTACCTGACTCTGAGCCAATATCAGCTTGATTGGCGTCACAGAACTGCTGGGCAATTTGTCTACATTCGGCTTCTGATAACGCAACTTCACCGTCCACGAACATTACATCGGTGTAGCGCACTGAATAGGGTTTACCGGTTTCCCCATCAAGTGCGATAGCAAACTGAGGGCCTACGCCCGTTGCAACCAGCCGCTCGGCATAATCCTCGAGACGGATGTAGAGAGTGATTCCGGACTCAACCTCCGTGGGTAGCTTTGCTCTGGGCACTTCCCTCCAGCTGACATGCGCCACTTTCCAATTCCTTCCGATTGTATTGAAGTGGGGTGAGAGCGAGATTCGAGTGGCAAATTTCTCACCAACTTGTTGGGCGTCACTCTTAGTCTTTATTCGACTAGTGGGACGCCTTCCGGCAGGACTTTTTGGCAGCTCCGTCAGACGAATGCTACTTAATTGCTCCTTACCTTCGCGAGTGAAGAGATCGAACACCACTACTTCGTCAGACCACCGATGCCTCCTTTCCCCAGCGGCTACTCGATTTGGTTGAAGCATTGCATTAAGCGGCCGTTCGACCACTAGGTGGTTGTCGCGAAGAGTCGGAAACTCAAATATCTCCGACATGTGGTTAAGAAGAGGACGTCCTTTGAGTGGGCTCGCTTTACTCGACTGCGGCAGAAGCAGGAAGGTAGCCAATGCAACGCTCGCTATACCTACACTAGCGACCAGTGTAGTCGACTTTTTCACAAGCCCGGACCTCCCGGAGCTGACTGAGAGTTAGAGGTGAACCATGCTAGCGGTGCCGACAGTGGCCCTTTGTAAACCCCTCGGAATTTCGAAAGAGGGTCTCCCAAGATGATTAGGTCAGGCTCTCCGATTGTATTCAAGAATGACAATGGAGCACCGTAAGCGTTATATGCATCGATGTATGCCTCTCTTGCCTCCCAGATCGGACTGCCTTCCAATAGAGCTAGATAGAAGGCCATTATTCCGGCGTTATCATGGGCAAACTTCGCTTCTATCGTGTAACCAATCACGGCCTGATTCTCGATTGCAAAGGGAACATACCAGTTACATTGCGGCTCGAGAAAGACGTTGAACCCATGCTGGTAAAAGCCTTGGGGGCCAAGACCTGGTTCGAATGCAAGAACCTCGCATCCGGACAGTACTGCAATACCGATCGGAGGCACACCTGGATTCATGGGCGGTAATTGGCCCGGTGAATTGACGATCTCCAGTGCACTCATGCGCGCTGAGATTACATCATCTACTGGACTAAGACCAAGAGGTATCTGCTGCGCATACAGATACTGCTCATAATCCTTAACTCCCCACTCCAGGTATGGAGAAAATTGATTGGTACCTCCATGACCTGAATACAAGAAGTGAGTAGTCTGATCGGTGAGTGTTGCAAGCATATCTTGCTGGGAAACTGTGTCAAGCCCCATAAAGTTGGCAACCACACCATAGTTGCCACCTGATGTTAGCGCGGTCGCAAGTGCAGGAAATGGAGCATTATCGAAATTCCAAAGATCTTCATCAACAGCGAAGGTAATCTTGTTGATTGCAGATCGTCCTACAGATTCACGAACCGTCGTTACAGTTCCTCCGATTCCACCACCTGCGTGCTCCGTAGATTCAACCACTTCTATGCGTAGCTTGATCGTACTTCCGTCCGCAAAGTGTGTACTGTCCCAGCGGTAGTCAAAGGAGACGGAAGGAAGCAATGGACCGCCAACTGGAGGACGACTCGTATGCACAAGTTGATTCCCAATATAGAATCGAGCCTCAACGATCGTGGGTTCCACCACAACCGTACCATTTGGTTGAGGAGTTCCGACGACAGCGGCTGTGGCCCAACCTCGACAAGCCGTACCGCTCCAGTAGTTCGGCATTTGCCCTAAGTCCTCCGGCAAAGTGATTGTCACTGCGGCATGAGGAGTTGCCATGACTAGGCTAGCAAGAAGCGGGAGTGCAACTCTGGTGAAGCAGATTGGTCGTCTAAAAGGCATGGTATTGATTTCATTATAGGGATCGTTTTTTTTTGATAGGTCTTTAGGCCCACAGGTTGGATCTCGGTTGAACATTTGAAGTCAACCAGTTTGTTCCATGAACCTACTTTCGAGTTAGCGGGCACGTAGATGTCGCTAAACTAACGCCTGTGAAGAAGCCGCTGCCCTACATGACCGCGGCGTTCCTCACCGTCTTCCTGGACCTGCTCTCCTTCGGGATCATCATCCCAGACCTGCAAACCCGCGCCGAGAGCCTCGGCCTGCGCGGCGTCGCCATCGGGGCGGTCCTCTCCATCTACAGCGTCGCTCAGCTTCTGGTGGCCCCCTATCTCGGCCGCCTCAGCGACCAAGTGGGACGACGAAAAATCCTCCTCATCACCGCCTTCCTCAGCATCATCGCGGGCGGGCGTACGCCTTCAGCACCTTCCTCCCGGTGATGATCCTCTCGCGGATCCTGCTGGGCTCGGCCGCCGCTAACCTCGGTGTGGTCTACGCCTACGTCTCCGACGTCACCGAACCCCAAGACCGCGCCAAGAGCATGGGGATGCTAGGGGCCGCCTTTGGCCTCGGGTTCCTGCTCGGCCCGCCGGCGGGGGCGCTGTTAGTGCAGGTGAATCAAGGCCACCCGGGGCTGCTGGGCGCGGTTTCGGCCGCATTAGGGCTGGCCAATTTCTTGTTCATCTACTTCTTTATGCCCGAGGCTCCCATCCGCGAACAGGAGAGCAGCAAGGGCGGCCTGCGCGCCCAGTTCCAGCGGCTGGCCGAAGGCATCCGCACCCCGGGCCTCGGCCCCCTCCTGGTGCTGTTCTTCTTCGCCAACTTCGCGTTCTCGAACCTGGAAAGCACCTTCTTCCGACTCGAAAAGACGGTCTACGGCCTCACCGAACTCGAGACCAGTTACGTCCTCGTGTGGGTCGGCATCATTGCGGCGGTGATGCAAGGCGCGCTCATCCGCCCGCTCGTCAAGCGGTTCGGCGAGGTCAATCTTCTGCGATTTGGCTACCTGCTAGTGGCGCCCACCCTCGCCCTGGTGCCCTATACGCCGCCGTGGATCCCGCTCCTGCTCGGCTGCCTCATCATGGGCATCGGCAATGGCATGGTGGGGCCGTCGCTCTCCAGCCTCATTTCTCGCGCCGCCCCGGTGGCGCTGGTGGGGGGCGTGTTCGGGCTCACCCAGTCGCTGGGGGCGCTGGCGCGCATTGTCGGCCCCTCGTTTGGCAACTGGCTGTATGAGTACGGCCCGCACGTGCCCTACATTGTGGGCGGGGCCATCATGATCTACCCCGTGGTGGCGGCCTGGTTCATCAAGCCCCCCAAAGACGATGAAAGCCCCTCTGACCAGGCTCCCAGGAAAACCCCGGAAGGTGGTACAGAAGGGCAAATTGTGACGTCGAGCTAAGCGCTTATTCCGTCGGCTTGGTGGCGGCGTCCTTGGCCACGCTCCACGGCGAAATCACCACGGGCTTGCCATCCACGCTCAGTTGCGCCCAGCCGGAATCCAGCCGTTTGACGGTGATGCCTTCGGCGAGCTTGCCGCCCACCCGGGCAAACACCGGCTTGTCATCCGGGCTGAGGAACACGGCGAGGTGGCCATTGAGGGCTCCCACCGTGCCACCGAAGCGCCATCCCTTGGTGGTATCGGCAAAGGCGCCGGTCTGAGCGGCTTCGCCACTCTCGCCTGCGGCCGGGGCCGCCGCCTTCGGGGTTTCACGCGGCGCCGCACCTGCCGGCGGGCTGGCCGGGGCCGGGGCCCCTTCCGCGCTCATCACCTGGCCTTCTTCAAACATATAGGTGACCACGCGGTTGGCTTCGTCCTCCATGCGGCCGGCAAATCGGGCCTGAATCCGGGCTTGCACTCCGCGACCAAGGCGGGCATCATTCCCCGCCACATTGATCACCATGTGCGTGCTCCAGCCGCTGCGCGGGCTCGGGCCGATGAAGATCACCAGGCTTTCGCTGGCATCCGGCTTGAGATATTCGTCAATCTTGCCACCGAGGCGGAACGACTTGCCTTTCAGCTTGGCATCGGCGTCCTCCACGCTCAAAGCGTATTGCGACTCCCAATCGCGGATCATCTCGTCCACGCCCCGGTTGCGGGCACTGGCCTGGTCAGCCACGTTCCGCGCCGTTTGAATCGGGTTGAACTCCTGGCGAGGCCACTTAAAGTCCTCCCACTGCTCATACATGCGGCTGGCGGCGGTCACCGCCGGCTTCGCCTTTGCCTGGGGGGCAACGTAGGTTTGCGTGACGGCTCCCGTCACCACAACTCCGGCCAATAGGGCAAATCCGACCCATACCCTCGCGTCCATACCAGGGTTGTTCCCAGCAATCTCATTCGAGAAGCCGGGAGAATTGCGAGGTTCTGCCCGTTTATCCTTCTTTTTCTTCGTACTGAGTCTTTAGCGAGGCCACCACGTTGGGGTCCGCCAGGGTCGTGGTGTCGCCCAGGGCGCGCCCTTCGGCCACGTCCCGCAATAGGCGCCGCATGATCTTGCCGCTGCGGGTCTTGGGCAGGTCGGCGCTGATGTAGATGTCATCCGGCCGGGCGATCGCCCCAATCTTGGCCGCCACCCACGCTTTCAGTTCGGCGATGCGGGCTTCCCCTTCCGGAGAGGTGGGGTCCACACGGTGGCTGGCCCGCAGGATCACGAACGCGGCAATCGCTTGCCCCTTGATGGCGTGTTGCTTGCCAATCACGGCGGCTTCGGCCACCGCTTCGTGGGCCACCAGCGCGCTTTCCACTTCCATGGTGCTGATGTTGTGACCGCTCACCAGCATGATGTCGTCCACGCGGCCCAGCAGCCAGTAGCTACCGTCGCCGTCCACTTTGCAGCCATCGCCGGGGAAATACTTGCCCGGGAACCGCGACCAATACGTCTGCATATATCGCTCCGGGTCCCCCCAAATGCCGCGCAACATGGAGGGCCAAGGTTCGGTCAGGGCGAGGATGCCACCGGTGCCTTCGGGGTCACCAGAATCCAGGTTCAATTCCTGCCCTTCTTCGTTCATCAGGGTGGCCGCCACCCCCGGGAAGGGGCGCGTGGCCGAACCCGGCTTGGTGCCCGAGATGCCCGGAAGCGGGGTGATCATGATCGCGCCGGTCTCAGTCTGCCACCAGGTGTCCACAATCGGGCAGCGCTCGCCGCCGATCACCCGGCGGTACCACATCCAGGCTTCGGGGTTGATCGGCTCACCCACCGAGCCCAGTAGCCGCAGTGAACTCAAATCACAGCGGTTGGGATACTCCTCGCCCCATTGCATGAACATGCGGATGGCCGTCGGCGCGGTGTAGAGAATCGTGACTCGGTGCCGCTCGATGATCCGCCAGAACCGGTCCTTATCCGGTACCGCCGGGGACCCTTCGTACAGCACCTGCGTCACCCCGTTGGCCATCGGGCCGTACACCACATAGCTGTGCCCCGTCACCCAGCCGCAGTCGGCGGTGCACCAATAAAAATCCGAATCCTTGAGGTCAAACACCCACTGCGCGGTGGCGTAAACCCCGGTGAGATAGCCGCCGGTGGTGTGCATGATGCCCTTCGGCTTGCCGGTGGAACCCGAGGTGTAAAGGATGTAAAGCAAGTCCTCGGCGTCCATCGGCTCGCAGGGGCAGTCGTCGCTCTGGGCGTCCACCACGTCGTGCCACCACTGGTCGCGGCCTTCGTGCCACGCGCCACGGTTGTAGTCCGGCACATTGCCGCCGGGCTCGCCCACGCGCTCGTACACCAGCACGCCGGTCACGCTGGGGGCACCCTTGGCCAGGGCCGCGTCGGTGATCTCCTTCAGCGGCACCACTTTGCCGTTGCGCCACGATCCGTCGGCCGTCACCACCAACTTGGCCCCGGCATCGGTAATGCGCTCGTGCAGGCTTTCGGCGCTGAAGCCGCCAAACACCACGCTATGCGCCGCCCCAATGCGGGCGCAGGCGAGCATGGCAAAGCACAGTTCCGGCCCCATGGGCATGTAGAGGCAGACCCGGTCGCCCTTGGCCACACTCATCGCCTTCAGGGCGTTGCCCAGGCGGCTCACGTGGGTCTTGACTTCAGCATAGGTGAAGGTGCGCACGTCGCCGGGCTCACCCTCGGCGATGAACGCCACTTTGTCCCCCCGGCCTTCGTCCACATGTCGGTCCACGCAGTTGTCGCAGGCGTTCAGCCGCCCGCCGATGAACCACTTGGCGTAGGGGAGTTGCCAATCGGTGACCGTGTGCCACGGCTCCATCCATCGCAATTGGCTGGCCCAATTCGCCCAGTACGCCTGCCGATCCGCCGCTGCGCGGGCGTAAATCTCGGGGTCATTGACGTTGGCCTGCGCCGCGAAGCTTTCGGAAGGGGGAAAAACTCGGTCTTCTTTCAGCAACGTGTCGATGGTGTCGTGACTCACTTCCTCATTTTAGCCCCCTTGGGTCGCGCGGGTGGCTTGCCGACAATGGGAAGTGAGGTTGAACGTGTTACGCCTGAGCCGCTGCATGGGATTGGCCGTGCCGGAGCCCACCCGGGCCGCCCGGTTCTATCAAGACACGCTCGACGTGACCTCACTTCGCACCGAAACTTCGGTGCTGCTGGCCCTGGATGACCTACGGCTATATCTCGACCCCGGCCCGCAAGGCCGCTTGATGTTCGAGATGATCACCGACGACATGGAAGCCGCTCGTAAGCGCGTTTTGGCGCTGGGCATGGAAGTCCTGAGCTGGGGCGGCGCGGGGCACACCAATCTCGTCCGCGATCCGCACGGCCTGATTTGGAACATCCACTGGGGCGAACCCCATGTGGAGAGCCTGACCCCGCCCAACCGGAGCCTCGCCACGAGTTGGATGGGCATCTCGCACGAGGAGCCTTACGCCGCTGCACAGTATTACGCCCAGCTTTTCCAAGTGCCCATGCACGAACTGGTGGACGGAACTTTCGCCTTGTCCAGCGCGGGAGCCCGGTTCCGAGTGCGACGCGGGGCAAACACTCCCACAATTTGGCTGAGCAATGAAGCCGATATCGAAGCCCTGATGAACTCGGGCTTCCAGCCCGGACGGGGCAGCACCCTCGTGGACCCGTTCGGCATCACCTGGGCGCCCAGCCCGCTGGCCCCGTGCGAAAGCGCGGTCGTTAGCATGTAGCTGGTCTCGGCCCGCTCGGGCCCGCCATAATGAAGGCACCTTGGATCTGCGCATCCCCCTTTCTTCGTTCGTGGCGGCTTGTACCCGGCACAACATTCCGCACGTGTATCTACACACGGAAATGGGCGAAACGGAACTCGTCGGCTGGTCGCCTACGGGAGGCTCGATCCTGAGCAGCTCGGCCACTCCGCGCGCCGAAATCGAACAGATCCTTACCCAAGGCAAAATCGAGTTTAGCGAGGGGCGCAGCGCCGAAGCCGGTGCGCACCACCCCATGTGGGTAGCGGCGGTGGCTTATCGCAGCCGCGATGATGCCCCGGGCCTGTGGGTGGACGCCCTGCCCCACGAACCCCGCACCGGCGACGTATTGGAGCGTTTCCACCGCGAATTGACCGAAGACGGCGAAATGGTGGGCCTCACCCTTGCCGAGTTCCTCAACCTCGCCCGGCCGACCGTGGTGGTGCTGAGCCCCGAGGAGCAGTCCCGGTTTGCCGCATCCCACGAGAATGACGCTCCGTAATAGGGGGTGAGATGACCGCAGAAGAACGCAATTGGGGCGCTTTAGCTCACGCGATTCCTTTGGGACTAAACTTGATCACCGGCCTGGGCTGGGTGGCCTCGCTGATTATCTACTTTGCCTATAAGGACAAGTCGCGATTTGTGGCGCACCACGCCGCGCAATCGCTGGCCATGGCGGCGCTGTTCTTCCTGCTGGCCATCGGCGGCACGATCGCGTTCATCTCCCTCATCGGCATCCCCTTGGCCATCGTCATGTGGATCGTCGCGGCGATGGGGGGCCTGATTCTGCCCATCGTGGCGGCCATTAAGGCGAGCAACGGCGAGGAATACGTGGTACCGGTGATCGGCCAAGCCACCAAGAGCCTGACGAATACGTGAGACCCCTTGATATTTCGATGAATATCGAAATATCATAGGGGCATGAATCCCGTCCCGGCGTTTGCGGCGCTGAGTGCCCCCACGCGGTGGGCCGTGTTCCAGTGCATCCGGGGTTGTGGAGGCTCCCTCTACGACCCCGAGACGGGCGAGTGCTTTGGGAGTGATGCGCGGCGCGCCGTCTCCATCAAGGAGGCTTGCTGCAGCGTGGCCTGCGCCCCCAGCACCCTCAGCCATCATCTTTCCGTGCTGCGCGAAGCCGGCCTGATCTCCACCGAGATGCGCGGCCGCCAAGTTTATGCCTGGGTTGAAGACGCGACACTTCAATCCCTGATTCGTCATCTCGCCGAGACTCCGGTGTGCGCACCCGCCGTCTCGACTAGGACATCACTACCTAGAGGAGGATCGTGAATGAGTGAAAAGGAATGCCCTTGCTGCCCCGGCGGCGAGTGCAACTGCCCCGAAGGCTGCGAAAACTGCGACTGCTGCTAAGGCATGAATGAAAGTGCCCCGGCTTCCCTTACTTGGGATCCGGGGGCATCTTTATAGGTGGTTTGCGGTTAAGCGCGTCGGCGACGGCGAGCGACGGCAAGAAGACCGGCCCCGAGGGCGATCATGCTGGCCGGTTCGGGCACCGCTTCGAGTCGAACTGCCAAACCCGTGTCATTGAAGTAGTTCGGGGCTCCTCCGTTATTGATGGATGCGCGCGTATAAGTGCCGCCGTCGGTCGACCAGTTCCAAGCCAACCAGGCGTCATTGGCGGACTGCGCCATCAGCCAGTAGTTCTGCCCCGCCGTGACCGTCCAACCGGCCCCGCTCACGTCGCGCGTGATGACTTCCGTGCCGACCCCAAAGGAGCCCGAGTTCACGGTCGTCGTGTAGTCGCTACCCACCTGCGAGCCGAGCGTGTTGCTGTTGTCCGCGTAGAGGCGCATCGTGACCTGGGGCGTGCCCACGATGTGACCCATGGCAATCACCATTTGGCCAATGCTGCCCGTGTTCGCCGATGTGAACTGGAAGCCCTGCACGAACTCGGAACCCACCGCGCTCGACGAGCCCGAAATCGTGGCACCGATTCCGGTGTTGTAAGTGTCCCCGCTCGAAAATGTGTTGACAAACACCTGCGCCGAGGACAGAGAAGCTGCCGCCAACGCCAGGCCAATAAGTGTGAATTTCATAGAAATCTCCGGGTTGAGTATAGCCATGTGAGCGCAATAGTGCGCTGATTCCATGAGAAACTTGGGAGAACCTCGCAGGATTACGGGGACGCCCGGAAGGCCGCCAGATCCGCTTTGGCCTCGGCCCCCACCTTCTCCAGTTCTTCAAGCCACCCCTTCTCGTAAGGTTCCAGCGCCTCCACAATCGTGCGCACCACCAGGTAATCGCGGTACCACTTCTTGTCCGCTGGCACCACGTACCACGGCGCTCCGGGGGCCGCGCACTGGCCCAGCGCGTCGGCGTAAGCCTGCTGGTAGTCATCCCAGCGGCGGCGCTCCTTCCAGTCCCCACGCTCAGTTTCCAGGCCTTGGTGACGTCCTCTTCCCGGGCCAGCAGGCGCTCCTCCTGCTCTTCGTGACTGATGTGGAGAAAGAACTTGAGGATGATCGTGCGGTTGGCGGCGAGCATGCGTTCCCAATCGTTGATTTGGTCGTAGCGGGCGCGCCAGGTCTTCTCGGGCACCAGGTCGTGCACGCGCACCACCAGCACGTCTTCGTAATGCGAGCGGTTGAAGATTGTGATCTCGCCCACCCCCGGGGTCTCCTTGTGGCACCGCCACAGAAAGTCGTGCGCGAGTTCCTCGGGCGTCGGCACCTTGAAGCTAGCGACGTTCACCGATTGGGCGTGGGTGGACTTGAGGATCCGGCGGATGGTGCCGTCCTTGCCCGAAGTGTCCATCCCCTGCAGCACGATGAGAAGCGACTGCTGCCCGGCAAAGTAGAGGAGGTCGAAGAGTTCTTCCAGCCGGTCGCCGAGACGCTTGGTTTCCGCCTGGATCTCTTCTTTGATCGCATCCTCGGGAGCTTTGGTCGTGAGCTGGGCAAGGTCAAGGGACTGCGGACGGTCCAGAGGCTGCATGCCCTCATTGTGGCCCTATTGGTGGAGAAAAGGGGATCCTAACCCTCTTGCAGGGTGATCTCACGGCACAGCCCGCACACTTCCGGCATGCCGTACCGGTCGTTGAGATACATCAGCATGCTGCCGTCGCCTTGTTCGCTGATGTCGGTGGTTCCATCGGGGCGGCAGTGGCACGTGACGCGGTGTTCGTCGCCATTCGGCTCGATCAAAACAAGCTCAGCCTTCTTCCCCTCACTGGCGGGTAGCCAGGCAACAAGCCGCGCGTGAAGGATGGTCATGCCTCAATTATCGCAGGCGCTGGGAATGAAGTGGCGGAGAGGGTGGGATTCGAACCCACGGTGAGTTTCCCCACACCGCATTTCGAGTGCGGCGCACTAGACCAACTATGCGACCTCTCCAGCTAGGTTGGTGATTATGGCTGAACTTCGGTCAGCGATGCGAGGCTGGTAAAGGGACCTTCCCTCACGTCGTCCCTCACCACGTAAATCCCCGGCGCCAGATCCGGCCACGACTTCACCCACAGCAGCGGCGGTCCGGCGGGGTCGCGCCCCAGTTCATCGCGCCACCGCTGCGGGTCTGGCCCCACGATCAGGTACCCCAGCGGCGACTGCAGCCGCCACCACGCGCGGTAGCGCCCCGCCAGCCTCTGCCCGGCCTCATCTACCCGCAGCGATTCCCGCCCGAGTTGCTTGCGGAGTTCGTCCCGCACGACCTTACGCTCCGCATCCGGAAGCAGCATGGAGAGCCGGGTGGTTGCCCGGGCAAAGAGCGGCAAGCTGGCCTCCTGCAGGCCGTCCACCACGTCGGGCCGGTCAATTGCAAGGGTCTCGGGTAAGCGGGGGTCGGGCACCGCCGCCCCGTAAACCGGCGCAAATTCCCGCCGCGTCTGCCGGAATACCGCCAGCCCCCGCCGCATCAGCCCCTCGTTGCCCGTGTGCGTGGCCACCTCGCAAGCGGCCAGCAAGTATGCCGCGCGGTCCAGCAGAGTGCGTCGAGGCGGCTTGCCTTCGCCCCGCCGATGGGTCACCGAGTCTGGCCCCGCTTCGAATTCCTTCACGTACGCCCAAAGGTTGACGGCGGTGGTGGAATCGCTCTCGCCTAGGTAGCGTCGCGCCTCTAAGATCGATGTCACAAAAAGCGCCGTCGAAGAAAGATAGGCAGACTCGCTGGCGCGGGTCTTGGCCGGGAGCTCCTGCTTGCGCAGGTCTTGGAGCGCCCGCAGCCACGCCTCATGATCCTGGGGATTCGTCCAGCGGGGGATGAGCTGTGGGTTCGACCCAACATCGAGCCCTAGAGCTTCTTGTTCCGGAGTGAGCCGCCCGAGAGGATCGGGAGTTAAGCCCAGTCTCGCGGAGCGGTTCAGCGGGCTGCTCAGGGTGCTCACCCACGGCACAATTCGGTCTTCCCGAACGAACTCCAGTTGAACTTGCTTCCACTGGTCGCGGGCCAGGGCTTCCATGCGCCCGTCCCCGGTTTGGCGCGCGTATCCCGCCAGCACCGCCACAAACTCGGCCGAAAGGGTGGCGCGCTTATCCAGTTCCACGGCGCTGTAGTTCAGTTGCTCGGCCTGTTGGTAGATGCCTCCGAACGTCCAGTCGATCAGCGGAGATTGCATCCACTTTTGGAAGGGCGCGTCGAACTCACCCAGCCGGCCCATCACCTGCAGCATCCGCCAATCGCGGATGGCATTCACCTGAAATCCGTTGAGCGGCAGGCCTCCGTATTCCGGGTGCACCCGGGCCTGCAAGTTCCGGAGATAGAGATCGACGTCGGGGACGCCTTCTTCCGTTGAGCCCGACAGGATGGCGAGATCCATGGCCTGGCGGGCCGCCACGTCGTTGGATTCCTTGCTTTGCGCCCGGTCGCTCATTTTGCGGAGGCGCAAGACAAAGACGGCCGGGTCAAACCGGTCACCCCTCAGGATGGGCTCGTGGAAATCACGCGGCACGCCGTTGGCATCCACTGCCCAGATTTGGAAGCCAAGATCAGGCACCTGGGTGGAACGCGACAGGGGCCAAAACGCATTGACCATAGCCGGGTCTTCATCCAGGTCCACCCGCACCGGCACGAACGACTGCTGAATGAGCTGGATGATCTCGCGTTCCTTGAACATCCATTTGTCGAATGCCACCGCCGATTGGTTGAGCTCGGACCCCATCACAAAGAGCAGGGGCAACTCGCGACGGCGCGCTTCGGCGAAGGGGTCGTCGTCCAGAGTCCGCCAGGCAATGGGCAACCTCGCCGAACTGCGCACGAAGTCGCCGGGGCGGTTGGCGGTGGGGCCGAGTTCGGGGGGCGGGATGAGCGAGCGGCACACCCCTGACATTGCGGCCACCGCGACGATGATCACCACGGTGCCCGCCGTCAGCGGATAGTGCCCACGGCGACCCCAAATCGGCATAGGTTCATTATGGTGGAGAGGTCATAATCTTCGTCATGCCGATCACGCTGGACGAAGTTCGGCACGTCGCACGCCTCGCCCGACTGGAACTGACCGAGGACGAGTTACGTGCCTTCCAAACGGAGCTGGATGCCCTCCTGGGGCACTTTCAAGATTTGCAGGCCGTGGATGTAACGGGTGTCGCCCCGAAGCCGCACGCCGTGGCTTTGCAGAACGTGCTGGCCGAGGATGTGGCCCGATTCGGCCTCACCCGCGACCAGGCGCTCGCCAACGCCCCGAAGAGCCGGGCCGGACTGTTCTTGGTTCCTAGCATTCGGGAGGACTGACCGTTGAGCAACAAGCTAGGTCAGCTCACCGCCACCGAGATTGCGGCCGCCCTTCAGCGCCGAGAAATGAGCGCCCGCGAGGTCGCCCAGGCCTTCCTGGACGTAACCGACACCTACGGTGCCTTCCTGCACGTAGATGCCGAGCGCACCTTGGCCGAGGCCGACGCCGCCCAGGCCCGTCTGGATGCGGGCGAAACCAGCCCCCTGCTGGGCGTGCCGGTGGCCATCAAGGACAACATCAGCACCCAGGGCCGGCCCACCACGTGCGCCAGTCGCATCCTGGAAGGCTACATCCCGCCCTACGACGCTACGGTGATCTCCCAGCTGCACGGGGCCGGGATGCCCCTGCTGGGCAAGACCAACCTTGACGAATTTGCGATGGGCACAAGCACCGAGAACAGTGCCTACGCCGTGTGCAAGAACCCCTGGGACCCCACCCGGTCACCGGGCGGGAGTTCGGGCGGCTCCGCCGCCGCCGTGAGCGGGGGCCTCGCGCCCATCAGCCTCGGCAGCGATACGGGGGGCTCTATCCGCCAGCCAGCGGCGCTGTGCGGCCTGGTGGGCTTCAAGCCGACCTACGGGCGCGTGTCCCGGTTCGGCCTGGTGGCCTTCGGGTCATCGCTCGACCAAATTGGCCCGTTCGGGCAGACCGTGGCCGACGTGGCGGCGATTTCGCAAGTGATTTGCCAAACCGATGGCCTGGACAACACGTCGTTGCCCGACGCCCCGCTAGGCGCGATGGACCTGGCCAACGCCAGCGTGAAGGGCAAGCGATTTGCCCTGCCGCGAGAACTGATGTCGGACGCAGTGGAAGCCAACGTGCGCGCCAGCATCGAACAAGCGATTCGCACGCTGGAAGCCGCCGGGGCCACCGTGGACCACGTGGACCTGCCTTCTCTCTCCCTGGGCGTGAGCACGTACTACGTCATTGCGCCGGCCGAAGCCAGCAGCAACCTGGGCCGCTTTGACGGCGTACGCTACGGCGCCCGCGAGGAAGCCCCCGGCCACGTGGAAAGCCTGATGGCCACCCGCGGCAAGAAATTCGGCCACGAGGTCAAGCTCCGCATCATGGTGGGCACCTACGCCCTCTCGGCGGGCTACTACGACGCCTATTATCTGCGCGCGCAGCAAATTCGCGGCCTGATGGTGGCCGAGATTGACGCGCTGTGGGGCGAATACGATGCCATCCTCAGCCCGACGAGCCCTTGCGTGGCCTTCCCGCTGGGCGGATTTAGCCACGACCCGATGGCACTGAAGCAGATGGACTTCTGCACCATCCCTGCGAACATGGGCGGTTACCCGGCGCTTTCGTTGCCGTGCGGCCTAGCCGACGGCTTGCCGGTAGGCTTGCACCTCATGGGTCCGGTGCGCGGCGACGAGCGGTTGCTCGAACTCGCGGCGGGCGTGGAGCGCGAACTGGGGTGTGCACCCCTGCGGCCCGGTCTGGCGTAGGGAGTTGTTATGAGCCGCTCGGAATTCATCCGCCGAGACCGCCAGGTTTTCGCGCGTGAGGTTCTGAGCGGGCATGGCATTGTCGGCGTCTTCGGGGCGCTCGGCGTGGGCGGCATCACCTGGGCATCCACTGGTCAATCGGTGATTGGCTTAGGAACGATGGGCGTCATTGCGGGCTTAGTGGTCGCCGCATCTTATAAGCGCTCGATCTACAAGCGGTGGCACGATGGGCGATTCCGCCACTTGTGGCAAGGCTGCGAGGATCGGCGAACACGGTTCCAGCAGTCGGTCAACGATCTGACGAAAAGCAAGATCGCGGCCCTAGAAGAGCTGCCCCAAACGGTCAATAGCCTCGCCGAAGACCTCTACATTGCTCTGCGCCGGGCCGACCGGGTGGCCTTTGAGATCTCCCGCACGGAAAGCAACCTCGTTCCGACCCAGCAGTATCTGCTGATCGCCAGCAAAGACCCGCAAGCGCAAGAAATGTATCGCATGGCGGACCAAAACATCGCGGAATACCGTCGCCAGATGCAAGCGATTGAAGCCACCGTCCACCGCGCGGAAGCCCAGGCGGCTGTTTATATGACCACTCTGGATTCCCTGCGCGTGCGGGTGCTGGGTCACCGGCTGGCCGGGCGTGAAGTGCAGGAATCGGTGTTGCCGTTCATCCAGACCATCGCCGAAGCGCGCATGCAACTCGCCGCCATTGATAAGGCACTGGAAGAGCTGGAGGTAATGCCCTACCCACATGAAGTGGTACCGCCCCGGATGCCCGAAGCTAAGGCAGAATTGAACATCCCGCCCCAGGCCGCCACGCCGCCCGAGATTCCTGACCACGTCCGCCAGCAGATGGGGGACGGGCCGCAGTGACCCTCGAAGTCCTCGCCCCCGCTAAGATCAACACGTTTTTGAGCGTTGGGCCGGCCGATGCCTCGGGATATCACCCCCTTCGGTCGTACTTTGCCGCCATTTCGCTGGCCGATACCCTCCGCTTCACCCCCGGTGCGCGGATGGAAATCACCTGCAACTGGCCGGACCTGCCCGCCGAGAACACTTTGACCAAAGTGCTGCGTCTGCTACGCGAATTGTCCGAGGTTCCGCCCTGCCAGATTGAACTCATCAAGGCGATCCCGGCCGAGAGTGGCCTGGGGGGTGGGAGTTCGGATGCCGCCGCCCTGCTCCGGGGCCTGCACCGCCTTTTTCCTGACCTGTGGCCGAAAGAGTTCATGACTTCGGTGGCGCAGGCGGTGGGGGCGGATGTGCCGTTCTTCCTCATCGGAGGTCTGGCCCGCGCCGAAGGCTACGGCGAAAAGCTCATCCCGCTCCCCGATGCCCCCGGCCGATGGCTGGTGGTGGTGCGCCCGGATGCGGGCGTGCCGACCGCGCACGCCTACCGCGAACTGGATGCCCGCGAGCGGCCGTGGCGAGAATTCCCGGATGACCCCTGGACCCTCTACAACGATTTTGAGCGCGTAATGCCGTGCGCCTGCGGCGAGGCCATCGGGCGCCTTCAGGTTCACGGGGCCACCGCCTCCGGGCTTACGGGGTCGGGTTCCGCCGTCTTTGGGCTAGCGCCGGACGAACAAGCCGCCCACCAAATCGCTCAGTCGATGCAAAACGAAGGCTGGCCCTTTGTGCGCCCCGCCCATACTCTCACGAGGGAGGAAAGCTTATGGATGTCGTTGTCTTAGCCGGAGGTGCTCTGAAGGGGGACTGGAGCGCCCTCACCGAGGTGAGTGAACGCTGGCAGCTTCCGGTGCACGGAGAAGCCATTTTGGAGCGCGTATGCCGCGCCGCCGCCCCCCTGGGCGAGCTTCGCGTGGTGGGTGGACCGGACGGCATCCCGGCAGGCCAGCACTTCATTGAGAGCCTCGGGCGCGGTCTTAACGCCGTCACCACCGAGCGCATGATGCTTATCACCGCCGACATGCCCGACGTCACCACCGAAGATTTGACCGACGTGGTGGCCCGCACCCCCATTGACGCGGAGATTGCCTATCCCATCATCCCGCTGGCGGCCTGCGAAGCCAAGTATCCCGGCGTGGCCCGCACCAGCCTACGGCTGCGTGAGGGCACCTTCACTGGCGGCAACGTGGCCGTGATGCACACCGAAAGCATGCGGCGCAGCATGGCGCAAATGGAGCTGGCCTACGTCGCCCGCAAGAGCCCGGTGAAGTTGGCCGCGATTTTGGGCTTCGGCACCCTCCTCCGCGTCATTCTAGGGCGGGCCGCCCCGCAGACCTTGCCCATCGCTGCTCTCGAGCGGGCTGCCACCCGCGCCCTCAAGTCACGGGTGCGCGGGGTCATCACCCAGGCGGCCGCGCTTGGCACGGATATTGATAAACCAGAGCAATACGCAGCGTGGCTCAAGCTCAACGGTCTGCCCGCCCCGCAGGGCCTCCGACAAAACTCGTAACTTTCTGGGCTCAAGGGGCTAAGGAATGGGAGACAACCTACCGAACACTCCAATGTGGCCGTTGTTTACCAACTCGATCCGCGTCCCCATCCCCGCCTGACTCAGGAAGTGCTGATGGGCGTTTCGGATGTCCTTGAAGCGGTCGCGTGGCGCACGGGAGACCGGTTGCTCGCCCGAGTGGTGGTGGCGGCCGAAGCTCTGCTCTCACCGAGCGACCTTCAATACGCCTGCTTTGAAAAACTGGGGGCCGAAGGCACGCCCTCCCTGCTGATGATTGAACGGCGAGACCACGAAATCACCGAGCGCGCGGCCTAACCACACGCTCAGCTTCGAATCATTGAAAAAGCGACGAGCTTAGTTGTCTTCGTCGTCGTCCAATTCCGGCGCGGGCTCATCGCCCTTGTCTTGGCCGGTATCCGGGGTCGAAACGGGCACGAGGCCGGCCGCGAGGTCGACTTCGGTAATGCCCTTGATCGTTTGGTTCGGGCAGTTATTACAGACGAACTGAACGTCGACGCCCTGGAACCAGTTGGGCACCACGTCCATCTCTTTGCCGCATTGACACTTGACCATTTCTTGAATTCCTGGATGATTTAGGCCGCTGGCGTGTCGCCACCGAACTCTTCTTCGTAAGCGGCCAGGCTTTGGCGGTGGGTTAACCAGCCGTTCCCTAGCATCAAAATGCCGCCGACCACGTACATCAGGGCGAGGTTGCTCTCGCGCTTCTGACCGGGGTCACGGATGGCATCTTCGCCGCGCACAAACCCCACGACCGCCACCACAAGGATGAGGGCGCCGAAAAGGAAGAACGTGTTTCGCCACCAGACGGGGCGCGCGGGGCGCTTTGCGCTCACTCAGGCTAGGATACCGTGCCTTAGGCGCGGACGTCGAGGATCTTGCCCTTGGTGTCTAGGCCCTTCAGGAGTTCCTGCGCAGCCTGCTTTTCTTGATCCAAGCTCTTCTTGAGCATTTGAACCGCGACGCCTTCTTGCGTCGCCTTGCTCACATATGCGCTTTGCGCTGCCCGGAGGGCAGAAGAAACGCCCGAGACCCCCATACTGGAGATTCTCGGGCGTTCGGGATGAGAACTGGAGCCCCGGTTGGGACTTAGCGGATCGGAATGTTGACGCCGCGCGCTTGGATGATCTCACGCAGGAGCTTGCGACCCCGGTGGATGCGCGAGCGCACGGTGCCAATCGTCGTGTTCTGCCGGTCGGCAATCTCGCCGTAGCTCAACTCCTCGATGTCGCACATCTCAATGGCCGTGCGGTAGACGTCCGGGAGTTCATTGAGGGCGCGGCGGAGCTCCAGGCGGAACTCTTCCATCAGCACGCCGTCTTCGGCCCCCATGGATTCATCGGCCACTTGAAGTTCTTGGACATCTCCGCTATTCGGCGAAACCATCGAGTGGATGGACTCGGCCTTGCGGATGGGGTTCTCCCGGCGGCGGCTATCGAGGTAGGCGTGCTGCATGATGCGCAGCAGCCAGTTCAAAAACGGTCGGCCCGGCGTGTAAGAATCGAAGCCGCGCCACGCCTTCACATAGGTGTCTTGCACCAGGTCTTGGGCGTCCGTGCTGTTCCGGGTGAGTTGGAGGGCCATCGCATAGGCGCGACGTTCGGTCTCGGCGCGCATCCGCGTAAAGCGATCACTCTCGGCGGACGTCCGCTGCGCCGTGTTGTTCTCGGGGCTCTGGATGATCGACATTTGGGTTTGCTCAGACATATATCACGAAGAAATGATATGTGCCTGTTCCGAGTATTACACAGAATCGGTCTTTCGCAACCCATTGTTATCATTTGAGCAACATTTGGAGAGCCCTGCGGCCTTTCTCGGCAGACATCCGTCCCTCTTTGAGAGCCATGAAGTACGTCATCCTCACCCGGGACGAGGAAATCCAAAGCGAGGCCGCACGGGCCTTTCAATCGGATGACGAGGTGATCATCACCGACCAGGTGGATGTCGCCTTGGATGCGTGCCAGGGGGCCGAGATGATCTTTGTGGACCTCATCGCCACGCTCAAGGAGCCCCACAAGATTGCGGGCTACGAAGAGTTCGCCATGGCCAAAATGGGCCACCCCGAGGCCAAGGGCACCCCGCTGGTGCTGATTTCCGCCCCGCCGGACTACGAATTGGACTCGATGGTGGGCTACCCCGGCTTTGTGTTCGGCCAGTTTGCGCGCCCCATCACCTTCAAGCACCTGCGCCGCGCCAGCACCTGGGTTTGAGGCTGGCTTAGCCTTTCCTTTTCGCCTTCGGGTGACTCTTGCCAACGGTGTCGCGCAGCCGCTCGATGCTGATGTGGGTGTAGATCTGCGTGGTGGCCAGGCTCTCGTGGCCCAGGAGCTGTTGCACAGATTTGAGGTCGGCACCCCCATCCAGCAGGTGCGTGGCAAAGGAGTGACGCAAGGTGTGGGGGGTCACATCCGGCGGCAAACCCGAGGCCTGCGCCCAGCGGTGCACCACGTTCTGCACTGTGCGCGTCGTCAGGCGTTGCCCACTGGCATTCACAAACACAGCCTCGCTCTTGCCGCTCACCCGCTCCTGCGTCAGGTAGGCCTGCACCGCCCGGGCGGCCGCCCCGCCAAAGACGGCAATGCGCTCCTTGTTTCCCTTCCCGCGCACCCGCACCCGCTGGGTGTTCAGGTCCACGTCGCTCAGATCGAGGCGAACGACCTCGCTAGCGCGCAGTCCAGCTCCGTAAAGCATCTCGAGCAGCGCCGCATCCCGGAGGGGACTCTTGCCCGGTGGAGCCTGATCCAGGAGTTGCCCCGCCTGGTGCGAGGTCAGCACGGCGGGTAGCGGGCGGTGTTTGATCGGTGTAACCAGCGTGGCCGTGGGATCAGAATCCAGCTGCCCAACGGCCCTCAAGTAACGCACAAAGGCGCGAAGGGTGGAGAGTTTGCGCCCTCGAGTGGTGGGTTGAGGCGCATAAGCCCGGAGATACTTTTCGAGGGTCTCCGGGCTTAAATCAGGCTTGCCGCCCGTGAACACCGCCAATTGGGCGAGGTCCGACCCATAAGCGCGCACGGTATGGGGCGAGCGCGTGGCCTGGAGATGGTCCAGAAACTCCTGGATCCAAGCCTGCACACGCCTACTCCTGGTACCGCTTAAAGATCAGCGTCGCGTTGTGCCCGCCGAACCCGAACGAGTTGGACAAAGCCACTTCCATCGGCATCGGGCGCGCCACATTCGGCACGTAGTCGAGGTCGCACTCGGGGTCCGGCACTTCGTAGTTGATGGTCGGCGGTGCCACCTGGTCGCGCAGCGCCAGCAGGCACGCGACGGCTTCCAGGGCCCCGGCGGCTCCCAGCGTATGGCCGATCATCGACTTGGTGCTGCTCACCGCGAGCTTCTCGGCATGCTCACCGAACACTCCGCGAATCGCCTTGGTTTCGGTCTTGTCGTTCAACTCAGTGGACGTGCCGTGCGCGTTCACGTACTGAACGTCCTCGGGCTTCAAGCCCGCCTTGCGCAAGGCCATCCGCATGGAACGCATCGCCCCATCGCCATTCGGGTCCGGAGAGGTGATGTGATAAGCGTCCCCGCTTTGGCCGTAGCCCGCGAGCTCGCCGTAGATCTTCGCGCCCCGCGCCAGAGCGTTCTCCAGCGTTTCCAGCACGAGCACTCCACAACCTTCGCCCATTACGAATCCATCGCGTTCCTTGTCAAAGGGACGGCTGGCCCGCATGGGGTCATCGTTCCGCGTGGTCATGGCTCGCGCCGAGCAGAACCCGGCCAAGCCCATTTGGGTAATCGGAGCTTCCGCTCCGCCCGCCAGCGCGGCCACACAGTCGCCGCGCTGGATCATCGCGGCGGCTTCCCCAATGGAGTTCGCCCCCGTGGCACAGGCCGTGACGATGCACGAGTTCGGACCCCGTAGCTTGTGCAAGATCGAGACGTAGCCACTTGCCATGTCCGGGATCATGTAGGGGACCAAGAAGGGTGATACGCGCGACGGACCCTGAAGGTGTAGCTTCTTGGTCTGCTCGCTCATGGTGCCCAGGCCGCCAATGCCCGAACCGATGACCACGGCCGTTTCGTCCCGTAGCCCCTGGTCTTCGGGGAACTTGGAGTCCTCCAACGCCATTTGCGCAGCCGCAGCCGCGAACATCAGGAACCGGTCCATGCGGCGCGCTTCCTTGCCATCCACCCAATCTTCGGGCACGAAGTCTTTGACCTCGAAACCGATGCGAGTGGCGTAGTCACTGGTGTCGAGCAGGGTGATTTCCCCGGCCCCATTGGTGGCGCTCTTGAGCGCGTTCCAATAGGTTTCGACCCCGGTGCCTACGGGGGATACGACGCCAATCCCGGTAATGACAATCCGGGGCGTTTGGTCAGAAGCCATAAAGTGTGGGTCCCTTCACTTCGTCGGGAAGGGGATTGGGCTTAGCCCTGCTTGCTCTTGATGTAGTCGACGACGTCTTGAACGGTCTTGAGGCCTTGCGTGTCCTCGTCCGGCACGTCAATGCCAAATTCTTCTTCAATGGCCATCACGAGTTCAACAACGTCGAGGCTGTCGGCGCCCAGATCATCGGTGAAGGAGGCGCTTTCGCTCACTTCGTCTTGAACGTTGAGTTCTTCCTTGACGACCTTTTTGACGCGATCGAGAATGTTATCGGACATGTTTTTGTAGCCCTGCGCGCGATGGCGCGGAAAGGCATATTACCACCGGGTTCCTACGTCCCCGCGCGGGACCCCGGTGCGCTTTTGGCCTAGAGCGTGAGTCCTCCGTCCACCACCAGCGTCTGGCCGGTCATATAACTCGCTCCTTCGCTGCACAAGAAAACCACCGCCGCGGCGATGTCTTGAGGGCTCCCCAGGCGACCCAGAGGTGCCGTTTTGACCACGTGTTCGCGGAAATCCGCCGGCAATTCATGGGTCATATCGGTCTCGATGAAACCCGGAGCCACCGCGTTGCAAGTGATGTTGCGCGAACCCAATTCCTTGGCCACCGCCATGGTGAGACCAATGAGCCCCGCTTTGCTGGCCGCGTAATTGGTTTGCCCGGCCGCGCCGCCCAGGCCGACAATGCTGGAGATATTGACAATGCGACCCCAGCGCGCCTTCATCATTCCGCGTTGGCACGCCTTGATGGTGTGGAATGCGCCAGTGAGGTTGGCGTCAATGACGGCCTGCCAGTCGGCTAAGTCCATGCGCATCATGAGCGTGTCGCGGGTGAGCCCCGCGTTGTTCACGAGGATGGTGATCGGGCCCATTTGGGCTTCAATCTCGGCAATTGCGGCTTGCACTTGTTCGGCGTTGGCAATGTCGGCGCCGAAGGCTTCGGCTTCCCCGCCCGCCTCGCGGATGCGATCCCGAGTGGCGTGGGCGTTCTCCGGCTTGCGGGCCAGGCACGCCACGGCAATCCCTTGGGCAGCTAGGCCCTCGGCGATGGCCTGACCAATACCCCGGCTAGCCCCGGTGACCAGAGCCACGCGGCGTTCGGCGCTCACGGGGCACCTCCGAGCTTCTTCACCGTTTCTTGTAGGGTCGCGCTATCCACCACGCGGGCTCCCGCAACTTCCGGGGCGATGCGGCGGAGCAATCCGCCCAGCACTTCGCCGTGTCCACATTCCACTTGCATGTTTAGTCCTTGGGCGGCCCAGCCTTGCACCGTTTCGGTCCAGCGCACGGGTTGCACCATCTGTTCGGCCAGCCGAGCCGGCCAGTCCGTTTCCGGCTGGGCCGTGACGTTGCTGACCACCGGCACCGTACCCGCCTGAAACTCCGCGCCGCTCAGGGCTTCGGCCAGGGCCGCCGCCCCTTCCTTCATGAGGGGGCTGTGGAACGCGCCACTAACGTTCAGCGGCAGTACCCGCTTGGCCCCGCGCTCGCCGGCCGAGGCGCTGAGGGCCTGCACTGCGTTCACGTCCCCGCTCACCACCAGTTGGCCGGGGCTGTTGTCGTTGGCAATCACCACGATCTGCCCGCCCTGGGACAGTTCTTCGCAAAGAGCTTCCAGCGCCGCGCGCTCCATGCCGAGCACCGCCGCCATGGTGCCGGGGCGATCCTTGCCGCTCGCCGCCATGATCTCCCCGCGTCGCCGCACGAGCTTGGCCCCGGTGGCCACGCTTAACCAGCCACCCGAAACCAGCGCCGCGTACTCGCCCACGCTATGCCCAGCCATCGCTTGCGGAGTCCAGCCCCCGTGCGCTTCTTGCAGGGCACGGAACGCCGCCACTCCCGTGGCAAACAGGGCCACCTGGGCGTTCTGGGTTTGGCGCAGGGTTTCGGCGTCGGTGTCCCAGCAGAGCTTGCGGATATCGAGGCCCAGCGCCTCACCCACTTCGTCAAACACGGCGGCGGCGGCCGGAGAGGCTGCAACGAGGTCCTGTCCCATTCCGGGGGCCTGGGAGCCTTGGCCCGGAAAAACGGCGACTTGCATACGCTGAAACTTACCCGCGGGTACCCTTCGCGCGGCGTGATTGAGACCTTCCCCAACCCGAAGCCGGGCCGTCCGTTCGTCATTCGGCACGAATGTCCGGAGTTCACCAGCGTGTGCCCCAAGACGGGTCAGCCGGACTTTGCGACAATAATCCTCACTTACATCCCGAACGAAACGTGCATTGAGTTGAAGTCGCTGAAGCTGTATTACTACTCGTTCCGGAACGAAGGCATCTATTACGAAGCTGTCGTCAATCGCTTGCTGGACGAACTGGCCGCCTCTTGCCAACCCCAATACATGCGGGTCACCGGCCACTTCAATGTGCGCGGCGGGATTGGTAGCGTGGTTTACGCCGAAACCGGCCCGGCCCCCGAAGGAATCTTTACCAACGCTTAATCGGTCGGGGCGATGAGGCGCACAGGCGTGGTGCGCCTTGTGCCATCGGCCCGTTTGACCTCCGTCATCTCGGCGGTCCACATTTGCTCATTGAGGGGAGGCAAGGCTGCGTCCCCGTCGGTCACCGGCCTCCAGAGCGCATGGACGAACTTGGGCTCCTTGGCCTCCGCCCGCCAGACGCGGGTCGTTGTTTCATCGGCTGCGGATCGTCCCTCAACGCAATCCCGCGCAAAGGCCCCGAGCGACGCGGACCACCAGCGACGGTCGGCCATCCCGTGTCCCGCGTTGGGCGCCGAGAGACAACTTACGCACTCGGGCATAGTGGGGGCTACGGTGTCCCAGGGGTCGGGGCACCAGAAGGGATCATTCGCCCCGCTGAGCACGAGAGTAGGCACTGTGAGCCGAGATCGGTGGGGGTGCGGGTCCACCACGCCGATGAGTGCCGCCACTTCCGGGTTGTCGAGATCAAAGCTCCACCCGTACTCGGTGTAGTCCTGCACTTGGGGGCTGGGCGCGCCCCAGAGCTCGGCTTGCCGGTTTTGCTGCCATGCGAAGTCGAGATGGTCAAATACCCGCGGGGCGATGCCCACCACGCGCTCGTCGCGGTGTAAGCCCACCCACCAGGTGGTCCACCCGCGCTTACTGGCCCCGGTGACGACCACCGGCGCCTCTATCAGATCCAGCGCCGCCACGGAGCTGGCGATCATGGGGGCAAGCAGCAAGTCCGCGGGGTCCTTTGAGTTCAAATACAGAGAAAACGAGTAGGCGATGAGTTCGTCCTCGATCCGCCCCTCGATCGGCTGCCGAGGAATCTGAAAGAGCAATGCCACCGTCATGCCGCTGGCATCCGCCCACTCTTGGGCCATGCGCAAGTCCTTGTAGTTGGGTTCCCAGCCCGTGATTTCCAAGATGGTGCCGGGGCGTTGAGGCGTGCGAGGTTGCACAAAAATCAGGTCGTGCCACCACGGCTCGCCCCGCCACCCGATGGTGGAAAACCGGATGCCCGACCACCCTCGGAAGCCCGAAGCGAAAGTTTCTAAGGGCTGAGAATATGCCCGTACAGGTTCAAGAAGGATTGGCGAAGGGTTCATGGACGTGGAGAAGGGTTGACATAGTTCGCGAAATCCTTCAAACTAAGCATGCTCGTTATTTTGGCGGGCAGAGTGCGGTGCACTATGCAAAAGAGCGTTGGACAATGGTTTGGAGCTGCGGCTCTCTCGATGGGGATGGCTTCGACGAGCTATGCCTATATGCTCCCGGACGCCACGGTCGTCTTGGACAAAGCGGCAAATAACCGCACCCTCACGGTCCGGTATTCCGGTGCGGCGGTCGCCCTGGTTGAGTTGCGCATCAATGGCAAGAGTATTGCCACCCGCACGACCGACGAAGGCACGAACGCCGGCGAAACGAACTTCCGCCTTGATCCGGCCCAGCTGGAAGACGGCGACAACACGATTGAAATCCGCCTTTTCGACAAGGAAGGCACCGTGGTGGGCACGCAAACCACTTCGATTCGCATGGAGCGCCAGGCCACCGGCCCGGTCTTCCTGAAGAATCCCACCAGCGGCACCCAACTGAAGGGAACGGTGGACATCCAGGTCGGCTTCAAGTCGCCCCTGAGCAACGTTTACGTGTCGTTCTTCGTCGACGGCGAGTTCATGAGCCTGCGCAACACCGCGCCGTACCGCTGGCTGTGGGATACCACCCGCGTGACGAACGGCTGGCACGAAGTTCAAGCCTGGGTGATTGATGAAACCAACAACACCTTTAAGACAGAGCGCGTGCGCGTACTGGTCAACAACCCCGGTGGCCGCACCGAGCGCGTGGACGCTGGCGACCCGGTGACCTCAGCCAACGGTACCGTGCCGGTGACCGGTCCCGAAGGTACGACGACCAACCCGCGCGTCGTAGTGACGGGCGATCGCCCCAACCAAGTTCCGACCAGCCTGCCGGCCACGGCCCCGACGACTTCGGCCGCCGCGGGCACCCGCACCCCGGCCACGGGTCCGGGCACGGCTCACGGCCCGCGCTCCCTCACCCCGACGGGTCAACGCCCGCTCACGGGTGATGTGAAGCCGGTGACGGTAGCCCCTGCTGGCGCCCCGGTGCGACCGGAAGGCAATGGTCCGGGCGTGGTGGAAGTCACTCCCGCCGAAGGCAATAATAACGGCCTCATGGCCACGATCCCGCCGGTGGACCTGACGGCCGCCGTGGGTTCTATCCCGCTCACTTTTGGCACCCGCGTGCCCAACATCGGCGAATACACGATCTCGATGGGCGGCAAAGCCGTGAACTTCGACGTGCAGCCGCGAGTGGAAGAAGGCATTGCCCTCACCCCGTTCCGCCACCTCTTTGAGAGCGCCGGCGGCTACGTGCAGTGGGATAACGCCACCAAGACCGTGACGGCCACCAACAAGGACCAGAAGGTTTGGTTTGCGATTGGCAACATGATGGCGAACGTGAACGACGTCAGCATCCCGCTGGAGCGTGCCGCGTTCATCGACCACGGTCGCTCGATTGTGCCGCTGAGCTTCTTCTCGAACGCTCTGGGCGTGAGCATCGAATTCGACGCCCGCACCCGCCACGCGCTGATCAGCACCAACACGGCTCGCCGTTAAGGCCCGAGCCCATAACAATCAGAAAGCCTCCTCGGCGCCAATGGCCCGGGGAGGTTTCTTCTTTTCAGGCCTCTCCCGCCGCACCGTAATGTTGCGAGGGCAACTTACCGATGAGAAAAGGAGAAGTCTCATGCGCAAACGGTGGTCGCTCCCGCCCCGGATTCAAATGGTCCTGATGGTCTTCATCGGGATCTTGATGCTCGGTGGCCCCCTGATCTTGGCGTTCTATAACGAAGCCAAGTTCAATACGGAGCAACAATTGCAGACGGAGATGCGGTCGTACGCCATGATCGCGGCTTCATTAGTGGATGCCGAAGAGCATGAAAAACTGGTCAGCGCGGACCAGATCACGACCGATCTTTACGACCGCCAGAACGAGCGGATCCGGACCCTGGTCGCCAATGCGGACGATATCGCCTACGTCTACACCGTCCGGCGCAAGGACAATCGGTTCTACTTCGTCCTCGATCCTACGCCCGCGGGTGACCTCAACGGCGACGCCGTGGATGATAAGTCGTATTTGATGGAAGAGTACGAGGACCACACGCAGGAGATGGTGGCGTGCTTCGACTCGGGCCAGCCGATTGTCGATCAGGCCTCCTACACAGATAGATGGGGGACCTGGCGATCGGCTTATGCGCCGATCAAGAATGCCGAAGGCGAGGTCGTGGCCATCGTCGGGGTTGACCGCTCTGCAGCCGTAGCCGATCAAGCCCAAAGCGCCCTCTTCTTGCGTACGCTGATTTACGCCTTCCTCTTCGTTTTGCTGGCCCTTGGGATGGCCGTCTCCCTCTCGACCGTGATCGCCAAGGGGGTGGGCGAAAGCCCGCTTGAGCTCATTGCTTCCCGCGTGAACCGCACGGTCGTGGAGAACATCATCCTCGCCCTGGGGGTGGTATTGCTGGTGCAAGCGGGTGTTTCCCAGTACCAGATCATTCAAAACAGCCGGAACACGTCTCACGCCATCGAAAAGCTCGAAAGCCTGCGCATCGCCCAGAGCGGACTGCGGCATATTGCTGACGAGGAGTCGACGTTTGAAGCCAATGTTTTAGTCGAACGCCTGGTCGAGCGGGGCGAAACCAAGCTCGCCGCCAACCTGCAGGAAGCGGTTCAGCGCTCGCTTACGAGCCGGCAGGCCGGTCTGAACGAAGTTCGACGCGTCCAGCTTGGCATCGATACTCAACGCGCCACGATCTCTTCCACTCTCGACGAGATCGGTGCCTCCCAAACCCGTACCGCGACGTTGATGTTCTTCGCGTTCCTGACGGCGGCGATCATCGGGACGGCCTCCATCCTGTTCCTGCGCCTCAACAGCCAGCGCGAGCGTCGGCTGCGGGAGACAGAAATCAACTCCCTGCGCCTGCAGAACGACTACCGAACTCTGGTCGAGTCGCTCCCGCTCGGACTGGCGCTGATCCGCGACGGCCGCAACGTCTTTGACAACGGCCAGTGGTCCGCGCAGCTGCTGCGCCCGCGCCCGCCCGGATTGGTGGTGCCCACGGCTCTCGATAACGAACTGGACCGCGTAGCCGAAGGCCTTCAACAAAGCGAAAACCGCCGCGAACCCTGGAGCACCGTGTTTACGGCCGTGCAAGACGGCCGCAGCCGAGAAATCGAGGTCCGTAGCCAGCCGATCTTTGATGCCCAGGGCTCATTCCGGCACCTGCTCACCTTCTTGGTGGACGTGACCAATCTGCGGCAAGTTAGCCACAACCTCGAGCGCAAGAACACGGAGATTGAAAACACCAACAAACTCCTGACCGACGCGCTGGGCCAGTTGGAAGCCAACTTCGAAAGCATCGTCCGCGCCTTGGTGCGAGCGGTTGAAGCCAAGGACCCGTACACCGCGGGTCACTCCGAACGCGTGATGCAGTACAGCCTGTGGATTGCCGAAGAGCTCGGCCTGGGCGATTACGAGAAGCGCCTGCTAGAAATGGGCTGTCTTGTCCACGACATCGGGAAGATCGGGATCCCCGACAACGTGCTGACCAAACCCGGCACGCTCACAGACGAGGAGTTCGAGATGATCCGCATGCACCCGGTCTACGGGGCCAAAATTGTGCAGAACGTCGACCTCTTCCGTGAGTGTTTGCCCATCATCCGCTGGCACCACGAGAAGCTGGATGGCTCGGGTTACCCCGACCGCCTGGCTGGCGACGATATCCCGTTCTTGGTGCGCATCGCCACTGTGGCCGACATCTTCGACGCCATCACCAGCACGCGATCCTACCGCGTGGGCATGGCGCTGGACCGCGCGCTGAGCATCCTAGACGAAGACACCAGCAAGGGGTTCTTGGACCCCGAAGTGGTGGCCGCTTTCAAGCAGGTCATTGCCCGCAATGGCGTGATTCCGCAAACCGACGAAATGCCGCAGCAGCTGGCCGCGTAAACCCCTGAGGACCACCACCATGAATGCCGAAAACCTAAACATGGGTGACAAACACCTGGCTAACCAAGAAACGTTGAGCGCTGAGAACCGCCGTGAGCATAAGCGGTTTGTCATGCTGGAGTACGCGAAGATCAAGCTGGCGGATGAAGCCGAGAGCTCGTCTGTCCTTGTGGACCTGAGCCTCGGTGGCCTGCAACTGCGTTCGCGGCACCAGTACGAAGCCGGGTCGATTGTGGATGTCTCGATCGGCCGAGGCGACACCGAGCCCATCGCGCTCAAGGCCGAAGTGCGCTATTCACTGCCGGTGAAGAAGAGCGACCTGTTTGCCACGGGTCTGAAGTTTGTGACGATGGACGAAGCCAGCACCCACAAGTGGGTGGATTACGTCCACAACGTCTTTAAGGATCAAGGCGAAAACCTCCTAGCGGACTAGTCCGCGCAGGAGGTTTTCCTTTCAATTCGCAAGGCCGCGCTTAGGAAGCGCAACCGCAGGAGCCACAGCCCCCGCCGCCTTGCGGGCCGTCCTCCGTGGAGAACGACGAGCCGCATCCGCAGCCCTTGGTGGCGTTCGGATTCTCAATCTTGAAGCCGCCGCCCATCATGTCGTCCACGTAATCCACGCTGGACCCACCCATGTACTGCAGGCTCATGGCGTCCACCACCACCTTGACGCCATCGCATTCGAAGATCTGATCGTCGGCGTCCGGCTCGTTCTCATCCAGGGCCATGCCATACGAGAGCCCAGAGCAACCGCCACCAGCGACCCAAACGCGCAGGTGGGCGTTCGGTTTCTCTTGGCCGGTCATCAGGTCACGTAGTTCTTGAGACGCGCGCGGAGTTAACGTAATGGACATTGATCTTCCTTACGAGCCAAGGCTCGTTGTGCTCCCCCTATTGTACAGGCTTCCGGGGCCAAACGGCCGGAATTGCCCCGGTCCAAAGGGTCCTTTTGCTAGGAAACTTGACAGAATTGTCCACCTTTTTGAGATATCAGCGGCAAAACATACGTTGATTAGATATGCGCAATAATCAGGAGCCCTCGGAACGGCCCGTAAGCGGGCGAGACCGCCTGGCCCTTGCCGCCCAGAAGCTCTTTCGTAGCGAGAGCTACGGCGCGGTCAGCATCTCTTGCATCTTGGAGGAGTGCGGACTCAAGGCTCCCGCGCTCTACCACCACTTTGGCGACAAGGAAGGCATTTACCTCTCCTGGGGCCTCCACGCCATCAAGCAGCTGGGCGACCGGATTGACCGGGCAATCACCCAGAACACTGGCCGCGACACCGCCTATGCCATCGCTGAAGGCTTGCTGAAGGAACCCCTGCTGGATATCCTCATCATGGAGCGTGATATCCCCAAGCTCCAGCGCCCCGCGAGCCGCAACCAGATGCAGCGCGCCCTAGAAGTCAGCGTCTACAAGCCCATTGAGACATGGCTCATTGCCAACCGCAGCCCCAAGAGCGAGGTTCCGCGTCTGGCGCGTTACATTGTCCACAGCTTGTCTCTCGGTCTGCCCGTCTATGGCGGCGACCAGTTCAAGGGATCCGAAGGGACTCAGTGGCTGGTGGAGCGAGTCTTTTCTCGCATTGCCGCCGGGAGCCCTTCCCCTCAGGCAAGTCCGGACGGTAAAGTTTCTGGACCATGCCCTACGTAGTCACCGACCCTTGCATCGGCGTTAAGGACAAGTCCTGCATGCAGGTTTGCCCCGTGGACTGCATTTACGAAGGGGATGACATGGTGTACATCAACCCGGATGAGTGCATTGACTGCGGCCTGTGTGAGCCCGAGTGCCCGGTGCAAGCCATCTTTGTGGACACGGACGTGCCCGCGAACTGGAAAGAGTTCATCGAGCGCAACGCAGTGAAGGGCCGCGAACTGAGCGGCGGCTAAACCTAGGCTCTAGGCCGAGGCGCGGGGGCGATTGCCCACGGCCACCCAGTGCACAAACTGCACCCACTTTTGGGCGCTTTCGCGTTCCATGCCGAAAATCTGCAGGCCAAGCTGCACGTCTTCGTTCTCGCCCAAATTGCGGAAGTAGCGCACCTGCGCCGTGAGGCGCATGGGGCCCACCGGCTCGGGGATGTCCACGTTGACGAGCATCCCTTTGTCAAATCGGATCGGGCTCATCACACCCAGGCCGGCAATGCTCACATCCTCCAGGAAGCCCTGGCAAACTTCTTCGCCGGCGGTGAGTGTGACGGCCAAAGGTGGCACGCGGTAACGCGGGTGCTCTTGCGAGGTCGTCATGACCGGCGGGGCCGTGAGGCGAAGCATATAGCGGGCACCCTTGCCATTCCCGAGTGATCGCTCGACAAAGGCCTTAAAGCTCAAGCGATGAGTGAAGGTGAGACCCTCGCAAAAGAAGTTGTCCCCTTCCTCGATGGGCTCATCAGATCCCAAGCTCACATGGACCATGCCGCCCACGGCGGTATCCACCCAGCCTGAAAACAGGCGGGCATCCTTTAACCGCTGCATTCGCAATCGGGTGCCAATGAGTGCGCTTACGTCCATGCCGTTTCCCTTAGATTTTCGGCATGGCCCCCGCCAATCCTTATAGACATGTCTTCCCTGCCCGGGGTGGGTAGATTGAGACCAACTTATGGCGGACCACACCCCGGCAACTGACCCGCAGACGGAAGAGGCCATCCAGCAATTTGTGCGGGAGTGGGGCCGAATGAGTAGCAGTTGGGGCATTAACCGCACCATGGCCCAAATCCACGGGCTCCTCCTTTGCACCGGACGGCCGTTAACGGTGGACGAGCTGATGGCCGAACTCCACATCAGCCGGGGGAACGCCAGCATGAATCTGCGCGACCTGATGGACTGGGGCATCATCCGCCGCTACCGCGAACCGGGCGACCGTAAGGACCTCTATGTAAGTCACGGCGACGTATGGAGCATCTTTGCCCGCGTCGTCCGCGAGCGCAAACGCCGCGAAATCGACCCCACCGTGGCCGCCATCCGGGAGTGCATTGACTTGTTGCCCGAAGCCGGGGCCGAGCCCGTGCAAGACGTCCGCGATCGCCTGGGCGCGCTGCTCGAGGTTTTTGGCATCGTGGATCGCATCTTCAACGACATTTTTGAATCGGACCAAGCGCTGCACGCGGCGATTCAGACGCTCCGGGAAGACTACGCCCCGACCGAATCCAACGAAGAAGCGGGCTCATGATTGGCGTGCTTCCCATGCGGGATTCGGTACTGTTTCCCGGGCTCATCCAGACCATTTTGGTGGGGCGACCCATGTCCATCCGCACCCTGGAACGGGCAATGCAGGACGAGTCGCCGGTGTTTGTGGTCCTGCAGCGGAGCCCCGATATCGAAGTGCCTGAGCCCCCGACTGGCTGGAAACCGGCACCATCGCTGAAGTCCTGCACATCCTTCCCTTGCCGGATGGCAACCTGCGGGTGGCCTTACGCGGCCTGCACCGGGCGACGTTTTCGGCCGCCGAACCGGACGCCCACGGGTGGCGAGTCCAACCCCGCATCCACACCCACGAGGCCACGGGCTTAGACACGGAAGCCGGCGTGCGCGAGCTGCGCGCGGCCCTCAGCCGGGCCATGCAACTGGGCCTCAGCATCCCGAAGGAAGTGGAGGAGCAAGTCCACACCCTCGCCGAACCCGACCTGATTGCCGACACTCTGGGCCAGCACCTGCCCATGCCCACCCGCGACCGGCAAAGCCTGCTGGAGATGGTGGACACCGCCGAACGCATCCAGGCCGTGACCGCCCGCCTGAAGCGCGAAGCCGAAGTGCTGCAGGTGCAGACCCAGTTCCGGGCCAAAGTCGAAGAGGAGATCGGGGCCAACCACCGTGAGTTTGTGCTGCGCGAGCAGATGCGCGCGATTCAAAAGGAGCTCTCGGATAGCGAACCCGACCACGAGATTTATCTGCGGTGGGCCGACACCTTCACCGGTTCGCCGTTGGTGGTGCAAACCGTGCGCCGCGAGGCCAGCAAGCTCGCGCGCATTGCCGAATCGAACCCCGATGCGGGCGTGATTCGAAGCTATCTCGACACCTTGACGAACGTGCCGTGGCTCATTCGGGCGGAGAATGCCTTGGCGCCGGAGGAAGCCACGCGGGCGCTGGGGGCTGAACATGAAGGGCTCGCCGAGGTGAAAGATCGCCTGCTGGACGAAATCGCCCGCCTCGCGCGCACGGGCCGGGGCACGACCCTGTGCCTGGTTGGCCCGCCGGGGGTCGGCAAAACGAGCCTGGCGATGGCCCTGGGGGCGGCCCTCGGGCGACCCGTGGAGCGCATCAGCCTCGCCGGACTGCGCGACGAAGCCGAACTAAGGGGCCACCGCCGCACCTACGTAGGGGCCATGCCCGGGCGCATCGCGCAGGCGATGATCCGGAGCGGGGTACGGAACCCCGTCATCATCCTCGACGAACTCGACAAGATGGCCCTGGACGGGCGGGGTGACCCTTCGCACGTCCTCCTGGAAGCCCTTGACCCCCGACAAGCCACGGCCTTTGTCGACCACTATCTGGAGGTGCCGATGGACCTCAGCGAAGTGGTGTGGGTGCTGACGGCCAACCAAGTGGACACGCTTTCCGCGCCCCTGCGCGACCGCCTTACCCTCATTTCGGTGCCCAGCTACACCAACGAGGAGAAGGAGGCGATCCTAGCCCGCCAGCTATGGCCAAGAATCCTGGCCGATCATGGCGTGGACGAGTTGCCGCTTTCCTCTGCGTTGGCGGCCCGGCTGGTGCAAGATTCTCGCCGCGAACCGGGGGTCCGGGGCTTGCAACGCCGCGCGGAGCGCTATGTGCGTCGGGTGGTACGCCAAGAGTGGCAGGGTTCGGCAAACGTTGAAGAAGATTCCCTGATCCAATCTCTTTTTGGGGCCGGCAAGGAGATGGCGCTGGATACGGAGCCCGGCGCGGGCCGCATCCGGGGGCTCGCGGTGGGCGACTTTGGGGGCTCGGTGCTGGATATCGAGGTGGTGGTGCTCCCTGCCTCTAACCCGGCCCGCCTCGAAATCACCGGGAATCTTGGCGAGACCCTGCGCGAATCCGCGTTGGCGGCCCTTACGTTGGTGCGCAGTCAGATTCAACCACCTCCGCCGGAATGCGACCTTCATATACACGTGGGCGAGTCGGGCATTCCCAAGGACGGCCCGAGCGCGGGGTTGGCCCTCAGCCTGGCCATCATGTCGGCCTTAACGGGGACGCCGCTGACCCGCGACTTCGCCGTAACCGGGGCAGTGAACCTGCACGGCCACGTGCTACCCGTAGGGGGTATCGAAGAGAAGCTCCGCGCCGCTGACCGGGCGGGCATCACGCGGGTTTTGGTGCCGCACGGGGCCGAGCATCTGCTCCAGCGGCTTCCTGCCGCCTCGCAAAATCGTCTCCAAGTGATTCCGATTCGAAATTTGGATGAAGCCTGGTCGAAAACTCGCGTAGAATAGAGATATGCCAGACGTGCGTCTACCCAAAGAGCCGCCGCTGCGATCGCTTTTTCTCGACTTAAACTCCTACTTTGCCAGCGTGGAGCAGGCCGAGGACGCCTCGTTGCAGGGGCAGCCGGTCGCGGTGGTGCCGCTGATGGCCGACACGACGTTTTGCATTGCGGCCAGCTACGAGGCCAAAGCCTACGGCATCAAAACGGGGACCCGGGTGGATGAAGCCCGCCAGCGGTGCCCCGACCTCATTCTCAAGGTCGCGCGGCCTTCCCTCTACGTGGCGTACCACGACGAAATCGTGCGGGTGCTGGGCAACATCATCCCGGTGCAGCGGGTGGCCAGCATTGACGAGATGGAGTTCGGGCTGATGGGCTCGGAACAGCATCCCGACCGCGCCCGCGCCATCGCCCAGACGATGAAGGAGACAATCTGGCGCGAAATTTCGCCCGCCATGAACTGCAGCATCGGGGTGGCCCCCAACGGCTTCCTCGCCAAAATCGCCACCGAACTGCAAAAGCCCAACGGCCTCGTCATCCTGGATGCCGCCGCCCGCGAAACCATGCTCCCCACCTTGGCCCTCACCGATTGGACGGGCATCAACCGCAAGATGAAGGCCCGGCTGAATGCAGCGGGCATCTTCAGCAGCGCGGACCTGCTCACCGCCCACCGGGTGATGCTGCGGCAGGCCTTCGGGGGATTGTGGGGGACCGCTGGTACGAGTGGATCCGGGGCGCCCCGCAGGTTGAAGTCAAGCGACCTCGCCAGTCGCTCAGCCACAGCAACGTGCTTTCCCCGGCCCTGCGCACGGATGAGGGTTCCTACGCGATTCTCGTGCGCCTTACCGTGAAAGCGCTGGCCCGCTTGCGCTCGCACAACCTCCTCACCCAGAGGGTGCAACTGCACGTGAAGGGCATGGAAAAGAGTTGGGAGATCGAGCGGCGCATTCCCGCCACCCAAAGCACCCCCGCCGTGCTGAAGGTCATCAATGAACTCTGGGAGCGGCGAGACTTTGCCCGCCCCTTGCGAGTGGGCGTGAACCTGGTGGACCTGGTGGCACCTTCGGAGCACACCCCCAGCCTGTTTGAAGACGACTTCTTGAACCCTGCTGATGACACGGTGGACCAGCTCAACGCGCGGTTCGGCCGGCACAAGGTCTTCCTCGCCTCTATTGCCCACACCAAGGAGCGGGCACAAGAGCGCATCGCGTTCCAAAAGACCGAGCTTTTCCAAGAAGGTGGGACCCAAGAGCCCTGGGTCAATACTCGCAATGCTGAACGAATGGCCGAGGGGGAGGAGGCCGGCTCTAGTAATCTGGCCCCGCAATGAGTGAAACGACGCTCGTCTTAATCAAGCCGGGTGGGGTGCAGCGCAACCTCATCGGCGAAATCCTTCGACGCATTGAGGCCCGTGGCCTCCAGGTGGCCGCCCTCAAGCTGATCCAAGCCGAGCGCGGCACGGTGGAAGCTCACTACGATGAGCACCGCGAGCGCCCGTTCTTCAACGATGTCGTCAGCTACCTCACCAGCGGCCCGATCGTGGCCCTGGCCGTGAGCGGCACCAACGCCACCAAGGCCATCCGCACCATGATGGGCGCGACGAACCCGCTGGAAGCCGCCCCCGGCACCGTGCGCGGGGACTTTGCCCTGACCATTGATGACAACCTGACCCACAGCAGCAGCGACGCCGAGGCCGCCGCCCGCGAACTGCAGCTTTGGTTCCCCGAAGGGATCGTCCGCTAAGCGGTTCCCCCAACCCGAGCGACACGCGCACCGACAATGAACGGACTCGTTCCGGTGCGCGTGATCAGCCACGGGAGACCCGAGGCGGACGGCTGCCATACGGCTTCGTTGCCGTTCAGCCGGCGCATGATGTCTTCCCACTCCGGTTCTGGAATCTGATTGATGGACCGAGCCAAGTTGCCCCGAATGATGCGGCCCGTGGTGTCGGCCACAAACCACTCTTCTGGCGCGCCGGAAAGGCAAGCTTCCAAAGCGCGGGCGTAGTTTTTGAGACTCTCCGTCTCCTGCCGGGCATCACTGGCCACCGCAATCGGCTGCGGCCGCTGCGCAAAGGTGTGCTCGGTATACAAGCGCACGATTACGGCCCGCGTGTGTCGCCCCACTTTGGCCAGGATCCGCATCCAATAGGTGTTCAGCGTGCCGTGCGCGATCTCCAGGTGCGCCGAAATTTTCTTGTCTGTGTACCCCTCACCTGCGAGGCAATCTCTAGTTCACGTTTGGAGAGCCGTTCAATCACCGACATACCGTCCGAGGCGTATGACGCCGAGTTCTGACTTCAGTTCCCCAAGTATGGGACCATTCAGAGGGGGCCTATTCGACTGGGTCTTTTACGTTTTTTTAACGCAAGCTTGGTGAACTCAACTCCCCTGATTGAGTCCCACGCCTAGGCCAAGCGGGGGAACCCGCATGGTCCCGCCATCGTCGCCGGTATCTTTGCAGGATATGGAGCCCATCACGCCACCGCCAGTGGCCGGACAACCCACGGAAAACCAAGGTCCGGACCTGCGCACCCACCCTTGGGGGTGGTGGATCCTGGCCGTACTCTTTGCCTTTCTGATTTACGCGCAGAACAGCGAAGCGGTCAAGCGCCCGGCGGCTTCCGCGGCCTCCAAGGCCGTCTCGGAGGTGCGGACGCAGTTGTTCCCGGCCTACTTGGCCGACCCCACTCAGATTCTGCCTGAGGACGCCGCGGGCAATGCCGAAGCCCGGGCGCGGTACGACCAAACCCGCACGGAAACCCTAGGTGAACTCCGCGCCAAGCTAACTCCCCACCAAACCAAGAATGTAGAGGCGGCCCGCTTGGCCTTGATCCTCGATCGGGAACTGGAGAAGCCCGTGAACACCGAAATCGTGAAGTTCTTGGATTCCTCCAAGGCACCGAACCCGGACTTCGCCCGCATGTACGCGGACAACGAAGCCCCGATGACGGGCCTGGAAGCCGAGAAGGGCTTCCCCCGCGCCCTGGCCGAGGTGCAGTACATAGAGCAACGGGATGAGAAGGCCAAGCGGGCCGAATTGATGCCCAAGGATCGCTTCGGCCTCACGTGGCTGGTGCTCATGGGGGCGATGGCCGGGATCGGGCTGGGCGTGGTGCTCTTGATCCTGACGGTGGCCAACTTCCGCAGCGGCAAGTGGCAGCTGATCGGGGGCCCCGTGGACGCGGCGACCTCCGAACAGAGTTCCCGCCAGGCCCTGCTCATGGCGGGCTACTTCATCTGTTTGTTCCTGCTGGGTTCGGCGCTCTCGGCCGTGCTGCTGCAAGCCAAGGTCGATGCCGGTTTCGCCCAATTTGCCGGGATGATCTTTGCCACGCTGGGCTTCGTCGCCATCTTGCGCATGAAGTCTCACTCGGGCCCGAGCCTGCTCACGCGCCTCCTGGGGCCGCAAGAGATGTGGGGCGCCTACGCCAAGGCGGGCCTGTGGACCTTCTTCGCCAATATCCCGTTGGTGATCCTTTTTGCCGGCGTGGGCAACCTCCTCACCCGGTTCATCCCCGCTCCGTCGCACCCGGCCACCGAAATGCTGGGCGACAATCCCACTCTCGCCACCATCGCGCTGCTGTTCTTTTCGGCGGGAGTTTTGGCTCCGATTGGGGAGGAGTTGGCGTTCCGGGGCGTGATGCTCGGGGCGCAACGCCGCTGGATGCGAGCGGTGGGGGCCGGGATTCTCAACGGCCTACTGTTTGCCGCCATCCACCCGCAGGGTCCGGCGCTGATATTAGGCCTGGCGAGTGTCGGGTTTGCGGCTTCCATGGTCACGCAGATGTACCGAAGCGTGATGCCCGCCATTGTCATGCACGCCGTACACAATTCGTGCGTGCTCACCCTCGGCTTGGTGCTACTGGCCTGATGCGCTACTTCGCCGATTCCGCTGCCACGACGCCTCTTCACCCCGAGGCGCGCCGGGTGATGGACGAGTGGAATCAGCGTGAATTCGGCAATGCCAGCTCGCTGTACGCCGAGGGCCGCCGCGCCCGCGCCGCCCTGGACGAGGCCCACGAGACCTTGGCCCAGCACTGGGGGTGCCTGTTTGGGGAGGTGCTGTTCACCGGCAGCGGAACAGAAGCCGCGAACCTCGCCATCCTGGGTTTTGCCCTCGCCAACCCCACCGACCGGCGCACCATAGTCATAGGCGCGGGCGACCACCACTGCGTCACCCACGCGGCGGGCTGGCTGGGGCGGCTGGGCTACCAGGTGCGCTGGGCACCGATTGATCGAGAGGGCCGCACCCGCTTAGACAACCTGCCGGAGATCATCACGGAAGACGTGGCGCTGGTGAGCGTAATGATGGCGAACAACGAGCTCGGCACCATTCAGCCGCTGGTGGAGATCGTGGCGCAGGCCGGGGCGGTGGGGGCGCACGTGCACACCGATGCGGTGCAGGCCTTCCCTACCCTTCACGGCTCCCCCTGGACGGTGGATGGCCTGGGGTGGACATGGTCAGCATTAGCGCGCACAAGTTCGGCGGGCCCAAAGGCATCGGCGCGCTCTACGTGCGGGGCGGCACCCCGCTGGAGCCGGTGATGGTCGGGGGCGGACAAGAGCGCGATATGCGCGCGGGCACCGAGAATGTGGCCCTGGCCCTCGGTATGGCGGAAGCGCTGCGCCAAGCACTGGCCGATCCGGAACGAGATGCCCGCCGCCGCGCGGCCCGGGATGCCTTTGCGGCGGCGCTCGACCCGAAATTCATCCCCACGGTACCCACGGCCCCGCGACTGGAGGGCCACCACCACGTGCGCTTGCCCGGCGCGGACGCCAGTGCGTTCCTCATCCGGCTGGACCGCGAAGGCGTGTGCGCCAGCAGCGGGTCGGCGTGCAGCAGCGGCAGCCTCGAGCCCAGCCATGTTCTGATGGCCGCCGGCTATAGCGAAGAAGAAGCCCGGCAGGGCCTGCGGTTCTCGTTCGGCCCTGAGATCACACCCGACCAGGCCCAAGCCATGGCCACCCTCGCCAATCGGGTGGCCACGGCATTCGGCTAGTTCACGAATCGAAGCGCAAGACGATCTTGCCCGCGTGGCCCGAGGCCAGCGTGGCGAATGCATCTTGGTATTCTGTGAACGGCATCACGTGCGTCTTGATCGGCTCAATGTCGAGCCCCTTGTTCACGATCAGGTCGTGCATCTGATCCCAGGTGTCCCACAGGCGGCGCCCGGCGATCCCTTGCAGGCGCATGCCCTTCATCACCACGCGGTTCATATCCATAAACCGCAGGCGATCCGGGAACAAGCCGAGCAAACTCACACGCCCGCCTTGCCGGGTGGCTTCAATCGCAAGGTCCAGCGACCCGGGATGGCCGCTCATTTCAAGTGTAGCGTCAAAGCCGCCGGGGGCCAGGCGCAGGCACATCTCGTAAGCGTCATCGCTCATCGGGTTGATGATGTGGTCGGCGCCGAGCTTTTCGCCCAGAGCAATGCGATATTCGGAAACTTCGGTCGCCACAATCTGCGCCGCGCCCATCGCCTTGCAGATGGCAATGGCAAACAATCCAATCGGGCCAAGCCCCGTGATGAGCACCGTCTGCCCCGCGACCGGCCCATCCATAACGGTGTGAACACCGTTGCCCAGCGCGTCCATCATGCAGGCGAGTTCGATCGGATAGCCCTCAGGGATGGGGCGCGCATTCTGCGCCGGGATCACCGCGTAGGGGGCAAAGCCGCCGTCTACGTCCACGCCTAGGATAACGGTATCCGGGTCAATGTGGCCTTCGCCGCGCTTCACCCACTCCGAATTGGGGTCCACGATGTGGCTTTCGCTGGCCACAATTTGGCCCACAAATCGGTCCTTTACGTCGTCGGCGACTTCGATGATCTCACCGCAGAACTCGTGGCCGATAATGCGCGGCGGACGGATGCGGCTGGCCGCCCAGGCATCCCACGCATCGATATGGCGATCGGTGCCGCACACCGAACCCGCCAGCACCCGGAGCTTGACGTGGCCCGGCCTCAGCTCGGGTTCGTTGACTTCGATGAGATCAAGACCAGCATCGGCACGGGTCTTCGCGATCGCCTTCATTGAGCCTGAATCGTACCTGCGTAAATCGCAGGCTCCAAAGATGCTAAACTTTTGGTCCAATTCGGACGGGTTCGACCCGGGCCGAACAGGAACTTAGGAGCACGAACCTTGGGCAGCGCATATACCCCTGGATTGACCGTCAGCCGTGATACGGTTGTGAAGCGAACTCGTCGCCTTCCCATTAAGGGAGAGGTGATGGTGGCCGAAGGCGATGTGGTGACCGCCGATCAGATCGTGGCCCGCGCCCTACTGCCCGGCCCGCTTCTGACGATCAAGTACTCCGAAAAGATGGGGATTTCCCCCAGTCAGATTCGGTCGAAGTTCCCGAAGACTGAGGGCGACGCCATCGCCAAGGAAGAGCAGATCGGGGAATTCACGGGTTTCTTGGCCAAGCTGTTCAAGACCCCGCCCCTCACTTCCGAAGTCGAGGGCACGGTGGAAGCGATTTCCGAAATCACCGGCAACGTGCTGGTGCGCACCGCCCCCATCCCCGTGCAGATGGACGGCTACATCCCCGGCAAGGTGGTGGAAATCATCCCGGAAGAAGGATTGGTGATTGAAACCCGCGCCGCCATGGTGCAGGGGATTTTTGGCGTGGGCGGGGAGCGCCGGGGTCACATCCGCGTGGCCGTGGCCGACGGCAATACGGTGCTGGAGGCCACGCACATTCAGGATTCCGACGCCGGCAAGATCGTGGTGGGCGGTAGCAGCCTGACCCTGGAAGCCCTGGAGCGCGCCAGCGAAGTCGGCGTCTCCGGTTTGGTCGTTGGCGCGGTCCGCGATGTGGACCTCACCCAGTTCTTGGGCTACGATATTGGGGTCGCCATTACGGGTCAGGAGAAAATTAACCTAACCTTAATCTGCACCGAAGGCTTCGGCCGATTGCCCATGGCCGAGCGCACTTTCCAGCTTCTAAAGAGCCTCGAAGGGCAGTTTGCATCGGTCAATGGAGCGACCCAAATCCGGGCCGGGGTTATCCGTCCGGAGCTGATCGTGTCCCATACGGGCGATCTATCGGGCCATGTCGCCGGTGAGGACGTGCTTTACTTAGAAATCGGGACGCCGATCCGCGTGATCCGCGAACCCTACTTTGGACAACTGGGCAAGGTGACTGAGCTACCTTCTCAACTCCAAGTGGTGGGGTCCGGGGCCGAGGTTCGCGTGCTGAGAGCCCGCTTGGAGGGAGGTGAGGAAGTCACCGTGCCTCGCGCCAATGTGGAGATCATCGCCACGAGTTAGACGCACCTATGAAAATCCTGATCGTTGACGACGAACCCAACATTCTCGAAACGGTCGAACTCCGACTCCGCAAGGACGGATACTCTACATTCACAGCCGCATCTGCCGAAGAGGGGATGCGGCTGTTCCGTTTGGTGAGACCCGACCTGGTGCTGCTGGACGTGATGCTGCCCAAGCAGAGCGGCTACGATATGTGCCGCACCATCCGGCGGGATAGCCACGTGCCCGTGATCTTCTTGACCGCGCGGGGCGGTGAAGATGACCGCGTGACGGGCCTGGAGATTGGCGGCGATGACTACATGGTCAAGCCGTTTTCATTGAGCGAACTCAGCGCGCGGGTGCGGAGCGTTTTGCGCCGCAGTGGCAGCAGCATCCGCACGCTGGAAGTGGTGGAAACGGGCAACCTCATCATCAACCCGAAGACTCACGAGGCCACGATGGACGGCAAACCGGTGGCCCTGAGCCCGAAGGAGTTTGCCCTGCTCTACTTCTTGGCGCAGAACCCGGGGCAGGTTTTCAGCCGGGAAACCCTGCTGGACCGCGTATGGGGGGCTGACGCCTACGTGAGCAGCCGCACGGTGGATGTACACATTCGCTGGCTGCGTGAGCGCATTGAGCAAAACCCGGCCCACCCCGAACGGATCATCACCATCCGGGGCGTGGGCTACAAGTTCCAGGGCTGAGGGTTAGCGCTGGTTTCGGCGGCGGGCGAGGGCGAGGAGCCCCGCGCCCAGGGCGAGCATCGAGGCGGGTTCGGGCACCGCATTGACATCCGCCACCGCGTCGATCTCTCCACCGGCGAGGCCGCTCACCCCTTCGATGCGGACGTACTGGATCCAGGTCAGCCCCACGTCGGCGAGGTCGAACCCGGTGCCGCCCCCGCTGCCCTCGTAGGCGTCAATCACGTCGGCGGCGCTCATGCCGCCTTGGGCAAAGATGGCGGCCAGGGCCGGGTTGACGGGTTTGGTGAAGTCGCTCTCCTGGCTGGTCCAGCTGGCGGTGGCCCGGTCCCATAGGTAGGCGTTGGTCGGGAAGGCGGTGTCGGCGTAGGGGCCGTTGGTGAACGCCGTCCAGTTCACACCGTCCTGGCTCACGCTCACGCGCGTGGGCTCCTCGAACGGGCCGCCCGTGACCATGGTGGTGTTGTAGTTCTCAAACGGCCACGGGTCGCCGAAGTAGAACGCATTGCCGAACACCAAGAAGTCTTGCCCGTAGGGGTTCAGCGGGTCATCGGTGACGGGGGCATCGAACCGCAACTCAATGAAAGAACCCACGTTGAGGGTGACGAGCAGCTTTTCGCCGCCCAGGCCGACATTGAAGGCCGATTCAATGGGCGTAGTGCGGGCGGGGGTGCCGAAGGCATCGTACCACCGCGTCGGCGCGCCCAAGGCGGCCTGCGGAGAGTTGAAGAGCCCCGACCCCGTGAGGTCGGCGCTGGCCCCGGTGACCTGGGTGGCGAACTGGGCGGATGCGAGGCTGGCGAGCGAAAGAGCGAGAGAAATGGTGATGGTTTTCATTTGAATGGGAAATCAGTCGAGGTCGTAGAGCTCATCGTGGAGCGAGAGGGAGCCGAGGGCGGGCGAATTCAGCGGCGAACGGAACCGTTGCCGGGCGGCCACCGCGTGGCCATCCACGGCCACCCACACCGCCGCGCCGTCGTAGCGGTAATGCACCATGCCGCCAATAAAGAGCGGGTCACTGGGGGCGCGGAGGTAATTCTGCGGGCGCACTGGACGCCCGAACCCGCCCGTGGCAAAGAGGACGGTTTCGGCCGGGTTCTCCGGGCGGCTGAGGCTCACCGGCAGCGTGCCCTGCCCCGTGTCACCCCCGATGTACGAGGTGTTGTAGGCGTAGCCCGTGTGGGGGCGGCCCCACGCGCCGGTGGTCTGCCCGGGGGCACGCGCGAGTTCGGCCGCTTTGTGATACGGGCCCAGCAAGCCGAGCCGCCAGGCTCCTGGCCGCACCGCGAAGTCCCAGGCCACTTCTTCCCCGCCGGCGAAGTAGTAGCTGGGGCAGGCGGTGTCGTCGGCATCGGCGGCATAGAGGCTCCAGGCCGCGTGCCACTGCTTGAGGTGGACGAGGGCGACGGCTTTCTTGCTCGCCGTTTTCGCCCGTGCGAAAACCGGCATCAGCACCGCCGCGAGGATCGCGAGGATTGCGATCACGACGAGTAGTTCGATGAGGGTGAACCCTCGGTGTTTGTTCTCCATATTTGACCCTGACGGGTCATCGCGAAGGAGATGGGCGTGGAGGGCGACAGGGCCACAAAGGCCGTCCCGTTCCGCATCCGCTCATGCTCGTGAGCGATGACGTAGTCATCCACGTAGAGCAGGCATACGGGCTTTCACCGTTGCGGCACAGCGCCGGATTCTCACCGGACTTTCCCTGATTTTTCAGGCGCCCCACGACAGGGCACCCTCTACGTATCAGTCACATTACCCGGATGTTTTGCGGGGCTAGGACGAAATCATTCGGGGGCGCCGAGCCACTTGCGGATGTCGCCGAAGGTCTTCTGTTCGCTCTTGATGGAGACCAGAAACTCGGCCGAATCCGGGAACGCTAGTACGTAGCTCCCCGAGCCAGCTTGGCCCTGCTGGAACGTCGCCTGCCCCGCCGAAGTGATGGAGAGTCCGCCCTCCAGGGTGCTACCGTCGACCGTCGCGACCGCGATCTGCAGGCCGCTTATGTGGAACGTCTCCCGCACCACCCAGTAGTTGCCTTTGCCCCGGAAGAAGTCGGATTCGAGAATCGGCGCCGAGATCGGGGGCTCATCAAGAAACTTGGCCAAGGTCGCCAAGCGACTAGGGTCGAGGGAGCGCAAATGCGAACGCTTCCACTGAATCGAAACCTTGTAATCCTTGGTGCCGGTGTACTGCCCCTGAATCCCAAAGATTCCCAGGAGTCCCCGGATTCCCCGGCCCCCACCGTACGCTTGGTGAGCTCCACTTGGCCTTCGCCGCGCTCGGTTTCGTCCACCAATCGGAGGAAGCTCACCTGGCTGGGGGTGAGGAGGGAGACCTGCTTTTGAAACTGGAACTCCACCACGGCGCTGCGCGGGTCGTTGCGAAAGGTACGCCCCGGCCCGGGCTTGGATTCGTAGCGAAGCAAATCCCCAACCTGCTTGCTCGCAATCATGGAGCGCATGACCAAATGGCCAGATTGATCTCCGCCGTAACTGCGGGAAATCTCGCGAAACATCCGCTCGGCGACGGATTCGGCCGGGGCAAGGGCAGGTACCGCCAGCAGGCACGCGAGCAGGAATACAGGGCGGCCCGCGCGGAGAATCATGCTCATCACATTACCGCCTTCCCTCGGCGATCCGCGGAAGAGGCAGAGGGCGAGAACCTTAGCGAATCCGGTCCGCCAGGGCGCGGCGGGCCATCGCATCGGCAATGACTTCCCCGCTGTGGTGGTAGGTACCGGCGTCCACTTGCTCCTTGATGCGGGCGACCAGTTCTTCGCGGTCCGGTAGCTCCTTCACGCGGGCCGTCACTTCCTTGATCGTGTCGGCTTCCACCAGCTTGATGACCGCATCGTCCAGGCCCTTGGGTCGCTCCACATTGGGGTGCCGCAAGGCTTGTCGGGTCTCTTCTTTCGAAACGATCACGTCTCAATTATAGCAGAATAGAGAGACCATGCCGAGATATCACCGACTTGGCCAACTGCCGGCAAAGAAGCACATTCAGTTCAGGCGGCCCGATGGCGGGCTGTACACCGAGCAATTGGTGAGCACCCACGGCTTTGACGACATGCTGAGCACGCTGTATCACATCAACCAGCCCACCGAGGTGAGCGGCTGGGAGGATGTGCCCTACGACGCGCCCAAGCTACTGATGGACGAGCCCCTGCACCACCGGCACCTCAAGACCAACCGCTTGCCTGCCCGGGGCGACGCCGTTTCGGGCCGCGTGCCGCTGATGGGCAACCAGGATTGCTTCTGGCACCAAGTCCACGCGGCCGAGCCGATGGAGGAGTACTTTAAGAACACGGAAGCCGACGAAATCCTGTTCGTCCACGACCAGGGTGGGGTGCTGGAGAGCATTTACGGTGACGTGGAGTTCCGCCCCGGCGCGTACCTCGTCATCCCGCGCGGCACCATCTGGCGGCTGCGCCTGGATGCCTACCCGGCCCGCATCGTGGTGATGGAAAGCCACGGCCCAGTCACTATTCCGCGCCGCTACCGCAACCAATACGGCCAACTTCTGGAGCACGCGCCCTTTACCGAGCGCGACATCCACCCGCCGCAAACGCTGAAAACCCACGACACCAAGGGCGAGTTCACGGTTTTGGTCCACGCCCGCGGCCGCCGCACGCGCTACCACTACCCGTACCACCCGTTCGACGTGGTGGGCTGGGACGGCTATGTGTATCCGTGGGCGTTCCACATTCACGACTTCCAACCCATCACCGGCAAGATCCACATGCCACCGCCGATCCACCAGACCTTTAAGGCGCAGGGGTTTGTCGTGTGTTCGTTCTGCCCGCGCATGCTGGACTATCATCCGGACGCGATCGTGGTGCCTTACGCCCACAGCAACGTGGACTCGGACGAAGTGCTGTACTACTGCAACGACAAGTTCGGCAGCCGCAAGGGGATCGAAGAAGGCAGCATCACCATGCACCCCTTAGGCATCCCGCACGGGCCGCAACCGGGCGCGGTGGAAGCCACCCTGGGCCACACCAAGACGGAAGAGCTAGCGGTGATGATGGACACCTATCGTCCGCTTTACCTGACCGCGCAGGCCCTCGAAATCGAGGACGCCGACTACTGGAAGAGCTGGCAAATCAAGCGCTAAGTCGCCTGGTTTGAACAAAATCAAACCCCCGGAGACTCCTTGGAGCCCACCGGGGTTTCTTGTTGACTGACGCGGTGATTTACTCGCTGGCGTGCTTTTCCCGCTTGCCGATCTTGCCCTGCATCTCGCGGCGGCGGCGGCGGAGTAGCAAGGCTTCCCGCGCCATCTGCAAGTGGTAGAGTGCGGTGGCGTTCTCCTCGCAGGCGAGTTCTCGGCCCTGGAAATCCAGGAGCTTATTGGTCAGGAGGTCGATCACGTCCTCGACCTTGCATCCGTTGACGCCCACGTCTTCCGGGTTGCCGTGTTGGAACACGATCCGAATGAACGGGGACTCAAAGATCGCCTCGCTGCCGTCAATGTGACGGTACTTCTCCATGTTTTCGCCCATGATTAAACCTACGCGGGCAGGTTACCCAGCCGTTTCCAAGCGCACCGTGAGAATCCCGAAGGGCCGATAATCCAGCGTCACGGTCTCTTCGTCGCACGGCAAGGCCTCACCCGGAACCTCTTCCATGTTGGCGAGGCACGCATGCCGAATGGGCTGCCCAAGCGAGAGGAATGCCCGGCCCCGCGCCCCGTGGCACTCGTAAAGGCGCACGATGAGGGCCTTGCCATCCTCGCTGCGCTTGACGGATTCGATCACGAGGTTCGGGTCATCCACGGTGATCAGCCGCCCGGTGCGGGTGCGAGTTCCCCGGCGCGCCGCCAGGGGCACCACGTGGACGGGCGCATTCACGGCGTAGCTGCTGGCCACCACCGGGCTTTGCGTCAGGCCCTCGTAATGCGGGAGCAGGACGTAAGTGAAGCGATGGCGGCCCATGTCGCACTCCGGGTCCGGCGCTTTGGGGGCGCGAAGCAGGCTCAGGCGCACCGTGTCACCCAGCACGTCGTGGCCGTACTTGCCGGTGTTGATGAGGGCTACGCCTTGTCCGGCTTCGCTGAGGTCCACCCACTTTTGCGCGCAAACCTCGAACTTCGCCTCGTCCCAGCTGGTGTTGCGGTGGGTGGGGCGAGAGACGTGCCCGAACTGGATCTCGCACTTGGCGTGGTCGGTGTGGACGTTAAGCGGGAACGCCACCTTGAGCATCTTGTTCTCCTCGTGCCAGTCAATCTCGGTATCGAACCGCACGCCCGGGGTGGGGCCGAGGCTGATCCGCTGGCGAATGCGGCTGTTCCCAAACGAGCGCACCGTTTCGTACGCGACGCGCACGGGACCTCGCTCAACAATCTCCACCGAATCGGCCCGCAAGAGATCGCGGCCCGTCTCGAAGGCAAACGCATCGACGTCCCACGCGCTCCAAAACAACGGATTGTCATCGAAAAGCTGGAAGACGTTGGCCAGGGCTCCGGGGCGAATGAACTCGAGGGGTTCGTTGTCCTGGCTCCGCAGGCTGGTGATGTGGCCGTTGGCGTCAAATCGGACGGCCCAGTGTTCGTTCTCGATCCGGCGCGCCGAGTGGCGCAGGTGGAGGTTGGGCGCGCCCTCTTCCGCCCGGAACGTACCGAGCGTGACACCCTCCTGGCTGCTTTCCGGGGTCGCAAAGATCAGCTTGCGCTCGTCAAAAGCTTCCACCAACTGCACGGGTAGGACTTCGTCGGATGTCACCAAGGCCCCGGGAGTTTCCCGGTCGGCGGGCCACGGCAAGCTGGCTTCGCTGGTCACATGGGCAAAGTGGAAAATCGCCACCGGATCCTCGCCGGATTGCGTTTCAAAGTCACGGGCCAGGGCGGTGATTTTCTCCGCGATGATGGCCTCCGCTCCTTCCCGCACCCGGGCGTAATCCTGGTCGCTGTCCTCATACACCTCGCGGACACTGCTGCCCGGGATAATGTCGTGGAACTGGTTGAGGAGCACGAGCTTCCATAGCCGCTCCAGGGCCTCGGCAGGGTACGGCCCCGGGGCCATGGCGCTGAGGAGTTCCGCGTCACGCAAGAGGAACTCGCACTCGCGGTTCGCCCGCTTGTTCGCGGCCTGGCTGGTGTAGGTGCCCCGGTGCAGTTCTAGGTACAGCTCACCCACCCATGTGCGCAAGTCTTGGCTTTCCTCATAGGCGGCGGCGAAGAAATCCACGGCGCGGCGCTTGGCCTCCACGGCGGGCAGACCGGGCATCCGGCGGGCGCGGTGAAGCATGTTGAGATGGGTTTCGGTCGGGCCGCCCCCGCCGTCTCCCCACCCGAAGAGCAGAAGCGAGCGATCGCTGCGGGCGTGGTCGCGGTGCTGCCGCACGCTCTGCAAAATCACCTTGGGGAAGGCGTCCGCGACGTAGGTGTCCGCCGGCGGGAAGTGCGTCCACACCTTGGTGCCGTCAATCCCTTGCCACCAAAACGTGTTGTGCGGGATCTTGTTTTGCTGGTTCCAGCTCAGCTTTTGGGTGAGGAAGTACTTGATCCCAAATCCTTCCAGAATCTGCGGCAGGCAGGCGGCGTAGCCGAACACATCGGGGAGCCACATGTCGTGGGTCTCCACCCCGAACTTCTCCCGGAAATATCGGCGCCCGTACAGGAACTGCCGCACCAGGCTTTCCCCGCCCGCCATGTTGCAGTCGGCTTCCACCCACATGCTGCCCACCACTTCCCACTGGCCCTTTTTCACCATTTGGCGGATTCTCTGGAAGAGCGCGGGATGATCCTGTTCCAACCACTCGTACTGGCTGGCCTGGGAGTGTGCGAACACGTACTCGGGGTGCCGCTCCATCATCTCCAGTTGCAGAGCGGTGGTGTGCGTCATCTTGAGGCGGGTGACGCTAAGCGGCCACAGCCACGCGGTATCGAGGTGGGCGTGGCCGACTGGTGTGATGGTGTGGGAGACTTCGCCCACTTGAGCTTCGAGGCGGTCGCGGATGAGGCGGCGGCACTGGTTGATGGTGCGGCGGCGCTCGGGGTCAAAGGTGTTGCAGGTCTCGTTGAGCGCCCGCACGGCGTGGGCGCGGAGGGGGTCGGTTTCGGGCAGAGATTCGGCCAACGAAAGCACAAACATCACGTCGTACGTGAGTTGCAGAAGCTCGGCATCTACCACCATAAGGTGGAATCCGCGAAACTCGGCCGGGAGCTCCGTACGGGGCTTTTCCTTGCCGTGGACTGTGGTTTCTAAGTTGGGTGCGTAGGTTTGGGCAAAGATGGTGAGGTTCTCGTCGCCTTCCGCGCGATCGAGCAGACGGTGGGTGAGGTGCGCCCAGTCCAGCGCCCCGACAATGGCTTCGTCTCGCCAAATCGTGCACTCCAGCGGCACCACTCCGCCGTACGCGCCGGGGTTCTCGATCACGGCGTCTGGGTTTTCGTAACCGAGCACCACCGGCATCCCGGCCCAATCGGCGGGCACCCGGGCGGAAACTTGATACCAGCCTTCGCTATAGGTGGGGCCCCAGCGGAAGCCCGATTCGATCGTGTGCCAGCCTTTGGCACGCCGCGCGGCCCGGGCGTTCGGGAATGACCCCGCCAGGAACTTGGTGGTGGCCGGGACATGTTTGACCACCAGCCGTCCTTTGAGTTCACGATCCAAGAACTGTTTGGCGCGCCGTAGCTGGTTCGGTTCGAACTTGTCCATTCCGGTTGCCAGCATAGCACCGCCTGACCGGGCTACGGGCTATCCTAGAACCATGGATGCGTTGCGGATGCGGGAGGCTTCGGTGCTGGCCGCGCTGTACGCACCGGAGAGCCCGTTCCGGCTGGCGTCGCCTCGGGATTGGCCGCAACTGGCGGCACTCATGGCCCGGCCGGGCACTCCCGCCGAGCTCCTGGCGCAAGCGGGCTATCAGCCCCTTGCCGAGGCCCTCACCCCGGCGGCCTTGGAGTGGGGCTGGAATGCCGTGAGCCAGGGGCAGGTGCTGACGGCCGCCCACGCCGAATTCCCCCGGGGCTGGCTGACTTTGTTGGGTAAATCCGCGCCTCCGGCCCTCTCTTTGACCGGAGTGGTTTCCGCTGGCCGAGCCGTGGGGGTCGTTGGCTCGCGTGACCTCACCGACGCTCAGCGCTCCTGGGCCCGCGAGGTGGGGGCGTGGCTAACTGCCCACGGCTGGATGATTGTGAGTGGCGGCGCCCGGGGCACCGATGCGGAAGCCGCGGCGGGGGCACGCTCCACCGGGCCGGGAGCCCGGGTCGTCGAGATTCTGGCCCACGGGGGTGAGGGACGCGAGACCCCGACCTGCCTGCGCCTCTTGCCCACCGGGGCCGGCTTCGATGTGGCGGTAGCGCACCAGCGCAATGAACTCATCCACGCCTGGAGCGGAGTGAGTGTCATCTTGGCCTCACAGTCCGGCGCGGGGGGCACCTGGACGGGTACGGTGCGGGCGATGCGCCGCTGGGGCCTGCAGGCGCTGGTCTACCAAGACGGGAGCCCGGGCACGCAGGGGTTGGTGGAAGCGGGCGGCACGCCGTGGACGACCTTGGCCGAACTTGAACAGCGCCTCGCCGCCGCCGCGCCGCTGCGCACCCCGCAGCTGTTCGATCTCACCGATGACCCTGGCGGCGATGCCCCCCTGCGAGTGCGCGAAGCCCCGGTGCGGTGGGTGAAGTCGAGCTAACGAGGAAGGGGGCGATCCGGGATCATCCACGCGCCGGCGATGGCCACCGCGAGGGCGTCGCAAACGTCGTCCGGCTTGGGGGCTTGCGCCAGGCCCAGCAGGCGGGTGACCATGAACTCCACCTGCTTCTTGTCGGCGTTGCCCTGCCCTACCACCGCTTTCTTGACTTCGGGGGGTGTGATTTCGTACGTTTCCAGGCCGGAGCGCGCGGCTTCGCACAGCACCGCCCCGAGGGCCTTCGCGACGTCCATCGCCGTGGTGGAGTTCCGATTGAAGAACAGGCGCTCGGTCACCAGACGATCGATGGGATGCGCCTCGATGAGTTCGCGGGCTTGATCGGCCAGCGAGACCAGACGCGGACCGAGCGGCCCGGGCGGCGTGTGGAAGAGACCGTAGGCCACGGGTTCGATGCGGCTCCCTGAACGCCGGATGAGGCCGTAGCCCATGCGTTCCAAACCCGGGTCAATGCCGAGAATCAGCACGGTTACCGCTTGAATCGCCGGGCGATGTCGGACGTAGGGATGAGAATCGTGATGGGACGACCATGCGGACAGAAGAAGGGGTTATCCAACGTGGCGAGGTCCTCCACCAGCTTCTTCATCTCGGCCTCGGCGAGCGGATCGCCCGCCTTGACGGCCATCTTGCAAGCGGCCATGGCAAAGACGTCGGCGGTGCCGGTGCCGAGACACCCGGCAGCCCGGCCCTCGGCGAGTTCATCCAGGACATCCCGCAAAACAGACAACGGCGAGCGGCCGCGCCAAATCGCGGGCACCCCGCGCACCAGGAACGACTCCGGCCCAAACGGCTCCACATCAAAGCCCGCCCGGGCCAGCTCGGCGAGGTTTTGCTGGGCGATGAGCGCCGAAGCGCGGCTCAAATGTAAGGTCTCTGGCGAAAGAAGGGGCTGCACGGGCACGCCGTCGCGGGCGCGCTCGGCCCACAGGCGCTCGTAAAGGATGCGCTCGTGCGCCACGTGCTGGTCGATCACGATCAGCCCGTGCGGGGAATCGCCGAGGATAAACGTGGCCGCCCACTGACCAATGAGACGAAACTCGTGGAGCAGATCGGGAAGGACCCCGGTGACGCCCCCCGCCGCGCCCAGCGAAACCCCGTCCGCCAGGCCGTTCGAGCCCCCCGCAAAGGGGCGCGCAAACAAAGTGCCTGCCCCTAGCCAAGCCGTGCTCTCTTCACCGCCCAGCGGAGCCTGCGCCCGCTGGGACATGCCAAACGCCCCCGGCCCCCACGGCATCTCGGGCGGGCTCCCCGCCGGCGAATCGCCCCGGGCATCCCGCGCCGCCTCATTGGCCAGGTGCACGGCCTCGGCGCCCGGCACCATCCCGCTGGCCGCGACCGCCCGCTTGATCGCCGAGACCATTGCCCGGAAGACGGTGCTTTCATCCCGGAACTTGACCTCACTCTTGGTGGGCGAGACATTGACGTCCACCCCCGCCGGGTCCGTCCAGATCATCAGCGCGGCCAGGGGGTAGCGGCGCTCGGGGGTCCACGCCCGGAAGGCTTGGTCAATCGCGGCCATCAGAGTCTTGCTGCGCACCGGGCGGCCGTTGACCCACAGCCACTGGTGGGTGCGAGTAGCCCGGCTGACGTGGGGCGGGCTGACCATCCCGGTCAGGCGCACGCCGTCTTGGTAGTGATCCACTAGCAACAGCGCGGCGGTGAGGTCTCGCCCCCAGACCTCTTGCAATGTGGTGGCAAAATCGCCCGATCCACTGGTGCGCAGAGCCTCGTGGGCGGGGCCACCGGCCGCGTGCCGCAAAGTAAAGGCCACATCGGGGCGAGCGATGGCGTGGCGGGAGACAGCATCGACGATGGCGGAGAGCTCGGTGGCGTCGGTCCGCAGGAACTTGAGCCGCGCCGGGACGTTAAAGAACAAGTCCTCCATCGAGACGGTGGTGCCGCGCGGGCCCACGTCGCCCGAACTGACCTGCACTTGCCCGCCGTGGGCCGTCACCACCACCCGGGCGCCGTGCGCCACCCCCGAACTCAGCCGAAACTTGGAGACCGACGCCAGCGTGGGTAGCGCCTCGCCCCGGAACCCCATGGTGGAGACGGCCAGCAAGTCCTCGGCGCGGGTGATCTTGCTGGTGGCGTGGCGCTCTAGGGCCAGCAACACCTGATCTTCCGTCATCCCGATGCCGTTATCCGAAACTCGGATCAACGCCCGTCCGGCCCGCTCGAGGTCAATCTCGATACGAGTGGCTCCGGCGTCGAGCGCGTTCTCGACCAGCTCTTTGACCGCCGAAGCGGGTCGCTCCACCACCTCGCCCGCCGCAATCTGGTTGATGGTCTGCGAATCGAGGCGACGAATCACCGGTAGGTGGCCGGTTCCCTCCGGGCGCCCACCCGCCTCACCCTCCGGAGCCGGAAGATGAAAACCAGAGCGAGCAACGGCGGGGTCAGCCATAAAGTGCGAGGATGAACCTCAAGGGATCAGTTTAGTTTACGCCGATGGGGGCGCGTTTCCCTTTCTCCTCCCAAGAATAGGACGCCCGCCGCCCACCCGCCGATGCGCCGCGGTCCCGAAGTCTGAAAACGGGGCTACAGGTTCACGGGTGAACGTCCCGATACTGTTAGCAAGACCAGGTTTTCTGGACGGACTGCCCCCTCATGTTTACTTTCATCGGGATCGTGCTCGCCGTCGTGATGATGCTCGTGGGTTACACGATGCACCACGGCAAAATTGCGGCCCTGATTGTGCCTTCCGAATACATCACGGTGGCAGGCATGGGTTTTGGCATCATGATCGCCAACAACGGTCTTCCGACCACAATCAAAGCGATCAAGGCCGCCATCGGGCTTCTCAAGCCGCCGCCGACCCAAAAGCAGTACATGGACCTGCTGAAGATGATGTTCCAGCTGTTCTCCGTGGCCCGTAAGGAAGGCCTCCTTGGCCTGGAACAGCACGTCGAGAACCCGAAGGATTCGGCGATCATCAGCAAAAACCCGTCGTTCCTGACCAACCACCACGCTTGCGATTTCTTTTGCGACACGATGAAGGTGATCCTCACCGGCTCGGTGGGCCCGCATGACCTCAGCGAAATGATGGAACTGGACCTTGAGGTCGCCCACGACGAAGAGCACCTGCTGGTGGACGCCTGGCAAGGCACCGGCGATGCGATGCCCGCCATCGGGATTATCGCGGCCGTTTTGGGGATCGTTATCACGATGGGCAAGATTGGCGGTGAAGCCGCCGTCATCGGGAAGTCCGTCGCCCAAGCCCTCGTCGGGACGTTCCTCGGGATTCTCCTGGGCTACGGGGTCTACGCGCCCATCGCCCGGTCCATCGAACTCCGCATTAAGGCCGAAGGCCACTACATGAACTGCATCCGCCACGCGCTCTTTAGCTTTGCGCGGGGCGAATCGCCCATCACCTGCGTCGAGTTCGCTCGCCGCAACATTGAGCCGTCGCTCCGCCCCGGATTTGCCGAAATGGAAACCTCCGTGAAGGAAAAGGACGCGGCCTAAGCCTGAAGAAGATCCATGCAAGACGGCGCACCGATCATCATCAAGAAGGTCAAAAAGGGCGGACACGGCCACCATGGTGGGGGCTGGAAGGTCGCCCTGGCCGACTTTATGACCTCGATGATGGCCTTCTTCATGGTTATGTGGATCGTCGGGATGAGCCAAGAGGATCGCGAAATCATCGAGGCCTACTTCAACGACCCCACGGGATTTGAAACTACGATGCCGCGCTCCGCGCTCAACATCGGCATCACCGGTGGCCCGCAAAGCAAGAAGACCGGCAAGGCCGGTACTGGCACCACCGAGGAAGAGAAGGAGATTGACGCCGCCGTCAAGCTCAAGAACATGATTCAGAAGTCCATCGAAGGTGACCCGGAACTCAAGGGCCTGTTGATGAGTGACAAGGTGGAAGTGAGCGTGAGCAGCGAAGGTGTGCTGGTGGAATTCATCGAAAATGAAGCCAACGGCGAAGTGTTCTTCAAGATCGGCTCGGCCACGATACGCCCGGCGGCTCGGTCTCTGATCGCCAAGGTGGCCCCGCTCCTGGCCCAGAGTCGCCGCCCCATGCAGATTGAAGGCCACACCGACCGACGCCCGTTCCCGGGTACCGGCCGCGACAACTTTGACCTGAGTACCGAGCGCGCCCACGCCGTCCGCCGCTTGATGGTGGGGAATGGTGTGCAGCCAAAGCAGATCCTGCAGGTGGTGGGCTACGCCGACACGCGCCCGCGCAACAGCATGGACCCCCTGCACTTTAGCAACCGCCGCGTCAGCGTTCTGCTGCCGTTCGCGATGACGAAGCCCGAGGATCGCCGCCTGCCAGTGGATGAACTGAATCAGTCGATCGAAGGCATGTTCCGTGTTCCCACGGCCCCCAGTTTCTCGTCGCCCGGCCCCGAACCCGTGAACCTCGACCCGGACGCGGAAGAAGAGTAATCAGGGCGAGAGGGGTTTCCCCCAGGAATCTCGGCCCGGCGGCGCGTCTTTCGGCAAAGGTGCCCCGTCTGGACCCTTGAACGACACGGACGTCGCTTATGGCTACCATCGCCGGAAACCTCTGGGAATACAACTTCGCCCGCATTATCGTGCTGGACGTCACGGACGACTATCGACTCAGCCAAGGGCCGGTGCCCATGGATTGCTACCCCGTCCTTAAAGAAGTGTGGGTGCCCATGTACGAGATTGACGCGCGCCTGTCCGACCCCCAGTTGATGGAGGGCTACCTCTACGATTGGCATGAATCGCCGGATCGCCCGGACGCTCCGTGGTTTGTGGGCGTGGTCCACGCGCAGCTACTCGTGGAAGCCGAAGTTCGCGCTGCCTCGCACTAGGCAGGTCGGGCCGCTCAGGGCGTGGGTCCGGCCCCGGGCCTGATCTTGCGAGTAAAATGTGAGAGTTATGCCGCGCCCGTTTCAGCTTTCGGTGGTTTCGCCCGAACGCACGGTCTTTGATGACCAAGTCACGAGTGTGATTGCCCCGGGCGTGGAAGGTTATCTCGGCGTGATGGCCGGCCATGAACCCCAAATTGTCGCCCTCAAGCCGGGCCTGGTGGAGTACGAAGACAAGAACGGCCAGCGCACGTTCGTCGCCACGATGGGCGGTTTTATGGAAATCAGCGGGGAGCGCGCCATCATCCTGGCCGAAGACGCCGAGATCAGTACCGAGATTTCCATCGAGAAGGCCGAGGCCGAATTGGACAAGGCCCGCCGCGCGCTGCGAGGCGAAGAAGTCGACATGACGCCCGAACAAGCCACCGAAGCGCTGAATCGCGCTATGGTTCGGCTAAAAGCTGCGCGAATGCGCTAAATTTTGCCGACATTTTGGGCAACAATAGAGCCCATGGAATGGCGAAGCGCGTGGGCATTGGTGGCCGTGTTGGCGACTCCCGGTTTCAGCGAGTCTCGAACCGCAATGAACGATTCGAATTTCTCCGCCGATGAGATCCGTGCGCTCCGCTCTTACTGGAGTGCGCCGGGACGTGTCCAAGTCCAACTCCTGAACGAAAACGGCCGCGAATTCTCCGTTCGCCAAACCGTCGAGGGCAGCCAGTGGCTGTGGAACTACAACAAAGCTCGGGGCTTGGCCAAGGGCGATCCCGGTTCTCCGCTGAGTGCCAACTCGCAGCGCGAGACCGTCTGGACCAACTGGATCAACGCCCGCATTGAGTGGGATTACGCGCAGGCCGCCGTGCAAGCCGCCCAGCGCAACCGCCAGCCCGCCCCCGCCGTGCGCGTGCCGAACCCCGGCCCGTGCCCGGCAGATCTGGTGAACCTGGCCGGAAATCCGCCTGCATTTGCGGCGCCCGCCCGGCCGGAGCAACACACGCTTACTTTCCAGGACGGCATGAAGCTGACCTACAACACTCACGTGCCGATGCGCAAGACGTTTGCGTACTTCCGGTGGCCGCAAGGGGTGCAAAGCATGGGTCAGCGCGTGAAGACGCTGCCGGAGCGCGAGCTCCAGGGCCTCTTCCAGAAAGCCGGGCTCAACAAGACCGAACAGAACGTTTTTGCCGCCGTATCGATGCTCGAAGGGGGCTTTGATTCGGTGAACACCTACGACACGGGCTTCGTCTCGGTCGGCCTCATCCAGTTTGCGACCCTCAAGGAGGGCGGGCACAGTCTCGGCCAAGTGATGCTGCGCATGAAGCAGGAGGACCCGGAGGAGTTCCGCACCCACTTCCGTAAGTTTGGTCTGGACGTGACCGATAACGGACTGCTGATGGCGGCGGACCTGGAATCGGGCGCGACCCGCATTGGCCCCGAGGCCAACCAGCAGATTATTGAAGATAAGCAGCTGATTGCCGCCTTCCAGCGCGCGGGGCGAATCAGCGAGGCCTTCCGCGTAGCCCAACTCAAGACGGCCAAGGCGATGTACTACCCGGCGGACGATGTGATCCGAGTGGATGTGAATGGTACGACGATGACCGGTCGCGTGGGCGACGTGTTCCGCACCGAAGCAGGCCTCGCCACGCTTATGGACCGCAAGGTGAACACCGGCAACTTGGGGCGGATGAACGACCTGGTGGGCCAAACCGTGCGGGAGTACGACCTCGCCTCCGTAAAGGATGCGGCGCAGCTTGAGTTCCTCTTGATTCAAGCCCTGGTCTTCCGCAAGAACTACCTGCTGGAAGCCTCGCTCAGCCAGCCGGCCCGCCCGGACGTGATTACCAGCCGTAGCGGCACCCGCCGCCTGCGTGGACCGCTCTAAGCGCGAGCCACAGACAAGAGAAAACCCCCGAGACCTGGCGACCAGGTTCGGGGGTTTTGCTTTCGCGAGAGGCTCGCGACTTACTGAGGGGCGTCCACCGAGCGGTAGGCGTTGATGAGCGCGATTTCGCCCTCCTTCCCGCCCTGCGACTTGCCGTGCTCCATGCCGTAAATGCCGGTGAAACCCATGCTACGGATGTGCTTGAACACATTGCCGTAGTTGATTTCGCCGGTGGTGGGCTCGCGGCGGCCCGGATTGTCGCCAATCTGGAAGTACGCAATTTCGCTCCAAGCGGCGTCCATGTTCGGGATGAGGTTCCCTTCCTGGATCTGCTGGTGATAGATATCAAACAGGATCTTGCAGGCCGGGCTGTTCACCGCGCGGCACACTTGGTACGCCTGCGGGATTTCGCTCAGGAACAGGTTGGGGTGGTCACGGAAGTTCAGCGGCTCCAGCACCATCACCAAGCCGTGCGGCTCAAAGATTTCGCTGGCGCGGCGCAGGCACTCCACCACATGCGCCGTGTTGTAGGCGATGTTTTGGCGCGGGTCTATGGTGCCGCACACCACGGTCATCCACTTTGCGTTGACGCGCTTGGCGATGTCCACGGAGGTGCGGACTTCGTCCAGGAACTTGTCGATCATCTCCTGGCGGCCACTGGCGAGGGAGGTTTCCCAAGCCGTGCTGGGGTTCACCACAAAGACGCCCATGCGCATGCCCAGGCGGGTCATTTCTTTGGCGATGGCCTCTTGCTGCTCCACCGACCGGCCCTTCATGCCGTTGTCTTCCAGCGAGCGGAAGCCGTGGTCGTGCATGAACTTCAGCTCATCAATCGGGTTGTTGCCCGCGTGATTGCCAAACATGCCGAAATGCGGCGCAAAGTCGCAGTTGAACGGAGTGGAATCGTCAAAGTTCAAGGTCATCGTCTCCTTGGCAACGGCCAAGCCGCCGGCCAGGCCTGCCCCTACGGCAAGCCCCGACCGGATGAAGTCACGTCGATCCATGCTCATGGCTTAGACCAGCTTGCTTACGCCCGGCACGGCCACGGCCGGCACCGTTCGGCTGCCGAAGGCCAGATCTGCCGGCATCAGCGTCTCTTCGCTTGCCATCGCCGCATCCCACGTCACGCTGGTGCCGGTGTAGGCGGCCATGCGTCCCATGATAGCGGTGAGGGTGCTGTGCGCCACTTGCTCGCCTTCGTTGAGGTAGGCGCGGGTACCGCGAATGCTCTCGATGAGGTGGCGGTGCTCCAGCATGTACGGGTTGAGATTCTCGCCGCTGAAGCGGTACTCGTTCTCCCGAAGATGCGGTTCGCGGGGTTGGCGCGTCCCTTGGTGCCGACCAGTCGCTCGCTCACGTTGTTGGCGCAGCCGTCAATTTGGCGGCAGTAGCTGTGCATGAGACAGCCGTCTTCGTATTCGAACTCCACGGCAAAGTGGTCGAAGATGTGCCCGTAAACCTCGGCCTTGCGGACTTCGCGACCGCCCAGGGCCACGGCCTTCACCGGGTGCGCCTTCTTCGCCCAGTTGACTACGTCGATGTTGTGGATGTGCTGCTCGCAGATGTGGTCACCGCTGAGGTAGGTGAAGTAGAGCCAGTTCTTGAGCTGCCATTCCACGTCGCTCCAGCCTTCTTGGCGCGGCACAGACCACAGCGAACCCTGGTTCCAGTAGCAGCTGGCGCTGACAATGTCGCCGATCGCGCCGTCGTGGATGCGCTTCATCACCTCGTTGTAGGCGGTTTCGTGGCGGCGCTGCGTCCCGGCCACCACGCTCAGATTCTTGGCCTTGGCGGCCTGGGCGGCGGCAATCACGCGGCGGACGCCCGGGGCATCGGTGGCCACCGGCTTTTCCATAAACACGTGCTTGCCCGCGTTGATGGCGGCTTCGAAGTGATAGGGGCGGAAGCCCGGGGGAGTGGCGAGGATGACCAGGTCAATGTCGCTGGCCAGCACGCCTTTATAGGCATCAAAACCGGTGAACACGTGGTCATCGGTGATCTGAACGCGCTCCTTAAAGTTGTCGGTCAGCGACTTGCGCGCGCCAGCGGCGCGGTCGGCAAACATATCGCCGAGGGCCACCACGGTCACGGCCGGATCGGCATTCAAACAGTCAAATGCGGCGCCCGTTCCCCGGCCGCCGCACCCTACCACGCCCACGCGCAGTCGGTCTTGTCCCATCACATTGGCGAAGGTACCCGCTCCGAGGGCAGTCATGGCCACCGCACTGGTGGCAGCGAGAAAAGAGCGACGAGATAACGCGAGATCTTCCATGGGCTTATTGTTCTAAGTTGACTTGGTCTGCACTGACGACGATTCGAAATCCGACTTGGGGTCCGTCCGAGAGCCACCAGCGGCTCTTGGGGACTTGCGGGTCGCGGTCCTGCCACTTGATGGTGTAGGGCTCGCGGAGGGAGGGGCCGAGATCCGGTCCTTCGTAGTTAAAGTGGCCGCCGGCGGTGGTCATCACGCTCGGGTCATCCAGGCTCTTCACCCATTCGCTGGCGTTGCCGATCATGTCGAAGAGGCCCCAGGCGTTCGGCTTCTTGCTCTTCACGGCCTCGGTTTTGTCCTCGCTGGTATCCCAGAACACGGCGTAGTCATCCCACTTCTCCGGCAGGGGGGCGTTGGCGCGCGCGGCATACTCCCACTCGGCTTCGTTGGGGATGCGGTAGGGGCGGTTGAACTTCCCTTCCAGCCACTTGCAGAAAACTTCACTGGCCGGGGCGGCCACGCCAATGGCGGGGTAACCCTTGTGGCCGTAGCCTCGGTCCACCGCGCCGTAGGGGCGGCTCGGGCGGCTGGCGGCGTCGTGGTTGGCTTCTCGCTGCTCGGGCGTCATGTCCAAGCGCAGGTAATAGACGTCGTACAGATCCCACGTGACTTCGGTTTCCGAGATGTAGAACGCCTTGACTTCGACCTCTTTGCCCCGAATGTTGACCTTCCCCGCGGGGACGTAGATCATCTTGAACTCAACGAGGTGGTCGGGTAGGCGTTCGGTATACGACTCGGGCATCGGCGTTACAATAGGGAGGGCGAGAGCGATGTACGCAGCGATCATTGCTTACTTAACGATTGGGAGTTCCCCATTGAACATGTCCCGGTACGACTTTACCCAGGCTCATATGGGCGTTCGCGTCGATGTTTCATTGTACGCGCCCGACCGAGCCGCCGCCGAGCGCGCGGCGCAGGCTGCGTTTGATGAAATCGCCGGGATTGAGGCCATCGCCAGCGACTACCGCCCGGACAGCGAAGCCATGCGCCTATGCGACCGAGCGAGGCAAGGGCCGGTGCGCGTGAGCCCGACCCTGATGAACTTATTGCTACGGAGCGAGCAGTTCCACTTCCACTCGGGCGGGCTGTTTGATGTGACGGCGGGGCCGCTGGTGCGCCTGTGGCGCGAATCCCGGCGCACGGGCGTGCTGCCCACCCACGAGGCGGTGCAGGCGGCGCGGCGCAACGTGGGCATGGAGGCGGTCATCATTGAGCCCGACGCGGGCACGGTGGAGATCATCCGGCCGGGGGTGCGGCTGGACTTCGGGGGATTGCGAAGGGGTACGCCTGCGATGCGGCGGTGCAGGCGATGCGGAATGCGGGGGCACCGGCCTGCCTGGTGGAGATGGGGGGCGATATCGCCCTGGGCGATGCCCCGCCCGGAAAAGCGGGCTGGCGGGTGCTGCTGACCACCACCGGTGAGAGTGTGCAACTGCACAACTGCGGCGTGAGCACGAGCGGGGATACGGAACAGTTTGTTGAGGTGGGCGGGCGGCGATATTCGCACGTGGTGGACCTGCGCACCGGACTGGGGAGCACCCAGCGGGTGATGGCGACCGTGATTGGCCTGGATGCGACGACGACGGACGCCCTGGCCACGGCCCTAAGCGCCGGGGGCTACGCGATGAAAGTGCGGCTGCTGAAGGCGTACCCGGAGCTTGACATCCGGTTGCGGGTCGGGCGGGATGCACCGCATTCCGGATAGTTTGCGGCGCAACTATATACTTTTTTTCGCAATGGGCTTGACAGCGCGGGGGGTGCGAGAACAAAATGGACGCATGGGTGACGCGAAAGTGCTCATGATTGCCGCCTGTCTCGGCTTCGTGGCCTGAGCGCTTTCCGTGGTTCTGTAACCGAGTCTCGTAGTTTATGGCCAAAGGACACCTGCTTGTGACTTCACAAAGTTGTGGACACCGAGAGAGATGCAACTGCGGCTTTTCCGTGGCCGAGCTTTTGACTGCCATCGCTATCGTCGCTATTCTTACAGCCCTCTTGTTTCCATCGATCCAAAAAAGTAAGAAAGCAGCATACGCTGCTCCTGCGGCGGCAAATCTCCGTCAGATCTACGCGGCAGGAGAGCTTTACAGAATTGACCATGACCTGAATGAGTTCCCGCATCAGTCTGCATTTGCAAGAACTGAATCATTACAACGACTATTCGCTCATCAGCACGACCCTTACAAAACTGGAATGGGAAATGCCGTGCGACTATGGGGTCTCAGCACGCCAGCTAATCCGCAGCACAAATACTTCTTCGGCGAAACAAAGTTCTTTGACAGTGTTATTCACTTCCGAGACATTTTTCGAGGTGAGATGACCCTCTGGAGCAGCGGCGATCCGAACGCGGTTGTTATGGTCATGCACCATTCGTACGAAGCTTCACGGTGTCCACCAAATCCTGTTGGCGTTTGGGGTTCGCATTTTCGCGTAACTGATAGCGGTTCTCTCACCTCACACTGGGTTGACTTCAAGGCCGAGAAGGTACCCGGCGGCCGAGGCACTTTTTGCGATCCAGCTAAGTGGTTCAAGTAGGACAATGAGCAAATCGACGCCACTCCTCAGCCATGTCCCGATCCAGATTCTCGTGGGAGAGGCCTGCTGGTTTCTATGGCGCTGGACAGGCGGCGGGAGCTACATCTTGCAGCCGGCCAATCTTATGTTTTGGACCGGTATAGGTTTGCTTTGCTTGATTCCGTTGGGTGTCTACTCTCGCAAAGGATTGAGAACTTGGCCTCAAATCCCTGCATTCTTCTTTACATTATCCTCTGTCATTTTCGTTTTGGATTCGGCCAGCAAAGGGAACTTGGGTCCAAGCTTTCTCCAGAACGATTTAGCAGTGATCAGCTCACTCACAATTGCGACCACTCTTACCAGCCTCTGGCTTGATCGAGAGCGGTTTCCAGCGAAGACAAAAGTCGCCGCTTAAAGCAAAACGACCCCGCCGCACGGGCGAGGTCGTTTCTTCGTTGGTACCCCCGGTGCCTTAGACGGCCTGGAGCTTGCGAGCCTTTTCGCGGACGTCGTCCAGGTTCCCGCAGTAGAGGAAGGCCTGTTCCGGAATGTCGTCCAGCTTGCCATCCACCAGTTCGGCGAACGCCGCCACCGTATCCTGGATGGACACGAAGCGACCAGCGTTACCCGTGAACTGCTCGGCCACGAAGAACGGCTGGCTAAAGAAGCGCTCGATCTTGCGGGCGCGGCCCACCAGCACCTTGTCGTCGTCGCTGAGTTCGTCAATCCCGAGGATCGCGATGATGTCTTGCAGTTCCTTGTAGCGCTGCAGGGTTTGCTGCACGGCGCGGGCCACGCGGTAGTGCTCTTCGCCCACAATGCGCGGGTCCAGGTTCTTGGAGGTCGAAGCCAGCGGGTCCACGGCCGGGTAAAGGCCCTTGGAGGCGATGGATCGTTCCAGATACACGTAAGCGTCCAGGTGGCTAAACGTGGTGGCCGGAGCGGGGTCGGTCGGGTCGTCCGCGGGGACGTACACGGCCTGCACCGAGGTCACCGAACCCTTGTTGGTGGAGGTGATTCGCTCTTGCAGGAAGCCCATTTCGGTGGCGAGGGTGGGCTGGTAGCCCACGGCGCTCGGCATACGGCCGAGAAGGGCCGACACCTCGGAACCCGCCTGCACGAAGCGGAAAATGTTGTCCACGAAGATCAGCACGTCGCTGCCCTGCACGTCGCGGAAGTATTCGGCCATCGTCAGGGCCGTCAGGGCCACGCGGAGACGGGCGCCCGGCGGCTCGTTCATCTGACCAAAGACCATGGCGGTCTTGTCGATCACGCGCTTTTCTGTGCCGTCGGTGTCCTTAAAGGTGGCTTCCGACATTTCGAGCCAGAGGTCGTTCCCTTCGCGGGTGCGCTCACCCACGCCGGCGAACACCGACACGCCCGAGGCTTCGACCGCGATGTTGCGGATGAGTTCTTGGATGAGAACCGTCTTGCCCAGACCGGCACCTCCGAAGAGACCAATCTTCCCACCCTTGTTGAACGGAATGAGGAGGTCAACAACCTTGAGACCGGTGGGGAGCAGTTCGACGCTCACGCTTTGCTCTTCAAAAGTCGGTGGTTCGCGGTGGATCGGCATCCGGTCCGTGGTGTTCACGTCGCCGCCGTTGTCAATCGGGTTGCCCAGCAGGTTGAACACGCGGCCCAGGGTGGCTTCGCCCACCGGCACGGTGATCGGCGACCCCGTATCGGTGGCGGCCATGCCGCGCATCAGACCGTCGGTGCTGGACAGAGCGACGCACCGAACCGTATCGTCACCAAGGTGCTGAGCGACTTCAGCCGTGAGGTTAATGCCGCGCTCGGCGTCCACCACGGTAATCGCGTTCATGAGAGCCGGAAGCGACTCATTCGGGAATCGACAGTCCACAACCGGACCGGTGATTTGGACGACGGTACCAACGCTCGCCATAAGAATTTGCCTTCAAACGCCCATTCTCACCGCATGGCAAGGCAGGGCAATATCGGGTCGGAGTATACCGACGCCATCGGAGGGGCCTAGACTTCCGCAACCCCCAATGGGGACATTTGCCGCCCCTGCCACGGGCCGCGCGAGGCAGGACCGGAACGCCAGGTGGACAGAAGGCCCGGACCCCAGAGGTATCCTCCGTAAACCTTTTTTGAGGCGACTCACAGAATGAAGCGATTCTTTGCCTGGCTCCGCGCAGTTTTCCACCGCGGAATGGACAATTTGGAAGATCCCGAGCTGATGCTGGATCAGGCCAAGCGTGATATGCAGTCGGCCCTCTCGGGCAACCGAGAAAAGGCCGTGCAAGCCATCACGCAGCGCAACCGCCTGCAAAGGATGTTCGACGAGTCGGTGGCCAAGAGCGCGCAACTGGAAAGCCAAGCCGCCACCGCCCTGAAGAACGGCAACCGCGACCTGGCCCGCCAGTTCCTGCGCGAGAAGGCCAATGTGGACGCGACGATTGAAAGCCTGAAGCCGACCCTGGCCGCCGCCAGCGAGACGGTGGAACAGGTGAAGGTCGCCATTAAGCGCCAGGAAGAAGAGGTCCGCCGCAAGACGGCCGAGGCCCTGGCCCTGAAGGCGCAGTGGAAGCAAGCCCAGATTCAAGATGCCATTGGCAAGACGCTGAGCGGCCTGACTTTCGAAAACGAATACGAAGGCTCCTTTGCCGCCGCCCGCGATCGCATTGCGGACAAGCAAGCCGAAGCCTCCGCTCGCAACGAGATGATGGCCGGCAGCCTGAGCGGCAAGATGATGCAGATGGAAGACCAAGCCATGGACTTTGCCGCTGACGAAGAACTTCGCAAGCTGGAAGAGAAGATGGGCCTGGGCGCGCCGCTGAGCACCGAGACCGTGGAGAACGCCACGCCGGTGGACGAAACCGCCGTGGATTCCGAACTCGACGCGCTGGAAAAGCGCCTGAATCAAGGCCAGTAAGCCTCGTTCTTGGTCGCAGAGGCGCCCTCATCCTTGCCGGATGGGGGCGCTTTTTTGGTCCGGAGTTCGGGTGGGGCTTGCGCACGGGGCGGGCCGAAAACCGGTAGAACTTTGTATCCATGCCCCGCCCGGCCCTGACGGACCATGTGACGGAGCGCCTGAAGGCGCTGCCCACGCTCCCTGGCTGCTACATCTACCGCGATGAGCAGGGGACGGTTCTGTACGTGGGCAAGGCCATCAACCTGCGCAATCGGGTGCGGAGCTACTTCCGCAAGAGTGCGCAACACACCGCTCGGATTGAGCGGCTGGTGTACCGGGTGCGGGACATCGAATGGATCGTGGTGGACACCGAGGTGGAGGCCCTCGTCCTTGAGTGCAATTTAATCAAGGAGCACCGCCCACCCTTTAACGTAAGGATGCGCGATGACAAGAGTTACCCCTTCATCGCGATTACGAAGGAAAAGTTTCCGCGCGTGATGTTTACAAGAAATCCGCGCAAAGGTTGGGGAGAATCGTTTGGCCCCTACACAAACGCATGGGCGGTGCGAGAAACCTTACAGATTTTGCACAAAGCCTTCCCACTTATCCCCTGCGGCAAGAGCTGGAGTGGTGAAGCGGAGCAGCGCCCCTGCCTCTATTATCATATGCAGCAATGCTTAGCCCCTTGTGCGGGTTTGGTTACCCAGCAAGAATACCGGCAAGTGATTGCAAAGGTTCGTAGTTTTTTGCAAGGAAAGGACTTGCAAATTATTGACGAGCTGAAGGCCGAGATGGAGCAATGTGCCGAGGACCTGAACTTCGAGCGGGCCGCCACGCTGCGCGACCAGATCCAGAAGATGGAGCACATCCGCGAGCGCCAAAAGGTGCTGAGCGACGACGGCGGCGACCGCGACGTGGTGGCGGTGGTGAAGGACGACCGGGGCGCGGCCGTGCAGATGCTCTACATCCGGGGCGGGCGTCTGATTGGGCAGCGTCAGTTCATGCTGGATGGGAGCAAAGACAGCTCACCAACCGAGGCCGTACAGGAGTTTGTGAAGCAGTATTACAGCGATGCCCCCGAGGTGCCGCGCGAGGTGCTGCTGCCCGTGGAGATTGAAGAACGGCAGATTGTGCAGCAGTGGCTGCGCCAGCGACGGGGCGCGGCGGTGAGCGTGGAAGTGCCCAACGGCGGCGAGGGCCTGCGACTGGTGGAACTGGCGATGGACAACGCCGAGCAGGCCCTGCGCACCTTTGCGATGGAGTTGGAAGAGAAGGAGGCATGGGCCGAACAAGCCATGACGCAACTGGCGGAAGCCTTAGAACTCCCCACCCTTCCCATGCGGATAGAGGGTTACGATATTTCTAACATTCAGGGCACGTCCCCGGTGGGATCCATGGTGGTGACGGAAAACGGAGAACCGAATAAGCAAGAGTACCGACGTTTTCAGATTAAATGGCACCCGGAGAGCCCGAACGACTTTGCGATGATGAACGAAGTCCTTTTGCGTAGGTTGCGGCGGTATCTTGATGAAGATCCGAAGTTTCTTAAGCTCCCCGATCTCATCATGATTGATGGGGGCAAAGGGCAACTAAGCGCGGCGCTGGAAGCGCGCGACAAGCTGGAGATCCAAGTGCCGATGGTGGGCCTGGCCAAACGCATGGAGCTGATCTACGTACCGGTGCCGAACGAGGACGGCACCTACGCCTTCAAGGAGATTGAGCTCCCCCTCACCTCGCCGGGGCTATTGCTGCTGCGGCGCCTGAGAGATGAGGCGCACCGATTTGCGCTGACTTTCCACCGCAAAGTGCGCGATAAGCGGATGCACGGAAGCCTGCTTGACGAGATTCCGGGAATCGGCCCCAAGCGGCGGCGCATGCTACTGCGCACCTTCGGCAGTGTGGAGGGCATCCGCCGCGCCACGGTGGAGGAAATCGCGGCGGTGCCGACGCTCACGCGCACCCAGGCCGAGCAGATTCGCATGTTCCTGGATGGCGAATTGGCGTAACCGCGTGGTATACATAGACTTATGTCTACCACGGCTGCGCTGACCGCGCAATATCTCGGCACCCTGGCCATGCTGCGCCAAAGTGTGGAACGATGCCCCGCCGACCTGTGGGAAAAGACGGCCGGCATGCGGCCGCGCCAGTTCTGGCGCATCGCCTATCACGCCACGTATTACACCGACCTGTACCTGGCGCAAACGGAAGCCGACTTCACCGATCCGCCGCACTACCAAGAAGAAGCCACCAACCTGTGGGCGGAGCCCAAAGACGGCGTGCAGCCGCGCACGCTAACCCCCGACGAGGTGCTGGCCTACATCGACGAGGTGATGGCGGGGCTCCCCGCGCGGGTGGAAGCCCTGGACCTGGAGGCTCCCGAGAGCGGCTACCACTGGTACCCCGGCTTCACCAAGCTGGAGCACCAGTTCCTCAACCTGCGCCACCTGGGCATCCACGTGGGGCAACTGCAGGAGCTGCTGATGGGGGCTGGGGTGGACGTGAACTGGCTCTCGCGGGCCAAGTAAGCCGAAGCCTTAGGTGGTAAGGAGCGAATAGGTGCGGAACTCCGATTTCATCGGGGGTTCCTCGCCTCGCTCTTTGGCCAAGCGCATGTCCTCGAAGGCGCGGCGGTGCCCTTCCAGGAACTCTTCCGAGCCCGTCCAGCTGTCAAAAGCCGCCTCGTTCACCCAGTGGCTCACCACTAGGTAAGCCTCGCCTTCGGTTTTGGGTTCCAACACGTACATCCCCAGGAACCCCGGGATGCGGTCAATGGCGTGCGCGCGGGAGCCGAAAAGGTCGCGGAAGCGGTCCACGTACTGCGGCTGGCAGTGGATGGTGTTGATGGCGACAAAGCCGGGCTGGCACAGCTGCAGCAGGCCGCAGCAACCGGGGGCAATGTGGGTCGGGCCGGGAGCGGGCGTCACACCGGAAGAAGACATGCCGTAAATCATGACATAAAAGTACGGATTGATTTCTAGGCCCGCATGGAGTGTTTTTGAGCTGAAAATCCCGCAAGTCAGGACGGGGACGACGTCAGCAGAAATGGGAAAGTACCCGCAGGCCAAAAAAGTCGCAGGCCCCGCGAGGCGCCTTCCAAATCGCCCCAATTTTCACCTGTATACTGAGGACGTGAGGATATTACTTGGTATTGACACAGGGGACGCCTTTCCGCCGGCGATCCCCATGATTCTGAATCTGAAGTTCCCGGACGCAGAGTTGGACCTTGTGCACGTCATCGAGTCGGTCCTCCCGGACGGCTCCTTCCCGCAAGTCGGCGAATCGCACCCGCTCGCGCTGATGTACAAGGAAAAGGAACGGGTCGCATTAGCGGCCCTGGACCTAGCCGCCTCGAAGTTTGCCGAGGCCAAGATCCCCGCGCGCACCCTCGTCAAGCATGGCGATGCGCCTCTGAAGCTGATCCAACACGCCGATCAAGAAGGCTGCGATCTCATCGTCGCCCGCACCACCTCCAAGGGCTACTTCGGTTCCCTATTCTTCGGCAGTGTGGCCAAGGGGCTCCTGAATGGGGCGCACCAAAGCCTGCTCATCGTGAAGGGCGAAATCCCGGCTGACAAGAAGCTGAAGGTCGTTTTCGCCAGCGACCACTCGCCGTATTGCGATGCGTGTGTGGATCTCCTGGCCGAAATGGCCCCGCAGGGTATCGAACACCTGATCGTGCTGACGGTCAACGAACTTTCGGATGAAGTGGCCAAGCTGATGACCGAGGGGATTGAAGACCGCAAGAACCTTGGCGCGAATTGGGTGGAGGAGCAACTGGAAGCCCGCAACCAAGCCATTTGCGAGAAGCTGGTGCCGCTCAATGCACGCTTTGAGTCGCGGATTGTGGAAGGACACACCAATAAAGCGATTCGCAAGGTGATGGACGAAACCGGGGCCGACCTGCTCATCATGGGGGCGCAAGGGCACGGATTCTTTGCCCGCCTGACGCTGGGGAGCAAGTCTTTCCATCAAGTGGTGAGCGAGCCGCACTCCGTTCTGGTGCTGCGCCCTGAATTCGGGTCCTAAGTTGTAAGGGGTTTCCGGGATGACGCCCTGCTGGCCACGTGGCTGGCGGGGCGTTTTTGTGCTTAGTCGGTGGGGTCAGAGGGGGCGAGCTTGGTCCAGTCCCACAGGGCGTAGAGGTCCATCTCGTCGGGTTCGTGGCCGCCCAGGCGCAGGGCGATTTCGACTTGGGAGCGGTGGTGCGCCTCGTGGGCGATGCAATAGGAGAGCAGAAGGGCGGTGGACCAGCGATGGGGGCGGGTGCGGGCTTCGAAGTGCGCCCACAGGCGCTCCATCAGGGCGGAAGAGCGGTGGAGTTCGGTGGTGATCTCCTCGCGGGTGGCGGTTTTCCAGTCGAGCTTGGCGAGGGTCTGGGCTTCGGCGCGGAGGTGCTCCTCCAGGCGCATGCGGCGCACCCCCAGGATGTGGACGTAGTTGGAGCGGATGGTCTTGCCCTTGCCGGGCTTCAGGTCCATCGCCTCGTCCGGGCACAGGGCCAGCAGGCGCAGGTTCACCTCGTTGTTGGTGCGCCAAGCGCACTGGATGTCTTCGAGGGTCATGGGGGACACGTTACTCGGATATTCTCACCTTAGCCTCATATCCATGCTCTCCAAATGGTGAGACCATTACAAACCAGAAGCACGCAACTGTGACTGTTACCCAGCACAAGACTTTCTTAGCTGAGTCCACAAGAGCGGAAAATATCTGTCCCTTAGAAGAATGCTGACGCAAACATATATACTCGCATCAACATTGCTTAATGACGAGCCGCCCACCACTTCCGTTCGCATGTGATCCGCATACTCAACAGGCAGTCTTCCTGCTTCTACCATTGAAAATCTAACGGAAGGGAAATAAGCGACACCAAGACCATCTACTTCAAACTGCGACAATGAGTCATCGCACTGATAATACTCAGTATATACACCGGCCGTCCTAAATGCAGTAGTTACATGCTCATATAATTCAACATCACTCATGAAAGCCGCTAAATCACATATGGCCGTTGCTATGAATGAACCATTTGTTCTACTAACCTGAATGCTTTCAAATGGATAGCCCAGTAAGGAACACACCTCCTCATAAGCGTCGGCAGATACACCTGCCAAGCCAAATCCAAGCACATATCTATCACAGATCCATTTGGTTACCTTTCTCAAATGTTGATCTACCACCTCTGATCGACCGGCAATGACAAGCACTAGGCACGACCATACAATGCTGACTGCGTATCGATCGGATATCGGCGATGAGCATCCACTTTCACTAGTCAACAAGTTCACGATCGCATCGCACAAGTCACCTCTCTCCAACTCATCTGGAGACAAGAAATATCTTAGCGCAAAACACTCAAGGAGCCTCATACATGTTACAGGGTAAGCGACGATGGCTGAAGTACCTGAAAAGATGCGAGAGAGTTCACCACCCTGTTGAACACTCAGGTACTCAAGCATACGATTGTAATCAACGGCAAGAACACACACTTCTGCGGCTGCCGAGCCGTAAACCTGCCGCAACCATGAAATATTATCGCCTTCTTGGTCCTCATACAATTGGACTGCCACGCTCCTAATAAAACCCAGATGTGAATGTAGTGCCTCATAAGGTGACACCGACTCCCTTAATCTCCACGCTAGCACAGCAGATTCGCTGGCTGCATTAAGTAGTCTCTTTGAGGCTTCGGTATCTGAGCGGTACCAAGAGCGGGAGTACAGCTCTATCTGGTCCGTGCAAGCTTTTCCCTTGATCGCATCCCCTAGTCGTGAGAGGAAATCCCCCATACGACTAATTCCGCCATATTCACCTAGATATATTGTTGCCTCCACACTTTCTACAAAGTATTCGACCAGTTTCAATCTATCCCAAATGATCAGCGGTTTTCTTCCCGCTTTCACAACAGTGTCTTTGTTGAAACTGTCAATTTCATTTAGTGCATGTTGCTTGACTGTACCAGTGGCTACGATTACTGATTGCCTCGGAAGGTCAGCGCAGAACGATGGATGCTCTAATCCGTAGAATTCGCATGCGAACATCTGACTATTTAGCCCACCGCCCCAATCTCCCTTCGTGATATTTCCACATTTGCTTTGAAATACCCACTGCTCGACCCCTTCCAGGGTTTTAAACTTTGCAATAAAATCTTTCCCTTTCTCATTTGAACCGTGAGTCTTGTGGATGTCGAAGTATCCCAAGCCGGCAAGCAAAGCAATGAACGGCAAGTCAAAAGCCCTTTCGTCCTTGATGCTAGCGAGATAGTCCTCAATAATTACCCGCAGCATAGTACTCCCTTCGCTTCTTGGTTAGAATTCTCTCCAAGCCGGCCCTAAAACTCTCGTCATGCATTGCTTCTGTCAGTCTTAACTGGATCTCAGGGCCGCCAAGAACAGCTATGTTCGCAGGCATTCCGTTCTCGTCAAATTGGATTGTCATGGAGTCCAGCGCCTCCAAGTAGCTGGCCTGAAATTCGCCAGGCTCAGTGGAGATCCTTACAGCTGCCCCGTTCGAAAAGTCCAGAGATCTTTCAACTACAGGGATAAACGAGCGCATCATACTGTCTAAGTGTGACTCCATAAGCTCAGCCATGGCTACAGTATGGGATTCAACATCCAGTGTCTGGGCAGCAACGAATGTTAATCGAGTCTCTGACTCGATCAGCTCCATGGGCAGTTCAAGAGTACTTTCGTCAGCTACGACTTTGCTTGGCCCGGAATGCTTAGTACGGAATATTCGAATCCCACCAAACAGCGGGTGTGACGCGACAGCGCCATTTAGGATGTCGCGAACCAGTGCTGTATAAGCTTCTTCATATTCTGGAATTGAGTACTTGTCAGCCCGCATAGGACATTTCGCTTTTGCTTCGTTAGCATAGCCGATCACGAGATCACGAGTTTCGCGGTTCGGATCAAGTGACCGTTAGTCGCGATGCATTCTTTCCAGTCAACTCCAAGAGGCTGATGAACTGTCCATGATGATCTGATTTGTTAGGAGTTCTGGACACCCATTGACGGTCGCGCTTAGGAGCGTCTAGCGGGTGTCCGCGGCGATCAGTAACTGAAGTAAGTGACCCTCGGGAAGCACAAGTGCCGACTTGTATCGGGTCTCAGATATCCCTGTCGATTCCTCCGGGAAATTCTGCGAAGAAAATGGTGGGCGGTACAGGATTTGAACCTGTGACCCCTACAGTGTCATTGTAGTGCTCTACCACTGAGCTAACCGCCCGCCGGGGATGCCAGTATCCCCCGCCGGGGGCGGAAAGTCAAGCCGGGGCGGCCTTTCGCCCGCCCAAACCGGCCAAATCCCAGCCTAACGCCGGGTGCTCACGGTCACGCGCTCGCGGCCCGCTTCGGCCACAAACACGCTCGGCGCCGCACGGTGCGGCACGGCCAGCTCCCACTTGCCCGCCTCGTCGGCCTTCGCCTCGCCCAGGGCCTGCCCGTTGCGCGTGAGGCGCACGGTGCTGCCGGCGGGGGCGGTGCCGCGCAGGGTCAGGGTCCCGCTCGTCAGGCTGGCGCCGCTCGTCGGGTTCGTCAGGGCCAGGGGCACCACGGCCTTGGCGTCCGCCGCGCCCAGGCGCACCTGCACGGTCTCATTGCTGCCCAGGGACACAAACGTCAGTTCGCTTTGCCCGCCGGTGAAGTCCATGGGGAAGCTCCACTTGCCCTCGGCGTCGGCCTTGGCCTCGCCCAGGATGCGGTCGCCCTGGCGGATCTGCACCAGTTCGCCGGCTTGGGCGGTGCCGCGCAGGGTCAGGCGTCCGGCCTTGAGGGCCACGCCGTCGCGGGGTTCGGTGAGGGCCAGGGCGCGGGCGGCGTCATCGGCTTCGGCCACCGTCATCACCACGGGCAGGGCGGGGGCGCCCTCGCTAGTCAGGTTCAGTTCCATGCGGCCGGGCTCCAGCTTGAGCGGCAGGGCCCAGTTGCCCTTGTCGTCGGCTTGCACTTCGCCCACCAGGTCTTCGCCGCGCATGGCCTTGATGGTGGCCAGGGCGGGGCTGGTGCCGCGCAGGGTGAAATCGCCGGGCTTGAAGCTGGCATCGGCGCCCACATTGGTCACGGCCAGGCCGGCCGGGGCGGGCGCGGGAGAGCTCTTGGGGGTGTCCTTGTGCTCTTCGGAATCGTGGCCGTCGCTGCCGTGGGCGTCGGCACTCACCGCGTGCTTCTCGCCGCCATGGTCGCCGCCGTGCTCATCGCCGTGGGCGGGCGCGGGGCGCATGAGGAACAGAAGGAGGCCCACCAGGCCCGCCGCCACGATGCCCTTGAAGACATCGTAGGCCATCACTTGGTCGCGGGTGCGGCCCCGCACGGTGGCTTGCGTGGGGCCGGAGCTCATCCTTGGTGGCCTCGGGCTTCTTCGATCCAGGCTTCGGCGACTTCGCTATGGTCATCGCCCAGGCCCAGAATTTCCAGCAAACGGGCGGGTTCCAGCGCGGCCACATCGGCCAGCGAGGTGACGCCAGCGGCGTGGAGCTTGGCGCGGCGGTCTTCCCCGAATCCCACAATGGCGGCCAGGGGGTCGGTGCTCTTGGTGGCCACGGTCACGGGGCTGGTGCTGGCGCTCACGGCACCGGCGGTGGCGCGGTCCAGCTGGGCGCGCAGAGACTGGGCTTCGGCCTGGGCGTTCACCAGGTCCACGCGCAGGCGGTCGCGCTCGGCTTCCAGGTTGCTCACCCCGGCCTCGGATTTCAGGGCCTTCAGTTCGTCCAGTTGGGGCTGCACGCCTTCCATTTGCACCCGCAGGCGGGCGGTTTCGGCCTGGGCGGCCTCCAGGCGGCGTTGCCACTCGGCGGTATCGGCGGTGCCGGATTCCCGTCGGTAGAACATCATGTCGAGCGCCCATTGCACGAGCCACCCGCCAACAAAGCCGATCACAATTGATTTCAGATCCATGAATTCCTCAGTTGCGCGCAGGCCCAGTATGCCCCAATTTCAGGCTAGGGGCCAGTAAAGTCACAGCATGGGCGTCGTCTTCGGTCTTTCCTTGGGTCTGGTGATTCTGCTCACCTTCGTGGCGTTCAGCAATGACCTGCTCATGATTCGGCCGCGGCGGGCCAGCACCGCGCGGCAGTTCATCGCCCTCATCCCCGCGCGCAACGAGGCCGGAAAGATTGGCCCCCTGGTGGCGCAGCTACGCGAGATGCGCGTGAATGTGGTGGTCTATGACGACGACAGCACCGACGGCACGGGCGAGGAAGCGGCGGCCGCCGGCGCCCAAGTGATGCGCGGGAGCGGCCCCCGGAAGGCTGGACGGGCAAGAACTACGCCTGCTACCAACTGAGCAAGGTGGCGGCGGAGGTGCATCCGGGCGACTGGTGGCTGTTCCTGGACGCCGATGTGGAGCTGAAACCCTATGCGGCGGGCTATCTCAACTTCTTGATTGAGCGGCAGGGGGTGCGGTGGCCGGTGATTACGGGCTTCTTGACCACCGCGCCGGGCCGGGGACTGGAGTTCTGGGCCACTAACTGGGTGTGGGAGATATTGCTGGCCACCAACCCGTTTGGTCTGGTTAGCCGCACCCGGCTGGGGCACAACCGCTTTACCAACGGGCAGATCCAGCTCTGGAAATCCAGCACGTACCTGGAGGTGAACCCTCACGAGAGCGTGCGAGGCGAAGTTCTGGACGACGTGGCGATAGGGCGGCTGCTGGCGCGGCAGCGGGTGCCGGTGCTGGTGGCCGACCTGACCGCCGTGGGCACCGTGCGGATGTACGACACCTTCCGGCAGGGGCTGGACGGCATGAGCAAGAACGGCTATGCCATTGCCGGGCGCGCCACGCCTTTGCTGGTGCTGTTCTTTGTGGCGTGGGCGCTCAGCGGGTTCGGATTGGCCACGCAGTGGCGCATTTGGGGCTACTTTGCGGCGGCCTTCCCGGCGGCGATTGCGCTGGGGATTGTCAAGCGGGGCATGGTCTATGCCTTGCTGTATCCCATTGACCTTTTGGTGGGGGCGTTCACGCTGTTGCGGTCGCAGATTTGGTATCGGCGCCGCTCCATAACCTGGAAGGGCCGCACGTATTCCGGTTGAGCCCTTACCGGCTAAGCGCGGGGCTTAGCCGGTGGCCTTGGGCTTGCCTTTGCCTTTCGGCTTGGCGTCGGCTTTGGGTTCGGCTTTCGCTTTGGCCCTCGGCTTGGGCTTGGTGGCGGCCTTGGGGGCGGCTTCCGTGGCCGTTGCTTGGGCGGCTTCGGGGGCCGGTGCGGCCGCGTCGCGTCGCTGGGCTTGCCGCTGGCGCGGGGCGGTGCGGGTCGGAATCTCGGTCTTCACCGGTTCCGGTTCGGCAGCTTCTTCCACCGTGGTTTCGACGACCGTTTCAGCGTTCTTGGCTTCTTCGGTCGCCTTGGCAGCATCGCGGCGATCCTCTTCGGCCACCGCTTTTTCGATGGTTTCTCCGGCCTTGCGCAGGCCGTCGCCCACTCGCCGGGCCAGGGGCCGGGCGTACTTGATGACCAGGGGCGTGGCCGCAGCGGCCAGCACCAACAGGCGTCCATTTCGCAACAAATTGCTCATCGCTTAGGATTCTTCACGTTGGGTTTCGGGCGAAGGTTGCACTTCTGGGGCCTCGGGGGCGGTCTCGGGCTGGGGGTCGGTTTGGGGTTCGGGTTCCGTTGGGGTTTCCGCAGGCAACGCCCCGGGCAGGAAACCGGCGATGAACAGCAGCACCACCCCCACGCTGATGCAGGCGTCCGCGATATTGAAAACCGGGAAATCGATAGCCCGGAACCAGAACATGTCGGTGACCTTCTGCTTCCATACGCGGTCGATCAGATTCCCCACTGCGCCGCTCGCCACCAGCGAGAGCGCAACGTGCGGCAACCGGGGGCGGGCGGGCATCTTTCCGCTGTACCAAAGGCAGAACCCGGCGATCAGGATGCCGACCGGAGCCATGAGGTAACCCTTGCCGTCCAGCAGACCAAACGCAACCCCCCGGTTGTATATGAGCTTGAGCTCAAAGACTCCCGGCCACGGCAACGGGCTGAGGTTGCCAATCACCTCGGTGTTAGCGAAGAAGTCTCCGTTATTCAATGCGGCCCGAGCCCACCCCTTCACCAATTGGTCAAGGATGAGGGTGAAGCCAAAGATCGCAAGGAACAGGCGGTTGAACTTCATGCTTCCAAGCCAAGGGCGCGGCGGTCTCGTGCCGAGAGTTGAACTTGCTCACCCTGATACTCCACCGTAGCCACATCCGGGCGGCGGACGCGGCTGCGGTCACACTTCGGCAGGGTACTGGGTTCAAATCGCACCGCAATGGCCTCGCTTTCGCTCTCCGTGAGGTGCACTTCGGCCACCCGGAACAGGTTTTCCAGCCCCTCTAGCGATTGCAGGTCTTGCATTGTCGGTAAATCCACCGTAAGGTGAATCGCGATATCCTGCGAGTCCTTCACCCCCGCCTGGGCGCGCCAGGCTTCCATCTGGGCAAAAACCTCTTGGCGCACCCGCAGCAGGGTTTCCACCGCCAGTGTGCTGGGCGTCACGTCCAAGCGCGGCCAACGGGCCTCAAAGATGGTTTCCGTTTGCCCGGGGATACGATCCCACACCTCGTAAGCCGTGTGCGGCAAGATCGGGAAGATCAGCAGCGCCAACGTCTTCGCGACGTGGTAGCAGGCCGTCTGAGCTTGGCGGCGACTGGACCAATCCGCGCCATCACAGTACATCGAGTCCTTGATGGCATCCAGGTAGAAGCGAGACAAGTCCTGCACGCAGAACTGGTGGATGGCCGTCCCCGCCGCGCGGAAGTCGAACTCATCAAACGCCGCCCATACTTCTTTCACCACTTGGTTGGCGCGGTCGATCACCCACTGATGGATGCCCGAGGTGGGCACGGACATCGAAGGCTCAAAGTCGGCTAGGTTGCCAAGCAAGAAGCGCAGTGTGTTCCGCACCGTGCGATAGTGCTCGCCCGCGCTCGCCAGCAGCGATTCACCGCACGGCATATCGTCGGCAAAGTTGACACTGGCCACCCACCACCGCAGCACGTCCGCGCCGTGGGTGTCGCACGTCGTCACCGGGTCAATCACATTGCCCAGCCGCTTCGACATCTTTTGGCCCTTCTCGTCGGTTACAAAGCCGTGCGTCACCACGCCCTTGTACGGCGCAGTGCCCAGGCACGCCATCGTCAAGATCAGCGAGACATTGAACCAGCCGCGATGCTGGTCACTCCCTTCCAGATAGAGGTCGCAGGGGATCTCCTCCTTCCACTCCGGGTCCACCTTGCCGCCCAGCACGCACATGGCGGTGCTGCCGCTATCAAACCACACGTCGAAGACGTCGGCCTCCTTGATGAAGCTTGTCTCGCCCGTCACCGGGTGCTGGTAGCCCGCCGGGAGGATCTCCTCCGGCGTCCGCACGTACCAGGCATCACTGCCCTCGCGCTCCACCAGGCTCGCCACGGCCTCAATCGCGACCGGGTCCAGCACCGGTTCGCCGGATTCCGCGCCGAAGAAGATCGGGATCCCCACCCCCCACGGTCGTTGGCGGCTGATGCACCAATCCGGGCGATTCTCGATCATCCCGCGCAGGCGCCCGCGTCCGCTCTCGGGCACAAACACCGTGGCGGGGTTATCAATATGGGCCAGCATGCGCTGGCGCAGGTCGGCATGGTCAATGCGGATGAACCACTGCTCAGTGGCGCGGAAGATCACGGGCATCCCGTCGCGCTCGGCGTGCGGGTAGCTGTGGTGATAGTCTTCGGCCTTCAGCAGGTGGCCCAATTCATCCAAACGGTCAACCACCACGGTGTCCGCTTTCTTGTAATAGACGCCCGCGAATTCGCCCGCTTCTTCGGTCAGCACTCCCGCGTCGTTCACGGGGTTTAGCACGGGTAGGCCGTACTTCTGACCGGTCATGAAGTCCTCGCGACCATGCCCCGGAGCCGTGTGCACCACGCCAGTGCCGTCTTCGGTAGTCACGTAGTCCGCCAGCACCGCCCGGGAATCTCGCCCGTACACCGGATGGGCAAATACCGCGTTCTCAATTTCGCGGCCCTTGAGCGTGCGCACGGTGGGGGCGTCGGCCCACCCCAGCTTCTTCAGCACGCGGTCCTTCAGGTCGGCCAGCACCACGTAGTGCGCGCCTTCGTGCGCCACCACGGCGTACTCCAGCTCAGGGTGGAACGCCACCGCCAGGTTCGCGGGGATCGTCCAGGGGGTTGTCGTCCAGATCACGCAGTGCACGGCCTCCAGCCCGGCAAAGACGCCGTCCGGATCGGACTTGAGCGGGAACCGCACGTAGATGCTACGGCTTACGTAGTCTTGGTAGACGATTTCGGTATCGGCCAGAGCCGTGCGGCTGGTCGGCGACCACAGCACGGGGCGCAGACCCCGGTAGACGTAGCCACCCTCCACCAACCGCTTAAACACGCGGATGATCTCGGCCTCGTAGGTGAACTCCATCGAGGTGTAGGGGTGATCCCACGTCCCGAGAATCCCGAGCCGCGAGAACTGCGTGGTTTGGAGCGCGATGTACTCCTCGGCGTGGGCGCGGCAGGCCTCGCGCAGCGCCTTCAGGTCCGGCGTCTCCTTGCGCTCGGCAAACTTCTTCATCACCGCCTGCTCGATCGGCAGACCGTGGTTGTCGTAGCCCGGCACGTAGGGGGCGCGGAACCCCATCATGTGGCGGCTCTTCACTACGAAGTCCTTGAGAATCTTGTTCAGCGCAGTGCCAATGTGAATCGCACTATTGGTATAGGGCGGTCCATCGTGCAAAACATAAGCGGGGTCGTTGCGCCGGGCATCCTGCATGGCGCGGTAAGCATCCGCCTCGTTCCATGCTCGTTGCCACTCAGGTTCGCGCTGACCAAGCTGCGCACGCATGGGGATGGTGAAATCCGGATCCGGCAAATTGAGGGTCTGCTTAAAGTCCATGCGAAGTCGCGAGTGTACCGGGCGAGGTTGGCCCGCCCGGTACACTGGGAACGTGAATCCGCTTCGCGCCATCGTCTGCTGCGTTATCCCGCCCCTGGGCGTCCTGGACCGGGGACCCAAGGCGGTTGTGATCACGACCATCCTGACGGTACTTGGGTGGGTGCCGGGCGTGATTACCGCGCTCGTGCTCGCTTCGCAACCCAAAGCCGCGTAATCGCAATCTTCTTGCGACAATAGCATCGGGGGGCCCGTTTTGGGCCAAGATAATCCATGTCCGTTTGGCGATGCGCCCTCGGCGCGGTCCTCGCCCTCTCCGCCACGTTTTCGTTCGCCCAGTCTTGGCAAGACCAGTGGGATGCGCGCGAGTTCTCCATCCCCGCCCGCGACGGCACCGAGCTTTACACTGTCGTCTATATCCCCAAGGATAAGCCGGGACCGTTCCCCATCATCATGGAGCGCACGCCCTACGGTGCGGGCAGCCCCACGCGCCCGCCGCGCCGCACCAACCCCAAGATGGCCGAAGCGGGCTACATTTTTGCCTACCAAGACGTGCGGGGCAAAGGCAAGAGCCAAGGCGACTATGTGAACGTGCGTCCGCTCCTCCCCGACGGGCAGAGCGGCGTGGATGAGTCTACGGACACCTACGACACCATCGATTACCTGCTGAAGAACGTGCCGAAGCACAACGGCAGCGTGGGCTTGTGGGGCATCTCGTACCCGGGCTTCTATGCCGGCGCGGGCGCGGTGCGCAACCACCCGGCCCTGAAGGCGGTTTCACCCCAAGCCCCGGTCAACGACTGGTTCCTGGGCGATGACGTCCACCACCGGGGCGCCTTGTTCCTGCAGGAGATGTTCGACTTCATGCTGTTCTTTGATGTGCGGCGTGGCGACACGCCCCCACAGATCGACCGCATGGGGTTGCCCGCGTATAAGTTCTTCCTGCAAGCCGGGCCGCCCAGTCAATTCGACGCCAAGTACCTGAGCGGCAAGGTGCCGTTCTGGAACGAAGTGGTGGCCAACGACACCTACAACGACTTTTGGAAGTCGCGCGCGCTGTGGCGGGCGTTCCACAAGGTGGATTGCGCGGTGCTGACCGTGGGCGGTTGGTACGACAAGGAAGACATGTACGGGGCCTTGCAGCTCTATCGCGCTGGCGAAGTGCAGAACCCCGGGATCTCCAACTACCTGGTGATGGGGCCGTGGTCGCACGGGCAGTGGGCCAGCGGCAACGGGTCCAGCCTCAGCGGTCTTAGCTTTGGCAGCCGCACCGGCCAGTTCTATCAAGAAGAGATTGAATTCCCGTTCTTTGAGCGCTACCTACGCGGCGACCAGAACGCCAAGCCAATCAGCGAGGTGACGATGTTCGAAACCGGGGCCAACATGTGGCACCGCCTGGCGCAGTGGCCGCCTAAGGAATCCCGCAAGCGGTCTCTCTACCTCGACCGCAACAAACAGCTCACTTGGCAGGCTCCGCGTGAATCCGGGGACCACCTCTATGTGGCCGACCCCGCCCAACCGATGCCTTACCTCGCCGATTACCTGACCAGCACCCGCGCCCCGGGCGACTGGCTCGCTCACGACCAGAGCTTCTCCACCCGGCGCGGTGACTCGGTGACTTTTGATCTCGGTGTGATTGGCGAGGACCTGCGCGTGGCGGGGCCGGTGACCGCCGATATGTGGATTGCCACCAGCGGCACCGACTGCGACCTGATCGTGAAGCTGATTGACGAGTATCCGTCGGACAGCACGGAACCCCGGGCCACTGGCAACGGCACCATGGCGGGCTACCAGCACATGGTGCGCGGCGAAGTGATCCGGGCGAAGTTCCGGGAGAGCTTCGAGCGACCGATTCCTATCATCCCGGGCCGCCCCACGCAGGTGAAGTTCGATCTCAACGACGTGTTCCACACGTTCAAGAAGGGGCACCGCATCAAGGTGCAAGTGCAAAGCCACTGGTTCCCCATCGTGGATCGCAACCCGAACACGTTTGTGAGCCGCGCGGAGGCTAAGCCGGAAGACTACAAGCGCGCCACCATCCGCGTGCTGACCGGCGGCAACTACGCCAGCCGACTGGAGTTGGGCGTGATGCCCCCGGCCCGCTAACCACGAGGGCTAGGCAAAAGAAAACGACCCGGTTGGCGCTCCATCGCCGTCCGGGTCGTTGGTTTTTGTATGAAGAGACGAAAGGGGGCTTAGGCCTTCTTGAAGGTGGCTTGGTTGGCGCCTTCACCCAGAGTGATGGTGCCCGCAGCGGCATCGTACTTGGCCGATTCCGGCTTCGCATCGTTGCCTTCGGCCTTCTTGCCGTCCAGCATTTCCGCCGTCATGGTGATCTTGTCGCCTTCGATGGTGTACTTACCGGTGGCGGTAGAAATCCCGTTGGCACCCGGAATGGCGATCGAGAACGTACCGTCTTCCTTCAGTTCCATCACCATCTTGTCCATCATCTCGCGCGGATTCGGCATGCCTTCGGCCATCTTCGGATCCTTCGCCTTCAGGTCAGCCAGAGCCTTGTCAGCTTCCGCCATCTGCTTCTCTTGCTCAGCCGAAAGAGCGATCTTGTAGCTGCCCACGTGCGCGGGAGCTTCCTTCTTGGGAGCCTCCGTCGAGGTGCCGGTGCCGGTCCCCGTTTCACCTTCCGCCGTGGCGGAGGGAGCACAACCAAACAACGCCCAAGCCAGCACAAGCGAGCCCACGAGGGGAATGAAAGATTTCATCTTCATCGCGGGCATTGTACACACATTCCTCTGTGTACAAGTCGCTATGGGTCGGAATCGCACGTAACCGAACTTCGGCCCGAGCGATTCCTTAGGGCTGACCTTAGTGGTTGTGGTTGGTCAGTTCGGTCTCGATGCCGCCCAGCGTTAGCACGATGTGGCCGTCGGGCAGGAGAGTGCCGGTCATGGTTTCGGCCTTGTCCTTGCCGTCCACCTTCGCCACCTTGAGGATGACCTTGTTGCCCTCGATGGAGAGCGTGCCTTCCTTGCGCAGGGAGGCCTTCAGGTTCTGCGGCTCGCTGAGCACAAACGCCCCGTTGGCGCTGATCATCATGCCCGCGTTGGCATAGGCTTCGCGGAGCGTATTGAACTTCTTATCCTTCTTGTCCGCGTCGGTCAGTTCGCCTTCGCGCTGCGTGATGGCCGCAATAATGGACTCATTGCCAATGACCTTGAACTCACCGGTGAGGGCGGCCGGAATCGGAGCCGGAGCGGGCTCCGCAGCGCCTTCCTCGGGCATCTTCACGGTCTCATCCTTGGGCGCGGCTTCGGGGGCCGTGGCTTCTGGAGTTCCGGCGGCCGGCGTCGTTGCGTTATTCGCGGCGGGCTCCTCGGCCATCGTCGGCGAGGACGTGCACCCGGCGAGGAGAACGAGGCCTAAGGCCAAAACGCAAAACTTTTGCATAACGCCTATTTTACGCGGGGCTCTTGCCGGTGGGCGGCCCTTTTGCCGCTTGGCCCTGGCGCTTAAATTTCCACCGCCGCACCACCGGCGTGAAGAACATCACCACCCCGCTCGTGCTGAGCATAAAGAGGATCACCGCCACCGACGGTAGCAGCCATTCGTGCGTCCATTCGGCGAAGAAGCTGAGGTCGTGGATGTCCTCCATCAACGAGTCGTTGCGAGTGGCCACCTGCAGCACCTGCCCGGTGCTGCCATCCACCTGCACCTCGTGGTAACCCTTCTTGCTCAGCACCTTAAAGGTGTTGTCTTTGGGCCGGTAATCCACGCGGTCCACATCGCTCGGGTCCTTGAGGTCGGCGAGGTTCTGAGCGAACGCAATCTCCATGGCCAACCCCGGGCTCACCACGGTTTTGAAGTCTTTGACCTCAGTGGCGGGCACCACGGGGGGCCGCATCCAGCTCACTTTGCCCTTCACCGCCAGGAAGAACCCCGTGACCGCAATGGTCATGAGAATGAGCGAACTGATGAGCCCCGCCCACTTGTGGATGGTCCGTAACGACCGAAACATGACCTCTGATACCTCATTTGCCCTGAGATAGACTCCCGGGCATGGAGGCGCCGAATCGCGTGGTGGTGGTGGGGACTACCGGAAGCGGGAAAACGACGCTCGCACGGGCGCTGGCCCAAGCCTATAACCTCCCCCACACCAGCCTGGATACCCTCCACTGGCGACCGAACTGGCAACCCGCCCCCCAGGAGGAATTTGTCCGAGATGTGCAGGCCACCATTGGCGCTGACCGCTGGGTAATGGAGGGCAACTACCGCGCGGTGCGCGAAATGATCTGGGAGCGGGCCGACACCATCGTCTGGATTGACTTGCCCTTTACCGTAAACGCGCGGCAACTCTTCCGCCGCACTTGGGTGGACTGTCGCACAGGACGACCCATCTGCAACGGCAACCAGCAGCGCTTGTGGGAGCTCATCAAATGGCCGGATGGGCTATGGATTTGGTTTTTCCGTACCTATTTTCGGCGTCGCCGTCAATACACGGCCATGCGCCAAGAACCACGCTACGCGGGCAAGCAGTGGATTCACCTGACATCACCGGCGGCCACCCGGGAGTTTGCCGCCCGCCTCCAGGTGTCTCTCGAAACAGACTAAATGGCCGTCGCAGATACGAAAAAGCCCGCGATGAGGCGCGGGCCTTTCGTTTTGGTCGTCGAGACCGAGGAGGCTAAACCTTGCGCTTGTTCATAAAGCTGAAGATCGCTAAGATCAGGAAGAGCACAAAGCAAACCTGTGCGATTGTTGCGGCAATGCCGCTGACGCCGCCGAATCCGAGGACTCCGGCCACGATCGCTATGATCAAGAAGAGTACAGCGTAACTGAGCAAGTGTTGCCTCCCCCGACTACGGACCGGACTTGCCGTCCTTGCAGTCCTTTCCGTCCTTCATTTCCTTCGCGGTTTCGACTACGGCTTTGGCACCGCCGACGACGTGGTCAACGGCCGATGCGGCCTTTTCCTTGACTTCGCCGACCCACTGCTTGCCGATGCCCTTGACTTGATCAGCTTTGCCTTCGGCTTCCAGCTTCTCGTTTCCGGTCAGGTTGCCAGCGGCTTCCTTAATGTGGCCGCCCACTTCCTGCATCTTCCCTTCGACCTTGTCCGTCGCTCCGGGTCCTCCGACTTTGTTGGTCACGTCTTCGAGGTTTTGTTTCATATTGTCCGCCACATTCTTCTCTACTCCCCTCGGGCGGACAAACGCCAGATTTCTTAAAATATGTTAGGGATAACTATAATAAAACTTTCTGGGCAGGGGTAGCGAGGAAATTCTCCATCATTCGGAGGCCCGATTCGGTGAGGACGCTCTCCGGGTGGAACTGCACCCCTTCTAACGGCAACGTGCGATGCCGGATGCCCATCAGTTCCTGGTCGTCCGTGGTGAAGGCTGTGGTTTTCCAGTCGTCGTTGAGCGTGGTGGGCTCGATGACGAGCGAGTGGTAGCGGATGGCGGCCACGGGGTTCGGCACGCCCGCAAAGACCCCCGCGCCATCGTGCTCCACGGGCGAAGTCTTGCCGTGCCGAATGGTGCGGGCCCGCCGGATTTCGGCCCCGGCCACCAACCCCATCGCTTGCATCCCCAGACATACACCGAAGATCGGCACCCCGGCCAGTCGCGTTCCGTCCAGCGCTTCTTGCAGCACTTCCAAGCAAACGCCGCTTTCGTTGGGCGTGCACGGCCCCGGGGAAAGCAAGATGCGCTCCGGGCGCATCGCCACCACTTCCTCCAGCGTCACTTCATCATTGCGGCGCACGTCCAGCTCGGCCCCGAGGATGCCGAGGTACTGGACCAGGTTGTAAGTGAAGCTATCGTAGTTGTCAATAACCAGAATCACGGCAACGTCACACTGGCGGCCAAGAAGCGCGGGCCATCGCCCGTCAGGACCCTAAACTGCCCCACCGTGCGCGTGCCCGGCACGCCCGTGCTAGCCGGGAAGGTGAACACCAGCGAACTGGATTGCCCCGGCGGGATCATGCCCATTGAGAATCTGCCCGGCAGGGTGGTGAAGGCGAGGCGGGGTTGGTCGACGCGCACCGCGTAGGCTTCCACATTCCCGGTGTTGCGCAGGGTCATGGTGAGGCGATAGGAACCGTCGGCAAGGCGCACGATGTTGTGAGTGGGGGCCGAAAAGTTCACCGCGCCCGGGCTGAGCGCCGGTTGATCCCACACCGCCGGATCCCACACGTTCATGTCAATGCGAGCCCCGAACACGGTTTTGTCCAGCAGGTGCTGCTTGCCCCCGCGCGAGGTCCAGCCGCCAAATCGCACCCAGTTGTTGCCCACATCCAGAAGCAGGTCGTCTTGGAACACGGCCGTTTCCGTTTCGGGTTTGCTGCCCCACAGGTACAGCTCCTTGAAGTCTCGGCTGCTGCCCGTGGCGTCGTTCCACCAGGGGTTGAAGCCTTCGTTCCGGGTGTAGATCATCGGACGGAAGCCCAGGTTGCGCACCCGCTGCACGGCTTCGGCGATCCGTTGCACACGGTCGGCCTGCGACATCGTTCCCCAGAACCGGTTCTCGATGTCGATCATGATGTATTTGAGGTCAAACGGGAGCGAGCCCAGCCCGGTGTAGCCCACGTTGGCCAGCGCACGGTCCACCTGCCACTGCCCGGTTTGGTTGGCCGGAGCCCCGCTAATGGTGCTGCCGTTATCGAAATTGAGGAAGACGTACATCGCCACTTCCATGCCCGCGTTGGTGGCGTTGATCATGTTCTGCCGGGCCGCCGGCCACACGTTGTAGCCACCCCAGCTGGCCGCGAAGTGGTTCATCCACCCCGCCGCGCGGAGGTTGTTGAAAGCCGTCTGCGAGATGCCGCCCGCCGCGTCAATGCCGCCCGAAGCCGTAAAGCTCCGTGAAGCCGACCACGGCCCCGGCACGCCCGCGCCATCGATGCCGCGTGCTCGCCACTGGTAGACGCCCAAGGGGAATCCGGCCGTCCACGGCGTGTAATAGAGGCCAAAGGCGTTGGTGGTACCTAGCACGGTGTAGGTACGGTTGATGGTCGAGCCGTTGGTAACTTCGATTTCGTAGGTCGCCGTCACCGTGGTGGGGGTGTCGATGCGCACTCGGAACACCGGCGAGGCCGACACGATGCGCCCACTGATAGGCGAACTGAGGGTCGGGGCCGGTAGCGCCGCCACCGGGAGCCAGCTGAAGTCCGACGCTGCATTCCAGAAGAAGCCGGTGGGATTGGCAAAACCGACGACCTTGACGGCCCCGAGTGTATCCGGGCGCACGTAAACGGCGGCTTCCAGAACTTGTCCGCGTGCCGCATCGGTGAACCAAGTGGCCTGGGCGCGACCGGGCAGCGGGCGCACGGCGGCGGCCTCGCGCGGCTCGGCGGTGATGCCCAGCGTCATGGGAACACCGGAGGGGGCTTCCTTCAGCGTGACCCGGTACACCTTGCCCCCATCCTCAAGCGTCCGTAGCGGACCCTGCAAGACAACGCGGGTCTGCGCCCCGGCCAGGGCCACCCAAAGGCCCATCACCAGCAGGAGGAAAAGACGGTTCATGCGGGCATTCTACCAAAACCCCGCAATGAATACCTTTGCCCAGTCAAGGCTGTTACAACAACGGGGTTTGTCTTTCCCCACCCGCACTTTTGCGGGGGATTTGAAGCCATTTCGCCTAGACCTTTTGGCTTGGTTCACTAATTCTTAACACGGGCTTCGCCATCATTGATAGTGACGTAACGCCTGATGGACAAGTCGGGTTTGCGATCACAACAAGCAGACATCGGACGCAAGGAGACTTGCGTCCATTTTTTTGTCTGGCGGTTAGTGAAGGCGCGGATTAGACCTGAGCCTTGCGTTCGCTGACCTTGCGCATGCTGTGGTCCAGCACCTTCTTGCGGAAGCGAAGCATCTTGGGCGTCACTTCCAGAAGTTCGTCATCGCGAAGCCAGGAAAGTGCCTGTTCCAGCGAGAAATCAATGTGGGCGTCCAGCACCGTGGTGGCGTCCGCATTGGCGCTGCGCATGTTGGTGGCGGCCTTGGTCTTGGTGATGTTCACCACCATGTCCTCGTCGCGACTGCACTGCCCCACAATCATCCCCCCGTACACGTCGGTGCCGACGGGATAGAACAGGGTGCCCCGCTCTTGCACGTCTTCGTAGGCGTAGCGGGTCATCTTCCCGTCGTCCTTGGCGATGAGCGAACCGGTGGCGCGGCTCTGCACCGGACCGCGGAAGGCTTCGTAGCCTTCAAACAAGCTGCTGATGGTGCCCGTACCCCGGGTGAGAGTGAGGAAGACGCTGCGGAAACCGATGAGACCGCGGGTCGGGATAGTGGCCTCCACCCGCGAGCGGTCGTTGCCGATCTGGGTCATCCCGGTCATCTCGCCCTTGCGGCGGCTGAGTTCTTCTAGCGTGCCGCCCATGGCTTCATCGGGCAATTCGAGGATCAGGAGCTCAATCGGTTCGAGCCGTTGGCCGCGGTCGTTCTCCTTGAAGATGACTTCCGGGCGGGCGATGGCCATTTCGAAGCCCTCGCGGCGCATCGTCTCAATCAGCACCGAGAGCTGCATTTCGCCGCGCGCGGCCACCTTCACGGTGTCGGCGGGGGCATCGCGGTCAATCTTGAGCGTGACGCTGACCTTCTCCTCCTTCTCCATCCGCTCGCGAATCTTGTGGATGGTGAGGAACTTGCCGCCGTCCTTGCCCGAGAGCGGGCTGGTGTTGGCAAAGAAGCTCATGGTGAGCGTGCTGGGCTCAACTTCGATGCGCGGCAGCGGATCTACGAACTGGGCATCGCACACCGAGTCACCGATGAGGACGTCATCCAAGCCCGAAACCATGACGATCTCACCGGCTTCCACCATGTCGCACTCTTGGAGTTGCAAACCGGCGTACGTCCACACCTTGGTGGTGTTAAAGGACTGCAGCTTGCCGCCTTCGCCCACGCTCGTCAGGCGGTCGCCGACGCGCAGGCGGCCGCGAAGGAGCTTGCCCCCAAACATGCGGCCCACGTAGTCGTTGTAGTCCAGGTTGTTGACCTGGAATTGCGCCGGGCCATCGCTCTGCACCTTCGGAGCAGGGATGTGCTCAACGATGGTCTCGAACAGCACCCGCATGTCCATGTCGGTGTCGTCCAGGCTACGGCGCGCCCAGCCCGAGGCCCCGCTGGCAAATACGTAGGGAAATTCGAGGTCTTCCTCGTTGGCACCGAGGTCAATGAAGAGGTCGAGAAGCTTGTCGTAGGCTTCCATGGGGCGCGCGCCCTCACGGTCTACTTTGTTGATGACGGCCACGATCTTGAGGCCGTTAGCCAGCGCCTTCTTCAGCACAAACCGGGTCTGCGGCATCGGGCCTTCGTTGGCGTCCACCACCAGCAGGGCGCCGTCCACCATGCTGAGCACGCGCTCGACTTCGCCCCCGAAGTCGGCGTGGCCCGGCGTATCCACGATGTTGATCTTGGTGCCCTGGAACTTGGTGCTGGCCACCTTACTAAGAATGGTGATGCCGCGCTCGCGCTCCAAGTCGTTGCGGTCCATTACTCGGTCTTGGACCGATTCGTTCTCGCGGAACAGCCCCGACTGGCGAAACAGGGCGTCGACCAGGGTGGTTTTGCCGTGGTCAACGTGGGCAATGATGCCGATATTGCGGAGGTTCGGGGCGCTCATGCGCCTTCGGTTGTACCTATCGCTCTGGTTTCCGCCTCGGGAACTTGCCGCAAACGGCCCGCCTTACTCCGCCGCCGAGACCCAACCCGAGGGGACGAACTCATTGCGGAAGGTGCCGTCTTCAAAGAGGTCCACCAGCGCGTAACCCGGACCGAACTCCATGAAGTTGCCACCCCACCAGCCGCCACTCACGGCACCGCTGCACAGATAGTTCACCCCGAGGTACTCCACACGATCCACAAGATGCTCGTGCCCGCTGAGGCACACCTTGACGTTGGGGTTCTTATAGAACAGGTCTTTGAGCTTGCGAGCATCAATGTGCATCCACGAGCCCGGCGTCACCCAGTTGCCGGTTTTCTCGGTGTCGCCGGCGAGCGCGGCGCAGATGCTGAGGATGGGGATGTGGGAGAGCACGAGCACCGGCATCTCCTTGGGGGTCTTCGCCAAGGTGTCCTCTAGCCACTCAAACTGGGCATCATCGAGCTTGGCCGTGTAGCCGCCACCCAACGGCATGGTGCTTTGCAAAACAATGAACTGCCACCCAGCCTGACGGAAGGCGTAGTACGGCGCTTCAAGCTTCAAGACATCTTCCGCCCACTTCCAGCCGAACATGGGGTCGTTCTTGCCGCCGCCGCCCGCGCCATTCCAGTAATCGTGGTTGCCCAGGCAATGCCGCACGGGCAGATCGTTGTGGTTGCGGATGACCGAGTCGAAGAGATCCCACTGCACCTTGGTGCGGTCCTTGTCGGCCCCGAACGAGTCCATGATGAGGTCACCTCCGGTCAGGATCAGGTCGGGCTTATCGGCCAGACCGTTCACTTGTTCCAGCGCGTGGGCCATGCCCTCTCCCCCTTTGCGCTCGGGCTGAACGTGAATATCGGTGAGGTGAGCGATGCGAAGCACGCGCTTGAGCGCGGCATCTTGGTTGCCCGGCCAGGTTCCCAGCACCTTGGAAGCCAGGAGCGAGCCGCCCAGGGCCCCGCCCGCCGCCAGGAGTTCTCTTCGCGTGGATTTGGTGGCCATTAGCTTTGCGCGACCCAGCCGGTTTCGGTGTACGTGTTGCGGAAGGTGCCATCCGCGAACAGGTCAATGATGGTGTAGCCCGGGCCGAACTCCTGGTAGTTGCCACCCCACCAGCCGCCACTGACGGCCCCATTGCACACGTAGCTCACCCCCAGATACTCGGTGACATCCACCAGATGCACGTGACCACTGACGCAAACCTTCACGTTCGGGTGCTTCAAGAAGAGGTCCTTGATGCGGCGCGCGTCAATGTGCATCCACGCCCCCGGCACCACCCAGTTGCCCGACTTCTCGTTGTCGCCATCAAAGAAGGTGGACGCGCTGAGGATCGGGATGTGCGAGAGCACCAGCACGGGAGTGGTTTTGGGCGTGCTTTGCAAAACCCCGGTCAGCCACTCGAACTGCTCTTCATCGAGACGGCCCTTGTAGCCACCTCCTTCGGGAGAGGTGCTTTGGAGCACGATGAACTTCCAACCGGCTTGATCAAACTCGTAGTACGGTTTCTCGAGCTCCAGCACGTCTTGCGCCCATTGGTGCCCGAACATCGGGTCTTCCTTGCCCTGGCCGCCCGCGCCGTTCCAGAAGTCGTGGTTGCCCACGCAGTGCCGCACCGGAATCTTGTTGCTCTCCCGCAGCACGCGGGTGAAGATGTCCCACTGCGTTTTGACCCGATCTTTGGATTGGCCGAAGGCATCCATGATGAGGTCGCCCCCGGTGAGGATCAAGTCGGGCTTGTCACTCAGACCGTTCACGATCTCCAGCGTCTTGGTCATGCCTTCGGCCGCTTTGCGCTCCGGCTGTACGTGGATATCCGTGAGGTGAGCGATCCGCAGGACGCGCTCGGCATCCGGTTTCTCTTGGAACTTGGGCAACGCCGCCGCTCCCAGGGCCGAAGTGGCGGTAAGGGCGCCGGCTTTCATCAGGTCACGTCGCGAGAGTTTGGGCACGGCAGAGGTTTACCCGCGCCTCCCGGAAAACGGGTTAATGGTTTGTAAAATCAGCAACCCGCCGTTTAGGGTAGCGACGGATACATCTTTCGGCTGAGTTCGCCGACCGCGACTTTCCATTCCCCGTCCTGCTTGATCATGGGGATGCTCATGGGCTCGTCGTAGCTCTGGCTGTTCATGCCCTTGTTGATGAGGATACTCACCACGGCGGAATCTTCCGACTGCTTGGTAGAGCCTTGAATCTTCCAGGCGAAGCGGTAGTACTCCCCTCGATCCAGGGTGACCTCCCAAGCCTTTTCGAGCTCGGCGGGGTCCATGTCGGACGCCCCGTATTTCATCAGCCCGGCTTTATCGCCCTTGGCCAAGGCCACAAGGAATCGGTTCGCCTGAACTTCCGGGGACGATCCAAAGAAGAAAGTGGCAAAGAAGCCCACCGCGACCACAACGGCCCCGATGATCCCGAGCAACACAATCCAGTGAACGCGTCCCGCTTGGCGCATACCGCCTCCATTGAACCCCAAAAGGGGCTAACTCCGGTTCAGACTGCCCCGGGCCGTCTGCTCTACATCCACCCGCCACACCCCTTGCTCGCGGCGCAGAACGTAGAGGAACGCCCAGGTTTCGCCGTTGGGCCGCAGGTAGGCGACCTCCACCGTGGCATCCGGTAGCTGTTTGGTAATGCGCCCAAACCGAACCTGCGCTCCCGCCCGCAACAGCTGGCCGATAAGCTGATTGAACGGCTGCGTAGCCCCAGGGTTTTGCTGCGGAATCACCGGCCCAAGATCTTCCCCGGCGGGCGAGGCCAACAAGGCTTGGTGGTACTGCCGGATGGCGCTCTCCGGCCCCGTGTTTTGGGCCTGACCGAACACCGCGAGGGTCAAAATGGACAAGCACAAGGCGGCAACGACCGAAGATATTGGAATATCTGCCGGCCTTCTACTGAACTTGGGCGGTTGTAATTCGTCCAAACTTGCCGTACACTACCTTGTAGGTCGCCATGAGTGAAAACAATTTGACCCGTCGAGAACTCTTAGCCAAGGGCACCATGATTGCGGTGGGCCTCAGCACCCCCCGGTGGCTGGCGGCCGTAGCGCACGGCGACCTCATTCGCGCCGCCGGTGGCCGCAAAGTGGACCCGGACAACATCCTGGTGGTGTGCCAGCTGAGCGGTGGCAACGACGGCCTGAACACCGTGGTGCCCTTCGCCGACTCACTCTACGCCAAAGCCCGCCCCACCCTGGCGCTAAAGGGGGACGAGGTTCTGCATCTCAACGAAGCGATGGGTCTGCACCCCACCATGGGTGGCCTCGCCACGCTTTACAAGGAAGGCAAGGTAGCCATCGTGCAAAACGTGGGCTACCCCAACCCCAACCGCTCGCACTTTAAGTCCATGGACATCTGGCAGTCTGCCAGCCCCGACGCCAAGCTCCCGTACGGCTGGATCGGCCGCAGCATGGACGAGCGCCTGGCGCAGCAGATGTACAACCCGGTGGCGTGCGTGGGCCTCAGCACCGAGCGTCCACTCGCCCTGCAGGCTAAGGATGCCAGCATCCCCTGCTTTGCCAGCCTGGCCGACATTAAGTCCCTGGTGGGCAACGCCGATGCGGAGAAGCTGCTCCGCCAAATCCAAGGGCGTGACGCCGAACAGGGTTCCGCGATCCGCACGATCCAGGATGCCAACCGAGCGGCGTTGGATGCCATGAACCTGCTGAACGCCAAACTCGACGGCGCGAAGCCCAAGCAAACGTACGGCGAGAACGGATTCGGGCGCGGGTTCGCTCAGATCAGCCAGCTCTTGATGGCCTCCCCGCAAACGCGGGTCGTCTACTTTAGCCACGGCGGATTCGACACCCACTCCCGGCAGAAGGACGCCCACGCCAAGCTGATGCAAGAGTTTTCGGATGCGGTGCTGGCCTTCCAGCGCGAAATGGAAGCCGCCGGGCTGGATAAGAAGGTGACGCTCTTGGTCTTCAGTGAATTTGGTCGCCGCGTGGAAGAGAACGGCAGCCTGGGCACCGACCACGGCGAGGCCGCCCCGATGTTCCTGATTGGTAGCCGCGTAAAGGGCGGATTCCACGGCCCGAATCCGGACTTGACCAACCTCAGCCGAGGTGACGTGCCCTGGAAGACGGACTTCCGCAGCGTCTATGCCACCACGCTTGAAAACTGGCTGGGGAACGATGCGGGATTGGTGCTGGGCTCGGAATTCCCGACCCTCGACCTCATTAAATCTTAAGACGAAAGCGCCTCGAAACCGCGCACCAGCGCGGCTTTGACCTGCTCCATGCTTGGGGCCGGGTCCAGGAGTTCATGCAGGCTCGTCACGCCGTAGCCTTGGATGCCGCACGGGATGATGCCTTCGAAGTGCGTCATGTCGGTGTGGACATTGAGCGCAAGGCCGTGCAGGTTCACCCAGCGCTTGACCTTGATGCCGATGGCGCATACCTTGGCGTCATCCACCCAGACCCCGGTGTGCGGGGGAAACCGACGGCCTTCTATCCCGAATTCGGCGATCGCCAAAATCACAGCTTCTTCGATGCTCCGAATCCAGCGATGGAGGTCGCGGCCGCGATTCTCGAGGTTGAAAATCGGATAGGCCACCACTTGGCCAGGGCCGTGATAGGTGGCATCGCCCCCGCGATCGGTGACGACGAGCTCAATGCCCCGCGCGGCGCACTCCGCTTCGGACCACTTGAGGTTCTGGGTCTGGAACGCCGCCCCCAGGGTGTAAACGGGGTCGTGCTCCACAAACAAAAGCGTGTCCGGACCACCGGCCCGGACACTCTCCATGACATCTCGCTGCACATCCCACGCGGGGTGGTATCCCATGCGACCGAGGTCGCGAACCTGAAAGGCGGGGACGGCGGGAGACGACGTAGGGTTGAATCCTTGAAGTTACTCGGCGGCTTCGGGAGCCGCTTCTTCCTTCTTCTTCTTGGGAGCAGCCTTCGGAGCCGCAGCCTTCTTGGGCTTAGCTTCGACGGCCGTGGCCTTGGGGGCCTTCTTGGTCGCGCCCGACTTCTTGGCCGCGATAGCTTCCTTAATCAGCTCCTTCACGCGCTTGGCCTTGCGGTTGCGCCGTGCTCGCAATTCTTTGTTCCGAACTCGCATAAAACTTCCCGTGGGTAAGAGCCTTCGAGTTTACCTCCCTGCTCGGCTTGGCGTGCGGGTGGCCTAATGGGAGCTGACTTTGGACCAGGCGAGGACGTCTTGCGGCGCCCAAATGTGGTCGGCGGGGGCGACGTAGCCGCGCATCCAGAGTTGGCCTTCAGCTTGGAGGAGATAGAAGCCGTAATGGTCCCCGGGCTCACCGGGGGGCTCGGAGAGGAATGGCAGGCTCATGACGGTGACCGAGCCGTCGGGGGCGCGGTGCTCGCGGGCCAGGCGGCCCTCGGGTTGGTCGGTCCAGGCGAGGCGCAAAGCCAACGCGGCCATGACCGAACACGGCTTCAGCCCCTGCGTTTGGGCAGCAGCCTCGAGTTCGGCGCGTGTGCCGCCGTGGGGTAAGCCCAATTCGCTGACGGTCGCGAAGACTAGTTCAACCGGCGGCACCGTCCCGTATGGAAAGTCCGGTTGATTCAGCCACGCCTCCGCGTGGGCATTGATTTGGACATCGGCAATCTTCAACGCCGTGTGCCATTTGATGCCGTCATGACTTGCACAAAACTTGCCTGCAAACACCATGACTCTCCAAATAAATAAGGACACTGGACGCTAGAGGCCTTCGTAATCGACTTAGGCGCTAAACACAGATAGATGCACTACATGTCGACGCAGTCCGCACACAATCATCGAAAAGATATTGTATCGATGAGGAATCGATCCACTTCTTCAAGATCAAGCATATACTTTTCTCGCCGAGGATTGCCGTTGGAGTTACGACCTTGCTTGAACGTTGAAAGATACTGAAGGTTATCTTCGGTGATCCGTAGTAAGAGGATCTCGTCGAGAGTTGCGCTGGTTTTTCTGTACCTAGAATTGCTAGTGCGCTTTTCCCTTTCGACTGTGTACTTCGAAGGCTTCTCCATCAATTTTGCATGCCACTTCTGAAAAGTCCGATCCACATCGTTGTACTCGACATCACATAGGGCCAGGATAACTCCATGCTCACCATACCTCTGTATAGAATCCTTCATGGCCTCCTTGTCGTTCAGAATTGCCTTATGTTCATCGGACTTTATTGCCTTGCACTTTAAGTCCCAATTGACACTTCTTTTCAGGTCAAACCCAACACGGCCCACCCGATCCCCTGGGAATTCAAATTCTGTCTCGAGAAGATTTCGGCTCTTTAACTCAAAGTAAAAGGCCCACCATTCCATCTGCCGCCATTGATAGTCTTGCTCCTTCATCTCCTGAATACAGGACTTGCCATCCCATATTACGGGCATGCCCTTCAAATGGTGGAGCAAGATTTTCACATCTCCCTGCATACTCATTACTGAACCATCCTCAACTGCGTTTCGTTTACAAGTCTTTCATTTGCAATCGAAACATACTCCGCAGACACATCAATACCGAGGTATCGCCGTCCAGCGTTTCTTGCCATGACACAGGTTGTGCCGCTGCCAGAAAAAGGATCGGCGATCAAGTCCCCCGGCTCAGAGAAGCAACCTATTAAGTCCTCTGCAAGCTTATCCGGAAAAGTAGCAGGGTGCCGAAGTTTCGTCCGATTACCCTCCGTGTTGCTAGTGCTATAAGGCCACACCGTACCTCGGCACTTCATAGCGTTGACTTCTTTGGGTTCAATCTGCCTTGTCCCACCATTCGTCAACCTATCCGTCCCCGAATAAATTTTGCCTGCATGCTTTGATGGGATCATTAACTTTGACTTATCGAAATGGCGAGGTCGCCCCCCTTTCAAGAAGATCATGATGTACTCATGATCTACACGAAACCTTCGATTCCACCAAGCGCCGGGATTACCAGCACGTTGATAGATGCATGTTTCAAACATCCGCCAACCACAATGGTCACACCAATCCAAAGCCCACCTAAAGGAAGTTAGCGACTTGGCGAAGTCTTTGGTCGCATCACCAATCACCATTGCTGCTATTCCGCCATCCTTAGTTGTGCGATACAACTCCCGTCCAAGGCCGATCACATCCAAGGCCCAATCTGAGTTGTAATCTCTGATCCCATCATACGGCGGAGAAAATACTGAGAGGTCAATTACCTCAGACGGCAGCGAGGACAGCACCTGCACGTTGTCACCGTGCAATATCTGATCGACGTATTCGGCTTCACCGAATCGGACCTCTTCTCGAATCACATTTTGATCTTACCAGAGGAATTTGCTTCGATCAAGCGAACATGGGGAAAAAGGAGTGTACGTACGTCTATGTTCCGTGCGTGGTCGCCGATGCCTATCTAGACCGGCTTGCTGAAGCATTCATGTTGGCGAACGTCCCTTTTGAGTCCGCCGCACCAGCAGCCAGACCACCCCAATCGCGGCCAGAACGAGCGAAGCAATCTGCGCTTCCGTCACGCCCAGGCTGGGAATGACGCGACCACTGGCCAAGCCAAGCTCATACTCCTCGGCCGTGCCGGCCCGCAAAAATTCGTAGCCAAACCGACTGATGGCAAAGGCTATGACCGCCAGCGTGAACGACGTGCCCACACGCCACACCTGGCCCTTGCCGAGCGCGATCCGCTCCGACCACGCCACCAGCACCGCCGCGATGCTGAGCAGAACGATATCCACCCACTGCGCCGGCACGCGGTAGCCCACGTCGACAAAGTGCGCGCAGAACCCCTCGTGGCACACCCGCCCAAAGCAACATCCATTGAGCAGGCAGCCTACGCGGCCGATCGCCCAGCCCACCAGCATGGGCACGGCCATCATGTCCAGCACTTGGGCGGCGGCCATCTTGCGGCGGCGCGCCCACAGGTACGCCCCCAGCCCGCCCAGCACGAGCGCCCCAAATGAAGTGAGGCCTTCAAAACGGAGCGTCCACAGGCGTTCCGGGTGACCAGCGAACTCGGTTTGCCAGTTGAAGATAATGTAAGCCAGCCGCGCCCCGAGGATGCCTGGCAAGACCAACCAAGACATCAGCTCGATGACGGCGTCCTTGTCCAAGCCGTAGCGCGGTGCGCGCCGCATGGCCAGATACGCCCCCACCAGTACGGCGATCATCATCAACACGCCGAAGGAGCGGACCGGAAAATTGCCGATTTGGAAGAATTCGGGAAGCATGATTTAGAAGCGCCGCTCCGACGCCAGGAGGGTGGCAATATCACCGACGAGCTCGCGGGCCTTGGGGCTGCGGGCGTCGTTGCCAAAGAGTTCGATGACTTTGTTCATCGCCACGCCCATATGGTACGCGCGGCCCTGGATGAGCGCTTGCCCACTGGCCGAAGCGGGGTCCACGCGGACCTGCACGTGCTGGGCGCAAGCGTCAGCAATGAGCTCGGCGAGTTCTTGGTCGTGACCCTTGCCCCGCGCGGCCGGCGTGATTTCGTACAGCACCGCGAAGAGGATGGGAGCCTTGGCCGCCGGAGGCACCTTGTACGTGCGACGAGCGAGTTCCAGCGCCGGCTTCACTTGCCCGAGTTCGGCCAAACACCAGGCTTGCCGAAGGGCATCGTTGGTGAATCGGTCGTAATCCTTGCGGCCCTCCGCCCACTTCACGCTCGCGCCGTAGAGGTTCTCGGCCGTCTTCCAGTCTCCCACCAGCCGGAACATGTCGGCGTACTGGTACGCCTGCTCAATCGGTATGTTGCCGGTGTCCGTGGTGTCAGTAAAGGTTTTGAGAAACTCGCGCAGGAGGCGATCCTTCTCTTTCGGATCCAAACCCTGCTTGGCCACCCTCACTTCCAGCCGCTCACGGTGGGCATTGTAGGTGCGCAACACCAGATCCGCATCCACTTGGCCGACCTGCTCAGGGTCAAGGGGATACGCCATCACCCCCGTCTGGCACCCCGAGACCAGGACGGCCAGGGCAAGCCCCAGCGTCGTCAGCCCGAGATTAGAGGGCCGCGTTATCCCGACTCGAATCCCAGAGCGCATCCCGGTAGATTTCCGTCCCACAATAAGTGAGAACCGCTTTGCCCTTCAATTTCATTCCATCGAAGGGGCTGTTCTTCCCACGCGAGAAGGTCTTTTTGACGTCGAAAGTCCAGTCCACCTCGGGGTCAATCACCGTCACCTGGGCGAGGGCTGTGGTTTCGGGGCGCAGTGTGCCCGCATCTAGGCCCAGAATCTGCGACGGCGCGGTCGAGAGTCGGCGGACGGTTTCGTAAGGACTCAGCACACCCTTGTGAGTGACAAAGGTGAGTGTGACGCCCAAGGCCGATTCCAAACCTACGCACCCAAACGGGGCCTCGTCAAAAGGCACCCGGACTTCGTGAGCCGCATAGGGGCTGTGGTCGCTCGCGATGGCATCAATGGTGCCATCAGAAAGCCCTTGCAACACCATGTCCACGTCCAGTTCCGTGCGGAGGGGCGGCGTGGTCTTGAAGTTCGTATCGAACTCGCCGAGGTCGTTTTCGGTGAGGCAGAAGTGGTGCGGGCAGACTTCGGCGGTCACGGGAGCGCCCAGGTACTTGGCCTGGCGGATGAGCTCCACCGAACCCCAGCTGCTGACCCGGAGAATGTGCACGCGGCAACCCGTCTGCAAGCTCAGCAGGCAGTTGCGCATCACCATCACCTCTTCGGCGGTGCGCGGCATCCCGGCAAGGCCAAGCAGGGCGCTAATGGCCCCGTCGTTGATCTGCCCGTTCGCGCTGAGGGAAAGGTCCTCGCAGTGCGCCATGATCGGCAGGTCCATCTGGCGGCAGTACTCCATCGCGTGGAGCATTAGGTTCGCGTCCTGTACCGGCACGCCCTCATCGCTGGCGGCCACAATGCCCGCGCTCTTGAGGCTGGCCAGGTTCGCCATCCGGGTTTGGCCGTCCTTCACCGTGGTAAGCGCGCCCACCGGCGCCACAAAGACACCGCCTGCATCGGGGGCCGCGCTCTTATCGAGAATGAAGTCAATCAGGGCCGGCGTGTCCAGCGGCGGGGTAGTGTTGGGCAGGCAGCAAATGGTGGTGAAACCACCGGCGGCGGCCGCTCGCGTTCCCGTCTTGATGGTCTCGCGGTAATCCTCGCCCGGTTCGCGGAGGTGGACGTGCATGTCTACCAAGCCCGGAGTGATCCAGAGGCCAGTGCAGTCGTACTCCGAGGTGGCGTCGCTGATGTCTACATCCGGTCCGCACGCCACGATCTGGGCGTCCTCAACGACGACGTGCCCGACGACGTCGAGATCCTGACTCGGGTCGAGGATGCGACCATTCTTGAATACGGTTTTCATGCGTCACCTCGGTCGTCGCCCAGCGCCCACTGCAGGGCGGCCATGCGAACAAAAATGCCGTTGGTGACTTGCTCCAGCACCGCGCATTGCGGGCCGTCGGCGGTGGCGTCATCCAGTTCCACGCCTCGGTTCATCGGACCGGGGTGCATCACGATTGCCTCCGGGTTCGCTACCCGCAGGGCAGCGCGATTGACTTGGTACAGCTTGGTGTATTCCCGGCTAGAACTGAGGTGCGGACCGCGCATTCGCTCGCGTTGTAGGCGCAGGCAGATCACCACGTCCGCGCCGTCCAGGCCCTCCTTCAGGTCGTAGTGCACACTGCCGGGCAGGCCGCTCATCACGCTGGGTAGGAGCGTGTTCGGCCCCACAAAGCGCACATGGGCGCCAAGCTTGCTGAATATCCAGGCGTCGCTGCGGGCCACCCGCGAGTGGAGGATGTCCCCCACGATCGCCACGTTCAGTCCTTCGATTTGCCCCTTGCGGGAGAGAACGGTGAGGGCATCGCTCAGGGCCTGGGTGGGGTGCTCGTGCTGACCATCGCCGGCATTCACCGTGGGCCCGCCAAAGTATTCCGCCGCGAGGTTGGCCGCGCCCGACGAGCGGTGCCGCATCACCAGGGCATCCAGCCGTTCGTGCTTGAGCGTGAAAATCGTGTCGCGCAGGGTTTCGCCCTTGCTCATGCTGCTGCCGTCGCCGGAGAAGTTCACCGGCTGGTAGCCCAAGTAGTGGCAGGCTTTCTCGAACGAGACCCGGGTGCGGGTGGAGTTTTCAAAAAACAGCAGGCCTACGCTGCGGCGCACACTCGGGGGCGCGGGGTAGTCACCCGCCTCTACGTTGTCCTTGTGCATCTGGGCCATGGCCAGCAAATACTGGATGTCGTCCACATCCAGGTGGCGCATGGCCAGGAGGTTGCGGTTCATTCGCGCTCCTCAGCCTCGATCAGCACCACGCAGTCGTCGGCGTCGCCTTGCTCCTTGGTGGTGACCCGGATGTGGTCCGAGGCTTCGGTGTGGAAGGTCACGCCGCAGTAATCCGGCTGGATGGGAAGCTCGCGGTGCCCGCGATCAATGAGGGTGGCGAGTTGGATGCACTTCGGCCGGCCGTGGTGCAGGATGGCGTCCATGGCGGCCCGCACCGTGCGTCCGGAGAACACCACTTCGTCCACCAAAATCAGCGTCTTGTCCTTGAGGCTGAACGGGATGTCGGTGCGGTCGTCACCGTTGGCGGGGCGGTCGTCGCGGTAGCCCGCAATATCCACGCTGCCGCAAGGGATGGTGAAGCCTTCGACTTGGGTCATCAGGAAGGCCAGGCGCCGGGCAATGGGGACGCCCCCGTTCAGAATCCCGACCACGACTAGGTCTTGGCCGCCCTCGTTGGCTTCCAGTATCTCGTGCGCCATGCGCCCCAAGGTTCGGCGCATGGCCGCCGCATCCATCAGGACGACACTCATGCCCCGAATTATGACGCCTTCCCTCTCCGGATGGGCCGACTAGTGGGCGTGGCCCATGCGGGCTTCGGCTTCGGCTTCCACGCGCTTGATTTCGGCTTCGAGTTGAAGGCGGGCGGCTTCAAGGGTCTCTTCGTCGGCGTCGGCAGGCACGGTCACCGCATCGCCGAAGATCATCACCGCACGGCTAAAGGGTTTCGGCACCATGTAGCGATCCCAGGAGTTGATGAGCCAGCGACGGTTGGCGCTCACGCCCATGGGCACCATCGGGGCTTGCGCCTTTTGCGACATCCGCACGATGCCCGGTTGCACGACTTGGCTGGGGCCGCGCGGGCCATCGGGCGTGAAGGCCATCCACCCGCCTTGACGCAACACCTTGATGCTCTCGGCGAGGGCGCGGGCACCGCCCCGCCCCGTGCTGCCCCGAATCACGCGGAACCCAAAGCGCTGAAAGATGCGCGTCTGCATGTTGCCATCGTTGCTGAGGCTGATGATCGTCCAGATGCCGTCGCCGCGAAACACCTTGGTCGCCAGCATGGTGCGGCCGTGCCACCCGGCCAGCAGATAGGGACCGCCGGTGTACTTCTCGCGACCTACAACCTCGATGCGGACAGTAGCCAGCAACAAGCGCACGATGCAGTAGATCGGGAACGCCAGCACCCGGGGGCGCACGCCGCGCCACCAGCTCTTGAGTCGGGATTGGCTCACGATTTGGCCCCAGATTTGGGCAGCGGCCAGTGCCCTCTCTGTTGCGCCAGCTGAAACGCGCCGTGGCCACTGTACTTTTCGGCCAACTCCGTCAGCAGAGCTTGGCTGCGCACCGGGTCGCGGTCGCTCAGGCACTCGGCCAGGCTCAGCAGGGCGTCGGCGCGTTGCGGGTTGTCCGGGCCTTTGACGAGACTTTCTAGCAAGGCCTCACCTAATGAATCCTCTTGGTAGGCGTGGGCCAAGCGCGCGCGGTCGAGAGGCTCCAGAGCTTGCCAGAGCCGGTGATCGCGGATGTAGGCCAGGGATTCCCGCTGCGGTTCCCCCTGAGTGCGCTCCACCCACTCCCGGATGGCGGCGGCCTCCTTGTCCGGCTCGTGCAGGTCGCCGTAGGCAATCGCGCGGTCACGCAGCGCGCGGGGGTCGGAGGGGTGCTTCGCCAAAATCGCTTCGGCCGTCGCCAGCACGGCCGCCGGGCTGCGCTGATTCATGCGGTCGAGTGCCTCGTGCCCGATCCGCAAGCTCGCTTGCTTGGGCGCACGGAACAGGAACGCCAACACCAAACCCACAAAGAACCCCGCGAGGTGCGACCAGTAGGCGGTGCTCCCGGCCTCGGCATTGTTGGCCATCAGGGCCCCGACGCCTTGCAACGCCACCCACACCAGGGTCAGCACGGAAACCTTGAGGCCCAGCTTGGGCGCGACGGGCACCTTCATGCCCATGTACAGCAGCGTGGCGTAGGCCACCACCCCGGCAATGGCACCGCTGGCCCCAACGAGCGGCGGCGAAAACTCTAATGAGCGCGCCACCAGGTAGTGCGCTCCCACGCCGGCCAGGCCACTCGCAATGTAAACCGTGCCGAGCCGCCACGCCCGGGCATGAAACTCCACCAGCGGACCGACTGCCGCAAGGAAGACGAGGTTGCCCGCCAGGTGCAGCAAGTTGGCGTGGAGAAAGAGCGAAGTGAAGGCCCGGAAACCATCCGGACGCACCGCCCAGAACCCGTACCGGTCCGCCAGGGTCGGATCGAGCGTCGTCGCCACGGCCGCCGCCAAATTGAGGCCAATCAGGCTCAATGTGACAACGGGCACCGGGGCGCGATTCGACATGGGGGCTCCGATTAGTCGACCGAGTCGTAGGCGCTTTCCGGAATCTCGACGTTCATGAACACTTCCTTCGTGTCGTCGAGGTCCTCAAGCGCATCGTAGAGGCGGATGATCTTGGCCCAGTCATCGTCGCCGGGGCTGGCCATGTTGGTGGGGATGCGGGTGAGGCCCACATCCTTGGTGGCGAACCCGGCTTCATTTAGAGCGTTGTTCGTTTGGTGGAGGTCTTCTACCGCCGTGTAAATGGTGTAGGTGTCCTCGTCGTCGGCCAGCACGTCCGAGGCGCCAGCTTCAAGAGCCGCCATCGTGACGGTGTCTTCATCGCCCGCGGACTTGTCAATCACGATCATGCCGCACGACTTGAACTGCCAGGCCACCGAGCCGTTTTCCGTCAGGCCGCCGCCGTGCTTGTTAAAGGCGTGGCGGAGTTCGGAGACGGTGCGGTTCTTGTTCTCGCTGTAGACCTCGACCATGAAGGCCACGCCCGCCGGGCCGACGCCCTCGTAGCACAGCTCTTCGTAATTTTCACCCTCGACGTTGCCCGCGCCCTTGGCCAGTGCGCGTTCGATGTTGTCGCGGGGCACAGAACTTTCTTTGGCCTTAGCGATGGCGAGGCGAAGTCGCACGTTCGTCTCGGGGTCCGCGCCGCCCATCTTCGCCGCCACGATGATTTCACGGGAGAGCTTGGTGAAGAGCTTGCCGCGAATCGCGTCTTGCTTGCCCTTGCGGATGCGGATGTTCTTCCATTTACTATGGCCGGCCATAAGTTGGCTTCATTTTGGCACGTTGACGGTGGAAGCGGGGGAGGAGCCCCGTTCAGGCCATGCGCGGAGCTCGAAACACCCAGGTCAGCACCCCGCCGCAAACAAGAATGCCCCCAAAGAGCATCGGCCAGCCCAGTTGGTCGTTTTGCACCATCACCGCCATCGTTGCCACGAGAAAGCCCACGAGCGTCGCCCACCCGATGATGAGCCGGGTCGTCATCCGCTCCTTGGCGCGGGCGCGGCGGGCGTACTCCAGCAGGTACGGCGCCTTGCACTTCATGCAGGCAATCTCGTTACAAGGGTTGATGTGCCCGCACGATCGGCACTTGAGCGGCGCGAAGGGGTCTTTCTTGCCCTTCAGGTTTCGACGCCACACCTTCAGCATCCGCTCTTCGGCGGCATACATCCCGCGCACGGACTGGTTCTTGATCGGGTCCATGTCGTTGCTCAGGCCGTTGAGCAGGCGTTCTCGCACGGCAATGGCCGGCCCCTTCAGGCCGTGCTCGTAGAGCAGGCTGGTGATGGCGAACCAGGCCGTCATGTTGTCGGGGCGCTCCACCACCGCTTGGTGCGCCTGGTCGAGTTGGCGGGTGGAAATGTGGCGGATTTCCGATTCGGCGACCTTCTCCCGGGCATAAGGGAAGAAGACCACCGTGATGATCATGGAGAGCAGGGTGGGGGCGAGCACCGTCGGGTCGGGCCAGAAAAGCGCCACCGCGAACATGGCCAGGCAAAAGAGGAAACCCCCGATGGCCACCGACCAGTGGATCTCGCCATCAATCCACCAGTGGAGCAGGACGACGCCGCAAATCCCCACGAACGGGATGGAGATCATGATGGCCATCGCTTGGCTGACCATCAGCTCGCGGACCGCCTGCGCCAGATAGATTTCCATTGCGCCTCCCCCAGCTTAGGGTGAAGAACTTATACCTTTTGCAGGTCTTTGGCGCGCACAAGTAGCACGTAGTGCGGCGTGAACTGGATTTCTTCCTTCGTCAGCAGCTTGCGGTCTTCTTGCGGCAGGTTCTTGTCGAGCTTGTCGCGCATGCGCTGGGTGGAAATGGCATGCACGTCTTGCGCCACGCCCTTCAGCTGATCCAGGTCGATCTCGACGGCGATCTCATCGTTGTTATAGATGTTCGCGATCTTGCCCGTCAGCCCTTGCATGTGGGGGTAGACCCCGCTGAGCTCCGCTCCGGCCCCGAGGTCAGGGGTCTGGATGCGTACGCGATCGCCTTCTTGGAACGCCATGTCGCCCACTAGGATACCGCGCGGGGTTCGGCTTGCCCCCGGTCGGTCTAGTGCTGCCGATCGATGACGTAGCGCGCGAAGGTGCGCAGCGTGTCGGTCTCGCCGGGCATGTCATCCAATGCGGCGAGGGCGGCACTGATTTCCCGTTCGGCGGCCGCGCGGGCTCCGTCCACGCCCATCACGGCGACGTAAGTTTGCTTGCCTCGGGCACGGTCACTGCCACTGGCCTTGCCCAGTTGTTCCTCGTTGCCGGTTTCGTTGAGGACGTCGTCAGCGATCTGGAACGCGAGGCCGAGGTGCTGGCCGTAAGCGCGGAGGGAAGCGGCTTGGGCCTCGTTAGCGCCGCCCAGGCGACCGCCCATTTCGCAGGCGCACCCCAGCAGGGCTCCCGTCTTCATGGCGTGAATCTCTTGGACGAGGGCGAGGTCCGGGTTCTCCCCTTCACTCAGTACGTCTAGCACTTCTCCGCGCACCAGCACCTCGGCGCACTCGGCCAAGCACAGCCCGACACGGTGGGCGATGGCGGGCTCGGCGTGGCTGGTGAGAGCCACCTTGAGCGCAAGGGCGAAGAGAGCGTCCCCGGCCAAGATCGCCATGCCTTCGCCGTAGACCTTGTGGTTGGTGGGGCGGCCCCGACGCAAATCGTCGTTGTCAATCGCCGGCAGGTCGTCGTGGATGAGCGAGAAGACGTGCAGGAACTCTAGGGAGCAAGCGCCGTCCAGCGCCGCTTCCGGGTCGCCCCCGACGGCGAGGGCACTGGCCATGCATAGGAGCGGGCGCACCCGCTTACCGGGAGCCAAGGCACTGTAGGCCATTGACTGGCTGAGGGCGGGCGCGGGCAAGTCCTCACTCGGGAGGAGGACGGACATCCGGGCGTCCACGCGGCTCTGCCAATCGGCAAAGTGCCGAGGAAGACTCATCACAGCCAGTGTACTCATGCTTCCCTCAGCCTACGTGCATCCCGGCAGGGACGTTGGCACCGGGGTGCCCCAAAGGGGGCCCGTTGCATCGGCAACGGCATCGGTATGATTCCCGCATGGTGGAAGTGAGGCCGTTCCGGGGCCTGAGTGGGCTTCCGCCTGCCGGCTGGGTGCCCCCCGTGGAGATGATGACTCCCGCCGAGGTGGAGAGCCACCGCGAGAACCCCCTGAGCGCGATCCATCTGGTGCGCCCCCGCCGTGAATCCGACGACCGCAGCCAGTTTGTGCAGTACGCCCGGGCGGCGGCGCAGCTCGAAATGTGGCGGCGCGACGACACCCTCTCTATTGCCGAGGAACCCCGCCTCTACGGCCTGATGTGGCAAGGCATCCCCGTGCTCTACGGCCTGGTGGCGGTGAGCGAACTCGTTCCGCGCGGGGCCGAGCTGCCCTCGCGGGGCGATGACCGCCTCCGGTTGCTGGAGTCCACCGACACCTACTTGGAGCCGCTGGTCGCGGTGGGTGATCTCCCGGCCCTATCGAACCTGGCAGAGTCGGTGCTGAGCGAACTCACGGATGAGCCCGTAACCGTCCGCAACCTGCGCGTGGTAGACAGCCCGGACCGATTGGGTGCGGTGCGGAGCTTTACGGCGGAGAACCCCAAGGCCACCCACGCCCTCGTGGCCATTGTCGCCGAGGCCCATGCGCAACCGGTGCCCCTCCGCCTTAAGCGCTATCCCCAACCGGACCTGCAGACCCGGTGCGCGGAACACGGCACGATTTTCAGCGGTCCAGAACTCGAAAGCATGGCCCCCAACGATCCGACCCTCAAGGTCACGGAAGCGGATGGCACCACGTGGGCGTCCCGCCCGCGCGAGGCTTCTTTCTGGGCCACCCTTGGCGAATGGCTGGGTGGTACGGGCTGGGAGCGCCTGCCGGATCACGACGCCGGGCCCGCCGCGCTTACTTTGCAGTCTTGCGACCGATCCGCGCCCGCCATGGCGCAGGTCTTGCCGCGCATCCCCTCGGGGCCGGTGTTTTGGAGCCGAAGAGACCGATGAAACTCACCTTGCAAGGAACGGGCGGGGCCGACGGGATTCCGGGGCTGTTCGGCGATAGCCGCGTGAGCGAACACGCCCGCCAGCACAAAGGACGCGACTTGCGCACCCGCGCCGCCGCCTTGGTGAACGAGGACCTCAAGATTGACTTTGGCCCCGACACATTCTCGCAAGTGATTGCCACGGGCAGCTGCCCGCGCGATTGGTCGGCCGTGGTGTTCACCCACAGCGACGCGGACCACTTTGCCATCGAAGAACTGCAATACGCCGTTGTGCCCTTTACGGCGGAAGACTCCTGCCCCTTTACGATTTATGCCAACGGCACGATTATTCGGCGACTGCGCGAGCGCTATCCCGACTGGCCGATGGAGATGGTGACCACGCAAAGTTTTGCCAGCGTGACCCACGGCGAATACGTCATCACTCCGATCAAGGCGAACCACGGTTCCCCCGCTGAAGACACTCAGAACCTCGTGATCGAGCAAGGCGGACGCACGCTCCTTTATGCCACCGATACGGGCATATGGGATGAACGTACGTGGCGGTTCTTACAGGGGCTCAATGTCCACCTTTTGGTGATTGAATGCTCGGAAGGGTTTGTCCACACCCCTTACAACGGCCACCTCGATGTGCACGAGTGCCTGGCCATGGTCGGGCGCCTGCGACAGATGGGCACCCTCGGGCCGGACAGCCAAGTGGTTACCACCCACCACAGCCACAACGGGGATGCCACGCACGAAGAACTCGTCAAATGGTTTGAACCCCACGGCATCCAAGTGGGGTATGACGGTCTCGTTTTGGAAGTGTAACGCGCCTTTCTGCCTTTGGCGTGCGTCTGAATGATGCCAAAGGACTGGCGGGCGAGCGGCCAAGGAGGGCCACCTCCTTTGGATTGCACAATCCAACTGGATTTTGGGGATTGAATGACTTTTGTAGGGAAATGGTTCGGATTTGGTCAAAACGAACACTTTGATCGAGGATTAAGAGCCTACGAAAACAAGGGGTTTGCCGAAGCCGCCGCCCACTTTAGTCAAGCCGTAGAAACCGAGCCCAACGATCGCCTTCGCGAGAAAGCCATCTCCTATCTCGCCGGTTCCCTCGCCCGGATGGGCACAGCGGCCCTGGCCGAAGGCCAATACGAGGACGCCGTCGCCGTATTGATGCAGGCCGCCGGCCTTCGCCCCCGATTTGCCGACGTGCAGGCCAGTTTGGCCACCGCCTATGCTCGGGTCGGTGACTTCTCGAAGGCGTTGGCCCACGTGGATGCTGCCTTGGAAATCAACCCCCGCTACGCGCTGGCCCACCTTCGCCGCGCGGGCATTTTGTTGAAACTTGGCGACACGGGGAATGGCTGGAACCAAGCCATGAGCACCATGGAGCGATTCGGGAACATGCTATCCGACGAGTGGGACGGTGTGGTTCAGCAGGCCGAAGCCAAGAATTGGGATGAGGTGGCCCAGTGGCTCCTGACCTTCCGTCCGGCCGGCAACTTTGATATCCCTTCTTTGGTGGAAGAGTTCCGCAATGCGATGCTGGCGCAGGATCACGAACGTGCCGAGCGCAGCATGAAAGATGCGATTAAATTAGCGCCGACTTTTCCTGACCTGCACGTACGGCTAGGGGAAGCCTTGTTCGAGGGCAACAAGACCGAAGAGGCGCTTGCGGCCTTTGAGGAAGCGGCTCGCTTGAACTCGGGTTACGCCGATTCTTACGCTCTCATTGGGATTACGCTGCGCAGATTGGGCCGAGAATCGGAGGCGCAGAGCGCTTTCCGGCACGCTCTCACGCTGGACCCGAACAACATGATCGCCAGCCAAGAGATGGACGGCGAACCGATCTAGCTCGCAACTCTCGGCCTAGCTGAGCCGTCATCGGAATATGGCTCTATCGCTTGTTCCGGTGGCATTGGCGATCGCGCTGGCCCCTCCATCGGCGAGTGCTCCGCTTGATCCCGACCTCGGGATGCGGATCATCGCCATGGCCATGGCCGACCAAGAAGCCCGCAATCGCTTGGTGGCGGCGATGCAAAGGGACGACAAACCCGCGATGGATTTGGCGATCGGCGACATGATGCGCGAGGACCGCCTGAACGGAGCCGGGATGAAGCGCATCGTAGCCAGCGTGGGGTGGCCCACCTACACCCGCGTGGGGCGCGAAGCTGGGCACATGGCGTGGCTGATTGTGCAGCACCAAGATGCGGACCCCGAGTTTCAGAAGCACTGCCTGCGCCTGATGGAGCCCCTGGTGGCCAAGGGCGAGGTGAGCGGCACCGACTTTGCCTATCTCACGGACCGAGTGGCCATCAACACGGGCGGGATGCAGACTTACGGGACGCAGATGTCGCTGGTGAACGGCAAGGCCGTGCCCACCCGCCTGCGCGACCCGCGCCGGGTGGATGAACGCCGGCGGCAAGTCGGGCTGGGGCCGCTCGATGAGTACATTCGTCTCATCGAGCAGATGTACGCCCCCGCCCAAGGGCTAGGCGTGACTAGCGCACTTTAACTTCCCGGTGCCAGCCGCTTCCACTCCGTGCCTTGCGGAGTATCGCGGAGTTCAAAGCCCGCCGCCTCGATTTGTTTGCGGATGTCGTCGGCGCGGGCAAAGTCCTTCGCGCGCTTGGCTTCCGCCCGGTCCTCGATCCACTTGGTAATGAGCACCCCGTTGATCTCGGGCACCTCGGGGGCGGCAGTGGCCTCGACGGTGCGGCCGTGCATCCCTAGCGTTTGCTCGATGCGATCCAGGAACCAGCGCGCTTCCCCGGCCTGGGCGGCCGAGAGCGTGTCCTCGCGGAGGAAGCTGCGAATCCCTTCGATCATCTTGGCCACCGCCACGCTCGTATTGAGGTCTTCGCACATCGCGCCCAGCAGTTCGTCGTAGATGCGCTGGATTTCGGTCCCTGGCGTGCCGGCCTCCTTGGCCGCGCGGCGTTCCACTTCTTGGATGCGCGCCAGGATGCCGCCTGCATCGCGCAGGCCCTGCATCGTGAAGTTCATGGGCTTGCCGTAGGGCGTGCCCATCAGCGCCAGGCGGATCGCGAGCGGGTCGTGGCCTTCCTCAATGAGCTGACGTACCGTGAAGAAATTGCCCTTGCTCTTGGCCATCTTCTCACCTTCCACCTGCAAGAACCGCACGTGCATCCAGTGGTTGGAGAACGCCTTGCCGGTGCAACTCTCGCTCTGCGCGATCTCGCACTCGTGGTGCGGGAACACGAGGTCTTCGCCGCCCGCGTGGAGGTCAATCGTGTCGCCCAGGTACTGCCGCGCCATCACGGAGCACTCGATGTGCCAGCCCGGGAAGCCCCAGCCCCACGGGCTGAACCATTGCATCAAATGCTTGTCGTCCTTCTTCCACAGGGCAAAGTCGGCCGGGTGGCGCTTGTTGTCGTCTTGCACCACGGTGCGCACGGCGCGCATCAGGGTGTCCTGATCCTTGTTGCCGCTGAGCTTGCCGTAGCCGTCAAAGCTTTCGACCGAGAAGTACACGCCGGTCGGCGTTTCGTAAGCGTGGCCCGACTTGATGAGGTCTTCGACGGCCTGGATCTGCTCACGCATGTGCTCGGTGGCGCGGGGGCGCACCGTGGGAGCCCGCATGTTCAGCAATCGCCAATCTTCTTCAAAGGCATCGGCGTAGTGGCGCGCGAGATCCCAAACGTTGGCGAAGGCTTCGCCCTCCTTGCTGCGCAGGGCGCGCTCCATCTTGTCCTCGCCGCCCGCGTCGGCCACGTCATCTTCGGTGAGGTGACCGACGTCGGTGATGTTGCTGGCGTAGCTGACGCGCCAGCCGAGGGATTCAGCCGTGCGCACCACCAGGTCCGCACTCAAAAATGTGCGGAAGTTGCCAATGTGGGCGTAGCTATACACGGTGGGGCCACAGCAGTAGAACCGGAGGTGTTCGGGTTCTTGCGTCTCTACCGGACGCACGCTGCGCGACATCGTATCGTATAGCCGAAACTGTGGCATGGCCACTCGAATCTACCGCTTAGGGTGCGGCACGCTTAGGGCATAGAGAGTCGCTTGGCCAGGTTGCTGGGCTGGTAATCCATGAGCGCGGACCACGGCACGGTGAACTCGTAGGTGCCCTCGGCGTAAGCGCCAACCTCGTAGTGGTCGAACTGATAAACCAATCCCTTCTTGCTCACCACAAAGCGGCCTTGCAGCGATTCATCCAGTTCCGCCATGGGCTCCATCTCGCGCTTGGCCTTGCTCGCATTCAGGCGACTCAGCACCTCCCCGGCCCAGAACAGGCTTCGTTCGTTGTCGTTCGGGATGAGGGCGTTAAGCGAAAACTCGCGCGGATGCTCATCCAGGTAGATCGCGAGGTTGATCTGCTTGCGGTAGGCGTAGCCGTGCGCGCCCCCGGAGTAGGTTTCGGCGGTGGTCCAGCCGCTAATCATCCAGTTCTCTTGGCGAGAAACCTGGCCTTGAATGTGGAAGTACCACGTGCGGTGCGGGTAGCCGAACTTGCGAGCTTCGGCTTCGCCTTCTTTCGATTCCTTCAGGGCTCGTTGGTAGTCCGGTTCGATCGCATTCTTCATCAACAGGTTGAAGCCCTTGATGAGCGGCGTGTTGCCCGCCAGTACCGGATACCGGGCTGAGGCGTCGATGGTGGAGTTCTTGACTTGATGAGAAACCTGCGAGGCGGGGGCAGAAGCCGATGCGGCCAGCAGGGACGCGGCGATGAGGGTGCTGATCATGTTCATTTACTCGGACGTGCGAACGAGGACGTGATGCTTCTTGCCACTGCTGAGTTTCATCACACCGTCGTTCAAATCGGCAAGGGAGACGGCGGCCTGGACGTCGGCCACCTTGGCATCGTTGACGCGGACCCCGCCGCCTTGGATGAGACGCTTCGCCGCGCCGTTGCTATCGGCCAGACCGGCTTTCACCAAAAGGTCAGTTACGCGCACGGGTTCGCTGAGGTCCACCACGATGGTCGGCAGACCTTCCGAGGAGGCCCCTTGCTCGAAGGTCTCCTGGGCGGTGCGGGCCGAGGTCTCAGCCGCCTCACGCCCGCGCACCAGCGCGGTCACGGCGGTGGCCAAGGCCTTCTTGGCGTCGTTGATCTCGCGGCCTTCCAGCGCGGCCAGGCGATCAATTTCTTCAGTCGGAAGCTCGCTGAATAGGCGCAGGAACCGCACGACGTCCGCATCATCCACGTTGCGCCAGAACTGCCAGAAATCGAAGTCGCTCAGCCGGTCGGGGTTCAGCCACACCGCCCCCGCCGCACTCTTGCCCATCTTCTTGCCTTGGCTATCGGTGAGCAAGGGGCAAGTGAGGCCGATCAGCGAGTCATCTTCATCCTCGCGGCCCACCATGCGGCGGTGGAGTTCCACCCCGTTTACGATGTTGCCCCACTGGTCGCTGGCGCCCATCTGCAGAGTGCAGCCGTACCGCTTGTTGAGCTCGACAAAGTCATACGCCTGCAAAATCATGTAGTTGAACTCGAGGAAAGTGAGCGGCTGCTCACGTTCCAAGCGGGTTTTGACGCTATCGAACGTCATCATCCGGTTGATGGTGAAGTGCGTGCCCACGCTGCGCAGCATGTCGAGGTACTTGAGCTCGTCCAGCCACTCGCTGTTGTCCACCACTAAGGCTTCGTTCGGCCCGAAGGTTAAGAACTGATCAAAAATGGTCTGCAGCTTGGCCTTGTTGGCGGCGATGCGCTCGTCGGTCATCAGTTGCCGCGATTCATCCTTGCCGCTGGGGTCGCCTACCTTGGTGGTGCCACCGCCGAGGACGACGATGGGCTGGTGGCCCGTTTGCTGCAGGATGCGGAGCAGCATGATCGGGAAGAGGCTGCCCACGTGCAGGCTGTCGGCGGTGAGGTCGAAGCCGATATAACCCACGATGCGGCCTTCGGCGGCCCGCTGGTCCAGGGCGTCAAGGTGCGTGCATTGGTGGATAAATCCGCGCTCGTGCAGAGTGCGCACAAACTCAGATCGGAACGACGACGACATAGGGTTTAAGGATACCGGTGGCCCCTAGTCCGCCCCGTGCCGAGAGGTCATGCCCGTGCCCGGAGAGAGGGTGTATTCTGAAGTTTATGGCAGTTCGCGTTGGCATTAATGGATTTGGCCGCATTGGCCGCTTGTCGCTCCGCACCATCATCGAACGGCACGGCAAAGATATCGAAGTCGTGGCCCTGAATGACCTGACCGACGTGGGCACCAACGCGTACCTCTTCCAGCGCGACACCTGCTACGGCAACTACAACGGCAGCGTGAGCTACGACAACGATAGCGTGCAAGTGGGTGGCTACGACATCAAGGTCTTTAAGGAGCCGGACCCGGCCAAGATTCCCTGGGCCGATGCGGGCGTGGACATCGTGGTCGAATCCACCGGCCGCTACACCGACGCCAACCTGGCCAAGGCCCACCTGGGCGGCAGCGTGAAGAAGGTCGTCATCAGCGCCCCGGCCAAGAACGAAGACGTGACCCTGGTGCTGGGCGTGAACGACGGGATGTACGACCCGGCTAACCACAACGTGATCAGCAACGCGAGCTGCACCACCAACGGCCTGGCGCCGGTGGCCAAGGTTCTGCACGACTCGTTCGGCATCCAAAAAGGTCTGCTGACCACGGTGCACGCCTACACCAACAGCCAAAGCACGGTGGACACCGCCAAGAAGGACCTGCGCGACAGCCGCGCCGCCGCCGAGAATGTGGTGCCCAGTAGCACCGGGGCGGCCAAGGCCGTCGGGTTGGTGATTCCGGAGCTGAAGGGCAAGTTCACGGGCATGGCGTTCCGCGTGCCGGTACCGACCGTGAGCGTGGTGGACTTCACCGCTCTGCTCAACCGGACCGTCACCGCCGAAGAAGTGAACGCGGCGATGAAGGCGGCGGCCGAGGGCCCGCTGAAGGGCATCCTGGAGTACACCGAAGAAGCCTTGGTCAGCAGCGACCTGAAGGGCAACCCGGCCAGCAGCATCTTCAGCGCGGTGGACACCGTGGTGCTGGACGATATGATCAAGGTCGTGGCTTGGTACGACAACGAGTGGGGTTATTCCTGCCGCATCGCTGACTTGCTCAAGTTCCTGGGCGACAGGGGCCTCTAAGGCTTTAAAGCTTGCAAAAAGAAACCCCGCTTCCCTTTCCGGGTGGCGGGGTTTTTCTTTCGCTCAGGTCGGGCGACTACTCGCTCAGCAAGTACTCGGCAAGAAGATTCGCCGTATCGCGCAGGGCGTCAATGTGCGTACGCTCGTAGCCGTGGCTGGTGTCCACGCCCGGGCCGATGAGGGCCACCTGCGCCCGGCCACCCGCGCGCCAATACTGGCTGCCATCGCTGCCGTAGTGGGGGTAGATGTCCGGCTTGAGTTCGATGCCGGCCTGGTCGGCCATGCCGCGCAGCTTGTTGGAGAGTTCGCTGCTGTAGGGGCCGCTACTGTCCTTGAGGCAGATAGAACAGTGGAATTCGTCGCCATTCTGGCCGGTGCCCACGCAGGCCATGTCCACCACCACCAGTTCGCTGAGGTCCGCCGGGAGACCGTCACTGCCGCCGTGACCCACCTCTTCGTGCACGCTGAGGAGCAGATGCGTGTCTTGCCCGGCGCTCAGTCCGAGGTCGCGCAGCGCCTTCAGTGCGGCCAAGAGGCACGCCACCCCCGCCTTGTCATCCAAGAAGCGAGAGCGGACGAAACCGCTGGGCGTGGATTCAAATCGGGGGTCAAAGGCGATGGGATCGCCCACATCAATACCCAGCAAACGGGTCTCTTCGGCCGAGAGCGTGCGCTCGTCAATGCGAACTTCCAGCGTGTCCGCATTGCGTGGCGAATCAATGGCATGGCGGCTGACGTGCACGGCCCCGTTGGTCAGCACAATGCTGCCCCGAACCTGTTGCCCGGCGCGCGTGGTGATGGTCACGCCTTCACTTTCCACCGTCGGCCAGTTCACACCGTTGAGTGCCGTCATGCGCAAACGCCCGTTGGGTTTGATTTGCGCCACCATCGCCCCGAGCGTGTCGAGGTGGGCGGTGATGCCGCGCGGTTGATCGTGCCGCAGGCCCTCGACCGAGGCGACGACAGCACCCTTCGTGGTGCGCTGGAACGGCACGCCCATCGCGGCGAGTTCGTTTTCCACCATCGCCACCGCCCACTCGGTGGATCCGGTCGGGCTCGGCGTCTGGATCAAGTCCTCCAGGATCTGAAGCACGTCGCCAATCGGCACATCTATGCGGGGCATATTCCGGTTTTACCCGCGCGCAACGATGGAGAGAGTGTTGCCGTATAATCGAAGTTGAGGAGGGTTCGAACTTATCGAGTCTCCTCACTCCTCATTCCCATAGGGTCACTTATCGATGAAACACACGCGGAACCGAGCCTTTACGCTCATTGAATTGTTGGTTGTGATTGCCATCATTGCCATCTTGGCGGCCATCCTCTTCCCGGTTTTTGCCAAGGCCAAGGAAGCCGCCAAGGGCACCGCTTCGCTCAGCAATATTAAGCAAGCGGGCGTCGGCACCATGATTTACATGACGGACTACGACGATATTTTCCCGCTCATGGTCCACATCAGCAGCGCCACGCAGCCCTGGCCGACCACCTTCCAGGAGTCCATTCAGCCGTACATTAAGAACACGGACATCTCGGTGGACCCGCTCGGCCCGACGGCCACCACCGGCCCGAACGCAGTGTTCCAGCGCACGCAGTATTACGGCGTCCCGCCGCGCGGCGTGGCCGTGAATAGCGGCGGTAACACCAACGAGTACTTTGTGACCGGCTCCAGCTGGGGTCCGATCATTGGTGACGTAGCCAATCCGGTCCGATTCGACGGGATTGCGGGCGTCGCCTTCAATCCGGATATCACTTCGGGCAGCGCCACGGGCCTCTACGCCTGGTTCCGCTATAACGCTCTGAACACGCCGGGCCGAGCCATCTCCAGCCTGAGCCAAACGCAGATCGAAAACATCTCTGACCAGGTCATGTTCGCCCCGGGCGGCAACTGGGACCTGTGGTTTGGGAACGGGAAGGTGCTGGGCGGCACCGCTACCTGGTGCAACAGCGGCTACGGCGGCGACCCGCGTGCCCTTCGACCGGGCAGCGTGAACATCACTGGACCTCACGCCCGCAAGAACGTGCAAAATGGCACGGGGAACTACATCGGGTCGTGCTTCTATCCGAATGGCATCAGCATGTTCACGGCGGCGGACACGTCCGCGAAGGCGATGAACCTGCGCCGGGTTTACGAAATCCGGACCGACGTCAACAACGTGCGGCACTTCTACCGATTCTGGCCCCAAGGAGGACTGAACTAAGATGAAGAAACTCACCTGGATGATCGCGATCCTGGCCCTCATTGGGGGCCTCGTGGCTACCGGCTGCTCCGGCGGCGGTGGCGCGGCGGAAGAACCGGCGAACCTGGACAACAGTAAGCCCGTACCCGCCGAAGACGGCGGCTAGTTCGCCACAATAACCACGCGGGTTGCCTTGGTGTGAAGGCCAAGGCGACCCGCACGACCCTACCATGGCCGACTCCGCGCCCGCCAACGTCCGCATCATTACCCTCGGTTGCGCCAAGAACGAGGTGGATAGCGAGGAGATCGCCGGCGTTTTGCGCCAAGCGGGCCACCGCTTGGATGGCCGCGAACCGGCCGAAATCACCGTCATCAACACGTGCGGTTTCTTGGAATCCGCCCAGCAGGAGAGCCTGCGCGTCATCCGTCAAGCCGTCGCCGAGAAAGGCAAAGGCAAAGTCATCGTGGCCGGGTGCCTGGCCCAGCGCCTAGGCGAAGAACTGGCACGCCTCGCCCCGGGGGCCGATGCTTACATCGGGGTCGGGCAGATGGGGCGATTTGACGAGATCGTCCAAAACGTTTTTGGGCACACCCAGCCCCTGATGGACGTGAAGCCGCCGCACCACCGGTGGGCGGATATCCCGACCCGGACCCGCTCGGGCCGCCCGTGGAGCGCGTACCTTAAAGTCAGTGAAGGGTGCGACCACCGTTGCACGTTCTGCACCATTCCCAGCTTCCGGGGCAAGCACCAGAGCAAGCCCATCGAGCGCGTGGTGGAAGAAGCCCGGCACCTCGTCAAGACCGGCGCGAAGGAACTGAACCTCATCGCCCAGGACGTGACGCAGTACGGCTACGACCTTTACCGTGAGTTCACGCTGCCCAAGCTGCTTCGTGAACTAAACCAGGTGGAAGGCGTGGAGTGGATTCGACTGCTCTACTTCTATCCCAACCGACTGACCGACGACGTGATCGAAGCGATGGCGAGCCTGGAGAAGGTGGTGCCGTACATTGATATTCCCCTGCAGCACGTGCACCCGGATGTGCTGCGCCGGATGAAGCGCCCCTGGGATGGCGAACGCTACCTGAAGGTGTTTGAGAAGGTGCGCGCGGCGATCCCGCAGGTGGCGATCCGCACCACGTTTATTGTGGGCTTCCCGGGCGAAACGGAAGCCGAATTCCAGACCCTGCTGGACTTCACCAAGGCCGCCCGGTTGGACCGCGTGGGCGCGTTTACCTTCAGCCGCGAACCCGGCACGCCCAGCTACGAAATGACCGGGCAGGTGCCCGCCCAGCGCAAGAAGGAACGGTACGACCGCCTGATGCGCGCGCAGCAGCCCATTAGCCTCGCCAAGAACCGTGAGTGGATCGGCAAGCCGATGCGCATCCTGGTGGACGAAACCCGTGATGGGTGGGTGGCGGGCCGCTCGTTCCGGGATGCCCCTGAGATTGACGGGTGGGTTTATGCGCAAGGCGAGGCCGAGCCTGGCACCTTTGTGGACGTGACGGTGACCGAGGGCCAGATGTACGACCTGATTGGCCATCTGGAAGGCGCTCCCGTGCCGGGCCGCCGCCCGATGGTGCCGCTGCAAATGGTGAGCGGGGCCGCGCCCAAGTAAGTACCATGGCCGCCTTAGAAGGCTATCTCAGTTCTCGGAATGAGCAGGAGCGTGCCCTGCGGCACGAGCCCTTGCACTACTGGTGGCTGGTCTTCCCTGTTTACTTTGGCGGGAATATCGTGCTCGATAAGTTGCCGCCCTTGGGTGAGCTGTGGCCGCCCGTTTTGGTAGTCGCTTTGCTCCTTTATCTGGGTGGGGCGTCGCTCGTTCAGCGGCAGCGGCGGCGAAAGCACCTGGTGAAGGGGCGATTTCCCGAAGAGATGCAGTACGTGCTGGCGGAACTCGCCGAGCACGCGCAAACCGGGCAGTTGCCCGCGCGGTTACACCCACGGTTGCAGCACCTGTGGGAGCGCGGGGCACGCGCGGTCACGGATATCAAAACCAGCCTGAATCACCCCGAGTGGGTGCGGCTGGCCAAGGAGGAGCCGTTCAAGACGGCGCGCCAGCACACTTTGAGCCTGGCGGACGACGTGATGGTGGATGCGATCTTTGCGGGGCGGGCTTACTTCCGTCGCAAGGGTCAGCGCATCAAGACGTTTGAAGCGCGGTGCGCGGATGCGCGGTGGGGCGAAACGGAGTTCGCGTTCATTACCCGGTGCGTGGAGCAATTGGAGGGGCTGGCGGATGAGGTTCGGGCCTCCGGGCAGGTGCAACGGAGTGGCTCCACCGCCCTGCGAGCCGCGCTGGAGCGACTGGAGGAGATTCGCCACGCCGAAGACGAGCTGCAGCAGTCCGTGGGTTACAATCAAGACCTAGATAAGTAGTGGGAGAGGAAAGTCCACTACTTGCGTGATTGAGGGATCCATGATCAATCTTGCCCCCAAAGGTTTGCGCACGAGCGCAGTCCAATGGGATATTTTGATCAATGGTCTGTTTTGGGTGGCCGTAGCGGCGATCATGATCGCACGCATAGATTGGACCAATCTCACTCCAGTTCGAGGGTCTCTCCTAAGCGTATTCCTCTTGATGTTCCTCTTCGGCGCGTGGAGAGCCCTTGATCTCGTCTTCGCCCCCAAACTGAGCGGCAATCACAACTGGCCAAACCTCACGCAGTATCTTGAGGGACGCTTTTCGCCCGCGGGCCGACCTCACTGCAATCCTTTGCGGCATCTTTTCTTCCCATGCTTGCTTCTTCTGGCTGAAACAAACAACTCGATGGCGAGTCTTGCGAGTCCCACAGCGATACTCTGTATGGCTTACATGGCGGCTATGGCATTGTGGGAAGTTGTCTTGCGCCTCAAATTGAAGGCCTTCTACAAGGCAAGACCGTATCCCCGTGGAACTTGGCGGTGGCTTGGTGAGGCTTCGAGCCACGCGACAAACCAAGAATTGGGTGTTAGCGTTCACCCCCTCATCGGTGACCAAGGAGAACGAATCGCGAAAGCCCGAGACTCCATTCTCGAACGATTAGATGACATTCCAGTGAGTGGAATTGAATCCGAGATCCTGACGCTGAACATCCGCAATCGCATCATTCGGAGTGTTGAAGAGGCCACTGTCGAGGCCCTGCTGGCTGGCCATACCTACGTGCGAGGCGCGTACGAGCACCCCAAGTCGTTTGTGAAGCGCATGAAGCCAACCAACCCCACCCTAGCGGTAAGGCGCATGGAGGAGTATGCCGAGGCATTGCAAGGTCTCGATGACGCTCTGGAGCAATCAACAGGCTCGGAGAACCCGGTCATGCGGATCGAGCAAGCTTTAGACGAGTTCGAGATATTTCGACAGTCACAACATCAATCTGGCGGAAATCGCTGTTCTCTGTCCCAATTGCTGAATGGCTCCGCAGCGCCCAAAACCGAGTGACAACCGAATAGAGATTGAAGTCCCCGCCGTATGCGCGGTAGATTGCGAACTTACCTGCGATGATTCAGTGGCCCAACCTTGAGAGATACCTGCGCAAGCGATTTGCCCCCGCACAAAAGCTTCTTAATACCCCCTTGCGTCACGCTTGGCTTGCGCTTCCTTCCTGGGTCGTCCTTAAGCGAGTCATCCCCCCGGAGTTCCCCGGTGGACTTTGGCTGCCCCACGCCCTCCCGCTGCTCTTCGTCGCCGGCCTCTTCATCGCCAAAGAGATGAAGACCCGCCAGTTTGCGAACTTCATTGTCAGGAGCCCCTACCCCTTCGACGTCATGGAATCGCTGGGCAAGCTCTCGTGCCACGCCGCCAACGATGAACTGGAAGAAAGCGTGGAACGCCGCTTTGGCGACCAATGGGAACTCGCGATGAGCGCCTACGGGAGGGTCATAGATTCCGTTCACACCGCCCGCGTCCAAGACCTGGACGCGGAATATCCAGGTCTCGAGATCATTTCACGGGCGATGGAGGAGGTGGATGCCGCCTGCATCGAATGCCTGATGGCGGGACGCACCTTTGTGCGCGAATTGCACGAAAAGCCGAAGGCTTTTGCCAAGCGCATGGCCGAGACCCGATCGAGCCAGGCCGAGTTCGCACGGGTTCAAGAATACGTTCAGGCGATCGAAACCTACGCGGGCAAGATTCACGATCTTGGTCGGCAAGAGGAACCACTCCGCGTCTTTGAAGATGCGGTGCAGTACCTTGGGGATTTCCGCACGGCGCAAGCCCGCAAAGGGGCTTACCGTTTCTCCTTTAACTAGTTAGTTCGAACGGATGCGCCCGCGCTTTAGCCAGCTCAAGCGGATGGGCTGGTAGGCCAGCACGTCGCCGTCTTCGCCACGCAGTTGCAGCTTAATCAGGGGATCCTCCTGCTTCCAGTCAATCTCGATCCAGCCGAAGTTGTGGTTGTAGTTCACGCTTTGCACGCGGTGGCGGTTGGGTTCTTGCAGGCGCCAGTCGGTGCGGCTTTGGTTGAACCCGCTGCCGGTCACATCGTAGATCGGGTAGCCCACGCCCCCATCCATCATGCTGATTTCGCCCAGGTGCCGGTCGCCGCTGACGAAGAGGACGCCTTCGGCTTCGGTGGACTTGATGAGGTCTAGCATGCGTTGGCGCTCGCGCGGGAGGTTGGCCCACTTCTCAAAGATGTGATCCTCGGGCACAAACTGGATGCTTGTCATCACAATGCGGAGGTCGGCCGGCGTGCGGAATTGGGCTTCCAGCCGCTTCCACTGGGCTTCGCCGAGCATGGTTTTATCGGCGCTGTCGTCAGGCTTATAGGCGTTGTTCTCGCGGATGAGCGGGCTGCGGAAATAGCGCGTGTCCAAGACGATGACTTGCACCGTGCGTCCGCCTTGGGGAACACGTGCGCCGCATAGACACCGGGCGTCGCTCGCTCCGCCGCCGAAACTTGCCAGAAGTCGTCGAACTTAGCCAGCGCCATGTCGCGGGCCGGGAACTCCTCGCCGCCGTCGTTCTTGCCGTAATCGTGGTCGTCCCAGGTCGCGATCATGCGAGACTGGGAACGGAGCAGGGCAAACCCGGGATCGGCCGCCACCTGGCCGTAAATGCGGTCGAAAGTGGCCGGATCGTCGCTATCGATATAGGCGTTGTCGCCCAGCATCAGCGTGAGGTGGGGGCGCGCGGCGGCAATGGTCGCCCAGATCGGCGCGGGCTTGGCTTGGTTGTAGCACGAGCCAAACGCGATGCGCGAAACCGGCTCGCTGGGAGTGCGCGGGGCCGAGTTAGACGCGGTTTGCGCCGAGAGGGCGAGGGCGGCCGCCCAGATGAGTGATGCCATGGTTGTTCCTTACCTTACTTTGCGTTAGCCTTTGGTTATCGTCGTGCGCTCTCTAAGGCGCGGTAGTGGTCGCGGCGGTGCCTTCTTCTTGGCTGGCCGCCACAAAAGCGGCCGCCTTTACCTTGGCGTCCGGCGCGGTGCCATCGGTGAGAATCGCGATGGCGACGGACGTCTTGGCTTGGTCCGCCCCGAGCATCCAGTACACCGTCACCGGGTCACCGGCTGGGAGTTGGCCGCGTTCGCGGAGCAGACTCACCACGGCTTCGGCGCTCAGCGTGCCCATCGAGGCCTCGGCGGAAGCCGTAACCGGTCGCCATTGGGCGTTCCCTCCGCGTCGGTTGCGGGCCAGCCACGCCTCGTAGGCCGCCACCAAGGATTGCGGGTTGCGCAGCTCGGGATTTTGGGAGTCCGCCTGGGCAAACGCCGCCGTGAAGTCCTCCTTCAAGATCGCTTCAATAAACTTTGAACCCGGCCCGGCCAGCGGCGCAGCGGGCTTGGCCTCGGCAGTGGGCTCCGGCGCGGCAGAGGGCTGGCACCCCACCACGGCGAGGCCCACCAATACCCAAAGGAACGGACGCATGCCTCGGGTGTACCCGCTGGAAGCACCCCGAAACCGGTGGCCCCAGGGGTGTGGATAACTTCTGAAATCAAGGGGCCTGGCGGCGGTGCTTTCCTTAACTTTGCGGCGTCCGTTCCCTTAGCGCCCGAGTGATCTGCACGCGAGCGTTTGGACCAGACCCATGAGCCCGATTAACCTCTTTGAAACCCGAGCTGTTCTCCGCGTCATTGGCGTGGGCGGCGCGGGTGGCAACACGGTCAACCGTTTGGCGGACCTGCACCCCGAAGGCATTTCCCTCATTGCCCTCAACACCGACCGCCAAGCCCTGACCAAGAGCGCGGCGGACCACCCCGAAGTGATTGGCGAGAACCTGACCCGCGGCCTGGGGGCCGGCGGTGACCCCGAAGTGGGCGAGCGCAGCGCACTGGAAAGCGAAAAGGCCATCAAGCTGATGCTGGATGGGGCGGACATGATCTTCCTCACCTGCGGCCTGGGTGGCGGTACGGGCACGGGGGCGGCACCGGTGATCGCCAAGATCGCCCGCCAAATGGGCATCCTCACGGTGGCCATCGTCACCACTCCATTCGGATTTGAAGGTCCGAAGCGTGGCAAGTTCGCCGCCCAGGGGCTAGAGCAACTTCGCAAACATGTGGACACCCTGCTCGTCATCCCCAACCAAAAGCTGATGGAGATGGAAGACCGCAAGCTGACGCTGCAAGAGGCGTTCTTGCTGGCCGACCAGACCCTGATCCAAGGCGTGAAGGGCATCAGCGACATCATCCTCCGGGCGGGGCTGATCAACGTGGACTTTGCCGACGTGCGCGCAGTGATGTCGGATGCCGGACTGGCCACGATGGGTCTGGGCTACGCCGATGGCGCGGACGCGGCCAAGCGTGCCGCCAAGGCCGCCGTGCACTCCCCGCTTATCGAAGGCGACCTGAGTGGAGCCACGCGCCTGCTGGTCAACGTCACGGCGGGCCCGAACTTCAGCCTCGGAGAAATCCAGGATGTCATGGATTACATCCTTCAAATCGCCGATGCCGAGAACGCGGCCATCTATCTGGGCCACGTGGAAGACCCCAATGCCGGAGATTCGGTGGCGGTGACGCTCGTGGCCACGGGTTTTAGTGGCACGGGCGAGCGACCCAAGGATGCGGAAGTCTTTCAGGCTGAAGCCACTCGGGAACGACGCCGCGCCGTGACCCTGGATGGCGAGGCCATTGCCCCCCAGCCGGTGGTGCAAGAAATTGACTTGGATATCCCCTCCATCCTGCGGGGACGCCAAGATCGCCGCAGCTAATCGCCACTCACGTTTTTTACCTGGTCCAACTCAATGGCCCCGATGCGAATCGGGGCATTTTTTGTTTGTCTTGACCGAATTATTAACGACTGTTCGCAAGTTTTCGGTTTATAATTGGCGCATGCGGTCCGGTCACGGGCCGGAGGATTTGAAATGAAGTCAACGCTGTCTTCTCTCGCCTTGATGAGTCTCGCTTTTTTCCCGGCGCTGGGTGCCGCCCAAGCCAAGGCGTTCAACCCGCTGGAGACGTTTACGCGTTCCATCGCGTCGCCGAGCTACGTGGAAGGCGAGGTGCTGGTGAAGCTGAAGGCAGGCGTTCGAGTGCCCGCACGGGGCGTGCAAGCCCTGTTCCCGGGCATGGACGTAGTGCTGGAAGAGCAGATCCTTACGGCGGCCATGCGCACTGTGGGCGAGCAAACCGGGGTGCTGCTCCTGCGGACCACGCGCCCCGTGCCGGAGATGATTGAGCTGCTGAAGGCCGACCCGCGCGTGGAAGTGGCCGAGCCGAACTTCATCGTGGAGACTCAGCAAGCCAACGATACGCACTACGTCAACGGCAACCTGTGGGGGTCTACGGCAAGGAAACCACGCCGCAGAACATCTTTGGGGTCGGGGCGGCACACTCATGGAGCCGAGGCTACACCGGCCAAGGCAACGTGATTGTGGGCGTGATTGACGAGGGCATCTTGGCCACCCACGAAGATCTGCAAGGCCAGATTTGGGTGAACCCGTTTGAACCTGTGGACGGCATTGACAACGATGGCAACGGTTTTGTGGATGACAACCTGGGCTGGGATTTCTACAACAACGACCGCACCACGTACGATGATGTCGGCGACAACCACGGTACGCACGTCGCGGGCACCATCGGGGCGAAGGGCAACAACGGAATTGGGGTGGCCGGCGTGAGCTGGGGCGTCAAGATGATCCCCATCAAGTTTTTGCAAAACAGCGGCTCCACCGCCAACGCGATCAAGTCGTTTGACTATCTCACCGACCTCAAGACGCGGCACGGCCTGAACATCGTGGCGAGCAACAACAGTTGGGGCGGCGGCGGGTTCTCGCAGACGCTCAAGGACGCGATCACGCGGTGCGAGCAAGCCAATATCCTGACCGTGTGCGCGGCTGGCAACAACGGCCGCAACACGGATACGCAACCGTTCTATCCCTCGTGCTACGACAACGTAAGCATCATCAGCGTGGCCAGCATCACGAATACGGGGGCGCGTTCATCATTCAGCAACTACGGGGCCGTGACGGTGGATATCGGGGCGCCGGGTTCGGGCATTTGGAGCACAGTGCCGGGCACGGGCAACACTTCGGCGTACGCCTCTTATAACGGGACTTCGATGGCTTCGCCTCATATGACCGGGGTGCTTGCACTCTTGGCCGCCACGGAACCGGGCCTGAACGGATTGCGACTCAAGGATCGCCTTCTGCGACGAGGCACTCCGACCACAACGCTGGCCGGGATTACGATGACCGGCAACCGCGCTAACGGCTTTATTCGATAGCCCGGCAGCGAGCTGGGCTCACATTACGAGGCAGATCCACGGATCTGCCTCGCTTCTTTAGCTGTCATTGACTTTTGCAGGTAGCTGTGTCCAGGCTGCCATATGCGCAAAGTTTCATGCGTTTCTTGGATTAGTGCGGGCTTGCTTCTGGCGGGCTGCGGGGGAGGCAGTGGTTCGCTGATTGGCGGAGGTGGTGCACCTCTCGCCATTCGTCTGGTCGTTTATGAAGCCGTCGTGCCTTAAGTAAGGCTGGCCCGAACAACCAAGAAACCCCTCGGCCCAAACGGGAACCGAGGGGTTTCTTTTTGCCAGAAGGCGACAGATTAGTGGCCGGAGGCCTTGCTCGTCAGCGTCGGATCGAGGCGGAGGCCGGGACCCATGGTGCTGGAGAGCGTGACGCTGAGCAGGTAGCGGCCCTTGGCCGACGACGGCTTGGCGCGGATCACCGTATCCACGGCCACCATCATGTTCTCACGCAGTTGGTCGGCGGAGAAGTTCACGCGGCCGATCGGCATGTGAATCACGCCCGCCTTGTCCACGCGGTACTCCACGCGGCTGGCCGACTTGACTTCCTTCACGGCCTGGCCGATGGTGTCGGTCACGGTGCCATTCTTCTTGTTCGGCGTGCGGGGGCCGAGCAGACGGGCGATCTTCCCGATTTGCGGGGCCATGTCCGTCGTCGCCATCAGCACGTCGAAATCCTTCCAGCCTTCTTGAATGCGCTTGATCAGGTCTTCATCGCCCACCACGTCGGCGCCGGCGGCGGTGGCTTCCTTGGCCAGGTCACCCTTGGCGAGGACGGCCACGGTCTGGTTCTTGCCCGTGCCGTGCGGCAGGTTGGTGATGCCGCGCACGTTCTGGTCACCCTTGCGGGGGTCCACACCGAGGCGGAGGGACAGGTCCACACCTTCCACGAACTTCGTGTTGGCATTCGCCTTCACGAACTCGATGGCTTCGTTAATATCGTAAAACTTGGTCTTATCGACCTGAGACGCCAACGCCAAAAAGCGTTGGGAGTGCTTAGCCTTGCGGCGGTTCTTGCGCATTTGATTACTCCCGGATGTGGTGTTGCGTGGCCTGCGCAGGCCTCCCACATCGCTCCGCTAAGATACCCGCGCCCCCGCTTTTGGGGGCGGGCCCCCTGGTAATCTGGCTGCACCAGCCGCCTCGAGGATGAGGTGGCTTTCCCTTTTGGAGGACTTGAATGAAAGACACCTACGCCGTTTTGGGAGCGGGAATGCAAGGCACCGCCGCCGCTTATGATCTTGTTCGTTTTGCGAACCCGGACACCGTCTACCTGGCCGACATGAGCCTGGAACAAGCGCAGCAGAGCGCGGCCCGCGTGAACTCGCTGCTCGATAGCGATATCTGCAAGCCGGTGCAACTGAACGTGCTGGACAAGGATGAACTCAGCCGGTTCCTCGTGGACATTGACGTGGTGCTGAGCTGCGTGCCCTACTGGATGCACCCGCAGATTGCCGCCGTGGCCATCGAAACGATCACCGACATGGTGGACCTGGGAGGCAACACCGAGGTGACCATGGAAACCCTGAAGCTGAACGAGGCGGCGGTGGAAGCGGGCGTGACCCTGGTGCCCGACACTGGCCTGGCCCCCGGCCTGGTGAACAACGTCGGCTTTGCGCTGATTGAAGCCATGGACACCACCGAGACGGTCAAGCTGTACTGCGGCGTGCTGCCCCAGAATCCTAAGCCGCCCTTTAACTACATGTTGACCTTCAACGTGGAAGGCCTGGTGACGGAATACGACTACGAAGCCGTGGTGCTGCGCAGCGGCAAGGTGCAGAAGGTGGACACGCTGAGCGAACTGGAAACGGTGCACATCAAGCAGATGGGCGAGATGGAAGCCTTCACCACCAGCGGCGGCACCAGCACCGCGCCCTACACGCTGGAGGGCAAGGTGGCCAACTACGAATACAAGACGCTCCGCTTCCCCGGCCACTGCCAGTTCATGCGCATTTTCAAGGACTTCGGTTTCTGGAACGAGAACAAGGTGAACGTGCGCGGCACGGAAGTGGTGCCGAAGGACGTGTTCAACACCGTTTTCGGCCCCGAACTGGAGAAGTACAAGGAGCCGGACCAGTGCGCGGTGCGCGGCGTGGGCTACGGCCACCGAGGCGGCAAGCCGATCATGGTGCAGATTGACCTCTACGACCGCACGGACCCGGAAACGGGCTTCACCGCCATGGAGCGCCTGACGGGCTTCTCTTGTTCCATCATCGCCCAGCAAGTAGCAGCGGGCAACGTGGAGAAGGGTGCGATCCGCTACGAAAACGCGATGAAGGGCCAGGCGTTCTTGGATGCCCTGCGCGAGCGCGACGGCTTCAGCATCCGCATTCAAGAAACGATCGAGCGCTGAGTCTATAATTGGCGCGGAAAGGCCCCTGGGTTTCACCACTTGGTGGAAACCGGGGGCTTAATCTTTTACTTGCGGTCCGTCGAGTTCTTCGGGGGCTTCGCTCGGGGCGGCGGCGCGCATGCGCTCGAGCTTTTCTTCAAAGATCGCCAACGGGCGACCTTCTAAGCCGGAATCCTTGCCCTCTAGCATCCGCACCAGGGCGGCACTTTCCGCGCGGCTGAGCTTGACGCCACCTCGGATGTGATCTTCAAAGGCTTCGTACGCCATGGGGGCCACAGCCTGGGCGCACTTGGCCATGGCCTCGGCGTAGACACGGATTTCGTACTGCGCGTGGCTATCCATACGCAAGTTGAGGAAGCGCAGCAAGTTGTGCAGGTCCATCTGCCAGTACCACTCGGTGTAGAGCGAGATTGGGAGGTTGGCGCGGGCGATCTCGCGGGCCAGACCCTTGTCGATCATCTCCTCATAGTGGGCGTACATCAGGCGCTGATCTTCCACCATCTGGTCAATAATGCGTTCGGCGTTGGGGAGTTGCTCGTCGCTGCGGGCCTGCTTGTTGTCCGTGCTCTGGCCGCGCATGGTGTCGGCGGCGGGTACGTAGAATTCGTCCTTCATCACGCTGTAGCGGCCGCTCACTTCATTGAGGCGGGCCATGCGGTGGCGAACCCACTGGCGAGCCACAAAGATCGGCATCTTGGCGTGGAAGGTGAGAACGACTTGCTCGAACGGCGACGTATGGTCGTTGCGCAGGAGATAGTGGATGAGCGCCCGGTCTTGGCGGTAGCTCTTGGTGCCGGCGCCGTAGCTGACGCGGGCCGCTTGCACGATGCGCTGGTCGCCACCCATATAGTCCACTAGCCGGACAAACCCCTTATCGAGGACGGGAATCTCTTGATCGAGAAGGGCCTCCGCTTCTGGGACGACAATACGGGCCATATGGGTTTGATTATGTCCCCTTCGTGTCGCCAAAGAGGTCAATCTGCAGACGTGGAGCGATACGCCAGCCTCGCCGGATCGCTTCGGGCACCAGGCGGCGCTCCCGGTCGTGGAGCACGGCGGTATCCCGCCCCTCGGCCATCAGGAACACCGAATCCGGCGCCACCGGCGGGAGCTGGGCCAGCATGGCGTCAATTTCCGCCCAGTCGTCGCTCGGGTGGTCGGGGTTCACCACAAATTTGAACTGCACGGGGGCTCGCTGCATCATCGCCTTGATGATCTCAGGCCGCCAGCGGGCCGCTTCATGCCGGTCGTGCCACTCCCCTTCCGGGGCCGAATGCGAGAGCTTAGGGCTGATCGAGAAGAGCTGCGGGGTGAGCGGTAAGTCCACGGTGCCGGCAGTCTCGATGGTGATGACATGGCCCGCCGCCTGCAGGGCATTGACCAAGTCCACTGTGGGTTCAAAGAGCATCGGTTCACCCCCGGTGACCACCACGTGCCGCACCCCCTGGGCCTGCACTTCCGCCACCACATCGTCCACCTCGCGCACCGGCCCCTCGGGGTGCCAACTGGCGTAGGGGGTGTCGCACCACACGCAGCGCAGGTTGCAGCCGCTCACCCGCACAAACACGCTGGGCACGCCAATCCACTGCCCTTCCCCTTGCACGGAGGTGAAAATCTCGGAGATGCGGAGCTTGGCCACGAGGCTAGGAGGCTCCGGCGGGGGCGCGGCGCGGGTCGGTGAGGCCGTGGGCGGCAAAGGCGGCGTCCCGGTGCAGGCAGCTGTCGCAGTGCCCGCACGGCTGACCCTGGGCGTCAGGGTCGTAGCAGCTGGTGGTGTCGGCAAAGTTCACGCCCAGTTCCAGCCCCCGCCCGACGATCTCCGCCTTGCTCATGTCCACCAGCGGCGCCCAAATGCGAAGGGCTTGCTCCCCGGTGACGGCGGCTTTGGTGGCCAGATTGGCCATACGCTCGTAGGCAGCGATGTATTCCGGGCGGCAATCGGGTAGCCGCTGTAGTCCACGGCATTCATCCCGGTGACAATTGTGCCCGCGCCAAAGACCTCGGCAAAGCCCAAGGCAAAGCTCAAAAAGATCGTGTTGCGGGCGGGGACATAGGTGATGGGAATCTCCGAAGACGTGAGATCACGATCCTTGGGTACCTCCACATCCGCAGTGAGGGCAGAACCGCCAAACAGGCGCAAGTCAATAGTAGCCGTGCGGTGATCCTTCACCATTTGGAGCAGGGCTTGGCGCTGGGCGCATTCGAGTTCGATGCGGTGGCGCTGCCCGTAATCGAACGAGAGCGCGGCGCACTCGTAGCCCGCATCTTGGGCGTGCGCCAGGGCCACGGCGCTGTCCAGCCCTCCGCTCAGCAAGACCACGGCCTTGGGTTTCATGAAGCTATTGTACGGCGCGCGGGCATGGTCAGTGATTCCGCCAGGGCCTGTCCGTCCGGGGTGAGCCTCAGTTGGGGGCCATCCATAATCCAGCCCTGTCCCACGGCGGCACGCACGGCCCGGCGGGCCTCGGCGGGCTTCCAACCGAGTTCGGTAATCAGGTGGCCCCACTGGCTCTCGTAGGCTTCGCGCTCGGTGTTGGCGTGGGTGGCCAGGTGCACCACCAGAGCACTCCCTTGCACCAGCCCTTTCTGCCGGAGGCGGCGCCGAGCAGCCGCCCAGATCCCGGATTCGGGCGTGAACAGAAGCGCCCCAAAGAACACCACCGCCAGCACAAGGATGATGGTGCCGCTGGGGGACCAGTCGGGGTTCCAGCTGACCCACGTTCCGACCCCTGCGGTGGCGGCCCCCAGGAGCGGAGCCCCCACCAGCACCACCGCCCACCGGCGCGAAGCCAGCGACATGACGGCGGCGGGCACCACCATGAGGGCAACGGCCATCACGGCCCCTACGGCCGAAAATGCGGCCACTACCGAACTGGCCACCACAAAGAGCGACACGCGTTCGATCACCTGGCGGCGGCGCGGATCCATGGCCGGCTGCACCGGATCGAACGTCATTGCACGCCATTCCGCCCCGAACTTGAGGGCAAAGGCGATGTTGGCCAACAGCACCAATGCGCCTACCCAGAGTGGTTCTGGCCCCCACTCGTAGCCGGCAAAGATCAGCGGCGTCTGCGGGGCAAGCGCCAATTCGCCATAGAGGACGGCATCGGCATCGAGGTGAACATTGGGCACCAAACCCGAAACCAGCACCACGCCCAGGGCAAAAAGCACCGGGAACACAAAACCGATAGCCGCATCCGCCGCCACTTGTCGCCGGTGGCGCAGCCACTCTACGCCCGCCACGGTGGCGAGCCCCGCCGCCACCGCCCCGATGAATCCGCCCAGCATGGGGGCAAACGCCAGAGCCAGCGAACCGACCACCAAACCGGGCAAAACCGCATGGCTGATGGCATCGGCGAGCATGGCCTGGCGGCGCAACACCAGCCACACCCCGGCCAGCCCGGTGGCGAGACCAATCATCACGGCGGTGGCAACCATCGCGACGAGCACGCTCACGATTTCCCTCCCGCCGGTTGCGCGGCCGGTTCGTCACTCGGTTGCAGTGCCGGGCCGGACGGGCGGCGGGGCCGGAACTGGGCAATAGCCACTGCCACGCCTAAGAGCAAAACAATCGCCGGGCCGGTGGGGAGGTTCGGCACCGAAGCACTGATCCACGTCCCCAACAGGCCGCACACCAGGCCAATGGCGCCCGCCAGGGCAATGAGCGCGCGCAGGCTTTGCGCAAAGGGCCGCGCCGCTAGGCACGGGGCCACCAGCATCGCCGAGGTGAGAACGACGCCCACAGTCGGAATGCCGATGAGGATCGCCAGGACAAGGAGGAGCGTAAAGAGCACCCCCATGCGCCGTTCGGTGAGGCCAATTGTGGCGGCAAAGACCGGGTCGAAGATGAAGACTTTCAGCTCTTTGGAGAACAAAGTGACGACGGCCAAGATGATCGCGCTCAGCGCCATCATCACTACCGATTGCTCCATAGTCAGCGCCGCCGCCTGCCCGAAAAGGAACTTATCCAGCCCCGCTTTGTTGGCCGTGGGCCAGCGCCCCACATAGGCGAGCCCCCACACCCCCGCCCCGAACCAGAGGCTGAGAATGGTGCCTAAAATCGTGCCGGAATCCAGGCGCGTGCGGCTGCGTAGCCACGCCACCAGCAGGGCCGCCAGGCATGCCGCCAGGGCCGCGCCCACCGCCAGCACCGGGTAGGTGCGCTGCCCGGTCGCCGCAAACGCAATGACCATCCCCGGCAGGGTGGCGTGGGCCAAGGTGTCACCGAGCAAGGCTTGCCGCCGCAGCACCGCCAGCGAGCCCATGACGCCACTGGCCAAGCCGAGCGCCACCGAACCCAAGGCAATGCTGACGAGCGTGTAATCCCACATGACCGTTAATGCGCTTGCCCGAAACTGAGCCGGACCGGACGGGCGGCGTAGGCGTGGCGCACTTGGTCCTCAGCCAATACCTCGGAGGCCGGGCCGTGGGCGAAGACCTGCACGTTGAGGAGCACGGCATCGTCAAAGTAGTCCGGGGCGGTTTGCAGGTCGTGGTGGACGGCGATGACGGACTTCCCTTCACGGCGAAGCTCCCGCAGCACCTCCACGATGGTCCGCTCGGTGGGTTGGTCCACCCCCGCAAAGGGTTCGTCCATCAAGTAAAGCTGGGCGTCTTGCGCGAGGGCGCGGGCTAAGAAAACCCGCTGCTGTTGCCCGCCGCTCAGCGCTCCAATCGGGCGGTCCTTCAGTTCGCTCAAGCCGACGCGGGCGAGGGCGTCGGTGGCGCGCTGGCGTGCCTCCGGCCCCGGTCGGCGAAACCAACTCAGCCGGGGTAAGTGCCCATCAGGGCCACGTCCAGCACGTTGGTGGGGAAATCCCAGTCCACCGCCGCCCGCTGCGGCACGTAGGCGATTTCCGAACGGACCTCGGTGAACGGACGCCCGAAGAACGCCACCGTCCCCGCCACGCGCGGAATGAGCTCGAGGGCTGCCTTGAGGAGAGTGCTTTTGCCCGCGCCATTGGGGCCGATAATCGCGGTCAGCCGCCCCGGCACAATCTCGAGGTCCACATCCCAAAGGGCGGGGCGGTCACCGTAGGCAACCGTCAGGTCTCGGACCGTCAGCGGGGCGGCGGTGCTCACTTCAGGGCCTCAGATATGGCTTTGATGTTGTGCCGGAACATGCCGATGTAGTTGCCTTCGGGCGTGCCGGGGGTGCCCATGGCGTCACTGTACAGACTCGGGCCGATGGCCACCTGATGCCCCTGCGCGCGGACGGCCTTTTGCAGGGCTTCGATCGTCGCCGGGGGCACGCTGGACTCAACAAAGATTGCGCGGATCTTGCGGGCCACGATGAAATCGGCGAGTTCCATGATGTCGCGAGCGGAGGCTTCGCTGGCCGTATTGATGCCCTGGATGCCGCGCACTTCGATCTTGTAGCGGTCGCCGAAGTAGCGGAAGGCGTCGTGGGCGGTGATCAGCACGCGGCGCTCTTCGGGGATGTCCTTGAGAGCCAATTCGGCCTCGCCGTCCAGCTCATTCAGGGCGCGGATGTAGTCTTCGGCGCGGCTGGTGAACTCGTCGGCGTGCTCGGGATCGAGCTTGGTCAGGGCTTCGCGGATGGGGTCCACCACCTCTTGCCAGCGGATGGGGTCGTGCCAAATGTGCGGGTCGTCCTTACCGGCCTCCACCTTGAGGCGCATGGATTCGGGGATCGTTTCTCCCGCCATGACCACTGTTTTGCCGCGCTGGGTTTGGCGGGCGAGGATGTCATTCAGCTTGCCTTCCAGGTGCAAACCCACCGCCACGATGAGTTCGGCTTGGTCAAGGCGCTCAGTATCCCGGGCCGTGGCCCGGTAGAGGTGCGGATCGACGCCCGGACCCATCAGGGCTTGGACTTCTACGCGGTCGCCCCCCACCGTGCGCACGATCTCCTCCAGCATCGCCACCGTCGTCACCACGCGGATGGGCGTCTGGCGGCCTTCGGCCTCGGGCGTCGGCGCGGTCGTGGGGCCGGACGGCACCCGCTCCCCAGCCCGGCGAGCAGCAACACGGCGCCGATAAGCCACCAAGAAACCGAAGAAAAGCCGCTTCTCATTTTTAGCCTTGGCTAAATCATACGCCAGGTTTCGGGCAAATCAAGAGAGGTTTGGGACAATTGGGGGGCGAAATGGCATGGAACGAAGGCAAAACCCCGTAGAATGTAGACATGACTATTGCCCTGCTGGCCGCCATGACCATGACCCCGAACGCCGCGACCCTTTACGACTTCACGATGACGGACATCAACCAGAAGCCGGTCTCCCTCCGCAAGTTCGAGGGCAAGACGGTGCTGGTGGTGAACGTGGCCAGCAAGTGCGGCCTGACGCCGCAGTACGAAGGGCTGGAGAAGCTCTACCGCGACTACAAGGACCAGGGGCTGGTGGTGCTGGGCTTCCCCGCCAACAACTTCAACGGCCAGGAGCCGGGCACCGATGCCGAGATTCTGGAGTTCTGCACGGGCAAGTACGACGTGACCTTCCCGATGTTCAGCAAAATCTCGGTGAAGGGCGACGACATGCACCCGCTCTACAAGTGGCTGGTGGGGCAGACGGGGAACCGCGAGATCGAGTGGAACTTCGCCAAGTTCGTCATCGGGCCGAAGGGTGATGTGATCCACCGCCTTAGCAGCCGCGACAACCCGTCCAGCGACGCCTTCCGCGCCAAGATCGAAGAATTGCTGAAGCGCTGACCGGGCGCCTCAGTACGTTGGAAAAGAGGTCCGGCCCCTGTGGCAAATCTGCCTGAGGTAATGATCGGCTGAGGCCATACTCGTCGTAGGTTTCGAATGAGAAAATCACGGCTCGTCTTTTGAAGTGAACAATTCAAGTTGATGATCGTCTAGGCCATGCATGGTGATCGCAACCGCTCTTCTTGCATCCAGCCTGGTGAACCCAAGTTCCATCATCGACCGGTCTGTATCTGAACTGACTTACAAGTCCGTTGATGGCCGAGAAACAAAGGCTGTGCTGAGCATGCCAACCGGCCCAGGCCCCTTTCCGCTGATCGTAACCGTTCACGGAGGAAATTCTGAAAAGCCTTACGGATATCTCCGAACGATGGCAGCCCCGAACAACGTTTCATCCATCGTGAACGACCTGAACAAAGAGCCATGGGCAATCCTTGCGGTGAGCTATCGTAATGGTTTCATGAATCTTGGCGACGATGACGTCATCGCTGGGATTCGGTTTGGAAAGACACTCCCCAAGATCGACAAGTCACGCGTTGCTCTAGTAGGAGGTAGCCATGGCGGATACAAAGTCCTGCAAGCGGGAGTGCGTATGGGCACGGAGATCCGCTGTATTTCGGCGGGATCGCCATGGATGGTCGACCCGGTTACCTTCATGGCAGCCGATGCTACAAAGCCTCCGTTCTCACGGATTGCTCCCGAAGTAAGGGCAAAGCTTACCTCACAGGCCAAATCACTATACAGCCAGGTGCTACGCCGCGAGGGCTCTGAAGCAAAAGCTGAAGAGTTTCTGCGTGCTCATTCCGCTTTGGACCAATCCGCAAAGATCAAATCCCCCCTCCTTCTACTGACAAGCCACGCTGATGAAAGTGTGCCACACGTGCTTGTCGAACCCCTCTACAATCGAATGCGTTCGCAGAACCAATCAGTCGAGATCTTCACGGTGAGTAAGTCACCCCATGGATTTTACTGGGGCCGAGAGGAAGGCGGAGGCGATGCAAGAGGGATTCGAGGCCGAATGACTCCGGAGCAAGAGCTTGAAGTCCGAGAGACATCTAAGAACCTGATTGGATTTCTCAAGAAACACCTCAAGTGACTCCATTCGCAAAAGCGCCAACCCTGAGTGACCCTGATGAATACTCAGAAGGACTGGTAACGTATCGCTTTTCTAGCCCATGAGATTAGCGCGACTTGGCCGAATCGTCTCCGTCATCCAGGCTGCTTTCAAACAGCCGGCGGAGGCGTTCCTTTTCTTCCCGCTCCATTTCGCGGCGGCGGACCTCATCGCGGAACTGGTCGAACTCCGCTTCCTTCTTGCGCTCGAACTTGATGTCCGCGCGGGATCGCCCCGGATGGAGTTGCCACTGGCGGCTGCCTAGCCCCCAGGCCAGGGCCAGAGGGGCCACGGCGGCGAGGCCCAGCATGGGGGCGCCGGTGCCATAGCCAAAGAACGTGAGCACCGCCACCAAGATCGCGACGATCTTCATCGTCATCGGGATCACCCCGAAGAAGCTGATGGCCTGCTGCGGATAGCGGCCCCCGAGATACACGGCAAAGAACGCAATGGGCAGGCCCGGTCCGGCCAAGAACACTTCCTTCATCCCCTGCGCCACCACGGAATAGGTGAGGCCATGTACCAGCGCCGCCCCTAGCCACAGGACGATGTAGGTGCGCGCATTGGTGGCGCGCTCCAGCTGGCCGCCAATGCCCCACAGCCACAGGCCCATCAGGAGATAGAAGAACAGCGCGTTGCCATTGCCCGGTACCGCCCAGGGGTAGGTCAAGAACGCCCACGGGCGCATGGCGCCAGGGTCGGTGAACAGCGCCAAACTCGCCATGACCGGGGAGTTGGGAATCCAACTGACCACAAAAGCCACGGCCAAGCTGACCAAGAGGCCAAGGGTAAGCGGTTGGGAGGAGTTCTTCATGACCAGAGTAACGGACTTGTATTGCAAGAGACGGGCCAAGCGAGTAAGATTCGTCTCGACCCATGAACTACTACGTGATCTTCCCGGATGGACAAAAATTTGGTCCTGCCGACCTCAATGTCCTGCAGACCTGGGTGAACGAAGGCCGGGTGACCCCGGACATGGACGTAGAGGTCGTGGAGACCGGCGAACGGATGAAGGCCATGGTGGTGACGGGACTCACGTTCCCGGCCCCGGCGCAGCCGGCGGCCCCGGCCGATACCATCAACCCCTATGCCACCCCGGGAACTACGACGGGCGCGCCGACGGGCACCGAGAACCCCTACGCGCAGCCCGCGCAACCGGCCGGCCCGGGCCCGGACAACCAGGTTTATAACCCCTATCAGAACCCTTACCCCCGCACGGGGGGCGTCGCCGGCGGCGATGATGGATCCGGGGACATCACCAAGTCTTACATCTATTCGGCGGTCGGCTTGCTGTGCTGCTGTCCGGCTTACATCGGCTCCTTTATCCACGCCAAGCGCGCGGCCGAAAAGGGGAACCCGGGAGCCAAAACCGCCCAAACCGTGGCGATTGTCTTGGTTGTTGTATCCGCAATTATCGCCATTGCCCAGTGGGGTTCCATCATGGCGACTATGGGTGGTCGTTAAGTCAACCTATTCCCATTTGTAAGTGTGGGGGGCATCTTAGATGCCCCTCTTATTTTTTCTCTGTCGCGCACATTTCCGCCAATTGGGGCATAATGGTTGGCAATCACCTCCATGCCCTACCGTTCCGAAGCGTCCACTCAACAGTCTTTCGAACTCTCGGTTGAACTTGGCCAGCTTCTGATTCGAGGCGCGCAAGTCGGCCCGCAGGCCGACGCCCAGATTGCTTACATCCTGAACGGAGCGCTTGAGCACGTGTCCGCCGTCGCCGGCGTGGTGGGCTTGCTGAAGAAGGAAGAAGTCGCCCTCGCCGAGATTGTGCGGTTGCGCGACTTTGGCTATTGGCAACCCAAGGAGCTTGGTGCTCTTCAAGACTATTTTGAAGATGTGGAGCAGTACCCCGACCCACACTTTTGGAAGTTGCGGCGGATGCCACTCAACCGAGAGCCCTTTTGCCACCGTCGCGAAGATCTCGTGCCCGATACCGAATGGTACGACTCTGAGTTCTATAAGAAGTTTCGCATTCTCGCGAAGCAAGATGCGACGATCTTGGCTACGATTCCGGCGGTCAATGAAGAGGGGATTCCCCTGGCCGACGACAGTGTTTACAGCCTCTGCTTTTGCCGCGAGATAGGAGCCGCTCCGTTCACCGAAGCCCAGCGCGACTTGGCGCTCTACCTGTTGATGGTGCTCGGCCCTCTCCTCCACCGCCTTTGGTTTAGCACCCCCAGCGCGGACGCCATGCTCATTCTTGATCTGCCGCTTCGGCTACGCCGAGTGGTTTCGTGCTTGATGAATGGCGACACCGAAAAGCGGGCTGCCCAACGCCTGGGCCTCAGCCACCACACCGTTCACTCCTACGTACGCGAGCTCTACGAACTGGTGGGCGTCCGCACCCGGGCGGAGCTGATGGTGAAGCTGCTGAAGGCACCCCCTGAAAGTGGGGATGCGGGAATGCCCATAAATCGTGCAGAATGAAAGTAGGCCTTTGGCGTGATTGTCCTTGACACCACGGCCAGATCAAAGCGACCCCAAAAATCTTGAATCTTGCATTCAAGCGGTTACCCGCCCAACGGTTCCCACCGGGCGGGTTTTTTATGCCCCGAGCAGGCGACGGCGCAGCAGTTGCGTGAGGTCATCCCAGAAGGTATCGCGGTCGGGCGGGTCGGCGGTGTCATCCAGGGTCAGAAGGGTCCAGGCCTCCATCCGCCAACGATCCCAGCCGAATCTGGCTTGCAGAAACTGGGTGCGTCGCTCAAGCCGAGCTTCGATTTCGCCCGATTCGCGAGATTGATCGCGCGGATTGCGGAGCCAGGCGGCGGCTTCGAAGGCCGGGTCCCCCGCGAGCCCTTTGGGGTCAATGACCCAATGGGAACCCCCAGGTCCAGCGAGGATGTTCTGGTGGTGCAAGTCGCCGTGGAGGAACACCGGCGGAGGGCTATTGGCCAGGAGTTCGTCGCGCAAAGCGAGGTGGGGAGTCTCCGCCGTGTACGTTGCGAGCGGCGTCATGCCCTCCAGCGGCAACCCCGACCACCGAGAGACGAATCCCGCAAAGATCTCATCCATGCCCTCTTCACTTAGCCCGCTCTGATGTAGCGGCGTGCCCGGCACGATCCGATCCATGACGAGGGCGCCGGTGGTCGGGTCATGGTGATGGACCGGGGGCCTCCCCGTCCTTGCAGGGCCAGGGCCGCTTGCCAACCTGAATCAAGTTCCTCCCCTCGCCACGGCACCTTGAGCACAAGATCCCCCGTCGCCCACACCCGCGAGCAGTAGCCACCGGCCAGCTCTTCATCGGGTTCGAAGCCAAAAGGGAGCGGCAAATCCACAATTCATTATGCGAAGAGAGGTGCAAGAGGCGGCACGATTCTGCAAGAATGAACCCAGCCATGCTTCTCAAGTCCATCAACTACTGGTCGTACCCCGGCGGTTTAGAAGGCGCGATGCCGATCACCGAGTTCTTTGCCCACGCCAAGGCGCATGGATTTGAGGCCGTGGAGGTCTGCATCGGCGGGGCCGGAGACCTAACCCCCGCCACGACCGAAGCCGATTGCCAGCGCATTCTGCAGCAGGCGGCGGATGCGGGCGTCAAGATTGCGAGCGTGGCTTCGGGCCTCTATTGGGGCAATGCGCTGGGCAATGCCGATGCGGGGAGCCGCCAACAGGCCCGCGAAGAACTGACGGCCATGGTGCAGATCACCGGCTGGCTGGGGGCGCGCACTCTGCTCACCATCCCGGGGGCGGTGGATGTCTTCTTCTTGCCGGATCGCGCCGCCCAGCCCTATGACGAAGTGCTGAACTACGCCCGCGAGGGCCTGAAGGCCGTGGCCCCGACCGCCAAAGCCTGCGGCGTGCGCATGGGCATTGAGAACGTGTGGAACAAGTTCCTGCTCTCCCCTGCCGAGATGCGCAGTTTCATCCAATCGGTGGAAAGTCCGGCCGTGGGCGCTTACGTGGACGTAGCAAACCTGATGCCCTTTGGCCACCCGCAAGACTGGCTGCGCACCCTGGGGCCGCTGGTGGTGGGGATTCACTTTAAGGATTTCCGGCGGGCCGTGGGCACGATTGACGGTTTTGTGGACCTGCTGGAAGGCGATGTGCCTTGGCCGGACGTGATGCAGGCCATCGCTGACATTGGCTATGAGGGCCCGGTGGTGGCGGAAATGATTCCGTACTACGCCCATTACCCGCTGGTGCGCTGCGCGAATGCATCCCGCGCGATGGATGCGATTCTAGGCCGATCATGATCAAGACCATCGAGAAGTCGGTTGAAATCCGGGGAGACCGGGCCGCGATTTGGAACGTTATCGAATCGCCCGAAACTTACACCAAATGGTGTGAACCGTTTTGCGTGGGCACGTTCTACGAAGGAGCGTGGCGCATGGGGAATACAGTGCGGTTCATTGGTCTGGATGAGAATGGCGTGCGCGGCGGATTGGTTTCGGAAGTGGCGACCTACGAGGCGGGCCACCAGGTGACATTTAGGCACAAGGGGTTTGTGCAGGGCGATCAAGACGTGTTTGACACGCCCGAGGTGGCCGCGTGGGCAGGCTGTGAAGAGGGTTACGTACTAGAAGGTGGCCCGGACATTTACACGCTTCACGTCAAGTGCCAAGTTACGGAAGACATGTACGACTGGATGGACGCGACGTGGGGCGAAGCCGTGGGGCGCATCAAGGCGATTGCCGAAGGCACTGAATCCGCAACCTAAGCCCTTCTTCGGTCCGTAATGGACTTGAAGTGACGAAGTTTCGCGAGCAGCAACGCTTCCCGCTTTGGGCTGAACTCATCTTGGTCGTACCCTTCTTGGGTATCGGCCTGGGAATGTTGCAACCAGATGCGCGCCAAGACACGCTCTGGGCCGCGTTCGCAGGACTGGCCGCCGCAATTGGCTTGCTGTATCTCCTGCTCTTCCGCATGACGACGGAGGTCGACGAGCAAGAGATCCGCGTTCACTTTGGCTACATTCCGAGTTACCGCTGGCGACTCCCGATCGACCAGATTGTGAAGGCGATGGCCGTGGAGTACGACCCGATCCGCGAATACGGAGGCTGGGGCATTCGCGTGCTTCCGGTTCCATTCGGTCGCGTCAGCGCTCTGAATGCACGAGGCCGCCTGGGCGTGTTGCTCACTCTCTCCAACGGCCGGACGATGCTGATCGGAAGCCAGCGGCCCGACCTGCTGCTGCAAGCCATCACCAAAAGGTCAGATTAACGGAAGCGCCAGATAATCCCCGAGCTGCCGTTAGCGATCTGCGAGGCGAGCACCGACTTGGTGTGCCCATCCGCAAAGACCACCGGGGTGCGCCCATCCTTGCCGGCTCGGTTGTAGCGGCCAATGATTGGCTTGAGTTCGCTCGCTTGCAAGTTCAACGGGGCATTCCCCATCACCTGCACCAGGTCCTCGCCCGAGGCCAGCGGCACGGCCTGATCGAGCGACGTAAACGACGTGTAGTCCGGACGATAGACGGTGCCATTGTCCGCCCCGAACACAAAGCCGCGATACTTGCCGCCGTTGCCGTGCGGGGTGTTCGCAAAGAGACCAATGCGCGCGGTCTCTTCCATCTGCCCAAACGAAGCGGCATTCCAGAAGGCGGAGCAACCAAATCGCACTTCCCCGTCGTTGCAGATGCGGTCGGCAGTGTTGCCCACCAGCGAAGAAATCGCCATCACGTCGTTGTAGCCCACGCTTTGGCGCTGGCGCGTATTCCAGTCGGTGGCGTACTGGCTAGTATTGGCCCCCGGTGCGATCAAAATCTCCTTGTTCTTGAGGTAGGGCAAGATCGGCACGGTCCAGATGCGGTTGGGGTCACTGATGGGCGCATCGTAGTTCGTGCTGGGCACCGGGTAGTCGTCGTAGTCGCCTGCGTACATCATCACGCCCGCCGCGAGCTGGCGCATTTGGGCGATGCCCGCCGTGGCCTTGGCCGCATCCTTGGCGCGCGAGAACACCGGGAACAGGATCGCCGCCAGGATGGCAATGATGGCGATGACCACCAAAAGCTCAATGAGGGTGAACGCGCGCCGCATGGATGTTAACATTCTTACTCAAGAATTCGGCCAGGGGTTTCCCATCAGGCTCTTCCCCGTAATGCCACGAGGGGATAGACTGATGCATGCCTCTTAAGGAACTGCTCCGCGCGCAACTTCACTCTGTGCGATCGGACCTCACCGAAACCTACCCCCACCTCACCGACGACTTGCTGCCGTGGGCGCCCGCCGAAGGGATGCGCACCGTCCAAGGCCAGTTTGTAGAGCTGATCAGCACCGAGCGGTCCATAACCGACCGGTTAAGAGGCGTGGCCTCGGGCAACCCGGATGAAGAAGACGCCCCGCTCTGGGCCGCCAAGACGGTAGGCGAATTGGTGAAGATGCTGGATGAGACCCGTGCGCTCACGCTTCAACTTCTCGATCAATCCACTGAAGAAGAGCTCAACGCCCAGGTGAAAGTCAGTGCCGGGTTTGCGGAGTATCTCGGATTAGAGACGGTCACGGCCGCCGCCCTCTTCAGCTTTATTGCCCGGCACGAATCGTATCACGCCGGGCAACTGGTGTCCTATCTCTGGTCGCGGGGCGATAACCCCTACGACTGGGATTAGAACGCGCCTCGCTCCCACGGCCCCCAGATCGCCAAGGTGATCCCGGGGGTCTGGATATTGACGAACAGGGTCCGCCCATCGGGGCTAAACGTTGCGCCGCAGAACTCGCTGCCGTTCAAGACATTGAGGGCAAAATCGAAGATCAGCCCGTCCTTGTTCAGGCCGCGCACGTACTGCGTATCGTCGCCATCCTCGCAGATCACCAGCGAGCCCTTCGGTGAAACGCAGAGGTTGTCCGGGGCATCCAGGACGTCCGCGCTCGGCGATTCAAATAGCAGTGTCAGTTCGCCGCGCGATTCGCCCATGGGCGTATAGCGCCACACCTGCCCCAGACCTTCATCGCCGCCGTCGGTGCTGTTGAGGAAGATCGCGCCCTCGGCGTACCACGCCCCTTCCAGTCGCCCGAACGTCATGGCGCCGTTCTCGCGGCCTTGGTTGCCCAGCGCCAGCGAGTCGCTCCAGGCGTTGCTCGGGTCCGGATTCTTGATGTCCACCCACTCGATTTCGTAGGTCACGTTCTTGGGCTGGCCCTTGCGCGTGTCCACCAGGTCGCGGCCCTTCACCTTGGCCATCTGCAGCTTGCCGCCCTCGGCCAGCTTGCCATACACGTGGGGGATGTAGCGATAGAAGCCCGCCGTCTTGTGGTCTTCGGTTTGGTAGACGATGCCGGTGCTGGGGTCCACGGCGATGGCTTCGTGAATAAAGCGCCCCATTTCGTAGAGCGGCTTCGCGCGCACCGGCTCGTCGTCGAGGAAGGAGACTTCGAAGTTATAGCCGTGCGGCCGGGCAAAGCCGCCGCCCAGGGTTTCGTCCTTGTGATAGACCTGGCTGATGCCTTCGCCGGCCGTGGATTCTTCGCAGCTAATCCAGGTGCCCCAGGGGGTGCGCCCCCCCGCGCAGTTGACGATGGTGCCGTTGAGGGAGACGAAATCTCGCTCCAGCAGGCGGGTTTCGGGGTCCACGATCAGGGTCGTCGTGCCGCCGCCGCCGCGCGGGTCGTAGGCGGTTTCCAGCGAACCGTAGGCACCCGACTCCTCGGGCTTATTGCGCACCTCGTGGTTACGGACGATGCGGATCTTGCCCCGGTGATTAAGGGTGGCCATGCCGTCGTGCGCACCGGGCGTGATGTAGCCATCCGACATCTTGTCGCCGGTGGCCCCGAACGCGGTGTACCGGAACCCGTCGGGCAGGGCCAGAATTTCTTGGCCGGTGTTCTCGGCGGCGCGGCGGCGCAGGGCACCGTAGCCCACTTGTTCGTTACCGTAGTCGCGGCGGAGCGCGGGGCTGGCGAGGGACGCCCGGGTGAGAAGGCCAGTTACCCCGAGAAGTCCACCCGCCAGGCTCGTCTTGAGAAGGTCGCGCCGATTGAGTTCCATGGGGGCAGTTTAACCACTTCCGAGCGTAGCTTTGTTTAAGGCAAGGTTAGGACGGGGCCAATCTTAGGGGTAGAAGGGACGGACTTCCACCGGGGCGCGGCAGGCCTTCGCCGCTCTTTGCCCCCAGGCTAATGCCTCGTCCAGGTCGGCGCATTCCAGCACCCATAGGCCACCCATGTGCAGGGTGCCGAGCATGGTGGGGGCTTCCGTGACTTCACCACCGCCCGGCGGGATGGAGCGGGCCTGGGCGACGGGCTTCAGTCCGCCCACAAACTTACGCACCCCCGCTGCGACCATGTCGTCGTTAAGGACATCAATGTCGTGGCGCATGGCGTCGTCTTCGACGAGACCCGGTTGGTAATCGTCGGGGTGGTGGATGGCGACCAAGAACTGCGGCATGCCTCACCCTACCCGAGCCCGGTGCACAAAGAAAAACTCCCCTCGGCTCAGGCCGAAGGGAGTTCTAACGAGGCTTGAGCCGAAGTTCAGGCCTTGCGGCGGCGACGAGCCAAGGCGAGCAGGCCCGCGCCCAGCGCGATCATCGAAGCCGGTTCCGGCACAGCGGTCACGGTCAGGTTGTCGTACACCACGAAGAGCGAGGTGGCGCCAAGGCTGCTCGAGAACGGGTCTTGGTAACCCAGGAACACAAAGCCATCGGCCGCGCCCGTATTGACGAAGTTGGTGATGGTTGTGCCGTTGAAGCGAAGCTCCACGTTGCCGGCGATTTCTTCAATCTCAACGCGCACCCAGCTGTTGCCCGGGGCACCCGCGAGCGGGCCGCTCGGGAAGAGCGAGAGGAACGGTTCTTGACCATTGTCAAATCGCGCACCCGTCGGAACCGTGTTATTCACGTAGCCAACGAAGTCGCGGCTGTTCGGGGTGGTGGAAGTGTTTCCGTAACCACCTTCGTTGGCCATGTGGTACCACACGCCGTCCGCGCCAGTTTGCGTTGAGCCCGTGCGCGTGTTGGTGCCGGCGCCATCGGTGTTGATGCCAAAGAGCGCTTGCTCGGTGGTGCTCACCAGGCTCGACGGCACGTTCATCCACATGTCGAAGGAGACCGTGATATCACCGGTGAAGGTGTTCACGCCGCCCGCCGTCAGGTAAGCGTTGATGCCGTTGATGACACCCGTCGCGCCCTTGTTGGTCTGCATGTAGAGACCGGAGGTTGCCGCCGCGCCGCCCGGGGTGCTGGGAGCTTCGGCCACGCCGCGCGCGCCGTAGTCATCACCGAAGATCACCGTATCGGCCGCAGAGTTCACGGAGATGACATTGAAGTCACTCGCAGAAGCGCCCGTATCAAACGTGCTCGAATAAAGCGTCACGGCGTAAGCCGGTGCCGTCACCGCCACCATCGCACCCGCGATCATCATCAACTTGTTCATTAGGATTTCCCTCGCCTAAAAGGCATGGCCAAGGCAAGCCGCCCTGAGCCGTTAGGGGCAGTCTAGCACCCTTCCGCACAAATACAGGCAGGTAGAACTACTAGCAATCCCTGCTTTCATCCGTCCTTAACACTTCGGGCCCTATGTTCGGCAATTGTACAAAGAGTTACGCGAATCGCTTCAATCGGAGCGAGTTCAGAACCACCGAGACACTGCTGAGCCCCATGGCGCCCGCCGCCAGCATGGGGCTGAGCATCCCCAGCGCGGCCAGCGGGATCATCACGGTGTTGTAGACGAACGCCCAGAACAGGTTGCCCCGAATGGTGCGCAAGGTGGACTGCGACAGCCGAACCGCCAGGGGCACTAGCCGCAAATCCGACCGCAGAATGGTGATGCCGGCGGTTTCCATGGCGATGTCGGTGCCGTGACCCATGGCAAAGCCAAGGTCGGCCTGCGCGAGAGCCGGAGCATCGTTGATGCCATCGCCCACCATCGCCACTGCGCCGTTGCTTTGGTGTTTTTGCACAATCTGGGCCTTGCCTTCGGGGCGCACTTCGGCCTCCACCTCGTCAATCCCGACCTGGTCGGCGATCACGCGGGCCGTCAGGCGGTTGTCGCCCGTCACCATCACGGGTCGCAGGCCTTGCGCGCGAATTAATCGGATGGCCTCGGCGCTCGTCTCACTGACGGTGTCGGCCACGGCGATCATCGCGTGCGCGAGGTGGCCATCGTGGAGAACAAAGACAGTCTTGCCTTCGGCCTGCATGGCGCTGATTTGCACCATTTGGTCAGAGCCGAGCGCAAGGAACTGCGCGGTGGATTCAGGGCTGGTGAGGTACCACTCTTGCCCTTGCACCCGGGCGCGGACACCTTGCCCGCGCAAAGATTCAAAGTCCTCCACCTCGGGCCACGCCAGGTTTTCCGCCTGCGCGGCCCGGATGACCGACTGGGCGATGGGGTGCTCGGAAGGCGATTCCACCGCCGCCGCCAGCGCCAGTAGCTCCGCCCGGGGGCGCGTGCCCCACACAATGAAGTCCGTGAGCGATGGCTTACCCTGCGTGATGGTGCCCGTCTTATCCAGCAACACCGTGCGGATGGCGGCGGCGCGTTCTAGCGCTTCCCCGTCCTTCACCAAGATGCCAAGTTCGGCTCCCCGTCCGGTTCCCACCATCAGAGCCGTCGGGGTCGCCAAACCCAGGGCGCAGGGGCACGCAATCACCAGCACCGCCACCGCCCGCATGAGGGCCACATCCAGCGAACGCAATTGCCAGAACGTGAACGCCGCCGTCAGCAGAGCTAGAACCATCACCACCGGCACAAAGACGCCCGAAACCCGGTCCACCATGCGCTGCATCGGGGCCTTGGAGCCTTGCGCTCGCTCCACCATGCGCACGATCTGCGCGAGCATGGTCTCCGCCCCCACCCGCTCGGCGCGGTAGATGAGGCTGCCGGTTTGGTTGACCGTGCCCGCCGTGACGTGGGCGCCTTCGCCCTTCTCGACCGGCTGGGGCTCGCCCGTCAGCATGGATTCGTCAATGTAGGTGTTCCCGCTGAGCACGGTGCCGTCCACCGCCACCTTCTCGCCGGGCTTGAGGCGCAGGATGTCACCGGCCACGATCTGATCGATAGGCACCACGGCCTCCGTGCCATCGGGGCGCAGCACCGTGGCCGTCTTGGGGGCGAGCCCCATCAGCATTTCGATGGCGCCGGACATGCGCGACTTGGCGCGGGCCTCAAAGTAACGCCCCAGCAGCACCAGCACCACAATGCCGGCCCCGACTTCAAAGTAGATGTGCTCGCTCTGCGCGTGGCTGTGCCCCCGGTAGGCGAGGAGGCCGTAAACACTGTAGATCCAGGCCGCGCCCGTGCCCACCGCAATGAGCGTATCCATGGTGGTGGAGCCGTGGCGCGCCGCCCGCCAGGTGTTGCGATAGAACTGCCGCCCAAAGTAGAAGATGACCGGGGTGGAGAGCAGGAGCAGGAGACCATTCACCCACTCGGCGCGGAGGTGCCAGATCATCGAGATGAGAATGACGGGGATCGCCAGGCCGGCGGCCCCAATGAGCTCGCGCCGGGCATGTTGCGCCGTGGCCTCATGGTCTCGCAGCGCTTGTGCTTCTTCTTGCGGGCTGGTGGCGCGGACGGGTTGGCGCAACCTGGCCTGGAACCCCGCCGCTTCCACCGCCTTGATCACCGTCTCGGGGGCGAGGCCCTGGTGATGAATGGTGCCGACGTGGTTGGCGAAGTTCACCGCGACCTCGTCCACGCCTTCGACTTTCTTCACGAATCGCTCGACGCGCGCCACACACGAGGCGCAGGTCATGCCCTGGATATCAATCTCCATGGGTTCAGGGGCGGTAGGAATTTTGCTCATATACTCTCCGGGGTATCTCGTCATCTTGGTTAGCGCATCAGGCGCGAGAGCGTGCTCTTGAGCTCGTCGAGCAAGTCTTCTTGAGACATGCACTGCCCTTCACCGTGGGCCGTGCCGGTCCCATGCCCCAGGATGCAGGTCTCGACGTGGGATGTGGCGAGTTCCGCCCCAAACTGATCGAGCGCGGAGCGCACGGCACTGAGTTGCGTGAGGATGTCCACGCAGTAGTCACCTTCGCTCACCATGCGGCGCAGGCCCCGCACTTGGCCTTCGATACGGGCGAGGCGACGGTCTAAGGTGGCCTGGGTTTGCGGGCTCATATTCTTTATATACCCCTACGGGTATCAAAGCGTTCCCTCCCTGGATACTGACTTGACTTCGGACCCACTCGTAGCCCACGATGACCGCATGACGCATGAAGAAGCCCTGGCCCCTAGGGACTTAGCCATTTGGGAGATGAGCGAAGCGTTCGACGGCTTCCCCGCCGCCGACCTTTGGGTGCGCCCGCACCCTCGCTTGCTCAGCGTGGGCGAGCTGGCGGTGCACGTGGCTTTCGGTGAGATTCGGTGGCTGCATCCGGAACTTGAGAGCCCCCTCAACGAGCCCCGCGCGGGTTACTACTTAGATTCGGTGGACGACCCGCTCGAGTTACCGCTCAGCCCGACGGAACTCTACGACGAGGTGAAGCGCGTCCACGAGGCTTGCCGTGCGCAGATCTTAGAGCTACGGCCCGACTTTAATGCCAAGCTGCCCCGCCGGGATGACTGGACTTGGGGTGACACCCTGCAGTATATGGCCTTCCACATCGCCTACCACACCGGGCAGATGTATTCCGCTCGCCACCTGATGGGGCACGAGACGGCGAATAACTAGCTCTTTCCAGAGGAACCTCCGACCATCCGGTCCTAGACAGCCTTCGCTCGCTAACCCATCGTGTATACTCGTGTGTATTCATGCGCAGGATTAACTTCACGCTCGATGACGACACCATCGAGCTGCTCGCATCGGTCGCCGACCGGTTCTACGGTGGGAATCGTTCCCTCGCCATCCGGGCCGCTGTCGAATCCCTCGCCGCGCACTCCGGTCATGAGGGCTGGGTAATCACTGGCTTCACGCCGGAAGAGATTCACGCCGAAACCAAGTGCCACTGCTGCGCCACCGAGTTCCCGACCGGGGCCATCCTGTTCCGGCCGGTGTTCGAGCGAGGCGTGTCGCCGGAGGCACTGGATCGCCTGCCTGAGGGCAAGTGGCTGGACTGTTCGCAGTGCGCGGCGGGGCACCTATGATCTTTAAGAAGAAAACTCGGCTTCCTGTCACCGTGCTTTCCGGATTCCTGGGGGCGGGCAAGACAACTGTGCTCAACCACGTTCTGGCGAACCGAGAAGGCAAGCGCGTCGCCGTGATTGTCAACGACATGAGCGAGATCAACATCGATGCCGAACTTGTCGCCCACGGCAAAGCGAACCTCTCGCGGACCGAAGAGACGCTGGTGGAGATGACCAACGGCTGCATCTGCTGCACGCTGCGCGATGACTTGCTGAAGGAAGTTTCCCGCTTGGCGCGCGAAGGTCGGTTTGACTACCTCCTCATCGAGAGTACCGGCATCAGTGAGCCGCTGCCTGTGGCGATGACCTTCACCTTTGAGGACGAATTCGGCCAATCGCTGGGCAAGGTCTCGCAGCTGGACACGATGGTGACGGTGGTGGACGCGTTCAACTTCTTCCGCGACTTTGCCGAGGCCGAGTACATCCGCGACCGAGGCGAGAGCCTGGGCGAAGAGGATGAACGAACCGTAGTTGACCTTTTGGTGGACCAGATTGAGTTTGCCGACGTGATCCTTGTTAGCAAGACCGACCTGGTGGATGAGGCAACCCTGGGCAAGGTGATGGGCGTGATCCGCACCCTTAACACCGAGGCGCGGATTGTGCCGATCCAAAACGGTGCGGTGCCCCTCAGTGAGGTGATGGGGACGGGCCTGTTCGACATGGAAAAGGCACAACGCTCGCCCGGTTGGATCAAGGAACTGATGGGTGAACACGTGCCCGAAACCGAGGAGTACGGGATCTCCAGCTTCGTCTATAAGGCGCGGCGTCCCTTCCACCCGCAGCGGTTCTGGGAAGTCATCAACCAGCAGTGGCCGGGTGTGATCCGCTCCAAGGGATTCTTCTGGCTGGCCACCCGCATGGCGTGGATCGGCGAGTGGCATCAGGCCGGGGCCGCATGCCGTTACGGCCACGCCGGGACGTGGTGGTGCACCGCCCCCAAGGAGTATTGGCCGGACGATGAGGAAAGCCGCCTGCGCATCCACGGAAACATGCAAGAGCCTTACGGTGACCGACGCCAAGAGATCGTCTTGATCGGCATCGGGATGGACAAAGCGGGGCTGACGGAGATGCTGGACCGCGCTCTGCTAACCGAGGCGGAATACGCCGAAGGGCCAGAGAGTTGGGCGAAGTTGCCGGACCCGTTTGCGTCGGCCGACGAATTAGCCCTGCTGGACTAGGCGCCGAAGATACGCGGGGCCAATAAGCCAGCCACCGCCAACACCATGACGAAAGCGGCCGCCGCCGAGCCCCGGCACCCGGATTTCTCGGGCAAGAACTCGCTGCGGTCGCCTTCGATCTCGGTGAAGTCCAGCGTGAACTCTTGGCCGGGGAAGGCCGTCGCCATCGCCTGCTCGATAATTTGGCGGGCGGCTTCGGCATCGGGCTTGTCCAGCAGGAAGCTCACGTCCATCATTCCCATGCCCGAACCCGAGCCCACGCTCTGGCCAATGCCCAGCGTATTCAGCTTGGCCTCCACCGCATCACGGACTTTGAGTTCCGCGCGGTTGGCAAAATCGACCTCCACGTCCATCATCACGCTGGCCAGCAGGAGCTTTTCGGGGGCGGTGCCTTCTTCCATCCGCTGACGCTACCCGCTTAACGCCGCGCGGGGAACCCCGCCCGCGCCACATCCGCCAGGATGCGATCTCGATCGCGGGGAGCGAGCGTAGACTCGCGGAGCAGCGCCACCAAAATCACCCACTCGCCCGCCTTGTTGCGCGCAATGCCCACATCGTTGGTGGCCCCGGCCACGCCCCGGTGGGTGGAACTCGTGCCCGTTTTGTGCCCCACGGTCCAGCCCGCCGGCACCCCTGCCCGCAGCCGATCCTGCCCGGTGGCGGTGCGCTCCATCACGCCCAGCAGGTAGCGCGTGGAGGTCGGGGAAAACAGCTGCCCTTGCAGCAGCTTTTGCAGCAGCTTGGCCATGGCGGCGGGAGTGGTGGTGTCGCGCGGGTCGGCGAGGTAGCGGGCGTAGGCGGCGTCTTTGTCGGCCTCCGAAACCGCCGCGTAGGCCGCTTCGATCACGTCTTCGTCCACAAATTCGGGCCGCCAGGTGATGCCGCCGATCTGGGTTTGCAGGTCGCGTTCCAGTCGGTCAATGCGCATGCCCTGGATGTCGTGCTTTACAAGGAATGCGTTCACCTTTTCTGGCCCGCCCAGCCGCCGGATGATGAAATCGGCCGCGCCACTGCAGCTTTCGGTGACCATCAGTTCGATGCACTCGTCGAGGGTGATCTGAATACTCTCCCGCCGGCCCAGGCGCTGGGTGATGGGCTGGTGGCTGAGGCTGAGGTCGCTGCGCTTGAACTCAAAAGATTGGTCCAGCCGCCACTGGCCGCGGTCCACCTGCTCCAGGGCGGCCATGGCCACCATCAGCTTCATCACGCTTTGCAGGGAGAATTTTTCGTCCTGGTGGAGGTAGTGCGCGCCCTGCGCGGTAACCACGGCGGCCCCCAGCTTGCCTTGGGAGCGGGCTTCGATGGCCGCGAGGAGAACCTCGGTGGGCGTGGGCTGGGCCGCCACCAGGAGCAACAAGGGCGCGAGGAACATGAGGAGAGGATACTGGGTTAGGTCAGGCTTGATTGGCCCACGCCCACTCCAAGCCCTCTGGCAACCGAGCCGCGCAGTACTCGATGTGCAGCACCCGCCGGTGGCCGACCGACGTCGCGCGGGCTGACCCGTGGAACACCAGCGGACGCATCCAGATGACGTCGCCCACCTCGGCGGTGAGGGTCTCGGCGGTGGCAATCTCCGCCTCCGTGGGGTCGTCGCGGAGCCCATCCCGATGGCTAAACGGGATGACCTGCAGCGGGCCATTGGTAGCCGGGCACGGATCGAGATGAAGCCGTAGGGCCACACTCGCTTTCAGGACTTCGACGGGCGGAAGCACGTGCACCACGCCCTCCTTCACGCTCCACGCCGAGTAGCCCGGCAGTTCGGGGCGCGCCTCTCGCACCGCAATCTTGGTGTCTTGGTGCCAGCCCAGGGTCCAGTTCCGGCCCGCCACTTTGTCAAAGAGAATCGCCCGAACGGGTTGGGCTTCGTCCCCCACTAAGCCCTGGGCCAACTGAAGCAGGCGAGGGTCATGAGCAAAGACCTGGCACCAGGCGAACTCCAGCAGACTCCGTGAACCGGCTTGATCTCCTAGCTCTGGGAGTTGCCCCAGAAGCCGATCCACCTCATCCGCCGAGATGAGCCCCGCAACCAGTCCGTAGCCCCGGTCCATCAAGGCGTGGGCGTGGCCTGCTTCATGATCGACTGGAGGTCGATGATGTACTGCCCGCTGCCCGAGGACACCTGCGGCAGCTTGCCGTCCCACTTTTCGATCCACTCCCGCGCGATGACCAGCCCCCCACCGGAGACCTTGAGCGCCTCCGCGTTCAGCTTGGCGGCCTCGGCCGAACCCTGCGCCCGCGCCACGTCCGTTTGCTTTTGCAGTTCGGCCTGCTGCAGCACGTACTTCTGCTTTTCGGCCTCTTGCTGGGCGACCTGCTTGGCTTCGATCGCCTTATTGAACTCCGGCGAGAAGTCGAAGTTCACAATCGACAGCCCCTGCGAATCCACCACGATGTCGTAGGCCGCCAGCCGCTTGATGATCTCAGTTTCGACCTCGTTCTTCACCTGGGCGCGGTTGCGGATGAGGCCCTCGGCGGTGTAGCGCGCGGTGACGACCTTGAGCGATTCCTGCACGGTGGGATCGATGATGCGGTTCTTATAGAGCGGGCCGACCTGGCCGTAAAGCTCGTCCACCTTGGAGGCGTTCAGCCGGAAGTTGAGCGCCAGCGTGGTGGTGACCACCTGCAGATCCTGGCTGGCGGCGGTGGCCTGCGATTCTTCCTTTTGGGTGCGGGTTTCGAGCAGTTGCACGCTGTGCACCCCCGGCACGATGATGTGGATGCCCGGGCCGAGCGTGCCATCAATGGCACCGAAGCGGAGCTTGACGCCCGCGTAACCGGCGGGCACCTGCACCACCCCGCTCCACAGGATGCCGCCCACCAGCAGGAAGATGCCGAACACCCTGGCCGCCCAGGCGGTGGGCTTGAGGTTCACCTTCTCGCTGGTTTGCTTGTTGACGCCACCCAGCACAAAGGAGATAAAGATGATGATGATTCCGAAGAGAACTGCACCCATCGCCCTTTAAGTACGGTTCAGGGGGCCTGGGGGATGCGGGCTTACTCCTGGGTGCTTGCCCTCTTTGGCGAGTGGCTGCTTTAGCTCGGTAACTGGCGACGCCGGTTCCGCCCGCGTCTCGGGATCAATCGGCGCAAGGCGATGGCAAGGACGTTGTCCGTCCCCGCTCGTCCTTGTACGGCCTCCACAAACTTAAGATAGTCCTGCAGGAACATGGGGATCGCCACGGGGCGGCTCTGGTTCTCGGCGTACGCGAGCAAGAACGGGAACCCGAGGATCTTTCGCTGACGGGTCTTCACAATGTCTTGCCAGCAGACCGAATTGAGTTTGCCGAAGGTATTGAGGCAGCGCAGCTCATTTCTCCCGACAAAAACTGGGCACCCTCTGTAAGCCAGATACCACAATCCGGCGGTGGGTATCGCAGCAAGAACAGTGATCATTGCAAGTGGGATCAGCCTCTCAACCTTGTGCTCGATGCCATTAGCATAGCGCTCCACTAACCAAAAGATGACGACGAACACGGGACCGATAGCGGCATACCATGCGGTTATCTTTAGCAGAAGGTTCATGTTTAGGCGAAAAACAAGCTCTTGATCTTGCTCTGGCATCGTGCGTCAATCTCCTGGAATTACTCGGTGGTGGCTCGTAGCTTGAGATCTGCCACCACCGGACGGTGGTCGCTGGCCGCGCGCTCATTCACCACGCGCGCGGTGCCGACCTGCCACCGGGCCGCCGGACCGACAAAGAGATAGTCAATCTCCTGCGTCGGGCGGTCGGCGGGCCAGGTGAACCTCTGCCCCGCGGGCTTGGCCACTTCCTGCAGACTCCTGCGGAACAAGCCTAAGGTGCGGCTCTCGGGGCCGTCGTTGAAGTCGCCCAGCAGCAGGGTCGGCACGTCGCCCTCTGTCACCGCCTGGTGCACACGCTGCGCCTGCGGCCACCGGAACCCGTCGTCGTCCACCCAGTCGAAGTGCACATTCACCACCCGCAGGGTTTCGCCGGAGGGGAGGCGCACCAGCGCCTGCAGGGCCACGCGCGGCTCATTGCCATCGGGCAGGCGGATCGCTTCCACATCCACCAGCGGATACCGAGAGAGGATGCCCATGCCGTAAAGGCCGCCGTCGTACTCCATAAACGAGCCGAAAGCGGGGTACATGCTCAGCTGACGACCCAATTCCGCCATTTGGTTGACTCGCTCCGATCTTCCCACCCGGTCGTCAATCTCCTGCAGGCCAATGATGTCGGCTTTTAGGGCGCGCAAGGCCCGCACGGTGCGGTCTAGGTCCAGCTGATCATCCATCCCCGCTCCGTGCCGGATGTTGTAGGTCGCGGCCCGCAGGCTCACGTCCTGGGGTGGCGCGGCGGCCCCCAGGCGAAGCTCAGCTAGCACGGCCGCGTGGTCCGAGGGGAACAGGCCCGCGCTGGTGTCGATTCGCTCCGCGCGCACCGGCTCCACTCCCGCCCCCCGGAAGTAAATGAAGTCGATGCGATCTTGCTCTTGTTCCGGGAATCGCGGCGACCAGGTGCGGTCTTGTGCCCGGTTGACCTGCGGGTGCAACTCGCGGAAGGCATCCCGATAGCCTTGCCCCGTCATCAGCTGGCTAGTGGCCCAGCGCACGGGGCGGCCGTAGTGTTCTCGCGCCACCTCGGTGTAATCCAGATGCGACATCGAGTTGAAATCCCCGCCGATGACCACCGGCACGTCCGCGTATTGCGGCCCCGCCAGGCGCTGGTGGATCTGGTCCAGCAGCCGCTCCAGTACCTCCGCCGAGGGCTGGCACGCCGCGAGCATGGCTTCTAGGCCGGAGGCGCGGCGCGTGGCCGGAATCCAGATGTCTTCGCCGTAGGGCAACCACAGAGAGTAGACCGCCACCCGCCGCCCGCTGGGCAGGCGCACCAGCGCCCCCACGCAGTTGAACGGCTCACCCACCGAGAGGTCTTCCTCAATCGGGTAGCGGCTGTGCAGGGAGACGTTGGTGCCCCGAGGCTGGAAGTGGAAGTCCAGCCCCCGCGCGATGAGCTCGCCGGACCCGTAAGTTTCCTGCATCATCACCACGTCGGCCTGGCTCTGCCGGATGACGTCCATCACCTGGCGCGGCCCCCGGAAGCGGTCGTTCTCCCGCCCGCCGTGCCAGATGTTCCAGGTCATCAGGCGCAGGTTTTCGGGGGCAGGGGCACTGGTGGCGAGAGTGGCCATCAACAACCCGAGCAACGCAAGACCGTAGCGGAGCGAATCCATCTTGCTCCCGAGGCTACCAAACTCGGGTGAGCACCGGGTTAAGAGCTGCAAGAGGGCCGTTGAGAATGTTTGGGTTCTACTGAACATTGGGCGGCTTAGAACGTCTGAACTCCACGGTTCATTGATTATGAAGACCGGCTTTCTCATTCTGTTGGCTTCTTCGTCCTTAGGAGCCGGGTTACTTGTCTCGGCCCCGCAGAGTCGGGAAAGCAAGCCCATCGAGGGCAATCTGTTGAACGTTGGACACACGTTTACCGGGCTTAAGGGCGTAGCCCTAGACGGCAAGGAAGTCACTGTGCCCGTGGCCGGGGCCAAGGGAACGGTCATCGCTTTCTCCAGCGTCACCTGCCCGCTTTGCCAAAAGCTGGAACCCACGCTTGCTTCCCTGGAAGATTCCTATTCGGATCGAGGGATGAAGTTCGTTTTCCTAAACCCCTCAACCATTGAGTCCGCCGGCGAAATGAAGCAACTGGTCCAGCGCCTGAAGCTAGATGGCCCCTATGTGCACGATCCCAAAGGCACGTGGACCAAGGCCCTCACGGCAAAAACCACTACCGAAACATTCTTGCTTGACCCCAGTGGCAAGCTCATCTATCGCGGCGCGATAGATGACCAGTATGCAATTGGCGCAGCGCTTCCTGCGCCCAAGAATCGTTACCTTGCCAACGCAATTGACGCCATGCTTGCGGGCAAGCCGGTTCCGGTGGCAGTGACGGAAGCCCCAGGGTGCCTCCTCAACACGGAACCTCTCCCCATGGAAGATGCAACGCCCACCTATCACGGCCAAATCCAACACATCATCCAACGAAGTTGTTTGCCTTGTCACCGACCAGATGGGGTTGCGCCGTTTTCGCTGGATAGCTATGAAGCGGTGAAGGGACGAGCCAGCATGCTGCGGTACGTGATTGACGAGGGCATCATGCCGCCCTGGTTCGCCACCGAAGGCGGTCCCTGGCGTAACGATATGTCCATTCCCGATGAGGACAAAGCGGCCCTCAAGGCTTGGATCGAAGGCGGAACACCCAAAGGCGATCCCCAGCAGGCACCTACCCCCATCAAGTTCGAATCCGGATGGACAATCGGCAAGCCCGACGCTGTTTTTCAGTTACCAGAACCCGTGGCGATCAAGGAAAGCGGAGTGATGCCCTATGTCAATGTCAACGTTCCCACGAACTTCACAGAAGACAAATGGGTGGATCGTATTGAGGTGATTCCGGGTGATCGCCGGGCCGTCCACCACGTCCTCGTTTTCATCCGCACCGAAGAGACGGCGAACCTTAATCGTAGGGAGCAGGTCGCCAATCAAGACGCCCGAGACGAACTGGGCGGCTTCTTCGGGATCTATGTTCCTGGCAATAGCGCCCTTGTTTATCCTGACGGACTCGCGAAGCGGATTCCGAAGGGCGCGATCCTCCGATTCCAACTTCACTACACCCCTTACGGTCAGGCTTCAAAGGACCAAACAAGAATTGGATTCCGGTTCGCCAGAGAAGTTCCCAAGAGCGAAGTCCACACGGCCAGCGTGGCGAACGTTCGGATTGCCATACCCCCAGGGGCTGATGACCACAAGGTGGAAGCCGAGATTCAAGTGCCTACCGAAGTCGAGCTCTTGTCTTTCCTCCCGCACATGCACGTGCGGGCCAAGGCCGCAAAATACGAGCTGACGGCGGGCGGCAAGACGACAACCCTCCTGGACGTCCCTCGATACGACTTCAACTGGCAACTCAACTACGTTCTGGCCGAACCCCGAACGGTCAAAGCCGGGGAGACCCTAAGATTCACTGCCTGGTACGACAACAGCGAGAACAACCCCGCGAACCCAGACCCGACCAAGACCGTTCGCTGGGGATCGCAGACCTTTGACGAGATGCACTTGGGCTACATTGAGTACATCATTCCGGGCGAAAAGCCAGGTGAAGGCGGAGCAGGTATCCGTCGCGGACCAGGCGCAAGAGCAGCTGCCACAGGCGTAGAGGCGACCTTCCGTCGCCTGGATCGAAACAGTGACGGGGTCGTAACAGAATCGGAGGCTGGTCTGATGTGGAACCGAATCCAGGCGGCCGATGCCAATGGCGATGGCAAACTGACTCTTGAGGAAGCCCTCAAGTACTTTGGTGGCAGGCGCCGTTAGTCCAGGGTTAAGAGTTCACTCGCGCCCGGCGGACTGGAGCGCCCCCACGGGCTGGGCCACCCAGGGCAGGATGGTGAAGGGTTCGCCCAAGGCCATGATCTCGCGGAGGGGCTCGATCTCCTTGGCTGCTTTCCCGGCCAAGATCGGCTCGGTGACCCCGATGAGTGCCAGCGAACGATTGACCACCCAACCGAAAGGCACAATTCCGGCCCGCTTCAGGTCATCTCGAAGCCGCATCGCTTCGTGCACCGGCGTCGGCTCGGGGAGAGTGACCAAGACCATCTTCGTAAAGTGCGGTTCTCGCAGCCGGGGCAAGAGCTGGCGCACGGATTCCGGCGCGTCGCTCTGGGTGCGGGCCACTTCGCGATGGTAAGCCTCGGTGGCATCCATCAGCAAGATGGTGTGCCCCGTCGGAGCTGTGTCAATCACGACAAACCGGTCCTCACCCTGCGCCACCGTGTCGGCAAAGGCGCGGAACACGGCGATCTCCTCGGTGCATGGGGAGCGGAGGTCTTCGGCCAAGAGCGCCAAACCGTCGGCATCCATGGACTCGGAGGCCTTCGCCAGCGCGGCAGCAGTGTATTTCTTGACCTCATCTTCCGGGCTGATTCGGGAGACTTCTAAGCGGGCCGTCGGGTCGCCCACCAGGTCGAGCACGTTGCCTGCGGGATCCGTGGTGGTGAGCAGCACCTGGTGGCCCCGCGCCGCCAGAGCGGTGGCGATCCGGACCGCAACCGAGGTCTTGCCCACGCCCCCTTTGCCCATGGTCATGATAACGCCGTGGCCATCTTGGGCCAATGAATCCACAAAGGCGGAGAATGCTTGACCATCTGGTGGAGTCTCCGTGTCTCGCCCGCCTGCTGGCACGTTCTCAGGATGCAAGAGCCCGCGCAGGGCGTCGAGCCCCACGACGTTGCCAGGCAACATGGGCACCAGGTGCCGCGAAAGCTGGCTGAGCCCCGCCGGCATGGTGCTGAGGCCCGTGGCCACCACTTCGGCAAAGGCCTGCGCCACGGGGTCGGCGGAGCCGCCCGATTCATACACGGCATTGATGACCAACCGGAGGTTGCGGATATCCAGCTCGGCGAGTTCGTCTTGAGTGCGCGCAGCTTCTTTCAGGCTCGCTCGATCGGCCCGAGCCACCAGCACCACCGTCGTACTGGCCGGGTCGGAAAGGTGTCGAAACGCCGACTCGTAGAGCTCGCGCTGGCCCTTCAGCCCGGCTAGGGGGCCAAGGCAACTCGATTCGGCAGTCGTCGTGTTGAGATAGCCACTCCACGCGCTGGGCAAGCTCAGCAGCCGCAGGGTGTGCCCCGTAGGGGCTGTATCAAAAACGATGTGATCGAAATTGGCGGTGGCGTCCGGATCCGCCATGAGCCGCACGAACTCGTCGAAAGCCGCAATCTCGGTGGTGCATGCCCCCGAAAACTGCTCTTCCATGTTCCGAATCACCGCTTCCGGCAACTTGCCCCGATAGGGTCCGACCATGGTTTCGCGGTAGGCCGCGGCCGCCGCTTCGGGGTCGAGATTCGCGCCAAAAAGGTTGGGGACTGAGGCAATGGTGGTGGGCTGCGTACCCAATGTCACGCCAAAGACTTCATCGAGATTGCTGGCGGGGTCCGTACTGACGATGAGGGTTCTTAGCCCTTGTTCGGCCAAGTACATGGCGGTGGCGCAGGCCAGCGAGGTCTTGCCGACACCCCCTTTTCCGGTGAAGAAGAGGTGCCGCGTGGTCAGGCCATCCGCCCACATTAGCAGCAGCCTTCCTCGCCGGAGCAGCACGGCTGGGCGGCCATTTTGAGTTCAGAAACTCCAGCCGTGAGCCCAAACCAGGCTGCCATTTCGTTTCGGTGAGGATAGGTGCCTTTTGCCCGGATTTCTCCGTCCACCATAAAGATCGGGAGATGCTCGGCGGCGGCTCCCATCTCGGCAATCACCAGGTGATTGGCGGTAAAGGCTTCGGGTTGGTGGGCCAAGTTAAACCGCTCAACCGTCACGCCCTTGCTCTTCAAGAACGCAACGTCAGCGGCGAGTTTCACCAGCGTTTGGTCCACACTCGGGCCACAAACGCCGGTGGAGCAGCACATGGCAGGGTCGAAAATTTGGAGCGTTTTCATGAGGGGTTTCCGATTCAGATTTGGGGGTGGCAGGCCACAGCTTGGGGCTGTGGCAAAGCGTCGAGATACGCTCGGAGGGCATTAATCGCGGCCCGCCGAACGCTGCAAATCATGAACTTGCCGTCCTTTTCCGCCGAGATGAGACCGGCGAGACGAAGCTCCTTAAGGTGGAACGAGACCGTGGAACTGAACTTTTCTGAACCCGTTACGTGGCAACACACTTCGCCAACGGTGGCGCCCTGGATGGGGTGCACAGCCCCCGAGTCTTCGACGGCCACGGGGCAGCACTTCTCGCATAGGAACTCGAAGATGGCGCGGCGCGTCGGGTCACCCAGGGCGCGGAACATCGCGGTCACATCTTCCCTTTCCATGCCTTCAGTTATACCACCATATATCGAGATATTTCGATATATTGCCCATGCGCTCCCCGTGATAGGCTTCACGAAGCCTTATTTCCGCGAGGCCTTTGACTACAATGAGCGAGATGGATCGGCCGGATATCGTGAAGGAGCTTTGCCGCCTCAGCTCGCAACTTGAGGAAACGCTGGCCGGGAGTGGCGAGGATACGGATGTGCGTGACCGGGTCAGCGGGGTGCTACAGAACCTCTTGCTGGAAGGCGACCTCAACACCAAGATCGGGCTGACCTTTGGCGTTCTTAACCCTATGGTCAATATGCGCATCCGGTCGGCACTCAAGGAGTTTGCCCGGTCCGCGACGGTGCGCGAGTTCGTCGGTCAAATCGACGCCGACCAGCGGATTGCCATTCTCAAGGATGCCTTGACCCACGACAAGATCGTGAGCGCCCGCGGTACCCCTATGACGGAAATCTTGGGTGAGTGGGTTTAGGCGAAATTGTCTTGACCACACGGGCTGGATTCAGAAGGTAACTTTTGCCCATGCGCACGATGTTCCTTGCCGCCCTCTCTCTGTGGGCCGGACTGGCGGCGGGGCCATCCGGCGCGGGGTCACGGCGCACCTCCATTTGTTCCGTCGGCCGGAGGGTGACCTGGTGCTGCCCGCCCTGCCTGGGCCGCGCGTGGTGGCGGCGCGGATGCTGGCCAGCGGGGAGACGGTGGCGTTCCGGCAGAAGGGTGAGACTCTGCGGCTCACCATCCCGGAGTCGGGCGAAGTGCAAGGCAGCCTGGTGGTGGCGCTAATGATGGACGCACCACTGGACGGCTTACCCGCACGGTAACGGATGCGCCTCAAGCGGACGTACGTCGCGTTATTCGAGCGTCTCGTCTAGCGCCGCTTCGGACGACGGGGAACCGGCGGATGAGTCGCTCACCAAGAAGGTCACCTTCGGCTTCTGCCCCGTGGCCAACATGCGGATCTCAAGGAGCTTGGGATGCTCCCGCACCAGCCGAGCCGTGTTGAGAAGGCTGCGCATGGTGGCGGCTTCGGCACGAGCCCGGCCGAGCGCCACTTTGGCGTCAATGTCCACCTTCAGGAGTTCGCTCATGGCTTGGCGCAGCGGCCCGCTAAGGGTGAAGTCCAACACGTCCACCGAACCGAGTTCGATCCCTTTGGCCAGGTACCCCGCCTGCAGCTGCTCTTTAAGTTCGGTGCCCACGTTTTGGTAGCCCGCCATCACTGCTTCGAGCGTGCGACCAGAAACCCACTTGAACAGCGCGACTTCAAAATCAGTCGTCACCGTATTTTGTTCTTCAAGGAGAGCTAAGAGGTCACTTCCTCTCGGTCTGGGGAGGAAATTCGCGGCGTAGGCGGCCTCGGCGTTGACGACTTTCGTTTCGATGAGGAGCCTGACTTTCACGAGCGCGCCGTCGCTCGTCATGATGTCGCGAGTCGGCACGATTCTCGAATTGGGCATCACCGAGACCGGCAACACCGTGTCACCACTGCCCCAAAACCGATAGCGCCCCGGCATCAAAGTCTGCTTTAAGCAGCCTTTGTGAAAGTGGAGCCCCACGTGATGCTGAAAGATGGTTACGGTCTTCATGGAAGTGAAAAAGTGTTCCAGGTGTGTTGGGCTCCCCGTTGCGGTGGGGGCGCGAAGCCCGCATGACCACGAACCGGGATTTCCTTGCGGATGCCCAACAATGCCTGGTTTTTTCGATTCGATTCCAAGTCGAGGGGTCTCACCGTAGACATGTGTGGCAGGCTTTTCGGTTGAACCTCCGGCCCCCTCGCTAGGCGATGACGGCTCTATGCTACTCTATTCGCGTCGGTGCCAGTGACTTGGCCATCACCACGCTGAGGTAGTTGACGCCGGGGCGCCAATCGTGGGTGGCCACCTGCGCGTACCCCCACTTTTCGTAGAGGGCGATGAGATGGGTGGCGTTCTCGCTGGTGTCGAGGGCGAGTTCGGTGTATCCGGCGTAGGCGGCTTCTTGTTCGACTCGTTGGAGCAGGGCCTGGCCGATGCCGAGCCCGCGATGGTGGGGGCATACGCCGAACTGACCGAAGTGCGCGACGTGGGGGTGCCGGTAGTAGGCGACGCGATCCTCGGGGTCCGGGCGCACCCACACGATGGTACCGACCAACTTACCGTCCAGCTCGGCGACCCAGCATTCGCCTTCTTGCACGCGGCGGGCGGTGGTCTCCACCGTTTGGTGGGTAGCGGTGAAGCGCATCCCCGCCTCCGCCAGCTCGCGGTAGGCGCGGTGGAGGAGGTCGGTGAGTTCCGCCAGGGAGTCACCGGGTTCCAACTTGCGGATCAATATCCCCGACTCATGTTTAACTGACTGCATCGCCCCGCATCCGTGCGACCAAATCTCGCACCGCCGGCCCCCACTCGGGAAACTCAAACTCAAACCCCGCCTCCTGCAGCCGCCGGGGCACCACGTGGCGGCTCTTCATCACCAGTTCGGAATCCGCATCCATCACCCACGCCCCCAGCGCCACCATCCACGGCATGGCGGGCAACCCCACGCGAACCCCCCACGCCTCGCGCAGTTCCCGCGCGAATCTCACCTGCGGCAGGGGGTGCGGTGCGCACACATTCACCGGCCCGGCCAGGTCACTCTCGATCAAGAAGTCCAGCGCCCGCACGAAATCCACTTCATGAATCCAGGACACATACTGCCGCCCCGACCCCAGCCGTCCACCCAGCCTCCGCCGCGCCAGGCCAGAGAGGATTTCGAACGCGCTGGCCTGGTCCACCCCCATCATGATGGCCGCGCGCAGGGCCACCCGGCGGGTGTGCGGCGTCTCGGCGGCATCGAGTTCGGCTTCCCAGTTCTTGGCGATTTGGATGCTGTAGTTCCACACCCGGGGCGCCCCCGGCTCATCCCCGCCCAGTACTCCCGTGACCTCGTCGTTCGCCGCCCCGAAGGTGTGCTGATAAATGGTGGCGGTGCTGGCCTGCAGCCACACAGCCGGCGGCTGCACACACTGGCGGATCGCCGCGCCCAGCACGCGGGTGGAATCCACCCGGCTGTCCATCATTTCCTTGAGATTGGCTTCGTTATAGCGGCAGTGCACGCGCCGCCCGGCCAGGTTGATGACTACATCCGCGCCGTCGAGAGTCTCCGTCCACGGGCCCAGCGTCTTGCCGTCCCACTGCACATCGCCGGGCTGCTTGGGGTTGCGGGTCACCGTGGTGATCCGGTACCGGGCGGGGTCCAGGTGCCGGCGGATGGCCGCGCCCATGTGCCCCGTCCCCCCAAAGATGAGGACGTGCTTCACGGTAGGGAGATTACCGGATGGCCTCGATCAGCTCTGGACGAGCCACTTCTCCATCGCAAATCGGTCAAGCGATTGCCCCCGCACCTCCACCGTCTCGGGCTGGGTGGTGACGAACCCCATCGCAGCGAAGGCGGGCTGCGCCATCAGGCTGGCATGGGTGGTGAGCCGGGGCTCCCCCCGCTCCCGGGCCAAGGCTTCAATCTGTTCATAGAGCCGCCGGAACAGCCCCTGCCCTTGCGCGGCCGGCCGGATGAAGGCGAGGTCAATGTAGCCCTCCGCCGCCAGGCTCATAAACCCCACGATCTCCGCGCCCTGGGTGGCCACCAGCACGGTCTGCGCCGCCAGCCGCGCATCCCACTCGGGGCCGCTGCGCGCCTCGGGCACCCAGGCTTCCTTTTGCGCCGGGGTGTAGGGGCTGGCGCTGTGCCTCACCGCGTCGAACATCACCTGGCCCAACGCCGCATGGTCGGCGGCTGTGGCCAAACGGAACTCTGGTTCACTCATCCTGGGCGCAGCTCCTGGCGTGGATGGTACCGCTCGCTCCGGGGGAAAGACGGAACTGCTAACCCGCGTGGTCCATTCGCGACACCGTCCTGCTCAACCTCGATGACATAATCTGGACAAGCATGAAGATGAATCTCGAGGCTGCTTTTGCCTCCTTTGAAGACCACTGGTCCCCGAAAATCGCCGCCGAACTGAATGGACAGCAAGTCAAGCTAGTCAAATTCCAAGGCGAGTTCGTTTGGCACAGCCACGAATTCGAAGACGAGATGTTCTTGGTCCATCGCGGATCCTTTGTGATGCGGTTCCGAGATCGCGAAGTTCTTGTGAATCAGGGTGAGTTCTTGACGGTCCCTCGGGGTGTCGAGCATTGCCCCTTTGCGGAACATGAGGTCGAGGTCATCCTCTTTGAACCTGCTTCAACCCTGAACACAGGCGATGCCATTGATTCGCGCACGGTGCCAAGCCCCGACCGGATTTAGGCCTATGGCTTGATTGGCGCCTCAAAAAGAAGTTGGCCCCTGGCCAAAGCGAATGGACTTCGCCCTGGCCCTGGGACCTCGTCATTGCCTAGGCGCGACCTTGTGATCGCGCCGACCGAGCCCGGTTACGCCTTCTCTACTTCGGCGGATTTAACGGGCTTAACCGCCGCCGTGCCGTTGCTGGTTTCCACCACGCTCTTCACTACGTCGGTGGAGAGCGAACTCAGGTCGCCATTTTGCAGACCAAGCTCGCGCAGCACGGCATCCACCATCGGCGCCTGCGATCGATAGCGCAAAGCGGAATTCACCATTTGGTCAGCTAGCGACCCATCGCCGGACGAGGCCACCTCGCCATTGCCACCACCGCCCGATAGTCCTTCGACGTGCATGATCTTGATGCTGTCGATGCGCTCCATCGGCTTCACGCTTTCGCGGATGATTTCGGGCAGGGCTTCGATCAGGGCGCGCTTCACATGCATCGCAATGATCTCAGGGCTGAGCGTGTTCTCTGCCTCGTTGATCGCCCGCTTCCCGCTGGCTTCCACCGCGTAGAGCGCTTCCTTGGCCATGGCGCGCAGCTTTTCCGCTTCGGCTTCGCCCTCGGCCACGGTGCGGATGGCGGCCGCGCGGTCGCGGCTCGCTTGCACTTCGGCTTCGGCCGCCACTTTCAGCTTAATGGCTTCGCGCTCGGCTTCCTCGCTGGCTTGCACGATCTCGATCTTCTTCTTTCGTTCGGCAATCTCCACCTCTTGCACCGTCAGGACTTGCTCTTCGGCTCGCACGCGCTCGGCGCGGGCTTGGGCGGCCTGGGCTTCCATTTCCGATTGCGACTTGGATCGCTCAGCAATGGCAATCGCCTTGTCCTGCTCGTTCAGCTCAATCAGCTTTCGCTTTTCGATTTCGGCGGCTTCCACGGCCTTGGCCATGGCGATCTCCTTCTCGCGCACCTGCTGGTCGGCCAGAATCCGCTTCTGGTCCAGTTCCTGCTTCGCGAGGATCTCGGCCTGCTGCACATCGCGCTGGGCCACAATTTCGGCCTCGCGGGCGGCGCGGGTCTTGTCCGCACGCTCCTTGGCGATCTCGGTGGCCTGGGCGGCGCGGGTGATTTCCACTTCGCGCTCCTGCTCCAGCCGGGCGTATTCCTGCTCCTTCTTGATTTTCAGGCTCAGTTGGTCCGCTTCCAGGTTGCGCTGCTCAATCTGAATGCGCATCTCTTGCTCGATATCGTTGCGCTGCTTGCGGCGCGTTTCGATCTGTTCGGTGAGGCGCGTGAGACCCTGGGCGTCGAACGCATTCTGCGGATTGAAGAACTCCTGCGAGGTCTGGTCCAGAGAGGTGAGCGAGACGCTTTCGAGTTCCAGACCGTTCTTAAGAAGGTCTTCCGATACCGTCGTTTGTACGCGTTGCACAAACTCCGCGCGCTTCTCGTGCAGCTCTTCCATGCCCATTTCGGCGGCCACGGCGCGCAGAGAGTCCACGAACTTGCCTTCGATCAATTCCTTCAAGGAATCCGGCTGCATCGTGCGTTGGCCCAGGGTTTGGGCGGCGTCGGCAATCGCATCCTCGGTCGGTTTGACGCGCACGTAGAATTCCGCCGTCACGTCCACGCGCATGCGGTCGCGGGTGATGAGCGCCTGCTCGTTGGCGCGGCGCACTTCCAGTCGCAGCGTGTTCATGTTGATCCACGTCACTTCGTGGATCACGGGGAACACCATCTTGCCGCCGTTGATGATGACTTTCTGTCCGCCCAGGCCGGTGCGAACAAACGCGCGTTCCTTAGAGGCCTTGCGGTAGAGCGAGGCCACCATCACGCTAATCACCACGAGGGCGACGACAAAACCAATGCCAATAAAGCCGGCCAGCTGTAGGGTTTCCATGTTTACTTTTGCTCCTCGGCGGAGCCGTTGCCAACCCGAAGGTCGGCGGTGATGAGGTCTATGTCATTGGGCATCGCTTCATACAGCGACCCCTGACGAGCCACAAGAATCACTTCTTGTCCGGGCAGAAGCGTGTCTTCCTCCCGGTGCGGCTCGACCAAAACGTAATGGGTTTGGCCATGCTGATCGCGCAGCTTGGCCTGGGTGGGCTTGCCCCGTTGGGTTTCTCCCAGAGTGACCGTGGCGAGCTTGCCCACGAAACTATTCGAATGCACCGCGGTGGAGTCGTCGCGGTCGGTGATCTGCCGTAGCCCCTTGGCCACGAGCCCGTGCAAGAGCAAAGCGGGCACTAAGGCAATGGCGCTGGCCACCCACGGGGAAACCATCCCTGCCATTGAGCGGAAAACGAACTGCACGATGTAACCGCACGAGCCAAACGCCCAGGCAAAGGAAACCAGTAGCATCGTGAACGGTACTTTGCCAATGCCTAAGTAGCTAAGCACGTGGTCGCCAAAGTCGAGGCCGTCCGTATCTAGGTCCACTTCAGCATCGGCGTCGGCGTTGTCCATGGCTCCCACCACCAGGGTGAGAACGGCAAAGGCCAGCATGATGATGTATGCCACTAAGAACGGGATGTTCTGCGGGGCGAGTAAGAACTTGACCATCAATTGACCTCCGCGAATATCCACGCGACACGAATCATGCGGGTTGCGAGGCCTACCATTATGGCGCGTGTGAGTTGGGTTTTTGCTTCAACTTGGCTAGTTCATTTGCCAGATCGTACTAAGCACGGCATTGACGTCTCTCGTAACTCAGGGAGTGCAGTGCGATACCGGAACGCCTCCTCTCGACTCTGGAGAGGAATTGGTTAGGTAAGGGCTTGGGCTCCAGTACCCTCAGGCCATGCCGCACCGCACCCCACTTACCGACGAAACACCGGTGGCGGAGCTGTGGAACCTTAGCGACCTGACCGCCGGGTGGCTGAATGAGTTGGGCATCCACACCCACGGCCAACTGGCCGAGGCGGACCTCTACGAGCTATGGGCGGAACTGAAAGTGCGCCACCGCCAGGTTTCCAAACTGATGTTTTACGCGGTGTGGGGGGCCGTGCACAACTGCCACTGGCAAGAGGTGCCGCCGTCGGAGAAGGACGCCTTTGAGGCTTGGCGCGCGACGGTGAAGTAGTTGTCCTGGCACAAAGGCTTCACTCTGAGATAGCGAAGCTCACTTTGGGGAAGTGCTTCGCCATCATGGCGGCCAGCTCCGTTCGGGCAACGAGGGGCTGGATCACGCTCACTTCCAAATCGATGGCCCCTGTTCCGCCTCCGCTGGACTCCGACTCTCCAATCCCAAGCGTCTTCACTTTCCGCGAAATCCGAAGAGCCAGGAGCCGGTCCAACGGTGAAACCCGCTCATGGCCCAGGTTGATCCGGAGCAGGATGACGCTCTCGCCCTCGGAGCTCAGCTCTTCGCTCCCTTGCCCGACAGCCGCCGCTTTCGGGGAAGACCAAGGAGCCCCACGCCCAAAGTCAAAGCGGTCACCGGCTCCGGCACGGCCTGCGTCCAAAGGATCGCCTCCCCTCGTCCCGTCGCCGTATTCAACCCGCCGCCCACGATGTAGTAGTTCACACCATCCGTCGAGATGGATCGCGCGACTGAGTTGCTAAACGACGCGGGCAGGAAGGAATGCAAATCTACAAAGGAACCGGCCGAGCCGTTCCACAAGCTGGCCCTTTGCGCGCCCCCGATCACGGCGCCGCCGACCTGGTAACCACCCAGAACCCCCCAGGCCGTGGAGGATGTGGCTCCGCTCGGGTTCAAATCCACCCAAGAACCAGCAGTCCCCGTCCAGAGGCTGGCGTGGGATGCGCCGCCCACCACCGCATAGCCGACTTGCTGCGACCCGTCCGACTCGTGCCCCCGCGAGGAACTCGCTCCGCCGGGGTGCAGACTGACGAAGGACGCCGCCGTACCCGACCACAAGGCCGCTTCTTGCACGCCGCCCAAGGTGGCGTAGCCCACTTGGTTGGAGCCGGAGCCGCCCCAGGCTTCGGAGGCCGTGGAGCCCGTCGGATTGAGGTTGACCCAGCTGGCTGCGCTGCCGCTCCAAAGGCTGGCCAGCACGGTGCTGAACATGTAGGTGTTGCCAATCTGGTTGGTGGGGGTGGCGGCATAGGCCACCGCGCCCAAGGAGCCCGATGGGTTCAAGCTGACCCAGCTACCAGCACTACCCGTCCAGAGGCTCGCGTGAGAAGTGGTACCAATCTGCGCGTAACCAACCTGAGAGACACTCGAAACCCCCCAGACTTCGGAGATGGAGGCGCCCGCAGGATGCATATCCACCCACGAAGAGGCCGTGCCCGTCCACATACCGGCGCGGATGACCCCGCCGATGTTGGCGCGACCACCCTGGGTGTTGCCGCCGGCCCCGTCTCCGAATGAAACGGATGCGCCGGACGGATGCAGGTTGGTGTAGGTCCAGGCAAAAGAGGTGGACGCGAGACTCGCGACTAAGGTGGACGTGATGAGAAATTTGGTGTTCATTGCGTTGCCTCCGGGAGGCACTGGCTTGCGGGAAGCTCGAAGGCATTCTACTAGAAACCTGGAAGTCTGGCCACTTTTCTTTGACTTCAACCTGGGCTGCCCTCATGAGTTTTCGTTACGCTTGGGTGAAGCCAGCCCGGCCAAACCTGCACCCTTCGCTCCGGCGCTCGCGTCCTTCATTTCAACCGATGTTGAGAGCGGCACCCTTTGCGTTCGCGTTGCTGCTTTTGCCCGCCACGTCTTGCGCCGGGCCTCTGCCCACCGCACCAGCGGCCCAAAACGAGACGCTCTTTCTCGACGGGTTCTTCCCGATTGGCGTGTTCTCGCAGCCCGTGGAGTCATTCGAAAAATGGAAACAACGCGGCATCGATACTCTGCTGGAGGTGCCAATGAACCACGATCCTGCGGCCTGGGATCGAGCTGCCCGCGCCGGAGGGTTTCGCATCATCCGGCGGCCCGCCGCCAATCCACAGGACGACATCGGCCGCAAGGATTTGCTGGCGTGGTCGCATTGGGACGAACCCGATGCCGCCGGCCGAGCCCCCACGTGGACACCCGCCTTCGAGCGAACCTACGCGGAATGGCGCCGGATTGACCCGAACCGCAAGATATTTTTGAACTTTGCCGGGCCGGACATCACGTGGTTCACCACCCGGACGGACGCCTATTCGCGCGAATACGCCACCTACTATCCGCGCCTGGTCCGCACCGCTGATTGGATCGCTAGCGACATCTATCCCGCGGGAGGTTGGCTCAACCGGTCGCATGAATCGCGCCGAGGCGACATTACGCTCATTGCGGAGCCGATGCGAGCGATCCGCAAACTGACGAGCAAGCCGCAGTTCGTCTTCATCGAAGCCAGCGAGATCGAGAGCGGGAACGTGCCAGGGGCGCGCTGCCCAACCCCCGCGGAAATGCGCGCCCAAATCTGGTACGCGATTTTGCACGGGGCACGGGGGATCTTCTATTTCCCCGCATCGGTGAGGCGCGATGCTTTCCGATTCGACGCGGCCCCGCCCGAAATCGTGGCCGAGATGGTGCGGCAGAACGCTTTGATTCGCAAAGCCGGACGCACTCTGCAGGGGCCGAGTAACCCCTCTGGCATCCAGGTAAGTGCGGATGGCCCCCTCGAGGTCGGTTGGCGCCTGCTGGACGGGCAGGCCACCGTGATTGTGGTGAACCCCACGCGAAGCCCCGTGTCTAACGCCAAGATCACGATCAATGGGGCGACGGGCGAGGCCCGGTTCCTCTCCGATGACCGGCGGGTTGCGATAGCGAACGGGGTTCTGAGAGAGTCAGTGGAGCCGCTAGGCGTCCGCGTGTTGGTGGTGAAAGTGGCTGGCTGAACCGGCAGGATGGCCCAGTTTGGCTGGCGGCCTCGGAGGGACTCGAACCCCCGACGCCCTCCTTAGGACGGAGGCGCTCTATCCACTGAGCTACGTGGCCGCTCGGTGCATAAATTTTGACACCGGCGATCCTGCGAATCTTAAAGTAGCAGGTCGAGGTCGTGCGTTCGAGACACCGGATGTCCGAAGATGTCGGCCCTGGTTGAGCCTCGGCTCAATTCTCAGTCCATGCGCTGCCGGTGAACTTATCGCGGTGATTAACGTCTTTGCTGTCAAATGATCCCGACAAATCCGACCTTTAGGTTCAACGTAGGCGCACGATTGGCGATGGTGTGTTTGACTGCGTTGCTGGCAACCTTCGTTCAGGCCCAAATCAAGGGATTTGAGCAAGCTGGCACTCAATGGACTTTCTCAGAGGGCGAAACTAAGCTTAGCGGCGTTCTCTACAAGCCTGAAGGCGACGGTCCGTTTCCGGTGCTCCTGATCAGCCACGGCAAGGGCGGATCTGCTGCCGCGATGGCAAGTAACTTTGCCCCGGATCTCACCAAAAAGGGCATTGTATGTATCGCGGTCGACTACACCCATGCTCGTAACGGCACGGGGACAGCCGAGGGAGCCAGCGCGGAGAACATTCGCCGAGCCAAGAAGACGCTGGAAATCGCCCGAAGCCTCAAGTACGTGGACCCGTCGCGGGTCGCAGCTTTCGGCCACAGCATGGGAGGATTCGTCACCGTAGGTCTTGTTGCAGATCCCGAAGCCAAGATCATGGCCGCCATAGTCTCGGCGGGGGGATTGCTTCCGCCAGCGGATTTCCGGCTCCGGATCCTGCCACCGCCAAGCGAATCAAGGTTCCCACACTGATGCTTCATGGCGACCACGACACCGTGGTTCCCCCTGAGCGATCAGCGAGTCTCAAGGAAATCTTGGATGAGATCAAGACACCCAATGAGCGAGTGATCTACAAAGGCGAAAATCACAACATTATCCGTTCTCAACGAGAGGATATGGTCGTGCGAATCGTGAGTTGGCTTGAGAAATACGGGGTCATGAAGCAGCAGCCCAGTCAGTGGGTCACTCTTCAGGTGACTGCGCCCCGTGTTCAACAGTACATCCTCCAAAGTCAAGCCGTCAAAGCCCAGGTCAGTTACCACCTCTACTTGCCAAAGGCTTATGAGGAGGAGAAAACAAGGCGATTCCCAGTGCTTTACTGGCTCCACGGCTCGGGAGGCGGGTTAACCGGAGTTAGACCCGTGAGTGGCTTCTTCGATGCGGCGATCCAAGCTGGGAATATCCCGCCGATGATCATCGTCTTTCCGAACAGCTTCGCCAACGGGATGTGGTGCGACTCGGCGGACGGGAAGAGGCCAATTGAGACCATTGTGGTCAAGGAAATGATCCCAGAGGTAGATTCCAAGTTTCGGACCATTACCAAGCGAGAAGGAAGAATAGTTGAGGGGTTCAGCATGGGTGGCTATGGCGCCGGACGTTTCGGTTTCAAGTATCCGCATCTCTTTGCTGGCATCTCAATGCTTGCCGCCGGTCCGCTGGATCTCGAATTCAACGGTCCCAGAGCGGAATCGAATCCGGATGAGCGAGAGAGAATTCTACAGTCCGTTTATGGGGGCAAGATTGAGGAGTTTAAGGCCCAAAGCCCGTGGACACTAGCAGAGAGTAACGCATCGAAACTTAAATCCGGAGTTACGATTCGCATTTGCATAGGAGAAGATGACTTTACATTGCCGGCGAACCGAAAGTTCTCAACCCATTTGACCCAACTAGGCGTTCCACACACCTTTTTGATACGACCTAAAGTGAGCCACGACACGCTTGATCTTCTCAAAGCTATAGGTGATGAGAACTGGAAGTTTTATCGAAGCCTCTTCACTAAGTGAGTCAAATTCTCTGTCCTTCGTTCCCTATGAGAGTTGACTGTTTGGCGGCCCCGGAGGGAACCGAACCCCCGACACCCTTCGCCCGTCGACGGGCGGTCACCATGCACCTTCACACGCTCTCTGACCGTGGGTGGTTTGAGCCTTTCGAGCCATCACCAACACATGGCCGCCCTCACCTTCCGGAACAAATCTGGACCTCATCATCTCAAATTCGCAATCCACGAGCCATTTTTGATAGGTCGGCAAGTCGGCGTGGCTCCAATACATCGTCACTCCAGGCACCCCAAGCCAGTCTTCCTCAACGCCAGTCCACTCCGTTGCGCCGACAATGATCATTAGCACGCCACCGGGTTGGAGCCATTGATGGATGCGCTTTAACAGGCCTCTTTGCTCTTCCAGTGGCAAGTGGATCATTGCGTAGAGCGAGGCCACCGCAGAAAACCGTTCGGCCGGAACCTGCAATTCGGACATGTCTCCACAGATGAATTCGGCGTGGGGCGTCAGCCTTCGAGCTCGTTCAATTTGGACAGGCGAGAGGTCAACCCCGACATAGCCGTAACCCGCTTGGACGAGCAACTGAGCCACCGGCACACCGTTGCCGCAGCCCAAATCCAAAACGTCTCCACCAGGGCCCAGTTGGATCTTGAGCTCTTCGATCCAACCCGCGTACTTCATCTGTTCCGGGTCCGTGAGATCGAACCGATCACCTCGATAGGTCCCCGAGACACGGTCGTAGCCTGTTCTGACGATCTCTTTGGAATTCACAGCGGACAAGTCGGTCACCCGTTCATGATGCACCATTCCGATTGGTTACGGCGTATGGCAGCTGCAAATATCAAAGTCATGAACGAGCGGTTCAAAATAGTGGCGGCCTCGGAGGGACTCGAACCCCCGAATCCTGCCTTGGGACGAAAGGTGGCTCGCTCTTTTAGTACGCCTATCGACTGAAAACCACCCCAAAACGCCGTCTTGCTCGGCAGTAGACTGCCGATGATGCGACCGGTCATCTCGAAGGGACTCAACGAGCTTGTTCTAATTGTGAAGGACGTCTCGCTCGCAAGACGATTCTATTTGGAGGTAGTGGGGTTGTCATTGGATCCGCACGCAAGCGAGCCAGACGACGAGTGGACCTGGTTCACCACCGGTGAACCCACCAGCGCTCGACGAATCGCCTTGCACAAAGGGGACCTCTTGTTCGAAGAGTTCTCCGCTCTTCCTGCGGGACAACGCTTCGGCTCCGTTCACTTCGCGATCGGAGTGGATCAGCGAGATTGGGAATTAGGGATAGATCGCCTCAAGAACACCGGCACCCCGTTCTACGGGCCGGTTAGGCAGTCTTGGATGCACGCCACTTCGGTGTATTTCTATGACCCGGACCAAAATCTCGTCGAGTGGATCATGCCTGACTAGCCGAAGAGGAGTCCCTTCTTCTCGGTCGACGGCCATATGGGTCGCGCGAGAACGGTTTGCCTTTCCTGCCAGGTTCATAGTGGCGGCCTCGGAGGGACTCGAACCCCCGACGCCCTCCTTAGGACGGAGGCGCTCTATCCCCTGAGCTACGAGGCCGCGACCTCAACAGGGTACCCGGTGGGCCCCCACGCTCCAGGGAGTATCCTCCCGCCATGAATCGCTTAGACTCGGGCCACCTGAGCGAAGACGAGCTGCAAGGCGTGCTCAGTCGCGCCCAGGCCCTCACCACCGAAGACCACGAACTCGCCCCGTTCGAGGCCTTCGTCCAAGCCGCCCAAGAGGCGGGCATCCCCCGGGACGCCGTCGTCCAAGCCCTGCGCGAGCGCCTGGCCTCGCGCCCCGAAATCACCTCCGGTCAACTGGTTTATGCGCCCAGCACCGACGGCTGGCTTTACGTTGCTCGCGTGCAGCGAATCCAAGGCGATATCGCCCACATTCAGTTTGTCAGCGGGGCTGAGGTCGCCCTCCCGGCCCACCAGCTTCAGCCCTTCGCGCCGCTACCCAACCAAAAGGTGGATGTGCACATGCCCAGCTACGGCGGCTGGTACGGGGCCAATGTGCTGAACTTCAACCCGCAAATCCAGAGCCTAAGCGTGAACATGTGGGGCAGCACCAGTACGGTCACGTTGGATTGCGTCCGTATCCGCTCCAAGGATAAGCCGAATTTCTGGGAGACTCACCGGGGCCTCATCACCCAGGTCGCCATTGCGGCCGTGGGCTTTGGCGCTACCTTCGGCTTCGTCATCGCCCGGGTGATTTCGCGCTAAAAGAGGTTAATCCGCCACGCGCTGGTCTTCGCCCACCAGCATGTCCATGGCAGAAACCGCCAGCGGCTCCACGCCCACGCGGGCAATGCGTTTGCCGTCTACTTCTTGCACGGTCAGCTTGTAGCCTTCGGCTTCCACTTCGTCGCCTTCCACGGCTGGCCGCCCGAGCAACGAGAACAGATAGCCCCCAATGGTGTCCACTTCTTCGTTGTCAAAGGCCGTGCCGATCTCTTCGTTCAGGTCATCGAGGTTATAGCGGCCATCCACCACCCAGCCGTTGGCAGCCTGCTCCAGCAGAATCTCCGGTTCGTCAGTGTCGTATTCGTCGTGGATTTCGCCCACCAGCTCTTCCACGATGTCTTCCATTGTCACCACGCCGGCGGTGGCCCCCCGGTCGTCTTGCACAATGGCCATCGGCACCTTGTTGGCGCGCATTTCGCGCAGAACCTCGCCCACCGTGTTCGATTCATAAACAAATAGCGGCGCGCGCATCAGGCTCTCCAGCGTCGGCTCCATCTCCTCGTTCATCAGCGCCTGCAGCACATCCTTGGCGTGCACAACGCCCAGAATGTTGTCATCGCTTTCTTCGTAAACTGGCAGGCGGCTGTGACCACTTTCCACCACAACGCGCACCACGTCGTTCAGGCTAGCGCTCTTGGGCACCGAATCCAGGTCCACGCGGGGCGTCATGATCTCGCGGGCGGTGGTTTCTTCAAAGCCCAGCACGCTCTCCAGCATGTCGGTTCGCTCTTCGGACCAATTCTCGTCGGCTTCGGCCTCATCCAGCAGGGTGCGGATCTCTTCCTCCACCGCATTCTCCTGCTCGGCTTCCTCCGTCGCATTGCGCCGGTTGCGCCCCCGCAGCGATTCACTCACCGTGGTGGCCGCGCCGATCAGCGGCCCGCTCTTTAGCCACAGGGTGATGAAGCCCCGCATGGAGGTCAGCATCCGGGTCGGATCCATTTCGGCCCGATACCGCACCCACACTTGGATGAGGTGACCCACCACGGTCACGCCCAGCACGGTCAGCAGAATGTTGGTCCACGTCCAGCCGGACTCCGTGCGCACCAGCCACAGGGCGGAGAGCATGAGGCCCACCCAACTGAGGCGGGCAAAGCCAGAACTCAGGTCACGCAGGGCAAAGCGACGCGGTCGAAGCTCTTGCGGCGAGATTTGGCCACCCAGCACGCCGGCCAGGGCCATGGTTTTCACCCGGTCGAGGGCACGCTCCAGCGCGGCAAACACGGCGACGCCGAGCGCGGAAAGGAGCAGGATTGCTATCAATCCCGCAAACTGCGTGCTGGGGCTGAGCATGGCGCTCAAAGCCAAAGCGGCAACCGACCATCCAATTAGGGGTGCGAAGGCCCAGCCTTTCTGCGACTTTGCAGAATTCCGGGCCAAGGTACGTGGCGGGGGTTCCTTCATGGATTGCGCGAAAACGCCTCTCTATTATCCCTATTTCGGCAAAAGTCCGAAAAGCATTACCCCAAAGAGCACACCGACCAGCGCGCCCAGGGAGAGTTCGAAGAACGAGTGGAACTTGGCTTCGTAGCGGCTCTGCGCCACCAGCGAGGCTAACAGCACGGCAATTGCGGAAGCCAAGAGGTTGTCCGAAACAAAGAAAGTGCAGGTGGCAAAGTAGAAGCCGAGCGCGCTGTGGCCACTCACCAGACCGCCCTGTAGCACACGCCCGTGCTTGCCCAGCCCCTTACCGATGACGGTCGCCAGTACCACCAGCAAGGCCCCCGCGACGATGCGGATGGCAATGGGCATGCCGATACTCGGCGCGCCCAAGCTCAGGCGGATGCGCTCCCACTGGTCATCGGCCAAGAAGAGGATCAAACCCACCACCACGGCCATGATCGTGGTGATCAGCACCGCTCCCGCCGCAATGTCTTTGGCGAACTTGGCCAGCGGGTGGTAGTTGGGCGAAATGAGGTCCACCGTGGCCTCAATCGCCGAGTTAAACATCTCCGCCACCAAGACGAAGGTGATCATGAACAGCAACACCAACAGCTCGCGGCGCGAGAGGTTGGTGAGGAACGACAGCAGAACGACGATGATGGTGACGTAGAGGTGCACCCGCATGTGTCGCTGCGTGCGGAACGTGTGCACCAGCCCGTTCATGGCCGCGCGAAACGGTACGGCAATGTCGCGCAGGGCCAAATTAGTAGATCTCCTCCGCGTGGGGCAGGCTGGCCCAGTTCTCGTCCACTTTCATGTTCTCCCTTCGCAAGTGGTCGTTCATCAGGCGCACCATTTCGTCCCGTTCCGGTTCGGTCTCGTCATCGTATCCCAAAAGGTGCAAGGCACCGTGGATAGCGAGCGCGGTGGCTTCGTGGGTGCGCGAGACTTGTCGGTGCGCCGCCCCGCGACGCACGTCGCGGATATTGATGGCGATTTCGCCGAGGTGGCCAATCGGGTTCGGCGGGGCCGGAAAGGTCAGCACGTCGGTCGCCTCGTCCATCTGGCGGTAGTCACGGTTGAGCTCGCGGATGGCCCCCGGCTCCATAATCACGATCTCCACCCCCGCGCCCTCGTGGCCGTGGTGCACCAGCAAACGCGCCACCACGTCCCGAATCGTCGAGTTAAGGAGACGATTGGACGTATGGTTCGTCAGGGTCACCATCTTGGTTCACCGGCGGCGAAGGGTCCGGCAGTTCAGGGTACTCCACCCGCTCGTGGCGGAGGGCGTTCACGGTGTTAATGAAAGCATCCGTGATCAGGCTGAGCTCACGGAAGGTGAGGTCACACTCGGCCAGCTGGCCTTCGGCTCGGCTCCTGTCGATGAGGTCGCGGATGAGTTGGGCGCACTCCTCCGGCCCACCGTGGCAGGTGCGGGTGGCGGCTTCCACTTGGTCGGCCAGGTGCAAGATCGCGATTTCCCGGGTTTGTGGGCGCGGCCCGTCGTAGCGGAAGAACGGCTCCATGCTCGCCGAATCCGGGTTGGTGGCCGTGGTCAAAGCGCGATGATAGAAATAAGTGATGAGCGTGGTGCCGTGGTGCTGCTGGATGGCATCCACGATGATCTTGGGCATCCGCTTCTTGCGGGCTAACTCCACCCCGTCGCCCACGTGCGCCCGAATCACTTGCGCACTGAGGGCCGGCGTCATGTTGTCGTGCGGATTGTCGCCGGTCTGGTTCTCCACAAAATAGCTGGGTCGCAGGGTCTTGCCGATGTCGTGGAAGTACGCCATCGTCCGCACGAGCACCGGGTTCGCCCCCACCAGGCGAGCGGCATTCTCGGCCAGGTTGGCCACCGCCACACTGTGGGCATAGGTGCCAGGAGCCCTCAAAGTGAGGTCGCGGAGGAGCGGATGCTCAGGGCTACAGAGTTCCAGAAGCGACCAGTCGCTGACCAAGCCAAACAAGCGTTCCAGCACCGCCAACCCAAGCCAAAACACGCTGGTCGCCACCAGCGCGGCCACCGAGGCCCACATGATGCCCCAACCGATTTCGAGGAGCGGTTTGCTCACTGAAATCGAAACCGCCGCCACCAGGATCACGTGGGCAATGGTCTGCACGCCGATGGCGCGAAGCAGGTCACTGCGCTGCTTGATGGGGTTCACCGCGTGGCTTCCCACCACCCCGGCAATCCACGCCGCCATCACGGTATCGGGCGCGAGGGCCCCGCTCATCCCCAGCAGCAGACTGACCACCGTCACCCCTATGACCGCGATGTTCGGGCCTAGCAACGCCGAGGTCAGCATGGCCTGCGCGACGATCGGACCGAGGCTGAGATACACCAAGCCCGGACTGGTTTCGCCCTTGAGCAAGGTGACAATGATCTGGGTGCCCAGAATGGCCACCAGGCTGGTGGCAAAAACGATGAGTTCGTCGCGGCGGACTTCATCCGCCGGCAGGCCGCTCTGCCGCAAGTGCACGGCCATCATGGCCCCGGCGGCGAGGGAAAGACAGGTGAGACCGAGCGCGACCAGCGGCGAAATGGGCCACTGCAAGTGCAGCGTGATGGCGGCCGCCACCATGAGCGACCCGAAAATGCGAACGATCCAACGCCCCCAACTTGTGGACTGGAGATGTTGGATCGGTTTCGGAGTAGCCATAGCACCCCGGATGAAATGGCTCCGGGGGAACCGAAAACTGGGCGCTTAGGCGCGACCGCGTCGGCGAGAGGCGCGGCGGCGCTTTTCGCTCGGCTTTTCGTAGAAAGCGTGGTCCTTCAGGTCGCGGAGCAAGCCGGACTGCTGAACCTTCTGATTGAATCGCTTGACAGCACTATCAAGCGTTTCTCCGGTGTGAATGGCAACGTAGATCAAGACGTAATCCTCTTATCGGCAGGATACCTACTTTTGTATACCGGACCCAATCCTAGTTACCGGCGGCGGGCCGATAGACGTAGTCGCCCAGGCTGCGCGCCACTTCATTCGCGGCATCCGGCTCCACGCAAATCACGCTCAACGTGGGTTCGCCCGTTCCTTGCGTGATGCGCAGGTCAATGCCCGACTTGTGCATCACGTGGCCAATCCCCGCGACGATCACCATCACGGCCTTCGGATTCGCGCGGCGCGTGTCCATTTCTCGGCGGGCGTTGATGGCCATGCCTTCGTCCCACAGCACTTGGGCCGCATAAATGTTGTCCATGTTCGAACCCATGTGGCCACCCATCAGGCTGTCGAACACCATGCGGTGCCCTCGGTGCGTTAGGTCGAGCTTGGGCACGCGGGCTTTGGTTTCGGGCAGCATGGCGTCCACCCCGTTGCGGCTAATCTGGCGCACCCAGGTGCGCGGCACGTTCAGCGCCACCATCGGCAGCTTGTGCGTGCGGACGGATTCAAAAATCGGCCGGTACGCCGAAAACGGGAAGCCCCACTGCTCGGCCCAGTTGCTTTTGGCAATGAACTCGTCTTCCGTCCAGCGGCCTTGCGTCCATCCGGCCAGGCTCTTCTGGTTATCGAAGGTGAACATCTCAAAGCCCACCGTGACCTCGCGACCGTCTTTGACCAGGGCTTCGATGACGGCGGCTTGCATCGCATGGTGAGCCGGGGTGTTGTGCTGCTCGCCCACTAACACAAAGCGGACGTTACGCGCGGCCTTTGCCACTTCGTCCAAGTTCACGGTTTGGCCGGTCTTCAGGTCGGTCAGGCCCGTTCGGGCCTCAACCCGGCCGGGTTGGCTGATTTCCAAAAGGTAGGGGCTCGTGGGTTCGCCCTGAACCAAGGCGGCCGCCAGCAACGTCAACGTCATGTCCGGATTGTAGTCGAAGCCCGAGCCCTTGCGAGTGCCTTCAGTACAATTCCGGCGTGGGAAAACCCGTGCGAGTCCTCCCGGTAGCGATCGTGGCGAGCGTCTTGGTGCTCGGCGGCGCGGCCTGGTACTTCACGCGCCCGCAACCCGCACCGGCCCGGCTCCCGGCCCCCGCCCCGAAACCCGCCGACCCCCAAGTGGACAAAGTGAGCCAGCGTGCGGCCGAGCGCAAGCTGGAAGACGCCCTCCGTGAAGGTTCCGTGCGAGCGCAAAACTCGCTAAACACGATGGTGGACACGCGCCGCGAAGCCGTCGCCCAACGGGCCCGCGCTCAAGGAGAGTTGAAAGAAGCCCTCACCGAATCCCTTAACCTGCTCGACGACGCCGGGGCTTCCCTCTCCGCCATTGCCACCAAGATTCCGACCCCCGCCGATATCAAGGTGGACTTCGCCCGCGCCGATGAGGAGCGCCTGCGCCGCGTGAAAGAAGCGGAGAACGCCTTCCTTAGCCTCAAGGAATCGTTCGGAATTGTTAACAGTCTCGCCGAGGATCACCCCGAGTTGGTGGTGCTCAAGCGTCTCCTCGCCCTCAGCATCGAAGATGCCCGCCTCACCCTTGATGGATACCATGGTCAAGTTCCTCTCTAGCCTGCTCGCCCTGGCCAGCCTGGCGCTGCTCGTCGCCTGCCAACCCGCCTCGTCGGACTCCTCAACCCCCGACAAGCCGGCGGCCAAGTCGGCGGACTCCAATCCCATGACCCCCGCCGAAGTCGGGGCCGCGACCGAAGACGGGTGGGCCGGCATCTACGAAAGCGAAGACCCCCAGGTGCTGAAGGACGACCAGGGCCGGGAGATCAAGATGAGCCCGGGCTTTGCCGATCAACTGGGCGGGATTCGCTTGGAACTTCGCGCCGACATGACCTTCGAATTCAGCCTGTTTGGCAACGTCTCCACGGGCAAATGGGAGCGGCCAGACCCCACCACCGTTAAGCTCACCGCCGGGGGCGTGACCTACCTTATCTCCCGCAACCAGTCCGCCGGCACCATCCTGATGGCGAGCGAGGGCAAGAAGGACACCCCCCTGCGCCTGAAGAAACAAACGAAACCCACCCCGTAAGGTCCATTCAAGAGGGTTGGAAGGTCTCCGCCGCCATGGGCAGCTCAAGGTCCAGGGGATAGGCCTTAGAAAATTCGACGAACCGCGTGCCCCAAAACGGCCGCAAGAAAGAGAGCATTTCGTGCCCATCGCAGCGGCAACGGGTGTCGAAGGAACTGTGGCAACGATGTGCGCATCGTAGAGTGGGCACGGAGCGAGCGTAGCGAGTAAGGCCAGTCGCGGATGCCGTCACGCCACGCTTCGGGGATCCCGTCTTGACCGTGTGCGGCAGCAATCATTCCCCCTGCGATGGCGGCGGTGGTGTCAGTGTCCCCGCCACAATGAATAAGGCTCCGAATAGCGCCTCCGTAGTCCGGTCCGTTTCGGAGTACGGCGTGCAGCACCACCGGCACCGTGTGAAGGATGTAGCCACTTACCCCATCTCCACCGACGAGCTCTCTCGCGAACCGTTCAGTGGAAAGGCTCTCCGCGACCCGAAGCGATTCGAGAGCCTCTGTCCAAGAATCCGAAAGGTGGACGAACCGGATGGCTTCCTCCAGCGGCTGAGGGTGCCCCTCAATCAGGAGTCGGGTCACCATCGCCAAGAGACGTGCGCCCTCCACCGCCTGGATGTCGGTATGCGTGACACGCGAGGAAGCGTCTACGTACTGGATCAACTTCTGCCAATCCTCAATCAACGCCGCCAGAACGGGGGCCCGCATCGCCGGTCCGTTACCTGCCGAGCGGACTCCGCTCTTCGAGGCTGGGATCCCGATGCAGAGTTTCAGGCAGGACTTCAGGGTGGCGAAGCCGACGCCCGCTGGCGCACTGATCAACCATTGCGCCAATTCTCGGCCTAAGGAGCGTTGGAAGTGCTTTACATCACCTGATGACTGGATAAAGGCGATCACGGTCATCGCAGCATGCTCCGTGTCGTCGCTGACCATTCCCCGACCGAAGAGGAAAGAATGGTGCACTTCGTCTCCGAATATCTTGCGTGCTCGGGAGGCAGTGAGGCCCTCCCGAGGCAGCCCGATTGAGTCTCCGACGGCTGTACCAATCAGACACGCCGCTACCCTTTCTTCCACTGTCAGCATGGCCATATCCAATGAATGCGATTGAATCCCTTACGCGAGAAGAACTTCCAATCTTCTTCTGCCTTACGCCGAAAGAACGCCCTTCGTCCGGTTCATTGTAAAGCCTCGAAGCTCGATACTGTTAGCCCAAGGGCAAGTCCAATACTTCTGCTTGCGGCCCTATCTATCACGATCAGCATGCCGACTCACCCGAGGGGATTCGGATTGTGATTTGTTTCCGCATCCTTTCTTGGCAACAGTCATTTTCTAGCCTGCCGCTTCAAAGGAAATCAATTATTGGCACCCCTAAAGCGCGTACAATAGAGTTATGGTGGCCGTCACCCTCACCTACGATGGGACGACACTGAACCACTTGGAGGTCGTCGTACCGGCCCTGGAGAAAGCCGGGCTCCGGGCTACGTTCTTTGCCGACCCCAGTCATCTCTTGGCCCGCGCCGCCGCCTGGCGCGAGGTCGCCCAACAGGGCCACGAAATTGGGAACGGTTCGCTCCTCGCCAGCGCTCTCCCGGATGGCCGGTTGCCCGCCTGGACGCCGGATATGGTGGAAGCCGAAATCCGCACCACTCGGCACATGATCCTGGAGCTCTTTGGGGCGCAATACGAGCACTCGTTGGCCCTGCCCGCCGGCGAACCTCGCTGCTTCAACGACGTGAACTATGCGCCCCGGCTGGCGCCCATCTACCGCTGCATCCGCACGGGCCGGGCGGGCTTCAACCGGCCGCAGTCCACCCATTCCGACCTTGTCGCCTGCCTTCACGTGCCGCATGCCCCGGCCGCCGACGTGCTGCGTAGCCTCGAACTCGCCCGCGATGACGGCTCGTGGCTGGTGCTTGCCTTCGGCCCGGTGGGAGAATCGGGCGGCATCGATCTCGCCCTGCACGACGAGATATTGGCGTGGCTTCAGCAGAACCAAGAACGGGTGGCCGTACAGCCCTTCGCCCGGATTGCGGGGGCTTGCGCAGTTTCCACGGGTGCAAGATTGGCCTAGATTCGTCACAATGTCTTTGTGAGTCTCACCACGCTCTGGGCTGCGGTGCCCACCCGCCAGTCGTACATGCACCTTTCTTCCGCCGAGAAGAACGTGTTTTACGTGGTGATGGCGGTGAGCCTGGCGCTCATGATCGCGCAATTCCTGCGCCGCTTGCCGGTGTGGCGCAAAGGCGTGCCCATCAACTGGAAGCCTGACCCGCTCGGGAGCGTAGCCAAGTTCATTTTGGGCCAGCGCAAGGTGCAAAGCAGCCGCCCCAAGAGCGGCGCACCTATGCACCTGATGATCTTCTACGGGTTCATGGCGCTCTTCTTGGCGACGACCCTGCTCTTTATTGCCGTCTACGGCCAAGCCGTGGGCATTCCCAACTTCCATAAGGGCGCGTACTACCTGGCGTACGAAGCGGTCTTTGATGTGCTGGGCATGTTCTTCGTGGTCGGTGTGGCCTGGGCGTGGGGGCGGCGCATCAACTTGCTGCGGCAATACGGACCGGCCGTCATCAATCCCGAAACCGGCAAGCCCGAGTTCAACGGCAACCCGCTGAGCCACGAAGTGAAGGACCACCTGGTGCTGGCACTCCTGCTCCTTTTGGGCGTCGGTGGCTACGTGCTGGAGGCCGCACGCATGGCCAATACGCCGCAGCCGTGGGATTTCTATGCTCCGGTCGGCTATGCCCTTTCCAAGGTCATGCCCGCGATTAGCAACGATGCTTATCGAGGCATTTGGTGGTCGCACGCCGCGCTGGTGGCCGTGTTCTTCATCACCCTGCCGCAGATGAAGATCAAGCACATCTTCACCGCCACGCTCACTGCCGCCGGGCACAACCCCGAGGCAAGCATGGGGCGGCTGGAGCCGATTTCGATGGCCCAGGTGGAAGAAACGGGCCGCATTGGCGTGGCCACGGCGGACCAATACACGCAGTGGCACCTGCTGTCGCTGGACGCCTGCATGACGTGTGGGCGCTGCACCGAAGTCTGCCCCGCCCATAACGTCGGCAAGATTCTGAACCCCAAGCAAGTGGTGGCCGACATCGCCAAGGCGGCCGAAACGGGCGAAGAAGTCGCCGCCGCCGTCAGCGAAGAAGCCCTGTGGGCCTGCACCACTTGCAACGCGTGCGTGGAGGCCTGCCCGGTGCTCATCCGGCACGTGGACATGATCGTGGATGCCCGACGCCACCTCGTCGCCGAAGGCCGCTTGAGCGGAAGCGGTGCCACCGTGCTGCGGCAGATGGCCGGCACTGGCAACGCCTGGGGCGCCCCTGCCGGCAACCGCGAGGACTGGATGAAGGGGCTGAACGTGCCCCTGGCCCGCGACGGCAAGCCGTTTGAGGTGCTCTTCTGGGTGGGCTGCGCCGGCGCGACTGACCCCCTGGGGATGCGCACGAGCCGCGCCCTGGTGGACCTGCTCAACAAGGCCGGCGTGAGCTACGCCTGCCTGGGCAACGAAGAACTCTGCACCGGCGACCCGGCGCGAAGACTGGGCGACGAATTCCAGTTCCAAGCGCAAGCGGTGATGAATGTGGCCGCTTTTGCCAACTACGGCATCAAGCGCGTGGTGACGGCGTGCCCGCACTGCCTCAACACCCTGCGCAACGAATACGGCGATTTCGGGGCCACCCTCGAGGTGCTGCACCACACCGAGTTGCTGGCCGACCTGGTAGCGGAAGGCCGACTAATGGGCGCGACCCCCGAACCTGGCCGCGTGACGTACCACGACCCCTGCTACCTCGCCCGCGTGAACAACACCAGCGATGCCCCGCGTAGCCTGGTGGGCGACCAAACCCACCTGGACGAAACGGTGACCCTGCTGGACCTGGCCAAGAACGAGCCGTACCCCCTGCGGGTGCTGGCCGAGCCCGATCAGCACGGCCGCAAGACCCTGTGTTGCGGCGCAGGCGGGGGCCGCATGTGGATGGACGAGGAGCCGAACCAACGCCCCTCCAACCGCCGCCTCGATCAGCTCGTGGAAACCGGCGCGGACACCGTGGCCGTGGCGTGCCCGTTCTGCCGCATCATGCTCGACGCCGGACTGAAGCAGCGCCCGGATGGCGACAACATCAAGCTGGTGGACCTCGCCGAGATGCTGCAGGATGCCAACTCGTGACGGTCCGCGGGCTGGGGATAGATATTGTCAGCGTGGAGCGCATCACGAAGGCCATGCAGAGGCCGGGATTCCTCGATCGCATCCTCGCCCCCAGCGAGCGCGAGCAAACGTTGAGCCCCCAGCGCGTGGCCGGGCGGTGGGCGGTGAAGGAAGCCGTCGCCAAAGCGCTGGGCACGCGCCCCGGCTGGCATGACGTGATCGTGGTGAACGACCTGAGCGGCGCCCCGGAAGTCCATGTGGCCCCTCATCGATTGCCGCCCGGCTGCCGGGTCCTTGTGTCCATTAGCCACGAGCGAGACAACGCGGTCGCGGTCGCTCAAGTGGTCGGCCCGCCCTAGCCTTAACAATTCCTTAACATTCGCTAGTGAAACTCAAAAGCGGGGAAACACTATGCGAAGTTGGATTCCGCTCTGCACTCTGGCGTTGGCAGGCGCCCTGCTTGGAGGGGCTTGCGCCCCGTCGGCCAAGACCGAAGACACCACGGGAACCGGAACCGGCGCGGTCGCGACCACACCGGATACGAACCTGACCGGCGACATTAAGATCGACGGATCGAGCACGGTCTATCCCATCGTCGAAGCCTTTGCCAGCAAGGACGGCTTCGGCAACATGGCGCCGAATGTGAAGACGGTAGTCAACCAAGCCGGCACCGGCGCGGGCATGGAAATGTTCGCTCGCGGCGAAATTGACATTGCCACGGCCAGCCGCCCGATCAAGGACAAGGAGATCGAAGCCCTCAAGAAGGCCGGTATCGAATTCATTGAAGTCCCCATCGCGTTCGACGGCCTGACCGTCGTGGTGAACAAGGAGAACACCTGGGCCAAGTCCATGACCATTGACGACCTGAAGAAGGTCTGGCACAAGGACAGCAAGATCACCAACTGGAAGGACATCAACCCGGCGTTCCCCGACCAGAAGCTGGTGCTCTGCGGCCCGACCGACGCCCACGGCACCTACGAGTACTTCAACGAAACCGTGAACGGCGGCACCGACCAGGGTCGCCAAGACTACAACCAGTTCCCCGAGTACAGTTCCATGGTTCCGGCCGTGACTGGCGACAAGGGTGCCCTCGGCTACCTCGGCCTTGCCTACTACGAAGAGAACAAGGACAGCCTGAACGTGGTCGCCATTGACGGCGGCAACGGCCCCGTGACCCCGGACGGCACCACCGTGCAAGACGGCACCTACTCGCCGCTCTCCCGCCCGCTGCTCATCTACATCAACAAGAAGAGCCTGGAGCGACCGGAGGTGAAGGCGTTCGTGAAGTTCGCGATGGAAGGTGGCAGCGACCTGGTGAAGGACACCGGCTTCATCCCGCTCCCCGCCGACATCTACGCCAAGGCTTGGGAACGAGTGGAAAAGGGCATCACCGGTGCAGTTTTCAACACCTTTAAGCCGGGAATGTCGATGGCCGATGCCCTGAGTTCGGGCGCAGCGGCTACCGCCACCAAGTAACCTAGACCACAGACTATGGCGGCACCGATTCCGAATTCAGCGGGCGATCGGGCCGCCATTATGTTGCGCTCTAAGCGGGGCAACCAGCGTCTCATCGAGCAGTTCATCCAGGGCGGAACCTTCTCGGCCACCCTGGTTTCTGCCTTCACCACCATCGGCATCGTGGTGGTGCTTCTCCTCAATTCCCTGCCGTTCTTCCAGCAGGTCTCCGTCGGTGAGTTCCTCACCGGCCGGGAATGGCAACCCGCCGGTGGCAAGTTCGGCATTTTGCCGCTGGTCTCGTCCACCCTTCTCATCACGCTCGGTTCGGCGTTCATCAGCATTCCGCTTGGCCTGATGGTGGGCATTTTCTTGGCCGAATACGCCCCGCGCAAGGTCCGGAACGTGGTCAAGCCCGCGCTGGAATTGCTGGCCGGGGTGCCGACCGTCGTCTACGGCTACTTTGCGCTCACCGTTGTCACCCCGTTCCTGCGTAGCATCTTCCCCACTATCGCGCCGCTGAATCTGTTGGCCGGGGCCATCGTGGTCGGCATCATGACCCTGCCCCTGGTCAGTTCGCTGTGCGAGGACGCGATTTCTTCCGTGCCCCGTTCCCTGCCCGATGGGGCCGTGGCCATGGGGGCCACCAAGTTCGAATCTATCAAGGATGTCGTCATCCCGGCGGCGCTCTCCGGCATCGTCGCCTCTTTCATCTTGGCCATCTCCCGCGCGGTGGGCGAAGTCATGGCGGTGGCGATGGCGGCGGGCCTCATGCCCAACCTCACGGCCAACTTCCTCGACGGCGGGATGACGATGACTGCCTACATCGTGAACACGAGCAAGGGCGACCTGCCCCGGGGCGGCATTGACTACTTCACGGTGTTCGCCGTCGGCCTCACGCTGTTCTTCATCACCCTCGGGCTCAATCTCTTGGCGAACAAGTTTGTGCGCAAGTACCGGCAGGTGTATTCATGAGCCGGTTTTCCACCCCGGCGGCGGCCGCCCGCATCCGCCAGCGCAAGACGGTGGACCGCGTTTTCGTGGTGCTCATGGGCATCGCCGCGTTCATCGCCGTCAGCCTGCTTGTCATCCTGCTGTATCGGATCGGCTCCAGCGGCATGCGCTATCTCGGGCCGGACTTGATCAACGAATTCCCGGGCCGACGCGCCACCGGTAGCGGGGCGCGCCACGCGCTCTTCGGCACGCTGTGGATCATGTCGCTCACCCTGCTCTTCACGGTGCCGATTGGGGTCGGGGCGGCCATCTATCTGGAAGAGTTCAACCGGCGCGACTCGTGGTTCAAGCGCATCATCCAGCTCAACATCGCCAACCTGAGCGGGGTGCCCTCCATCATCTACGGGATGCTGGGCTTGGCCATTTTTGTGCCGTTCGTAGCCGTTTTGGCGGGGGACGCCCGCTCGGGCAAAACCCTGCTGGCCGGGGCCCTGACCATGAGTCTGCTCTCGCTGCCCCTGGTCATCATGGTGGCGCAGGAAGCCCTCAAAGCGGTGCCTTCGAGCCTGCGCGATGGTTCTCTCGCGCTTGGCGCGACCCGCTGGCAAACCATCCGGCGCGTCGTGTTGCCCCAGGCCACTCCGGGCATCCTCACCGGCATCATCCTCGCCGCCAGCCGCGCCATCGGTGAAACCGCACCGCTCATCGTGGTGGGGGCCGCCGTTATGGTGAACAGCGTGCCCACTGGCCCGTTCGATAGCTACGGTGTGTTGCCGCTCCAGGTGTTCAACTGGGCGCAGCGACCGCAGCAAGATTTCAAAGACCTCTCGGCCAGCACCATCATCGTGCTGATGGGAATCCTCATCAGCCTCAACGCGATTGCGATCATCATGCGGATGCGTGCCCAGCGGCGAGCCTAAATCCTTCGGGCCTCTGGCCCCCTATTACGAGCAGTTGATGCAGTCGGTCCCCTACGACATGTGGGTGGACTACTACCGCTTGCTCCTGCTCACCTACGATCAAGACCCCAACCACGTGCTGGATGTGGCCTGCGGTACGGGCAAAGTCGCGCGGGAACTCTCGCGGGTGGGCTACCAGGTCACCGGGTTTGACCTCAGTGCGGCCATGATCGAGGCGGCCAAACGAAAGCGCAACCCGGGGCCGCACCCGCTCACCTTCCGCGTGGCCGATGCGACCAACTTTGAATTCGGCGAGCAGTACGACGGCGCGTATTCCTTCTTCGATTCCCTCAATTACATCCCCTCGCTAGAGGGGTTCCGGGCGGCGCTGGCCCAGGTGCGCAAGCACCTCAAGCCGGGGGCGGCTTTCATTTTTGACCTCAACACCGCGTATGCCTTCGAAGAAAAACTCTTCGATATGTCCGACGAGCGCAAGCACCTGCGTCTGCGCTACCGCTGGAAGGGCGACTACGACCCTGAATCCCGCATCATCCAGGTGCGGATGCAGTTTTGGCCACGCGATGGAGCGCCGTTCCAAGAAGTGCACGTCCAACGGGCGCACCGCTCCGAGGAAGTGGTGGAAGGACTTTACGACGCCGGGTTTGAGCACATCCACTGCCTTGCCAGCTACACGCTGGACCCGCCGACCCGGACCAGTGACCGAGTTCATTACGTTGCCTGGTAATGGACGTCTAAACTGAGACTATGACCTTCGTTGCTTGCACGGCGTTGCTCGCCCTTGCTCAACAACCCGCGAGCGCGGACCAAGTGTGGGATCGCGGTTTCGACACCGTACTGGCCGAGAGCGCGAAGGAGCAAACCTTTGGCCAAAGCCCGGTGCTGGCCGTGGGACCTCGCCGCGTCCTGCTGATTGACTTTGCCGATACCCGCGCGCCCATGGGCTTGATGAGTGTGCAACTCGCAAGCCTCGATTTGACCGTACTCGGTACGCGCCCCACCACTCTGAACTCGGTTCGCATCGTGCGGCGACCCTGGGGTCAAGACGAAGCCAACTGGAGTCTGGCCCAAGGCACCCGCAAGTGGCAGCGCGGCGGGGCCGAAGGGAGCGAGGACAGCCAGGACATCCCGGGCGTGACGATGAGCCAGAGCCCGAACGGAGTCCGTATTGAAGGGCTGCGCGGCGCAGTGCAAGAGATGATTGACCACCCGTTCAACCACTACGGGCTGGCCATTGAGTTCGGGCAGCAGGCCGAGATTCCTTCCTTCGAATCCGCGCAGGGCTATCCGCGTTTGGAGGTCAAAGCCTCGTGGATGCCCCCCGCCGCCGTGGACGCCACGCTGGAAGAGCCCAAATTGCAAGTGGACAGCACCGGCGCGCGCCGATGGAGCGTGACCGTGCGGAACACAGGCACGGATCCCCTCCCCGCCGGGTTGATTTCGTTCGCTGGCGCCAATGTGGGCGCCATCAGCACCCCGCCGCTCGGGCCGGGTGCCACACAGGAGATGCCGGTGGCCTTGCCCGCGAACAGCGGCCCGGTGGTGGCTAAGCTGGACGTGGCGGGCGACACCATCGCCCAGAACAACGCGGTCCGCATCTATCCCATGGCCACCCCGGCCGTGGGGGCATGGTTGCCCCACGACGTGCGCCGCGCTAATGAAGTCGGGCTCCCCACCTCCCGCACCGCCTATGCCATGAGCGGCAGCCAGGGCCGCCTTGCGCACACCGCGCTGATGATCGATGCCTCCATCCCGTTCTGGGAGATGACGCCCAACCGCGACCGCCGCGCCGACTTCATCCTGCCGCCCAGCGCCCCGCGCACCCTGGCCGTGTGGGATTGGCCGGAGGAATCGCCGTGGGACGACTTCCGCACCAACGTTCTCCCGAATGACTTTGCCGCGTGGCTGCACGCCAAGGCCACGATGAAGCCGGCTGATCTCGACAAGATTGAGGCCGGCCCCACCACCCTTATCATCGACCTGCGCGACGCGAGCAATCAGCGCATCGAGGGAGCCAAGGTGATGGTTTTGAACCCGGACCAGGGCGCCGAAGTGGCCCGCACGCCCAACGGCCTCTTCCCCATTTCCCGCAAGGACAAGCAGGGCTGGAACGCCGAGGGCAAGGATGTCCCCGTGACGGTAACCCAAGGCGGCGACGTGGCGGAGATTGCGATTGATTCCAGCCGGTTGCTGTACGAGCGCCTGGTGACCGGACAAGCCGCCGCCTGGATTCACCTGCGCGCCAACCTGAGCGACCGCCCCGTAGATCGTGCCAGCGACCTGACCCAGGGCCGCGAACCCGAACCCGTGGACGTGCCGCAGCCCGCCCAGGCCGCCTTTGCGGTGGGCATGGAAGGCCGCGTGACCGAGGTGATTTACGACATCAGCCGCGACCGGCAGATTGGCGGCATCACCTTCGATGGCCCCGCTCCGCTCCGCATGGAATTGCGCACCCGACGCACCGGCGAACCCGGCACCGGGAGCCGCTGGATCCGCATCCCCCATGTCAGCCAAATCGCGGCAGGCCCGGGCGGGATGTACGCGGCGCGGTCCGTGCAGGCGCGCTACGTTTACTTGCGCGCCGTGTGGCCGGTGGGCGCCACCCCGAGCCCGATGCGCGTCCACCCCATCGCCCAGGCCGGAGGCACCCCATAATGCCGACCCTCTTCACCAAGATCCTCGACGGGGAAATCCCCGGCGAGATTCTCTACCAAGACGAGCACTGCTTCGCCATCCGGGATATCAATCCGCAGGCCCCGGTGCACATCCTCATCATCCCGAAGACCGAGATTGAGGGCGTGGCGACGGTGGAGCCCTGCGGCGACCACGAACGCCTGCTGTACGCGGCTCGCTTGATTGCCGAACAACAGGGCCTGACCGATGGCTACCGCCTGGTCATCAACCAAGGCGTGCAGGCCGGGCAGACCGTGCCGCATCTGCACGTGCACCTGATTGGCGGGCGCGACCTGAGCTGGCCCCCGGGCTAGTCTTGTGCCTGCCTCCCCCGGGCCAGTAAAGTCAAGCGAGATGCGCACGCAAACGGGCCTGGATGTATGGATTGACGAGGGCTTCGCCGCCGTGCGTGGCCAGCGCGTGGGCTTGGTGACGCACCAAGCCGCCATCGCCTCGGACCTGGTGCACAATCTCGATCACTTCTTACGGGCCGGCGTGAATGTGGGCGCCGTGTTTGGCCCCCAGCACGGGGTGTGGGGCCACACCCAAGACAACATGATTGAGTGGGAGGGCTACCGCGACGAGCGCACCGGCCTCCCCTTCTATAGCCTCTACGGCGAAACGCGTGAACCCTTTGATTCCATGCTCGCGGGGCTGGACCGCTTGGTGTTCGACGTACAAGACGTGGGCACCCGGGTCTACACCTTTGTGTGGACCCTCGCCTACTGCCTCAAGGCCTGCGGACGCAACGGCATTCCGCTCACCGTGCTAGATCGCCCCAACCCGATTGGCGGGGCGGTGGAAGGCCCGCTCCTCGACCCCACGTTTGCCAGTTTTGTCGGCTTGCATCCCTGCCCGATGCGCCACGGGCGCACGCTCGGGGAGATGGCGATGTGGATGCGCGACACCTTCTATCCGAACACCGAACTCGAGGTGATCCCCTGCCGAGGGTGGCAGCCCGACATGATGTTCGAAGCCACCGGCCTGCCCTGGGTGCCGCCCAGCCCGAACATGCCGACCGTGAACACCGCCGTGGTCTATCCAGGCATGGTGCTGATCGAGGGCACCAACCTAAGCGAAGGCCGGGGTACCACGCGCCCCTTTGAGACCCTCGGCGCCCCCTGGCTCGATCCCTGGCGACTGTGTGACGAACTGAACGGATTGAACATGCCGGGGGTGTGGTTCCGGCCCATCACGTTCCAGCCCACTTTCCACAAACACGCCGGCCAGGTGTGCGGCGGGGCGTACGTTCATGTGACCGACCGAGCCACTTTCCGCCCCGTCGAGGCGACGGCCCGGATGTTCCAGGTCATTTGGGCCCAAAGCGAGGGTCAAATGCGCTGGAACGATCCCCCGTATGAATACGAGGATGTCCTGCTCCCCATCGACATCCTTTGGGGGAGTTCTTTCCTTCGATCCTTCGTCGAAGAGAGGCAGGATGTGGATAAATTGCGGGAAAACCTGTCCGTTACACCAGGCTTTGGGCCCCGCATGGAGTCCTACTCTTAACATTTGGATAACCGTTTCGGCCCATACTTGAGACTCCGTTCCCCGGACTCGAGGACGAATCATGCAGAAGAAGGCCTTCACCCTTATCGAACTCCTGGTGGTTATTGCCATCATCGCCATCCTGGCGGCGATCCTCTTCCCGGTTTTTGCGCAAGCGAAGGCCGCGGCGAAGAAGGCGGCAGCCATCAGCAACCAAAAGCAAATCGGCACCGCGCTCCAGATTTACATGGGCGACTACGATGACCTGTATCCGCGCAACGACGACTGTGAACTGAACAGCTCGCTCAACACCGCGAACAACAACCAAGCCGCTGGTACGGATCCGTCCCCGTGGTGCAACGGCGCCAACGGCTTCCCGTTCCGCATGAACCACTACGCCTGGCAGAAGTGGGTTCGCCCCTACACCAAGAACGTGCAACTGTTCGAACACCCGGGTCGCGCTAAGCTCAACCCGAACACGGCGTCCTGTCCGACCGGTCAGTACAGCCAGTGCGGCCAAATCATGGGTGGCTTCGCCATCAACCTGGCCCTCACCGGTGCTCTGAACACTTGGAACCGCTCCGCGACGGCTGCTGGTCGAACCCGCAATAGCTGGCTCGGCGGCACCGGCACCTCGGTGCCGAACGTGGGCGAAGCCATGTTGCTGATGGAATTCTCCAACCCGGACATCAACTTTGCGCCGGTCGTGGTGGACGCCATCAACAACCCGCTGGTGGACCAACAGGTTTATCCGATGGCCATCCGCGAATTCTGGGCTGCCAACTTCATGAAGCTGAACGCTTCGTGTGTTGCCCAAGGCGACCCGAACCCGAAGGTCACCTTCGCGGGCGTCGTGGTGGTTGGCCATGCTGACACCAGCACCAAGGCCTACCCGGTCAAGCAGTTCCTGTCGCGCACTCCGTCCGCTGCCGAATACGGCGTGCCGGTGGATGCCAACACCCAGTGCGGTATCTCCTCGGGCACCTATCGTCCGGGCGTGACGCCGAACACGGCTGTCAACTACCCGATGTGGGCCCTGGGTCAGTAAGAATCCATGCGATACCTACTGGCTCTGCTCGCCCTGTCCTCGATCATGTTCACCATCGGTTGCACCGGTGGCGACGTGACCGATAGCAGTGCTCAATCGGATTACGCGGATCGCGAAAAGAAGGCGGCTGAACTCGAACAGAAAGGCACGCCGAAGTTCGACGACTCGCCGTAGTCTGCAGGGACTCGTACGTTCAAACCGGGCTCGCCAGAGATGGCGGGCCCGTTTTGTTATAATGAAGTTACAGCGCGCATGAAACTTGGCGTCATTGTCGTCCATAACCGAGATCGAAACCGGTTGACCGAGAGCCTCCTTAAGGCGGGGTTCAAGTTCACCGTGATCGGCTCCACGGGCGGCTTCCTGCGCGAAGGCAACTCCACCATCCTCACCGGGTGCGAGGACGACCAAATCGATACACTGAAGGCGATTGTGAGCGACAACTGCCAGGCCCGCGAGCAAATGGTGAACCTGGCCCCCTACGAAAGCACCCCGGCCACCACCGGATTTATGGCCGCACCCGTGAAGGTGCCGGTGGGCGGTGCCGTCCTCTTTGTGATGCCGGTGGACGAGTTTGTCCGCTTCTGACCCTCGCCTGGAACGCCTGATTGACCGCCTCGTCCAACCGGAGAGCGGGGTCCACGCCGTGTTGCTCTACGGGTCTGGCCAATCCCCCATCCGTCACTGGATGATGCAACTGGTCTCCATGTGGGCGTGCAAGCAGCCTACGGCCACCGGCCCCTGCGGCGAATGCGGGCCGTGCCGCAGCGAGAACGGCGGGGTGGATGTGCAGATCATCGAACCCACCAGCAACCCCCCCATCATCAATCTGGAGATGATCACCGAGGTGGACCGGCCGGTGAAGTGGGAGGGCGTACCTGTGAGGCGCTTTTTGCGCACGCCGCCCATGATGTCGCCGCGCAAGATTGTGGCAATCACCGACTTTGACCGGGCCAACCACCGGGCTTCCAATGCCTTGCTCAAGACGCTGGAAGAACCCTCACCCTACGCCCGCCTGGTGCTCACCACCACCCGCATCAGCCGGATTACGCGGACGATTCGGTCACGATGCCTGTGCGTGGGTGTGCCGGAGCCCCTGATTTCTACGGGGTTTTGGTCCAAAACCATCGAATCGGAAGCCGGGCAAGAGTGCCTCGCCGAGCTCGACCAAATCTTGCGCAACGCCGTGGACGCTCCCGACGGAGCGGCCCTGCGCACGGGCGATCAGCTTCGGAAATGGGCGTTGCAGTGGCAAAAGACGATGGAAGTCAGCGACCGCGCGGCCCTCACTGATCTTTTGCAATTCACCGGAGATTGGTTGAGCCACACCCACCCAGAGCGGTACAATTTGAGGTCAGCAATTCAAGAGTCTCATCGATTGATGGCCTCGGCCCACCCGACCCTGCTTCTGGACGTTCTCAGTATGGAACTCACCGGCAGTAGCCGGTCCTAGTGCGGAACTAGTGGGACGAGCCGCTTCGTAGAGCAGATATTCATTGCGCTCGGAAGGGCAAGTATGGCCAGTTGGACTCAGATTTTCACGCATTCCAAAGCCACCTCGAAAGAGGTCTTTGAACAGCATATGGCGGACTCCTATCGGAGTGCGTACCACCTGGCGTACCGGCTGAGTGGTAACGCTGCCGATGCCGAGGACCTGCTACAGGAAACCTACCTGCGCGCCTACCGCTTCTTCCATCGTTACGATCCGGCCCTTCCCTTCCAAGGCTGGCTGTTCCGGATCATGACGAATGTCCACATCGACCTGCGCCGCAAGGCCAAGCGCTTGTGGGCCGTAAGCCTGGATGCACACGAGGAAAGCGAGCGATCGTGGGAGATTGCGGACGAATCCGGTCTGGCCGATCAGGCCATGGCGGACAACACGCTCGCCGAACCCCTTGAGCGCGCCCTTGCAGAAATGAATCCTGATTTTCGATTGGCGATTTGGCTTGCCGACGTGGAGGGTCTCTCGTATGAAGAGATCGCCGAAACCATGGGCACAAGCGTCGGCACGGTTCGCTCCCGCGTTCACCGAGGCCGTAAGCAGCTCCGCAACCGCATGGAGCGAATGGGCGTGACGTCCGCCCGGGGGATGATGTGAACCACTGCGAAGGTCGAGAGGCCATGATTTCGGCCCTGGTCGATGGCGAATTGATGGGCAAGGAGATGCTAGAAGTCAAGTCGCACTTGGCGCAGTGCCCGGCCTGTCAGCAAGCCTACGATGACCTGCGGTCGCTCAAGCTCAACTTGGCGCTGATGGTGATGCCAGAGGTCAACGACGAGAGCTTTGACCGAGTGAAGGCAGGATTTGAGGCCAAGCTGGCCGCCCAGAGTGCCCCGCGTAGCCCGCGCCACATCTGGACGGGTGTGGCAGCCGCTTCGGTATTGGCCGTGGTCCTCGCGACCTGGCTGGCCAATCCCCGAGGGGCGAGCTCGGTGACTGAATTTGATGAAAGCATTGACCAGGCCTACGCGGCCGGCGCCGCGCCGGCCATGGGGAGTACGCCGATTGTTCCCGCAAATTACTCGGGCTGGTAGCGCCCTTTCACTCGCGCTGCTGGTGAGCCTGGCGGCCGCCGATGATGTCACCGACTTGCTGATGAAGGGTCTGCAGGCGTCGACCAAGGTGACGTCCATTGCCGTGCAAAAGCGGCCTGAGGGCCCGGGGCAGCCGCGCATGGTCAAGGTGTTCACCTCCCCCAGCTACGGCCAACTCACGCACTACTTGCAGCCGCTAGACGCCCAAGGTCGCATCGTCTACGACGATCGCAAGGTGCGCCGCACGTTTTTCCCGGATGATAACAAGGTGATCGAGGAAACCTCGAACCGCACCTACCAGTGGGCACCGGATCGCCGTATTGCGCTCATTCGGCAGAACTACACCGTCCGCATGGGCGAGCGCACCACCATCGCCGGTCGCTCGGCGAACGAAGTCCGCATCATCCCCCGCTACGACAGCGTGGCCACCCACCGGATGTGGATTGACCGCAGCACCGGGTTTGTGCTTCGGTACATCATCGAGCCGCCCACCGGCGCCGCGATGACAGTGACGGACACGGTGAGCGTCGAGTTTCCCCGGCAACTCAGCCGCGAGTCATTCCGCTTGCCGCTACGCGAGAACACCGACGTCTTACGCCTGTGGGGCCCCCAAACCCTGGCCAGCGTGCGCGAAAGTGAACGCTTCACCCGTATCAACCCGCCATTGCCCCGGGCTTGGCCCGATGGCTTCCGCATGGAAGGGGCCCAAATCATTGGCACCCAATCCAAACCGATCCTCGCGATCCGCTTGACGGACGGGATGACACCGGTTTCGGTCTACATCTGGAACACCGACCAACACGAACGCAGTCCCTTCCGCAGTGGGCCTGTTCGCCTGGTCGGTGTTTTGGGCATCAATGCCCTTGGTGGAGTTCGCGAAGACCTGCTGAAGAGCTGTGTTTCCGCCGTGGCCCAAAGCGCGGAATGGGCCCCGGAACGAAACGACATCGTCTTGACGTTGCCAGAAATAGTGAACGGCACACAAACTCGGATCCCCGAAGTTTATGTACCGTCCTCCCAGAGATACATAGGAGTTCCATGAAACTGATCGAAACCTTCGTTCGTCGCCCAGGCATCGCCGTCACGGCGGGTGTCCTTATTCTGGGCGCCGGATTGGCCCCGGCCATCATTCTGCCGAAGTGGTTTCAGAACCGAACGAGCGCGGTCGCGCCGGCCGCGGCTCCGGCCCGCCTGACCAACCAACCGAACCTGGAGATTAGTTCGGCCCCCTCGTTGGCCAGTTTCGAGAATGAGATCACCAATCTCTCCGAGAACGCCCGGCAGGCGGTGGTGAACCTCTCCAGCGGCCAAGGTGCGCAGGGTTCCGGTTTCATCTACCGCGCCGACGGCTGGATCGTGACGAACGACCACGTGGTGCAAGGCGCTAAGACGGTGAAGGTCACCTTGGCCGATGGCCGCGAGTTTGATGGGCGCGTGATTGCGATGTCCGACTCGACCCTCGACCTCGCCATGGTGAAGATTGACGCCCGCGACCTGCCCACTCTCAGCCTGGCCGACAGCGACGAGGTCAAAATTGGCCAGTTCGCCATCGCCATCGGCTCCCCGTTTGGCCTCGAGAACACTGTCACCATTGGCCACGTGAGCGGCCTCGGTCGTAGCTCCGTGGTGGGTGGCGGCGGTGCGGCCCGCAGCTACAGCGGCATGATCCAAACCGACGCGGCCGTGAACCCCGGCAACTCGGGTGGCCCGCTGATTGACCTGCGCGGCAGCGTGATTGGCGTCAACAGCTACATTTACAGCCGCACGGGTGCCAGCGAGGGCATCGGCTTTGCCATCCCCGCCAAGACGGTGCGCGTGGTGGCCGAAGAAATCATTGCCACGGGCAAGCTGCAACGCGGCTTTATGGGCTTAATCCCGGCCGACCTGCGACCGTTTGAAAAGCGCCAACGCAACCTGGAAGGGGCGAAGGTGGAAGACGTAAGCGCCGACACCCCGGCCTCGAAGGCAGGCCTGAAGGCCGGTGACATCATCACCGAGATCGGCGGACGCCAGATTAAGAGTGAACTGGACGTTCGCATCGCGATGATCGAAGCCAATCCGGGTGATTCGGTGCCGGTGACCTACTACCGCAACGACCAGCGCATGACGACGAACATGAAGGTGGAAGGCCCGCCGGCTGAGCAAAACATCAGCCAGGTGGCACCGGAACGCATGCAGCGCATGCCGGATGAACTCCGCGATATGTTCCCGGATATGCAGGAGCGCCTGCAGCCGGACAGCCGCGAGGAAAGCGAGGCCCCGCAAGTGGTGCCGCGCCGCCAACTGCTGGGCGTGACCCTCGGCAAGATTGAAGCGAGCGACCGCACGACGTACAACCTCCCCGACAACGTAGACGGGTTTGTCATCCGCGACGTGCAGCCGAACTCGAACGCCAGCCGACTCGGCCTCAAAGCCGGCGACGTGATCACCGAGGTCAACGGCCGCGAAATCAAGGAACTGGAGGACGTGGCCAAGGCCCTGGCCAGTAAGACCAACGAGATTGCGGTGAAGTACCGCCGATACATGAACGGCAACGCCGTCCAGGGTCAAGCCAAGATCTCGCTGAACTAAAGCCTAAGCGGGCACCGGCCCGCACTCTTGGCAACGGCCAAGAATCTCGACATGAATCGCTCGGGGGAGAACCCCCGGGCGATCATGCTTTCGGTGGCCAGGTTTTCTTGGGCCGGGGTGAGTTCCGATTCAATCACTTTGCCGCATCCCTCGCACACGGCGTGAAGTTGGTGATCCTGGTGGTCGTGAGCCAGGCGGCAAGGGGCAAAGGCATCCAGCAAGCCGATTCGGTGGGCAATGCCAATCTCCTGCAGGGCCGAGAGGATGCGATACACCGTCACCGTATCGATGTGGCCACCGGACTCCAGTACCCGGTCTCGGACCGCCGCCACCGTGAGCGGCTGCACACTTTCATCGAGGGCTTGCAACACCAGCCGACGCGGCATGGTGATGCGGAGACCTCGGGATTTCATGCGTTCGAGGGACTGTAAAACGAACTCAGAAGCGGTTCCCGACATCTCAAACTCAAGCGTACCAGCACAAAGTTCGCGATTCTGGTTCAAATTGACTTGCGTTCCGCGGAAGAATGTGGGCAAACTAGGGCATGCTTCTGGGGTAACCCTCGAAAGCAGACCAATTGAGAGTCGAGATCTATGCGGTTTTATAATTTGAAGACCCGGTCCCATGTGGACGTGCCGGAATCCGCGGTGCGAAAGATGAAGTCCATTCGCCAAACCAAGAACGGCGAGCAGACCCGCCATATGTTGTGGGCAGAGCACGACGGGCAGAAGCTGTACAAGTTCGTGAGCGCGGACGCCTACGGCAAGACGGACGTCCCCGAGCAGAACGCTAAGTAAGGGGATCGTTCATTCTCCGAGCCGGCCTGGACTTCTCACGAGAAGCTCAGGCCGTTTCCTTTTCTCCTTCTCCCCCTGGCCTCACTGAACCCTGACCCCGACCCTACGTCTATCCCCTCCAATGGCGCTGCAAACTGACGAGCAGAAAATCCGGCACCTCTTGCGCCGCTTCGGCCTGGGGGCGAGCGTCTCCGAGATGGAGTTCTACGGCACGCGGGGCTACCGCACGGCCGTGGACCGCTTGCTGGAGTTTGAAGATCGATCCGAAGGCTACGATCTGACCGTCGAGGATTTCCGAAATCGTCAGAACAACGCCATCTCGCCGCCGATTGTGCAAGCCGCGTGGATGACGCGCCTGGGCGTCACCGGGTACCCGCTGCAGCAAAAGCTCACCCTCTTTTGGCACGACCACTTTGCCACCAGCCTGCAAAAGGTGGACAAGAGCGCACCGCTCATCCAGCACGTCGAGACCCTGCGCAAAAATGGGCTCGGTTCGTTTCTCACCTTGCTCACCGAGGTCAGCAAGGACCCCGCCATGCTCTTTTGGCTGGACAACTGCCAGAACACCAAGGACAAGCCGAACGAGAACTTTGCCCGTGAGGTGATGGAGCTCTTCACCCTGGGAGTGGATCAGTACGAAGAAGATGACATCCCGGAGGTGGCACGCGCGTTCACGGGTTGGACATTCTCGGTGCAAGGACCGCGACTGGCGCCGTTCCGAGCCGCTACCCTGCCCGGCCGGCAACTGGTTTTCTATTACGACCGCGCTCAACACGACAACGGGACGAAGAAGATCCTGGGCAAGACCGCGAACTTTGACGGGGATGCCGTGCTGAAGATGCTGGCCGAGCACCCGCAGACCGCTCGGCATCTGGTTTACAAGTTCTGGGAGTTCTTTGTTTATCCCAAGCCAAAGGACGAATTGGTGGAGGAGATTGCCCAGGCGTGGCGTGCCAAGGGCATGGTGATTAAGGACCTGGTGCGCATGGTGGCCTTGCACCCTGAGTTTGTGAGCGAACGGGCCGAGCGCGCGCTGGTGAAGAACCCTGTGGACTTCATCGTGCCGACGCTCCGCGCCCTGGGGGTTTACAACGACCCGCTCCGCGAGTACCAATCCAACACGCAACGGGAAAACGCCCCCGTGCGGCTGGTGGCGGTCTCCCGACTGGCGCAAGGCAGCATGAACGGGATGGGCATGAAACTGCTGGAGCCACCCGATGTGGCCGGCTGGCTGTGGGGCGAAGCCTGGATCAGCAGCGCCACCATGGTGGAGCGCGTAAAGTGGGCCGATCGCCTCTTTGCCGACCGCCCGAGTGGCGCCATGAACCCTTCCATCGGCTTCCAAGTCTTTCCGCTCATCACCCGTGACCCGAACCCGGCCGGATTGGTGGCGGCGATGGTGGAGTGGTTTGATGCCGAGCTGCCCGCCGCCAAGGTGAAGCAACTCGAGGAAGCCGCCCGGCTGGCGTGCGGCGAGCGCATTACGCCGCGCAACGCCCAAGCTGGAGCGCGGGCCGTGGCCCGGCTGATCTTCGGGTCACCGGAATTCCAAATGGCCTAAGGTGTGCCACCGGGTGGGGCGGGCCTCCGTCTAACGAAACATGGAGAATCGCCCCATCCAGGCCCCAGGCCGCCCTTGGGGAACCATTGTTTCGTTGCTGACAGCGCTGATCTACGGTGCGTCACCGATTGACATCATCCCCGACCTTATCCCGCTCCTGGGCTGGAGTGACGACGTGGCCGTGGTCGCCACATTGGTGACCTATGCGGGGGTGGCATACCTCCGATGGAAGCGTGGCCAGGCGGCCGCGGGACGAGCCCCGCACGCCCCCAAAGGGACCGAAAGCCACATTATCGAAACCACTATTGCTAAATAGTTGCAATACTTAGACCCTTCAAGTGCATACTCTTTGTATGTACCGGAGGGGCTTTACCCTAATTGAACTCCTGGTCGTCATCGCGATCATCGCGATTTTGGCGGCGATTCTGTTCCCGGTCTTTGCGCGCGCCAAGGAAGCCGGCAAGAAAACCATGGACGCATCCAACATGCGTCAGATTGCGATCGCCATCAACCTGTATGCGATCGACAACGATGGCGGCATGCCCTCCAGCATGCACTCCTCCGGCGGCAACGCCCAGCGCGCGTGGGTTTACAACCTGCTTTCGTACACCGGCAAGGTGGACGAGATCCGCGTCTCCCCTGCCGACCCCAATGGGCCGCGACGCACCCGCCTGGGCGGCACCAGTTACGTCATCAACGGCTACCTCTCGGACCTGACGGACAATCTCGACCCGATCGAAATCGTGCCGGGGATGACGCGCTCCCTGGACAATCTGCCGCGCCCCACCGACACGATGCTCTTCTGGCTCGTGGCGTTCTCAAAGAACCCCAGCGTTTACGACGACCACGTGCACTCGTACTACTGGTTCCAGACCACCAACCCCGAACTCCGGTGGCGACGCATCATCCAGGAGATCCAGCCAGGAGCCTTCTTCCGCACACAAAGCGACCCCACCCAGGGGAGCGCCAACTACGTTTACGCTGACACCCATGTCAAGAGCCTGCCCGCGAAGCAAATTCGTGCCTGGGCTCTGCAGGGTTTCGACTTCGCCAAGCCCCCCGAAGACTGATCTTCCCTGACCCTTCCTTATCATCATGAGAACCCTTGCTATACTCGCCCTCGCAACTCTCGCCGCTCCGGCCTTCGCCTGGACTCAGGTCTCGGAAGGCCACATCGACCTTGGATTAGGTTACGATGCCGGCGTCTGGGATCCGCACATCCACATTCACGACACCGAAGAAGAGTTCGAGCCCACCGAGGCTTACTTGTTCTACGGTCCGGCCTCGGCCGCCACTCGCCCGGCCGGTTCTGCCTACGACTTCATTGGCGTGGGCGCGGGAGCCCCGATTTGGCGCAACTACCAAAGCAACGTCAGCGGCATCCCCTGGCTGGGCTTCGGATTCGAAGAGATTGCCCCGGGTACGTTCGATTCCTTCACAAACACCGACCCGCGCCGCGATCCGATCTCGGCCGAGTGGGTGGAAGTCCAGTTCCTGAGCTTCACCGGCCCGGGCCATGTCTCCTTCTTCCAGGGTTCGGGTAGCTCGCCGACGGAATGGTTCGCTTCGGCCAACGGCATTGACGCCACGGATAAGTTCATCTCGACGGTGGGCGGCCACGAGCACGGCTCCTTCGTGTTCACGCAGACCGGGATCTATGAGCTCACGTTCAAGGCCTCGGCGGTGCTGAACGGCCAGCGCATCTACAGCGATGAATACACCTACTACTTCGGTGTGCAGACGGCCGTGCCGGAACCGGCGACCATGCTCACCCTGGGCGGGGCGGCGCTGCTCGCCCTCCGACGCCGACGCAAGGCTTAACTTCCTTCGGTACTCCTCCCTCGCGGGCCTTGTTCCTTCCGGGAACGGGGCCCGTTTTCTGTCTCGTGGCCCCCAGCGCCTGGCAACTTTGCGGGAATCGGTGCTTACGCAACGATTATTGCCAGGTAAATGCAACACTGCATTGCTTCAAGTGCATACTGTTTGTATGTATCGAAGGGGCTTTACCTTGATCGAGCTGTTGGTGGTCATCGCCATCATCGCGATCTTGGCCGCCATCCTTTTCCCGGTCTTTGCGCGGGCCAAAGAAGCCGCCAAGAAGACGGCCGACCTCAGCAACATTAAGCAGATCGGCATTGCCTTGCAGATTTACGCCGCCGACTGGGACGACAACAGCGTGGTGAAGGACGAAGAGACCGGCTACGACTGGTTCGACCCGCTCTACCCCTACGTCAAGAACCGCCAAGTCTTCCGCACGCCCGCCTACCGGGCCGAAGATGATGAGCCGCCCACGGACTACCTGATCAACGGTCTGTTTGCCCACGGGGCGAGCCTCACCTCGTTCGAGTATCCGAGCGAGCAGATCGCCCTGGCCCCGCGCGCCAAGGGCGTGGAAGACACCGACTACCACCCGTGGCCGGAGGACGGCACCAGCTGGGACGATGAATCGCTGTACGAAGAAGACGGCGAAAACTGGTTCAGCGAGCGCATTGACCAGAAGCGGTTTACGGAAGGTGCCAACTACGGCCACGCCGACACAAGTTCCCGCTACTTCAAGTTCTCGCAGACGCTGGTCGGCTTCCCCTTCCCGGGTCGCCACAATCCGGAACGCAAGTTCCTCGACTTAGGCCACAGTCACTAAGCGTCAGTCGAACAGCTGGGCCGCAAACACGTCCGGATCGAAGTCTTGCAACTGATCCGGGCGTTCGCCCAGGCCAATGAGCTTGACGGGGATGCCCAGCCGCTCATGAATCCCAATCAGGGCACCGCCCCGACTGGTGCCATCCAGCTTGGTCAGCACCAGGCCGGTCACCTGGGCGGCCGCGCGGAACTCTTCCGCCTGCCGGATGGCGTTCTGGCCGGTGTTGGCGTCCAGCACCAGCAGCACCTCGTCCGCCGGGCGGCCGTGGGCCTTCTCCAGCACTTTGGTGATCTTGCCCAGTTCGTGCATCAGGGCGGCCTTGGTGTGCTGGCGGCCGGCGGTGTCGGCCAGCACGAATTCGATATTGCGGGCCTTGGCGGCGGTTACTGCGTCAAAAATCACGCTGCCGGGGTCGGCGCCGGGCTGGGCGTTGATGAACTCAGCCCCGCTGCGCTCGCTCCACAACTTCAGTTGGTCAATGGCGGCGGCGCGGAAGGTGTCGCCGGGGGCCAGCAGCACCTTGCGGCCCTGCCCCACCAGGCGCGTGGCCAGCTTGCCGATGGTGGTGGTTTTGCCCACCCCGTTCACGCCCACAAAAAGGTAGACCGTGGGGTTGACGATGTGGCGATAGAGGGCAGATTTCGCCTTTTGGTCAAATCGGCGACGGATGGCCTCTTGCAGGCGGTCCTTGATGCCCGCGGGGTCGGTGATGCGCTCCGTGCGCACGGCCTGGCGCAGTTCTTCCAGGATCTCGCCGGTGACGGAGATGGGGGTATCGGCCTGGAGGAGGGCTTCTTCCAGGTCTTCGTACAGCGCTTCGTCAATGACGCCCCGACCGAGCAGCCGGTCCACCCGCTGCATCATTCCCCGAAACATGGCCACGGGTTAAGTATGACGCGCCGGGGGCGCGGGGCTCCGGGGCGGGTAGGAGTAAACATTTGCGAAAAATACGCATAAAAGCACTCTTGACAACCCCCGTAATGGCAAGGTAATATCCGTTACATGAAGCTTGTCGGGGCATTCCTTCTCGCAAGTGCGCTCCCTGCCCTCTCGCTAGGAAGCGTGACCGGGGACATTCACATTTCCTCTGGAGGCATTAGCGAAATGCCTGAGTACTGGAGCGGTACGAATTGCAAGTTTGGGTTCATTGTCTCTTCAGAGGCGGACCCGGACAACCCCATGCTCTACGAACCGACCATCTATAAGTATGAAATTCGGATTGGCGGTCAACTTACTCGACACTGGCACAGGGGCCCTGTGGGTCCGTTTCTATTTAGTGTCAGTTCGGAGGTCGTTTTCGATTCAACGCACTTCCCCCATGGCACTGCTTTAGACATCCGGGTTAAAGTTTGAGCATCTGACGGCATTTTTGAAAGCATTGCCCCAACCCGGCCGGTAATCAATCGATCACGCATGCTGGTCCAAAAAGACTTCCTATCGGGCGGCACGGGTCCGCACCCTGAGCATATTCAGATGCAGAATGTCCACACCGGCGCCCAATACCAGACCTCTGCTCATTTCGATAACACTTGGACGAAGACTGATCTGCGGAACGATGTCATGATGTCAACAATCTTCTCGGTACAGACGCATGGTTCAAATGGATCGGCAAACTTTCCCGGGGCAAGGATTACAGACAACAATCACATTCCCGATCATGGCGATGATCCCATCGGTGAGGCATGGCGTTTCTATGCACTTAAGACCCACGCCCCTGTCTACTCGGCGGAGGCAGCAAGAATAGTGGCGATCGGCGAGGGACCTACCCCCAGCAATGACTCTTTGCCACCTTATAACAGCGGTGAGCCAGTGCTTACGATCGGCTTCGTGAATTCGTGCCATACCGGCACTACCAATGCGTTCAAGAACGGTCTGACTTGGCCGCACGGTACTCGTTATAACCCGAATCCGATGTTTGGAGATGCGAACGAGGCAGTCGTGAGCTTCGAGCCATCAGCCTTCTTCCCTGAATCTCGTCTGGCTGAGCTTGTATTCTGGCAAAGCCTTTTGGAGAGCAAAAAGACGGTTCATGCGGCTAGGCTAGACGCAATCGCGGTATACAATACTTGGGTGCCGGAAATAAACAAGACTAGACCGGCCACAATGGACAAATCGGTCACCATTGGCATAGCGGATATGCGTGTTTTCGGTGATCTCCAGGCAAAAGGCAAGTCAGTCTACTTGGGCGATCCCAGTCAATGGTGGCGCTAATGCATACAAATCTCAAACTAGGTCAGAAAGTAGCACTTTCTGCCGTCGCAGTTCTTATCCTAGGGAGCTTGATAAGTCCCTATTTTTTCAAGGAGGGCCTTAGTCTTCGAACACTTTCGGGTGGTGGCAGTGAGGGGAGTTTGAGACGGGTGCTTCAAGCATTTGAAGTTAATCCAGACTTAGCTGCGCAGGCCCAGTCTGTCAACGGTGGTCTCCAGATTGGCAATGAGGTCGTTGAGGCTCACGTGGACGAACACTCAGGACAATTGGTATCGATTGGTCGATCACGAGGATTTTATGCCGAAAAGCCGTACAAACCCGATGGCTCCCACGTTGTCCGTTCTGAGGCACAAGCGAAGGCGGTGATGGCCGCCTTCATCCGGGATGCGGGAGTAGAAATGGAATCCTACGAGTTCGAAGGGTTCAAAACTCTCGAAGGTGAAGAAGCCACCCAGGCCGCTTACGGCCAGGCGCGGAAAGTCTACACCGCCCGTTTCGTTGAACGAAAAAGTGACCCTCGCTTTGAGGCCACTACAAGTCGGAGCGGATTCATGGTGGTTGACGGGCAAACTGGAAAATTACTCTCGTTCAACTCGGTTATCATGCCCGCGGCAGATCCCTGGCAACTCAATATTAGTGAAGCTAGGGCAAAGGAGATAGCCTTGGATGCTTGGCGCGGATCGGGGGCGAGTATTGAAGGCTCTCAAGTGAACATCAGAGCGAAGTATGTGCGCACCGGAAACCCTCTGATAATCAAGCCCGAAGATCGTTTGATCCCGGGGTACGTTCTCGGGGCTTCTGCTGGTCCAGATTCGTGGCACTGCTTTGCGATCATTGATGGGCGAAGCGGCAAAGTGATGCAGAACTCCTGCCAAATCCCCAGCCGCATGCGTGGGGAGTAAGGCTGGTTTCTGTTTACAGCACGTGCAAGGAGACGCGGCTTGACAACCCCCGTAACTTGTTGGTAGGTTGGGAAGTCAGAAGGTGAAGCTTGGCGGCCGATGGGTGCGGCAGGCCAACCCTGGAGAACCCTTTGGAGTTGAACTGATGAAACTGCGTCCCTCCTTGTTTGCGGTGGCGGCGGTGGGGGTGATGGCGCTCGGGGCCGGGGGCTGGATTTACCGCGACCAACTCAGCTCTCAGGCTACAGGCCGGGTGGACACGCAAGCGCGGATGCGGCAAGTGCTTCAGGCCTTCCAGTTGGATCCCAATCTGGCATCGCAGGCCCGGACCTTCAACGGGAGTATCCAGATAGGAAACGGCTCTGTCAGCGTTCGCTTGGATGAACAGACTGGCCAATTGGTTTCAGTTAGTCGATCGAGAGACTTCTATGCCAATTATCCCTACAAGCCTGAGGGGCCCCACGTTGTCCGTTCTGAAGGAGATGCGAAGGCGGTGATGGCCGCCTTCATCCGGGATGCGGGGGTAGAAATGGAATCCTACGAGTTCGAGGGGTTCAAAACTCTCGAAGGTGAAGAGGCCACACAGGCCGCATCGGGCCATGTGAGGAAGATTTACACTGCCCGGTTTGTCGAACGAAAGAGTGATCCGCGATTCGAGGCGACTGCGAGTCGAAGTGGGTCGATTGTCGTGGATGGCCAAACGGGACTAATTCTTCGGTTCAGTTCCATCATCCTTCCACCGGCAGCACCTTGGGAACTCAATATCGATGAAGCAAGGGCAAAGGAGATTGCGCTGGATGTTTGGCAGCAATCGGGAGCTAATATTGAGCCGTCAATGGTGCGGATTCATGCGAAGTATGTGAGCACCGGAAGTAGCAAGAAAATCCTTCCTGAAGATCGCCTGATTCCAGGGTACGTGCTTGGAGCTTCATCGGATGCAGATTCGTGGCACTGCTTTGCGATCATTGATGGGCGAAGCGGAAAGGTGATGCAGAACTCCTGCCATATTCCCAGCCGCATGCGCGGAGAGTAAGGCTGGTTTCTGTTTACAGCACGTGCAAGGAGACGCGGCTTGACAACTCCCGTAACTTGTTGGTAGGTTGGGAAGTCAGAAGGTGAAGCTTGGCGGCCGATGGGTGCGGCAGGCCAACCCTGGAGAACCCTTTGGAGTTGAACTGATGAAACTGCGTCCCTCCTTGTTTGCGGTGGCGGCGGTGGGGGTGATGGCGCTCGGGGCCGGGGGCTGGATTTACCGCGACCAACTCAGCTCTCTGGCTACGGGCCAGGTGGACACGCAAGCGCGGATGCGGCAAGTGCTTCAGGCTAGCAAAGAGGACCCATCTCAAGCGAACCTGCTGACAACGAAAAACGGGGGCGTCATGCTCGAAACACCCTCGGTCCGGATTTGGCTAGACCAGCACACGGGGCAACTCATCCAATTGAGTCGACCGACGAGCTTTTTTGCTTCGCATCCGCTTAAGCCAGGCAGTGTCCATGAATTGAAGTCGGAGTCTCAAGCCGAGGCCGCCATGAGCCTCTTCCTGAAAGAGGCAGGCGTTGAAATGGAGGCGTATGACTTCACCCAATCCCAAACTCTCGAGGGCGAAGCTTCTCGGCAGGTTGTAATGGGCTTCGAGCGGAAGATCTTCGTAGCAAGGTTCGAGGAATCCAAGAGTGACAAACGGTATGTCTCCGCGGGCCTTCGCAAGGGCAACATTGTCATGGATGCTGCGACGGGGCTTGTCCTCAAGTACAACTCAAACGCTATTCCGCCCGCGGCCCCTTGGGGGGAGACCATTTCGGAACAACGGGCCGTGGAGATTGCACAGGAAGTTTGGCGCGGTTCGGGTGCTAACTTCGATCCTCGGCAAGTTTAGGCCAAGGCACAGTACATTCGATCCGGAAACTCCACGAAGGTCAAGCCGGAGGATCGCCTGGTTCCGGGCTACTACGTGACCGGATTTGTGAATGAGGAGTCGACGCAGTGTATGGCCAGAATCGATGCGCGGGATGGCTCGATCTTGCAACATTATTGTTGGAACGCAAGCCAAACACGAGGAGAATAACGCCGCACACAGCCCGGGCCGGGATTAGATTCTCTCCGTTCCCGGCAACCTGGGCTGAAAATCTGCGGTATTACACATTGCAATGACCACGATGATGCTGGCCCTGTGCCTGCTGCAGCCGCCCACCCTGAGCGCGGAAAAGCAAGCCGCGATTGCCGAAGTGCTGAAGCCCTGGCGCACCGAAGACGGCCCCGGCGGCGTGGTGGCCATCTATCACAACGGTGAGATTGTGATGCAAGAGGGCCTCGGCCTGGCCGACCTGGAGCAGGGCACTCGCCTGACCCCCGAAAGCCGCATTGACATTGGCAGCATTACCAAGCAGTTTGTGGTGGCCAGCATTGTGCGGCTGGAACTGGAGGGCAAGCTCTCGCAAGAAGATTCCATCCGCAAGCACATCCCCGAGCTACCCGAGTGGATGGAGGCGATCAAGCTGCATCACCTCATCCACCACACCAGCGGCCTGCGCGACTACTTGAATATGAACTTGATGAGCAACGGCGGCGACCTGAACCACACCCCCGACCCCGACGAGCTCATTGAGATGATGAAGAAGCAGCGGGAGACGAACTTCCCCATCGGCGCGGCCGCGATGTATTGCAACACCGGCTACGCCCTGCTGGCCGAGGTGGTGAAGCGCACAGAGAAAACCGACCTGACCACCGCCACCCGCCACCTGGTGTGGGAGCCGCTGGGGATGAAGGATTCGCTCTATGACGCCAGCGCGGAGCTGCTGGTGAAGCAGCGCGCCAACAGCTATGTGCGCAACGGCCAGGGATTCTTGGCCATGCGCCTGCGGGCGAGCATTGTGGGGGACGGCGGCATGCTGACCACTACGGGCGACATGGCGAAGTGGTCGCGCTTTTTGGCCACGCCCACCGAAGCGGAACGCCCCTGGCACGAGGCGATGCTGAAGCCTTCGCCGCGTCCCTTCGGGCCGGGCATGCGCTACGCGGGCGGGCTGTTCCTCGATAAGCTCGGCACAGCCACGCGCATTCAGCACGGCGGGGACTGGAGCGGGTTCCACGCGATGTTTACGGTGTTCCCGGAGACGGGGTGGTCGGTGTTCACGGCCGGCAATGACGGCACCCAGCTGAGCAAGCAGATGAACGACAAGATCGCCCGGATTCTGCTAGACCTGCCCGAGCCGGCGGCCCCGGTCGCCTCGGCGGGAAGCCAGGACTGGAGTCCGTTGACGCCGGAGATCCTGGCGGCCTACGCCGGGCGCTTCGTACTGAAGCCGATTGAGTTGCCGATTGAGTTCTCGGTGGAGGGCGGCAAGCTCTTTGCCCTGCCCCAGGGCCAACCCAAGATCGAGTTGACCCGCACCGGCGAGCGTGAATTCAGCTACGCGGCGGCGCAGGCCAAGTTCACCTTCGACGCGATTGCCGAAGGGAAATCTCCGGCAGTCGTACTGGACCAAGGCGGCGCCAAGCTGCGCGGCCCCCGGGGCGAAGCTTTTGCCGCCACCGCCGAACAGCGCGCGGCGTGGGTTGGTGAATTCTGGAGCGAAGAACTGGAATACGCGATCGTGGTGACCGAGAAGGACGGCGCCCTGCAGGTGAAGATCAACGGCCACGACTGGGGGGCGGGCACCCTGGGAAACGCCAAGCAGCTGAGCGTGGGTGGCTTCTTGACCATCACACCCGAAGGTGAAGGCACAAGCTGGCCTGCCATCCGGGTGGACGCCGGGGGCCGCGCGAGCCGCTTGCTGTTCACGCGCCGCTAAGCGGGCTTGGTTGGTGCAAGAGAAAACCCGGGTCTCCGTTTTGGAGATCCGGGTTCCTTTTTGGGTAAATGAAGAGGCTTGGCTTACTTGCTACGGCGGCGTCGAGCCAGAGCGAGCAAGCCCGCACCCAGCGCGATCATGCTGGCCGGTTCGGGCACCGCGGCCACGCTCGTCAGCGTGATGTCGTTGCTCGTCGGAGCGAGGACGCCGAAGCCCAGCATCCCGATGCTGTTCGGATTCACCGTGGTGAAGACCGCACTGTAGGGGATGGTGAGGCTGCCGTTGCCCGCGGCCACCGAGTAACCCGCGGAAGCGTTGAAGGCCGTGAAGTCCGAGTTCCAGGCATACACGTAGATCATCGTGTTGTTCTGGTCGTTGTTCTCGTAATCGAACTTGAAGGCGCTTTCGCTGCTGATGTCAATCGCCGGGCTCGCGGCATTGAAGCTCGACAGACCGAGCAGGCCGGAACCTTGGGCCGGCACCGAGTTCTTGAGGCTGGCCATGTAGTTGAAGTTCAGCTTCGCATTAACGTTGACACCCGTGGAGATGAACAGCTTGCCTCCGGCCACTTCGGTGCGGATCGGTCGCGCGTTCGGGTTGGCGACAAAGTCGTGGGCCACGTAGCGGGTCGGCGCAATGGCGGTGATGCCGGTTTGCGACGTGTAGGTGTCCACTGTCGTGTTGTAGCTGTAGTTGCCCGTCGAGAAATCATCAATGATGATGTTTGCCTGAGCGGTCGTGCCGATGGTGACGAGGCTCAGGAGGAACCAACTCTTGTTCATGTTCTTTGTCTCCTTGTGTTAGTTGGCCTTGCGTCGACGAGCGAAGGCGGCCAAACCTGCTCCGAGAGCGATGAGCGTCGCCGGTTCCGGCACCGCGTTCACTTGGTCAATGGCGAGGTCGTTCCCAGTGGGTAGCCCAAGGTTCATACCCCATGCACCTACATTGGCAAGATTCAGGCCAGTGGTGCTGAAGTCAAAACTGACCGTGCCGCCGCCCTGGGGAATGCTGAGTACCGAGGAATTGAATAAATTGCCAATCGAGGAGCCGGACTTCTCATACGCCCAGAACTGGACGGTGGCCGTGGATTGATCGCTGGCGCTGAAAACAGCCTCGACGACCGGAGTCGCCGTCCAATTCATGGCCGTGGGGAAAGAGGCAGCATCTAGGGTCGACAAGGCGCCTGAGCCACTGGCCGGAGCGCCATTGAGCAGTCCGCCCAAGTGGCCGAAGGTGAATACCGCATTCACACCGGTTTCGGCCTCAACGTAAAGCTGACCGCCCGCAATCTCGGTGGTCAGATATCGAGAGTCGGGATTGCTGAAGAAAACGTGGTTGCCGTAGCGCATCAGGCCGGCGGCCACATTCTCCGTGTTGTAAGACGTGGCGTTGGAGTCCTGATAGTAAGTGCCTGCGTTGAAGTCGTCCAAAACGACCGCAAACGCCGAGGCGGATCCAATCAATGCCAGTAGTGCGAATAAGGTCCTCTTCATATAACTACCCAGTTGAAATATACCCCTTCAAATCTGGTCATTCTCCCAGGGCTGACGCGTTTAACCGAAAGACTACAAACCTGGTAATCCCACTAGGGGAAAAGGCAAGAAACCTCCCAGCCCGAAGGGTCAGGAGGCTCTTGCTCTAGAAGATATGCGCTTACTTGCGGCGGCGTCGCGCCAGAGCGAGCAAGCCCGCACCCATCGCGATCATCGTGCCCGGTTCCGGCACGGCGCGGACTTCGCCAAAGGCGATGTCGTTCCCGTTCGGGAGGCCCACACGCAGGCCGATGAGACCCACACTATTCGCCGGCACCGTACTGAAGATGCTGCTGAACGGAATGATCAGCGTGCCATTGCCTACCGTCGGGTTGAAGACGGCACTCACGTCGCTATTGGCGAACATGTTGTCGTACACCACCACCGAGATGCCCGTACTGGCCTGGTCATTACCCAGGTAGTCAATCTCCAAAGCGTTGTAGCCGCTGAGGTCCAGGTTCATCGGCGTGTGATCGCTGAGAACCGGGAAGCTCGAACTCCCACTGTTAGGCGCCCCGCTGTTCAGCGCACCCGTGAGGATGATGAACGCGTTGCCCGCCACACCCGAGCCCGTCTGAATCACCAGGTTGCCCGAAGTGTTTTGCATCCGGATGAAGCGGTTGTTCGGGTTGGCCGTAATGTCCGCGCTGAAGGTGCGGGCGCCCGCGCTGGCAATCGTACCTCCCGGAGCCGAGTTCACCGAGTATCCATCCGTTGCAAACGTGGCGGATTGGTTATCACTGAAGGTGTCGATCACCACGGCTTGCGAGACCGCCGCCATGGCCACCAGAGTCAGGGGAATGAAAATTTTCTTCATGTTGTCCTCTCCAGCGACTTAGGCGCGCCGACTCCTGCGCAAAAGCGCCAACAAACCTGCGCCAAGCGCCACCATGCTGGCCGGTTCCGGCACCGCATTGAGGCGAGTGATCGTCACGTCTTGGCTGTGATCCATGAACGCGCGGAAGACCACGCCATCCACGCTCGCCAAGTTGATGTTGGTGAGGTTGATGCTCGAGAAGGGAATGACCACCGAGCCCGTGCCCGCCGTCACCGTGACCGGAGTGGAGAGTTCAAACACGTTGTTCGTCGTGTCAATGAACCCCATCACGAGGTCAAAGTTCTGGTCGGCGTTTTCGTAGCCCACCTGGAAGCCCGTGAGGCCACTCAGGTTCGCCGGAATCGCCGTGAACTGGTTCGCATTGAGCGAGCCGCCCCCGAAGGTGCCGGTGCCCGAGGTCAGACCACCAGCCCACGCCAGGGTGACTTCGGCATCCACACCCGGACCGGTTTCAATGTAGGTCTTGCCGTCGCCCAGCATGTCAATGAACGTCTGCGCAAAGAGCGGATTCGCATTGAACTTGGTGCTGTGGTAGCGGAGCGGGCCGACAGCGTTGGGAACTGTGGCACCACCCGTAAAGTAAGCGTTCCCACCATACGAAGCCGAAAACAGCCCCGTAGTGAAATCGTCAATGACGACGGCGTGCGCAGAGCCAACAACTCCCAGCGCCGTAAATAAAATTAATGTCCTCTTCATCGCAGAGATAACCCCTTGATTCCCAGAGGGTACCTCGCCCATCGAACAAGATGACATAAGTTCAGTTTAACTGGTACTTATGCGGGGGTCGAGAACGAGGAGCGAACACTACTCGGCCACGCGCAGCACGGAGAGGAAGGCTTCTTGCGGCACCTCGATGCTGCCGATGTTCTTCATGCGCTTCTTCCCCTTCTTCTGCTTTTCCAGCAGTTTTCGCTTGCGCGAAACGTCGCCGCCGTAGCACTTGGCAATCACGTTCTTGCGGAACGGCTTGATGACGTCCGCCGAGATGATCTTGGAGCCAATCGCCGCCTGGATTTTGACCTCGTACTGCTGGCGCGGCACCACCTTGCGCAGCTGCTCCACGATGGCCTTGCCGCGATAGTAGGCAAACTGCTTGTTCACAATGAAGCTGAGAGCGTCCACCTGGTCGCCATTGAGCAGGATATCCACTTTCACAAGGTCACTATCTTGATAGCCGCTAAACTCATAATCAAGCGAGGCATATCCGCGCGTGCTGGACTTTAATTTGTCAAAAAAGTCGAGAAGAATTTCACCCAAAGGCAGGCTGTAATAAATTAAGCAGCGGGTTTGCGAGGGGTATTCCGTCTTTTTATAGACGCCGCGACGGTCTTGGCAAAGCGTCATCACAGCCCCCACGTAATCGTTGGGCACCATGATGGTGGCGTCCACCATCGGCTCCTCGATGCGCTGGATGTGGTTGGGACTCGGGAGCTCGCTCGGGTTCGAAATGTGGAGCATCGAGCCGTCATTCATGTAGACCTGGTAGTCCACGCTCGGCGCGGTGAGAATGAGGTCCAAGTTGAACTCGCGCTCCAGGCGCTCGCGGGCGATTTCCATGTGCAGCAAGCCCAGGAAGCCGCAGCGGAACCCAAAGCCGAGGGCCGCACTGGTCTCGGGCTCGAACTGCAACGACGAGTCGTTCAGTTGAAGCTTCTCGATGGCCTCGCGCAGGTCCGCGTACTGGTCGCTATCGGTGGGATAGAGACCACAGAACACCATCGGCTTCGCCTTGCGGTAGCCGGGTAGCGGCTCGACGGCCGAATTTTCCGCACTGGTGACGGTGTCGCCCACCGCCGCATCCCCAATCGTCTTGATGGCGCCGGTGATAAAGCCCACTTCGCCGGTGCGCAGGGCCTGGCCCCGCTCCAGACGCGGGCGGAACACGCCCACTTCGTCGACATCAAAGGTCTTGCCCGTGGACATCATCCGGATCTTGTCGCCCGGCTTCACCTCGCCATCCACCACGCGTACATAGGCCACCGCGCCTTGATAGGTGTCGAAGTGCGAGTCGAAGATCAACGCCCGCAAGGAGGCTTCCTTGTCGCCGGTCGGGGGCGGAATGCGCTCCACCACCGCTTCCAAGATGTCGGTGATGCCCATGCCCGATTTGGCGCTGCACGGGATCGCCTCGCTCGCGTCGATCATCAGCGCGTTTTCGATCTCGTCCTTGGCCATCTCCAGGTCGGCGTGGGGGAGATCCATCTTGTTCACCACCGGGATGATGGCGAGGTTCTGATTCATGGCCATGCTGGCGTTGGCAATGGTTTGGGCTTCCACGCCCTGGGTGCTATCCACCACCAGGAGTGCGCCTTCGCAGGCATAGAGCGCGCGGCTGACTTCGTACGTAAAGTCCACGTGGCCGGGCGTGTCAATCAGGTTGAACTGGTAGGTTTTGCCATCTTTGGCGGTGAAGTTCATCCGGACCGCCGTCATCTTGATCGTGATGCCCCGCTCGCGCTCCAGGTCCATCGTGTCCAGCATCTGCTCTTGGGCATGACCACGCACCGCCCCCGTGACTTCCAGGATTCGGTCCGCCAAAGTGGACTTTCCGTGGTCAATGTGAGCGATGATGCAGAAGTTGCGAATAAGGGATTGGTCCATCGAATGAGACCCGCGCGGCTGAACTATTCTACTTGCGAGGCGGGGTTGAGGTCAGCCGAGTCCCTGTCCGAGCCGGTCGGTCATAAGGAGAAATCCCGCCCCGGCCAATGGCCAAGGACGGGATCTTTTGGTCGTTTGCCCGCTGATTTAGGCAGCGCGGCGTCGGCGCATCATGGCCAGCAGGCCCGCACCAAGCGCGATCATGCTCGCCGGTTCCGGCACGGCATTCAGGCGGAACGCGAAGTTCGCCGGCGGATTGCCGTTGAAGAACAAGTAGCCGCCGGCCGGGTTGCCGCCAACGAAGCTGCCCGCCGCCGTGGTGCGGAAGAAGATGTCATCGCTGGTGCCCACCGACGGCTGACCCACCGCCCAGCCGATGTTGTCCAGTTGCGTCGCCGTGGCACCGGTTGCGCCGGTGTTGTTGTCGAACGTCAGGCCGGCCCACAGGAAGAAGTTGTTGGGCACGTTGAAGCCCGGACCAATGTTCACCGTGTAGGTCGTGGCCGAGTTCGCCGTCATGGAGACCGGGTTCAGCGTGTAACCCGTGATGTAGTTGCCCAACGTGGTCGCCGTCGTGCCGGTCAAAGCATAGAAGCGCACGCGCGGGCGGAACGAAACCGTCGTCGTGTTCGCATTCACCAGGGTGAAGGCGAAGCTCGTGATCTGCGCGCCCGGGAAGGCATCAATCATGTCGATGTCGTCGGCCATCAGGCGGGTGATGGTGTTCCCCGCTTGGTTGGTGGCACCACCGGGGGCGAAGTAGTTGGTCACCGTCGCCGGTACGGAATCATACATCAGCGCCTGGGCGGAACTCATAGCTACGGCACCCAAAGCGAGGGCACTCAAAGCGAACTTATACATAAGGATCATCCTGCCCAGATAGTTCCAGGCAGTTGAATGATGAACCTCCCGTAATAGTCAATGCTATGATTGACGCAATATCCGGCACATCTACCAGGGCCAAACCTAGCATTTTTAATAGTGTCCGTCGAGGTTGGTGACGGCGCGGACTTAGATCTGCGTGACCGGGGACACCTTACAGGTGAGGTCCTTGGCGAAGAAGAGGTTGTTGTGCCCCATTGTGGCGGATGTGCACTCCTTCGGGCGAATCCGGAAGAAGATGGAGCCATCCATCCGCACGGCCCCCACGTAGCCATAGAGGTTAGAAGGCGGATGGCCGGAATTGATGGGGTTGCGCTTGCCGTATTCGCACGCCCCGTTGCACTTGAGCAAACCCAGGCCGGCAATCATGCCCAGCTCGGGGTTGTCTCGATATTCGGCGAACGTGCGCCGAGCCGCATAACGGCCTTCGTACGACTTGAGAGAGGAATAGGCGATCCGGGCGGTTGACCGCTGCTCCAGGTGTTCGGGTTTGTCGAACTCCTTAATGTAGATGCCGGGGTTGGCGGGCCAGTCCGAAAGCTTGGTGGCGGCACGGACGTCCGTGGGGCTCTCCAGGAAGCTGAGCTTGAGATAGCCATCCTTGAGGTGGTCCAAAGAGGGCAACGCCTGCTGGTCGAAATCCGCTTCGTAGAGGTTGACGGCCACGTAGATCTGGCGCAGGGAGGCCTCTTCTCTGGTGCGATAGGCCGATTCCTTGCTCCGGGCGATGGCCGGAAAGACGATGGCCGCGATCAGGGCAATGACCGCCAGCGACACGATTACTTCGATCAGGGTGATTCCCTTCGTGCATCGGTTGGAGGTGCCATGCCGAATCATGATGGACTCCATTCTTTCTCGTCGCCCGCTAGCCTATCCACGAGCTTTTGACGCAACTTCTCGGATGCTATGCCTAGTCCGGTTAATGCCGCCAGCAGGCTGAGCTTGATGATCAGCTCGTACCATTGGAGCACCGGCGTGGTGGCGACGAACACAAGGCTGATACAGACGCAAACGGCGAGGGCGACTCCGGCTACGACTCTCATGGCCTTACGCTTGCTCAGCCAGGACAGAGCTACAAGTCCGTAAACTGTGAAGGCCAGCGCACCCACCACCCCATTGAGAGTTGTTGAGTACCAAAAGTATGTAGACTCGGGAACAAAGTAAAGGAGGGGCATCCGAAGCGCATCACCGACGCCAGAAACAAGAATCTCCTGCCGATTGACTAAATCTGATTCAATCGGCATAAAAACAACACGCAGAACCACCCAATAGGTGTTCAATGTGCATACCGTGTAGGCGTGGAGTAACAATACGGCCGCTGGCAATCCCGTCTGCTTTGCACCCCCAGGCATCAAGCCGCACCTCCTACAGTGGAAGACGGTAGGCGCTGGGGATGGGTTGCACCAAGGTGCAATCCCAACACGCAAGCCCTTTACGCGAAGCCGCGATGATCCAGTTTAATAGTGCCAGTCGAGGTTGGTGACGGCGCGGACTTAGCCGGGAGAAACGGGAACGGTCTGGCAATTGAGCTTGCCCCCGAAGAAGAGATTGTTGTGGCCCAGCGGGCCGGGCGAACACTCCTTTGGCCGCGTGCGGAACAAGATCGAGCCATCCATCCGCACCGTCCCGAGACTGCCGTAAACGTTGAGTGGAGCTTGGCCTGATTCAAGGGTGTTCCACCGACCGTATTCGCACACCCCATTGCATTTGAGGAGCCCAAAACCGGTGACCATCCCAATTTCGGGGTTGTTGCGATACTCAGCAAAGGATCGTCCAGCCGGGAAGCGGCCTTCGAACGCCTTGAGATAGAAGTACCCGATTCGGGCCGTGGATCTCTGTGCAATGTGTTCTGGAAGATCCACATTCGTAAGAGTCACATAGAGATTGGCGGGCCAATCGGACCGTTTCATGGCGCTTCGCACGTCGCTCGGGTTTTCTAGGAAGCTAAGTTTAAGATAGCCGTCCTTGAGGTGGTCCAGCGAGGGCAAAGCTTGCTGATCGAAATCTGCTTCGTAAAGGTTGACGGCCACGTAGATTTGGCGCAACGCGGCTTCCTCTCGAGTTCGCAAGGCTGATTCCTTACTCCGGCCGATGGCTGGAAAGACGATGGCGGCGATGAGGGCGATGATTGCCAGAGACACAATCACTTCGATCAACGTAAAGCCGGCTCGCATACCGGCATAGTGTCTTTGTACTAGTTCATTGCGCATTTTCGTTCTCTCTTTCGTGGCTCTATGCTGCCCCCAAGCTTTAGCTCTCCATTCTTGCTAATGTTTTGTTTAAGAGGAAAGCTGATAGCCTCGCCTGAAGAGCTAGTACGGCAAGCAAGCTCCACTTGACCAGTAGCTCGTACCATTCGAAGATGGGGGTCTCCGCAAGAAAGAACAAGCTGAGCGAAACACACACCCCGAGGAGTACGCCAAGAATAAGGTTGATCCACTTTAGACCCGAGCCCCACAGCGTGGCCAGCAACCCAAAAAGCAAAAATGCTGAAACTCCAATAACCCCATTCCAAGCTGTGCCGTGCCAGAGGTAGACATTGTTCACGTCAAAGCAAAGGTTCGGACTCGTCAGAGCGTGCTTGAAGCCATTGAGCAGCACACCTTGCCGATCCGCTCCTTGCTCCACTTCCTCCGAGTAGAACGGCATGAAGCCAATCCGAAGAAACACCCAGTATGAGCTCGTGGCCATCATGACGTAGAGCTGCACGAGTAACCACGGAACCACGATACGTAGTCGTTCAACCTTCAAACCGTAACCTCCCGGGCGTGCTCGAGTACGCGCGGAGAGCCCCCTCGTCATACGGATGCCTCCTCTCCCTTCCAGACGGCAATTATAACCGGCAGGTTGCAATTCGAACTACCCCGGCGGCCAGCACCGGGGAAGCAAGGTGTTCTCCGACGCGCTTAATAGTGCCAGTCGAGGTTGGTGACGGCGCGGGCGTGACGCTCGATGAACTCCCGGCGGGGTTCCACTTTGTCCCCCATCAGGCGGCTGAACATCCGCTCCACTTCCATATCCATCTGCGGGTCGTACTTCACCTGCACCAGGCGGCGGGTTTCTGGGTTCATGGCCGTTTCTTCCAGCTCATGCGCTTCCATTTCACCCAGACCCTTAAAGCGCGTGATGGTCACGTTCTTCTTCTTAATCGTCTTCACGATCTCGTCGCGCTCTTCCACCGTCATGGCGTAATAGCGTTCATTGGCCCCGGCCTTAATGACGAAGAGCGGCGGCTCGGCGAGATAGATGTGCCCGTTCACCACCAGCGGCTTCATAAACCGATAGAAGAACGTGAGCAGCAGCGTGCGGATGTGTTCGCCGTCCACGTCGGCGTCCGTCATGATGATGATCTTGTGGTAGCGCAGCTTGGTGATGTCGAAGTGGCTGCTTTCTTTGCTCACCCCTTCTTCATCCAGCTCGAAGTTGCCGCGCCCGGTGAGCACGTCAATCCCGACGCCCAGGGCCGCGATGAGCGACTTGATTTCGTTGTTATCCAGCGCTTTGTCTAGGCGGGCGCGCTCGACGTTGAGGATCTTTCCGCGTAGCGGCAGGATGGCCTGAGTGAGACGGTCGCGGCCGCCCTTGGCGGTGCCCCCGGCCGAGTCGCCTTCCACGAGATAGATTTCGCAATCGGCGGCGTTCTTGCTCACGCAGTCGCTCAGCTTGCCCGGCAGCCCAAAGCTATCCATGGCGTTGCTGCGCTTCACGGCTTCGGCGGCCTTGCGGGCTTCTTCGCGGGCGCGCTGGGCAATCATCGCCTTATCAATGATGCGCTTGGCCACCTGCGGGTTCTCTTCCAGGAACGTGGTGAGACCATCGCCCACCAGCGAGTTGGTGAGACCCTGCACTTCGGGGTTCACCAGCTTGACCTTGTCTTGCGAGTTGTAGCTGGCGTGCTCCAGCTTGAGCGCGATGACGGCGGTGAGGCCTTCCATCACGTCGTCGCTGGTGAAATTCTTGTCCTTCTCCTTCAGCAGGTTCATCTTGCGGGCGTACTGGTTGAGCACGCGGGTGAGCGCGGCGCTAAAGCCCGAGACGTGGGTTCCACCATCTGGTTGATGGATGTTATTAGTGTAGGCCAGGATGGACGTGCTGTAGGAGGTGTGGTACTGGATGGCGACCTCGACCTCCATCCCTTCGCGGATGCGGTGGAATGCAATCGGCTTGTGAATGACGTCGTAGGCGTCGTTGCTGTCTTCCACCAATTGGATGATGCCGCGGGTGTAGTGCAGCACTTCATCTTCTTCCGGGTGGCGCTCATCGTTGAATTCGATGGTGATGTTCGGGTTGAGGTACGCAATTTCGCGCAGGCGGTGCTTGACGATGTGGACGTCGTAGACCGTTTCTCGCAGCACCTCGGGGTCCGGCATCCAGTGTTGCTTGGTGCCCGTGGTCTTGGATTTGCCCAGAATCTCGAGCTCGCCCACCGGCACGCCTTGCTCAAAGCGCTGGCGGAAGATTTGGCCTTCGCGCTGCACGGTGGATTCCATCCACAGCGAGAGGGCGTTGGTGCATGAGACGCCGACGCCGTGCAGACCCCCGGAGACCTTATAGCCGCCGGTCTTTTCGAACTTCCCGCCCGCGTGCAGTACGGTCATGACGAGAGTGAGGGTGCTGACGCCTTCTTCGGGGTGGATCCCGGTGGGGATGCCGCGCCCGTTGTCCTCCACGCTCATGGAGCCGTCTTCGTAAATCTTGACCTTGATGAGGTCGCAGTGGCCGGCCAGCGCTTCGTCCACGGCGTTGTCCAGCACTTCGCGGAACATCTGGTGCAGACCGCGCTTGCCGTTGTCGCCCACGTACATGCCGGGGCGCAGGCGCACGGCCTCCAGTCCCTTCAGGACTTGGATATCGGATTCGGTGTAAGCCTTGTCGACCCGGCTGAACTGAGTTTCACTGATTTCCTGCGAGGTGATCTCTTCGGCGGTCAGTTCTTCGGGATTCATGTCGTCGGGCATCATTGCAATCAAGCGCGACCGGGGAGACCTTCCCTGGTCATTTCACCCTGGAATCTACCTGAAAACGGGCCTGCGCGCCCGGGTGGGCCCGGTGGGGGTGGGCGGGGCGGCTAGGGGGCTAGTTCCGTGGGTCGGTACCTGCGGATCTCGCCGCTCCAGTTCAACAAATCGGGAAGGTCGCCGCAGTCTGGTCTGCTCACTTCTCCGGTCTTCCCCACCACAAATCCGATGCACAGGAGGTCACCCTTGGCATCCAGGCCCCGCACCACGTATCCGCCCGACATTGGTGTCTCGTGTCGGAGTTTGTAGTCGGTCCAGTAATGCATCCAAATCCGATCTACCGTGGTGCGAGCTACCGAAGCCGCCTCAGGCCAAAACTTCCACGCCTCGCGCACTTTTCGAGCGGCTTGTTCTTCGGTGACAATAGATTCCCACTCGCCGGCCTTCTCCGGGTAGTTGATGTAGAACTGCAATAGTTCGCCAGAGTTTGCGCAGTATTCGACTTGGCCTTCACGCAAGCCATCGAGATAGTAGCGCGGGTCCTCGTGAGTCTCTCGAAAAAACACCATGTAGCGCGGCCTGGCCTTCCGCTCCTCCCATTCCTGACGCCCATTCTTGGTGACTAAGAAGGGCTGCGTCTCGAGTCGATGCGCCGTAAGAATCTTGTACTTGAGGTCGCCAAGCCCGAGTTTGGGGAGGAGGGCGGCGAGCTTTTCTGTTGCTTCTTTGGCATTCTCTACTGCACCCGGGCCAGGAGGGGCCTCCGGATTCCGCTTGAGCCAAGCTGGCCATCGCCGGATCTGCGTGATCTGCAGGCTTGGATCATGGATCATCACCGTTGTGTCATTGGCAATGCCCCATTGCCGTTGATCCTTAGGCGCTAACATCTTGAAGTCCGAAGCCGGTTCATCAATTGCGGCAAACAGTTCCCTGATGCGCTCTTCATGCGCACTAACCGGCTTGCGTGGGGCCATGGCATTGACACCAAAGTACACGCCCGCGGACAGCACCACGACGCCGCCCAGAATCCACCAAACTCGCTTGCTCATCGATCTAATCCCGCTGGAAAATCGGGCCGTACTGCTGCCGCAGTTCGTCCGGCCGCACAATCGGCGACCCCTTCACCTGCACCCAGTACGCCACCACCACTTCCTCGTCCTCTTCGGGTTCAAAATTGCGCTTCACCCACACCAGCTTGTCGCCCTGGCGCACGTAGTTGGCCGGGCGCGCCCCAATCCAAGCGTTGCGCGGAATCCCCGCCAAATCCACCGTAATCACCGCCTCGCCGATGGTGCCCTGCCAGGGCCGCCCGGTTGAAAGCACATACGTCAGCCAGCTGATGCCGGTGGCACTCCCCCCAGCGTGGTCACATATTCGTTGCGCACGGTGCGCTCTTGCCGCGCGGCAAAGGTGACCTCCTTGGTCCACCATTGCTTATAGAACATGTCGTCGCCTTCGGAGGGGCGGCGCTGCACGGCCACGGGCTCGCCATCCACCCAGCTGCGGAACGATTTAAACCAGGTGCTGCGGTTGGGGCCGGGCACCTCGATGTCGCCGCCGCCTTCTTCCGGGAACCCCATCAGCACCCGCGTGGGGGTGTTGGCGGTGTTCTGGAAGAGGAACTCGGCATTGACCTTGCGCTGGCCCATGTGGATGTCGATGCGCTCGCGCACCATGCGCACCGGGGTGGTGGTGTCCAGGGCCGATACGGTGCCGCCCACCCCCATCACCGCGCTGTCATTGAGGGCCAAGGCTAAGCCGATCCACATGCCTGTATTGTAACCAAAGGCGCGGCGCGGGGGTCACAATGGGAGAAGTGAGACGGAGCACTAGGGATCAATCCCTTCCCCTTGGCTCCGGTGGGTCGAGTCGAGCCATAGAATGGTGGAGGGCGAACCGACTTCGAATCCTCTTGCCCTTGGCCGTTTTGGCGGGGTCCTCGCTGGTCTTGGTCATCCGCCACTATGTGCGAGAGTATCCGCTTCTCTTGAACATTCCGCCGAACCGGGGTTCGCGAATGCGGGAGCTGCTTCTGGCCAATAGCATGTCTCCCTCCCTCGCGCAGCAAAGCGTAGAGCGAAACCACTTTGTCCGGCTAGACACTCCGGAAGCCACCATTTCCTATCACGCCTTCACGGGCCAATTTGAATCGTTTTCCTTAGGTCAGTCCTTTTATCAGGATCAACCCTACCGGCAAGACCAACCCCACGCCATTCGGAGCGACTCAGAAGCCAAACAAGTGATGCTCGATTACTTGAAATCTGTTGGCGTACCTACTCAACATGTGTTCTTCTGGCGCTTTAACTTAGTCGAATCCAGGGACTCCTATCATTACACCAACAACTATCCGCGAAGAGTCTTTTCTGGCAATTTCACCGAGCTAAATCCCGATCCGAGATTTCGATTGAATACGGCTCGCATGGGGCATGTGCTTGTCGATGCGCAGACGGGAAAAGTCCTTCAGGCCCGGGCAACCCCGATGCCGCCGCCCGGGCCGTGGGATCCCATCCTTCCGGAAGACAAGGTGAAGGAAATCTGCATAAACCTTTGGCGCAGCGAGCGAGTGACGATCCAAAAGGAGAGAATCAAGTTGTATGCAAGCTACAAGCTTGACTTGAAATCCGACGACCGAGTCTCCCGATTTAGTCGTCTCACTCCCGTCTTCATCGTGCATGGCACTTCGTATGAGCAAGAGATGTGGTGCTCGGCCCGGATCGATGCTCGCACCGGCCAAGCCCAGACTTACTCTTGCAGCCGCACCAATCAGATTCATGTCCCGCACGGCGCTTGATGGCCGTGCCTCCCTCACCGGCCCGCCCGCGTCCCGGGCTACAATGAACCCATGCCGGTCGGGCGATTTCTCCTTTGTCTCCACTCGCACATGCCCTATGTGCTGAGCCACGGAAAATCCCCCACGGCACCGACTGGCTGTTCGAAAGCGCCGCCGAGTGTTACCTGCCCATCCTGGACGCCCTGGAGCGCCTCCGCAACGAGGGCATCCGCCCCCGCTGGACCATCAACATGACCCCCATCCTGGCGGAGCAACTGGCCGACCCCGCCTTCGCCGCCGGGTTCGAGGAGTACTGCGAAGAGAAAATCCAGGCCGCCATCCATGACCAAGAGCGCTTTGCCCTCAACGACGAACTGCAAATGGTGGGCCTGGCCGCGTGGTGGCAGCGCTTTTACACCCGGGCGATGGTGCAGTTTAAGCACCGCTGGGGTCGCGACCTGAACGCCGGCTTCAAATCGTTCCAAGACGACGGCTTGATCGAGCTGATCACCTGCGGGGCCACCCACGGCTACTTCCCGCTGCTGGGCACAGACGAGAGCATCCAGGCGCAGGTGAAAACGGCGGTGGACAGCCACAAGCGCCGCTACGGCAAGGCCCCGCGCGGGTTCTGGCTGCCGGAGTGCGCCTATCGCCCCGGCTACGACTGGGCGCGCCCCACCAGCGAAGGCGAAACCCCCTGGCCGCGCAAATCGGTGCAGGAGTTCTTGTTGGAAAACGGGGTGGAGTACTTCTTTGTGGATAGCCACCTCATCCGGGGCGGCGAACCCCTGGGCACCTATTGGCAATCGTTCCCGCACCTCGCGGAGATGTTCCAGCGCAGCCGCAACCTCTTTACGCCCCCGGCCGATGCCCGCAGCGAATACGAGCACTACCTCATCCCCGGCGGCGCCACCGTCTTTGCCCGCGACCCGCAAACCACCGTGCGCGTGTGGAGCGGCGACGTGGGCTACCCCGGCAACGAGTGGTACTTGGAGTTCCACAAGCAGCTGTATCCCGGCCGCCTGCGCTACTGGCGCATCAGCCCCAACAAGGCCGACCTGGGCGCCAAGCAACCCTACGACCCGTGGGTGGCGTTTGACAACATTGCCGCCCACGCCAAGGACTTTGTGGGCTTGGTGAAGAGCACGCTGGCCGCCTACCGGGGGCAGAGCGGGCGCGAGGGCACCGTGGTGGCGATGTACGACACCGAGCTCTTTGGCCACTGGTGGTTCGAGGGGCCGGAGTTCCTTTACGAATGCGCGAAGCAGATGGCGCTGGATGGCGATATCGAAATGGTGAGCGGTGGTGACACCGTGGACCGCGAACCGGCCCGCCACCTCATCCACTTGCCCGAAGGCTCTTGGGGCGAGGGCGGCTATCACAGCGTGTGGCTGAACCCCGACAACCACTGGACGTGGGAGCGCCTGTATCCGCTGGAGACGCGGTTCCGCGACCTGTGCCGCACCCAGGGCACTGGCCCCGCGCAGGAGATTCTGGAGCAGGCCGCCCGAGAGCTGCTGCTGGCGGAATCGAGCGACTGGCAGTTCTTGATCTCGACCTTCTCGGCGCGGGATTACAGCGAAATCCGCTTTGCCGACCACACTGACCGGCTGGAACGCCTGCTGGCCCTGGCCGAGGCCGTGGCGGATGGCCACACGATGACCGAGGAGGAGACGGAGTTCCTGCGGGATTGCCAGCAGAAGGATGCGCCCTTCCCGCACCTTAAGCTCTCCGACTGGGCGCAACTTGATCACCCCTTGAACGTGGGGGCTCCTGGTGGGGTGCCGCTGCATTGATGGGCCTGGGGATGCGGCCCCGGTGGGAACGAAAGCCGGGCTCCCGCGCGTCTACTACCTCGATGCGGTTGAAGTTTGCGGGCTGGATGATGGGCGCGGCCCTGGCCGTGGTGGTGGCCGGTTGCCAGAACGGCGGCGGCACGGCCAGCAAGGCCCCGGTGAACGTGGACCCCAACAACCCGGCGGCCAGCACCGGCGTTCCTGAGGGTTTTGTGCCCAAGACGGACGAGACGAGTGGCACCGGCAGCACGCCGACCACCCCCACCACGCCCAAGGGCGAAGGCACGCAGTCGCTCAACATCCCGGCGCAGAACTTTGAAGTCAAACCGGTGAACCAACCCAACGACCAGTGGGAGACCGTGGCCCCCACCGAGATCGAGAAGACCGGCACCCAGATTGACCAAGCCCTGGCGAACCTGAAGGACGCCATGGCCGACACCCAGACGACCATTGAATACAAAGGTGCACAACTGGCCGGCAAGGGCACGCTCAAGGTTCGCGACCGCCGCACCTTTAGCCTGGAGTGGTACCAACCGAAGACCGAAGCCCGCACCCACCGTGCCATTGGCAACGGCCAAAAGCGCGTGCACAGCGACGGTGGTGAGTTTGAACCGCTGGCCGCCTTTGGGAACACGAAATCCGCGCCGCTGAAGCTGGACACCCTAGCCGACCAGATGCCGACGATCGTTTCGTCGGTGTTTGCGCAGGATCAGCTGCCGTGGGCGGCAACCCTGAAGGCCCTGGAAGCCGACCCCGCCTTCACCACCACGATGGAGACGACCACCGCCCGCATCCAGGATAAGGATCGGAAGATCGTGCGCATTGTGGCCGAGCGCAAAACGGGTTCGCCGGTGACCTACGAATTTGTGATTGACGGCGAGCGCTGGCTGCCGGTGACCCTGCGCAGCGTGGCGAAGTTCGAGGACGGCACTGAAAGCAAGTTCATGTGGACGGCCCGGTGGGCGTTCGGCGGCGCGTACGAAGACAAGGAGTTCGCGCTCCCCGCCCCGACCAAGATCGCCAACTAACCGTTCAGCGTCAGGATATTGATTTCGGGCGGGCAGAAGGCTCGCACGCGCGGCCCGGTGGTGCCCACCCCACAGCTCACAAAGAGCGGATTGGGCGCGCTGGGATAGAACCCCCGGATGTATTGCCGCGCCCCCTTGGGGGTGTGGAAGGAAATTTGCCCCGGCAGGCACACTTGGCCGCCGTGGCTGTGCCCGCTGACCACCAAGCTAGGGGCGCCCTGCAGGTCTTCGCTCGGGTCCGGTTCGTGCAGCATGGCCAGCACGTTGCGGTCGTATTTGCGCGGTAGTGAATCGGGTCGCCAGCGGTTCATCAGCGCATCATCCACGCCCCACAGGTTGATCCCTTCGATCTCCTGCACTTCATTGCGCAGGAGGGGCACGGGGGAGGCCTGGAGGTAGGCCACCACTTCGTGGGCGCGGAACGCCCAGTACTCGTGGTTGCCCAGCACTTGGTAGCACGGGATTCCGGTGTCGCGGAGCCGGCCCATCACGGTGGTGATGTGCTGCGGCGTCTTTTGGTAATGCCGGGAGATGGTGTCGCCGACGACGAGAATGAGGTCGGGCTTTTCCTGGGCGGCGAGTTCAATCGCGCGGAGGGCCAGGGCCTCGGCGGCGTCCTGGTCCACGTGCAGGTCGGTGAGGAGCGCCACCCGCAGGCCGTGGGCATCCCAGCGGGGCAAAGTGAGGGCTTGATGACGCACGCGCAGGCGATCGACTTCGCCCAGCTGCCAAAACCCGACCCCTGCAGCCGCAGCGGTGCCGATGGCAGCGCCCTTGAGGAACTTGCGCCGCGAAATCTTCATCCTGTACCCCCTAACGCTGACCTCGGCGGAATCGTGTCCGTGCCTGAGTGCGACTGGGGCCGATGCCGGGGGTAACGTCTGGCCACGGGTGACCGCATGAGCCAATCACGATACGAAGAGACCATTGAGACCGATTTTCGATCGCGGATGGATTACAGCGGGTATTTGCGGCTAGACCGCATCCTGGCCGCCCAGGAGCCGCTGAGCAACCCTGAGCATCACGACGAGATGCTGTTCATCATCCAGCACCAGACCTCGGAGCTGTGGATGAAGCTGGCGGTGCACGAGTTGCGGGCGGCGGTGGCGCACGTGCAGGCCGATGAGCTTTCGCCGTGCTTTAAGATCTTGGCGCGGGTGAAGCAGGTCCAGCGGATGCTGTTTGAACAGTGGGCGGTGCTGGAAACGCTTACCCCCAGCGAGTACGTACAGTTCCGAAATGTGCTGGGCGCGGCGAGCGGGTTCCAGAGCCACCAGTTCCGGATGATCGAGTTCTACTTTGGCAACAAGGATGCCCGTTCGATTAGGGTCTTTGCTAACCATGAGGTGGAATACGCGGAGTTACAGCGCTTGTTGAACGCCCCCAGCCTGTACGACGAGTTCCTGATCTACCTCTCGAGGCACGGGTTTGATGTGCCAGCGGAGTCCGTGAATCGAGATTGGAGCCAGCCCTACACCCCGCAGCCGGGGGTGATCCAGGTGTTCAAGCAGATTTACGACAACCCCCACGAGCACTGGGACGCCTACGAAATGTGCGAAAAGCTGGTGGACGTGGAGGAGCAGTTCTTGCTGTGGCGATTCCGACATGTCAAGACGGTGGAGCGGATTATTGGCTTCAAAACGGGTACCGGCGGGAGTAGCGGGGTGCCCTTTTTGCGGCGCGGGGTGGATATCCGCCTCTTCCCTGAACTCTGGGATGTCCGAACGGAGATCGGCCGATGAATTTGGACTTAGCCCTGTCAGGACTGGGCAACGGGCCGCTGGACGAGGGGCTCATCCGGGCTCATATTGCGCCGCTCTTTTCGCGCGTGCTGGCGCGGCAGGAGATCTATCTCGCCAATCACTCCCTCGGCCGCCCGCTTGACCAGATGGTTGACTCGGTGGCGTCGGCCTTGGATGCCTGGTATGGCACGATGGACGAAGCCTGGAGCGGGGGCGCGTGGATGGGTGCCCTGACCGAATACCGGCGGTGCATCAGCGACCTCATCGGCCTGGATGACCCCCGGGGGGTGGTGCCCAAGACGAGCGCCGGCCAGGGCCTGCGGGCCGTGCTCAATGCCTTTCCTCAAGATCGGCCGGTGCGCGTGGTGGCCACGCGGGGCGAGTTCGACAGCCTCGATTTCATCCTGAAAGCCTACGGCGACGCGGGCCGCGCCGAAGTCACCTGGGTGGACGCGCGCGGACTCGACGGCACCGTGCCGATCTACGACGGGGCGGATGTGGCCGCCGCCATCACTCCCGGCTGCGACCTCGTGGTGGTGAGTCAGGTGATCTTCAGCACGGGGCAAGTGCTGCCCAACCTCACCCAAGTGGTGCAATCCGCTCATCAAGTGGGCGCCAAAGTCTTGCTCGACACCTATCACAGTGCGGGGGTCTTCCCCTTCTCGGTCCGCGACTTGGATGTGGACTTTGCCGTCGGCGGGTGCTACAAGTATCTGCGCGGGGGGCCGGGGGCGTGCTGGCTGGCGATTCATCCGCGCCATCAGGAGACCATGCGGACTCTGGATACGGGCTGGTTTGCCAAGCGAGACGTCTTTAGTTACCACCGCGCTGAACCCACCGAGCCCCCCTTTGCCGTGCGGGCCACGGGCGGCGATGGCTGGCTGGAAAGCACCCCGCCCATCCTCACCTACTACCAGGCCTTGCCGGGCTTGCGGTTCACGCTCGCCCTGGGGGTGGACCGCATCCGTGCCTACAGTCTCCAGCAGCTCAGCTTCCTCCGCCAGCACCTCAAGGCCGCCGGCATCCCCCATCACGCCCCGGCGAATACCGCGAATTGGGGCGGCTACGCCTTGGTCCCGCACGCGGACACCAGCGAGCTCGTCCAGCGACTCAAGGCGCACGGCGTCAACACGGACGCGCGGGGCGGGCACGTGCGGTTCGGGCCGGATCTCCTCAACACGAGCGACGAGTTGGCCCGCGCCGTCGAGGTTCTCAAAGCTCAGTTCTAGGGCCATACTTAGAGGCATGTGGTGTCTGCTTGCCCTCTCACTTGCCCAAAGTGAGCCGCGGCCCGCACCGGTCAAGTCTTCGCACGTCGTTCTTTTCTTAGTAGATGACCTCGGCTGGCAAGACACCTCCTTGAGCTTCGGGGTGCCGGAGAAGCTGATGGGCCGGCAAGTGCGCACCCCGCAAGTTGCCGCTCTCGCCCAGCGCGGGCTTACCATCCGTCAGGGCTACAGCGCCTGCACCGTTTGCACGCCCTCACGGGTTTCCATCCTCACGGGCCAGCACCCCGCCCGCAACCGCATCACCTCGTGGGTTTCCGCCCCCGGCCAGGACACGGGCGAGAAGTATCCCGGCCTCACCTTGCCCACTTGGGAAACCGGCGGATTCCAGCCCGGCACCACCCCCACGCTCGCCGAAGTCTTCAAGTCGGCGGGCTATCGCACCGTCCAAATTGGCAAAGCCCACTTTGCGGGCAAGGGCACGGCCGGGGCCAACCCGACCAACTTAGGGTTCGATCGCACTATTGGTGGTAGCAGTGCCGGGCACCCTAGCAGCTTCTACGGCACCGAGAATTTTGCCCGCCGCCCGGATGGCACCACTCCTCCGCCCGTGCACGATGTCCCGAACCTGGAGGCCTACCACGGGCAAGACATCTATCTCGAAGAAGCCCTCGCCAAAGAGGCGGTGAAGGAGATCGACACCTCGCTGCAGGCGGGGCGCCGCATGTTCATTTGGTACGCCCCGTTTGCCGTGCACACGCCCATCCAGGCCAATAAACGACTGCTGGAGCACTACGAAGGCATGAACCCTACCGAAGCCGCCTACGCCACCATGATGGAGAGCGTGGACAATGCCATAGGGGAGGTGCTGGGAGCCTTTGCCAAGCACGGCCAGCTTGACCAAACCATTGTGGTCTTCACCAGCGATAACGGTGGCCTTTCGCAAAGCTCGCGGGGTGGTTATCCCAATCTCCACAACCTTCCCCTGCGGAGTGGCAAGGGCTCGGCTTATGAAGGCGGCGTTCGCGTGCCGCTGGTGATGGCGGGGCCAAATATTCCCCAGGCGGATTGGGCGAAAGCCGCCCTCGTGGGTACGGATCTGCACGCCACCATGGCCAGCCTGGCCGGCATCAAGGCGGCCCCGGGGGATGGCGAGGACTGGGCGGAACGAATTCAGGCAAACCAGGATTCGGCCCGCACGACCCCGATTGTCTGGCACTTCCCGCACCACCGGGGTTGGGGCGGACCGGGGCTAGAACCCTATTCGGCGATGCGCCTCGGTGATTTCCGCGTGATCTTCTACTACGGCACCCGGCGGTGGGAGCTTTACAACCTTGCCAATGACCTCGGGGAGACCCGCGACCTCAGCGTCCGCCAACCCGAGCGGCTCAAGGAAATGGGCGACCGACTGCGCCAAGAACTCGAGCGGATGAATGCACAATGGCCCGTGGACGAATCCACAGGCCAAGACGTGCGGCCGATCGTGCCTTAGGACAGGCCGGGGTTCAGAGCTTAACCCACTTCGATTTGTCCACGGATTCGTAGATGGCCTGCACAACCGCGGTGCGGGCGGCCGCTTCAGCCGGCGAAATCAGCGGGACGTTGTTCCCTTCCAAGTGGTCCAAGAACGCGGCAAAGCCCGCCGGGGCCGCCGGTTCGAGGTCGGTTACGGTCTCCCAACGTCCATCCTTGCCGGCCCAGCGCAGTTCATCACCCAAAATGGCGTGGCCCTCGGTCCCTGCAATCTGCAGGCGATACGGGCTGGCTACGTCATCCCATGAGGCCGCCAGAGTCGCAATCACGCCATTCTTAAACTTCAGAATCCCCTCGCCCACTTCGTCGCAACCGGGGTAGCGATCCGTACCGGGAGCGACCGACGCCACCACCTGCTCCACATCGCCAAACATCCACATCAGGAGGTCAATGCCGTGGCTGCCCAGGTCGCCGTAGGCTCCGCATCCGGCTTGTTCGCGCTCCGTCATCCACTTGTAATCCGTATCGAACCAGCCGCCCAGCGCCCCGCTGTGGCAGTTGCTCATGCGCGCCCGCGTGATTTGACCAAAGCGGCCAGATTTCACCCAATGGTTGATTGTCTGCACTTCCGCACTTCCCCGCTGGAAGTAGCCGGTGTGGAACACCGCGTTGTGCTTCTGCAGCAACTTGGCCAGGGCTTCCGCCGTCTTGCGGCTGGTGCCCAGGGGCTTATCAGCAAAGATGGGTCGCCCGAGCGGAGCCACGGCCGGGATGAGGTCCTGGTGGCGCACGGTTTGGCTGACGATGACATAAGCATCCACAGTCTCGTCCTTCAAGAGCTCATCCAGCTCCCGCACCGGCGCATCGAGCCTGCTGGCAATCGTAGCCGCTCGCGTGGCATCCCAATCGAAAACTCCGGCGCAGGTGAAGCCCCGCGCGAAGGCCAAGTCAGAAAATCCCCCCGCGTGGATGTGAGAAACCCCGAGGAACGCAAGCCGCTTGCTCATGCCCGCAGGTTACTCTCTGGCGGGCCTGGTCGCATCCCCCCTATCCAGAGTGTTATGCTAGCGGCATGCTTTCGTTGGCGGAATGCCAGGCCCTCCCTAAAGTCGAACTCCACGTGCACATCGAAGGGAGCATTCGCCCCGAGACCGTTCTCCGGCTCGCCAAGAAGAACGACATTGGCCTTCCCGCTTCCACCGTGGCGGGCCTGCGGGAGTGGTATCGGTTTACGGACTTCCCGCACTTCGTCGAGGTCTATACGTTGCTCTCGCAGTGCATTCAGGAGCCTGAGGACATCGAGTTCATCGTCACCGAGTTCATGGCCGGGCAGGCCGAGCAAAACATCCTCTACACCGAGGCCACCTTTACGGCGGGCACGATCTTCCAGCACGCCGCCATCCCCATTGACGAGCAGATTGACGCCCTGCGCCGTGGGATTACGCATGGGCGGCGAGACCACGGCGTGGACCTCGGGATCATCATGGATTTCGTGCGGCAAGACCTGCCCGAGGACAGCGTCACCATCGCCGAACACGCGGTGGACGCCCACGGGAAGGGCGTGGTCGCCCTGGGCCTGAGCGGGATCGAGGGGGTTGGCCCTGCCGAAGACCACCGCGCCGCCTTCAACTACGCCATGGCGCACGGCCTGCCCATTGTCCCGCACGCCGGAGAAACCCAAGGCGCGGACAGCATCTGGGAAGCGCTGGAACTGACCGAATGCAAGCGCATTGGCCACGGCATTCGATGCCTCGAGGACGACGCCCTGGTGAACGAACTCATCGAGAAGCAAGTGGTGCTGGAGGTGTGTCCCAGCTCCAACATTTGCCTGAACGTGGTGCCAAGTTGGGAAGAACACCCCCTGGCCAAGCTGCGCGACCGGGGCCTGCGGGTGACGCTGAATAGCGACGACCCACCGATGTTCAACACCACGCTGTCCGAGGAGTACCACCGGGCCTCAAAGACCTGGGGCTGGAATGCGGATGTCCTGAAATCCTTGGTGCTGAACGCGGCCAAGGCCACCCTGCAAACCGACGACGAACGCACCGCTTTGCTCGCCCGATTGGTTTAGGCTATTCCCATTCTTCTGGGCCGCGCCAGCGCTCCCACAGGGCGCGCTCGGCCCACTCTTCGCTGAGTTCGGCTCCGCCGCGCTCCAGCGCCAGGTCAATCTGACCGACGTGCCAGCCTTCGTGCCACAGCATGTGGCCGAAGTAGAGCGCGGGGTGATCATAGGGGGTTCCGGCCGAATCGGATTCTAATGATGCCGCCAAATAGCTCCGGGCGGCGGCATGGCTCCCTTCCAGGGCTTGCCGCAGCCCGTCCCTGGTCCCATCAAAGGGGAGGCGAGGCCCATTGATGTTTGCGCCCGGGTTCTTGGCGGCGATCTGGCCCAACCAGTACATGCGCACCTCAGAGATATGCTGAAAGTGCTCGCCGACCGTCATGCGCCCCTCCAGCGCACGCAGGGACATGTGATCATCGGAGACGACATCCAGCAAGTCGAGAATCATCGCCTGCTGGCGATCCCATGCGAGAAGAAGACCATCGAGAGCCGACATAAGAATAGTATATTTATGTCTACATTACTAGTGTCAACCCAAAGCCTGGGCGACCTGCTGGAACAGCGGAATCCCGACCAACAAGTTGAACGGGAAGGTCACGGCCAAAGCCGCCGTGAGGTACAGGCTGGGGTTCGCCGAGGGCAGAGCAATGCGCACGGCCGCCGGGGCCGCGATGTAGGACGCACTGGCCGCCATCGCCCCCAAGATGCCCGCCCCGCCATCCGAGAGCCCGCAGTAGTGGCCAATCACCACCCCAATCAAGCCGTTCACCAGGGGCACAAGTGTCGCAAAGAGCCCGATGAACAAGGCGTTGGCCTTGAGTTCGTCCACCCGGCTGGCCGCCACCAAACCCATCTCTAGCAGGAAGATGGTGAGGGCGCCCTTAAAGAGATCGCCAAAAAGGGGTTGCACCTGGGCCATGCCCTCTTTGCCCGTGAGCACGCCGATCAGCACCCCACCCACCAGCAGCACAATGGTCTTGCCCGTGAATAGCTCCCGCACCACCACCCCCACCTTGGCCCCGTCTTTGGCCCGGCCGAGATAGGCCAACGCGAACAGGATCGCGGGGATTTCCAACAGCGCCACCAGTGCGGGCATGAACCCCTCGAACTTGAGGCCCTGCAGCGTGGCAAATGACTCGGCGGCAATAAACGTTACAGCCGAAACGGAACCGTAGTGAGCGGCGAAGCTCGCCGCATTGGCCTTATCCAGCTTGCCGAGCTTGCGCGAGGCGATGTAAGCGATCCATGCCGTGACCAAGCTGACGACAAGCGTGCCCAAAGCAGGCGCCCAGAGCTGCGAAACCGGAGTGACCGAAAGCTCAGCCCCACCCTTCAGGCCAATTGCAAAGAGGAGATAGATGCTGAGCGAGGTGTAGAGACCTTCCGGCAACTTAAGGTCGCTTTTGATGAGCGTGGCCAGGAAGCCCAAGGCAAAAGCCAGAACCATGGGCGACAGGAGGTTGGCGGAAATCAGCTCGACCGACAAGGCAGTTTCAGTTTGCCCGATTTGCTGGGAACGTGTCCGGATTCCTAAAAATCCGTACGAAACCGGGAAGGTGTCGCACGAAAGGAGGACATGACCCTTCCTTTGAGGCTGGTAGTCTAATGAGAAGGCGGTTCGGGACAAAGCATGAAAACGAAGTTCATTGTGTTGGCAACGGTGGTGGTGTTCGGAGCGGCTCTGGCCATTCCGAACCGGCAAGACCCCCCCGCCGAAAAGGACCACTACACCCTGATGTGGGAAGTGCGCGATGCCATGGGCCTTGCCCGCACCGAAGAGAACGCCAAGGCCGCCGCCATGCTGAAGGCGATGGAAGGCCGGAAGATGGATGAAGACGAACGCGCTGAATGGGCGCGCCTGGCCCGAGTGGTGGCGCTGCGCATGGGCGATACCGCCCGCCTGACCGAACTGCGCAAGTACCCTGACCAGTACGACCCGATCCCCGGTGACCCCGTCACCACCGCCTACAAGCACCTGCTGAGCGGAGAAATTGCCGAGGCGAAGCAGCTTCTGCGGCGACTGCGCCAGAACAGTGGCCTCAACGCCCGCGACGAGCGCCGCGTTTACGAAATGAACGCCCGGATCGCCCGAATTGAGGGCAACATCGCCACCGAACGGCTCAACATCGAGCGGATTGTGGAGCACCTCGCTTTCTGGCCGGCGGCGGGATGCCAGGCTTGCCATGGCCCCATGCGCGGCAACCCCAACTATTCCAGCCTCGATGTGCGCAACCTGTGGATTACGGAGCGGTACATCGAGATCCTGCGGGATTCGGGCGACGCCCAGGCCATGCGCGACCAAGCCGCCGAAGAACTGGCCCGCGACCCGAAGAGCGACTCCGCCCGGCTCAGGCTGGCCTACGCCACCGCCGCTCTGGGCGACCGCGAGAAGGCCGACCAAATCTTCCTGGAACTGCCGTGGGCGGATGCCCCCGACCGCAACTTGGCGAAGCCCCGCGACATGGGCGTTTTCCCTTAAGGGAGAATGTTGCCCGCCGCGCGGTAAAGCTCGTACCAATCTTCGCGGCTTAACCGTTTGGTGCAAGCGTCGGCGACTTCGTTCACGCGTCCCGCATTGGTGGTGCCCAAAACAGACTGAATCTGGGCCGGGTGACGCTGAATCCACGCAATGGCGAGCCCGGTTTTGGTCATCCCGTACTTCTCGCCCATCCGGTCCATCACGGCGTTGAGCTTCGGGAACTTGGGCGAATCCATGAATACGCCTTTGAAGAAACCAAATTGGAACGGCGACCATGCCTGCACCGTGATCCGCTTGAGCCGGCAGTAATCCAGCACGCCTCCGTCGCGGTCCAGCGAGTTCTCGTGGCGCATATTGACGGTTAGGCCCCGGTCGATCATCCCGGTGTGCATCAGGCTCAGCTGGAGCTGGTTCGCCTGGAGCGGCTGGGCGCAGGCGGCCTGCAGAAGCTCGATCTGTCCGGGGTTGAAGTTGCTCACCCCAAAGTGGCGCACCTTGCCGGCTTCTTGGAGTTCATTGAAGGCCTCCGCGACTTCCTCAGGCTCCATCAGGGCGTCCGGGCGGTGGAGGAGTAGGCAATCGAGATACGGCGTGTTGAGCCGTCCCAGGATCTTCTCCACCGAGTCCAGAATGTGCGCCTTGGAGAAGTCAAAGAACCCGGCGCGTATGCCGCACTTGCTCTGGAGAAACATGCTTTCGCGTGGGATATTTAGGCGCTTTACGCTGGCGGCAAAGACCTCTTCGCACGCCCCCCGCCCGTAAATGTCGGCATGGTCAAAGGAGTTGATCCCGCGATCCATGGCCGTGCGCACAAACTGGTCTATAGCGTCCGGCTCCATGCGGGCGATGCGCATGCAGCCAATCGCGACTTCGCTGACGTCGAGGCCACTTTGGCCGAAGGGGATGCGGTTCATGCGGGCATTCTACTGGTCTGCCGCGCTTTGGGTAACGTCCGTCAAGCCATGGCGTCCCCGATCACCGTTACCGCTCACCTGAAAGCCCCGGTAGACGTGGCCTTTGCCGCGTTCTCCGACTGGGAGCGATTGAGCCGAGTGATGTTCGAGGCACTCTTCTTTGAGTTCGAGTCGGAGCACCATGAGGGTGCGGGGGTGAAGTGGCGGATGATTGCCGGCGATGCGCAAAGCCCGACCTCGGCCGTACACGAAATCATTGAGTATCAGGCGCCCAACCGCTTTGTAATGACCTCGGACGATCAATCCTCCTTGGAGACGATGGCCTTTGACTTTCGATCGGTGAACGGCGGGACCGAAGTGGTGTTTGTGATGTCGCCCCAACCAAAAGGTTGCTTGATCACGGCGCTCGCTCCGCTCATGCGGGGGGCCATTCGCAAGGCCATGGCGGACGACCTTCAGCGCCTAGCCCACGAGGTGGAAGAAGAGCACATGCGCGCCATGGGCCTGTAGCTATTCGCCAGGCAGGTACAATCGTGGCTGAACCCGTGGGGGCTTAGCTCAGCTGGGAGAGCACCTGCTTTGCAAGCAGGGGGTCAGGGGTTCGAATCCCCTAGCCTCCACCACATGATGTCCCAGCGACCCCTTCTCCTGGGAAAGCGCTTGGCGATTCGCTTGGACGGCTTTCGAAAGCCAGCAGCGAAGAGTCGTATACTGGTTATAGATTTATGTTATGACGCCCAAAGCCCCGGCAAGACTTATTGGTTACTTTGCCCCTCGCGCGCCCGTTTGTGTGCTTTTCAGAAGGGGCCCCACAAAATTTACGCAGATGGCTTTGTGGCACACGGATACGGATGTCTTCGTTCCCGGGCAGTGGATCAGGGGAGTGGTACATGACGTTACGATGACTTCCGACGGGAAGTACGCTGCGATAGAAATCATGCGAGATGACCAGCATGTGACGGTCTGTCGTCCACCGTACTTCACTGCCCTAGAAGTAGTAGAAAGACCACTATGCTATAATGACACGCAGATTTTCCGGGACCGTCTTTACATCACTGATTCCAAAGTCTACGCTGATAAGGCCTGCCCGCTAGAGCGCTTAACTATTAGTCCTCGATCCATCTCTCACAATGGCTACAACTACGAATACTTGCTACAAGAACACAAGCGCCGATGGGTCATTGATGCGAGAACAGGTGCGGCATGCGGAAGGGATCAACGTAAACGCGAAGTTCTGTTCAAAGACGGCAAAGTGTACGATTTTGAGGGCGATAATCTCAGGGTCTTGTACGACAGTAACCTTTCTACGTTTGAGCCCCTTTCAGCACCGGATTGGGCCAAGCAGTGGTAAGGGATCACTTACCTGTCCCTGAGCCCAGCTAGATTTCTCCGGGGCCCACGATAACTCGAAATCGCCGACCGAGCTCTTGGACCGGCCCCTACTTGTCTTCGCAGGCCGTGAAGAATGCCTATCTCTCCCGCAACCCCTGCCGCGTGACAATCGGCACGTAGCCCGCCTCAAGGCCGGGCGGAGGGGTGACCACCAACGCCGGGTCAATGCTGGCCAGCTTGCCGACCGTGGGCGCGGGCAAGTAGTTCCGGGACCGATTCCAGCTCCGGTGCAAGAGCACCACCCGGCGCTGCAGTTGCTCTCGCTCGGCGGGAGTGAGGTCCGCGTTCAAGAGGGCGGGCTGGTCCGCAAAGCGATACCACGCATAGGTGATCTCGCTCCCATCGCCCAGCGTGCGCGTGAAAGGCCCCGCCACCGGCCCGGGCTTCTTCCAAGTCGAATCCGCCTCTGTGGGCGTGACGTAGGGTTCCGTGATGCGCTGCGGCTTGGGGAACTGAGCTTGCCTCAGGCCCGTCTCGCGCGGGACCTGAAACACGTCAACCGCCTTCCAAACCTGCTTGCCGTTGTCCGTTTTCACCAAACGGTAAAACTCGGGCAACGTCCACATCCCATCTTGCGGCGCCGACTGCCCCAAGACGGAGCGATTCCACTCAATCCCATAGGTCAGCTCGTCCAGCGCCACGGGCTTCGCGTAGGCGGCCCAATCCACCTCGGCCGCTTGGTCGCGCGGCTGCCCCGGAATGTAGATCCGCCACGTGGAATAGCCTCCGCCCTTAAAGGTGTGCATCGCCAAAGAGGAAGCCCCGATGCCGCCATTGACCGCCGGGCCACCCTGGAACCACCGCTCCACTGAGTTCCACAGGGCCGATTTGTCGTACACCGTCATGCGGTGAATGAGGGGCGCTTCCCCCTGCGCCGCCCCCGGGAAATGCGTCGGGGCGATCCGCGCGTACATCGTGCCGTCGGCCGCCGCCGAGACCATCGCCGGCACGTGCTGGGTTTCCATTTGCACCGCCCGGTTCGGCTCCGAGGGCCGCGAATCCAGGAACAATCCCGCGAGGGCCGGGTTCTCCGCCGAAGCCTTGGACCAGAAGTAGGGGGTGAAGAACGCCACCGGCCCTTTGAAGTTCTGGGTGTTCAAAAAGAGAGTCCAGGCATGGTTCCCCGTCGGCACGGGCTTGCCGGCGGTTTGGGCTTTTGGCTCGGTGAGCGGCAAAGGCAGATAGCCGTAGCCGAACAGCTCGCCCCGCGTGCCTTGCTTCAGGTTCAGGCCATCGGGTGGCCAGATCACCCACGGGCTCAGCTGCGCCACCCCGTAGAGCCCGGTCGGGTTCTTCCAATCGCGCCCCTTGCCCGCGCCGGGGCCGTTCGCCCATTCGGCAAAGTTGAGCGTCACCCCACCCATGATGAACTTGGGGGTCTCGGTGGCGAACCGCGTGTCGCGCCACCAGCCCAGCCCGCCTTCGATATCCGTGTAGTGGTCCTTGGGGCCCTCGCCCTCAAACTGGGGGAACATCCAGGTGCCGAACAGGCCGCTCTGGAACGCATTGCCCGGGTAGTTCTGCTGCAGCGGCCAGGCCGCCACGTACATGGAGAAGCCCGCGTTGTACTTGCTATCGACCCGCTCGTGCGGCACGATGAGGTAGCCCGCCATCTCCGTCGGCACCGGCGTATTCACCGTTTGGTGAGGAAGGGCGGCCAGCGCCAGGAGTTGCAGGATCATCGCGCAGCCTCGTCCATCAGTTTCACCATCGCCCGGCCCATGGCATCGCCAATCAGGAAGTAGGTTTCTCCGTTTTGGTTCCAGTGGTAGCCCTGGTCACTTGGGGACTGATCGGGGGAGCGCCAAAACCCGCGCGTACCCACAAAGGCCACATTGCCTTCAAATTCCGGCTGCTCGGCCACGGCGGCTTGGGCCTTCATCAGGGCCAGGGCGCGCTCGTTGGTCTCTTCCCTGCCGCCCATGCCGGTTTCGGCGATGACAAAGGGCATCCCGATCGCCTTCAAATCCCGCCGGACATCCCCGATGAAATTCGCCATGTTCGTTTGGTATTCGGCCACATAGTCCCCGTTGATCCGGTCATTCCAACCCTGGTGCCAGCCGAATCCGCTGATGACAAAGCGCCGGCCCTTCCACTGCGGAAAGTTGGTTTCGGCATCGGCCATCGCCTTCTTTGCGCCCCGGATCATCTCGGTGTAGGTGGGGCCGACGGTGCCCCCCGAACTCGGCGGACGGAAGTCCACCGCCAAGCTCCTTCCACCCCACGCCAGCTTAATGAGGAGGACAGGCTCCTCCAGCGCATCCCCCACCACGTGGCCAAAGCCGAGCTCAGGGCCAATGGTGTCCTTGCCTGCCCCGTAGCCGACCGTGAGATTGCCCTTCCGGTCGAAGTAGTCGATGAAGACATCATCGCGCACGCGCCATTCACCGTCGGAGTCCTTGAGTCGACGATAGAGCGGGGGCGCCCCGGGGGCCGAAACCACGTACTCCAGGCTGCCCTTGCCGCCGTTGCGCTCGGGGTTGGCGGCAATGAATCCGTGCCCCACCATGTTCGATTGCCCGGCCAGGATGAACACGCGCACCGGTGGCTCCTGGGCGGGCGCGGCAGAAACCAGGAGGGCAAGGGCCAGGGAGGTCATGGTGCCCCCAATATACCGAGGTAGGGCAAGAAACCTTCACTCTCGAATGGCCGCTAGGAGGACGGCGCGATACCCGGACGGACTCAATCAGGAGATCTGCGTCCTGCGACCCTTCAGCGCCCAGGCACCTCCGCCGACCACCGCCAATCCCAAGACTGCCAAGCCCCAAGCGAGGCGGGAAGGGCGGTGCTGCAATGCCGCCAGGGTCTCGGCTTCCGGGATCTCGCCGTTCCATGCATAGTTCACAGTGCCGAGTTCGCGATCGCGTTGGTCAATCACTGGAGTGCCGTGCGGGATCGCTTTGAAGGCAATGGCGTTGGCGGCGGAAGGCTCGATCAAGGTCAATCGCTCCAGCTTTCCGTTGGATTTGAAGTTCTCCTTGCGCCAGGTGTCGCCTTGCTTGGTGAAAGTTACGGTGAGGAACGGCGCCGGGGAGCTCTGATTTACAATGTAGCCCACCGCGTTGCCCATGGCATCTTTCGTCAACGTGATCTTGTAGAGCGGCACTTCTTGGCCGTTGACCATCACCATCCGCTGCTCGTGCGCGGCTTTGATGGTTGCTAAGAGCTCGGTGTCTCCCGCCAGAATGGCGAGGTCAATGGGGGAGAGGAGCGTGTTGGAAGTGAGCAAGTCTGCAACTCGCAAGGAGCCGTTTGATTGAACGAACTCCACCGTCCCATTGCGCTGCACTTCACCTTGGATAAGTCGGGGTTGTTGGCCCAAATGAGTCCAGGTAGCCGCGCCGCCGTACTTCACGACTTCGCCCGCACGTACCACGGAGAGCGTGCCCTCCGCGCGCGTGCCTTCTTGGCTGAGACGGGAGTATTGAGAGCGAAGCTGATCGCCCGAGTCCTTGAGTTGCGCTTCCGTGTGGCCGTTCTTCCGGAAGAGGTCCAAATCGGCCTTGACCGCTTGCTCCACATCCCACCCCGTGGGTTTGGCGACCACCGTGACTCGGTATTCGGCGGCTTGCACCTGGGCCAGGCACAGCATAAGGGCGGCGGCGGCTACGGACTTGGTCATGAATTCTTCCCTCCTCGCCTTTTAGTATGTTTGGCGAGGTTTCTCTAGAAGATTATCGTCCTTACGGAAAAAAAAAATGCCAGTAGACATCAGTATCCTATTCTTTTCCTTCGCTCGATACGAAGGAAGTGAAGCCCCTTAGCTAAGGTCGACCAGCAATCCTTCTGCGCCGTAGAAGCCTTCTCCGTCCGCCTGGATCATGCCGCCGTACTTCTGGACGAAGAACTCAAAGAGCGCATCATTGGCCTCGAATCCCTCTTCTGCGATGTCACCCAGAAGCTGGCAACAGATCACAAACCGGGTTTGGCCGAGGTGGGCCGTCACCTGGGCTTTGGCGAGGCTGTCGTCCACGTCCTCCATTTCGCCGATGAACTCCTCGATCTCCTCGGCGGCCATGGAATCCGGCGCGTCGTTCACATTCAGCTCCACCAAGATCGGTTGATTCGAAGGGTTGTAATGGTATTCAAACCCCTCCCACGGAACCTCCTGCCGGGCATCGTCGGTCTCGAATCGCGCCCTCGCCACCACCTTCTTGACCTCGCTCTCAACTTCCGCCAGAGTCGGAATCTTCTCCGACGTACAGAACACACGCATGTAGTAGCCCATTACTAACCTCCTCTGTTCTGGGAGAAGATAACCCAAAGCTCAGTCGTTACGCAAGTTGTAGCCGCTAGTCACCACCACATCCTCCACCACTGTCTCCGCCGCAACTGTGTGAGCCCTCCGCTCCGTGGTCGCTGCCTCCACCCCCGCAAGCGGAGCCGCCGCATCCTGAGTCCGCCCACTGACTCCCGCGAGTCCTCCGGCCCAAACTCTTCGGAAGCTTGTATACGTTGCCCCCAGGAATCTGGGTGATCTCATCAATGGCAAAGAGAATGGGGAGCCGCGAAGGATGCTTCGGGTTAATCCCTTCTTCAGTACAAGCCAAGATCATGGTTTCTTCCAAACTCAAACTCGCCGCGCCGGACGAGGTCGAGCTCGCCGTGGGCGTGTGATGAAAGAAGCACCCAAATGCTCCTGCACAGAACCTTGTGTACTCTCTCGTATCAAGAATGAACTCATGCCAAAGGGCATCAACGACCTTTGAAGGCATGGGCACCACCTTATTGCGAGCGGAATGGGCAATAAGGAAATACTGCCTCAGTGCCGCAGCAACAAGATCGAAATGTGAGGCCGGAATAGTTGGATACTGACTCTTGATTTTCTCAAGGATGTAGTAAGGGAAAGAGTATTGTCTTACAAAGGCCACTCGACGATCTACAGCGCGCCTTCGCAGGGCGAGTATGACTATGAGCGTCACGATTGCCGCTACGAATCCGAGGGCGATCTCTTTCACGATTGGACTGTCCTCATCCACTATTACCTCGCCCAGGACGTCACCGTTGCGGTACGACTACTTGGCTAGCTACTCACACCAAGCCCAACGCACCCAACCACTCCCGCAAGGGTGCCGGCCCTTACAATCGCGGATCAACCGGCTCACTTTCGAGGGCAAGGATGCCAAAAACGCATTCGTGCACTCGGCGCGCCCCTTCGCCCCTCAAGAACCGCTCCAATCCTTCAACCCCCAACGAGAATTCCGCCACGGCTAACGAGCGCTTGCGCGTCAGTCCGCGTCGGCGTAGCCGCACCAGGTTGTGAGGCAGCCGATACTCCGGCCCGTAGATGATTCGCAAGTACTCCGGCCCCCGGCATTTCACCGCCGGCTGAACCAACCCCTTCGCGCCTCGCACGATGAAGTCCAGGGGCTTCACGACCATCCCCTCTCCGCCGGAGTTCACCAAGTCCTCCCACCACAGGCAGAGCTCCTTTTCCGCATCAGGATCCCCAAGCTTGACCCGGCGATAGTTTGTCGGTTGCAGAACCTCCGGATCCTGCTCGCAGAGCTTGGCCAATGTTTCCATGTGCCAAATGTGATTCCGATCCATGTGGACACCCGACTCGCTCGCAAGGATATGAAACGGAGCCAGCTTGTAATCCGCGATGGAATGCACCGGCCACACATATCGCCGATAAGCCTCTCTGAACTTCGTCGCCGACTCCAACTTGTGGCTAGCAATCTCAATCAGCTCTTCGGTGGCGACTCCTCGCGCTTGTGCCCGTTGCACCACTTCGCTCATAGCGTCTGCATGGGCGATTGCCGCTACCCCCACTGGTGCATATTGGTCGCGGAGGAGGCCAACGGCCTTGGCCGACCAGGGCATCAATTCCATGTCCAAGAGCACCCAATTGGACTGCAACTCGGCGAAAACTTCGCTACGCTCAGCCGCGGCGGCCAACCTCTTCAACAGGGCTGATTCAAGCTCCAAATCATCGAAGAATCGGCGACCTGTTCGCGTAAGAATGGCCCCGGTTTCACCTGTATCCACCCCAAAACGTCGGGCCGCCTCGGCGGGATCGCGGCACACGACGGCCACGGCTCGCGAACCCATGTGCTTCTCTTGGCACACCACTTCGCTTACCCCGTGTCTATGGTAGTAGGCCAGCGCCTCTGTGGGATATTCGAGGTAGTCCTGATAATCCGAGGTCTCGCACGGCGACATCGTCGGGGGCAGGTAAACGATCCATCGAGGATCGGCCGCAAAGCGCGACATGATCTCAAGAGCGGCGATCGCATTCTCTTCCCGGATGATCTTGGCCCCGCCCAGGCCAACTTCTATCCTGCGCCGTCCCAGTACATCGGCAATGTCGAGCAAGTCATCGTCTTGCCCTGCTGTCGCATTGGCCTCCATGGGCCGCTTCGAAGTGGCGTAGGCCGCGTGCGCGGGCACACTCACCATCTCGCGTTCGGGGTAACGGAGTGCGGTGAGTTTGCCGCCAAAGCAGCAGCCCGTATCAATATCAATCGTATTGTTCGAGATTGCGGCCTCCAGAACGGGGGTGTGGCCGTACACAACCAAGGCGCTCCCACGGTAATCCTTGGCCCAAGCGTAGCGAACGGGCAATCCAAAGTCATCAATCTCGCCGGTGGTTTCACCGTACAGTGCAAAATCCCGCACCGCCGCCGATCCCCGGCCCTGCATGTTCTCGGGCATGCCCGCATGCGCGATGCACAGCTTGCCGCCATCCAATACCGCATGGCTGATTAGCCCCTTTAGGAAGTCTTTGACTTCGTTGCGAAATTCAAGGGGCTCAGCCTCGAACTGCTCCATGGTTTCCTTCAGGCCATGATCCCGGTTCACCTGTCGGCCTTCCAGCGCCCTTGAGAGCTTAACGTCGTGGTTGCCCGGCACTGCTAGGGCAATACCGTCTTTGACTGCGGCCATCACTCGGCGTACAACTTCGACTGGCTTTGGCCCCCGGTCTACCAAGTCGCCAACAAAGAACAGTTTTCGGCCCTCGGGGTGCGTCCACGTTTCCGAGTCATATCCAAGCTCGACCACCAACTCTTGGAGTTCGTCCCAGCAGCCGTGCACGTCGCCAATGATGTCGAAGGGGCCACGTTCGTCTAGCCGCCGCGTGAGCATGGGCTCGCGCACGACTTCCACTCGCTCCACATCGTCGGGCTTCAGCACGTAAACCTTCTGGAAGCCTTCCTTTCGTAGGGCCCCCATGGACCTCATCAGGTCCTGCCGCTGCCGCCGAATAACATGCACCCCGAACTGGCGGTTCTCGCGCGCCGCGTTCCGCTCCATACACACGTCAAGGGGCGTATCAAAAACGATGGCCACCTTTAGCGCGTGGTACTGGTTCGCAATATTTATCAGCGACTTTCGCGCGGGGGCTTGCACATTGGTTGCATCCACCACGGTCAGGCGCCCAAGCTCCAAGCGCTTGCCTAACATGTAGTGCAGGGCCTCGAAAGCAGGTTTGGTCGCCGCCTGGTCCGTTTCATCATCCACAAGTAGGGCCCGGAAGGTATCGCTGCTCAAAGTTTCGGTCGGCAGGAAGTGGCGCCGCGCGAACGACGACTTACCGGACCCCGACGTGCCCACGAGCAAGACCATGCTGAACTCGGGAATCTGAATTCTCATGCCGTGAACACCGCCAAGTTGCTGGGAGAACCGTACGACTCATGCGCTGGCCCAACGCCTTCTATTTCAAACTGATATCCAAACCGATCGCCAACGGACTGGCACCAAGCCTCAAATTCCTCCGTACTCCACTCGAATCGGTGGTCATCGTGCCTCATCCCATCGAACTCATACACCGCGTTGTAAGTACGATTGGGCGTGGTGAGAATCACCGTCTTGGGCCGGGCGTACTCGAAGACGACTCGCTCAAATGCCGCGAGTCGCGGCAAGTCCATGTGTTCGATCACCTCAACGATCGTGCACACATCAAACCCCTCAAGCCTTCGGTCGCGATACATCAGGCTACCGTGGATCAGCTGAACACGATCCTTGTACCGGGCGCCAGCATCTTCCAGCCGGAGCCGTCTTTGCGCCCGCTCCAGAGAGAAGTAACTCACATCCATCCCCACGATCCGGTCAACGCCGGGAACCTTCACGACCTCGCGTAAGAGCTTGCCGTCGCCACACCCTAAGTCCAAGAGTGATTTGGGCTTGAGCTTACGCACCCATTCGATGACGCGCCCGTGACGCACCTGGTGAAGCGAAAGCTTGGGCTCGGCCGCCGGCTTTGCGTCGTCGGGCGCAACTTCCGACTCCGCCTCTTGTGCCTCCACTAGTAGACTCTCTTCGACATTGGCAAGTTGCTCGAGGGCCTCTTGCACGAGGGTGCGGTTACCGCCCAAGTAAGTTCGCATGATCCAACCGCGCTCTGGGTGAGTGTCGAGCCACCCCTCCCCTTTCGCGACCAACTTCTGCACCTCTTCGCTTCCCATGTAGTAGTGCTTCTTTGAATCCAAAGCAGGCAAGAGAATGTAAAGATGGCGCAGGGCATGTTGCAGCACCACTTGGCCCCGCAGAGTCAAATCCAAGTAGGGGCTCATTCCCCAATCCGGAAATTCCGGGTCGAGCTCCTTCTGGATCACATCGACCTCGTAACCAAGTGGTTCAAAAAGCGAGCGCACTTTGCTCGGCCCCCAAGCACAGGGCAACACCGGAATTCGAATCTCCAGAGGAATTGCTTGCTGGGCGAGGTCTGGCCGCTCTTTGCATCGTCCATTCAACGCAGTCGCAAAGGCACTGCGGAGAGCGACCGTGGCGTATGAGCTAGCGCAATAACCCCGATCGTTTACATATTGACTAAGCGAACCCCGGTCTCCGCGCTTACCCCGCACCAGGGCTACGGAATCCACCTCAAGAAGAAGAGCGGCCGTGCAACGATCCTCATTCGCCTCGGGAAAGACCACAAACGCCTGCCCAAAGCTCACATCCACACTATGAGTCCGCTCAGGATTCTTGTGAAGAAGGTAGCCCAGATCAGTCGCCGGCTTATGAGTGGTCGAAATGAGAATCATCCGAAGTGGGGAATCTACCCGACGAACTTAAGTAAGCATTTGCACCGCAACGATGCCAATCAAGTTCGTGCTGAAAAGCTTCGATTGAAGGTTAGTGCCGAGATCACGCCAAGCCCAACGCACCCAGCCACTCCCGCAAGGGTGCCACCCCGGCAAAGCGGTGGGCGTGGATCCCATACCTTCGGCGGCCTCCTTACACCCGCTCTTTCTTGGCGGCTTTCCAAGCGGCGATGGCCCTGGAGAGGTGCGAGCGGCGGAACCCCCGCCCCGACATCAGCCGCGCAAAGTCCGCCGCGTGGTCGAAGTGCTGAAGCTGATAGTGATAGTAGTTGATGTACTCCAAGATCGCCAGCACCAGCAAAATCGTGGCGGCAATGAGGCTGCCGGGCCACGCGGGCAGGGTCTGCGCGGCTTCCATGCCGGTCAAGACCAGGGCGATGAGGATGAGCGCCAGCGACGGCCAGCGTGCCGCATCCAGCCGGGGCACCCACGTCCGCTCGGTGGCGCGGTTTCCTTCCAGCCCGTCCACCACCATCTTCCAGGCGATAGTGCCGACCACGAGCAGGAATGAGGTGGCCACCATGGCCGCGATCATCGCCGGGCGGATGACCCCTGCCGGGTCTGCCAGCACCGCCACGCATGCGATGAGCGGCACCATGACCACGTTGGCCGCCTCCATCTTGTAGTACGGCCGCAGCCGCCGGAGCAACTTGGCCCGGGCGGTGGATTCGGTAGAAGCTGGTGCGGACGTGGACATGGCGAGAGCCCGTAGTTTAAGTTACGGGATCGCGGGGCCGAAGGTTGCTACGGCTAGGCTTCCAGCGGCGGGAACTGCGCCGCCAGCTTGGGGAACTGCGCATGCACCGTGTTCGGGTCATATTCTGTGCCCGGGGCGTGCCGTCTGCATCGCCATCAACCGTGTCGCGGGGGTCGTCTTCCACCCCGCGCTCTTCCAGCACATCTATCACCACGTATTCCAGCAGTTCGTTGTCAAATTCGTCTTCCTCCCCGCCGTAGAACTGGCCCAAATCATCCGGTGAACTCAGCGCGATGTCGTACGCCGCCTTGCCGTGCCCAATGATCCACGAGCGGAAATAGTGGAACGCATCGTCGCTCATCCACCAGCCCTGAGAGCGGCCCATGACGAACCCTGCCCCCCAGATTTCCCACCGATTCAGTTCGATAAGGGCCTCGTAATAGGCGCGGCCGAAGTCCATGAGTTCCTCGGTGCTGAGCGGGGTGAGCTCCGCAAACAGGCGATCCGGGTCGCCGCCCGCCGCGTGGATGAGTGCCCAGTGTTTGTCCGTCATGGCTGGCATTGTGGAGAGTGCGTGCCCGGCGAATCAAGCCCCTGTTTTGGAGGTCAGCGTGAGCCAAGTCCAGAAAAAGGGGCCCTACCTCTTTCGGAATATCACTCGCTGCTCCGCTAGCTTCGGCGAAGCACGGTAGCCCTCGTGCTCCCACACCGCATCAGGATGGCTGGCCACCCCATACCACCACGCGTTGTGATTCCGGGCCGAAGATGGGAGCGGGCCACGGATGGATTCCAACTCGGCGAATGTCATCGTCAGCTCATCCACTTCGCAGTTGCGGAAGAACTCCTGGAGTCGATTGAGACCTTCACGCTTAGAGGTGACCGGGCGAGACGCCCGGCTTGATGGCGCAGATGGGCGGTTGGCCACCCGAACTTCCTCGGGTGATGCCGGCGTATTCACTTCCACGATCAACGACCGGAATTCCCCGTATCGCTCACCCTCAATCTTGGAATAGGGGCCCCATTCTAACGAGTAACTCCCCGCGAACACGAGCGGCGTGTCCCGTTTCTTCGTCGTGCCTGCCCCCGCACGCTCTGACCAGCACAGTGTGCCTTCAAGACTACGCCCATCATGAACATGAAAATCCGCATCAATGACATCATCCCGCTGCCCCGGTTTCCAAAAGCTCGAATCATTCGTCACGACAATCAAGTAGCCCTTGTCTATGAACTTCTGCTCAATGGCGCGTTCGAGCCGCATAATGTCTTTGCAGATGTCATGGCGAATGATGTCCCGAGCCACGGAGCTTGACAACTTAAACATCTCCGAGTTCACCACGCGATTGAGGGCTTGCTTGGGATACTTGAGTTCAATTCCAAGGCGCGTTCCGGCGTGGGAGAGAAGGATATCTAGGGAAGCCCGGCCCGAAAATCCAGGCATCGGAACTTCTAGTCTCATGTCGGCTCCCGTTGTTTCTCTCAATGCCCACGTCAACTCGTGCTGGAAATCAGATTCGGAGTGAAAGACGGGTCTACGCGCGGCTAACTGCGCAAGCGTGGCCTCAATGTTCATATATCAAATACTACCACTGACGATTGTGAAACCGTTTCCTGGCAATCTTTGAAGAGTTCAATACCCTTCCCACATCGCGTCGTCCGCCGCGAAGTCTTGAAGGAGGGCGGCGCGGCTGGCCAGGAGGGGAGCGAGGGTCGGCCAATCTTCGGGTTGGCCGAGGGAGAAGTCCTCGGGCGCCTCCCCCGGGCCATGCGCTCGGCGGCGGGCGCCCAGCGGTCGGCGAGGGCGCGCATCGCCTCGCGGGGATGCTTGATCGTCTGGGCCGAAACATAGTCTGTCGGCAGGTCGCCGCAGATCACCCACCAGCCCACCCAGCCCGGGTTCTCGCCGCTCTCAATCGCCCACAGGGAGACGTAGGGCGGCAGGTGCCAGGCCGGCCACTCGCCAATCTGGCCGTGCCGGATGCCCGTCCGCGCCAGGTAGTCCACCACCTCAGCACGGCGCTCCTCGCACCACTGCTCCTCCTCGGCTTCGGTCATTTCGTCTTCGAGTTTGTCTTCGTGGTTGCTCATGAGAACCTGCTTTTCCTGAAGCTTGCCATAAATTTCAGTACCAATCCACAACATCGGAGGCATTCCCTGTTACCAGTTCGTGCCTTGAGCAATCACCCCGTAAGGGAATGTCGGCGCTTGCACCGAAGGTGCTATTCTCCACCTAGGAAATGGCCAAGGAATCAAAGGACCGATGTGTCCGCGCATACGGACCGCTACTTGACACGCTGCGGGAAGCAGGGGGCGAAGCTCCTGCCCGCGAAATTGCTCGAAAAGTTGCGGATCTTTTGGTAGGAGGCACAGCAGAGAGGGATCGTGAACTGAAATCGGGCGTGAATGCTGCCGAAAACGAAGTTGCCTGGGCCAGAAACAACTTGAGAGCCGCTGGACTCATCGATGGATCGACCCGTGGCATTTGGCGACTCACGGAACTCGGCTGGAAAACCCATCTATCGCTGGAGCAGGCGCGAAAGATAGGCCGACACGACAAGATCGTCGGACGGCAAGCACCGGACGAATCCGAACCGCCCGAGGACGATGCCGAGCAGCACGATGGCGATGCAACTCAGCAAAGCCTAAGCTTGATCGAAACGATTAGAGAGTTGCCTCCCCGGGGCTTTGAGCGACTTTGTCAGCGAATCCTGCGTGAGCTCGGGTTTGCCGAAGTCGTGGTTACCGGACGCTCCGGGGACGGGGGCATTGATGGTCATGGAGTTCTCAAGGTCAATGAGCTTGTGTCCTTCCAAGTGCTCTTTCAGTGCAAGCGATATCAAGGTTCGGTCAACTCCGGTGAAATCCGCAACTTTCGCGGCGCGATGAGCGGCAGGACCGACTTGGGGATATTTCTCACAACAGGACTATTCACTTCGGACGCCCAACGTGAGGCAGTTCGCGATGGCGTCCCCACCATCGAACTCGTGGATAAGGATCGACTCATTGCCCTCATGGAAAGTAAGCAAATCGGCGTAAAGCCCAGAACTGTTTACGACGTAGACCACGAGTTCTTTGATCTATTTCGAGAAGACTAACGCGGCAATCGGTATTCGATTTCCAACAATGGCCCCTTGCCGCTTGGTGGTCGATAAATGAACGTATCGAACTCCTGCTTCATGTCAAGCATCGCTGAACAGCAGATTGGCATTCGGTTGATACTGCTAGTCTCACCATAGATTGCTGCATGCAGGTCTTTTGCGCGGATAGTTATAGAGTCGAGCCCCATATCATCGGCCCTTTCAAACTTGGCACGAATTGCGTCCCGAAACTGCTCGGTATAGGTCGTCCTCATGCGAGCTAGTTTGCCCCCGCACCCCATTCAAAAAGCAATGGAAACGGCGCAAACCTTAGAAAATAACTGGTAACGCCTTAGCTCTCCAACCGCTCCACGAACAGCGCTTCCAGCTCCGGTCGCGCCTCGCGCAGGCGCTCGTACAGCGTCAGCTGCACCATCGCCCGCACCCGGTTCAGGTCCGCCGGGTCTTCCTCGCCCAGCATAAAGTAGTTATCCCCGCGCAGGTAGTCGGTCAAGAACCGCAGGCCCAGCTCCAGCGCAATCGCCTCCACGGCGTCCACCATCAGGGCAATCTCCTCGCGCTGCGGCGTGGTCGCCGTCGCCAAGAACCCCCGCGCAACCGCCGCGTAAACCTCACGGTCCACCTGCACCTGCCACAGGTCGCGCTCCTTCTCGCCCGCCACATTGCACAGGCTACGCACACAGTCGCCCCAGTCGGCCAGCCAGGTGTAGGGCATCACCGTGTCCAGGTCCACCAGGCTCTTCACTTCCAGCGTCGTCCGGTCGAACAAGAAATTGTCAATCTTGGTATCCCCGTGGATCGCCGTCTTGCGCAGCCACCCCGCGCGCACCCCATCGGCAATCATCAGGGCCTGGCCGCGCGCCTCTTGCACCAGGTCCAGGTAGGGCCGCAGTTCGGTGTCGTAGCGGCGGGCTTCGGCTTCGGCATCGCCAATGTTCGCGCTCAGGCGATAAAGGTGCTCGGTGGCGCGGCGCACTTCGGCGCTCTCGGGCAGGTAAGGCTCCACCGCATCGGCGTCGCGGTGCATGCCCAGCACCGCATCAAACTGCGCGTAGTAGCCGTAGGTGTCGCGGTAGCCCGGCAGGCTCACATCCATGGCGTGGGCGTCTAGGTCCGAGGTCAGGTCGGCGGCCAGGGCCAGGCCGCGCCCCACTTGCTCGGCCAGCGCCAGTTGGGCCGTCCGCCCGGGCACCTCGCTCAGGCTCTTGAACGTGGTGGAGTTCGGGATCAGCACCATCAGGCGCCACACGTTGGGGATGCCCGCCACCCGGAAATCCAAGCACGAATCGCCATCCAGCGTCGGCACGAGGGTGATGGGGTTCCAGTTGAGTTCGGGGCGCTGCTCGAGGGCAGAAGATTGAGCGCGCAGCCAGCTCACCATCGCGTCCATCACGCGGTCGGGGAAGGCGAAAACGTCGGTGTTCAGGCGCTGCAGCAGGTAGGGCTGGCCGTCTTCGGTCACCACCGAAAACGTGTGCAAATTGATATTGCCGCGCTCGCGGAATCGCTCCACCGTGGCCACCGGCGGGATGCGGAACTGGCTGGCAATGACGCGGGCAACCTCAAGTTCGGCCCCGTTCGCCGGGTCCTCGGTCCACGTCTTTACTACCGCGTGGGTCGCCATTCGCAAGCCGCAATCCATAAGCCTGAGGCTGAATCATACCAACTCCGCACCCGCTGCCTCCGGGCTCGTTAAGTAGGGGAGGTGATTATCCCTGGGATTTGGCCTCGGCGGCAAGCTCTTCCGCCACCCGCCGGTAGGCATCCCGGAACGACATGCCCTCCTCCGTCACGTACCGATTGGCCCGCTCGGCGGCGTAGAGTCCGGGGTCCATTGCCGCCTGCAAACGTACCGCGTCGAACTCAATTCCCGGGACGGCCCGGGCCAGCACCGCGCTCATCCCCGCCACCTCGTCAAAGGCCCGGAACAGGGGCGCTTTGATCTCCTGCAGGTCCCGGTGGTAGCCGCTCGTCATCTTATTGGTGATCGCCAAAATGTGGCCCAGTTGCGCCGCCACGCCCACACTCTTGGCGCGCAGAAGCTCAAAAACGTCCGGGTTGCGCTTCTGCGGCATGATGCTGGAGCCCGTGGTGAACGCCGCCGGCAGCCGCACAAACGCGAACTCGCTGGTGGCAAACAGGCACAGATCGGCGGCCAGCCGCCCGTAATCCTGGGCCAGCAAGGTGAGGGCGAAGACGGCTTCCGCCTCGGCCTTGCCCCGGCTGAGCTGCGCGGCCGCGTGCGGCCACTGGGTTTCGGCAAAGCCCAGGGCCTGGGTGGTTTGCTCCCGGTCCAGGTTCACGCCCGGGGTGCCGTAGCCCGCCGCCGTGCCCAGGGGGTTTTTGCCGGCCCGGCGCTGGGCGGCCCGGAGCCCCTCAGCGTCATCGCGGATTTCGCTGGCAAACGCCCCCGCCCATTCGGATACCGAACTCGGCATGGCCCGCTGCATGTGGGTGTAGCCAGGCATCTCTACATTGGGGTTGGCTTTGGCCAGTTCGTCCAGGGCTTCGGCCACGGCTTCGGCTTGGTCGGCGGCGGTGGCGAGGGCTTCGCGGAGGTAAAGCCGCAGGGCGGTCAGCACTTGGTCGTTCCGACTGCGGCCCAGGTGCACGCGCTTGCCGGCCTCGCCCAGGCGTTCGGTAAGGTGGCGTTCCAGAGCGGTGTGGCAGTCTTCGTCGGCTAGTTCCACCACCCATTCACCCCGCGCATGGGCTTCCCCCAGTTCGGCCAGGCTCCCACAAAGCGCTTCGGCATCCGCAGGCGCCAAGTAACCCTGCGCCGCCAACATCTGCACGTGCGCCTGGCTGGCCTGCACATCATAGGGCACCAGCCGGTTATCCAGGATGTAATCCTCGCCCACGCAGAACGTGAACACCAGTTCGTCCGTGCTTTCGCCTTTATCCCATAGTCTCATCCCTTTTCCCCTCCCGCGAGTTGCCCCGCAAATGCCGCCGCCCAGCGCACATACCACGCCCGCGCCGCCACGATTTCCGATTGCAACACAAATTCATCCAATTGGTGAGATCGTTCAGTTTTGCCGGGGCCACACTTCACCGCCGGGAACCCGCGCATCCACGTCAGGTCGCTCATCGTCGCGCTCCCCACCACCCGGGCCTGGGGATTTGTGGCCAGCCCCGCCTGCACAATCGCGTGATTCTCATCCACGGCGTAGGGTTCCAGCCGCTGGCTCCTCACCTCCACCCGAGATTTCACCATCGAGCGGATGCGCGCCAGCCACTCTTCGTGGCTCATCGTTGGCACACTGCGCACGTCCACCACGGCGCGGGCCTCGGCAGGGATGGCGTTGCGGGCCTCGCCTGCCTGCACCACCGTGGGCTGATAGCTGCTCACGCCCAGCCAGGGGTCCTCAGGGCCGCGATCCAGCGTCTGCAGGGCCAGCAAATCTTCGGCTAGGGTGTGAATCGGGTTGCGCATGCCCAGCCGCTCGGCGTGGGCGGCGTGGCCGGCGTCGCCTTCCGCCACCAGGTCCAGCACCATCAGCCCCTTTTGCCGCACGGCAATGGTGTGGTCGGTGGGCTCCCCCACAATGCCGCCATCAGGCACCCCGAACTTCGCCAGTACCTCCGGCACCGCCCACTCCGCGCCCCGGCTGGTGGTTTCTTCCTGCGTCGTCAGCAGCAGCACCGCCTCTACCGGCCCGCCCAGCGCGTGAATCTCTAGGAACGCCCCCACCAATGCTGCCACGCTCGCCTTGGCGTCGTTGCTGCCCAGCCCGAAGACTTGGTCACCCTCCACCGTCGGCTGCCAGGGCTCGCGGGTCCACCCCGCCCCGGGGGGCACGGTGTCCAGGTGCGAATTCAAGAGCAGGCGCGGACCCTGGCCCGAGCGGGCAACCACGGTGTGCAAATCCCAGATTTCGGCGGCCACTCCGTAGCCCGCCAGGGTCTGCACCACCAGCTCGGCGGCTCTCCCCTCTTCACCGCTCAAGCTGGGCGTGGCCACCAATGCCAGGTGGAATGCCAAGAGGTCCGCGTCCGTCATCATGAGTGCGAGCCTTCGCGGACGATCAGCGTCCCGCTCCCTTCGTTGGTGAACACTTCCTTCAGCAGGCCGTCGATGGTGTTTTGCCCCACCACATGCACGCGCTCCACGCCGCCTTCCAGCGCCCGGCGGATGCTGGCACTCTTCGGCCACATCCCTCTTGCACGGCCCCGGTGGACTCCAGATCGGCCAAACCCTTCAGGTCCATAAAGCTGATGAGCGAGCTCGGATCCTGAGCGTCGCGGAGGATGCCCGGCGCCCCGGTGAGGAAGACTATCTTGGCTGCCCCGAGCCCGATGGCCAACTCTGCCGCCACGCCGTCGGCATTCAAATTCAGCACCTGCCCCGACTTGGAGACCCCGAGCGGGCTCACCACCGGGATATGCCCGGCGGCCAGGATCGTCTCAATGTAGCTCACATCCACGCGGTCCACATCCCCCACCAGGCCGTAGTCCACGGGGTTGCCGTGGCGGTCCTTGGTCGGCGGACGCTGGTGGGCCAGGATCATCCCCGCACTCACGCCGCTCACCGCCACCATGCTCATCTGCAGAGCTTGGCCCAGCGCCACGATGTGGGTGGCAACCTCGCCATTCAGGGCCAGAGTCGTTGCCCGCAGGGCGATGGGGTCCGTCACGCGGCGGCCTTCGATCTTGATCGGCTCGCCGCCCAGGCTTTCCGTCAGCGCCGAGGCCTGCGGCCCGCCCCCGTGCACCAACACCACCCGCATGCCCAGCCGGTGCAGCACGCCCACCTGCTCGATCAGATCTTTGCCGGCCTGAGGGCCGCCCACAAAGGCTTCGCCCCCCACCTTCACGACAAACGTTTTGCCCTGATAGAGGCTGAGGTACGGCAGTGCGGTGCGCAGGGCGGCGATGGCATCGCTGCGAAGGCTGGAAGCAAGGGCGGATTTAGGCATGAGCAAGCATCTCCATGAGAACGGCTTTTTGAACGTGGAGCCGGTTACCGGCAATGGTCGTGACGGCCGAGCGCGGGCCATCCAGAATCTCGTCGGCCGCCTCGACGTTGCGGCGCAGCGGCAAGCAGTGGAAGAAGCGGGCATCCTTGTGGGCCAACGCGAACCAAGATTCGCGCGCGCACCAATCGCGCAGGTCCGCTTTGGCCTGGGCGTCGGCGTCGGGGTTGCCGTAGTGCGCCGGGCTGGCCCAGCTCTTGGCGTAGAGCACGTGTGCCCCCGCCATGGCGGCATCGCGGTCGTCGGTCACGTTCACCGTGCCCCCACCCTGGGTGGCGGCGGCATGCAGGCGGTTCATTACGGCTTCGGGGAGGTCGTAGCCCTCGGGGCGGCAGATCACCAGGTTCATGCCCCGGCGGGCGGCCATGGTGGCGGTGGCGGCCGGGACGGCGTGGGCCAGAGCCTTGGGGTGCCAGGTCCAGCTCAGCACGAACTTGGCGTCCTCCCGGATTTCATAGTCTTCTAGCGCCTTCCACTCGGCCAGGGCCTGGCAGGGGTGGTTGGCGGCGCTCTCCAGATTGATCAGCGGCCCGGGTGTGATTTCATCCAAAAGGTTGAGGAAGCGCTCGTTCATGTCGGCTTTCAGGTCTGTCCCGCCGGCAAAGGCGCGGACACCCAGGGCGTCGCAATATTGGCTGAGCACCGGAATGGCCTCGCGGATGTGTTCCGGGTGCGCCCCGTCCATGGTCACGCCGGTGCGGGTTTCCAGTGACCAGCTGCCTTGCCCCGGCTGAATAACGAAGCTACTCCCGCCCAGTTGCGCCATGCCCGCCTGGAATGAGGCCAACGTGCGCAGGGAGGGGTTCATAAACAGCAATCCCAGCACCTTGCCCTTCAGGTCCTCGCGAATCGGGCTCTTCTGCAGCTCGTGGGCGAGGTCAAGGAGGCGGCGGATGGTCGCATCGTCCAGGTGTTGCAGGTCAAGGAAGCGGCGCATCAGTTCCACCCCCAGCCCGGCGATTTCAGCCCCGTGGCATCGTCCAGGCCCGCCAGGCGGTTCATCCATTGCATGGCACCGCCGCTGGCTCCCTTGGTCAGATTATCGAGGGCCGAAGTGAGCACGATCTGGTCGCCCTCCCGCACCACCCCCACGCGCACTAGGTTAGTGCCTACGACATCCTTGACGGAAGGCATGGCGGCACTCGCCGTCACAAATCCACCCCGAGGGGCATACATTTCATTCACCATTTGGATCAATTCTTCTTCGCTTGCGGAAGTCTGCGCATCCAGGAAGATCGTGCTCAAGATCCCCCGCGCGAAGTTGCCGCTGTGCGGCACAAACCGCACGTCAATCTCCGCCCCCGCCACACGCCCGAGCAGGGCGCTCATTTCGTCGGCGTGCCGGTGACGCAAGGGGTTGTAAGCCCGCACATTGCCGTGCCGATCGGGGTGGTGGGTGGCGGCTTTGGGTTCCCGCCCGCTGCCGGTGCTCCCCGTGACGGCGCTTACGCGCACGTTCGGCCCCACCGCACCCGCCGCCAAGAGCGGGGCGACGGCCAGCGTGACCGACGTGGTGAAACAGCCCGGGTGCGCCACCGGCCCGGTTTTCACCTCGGGTAATAACTCCGGGTGCCCGAAGACGAACTGGCCCAGCAACTCCGGCGTCGGGTGCGGGTGGCCGTGCATCTTCTCGTACTGAACGGCCTCTTGGAACCGGAAATCTGCCGACAAATCCACCAAATGGATGTTTTTGCCCATGGCAAGGATTTCTCGGGCTACGCGCGCACTCTCCCCGTGCGGAAGCGCCAGAAACACAAAGGATTCCGAACCCTCTCCCACCGCGCGCAGCCCCTCTTCGGCCCCCACAAAGCACGTCGAACCATATGCGGTCAACAAGTGCGGAAACACGCTCGCCACCGGCTTCCCCGCCTGCGAACCACTCACCGCCCCGGCGAGCTCAAACTCCGGGTGCAAGGCCAATAAACGGAGCAATTCACCGCCCACGTAGCCCGTAGCCCCGAACACAAACACGGGCTTCAAGAAACCACCCCCGCGCCCAAGCCCAGGGTCTTCATGAGGTGCGCGGCCAGGGCTTCGGATTCCAAGCGCGCATTCAGCGCCACGCAGCCCGTCGCGGCCTCCACGTTATCCACGCCCGCGCTATTGTCCGTACACGGGCCCGTGATGGCCGCCACCGGGTAACCAAAACGATCCTGCAGCAACTTCACGCCGCCCCACGCCCCACGGGGTCGCTCGCCGCCAGCACCAACGCCCCCACGGTGGCCTTGATATCGGCGGCCTCCAGGATCGCGTCCACGCCGTAGTCCCCCATCAGGCCATCGCCCAATTCCAACACGATCAAGTCCGGCGAACCTTCGGCAAGTTGGGCCAAAAGCGTCCGTGTGATGGAAGCCGCATTCGATCTTTGCGTCGTCACAATGCCAAGTTCCGTAAAGCTCGCGGCCGTGCGGGCGCCCGCGTCCACCATGGCCAGGGTATCGCGCATCAGGCTCACGCCCGTCACCTTGGCCGCCGCCACCTGCAGGCCCTGCCGCGCAAATTCTTGGATCAAGCTCGCGCAGGCTGCGGTTTTGCCGCTGTTCATGCAGGTGCCCACAATCGCCAGCACCGGCGGAATCCCCCCGGCAATCTTCTCTCGCAGGGTCCCGGCTTGGCGACCGATATTGGCCGGTTCCCCCACGCGCTGACCCAAAAATGGGAACGACAACACTTGCCCCAGCACTTCGCACTCAAACGGCGGGCCGACTTCGGGCGAAAACGAGGTGCACACCCCAATGACGCCACCCATGTTCAGCATTTGCAGCGTGTCGCCGGTCTTGATTTCGCTCGGGATATGCCCCGCGTATCCCTGCAAGGCGCGGCGATGCCCCAGCGCCCCTGCCACAGTGTCGCCGGGCTTCAGGTTCGAAAACCGTCCGCTCACCAACTCCAACTGATTGTAGGTGCCCTTGCGCGAAAGGATCCGCACCGCAATCACGTCGCCTTCGCGGCAGGGATATTCATCCCCCACCCGCACGTCGCGGTCCAGGGCGCAGTTGCGAGTCACGCTCGCAATCTTGTCCAGGTGCAGCGGCCTCATGACTGGGCTCGCGCACCCGCACGCGCCGCCAAGATGCTCGGCAAGGCCACCAAGCGGCTGAAGCCCGCCGCATCCGTCGGGGTCCAGTCCTTCGCTGCCTCGCCGTAGGTGCTCCCGCTGGCCGCCATCAGCGAATAGGGCGAGCTCACACCCTCCACAAACAGGCTGCCCGTGCGCAAGGTCACCACCACCTCACCAGACACGCGGGTTTGGCTTTGGGTCAGCAGGGCCTCGATGTCGCGGCAGGCCGGGTCCAGGAAGTGCCCCTCGTGCAGCCAGTCGCCGTAGTTTCGGGCGGCCGCATCCTTCATTGCTTGCTGGCGGCCGGTAAGCACCAGCTTTTCCAGTTCGCGGTGCGATTCAATCAGCACCGTGGCGGCGGGGGCCTCGAACGCCACGCGCCCCTTCACACCCAGTACCGTGTCGCCGAGATGCACCCCGCGCCCAATTCCGTAGCCCGCGGCCAGGGCATCCACATGTTCAATCAGCGCCACCGGCTCCATCGCCACGCCGTCCACGTGGGTGGGCTGGCCCTCCTTAAAGGTCAAAGTGATCTTGGTTGGCGCCTTCGGGTTGGCAAAGGCGCCCTGCGTGCGCACCCACGCATGCTCCGGCACTTGGCCGTCACTAGTGGTGGTTTCAGTACCCCCAATCGTCACGCCCCACAGGCCGGAGTTGATGGAATAGGCCGCGCCGTGCTTCGGCACGGGCATCCCCAGCCGCTGCAAATCCTCGACTTGCTGGGAGCGGGAGGGCGTGAGGTCGCGGATCGGCGCCACGATCTCCATCCCCGGTGCCAGGGCGCGCAGGGCGGTCTCGAATCGCACCTGATCGTTGCCCGCCGCCGTGCAGCCGTGGCCAATGGCCGAGGCGCCCGCTTGGTTGGCAAATTCGGCCACCATTTGCGCTTGTAAGAATCGCTCTGCGCCCACGCACAGCGGATACACGCCGCCTCGGCGCACGTTCCCCGCAATCAAGAATCGCAAGGTCGTTGCATAAAATGCAGCCCGCGCATCCACAAAGTGGTGGCTGATGGCCCCGAGCTTCTGCGCCCGTTCGGCCAGGTCTTCGCGCTCGGCATCCGACATCCCGCCCACGTCCACCGTGACCGTGATGACCTCCCACCCTTCGCCGATGAGATGCGGGATGCACCAACTGGTGTCGAGCCCGCCGCTGTAGGCCAGGATGATGGGCTTAGCCACGGTCAACCCCGGGCAGAAGGCGCTTCATCAGCACCGTTTGCGCCCCGGCATCGGGGGTGGCGATGAAGATCGTATCGTCCCCGGCCACGGTGCCGACGACCTCTTCCCAGCCTTGATTATCCACTTCTAGGGCGAGGCGGGTGGCGCTCCCAATGGTGGTGCGCACCACCAGCATATGCGGCCCGGCGGGCAAAATCGCGACCACGCACGACCGATCTAAACCCAAGGGCAAACTCACGCGGCTGGGCAACACGTAGCGCCCGTTCTGGCGCACCGCGCCCAGGCTCCGCAGGTCGCGCGAAATGCTGCTCTGCGTGGCCGAATAGCCCTGCGCCTTCAGCATCCGCACCAAATCGTCCTGGGCTTTCACTTGCCCCGAAGCCAGGAGCCGCCGGATCACTTCGCGGCGCTGCTCGGATAAAATCGCCATACTATGCTCATTATATGCACATCTTGCAGATTCATGCAACTGTATGCGCAAAAGACCCGACGGCCCCCGACACAAAATCTCATGTCAGTAGGAAACGATTTCGATCCTCCTTCGCGTAATATGCAGAGAATGTTGCGATTTGCTGTCGTTCAGCGCCGTCTCTTGGTGGCCACTCTCGCCGGGGCGTGTCTCGCCCCCTCGTTGGTTTTCGCCCAGGCCGCTCCCAACGGGGCGCCCGTTGAAGTCGTGGACCGCGTCAAGCTGCGGGCCCACATGGAATTCATCGCCAGTGACCTGCTCGAAGGCCGAGACACAGGCTCGCGCGGCTTACAGCTCGCGGCCAAGTACATCGTCAGCCACCTCAAGCAGTGGGGCGTGCAGCCGGGCGGCGTGGACGGCACCTATTTCCACCCGCTCCCAATGACGTCGAGCCGGGTGGTGCCGGACGGTACCAAGGTCAGCGTCAACGGCAAGGCCCTGGTGTACGGCGAAGACTATATCGCCGATACCCAGCCGGGCCAGCTTTCGGGCGACCTCGTTTTTGTGGGCCACGGCTATCGCGTGCCGAACGGCGACAACCCCTACGCCGGACTTGATCTGAAGGGCAAGACCATCGTCGCGGTGGCCGGAGCCGCTCCCGCCGGTCTACGCGGCCGACCGGGCACTGACTACGAGACCCCGGCCCTGGTGGCACGGGCCGAAGGCGCCGCCGGCGTGATCATGCTGGATCGCCGCGCAGGCTCCCCCAACTGGACGCAGCGCCGATCGCGATCGGAAGCCGGACAAATGCGCCCCGGACGACCGCAACCGGGTGTCCCCGCCCTCAGCCTTGGCCCCGCCGGAGCCACTGCCCTGCTCTCCGGTTCCGGTCTCGATGCCGATGCCCTCATGGGGGCCACGGTGACCCCGGAACTGCTAAAGACCAAGGCTTTCCGCGCCGAAGTGAGCGCTGCGATCCAAGTGGATACTCAAGAAAGCGTCTCGCACAACGTATGCGGGCTGATCCCGGGCACTGACCCCACACTAAAGGCCGAAACTGTTATCCTTGGTGCGCACTACGACCACGTGGGAATGCGTGAAGTGCCGGCCGGCCAAGACGGCATCTTCAACGGGGCAGACGACGACGGAAGCGGCACGGTGGCCCTTCTCAACATGGCCGAGGCGATTGCCAAGAACCCGGTGAAGCCGAAGCGTTCCATCCTGTTCATCTGGTTCACCGGCGAAGAACGCGGCCTGCTTGGCTCGCGAGAATTCGTCGCCAACCCCACGGTAGACCTCAGCAAGACCGCGGCGATGTTTACCATCGACATGATCGGCCGCACAAAGGAAACGAGCCCGGATGTCCCCGCCAACCAAAGCCTGGTCAACAAAGGGCAAATCTTCTTGATTGGACCGAAAGTGTTTAGCCCCGCCCTCAGCTCGCTAATGAACCGAGTGAACGATAGCTACCAAAAGCTCAACCTGGACCAGCGTTACGATGACCCGAACGACCCGAACCGCTTCTGGGCGCGCAGCGACCACTACCCGTTCGCCGAAGTGGGCATCCCTGCCGCATTCTTCTTTGGAGGAACGCACGCGGACTATCACCAAGTGTCCGATGAGATTGAGCTGATTGATTTCGAGCAACTCGAAATCGTCAGCCGTGCGATTCTGGCCATTCTGTGGGAGACCGCCAACACGCCGGTCTCTCCCCGGGCGGCGGGCACCACCAACCCGAACGCGCGCGGTTAAACCGGAAGCGCGTGCTCTAACAGAGCTTGCGCTTCCACAAACTCAAGACAGGCCTCGTGGGTCGCATTCAAAACGACCGGCGGGGCCACATCATTTTCCAGAGCCTCGGCCCAGCGCATCACACTCAGGCACCAGCGGTCGCCCGGGCGCAGCCCCGGAAATCCGTATTCCGGACGCGGGCTAGTCAGGTCGTTCCCCATCGTGACGGAGAAGGCCAAGAACTCGGCTGTCATCACCGCGCACACGGTGTGCATGCTTAAGTCTTCGGGGCCGGATTCGCAGCAGCCATCGCGCCAGTAGCCCGTCATGGGCATCACCGAGCAACTCTGGAGCGGTTCGCCGAATACGTTACGAGCGGGGCGCCGTGACATATCTCTTAGACGCTCTGGCGAGGCATTCCGGCGACACCAGACCCAAAAAGAAGCAACCCCGGCGGAAAGCCACCGGGGTTGATGAGGATGATCCTTGCGGACTCGATGCGAGCCGTCAGGACTTGGGGAACTTGCTGATGTACTTGTTCGGATCTTCCTTGAACGGCTCGGGGCAGCCCGCGCAACAGAAGTAGTAACGAACGCCGTCCACGTCTTGGTAGCCCACGGCCTTCTCGGCACTTTCCACTTCCGAGTCCATCACCGGGCACCAGAGCTTGCCGTCCTTCTTAAAGGCCACCGGCTCGGCCGTGGCTCCACCTTCGGTCTTGCTGGTCTCGCCCGAGCCCGTCGTGGCGGGCGGGGTCGTACCTTCTTCCGCCGGAGCCGCCGGCGAGCAGCCAACGAGAGCGGCACCCATAACAAGCGCCAACAAACTACCAATGAATAATTTCATCGTACCTATAATAACAACTCTTCTCCCTCGGGCGTTCCATTCAAGTTCAAAATGAATCGCATGGCCGGTCGCATTGAGGTGAAGGAGTGGGGTCAGTTACCGGATGGCCGGACTGCGCACCTGATCACGCTGACTTTCCCCAACGGCTGCGAGCTCGTGATTTCCGACCTCGGCGGGATCGTCACCAAAATCCAGGTGCCGACCAAGGCCAGCGGCCTGCAAAACATGGTGCTGGACCTGCCGGCCCCCTCGGACTACTTAGCGGCCCGCAGCTACCTCGGTGCGATTGCGGGTCGATTTGCCAACCGCATTGAAGCCGGGCGGTTCCTGGTAGATGGGGTGGCATATCAGCTCGCCACCAACGACCAGCCCGGTGAGGTTCCGTGCCACCTGCACGGTGGAAACGTGGGTTTTGACCAACGCATGTGGAGGGCCGAGCCCTTCTCCGAAGGCGACACCCTCGGCGTGCGCCTGGACTACACGAGCCCGGCGGGCGAGGAGAACTACCCGGGCGAACTTCACGCCACCACCACCTACCGCTGGACTGAAGACGGCACCTGGGAGATCGAATATGTGGCCACTGCCACAGCGGCCACCATGGTCAACCTGACCCAACACTCTTACTTTGACCTCGGCGCGGCGCGCACGGGCCATACGCTTGACCTGCAGTTGCGAGTGGACGCCGAGGCTTACACCCCGGTGAGCGCTGACATGATTCCACGCGGCGAAATCGCCTCGCTGGCAGGCACGCCTCTCGATTTGAGAAGCACCACCCGCCTAGGCGACCTCTACCAGTCCCCCGACCCCCACGGCCACCTCATCCAAGGCGGCCTAGACCACAACTATGTGCTCAACGGCACCCCCGGCCAAATGCGCAGTGTGGCCTGGCTGACCAACCCCGAATCCGGCGTGGCCATGACCATGAGCACTGACCAAGCGGGGCTACAAATCTACACCAGTGTGGTGCTAGATTGCGGCCCGTGGCGCAAGTATGACGGGGTGTGCCTGGAAGCCCAAAACTTCCCCAACGCCCCGAACGTGCCTTCGTTCCCCAGCGCATGCCTCCGCCCGGGGCAGGTCTATCTGCACCGCACGGAGTACGCCTTCCGCCCGCTGGACTAACCCGCGATGATCTTGGTGATGTCGCCGGCCGGGCGGATCATCTCCGTGATCTGGCGCAACAGCGCCAGCCGCGCATCCCGCACTTGGGTGTCCTCGGCCATCACCATCGTGGACTCAAAGAACTGATGGATCGGCGTAGCGAGGGCCACGAAGGCCGCCTTCACCGCCGCCGCATCCCTTCGCTCGTAGGCTTCGTTGAGCCCCGCCGCCGCTTGGGTGGCCTGCTGGCGGAGTTGCTCGCCTTCGGCGCTTTGCAGGTCGGCGGTGCCTTCCGATCCGTTCAGACCCTGCTTCTGTGCGGCTGACCAGAGGTTGAGCGGGCGCGAAAGCGTGCTGAGCAACTCGGGCTCGCCCGCCAGCTCTCGAGCCATGAGCACCCGGAATTGGATGACCAGCGGGTTCAGCAAGTCCTGCCCATCGCCCATCGCCGCATCCAGCCAGTCCGCGGGCACATCATCGGCGCGCGAGCGGTAACGCTGCTCCATCAATGACTTCAACGCCTTGTGCGCACCATCGCCGTCGAGTTCTACGCCTTGGGCGGCGTAGGCGGCCAGGGCCGCATCCAGGTGGCTTTCGTAGCCGGTGGGCGCGCCGCCGTTCTCGGCAATCTCAATCAGGATATTGGCGGCGCGGCGCAGGCCCAGGGGGTCACTGCTGCCACTCGGGATGCGCCCCAAGCCCAAGAATCCCGCCAACTTATCCATTTGGTCAGCTAAGGTGACGGCCAGACCCGCTTTCGCCCCGAACGAGTCCACCAAAAGGTTGCTTTGGTAGGCGTAGTGGGTGCCAATGGCGTGCGCCACGTCGGCACTCATGCCGTCCCGCTTGGCATATACCCCGCCGATGACGCCCTGCAGTTCGTCCATCTCGTCCACCAGGCCGGTGGTGAGGTCGGCCTTGGCGTATCGCCCGGCTTGCTCGGCCACCCATGCCACGTCGGCTCCGTAGGCCACCTCCGCAAACGTACGCGCCAGGCTGGCCAGTCGGTCCGCCCGCTGTCGGATCGTGCCCAGCTTGGCGTCAAAGTTCATGCCCTGGGTGGCTTCGAGGAACTCATCCAGCGTCCGCCGCTGGTCTTGGATGAAGAAGAACCGGGCGTCATTAAACCGCGCCCGCAGCACCCATTCGTTGCCTTTGCGCACGTCTTCATCCACCCCGCCGCCGCGAATCGAGATGAACTTGGGCATCAGCCGCCCCGCGCCATCGCGCACCGGGAAGAACCGCTCGTGCTTGGCCATCGTGGTGACCAACACCGGCTCCGGGAGTTCCAAATACTCGTCGGGGAAGCTGCCCTCCAACGCCTCCGGCCACTCGGTCAAAAATGCGTTCTCCTCCACCAAGTCGCCGCTCAAATCCGGGGTCCCGGAGCACACCGCCTGCGCCCGGTCGGCGATCACCTGCATCCGCACCTGCGGGTCCGGCTCCACCATCCGTGCGCGGAGTTCCCGCACCAGATCCTCCAGGGTTCGCGCCTCGAACGGGTGAGGATGCTCAAACCGGTGCCCCCGGCTCGTCAGCCCCGATGCAATCCCCGCCCACGCGCACGGCACCAGTTCCCCGTCAAACGCGGCCAGAATCCACCGCACCGGCCGCGCAAACCGCACGCTCAGGTCCGCCCAGCGCATCGTCTTCGAGAACGGCACCTTCTCCAGAGCCAAAGGAATCAACTCGCCCAGAATCTCCTGCGTCGGGCGGCCGGGTTCGGTCTTTGTCACCCACACGTACTGGCCGTCGCTCTCGGCCGTGGCAGGATCCACCCCTTGCCCCCGACAAAAACCTTCCAGCGCCTTCGTCGGCTTCCCCTCGGCGTCGTAGGCGGCCCCCACCGCCGGTCCTCGGCTCCGCTTCTCACGGTCCGGCTGCTGCGCCAGCAAACCATCGAAAGCCACAATCAATCGTCGCGGTGTGCCGTACAGCTGCACCCCGTCCACGCCCAGCCCGCGCTCTTCCAACATGCCCTGGATTTCGGCGGCTAAAGCACGGTTCGCCCGGACGATAGAAGACGCCGGAAGCTCCTCGCAACCGATCTCAAGAAGGAAGTGGGGCATGGATTTTTAGTTTACCGAGGCGTACGGTTTGACCTGAGCGCATCGGGTCAAGTAGAATCACCAGGCCCAGAGGAGTTTTGGGCTGGCTTCCCGCCACATTTGGAGGATCAAAACATAGCATGAAGCGAACTCTTTGGCTCGCAGGCCTCGGCCTCGTCGCCGTCGCGCCGGCCCAAGGCTCGTCCTTTGGTTATCCGTCCAACGCGGCCCTTCGCGTTGGCGCGGCTTACCCGCTGGACGGCACTACCCGAAACGTGGTGAACAATTTCATCGGCGTCGGTTTCGACTACTTCCTCGAAAAGTCCCTTTTCGGCGAAGGTGAGACCACCATTTCCATCGACTGGCTTGGCAAGAGCGTTTCGGGTGCCAAGGGTAACGCCTTCCCGATCATGATCAACCAGCGGTTCTACAACGGTCCGGAACTGGAAGCCGGCGGCGGTCGCACCTATTGGTTCGCCGGCGCGGGTGTGGCCATCATGGACATCACCAGCTCCGACACCGTGTGGGCCATCCGTGGCGGCGTGGGCAAGGAGTTTGGTCCGAACATCTTCGGTGAACTCACGTTCATCTACAGCGACGATGCCGCCGGCGCCCGCGCCACCAGCATCGGTGCTTACGTCGGCTACCGGTTCTAAACCCCCGGTCACCAAAAACAAGAACCCCCGGCCTCTTCGAGACCGGGGGTTTTTCGTTGCCCAATGAAGGGCTTACCAGCCGCGCGTGGCGAGCTGATCTTCCGGCTTAAGCGAGGAGATGTTGATACCCACCATCGGTTCGCCCAGGTTCTTGCTAATCTCAGCCAGCTTCTTGGCGTCGTTGTAGAACACCACCGAATCCACAATCGCCTGTGCGCGTCGGGCCGGGTCGCCGCTCTTAAAGATGCCGCTACCCACAAACACCGTTTCCGCACCCAGCTTCATCATCAGGGCCGCGTCGGCCGGGGTGGCAATGCCGCCCGCGCTGAAGTTCGGCACCGGCAGCTTGCCCGTGCGGTGCACTTCGCGGATGAGTTCCAACGGGGCTTGGTGATCCTTGGCCAGCTTGAACAGCTCGTCCTCGCGGGCGGCCTGCACCTGGCGGATCTCCTTCATGATCGTGCGCATGTGCCACACGGCGTGCACCACGTCGCCCGTACCAGCTTCGCCCTTGGTGCGGATCATGGCCGCGCCTTCGCCGCAGCGGCGCAGGGCTTCCCCCAGGTTGCGCGCACCGCACACAAACGGCACCGTGAAGGCGTGCTTGTCCACGTGGTTCTCTTCGTCCGCCGGGGTCAGCACTTCGCTTTCGTCAACGAAGTCCACTTCCAGCGCCTGCAGAATTTCCGCCTCGACAAAGTGACCGATGCGGCACTTGGCCATCACCGGGATGTCCACCGCTTCCTTGATGGCCAAAATCATCTCCGGATCGCTCATGCGGGCCACGCCCCCGTCGCGCCGGATATCGGCCGGCACGCGTTCCAGCGCCATCACCGCGACAGCCTGTGCATCTTCCGCAATTCGTGCCTGTTCCGGGGTCGTGACGTCCATGATCACGCCGCCCTTCAGCATCTCGGCCAGGCCGACCTTCTCGCGCCAGGTCTTGGCCGCATTGACTACGCCGTTGTTGCTCATCGCCTTGGCCTACGAGTATACGGAGCCGAGAAACCCGCCGACCGGGACAACCGTACAACCTACGGGGATGAATCGGGACGAAAGGTCGCTACGTTGGTGGGAAATCTTTGGGGACGAGTGGCGCAGCCGCCAAATGCCCGGGTTCTTGCACCCTGATGAACACGACCCGAACCTGATGTGGGCGGAGGTACGCCCCCACCGTGACGCTCTCGGCATTTACGTGGAAGAGGAGATGGCGCAGTGCGTCTATCGCCTGCACCCCGAACCCCCGCCATGCTCGCGCCGATGGCGGGCTACCTGGGCCAGCACCGGGCGGACATCGAACGAGCTTTTGGCGGCTCGCTCAACTGGGTGCCGGGCGTGGTTTCTTTTGGGATCGAGACTCCGGCGCTCGGCACCGGGTGGGCTTCGCCGGTGATTGAATGGAACGAGCTGGTGGACGCCCTGGTGGATCAGTACGCGGCCCTGCGAGATGCCCTGGCCGTGCCGATCTGCCTTCCGGAGCCTGTGCGGGCGTACTCGGTGACCCAGTGGCCCGTACAATAGCCGCATGAGCCGCGCCCGCGCCCTGGAACTCAGCGCCGGGTGTGCCGCCACCCCGCGCGAGATTGAGCGCGTGGCCCGGGAGGTGGGACCGGAATTGGCCGCCTGGGCGTTCACCCAGTGGACGCTGCGGACTAAGGCGGAACGCAAATTCCCCCTCGGCCACGATTGGTACCTGGACCGCGACGGCCTGGAGATGGCCAGCTCCCTGCCGGTGGCGGCCTGGCACGCTTCGCTATTCCCCACCGGGATGCCAGTGGCGGATATCGGCTGCGGGCTGGGGGCAGACCTCATTGCCCTCGCCCGACGTGGCCCCGCCGAGGGCTGGGAAGCCGACCGCACCCGGGCCGAGTACGCCGCGCACAACGTCCAAGTGGCGGGCACGAGCGCCACTGTCACGCCCGGCACCTGCCAACCCGGCGGACCCTACGAAGGCCTCTGGATGGACCCCATGCGGCGCGGCGGGCGCGACCTCCGCCCCGACCCCCACCTCTTCATCCCTCACGCCGAAGCCTTCGCCGTCAAGCTTTCGCCCTTGATGCCCGACGCCGAACTCCAAGCCCTTGCTCCCGGCGTCAGGTTCGTCAGCTACGAAGGGGCGTGCCTGGAGGCCGTCCTGGGCTCAATGTTCGAGGGCGTGGCCGCCTATCACATCGAGAGCGGGGAGACCATCACCCAAACCCCCGACCCCGCCACCACCGGAGCGCCTGGCACGCACATCTACGAACTTGACCCCGCCGCCGTACGCGCCCACGCTCGCGGCCACTGGGGGCTCACCCAACTGGGAGACCACCCGGGCTATCTCACCGGCGGAGCCGTGCCGCCTTCGCCCTGGCTCAAAGCCTTCCGGGTCATCCAAGCCTTCAACCCGAAGAAATCCCCCGGGCCGGTGCAGGCCATCAAGAAGCGCGGACCTACGCCCGCGCCGGAAACCCTCGCCCGGCAATGGGGGCACGACACAAAAGGCCCCGTGGCCCTTTTGTGGACCACGGGGCGCCGAGTGCAAGCCGTTCTGGCCGAACGTCTCGATTAGTTCGGGACGGTCGAGCCCTCGAGGTTGCCGCCCTTCTCCAGGAAGTCCTCGCCCATCAGCTTCTTGACGATGGTCACTTGGTTCACCTTGTACTTGCGGGCGCGGGGGGCAATCACATTGCACTCCACTTCCTCGTCGTGGTTGAACTGCGGGCCACCCTCGGTCCACATCGCCTTGGTGGTGCGCAGCCACTTCGAGTCGTCGCGCTCCGGCGTGTCCATCTTGAAGTGAGCACCTCGGCTTTCGTTGCGGAGCAGCGCCCCGCCCACAATCGCCTTGCTCATTTCCACCATGTGCTGCACGCTGCGCACGTAGGGGGTGGCCTGGTTCGTCCAAGTGCCGCCGTCCACCACCGCGCAGTTCTTGGCGCGCTGGGTCAGGTCATCCAGGATGCCGCGAGCCTTCTCCAGGTCGCTCTGTAGCCGCCAAATGCCACAGTAGTTCCACATCGTGTCGGCCAGTTCGGCCTGCAGTTGATAGGGGTTCTCCTTGCCGTTCGGGTTGGCCAGGCCGGCATAGTGCGATTCGTGACGCTGACGGGCGTCGCTGATCCACTTGCTGTCCAGGCTCGCCGCGTCGGTGTCCATCTCGCGCAGATAAGCCGTGATGCCCTGGGCGGTGAGTTCGCCGCCGGTCAAGCACGAAAGCAGCGCGTTAGCGCCCAAGCGGTTCGCCCCGTGGTACTGATAATCCGCTTCGCCGGCGGCATACAGGCCCGGGATGCTCGTCATCTGGTTGCGCGGGCTGTCCAGGTTCAGCGTGGCGCCATCGGTGCCCTTTTCGTAGTCCACCCACAGGCCGCCCATGGTGTAGTGCACGGCCGGGTAGATGCGCATCGGCTGCGTCACCGGGTCTTCGCGCATGAACTTCTCGTAGATCTCCAACACGCCGCCCAGCTTGTCCATGATGAGTTCACGGGACATGCCGCGCTCGCGGTGCAGGTGCGAAATGTCGAGGTACACCTGCTGGCGACCCTTCACCCCGCGTCCCATGCGGCACACGCAGTAGATGATGAAGCTGACAATGTCGCGCGAAAGCAGGTTGCCGTAAACCGGGTCAAGCTCTTCGCACACGTACCAGCGGTCAGATTCCGGGATATCCGACGGCGTACGTGCGTCCATCGGGTCACGCGGCACCCACACGCGGCCGCCTTCGCCGCGCACCGATTCGCTCATCAGCCGGCACTTGTCTTCGCCCGGGATGGCGGTGGGGTGAATCTGCACCATTTCCGGGTTGCCGTAGACGGCTCCTTCTTGATAGGCGATGCTCACCGGCTCGCCGGTGTTGATAATGGAGTTCGTCGTCTTGCCGAAGACCACCCCGTTCCCGCCCGAGGCGATGCACACGGCATCCGCCGGGAAGGTTTCAATCTTCATGGTGCGCAGGTCTTGCGCCACGATGCCGCGCGCGCGACCTTTCTCGTCCTTGATAAGGCCGAGGAATGTCCAGCCTTCAAATTTCTGCACCAGGTTGCCGCTTTCGTAGCGGCGCACTTGCTCGTCCAGCGCGTAGAGCAGCTGTTGGCCCGTAGTGGCCCCGGCGTAGGCGGTGCGGTGCTTCAGCGTGCCGCCAAACCGGCGGAACGAGAGCAAGCCTTCCGAAGTACGGTTAAACGGCACGCCCATGCGGTCCAGCAGGTAGATGATGGCAGGCGCGCGCTCGGCCATGCGCATCACCGGCGGCTGGTGGTTCAAGAAGTCGCCGCCCGTAATCGTGTCTTCAAAGTGCAGATAAGGCGAGTCGCCTTCCCCGCGCAGGTTCACCGCCCCGTTGATGCCCCCTTGGGCACACACGCTATGACTGCGCTTGACGGGGACCAGGCTGAAGAGTTGAACCTTCACCCCCGATTCCGCGAGCTTCATGGAGGTCATCAGGCCGGCGAGGCCCCCTCCAACGACGACGACAGTGCGTTGCGGCATAGTGCTTCTCGGTCTTACGGGTGCATCCGGGTCGGATACGGCAGACCGAGGTCATTCTACCGGGACGAAACCCGGCAAACATGGAGAACGATCCCTAAAGGCGCGTGCCGATGGGGCCGCGCAGGCTCGGCCCCGTGCCGCCACCTGTACCGCCGCCCGTCCCGCCACCCGTACTGCGCGGCGGCAGGTCTTCTTCGTCAATCGCGATCGTGCCGGTCAGGTCTTGCGCGCTCATGCGGTCGTCGCCCTCTCGGGTGGAAAGCTGAATCTCGCGGGCCATCACGTCATCCCCCACCGAGTTGATGAGGCGCACTTGGCGACCCTGCCCGGTGCTCCGCAAGATGAGCCAGTCGGCTTCCACATCAAAGTCGGCTGCCGGTGCAAACGCCAGCCGCCACGAGGTCGGCGAAATCTGCTGCCGCGCCTGTGGGTTGCCGGTGGCCTTGGCCCGGCGCTGCCCCCGGGCGTAGGTGGTCTCAATCTGTTCGGCCCGGATCGTGATCGGGTACTGCCGCAGGTTGCCAGTGTCGCGCACCGGGTCTTGGGCCACCGGGTCGGCGCTGGGTGCCGGCCGGTTCTTGGCAATCTCGTCCGGCACCACCGGGGCCAGCGGCGGGATCGGCTCTTCCTTGGCCGGCGGACTGTTCTTGGGCCGCACCAGCATCTGCACGTTGGTGCCGAAAATTGCGCGGCGCTCCCGTCGAAAAATCGTCACGCGCCCAGCCTGCACGTTGGCATCCGGACCCCAGTACCGCACATTGCCGATGCACGTGATCACCTGAGTTTCAGTGTTCTGCTCGATGCGGTCAGCGCGTACAATGACTTCCCCGTCCGTTGCCCGCGCCCGCGAGTGGATGTACACCCGGCCGCGCAGATCCGTGCGCTCCGCTTGGATCGTCCAGTCGCGACGGGTGGCCCCTACGTCCGGGTCTTGCAGCTTGCCCCGGTAGGTGAGCTTTTCCGCCACGCCGATGTTGGTCTTGGTGTTGAACCGGATGGTCTTGGCTTCAATCCGCCCCGGTCCGAACATGCCCTTCACCGGTGTGCGGATGTCCATCGTCCCCTGGCGGCCGTCGTACTTCCCGGTTTCGCTGGTCAGGTCAAAACCCTTGCCTCGCACCCGCATGGCGCCTTGGCCTTCCAGGGTTTCCACCGGCGGGTAATACACGGCACTCGCGGCGGTGAACCCCACCGGAGCCTCGCCGGGGCGCAGGAACTGCCCCTGCTTCACTCCTGCCAGTTCCACCCGCATGCGGTCCTTGGTGACCCCGATGCTGTCCACGGTAGCTTCGGCCACCAGCCGCCCATCCGCGCCGTAGCTGCGAAAAACGCTGTTAGTCATCGTCAGCGTGACGGGGCGCTCGTTCCGGTTGCTCAAGCCGCGGGCCGGGTCTTGGCGCAGAATGTCGCGCACGACCCACACCGCTCCCGTCGCCCCGGCCAGAAGCAGGAGCGACGTGAAGGCTTGACGCCAGCGGAACTTAGTTGAGGGTGACATTCACGGTAGTGAGTTGGCTCGGTTGCGTAATCGTCACCGGCTCCGAACCCGATTGTGCCCCTTTTGTGGCCGTAAGGGTGTAAGTCCCGGCCGGAACCCAGAGCTTGTACCGGCCATTGATATCCGCCGTGGCGGTGCGAATCAGGGTCGTCCCCTGCCGCAATTCCACCGTCGCCAAGGCCCCCGTCGCCGTGGGCTGCACGAGTCCGGTGAGATTGAACGGTAGCGGCGGCGGGTCGCCTCCGCCCACCGGAGACAGCGCCACATCGCCCACATCCACCACGCCTCCCACCGGCGGCGAAGCCGGACTGAAGAAGCCATCGAAGAAGCCGGTGGCGGCAATGGTTCCGCGCAATCCGAAGAACACGGCCTGGCTGGCCGGGTCATAAGCCACCTGAGTGAGGATGAACACCCCGCTGGCATCGGTAGTGGCGCTGCGACCCGCGAAGGTCACCGCCCCGCCAGCGATCTCTGCGCCCCCTGACGAACTCACCGCCCGCCCGCGCACACTCACGGTTTCGGGGCCGATATAGAGGTCGCCGAGGTCACGGTTGGCCGTGGCCGCCGTAAACGTAAAGGTCTGGATGACCGGACTGCCCGTACTCGGGCTGTAGGTCACGACCACTTGGTCGGTGCCACTGGGCGCGGGGATCTCGAAGAAGCCGTCAAAGGCATCCGTCGCCACGCTGGTGGTGCCCACGCGCACGCTGGCCACCGGGTTCGGGGGGCCACCCGTGCCCACCCACACCACGCGGCCCGTCAGGGTCACGTTGGTCGGGGCCACGACGCCACCACCCCCGCCGCCTCCGCAGCCCAGGATAATCAGGCCGACAACGAACAGCAGCCACTTGGTGAGGGGGCTCATGTGCTTCACCGCCCCGTCCCCGTGCGCAGGTCAAATTCGTGCGTCTCTTGCGTCGCGCGGAAGGTGTATGTCCCTCCTCTTGGGTAGTACTTGGAGGCTCCCGTGCGGCGGTCCGTCAGGGTCGCGGCTCGGTAGAGCAGCTTGCGCCCGAGCATGAGCTTGTACTCGGTGCCCGGCCGCAGTCCGGTCAAGGTCACCCGGTACGTCTGCGCGCGGCCCGCCCCGCGAATGTCGCGGTAAAGGCTCGGCCCCACCTGCACCTGCAGGCCGCCCGCCAGGGGTGGCATGCCGCTATCCCAGGCCCGGTCAAAGGTATCGGAAGCGCGCCGCGCCTGACCAATGAAGGCCCGGCTACTGTGTCCGCCGCCCATCACCTGCACAATCATCTCCCAGTCGGGTTTGGGCTCGGCGACGTTGCCGCCGGTGCGGGTCCCCGCTCCGAACGACGACGGTGTAAAGGTCATGATCGCACCCTCGGTGCGGTCACACCGCACCCAGAAGGCCGCGCCCCCCGGCACGCTACTCAGCGGCGTGAGCGAGCCCTGATAGATGTTCACATTGTCGCGCCCGAAGCCAAACATCGTCGTCCCAATAATCGTCCCCCGCGCTTGGCTGTAGGTGGCCGGCGCTTCTGTGGTGGTCGTCACGGTAATGCGGCTGAAGGGGATGTCCTCGTTCAGCGGATTCGCCACCATATTCCAGCCGGGTTCCAGCGGGATGGATACAGGCTCGCTGGTGTCGCGCACGCCAAGCACAGTCGTGCTCACCGCGGAACCCAGCGAGAGGTAAGCCCCGCGCCCGGCCATCATGCCGCCTTCGTTGGGGAAGAGGTCAAACTGGCCCGTGCTGGGGCTCCAGCGGCCCAGCAGAGTCTGGTTTTCGGCCAGCCCGAGCACCCGGTCGGCGCGGTGCCGATACGGCGTGCCAATGGGCGCGTAAAGCGAGAGCCCAGCGGGCAAAGTGACGCCAATCGGGGCCAGGTCTCCGGCTCCTCGCAAGTCAAGCGCCACCGGGCCGTAGCCCTTGTTGAACAGCCGATCGATCACCTGCACGTTGTCGCGGAACACCTGAATGCGCAGCGGCTGTGCGGGCGTAAAGTTGGCATCCGACACCGTGGTGCCAAAGGCAAACCGCTGCACCGGGATGTCCACCGGCCCGCTCAGGCGGCTGCTGGTCACACGCACGACGTAGCTGCCCGTGCTGGGCACCCCGCGCACCGTGCCGTAGAGATTGCGCGGCACCGGGGCCGAACCCGTCGCAAACGAACCGGCGGGCAAGCTCAATCGCGTGAGAAGACCGGAAAAGGGAACGTCCACCAGCGTGCGGTACGGCGTGGTGCCGCTCGTTGCCGGGAAGTTAGGCGCCACCGAACCGTAGGCCCCCGCGATCTCCAGCACGTCATCCTGCACGCTCGTCAGGAACCGGGTGCCGTCCTCACGCCAGTACACGGGAAAGGCGCGGCCCCCAAACAGGGTCTCGTTCCCGTTGGGTTCCAGTTGGAAGGCGTTCGCCACAATCGCGAACACGCCAAAGTCGCTGCTCCCCGGGGTCGGGTCGAGCGGAAAGGCTTGAACGTGCAGCTTCGGACCCGGGATTAGGTCGCTATCCAGCACGCGCTGCTCTTCGAACCACTGCGCAAAGGTCTTGCCCTCCACCGTGGCGTTGGCGCGGCCCGCTGCCGCATCCAGTGCGACTTGACCCAGCGCCACCAGGCTGGCTTCGTTGGGGTAGCTGGCCGGGCTGAGCTGATAGCGTGCGTTGAACTGCACCAAGAACCCCGGCACCTCGGCCAACAGGCGATTCCATGCCGTGCCGGCCATCTGGAATCGAAGCAGGAAGATCCCGCCCGTGCTACCGCCCGCCGGGAGCGGCGTGGATACCAGATTCGGGGCGATAAAGCGCGGCGCGGCCAGGCTGGGCTGGTTCCACCAATCGTAGAAGGTGGAGACGTCATAGGCGGCGTCCAGCACCGCATTCACGGCGTCAATGCTTGGGCTGTTTGGCAGGGCCCCCGTGGTGCGGGCTACCTGGATGGTGGCGGCGCGGGCCAGACCTTCCTGGAAGCTGTCAATCGGATATGGCCGGTCCGCTTGGTAGGCCAGCAGCAGGCAATGGATGAAGTGGATGCTGGCCGCCGTGGAGTTGTTGTAAACCGGGAACCGGATCTCCGGCCCGTCCGGCGCGTTGGCCACAAAGGCACCCCCCGCCACCGCCGCGCGGTCGGGCAGGTCGGCGTCGTAGTTCCGCACGCGGATCGTTACGTTGCGCAGGGCCGGACCATAAATCGCGTCCATGGTCGCCTTCGCCTGCGTGAAAGTTGCCTCCAAGTGCTGCCGATACGAAGTCGGAAACACCCGCGTGCCCGTCGTATCAAATTCAAGGCTCAAATCTCCGGCCCGACCACGCGGCTGAAACGGCAGCTTCACCCCATCCCGGTAAAGCGTGATCGCCACCGGTGACGCCGCAAAGGCCGTGCGCCCCCGGCGCTGAGCCGACGCACTGGCAACGCTTTCCGCACCTAGACGGACGAGGGCCTGGTCAATCTGCGCATCCAGGCTTTGGTTGCGCCCCTGCGCGACCTCCAACGCGAGGCCCTGGGCCCACGCGCCCGTGGCGGCGCCCAACAGCAGGCTGGCCAACCAGAAACGTTTTGATGTCCACATAACTCAGTGCAAGGAAGGACCGAAACCGGCAAAGGTTCGGATGCCGCCGAGAGGATACTCCCGGGAATCAAACGGGTGACGCGCTCGCTCCCCTTCACCATCCCTATGACTAGAACCCGAAGTTGAAGCCGAGTTCGATATCGAACCCGCGCGACTTGAACGCCCCGCTCTGCACAGTGGCATCCCGGCTGACGATATCCTGCCAGCGGTAGCGCACGTTCAGCGCCAGGCTTTCCCAGATTTGATACTGGTAGGTGAGATTGAAGTCGTTGGTGTCCTGCGGCAGGTAGCCCGAGGCGTTGCCCAGCAGGCCGAAGAACGTGAGATTTTGGCGAGGGGCCAGCCGGTAGGTGGACCGCACCTCGCCGTTCCAGATGTCCTGTGCAAACTGGCTTCCACCCCCGCTCAGTAGGCCGCTAAAGGTGGTTTGGAACGTCCATTTCGGATTGAACCGTCCATCTAGCGTCACGTCGAAAGTGGTGGCCTGGGCCGACAAGGCATTGCCGATGAATTCGGTGTTGGTCTGGCTCAGCGTGCCGCTCAGGAGGGTGTCGTCGTTGAGCGACCACGTGAGGCCCGCCGACGCCCCTAGGGTGCGCGTGTTGCTGCCAATGTCGCCTCGGCTTTCGCGCTGAAACAGCCCCCCAAAGCCCGTAAGCCCCGGACGGAGATCCATCGTGCCGGAGAGGCTGAGGTTACGGAACCGGTTGGCCCCGCCAATGAAGTTGTTGCCGCTGCCGCCGCTGAATCCGTTGCCGCCGTAACCCGCGCCAAAGCCTGAGTTCAGCCCGCCCAGCGAGGCCAACGCCCCGGAGTCGCTATCCGTGTAGTCCAGCCGCAAGGTGCCCGAGGGGTACTTGTAACTCCCTTCCTCGTCGAAGTCGCGGAAGACGTAGCCCACGCTGAATTGCAGATCGCGACCGTCCCCGGTGGTGCCCGCCCGCGTCACCCGGTTGAAGCCGAACGAGCCGGTGGCCGACCACGGCCCCGACATGTTCGTGCGTGCCCGCAGGTTGACCCCGCTCACGGTCGCCGAGGTGCGCTGGGTGCCGGTGCCGCCGGTGAGTGCCTCGTGACTCAGCTCCAGATTCACCGGGAACGCCCCGCCGGAAATTTGGCTCTCCAGGCTCGTGCGCTGGCTACTGTTGTTGGCCGTGAGCCCAGTGGCCGTGCGGCGGTGCCGTACCCCCCAGGGCCGCCCCCCGGATTGCACGTTGAAGTACGCCTCGGCCAGCGTGAGGCGCGAAGCCCGCACCACACTATTCCCACTATTATCAATCGTGAGCGTGGAAATGCGGGTGTTGAGGAAGTTCAGGCCTGCCTCCTGCCCCACATTCGGGCGGTAGGTCAGGCGAGCGTCGGCGGCGCGTTCGTTGCGTTCAAAGCCCACGGTTTCTACGGCCACGTAGCTACTCGGAATATCACGCAACGAAGCCGTCACGCCCCACCGGGCATCTCCCCAGCGCATATCGATGCCGCGCGCCAGGCCGCTCCGGCCCCCGGCCCCTAGTGCCCGGCCGGTGGCCTGCTGAAGGGTGATGTTGCCGCCGGTGCCCAGGGGGATGCGGTAGTCAATGCCGAAGGTTTCCCGGTCGCCCTGCACCGTGGTGGTGGGGCGCGGCGTGTAGAGCACTTCGATGGTCGTGTCGGACGGCATCGTCCGGTTGAAATAGAACACCGCCGGGTTGTCATTGTCACGGCGGTAGTCCACACCTTCCACTTGCAGCACCCCGTCCGCCCGGATCGTGAGGTTGGTGCCCGCCAGGGGTTCGAATTGCAAGAAGTAGGGCGTGCTGGGCGCGCCAAAGCCCTGGAACCTCTCCACCCGCGTGCTGAGGCTGCCGGTGGCGCCCGTGCGCGTGCGTAGCATCGTCACGCCCACCTGCCCGGCCGCGCCAAAGTTGTAGCTCAGGCTGCCGCCTTCCACCGTCCCGCGTGAACCCGTCAAACCGAAGGCTTCGTAGGTCGCCACGATGGAGCTCGACGCCGGCACCACCCGCGCCGCCAAGGACTGGCGATTCACAAACGTGACGCTGCCAACCTCGTAATCGATGATGTAATCCTGGCCCAGCACCAGGTCTTCGTCATCAATGCGGATGCGCTCGCTACCCCGCACAATTTGGCTGGACTGGAGGTAGTACGGGCCTGCCGTGTTATTGCCCGGCACGCTCACGGTGCGCGATTCGCCGCGTACCTCACTCCGCACCACTTGCGCCGAGAACCCCGACGAGCGATATGCCGCATTCACCCCGCGCAGGGTCTTGTCCATCCGTGCAAAGCGATTCGTGTTGGCCAAGGTGCCGCGGACATCGCCCAGGTCCACTTGCCAGTCGCCGTTGCGATAGTTCAGGCTCAGCCGGTCATCTTGGGGGCGGGCCAGTCGGTTGTCCTGCACCGTGGCGTCGAAGTTGACGAACCCAAAGAGGCTCTGCGCGGAAGCCCGTACCGTGCCTCGGTTCGTAAATCCGCTGTTGCCCAAGCCGCCGTAGTTGGTGCTCCGGAAGGCGTCACGGTCCCCGGTGATCCGGTGGTTGTGATAACCAAACACCCGGAAACCGCTCAGGACCACCTTGGTTTGCAGTTCGCGCACCAGGTCGCGCCACATCCGGTCGATCTCGGACTCTCGCTTGGGTTCCGCGGGGGCGGGGGCTTCGGCGGGCGGCGTCTCCTGCCCGGAGTCCGGCGCGACTTCTTGCGCCGCGACCAGCGCCATGCCCGCCAGCAGGCTCAGGCTAGCGACCGAGTACCGAATCCAGTGCATCGATATTGCCACGCGCTTGTTCGACCAGTTGCTGCCGGCGCGCGTCCATCGTCTTCGCCACCGACTCTTGTCGGCTTTGGAAATCCTTGAACAAATCAAAAATGCGTCCGGCGTTCAGGTTCTCGACCGTGGGAGGGGCCGGCAAGCCCAAGAGGTTCGTCAGCGCCGTCACTTTCGGGTCGTAACTCACCATAAAGGGCGCCACCCCCACCGTGCTGGCCAGGATCCCGGCGTGCAGGCGCATCGCGATCACGGCGTCCATCCGGGTCATGCGCTTCTGCACGTCAATGGGCGATTGCAGGTTCTTGATTTCGGGCACCTTGCCCCCGTTGGCCTTGCCAATGGCGCTGATGACGCTGCGGTCCATGGCGCTGTCCATCTCGATCAGCACCGGCATCCACCCGTTGCTGAACAGGATGCGCGTGAGCTCGGCGAACGTCTCGATCACCGCCTTGCCCTTGTCCTTGCCGAACGGGCGCACGCTAATTCCGACCGTCTTCATTCCGGCTACGCCGAACCGAGGCAGATCCTCTTCCACCTGCGGAGTGGGCAGGAGAAAAGCGGGGTCGGCGGCCAGGCGCGGCATGCCTTTGTAGCCAATCTTGCGGAGCGTATCGGAGGAACCCGGATCGCGCACCACCACCGCATCGGCAAGGTTGAACGCTTTGGCACTCAGCGTGCGGCCAATCATTCCGTTCAGCGGCCCCACACCCTGGCCCAGCATCACCACCTTCTTGCCGCGCTTCTTGGCCATGGCCACCAGCTTGTAGTAGTAGGCCACGCTGCGCATGGAGGTGACATCCTGGAAAATGCTGCCGCCCGGGAAGACAAGCGCATCGGTATCGTCCAGCGCCCGCCCCACTTCGTTGAAGTCCAGCCGGGGGATGCCTCGCACGCCGTAGGCGTTCATCACCCGGTCCGGGCTGCCGCACAGAGTTTGGATTTCGTGGCCCTTGCCGGCGATGCCGTTGAGGAAGCCCAGCAGAATGGCGTCATCACCCAAATTGCCGCAGCCGAAGTATCCGGCCAAAAGGAGATTTGCCATAAGTTGTCCTTATTGTGCCTCTTGGCGGATGAACGGGCGCAAGGCGACCCACGCGGCCAGCGCGCCGACCACCCCGAGCACCAATCCCACCGTGACCCGAATGACCGTCACTTGGAGCGGGGTGTGCAGATGGCAGAAGGTATTGATGATGCTAGCCTGGCCGATGAACCCGGCGAGGATCATGATCTCAGGCGCGAGTTTGCCCTGCCCTTGGGTACGGTGCCGCCACAGCAACCCGAGCAAGAGCAACGGATGCCCGATGAGAAATTCCTTGGTGCGCGGGCGAACCGGGAGAACAGATTCCAGCGCCGAACGCACCATAAGCTCCACGCCGCTAACCCCCACGGGACCATCGTTGCCAGTGCGGGAGAGCATGGCCAACACCACAAAGCCGCCCGCCATGGACCCCAGCACCGGCCCCCAGCGCATGGGCTCCTTGGCCAGCTCCTTGAGATTGTAGCGGTCGTGGATGAACCAAATCGCGATGACGATGAGCGGCAGGAAGTGCGCCATCTTGACGCCCGAAAACTGCTGCAACTGAATGTAGTAAGGCAGCCCATTGAGCGTGGTCGCCACCATCAGGCCGGCCGAAACGCAGATGAGCGTGGTGCGCGCAAACGCCCACAGCGGGTTCTCGTCCTCTCGGCCCCGCAGCAGCGCGTAGGCCACCACCGGGGCGGCCACCGCGACCATGAGCGCAAAGTAACTCTTGGAAACACCCAGCAGGGCGGCGACGGAAACCAAGGCCACCACCACGGCCAGACCGGCGCGCCACCGGCCCGGGAACGGAGCCACGAGAATGACGCCGATGAGGGCAATGCCGCCCAGCAGCGTCGCCGCCGCCGGGAAGGCGGGGTTCACCACCGGCTCGGCAAAGGCGCGGGGAGCCCGCACGGCCCCTTTCTCATGCGCCACGCCCCGGGCGATGACCTGCATGGTCGCGCCGAGGTCTTGCATTGGGTTCTCCCCGGCCAGCGTCGGCGGGCGCAAGAGAAGCCAGCGGATATTGCGTTCGGCGAAGGCCTTCACGAAGCGCTCCCGGATGCCCCCGGGGGTCAAGCGGTCAATTTCGGCCTGCTGGATGGAGTGCAGGCGAATGGTGCGCCCGGGAATCTCGCTGACCACGCGGCGGTCACCCGCGAGGTTGCTGAACTCGATCGTGAGATAGAACATCTCGTGGTCAATCAGCGCCTGGACCAGCGACTCGACCGCGCTGCGTTGGCCCAGCACCTGGTCGCCCAGCGGGAGGTAGTACCGCGCGCCTTTGTCGGCGCTATCGGCAATCACGGCCCGGATATCGCCCGAACTGTATCCCGGGATGTTGGCGTGGCGCGCCACGATTTCGAGCCCCTGGGCTCGGGCCAGCGCCGCGTCGTCGGGGTTAATCCCGCACGGCGTCTCGAGGAGCAGTGCGACATCCGCCGGGGGGATGACGACCGCATTCGGCGTCCACTCCACGGGCTGAACCCCCCGCAGGGCCACCGCAAATTGAAGCCGGTCATAAGTGGACTTGTCGGCGGCCGTGAGGCGGTTGCCGTCCAGCTTCAGACGCCCCGACTGCACCAGATCGTTGAGGCGCTCCTCGTTCAGGGCAATCCCGGTCAGCCCGCTCGTTTTGAGGCGGGAGAGGGCGTCCTCGCGGGTCATCCCCTCGGCGACCGAGAGTTCATGCACCGCCTTCATCTCCAGCAACATGCCGACGGCGCGGTTGGAGTGCTCGACCGAATGGCGATAGGACAAGGCAGCCAACGCGGCCAGGAACATTAGCCCCCAGGCCAAGACACACCAAATGGGGAGCTTAGTCTTCATCGAACTCTGAAATCGTATCGTACTTCAAGTCTTTGAGGATGGCGTTTCGCCCCCCCAAAACCAACACCGTGGCCATGCCCGCCAAGAACCCACCCGCGTGCGCCCACGTGGCCACGCCCTCTTGCGGCACCAAGAGCTGGGTGGCAAACCAGAACGCTAGTAGCACCCACGCCGGCAGCACAAACGTGCGCCACAAGAACGGAATGATGAGCAGCTTAATGTTGTTGCCGGGGAACAGCAAAAAGTACGCCCCCAGCACGCCGCCGATGGCCCCCGAAGCTCCCAGCACCGGCACCATGCTCTCGGGCGCGGCTTGGATCTGAGCCAGGAACGCCACCACGCCCCAAAACAGATAGAACAAGGCAAACCGCACCCCGCCCAGGGCCGCTTCTACGCTTGGCCCAAACGCAAAGAGGAACACCACGTTGGTGACCATATGCGGCAGGTTGGCGTGCAAAAATATGGAGGTAAAGAGGCGGCTGAGGTCCACCGGGTCACCCTGGCCTCGCAGCACATCCGAGATCTGACCCGGGCGCATGGCGAGGTCCGCAAAGGCGATGCTTGCCCCCCAGATGCGCCCCTCCCGGTCCCAAAAATAGAGCACCGCGATGAGCCCCACCAGCGTGAGCGTGAGAATCGCCCGCTGGCGGAAGATCAAATCATCGCGGATCGGAATCATTTATCTCGCCCAGAAGACACCGTATTGGCCCGTCGGCTCGGGTTCGCCCCGCCGGACGAACGTGCCCTTGCGCGAACCGTCCACCGCGTGCGGCACCGCCGCTGGGAACTGATCGGTGCCTCCGAAATCTAAGAACACACCGAGGGACAGAGCTTGTTCCCGGAGACTCCCCACGGGGGCCGGATTGACATTGCCCAGCGCCGTACCCTGGGCGTTGTAGGTGTCATCCCCTTCGGCGTCGAAGAAGATGCCGATCCCGTTCGCATTGCCCGCCCCTAGGCTCAGCGGCGAGGCGGAATAGGCATCCGAGCCCGCGTAATCAAACAGCGCTCCGAGCGAGAAATCGTGCCCGGCCCCTTGGGACATATTGAGGAAGCCGTTATAGGTATCGCGGCCCCCGCCGTCTTCCAAAATCCCAACCGCGAAGTGCGCGGCCGCGCCCTGCACATACCACTGGCCGGTGTACTTGTCGTTGCCCATCTGATCCCACAGCAAGCCCACGCCCATCCAGTAGCCCACGCCCTGTCCGAACACGCCGCAGGAGTACTCATCGTTGCCGCCCTGGTCCATCAGCACGCCCACGCCCCCAGCCAGGCTGTCGCCACCCAGGTAATCCCGCCGCACGCCATTGCCCGCACCCTGAGACATGCTCACGTTGTGTTCGCTCGTCTGCGGCGAGGGGAAATCGATCACTTCGTCGTTGGCGATGTAGCGGTCATCGCCAGAGCGATCGAGTAAGAGACCCGCGCCTAACGTTAACCCCACGCCCTGAACCTGCAAGAATCCAGTGTACGTATCGTCACCGTCCGCGTCCTCCAAGATGCCAGCGCCCGCCCGGGCAAAGCCCTGCGCATCGGCGTACGAATCGTAAATGTCCTTCCCCGCCAAATCGCGGAGCAAACTCACGCCATAAACGGCTCCGCCTAATCCCATGCGTTGAGACCGGTACAAATCGTCGCCTTCTCCATCCAGGAGCATCGCCACGCCCAAGATGGCGCCCCCCGGTCCGGCTTGCGCCCGCGCCGCATTGCGCGAAGTCCATTGGGCAATCTCGGTGGTCGCCAGCGCGGCGTCGCTCAGGTACTTATCGTTCCCGCGCACATCCACCACGATGCTCGCCCAGTTCTGGTCACTCAAAGTGGCGGCCGTGTTAATGTAGGTGTCGTCGCCGCCGGTGTCCATCACCAGCAGCGTCTCTTTGCCGCCGTGAGTGTCGTTGCCTGCGCCGCTCAGGATGATTGCCCCCCATTTGGTCGGGATTTCCACCCGGAATTGCGCGCTCGGGCTCACCGTGCGCAAAAGAAGATGCGCCGCCTCCGTGGCCGCCGCCAAGTCCTGCCCGGCCGCGGCCAGGTAGCGCCGATCAACCCGGCGATCCAGTTGCCGGCTGCGCGCCGATTCCACCGGATCGTAAGCGCCTTCCGGTCGGCTCGCCCGCGCGTAGGCCGCCGGAATGTCGTTGATATCCGCCAGCGCTGCCGCGCGGAACCGGTGGCTCGTCAGCAGCACGTCCAGCATCAGGGCCGTGGCCCGCTGGGCGTCCGCCGGTACTTCATCCAGGGTCGGCACCGTGCCCGTGATGATCCCCTGCTGGCGGTAGGTGTTCAACATCGCCGCCAGCGCCCCCGGGGCGGCTGCCCGCGTCTTCGCCCCCACAATCGGGTCGCCCAGCAGTTCGCGCCGGGAAGGAATCCCCGCCAGCCGCGACACCACGCTCACCGTCTCCAGCGGGTTGCTCACGGTCACCGTCAGCGAACGCCGGTGCATATCCATCAAGAACGGCGCGTTCCACGGATTGCCCATCAGCCCTTCGTAAATCGGCATCGCAAACTCGCCTTCACGATAGAATGAGAGCATGCTCGGGTCAAAGCGTGCGGTTTGCGTGTTCAGCCCCACCACGCCCAAGGCCGCGTCCCAGTCCGTCAGGCTGGGGGCATTGGCCACCGAGGTCGAAGCAACGAGGGCTAAGGGCAAAGCCAAGGCGGATTTGAGCTTGCGGGCAATCATGGCTTTCTTCGCAGTGGTGTGCGCTGCTCTCACTTTGGCCCAACCGACCCCAGCGGCGCAACGAGAAGGTCTGCTTGCCCCTCCGGCCCCCGTGCCCTTTGGGCGGCCTGAACCGCGCCTGACCACCGAGTATTGGACGCGCACCCGCATTCAATACGACACCCCCCGGCCTAGCGGGCAACTTTTGAACGATGTAGTGGTGGCGGATTTCACGCTTCCCACCGACCGCCTGGGCAAGGTGCCGGTGGTCATTCTGCTGCACTATTGGGGCGCCACCGACCATCGAGTCGAGATGACCATGGCCGACCAGCTGGCCCGCCGGGGCATTGCCAGCCTCTCGCTCACCTTGCCGTACCATATGGAGCGTGCCCCCGCTGGCACGCGGAGCGGCGAATTGGCCGTACCCGCCGACCCCGAGGCGCTGCGCCAGGTGATGGCCCAGAGCGTGGCCGATATCCGCCGCGCCTGCGACTGGATCGCCACTCGCCCCGAACTCGATAGCACCCGCATCGGCCTGGGGGGCACCAGCTTAGGGGCCATTGTGGCCTCACTCACCTTTGCGGTGGAGCCTCGCATCCACTCCGTCAGCCTGTTGCTGGGCGGGGCCGATTTGGCCGGGATCTATTGGAACTCCTCCCGCACGGTCGTCCTCCGGAATCGCCTGCGCGACGAAGGCTGGAGCGAAGACCGGCTACGCGAGTATCTCAAGGACATTGAACCCCTGAACTACTTGCAGGCCGATGATCCGCGCCCGATTTTTGTGGTTCGTGCGCGGTTCGATACCGTGGTGCCACCGTTCGCCACCGATCGCCTGCTGGCCGCCATTCCTAACGCCAAAGTCTTGACCTTGGAGACCGGCCACTACGGCGGCGGCCTGGTGTACGACCGGTTGATGAGCACCTTCGCCCGATACTTCGAGACCACCTTTGGCGGCAACGCCTTTCAGCCGCCCAGCAACTTCTTCTCGCCCACTCTGCGCATGGGGGTTCTCGCGGCCGGAGACGAACCCGCCAATTTCTTCGTCGGGCTCGACCTGTGGCGAACCGGGAGCAAAGGCGAGGCCTTTGCCAGCCTGATGGGCACCCCGCAAGGGGTGCGCGGGTTCATTGGCGCGCGCGTGGGGAGCGATATCGGGCTCGGGTTAGTGCTAATCCCCGGCAAGGAGCCGACCTGGGGCGCAATTTGGAACATAGTCTTCTAACCGAATGCACTCGCGCCAACATCGCGGCCGCCTACCTGGAGCTTGCCCGGCCCATCGAAGGCGTGCGCGTAGTGCGGCCGGGGCATCCCCTGGTGGTGATGGGACCGGGACAGCCGAGCTTTGCCAACTTCCTAATGGAATTCGACGATGCCGAGGCCCTGGACCGCGCTGAAGCCACCCTGCGCACCATCGAAGTGCCCGCCACCATCTGGGCGTTCCACACGGACGCCGACCGCGCCCCGGACCTGCCGGGCCAGCTGAGAGACCACGGGTTCCGCCGCATGTCGCGCCTGCTGTGCATGGTCGCCGAACCGGAAGCCACTCCCACCGAATCTGATTTCACTTGGGAACAAGCCACCCGTCCTGTTGACCGCGACACCGTGGCCGGCTTTATGGTCCGGCAGTTCTTTGGCCACACCAATCGCCACGCCCAGGCGGGCATCCAGCACGGCACCAGCCGCTCAGTGCATGCCCTCTTCGCGGCCCCCAGCATTGCCCGCATGACCGGCGGCGTAATGATCGTCCGCAGCCCCGGCATGGCGGGGCTTTACTGCCTGTGCGTTCACCCCGACCACCAGGGCAAGGGCCTGGGCGGACGACTGGTGCAGGCGGTGCGACGCGAAGCCCACCCCGACCCCGTGATGCTGCAGTGCGACTCCACCCTCGAACGTTGGTACCAAGCGCTCGGCTTTCGGACTTTTGGTCACGTGGACGCCTACTGCCGCGACCGCTAGGCCCCACACCGCCCCGGCCCGCCCAACCCATAATCCTTTTGAGGATTTCTTATGAAGGTCAGCATCATTGGTGGCGGGGGTCGGGTCGGTTCCGACGCCGCATTTGCACTTCAACTCGGTGGCATCGTTCGAGACATTTGTCTCCTGGACGCCAACGCCGACATGGCGGCGGGCGAAGCCCTGGACCTGCGCCACGGCGCGGCTCTGCGCGGCGGCCAGTTCTTTACCAGCGGCGACTACGACGCCCTGGCCGGTAGCGACTGCGTGGTCATCACCGCTGGTCTGCGCCGCAAGCCGGACGAAAGCCGGCTGGACCTGATCAACCGCAACGTCACCCTGTTCAAGGACATCCTGGCCTCGATGAAGAGCGTCAAGCTCCCCGAGCACGCCACCATCCTGGTGGTGAGCAACCCGGTGGACATCCTGACCCAACTGGCCGTGCAATCGGGCATGGTGGCCGAACACCAGGTGCTGGGTCTCGGTACGGTGCTGGACACCGCGCGCTTCCGTAGCCTCATCGCCGACCACTTCCACGTGAACGCGCTGGACGTGAAGGCGCTCATCCTGGGTGAGCACGGCGACAGCATGGTGCCGATCTGGAGCAGTGCCACCGTGGGCGGCGTGCCCATCGCGAGCATTCCGGGCTGGGCCGACGACACCGCCGGTGAACTCTTCCAAAAGACGAAGACCAGTGGCGCCGAAGTCATCCGCCAAAAGGGTGGCGCGGGCCGCGCGGTGGGCATCTCCATCCAGGAAGTCGTCGAGGCCATTGCTCTCGATAACGGCCGCATCCTCCCGGTGAGCGCGCTGCAACAAGGCACGCTGGGCGTGGAAGGCGTTTGCTACTCCATGCCGACCGTGGTGGGCCGCCGAGGCGCGCACCAGATCTGGGAACCGAAGGTCACCGATGCCGAACGCGAAGGGCTGCACAAGTCCGCGCAAGCGCTGAAGGACACGCTGGCCCAAATCGGCGTCTAAATCCTTTCTCCGCGACACGGAAGCCGAGTTCCCCCGGGAGCTCGGCTTTTTTACTTAAGACATTGCTAAGATTCACGCGCCGAATGTCCCCGTAATCGGTATGTTTGGCCCCTGTTTTCGGGTAACCACACGGCATGTTCGGTTCTCGATGGATCACGGCGGCCGTAGGGATGGCCCTGGCTTCGCTTAGCCTGGCCGCGGATTACAAGCTGACGATCATTCACACCAACGACCTCCACGCCCGCGTGGAACCGGTGGTCATCAGCCGCCAGGAGTACGGCGGCTACGCCCGCCTGGCCACCGCCATCCAAGAAGAACTCGGTGCGGCGGAAAACGCCCTCCTGCTGGATGCCGGGGACGTGTTCCAGGGCACGCTGTACTTCAACGTCTACGGCGGCCTGGCCGACGCGGCGATCATGAACTACATCGGTTACTCGGCCATGGCTGTGGGCAACCACGAGTTCGACCGCGGCGCGCCGACGCTGGCCAAGTTTGCCCAGCAGCTTCAGTTCCCGCTGCTCTCCGCCAACCTGGATGTGGCGGGCGACCTGGACCTGAAGGACTTGATCCGCCCGAGCGTGGTGACCGAAGTGGGCGGCGAGCGCATTGGCATCATCGGGGCGACCACCCCTGACCTGCCCAGCATTAGCGCCATGCCCGAAACCGTCATCATGAAGGACTGGGTGGAGAGCGTGAACAAAGAAGCCGAAGCCCTTACGGCGCGCGGCATCAACAAGATCATCCTGCTCAGCCACAGCGCCTACGAGGTGGACGTGGCCAACGGGCCGAAGCTCCGCCACGTGGACGTGATCGTGGGCGGCCACAGCCACACCCCGCTCGGCGAGTTTGAGAATCCCCTGCCCGGCACCCGCCAACCCGAGGGCAAATACCCCACGGAGCTCAAGGATGTGGACGGCAACCCCCTGCTGGTGGTGCAGGCCTGGGAGTGGGGCAAGATGCTCGGCCGCCTGGAAGTGACGTTTGATGAAAACGGCGTGGTGAAGTCGCACGCGGGCACCCCGCGCCTGATTGACTCCACCGTGGCCGAAGACCCGATCGTCGCCACGATGGTGCAGGCCTTCCGCGTGCCGATCGAAGAGATGATGACCAAGCCGATTGCGACGGCGGAAGAAGCCATCCCGCAGGGGGCGAGCCGCTCTGGTGAGAGTGCCATGGGCAACTTCATCGCGGACGCCATGCTCCACGCCACCAAGGTGAACGGCGTGGTGGCCGCCTTTATGAACGGCGGCGGGGTACGCGCAGGCTACGAGGCCGGCAAGGTCACCTTCGGCACCGCCATCACCGTGCAGCCTTTCGCCAACACCCTGGCTGTGGTGGATGTGAAGGGCGCGGAACTGAAATCCATGCTGGAGCACGGCGTGGCCACCTTCCCCGAGGGCAGTGGCGCGCTCCTGCACCCCAGTGCCAACTTCCGGTACGTGGTGGACGTGACTCGCCCGGCCGGGGACCGCGTGGTGGAGGCAACCCTGGATGGTCAAGCCCTGGACATGAGCAAGACGTACCGCATTTGCCTGAACTCGTTCACGGCGGGCGGCGGCGATGCCCACGCTAACCTCAAGACGCGCACGGGCTCGTACTACTACGACACCGGCCTGATTGACGTGGACGCCTCGGTGGAGTACATCAAGAGCTTAGGCGGCACCGTCAAGCCTGTGATGGACGGCCGAATCACCGTCCGGCGCTAAGGGCGGCGCCGGAAAACAAAGAGGCCATCCCGTTCATTGAGTGGCATGGCTTTTTTGCGCCTCAGGCAATGGGGGTCGAGAATCGATTACAGCGTAGCAGCAAAGGCGCGGAATTCGTCGTCCGCCATCATTTGCACGCCCTGCCGAGTGAGGAAAGCGATGCGCGGCGGGACCTTATCAAAGCCCCCGGTCGCGGAATCAAGATCCGCGGCAATCGCCAACATGCGTAGCCCTTCTCTTAACGCATCGTCGCGTGACATGTCTTTCCACGCTGCTTTGGTGGTGCGGATGTAATCAAAAATGCCTCGGATGCGTTCGCTACCACTCCCGGCGCAAGCGAAGTCATCGTAATGGAAACGTGCCCCCGCTGCGTCAAAGGAGTGAATCTCAAACTTGTCCTCATTGGCGTCGTACGTTGCGGCGATGGGGAGAAACAGCCCGCCGCCATTCACAGCCTGCACCAGATTGTTGGCGAGGGCCTGCGTAATGGCCATGAGCTTGCCATCGGTGCTGAGCGGCACGAGATTCATGCGCTCATAAAACTTAAAGCTGTGGCGCAAAAAGCGGCATACTTCCACGCTGCGCGCGTAGGCCCCGCTGATGGCCAGCACCGTGGCATCATCCAGCGCCTCAATCTTTTCCGCCCGATCAAACATGATCAAGTTGCCCATGGTGGCGCGGCGGTCCGCGAGCACAATGACGCCATCCTGGAAGGCCAGCGCCAGCACCGTGGTGCCGTGAACTTCGATCTCGGGCGTCCCGCTCGGGTTCGGGAATCCCACCAATTTGGCGAAATCCGTACTCATTGCCCCGACCGCTGCCGATACTGCTTGGCTCGGTCCGGATCGACCCGGCGCATGCGCTTCAAGAGCTCATCCGGTAGCTGCGGGCGGCCGATATCGGGCTTCTGGGGGCCCCCTTCTTCCGGGGCTTGCCGCGAGGGTTCTTCCGGGCGGGGTTTCTGGATGCGATCGTCGGCGTAAATCATGGTTGACCTCGGAGCAGGGTTACAAAGGATTCTACGTCCTCCGCGTGGTCAAGTGCCTCGCTGTACATCAAATCGGGCGGCAAAAGGCATTCGTGGCGAGTTTCGCCCTGGCCCAAAGTGAGCCGGCCCCACGAGGCCGCCACCAATTTCTCACGAAAATGCCGCACCGCTGTGCTGCGGGCAAAGGCGCGCGTGGGCTCGGTGACGTGGTGCATGCGCACCACCACCTCGGTGGGGCTGGGTTCACCCATCATGTAGCCATCGGCGGCCAGGGGCGCGTAGAGCCCTTCATCGGGGTCCAGATCGTGCCAGGCGAGGTCCAGCGACCGCGCCACGTCCGAGTGCCAGTCTTCCTCGGCGTCGGCCAAAAAGCCGCCCAGGATTTGCCGCTTGCAGGCCCACTCCACATGCCGGGCAAACCGGTCGGGGTCGTTGAACCGGGCTTCCGTCAGCATCAGGCACTCCTCCGCCACTGCAAGCCACTCGGCCACCGGCGGCGCGCCTGCGTCGAGATGTTCCCGGGCTGCTTGGCAATACGATTCAAGGATGAACCGGGCGGTCGTCCAGTTCCCGCCCGCCAGCTCAATGCGGACGTCTTGGTCGGGGTTGCGGCTCACTTGGTGCAGGGCCTTAACGGGGTCGGCTAAGTCCCACGCGGGGGCATGCCCCACCTCGGCCAGCGCCAGCGCCATCTGCACCAGGGCCACCTTGCGGCGCGTGCAGGTGAAGGCCATGTTGGCGTCACCGGGGATGACGTGCACCCGCATCCACTCGCCCCGGGCGGCGTGGGGCTCATCCCGCGTATTCACCAAGGGTCGGCGGAACAACGTATCCACACTCGCCCGCTCCGTAATGAACTGCGCCCGTTGCGAGATTTCAAATTCCGGCTCGTTACGGGCACCACCAACACGCCCCGCTCCGACCAAGATCGGCCGGACCACCAGCAAGGGCGCCAAGGCCGCAAAGACGCCTTCAAAACCCAGCGACCGGGGGGCCAAGTAGCTCTCGTGTGCCCCCCAACTCGCCCCGTGGTAGTCCAGCGTGTTCTTGGTCAGGCGTACTCGTCGCCCCGTCCGGCGGTAGTAGGCCGCCGCCGTGGCCCGCAGCCACATCTCTCCGGCCTTATCGTGCAAGGCCAGTTCGCGGGCGCTCCAGCACTCCGGGGTGGCGTATTCGGGGTGGCCGTGGTCGTTGTAGAACCTGGCTCCATTCGGCAGCACTCGGTCGGCCCGGGCCACGGCCGCATCCGTCACACTCGCGCCGGCATCAAACAGAGCGTCGGTGGGGTCGAACGAAAGCCGCTCCACCTGGAAACCCCGCAGGTCAGATCGCGGGGCCTCATCCCGGGCATCCCACCCGCAAAAGACTTCGCCCGGGGTCGCTTCCACGAACTCCCGGGCGTCTTCGATTTGGTTATGAACGGTGCGACCTTCGAGACTCAGGCCGTACTCGGTATCAAGTCCGGCAAGAATCGGTCGCACACGCTTTGTCTTCGCCGCGCGGCTTACCGCAGGGCGCGGAAGCCACCCGTGCGGGGGAAGGGGAACGCGCCCGGAGCGACGGTGAAGTTGAAGTCACCGGCCACCACGCGACCATTCTTGAGTTCGAAGTTCGAGATCGTCCCGATCGCCGGATTGTTCGGCGTGGCGTTCGCGATCTGATTTACGCTCCAGCACTCCACCAGACCCGTCGTGGTGTTGGTGAACCGAATTCGGCCCTGCCACATCGCCACCACGTTACTACCACTCAGGTTGTAGATCACGACCTGCATACCGTCTTCGGCATCCGGGGTCGGGAACTTGTCATCGTGATTCGGGATCGCCACCATCGCGAACTGCGGGGTTCGGGAGTAATCCAGAACATCCGTGTGCGCTCGCCAAATGCCCTGCAGGGCCGTCAGCGTGTTGGCGTTTGGGTCCGACGGCACGCGCGGGTCCGGTTCGGTCACCACGTAGGTGCCCGGCACGTCTCGGCCCGCAATCTGCGTCGGCAGGCGGAAGATGCCTCGGAATCGCGTCGTCACGTCGGCGGTCGCCGGCAGGACTTCGAAGGAACCGTTGGCATCCGTGCCCGAGGTCAGGGCAATCGCGTCGCCGCTGAACAGAATGCGCTCCGCCGGAGCTCCACCGCTCATGGAGGGGCGATCCGCCGCCGCCATTTGACGCAGGTCAAAGGCCACGTGGTCGCTCAGGAAACCGTTGATGCGGTTGTCCACCGGATCGTAGTTTTCGGATTCGAACTGAGTGCGATTGAAAGTCGGGCTCGTCACGCCGCCCACCGTCTGCGTATCCAGAATCGCATCGTTCAGCTTCATCTGAAGCGTCGTTTGGCGACCCGGGAACAGGCGAGCGTTCACCGCCAGCGGCGGGGAGATCGTGAAATTGCCTAGCCACAGCGTGCTGTTGCCCGTGGTGGTCGTCTGGTCAATCTGGCTCACCGAAAGCGGGTACTGCGCAAAGCCGCGTGCCGCCGTCGTGTTCAAGTCAATGCGCTCTTCAAACGACAGCGAGTTCAGCGTGTAGCCATCAAGCTGCACCCGGATCCCATTGCCCGAGCCCTGTTGTTCACGCGGCACAAAGTCCGCCGAACTGTTTTGGAGTTGCGCAAACGTAATCTGCGCGATCTTCGAATCCACGGCACGACGGCCCTGACCCGAAAGATAGAGAAACTGCATCGTCGCCACGTTTCCGAGCTTCGAATCGGGAATCGCACGTCCCGTACTACCGCTAGTCGAACCACTGGTCGAACCGCTCGTCGTGCCACTTGTCGTGCCACTCGTCGAACCGCCCGTCAGGCCGCTACCTTCACCTCCGCAGCCCACCACTATGAGCCCGGCCAACACCCACCAAACCGCTTTCTTCAAGGTCAATACCTCGCTCGTGTTGCGAACGCTGGTGACTGTACCTGGTTCAGCGCCAGAACGCAAGCCATACCGCCGCAAACACACGTACCTCGGACGAACACAGCCATGAATTTCGTTCAACTTTTCGCATCGGTCCCACTTTTGCGGGTCGGAAGCCGAGGATTGGCCGGGCGTTCGGGAACCTCGACACCCCCGCAGGTACACTGGCCTCAGCGTGAAGCGCAACCATCTCCTCGATCTCAACGAGGCTCTGCAAAACCCCGGGAAGCAACTCAATTTCACGATCCACACTTCACTTTCTCAGGAAGAAGATGTAGATCTCGTAAATCCCATTGAGGGCGAACTCTCGGCGGTGAGCACGGGCAACATCTTGCTGATTTCCGGGCAATTCCGGACCCGGTGCGTCGTCGAATGCGCCCGATGCAATGAACCGATCGAAGTGGACGTGGAATTTGAGATGGATGACGAGTTCACCGTAGAGGGTGTGCCCTCTTGCTACGGGAGTGACGGTTTCGCGCACATCGTGCCGGAAGAAGAGCCCGAAAAGATTTTTGACAAGAACGCGCTCATCCCCGATGGCTACCTGCGCCAAGGTTTGATCCTCAATCTCCCGGTGCAGCCCCTGTGTCAATTCGGTTGGGAAGGCGACTGCCCCAACGTCCGCGCGGTCAAGAAGCACTTTGCTGCTCCCACCCACCCGGGTCTGGTTCACCTCGCTGAAATCGCCGGCGACCAAACCGAAGCCGAGGAGGGCAAGGAATGAAGCTCGTCCTGGACGCGATGGGTGGCGACTACGCCCCCGAGCAGATCGTCAAAGGCGCGCTGGAAGCCGCCGCCGACATCAAGGGCACCATCATCCTGGTGGGCGACCCGGACCGTATTCGGCCCCACCTGGGCGCCAACCCGCCGGCCAACATCACCATTCACCCGGCCAGCGAAGTCATTGAAATGGATGATAAGCCGACCGAGGCCCTGCGCAAGAAGAAGGGTTCCTCCATTGCCGTCGCCGCCCGCCTGGTGAAGGATGGCGAAGGCGATGCCCTCATCGCCGCCGGCAACACGGGGGCGGCCACGGCAGCGTCTCTGCTCTCCTGGCGACCGGTGCCGGGCGTCTATCGCCCCGCTATAGCCACCCCCATGCCCGGACGGCACGGCAACAGTCTCTTGCTGGATGCCGGAGCCAGCCCGGACGTGGAACCCCAGCACCTGGCGCAGTTCGCCGTGATGGGCCGCGCCTATGCCCGCGAAGTGATGGGCCGCGTGAACCCCACCGTTCACCTGCTTAACATCGGAGAAGAAGAAGGCAAGGGCAATGCATTTGTCAAGGAAGCCTATGAGTGCATGCGCCACGAACCATGGTTTGCCGGCAACATCGAGCCCAAGGACATGTTCCGCAACCCCGTGGACGTGGTCGTTTGCGATGGCTTTGTGGGCAATCTCATGCTCAAGTGCGCCGAGGGTGTGGGCGAGTTCCTTTTCGACGAGATCAAGGCGGCTATCCCCTCGGGACCAAAGAAGCTGCTCTTCGCACCCCTCAAGGGAGCAATGGCCCCCTTGCGAAAGAAAATCGACTACGCCGAATACGGCGGGTCGCCGCTTTTGGGCCTGAACGGGCTTTGCATCATCTGCCACGGGCGTAGTAATGCCCGGGCCATCGCCAATGCGCTGAGGAACGCGCAGGTGGCCGTGCGAGGTCAAGTGGTACAACGTATCCGAGAGTCATTCCAAGCTCCGGCCGAAGTCGCCGAAGCTCCCGTCCAAGCCTAAGTCCCTCATGTCCATCCGTGCGCGCATTGAAGGGGTCGGCCACGCCGTCCCGCCTCGTATCCTCACCAACGACGAGCTCTCGACGATGGTCGATACCAATGACGAGTGGATTTTCTCTCGAACGGGGATTCGACAGCGGCATATTTCCGGACCGGATGAAACGCCCTTCACGCTGGCCCTGGAGGCGTCCCAGAAGGCTCTCGCCCATTCGGGTGTCGCCGCCGAAGACCTCGACATGGTCATCGTAGGCACCGTGACCGGGGATATGCAGTTCCCCAGCACGTCCTGCCTGCTCCAAGACGCCATCGGGGCCAAGCACGCGGGCGCCTTTGATGTCGGAGCCGCGTGCGCCGGGTTTATCTACAGCATCGCGAACGCAGCCGCGCTCATCGAAACGGGCATGGCCAAAAAAGTCCTCGTCGTCGGCGTGGATGTCCTCACCAAGATCGTGGACTGGACCGATCGCAGCACCTGCGTTCTATTCGGCGATGGCGCCGGGGCCGTGATCCTCAAGGGGGTCGAGGGCTCCGAGCGCGGCGTGATCAAGACGGTCCTGCTCAGTGACGGTTCGGGCGCCAAGCATATTCATAACGAGGTTGGCGGCAGCCGCTACCCGTTTGGTTCGCCGCAAGCCGCACCCCGCAGCCAAAAGGTATATATGAACGGCAACGAGGTCTACCGTTTTGCCGTGCAGGCTATGGGCGATGCGTGCATGAAGGTGCTGGCCGAAGCAAAGATGACCCCCGACGAAGTGGACCTCTTTGTGCCGCACCAGGCCAACATTCGCATTATTGAAAGCGCCCGCGAGCGCCTCAATCTTCCCTCCGAGAAAGTCTTTGTGAACGTGGACCGATTTGGCAACACGTCGGCCGGTTCCATTCCCATCGCCCTCAGCGAAGCCACAGAGATGGGGGTCCTCAAGCCCGGCATGACGGTGCTCACCGTCGGCTTTGGGGCCGGCCTGGTGTGGGGCGCCAACCTCATCCGCTGGTAAGCCCGTTCTAAACGAGTTCCGGTTCAGGCGCGCCCAGGTCCGCCATGGTGGGCGCACTGGCAAAGCATTCGTCAATGAACATGCGGTGCCACATCTCGAGCGCCACAAACGAGCGGATCAGCCGCGTATGGTTGGCGCGGTCGTTTGCGTGGTCATCCAACATCTGCGCTAAGGCTTCTCGCTGGAAGAGCCCCCGCGAAAGGGTGCGGTCGCTCAGGAGGAAGTCGGGCGTCCAGGTTCGCAGTTCCCGCTTAAACCACTCGCCAATCGGCACCGTGAACATCTGTTTCTTGCGGTGAGTCAGGTCGGCCCCTAGGAAGGGCTGGACGGCATGCTTGTAGGCCCACCGCGTTACCCCATCTCGGACCTTGAACGAGCCCGGGGTCTGGAACGCCAAATCGATCAAGGCCGGGTCGAGGAACGGGTCGCGCGCCTCCAGGCTCACCGCCATCGGCATGCGGTCGGGCTTTACCAGGTTGTTGCCGGGCAACAAGAGGCGGCAGTCCAGATACAGCGCCTGGTTCATCCGGTCGTAGTCCGGCACCTTAGCAAAGAGACCGGCCGTGATGCTGTGGCTGTCCAGCCCCTGCGTCTGCCGCGCCAGGTCAGCCGAGTAATACGTGCGCTTGTCCGCCTCCGTGAGGAGTGCCATCGAGTCGTGGTACGCCTGCGAGAACTGCCCCGCACTGTAATCCGCCACTTCGGGCCGCGAGAAGAAGTCGGCGTACCGCTGGTAGCCGCCAAAAAGCTCGTCGCCCCCGTCGCCGGTCAGCACCATCTTCACGCGCCGAGCAGCCAGCTCGCTCACCCGGTACATGGGCATGTAGCTGACGTCACTGTGGGGTTGGTCGCAGTGCCACACCACCAGCGGCCACAGGCCAATCATGTTGGGGTCCACGCGCTCGAGGGTGTGGTCTGTGCCAAACATGTCGGCCACCTGCTGACTGAACGGGCCCTCGTCAAAGCGCGGATCGTCGAACCCAATCGAAAAAGTCTGCACCGGGTGGTCGCTATGAGCGCACATCGAATGCACCACGCTGCTACTATCCAGCCCCCCGCTGAGGAACGCCCCGAACGGCACATCTGCCCGCATGCGCAGGCGCACGCCTTCGCTGAGCCGATACCGGAACTGCTCGCACCACTCGTCCAGATCAGGTTCTGGCCCGCACTGGATGTCACTGAGCCGCCACCATGCATGGGTTTCCATCCCTTGCCGGGTGATACGCACCGCGTGGCCGGGCGGCACATGCCGGATGCCCTGGAACATGGTGAGCGGCGGCGGAACAAAGAGGAACGAGAAATAGTGGTGCAGGGCCTCGGGGTCCACGCGGCGCGGGAAACCCGCTTGCAGGATCACCTTGATTTCGCTACCAAACCAGATGCGCTGGCCATCGTCGGCGATGTAAAGCGGCTTGACGCCCATGCGGTCGCGGGCCAGGTGGAGTTCATCCGTCCGCGCGTCGTAGATGGCGACCGCAAACATTCCGTTCAATCGCGACCAGAAGGTGGGGCCATGAGCTTCGTAAAGCCGCAGCAAGACCTCGGTATCGCTGGAGGTGCGGAACTCGACCCCCTGCGCTTGCAGCTCCGCTCGGAGCTCAACGTAGTTGTAAATCTCACCGTTTTGCACGACGGCGATCTGGCCATCGTCGCTGACAAACGGCTGCTTGCCGGAGCTAATGTCGATGATCGAGAGGCGTTGGTTGCCGATGACCACGCCGGGCGCTTCATGGGCGCCGCTTTCGTCCGGTCCCCGGTGGGCAATGCATGCGGCCATGGAGTGCCAAGTTGCCGGCAGGATCGGCTCCCGTTGCCGGTCCCAAACGCCATAGATGCCGCACATAGCTTAGGTGGAGTATAGACCCGAGCCCATCGCCGCGGGGGGTGAAGGTCGCTCGACCACCAGCGGCCGCAACGCCCACGTGATGCCAATCACCGCGAAGGCGGGCAACGACACCAGCAGAGTGGAAAGGCCGAAGAGACCGCCGGCCATGGCCAAGCTTGCGCCCAAGGCCACGGGGGCTAGGGGGTGCTGCTGCCGCACCAGCAGGGCCAGTATCCGCAACACGTGGTAGGCAAAAAACGTCCCACCCACCGCAAAGATCAGCAAGGACAAGGGGTCTGTCGGCAAGAAACGCCCCAGGCCGTGCTGGAGCATGCGGATTAGGCCGACAATGCCGCCGCCGTAGAAATCGATGTTCTTGAGGAGAGACTTTCCTAACAGCGGATACAAGGAGAGGAGCACGAGCAAGGCCGAGCCAAAGTGGATGGCCTGCCGCCGCCGCAAGTATTGCCCGTCGCGGATCACCGGCTGCGCCAAAGCAAAAAGCAAGATGACCAGCGCCCCCACCATGAACGTCCCGGTGCTGACCGACATCAGGATGAGGCTGCCGAGCTGACCGAGCAAGAACCAAGTGAGGCTGCGATTGAGCCCCAGGTGCCATCGCAATTGCGAGACCAACAGGCACGCAATGCCCGCGAAGGCGAACGCGATGCGGCCATTCATGGCAAAGGAAATGCCGATGAAAACGAGAAGCGAGGGGAAGAAGGTCCATCGGCGAAGGGATTCATTGCCCGCAAGCGCCAGTGAGGACGCCCGCGCCACCTGGGTAGCACACAGCATGATTGCCATCCCCACCCATATCGTGAACAGCAAATCCTGATTCCAGCCCGTTGCCAGGTGTAGCCACAAGGCCGGGAAGACCACCGCAAAGCGCAGAGCATGCAAGTGCCCCGATAGGATCAGCGAAACCGGGTCGGTATTGTAGCTGATGATGTCGGTGATCTGGCTCCACAATGAGAACTGCACGACCCCCAGAGCTATCATGAGCGCATACATCCCCACCACCAAGGTGTTGAGCAGTCGCATGCCGGAGATCCTCATGACTTAGAAACTCCCCTTGCCCAGCACCTGCTTCACCGTCCAGACGAGGATTTGCAGGTCAAGGCCCAGGCCGGACTTGTCGACGTATTCGAGATCGTAGGCGGTGCGCTCTTCGAGAGTAGAGACATTGCGCCCCTTGGCCTGCGCCAAGCCCGTGATGCCCGGCCGCACCTGGTGGCGCTGCTGCCACTGTTCGGGCGAGTAATCGGATTCCTGCTTGGGGGTATCGGGGCGCGGCCCCACCAGACTCATATCGCCCTTCACTACATTCCATAGCTGCGGTAGTTCATCCAGGCTGGTTTTGCGCAAGATCGCCCCCACCCGGGTGATGCGGGGGTCGTTGCTGGCCGTACTGTGCGAACCCTTTTGGTCGGCCCCCGCCACCATCGAGCGAAACTTGTAGATCGTAAAGGGGCGGCAGTGGCGCCCCACCCGAGTTTGGCGGTATAGCGCCCCGCCCGGCGAGCTAAGCATCACCCAAAGGGCCAGCACGGCCATGAGCGGCAGAAAAGTGAGTAGGGCCATGCCCGCCACCAGGAAGTCAAACAGCCGCTTGATCACGCGCCTCCCTGCCGGATTTGGGCGGCAATGGTATGGATGCACTGCGCGGTAGCGTGCCGGTCCAGCTCGGCTTCTTGCGGCGTGCGGGCCTGGAGTTCCGCTTGGGCGGCGCGCAGGGCCTGCACTTCGGCTGGAAAATCGACACGTTCCTTGAGTTCGGCCAGGTTCTGGCTACGGGCATGAAAGGACCGAGCCAAAATCACGCTCTCGGAGCCCAGGCGCACGTGTTCGCCCAGCACCGAGCGGCCCGGCAGGCGGTCTCCGGCCATACGGCCAATGCCCCCGAAGCCAAACCGGTTAGGGACTTGCCGACACGCACTCGCCATGGCGTCCACCATGCCCCCGGCCAAAAGCTCGAACATAAAGCTCAGACCCATTTGCAGATGCATATCGTTCAGACCGAAATACACCTCGTGTACGCCCGGGATGGCCGCGATGGCCTGCACGCGGCAGGCCCCGGCGGCGGTTTCCACCAGCGGCACCAATCCCACTCGGCCCTGGGCGTATTCGGAGAAAGCCTGCACCGTCTCGGCATCAGCCACCATGGGCACCATCACGAGGTCGGCCCCCGCATCCACCGCGCGTTGAACTTCGGCCGCGCTTTCTTCGTGATAGGGGTTGATCCGCACCATCACTTCGGCCTCCGGCACCGCCCGGCGCACGGCATCCACATCGTCCCAGGTGTGGTGACTAAAGACAGTATCGAGGTGCCCTTGACGCTCAGCTTTCCCCAGCACTTCGAGATCCACCATCAGGCGCTCCACGCCGTGTTCGACCACAAACTGGGCCATTTCTGGATCGCGGGCAATCATGATGAGTTTCATGCGTCTTGGGGCTCCTCTTGATTTTGCCGCTTCGCACCGCGCAATTGGGCGACGTCCGGGCGGATTTGCCCGACAAAGAACCCTACGCCCAGCATGACGGCCCCCAGAACCACGCCCACGCCGACCTGGGCCCAGGGTGTCAGCACCCACGCCCGCACCACCAGCGAAGCCACAAAAGCAAGCCCGCACATCATCGCCAGGGCCATGCCGTACCGCATGCCAGCGAGGCTCGACACCAGATCAAAGCGGTGGCGGATGTGCAACAGCGCCATGAGCACCAAGGGCAATACCGCAAACGTGACCGCATAGGCCACCGCGATGCTTGCCACGCCCATGGGGGCGGTCAGGAAGCCCGTGGCCACCCCTGCTCCGAGTGCGGCCACCGAAGCGACCACCGGGGACACCATATCGCGCTTTGCATGGCTGAGGGAAGTGAGAAGCGAAAGCACGGCTTGGCCCGCCATGGCCACCACGAGGGGCGCGGCGAGTTCGCCCACCCGGCGCGCGCCCTCTGGTCCCATGGCACCGTAACCAAACAAGACGGTAGCGAAGCCTTGGCTGAAGATTGCCAGTGGCACGGCGATGGCCACCGCCAGCATGAGCGTGACGCGGAGGGCGCTCCCGGCGAGAGCAAGGGTTTCGTCGCGATGCGACTCCAGGCGCTCGGCAAAAGAAGGGAGCAACACCACCGACAGCACCGTGAGCACCGTGCCCAAGGGTAGCTCGATGAGCTTGATGGCGTAGTGCATGATGGTGTAGCTCCCCGCAGCAAAGTGGCTCGCTGCGGATTTCGCCAGCACCGGCATGATAAAGATGAGTACCCCACCGCCAGCGCCTGCCCGTAGCGCAGGGCGAGCGCAGGCTCTAAGGGGACGGAAGTCGATTCGGGCGCGCGGATGATCCGGGACTCGGCAAGCTGCACTAGCCAGGAAGTTGCGGCAGCGGCCAGGGCTGCCAGCACCAGCACCTCCAGCGGGGCGCCCTGGCCGATGAGGATCACACCCACCACCAAACCTAAATTGAAAATGAACGTACTCACGCTGGCCGAGGCAAACCTCTGGTGCGCGTGGAGGTAGGCCCGCGTGACCGCCGCCGCCGCCGTGAGCGGCACCACAAAGACCAACCCCCGCACCAATTGATTGAGCAGTTCGGAATCCCGTGGTGGCAAGCCGCCCGCGACCAGCGTGGCCAGAGGTTCGGGCCAAACCGCTCCAAGGATGGCCACCAGGACGAGCGCCGAGATCAGCCAGATAAGGGCCGTACGATGCAGGCCATTGCGTTCTTCGGGGCTACGGCGCGTGAACTCGGGGATCAGAGCCGCCCCTACCGCGCCTCCGGCCAGCAGGTTAAACATCACATCGGGGATGCTGAGCGCGGCCTGCACGATATCGGACATGCCTGAAATGCCAAACGTACTGCCAATGCTGAGCTCTCGCCCGTAGCCGATGATACGGCCAAGCAGAATGCCACCAAAAACCCAAAGGGTGGCCCTTCCGCGTCCGCTCATCTTGCCTCCTTATGCCTCAGCGCGCGATGGCCTGAGCAATCACATCCGCCACGCGCGCGGCCCCCTGGCCAGGCTTGGGCAACTGCGAGAGGCCCGGGCACGGAGTGGCCAGGGCGTTGCGAATGCCAGTTTCGGTGATGGCATCGGCGGGCAAAGACGCCGCTAAACCCATCTCGGCGTATGAGAAATGGTCCATCCCGGCCGGGATTTCGAGTTCAAGGATGCCCCGCCCCAGCAGGGCCGCCTGCAGGCCCACCGTGCTGGTGGCAGTGGCCACATAGTCCACGGCGTGGAGCCAGGCTTCGACTGGTTCGGTGGTGGGGGACACGGTGACGCCCACCGGGAGGTCATCCAGGCTCCACAATTCGTTGGGATGCGGGCGCACCACCAGGTGACCACCCCAGTTGTGGACGGCCGGCGCCAGAGCGTGCGCCATGCGGGGCCCGTAGCCGGGGTCGGCGGCGGTGGGCTGGCTGGCGAACAGGATGATGCGCCCCGGGGGCAATCGGCGACGGATTGCCGCGCCCTGGACGGCAAACTTCTCGGAAACGAGCCGATCGAACGAAGGATTGCCCGTGACGTGGATGCGCGACGGACCCCACCCGGATTGGGCTAATAGCTGCCGGTCCCCTTCGGTGATGACGCAGATGTTCTGGGCGTAGTCCGGCTGGCCCAGGCGATCCAAGTCGTACCGCGCAAACAAGTCCACCGCGCAAACATTGGGGAGACCCTGCTCTTGAGCGATGGCCAGGGCCGTTTGCTCGGCGCGCGGGCTATTGGTGGCCAGCACTGCCACGGGGTTGATCCGCTCCAGGCATCGCCGAATGGCCGTCACGGGGCGGAAAGCCCGGCGCCCCTGGGTGGTCAGGAGTTGCTCCGCTTCCGCCTCGCCATGCTCGGCCACAAGATCGGCATAGGAAAGCCCGAGATAGGCTTCCGATTCCTCGTGACACACGTCGGGGTGAGCCGGCAACCCTTCGGCGAGTTTCCTCCCGAATTCACGGGCTTTGAGGTCACTCGGCGTGAGAAGGTCGCGGAAGCCGATGTTCTCGATGCCGGCCTCATCGTAAACTCGCCGAGCTGTGGTGAGGGCGAGTGCCACCACCTGGCCGCCTCGGCGCTTCCATTCTTCGGCCACCGCTTGCCCGATGAAGGCGTGCCCACCTCCGTAGGTCACCACCAGCAGCGGACGAGCGGCGGCGCTCATCCCGCGTTACCTCGCGATCTCGAAGCTAAGGCAAGCCCAATCAGGCCACCTATAAAACCAAAAACTACAATATTGCGACCGTATGACTTGTTGACGGGCTCGTCGAGCAAATAGGGCGCGTCGAGGACTGTCCATTGGACACCGCGCACCTGGCTCTGTTGCTCAATCTCATTGGCGGTGTCAAGAATTTGCATAACTTTTCGGTCATATTGCTGGACTGATCTTAGTTTTCGTTGCAGTTCGGTGGCTTGCTCTGGGGCAACCTGGGCACGCTTGCGTTCGCGCTCAAGCTGGTTGCTCAAGACCTCTCGCCGCGTGATCAGCTCGACCATTTGAGGGTCGAAGTCTAGTTTTTGCGCGGCCTGATACCGCTGGACTTCCACAGCTAAGGCCTTGCGCACGGCTTCCACCGCCTCGTTCGCTTGCTTCACTTGCGGCGTATCAGGCTGATACAGCGACAGGGCAGTGCTGCGGGCCACTTCCTTTTGCCGAAGATCCGCCCGCAGGGCATCGATACTGGGCACTCCTCTCGGAAGGTCATCGTTCGCCGATGCACTGCTTTGCAATTGCGACTTACGCTTCGCATATTCGTCATTTACGGCGCGCAGCTCGGACTCAATTTCTTGCACGAGCTTGAGCGAACCCGTGGCCACGTAAGACTTATCGCTGTCCGGGACAGTGGTCAGCTCGTTTTGAAATTTCAGAAGTTCCTCTTCGGCCGCCGCTAACTCCTTGCGGGCCGACTCAAGAGCTCTGTTAGTTTCGGTCAACTTGGCCTGGGTCACATTCATGCCCGTCTCGTCGTTCACTTCGCGAAGTTCAACCAAAACCCGCTCCAGACCCGCCAACGCGCGATTCTTGTCCGCATCCGTGATCCTGACTTCGACTCGATTCTCAATGACGCTGGGCGTAACAACGAAGGCTTCATTGAACTCTTTGCGCTTTAGCTTCATCGATTCGCGCACGGGTTTCCGGATCCGCTCACTCTTCATGATCCCATCGAGCATCGCCGTCATGTCCAAACTGGCAAAGCCGGGGATGCCATTGGTGGGCGCACGGTTGCCCGAAGGCGGGATGAAAAGTACCGCGTTGGCCTGATAGAGAGGCCGCTGAACGAACGTGTACACGCCGCCGAAAGTCGCGAGTAGGAACGCGAAGCCGAGCGGGAGGTACCAACGCTGACGGAGGGAATGCGCCAGAGTCTTGAGATCAATGTCGTCAGCGTTTTGCAGTTTTTGCGAATCAGGCACGCGGCGAGAAACCTTCCTCCGGTAGCTCTCAAATATACCTGCGGTTGAGGTCGCGTTCTCTTGTATCCTAGACCCTATGCGAACTCCGGCCCTGCGAACTTCCTTTGGCGTGGCGATGCTGGCCATCGCCGGAGCCGGCTGGGCGCAGGCGCAGCTCGCCGGGCCGGGGCAGTTCCCGCAATTCCGGGGCCTGAGCGGCTTGCCGGGCGGGGGACTACCGATTGCCAGCGATGGCAGCTTTGGCCGGGGTGCCTGGGCACACTCCACGCCCATCGCCTATGTGCCGCGCGCCTGGCGCGTGGGGGCTTCGACTTCGCTCCTCAACGGCAGCCGCAAGCTGAGTTTTGAGTTCGAGCGCGGCGGCAATGCCCCCGATGCCAACTGGACCGGCAGTTTCTTAATGGGCGTGCCGCTCACCCCGCAGTTTGAGGGTGCCTTTGCTCTCACTTTCCTTAGTTCGTACCTGGACAACGTTCAGAGCGCGCAAGTGCGCTGGCGCACGCCCGGGCCGGTGGCCTTCGCGCTTGGCGTGCAAGACATCGGCGGGCAGGGCGGCACCCAGGGGATGGACACTAACCGCAACGACCCCGGCGAAAGCCGCAGTTGGTACGGCGTGGCGACCTATGAGGGCGCAAATTGGTACGCGACGGCCGGTTTTGGAGACACCCGCTTCCGCGGCCGACCCTTTGGCAGCGTGAGCGCTTGGCGCGGAGACTGGACCGCCATGGCCGAATGGGACACATTCGGCGCCAACTGGAGCGTGGGCTACGCTTTTGACGTGGCCGAGCGCCCCTGTTTTGCCAGTGTGGGCCTGGTGAAGGGCCGGTACGCCTTCTGGTCCCTCGGCATCGCCTTCTAGCGGGGTGGGCAGGCCGGCCTGTCTGGTAGAATTAACCTCGTCGCGAGCGCGGGAGTAGCATAGTGGTAATGCTCCAGCCTTCCAAGCTGAGGATGCGGGTTCGATTCCCGTCTCCCGCTCCAAAACAGGCTTGCCGACGCAACAAGCGGGTGTAGTTCAATGGTAGAGCGTCAGCTTCCCAAGCTGAATGTTGCGGGTTCGAGTCCCGTCACCCGCTCCAACTTCGCTTAGTTCAGTTCGCCGGTGAGGCGCGTGCGCGCTAGTGCTCGCAGCGGCACTTCGGGGCCGGCCTCCGCCATGGCTTTGGCCACATCCCCATAAATACTCATGACTCCGGCGAGTTCAGTCTTGCTATCGGCGGCGCCGTGGTGAGTGTGGGTGTGGTACTCCGCCGCAAAGTCCGCCGGATCCAGGCGTCCCGCTACCACCGCGTCCATCCAGGTGGCGGCTTCCGCCGGATCGAGATTAAGGTCAGCGTCGTTCATCCGCAAGAAACCGATGAGCCCGACAAAGGCGCAGGCGCGATTGCCCTTGGCAAACGGCTGTAAGCGATCCCAACTACGGACGAAACGGCGGGCTTGCGCCCATAGATCGCCGCTGGTGCCATAGGCGTACTGCGTAAAGACGGCCTCTTCCAGCTTGTCAAAGCGGTAGGAGACTCGTTCCCCGGTGAGTTCCTGGTTCAACCAGACCATATCGGGCACCGTGAGGTAACGCAGCTTGGACATCAAGTTCATTATGTCCGCAAATGCTGGGGGAGAAAAACAGAAAACCGGCACACAGACCTAAATCTGCATACCGGTTTGATGAAAGCCGAGGATGTGACACAATCGACCTGAGTATTCGCTAAGCAGTGCCTAGCGTAGTTACTCTTTTAGGAGGTGATCCACCCACACCTTCCGGTACGGGTACCTTGTTACGACTTAGTGCTCCTTACCCCCTCCACCTTCGGCCGCTCCCTCCTTACGGTTGGGCCACGGACTTCGGGTAGAAACGACTCGGATCACTTGACGGGCAGTGTGTACAAACCCCGGGAACGTATTCAACGCAGTATAGCTGACCTGCGTTTACTAGCGATTCCGCCTTCATGTAGTCGAGTTGCAGACTACAATCTGAACTGAGGACGTATTTTTGGGATTAGCTCCACCTCGCGGTATTGCTGCCCTTTGTTGCGCCCATTGTAGCATGTGTGAAGCCCTGGGTGTAACCGCCATGCCGACTTGACGTCATCCTCACCTTCCTCCTGCTTACACAGGCAGTCTCTCATGAGTTCCCGGCATTACCCGCTGGCAACATAAGACGAGGGTTGCGCTCGTTGCTGGACTTAACCAAACACCTCACGGCACGAGCTGACGACAGCCATGCAACAGGTGTCTTTGGGCCGACCTTGTGAGTCAGGGTCCTACTTTCATAGGATTACCCGCGATGTCAAACCCAGGTAAGGTTCTTCGGTTAGTATCGAATTAATCCACATGCTCCACCGCTTGTGCGGGGTCCCGTCAATTCATTTGAGTTTCAACCTTGCGGCCGTACTCCCCAGGCGGGATGCTTAATGCGTTAGCTACGGCACAAAGGGGGTCGATACCCCTTACGCCTAGCATCCATCGTTTAGGGCGTGGACTACCAGAGTATCTAATTCTGTTTGCTACCCACGCTTTCGCGCCTCAGCGTCAGGAAAAGCCCAGTTGACTGCCTTCGCCATCGGTATTCCTCCTGATATCAACGCATGTCACCGCTACACCAGGAATTCTATCAACCTCTGCTTCCCTCTAGTCTGCCAGTCTGCGACGCAATTTTCGGGTTGAGCCCTGAAGATTTCACGTCACACTTAACAGACCGCCTACACGCCCTTTACGCCCAGTAAATCCGGACAACGCTTGCTCCCTACGTATTACCGCGGCTGCTGGCACGTAGTTAGCCGGAGCTTATTCGCTAGGTACCGTCCTAAGTCTTTCCTAGCAAAAGGAGTTTACAGACCGAAATCCTTCATCCTCCACGCGGTGTCGCTGCGTCAGGGTTTCCCCCATTGCGCAAGATTCCCAACTGCTGCCACCCGTAGGTGTGTGGGCCGTGTCTCAGTCCCACTCGGGGGGATCATCCTCTCAGACCCCCTACACGTCGTAGACTTGGTAGGCCGTTACCCCACCAACTATCTGATGTGTCATGAGCCGCTCCTTCAGCGAAAAACCATTTCATGACAAGGAGATGCCTCCTCGCCATCTCATCCGGTATTGCCCAGTCTTTCGACTGTATATCCCCGTCTGAAGGGCACGTTACTCATGTATTACTCCGCCGTTCGCCACTGACCCGAAGGTCCGTTCGACTTGCATGTTTTAGGCACACCGCCAGCGTTCGTCCTGAGCCATGATCAAACTCTCCGAAAAAATTGTTCGACGTCGATCCGAAGATCGGTTGTCGTCCATTTTGGAGTGTTTGGTTGAAACCAATGCGACGTATCTCTATCGTTGCACTGGCTCAAGAACTTTGGTCAACGCTTGACCAAGTTCTAGGCTGTGTCACATCCTGTATTCGGCTTTCAAACTGCAGCCCCGTGTTTCGGGGGCAAGGGGAATTATAGGCATGCCTTTCTCTGAGAGTCAAGGCCCCCTGGGGCCAAACCGGAAAATGTAGGCCCCTGGTCCCGTGCTAAGCCATGCGCTTAGCCGCGCCAATTGGATGAAAACCGCTCTTCCGGACGTGGAGAACGCCCACTTTGATGCGCCATCCCTCACAAATGAGGCAAAAAAGTGGTCCGGGACAAAAAGTAGCCTCCGGGGTCCCGAAAAGAACACCGGAGGCAGAGGAATGGTCCCAAACCGGGGGGACCTGGCCCGTCTTAGCGCGAAGAACCGAGGAATCGGGCGCTGCTGACCATGCGCTGGAAGTGCTTTTCCCAGTCCTTGGCCACTTCCCGGTTCGGGATTTCGACCGAAAGCGCCAGCAGGCCCTGGGTCGGGTGCTTGATCATCACGTACCGGCGGTCCTCAAAGCCCGCCTCATTCTTCACGCCAAAGACGCACGCCTCCAGTTCCTCACCGTTGGCTACCTTCACCTTCTTCACCTCATAGGGGCTCGCGGTGCCCTTCTTCTCACGCAGAACAAAGAAGAGAGCCGTGCGATAGAGCTGATCCCAGTCTTGGTTGCTGGGCGGCGCGGTCATCACGCCCAGGTTGCCGCCCTCCGGCCCGTACGCCTTGCGCTGGCCAAAGTTCGTCTCGGGGCTCACCTTCCACCCGCGCGGTACATCAATCTGGTAGGTGGCCGAGGTGATCCGGTCGTATCCATCCGGCAATTCGGTCCGCTGAAAATCTGTCGTCTGCATTGCCAGTAGCAAAAGGCCTGTCAACATAAATCGGAGTACGAGATGAAGTGCGGCTTCATCACAATGGACCTTGTGGCGACGGCCCCCACGGCCCCAACTCGGCTCGAAGCCCTCCGTACCCTTCGTTACGGAGTCCTCGATGTTGCCTTCAGTACCTCCTTTGTCACGCTCGTCGCGGGCACCTTCCTCGTTGGCTTCGTCAAGGCCCTAGGCGGCCAGGATCGCTGGGTCGGCCTCATCGCCGCGCTCCCCGCGCTCGCGGGCCTCTTGCAAATCATCGGGGGCACCCTCGGCCGGGCATATCCGGGCTACCGGGGCTTTGTCCGTCCGGGCGGCCTCATGTGGCGCATCTTCCACATTCCGCTGGTCATCCTGCCCTTCTTGCCGTGGCCCAACGAGGTGCGGCTCATGGTGCTCACGGCCTGCATCGGCTTGGCCGCCATCTCGGTGCAGCTTGTCAACCCTATCTATAGCGACTGGATTGCCGAGCTCCTGCCCGTCAACCAGCGCGGGGCCTATTTCAGCCAGCGCACATTTGTCGCCACCATCGTCGGCTCCGTCATCGGGATGCTGGGCGGCATTGTCATGGACCAGATGAAGCGCATGGGCCGCGAGATGGAAGGCTTCGCGTTCATCTTCGGTGCCGGCTTGCTCTGCGCCCTCATCAGCCAGATCTTCTTGGACAAGATGCGGGATATCCCGCGCCCCGAGCCCGTGCCCGCCAACGTGCGCGAGACGATAAGGGGCATGCGCGCGCCCTGGAAGGATGCCGCCTTCCGCCCCGTGCTCTTCTATCTCATTGTTTTTGTCATCGGGCAGAGCTTTGCGGGCAACCTCTTCACCACCTTCGCGCTCGAAACGCTGAAGATGGACTACCTCGTCCTGCAAGCCCTGGGGGTGAGCTCGGCCATCGGCACCCTGGCCACGGTCAAGTTCTGGGGGTACATCGCCGACCGCTACGGCAACCGCCCGCTCCTCACCCTGCTCACCACCATCATTGTCTTCACGCCGGTGATGTGGCTGTTCTGCGTGCCGGGTAAGCCGGTGGAGAATGCCGTCATCCTCATCCTCGGTCACGTCTTTGTGGGGGCCGGGTGGAACGGCATCGCCGTCACCCAAATGGGGTTGATGACCAACATCGCCGATGCCAAGGCCCGCGCCAACTATCTGGGAATGGCCAGTGCTTTGCAGTCGGTGCTGGGCGGCATCGCCCCGCTGGTGGGCGCCCTGGTGATGGAGCGACTGCGCATCTCCATGCCCGCCGAGACGGCGTACAAGACGCTCTTTCTTAGTGTCGTCTTTATGCGGGCACTTAGTTTCATATGGGTGGCGCGGATCCAGGAGCCCGGCTCCAAGAGCATTGCCGGCACCATCGCCCACCTGCGCCGCTTCAGCCCGCAGGGGGCACGCGCCCTGCGCCAGCTGACCTCCGGGGCCGCCGCCGAAACCCGCGCCGAAGCCATCCGCACGGTGGGTAGCCGCTCCTTTGGCATTGCCACCGGTGAGCTCGCCGCTGCCCTGCGTGACCCGGCCCCACACATCCGGCGGGCCGCGGCCGAATCGCTGGCCAAGATTGGGGATGCCGACGCCGCCGAGGCCCTCATCCAGCACATCCGCGAGAACCCCATGCTGGTGGACGAGGAAACGTTGGAAGCTTTGGGCACCGTCCGCCACCCGGAGAGCGTGGCCGCGCTGCTGCCGTTCTTGGATGACCCGCGCTCTATCCTGCGCCGGACGGCCGCCCGCGCCCTCGGCCGGCTTAACGACCCCAGCGCCATCACCGCGCTGATGGATGCCAGCCGCGAAACCGGGGACAGCGACCTCCGCCGCGCCGCCATTCAGGCCTTGCGCAACCTGCAGGCCACCCAGGCCGCCGAAGCGATTGGCGAAGCGCTCTACGACCCGCACCCCAGCGTGCGCACCGCCGCCGCCGAGGCCATTGCGGAGCTCCAATTGGCGGAACTCGCGCCGCAGGTGCGCCAGGCGCTGGAATGGTTCGAACCCGATACCAGCAGCGAACTCGCCTACGCGCTCGGATGCATCGGGGGAATGGACGACCTGCCATCGGTTCTCCGGGTGGCGGCGCAGAGCACCAATGAAACCACCCGACGTCGGAGCCTGTTGGGAGCGGCACGCCTGCTCGAAGTCGAGCCCGAGGTTTACCGCTTGATGATGTCGCCCGAATTCACCCGGGTGCGCGAGATCGAATCCATGCTCCGCCCCGTGATGCGCCATAGCCAGCGCCTGCGCGAGGCCTTTGCTCTCTATAGCGAGGGCCAAGAGCGGGCCGCCATCAATCGCCTGGCCGATACGCGCCTCTCCCCGGAACTCCATCGCTTCCGCGATTCGTCCGTCGAGGAAGCCTTCTTAGTGGTCGCGATGGCCTTTGTCCGGGCCACGCAGAGCGACTCCGGCAAGCCGCTGAGCGAAGAGCTCGATTAAGCGCTGAGATCCAGCCCCGGTTGGCCAGCTCGGGCCAGGGGTTCGCGCAGGGCTTCCAGCCGCATTTCCAGGCGCACCAAGCGGGCCTGGGTTTCATCGGCGGAGACGATCTCGTCCTGCCGCAGGGCATCCAGAGTGGGAACGACCCCGTCCGGTCCGGTAAGCAAAGTGCCGAGGCGGCGGATGAGCGGACTCTCACTGTCCCCCTTCACCATGCCGTAGACATTCGCGGCGTTCTGCACGGCCGGGCCACTGGATTCCAGTCGGACCACCGGCTCACCGTCGGCGCGGGTGTTTTCAATCAGGTCCAGGGCGGTGGCGTAGGCGCTCTGCAGCAATCGCTCGTCGGCCTTCAGGTCTGTGGTGCGGGTGGCGTTGGCCTCCAGGCCTTCGCGGACTCCGGCCACGAGGTCGGTCATTTGGACCACCAGTCGCTGGGCCGCCACGATGCGGGCCGAAGGTTGAGTGCCCTCGTTCGGACGGGCCTGCTCCATGCGCTGCACGGCTTCCGCCGCTGCACGGACGACCGGACGTGCCGCCCCGCTACGCGCCGCTTGGCTCGCGCTCGGGTTCAGATTCACATCATTCCGGATCACTCCGGGGGTCGGCCGCAAGGGGTCCATCGCTCACGTGGGTGCAGGTCATACCTGTCCCTACCCTCCATTGTCGGAAGTTCTTACGCCAAGACTTATGGAAATCTTACCGGCCCCATCAGGGCAGAGCGGTTTCGGGCGAGGGCGCCCGCTCCATCAAAGCCCCGACCTCGGTCGGTACGGTGATGGCCCGCATCTCTTGGCCCACCAGCACGTGCCAGGTGTAGCCTTCGGTGGTCACCTGACCGCTGGTTTCGTTGTAGATTTCGTAAGCGAATTTGACCGCAGAACGCTTCCACTCCGCCACGTGGATTCGCACCTGGATGAGGTCGTCGTACTTCACCTCGCCCCGGTACCGGGCCTGGACTTCCACCACGGGCAGCTTATAGCCCATGTCCTCCAGGCTCTTGTAGGTAAAGCCACGGTCGCGGCACCAGCGGCCACGAGCTTGCTCGAACCACAACATATAGTTGCCGTAGTAGGCATGCCCCATCTGGTCGGTTTCGCCGTACCGCACGCGGATTCTTTCCACCGAGACTTCCTGGTTCATGCCCGGGAGGTTACCGCCGCCCTTGCCTCAGGATTTAGTCCGCCAATTGTTGCCCCAGGCGTCACCGGGGTTCTGCTTCATCCAGGTATCGCGCCAGTGGTGGATGTCTTGGTCAATGATCGGGGGCATGGGTTGCCGTTCGGCCACCGGTGGGATCACCGACCCCGCAGCGACCGGCGCCGACTGATACCAATACGCCACGCTGCGCAGCATCAAGCTGAGCGTGTTGGCGTGGCCGTGTTCCAGGCTCGCCCGCAGGCTGGAGCGGAACCGCACCGGATCCTCCATGTGGAAACGGTAGCAATGCGTCCGGCCCAGCCACCAAAAGTGGTAGTCACGCTTGGTCCAGCCATCTGCCAGCCCCGGCTCCCTCCCCGGCACCCGCGCCAATCCAAAGTAGGGGTGCTGGAACTCGTATTCCGGGCTCCACGCCGTGTTGAAGTAATCCTCCGTGCCCGTACCGTGCAGGCTATACGGGTACTCCTCGCCGTCAATCCGGAACATATCGTCCCCTTCTCCGTACCAAAGCGGTGTCGGGCTCTCAACGTAGAGGTTCACCCCCACGTAGTGGCCCTGCCCCGCCGCATCGAGGAACACATAGTTGCCCGCATCGCTCTGGTTGGGGATGACGGGTGGCATCGCGTCGCCTTCGCCGTCGGGGGCGTGGCTGTTCGTCAGCTCCTGGCGATACTGCGCGTGGAAATAACCCTCGTCCGCCGCCACTTCGCGCTCTTCGTAGTCCACATAGAAGTAGAGCCGGTCCAGCGTGGACTCGCTCTGGTTCACCACTTCCACCCGCGCCCCCTGGCGGAAGGCCATCGGCCAGTAGCTCGTCATCGCGCGGCCATCGCGGGGGCCGCACACCAAAGGCAGACTAGAAAACAGATAGTTCTCGCCCCAAGCATTGCCAAATAACTCCCCGATGGGCGCTTCCACGCTCGGCTCATCCGCCCCGTCCCAATAGATGCGCAACAAACAATGCGAGCGGATCAGAGCGTCCACCTCGCTCCACATCGTAAACCACATGTGGGTGATGCACCCACTGCCCGCGATCTCCGCCACCACGCGGGTGCCCCCCGGGGGCACGGTGACGCAGTCCATGTTGGCGCCGGTGCGATCGTAACTACTGATGCGGCGCGTGCGAGCGTCCGTGATTCGAGAAATCCGCGCGAGGGGACCGTTCATGATGCCCCTTCATTATGCGGGGCTCACTTCACCGAAAACCGCGTCACCGCATCCCAATCTTCTGGCGGCGGGGCGGTCATGTAATCCTGGGCACGAGCGCGCAGCACCCGCGAAGGGCCGTCGTCTGGCCACAACTTCAACGTTTCGCTCAGGCAGTCCACCGCCTCGGCAAACTTGCGATCTCGGTACAACTGGAGCCCCTGCTCGTAGCCGCGCACGGCCATAATCGCCGCCGCATCCAGGTCATCCCGGCGGCCCAGCAGCTCGCGGAGTTCTATCGGCTCCTCTCGCCCCGCCACCGCCACGTAGTCCACGCACCGCGTGAGGTACTCCGGCCCCGCTTCTTTGGCGGTGTTCACATCAATCAGGATTTCGGTTTGGTACGCCTTGTTCAGGCCCTGCAGGCGGCTGGCCAGGTTCACCGCGTCGCCAATGACGGTGTACTGCATCCGCTCCCGGCTGCCGATGTTGCCCACAATCACATCGCCCGTGGCGATGCCGAACGACGCCCTTAGCGCCGGCCGCCCCTGCCGCCGCCACTCGGGGTGCATGGCCAAGATCACGGCCCGCCCGGCCAGGGCTGCCTCACATGCGAGTTGCCCGGGGTGCGCCACGGCCTTGGGAGCCCCCCAAAAGGCCATCACATCATCCCCATTGAACTTGTCCACCGTCCCCTGGCGTTGAATCACTTCGTCACTCAGCATGTCCAGGTACTCGGCCAGAACCTTAACTAATTCTTCCGCTGGCAGCCGTTCGCTCAGTGCGGTGAACCCGATGATGTCGGCAAATGACGTGGCAATCCACCGGCGCTCGCCCCCCAGCTTGGCCTCCTGCCCCGAACTCATGAGGTGACGGGCGTAATCCGAGGGCACGAGCTTCTCAAACGAGCGCAACCCCGTCTTCATCTGCTCCACGCTGACGGCCAAGGCGTCAATCTCTCGCACTCCCACGGGTTCCGTCAGGCGCGGGGCCAGGTCGAGTTTTCGCACCCGTTCGGTTTCGGTCACCAAGTTGCCGAGGGGTCGGCTCAGGCGCCGGGCAAACCAGAACGTCAGCACCACCCCCATCGCCAGGGCCACCAAACCCAGACCGAGGACAAAGCTGGTGGTGCGCTGCACACCCGACATAAAGTCGTCCTCTGGTACGACCACCCCGATCGTCCATGGGGGCCCGGCCCCGCTCGCCGAAACCAACCCCACCAAGTGGCTGACGCCGTTGCGCCGCACCGATCCGCTCGCCACCGTCCCTGGTTCTTGGCGTGCCGCCACCAGCAGCAAGTCCAGGCTTTTGGTCACCAGTTCGTCCTGCAGCTCATCCAGGGTCGCGAGGCGTTCCAAGCCTTGCTCCGTGGTGAGGAGTCGGTCCAAGTTGGGATAGGCCACGATGCGGGCCTCTTGTCGCCCTCGTTGCTCCACCAAGAAGGCGTAGCCGTTCTGCGCCACCCGGATGCGACTGATGTAGCGACTCAGTTCGCCCACACTCAGATCCACCATCACCACGCCCACCATGTTTTGGCGGTTGTCGTAGAGCGGCACGGCATAGCTGATGCCCACCGTGGTCACGTCCACTGTCCCTTTCAGCAGGTCAGTGCCACCCCACACGCTCCGCTTTTGCGCGCGGACTTCTTCGTAGACCAAAGTTCGGCGCGGGTCAAAGGTGGCCTCCGGGTCTTCGAAAATCACCCGCATTTCGTCCCCAAAGGGCACCAGATCCTGGCGGCGGTACGTGCTGGTCTGCCAGCCCGTGCGGTCGGAGCGTTGCATCACGAGCGTGCCATTGGGCCGCCGGATGACGCTTATGGATTCACCCGTGGCGTCCACGATGTAGCGCGCGGAACTGAACTCCGGGTTCGCTCGCATCACTTCAAAGAGTTGCCGCCCTAACTCGGGAAACTGGCCGCTTGACAGCCGTGCCGTGCGAACTCCCAGTCCCGTTTGGGCAAACCCGGCGAGCAGATTCGCCTGCGCCTCAGCGTTGGCCAGCAGAGCCTTCACACGGTCGTCCACCTGCTGGGCGGTCTGCCGCACGATGCGCCCCCCAAGATCGGCCACCGTGGCGCGACCATTCCAAAAGGCCAGGAGGGTAATGACCACGAGCGTGACGAGCAGAAGGAGGCTCACACGAATGGTCAATATCCGCCGGAGAGAGGGCGGGCGAGAGAAAATCCTCTGCCACATGCAGACCCGGCAAGGGTACCTATACTCTCTCCTATCACGAACTCAGTTGCATCGCCAGTGACCAAAAAGTCGTAAGCTTGCGTAACACGTGCCCATCGAACCCCTGCAGACCGATGAACGCCGCGAAGGCCCCGTGGCCAAAAAGGCGGATTACGAAACCAAGCTCCTGCTGGGTTGCGGGTTCACGGGCTTTCTGGCGCTCTTTGGTTACTTCATGGGCATGTGGCCGTTCCTGGTCTTCCCCGAATACACCGTGGTGGGCATGCGCAACATCATTCTGTTGGGGCCGTGCATTGCGGCCGTGCTGGGCATCATTGCCATCCGCAAGACCGGGCCCCCGGCTGTAAGTGGCTATATCGGCGGGCAAATGGCGGTGGCGGTTTTCGCCTACTTGCGCCTCAAAGAGACCATGCTCGGCAAGCTGAACGTGGACATTCCCCGCCCCGAATGGCCCGATGAGGTGGCGTGGCTGGTGCCGCTACTCATTGCCTTTGTGCCGTTCTTATTGGCAGCCGCCGCCTATCCGTACGGACGCGAACCTAAAGAGGAATAGTTTCTCGCCCGAAGATACGGGAGAGACCAAGCCATGGCGACGCCGTATTCGAACGTGAACACTTACCGTCAAAACTCCGTGGCCAGCGCCACCCCGCTTCAGCTCGTCATCATGCTTTACGATGGGGCGCTGCGGTTCATCCGGGCGGGCAAGCAAGCCATTCTGCAAGAGAGCCACTTTGTGCAAAACGAGCAGATCACCAAAGCGCAGCGCATCGTCACCGAGCTCATGTCGTGCCTTGACATGGAAAAGGGCGGCGAGATTGCCAAGAACCTGATGGCGCTTTACAGCTACGTTTACGACCAGCTGGTGCAGGCGAACATCAACGATGACGCGTCCGCTCTGGATCGCTGCGAAAAGGTGTTGTGCGACCTCCGCGAGAGCTGGAGCGAACTGGACAAGCAGCAGCGCGCCACGGCGCAAGCCAATGCTGCCACTCCCGGATTCGGCGATGCCAAAGCCGCTTGATCTCCAGGCTGCCGAACGCCTGCTCCACCTCACCCGCGCCCTGGGCGAATGCCTTTCCGCGGGCCAGGTGACCGATTTAGACTATTTGCTGACGGAGCGCCAGGCCGTGCTGGATTCCATTTCGAGCCCGTCTGCGCCCTCGGTCAAAGCGATCTTGCAACAAGTCCAAACCTTGGAAGCGGACATCATTCAGCAGATGGAGGCCGCTCATGCTGATATCTCCCAGGAAATGGCCGGCGAGCGCAAGCAACGTGCGGCTCATCACCAATACCGGCCGAAGGCCACCCTCCACGGACTGGACCGAGCAGGCTAGAGACCCGCTCCTGGCCTCAAAATGAGGTACTGTCTCCGCCGTGCTGACGTACGAACAGCAAGAATCTTTGTCCAAGGCCCGAGGACGGCTGGACGCGATTGGAGGCCATCTTTGACCTCAAAACGCTTGAATCCCTAATCGTTCAAATCGAAGAACGACAACAAGAACCCGAATTCTGGAACGATCCGGAGACCGCTCAGTCCGAGATGAAGCGCTTGTCGCGCCTCAAGGGCCGGGTCAACCCGTATCGTGAACTCGACCGGCGCCTCAACGACATCCTTGAGATGCGCGAGATGTTGCGCACCGAGCCCGATGCCGAAATGCAGGAGCTGAACGACCAGGAGGCCATGCAGTTCATGGCCGATATGGAGGCTTATGAGCTCCAAACCCTGCTCAATGGCGAATACGACGACCGCGATGCCATCGTGGAAGTCAACGCCGGAGCCGGGGGCAGCGAAGCCTGCGACTGGGCCAGCATCCTCTTCCGCATGTACCAACGCTGGTGCGAAAACAAGGGCTACAAGTGCGAGGTCATCAGCGAGACCCCGGGCGACGTGACCGGCTACCGCAGCGTCCAGTTCGCGGTGGGTGGCCCCAACGCCTACGGCTATCTCAAAGCCGAAAATGGGGTGCACCGCCTCGTGCGCATCAGCCCGTTTGACGCCGCCGCACGCCGCCACACCTCCTTCTGTAAGGTTGAGGTTCTGCCCGAAATGGAAGAAACCGAAATCGACATCAACATGGATGACGTGAAGGAAGAGACTCTGCGCGCCGGAGGAGCGGGTGGGCAGCACGTGAACAAGACCGAATCGGCGGTGCGCCTCACGCACATCCCCACCGGCATCACCGTACTTTGCCAAAACGAGCGTAGCCAGCACAAGAACCGCGCTAGCGCCCTCAAGGTTTTGGCCGCCCGCCTGCTGGAAGTCCAAAAGGTGCAAGACCAGAATAAAGTGAACGAACTAAAGGGCGACACGGGACCGGCCGAATGGGGCCGCCAGATTCGCTCCTACGTTTTGCAGCCGTACACGATGGTGAAGGACCACCGCACCGGGCACGAAACCGGCAACGCTTCTGGCGTGCTGGAAGGCAACGTGGATGGGTTCATTGAAGCCTTCCTCAAACGGCCCAAAGACGCAGGCGAAGAATTCTTCGAGTAACTTGACCGGTCTCAACCCGTCGTACGAACAGATATGACTCTGGCCACCCTTGCCCTGTGGGGCGCGCTCGCCGCGACCCCGGTTGCTGAAATCGGCCCCGTGCCCCCGCGGGCACCAACGCCGAGGTGCTGGCGTGGACCCAGGAGATCTATTCCGCGATGGAGGCGGGAGACTTTACGCTCGCCCGCCAGATTTCGGCCCGCCTCCCGCGCAAGAAGCTGACCATTCAGTACGACGACTCCGGTTTGGCGGCGGAGTATCGCCCCAAATACCGCAAAGCGGTGGAGGCTGGCCTCGACGCCTGGCGACGAGTCATGCCGGAACTTGAACTGAGCTTCGGCCCCAGCCGGGATATCCTCATCAACTACACCGAGTCCCTCCCCGCCGACGAGGGCACCGGCGTGCCGCAGGGCGCGACTTTCTTCCTTTCCAACGATCCTTCCGAGCCCCAAGTCGAGGCCGTGCTGGCGCACTACCGACTCTCCCCGCCCCAACCCAGCGAAGCGGAGATGATCACCTATGAAACCGCCCACGCGATTGGGCGAGCCTTGGGCTTGGCCCGGTCGGCCCGCCCCGGCGGCGCCATGGGCCGCAGCGACCTGAATGCGCGGGTGCGCGTGCAGGTGCTCTCGCAAGAGTGGCAAACCGTGCGACGGCTCATCGCGCTGAGCGACCAGTTGCGCGCGGCGGCGGCCGAAGGCAAGGTGCTGGTGGCTCCGCGACCCGTGCTACGGGCCGACACGGTGGAGGTGAACTTTGACCCCCAAATGCAAGGGGCGCTCGTGCCGTTCTCGTTCCAACTCAGTAACCCTGGCAACGCCCCGCTTTCGGTGGTGATTAGCCCCGATTGCGGGTGCTTTACCCTTGGGGATGGCCTCGCTCAGCGAAGGCTTGACATCGCCCCCGGCCAAACCTCGCTCATCCAAGGGCAGATCGACACCACCAATTTTCCCGGGCCATTCCGTAAAGCGATTTACCTTTACTCCAATGATCCCGACGCGCCGCTGCGCCGCATTCCGTTCACATCGTTTGTGCGCCCGGCCGTGCGATTCATCCATGCCAAGCCGCAAGACGTGACCGTATTGAACGGCCCCAACGAAGAGGTCGAGATCTTTATGGCCATTGACCCCGAGGCCAAGCTCACGGTCACCAAGATCGAAGCCCTGGGGGCCGGCCTGTCGGTGAAGTACGAACCCTGGCGCGGCCGCATTGCCGACCCGACCCTGGGCGAATCCGAACCCGTCGAGCGCGTGGGCTACCGCATCCGGCTCAACACTGGCTCCATGCTTCCGGCGGGCCGATCTCCTATCGGGCTGAACATCACCACGACATCAGAGGCTTTCCGGATCATTCCCTACACGTTTTTCGTGCAGCAGGGGATCGCTCCCAGCCCGGTGGCGGTGGTCTTCGGCGCGATTTCCTCGGGGCTACCCGCCCAAGGATGGGTGATTCTCACCCGCCCCGGCCAACCCTTCAAGGTGACCTCGGTGCGCACGGATACGGAGTTTTTTGAGGCCAAACTCGGCCCTAGCAATGAGCGCGGCGATATCCGCATTGACGTCCGCTACAAGGGTGGCGCCCCCGTCGGGGCCGTACGGGGCTCAGTCATTGCCAGCACCGATGACCCCAAGCAACCCGAAGTTCGCATCCCGATTCAGGCTGTGATCCAGTAGGATTCAGTCATGAGGGTCTTCTGGGGACTGTCCGCGCTGCTCATGCTCATCGCGGGCATGGTGCGCCCGGCTGACACCCCGGCCGCGCCCGACACCTGGACCCTCCTCATTAGCGGCGATACCCAGGGCTATCTCAGCCCCTGCGGCTGCACCAAACCCATGATCGGCGGGATTCGCCGCCGCGCCGCGCTCGTGCGTCAACTCACCGTGCCGGGGCGCACCGTGGTGCTGGAGGCCGGACGCGCCAGCGGGGGGCTCGGACGGCAGGATGTCCTCAAGACCGAGACCCTTGCCCAACTGTGGCAAGCCTTGGGCGTGGATGCCGTGGCCCTCTCGGGCGCCGAAGCCCGCCTGGGCAGCGCCCAGCTGGCCCAGGTACAGCGCCTGAGCGGCGACCGGATGACCACCCTGGCCGTGCAGCCTGGCGCCGATGTGACCTGGGAAAGGTGGATAGAACGCGGCCCCTTCTTGATCGGATCGCTCGACCCCGCTGCCGCGCAGGTCGCCACTTTGCTGGGCGGCACGCCGGTGCCGGAGGCCACCGCTGTGGGTGAGCTCCTGGCCGAAGCCGAAGCCCTGGGCAAGTCCCCGATTCTGATGATTGATGGCAACGCCGAAGCCGCCCGACAGATGGCGAAGCGCTGGCCCGCCCTCGCTCTCATCATCTATCGAAGCGACGAACAAGCCGCTGGTGAACCTCTACGAGAAGGCAAAACTTGGCTCGTCAGCCCCGGGCCGAAGGCGAAAGCCGTCTTGCAGTTGAGCTTCCGGGATGGCGAATGGCGTCGGTACCAGGCCATTCCGCTTGGCCCCGAAATCGAGGACGACCCCGAAGCCGCCGCCCTCTTCCGCCAATACGTGGATCAAGTGCGCGAGGAACAACTCCTGGAGCAAGTCCCGCGCGGAGCGGCTGCCGGACTCGCGGGCTCGGATGCGTGTATGTCTTGTCACAACGACGCCTACAATACGTGGCACGCCAGTGCCCACGCCAAGGCCCTGCGCACTCTGGAACAGGAGCACCAAGACCGCGACCCTGACTGCGTGGGGTGCCACGTGGTGGGCCTAGACCGCGCCGACGGATTCAACCCGCCCGAACGCGTCACCGGCCTGGACGCCGTGGGCTGCGAAAGCTGCCACGGGGGCGGCAAGGCGCACGTCACCGCCCCGTTTGAGAACCCGATGCCCAAGGTGGGCAAGGAATCGTGCATGACCTGCCACGTGCCGGACCACTCACCCACGTTCGACTACGAGTCGTACTGGGAGAAGATCAAGCACTAATCCCCGCGGAGACAGGAGTGAGTGGGGATAACTTGGGGAAAGCGGGAAAACTCGCTGTCACTTTTCTGATTTGCTACTTTCACTGCAACAACTGATCCAAAACCCCTCGATTCAGGTTCAATGGGCACCCCGGAAGGCCTGTATCTTCTGGCAGATTTTCCCCGGAAATGCCGGGCAAAATCCTAATCGGTCTCCCGGCCACTATGTCTGTTTTCGAACTCTCTGAGTTGCGTATCGGCACCCCCGTACGTGACGAATTGCGCGGTCTTACGCCCCTGCCGAGCAACTCGGCGGCCATTGCTGCGGCCGAAGCGTTTGTCACGGGTGAGTCGCGCTTCGTGTGCCTTCGCGGCCCCTCGGGATGGGGCAAGTCCGTCATCCTGGGCTCGGTCGCGGGTCTGATGAGCACCGAAGCCCGCCAGGTCGTTCACGAATCCGCCCCGCACTGGCAGTTCGACCGATTCTCGCGCGCTCCCGATGTTCTTATCCTCGATGACGTCACCCTGCACGACCGGATGGCTCGCGCCCAGCACCAACTCACGCAGGCGCTTGCCCAACGCGTACGACGGGGCCTGCCGACCATGATCAGCTTGGCTTCGGGCTCCCCACTGCCGCTGGCCGGACGCTGGCGCGACGTCACGGTGCCCCGCCCCGACCGCCGCGAGCGCATCGTCCTCACGTCTCAGCTCGCCCAGATTGCCGGCCTGCGCCTGCACCCCACCCTGGCGGCCATGATGGCCCGCTACGCCGCCCCCAGCGGCCTGTGCCTTCACGGCGCTATGCAACGCCTGCGCCTGGTGGGTCGCGATTGGAGCCACCGCGATGCGGTCCTTCGCGCGTGCCCCTTGCTAGAACCCCTAATGCCTCAGGGCATGGCATGGGATATCCGCGACGCGTTTGCCGAAGGCGTGGCCGATGCCCTCCGCGATGGCAAGGAGCAGCAGGTGGCCAGCTACACCAGCCATGTGATGCTGCGGGTGGCCGGTTTTCGCGAAGATGTGGTCGCCGCCTATATGCAGCGCTCCCCGGGCGAGATTTATCTTCTCAGCGAGAGCATCCGCCGTCAGTCCCGGCGCGCCGGTGCAAGTACCAGATTGGCCCTGTGCAAAGACCGGGTTTTCCTGAGGATTCACCGCCATGTGTACGACCTGGAGTAGTTCTTGCGCGTCTGAACCCTCACTAGGCTCCGGTCATGGCATCCAATCTTGAAAAGCTCACGCGCATCGAAGCTCCCCTCAACGCCCAGTTGACGGTGGCCGAATCGCGGGAACTCGTGGACCATGATGCCCCGCGCACCCTGGCCCTGGTGGATAACGGCCGCATTATTGGCACGGTCCACTCACCCTTGCTCGTGCACGCTCCGGGCGAATCGAAGCTCTTGAGCCTCGCCGAACCCATCCGCGTGGTGCTGGATGTCAGCACGCCGCTTAGCGAAGCCGCCCGCCGCATGTCGGCGCAGCAGAGCCAGGCCGCAATCATCACCAAAGAGGGCAAGTACCTGGGCGTGCTGAGCCCCAACGACTTCTTAGGTGAGGTGGGGCGCACCTTCGACCCGTTAACCGGCCTTGAGTTCAGCGATCGCCTCCGGGAGTGGGGTCAAGCATGCCTCGAAGACGGACAAGAGATCACCATCATCTTCATTGACCTCAACGACTTTGGGCTTTACAACAAGCGCTACGGCCACGTGGTGGGCGACCATGTGCTGCAGGCCCTGGCCCAAGTGCTGAAGGACCACACCCCGGCCGATGCCGTTCTGGTGCGGTTTGGGGGCGATGAATTCGCCATCGGCATGCCCAGCGAGCGTGCCCGCGCCGAAGCCCTGGCTGAGACCCTCCGGGGCTTGCAGGTCACGGTGGAGGGCGTGCCCGAGCCCGTGGGCTATACCGTTGGCTTGGCCGGGGGTCGCCGCGTCGGCCGCGCTGCCGAACACGGGGCCGCCAACGTGGACGACCTCATCAATGCCGCTAGCCGCGATGCCCTGGCCCGCAAGCGGGAGAGCAAAGCCCAACGCCCGCGCTCATTGCACGAGGCCCTCGCCGCCGTGATGCAGCGCGAAGACCTGGGCGAAGGCATCATCCGGGACGCCCTGCTGATTGACCGGGGACCCGAAGGGCAACTGATTGAGGTGATCGTCAGCCGGCCCAACCACCCCGAGCCGCGCATTGTGCGCCGCCCGGTGAAAGGCGACCTGATGGCCGCGCTGGAAACCGCTCTCCGCGACGCCATCCGCTAACAAGATAACCCCCACTCCCGCTTGGGAATGAGGGCTTTTTGTGCCTGAACCGAAAGGGCTTAGGCTTCGCCGGCCACCATGCGCCGCAGCACGTATTGCAGCACGCCGCCGTGGCGGTAGTACTCCATTTCCGTGAGCGTATCGAGGCGCACCATGACGTCAAACGTCTTCACGTTGCCGTCCTCGGTGGTGGCGCGCATGGGCAGCACCTTGCCGTCCTTGAACTGGTGCACCAGCGCCTCGCTCATGCCCACCAGGCTGAACTCTTCCTGACCCGTGAGGCCGAGGCTGGCCGCGCTTTCGCCTTCCATGAACTGGAGCGGCATCACGCCCATGCCAATGAGGTTGCTGCGGTGGATACGCTCGAACGATTCGGCCAGCACCGCCTTCACCCCCAGGAGCAACGTGCCCTTGGCCGCCCAGTCGCGGCTGGAACCCGTGCCGTATTCGCGCCCGGCAATCACGATGAGGCCCGTATTGCTGGCGGCGTACTTCTCGGCGGCATCGTAGATGCTCATCACATCGCCCGTCGGCAGGTAGGTGGTCCACCCGCCTTCGGTACCCGGGGCCAGTTGGTTGCGCAGTCGCACGTTAGCAAACGTGCCTCGAATCATCACCTCGTGGTTGCCGCGCCGCGATCCGTAGCTGTTGAACAAGTGCAGGGGCACGTTGTTCTCTTGCAGATAGCGACCCGCCGGGGAATCCGCCTTGATCGAGCCCGCCGGGCTGATGTGGTCGGTGGTGATGCTATCGGCCAGCAGAGCCAGCACCTTCATGCCGTTCAGGTCTTGCACCCGGGACGGGGCCGAGGCTTCCATACCATCGAAGTAAGGGCCCCGGCGCACATAGGTGCTGTCCGGTTGCCACTCGTAGCGTTCGCCGGTCGGCACGGCCAGGTTCTTCCAAGCTTCGTCGCCATCAAACACGTTGGCGTAGCTCTTGCTGTACATTTCGCGAGTGATGTAGGTTTCCACCGTCTCCGCAATCTCCTGCTGGGTCGGCCAGATATCCCGGAGGAACACCGGCTGCTCGTTGGCATCCAAGCCAATCGGATCCTTGGTCAGGTCGATGTCAATCGTGCCGGCGAGGGCGTAGGCCACCACCAGCGGCGGCGACATCAGGTAGTTCGCCTTCACGTCCTGGTTCACGCGGCCTTCAAAGTTGCGGTTACCACTCAGCACGCTCACTACGGCCAGGTCGCGCTCCTTCACCTGGGCGCTAATGGACTCCGGCAGCGGACCACTGTTGCCAATGCAGGTCGTACACCCGTAGCCCACCACGTTGAATCCGACCGACTCGAGGTCGGAAAGCAGGCCTGAGTGCGCCAAGTATTCGGTGACCACGCGGCTACCGGGGGCGAGGCTCGTCTTTACCCACGCCTTGGGCTTCAGGCCCTTGGCCACCGCCTTGCGCGCCACGATGCCCGCCGCCATCATCACGCTCGGGTTGCTGGTGTTGGTGCAGCTGGTGATGGCCGCGATGACCACGTCGCCATCGTTCAACACGGCCGGGGTCTTCTCGCGGTGCGGGAACACGTTGCGGAAGCTGGCCTGCGCCTGGCTCAGAATGCTGCGGTCTTGCGGACGCTTCGGACCCGCCACGCTCGGTTGCACGTCACTGAGGTCCAGCGACAGCGTGCTGCTGTATTCGGCTTCCGGCATATCAGCCGAGTGGAACAGGTTCTGCGCGCGGTAATACGCCTCCACCCGGGCAATGTGGGTTTCGTCGCGGCCGCTGGTGCGCAGGTAGCGGATCGTCTCGGCGTCCACCGGGAAGAGGCCACAGGTGGCACCGTATTCAGGGGCCATGTTGGCGATGGTGGCGCGGTCGGCCAGCGGCAAGGTGCTCACCCCCGGGCCATAGAACTCTACAAACTTGCCCACCACGCCGTGCTTGCGCAGCATTTCGGTCACGGTCAGCACCAGGTCGGTGGCCGTGGCACCTTCTCGCAGGCTGCCGGTAAGGCGGAAGCCCACCACTTGCGGGATGAGCATGGAAACCGGCTGGCCGAGCATGGCGGCTTCGGCTTCGATGCCCCCGACACCCCAACCCAGAACGCCCAGGCCGTTGATCATCGTCGTGTGGCTGTCCGTGCCCACCAGCGTATCGAGGAAGGCGGTATCGCCTTCGGTGAAGACCACGCGCGCCAGGTATTCCAGATTCACCTGGTGGCAAATGCCGGTGTTGGGCGGCACCACCTTAAAGTTGTCAAACGCCCCTTGCCCCCACTTGAGGAACTGGTAGCGCTCGGTGTTGCGCTCGTATTCCAGGTCCAGGTTGATCTGGAGCGCAGCGTTCGTGCCGTATTGGTCCACCTGCACGCTGTGGTCAATCACGAGCTCCACCGGCTGCAGCGGGTTGATGCGCTGCGGGTCGCCGCCCAGTTCGGCCATCGCGTCACGCATGCTGGCCAGGTCCACCACGCAGGGCACCCCGGTGAAGTCTTGCAAAAGAACGCGTGCGGGGGTGAAAGCGATTTCGTGGTTCGGTTCCGCCTTCGGGTCCCAGTTCAACAGGGCTTCGATATCGGCGGCGCGGGTGTTGACGCCGTCTTCCAAGCGCAGAAGATTTTCCAGCAGAATCTTGTGCGAATACGGAAGCCGATCGAGGTTGCGCCCTTGCTCGGCGAGGCGGGGAAGGGAGTAAATCGTGTAGTCCTTACCGGCAAGGCTGGTGGTGACGCGAGTCTGAAAGCTGTCACTCATGAGGTCACCTAGATGTTACCTAGCGGCCTTGGCGCGGCCCGGACGCGCGGCCAGGCCGTTATAATGGGGGCGTGTCGGGCGGCAAGCGCATATTTAGCGAGCAGGAAGCTTCAGAAATCCTGCAGCGAGCGGCGAAGCTGCAAGAGGAAGACCGCGAGTCCGACCCCGCTTACACCCCCGGCATCACGGCCGAAGAGCTGGAGCGCATTGCCCACGAGGCCGGCATTGACCCGAACTTCCTCCGGCGAGCCTTAGAAAAAGCTGAGCCAGTAGAGAGCACGAAGCGCCGTGTCCAGCTGGAGCAAGTGAACGAGCGCGTGGTGGAGGGCGAAATTGAGCCCGAGAATTTTGATCTTGTGATCGAAGATGTTAAGGCGGTTCAACGCCAGCATCGAGGGGGCAATCAGGCCGGTATCCAGCAGATCGGGCGGCGGATCTTTGGCAATGTGATGTGCGGACCGGCCATCGGCAAGATGAACATCACCTCCCGCAACGGCCGCACCCGCATTGAGGTGCGTACGGGAGCATTCATGCCCTTGTTCATTCCCTTGTATCCCGCCTTCATGCTTTCCGCATTTGCCATTGGGATTGGTGCCACTGAAGGTGCACCAATCGCTGGCCTTGTGATTGCTCTGTTGCTCTCAGGTGGAGCTACATTTTTGGCTAGGCACCTACTTCGGCGTGGGCATGAAGCGGGAGAGAGGCTCGCAGATGATCTTAGCGAGAAAGCCCAGGAAGCCGTAGACATCCAGAACTCCGAACTGCAAGAGCGGCTGGCGCAGTCCACCCCGGCCCCGGTGAGCGAAGACGCTCCCGCCGAAGTGCGCCCGCACACCCCCGGCTAGTCGTTACTCAAGATCGGCCAAGCTGACTTCGGCCCCCTTCGAATCCAATATCTCTTTTGGCAATAGCAGGATCGTAAGGAGGCAAGGAAACGCAAATGCCAGAACTATCCAGAAAATCGGTCCGTAGTCCAAGTTGTCAACAAGCGCTGCGCCAAGAATTCCAGCGAGCATGATAAAAGTCGCCCCCAGCCCTGTACCAATAGCGTAGTGCGCGGTGCGGTAGTTGGGATTTTGCTGAGCAATGTACATCAGCGCCACCAGGTAGCCGGCAAAGCCGAACCCGTAACCGAATTGATCAACAAACATCACCACGGACATTGGACCAGCACCAGGTAAAGCCGAAGCCGCCCAAATGTACATGATGTTGGGAATATTCATTGCCGCAGCCAGGGGCCAGAAACTCTTGCGAATCCCCACCCGGCTGATGAACATACCTCCAATAATGCCGCCCAATAGAATTCCAACGACGCCGTAAACACCGTTAACATAACCGAACGTTTCCACATCGAACCCTAGTCCATGAGTGATATCCCCGGGACCGGTGTACTTATCTTGCAGGAAGACTGGAACTAGCTTTCCGATAACTGCTTCACCAAACCTATAAAATAGCAAGAACGCTAAAATCCTCCCTATGGCAGGTTGCCCAAAGAACGTGACTAGTGCCGTCTTGATTTCAGTGTTCTCGAGTTTCCTCTTTGCGAGCCGGCCAAAGATTGCCGTGCCCAAAACGGCAATCACAAGGTTGATGAGTTCTGCCTGAATACCGGGCACTTTCTCCGCGAACTTGACGAAGAGGAAGTAAAGGTCAGTTGCCACCGGCTTCCATTTCTCAGCTTGAATGCCCAGAGCGCTCAAGCCCGCACCAAGCAACCGAAAGATAGCTCCAGCCCCGAAGTAGATGAAACCTCCAGTCGCAATCAATGAACCTAACCGGACGGTGTTTTGGCCAGATTCTCCTTCCGGCAATCGCCTTTCGATATCGCCGTCGGGTTTGGGCAGTAGGAATGGGCCGAGCACACGCCCAAGTGCGTAAACACCCGCCAACAAGAATAGTCCGATTCCCCATGCTTGATTCGCTTGCACTGGGGAGCCAGTGATATCGCCATTTATGAGCTTGCCCGTAAGAAGAACGATCAAGGCTGTCGCGAAAAGCCTTCCTAATCTAGCAGACGTAGGAATAAGACCAACATACTTACTCTGTTCATCACGGGACATTGATAAAAGGTAATAGCCGTCCGTGGCAATATCGCACGTTGCGCTGAAAATTGCTATCGTGGCAAAAATGGCGAGTGTGATTCCGAAAAAGTTCGGCGTCTGTATCGCGAAAGCGGTAGCTAGCATTCCCACCACAATCAATGCCTGCATGAGGAGCAACCACTTGCGTTTAGTGCTGCTCAACTCGACCAGCGGCCCCCACAGAAACTTGATGCTCCAAGGTAAAGCTAGCAAACTGGTCCAGCGCAAGATGTCACCGTCCGGCAAGCCAAGGCTCTTATAGATGACCAAACTTAGGTCCTGTACCAGCGCGACCGGCAGGGCCTGCATGAAATACAGCACCGGCACAAAGCGCAGCGGGTTGACGTGAGTGGAAGACGCCAAGATGGGTTCAGCATGACGCCGGGGGCGCCCGCTTGTCTAGGGTTCAGCCTCAGCGGACGCGGATTTCGAGGTCGGCGGGCTTCACTTCGTCCACCTTCGCGCCGTCGGCCATCACGTGCCACGCGTTGGGGAGCTTGAGCTTCACGCCGTCCCGCTCGTAGTTGCCCCAGCCGTCAATCACCAGGTTCAAGTTGCCCCAGGTCGAGTTCGGGCGCCGCCCCCGGTACGCCACCGACTTCGGCAGCTTGGTGGCGGGATCGAAGGTCACCGTGATGAGCGTCCCGGCACGGTGGATTTGCACCGTCCCGTCCGGATTGAGGGCGAACTTGTTTTGCACCGAGAACGGCCACGCCACTAAGAAACTGATGGGGTTTGCCGCCCAGGCATTGCTCAATTCGCGCTCGGCGGCGGCCACGCCGCCCATGATCTTGCCTTCGTTGTCGCGCTGGAACACGTTAGGCAGGTCGTACTCCACCCGGGGGCGGCGTGCGCCTTCCGGCACCCACTTCCACTCGAACGTCTTGCCATCCCAACTGGACAGGTCTTGGTAGCCCAGGGGCGAGAACACCTGGGTGGTGCGGTAGGAGTTCGGGTTGCTAGGGTCCGCTCGGAACCGCACCACTTCAATCGTCAAATCGGTAGTGCTCGCCGGGGTGACCGTGGCTTCCCGGGCGTTCACGATCTTGTCCATCGCCAGGGCGTAATTCTCGGCGTCGTAAGCCGGCTCGGGGTCCGGCGTTTGCAAGAACTGGGAGGGGCGCGCCATGAATGCATCCCGGCAGGCGTCGCTGGCAAAGATAAATAATTGGCCGTTAAACCGGGCCATACGCGAGGTTTCTCCCCGTCCGCTCAGCGGCCCCATGCGGCCGCAGGCACCGCCCAGCTGCACGGCAAATCGCCCCGGATCCGCCAGGAAGAGGTTCAGGTTTCGTTCGCTGGAAAACCAGTAGGTGTAGTCTTCGTAGACCGTGGACCAGCGGGAATCGCCCTTCAGTTCCTGCCCCGATTGGCCGTAGACCACCACGTCCATCGCAAACGTACCGAGACCATCCGTCGCACCCATATTCATGCTCATCGAGCCCAACCACGCCAGCGCCAGGGCACCCACCATGGCCTGATGTTACCGATTGCGAGGGTCCAGGGGAGCGTAATGCGCCAGGTAGTCGTCGACCGAGATGCGACTGACGAGGTCGCCCAGGTGGCTCTCCCGCACATGATCGGGGCGCTTAAACTTGATGCAGCTCTTGCCCATATCGGCCTTGCGGCCAGCATCCGCTTCGTAGCTTGTTCGATAAGCCTCCATGATTTCGGGCATCATATACATCCCAAAGTTGTACACACTCAGCCCGCCTTTGTTCACGGCCAACCAGATATAGGGGAGCGGACTCTTGGGGTCACAGTGGTAACCGCCGGGGTAAGTCTCATGCGGAATCACCCACAGAATCATCTTCCCGTCGCACCGCTCCTCATATCCGGTGGGCATGCTTTGGCGCAGAGTGTCCACCAGGCTCCGCACTCCGGGTTGCCACTCTTCCGGCCAGGTTTGGATCAGTTCTTCACTCGTCATGGAGGGGGAAGCCTACCAACATACTACAACGGACTTCACAGGCGAAAACGAACCCAATTCAGATAGGATGGGGAGGTGAAACTCGCTCCCGCCTCTCTGACCATTGGCCTCGCCCTGCTCGCCTCGGTGTCTTGGTCGCAAGGGACGGTCGCCGACTACGAACGCGCCCTCAGCTACCGCCAAGCCGTTTCGGGCAAGGTCCTCAACGCCAACCTCAGCGTCAACTGGCACCCCAAGGGCGGCGTGTGGTACCGCGCCGAGCGCCCCGATCAGCAGGCCGAGTTCGTTTACGTCAGCGGCGAGGGCCGCCGGTCACCCCTCTTTGATCACCAAGACCTGGCGCGCAAGCTCACCGAGCGCCTGGGCCGCCCCGTCGAGGCCACCCGCCTGCCGGTGCAGCAAGCCCGCCTGGACCCCGCCGCCACGGTGCTGACTTTCCGCGCCGGGGATGCCTCGTTGGCCTATAACCTCGGCACCAAGCAGCTCGCTCCGGCCCCGGCTTCTAACGACCCCGGCCTGCTCCGCCACCCCGATGACTTGCCCCGCATGAGCGGCAGCGGCGAGGCCACCAGCATCACTTTTGTCAACCAGATGTCCGAGCCCATCCAAGTGGCCTGGGTAACGATGGAAGGCCAACGGATGAGCTACCACACCCTCGCCCCGGGGGCGCGGGTTTCACAAAACACTTACGTCGGCCACGTGTGGATGCTGTTGCGTGCCAATGGTGACCCCATCGCGGGCACCGTTGCCATTGCCGAGGGCAGTGTGGTGGACGTCACCGGCACTCCGGCCCGCACCCCGCGCCCCGGACGGCAGGGCGGCGCCCAGGGAGCGCCCCCGGCCAACGCCAACCGCCCCTTCCGCGTGGAGTTTGCCGAGAACCAGGCGTTCTTGGTGCCCACGGCTGGTGGCGCGCGCGTGGCCATGACCACCGACGGCAGCGCCCAGGATTTCTACGGCCCGCAAGCGTGGTGGAGCCCCGACAATCGCTACGTGGTGGTGCCCAAGATCACCCGGCCCCCCACGCGGCAAATCCCGATTTTCACCAGCCGCCCGGCGGACCAACTGCAGCCCAAGTACCGGCTGATTGACTACGTGAAGCCCGGCGACGAACTGCCCCAAACCCGCTACTGGGTGTGGGATGTCACGGCCCGGCGCGGGCACTGGATCAACCTCGACCTCTACCGCGACCACTTCGACCTGCGGATGCCCGGTTGGTCAGCGGATGGCAAGGAGTTCCGGTTCCTCTTCAACGAGCGCGGGCACCAAACCCTGCGCTGGATCGGCCACCGGCCCGAAACCCAACAAACCCGCGCCATCATCGACGAGAAGAGCAAAACCTTTGTGGATTACTCGCAAAAGTTCTACTTAAACGTGACCGGCGGCGGCGCGCAAGAGGAAGCGATCTGGATGAGCGAGCGGAGTGGCTACAACCACCTCTATCTCATTGATGTGGCTACCGGTCGGGTGAAGTATCCCATCACCACCGGCAACTATGTGGTGCGCGAAGTAGTGAACAACGACCAGGCCCGCCGCCAACTCACCCTGCGCGTGATGGGGATGGACCCGAACCAAGACCCGTACCACGTTCACTTCATCCGGGTGGGTTACGACGGCAAGAACCTGGTGCGGCTAACCGAGGCCAACGGCAACCACAACCTGGAGTTCAGCCCCGACGGCCAAACCTACGTGGCTACCTTTAGCCGCGCCGACCAACCGCCCATGCGCGAACTACGTCGCACCACGGACAGCAAGAGGATCGCGGACCTGGAGGCCGCCGATGACGCCCTCCTGCGGGCTACGGGCTGGCGCCGACCGATTGTGATCTCGGCCAAGGGCCGGGACGGGGTCACCGACATCTGGGGCTACGTGAACCTGCCCACGAACTTCGACCCGAACCGCAAGTACCCGGTGATTGAGGAGATTTACGCCGGCCCCCACGGGCACCACGTGCGCAAGACCTATAACCCCAGCGAGGTGAGCGGCCCGGTGGCCGAGCTCGGTTTCATCACGGTAAAGATCGACGGTATGGGCACCAACTGGCGCAGCAAGGCCTTCCACGACATGGCCTGGCAGAACATCGCCGATGCGGGCTTCCCGGATCGTATCGCTTGGATGAAGGCAGCGGCCCAGCAGATCCCGCAGATGGACCTCAGTCGCGTGGGCATCTACGGCGGTAGTGCGGGCGGCCAAAACACTGCCCACGCCTTGCTCCTGCACGGCGACTTCTACAAGGTCGGGGTGGCCGACTGCGGCTGTTACGACAACCGCATGGACAAAATCTGGTGGAACGAAGCCTGGATGGGGCGCATGGGCCCGCACTACGAAGCCCAGGCCTGCAGCACCCTCGCCCCGAACCTCAAGGGTCACTTGATGATCCTGGTGGGCGAAGAGGACACCAACGTGGACCCGGCCAGCACCTACCAACTGGTGGATGCGCTCAACAAGGTCGACAAGGACTATGAGTTCATCCTCGTCCCCGGGGCGGGCCACGGCACTACCGGCAACCCAACCGTCCGCCGCCGCATGTGGGACTTCTTCGTCCGTCACCTCATGGGCGTCGAGCCTCGCCGCTAATCGCAGCCAGGCCGACACAAAAACATCCCGGGCTCCTCATTGGAACCCGGGATGTGGCTCTCCCAATCTTTGGCTTGATCGCCGATTTACTTGGATCGCCGGCGGCGAGCGAACGCCAGCAGGCCCGCACCCAGCGCGATCATCGTGGCCGGTTCCGGCGTCGGGGTCGTCGTGAAGTTCTGACCATCAAACCAGCCCTCCTTGGAGAAGCTGTAATTCGTCAGCCAGCCGTCTTGGGTAGAGGTTTGTAGGCCTGCCACCGGGTGCCACCAGATGCCGACCTGCGGACCGAAGGCCGCACCCGTCCAGTTGGCGGGGTTGCCGTACTTAGGCGTGTGGTTCTGGATCGACGTGGCGTTAATCGAGAAGCCCAGCGTGCGGGTGCCGTCGGTGTTGTTCTGAACCGTGATGTCCAGAACCTTGCTCGGGTCGTTAATGCTGCTGAAGATGCGGTCCGGAGCCTGCGTGCCGCTGGCGGCCGAGCCGTCGAAGTAGCTGCTGCCTCCGTTCAGACCGTTGTAAGCGTAAGCGTAGAGCTTGGCGTTGCTGGACGAGCCATCCAGGTAGAAAATCGCCAGCTCGTCGTTGCTACCCTTAGGGTTCGGACCCGGGCTCACGGCCAGCCAGAAGCCCTGCGGCAGCACGCCGTTCGTGGCCTGGTAGGTGCCGTACCAGCTGAACGTGTTAGTGATGGTGTTGAACGAACCGTTGGCATTCAGCAACTTGCCAGCGGTATCGTTGATGGTCGGGTTGGCGCTGATGCCGCGAATCCACTCGAAGTTGTACTGCGGGTCCGTCGCCATGCTCAAAGCAGCAGCGCTTACGATCGCCCCAACAAGAAAGACCTTTTTCATTGTTTTGATTCCCTCGCCGGGCACGCTGAGAATCGGGGATTTTCAGCGCAGAACCCGAGATGACGTGAGTGTGAACCTAAAGGAGGCTGTGAACCTTCCGCACAATCACCAGGTTCACGGCGTGGAGGGTGAATCGGTATCCGAAACTGGTACGTTTGCTTGGGGGGTTTGCCGCTTGCGGTCCCGCACAATACGATAGATCAGCGGCCCGGCCAGCACAACGATGATGGAGCCGGCGATGATGCCCATGAGCGATCGCACTTGATTGGACTCGCCCAGCACGTAACCCGCCCCGAAAATCACCCCAACCCATAGCAAGCAAGCCACGCTGTTTAGTAGCAAAAACTTCGTTGCCGAATAGCGACTACTGCCCGCCACGAAGGGAACCGTCGAGCGCAAAACGCTCACCCATCGGGCCAACAAAAAGGTGTTGAGGCCGTACCGCTCAAACGCCTCTTCGGCTTTGGTGATCTGGTCCAGCTTCAGGCGCTTGGCGCAGGGGGCTTTGGCAAGACGCTCTCCAAAGATTCGGCCCCAACCGTAGTTGGTAAAGTCGCCGAGAACAGCAGCCACCAAGAGCACCGCCAAGGAGGTCACCGGGTTCAGGCCCTTGACTTGGGGGCTTGCCAGCACACCTGCCGCGAAGAGGAGCGTGGTGGTCGGCACCATCGGCACGTAGATCAGGCCGGTCTTGACGAACGTGGCGACAAAGAGGGCGACGTACGCCCATACGCCGAATTGCTGAACAACCTCGCCGAGCGATTCGTCCAAAGCGGGGATGGTTCGGAGAAGAGCTCCCCAATCCGGCACGGATGTAGTTTACGCGTGCCGGGAAGCCTCAGCGGGCACGATGTTCTGGCGGAACCAGGCGTAGCCGTCGCGCAATCCGTCTTCCAAAGTGCGGCGCGGTCGCCATCCCAGATCGAAGAGACGGCTCACATCCATCACCTTCTTGGGGAAGCCATCGGGCTTCGTGCGGTCCCACTCAATCGGGCCGGTATGCCCCACCACGCGCTGCGCGGCCTCGGCCACCTCACGAATGGAGTGACCCTGACCCGTGCCCACGTTGATCATGCTCGGCAGTTCGTCGCGCTGCAGCAAAAAGAGGCAGGCGTCGGTGAGGTCGTCGGTGTGGAGGAATTCTCGAATCGGGCTGCCCGTGCCCCAGCACACGGCCGGGGTATTCGGCATGTGTTCGTGGAACCGGCGGAGCATGGCCGCCGCGACGTGGCTGTTTTGGGGGTCAAAGTTGTCCCCCGGGCCAATCACGTTGGGGGCATCACGGTGCCGTAGTCGCGTCCGTACTGCTTGCGAAGGCTATCGCACAGCACCATGCCCGCAATCTTCGCCACCGCGTAGGGAGCGTTCGTCGGCTCGGGCGGGCCGGTTAACATCGCATCTTCGCTCACCGGCTGCGGCGCGAGGCGGGGATAGATGCAGCTCGAACCGAGGAACAGCAAGCGCGGCACATCGGCCTGGTGGCTTTCCCAAATCAGGTTCTGCTGGATGCCAAGATTGAGGCCAATAAAGTCCGCAGGTTGGGTGTTATTGGCATGAATGCCGCCCACCTTGGCGGCCGCGCAAACCACTACCTCCGGGCGCTCGGCCTGCAGAAACTCGCGCACCGCCGCCTGGCTGCTCAGGTCCAGTTCGCTGCGAGTGCGGACGATGACGTTTTCGTAGCCATCGGCCATCAGTCGGCGGAACAAGCCGCCCCCCACCAGGCCTCGGTGGCCTGCCAGGAAAATCTTAGTGTCCTTCTTCAGCACTCGCGTACACCTTGTGGTCGGCGTGGCGGAGCGTTTGCTCTTGCCGCGCAACTTCCACGTCGGCATCCACCATTTCGTCCACTAGCTCTTCAAACGTCACGCGGGGGCTCCATCCGAGCTGCTCCCGGGCTTTCGTCGGATCACCCAGCAAGGTTTCCACCTCGGCGGGGCGGTAATACGCCGGGTCCACGGCCACCACCTTGCGGTCGGTGCCGGCCACGACGCCGATTTCGTCCACGCCTTCGCCGCGCCATTCAATCGGCAGGCCCACGCGGCCAAAGGCGCGCTCCACGTACTGCCGCACGCTGTATTGCTTGCCCGTGGCCAGCACGAAGTCGTCCGGCGTCTCGGCCTGCAGCATCATCCACATGCCTTCCACGTAGTCGCGGGCGTGCCCCCAGTCGCGGAGGGCGTCCATGTTGCCCAGGTAGAGCCGATCTTGCAGGCCCAGGCTAATGCGCGCGGCGGCGCGGGAAATCTTGCGAGTGACAAATGTTTCGCCCCGAATCGGGGACTCGTGGTTAAAGAGAATGCCGTTGCAGGCGTACATCCCGTAGGCTTCGCGGTAGTTCACCGTAATCCAATAGCCATAGAGCTTGGCCACCGCGTACGGGGACCGGGGATAGAACGGGGTGGTCTCCTTCTGCGGGATTTCTTGCACCAGGCCGTAAAGTTCGCTCGTGCTGGCCTGATAGAACCGCACGTGCTTCGCCATGCCCAAAATGCGGATCGCTTCCAGGATGCGGAGCGTCCCCACGGCGTCGGCTTGGGCGGTGTATTCCGGCGTATCAAAGCTCACTTTCACATGGCTTTGGGCACCCAAATTGTAGATTTCATCCGGTTGCGTCTGCTGGATCAAGCGGATGATGGCGGTGCTATCGGTCAGGTCGCCGTAGTGCAAAAAGAGCGGCTTGCGCACCTGGTCGTGCGTGTCCTCAAAAAGATGATCGATGCGCTGCGTGTTGAAGAGCGAGGATCGCCGCTTCATGCCATGCACTTCGTAGCCCTTGGCCAAAAGGAACTCGGCGAGGTAGGCCCCATCCTGGCCAGTAATGCCAGTAATCAAAGCGCGTTTCGGTCGGGATTGGGGTGCAGACGCCATGTTTCGTCTCCTATTGTCGGCATGCCAAGCCCCGACATTCATCCCTATGGGCACCGCGGCTTGGGTTCGAGTATGGCGTAAGATGAAGAGAGCGGCATGAGCCTCGCCCCGATTGAAGAAGCAGCCCTTGGGGGTTCGCGCGATGTTGAGAAGTTGGACAAGTTTTCTTGGGCAAGCTTTGTTCGATTTCTGAGCCTCGCCCGCGATCACCGGGGCACGTTCATTCTGGGTTCGCTCATGACGCTGGTGGCATCGGGCATCAACCTCAGCTTGCCGCTGGCCGCGCAGCGCCTTCTGCCGAGGGTCATCGAAAGTGGCGATGTCCGCGCTCTGGATATTGCCGCCGGCACCTTTGCTTTGCTCCTGCTCATTGGCACGGGGATCACCTTCATCCAGTGGGTCATCACGGTGCGGGCCGGGAACGCGGTGGTCACCGCCTTGCGCGCGCGCCTCTTCCGGCATCTGAACCGGATGCCGATTTCCTACTTCGACCAGGCCAAAACCGGGGAACTCACTTCACGCCTCAGCAACGACGTCAGCCAGATCCAGCAAACCCTCACGCTCGATGTCGTCAACATGCTGGCGAACACGGTCACGCTAGTAGGCGGGGTCATTATTGCGATCTATATCGACTGGAAGCTCACCTTTGCCGTCGTCGGCGTGCTGGGCCTCGTGATGTTGATGTTCGTGATTGCGGGTCGCCGCCTCCGGCGTCTCAATCGCCTGACTTTGGACGCCCTTTCCGAGTCCATGGGCACCATCCAAGAGGTGCTGAGCAATATCCGCATCGTCAAGGCGTTTGCCCGCAACGAGCACGAGGATAAGCGGATCGCCCGCCAACTCAACCGTGTCTTGAAGCTATCTGACCGGAGCGCGACCTTCGAAGCCGCGATGGGCTCCATCGCAATGGTCGGGTTCCTCCTCCTTATCGTGGCCGTGATCTGGTTCGGGGGACGCCGCGTACTCACCGGTGATCTGACGCTCGAGACTCTCGTGGCCTTCTTCATCACGGTCACCATCATCAGCGGGCCGATGAGCATGCTGGCCTCGCTCTATACGCGCCTTCAGCGCGCCATTGGCGCCAGCGACCGCCTCTTCCAAATCCTCGACCTGAAGGAGGAAGACAAGGACCCGGATGATGCGGTGGCCTTCCCCAATGTGGCGGGCGAAGTCGCCTTCCGCAATGTCACCTTCGGCTATGACCACACCCGCCCAGTGCTCAAGAACCTCAACCTCTACGTCCCGGCGGGCAAGGTCACGGCCCTCGTGGGGCAGAGCGGGGCCGGCAAAACCACCCTCTCGGCCATGCTGTACCGGTTCTATGACCCCCAGGCCGGCACCATCGAGGTGGACGATGTCCCGATCAACCGGATTCGCCGCGACGACCTCCGCGAGCACATCGGCATCGTGCCGCAGATGCCGATCCTGTTCAACGTCAGCATCATGGAGAACATCCGGTACGGACGCCTGGATGCCACGGACGAAGAAGTGATTGAAGCCGCCCGCGCCGCCAACGTCGCCGAATTTGCCGAGGCTCTGCCGCTCAAGTACCACACGGTGGTGGGCGAGCGCGGCGTCACGCTTTCGGGCGGGCAAAATCAGCGCGTGGCCATCGCCCGGGCGCTGCTCAAGAATCCGCGCATCCTCATCCTCGATGAAGCGACGAGCGCTCTTGACACCCGCAGCGAGGCCTTGGTCAAGGAAGCCCTGGAGCGCCTGATGATCGGCCGCACCACGCTGGTCATCGCCCACCGCCTCACCACCATCCAAAACGCCGACCAGATCGCCGTGATGGCCAATGGCGAAGTGGTGGAGAAGGGCACTCACAACGAGCTGATGGCGATGAACGCGCACTACGCCTACCTGCACAACCTCAACGAAGCGAACTAGGCGCACACTAGGCCAGTGCCGACCAGAGCCCGCCCCCGCACGTTAGAATGAAGGTAATGGCGCGGTGGGGATGGATCCTGGCGGGTGTGGCCCACGCCATCTATGTCTTCAGCTTGGGGTCGATCTCCAGCTTCCGGGACCCCGAACTCGCCCGCATCGTCTGCTTCCACTTGCCCTGCGCCTGGGTTACGGGCTTGCTCGTGTTTGCCCTCGCCTGGCACGGCGGGCGGCACCTCAAAAATGGCGACGCCGCCAGCGGCGATAAGGTGAATGCGGTGCTGGATATGGCGGTGCTCTTCGGGGCGCTCACCCTGCTCACGGGCATCATCTTTAGCAAAGTGCAGTGGGGCGCGTATTGGCAATGGGATCCGCGCCAGGCCTCGTTCTTGCTGCTGTGGCTCATCCTGGCGGCGGGGCTGGCCTTGCGCTCGGCCTTCACCGATGAGGCACGGCAGATGAGCGTGATGAGCGGCTACGCCCTTGCCATTGTCATCCCCGCTATCTTCTTGATGTTTGTGTATCCGCGGTTGCCGTGGGTCATTTCCTTCCACCCCAAGGCGGCCAGCCTTGGTTGGGATTACCGGGTCGGGGTGTACGGAGGCGTGCTGGTGTTTGGCGCGGCCGCGCATTTGCTGGCCAAACGACGGGCGCAGGTGGCCGCCCTCATCCGCCGCTCCAAGGAAGACACTTATGACAACGACACTTTGGATCGCGGCGATTCCGACGGCGATCGTGTGGTGCGGCCTGTGGCTCTATCACATCACGACGGAGAGAAGCCTGCGGGCGGCCTCTAAGGACGAAACCGCAACTAGGTAGCCTGCGGGGATGCGCGAAGCGTCCCTTGCGTTCCTGCAAGAACTGATCGAGACTCCTTCACCCTCGGGGTACGAAGAACGAGCGGCCGCCGTAGTCCGCCGCTACACCGACTGGGCCGACGCCCACCACACCGACGCCCACGGCAACACCTGGGCCGCCCTGAACCCTAACGCCCCCATGCGCGTGATGCTGGCCGGGCACATGGACGAAATCGGCTTCCAGATTCGTTACATCGACGACCAAGGGCTCCTCTACTTTTCCGGCATTGGCGGGCACGACACTATGGTGCCGCTGGGCCAACGCGTGTGGGTGCACGGCCAAGAAGCCGTCCCCGGCGTGATCGGACGCAAGCCCATCCACCTGCTGGAGGAAGCCGAGCGCGGCAAGCGCCCCGAACTCCACGACATGTGGATTGACATCGGCGCCAAGGACCGTGAGGAAGCCGAAAAGGTGGTGAGCGTGGGCGACTGCGTGACCTACCAATACGGTTTCCAAACCCTTTTGGGCGACCGCGCCGTGGCCCGGGGCTTTGATAACCGCGTCGGCACCTTCTGCGTGATGGAAGCCCTGCGCCACCTCAAAGAAGATGGCGGCCTCAGCGAAGACGTTGGCGTGTTCGCCGTGGCGACCGTACAAGAAGAGATTGGCCTTCGCGGCGCGCGCACCAGCGCCCACGCCATCAACCCGCAGAGCGGCCTGGCCATTGACGTGGACTTTGCGATTGACCACCCGGGCGTGAGCAAGACGCGCTACGGCAAGACCGACATTGGCGGCGGCCCCAGCATTACGCGCGGCGCCAACATCAACCCGGTGGTGTTCCGGATGCTGCAAGAAGCGGCCAAAGCCACGAACATCACCGTGCAGGTCGCAGCGGAACCGGGTGGCACCGGCACCGACGCCAACGCCATGCAAACCACTCGCGATGGCATGGCCACCGGCCTCGTGGGCGTGCCCCTGCGCTACATGCACACCCCGGTCGAGCTCCTCTCGCTAACGGACGTCGAGCAGTGCGGTCAGCTCATGGCCGGCTACTGCCGCCTGGTGCAGGCCGACACCGACTTTACGCCGCGCGCGTAAGGTTCGCCGAACCTGTCAGTAGGCCACCCCCTGGGTCCTTCTGACAGGTTTCGGCCTTAGGGCACCGGAGGCTCGTCTCATGCCTGGTACGGTCAGAAAGATGCGACTGGGTTGGACAGTGCTTTTGGTAGGGGTGGCGGCCCTAAGCTCCGCAGAGACGCTGCGGATGGGGACGTGGAACGTCACGAACTACACTGGCACCGGCCGGGGTTCAGCCTTCCAAAACGCGATCTACGGCACCTACCAGGGCCGATCCTTTGCCCCGGACGTGCTGTTTGCGCAAGAGATTGAGTCGCCGTCGGCGGCCCAAACCTTCCGTGGCCTGCTGAATACGGCAGCCGGTTCTCCGGGCGATTGGAACGTCATCTTCAACACCCTCACCGGCACCTCGGGCACCAACGCCAACAACCAGGCGATGTTCTATCGCACCAGCAAGGTCCATTCCACCGCGGTGACCGTGGTGGCGAGCCCCAGCAGCACCGCCGGCGCTCGCCAGACTCTGCGGTTTGACTTCCAGCTGGCGGGCAACGCCACGGCAGAAATCTTTAGCGTTTATAACCTTCACCTCAAGGCGGGGAACACCACCGAAGACCAGAACCGCCGCCAGGCGGAAGCCACTTCGGTTCGCAACAACGCGAACGGCCTAACCGGGAACCGCCAGATCATGGCGGTGGGCGACTTTAACTGGCAGTCCAGCTCCCAGACCGCGTGGACGACCTTTACCGGCAGCACCAGCAACAACAACGGCCGCTTCTTCGACCCAATTAACACCACGGGTTCGTGGACGGAAAACAACAATTTCCGGTTTGTGCACACGCAGGACCCGAGTGGTTCCGGCGGGATGGACGACCGATACGACTTGATGCTGATGGGTGGCAAACTGGGTGACGGAGTCGGCACGGAGTACGTGGGCGCCTTTGGCACGGCCTACAGCACCACCACGTGGAACGACCCGAATCACTCCTACCGCGTGTGGGGCAACGATGGCACATCGTTTAACGACACTCTGACCACCACGGGCAACGCCATGGTAGGCAGTTCCATTGCGCAATCGCTGGTGACCTCCGCGACGGTGAACGGCGGTCACCTCCCGGTCTTCGCCGACTTCCGCTACGATGTCGTGCCGGAACCGGCCAGCATGGTGGCACTGGGCGCGGGTTTGCTCGCCGTGGTGCGTCAGCGCCGAAGCACGCGCTCGTAAATCTACGGGCTTTGCGTTCAAAATCACGACACCGATCCTACCAAGGGATCGGTGTAGCTCTTGTATCTGGATGGCACCAATCTAGGTTCATTCGTTGCGGTGAGCGCAACAAAACCTAATGACTTCCAGCGCAAGCTCATCCACCGCGAACTCTCTTTCCCAGCAATTTTGCAACCTTTTGGCCTTTAGTGCCGCTATAATGAAGTATCGGTCAGGACAAGGGCGTCTAACTTCCCTTATTGAAGTTGCACACCGTTGAGCCTGGACTGAAATTTCAGGGCAATGCGCACAAAGGCATTTACACTTATCGAGCTGCTCGTGGTGATCGCGATTATCGCCATCCTTGCGGCTATCTTGTTCCCGGTCTTTGCTCAGGCGAAAGCCGCCGCGAAGAAAACGCAGGCGATCTCGAACCTCAAGAACATCGGCACTGCGGGGCAGATCTACATCGCCGACTACGATGACCAGTGGGGCATCGCGACCCCTCTCGTTCCGGGCATTGGTTACGCTTGGGACCGCTTCATCCCCGTCAAGGAGTTGATCAAGCCGACCACCCCTCCGGACGTGGCCGACGCGATCAACACGTTCTTCTATAACGCGCAGCAGCCGTACATGAAGAACTGGCAGATCCTGAACAACCCGGGTAGCGGCCAGCGCAGCCCGTTGCCGGCTTCGGTGTTCACCGCTGCGGGTATCACGGCCGCCGACATTACGGCAGCCCGCCCGCCGGTGATCCACTACACCTACAACGGTCTTCTGCAGGGCTACTCCAGCACGGCCATCGAAAACCCCGCCGAACTCACGGTGTGGTGGACGGGCCAAGGTAACCGTGGCTTCCAGGGTGCTGGTTACGCCAGCCCGCAGCTGATTTGTACGAATGCCGCTTCGGGTTGTTCGTATCAGCCGGCGGCCGCCGGTTGTGGCGCCACGAACGGGTCCATCTCGTTCTACACGTCCAACTCCAGCAACTTTGGTTGGGACATGCACAACCGAACGTTCGTGTACTCCTACGCGGACAGCCACGTGAAGACCCGCAAGAGCGGCGTCTACACCACGGGCCAGCGGGATGCGCGTAGCGACCCGTTCGCCTACTACCTCGGAAAGGAAGTGGACCGCTTCCGCGCCGGTGGGGCTCGGTACTGGGACATCAACTACTGCCACCCGTACATGTTCCGCCCGGACTTCGACTTCCAAAATTGGGACACCCCGTTGGTGGCGCCCTAATGGCGAAGTGGACGGTCTTGCTGGCCCTGGGCGCATTTGCGCTCGGGCTGGTGGGTTGCTCGGGTGGCGGCACGGCCGATGCGCCTGAACGAGAAGGCGCGGCGCCGGCTCCTCAGCAAGCTGACCCGACCATGAAATCGCCCGAAGAACGCGCCAAAGCCATGACCGGCGGCGGCGAAGGCTCCTAAGCCTTCTTCTCGCTTACGACCGATCCCCGCTGGATTCTCCCAAGGAATCCGGCGGGGATTTCTCTTTACGGCCCGGGCCTCTGAATCCTTCTCCCGCCCAATCCCCCTGAACGGGCACATATGGAAATCCTCGGCTATCTCGCCGCCGTCGTCATCGGCATCAGTCTGGGGCTGATCGGCGGGGGCGGCAGCATCCTCACGGTGCCGGTGCTGGTGTATCTCTTCGGGGTGGGCGCCACCGAAGCCACCGCCTATTCGCTTTTCATCGTCGGTCTCACCGCCCTCATCGGCTCGTTCGCCTTCATGAAGAAGCGGCAAGTGGACTTCCGCACCGCCGCCGTCTTTGGTGTGCCGTCCATCCTCGCGGTGTATCTGGTGCGGGGCTATGTCATGCCGATCATCCCGGCCAACTTAGGCCCTCTTGGCTCGCTAGACATCACTCGAGACAAAGCCCTGCTCGTGCTCTTTGGAGCCCTCATGCTGGCCACTGCCTTCTCCATGATCCGCGCCAAGTCAACGCCCGAAGAAGACGAGACCCCAGTGCAGCCCGAGTTCAAGTACGGCAAGATCCTCCTCGAGGGCTTGCTGGTAGGCAGTGTGACGGGCCTCGTGGGGGCCGGGGGTGGGTTCCTCATCATCCCGGCGCTGGTGCTGCTGGCCAAGCTGCCGATGAAGCGGGCGGTAGGCACGTCGCTGCTCATCATCGCTGCCAAGTCCCTCATTGGGTTCACCGGCGACCTGCAGACCAACCCGCACATCCAGTGGCCCTTGCTCCTCACCGTAGCGGGTCTCGCGACCGTAGGCATCATCATCGGCTCGCTCCTCGGCCAGCGGATTTCCGGGGCCAAGCTCAAGCCCGCCTTTGGCTGGTTTGTGCTTGTCATGGGGCTGTTCATGGTCGGCAAGGAGGTCGCTACCCCCGCTCCCACCCCCGGTGAAAAAGCCCCCGCCGTCTCGGCCCATTAATGCACCGGGACCCTGAATCCTTTTCTTTCGAATCTCCCCTAAGCAAGCAACAACGATGAAACGCATCGCTCCTTCTCAGTTGAAGTCGAATCTTGAGCAAGGCCACAAGGTCCAGCTCATTGACGTTCGCTCCGCCGCCGAATACGCCGCGGGCCACGTGCCTGGGGCCCTCAACGTGCCCATGGATCAAATCGAATCGCGGCTGGATGACCTGGCCGCCGACACCGAAGTGATCCTGGTGTGCCAAAGCGGCAACCGCGCCTGCATGACCCACGAAATGATTGAGGGCCACCACAACAACCTCACCATCCTGGATGGCGGGACCAAGGCGTGGCAAGAATGCGGCCTGCCCGTGGTGAGCAGCACCCGCACCCGCTGGAGCCTGGATCGCCAAGTGCGCCTGGGCGCAGGGATGCTGGTCCTCATCGGGGTCATCCTCTCCGTAACCGTGCAGCCCGGGTTCATCTGGCTTGCCGGATTCGTGGGCGCCGGTCTCACTTTTGCGGGCTTGACGGACATCTGCGGCATGGCCGCCCTGCTCGCGAAGATGCCCTGGAACCGCCCCGCCACCCCGGCCCCGGCCGCCAAGAAGGAAGTGAAGGCGTGATCCTCAAGCAGTTCTGGAACGAGCAAGTCCAGCAGTACAGCTATCTCCTCGGGTGCCCCGGCGCGGGCGAGGCGATCGTCATTGACGCCGACCGCAACGTCGAGCAGTACATCGCCGCCGCTGCCGCCGAACGCCTGCGCATCGTCCACGTGACCGAAACGCACATCCACGCCGACTACTTGAGCGGCTCGCGAGAGCTGGCCCAGCGTACCGGCTCGAACCTCTGGCTCTCTGCCGAAGGCGGGCCGGACTGGCAATACACCTTCACCACCCCCGAACACAAGCCGCTCCGCGATGGCGACACCATCCAGATCGGCGGTGTGACCGTGCAGGTGTGGCACACCCCCGGCCACACACCGGAGCACATTTCGTTCCTCATCCACGAGAACGGTGTGCTGCAAGGCGCAATGACCGGCGACTTCATCTTTGTGGGCGACGTCGGGCGACCGGACCTGCTGGAGAACGCCGCCAACATGAAGGGCACCGCCGAACCCGGCGCGCGCCGCCTTTTCCAATCCGTGCAGCGCTTCGCCGCCTTGCCGGATCACATCCTCATCTGGCCGGCGCACGGGGCGGGTTCCGCCTGCGGCAAGAGCCTAGGCGGGGTTCCGGTGACCACCCTGGGCTACGAAAAGGCCACGGGATGGGCGTGGCGCATCTCCGACGAGAACAAGTTCGTGGAGGAAGTGCTGGCCGGGCAGCCCGAGCCGCCTTTCTACTTCAAGATGATGAAGCACCTGAACAAGGTCGGCCCCGATCCGCGCCCGGCGGTGGACGCTCTGCCGCGTTCTAGCTCGCTCGCCGAGTTTGAAGCCGCCCGCCAGCGGGGAGCCGTGGTGCTGGACGTGCGCCCCTCGGCCATGTACCTCCGTGAGCACATCCGGGGCTCGCTCCACATCCCCATCTACGCGATGTTTGCGCAGTACGTGGGTTGGCTGGTGGACTTCCAGGAAGAGGTGATCCTCATTGCCTCCGACGAAGCCAGCGCCAAGCAAGCCGCTACCTACATGGCGTACATCGGCTGGGATCGCGCCACGATGTGGTTCGGCGAGGACATCCTGCGCACTTACGAACGAGCCGGTCACGAGTTAGTGACCACCGCCGACCTGCAAGCCTGCGACGTGCCGAAGGATGCGGTATGGATTGACGTGCGGGGCCGCAACGAGCGCCTGGGGCAGAACATCCCCGACGCCGTGGGCATCACCCTGGGCGAGATGGTGGTCCGCAAGGATGAAATCCCGCAGGGCAAGCGCCTGGCGATCAGTTGCCAGGGTGGCACCCGCTCCCCGATTGGGGTCTCGGTGGCCGAGCGACTGGGGCACGACGTGCTCAATGTCCGCGACGGCTATTTGGGCTTCCTCACCTGCCAGGGCCGCCAAAAGGTCTCGGTTTAGGCCGTCCTTCCTGTCCGGTTCACGCCCTCCTTCCCACCTGGGACCAGGAGGGCGTGGCCTTGTTCGGCTATGCTCTCGGCCATGACCGAGGCGCAATTGCTGCAAGAATGCCGGACCGAATGCCAACAGATGGTGGCGGAAATCGAGGCCCTGCTGGAGGGTGCGAGCCCCGAACAACTCCAAGCCGCCATGGGGCCGAAATCTTGGCACTCGCTGCAGATCGTGGACCACTTTGTGCGGGCGCACGGCCCGTACCTCGAAGCCTGCCGCCCCGTGGCCGCCCAGGCCCCGGCGGGGGATGGGCAAGAAGTGAAGCTGAAGTTCTTCACCCGCATGGTCGTGCGGCAAATGCGCAAGGGCACCGTCCCAGCCTTGCCGAATCTGGTGCCCCCGCCGACCCCAGCGGAGAACATCGTACAAACTTGGCGCGACCTAGAGCGCAACACCGACGAGGTATGGGCCAGCCTGCAGGGCAAGTCGCTTTCGCACCAAGAATTCCGCAATCCAGAGCTCAGGATTGTCCGCATGCATCTGGCGGACTGGGTGGAGATCCGCCGCAGGCACCTGGCTTATCACCTGCCTCAGTTTCGTGCGCGATTGAAGTGCTAAGGCCTCATATCCAGGCAACCTTGACCCCCTTTCGACCGTGATACATAGCGAGAATCATTGCCATGGCAAATGAAATTATCATCGCGACGGACGCAAATCAAAAGCTCGCGACGCGCCCCACCAGCCCCGAAACGCGGCTGGCCAATCCCGTTCCAGGCATTCTTTTCCTCGCCACCGCCGGCCTGGGCTGGGCCGTTTTTGGCAGCACCATCGGCACGGTGGCAGGCGCCCTGGGCTTTGGCGGGTCCATTGTTTTGGGCTCTATCCTTGCCAGCAGCATCCGCATGGCCGCCCAGTGGGAGAAAGGCATCGTCTTCCGCTTTGGGAAGTTTGTGGCCACCAAGGGGCCGGGCGTCTTCTTCTTGGTGCCCTTTGCCGACACCGTGCGAATGGTGGACACCCGCATCCGCACCATCGAGATTCCGCACCGCCAGGCCATCACCAAGGACAACGTGCCGGTGCGGCTGGATGGCGTGATTTTTATGCGCGTGGATGACCCCTCGGCGGCGCTGATTCGCGTGCAGAACTACACCCAAGCGGTGCTGGAGTACGCCCAGACGGCCCTCCGCGACATCGTGGGCGGCATGACCCTGGACGAGATCCTCGCCGACCGCGAACTGCTGGGGCAGCGTGTGGAAGCCATGGTCGAGCACGAAATTGACGGCTGGGGACTTGAGGTGGCGGCGATCCGGATTCAAGATATCGAGCTTCCGGAAGACCTGAAGCGGGTGATGGCCCGCCAGGCGAGCGCCGAGCGCGAAAAGCGCGCGACGATCACCAAGGCCGAAGGCGACCGCGAGGCCGCCGAGAACCTGGCCCTGGCCGCCCAGAAGATGGCGACCAGCCCGGGGGCCCTGCAGCTGCGCACCCTGCAGACCCTGGATAGCCTGGGCACCTCGCCTTCCAACACCATTGTGCTGGCGGTGCCGGTGGAGCTTTCGAACGCGCTGAAGGCCGTGCCGGAGTTGGCCGACGCTCTCAAGCCGCTGCCGAACAAGAACGAGTCTTAAGCGCAGGGCGTGACAGAAATCCCCCACCTGATCCAGGTGGGGGATTTACAAGATTCATTACTGCTTTAGTCGAGGAGAGGCAGTTCGAACACTCTACTCCCCCATCCAGAACTCTCTCGACTTCACAATTTTCTTGAGTTCTTCAACGTCCTTGTTGGGCATGGCAATGAGGAAGAGGATGCATTTCACGCTGTCGGGCAACGGCATACGATCAATCCACCGGAACGATCTGGGGACATCCTTTTGGAGCCACTTTTCAAACTTGGATTCCATCGTTCTCCTTCTAACTGCTTACTTTCCACCTGATGACTTGGTTGCGTTCACTTTGCGTCCGAGTAAGGCTCAACTCATCTCACGACGTGACCTCTTGAAATGCCACGACCGTACCAGGTGCCAAATCTTCTGTGCGAGATACACTGGAAACTCCATCAAGATCATGTATGCGCTATAGCCGAACATTAGTCCGGAGATAACTACTCGAAGGGCTTTGAAGTTGTCTCGCACCAGGAGCCCATACCCATCCAAGCTCCCTAAAGTATTTGTGTCAATGAGACCTTGCCGCCAATAGCTGATCAGGTGAATCACACCCCAGCAGAGACTTGCAATCAAGAGGAGGGGAAGACGAGGGAACTGAGAACGAATAATCCACTTCACCCATGCAGGGCGGCATACCGGCGGAGACCTCATAAACGATCCCTTTCTCCACCGGCCGAATCACTCAAGTTCCTCTTATCATCAATCTTGCCTTTAATGAAGATGAACGAATTTGCGACTAGGCCAATGAGAAACACCCCCGCAATAGTGTTTCGCATCGTCGTAAATCCATTAGTCCTAGAAATGAACCACTTGGCTTCCAATATATGCTGAGCGCTGTAACCGCCCGTTTCGGCAATCACCTTATCCTTGTTTATCGCAACGGACAGAAAGATCAGTAATGCTGCGACGACAGTCAGCACCGAGACTGCCAACATCATGTGGGTTCGGTGGTCAATACGATCGAGCAGATCATTCATGCGCTGATTGAAACTTCGTTTCAAGGAGACTTTCTTGTCATACCCTTGAAGACACCCCTTCGTTGCAGGAGTGCAGCGCCTAAACCAAACTCATCGGGTCCACATCCACCGCCACCCGCACGTCCTTGCTCATCGCGAGTTCGGCCGGGAGGCGGATGGGCTCGATATCCCCATCCAGCGGCAGCTTAATGAGAATGTGGAACCGGTACTGGTCCTTTAGCTTCGCCAGGGGGCAGGGCAGCGCCGGATACACCTGCGAGCCTGGTAGGCGCGCCATCAAAGTCTGCTGCAGCATCAGCGCCCGCTCACTCACCACGCCCTGGTCCGGCCCGGAGAGCACGATGTTCACCAGGCGCGTATACGGCGGGTACCCCAGCCGCGACCGGCACTCCACTTCTTCTTCAAAGAATCCCTCGTAGTCGTGCGCCTGCACGCTCTTCAGGGACCGGTGGTCGGCGTCAATCGCCTGGATAATCACCCGGCCCGCGTGCTCCGCCCGCCCGGCCCGGCCTGCCACCTGTGTCATCAACTGGAACGTGCGCTCCGCCGCCCGGAAATCCGGAATATTGAGCGACAAATCCGCCGTAATCACACCCACCAGCACCACCCGGGGGAAGTCGAACCCCTTGGCCACCATCTGGGTGCCAATGAGGATGTCAATCGCCCCCGAGTGGAATTTGGTGACGATCTCCTCCAGCGCCCCCGCTCGCCGGGTCACGTCGCGGTCCAGGCGCTCCACCCGCGCCTTCGGGAACATCGCCTGCACCGTCTCTTGCACGCGTTCCACCCCCACGCCCACGCCCCCCAGCTTGGTGCCTCCGCACGCCGGGCACCGGGGCGGTTTGGGTTCGTGGTAGTCGCAGTGGTGGCATCGGAGACGCTGTTGCTGCTGGCTGTAGGCCAGCGCGACCTCACAGTGCGGGCACACAAAGCGGTGCTGGCACTCCTTGCAGATGAGGAACGGGGAATACGCCCGCCGGTTGAGGAAAAGAATGCTCTGGAGCTTGCGATCCAGCGTGTCTTGCATCGCCTCCGCCAGTTGCGGTCCGATGATGTCCACCTTTTTCTCCCGGTAGAGGCGCGAGAGATCTTCAATCTCAATGGTCGGCAAGTTCACGGCCCGGGCGCGCTGCTTGAGCTGCAGCATGGTGAGCGCCCCGGTCTGCGCAGCGGCAAAGGTTTCGATGCTGGGCGTGGCGCTGCCCAGCACATAGGGGCAGCCGTGCTGCTGGGCCAGGAAGGCGGCCAGCCCCCGGCTTTCGTAGCGCGGGCTGCTGTCTTGCTTGTAGCTCGGCTCGTGCTCTTCGTCCAGCACAATCAGCCCAAGGTCCGGTAGCGGGGCGAACAGGGCCGACCGCGCCCCCAGCACCACCGGGCATTCCCCGGCCCGCACGCGGCGCCAGGCCATCAGGCGCTCAGCGGGCGTCATGTTGCTGTGCAGCACCGCCACCCGGTCGCCGAAGCGTCCCCTTAGCTGCGCAATCACCTGGGCGGTGAGCGCGATTTCTGGCACCAAGTACAGCACCGGCCGCCCTTGCCGGAGAGACTCGGCGGCGGCTTGCAAATACACTTCCGTTTTGCCCGAGCCCGTCACCCCGTAGAGCAAGAACCCTTCCGGCTTATGCGCGGCAATCGCCGCCTGGATTGCCGAAATCGCCACCGCCTGCTCGGGGTTGGGCACGTTAGAGGTGGTGGTAGTGGGGGTGTTTTCCCCTACTTGTTGCAAAAATCCCGCCTGCTCCAGGGCGCGCAAGGTGGCGTCCGTCACCCCACCGATGCTGCGCAGTTCGCCATCCTGGAACACCGTACTCCCCGCCCCTTGCAGGCGTAGCAGCAGCAGACTCTGGGCGGGCTTGCGCCGCCCCGGCCCGCGTACAAAGGCCTCGATCTCGGCATCCCCAATCGTCAGCCGCCACGAGGTCGGCCGCCGCTTGGATTCGGGCAAAGTAAGGTCCAGATACTTGCTTGCCACCCCAATTGCCTCCAAATCCTGCAAGGCCTTGCGCAAGGGTGCGGCCAGCGGCTTGGTCTTGGTTTCCGTGATCTCACCGGCCTGCAGGGTCTTCCACACCTCGTCCTCCACCAGGGTCAGCTGGCGCGGCGGGTTGCCCGGGCGCACCTGCCAGGTGGTGGTCAGGCGGGTTTGGGCGCGGGGCGGCAGGGCGGGCGTCATCGCCACGCTCAGCGGGCACAGGGTGCGCTGGCTCACCTCGTGCACTAGCGCCAGGGTCGGCGCGGGCAATGAAAGCGAGTTGATCTCGCGCCCCAACGGACGGAGCTTGCTGCGCGGGAACCCCAGGTCTTCTTCCTTGACCTTTCGCACCTGGGTGACAAACGCCAGCACGGACCGCGCCCCCAGGGGCACCAGCCACGCCTGGCCCGGCTTGGCCCCGGCCGGAGCTTCGTAAGTGAAGTTGCCTTCCCGGCCAGCGGTGCGGCTATCCACCACCACGTCGGCCACCGAAATCAGGCGTCCGCTCACAGTTTGGCAGCCGTGAACTTCATGCGGGTCAGCGACCGAATCTGGATCAACGTAAAGCCAATCAGGATCGCGCCCATCACCCAGGCCGCCGCCGTGGCGTACCCAAACTTGAGGAACATGAAGGCGTTCGTCCAGATCTCGAGCCCCACGGTGTGAGTGCTATAGAGCGGCCCGCCCCCGGTGAGGACGAAGACGTTTTCCATCGCCTTGAACCCCGCAATGAACACCCCTAGCAGGTTGATGAGGATAAGCGGGCGCAGGCTCGGTAGCGTCATGTACCGGATCTTGTGCCACCATTCCGCACCGTCCAGGTCGGCGGCTTCGTAGCGTTCTTGGGGCACGTTCTTCAGCGCCGCCAGGTACAAGATGGACCCCGGTCCGGCCCCCGCCCAGATGCCCGGCAACACCACGGCAAACATCGCCAGCTTGGGGTCGCCCAGCCAGTCTTGCGCCAGCGGGATTTCACCCCCGCCCATCCGCATCCACAGCGGGTTGATCGCCTGGATGATGGGGGCCAGCAGGCTATTGAGCAAGCCGGTTTCCGCCCGGTCGTAGAACTGTCGCCACATAAACGCGATGACAATCCCCGAGGTCATCGCCGGGAGATAGAACACCGTGCGGAAGAACAGCGTAAAGCGCGGAATCTCGTTCAGCGCCAGGGCCAGCAGGATGGGCAACACAAAGCCCATCACAATGGTCAACCCCACGTAGATCACGCTGTTCATCAAGCTCTTCCAGAACAGCGAGCTCGTGAAGACGTTGATGAAATTGTCTAACCCCACCCACTGCGGGGATTGCATGATTCGGTAATCCTGGAACGCGATAACCAGCCCTTTCAGCAGCGGGTAGTACGCCCACACCATGATGCTGAGGCACGCGGGCAGCAGGCACCACACCACAAAGCGGCGCACGCGGCTGCGGTCGGTGCCGGCGGGCATGCGCTGCTCCACCCAGGCCTCGACATGGCGCGCTTTGCGGATGGCCCACGCAATTAACCCCGCCGTGATGAGCAACACGATCACCAGCGCCGTGGTGGCCCGCCCGCGCAGGGCGTTCATCTCGGCCTCGGGGATGTAGCCCAGCAGCTTACGGTTCATCTCCTGGTTCACTTCTTCCAGGATCTGGTCGGCGGGGCGGTTGGGGTCCAGGCGCGCGCGGTCCAGCGCACCATCCAGCACCAAATACACCTGTTGCGAGTTGCGGCCGTAGGGTTCGGGCTTCCCGGTTTGGAAGAGTTTCTCGTTCGCCTCCACGTAGCCCGGGTCCACCGTGCCCGCCAGGTCGGCGTAACCAAACTGCTTCAGTAGCACCGGATTGATGAGCTTTTCCAGCCCTAAATCCACAAACTTGACGGTGCTGATGCGCGCCGCCTCTTGGCTGACAAAGAAGTCGATGAACCGCCAGCAGGCCTCGATCTTCTTCGGGTCTTTGATGCTGGCGTTGATGGCCCACATCCCCGAGTTGATCTCGTTGTAGCTCCCGGCGGGGCCGGCGGGCATCCGCGCAATGCCGATGAGGGCCGGGTTGAGGTCGCTCATGCTCAGCATCACGTCGTTGGTGTAGCTGAACCACATGGCCACCTTGCCATCCTTCACATCCTGCGACCACGTGGGGGTGACCTGCGCGATGGGGCCGTAGGTTTTGCCATCCGCGCCCTTCCAAGTGGTGACGGTAAGGCGCCGATAGAACTCCAGAGCCTTGGCCGCTTCGGGGGTGTTCACCACCGCCTTGGCGTAGCCGCGCTCGGCGGGCACCAGCACCTCGCCCCCGGCTTGCCACACAAAGTTGGTCCACCAGTAGCCTTGGCCCCCGGGGCCACCGCTAAAGACGAACCCGCGCGTGCCCGGCACCCGCTCCATGATCTGGCGGGAGTACGCCTCGAACTCTTCCCACGTGCGCGGCGGCTTGTTGGGGTCCAGCCCCGCCTTCGCGTAGATGTCCTTGCGGTAGTAAAGCGCCTGGGCGACCTGGAAAAACGGCACCGCGTAAATCCGGTTGTCGTAGCTGCGCAGCACCTTCTCGATTTCGGGCTGCACCCGCTCCATGCTGGCGGGGTCCTTGGCAATCAGGTCATCCAGTGGGCGGCAGAACCCCTGGTCGATATAAGAGAAGTACTGCCGGAAGTTGACGTAAAACACGTCGGGCGCGGTGTCGCCCGCCATGCTCATGAGGAAGCCACTCTCGGCCCGGTCGCCGATCAGTTCCAGGCCACCGGCATTCACCACCCGCAGGTCCGGGTTGCGGGCATGGAACTCATCGAAGATGGCGCGGCGCGTCATCTCGCGGGGGTTGGTGGTTTCGCGCGGCGGGATCCCTTGGCCCGGCCCCGCCATCATGCGGATGGTGACGGGATCCGCCCCCGCCAAGGCGGCGAGCAAGAGCACGAACAGGCCAAGAATTCGCCGCATGAGGACCCTCCATGATACGGCGGAAGGGAGGCCAAAAGCAAACCCGCCCGAGCCGGGGAGGACCTGACTCGAGCGGGCAATTGGGAGTTGGGAAATGAGCTTATGCGCGGCGGCGGCGAGCCATAGCGAGGAGGCCCGCACCGAGCGCAATCATGCTGGCCGGTTCCGGCACCGCACTGCTGGTGAAGCTGGCCGTGTAGCTGTGGACGAACTGGCCATTGTCAAACCCATTCGCAAAGCTGAAGTTGTACATCTCTTGGCTAAGGCCGGCCGGCACGTTCGGACCGGAGAAGGTCACACCGTCCAAGCGCAGGTCGCTGCTGCCCGCGCCACCGTCCAGCACCACAAGGCCCTTGGTGTAGGCGATGTTGAGCACCGGGTTCAGAGACGAATCCGTGAAATTGATGGTGCCCGAGCCCATGGCGTAGACACCGCTGATGATGGACGTCAGAGACGTCGTCGACATCGTGAACTGGGCGTTGCTGACCGAACCACCACCGATCAGACCGGGGGTTTCCAGGGTCAGGCCCGGTTGATTCCAGCCACCGTAGATGATGAAGGCATTGACATCCACGTAAATGACGGGATTGCTCGAGGTGCCGCTCGGGTCCGCAAACGTGGCCACCGTGAATGAGTTCGCCATCGCCGCCACCGAAGCCAAGGCCATTCCGGCTGTAATCCAAATCTTCATGAGTCCAATCTCCCGGTGCCGACAAACCTCGACACGTTCTCACTGTACCTGGGTGCCGAGTTAAGCCGAAGTCAAGAAGGTGGTCCATGGCCCCGTATTCCTACGGGTTTTGTGAACAAGAACCCCCCTTGCCAATCAGGCAAGAGGGGCTGCTTGAATTCCAGGGCTGATTTAGGCTTGGCGTCGGCGACGAGCCAGCGCGAGCAGGCCCGCACCCAGAGCGACCATGGTGGCGGGTTCCGGCACGGCGCTGCTGGTGAAGCTGGCCGTATAGGTGGTGGTGTTGGCCACGTTCGTCTGGTTCGCCAGAGCGAAGTTGAACTGCGTCATCGTCGTTCCCGGCGGGACCAGGGGACCGCTGAGCGTGATGTTTTGACCGCGAAGCGTACTGGCACCGGCGCCGAGGCCTTCCACAAACGTGGCGCTGTCGAATGAGATGGTGAACAGCGGGTTGTTGCTGCTGTCAGAGAAGCTGATGCTGCCCGGACCGGTGGCGAAGAGCCCCGGAATGACCTGAGTCAGCGCGAGCGTCGTCGTGTTGAACTTGGCATTGGTCACGGTCGGGGCACCCACGGCGCCCGGCGCGATCAGCGTGAGACCGGCGTTGCCCCAAGCTCCGCTTAGAGTCTTGGCCCCGCGGTCATGCACGAAAACCGGATTGTGGGCATTGCCCGACGGATCCGCAAACGTCGCAAACGTCACGGAGTTGTCGGCCATCGCCGCGACCGCACTGCCCAATACCAGTGCCGTCATAAGTACCTTTCTCATGAAAAATCCAGACAACCTCCCCCGTGCCTTCGCCAATTGTACCCCCTCGCCCCTCGCCCCTCGCCCCTCGCCCCTCGCCCCTCGCCCCTCGCCCCTCGCCCCTCGCCCCTCGGGGTCGTAGGAATTACCAGGTTTTGGCTAAGAACTCTCAATTTGGCACGGTTCGGCGAGGGAGTTGCCCGGATCGGCCCGCTAGGGCCTTGAGGAATTTTCTGCCGGACGCTTGACCTCTGCGGCGGACAATATAGTATAGTTTTGTCTAGGAGTATTGAGAACCGTGGCTGCGACCCGAAATCAACCCACTGACAAGAATGAAGCCGTGGCCCTTGCGGTCCAGCAGATCGAAAAGGCCTTTGGCAAGGGATCCATCATGCGCATGACGGATGGCAACCGCGAGGCCATTGCGACCATCTCTTCTGGCGCATTGAGCCTGGACGTGGCGCTAGGCGGCGGCATCCCGCGCGGACGCATCACCGAGATCTACGGTGCGGAAAGCAGCGGGAAAACCACCCTCGCCCTGCACATCATTGCCGAAGCTCAGAAGGCGGGTGGTATGGCCCTCTTTGTGGACGCGGAACACGCCCTGGACACCGATTACGCCCAGCGCCTGGGGGTGGACATTGATCGCCTGTACGTGAGCCAGCCGAGCAGCGGGGAAGAGGCCCTCGAGATCATGGACGCCATGGTGCGCAGCGGCGCGATGGACATCGTCGTGCTGGACTCAGTGGCCGCCCTGGTGCCAAAGAACGAAATCGAAGGCGACATGGGTGACAGCCACGTGGGCCTGCAAGCCCGCATGATGAGCCAGGCCCTGCGCAAGCTGGGCGGCCAGTTGAGCAAGACGCACACCGCCGCGATTTTCATCAACCAGATTCGCGAGAAGATCGGCGTGATGTTCGGCAACCCCGAAACCACCCCTGGCGGACGCGCCCTGAAGTTCTGGTCCTCGGTGCGCCTGGAAGTGCGGCGCGGGGAAATCCTGAAGGACGGCACGGAAAGCGTCGGTGCCCGCACCAAGGTGAAGGTGGTTAAGAACAAGATCGCCCCGCCGTTCCGGACCACCGAATTCGACATCATCTTCGGCAAGGGCATTAGCCGCGCCGGTGACCTCCTGGACCTCTCTGTGGAGCATGGATTTGTGAACCGCGCGGGCACGTACTTCAACTACAAGGACGAGCGCCTGGCCCAGGGCCGTGAGAACGCCCGTGCCGCTCTGCTGAGCAAGCCTGAGGTCATGGAAGAGCTGGAGCGCGACCTGAAGGCGAAGCTGATGCCGGCCCGCCTTGAAACTCCAATCGAGGAACCCGAAGACGACGACATTTGAGACCGCCCTTGCGGCTACGGTGAAATGGCTAGCCCGGCGCGACCTGACGGAAGCAGAACTCCGGGCTCGCCTTGAACGCGCCGCCACTCCGGCTTCGGTGGCCGATGCCGTCGTCGCCCACGCCCGGGCGCGGAAATGGGTGGATGACACGCGTGTCGCCACCCGCACCACCGAGATTGCCGCCCGCCACAAGGGGCTTGGCACCGCCGGGATTGACCATGTGCTGGAGCGCAAAGGCGTGGACGAGACCCTGCGCGAAACCGTGCTAGATGGCGACGAGGAGCAACCCCGCGCCACCGCCCTGGCTACCAAAGAGCGAGATCGGGGGCGCACAGCGGCCCAAACCGCCCGGAAGTTAGCGTCAAAGGGATACAGTGAAGAAAGCATCCGGGGCGCCCTGGATGCGACCTTTCCGGGCTGGGATGAGCCCGCGCCCCTGGAGACCGACGGTGACGCCTGAAGAACGCATTGCGCAGCTAGAGCAGCAGATCAAGGATCTCGCCGGACTCTCGCCCGCCGAAGCCCGCGACCAAGTGCTCCGCCAGGCCGAAGCCGAACTCCAGGACACGCTTATCCGCCAGCGCGACCACGCTCGCGCCGAAGCCCAAGACCAAGCTCGGCACCTGGTCCTCACCGCCATGGAGCGGCTCGCCGGCTCGGTGCCTGCGCCGGTCACCACCTCAGTCGTTCCGCTCCCCAACCCCGATCTCAAGGCCAAGCTCGTCGGCCGCGAGGGGCGTAACATCCGCGCCTTCGCCCAAACCACCGGCGTGGACATGATCATCGATCAGGGTCTGGAGAGCGTCACTCTGGCGTGCTTCGACCCCGTGCGCCGCGAAGTTGCCCGCCTCACCCTGCTCAACCTGATCGTGGATGGCCGCATCCACCCGCAGCGCATTCAGGAGCTACACGCCGATGCCCAGGCCACCCTCAGCACTAGCCTCAAGGAAGCCGGGGAAGAGGCCGCCCGCCGCGCGGGCGTCACGGGCCTGCCTGCGCTCGTCATCGAAGCCCTCGGTCAGCTCCGTGTGCGCACGAGTTACGGCCAAAACGTGCTGGACCATAGCGTCGAAGTCGCCCGCCTCGCGCGCCTCCTCGCCGAAGAACTCCAACTCGACCCCGAACCCGCCGCCACCGCCGGTCTCCTCCACGATATCGGGAAGGGGTTCGCCAGCGATAACCCCCGCAGCCACGCCCAAGACGGGATGAAGTTCTTGCAGCAACACGGGCTAGACCCCCAAGTGTGCGAGGCCGTGGGTGCCCACCACCGCGAGATCCCCAGCGAACTCCCCCTCACCGCTCTCCTGATTGCCGCCGATGCCATTAGCGCCGGCCGCCCGGGGGCCCGCCGCGAACCTACCGCCCTGTTCCAAGACCGACTGGAAGAACTCGAGAAGGTCGCCAAAGGATTCCGGGGCGTGGATCATGCCTTCGCCATTCAGGCCGGCCGCGAACTTCGGGTCATGGTCCGGGCCGAGGATATGTCCGACGAAGACACGGCCCGCCTGGCCACCCAAATCGCCCGCGCCCTCAAGCAGAAGCGCGAAGCCAACGCCCCGCCTCTCACCCTCACCGTGGTCCGCGAACGCATCTTCCAGGAGTCCATCCATTGAGCGAGGCCTCCGGCGGCACCTACGGGCTCGTGTTCCTGGGCGACATCATGGGCGAACCCGGCATGGAGGCTGTGCGCCAAGGCATCCCCGCCATCCTCGCGCAGGAGCAGCCGCTGTTCCTGGTGGTCAATGCGGAAAACGCCGCCCCCTCCGGCAAGGGCCTTCTGCCTGCCCAGGCCGAGGAACTCTATGCACTGGGCGTCGACGCCATAACCCTGGGCAACCACGCCTTCGATGAACCCGCGATCGAGCCGTACCTGAACCTCGGCAAGCCCATCGTCCGCCCCGCCAACGCCCCCATGAACGCCCCCGGGCGCGGGCGCACCAGCGTGACTAAGGACGGCATCACCCTTCACCTCATCAACCTGTGCGGGCAGGTCTTTATGAAGGAGTGGGAGGACCCCTTCCGGGCCGCGCTGGGCCTCGTCAAGGCCTGCGATAGCCCCCACATCCTGGTGGATTTCCACGCCGAAGCCACCAGCGAAAAGATCGCGATGGGTTGGCACCTGGACGGCCAAGTGAGCCTGGTGGTGGGCACCCACACCCATGTCGCCACCGCCGATGAGCAAATCCTGCCCGGCGGCACGGCCTACCAAACGGATGTGGGCATGAGCGGCCCCCACGGGGGGGTGATCGGGATGGACCGAAGTGCGGTGCTGGCGAAGTTTACAAAGACTTCACTCGTCAGATTCCGTGTTCACGACGGTCCTGGTATGATTCACGGAGTCCGGGTGGACGTAGACCGGGTGACGGGGCGCGCACAAGCGATTCGCCGCCTAACTTGGTCAACATGAGGCATAAGCAATGAAATTGACGATGGCAATGGCAAGTCTGGCGCTTTTGGCCAGCACGGCACTGGCCCAAGAGCGCCTGTTCGAGGGAACGCGAACCCTCGGCGACCAGAGCCTGAGCACCTCGGCCTGGGGCAGCGGCATCATCAGCGCGACCGACGAAGCCGCCTTTAACGGCACTCTCGCCCTTCGCGTCTCCAGCCGCAACTTCTTCCAGGGCGGCCAAATCAACTTTGGCAAGCCGGTGGATCTCTCCGGCAAGTACGCCGGCAAGGAAAACCTTCTTCTTCTCATCGTGAAGCTGGCCGACGGAACCACCACGACGGCGGCCGGTGGCGGTCGCACGGGTGCTCCGGGCGCAGGTGGTGCCGGTGGCGCCGCCGCCGGTGAAGATGGCGGTGGTGGCGCTGCGGGTCGCGCAGGCAACCAAGGTACGCCGGCCGCTCCGGTGACCAAGCGCATTCGCCTGGTAATTACCACGACCGATGGCATGAAGTCCGAAGCCTTCCTTGACCTCGCGGATACCAACGAGGACAGCCGAGGCTGGCGCCGCGTAGGTCTGCCGCTGCAGGCCATCACGGGCTTCTCGCGCACCAACAAGACGATTCAGAGCATCGCCGTGGCGACCAGCGAGTCCATGACGTTCCTGCTGGGTGAAATCCAGATTCTGGACGACACCACTCCGCTCTACGCCGAACCGATCAACAGCCGCGAAACGAACATTGGGTCGGGCGACCAAGTGACCTTCCAGGCGCGCGCTTCGGGAGGGGCCACCAAGGTGGTGTACCAATGGGACTTCGATGCCGCCGACGGGCTCCAAGTGGACGCCGAAGGCCGCCAGGTTCGATTCCGGTTCCGCAAGCCTGGCACTTTCACGGTCACCCTAACGGTTCGGGATGCTTACGGTCTCAAAACGCCGTACTCCACGACGCTGAAAGTAGTGGTGAACTAAGCCCCGCTCTTCGCGGGAGAGTTGCAGGTCAATGAGGGCGCGTCTCATCACCGCCTTCATTGCGATGCCTCTGGTCGTCCTTGCCCTCAATGCGCCAACGGTTGTGCCGTTGGCGCTTCTTTGTCTTCTTGCTTCGCTCCTCGCAGGAAGAGAACTCGCCAAGCTGTTTCGCACCGAAGGGGCTTCCGTCATGGCCCCCGCGGGCATCGCCATTGTGGCGGCGCTCGCCTTCTGGATGCCTCAGGCTTCCGCCCTTGCCGTCGCCTGCGCGGCGGCCGCTGTGGGTGGTGGCGCACTCATCTACGCGGTGGCCAATCGCAAGCCCTGGCTGGGCACCTGGGCCGGCATTCTGTGGATCGGCGCCGCCTTTTTGGCAACTTTGGTGGCCCACCGCCTCCCCGGGCAGGGTGATGTGCTGGGCTGGAGCTGGCGGCCGGTGTTGGCGCTCTTTTTCCCGCTCTGGGCCGGGGATTCGGCGGCGCTGTTCTTCGGCAAGCGCTTCGGTAAGCGCCCTGTGTGGCCCGAACTCTCCCCCAACAAGACATGGGAAGGCTTCTTCGCGCAGTTCATTGCGAGCGTGGTGGTCGGGGCGGCGTTTGCCCCGCTCTGGACCCTTAGCTACTGGCAGGGGGCCCTGATCGGCCTCGTTGCCGGCTTGCTCGGCCCCACCGGCGACTTCTTGCAGAGTTACGCGAAACGCAGTGCGGGCCTCAAGGATACAGGGGATGTACTCCCTGGTCACGGCGGCCTGCTTGATCGGCTGGATTCCTTCTTCCTCACCGCCCCCGTGGTGGCGCTGCTTCTCGTGCTCTTCCGGGGCGGATTCTAATCGTGTACGCGATTGAAACAGAGAATCTCCGCAAGGAGTTCGTCAGCCCGGTACGCCAGCCTGGTCTTAAGGGCGCCATCAAGGGTCTTGTTTCACGTGAAACAAAGCGCAGTGTCGCCGTCGAGTCCTTCAGCATCCAGGTTCAAGAAGGGGAGTTCGTCGGCTTCCTTGGCCCAAATGGGGCGGGCAAAACCACCACCATCAAGATGCTCACGGGCATCCTCTATCCCACCAGCGGCACCGCCCGCGTCCTGGGTGAAGTGCCCTTTGAGCGCAAGTCCGAACTCCTCCGCCAAATCGCTCTGGTGATGGGCAACCGGCAACAACTGTGGTGGGATCTCCCGGCGAGAGAATCCTTCGCGGTCCTCAAGGAGGTTTACGACGTCCCCACGGCAACCTTTAACAAGCGCGTGGATCGCCTCATTGCCGATCTCGACCTAAGCGACAAGGTGGACACGCAGGTACGGAAGCTCAGCTTGGGCGAGCGCATGAAGTGCGAACTCGTCGCCGCCCTGCTGCACGGACCCCGCGTGGTCTTTCTCGACGAACCCACCATCGGCCTCGATGTCATCAGCCAACAGCGCATCCGGCAGTTCCTCAAAGAGTTCAACGAAGAGGAAGGCTGCACCGTCGTGCTCACCAGCCACTACATGCAGGATGTGGAAGAGCTTTGCGAGCGGGTGGTAGTCATCAACCACGGACGGCAAGTCTTCGATGGCACGCTCACGGACCTGCGCTCTCAATACTCGCCCGAACGCCGCCTGCGTGTCACCTTCACCGAGGCCCCCGAAACCAATCAGCTCCCTGCACAAGCAAAGGTGCTCGAGCAGAACTCCGCTCAGTGGGTGCTTAGCCTGCCCGCTGATGCCGTCGCCCCTATCACCAGCGAGATTCTCCAGAACTTCGCCGTCGCCGACCTCAGCCTCGAAGAGGCCGACGTGGAAGACGCTCTCCGTGCCCTCTTTGCGGAAGGCCCGGGGGCTGTTTCACGTGAAACACCCGCACGGTAAACTCACCTTCGTCTCTAAGACACAGAGGCTAAGATGAATACGACGGGTATTGAAGGGGGCTACCAGGCCTCCGAAATTGAATCGCGCTGGCGTCTCGCATGGGAAGACGCTCACCTCTCCTCCGCTCCGGCCTCCCCGGATCCGGACCGCACCTACTGCATCACCATTCCGCCGCCCAACGTCACGGGTTCGCTGCACATGGGCCACGCCCTTTGCTACAGCATCCAAGACCTGCTCGGCCGGTTTCACAAAATGCAGGGCTACGATGTCCTCATCCTCCCCGGCCTGGACCACGCCGGCATTGCCACCCAGAGCGTGGTGGACAAGCAACTGAAGAAGGAGGGCAGCAGCGCCTTTGCGCTGGGCCGCGAGGAGTTCCTTAAACGGGTGTGGCAGTGGCGCGAAGAAAGCGGCGGCACCATTCTCAGCCAGTTCCGCCAGCTGGGCTGCAGCTTCGACTGGTCGCGTGAGCGGTTCACGCTGGACGAGAAGTACGCCCAGGCGGTCCTCAAGGTTTTCATTGATTGGTTCGAACGCGGCCTGATCTACAAGGGGCTACGCGTGGTCAACTGGGACCCCGTGCTCAAGACCAGCGTCAGCGATATCGAAACCGAGCGCAAGGTCGTCAAGGGCAAGCTCTACCACATCCGTTACCCGTTTGCCGACGGCTCGGGTGAGGTCATCATTGCCACCACCCGCCCGGAAACCATGCTCGCCGACGTAGCCGTGGCCGTCCACCCGCGCGACGATCGCTACAAGGGCAAGGTCGGCAAGACCATCACCCTGCCCCTGGTGGGCCGCGAGATTCCCCTGCTAGCCGATATCTATCCGGACCCTGAGTTCGGCACCGGCGCGGTCAAGATCACCCCGGGCCACGACGCCAACGACTTCGAAGTGGGCGCCCGTCACAACCTGGAAACCCTCGTCATCCTGGATGAAACCGGGAAGGTGAACTTTGAAGGCCCCTACTTCGGCCTCGACCGGGCCGAAGCGCGTCGCCGCATCGTGGAAGACCTGGAAGCCCAAGGATTCCTCGAGAAGATCGAAGATCACGAGGTTGCTCTGGTCGTCAGCCAGCGTAGCGGCGAAGCGGTGGAACCCATGGCCAGCGAACAATGGTTTGTGCGGCAATCTGAACTCGCCGGGCCCGCTCTCAAGGCTAGTCAGGCTGACCAGATGGCCTTCGTGCCCGAGAGGTACAAGGAAGAGTTCGAGGATTGGCTCGCCAACATCAAGGATTGGTGCATCAGCCGCCAACTGTGGTGGGGTCACCGGATTCCGGTGTATTACACCGCCGACGGCAAGGCCGTGGCCGCCCTCAACCAAGCGGAAGCGGAAGCCAAGGCCGGCGCGCCCATCGTCCGGCAAGACGATGACGTGCTGGATACGTGGTTCAGCAGTGGCCTGTGGCCGTTTGCGACCCTCGGTTGGCCGGAAGAAACCCCCGAACTCAAGGCGTACTACCCCAGCAACGTCCTGGTCACCAGCCGCGACATCCTCTACCTGTGGGTTGCCCGCATGGCGATGATGGGCATGGACTTTATGAAAGTGCGCCCGTTCCGGGATGTGTTCATCTACGCCACCATCCTCACGAAGGACGGCAAGCGAATGAGCAAGAGCCTCGGCACCGGCGTGGACCCCGTGGATGTGATCAACACCAAGGGGGCCGATGCCTTGCGCTTTGCGCTCATGGGCCAGACCGGCCACAACCAGAGCATCCGGTACGACGAAGCCAAGGTGGCGGAGTGCGCGCACTTCTGCAACAAGATCTGGAACGCCGCCCGCTTTGTGCTGATGAACGCCGAGGGCGCCACGCCCCGCCTGGCCGAAACTCTGCCCACCGTGGACCGCTGGATTCTCACCCGGCTGGCCCGGTGCGCCGCCACCGTCACCGAGTCCATCCGCACCTACAACCTGCAGGTGGGGGCGGAAGCGCTGGAGAACTTCTTCTGGTCGGAATACGCCGACTGGTACATCGAGGTCAGCAAGCCGCGCCTGGCCGACCCCGCCCAACGGGACGAGGTGCTGGGCGTGCTGATACATGTGTTTGAGGTGTTTCTCAAGCTCCTGCACCCGTTCATGCCGTTCATCACCGAAGAGCTCACCCAGCGCATGCCGTTCGCGAATCGCCAGGACTTCTTGGTGCAAGCGGCCTGGCCGGATGCCTCCGCCATGAAGGTGGATGAGGCGGCCGAAGCCACGGTGGAACGTTGGATTGCCCTGGTGCGCAGCGTGCGCGCCCTGCGCGCCGAGGCCAGCCTGCCCGCCATGCGCACCCTCCCGGCCCTGTATGTGGAGGCCGATCTGGAAGGCGGCGAGGAGTTTGTGCGCAGCCAAGCGTGGTTCACCGAATTGCGCCGTGGCCGGCCGGAAGGCGCGTTCCTCACCACCACCAGCGGCAACGCCGACGCCCACCTCCCCATCGAGGGTCTGATTGACCCGGTGGCGGAACGGGAGCGCATCAGCAAGGAAGACGCCAAGTTGGCGGAGGAGCTGGAACGGCTGGAAGCCCGGCTGGCCAACCCGCAATTCGCCGAGCGGGCCAAGCCGGAAGTGGTCGCCCGGGAACGCGCGCGTGTGGAAGAGATCCAGGGTCTACGCGCTAAGCTGGCCGCCCGTATGGCCATCTTCAGCTAAGGGCTAGGGTGAATCGGTAAAGGTGCCGTCGCGGTCGGTGCGCCAAATGCGCGCGCCGATCGCCTCGGCCCGGTCGATGGCCCCGGGGCGGGGTGGCCATACGAATTGCCCCGCCCGGCCGAAAACACCACCCACTCCGGTTGCGTGCGGCGCAAGAAGTTCTCGTGGAGGGAGCTATTCGCCCCGTGGTGCCCGGCTAAAACGATGCTTGTAGGCTCCAGAAAAGCCGGCGGTAGCCGGAGTTCACTCCCCGCCGGGAGGTCACCAGTGATCAAAAAGGACGCCTCGTCCCGCTCCGCTCGCACCGCCAGAGAGCGTTCGTTGTCGCTGCCCTCCCAGGCCGGAGCGTATAAATCCACGGCCCACGCCCCCACTTCACCTGGCTTTGCCCATCCAGCCACCGCACCGGGGCCACCTTCTCCCAATCGCCGGTGTCCGGGTGCATGCGGAACGTCTCATTCGCCCAAATTTCGCGCACCGGGTAGTCGCGCGCCAGCGCGGACAACGCCCCCGCGTGGTCGACATCGGGGTGCGTAATCACGATCAAATCAATCACCGTCACCCCCTTCTGCCGGAGTTCTTGACTCAGCGCGCGGGGCGACAATGCCTCATCAAAGGGCGGCGGGCCAGTGTCCACCAGCACGGTCACCCCCTGAGACTGGATGAGCGTGGCGTGGCCTTGCCCCACCGCCAGCATGGACACCCGCTCTGGCTTCGCCGAACTTTCGACGCCAAGGTTCGCGACCCACGCCAGGGTCACCCCAAAGGGCACCCACAGGAGGCTAAGGTTCGACTTCACGCGGCCTCCACAGGGTCAGCCAGGCTAGCCACAGCAACCCGATCCACACCGGATGGAACGCAGGCACCATGATCTGAGCGCCGGGGGCATCCGCCGCCGCGTGCACCACCGTGCGCATATAGGCGGCCAGCCCGTCAATCAAGAATCCCACCGGGAGCCCCATCGCCCCCGCCAGAGCGAGCACCATGGTCGCGGAAACCGCCGGCAACACCAGCAAATTGGCGGGCAACCCCCACAGCGGGAGGTTGCCAAAGTGGTAGGCAATCAGCGGTAGCGTGCCCAAAGAAGCCAGCAAGGTCGCCTTCAGCGCCCCCCGCCAGCCGTTCTCATCGTTCATTCCCAGCATCAGGCCCCCGACGGCGGCCATGCTCAGCTGGTAGCCGAGGTCGGCCACCCCAGCCGGGCTCGAAAACCACCCCACAAACCCGGCGAGCGCCCAAGCCGAAGGGCCATCAAACTGCTGCCGCAACGGAAACGCGCTTGCCCACACCGCCGCCATCAGCAACGCCCGAATGATGGAAGGGCGGCCCCCCACCGCCACCGCAAAGGCCACCAAAACCACGCCAATCAGCAGCATTCGCACCCCGTAGGGCACGGGCAAACGGCGGAAGAGCAGCATCATCCCCGCCGCCAAAAACATGATGTGCATGCCGCTGGCACTGACCACGTGGTAGGTGCCACTCTTGCGCAACGCCTGCGCATCCGCGGGCGATAAAGCCGTCGTTTCGTTAAAGCAAAGTGCCCGCACCAAGCCTTGCGTGCTGGGGTGCAAGGCCTTCTCCGCCCACGCCGCAAAGCGTCGGCGCACCACTTCTGGCCCCGCCCGCCACGATGGCGAAGGCCGTACTTCCGTCCAAGATTTCACCGAAAGGCGACCGATTTCCCCCGATGATCCATCGAACCCTTCGGCCAAGGGAGAGAGACGTCCCTCCACCCGCACCACCGAGCCCGGCCACATATTCGTACCGCGACCTAACCGATAGGTACCCTCAGCAGTCACCAAGGTCAAGGGGTCGCCCGCCCCCTGCACCACCCCTTCTCGCACCACCACGGAAGGCTCAAAAAAGGGTGCCTTCTCAAACTCCACCCGGCCCACGCCACCCCACAGGCAGCCCGCCACCACCCACACCCACAGCCAGCCGCGCTGCATCACCGCCAGGGCCACCAAGGGCACCAACAACAGCAAGGACGCCCAGACTTCGCCCGACCACGCCACAGCTAGGGCCGCGGCAAAAGCCACCACCAGGGGGCGCATCGCCAGTTCGTTGACCATGCGCTCCCTAGTCATCTTAAGCTTTGCCCGGGGTCCGGGCGGCGCGGGGCACGGGTGGTCGTCCGCAACTCGGTAAACACCGCGACGTCAAATCGAGCGTTTAAAAAGCGCAGAATCTCCGGCGCCCGCAGCCTCAATTCCGCCGCCGCCGCTGGTTCTTGGCAGCTCAGCCACAGCACCCCGTCGTCAAAGTCACACACTTCCGCCATGCCGGCCAGGGGTTCGCCCACGGCTTCGCCCCAGTGCCGGGCGGCGGCCAGGGCCTTCACCTTCTGCACAATGCGGGGTCGGCGCAGGGCCGCCATCAGCAGTTCATCCACGGATTTCATCGCGTGTGACCACCCCCGAATCTACCCAGTAGAGCGCCTGCGCCGAAATCAACGCCGACCCCGCCAGTTCCGGCTCCGTGCCCGTCAGGATCACTTGGCCGCCCGGCTGCGAAGCCCATTCCGCCAGGCATGCCCTGCGTTGGGCGTCCAGATCGCTAAAGACGTCGTCCAGCAGCAGCAGGGGCCACTCACCCCGCCTCGCGGCCATCAGGGCCCGGGTGGCCATTTTCACGGCAATCACGGCGGTGCGCTGCTGGCCCTGGCTCCCGTATTTGCGCCCGTCCACGCCCGCCACCTCAATCGCCATGTCATCCCGGTGCGGCCCCCGGATGCTCATCCGGCGTTCCCGGTCGCGGCGGCGGTTTACGGCGTAGTCTTCCCGCGCCCCTTCCGCGTCCATCCACTCCTCGTGGGGCAGATACTCCACATGCAAGGTTTCGCCGGGGGCTAGCGTAGCGTAAGCGTCCCGCGCCAAGGGAGCCAGCTCTGTCACCCATTGCGCCCGCGCCTGCCGCAGGCCCGCCCCCGCTTCGGCCATGGCCTCTTCGTAAGTCGCTAGCAGGTCGTCGCTCACCCACTCCTCTTGGCGCAGCAGGGCGTTGCGCTCCTTCAGGTTCTTCTTGTACACCGTCAGGTCACGCAGGTAGGCCGGAGACACTTGCGAGATCTCCAGGTCCAGATACATCCGTCGGTCGGCCGGCTCCCCGGTCACCAGGCTCAAATCCTGCGCCGAAAACGCCACCACCGGCATCCGGCCAATCAGGTCACTGGCTCGGCGTTGGCCCAGCCCGTTCAGATACGCCATCTTCCGCGACCCTCGCCGCAAAGTCACTGCCAATTCTGTGCCCCCGGTAAGGGTGCCCTCCACCCGCGCCCCGTCTTGGCCGAGTTGGATGGCGTCGTTCTCCGTCCCCGCCCGCAGCAGGCGTCCGGTCGAGAGCAAGTGAATCCCTTCCAGAACCGTCGTCTTGCCCTGGCCGTTCCGCCCAACAATCAATGTCAGACCCTGCGCCGGGCTAATTTCTGCCTCCGTCAATCGTCTGAGATTACGGAGCACCAACCGTTCCAAGTAACCGGTCATTCCCCCGGCCCCCTCTCTGGTTTCAAAGAAAGAGAAGAGAGAATCTCTTGTTGCTTATTAAGCTTTGGATTGCGGGGACAACCCGTCTTTTGAACCCAATCCGCGACCAACCCAGCCGGGGACATCCTGGGGATAAGCGGGGACAACTCACGTCCCCAGGCTTTTCCCGCCCGAGTGGTGGAAAACTGCACCACGGCTTACACCAGGTGATGAATGCGCGAGAAGCGCATCACCACGGCTTCCATCATCAGGATGGGATGGACATTGGCAAAAGCGGGCACCTGGTGCCGCTCGGCAAAGGGCACCCACAGGTCTTGGATGGACCGCGCTTGCTCCTCGGCTGGAAGATAAGGGAACCGGTCGCACAGCCGCTTCATCGCGATGTACTCCTCCAGGGTCATGTTTGGCAGTTCGGCCAGGTACTGCTCAAAGTGGTGCATGCCGTAGCGGTGCGGAGCGGCGGCAAAGTTAGTGCTCACCTTGGGTTCCACCACCACCATCGTGCCGGCCACCATGTCTCCCAGGCGCTGGGCGCGCGGGTTGGCCAGGATGCTCGTAACACCGACAACATAGGCGCCGGGCAAGAGGTCGGCAATACGGAGCAGGTTCCTCAGCCACGCTTGGCGTACCGTAATGGGCGTTCCATCGACGCTGATGACCCGCACATTCAGTGCCTTCTTGCCCAGGGTTTGCCCCTGGAATTTGGCTTCACTAATGGCGAAGTAGCCGAAAAAGGCGAACGCAGTCACGAACGAGCTGAACGCAAAAGCAAACTCCGGCAGCGCCGAGAAGAAGAGGAGCGACAAAGTGGTCGCCAAACTGCTGATCCCGGTCAGGATCATCAGGTCCAGCAATTGAGCCCACATCCGGCGGGTAATGGGAGCCAGCCGGAAGGAGAGCAGGGTCTTCTCGGGAGAGAGGATCAAATGCTCCTGGGTCACGAGTAAGATGCTACCTCTAGGGTTGCGTGGATGCTGATTCCGACACCAAGGCTCTGGTGGCTCGTGGGGGCCGGAATCCCGCTCGCCCTCGGGGGTGCGTTCGTGCCCGGCCTAGAAAGCCTAGTGTTGCCCTGGAATGTGGCCCTCCTGGTCCTCTTCTTCGTCACCGGCCAAATCGCCAAGAAGTGGGACTTGGTGGAAGTCGATCGGCGCATGGACCCCGTGCTCTCCGCCCGGGTGGCTAACAGCATTCGCCTGCGGGTCCGCAACCTCGCTGATCAAACGATCCGCATTCGCCTGAAGGATGATCCGCCGCCGCTGGTGGTGGCCGATCACCCTGAATGGAACCTCACCCTCCGCCCGGGCGAAGAGCGAGACCTTCGCTACTCCGTCACGCCGCTTCGGCGCGGCCAAGAGCGGTTTGGGGGCGTCTTCCTGCGCTATCAAGCTCCCCTCGGTCTGTGCGAAGTGCAGCAACTCCTGCCGGTGCAGGAGGAAGTCCGGGTGTATCCCAACGTGCTGGCCCTGCAAGAGTACGACCTGCTGAAGCAGAAGGGGCATCTCAACCAAATCGGCGTGCGGCGCAGCCGGATCCGAGGGCTGGGGCAAGAGTTCGAATCCCTGCGCGACTACGCCGACGACGACATGCGCATGGTGGACTGGAAGGCCACGGCTCGGCGGGGCCGGTTAGTGGTCAAGCAGTTCCAAGAAGAGCGCAACCAGGCGGTGTTCCTCTGCATCGATGTCGGCCGCACCATGCTCGGCGAAGTCGAAGGTGTGCCCAAGCTGGACTACGCGCTTGATGCCGCCCTGATGCTGATGCATGCCGCTAAGGACAAAGGCGACCAGGTGGGCATGATGGTGTTCAACGATGCCGTCCACAGCCTGTCGCTACCTCGTAAGGGCCGGGCGCAAATCGCGTCCATCCTGGAACGCATCCACGACGTGCGGGCGGAGGCCGTGCAGTCCGACTATCTGGCCGCCATCGCCTTCCTGCGTGCCCGGTGGAAAAAGCGTTCCCTGGTCGTGATCTTTACCGACGCGGAAGACCCCGACGCCGCCCGCGAACTGGCCGCCGCCGTGAGCCAGCTGCGCCGCCAGCATCTCGTCTTTGTGGTGCGAGTGGATGACCCCAAGATGAAGGAGCTCGAGGGCTACATCCCCACCAACCGGTACGAAATGTACCGACGCGCGGCCACCCACTGGTACCGATCGGAGCGGAACCAGGCCAGCAACATCCTCGCCAGCAGCGGAGTCCAGAACATCGACTCCGAACCCCAAGACCTCTCGGCGGCTTTGGTCACGGCGTACCTGGTGGTCAAGGAACGCGCCCTGATCTAATCCTCGTTCGGCCCTGACGGCTGAGGGTAAGGTACGGACTCCGTATAAGGACTGTAAAGCCCATGGTATACGCAACTCTTGGCCAGATGTTCCTGGGGCAGACCGAACGGTTTGCCACCAAGACCGCGCACCTCATCCCTCAATCCGGCAAAGACCCGATTCCGGTGACTTACGGCGAGCTTCGCACGCAGGTTCACGGCTTTGCCTCGGCCCTGGTGGGACTGGGGGTGCAACGCGGTGACCGCGTGGTTCTGCAAGCCGAGAGCAGCGCTGACTGGGCGATGTGCGACTGGGCGTGCCAAACCCTGGGGGCGGTGCTGGTGCCGATCTACCCCACGTTGCCCGCTGACCAAAGCCAATACATCGTGCAGGATTGCGGCGCCAAGCTTGTGGTCTCGCAAAACACCAAGCAGGCCGTGAAGATGGAAGGCCTAACCGGCATCCAGGTGGTGCTGCTGAGCAAAGAAGGCGACCAACCCGGCCTGAGGGAACGCGCCCAACCCGACCAGCTAAGCCAAGACGCCTGGGTGCAAGGTGCGCAGGCCGCGGGCGAAGAAGACCTCGCCACCCTGATCTACACCAGCGGCACCACCGGCGTGCCCAAGGGCGTGATGCTGCCGCACCGCACCTTCACCTACCTTTGCGCGGATATCCCCTCGTGCATCCCGCTCAAGGAAGAGGATGTCTTCCTCAGCTTCCTGCCGCTCAGCCATGTGTTCGAGCGATTCGCCGGCCACGTGCTGCCTATGTCCATGGGGGCCACCATTGGCTACGTCGGCTCGCTGGCCAGCCTGGGCCACGACATGGAACGAGTGAAGCCCACCATCATGCTGGTGGTGCCGCGATTGCTGGAAAGCCTGAAGGGCCGCATCGAAGACGGCGTTCTCAAGGCCCCGCCGCTCCGCCAGCGACTGTTCCGCATGGCGCAAGAGCAAGGCCTCAAGCGTATGCGCGGCGAGTTTGCCCCGTTGGCCGGTGTGCTGGAAGGTCTGGTGGGCAGCAAAATCAAGGCGAAGTTCGGCGGCCGACTGCGTTACTTTGTCAGCGGGGGCGCGGCCCTGCCCACCCACGTCAGCGAGTTCTATCTGGCCCTGGGCATCCACGTCCTGCAGGGTTACGGCCTCACCGAGAACTGTGCCGCCGCGTGCATCAACCGGCCGGAAGACAACCGCCCGGACACCGTCGGCCCGCCGCTCAAGGGCGTAGAAGTCAAGATCGCCGCGGACGGCGAGATCCTGCTGCGTGGCCGCTGCATCATGCAGGGCTACTACAACTTGCCCGAAGACACCGCCGCCACCCTGGACGCCGAAGGCTGGCTCCACACCGGCGACATTGGGGAACTTGATCGTGGCAACTTGCGCATCACCGACCGCAAGAAGGACCTGCTGGTGCTGGGCAACGGCAAGAATGTGGCCCCCCAGCCCATCGAAAGCCGCCTGAAGGAGTCGGCCTACATCAACGAGGCCGTGCTGCTGGGCGACGGGATGGAGAGTGTGGTGGCGATGATCGTGCCGGAATTCGAGCGGGTCGCCACCTGGCTCAAGGAGAAGGGAGTGAACGTGAAGGAGCCGGAAGAGATGGCCGTGCACCCGGACGTAACTGCCCTGATCAAAGGCGAGGTGCAACGCGCCAACGAGGGCCTGGCCGACTTCGAACGTGTGAAGCGTCACGTGCTGGTGCCCGCCCCGTTCTCGATCGAAGGGGGCGAATTGACGCCCTCGCTCAAGGTGCGCCGCAAGGTGGTGAAGGAAAAGTACGCCAACCTGGTGGACGCCCTCAAGCGGTAAACCCAGCGAACCTGCCCGGTATTCTGGGGTGACCATGCGCGTCATCTTCCGTACCGTGCGCCTCACCAAGTTGCACCCGCTGACCATCAGCCGGGGCACGTCCACGGGCTCCAACAACCTGTTTGTGATGGTGACGGATGGCGACGTCACCGGCATCGGCGAGTGCGCGCCCGGGACGGGCTACGACGACACCCTGGCCGCCGAAGCCCAGGCGCAGCTGGAAAGCATCGTGCAGGTTGGCCTGGGGGACGGCTCACCCCACGCCGTGTACGCCCGCATGGCCGCCGCGCACGTGGATCCGGCCGCCATGGCCGCGATGGATGTGGCGTTGTGGGATTTCTGGGCGAAGCGCGCTGGCTTGCCGCTGTACCGACTTCTGGGGCTGGGGCGGCCCACGGTGGCTACCAGCGTGACGGTGGGCATCAACGAGCCGGACGTGGTGCTGGCGCGCGCGGAGGAGTTTCTGGCCCGCACCTCGGCGAAGGCGCTCAAGGTGAAGCTCGGTGGGGCCGGAGGGCCGGCGGCCGACCAGCAACGCTACGAGGCCGCCCGCGAGGCCGCCCGGCGGCACGGTGCCCAGCTTCGTGTGGACGCCAACGGAGGCTGGAGCCCCCAAGACGCGGTGGAGATGATTGCGTGGCTGAGTGAGCGCGATTGCGACTACGTGGAGCAGCCCCTGGCCCGGGGGCAAGAGGATGACCTCCCCTATGTCTTCGAGCGGCGCAAGCTGCCGATTTATCTGGACGAAAGCCTGCGCACCAGCCACGATGTGCCACCCCTTGCCGGGCGCTGCGACGGCGTGAACCTCAAGCTCATGAAGACGGGCGGCATCACCGAAGCCCTGCGTCTGGTGGCCACCGCTCGCGCGCACGGGCTGAACACCATGATCGGCTGCATGGGCGAGAGTAGCGTCGCCATCGGGGCGGGGGCGTCGCTCGGTGCCTTGTTTGACCACATTGACCTCGATAGCCACCTCAATCTCAACCCGGACCCGGCGGTGGGGCTGGGATTTGAGAACGGCATCGTGATGCCCAGCGACCGACCCGGACTGGGCGTGGAACTCAGCGGCGAACTCGCGTAGAATCAGGCGAACAACCATGAGCCCAATGCGTCCCGGCCAGCCGCTGGCCCTCTACATGGCGGGTGCCTTTGCCAACCACACTGGCAAAATGGGGCTGGGGATCCTCCGCTACGGCGAGCACCCGGTGGCGGCGATGATTGAGCCGGAACTCGCCGGACGCAGCATCGCCGAGGTGACGGGAATTGCTTCGGATGCCCCCATTGTCGCCACCCTGGCCGAAGCGAAGGCCTGCGGAGCAGAGGTTTTGGTGCTGGGAATTGCCCCACCTGGTGGTGAAATTCCCGCCGACTGGTGGCCGGTTTTGGACGAAGCGGTGGCGCTAGGATTCCACATTCTCAACGGCTTGCACGAGCCGCTGAACCCCCGCTACCCCAATCGAGCGCAAGATCAGTGGATTTGGGATGTCCGCACCGAGCCCGCTGGGCTCAAGCCCGCCACCGGGGCGGCGAGGGAGCTGAAAGCCGCCCGCGTGCTCACCGTGGGCACGGATATGAGCGTGGGCAAGATGACGGCCTCCCTCGAACTCCATGCCGCCCTCCGCCGGCGCGGCCGCATTTCCGCCTTTGTGGCCACCGGGCAAACCGGTATGGCGATTTCGGGGCGCGGCGTGCCGCTCGATGCCATCCGCGTGGACTTCTCCGCCGGGGCCATTGAGCGCGAAGTCATGGCCGCCGCCGAGAGCGAAGTGATCGTCGTCGAAGGCCAAGGTTCGCTCATCAACCCCGCCAGCACGGCCACCCTGGCCCTCATTCGGGGGTCGGTGCCCTCCCACCTGCTGATGGTGCACCGGGCGGGCATGCACACCCTCCCGCGCCACCCCTGGGTGCACGTGCCCGACCTGCGTCGGCTCGCCCAAGCATACGAAGACCTCGCCGAAGCCGCCGGAGCCTTTCCTCGCCCCCAAACCATCGGCGTGGCACTCAATACCGCGCACCTGGATGATGCGGCCGCCCTCACCGCCTGCGAGGAGATTTCGCTGCACACGGGCTGGCCCTGCGTGGACCCGGTGCGGCACGGCGCGGATGCCCTCGCGGCCCTGCTGTCGTAGGTCAGGTTAGGCCAAGCCTAAAAATGCCATAGGGCCGACATGGGCAGGGCCTGCAGGTCCGGCTCAACGTTTTGGGTCTGTTCGCCGGGATGCAACAGGACCCCGCGACACCATTCCGGCCCGGCCAACTCTTTGAGGAATCGCAGCCCGTCAAAGTCGGCGGGAGACGGATTGCCGTCCGGGGCCAATGCCACGGCCACCAAGCGCCCATCGGGGGCGCGTAGCACCAGCGGCACTCGGTAGCGGCGGATGGAGCGGAAGTGCATCACCTCGGGCCGGGTTTCGCTCCAGGTGCATAGGGCGCGCAGTTCGTTGGCCAAAAAGGTCTCGCGCATGCCGGGAACTTCCACGCCTCCAGTCAGGTGCCCCAGCAGCCCGGTGTCGGCGATGTAGATCTTGCCGGTGCGGGTGGCCATCACCCCATCCGGCGGTCCCCAGGCGGGGGCGGTCCAGGTGAGGAAGGCTGCCTCCATCAGGGCCAGATAGCGCGTGAGCGTGGTGTGAGGGATGCCGGTCTCGCGGCTGAGTTCGCTGATATTGAGGGGCTCTCCCGCGTCACGGGCTACGGCACGCAGCACCCGGGGAAGCAGGGTCAGCCCGTCAATCTTGGCGAGGTCGCGCACGTCCCGCTCCAGGATGGCGCGCAGGTACTGGCTGAACCACGCCTGGCGGCGGCTGTCGCTCTTGCGGGTGAGGGGTTCGGGATAGCCCCCGGTGCGCATCCGCTCGTCAAGGTTCGGTACCGGGGGCAAGGCGGGGGCAGGCTCACCCGAAAACGCCCAGTCCACAAACTGGCCGGGGCTGCCTTCCACTTCGGCCTGAGTCAGCGGACCAAGCGGCACCACTTCCATGCGCCCCGCGAGGCTCTCGCTGAGCTTCGGGATGAGCAGCACGTTGGCCGACCCCGTGAGCAAGAATCGCCCCGGCGTGCGGTCTTGGTCCACCAGCTTCTTGATGTTGCGGAAGAGCTGCGGCGCGCGCTGGATCTCGTCCACCACCACCGGGCCGGTGTGGGCCGCCAAAAAGGCGTCCGGGCGAAGGAGCGCGGCGTCCAGCGCCAGTGAATCGTCCAGAGTGATGTAAGTGGTGCCGGGGCGGTTTTGCACCAGGGTGGTCTTGCCGCATTGGCGCGGACCCTGCAGGATCACGACGGGGGTATCCGTCAGGACTTCATCCAAGTAACCCGAGATTTTCCGCGACCACACGGTGGGATTTTAGCGTATATGTGGTGAAAGATTCACCACCACTAGCCCATTGCCAAGAATCAACCTTGGCAAAATTGAAGTGAGAATTAGTCGCGGCGGGCGCCGACCAGCGTGTCGCGCCACTTCTGATTCCGGAGGTCGTCCGTATCAATGCAGCGATTGTTGGAGCTGCTGTGGATGAAGTACGCGCCTCCATCCGGGTGGAAGCCCATAAAGATGCCGCAGTGGCCAATCATGTTGCGGCGCTTGTCCCAGAAGTAGAGTCGGTCCCCGGCCTGGAGGTGCTCCAGTCGCTCTACCGGTCGCCCCACCTTGGCCTGCTCGGCGGCGGTGCGCGGCAAGTTGATGCCTCGGCGGCGGAAGACTTGCTGCACAAATGCGCTGCAGTCAATGCCTCCGGTCAGGCTGTTGCCGCCCCACTTATAGGGGGTGCCCACAAACTGGTAGGAGAAGTTCAGCATGCCCTGCACGTCTTGGATCGAGCTTCGGCCCGCCGTTGTGGTTTGCTGCAGGTTCTGCGTCACTGGGATGCGTACGTCGTAAGGCAGGCTCGCGACATCAGCGGTCAGGATGTAACCGATGCTGCCGTTCTTCAGGATCACGCTCAGCCACTTGTCGTTGTTGGCGACGGGGTTCACCACGATGTAATCGTTGGGCTTCACCGTCCAGTAGACGCGTGCGTTGGTGTTCATCCCCGCATAGATCTTGGAGGTGTTGATGGCTTGGCCCAGCTTGCCGATGACCTTGGTATTCGGTTGGGCTCCTCCGGTCGCTTGACCGAAAGCGCAAGACGCCAGAATGGCGCTAACCCCCAAACCCAGTGCAGTTCGACGCATACCTACAGTGCCCTTCCTTGGTTATCGGAAAGACGTGTCCCGTAATCTACCCAGTTCGGACCATTTTTAGGGCTTGCAACAACAATAAACCGTCGGTGCCGCCCACCAAATCGCGGGTGGCGCGTTCCGGGTGCGGCATCAAGCCCAGCACGTTGCCCGTCGCGTTCATCACGCCGGCGATGGCTTCGGTGCTCCCATTCACGTTCTCGCTCGCGTAGCGGAACGCGATTTGGTCGTTGTCTTGGAGTTCCTTCAGCGTCTCCGGCGAGCATACGAAGCGGCCCTCACCGTGAGCAATAGGGAGCGTGATCGTGCGGTTCACTCCGGCCATCCACGGGCCGCGCTGCGTGGCGGGTTCGAGCACCACGTTTTGGCAGATAAATCGTTGCTTGACATTGCGCACCAGCGCCCCGGGCAGTAAACCGCTCTCACACAAGACTTGGAAGCCGTTACACGCCCCAATGACTAGTCCGCCGCGGCCTGCAAAGTCTCGCACCGTACTCATGATTGGTGCCCGCGCAGCCATGGCCCCGCAGCGAAGGTAGTCACCGTAGCTGAAGCCTCCAGGCACCCACACGGCATCAAACCCGTCCAGGCTGGTGTCGGTCTGCCACACATAATCAGCATCCACGCCGACGTCGCGGCGGAGGGCATGGAGGGCATCGGCATCGCAGTTGCTCCCCGGAAACCGGAGCACCGCCACCTTCATCGCACAACCTCGTAGGAGAAGTCTTCGATCACCGGGTTGGCCAGCAGGTCGGCGCACATCTGGCGAATGCGGGCTTCGTCCACTTCGGTCACCTGCAACTCAATCAGTTTGCCGATGCGGACGTCCGTGACCTCGGTGAAGGACTGACGATGCAAGGCATCGGCAACGGTGCGACCCGCCGAGTCCAAGAGCGAGGGCTTCAGGGTAACAGAGACACGCACGACGGGCATGTCTCGATTTTGACTCAGTTATGCAGCGATGGGGGACGCTCGGAACGAGAGGTCGAAATTGTCCTTCCGCTCCATGTCAATCACAAACTGCTTCCACTTCACGCCGTAGCGCTCCACCACCGTGCCGCTCATGGTGCCGTTTTCACTGTCGGCGGCCAGTTCCAGGTCGTTCACCATGATGGTGAGCCCCTTCACTTCGTTGTCGTTGGTCAGGATCAGCTTGTTGCTGAGGTACCGCTGCTTGAGCGTGCGGCGAGCCTGCAAGAACTTGTTGAGGTCATCCAAATTGACCTGGAGCATGTTGTACTGACGCACCCGAATAAAGAACTCCTGCGTAGCGGTTTCGCGTTGCTCACACGAGGCTTGGCTGGTGCGCTGGGCCACGTGCATCAAACCATTCATGTTGGCCACGGTCTCAAAAATTGCTCCCTGGAGCCGGGCCGAGTCTTCGTCCCCGAGTTGGTGCAGCACGTAAGGCATTTCGAACACCGCCATGCGTCGCAGGGACTCGGGATATGCCAAGAACGGGTGGCAGGTGCCAAACGGGAAGCCCGCCGTACCCGCGGAGGTGCCGCCCTTCGCGACGGAGTAGCCCAGGCCGCTGGCGGAGATCATTTCGTAAAACAAACGATGCCGGTGCCAGTAGCCGCCGTGATTACGGGCGGAGATGACGTTGGAGCCGCTGCCCCGGGTAATCTGCTGGTGTTGCACGCGGATGTTGTCCACGTTAAAGGTGTGGTCTTGCCCCCGGAACAACAGGCCGATCTCGTGGCCGAGTTTGCGGAGGGCGCGGTAGGCATCCAGCGGCAACCCCGGCACCGGCACCATCCAGGTGGCGGGCATCGAGTAGCGCTGAAGCGAGCTCACCAGAATGAGGAGCGATTCGGGGTTCAGGTCGTCGCAGTCCACGGACATGGCGGCGCAGGAATCCGCGCCTTGCGGCCAGTACCACGGGATCGCGACCATGGCTTTGGCCTTCTCGACGGCTTCCACCACCGCGCGTAAATAGATCTCGCGCCACACGTCCACATGCGGACGGGCAAAATATGGGACCGGGGCGCCTTCGGGCTGGTCACGGTCGGTTTCGAAGTTGAGCGCGGTGCCGTCAATGGCCTGCGGCAAGCCGCTCAGGTCGCCGCCGGTGCCATCCCAGGCGGGAACGGCTTCACTTTCCACCCCGCGGCCGAGCGTGTAAATCTTTTGCAGGGCACCCAGGTGGCATCCCACCAGAATGCCGACGCGGTTGCGCGTCACCAGCGGCTGGCCGAGTTCATCCACGACGGCGGCGGTGGCGCCATTGAGGCCCAGGTTCAGCGGAAGAAGGGCGTGCACATCCGGCGCTCCCTTCGGCCACAGGCGGTCGTTGGTGTCCACCGGCTTGGCCCAGCATCGCTGGCGAGTGGGTGGGTTGACGGTGAGGCTCAAAAGGTATTCCAGGCCCCAGGTGCTGCCACTGACCACGACCGATCCGCCGGTGTTGCTAATCCAGTCGGCCAGGATCTTACGCTGGGCCGCCGTCAGTTCTCCGCGACCGCACAGCAACAGGACGTTGTGGTGGGCGAGTTCATCAGCTTTGAAGTCGTCCACTTGCACAATAGGGAATCCGCCGTAGGCCAGAATCTCGCAGTATTCAAAGGCGTACGGGTCATCGGGTGCCAGATAGACGGCAATGCTTGCAGGACGATTCAAGGCAGTAACTCCTACCTCGTATCTTTGGCAGTCCCGTAGCCTCTCCTCAGGCCTGGTACGTTCAACTCATGACTTTGCGACTTGGACTCCCCAAAGGCAGCCTGCAAGAGGCTACGTTCTCGCTTTTTCAGCGCGCGGGCTTTGAGTTTCGGGCGGCGACCCGCTCTTACGAGCCGATGGTGGACGACCCCGAGATCGTGCCCGTTCTCCTTCGCCCGCAGGAGATTCCGCGCTACATCGAGGAAGGCATTATTGACGCGGGGCTCACCGGCTACGACTGGATTTGTGATGTGGGGGCTGACCTCCACGAGGTGTGCGAGCTGCGCTACAGCAAGCTCACCACCAACCCCATCCGGATTGTGCTGGCCGTGCACAACGACTCTCCGTACCAGTCCGTACACGATCTCAAGGATCATCGCATCGCCACCGAGTACGTGCGCTTGACGCAGTCGTACTTCGAGGAGAAAGGTGTGCCCGCCCGGGTTGAGTTCAGCTGGGGGGCCTGCGAAGTGAAGGTGCCGACCCTGGTGGAAGCCATTGTGGTGAACACCGAGACAGGCAATTCTCTACGTGCCCACAACCTGCGCATCATCGAGACCCTGCTGACTAGCACCACCCGCTTCGTGTGCTCGCACGCCGCCTACGCGGACTCGGAGAAGCAACGCAAGATCGAGTCTCTGAAGATCCTCCTCACTGGAGCGATGAACGCGGCCAAGCTCGTGGGCCTCAAGATGAACCTTCCCCGCTCGAGCGAGGCCGAGATTCTGGGCCTGCTGCCCTCGCTCAAGAATCCGACGCTCTCTCCCCTGGCCGACCCCGAGTGGGTGGCGGCGGAAGTGATCCTGACGGACAAGGAATCCCGCGACCTGATCCCGCGCCTGAGCATGGCCGGGGCCACCGGAATCGTGGAGTACCCGCTGAACAAAGTCGTTTTTTGATGCCTATCGGCGCCAGTCGATAAGTCCATCGGTCACCATATTGTTGCACTGGGAGCTATTTCTTCCCCGTTGGCGATTATGCAAAGTATGAAAGGCAATTTCTTGCAACGATTCTTGGCGACCCGATCCGATTACGGCCTGATGGTGGCCCGCGTCACGCTTGGCGGGGTGATGTTCCCGCACGGGACGCAGAAGCTCTTCGGGTGGTTTGGGGGCAACGGCTTCCAGGGCACCATGCAGGGCATGTCGCAGGGGCTGGGCATCCCGCAGCCGCTCGTCTTCCTGGCCATCATGGCCGAGAGCATTGGCGCGCTCATGCTGATCTTCGGCCTTGGTGGTCGACTGGCCGCCTTTGGCATCGGCGTGACCATGGTGGTAGCGGGCATGATGCACGTCAAAAACGGGTTCTTTATGAACTGGTTTGGTCAGCAAGCGGGCGAGGGGTACGAATACCACCTGCTCACCATTGGCCTGGCGATTGTGACGATGATCGCGGGCTCCGGGGCGTTGTCGGTCGACCGACTCCTCGCCCGAACTGAGTCAGAATAAACGGCATGGCACGCCGCCCCGTTCAACTCTCCGATCTCCGTCGGATCGAAGTCCTGAGTGACCCTCAGTTTTCGCCGTGTGGGGAGCAGATCTTGTTCGCCAAAAAGCGGATCGGAGAGAAGAACCGGGCGGAAGTCAACCTCTTCGTCGTGCCGGCCGCGGGCGGAGCCATGCGTGCCCTCACACGCGGCAAGGATGGCAATGGCCACGGGCGGTGGTCGCCCGGCGGGCAGCAGATCGCCTTCCTCAGCGGGCGCGAAGAGGGTCTGGGCCAGATTTTCTTGCTGTACCTGGCGGGGGGCGACCCGGAGCCGCTCACCAAGCTGGAAGAAGGCCGCATTGCGGGCTTCAAGTGGTCGCCGGACGGGGCCCACATTGCTTTCCTCTACCGGCCCACCGAAGCCGCCCACACCAAGGCCGAAGCCAAGCGCCGCACCGAGGCGGGCGAGAGCGATGCCCCCTGGGCCACCGACCACTACTGGTACCGGCTGGACGGGGACGGATATTTTGGTTCGGCCCGGTATGCGCTTTATGTGGTGGAAGTCGCCACGGGCAAGACGCGGATGATTTTCGATGACGACCCGCTCGGCCAGATTGATTTTGATTGGCTCCCCGGCGGCCAGGAGTTGGTGGTAAGTGCCTCGCGGTGTGCGCGGCCCCTGTTTGACCCCGCCGATGACCGCCTTTTCCGCGTGACGCTGAGCGGCAAGGCTACGGAAATTCCGGGACTCCCTCGGGCCAGCCGCGGCGACCTGAGTGTGAGCCCCGATGGGCAGTGGGTGGCTAGCTTGGGCCGCCAGAACCCCGAAGGTGGCTGGGGCACCGAGAACTCCCAGGTGCTGCTGGCGCCGCTGGCGGGCGGTTCGGAGCGGGTGCTGACCGCGGACTTTGATTGTTGCCTCACCGGTTCCACCTTGAGTGACACGGAAGCCGACGGTCCCTCGGCGCTAGCATGGAGCCCGGACGGCGTGGCCCTCTACGTCAAGGTGCCGATGCACGGCGAGGTGCAGGTGGCCCGCGTAGATGTGGCCAAAGCCACCGTGAAGGTGCTGACCAAGGGCGAACACGTGCTGGGCCTGGCCAGCCTGGATACCGAGGGCAAGCGCATGGCCGTCACCCTTGGTGACCCGGTGCGCCCGGCCGAAGTGGGGGTGGTCGAGCTGAAGAGCGGCAAGATCACCACGCTGACGAATGTTCACGAGGCCTTGCTGAAGGAAGTGGAGATCAAGGCCCCGTCCACGCACTGGGTGCCCAGCACCGACGGCGTGAAGGTGCAGACCTGGGTGATTCGAGGGCGGGAGAAAGTCTCCCCGGCCGTCATCGAAATCCACGGCGGCCCGCACACGCAGTACGGCTGCGCGTTCTTCTTTGAGTTCCAGCTGCTGGCGGCGCAGGGTTACACCGTGGTCTACAGCAACCCGCGCGGCAGCAAGGGGTACAGCGAAGCCTTCTGCGCGGCCATCCGCAACGATTGGGGCAACAAGGACTGGGATGACCTGCAGGCGGTGACCAAGTTCATCCAAAGCGACCCGCTGGTGGATGCCACCCGCATCGGCGTGATGGGGGGCAGCTACGGAGGCTATCTCACCAACTGGGCGGTGGGGCACGCTTCGGATTACTGCGCCGCCATCACAGACCGGTGCGTGAGCAACTGGGTGAGCGCGGCGGGCAACAGCGACGTACCGCTGAACCGCGATGACTACTTCGGGGGACGGTTCTACGCCGGGTACGCCCAACTCGAAAAGTTGTGGCAGCAATCCCCCATTGCCTACTTTGACCAGGTGAAGACGCCGATGCTGGTGATCCACAGCGAGGGCGACCTGCGTTGCAACATCGAACAAGGCGAACAAGTATTCATGGCGTTACAGGCCCAAGGGGTCCCCTCCCGGTTTGTGCGATACCCGCGCAACACCAGCCACGGCATGAGCCGCAACGGCCCGATTGATATGCGCGAGCACCGCCTGACCGAGATCGTGACTTGGTGGGGGACTTACCTTCAAAAGCCAGGCAAATCTAAGAAATCTGCGGACAAGAAAGCGAAGGAAGTCGCCAAGCCGCCGAAGAAAGCAAGCAAGGCGGCCAAGAGCGGCAAACGCGCCACGGCGGGCTAAGAAAGCGCGCTGGCCCTGAGCAATTGCATTAACCGTGCCCTTATAATGCAATTCAGTTGCGTGAGAAGAACGCTCGCGAGATCCGGGAAGTCCGGGGCTCCGGTTTTCCTTAAGCATCTAGAGTGGAGCGGATGGAGCGCCAAGAGCAAGGGGACTTACCACCTGGCTCCGTATCGAAGCGGGGCCAGGGATCGCTCGTATGGGATTGGCTCCATGATTGCCAAATCGTGGTGGATGCGTGGGAATCGCAAGTGCCCCTCGTGCCCGCCAAAGGCCAGAAAGATCAGCTGCAGCTCTGCCCGCCCGATCGGGGTCGTTGCCTTCTTCGGCGGACGCTCATGCGCACTGCCGCACTTGCCTTTGCGGAGCGGGCGGGGGCGTTGCCCGCGGGATTCAGTGCAGATTTTTGCCAGCGCCACGGCTCGGGGTCGGATTCTCCTTACACTTTAGGCCAGCGGTGGGTGCAGCTGACCCAGCGGGTGCTCACCGAGCCCTCGGCCCACCTGCGCAAGCGCTGGGAGCCGGAATTTGGGCGCGTGCCCAACTTGGGGGCCGCCTTCTTTACCCCCGACCCGGATGAAGAAACCTACGATGCCGAGCAGGGCTCGCTGCGCGTGCCGGATGGCTTTCTGATTGCCCTCCTCGGCCGAGATGGCGTGCACTCTCGCTTCCCTCTTGGCCTCCACGCACGGCCGGAAGGCGAGACCATTACGCCGGAAGCCTACGGTCACGCTCTCGGCTTGATCCCGTGGTCTCTCGGGGCGGGTCCGGGCCGGGACCTGCCGCTGCTGGTGTCCAACGAAGAAGAGGCCTGGCGGGTGCGTCTGTGGTGGCTGCTGATGGACTGGCGGATGCACGGGGTGCGCCCCGTGGAAGACCTGCGAGACATGGTGCGCGTGGTGCCCCACCCCATGGCCGTGGTGCCATCGGAGAGCCAGGTGTGCGAATGGAAGACCAGCTTCCGCACTCACCGCCTCAGCCGGCAGCGACTGGCCAAGATTGAACTTGCCTCCCTGCGGACGGTGGCGGCTTTCCTCAACGCCGATGGCGGCACCTTGTTCATCGGGGTGAATCCGGAAGGGCGTGTGGTCGGCATCGGGCACGAATGGCCTGCGAGCGCCGGCAATGAGGCCCGCGAACAACTCCAGGGGCAGGTGTTGGATACGATCCACCAGGCCCTCGATCCCGCCCCCATCGGGTTCTTGAACGTGGCCGTGGAAACCACCTCCGGCGGCCAGGGCTATCTCAAGATTGAGGTGCGGCCCCGCCCGGGCGTCACTTATCTGCGGACCAGCCAGGGGGGTGGCGAATTGACGGATGAAGTCTACGTGCGGGACGGCTTGCGCTCGCTCAAGCTTGAGGGCAAGATGCGCGACCAGTTCATTGTGGAGAGGCACCGGCACGCCCCATTGGTGAGTCCCCCTTCCCCCGGTCGCTCCCCCACCGCCGAACCTGACTAAACTAGGCTATGGATCGCAACCAGGCTCTGCGCCTGATGACCGAATGGACGCCTTCGGAATCTCTCCAGCGCCACATGCTGTGCGTGGAAGCCTGCCTGCGGGGCTACGCGGCCGCCCGGGGCGAAGATGTGGAACTGTGGGGCCGGGCGGGCTTGCTGCACGACTTTGATTACGAACGCCACCCGGATGATCACCCGCTGCCGGGCTTGGCGTTGCTGGAGGCCTTGGGCGAGGACCCGGCGCTGATCCAAGCCGTGGCCGCGCACTACGAGGCCAAAACCGGCGTGGCCCCCACATCCGATCTTGACAAGCACCTGTTTGCGTGCGATGAGTTGAGCGGGTTTGTGGTGGCGTGCGTCTATGTCCGGCCGTCGAAGTCAGTGCTCGATTTGGAGGTCAAGAGCGTGCGCAAGAAGCTGAAGACCCCTGCCTTTGCCGCCGCCGTCTCCCGGGATGACATTGAGCAGGGCGCGGCGATGATCGGTCTGGACCTGGACGAGCACATTGGCAACGTCATTCGGTTCCTGCAAGCCGAGGCGGACGCCCTGGGCCTCGCCGGAGCTACCCCTTAGCGCGTGAATTCGGCTTGGTAGTCCAGCAGTTGCTGGATGTGATAAAGATCGTGGCCGGCCAGCATCACGCAGTGCACCCACACCGTGACTGGCCCGTATTGGGGGTGCTGGTACGCGCGGTCCATCTCTTCGGCGCTGAGTGACCGGACACGCTCGACGAAGTCCGCGCGGCGCTGACGGTAAATAGCCAGAGATTCGGCCACGTCCCAGGTGGCGTAGTTCAAGGTGGCGGCGCGCTCGCCTTCATCCATTGCCTGTACCGATCCCTCGGCCTGGGCCTGACCATGCTCGGCGCGTTCCCGCCAAATGGCTTCCCAATCCGCCAGGTGGGCGACAATCTCCCGCACCGTAAAGCGATCCGGCGAGACCACGGTGTCGTAGTGTTGGGAGCCAATGCGGCCGATGAGGGTTTCCACCACGGAAGGGCCGGATGCTAAGCCCTCGAGCAAATAGGGAGTTTGCATGGGCCTTACTTGTTCGGATCCCAGCCGATGGGCATGCCGTAGAAGCAGCCGCTGGTCGGCTCCTCGGGAGCCATGGTGAGGTCCATCGAGACGCGTTCCAAGCCGCTCAGCTTGGCCAGTTCATCGTTGATCTCGCTCAGGATCTGCTTGCTGTAGCCCGGCCACTGCCGAATGATGACGCCATCTTGGTTGACCAGAGTTGTATACACCGACTGCTCGGTGCCCAGCGCTTCGAAGATCTTCGTCTCCTTGGGGCTGCACAGTACCGGGAACTCCATGAGAAGACTTTCCTTGAAGAGCTTGGCCACCTTCTCATCGGCATCCATCACCCCGTAAAAGCCAATCTTGCTGCCGTAATGATCGTACAGATCGTTGAAGAAGTGCTGCGACTCCAGGTTGCACGGACAGCCATCCTTGATCCCCAAAAACAGGGTCGGCTTGGCCTTCAAAATCTCGGCCACTTGCACCGGCTTGCCCGTATCGTCGGGCAAGGTCATGTCGGCCAGCTTCTGGCCATCCATGGCGGCGGCCCGCTTCTTCATGTCGTCCGTCACGGGGTGCCGAGGCGCGCCGTAAGAGTTGGCCGCGCTGCTTATGATTTCGGCCACGGGGGCGTCATCGGTGTTGGGGCGCGGGGCGCTCACCACGTTGTAGACCAGTACGCCACCGGTCGCGACGACCGACGCGACCAAGACCCAAGTGGGGATCCGCATATCTCAGTGTGACGTACCGCTCTCCGGGGGGCGTGCCCGCCAGGGCCTTGCTCCCCATGCTTACCGGGTGCTTTTGACCGTAAAACTGAGCCTGACCGGTACAATATCTGCATGTCCCAACGTCTGCCCGAGTGGCTGACGATCCGCCTGCCTCGACCCGATTCCATCAAGGAAGTCGAGCAGATGATGCGGACCAAAAATCTGCACACCGTGTGCGAAAGTGCGCGCTGCCCCAACCTGCCCGAATGTTGGAGCAAGAAGACCGCCACGTTCATGATTCTGGGGGACACCTGCACCCGGAGCTGCGGGTTCTGCGCCATCAAGGTGGGGCGAGGCCTGGAAGTCGATCCGTTCGAGCCGTTCCACATCGCGCAGACCACGAAGACCATGGGCATGAAGCACGTGGTGGTGACCAGCGTGGCCCGCGACGACCTGCCCGACCAAGGGGCCGAGCAGTTCGCCAAAACCATCAAGCAGATTCAAAAGCACTGCCCGGACGTGATCGTCGAGGTGCTGACGCCGGACTTCAAGGGCCGCGAGGACATCCTGCGCACCGTGGTGGAAGCCCGCCCGGACATCTACAACCACAACATCGAGACCGTGGAGCGCCTGCACACCATCGTGCGGCCGCAGGCCAAGTACGACCGCACCATGCGCCTGCTGGAAATGGTGAAGGAACTGGATCCCACGATCTACACCAAGTCGGGCCTCATGCTCGGTCTGGGCGAGACGAAGGATGAGGTGGTGGATACGCTCAAGGACCTGCGCGCGATTGGCGTGGATGCCGTCACCATTGGGCAATATCTTCGCCCGACCATGAAGCACTTGCCGGTGGTGGAATACATCCACCCCGACGTCTTCAAGGAGTATCAGGAGATCGGCGAGGAACTTGGATTCATCTTTGTGGCCAGCGGACCGTTTATCCGCAGCTCTTATAACGCCATCGCCCTCAGCGAAAAGGTGATGAAAGAGCGCCTCGAGCGACTCTCGGCGGCGGCTGAACCGTCCTAGCATTGTGCGAGGGATCAGCCGCAGTCTGCTACGCCTCGCGCGCTGGTCCATCGGCTGGTTTCCAGCCGCCCTCGTCCTCTTTCTCGGGCTGACTCACCTCTACCAACTGGGCCTCTTCATGTTGGCCCCCGGGCAGCCCATTTGGGTTCAGTACGACGGCCAAGGCGGGCCGGCGGAAATCCGCGCCGAAAGCTACTCCGTGGACCCTTGGACGGCGACGGCCCGTGTGAATGGGCTGCGCTGGGGCAAGCCGGGGCAAGAACCCCAGGTCACTCTTGACCAAGGCCGCGTGGAGTGGAGCGGCGAGGCCGTGCAGATTGATGCCGGCACCGTGCTGGCCCGCGTGAGCCGCCGCAAGGGGGACAAGTGGTCGTTCAACGACCTTCTCTTCCCGCAGGGTGAACCGACTGGCGAAGAAACTCCCATCACCCTCCGCACCGACCGGCTGCGCCTGGTGTACCGGGATGAAATGGGCGCCGAAGCCGTGGGCGGCATCTTCGACGTGGATGCCCTCGACCTGGAGCGCACCCAGGGCCAGACCACGGCCGCGATGATGCTGCGGGGCGGTCCCTTTGGGCGTGCCGAAGTGTCGCTGCTCGCGCGGGACGATGGCTACGGGTGGATGCGCTCTGATGTGCGCGCGGCGGATATCGTGGCGGCAGTGCGCTGGGCTGACCCGTGGCTGGCCCCGGCGGATCGCAAGCCGCTGGCTCCCTTTGCGGGGCGGAAGCTACTGGCGTCCGGTCGGGCGGATGCGGCGTGGGCGCCCGGCAAAGCGCCGCAAATCCGGGCTGACTTGGGCCTAGAAGGCGAAGCAATTGCCTATGCGCCGTATCTCAGTCGCGCCCAAGTGAAGGGTCGCGTGCGCTTAGTAGATGCCGAAGCTCAGGTTTTGGCGGACGTGGTGGAGCCCGGCCGCAGCGTGCGCGCCCACGGGGTCGCCACGTGGAGCGGAACCCCCACGTGGTCGGGCCGGGTGGTGGCCAAGGTGGATAACCGCAACGCCCTGTGGGCCGATGCCGCCCGGGGCTTGCCGCGCGATCTGGATTTTCGGGGACTGGCCTTTGATGGCTGGGTGCAAACTGATGATAGTGGCTTGCGGCTCCAGGGCAGCGCGAAGGCGGGCCAAGTGCGGGTGGCGGGCGAGCAGGTGGACAGCCTGGAAGGCCAGCTGGCCAGCAACGGGCGACAACTGGGCGTGAATGTCAAAAAAGCCCGCGCCCTGGGCGCGAACTGGGAAGCGGGCCTCTCTTACGATCTCAAGTCGAAGCGTCTAAGCGGCGCGGCCAAGACGCCCGCGATTGCTCTCACTCCGCTGGCCGCGCGGGCGGGGATTGCGGGGCTGGCCGGGCAAGTCAGCACGACGGTGTTGGTGGGCGGGAACGATCGCACGCCCGAGCTTCAGATTGGGGTGGACGGGGCGGCCACCTATGCCCTCGAAGACGGGCGCACGTTCGACTTTGACCGTTTGAGCGCGCGCATTTTCACGACGGGCGACGCCTTCGAAATCCGCCGCGCGGAAGCGAGCCTGGGTTCGGGCCGGATTTTGGCCTCGGGCAAAGGCACGTTCTCTAAGGGCGGTCAAGCCGTGGTGGATGCGGTGGGGTTGCCCCTCGAAGAACTCCTGCCTGATCAGGACGTGGAGGGCCAAACCTACGCCCGAGCCGAGGTGGAGTGGAGCGGCAACGAATGGAACGTGGAAGGACGCACGGAGGTGTTTGGTCTGCGCGCCGGGGACCAGATCGTGCCGATTTTGGGCAGCGAGTTTTCTCTCGATGCCAATCGCCTGATTGCGCGGGACGTGCGAGGCCTGGTGCAAGCCACCCCCATTCGCGGCAATGTCACGCTCGATCTCAAGACCAACGAACTGGACGGCTCCGTCCTTAGCCGCGAGTTTTTTGTGGCAGATTGGCTCCCTGATCTTAACGTCAAGGGCACAGCCCGATTGCTCGCCACGCGTATTCGGGGCACGCTGGATGACCCGGTGATCGAATCGCTGGTCTCGCTTCGCGATATCGGCTATGGGCAGTTCGATTCGCGCTCCGGCAGCGTGAGTGTGCAGGCCAACAAGGAGGGCCTTGATCTCAAGGAGATCACGCTCTTCATTGGACAGGGTGTGGCCCGGGGCCGGGGCCGTTACCGATGGGAGGATGGCGACTTTGATGCCTCGGCGGACATTGACGACATTACGCTAGCGTTCCGACCCGAGCAGGCGCCGGAGATTCCCATTAGCGGCGGCGTCCGAGGAGAACTGGTCGCGAAAGGCACGAACGGGCAACTCACCAGTGCCGAAGCCAACCTCCGACTGAGTGACACCCTGGTGGGCGAGACCGGCTACGGGGGCGGCCCGCTGGATGTGCGATTTGGCAACGGCCAGTGGACGGCCGACGGCAGCATTGGTACGGCCGAGCGCTACCTAGCCCTGCGCGATGTTCGGTTCCAGCCCGATAACGATACGGGATCCGGTTGGGTGGATGTTTACGGTATTGAAATAGAACCGATTGTAGACCTCACCCGTGCGCGCTGGATCGACTCGCCGGAGGATGTCCGCCGCGCATTCGAGACCTTGCAGGGAGATGTGCTGGGCTCCTTTGAATTGACCGTCACCGACGGTGAACTCTTCACGAAGGCCGAGCTGTTCCGCGCGCAAAACCTCTCGGTTTACGGCCGAGACGCCGGCGAAATCGTGCTCACGGCGCGGCAAGAGGGGCATGATTGGTTCCTCGATTCCTTTGCTTGGGATCAAGGTCTGGCCGTTCGCAATGCCAAGTTCGGTGGCGATGAGTCCCTCGCCGGTGAACTCAGTCTCGAGAACTTCGACCTCGGCTGGCTGGCCACCGTGCGGGGTGACCTGCCCCTCCGCAGTGGGCAACTGAACGCGCAGTTCAAGATCGACGGCACCGTGAGCCAACCCTTTGGCGAAGGGCGGCTGGCGGTGACTTCGCCTCAGTTCTTCCAAAACGGACAGCTGCAAACGCTGGACGCCAGCCTCAATCTGGATCGGGTGCGGCTGACCCCCAACGTCTACTTTGCGGATGGAAATCTGCAAGCGGGCCAGTTAAAGGTGCAAGTCGGGGCCGAATATCCTGCCTTAACCGCGCAGCTGCAAGAGAAACCGGGTGAGATTCGGCTGACCGCAAAGGACGTGCCCCTGAGCGACCTTCGTGAGTTCCTCGATGTCACGCGGTACGAAGCCAATGGCACCGCGAATCTCGATTTAGTGGTCCGCGATGAGGCCGGGCGGTGGGCGCCGTCGGGCCAACTGGCGATTCAATCCGAGCGACTGGTGGTGGGCGACCAAGTTCTCAACAAGCTCAACACCGTGCTGGCGATCACCGCCGACGCGCTGACCCTCACCGGCTCGGCCTACGCGGATCGACCCGCCCTGAGCGACCGACCGGACCTCGAGCTCGATGCCACCGTGGGCGTCACCGACCTGCTCGCGGGGACCGCCGACTTCGAAACCTGGCTCAATTCGGGATTCATCCAGGGCAAGGTCGTGGCGCGCAGCTTCCCGGTGAAGGGCACCATCCCCACCGCACCCAAGGCCAGTAGCGGCGAAGTCTCCATGGATCTCGCTTTCTCGCAGTACGTCGGTTCGCCGGTTGTGGTGGGCTATTTCCAGGCTGAAAAGGGCGTCATCGTCCTCCCGGTCGAGCCGCTCACGGGCGGGGCGGGGGTGCCGCCCGCCATCAATCCGCAGTTTGCCGGGGTACGCCTAGTGGTGCAGAATCCGGCCCGAATTGAGGGTCCGGCGCTCTTGCTGGATGTCAACGGCGTCGGCACGCTCAACGGGAGCCTGATTGAACCTAATCTCGCACTCCCGCTCACGGTGAGTGGCGGGCGTCTCACCCTCACCTCGGCCCGTATCAACATCCTGCCCGATGGCGAGATTGTGCTCAACTACTCCGGCGATCGCTTTGCGGGAGGTGCCGCGCGCCTCGACCTCAATCTCCAGGGCCGCACGTCGCTGGCCGCTCCGCGCGACAACGGTCGGTACCAGGTCTACCGGGTCAACCTTGACATTCAGGGCGACCTTCTCAGCACCACGGAGCGGCTGCGCTTCATCGCTGAGAGCGACCCGCCCGACCTCAGCACGAACGAGATTCTGGCGATTATCGGCCAGGGCGAACTCATTTCCAGCCTCACCAGCGGCGGCCTCACGGGCACCAGTCTTTCGCGCAGCCTGGCTACGGCGCTGGTGCCGAGCCTGCTCGATCCGGTGACGAGTGCTCTGGCCCAGAACCTTGGGCTGAGCTTTGTCTTCTTGGATTACAACCCCTTCGATGGGGCCCTCGTCACCATCGGCAAGGAGATTGCGCCGCGCCTGAACGCCACTGCGTTCCGCCAACTCTCCACTCCGCTGGATGGTCAGCGGCAAAAGTTCGGCCTGGACTTGGTTTATGACGTCCCCAGCCGCATCCGCCGCGTGCAAGTGAGCTTTGGTCTCACGCAAGACTTGCCGTGGCGGTTCCGCATCGATTGGAGCCGACGCATTTAGGGCGACGGGCGGCAGGAATCAGGACCACGAACCGCCCGGTTGTATCGCGGTGCCGCGCAAAGCGTCCATACTGACAATGATGCGGTGGAAGCGGTCGGCGGCCCTGGGGGCGGCCCTGACAATGATAATGTGCGCGTGGGCGCAATCCAATCCCACAATCAGGGAGATCAAGGTCGAGGGCAACGTGCGCCTCGCCGCGGCGGACGTCATTGGCCCGATGCGACTCAAGGTGGGCGGACCCTTTAATGCCGCCGAAGTTGCTTCGGAAGAAGATTTGATTCTGGCCTTGGGCGTGTTCCGCGAAGTCGCGATCACCAGCCAGCCCGCGGGCGAAGGCCAAGTGGACGTCATTGTCAATATTGTCGAGAACCCGTTGGTCAAGGAGTTCCGCGTCATCGGCAACACCGAGGTCTCGACCGACGAAATCACCGCCATCGCCACCGAAGTTCAACCGCTCGGCCAGCTTTACAATCTTCGCAACGGTCGCGCCATCGCCGACCGCGTAACAGCGCTCTACGAAGCCCGTGGTTACCGCATTCAGATTGAACAAGTCGGCCCGGACCGTGACGTGGAAGAGACTCTCACCATTAGCGTGCTGGAACCCAAGTTGGGCGAGGTTCGCATCGTCAACGAAGCGCCAGGCAACCTCCGCACCCGCCAAAGCGTTTTCGAACGCATTCTTGGTCGCCCCGAACGGGGTTCTGCCCTCAACGAGCGTGAATTCCGCAAGGGCATCGAAGACCTCTTCGCCACCCGCTGGTTCGACAACATCGTGCCGCGCCTGGATAACGGTTCGGTGCCGGGCGAATACGACGTCACGCTGATTGTGAAAGAGCGGCCGACCGGCCTCTTCAACGCCGGCGTCGCGCTGGACCCGCAAAGCCGCCTGGTCGGTCAGGTCAGCTACTCCGACACCAACTTCCGGGGTTCGGGCCAAAACGTCGGCCTGGTGCTCTCGCAAGCCACCGTAGGCGGTGGCGCGAGCGTGGACCTGGCCTGGGGCAACGAATATCTCAGCCGCCGGGGCGCGGGCATCAACGCCAACGTGTATTCCCGCGTGGTTTACAACTTCACCGGCTCGGGTTCGAATCCGTTCGGCGGGAACTCGGGGCAGGGCTTTGACGAGCGCCGCACGGGTCTCGATCTGATCTACACCACGCCGATGGGCAAAGACCTGCTGGCGCAGGTGGGCCTCAACGCGGAGAACATCAGGAGCCTCAACCTCGATACCACGAATACCGGCAACCAGGATGCGCGCTCGGTGCAGCAGGATGGCGACCTCATTATCCTCAAGCTCGGTGCGAGCATGGACCAGCGCTTCCCCCGACTGGACCCGTATGAAGGTCGTCTCGCCAGCATCACGCTGGAGCCGGGCTTTAGCAACATTACCAAGATTGCGGGCCAAGTGACCGGCCTGGAAGACATCCTCGGCCGGAACTCCTTCATCCGCACGCAGCTGGAATACCGCCAGTACTGGCCGATGGGGCGCATTGCCAACCAGAACCGCATTGATGCGCCGGTGGACCAGATGGTGCCCAGCATTGCGCTGCGCTCGCGCTACGGCTTCATTTCGGGCCGAGTGCCGTTCTTCGAGCAGCTCTTCATTGGGGGCTCCAGCAGCCTGCGCGGCTACGAAAACCAGCAGTTCTGGGGATCGCGCTCGTTCCTCACAACGGTCGAGTACCGCCGCCCGCTCCAGCGCAACTTTAGCCTCGTCGGCTTTGCCGACTACGGCGGGGCCTGGGGTGGCTACGGCGAGGTCACGGGCTTCCCGCAGTTTAGCACGGCCAATCTTAAGCTCGCTTACGGCCTGGGCTTGGCGTTCACCACGCCGCTCGGCCCCATTCGACTCGATTACGCGATCAACCAAGACGGTGGCAGTCGCGTTCACTTCAACATCGGCACAGGATTCTAACCCGCCGGACTGACCAGAAAACGAACACACAAACCCATGAACAAACCCACTCAATGGTTCCCGACAGTTGCGCTGGCCCTTACGCTGGTGGGCGCCCTGATCATCGCCCCCGGCTTCCAGAACAACACGGAAAAGTACGCGGCGGTGGATATCACCAAGGTGCTGGAAGACAGCAATCTGGGTAAGGCGCAGAACGAAAAGCTGCGCAATGCCTGGCAGGTCCGCAGCGACATCCTCAACTTCGTGCGTGAGAATCCGTGCCTGAACAACGAACAGGCCAACGACCTTCTCACGCTGAGCCTGAAGGAGAACCTGACGGCCGCCGAAAAGACGAAGCTGGAAGCCACCAAGACCGCCGTGCGCGACGCCGCCAAGCAGCTGCAGACGCTGGTGACCAAGGCCGACAAGACGGACCAAGAGAAGGAACTGCTGACCGACCTGAACGGTCGCCTGCAGATCGCCCAGAGCGTGCTGGGGCAGTGGAACGAGGTCTTCAACAATGATATGGATTCGCTGGGGAGCACCCTGCGCGAAGAAGCCATTGCCCAAGTGCGGGCCAAGATTGGCGAAGTCGCCAAGCGCCAAGGTTTCACCATGGTGTTTGAATCCAGCGTCCTCGTTTACTCCTCCACGGACCTCACTCCTGAGGTCGTGAAGGCCGTCAATGCCGCTCCGTAAGTGGAGTCTTTTCGGGATTGCCAGTGCGGCAATCCTCGGTATGGCGGGAGCCGGGTGTATGCGCCCGGCCCCCGTCGTCAGCATTGATGTCTCGCGCATCCCGCGGGATGCCGCGTCCGCCGACTTTGCCCTGCCCGAACTGGGGGCCGGGCAAGCCAGTTTTTCGGCCAATCTCGCCGACCAGAAGCCACGCCGCATCATTGCGGGTCCGGAAGAAGCCCGTGCCCAAGCCGCGCTGGCCGAAGTGGAGCGATTGCGACAGATGGCCCTCAAGCGTGCTGCGGATCGAGAGATCCGTGAAGTGGCCGCCCGCTACGAAGCCATCCGCCGCCAGCAGCTCGCGGCCATCGAGGAAGGCTTTGTGGCCACCACCGCCGAAGCCCGCCAAGAGTGGTGGGCGGACCAGCAGGGCCGCATCGCGGCCGCGGGGGATTGGCGCAGCATCCTTGCCTGGCGCATGGGCTGGCCCGATCCCGATCCGTTCTCTCTTCGTCCTCCCCAGCGGTTCGGTCCGTTTTCGTCGGCCAAGCCCGGCTACCCCACCCAGGTTCGGCAAAGCGTGAGTCATGAATCCGCCACCATCCGCGCCGAGTGGGACGACCGGTGGGCGGAGATGCAAACGCAACTGGAAGATGAGCGCCGCCAAGCCATGTTCGACCTGGTGCCCCTAGAGCTGGAGGAAATGGAGGCCGCCCGCCTGAGCGCCGAGCGCACTGTGGGGACAGATTTCCTCTCTGTCACTCCCATTACGCTGACATCGGATCGCCAACTCCGGGCGGTAGCGGGTGGGAACACGCAGTTTTCGGTGGCCGCGCAGGCCCGTCGGACCCAAGGCGTGGCGCGGGAATCCTCCCCCTGGCCAACCACTCCTCGCTCGAATGAGCAAGAATGGATACGACATTTTGCCGAATCGCGGGGCTACAAGGTCGTTCCGGCCGCGCCCGGCGTGAAGGATGTCACCACGGAATACATCGCATGGCGAACACGCCTTCTTTCACCCTCTCTGAACTCGCCCAGGCCGTAGGCGGCGAGCTTCGTGGCCCTGAGGATCTGGTGATCCGGCAGGCCGTACCCGCGGGCGAGGGTGGCCCCCACAGCATTACCTTTGCGACCAATGAGGAATACGTGCGACGGGCCTTGGCCAGCGATGTCACGGCCTTGATTGTCCCCACCCAAGCTCCGGCGCTCGACCGGCCCGTGGTGGCCGTAGACCAGCCCCGGATGGCCTTCGGCTGGGTTCTCAACAAGCTTGATCGCCCCCTCACGATTGCCCACGGTGTGCACCCTACGGCGGTGGTGGCGGAATCCGCGCAGGTGAGCCCGCTGGCACATCTTGGCCCCTATGTAGTGGTGGGCGAAGGTGCAACCGTCGCGGCCGGAGCCCACATCCATGCGGGTTGCTTTGTGGGCGATGATTGCCACGTAGGCCCGGAGAGCGTGCTCTTCCCGCACGTCACGCTGGTGCACTCAGTTACGGTAGGGGCGCGGTGCCGCATCCACTCGGGCAGCGTGCTGGGCGCGGATGGCTTCGGCTACTCCATGGTCGGCGGACGTCAGTTCAAGATTCCGCAGATCGGGCGCGTCGTGCTGGAAGATGACGTCGAAGTTGGCGCCAACACCTGTGTGGATCGCGCCACCTGCGGGGTGACGCACATTGCGGCGGGCGTGAAGCTTGATAACCTTGTCCAGGTGGGCCACAACGCGCGGGTGGGGGCACACACGGTGATTGCCGGGCACTGTTCACTCGCGGGGAGTTCCACCGTGGGCGAGCGCGTCATCATGGGCGGCCAAACTGGGATCGCCGACCACGCCGAAGTCGGCAGCGACATCGCCCTGGGCGGCCGCAGCGGGGTGATGAAGCAGCTGATGGAGCCGGGGCAATACATGGGCTTACCCGCAGTCCCGGCCCGCCAACATATGCGGATGTTGGCGCTGATGCAGAAGCTCCCGGAGATCGTGGCCCGCATCACCAAGCTGGAGAAAGCCCAAGGCGACGGGGAGAAAGCGTGATCTCCGCGCCCCGCCTCACCGTGGCCGATGGCGTCTCGTTTGCGGGGCAAGGATTGCACGGCGGGCAGCCGGTGCGCGTGACGGTGCACCCGGGGGCGGCCGGGATCGCTTTCCGAGTCGGTGACCAGCGCGTACCCGCCACGCCGAATGAAGTGACCGACACCCGCCGGTGTACGCAACTCGGCCCGGTCGCCACGATTGAGCACCTGATGAGCGCCTTCGCGGGGCTGGGCATCACCGATGCCGAAATCGAAGTCGAGGGCGGCGAGATGCCGGCGCTGGATGGCAGTGCCAAGGAGTTCGTGGCGGGTTTGCAGTCCGTGGGGATGGCACCCTGCGGGAAGCTCCACATTGAGGGTCTCTTCAAGCGCGTGTACTTCATTGAGGGCGATGTGAAGGTGGCGATGGCCGCTGGCACCGGGCGCGTGCGCTACGAATACGACAACACCCCGCGCTGGCCGGGTGTGCAAGAAGTCGAGTTCGTTTTGAGCCCCGAAAGCTATGCCGCAGAGATTGCCCCCGCCCGCACGTTTGCCTTCCGGGAAGAAGTCGAGCCGCTCCGCCAGATGGGGCTCGGGCTCGGGCTGAGCGAAGACAGTTGCGTGATTTTGGAGGCGGATGGTTACGCGTATCCGCCGCGATTCCCGGATGAGCCTGCGCGGCACAAACTGCTGGACCTGATGGGCGACCTCCTGCTAGCAGGGGTGCCTTGGTCAGTGATGCAGGTCACGGCCCATCGCAGCGGGCACCGCACTAACGTGGCAGCCGCCGCCCGCCTCGCCGAGTGCATCACCATCACCCGCGAGAACTAGCCCTGCCGCAGCTGCAGGTAGCGCACCACCTGCTTGGCGATGATATCGAACTCCAGGTTCACCCGCTGCCCGGGCTGGGCGGCGCGCAGGTGCGTGTGGGCAAAGGTATGCGGGATGACGGCTACCTGGAATCGCCCGGTGGCATCCGGCTCCACCACCGTCAGGCTGATGCCGTCCACGGTCACGCTCCCTTTGTCCACCAGCAGGGCGGCATCTTCGGCGGGGGCTTGCACGGTCATGGTCCAGCCGTCGCCGCTGGGTTCTAGGCTCACCAGGGTGCCGGTGGTGTCCACGTGGCCCTGCACCATGTGGCCGCCCAGGCGGTCGCCCACCCGCATGGCGCGTTCCAGGTTCACCGGGGTGCCGGGGGTGAGATGACTTAGGGCCGTGCGGGCGTACGTTTCCTCGCTGAGGTCAAAGGCGAGGTCCTTGGCAAAGTCCACCAGGGTCAGGCAGCAACCGTTGATGGCGATACTCTCCCCGAGGGCCCAGGGCTCGCCCATCCCCTCGGTGGGTGGGCGCACCACCAGACGGGGCGCCTCATGCCGCACCACTTCCCCAACGGCCTCAATCAACCCCGTAAACATCGTTCTTCCTTCCCTCCTACGCTACGACGAGCCATTGCGGCCCGTTCTGCAAATCCTAGTATTCCCCCGGAGAAGCCCGGCCCGGAAAGCACCGAGACCTTGAGTGTCACAAGGTCGACAACGCATGAAACCGGGCGCATCCATCCGAACCTCCGTACGAACGGGACTCCGCACGACAGCGGACCCGAAAGTTGTTCTCAATAGCCAGATTTTGCAGTTGGCGCAGGCGGACCTTTTCCAGGCCGTGGAAGCCGAACTGCTGGAGAACCCGGCACTGGAACGGATTGATGACGAGTTTCAGCCGCTGACCCGGGAAGAGATCCTGAAGCACGTGGCCCCGTCCGAACTGCGCCCCTCGGGCGACACCTGGGAGGCCAACCGCTGCCGACCGACGGATGATTCCACCCCGGACTGGATTGAGCTGGCGGCCTCGCACGACTCTCTTTGGGATCACTTGCGGGCTCAGTTGCTCACCATGCTCCCGGCCGAGAGCCGCACCTTGGGCCTGTATCTCATCGGTAACATCAACGAGCGCGGCTATCTGACGACCACGATTGAAGAGGCAGCCCTGGACTGCGGGGTGAGCCTGGAAGACGCCGAGGCTGCGATTGATGCCCTGCGCAGCTGCGAGCCGGCGGGGGTGGGTGCTTATGACCTTCGCGACTGCTTGATATTGCAACTGCAACGCCCGCAGACGGATGCCGAGCGACTGGCCCGCCAGATTCTGCGCAGCCACTGGGACGAACTGGTGCAGCGCAACACCCGCAGCCTGCGCCACCGCTACAAGGTGGCGGATGAGCTGATTGAGGCCGCGTTTGATGTCATCACGGGGCTCAATCCGTTCCCGGGTGAAGGATTCTGCGCGCACAATGTGCCGCAAGTCTCCGAGCGCTCGATCGGGGCGCAGCCGGACGTGATGCTGAGCTTTGACGAATACGGCTGGATCATCGAGATTCCGGGGCCGTCGCCGCTCAACCTGCGGGTGGACCGGGGCTACGAAGATCGGTACTGGGAGCTCCAAGGCCGCCGCCAAGGCGCCAAGGACGAGAAGCGCCACATCACGGAATACGTGGACCGCGCGCGGCACTTCCTCTCGGCCCTCAATAGCCGCCGGGAAACGCTGGCCCGCGTCGCTAAGTACCTCGCCGAACGCCAAGAGGGCTTCGTGAAAACCGGGGACTACAAGTTCTTGCAGAACCTGACCCGCGTGGAGATGGCCAAGGATTTGGGTCTGCACGAGAGCACGATCAGTCGCGCCACCAACGGCAAGTTCATTCAAATTGCAACGGGAGAAGTGGTCTCTTTCGATGTGTTCTTTAAGGCGGCCCTGCGGGTGCAGCGCATGATCGAGGACATCCTGGCCAGTGAGAATCCGGACCATCCGCTGAGCGACCAAGACATCGCGGATCGCTTGGCACAGAAGGGGTTACAAGTGGCCCGCCGCACGGTGAACAAGTACCGTGACCGCGCCCGCATGCTCTCCAGCCACAAGCGCCGCGTGGCGTAGGTCGGCTATTCTCTCCGGCATGAATCCTCAGTCGCAGCTACGGTTGGCGGGTTGGCTTCGGCGGGTGCGCCCCGCCTCGCTGGCGGCCCGGCTCAAGCGCTGGCTGCGGCTGGACAGGATTGAGTTCACGGGCCCGCAGGGCACGTTTTGGGTGGACCCGGCTTCGAACTTTGGCGCGCGCATCTTGCGGGGCGAACCCTACGAGCCGGAGATGACGGCGGCCTTGCAGCGGCTGTGGCGGCGCGGCGGTACGTTCCTCGATATCGGGGCCAATGAGGGTTACTTTTCGGTGCTGGCGCAGCAGGCGCAGGGCGAGACCGGGCGCATCGTGGCGGTGGAGCCGCAGTCTCGATTGCAGGAAGTCTTGCGCCGAAATCTTGATGCCAACGGGGCATCATCGGCTCAGATTGCGAAGCTCGCGGTGGCCGACCAAGAGGGCTCGGCGGAGATCCATCTGTTCCCCGACATGAATACGGGCGCGTCGGGTTTGGCCCGCGCCACCAAGTACGCCATCCCCACCGAAACGGTGCGGGTCACCACTCTCGCCACCCTGCTCGATGAACACGGCCTAGACGAGGTGGATGTGGCGAAGGTGGACATCGAGAGCTTTGAATACGAGCTCTTCTGGGCCGCTACCGATGTGCTGATGAGTCGCCGGGTGCGGGCATTTGTGGTGGAAGTCCACCCGCCGCTATTGGAGCAACGCGGGCTGGCCCTCACCGACCTCAAGGACCACGTGGAAGCCTGTGGCTACCAGTGGCAAGAGGTCGGGCACGAGCTTATTCTTCTTCAGCCTCAACGGGGCGCGGAGTAACTTCCACCGAAACCCGAATGACGCGCCGGCGCGTCATGTGGTCCACCCGGAGCGTGCCAATCGGGATGGGCACCGTGTCGCCCACCACGGGGATACGCTTGAGCTCTTCCATCACGATTTCGGAAAGCGTCTCCGTGGTGTAAGTCTCACTTGGATCTTCGTAATCGAGGAACTCAAGGACTTCATCATAACGGACATCGGCCCGGGCCACGATGCGCTTGTCGCTCACCCGCTCGATGGGCGGCCGGTCGGCTTCCAGGCGATCCTCGAGGTCACCGAAAACCTCTTCCGTAATGTCTTCTAGCGTCAGCAAGCCGCTCGTACCGCCGTATTCGTCGCTCACGATCAGGATTTGCGTCTTGGCCTCGCGCATACGCTGCACCAGGCGGTCGGCGCCCATGGATTCGGGCACAAACTCCGCCGGGCGAAGAATGGATTCGAGGGTGAAGTCCGGGTCATCCCAGCGCCCCACCAAATCCTGCAAATAGACCACGCCCACGATGTCGTCGAGGTCGCCCCGCGCCACCGGAATGCGGCTATGCGGGATCTTCTTGAGTTCCTGAGCGAGTTCTTCCCGGGTGATCTCCAGCGGTAGCCACTGGATGTCCACGCGGTGGTTCATCAGGTCTTCGGCCGTCTTTTGGTCCAGGCGCAGGGCCTTGCTCACCAGGTTGGCGTGGGTGGCGTCCAGGTTCTCGGTGGTGGGGTCGCGCAGGAGCTGGTCAATCTCTTCTCGCGAGGCCGCTTGTTCCACTTGGTCGATGTTCACCCCGAACGGCTTGAGCACCGCCCGCCCGCTCACCTTGAACGCCCATACCAGCGGGGTGAGGATGAGAATGCTGAACCGGAGCACCCGGATAGTGGCCATGGCAAAGCGGTCCGAAACCGGCAGCGCCGCGTACTTCGGCACCAGTTCGCCCAGCACCACCAAGGGGAAGGACATGAGGATGACCGAGATCACGCTCACCGCACCTTCGGGCAAGAAGGAGAGGCCGGGCTTGATCATCGCCGTGATGGCGGGCTCGGTCAACGCCCCGATGCCGAGGCCGAACAGGGTGATGAGTGTCTGGATGCCGGCCACGTAGGTGGACATGTCATCCAGGGCGGCGAGCACCAGCTTGGCGGACTTACTCCCCTTCTTGGCGAGGGCCTCAATGCGGCGGCGCGAAGTGCCAACCAGCGCGTACTCGGCGGCGACAAAGAAGGCATTGCCTAAGATGAGAAGGAGTCCCACAATGAGGGCCGTTTGTAATGGAGGCTCCATGCGCTTCGCCCATTATAGCGCACGGGTAGATTTTCGTTCATGAGCGCAACGTGGCCGCGCGGGGTGATGCCCGCCTCCCTCACCCCTTATGGCCCACAGGGCGAGGTGGATGCCGTGGGCCTGGCCCGGCTGGGGGCAGGGTTCGAAGCCGCCGGGAGCGTGGGCATCGTGCTGGGCGGCACCAACGGGGAAGGCCCCTCGCTGAGCGCGGTGGAAAAGCGCGACCTGGTGCGGGGCTTCGCCCCGGCGCGGGGACAGTTAAAGGTTGTGGCGGGGCTGGCCACCAGCAGTCTGACCGAGGCGATTTGGCTGGCCCAGCAGGCCGCAAAATCCGGGGCCGATGCAGTGCTGGTGATGGCCCCCGGGGGCTACGCCAACCTCGACGCCGCGGGCATCCGGGATTGGTTTTTCCGCCTGGCCGATGCCTCACCTTTGCCACTTATCCTCTATCACCACCCACTCATGTCGCGCGTCACCTGGCGCGGCGAGCACGTGGCGGAGCTAGCCGCCCACCCGCAATGCATGGGCCTGAAAGATAGCAGTGGCGACCCGGCGAACTTGGCCGAATTCCGCGCCGCTTGGCCGGAGGCACCTCTATGGGTGGGCGATGAACGTCTGCTGTTGCCCGCCCTGCAGGCGGGCTGGCACGGCACCATCAGCGGGTGCGCCAATGTGATGGCAGCCCCCCTTTGCCAGGTGGTGCAAGCCTGGGAGACGGGCGAAACCGAGCGCGCGGAACGCCTCTTTGCCCGGATCTTGCCGCTCATCGAAGCCCTGCGCCGCGTGCCCCAGCCCGCCCACCACAAGCGGTCTGCATTCCTACAAGGGCGCATCGAGCGACCCGATGTACGCCCCCCGCTCACCCTGCCGGAGGAATCGGCATTTTCAGCGTGGTATGAATCCCTGCCCGGCGGGGAGTTTCTTGGCTAGAATGAGGCTAGTTCCTTGCGTGATGAATTCCTGCGTCGCTTGAGCACGCTGGGTGAACCGTGGCCCCAAGCGGTCATCAACATCCTGGATGTGTTGCTGGTCGCCTACCTTATCTGGCGGCTTCTCAAGCTCGTGCGCGGCACCCGCGCCTGGCGCATCCTTTTCGGGGTTTTCGTCTTCTTGGTGGCGTTGCTGGCCAGCGATGTCCTGGGTTTGCGCACATTGCACTGGGTGCTGGATAAGGCCACGCTGCTCGGTCCGGTGGCATTGGTGATTCTTTTCCTGCCTGAACTACGACAAACCATTGAGGGCTTTGCCCGCATCGGGGGTCTCAGCGACCGCTTGGTGGGCACTGAGGGCGCAGCCCGGGGCACCACGATTGAAGAGATCACCGTGGCGGCGCAGGCCATGGCACAATCCCGCACGGGGGCGCTCATTGTGATTGACCGTAGCCGCCAACTGGATGCCGAAATCCGCAGCGGGGTGCCTCTGCACGCCGTGGTTTCGGCGCCCCTGCTCCAGTCCATTTTCTATGCTGGTAACCCGCTCCACGACGGGGCCATCATTGTGCGCCAGGATGAGCTCGTGTCGGCGGCATGCCAGCTGCCGCTGAGCGACAATCCGGCCATCCGGGCGGAGTACCACATGCGCCACCGGGCCGGGGTGGGTGTGACCGAACATTCGGACGCCTTGGTGGTCATCGTGAGTGAAGAGCGGGGCGAAATTACGGTGGCCCGCGCGGGGATCCTTACACCGGTGAAGTCACCGGAAGAGCTATTGCAACTGCTCTCCGAGGGGCTAACTACCGACGCGGAAGCCACGCGCCGCCGGTCGTCCCGCCGCGCCAAGCGCAACGAAGAAGAATCCGGAGAAGAATCTGGAGGAGATGACGCGTGAGACGATCCGAAGCCTGGCTGCTCATCGCCTCGTTGCTGGTCGCCTTGGGACTCTACTTGCAGGTGCAACCCGGCGACAAGATTGAGCGAGAGCGCGAGTTCAGCGTGCCTTTGCAAGTGGTGGGGCTAGAACCCAAGTTTGCCGCCCGCGAGGTGCCGAGTTCGGTCCTCCTGCTGGCCACGGGCACCGAAGAAGAGCTCCGCGTGTTTGACACCCGGCAGGTGGAGGCCAGCGTCTCCATGACCCGTGCCGTACCGGGCGAGGGTGAATACGCTGTGCGCCTGAACGTACCCACACGCGCGAACGTGCGGGTGACGGCCCGCGACCCCGTGATTCGCATAACGGTGGAAGAGCGCACCGTGAAGCGCATTGATGTGGAACTCGAGCCGGTGGGCAGCCTCTCGCCGCTCTATTCCTATGGGGGTGCGAGCTTCCAGCCTATGCAGGTCACGGTGAGCGGCCCCGCCAGCATGATGGAGCAGGTGGCGCACGTGCGCGCCATTTTGAACCTGGAGGACGCCCAACCCAAGGGGGCTTATGCGCTCAACCTGGAGGCGTTGGACACTTCGCGCCGGCCGGTGGCGGGGGTGAGCATTGAGCCCAAGCAGGTTACGGTCAGCCCGGTCATCTTCACCGCGCCGACCAGTCGCAACCTCTTCGTCCAGTTGCGGACCAAGGGGCAACTGGCCTTTGGTTACGAGGTCAAGTCGTACACCATCACGCCGAACATGGCTCTGGCCAGTGGCGAACCCGACCTGATGGCCCGCCAAAGCGGCGTCATGACCGAGCCGATTGACATCTCCGATCTCAAAGCCGACAAGTCTTTTGATGTGAAGTTGGTCTCGCCCGAGGGCGTGAGCCTCTCACCCGAACGCGTGCGCGTTACCCTCATCATCGGCCGGGCGAGTGGATCATGATCTGCCGGCCCATCCAGCCGAACGAAGCGGACGCCTTTTTGCGGCTACTGGCGGGGGCCTTCCATCTGGACATCAGCCGGGCGCGCCAGGCGTTCTACGCCGACCCGATGTTTGACCTCAACCGAAAATGGGCGCTGTTCGAAAACCACCAGATGCGCTCCATCCTCACCACCACGGGCATGCAGTTCGGGTGGGGGCGGGCCATCGGCATCGCGGGGGTGGCTACGCGGCAAGAAGACCGCGGCCGGGGCTACGCCGGGCACTTGCTGATGCACGTGCTGGACGAAGCGGCGCGGCAAGGTGAGGGGCCGGCCATGCTTTTTGCCCACCAGGAAGAACTGTACGCTCGGTTCGGGTTTGCCACCACTGACCGGGTCATATCGGGCACCGTGCCGTGCGACCCCGGGAGTCGGGGGGAGCTTCTTTCGGCGCTGGATATCCACCGGCTGTATTCGCAGTGGGCGGCGCGGGATGAGCGATGGGTGGTGCGCGACGAGCGGCGCTGGCGGTATTGGCACTGGTTCCACCGCCCGTGCGAAACCATCGGCGAAGGCTATATCTGCCTGGAGGGCAACCTGGTGCGCGAGGTGGTAAGCCCGCACCCCACAGAGCTATGGCCGGTGCCCAACGGCACCCGCTGGTACGGCTTGGCCCAGGTGGCGGCGGAACTGGGGCTGCAGCTGAGTGACCAGAAGGAAGAGCTGCTGCTGATGACGCGCGGCCTGCCGCATCCCGTGCGGATGTTCATGACCGACCAGTTCTGAGGGGCGCGGGCCGGATGACGGGGACCCCCGCCAAGGCCGGGGCACACTAGCTCCATGAACGACACCGAACGCGCGATCCGCGCCTACTTTGACGCCTTCAACGCCCACGACCTCGAGGGCATGCTGGCCACCCTCAGCGAAGACGTGGTGCACGAGATCAACGAAGGGGGCACCGAGGTAGGCCGCGAGGCGTTCCGCAAGTTCAAAACCCACATGGACACCTGCTACCGCGAGCAGATTACGGACTTGGTGGTGTTCAGCAACGGCACGCGCGGCGCGGTGGAGTTCACCTGCTCGGGCACCTACCTGAGCACGGACGGCAGCCTGCCGCCTGCCACCGGGCAGACGTACAGCATCCCGGCGGCCGCCTTTTTTGAGGTCAAGGACGGCCTCATCACCCGGGTCACCAGCTATTACAACCTGCGCGGTTGGCTGGCGGCCATCGGCGCGTAACTGGGACGCGGGTTAGCCCGCGGCTTAACCCGCGTCTGTCTCTTGCATAGTCCCACGCCACTCGGGCGCTTCTTGCATGTTCGGCCCCAGCACCACACGGGTGCGGCCCCGGGCGGTGCTGCAGTCAATATCGATGAGGCGGCCGCCGCGTTGCCAGTCGCCGTACCCGCTATAGCCACTGCATTTGCCGTAAATCAGCTTGATTCCTTCGTAGTCGCCCACGTAGTCGTTCACGTGGTCGTGCCCGACAAAGATCGCCCGCACGCGCCCGCTGGTTTGGAAGTGGCCAAAGATCTCGCCCTTATCGAGTTCGTAGCAAACGTCTTCGCCTCGCCGGCCCACCGCGCGGTTCTGGTCGTAAACGGTCTTGAACTCCACCGTGGGGATGTGCTGCATCACAAAGATGGGGTGGTCTAGACCGGCCCGGCGATCTTCTTCCATTTGGCGCAGGAACCACGCGGTCTGCGAGGGGTTGATGATCATGCCGGTCTGCGGGTCGCCGGTGTTGAAGGCAAAGAGGCTGGCCCGGGTTTCTCCGTCCTGCATCAGCTCGGCGCGCCAGCAGTAGTCGCGTTCGTTGCCGCCCCGGCTGGCCCAGCCGGAAATCGAGTTCTCTTGGCGCTTCGCGAGTTCATCGAGCGAGAGTTGGCCAGGCTTGCCGTTGGGGTGGTCGTGGTTGCCATAGACCAGCGCCCACGGCGTGCCGAGGTCGTTCATAAAGTCGTACGCGGCGTGCGCCGGGTTCTCCTTGTCGTTGTTCACAAAGTCGCCGGTGTGGAAGAGGAGGTCCGGCTGGTGGGCGTGGTGCATTTGCCGGATGAGGGCGCGGCTGGCGGCGTCCTTGGCGCGGTTGGCGTCGGAATTGGTGCCGAAGTGCGTGTCCGTCAGTTGCAAGATGCGGAAGCGGCGCTGGCCCGAGGGGAGGCGCAGTTCCACCCGGTCGGTGGCGGTGCGGACGATCTCCATGCCGGGGGCGGCGGGCAGGCTGAAAATGCGGGCCGGGAGCATGGTGGCGGCCCCGGCGGCTGCCACCCCGTGCAGAAACTGACGACGCGTCATGCCGCTTACGTTACGCGCCGCGTGTTAATGGCGGGTCAAGATTTGGGCGTGCGCCGGGCCGTCGGGATGAACAAGAGCAATCCCAAGAGGGCTGCGCCCACAAACCAGTCGCCCAGCACGCGATAAACGGTGGTGCGCCGGGCGGCGGGCAGGGGCCTGGCTAGCACGCCCTCGTGGCCGGTGGGTAGCAAGCCTGTGATTTGCCCGGAGGCATCGGTGACCATGCTCCACGCGGTGGCTTCACTTCGCACAATCGGTACGCCCAGTTCGGCCGAACGGAACGGGGTGAAGGCGGCGTGCCCCGCCTGGATGAATCCGTTGGGCGAAACCGGGTCCAGCGTGGGCAAGGCAATCACCTCGGCCCCTTCGCGCACGGTGTCGCGCATCGTCCACGGGAAGCACGAGTCAAAGCAGATGTTGAGGCCAACATTCTCCGACTTCACCGCCACCACCTGCGCCGCCGTGCCCGCGGTGACGAGCTTGGCTTCGTCACCAAAGGGATGTCGCTTGTGGTACGGCCGTGAGGTTCCGGACTTAGAGAAAACCGCCGCCGCGTTGTGCGGGAGAGGTTGGTGCTCATCGAGGTACGAGGTGACAATGGGCCAGCCGTTTTCGGACCGGGCAAAGTCACGGAGAGAGTCATGGTCAAAGGTGGTCACACTGACCTCGGGCCACACCACCCAACGGGGCGAAACGGCACCCAGGGGCTCTTGCACTCGAAGCAGCGCATCCGCTCCGACCTGCGGCGTTTGCACCAACCCGATGGGAGCATGGCTCCGCACCAAACGTGCTTCATGCATCCGGGCGTGGGCTTGCACTGTGCCCCACTGCCCCCAAAGGGCCAGCCCCGCCAAAGTTGCCCCCGCCACCCAGCGCTGCCGCGAAGCCAGCGGAGCGAACCAGGCCAGGTTCGCCAGCCACATGAGCCAAGAAACGCCCCAAATCCCGGTGACTGAAGCCAGCGCCAGCGCCGCCGGATTCGCAAATTGAGAAAGCGCCATCTGCGCCGGCATGCGGATGAAGGTGATGCCCTCCAGCAACACGCCCACGCAAGCGAGCCCCAGCACGGTGCGCCAAGTGAACGTCTTGACCTCCGCAAAGATCCCGAGGAACAGAGAAATCACCGTGCCGAACAGGAAGAACGCCACGTAGTTCCAGTTGAAGGTGCCGTCCACTAGGGCCGGTTCGGGTTGCCACGGGGAGGTGCTGATCCAAGCGGCCACCACCGCCACCCCAACACCCACCAGGAAGCCCCGCAGAAATCCGACCCCACGCGCCAACGAGAGCGCCGGCACCAAGCACACAAACCCCAGCGCGGACCAGCCAAAGAGCGGCAGGGAGAGAGCGAGGGCGACCCCGCTCAGGACGATGGCAAGGAATCCCGCAAGAACTTTGGCCATGTTCTCCCCAACCACGCTGGGGGGCCAAGAGTTCCGGCGCGCATCGGGCCTGCCCCCGGCCCTGCCGGACCCCAGGGGTACCCTTTCCCCTCGACGGCAATGTCCCTCACCCACATCTACACCTCAGAATCCGTCGGCGAAGGCCATCCGGATAAGCTCGCCGACCAGATTTCGGATTCGTTGCTCGACGCCATCCTCGCCGAGGACAACCAGGCGCGCGTCGCCATCGAAACGCTCGTCACGCACGGCCTGTGCGTGATTGCTGGCGAACTGACGATGGACGGCTACGTGCCGATGGCCGACATCGTCCGTCGCACCATCAACGAGGTGGGCTACAACGACACCGATCTGGGGATGGACGGCCGCACCTGCGGCGTGATGCTGGCCGTGCAAGAGCAGAGCCCCGACATCGCCATGGGCGTGGACACGGGCGGCGCGGGCGACCAGGGCATGATGTTTGGCTACGCCACCACGGAAACGCCGGAGCTTATGCCCCTGCCGATCAGCGTGGCCCACGCGCTTTCTCGCCGGGCCGCCGAAGTGCGCCGCAAGCACCCCAGCCTGGGCCTGCGCCCGGACATGAAGGCGCAAGTCTCGGTGATTTACGAAGACGGCTTTGCGCAGCGCATCCAGACCGTGGTGGTGAGCCAGCAGCACGCGCCGCACCTCACGCAGAAGGCGGTGGAAGAGATCGTGCAAGAGCACATCATCAAGCCGGTTCTGGCCGAGTACTCGGATTACAACAAGCAGGAGATCATCTACCACATCAACCCGACTGGCCGATTTGTGCAGGGCGGGCCGTGGGGCGATACCGGCCTGACCGGCCGCAAGATCATCGTGGACACCTACGGCGGGCTGTGCTCGCACGGGGGCGGTGCCTTCAGCGGCAAGGACCCCACCAAGGTGGACCGCAGCGCAGCTTACATGGCGCGCCACGTGGCCAAGTGTGTGGTGGCCGCCGGCCTGGCCGAGCGATGCGTGATCACGCTGGCCTACGCCATTGGGGTGGCCCAACCGGTGAGCGTGAACGTGGAAACCTACGGCACCGAGAAGGTGCCCCACGCCGAAATCCGCACGCGCATCATGAACGCGTTCGACATGAGCCCGGCGGGCATCGCCAAGCACTTGGGTCTGCGCGACGCCAGCCACTTCGGCTACGAAGACGTGACCGAAGAAGGCCGCCAGGTGCGGCTTTACAAGCCTTTCTATCGCGAAACGGCCAAGAACGGCCACTTCGGCCCGGCGCACTTCCCGTGGGAAAGCACCGAGGCCGCCGAACGGCTTCGCAGCTAAGGCTTAGTTAATGAGGGTGTAGGTGGCGCTGTTCAGCGTCACCGGGCCTTCATGCAGGGCTTCCAGAGCTTCCCGCACTTGCTGGCGGAACTGCTCATCTTGGCTCTGCGCAATGGCATCCTCAAAATCGCGGCGGGCGCCGCTCAGGTTGCCCATGCTCAGGTGCGCCATGCCCCGCGTGTAGCGGTACCCGGGTTCGCCGGGGTTGAGGCGGAGCAACCGGGTGGTGACCGTCACCACTTCCGGGAATCGCGCGCCAAACCACAGGGCTTGGGCTTGCACTTCCAGGGCTCCCAGGTGCAGGGGGTCCATGGCCAGCACTTCCTCGCATTGGGCCAGGGCTCCCATCCAGTCGTAATGTTTCAGACGACTTTGGGCGTCGCGGGTCATGTTCGCCCGATGAATGGTGGGCGTGGTCGTGACCACGGCTTGCGGCGCATCCGTGCGCGTTAGGCTTTGTCTCATTCCTTGATCTCCTCCCCGAAGGGCGGGGTTCTTCGGAGCCCCGCTCACCCATCCTATTTGGTGCGCGGCTGTTTTTGCCCCTGTGAACGTACCAGTCATACCGTTTCGCGCGGGTTTCATGCAGGAATCCGGTCCTTTTGCGGGGTTAAAGTGGCAACTTTTGCCCGGAGCGCCATGGGCATTCGGTTCCGGCCATCCAGAGTCGTCAGCGGGACCAGGGCGGCGGTGGCCACGATTTCGTTGGCCCACACCCGGGCCGTCTCTTCGTTTTGGCCTCGCAAGAAGACGATATAGTCCCCGTCATCCCGGCGGCAGATGAGGCTTCCGCTCGGCACGAGAGCTCGCACACGCAGGGCAAGCTGCCGGATCGCGCGGTCAAAGGCGGGCCGCCCGTACTTTTCGATCATTTTCTCGCGGCGCGGCACGTCCAGGTAGACGAGGCAGCCTTGCGGGGCTTGCGCGATGAACTTTCGCAGTTCGTTGGGGGTGGCCAAGCCTTCGGTTTCGCGCACTCGTCCGCTCATGCGGTCCAGAGCGCGGGCGGTCTCCCCGGCGATGACTCGCAGGTGACCCACAGTGGGGGCATCCAGGCCACCGGCGCGGTGCGTGGCCACGCTGATGTAGCCCAGCACGCGCTCGGCGTTCCGCAAGGGGATGAGGATGAACGAGCCCACGCGGCGCTTCAGGGCTTCACGGCCCACCACACGGCTGTCGTGCAGGCAGTCGTCAATCCAAACTTCTTCGCGCCCCGCGGCGACCCAGCCGGCGTAACCGGTGCCGCTCGGAAACTCGATGAGATCCAGCATGCGCGACTCGGCGCCTTCGCGGGCCAGCAACCGCTCTTGGTTGCCTTGCAGTTGCACGATGGAGACGTGGTCTACATTGACGGCGGCGAAGGTCTCGCGGCAAATGCGTCCACTCAGCGTTTCGGTGTCATCAGTGCCCGGGGCACTGGCGGCGATGGTGTAGAGAAGTTCGGCGACGGCGAGGCGGTTGGCTTCGGCGTTGCGGGCTTCGGCCTGCGCCACAAATCGGCCCAGCACCTCGTCGGCGGCCTCGAGTTGGTCGAGGGCCTCTTCAAGTCCATGAATCGTCGGGTGGAAAATTGCTACCGCACCGATGGGCACGCCCTGGTCGCGGATGACGCGTACGGAATGGCAGGTATCCACTTCGGCCAGGTTGCGGATGGCACTCTGGATCCGGGTCTTCATCTGGGCTTCGCTTTGACCTTGAGGCCATTCGATGCCAATGGTTTGCAGTTCCAGCGGTAGGGTGCCTGCCGCACCTTTCACCACCAGGCGTTCTCCGCTTTCATCGCGGGTGTAAATCAGGGCGCCGCTCAGACCAAGGGCTTCGGCTACGGCGTGGGTGAGGCCGTTATGGTCCGCACCGCGAGCGGGCAGGGTGCGGGCGAGATGGCCAGCCAGTGAATCCACCTTGGCGCGCGTTTCGCTGGCACTGAGTTCGACCAGGGCATCGCGGAGTTGCACTCGCAGCTCGCGCGTCATGTCCTCTTGTACGGCGGGCGTGGACATCACCTCTTTCACGATGGTTTGGGCGCGGGCGGGCTTCATCATCAAACCGGCGATGAGGACCCCGGCCGCCTGGGCTATGAGCAAGGTGGAAGGGTTGGAGTTGCGGAAGTTGGCGGAGCTCACCAAGCCCGCCGCAATGATCGGCGCCATTAAAACGGGGTCGCTGCCGTGGCGCGTGGCCGCCCAAATGAGCGGAGCGAGGGTGAGGAAGCCGAAATTCTCGATTTGGCCGGCATCCTGAAGCAGGATCGCGAGCACCACCCCATCCAGGCTGGCCGCAAGGCCGGACACCCCTCGGTTGCGCAATCCGCGTTGCTCCATCAGGTAGAGCATCACGGAATAGGCCCCGAAGAACAGCATGGCCCGCCAGGCCAAGTCCCACGTCGGACCCTGGCGCAATCCTGCGCTCGCGAGGCCGCCCGCCATGAGGATGAGTCGTCCAACCAGTTCAACCATGAGGTTTCACTTTAGGTTTTCGGCACAAAATCCTAGAACTGGAGAGGAGGTTTTGGGGATCGCCTACGAATGCCGCCATGGCTCCCCGAACCGGCGGGCCCCACAATTATTGCTGTAACGATAAAAAACCGGTCATACCCCCTATACAGGGGGGACCCAGAAATCGGATAAAATTAGGGTTGCAACGTGAAACGCACGTCAGATGCGGTAGCAATGCGAGAAAACAACCGTTGCCGGGCTCAGTAAGTCCTCTCCACTGTGTCCGGCTTTTTTGCGTCTGCAGGTGGCCTCAGTCGGCTACCCACAGTAATGAGACGACGAAAAGGCCAGATTGTTCAGTCCATTACAGGATTTTCGCCACGACTCCACGCCCACAGCCTCGCCACGTTCACTTGGTGGTGGGTTTCGGCTTCCGGGGTTTCCACAATCAAAGGCGTTTCCGTCCATCGCGCGTCCTGGCACAGGCACGCAAAGGCCACCGGCCCGATCTCGCCTTGGCCGAGGTGAGCGTGCCGGTCCACTCGCTTGCCGAATGGCTTTTGACTATCGTTGACGTGGATGACCTTCACCCGTTCGGCGCCGATGCGCTGGTCCAGTTCGGCCATGGTCGTGGCATAGCCTTCCTCGGTGCGGATGTCGTAACCCGCCGCAAAGATGTGGCAGGTGTCCACGCACACTCCTAGTTGGGGGTGGCCATTGCAGGCGTTCAGCAGCCACTCCAGGTGCTCGAACTTGTAGTTGAGAGATGATCCCTGCCCGGCGGTAGTCTCCATCAGCAGGGTGACGCCGGCGGGAGTTTCGGCCAGGATCGAGCGGGCCGCTTCGGCCACTTTGGCCAAGCCCACCTCTTCGCCTTCGCCCATGTGCGCGCCCATGTGGCTAATGACATAAGGGATGCCGAGATGGGCGCAGCGCTCCAGCTCTCGCGCCAGGCCGCGCATGGATTTCTCCCGCTTTTCTTCGTCGGGGGCGGCCAGGTTGATGAGGTAGCTGTCGTGGCTGACGGTGAAAGGCGTCAGGTTCAGCTCTTCCGCCGTCGCCCGGAATTCGGTCGCCATCTCCTCGGTGATCGGCCGGGCCGCCCATTGCTGCGGGCTACTGGTGAACACCTGCACGGCCGTGCACCCGATATCCACTCCGCGCCGCAGCGCGTCCGCCAGCCCTTTGCCCGTCGGCATGTGCGCTCCGATACGTTTTGCCGCCACTCTGGTACTCCTTCGGTTGAGGTTACCGCCCGGGTCGGGTAACTTCCCGCTTGGTATGGGTCAGTATTTCGCCTGCTTCAAAGCGTATGACATCCGCGGGCAGGTGCCCAATGATTTGAACCCCGAGCTGGCCTACCGCGTAGGGCGCGCCTTCGCGGATGAGACGGGGTCCAAATCGGTGTGCGTGGGCCACGATATCCGCCTGAGTGGGCCTGACCTGATGGAGGCCCTGACCCGGGGGCTCGCTGACGCCGGGGTGGACGTGATTCAGCTGGGGCTCATCGGCACCGAGATGGTCTACTTTGCCACCGCGCACTACGGCTACGACGGCGGCGTGATGATCACCGCCAGCCACAACCCGCCGCAGGACAACGGCATGAAGATGGTGCGAGTGGAAAGCCGCCCCATCAGCAGCGACACCGGCCTGAATGAGATTGAACGCCGCGCCTACGAGCAAAAGTGGGAGCGTGAGGGCCAGGGCCAGGTGAGCCAGCGCGACGTCTACGACGATTTCATCCAGCACCTGCTGACCTTTGATGCGAACCACGAGATAAAGCCGCTGAAAGTGCTGGCCAGCCCCGGCAACGGCGCGGCCGGTGTGGCGATGGAGAAGTTGATGCCGCACATCCCGCTGCAGGTGGAGCGGATGATGTTCGAGCCGGACGGCCACTTCCCCAACGGGGTGCCCAACCCGATCCTACCCGAATCTCGCGCCCCGATCGAAGCTCGACTCAAGGAGGGTGGTTTTGACTTTGGCGTGGCCTGGGATGGCGACTACGACCGCTGTTTCTTCCTCACCGAGGACGGCACCTTCATTGAGGGTTACTATATTGTGGGGTTGCTGGCCAAGGCGATCTTGCAGGACAACCCCGGGGCGGCGATTGTTTACGACCCGCGCCTGACATGGAACACGCTTGACATCGTGGCCGAGGCCGGCGGCCGCGCCGTGCTGTGCAAGAGCGGGCACGCTTTCATAAAGGAAAAAATGCGCGTCGAAAACGCGGTGTACGGCGGCGAAATGAGCGCCCACCACTACTTCCGCGACCACTGGTATTGCGACAGCGGGATGATTCCGCTGATGCTGGTGGCCAAGCTGGTGAGCGTGACCGGGCAAAGCCTGGGGGCCCTGGTGGCCGACATGATGGCCAAATACCCCTGCAGTGGCGAGATCAACAGCACCGTGGCGGACGTGAAAGAAGTGCTGGCCCGCGTGCAAGCGCAGTACGCCGACGGCGAACTGGACACTACTGACGGCATCAGCATCAGCTACCCGAATTGGCGCTTCAATTTGCGGGGTTCGAATACTGAGCCGGTCATCCGTTTGAACGTGGAGAGCCGGGGCGACGGGGCCCTGATGCGCGCAAAGACGGACGAAGTTCTGCAATTGGTGCGGCAGTAGGTCCTGTTTTTAGACCTAATTTTTACCAGGGTGCCCGAAATGGTTGACCTGGGTAGATCGTTCTGTAATAATGGGGATGCCTGGGAAACCAGGTGATACCACGCGCAGGACGCGCGACCACAACTGCGACGGTTGCTGGGGCACAAGGAACTTGAGGAAAGATGTGCTTAAGGTCAATCGAAACGCACGAGCGGTCTAGTTGTTCGGCAAATGGTGTCCCTTTTGGAGAAACCAAATGAACAAAATGATCAAGTTCGCCCTGACGGCGGTGCTCGGTGCGGGTCTCATCGTGCCGGCCCTCGCGCAGGACAACTTCCCGGACGTTCCGGACAATCACTGGGCTTTTGAAGCTCTGTCGAACCTGAAGGGCAGCGTGCTCTTCGGTTACCCGGATGGCCTCTATCGCGGCAACCGACCGACGACCCGCTACGAATTCGCGGTGGCGCTGAACCAGCTCTACATGCGCATGATGGGTGTGGTCGAAGGCATGGAAGGCAAGATCTCTGATCTTGAGCGCATGATCGGCCAGAACCAAGGTGGCGACAACAGCGACCTCCGCACCGCCCTCGAAGCGCTGAAGCGCGACGTGGACGGCATGAAGGCCTGGCGCTCCGACATCGAAAACTTCAAGCGACTGAGCACCGAGTTCGAAAAGGAACTCGCCAGCCTCGGCGTGGACGTTGACAAGTTGCAATCCGACGTGGCCTCGCTCGATGAGCGCGTGCGACGACTGGAAAGCGGCGGCGCCAGCGTGAAGATCGGTGGTGACGTCAACTTCCTGATCCTCGGTGGTCACAGCAACGAAGGAGACTTCGGTCTGACGCAAGACGGCCGCCCGACGGGCGTTGGCAACCTGACCAACCCGGTTGGCGTGACCCGCGACCTGAGCGTGCTGCACGAACTCGGCCTGAGCCTCAGCGGCAAGGTCGACGACAACACCTCCTTCAAGGGCACGCTGGTCACCGGCGATACGCTCGCTGCGCTCGGTTCGCTGAATTCGCGCAACGCCGGTCTGCCGTTCAACAACGGTGGCAACGCCAGCGACGTCTACATCTACAACCTCTCCGCGAACTTCAACAGCGCCCTGGCCGGTCAAGGTTTCAATGCTGAAGTGGGTCGCGTGGGTCACCAAGTCGGTAAGTACCTGTGGAAGCGCAGCGACTACACGCCGTACTACGCCAACGAGCGATGGGACAATGGCAACTTCATCTTCGACGGTGCGATCCTGGGCTTCAACTTTGGTGAAGCGAAGGTCAACCTGTTCGGCGGTCAGAACAGCCAGCGCAACTCGACCAACGGTACGGACCTCAACTCGATCAGTCTGAACCTGGGCAACCCGGCCGCCGTGGTGGACACCACCCTCGGTCTGCAAGCCATGTTCGGTCTGGGTGACAACGGCAAGCTCAACCTTGCTTACATCATCCATGACAGCGATGTGAACCCCACCACTAACGGTGGCGTGAACCGCCTGAGCGTCTACGGCGCCGAAGCTGACTTCAACTTTAGCGGCCTGGCCGTCTCCGGTAAGTTCAGCCAGTCCGTGGCTGGCCGCGGCGACACGAGCGTGATCGACACCGACAACTCGGCGTTCGAAGTCGGCCTTGGCTACAAGGTCAGCAACTTCGACCTGACCGGTGGTTTCCGACGCGTGGAGAGCAACTTCCTCGCTGCTGGTAGCTGGGATCGCGTCGGTACGGTTTGGAACCCGCGCAACATCGAAGGCTTCTTCGCTGGCGTGAACTTCAAGCCGTCGAACGACCTGAGCGTCTACGTGAAGGGTCAATTCTTGACGCCGGTGCAAGCCGGTGCCGCCGGCAACCCGCTGGTGTCCACCAACGATGACGTGACTGCCTTCAAGGTTGGTCTCGACTACAAGCTGGCCTCCAACTGGGGCTTCAAGGCTTCGTACGAAGATGTCCGCTGGAACTACTCCGCCGGCACCGACCCGAACCAGCGATGGTTCCAAGTCGGCTTCGACTACGGTCTGGGCGCCAACAGCAACGTGGCCATCGGCTACCTCTACAGCGATGTTGACTTCAAGGGCCGCAATGCTGCCTTTGGTTTCGCCAACAACCGCTACCGCGGTGGTCTGATCACCACCCAGCTCTCCGTCAAGTTCTAAACGAACTTTCGGAAAGCAAGAAAGGCCTCCACTCTTCGGGTTGGGGGCCTTTCCTTTGCTCAAGGACGGTAAGGGCAAACCCCCAACCCTTATGGATCGTCTAAAGAAGTGTGAAACGAACTTGGAAAGTCTCAGGCCTCGCCTTGGCCGCCGTCATGCTGATGTCCACCGGGGCTCAGGGGCAAGTCCGCCAAATCATCAAGATCCTCGGCGTAGGGGCCGCCGTCAAGCAGTTTGCGCCGGAGATCAACCGCGCCTTCAACGGGCTCACCGGGCACAAGGACACCAACGCAAGTTACAGCAAGGTGGTTCCCATCATCAGCATTGGCATTAACACCCGCGACGCCATCGGCGCCGCCCAGGTGATGGGAACCAAGACGCAGGTGGATAAAGTGCAGGCTGTGGCCTCTCCGGAAGCTGAATTCTTGGGTGAAGTCCGCATTCGCGCCCTCATCCCGGTGGATTCGGTCAACATCACCAACCCCAAGGAGATCCAGGGGGTGCCCGGCGTGGGTGTTTCCGGGATTGTGGACCTGAAACTGTAACCAATTCGGCATCAAAACAGGTATCCCCTGTTTGATGAGTTTCAGTATTCGCTCCGCAATGGCACTCGCCCTGGTGACGGTGGCGGGTGCCTCGTTTGCGCAAGGCATCCTGAGGACCCAAGATCCGGCGCTCTCGCCCGATGGGCAAACGATTGTCTTTAGCTGGCAGGGCGATCTATGGTCGGTGCCGGCGGCCGGGGGTCATGCCACCCGTCTCACCGTCCACGGGGCCGACGAGACCTTCCCCGTGTGGGCGCCCGATGGCAAGTCCATCACCTTCGCCAGCAACCGCTTTGGCAATCTCGACCTCTTCCGTATGGCCCCCGATGGCAGCGGCCTCACGCGCCTGAGTTGGGAAAGCAGCGACGAATACCCCACCGCCATCAGCGCGGATGGTTCGATAGTCTATGGCTACACCAACGCATTTGGCCGCCTGAATGTGTTCTCCCTGCGCGCCGGGGGCGACCTGGTGCCGCATACCACCCACTTCCTGGAGATGTTCTACAACCCCTCACCGGGGTCGGAGGGCAAGGTCTACATGGCGGGCGGCGGCAGCGCCGGCCACTGGCGCAAGCCGGGCCACAATGGTGCCAACACCAGCGAGATCTGGGTGGCGGATGGCAGTGCGCCGTTCCGCAACTTTAAGAAGCTCACCACCAATGAGGCAGTAGACAACTTCCCGGTCTACAGCACGGGCCGCGTGTTCTTTGTGAGCAACCGCTCCGGCGCGCCCAACGTGTGGGCGATGAATGCCGATGGCAGCCAGCCGCGGATGCTTACCAACTTCAGCGATGGCACCATCCGGTTCCTCTCGGTGAGTGCCGACGGCAAGACGGCGGCCTTCCAAAAGGACAGCGCCATCTGGACGCTGAAGACCGAATCGCGCACCGCCGCCCCGTTGAACATCACGGCCCCGGCCGATAGCCGACGCGATCCCTATGTCACCAAGACCATTACCACCGGCTTCAACGGCTGGTCGGTGTCGCCCAACGGCAAATGGGGCGTCGTGGTGGCCGGGGGCGACCTGTTCCTGACCACCGAGCGCGGTGGCGCGACCCGGCGCCTGACCACCAACGTGCGCCCGGATACGCGTCCGACCTGGCTGGATGACGACCGCATCCTTTACAACGAGGTCACCGATCAAGGTCGCCGCCGCCTGAATGTGGTGACGCGCGATGGCCAAAGCTCCACCTGGTACGAGGAAGCAGGCGAAGACCTCACCGGCCACAGCCTCTCGCCGGATGGCAAGACCGTGGTCTTTGTGCGCGGCCTGCGCTACTTGTGCGCCCGCCCGGTGGAGGGCGGCGAAACCAAGGTGCTGAGCGAAGGCAACTACCTGGAAGGGGTGTTTGGTGGCCAGCCGTACACCTGGTCGCCGGATGGCCAATACTTGGCCGTCAGCCTGACCCGCCAACGCGGCGTGGAGCTCCAGCTGGTGCCGCTGAAGGGCGGGAGCCCGGTCGTGGTCGGCGCCGTTGGCAAGGACGCGGGCACGCCAGTGTTCTCCGCCGACGGCAAGTACCTGGTGTTCTCGGCCGTGGAGGGCAACAACTACAGCGAAATTCGCAACGGCACCACAACGCTGGAAGCCTTCCGCCTGGTGCCGGAGCCGGTGACCTTCGATGAGGATGCTCTGGAAGGTGAAGCTGCCCGCACCGAAGCCGCTCCGGTTCAGGTGAAGGTAGAGCCGAACGGCTTGCGCCAGCGCCGTCGGGTGCTGCTGCCCGAGGGGGCGCAGGGCTACACCCCGCACCCTACGGCCAACTTTGTGTGGGGCAATGTGGACGGCCAGTTCAGTGCCATCAACATCGAGCGCGGCGGGGCGACCCCTGTGACCGGCATTACCGGCCCGGCTTCGGTGGCTTTTGTCACCAAGACCAAGGCGTACGTGAGCCAAGGTGGCCGCCTGCTGGCCATTAACCTGGCCAATGGCGCCGTCTCGCCCATCAGCGTGAGCTGCGAGCAGCGCGTGGACCAAGCCGCCGAAGAGCAAGCCTTGTTTGAGGAGATTTGGTGGACGATGGCGCGGGGCTATTACGACCGCGACTTCCACGGCAAGGATTGGGATGGCATCCGCCGCGAGTATGAGCCGAAGGTGAAGCACGCCACCAGCCGCGCCGACTTCTACGCCTTGATGGGCGAGATGATGGAGCGCTTGGACAGCAGCCACCTGGGGGCTACCGCCCCGCGCGACCCGGCCGCCCCCACGGGCGAGCGCACCAACACCGCCTGGCTGGGGGTCAATTTTGAACCCGCCGGCCTGGTGGCACGCCGCTACATAGTGGATTCGGTGATGCCGGGCTCCCCGGCCAGCCACCCGGATATGGAGCTCATGAAGGGTGACCGCATCGTGAGCGTGAATGGCACGGCCCTCGGCGGTGATATGACCCTGGCGCAGCTACTGGATGGCCGCACCGGCCGCAAGGTGATGCTGAAGGTGGAGCGCGGAGGCCGCACGGTGGATGTGGCCATCAAGCCCGCCAGCCGCGCCCTGATGAACGGCCTGGCCTACGACGCCTGGGTGCAGTGGAGCAAGCGCGAGGTGGATCGGTTAAGCAGCGGTCGCCTGGGCTATATCCATATCGAAGGTATGGATGAGCCGAGCCTGGCCACCTTCCTCACCGAGATCCAGACCGATCTCAATGGTAAGGATGGCCTGGTGGTGGACGTGCGCTTCAATGGCGGTGGCTACACCAGCCACATCATCCTCAACATCATGCGCAAGGAGCCGTGGCTGATCCGCACCAACCCGGACTCGCCGCTGCGCTTTAGCGAGAACAACTACCGAGGCAATGCCCTGGAGATGCCCGCCGTGGCCATGACGAACCAGTATTCGTTTAGCAACGCGGAAATCTTCTCCGAAGGTTTCCAGGCCATGAAGCTCGGTCCGGTCATCGGTGAGCGCACCGGGGGCGGGGTGATCGGGACGTACTCCATGTCGATGTGGGACGGTGGCTCGATCCGCATGCCGGCGAGCGGGGCCTACACCGTGGACATGGAGAACCTAGAACGCAACGGCCGCCGCCCGACGGTGGAAGTGCTCTACGACCCCAACCTGTGGCTGCAAGGCCGCGATGCGCAGCTCGAACGAGCGGTGCAGGAACTGCTGAAGCGCCTGAACTAGTCGTTGGCGTGAAGCTGGCAAGACTCCGCTCGCCCTTTTGGGGTGGGCGGAGTCTTTACTTTTTGGCCAGGAGCTCCAGGGCAAGAGCGCGCTGGGTGGCGTGATCCACAATAGGGGCCGGGTAGTCGGCCGGAGCCATCAAACCGAGTTGCCAGGGCGCGTGAATGTCTTTGGAGTCGAGGTGGGCGATTTCGGGCACCCACCGCCGGATGTACGTGCCTTCCGGGTCGAACTTTTGGCTCTGGGTGATGGGGTTGAAAATGCGGAAGTAAGGCTGCGCATCCACGCCCGTGCTGGCGGCCCACTGCCACCCGCCGTTGTTGCTGGCGAGGTCGAAATCGAGGAGGTAACGGGCAAAATGGGCTTCGCCGTCTTGCCAAGACACGAGCAAGTCCTTGGTGAGAAAGCTGGCGACAATCATGCGCAGCCGGTTGTGCATCCACCCGGTTTGCTTCAGCTCGCGCATGGCGGCATCCACGATCGGGTAACCGGTTTGGCCTTCTTTCCAGGCCTCGAAGTGTTCCGTCGGGCCGGGCCAGACGAGATCGCGGTACTCGGGCTTGAAGCTGGTCGTCATGGCCTGCGGGAAGCGGCTCATGATCATCTGGTAGAAGTCGCGCCAGATCAGCTCGTTGAGCCACTTGGTGCTGCCCGCGCTGTCGTGCCGTTGGGCGTGGCGCACGGCCTCGCGGATGCTGATGGTGCCGAAGCGTAGGTGCACGCTGAGGCCGCTCGTGCCGCTGATGGCGGGGAAATCTCGTCGCTGGCCGTAATGGGGGAGATCTTGGGTGAAGGCGGCGAGTCGTTCCCTTCCGCCGGATGCGCCGGGCTTCAGCCAAAGCTCGCTTGATTGGAAGCCGTAGCCCGAGAGGGGAGCGAGAGCGGGCGCGGATTCTGGTAGGTTCAACCAGAAGCTTTTGTCGTCAACGGAGCGCTCGGCGACATCGGCGGGCCGAAGCCGCGCACGCCACGCCCGCATGTACGGGGTGTAAACCCGGAAGTCGCCCCCCGACTGCGTGGTGACCTCTTGTCGCTCAAAGATCACATGATCTTTGAAGGTATTGAGCGATTGAACTTGCGATTGCAGGGCCTGCGCCACGCGCTGATCGCGCGCGATGGCGTAGGGTTCATCGTCGTGGTTGGCATAAACGGCGTCCACGCGCAGCTCCAGAGCAAGGCGAGGGATGAGCTCCACCGGGTCGCCGTGCAGCACAATCAGCCGACTGCCCCGGGCGCGCAAAGCCGCGTCAATTTCAGCCAGAGATTCATAGATGAAGGTGACACGCTTGTCGTCACGATCTTCTAATGCATTGAGGATCAGGGCATCAAAGACGAATACAACCGCCACTCTTTGGTGGTGGGCGGTGGCGGCACTGAGGGCAGCATGATCGTGCAGTCGCAAGTCGCGGCGAATCCAACACAGCGCATCCCCAGGCATGGCACGGGATTCTACGGTTGGAACTCGGGCCAGTTTGCCAAGTCCTCGTGGCCTTGCAGCACGTCGGCCACAAAGCGCCCGAGCCACGGCCCGAACTTGAAGGCGTGCCCGCTGCACGCCGCCACCACCAACTCCCGCTCGTTCAGCCAAAAGATGCGGAAGGCATCGTCCTTCGCGTTGGTGTAAAGGCACGGCACCACATCCACCACTTCGCCGGTGCATTGGGGCAGTCGGTGGCGGGCGGCTTCGGCGGTGCGCGCCACGATCGTGGGATCGGGTTCGCGCGCGCTCCCGGGCGTCGTGTCCGGCCCCGGCGAGTGGAGCGCCACCTTCACCGTGGCCTCGCCGGGCTCATTCGGAAAGCCGTAAGGGTGGTCATCAGCGGCTTCAATCCACACCGGGCCTTCATGGTGGCCCCGCAGGTACACCGCCCACTGCCGGGTCACGCGCAGACCCAATTGGGGAAGCTTCGCGGCGATCCATGGCCCTACCGTCCACACGGCGCAGCCCTCCGGGGCGGGTTGATCCAAGTGCGCACGCACCTCCCGCACCCCGGCCACCTGCGCCACGCGCAGGGCGGCCGCGCGGGCCTGATCGGCATTCACCCACCCCGCGCGGGGGGTCGTAATTGCGGCCTCGCCGGGGTGCAAACGCAGGGTGTCGGTGCCGGTGGTCACCCAGTCGTAGGCCACGCCGCAGGCGTCCAGCCCTTCGCGCCCGGTGGCCAGCTCTTCGTGGTCCGCCGGGCCGAGGTACCAAAGCCCCACTTCGTTCACCAATGCTTCGTCGGCCCATTGCTCAAGCACGCGCCAATCGTCATAGCCTTCGGCGAGAATCTTTGTCCAAAACGGTTCCGGGTAAGCCTGACGCACAATGCGCGAGCGACCATGAGAGCTGCCTTCGGTGTGGTCACTCGGCCGGGGATCGTAAAGGGTGACGTCAGCTCCGCGCCGGGCCAAAGTGGCCGCGACGCACCGGCCCGTGATGCCCGCCCCGGCTATCGAAACCTGCATAAAAACCTACATCCCGTGTGGGGGCCGCAGGGCCAGCCACGCCGCCCCCATCAGGCCGGCGTTGTCGCCGTAGGGGGTCAATTCGACATCGTCCAAATGCGGCAGCAGCCAGGCAGCCGTGCCGACTCCGCCCGCCATCACTACAACCTCGGGGTGATAAAGCCCGCGCGCCGTCCGCAGCGCATATTGCGCCGCCGCCACCGCCGCCTCGCGCTGCGCGGCATCTGGTTCTCGGCCCAGCGCCGCCCCGCCCAGCACATCTTCGCACCGCTCGCCGGTCGGCAAACGGAGGTCGTTGAGGCGGGGGTATTCGCCCTGCGGCCCCACCAGCAATCGCATTTGATCCACGAGCCCGGCCCCCACCCCGGTGCCAAAGGCCAGGGTCAACACCCTCCGCCCCGCCCAGGCGGGGTGCTGGGCATGCCCCCACGCGCAGGCGAGCCCATCATTGAGGGCCACGGTGGGCACACTTAAAGCCCACGACTCGCCAATCTGGCCAGGAATGATGCCCAAAGACTCCCAAATCTGCCCGGTCCGCGGATGGATGGTGCCCCCGGCGGCGATACCGACTCGACCAACCCCCGAAGAGGCCACCCGGGATTCAATCCACGCCAGGCGTTCCTCGTGAGTTTCGGGCCGTGCAATACGTTCGACCGAGGCCACCTCACCTGAAGCACTCACCACCGCAAAGCGCAGCCAGGTGCCGCCCAGGTCCACCGCCCCCACGCGCTCGGCCGCGGGCCTCGTTGCGGTCAAAAAACGGCGCGTTTGCTTGGTGGGGTCGTTCAGCGCCCCACCCATCACGATGCCGCTGGCCCCGCGCCGCATGGCCGCCCACACCTGGGCTTCGGATTGATAGCGGCCCTCGGCCAGCACCAAGGCCCCCCGCCCGACGGCATGAGCCACCAATTCCAAGTCCGGCCCGTCGCCCACGCCCGAGCTAGCCGGTGTATAGCCGCTCAGAGTGGTGCCAATGACATCAAATCCCAGGGCCACCGCCTGGTCCACGCTGGCAGGGGTGTCGCAGTCGGCCATCGCCAGCCGTCCGGCGGCGTGCACCCGCGCCACCAGGTCCGCCAAGGCGACCTCTCCCGGGCGTGGGCGTTCGGTGGCATCCATCGCCACCACCTCGCATCCCAGTTCAATCAGCGCCTCGACTTCGGCCATCGTCGGCGTGATGAAGACCTCCGAATCCGGATAAGTCCGCTTTAACAAACCCACACACGGTAGTCCGGTCGCCGCCCGAATCGCCGCAATCGCCTCCACCCCTTCCAAGCGCAGGAAGCGCACTCCCTCGCGCTGATGCTGGCGGGCGGCCTCCACCAAAAAGTCCACCGGTGCGGTCACGCCGGGGGCGGGCTGCACACTCGCCACCAGCGGGCACTCAGCCAACAAAGTAGAAAGCGAAGCGAGGGTCACGCCTCCACCTCCGGCAGGCTCAGTTTCGGGGTCGTTTTGCCCGCCGCGCGTAGTTCGCAGGCCAGCTGCCAGGCCTTGGCAATGTCATCCACCAGCAGGCTAAATCCGCCGTCGTGGGTGGCGCTGCTCTGCCGCAAAATGTACGCCGGGTGCAGGGTCGCCATGGTCGCGCGGGCGTAGGCGGAAGGAAAAACCACCCCCCGCTCCTTGGTGATCTTGAAATCCCCCCGAATCAGGTTCCTCGCGCTGGGCGCCCCAATGCACAGCACCATCGTCGGCGCAATCAAGCTCAATTGCGGCAGCAGCCACTGGCGGCAGGCTTGCGTCTCCTCGTCGGAAGGCGGCCGGTTGTACGCCTTGCCGTCCCGCCAATCGCAGGCGCGGCACTTCACCGTATTGCAGATGTAAACGGTCTCGGTGGTCAGCCCGGCCTCGGCAATGGCCTTGTCCAGCAGTTGCCCGGCCCGGCCCACAAAAGGGATGCCCGTGCGGTCTTCGTCAGCCCCGGGGCCTTCCCCCACCAGCACCAGCGGCGAACCCGGGTCTCCCTTCCCGAACACGACATTCGTCCGTCGTTCGCTCAGCGGGCAGGCTGTGCACCCCGAGGCCGCCGCCCGCAGTTCGTCAAGCGCCGGGAGCATCCGCATCCACCGCCGATTTGAGGTGGTCGTAGGCGGATTCCAGGCTCTGCGGAATCACGCGCACGTCGGCCACCGTGGTCATGAAGTTGGTGTCGCCCCGCCATCGCGGCACGATGTGCCAGTGGAGGTGAGTGGGGATGCCCGCCCCGCCCGCCTGGCCCAGATTCACGCCCACGTTGAACCCCTCCGGCTTATAGACTGCCTCAATCCAGCGCATCGCCCGGGCCACCAGCTGGTTGATTTCCAGCAGTTCCGCGTCGTCCAGTTCGTCCATGCGGGCGGTGTGCTTGTAGGGCGCCACCATCAGGTGCCCGCTGGTGTACGGGAAGGCGTTGAGCATCACAAACGCCGTCCGCCCTCGATAAAGTATGAGGTTACGACGGTCGTCCGATTGCGCGGGCAGATCCACAAAGATGCACCCGCCTTTGGCCTGCGCATCGGCGGTGCTCACATACTCAAATCGCCAGGGTGCGGCCAGGCGCTCGGGCATGCCCCTTAGTCTGACACGCCGCGCGCCAGCAGAATCGCTTCCGCCACCTCGCGCATGGACTTCCGGGCGTTCATGCTCTGCTGCTGAATGCGGCGGTAAGCCTCGTCCTCGCTCAAGCCACGGTCGGCCATCAGGGCACCTTTCGCGCGCTCCACCAGCTTCCGGGTTTCAATCCGGTCGCGGAGGTCGGCCACTTCCTTGTTCAGCTGCCGATTGGTTTCAAATCGGCTGCGGGCCACCTGAATCGCGGGGGCGAGGTGGCTGGGGTTGAAGGGCTTGACCAGATAGCCGTAAACGCCGGCCTCTTGGGCCCGGACGATCAATTCTTGGTCGCTGTAGGCGGTCAGCAGAACGGTAGGGGCAATGCCTTCGTCGGTGATCTCGCGGGCCGCGTCAATGCCGTCTTTCACGGGCATTTTCACGTCCAGCACCACCACGTCGGGTTCCAGGCGGCGGGCCAGGTCGACGGCGACGGCCCCGTCTTCGGCCTCGGCCACCACTTCGAATCCCAGCTTGTGAAGCATCTGCTTCACGTCCAGCCGGATGATCGGATCGTCGTCCGCAATAATTACTCGTAGGGGAGTCATGGTCTCTTTCCTCTCGAAAGGAGAGCGATCCACGCTGACCGCCACGTTTAGGATACACGCCGGGGCGCAGAGGGTGCCGGGTGACCCTGCTAAACTGGCCTAATGAGTCCGGCCCTGCGCGCATTGCTCCACGAAGTAATTGACTATGCCGGTCAGTTCCCCCCGGCGGCGTTGAGCTTGGCGGATGCGTCCGCCGAATTCCAGGCCATCATGGGCAGCCCGGACCGGTTCTGGACCCGGCGCTTCATCGTCAAGGCGCCGCAGCTGAGCGAACTTTCGGGCACTTTGCAAGAGACCCCGCTCGCGATCGTGGCACGCCCGGCCGCCGAAGGGCTCCGCGCTCAACTCACCACCATCGTGGATGAAATCGCGGCCCTGGTGGAAGAAGACGGCCACCCGGAGAGCCTAGAAATCGCCATCCCGCCAAACGAAGCCGCCCTCAAGGAAGCCCTGGGCGTGATGAAGAAGCGCGCCGATGATCTCGCCGGAACGCAGGTCTACTTTGAACTCGGTTGGGGCGACGACCTGCCCGACCTGATGAGCGAAGCCGCCAGCACCTGGGAGGATGTGGGGTTCAAGGCCCGCACCGGGGGTGTCACCGCCGCCGAGTTCCCGAGCCCGGCGCGCCTGGCCGAGTTTCTGCACACCGCCACCAGTCTGGACCTGCCCTTCAAGCTCACTGCCGGCCTGCACGACCCGATGACGCACGAGGATGAAGAGCTGGGCGTGACCCGCTTTGGGTTCCTCAATGCTCTCGGCGCGGCCGCTCTCGCCCGCAGCGAGGATCTCAGCACCCGCGAAGTCCACGACCTCTTGCTGGCCGAAGATGTGCGCGATGGCGCGGCGGGCCTCAGCCTGGGTGACTACACCCTGGACGAAAGCGCGGCCCACGATTTTCGATCGATCTTTGGTGGATTCGGCTCCTGCAGCGTGGCCGAACCCCGCGACGGCCTCGCGGCCTTTTTCAAGCACAACTCATGAAGACTTTCTCCATCCCGGCCAGCGCGAAATCCTGGATTGATATCCCGGCCGATAGCCCCTTCCCGATCCAGAACATCCCCTTCGGCCTGGCCGACATCAAGGGGCAGGGCGAGACGATGGTCGCCGCAATTGGCCCCTATGCGCTGGACCTGCTGGCGCTGAGCGAAGCCGGGCTGATTGATGACAGCGAGTTTCCGGTGCTCGAGTCGTTCATCGACATGGACCGGGAGAAGCTGAGCTACCTGCGCCAGGTGGTTTTCAACCTGCTCCGGCACGACCACGACGCCCTGCGCACCCGGGAGAAGCTGCAAAAGCGGGCGATGATCCCGCTGGAGAAGGCCAACTTGCAGGTGCCGATCCCGCCGATGGCGTACGTGGACTTCTATAGCGGCATCCACCATGCCCGCAATGTGGGGCAGATGTTCCGCCCGCAAGGCGACCCGCTTCTCCCCAACTACCGTTGGGTGCCGATTGGTTACAACGGCCGCGCGAACACGGTGGTGGCCTCGGGCACGCCGATCATCCGCCCCAAGGGCCAAATCAAGGCCGCCGACGCGGAAGCCCCCGAGTGGGGCCCCTGCCGAGAATTGGACTTTGAACTCGAAATGGGCTTTTACGTGGGCAGTGGCGTGGATATGGGCCGCCGTATCCCCACCACGCAGGCGGAAGAGCACATCTTGGGCTTGGTCATCGTGAATGACTGGAGCGCCCGCGACGTGCAGCGTTGGGAATACCAGCCGCTCGGTCCGTTCCTCGCCAAGTCGTTTGCCACCAGCGTATCGCCGTGGATCGTGACCCTGGACGCGCTGGAGCCGTTCCGCATCGAAGGCATGGCGCAAGACCCCGAGCCGCTGCCCTATCTGCGCCAGAAGGGCAATCCGCACTTTGACGTGCAGCTCGAAGTCAGCATCAAAACGGGCAGCATGAAGACCCCGCAGGTGATCTGCCGGAGCAACATGAGCAACCTGTATTGGTCCATCGCCCAGCAGCTGGCCCATCAGACGAGCAACGGCACCCCGGTGGAACTCGGCGATCTCTATGCCACCGGCACCATCAGCGGGGAGACGCCGGATTCGTTCGGTTCCTTGCTGGAACTCACCTGGAAGGGCGAGCGACCGTTGACAATGGCCGAGACTAACGAGCGCCGCACGTTCCTGCACGATGGCGACACCGTTATCATGTCGGCCTACGCCCAGGGCGAGGGCTATCGCATCGGGTTTGGCGAGGTGCGCGGCACCATCAAGCCCGCCCTGTAAGGAACGCGCATGAAGATTCACGCCGAAGACGCCGTTATCGTGGTCATTGATGAGCAGCCGACTTTTTTGGCCGCGATTCACGAAGCCGACCGGGTGGTCCACCGCACGCAGTTCCTTTTGGAAGCCGCGAAGCTACTCAACATCCCCGTGCTGGCCACCGAGCAGTACCCCGAGCGCATGGGCGGCACCCACGAGGCGATTGCCCCGCTGGTGAGCCAGCCTATCGTTGGCAAAATGGCGTTCAGTGCGGCGGGGGCGGAGGCCTTTGTGGCGCAACTCGAAGCAACTCAGCGCAACCAAGTGGTGTTGGTCGGCATTGAGAGCCACATCTGCGTGACGCAAACCGCCGTGGACTTGCTGGGGTCGGAATACGACGTGTTCCTAGCCGAGGACGCGATCAGCGCTCGCAGCTCTGGGATGCACACGGTGGCGATGCAGCGCCTGCGCGACATTGGCGCGGTCATCACCCACACCGAGAGCGTGGTCTACGAAGCCATGGGCGGGGCCGACCACGGGGCGTTCCGTGACGTTCTGGGCCTGGTCAAACGATTCGCAGGGTAAGGGGAACCCGTCGTAAGTCCCGGTAGAACGGGGCAGAATCCTAGTTCCACCGAAGGGAAAAGGAAGGAAAGAGGTATCTTTCCGTTCCCTGTGCGCGAGCGAGCGCGAGTTCTATTGTGCGCAGGACCCACAACCAAGCCACAGGCGAGGTGTCGACTCGTTTCTTTCCGGACGAATCCGAACGGAGAAACGGTGCACGGCAAACCGGCCCGGGAACGGCGGGACAAACATGGCTAAGAAAGCACTCATTGAAAAAGCGAAGCGGAAGCCCAAATTCAGCACGCGCGGTTATAGCCGCTGCAACCTGTGTGGCCGACCGCACGGTTACTTCCGATACTTCGGCATCTGCCGGATCTGCCTGCGCGAAAACGCTCACAAGGGCAACCTTCCGGGCGTGGTGAAGTCCAGCTGGTAAGGAGACAACACGATGCATAGCGATCCGATTGCGGATATGTTCGCGCGGGTGCGCAACGGGCTGGTTGCCCGGCACACCACGGTGGACGTTCCGATGAGCAAGATTAAAGTGGAACTGGCGAAGGTTCTGGAAGCCGAAGGCTTCATTGACGGCTGGGAAGTGGTGCAGGAAACGAAGTTCCCTGTCATTCGCATCAAGCTGAAGTACGACCAGCGCCGCCGACCGATGATTCATCAATTGCGCCGCGTGAGCACGCCCGGTCTGCGCGTTTATAAGGGTTCGAACGAGCTTCGCCCGATTCGCAGCGGCTTGGCCACGCGCATCATCACCACCCCGCTGGGCGTGATGACCGACCGCGAGGCGCGACGACGCAAAGTCGGGGGCGAGGTCCTCGGCGAAGTTTGGTAAGGAGTCACGCACATGTCACGAATTGGAATTAAGCCGATCGTCTTCCCGGGCAACGTCACCGTGGAAGTCGTGGACAATGTGGTTAAGGTCAAGGGTCCGAAGGGCGAGCTTCATCAGAAGGTGGCCGACTCGATCACCGTGGCCGTGGATGGCAACACCGTGACGGTGAGCCGCCCGGACAACCACCGCCTCAACCGATCTCAGCACGGTCTCACGCGCACCCTCATCGCCAACATGGTGGCCGGGGTGAGCGAAGGTCACGCCAAGTCGCTGGAAATCCACGGCGTGGGTTACCGCGCAACGCAGGCCGGCAAGGGCCTGACGCTGAGCCTGGGCTACAGCCACCCGGTGAACATTGATCCGGCGGACGGCATTGAATACGAACTGGTCGTGGACGACAAGAAGAAGGTCACCACGATTATCGTGAAGGGCATTGACAAGGCCAAGGTTGGCCAAATGGCCGCTGACATTCGCAAGGCGCGCAAGCCGGACCCGTACAAGGGCAAGGGCGTGCGCTACAAGGGCGAAGTGGTGCGGCTGCGACAAGGTAAGAGGGCGACGAAGTAATGGCGAAGACCACAAGATCCGACTCGCGCGTTGCACGTCATGGCCGCGTGCGGAAGAAGGTAACGGGCACCGCCGAACGGCCGCGCCTCTGCGTTTTCCGCAGCAGCAAGCACATCTACGCGCAAATTATTGACGATACGACCGGGAACACCCTCGCAGCCGCGGGCAGTGTGGAAACGGGCAGCGACAAAGGCACCACGCAAGACGGCGCCCTGGCGGTTGGCAAGAAGGTTGCTGAGCGCGCCAAGGCGGCGGGAATCAAGGCGGTCGTTTTCGACCGTGGCGGCTTCCGCTATCAAGGTCGCATTGCGAAGGTTGCCGAAGGAGCCCGCGCCGCGGGTTTGGAGTTCTAAACCATGGCACGTGGACCTCGTTTGGTTGGGCGTCGAGCCCCCAGTAATCGTAATGCCGAAGGGCCGCAACTCGACGTTCGCGTCGTTCGGTCCAACAAGGTGTCCAAGACCAACAAGGGCGGCAAGACGATGTCTTGGTCGATCCTCGTGGTCGTGGGCGACAACAAGGGCAGCATTGGGCTCGGGCTTGGAAAGGCCCGCAGCATCCCCGATGCCATACGCAAGGCCGAAGACGCGGCGCGCAAGGACATGTTCAAGATCGAAATGATCGGCAACACCATCCCGCACGAAGTCAAGGCTCACTATTCCAGCTCGACGGTCGTTCTGCGACCGGCCGCGCCCGGTACCGGGGTTAAGGCCGGTTCCGCCGTGCGCCAGTGTCTGGAAGCGGCGGGTGTGCACGACGTGCTGGCGAAGTGTCTGGGCAGCCGGAACAACGTGAACGTGGCCTACGCCACGGTCAAGGCGTTCAAGGAACTGGCCAAGCCGGAAGCCGCCGCCCAGCGCCGAGGCAAGGACTCTAAGGAATTGGTGCCCTGGCTGGAGCGCGCCCGCAAGGAAGAGGCTGACCATGCTTAAGATCACCCTGAAGAAGAGCACCATTGGTGCCGTTCCGAAGAACCTGCGCACCGTGAAGGCCCTGGGCCTGAACAAGACGGGTCGCTTTGTGTACCAAGAAGACACGCCGGTGATTCGCGGCATGATCCACCAGGTCAAGCACCTGCTGGAAGTCGAAGAAGTGGAAGGCGTGACCAAGGTTCGCCGACGCCGCCGCTTTGGCAAGCTGGAAGGCGCCGCCCCGGCGGCCGAAGCCAAGCCGGCCGCCAAGAAGGAAACGGCCAAGAAGGCTCCCGCCAAGAAGGAAGCGGCTCCGGCCGAAGCCGAAGCGGAAGCCAAGCCGAAGCGCACTCGCGCCAAGAAATCCGAGGAGGAAGCTAAGTAAATGTTGCACGAAATGAGCCCGAATCCGGGCAGCACCAAGCGCCGACGCCGCGTTGGACGTGGCATCGGGAGCGGCATGGGCAAGACCTGCACGCGTGGCACCAAGGGTCAGAAGGCTCGCCGACAAATCAGTCCCTGGTTTGAAGGTGGTCAGACTCCGATCCACCGCCGACTTCCGGTAAAGAAGGGCTTCCGCAACGTCAACCACAAGGAGTACGCGGTTGTCAATCTTGATGACCTCGAGAAGCACTTCGATAAGGGTGCTGAAGTCACCGCCGAGGCCCTGATGGCCAAGGGTGTGATTGGAGGCATGATGGACGGCGTGAAGATCCTGGGCTTTGGCACTCTGAGCAAGAAGCTCAAGGTCAACGCGCACAAGTTCAGCGCCACGGCCAAGGCCGCGATTGAAGCCGCGGGCGGCGAGGCGGTCACTCTGTGAGCTTGGGGGGCGCGGTTGGGGGGCCAATGGGCGCGCCCGGCGCCCCGCAACGTTCACTCACGGAAACCCTTCGGCTCGCTTGGGCCGATGAGGAACTAAGAGGACGAATCACCTTCGTCCTCATCATCTTTGCGGTTTACGCACTCTGCATCCACGTGGTCGTGCCCATTCCGGGCGTTCAACCGGCCATGTTGGAAAAGCTGGTGAACGATAACTCGTTCCTCGGCCTGATGAACCAGATTGGGGGCGGTGCATTCAAGCGGCTGTCCATTTTGGCGCTCGGCCTTGGCCCTTACATTTCGGCCAGCATTATCCTGCAAGTCCTTACCTACGCCAACCCGGCGTGGAAGATGGAGCTCCAAGAAGGAGGCGAATACGCCCGCAAGCAGCAGAACCGCCGCACGCGCGCCCTGGCCTTGATTCTGGGCGTGTTCCAGTCGGTCGGGATCTTCCAGCTTATTGCGCGGCCCCTGGCCATCACGCCGACTGCTCAGCAGTACGTGACGGTGGCCGTCTTCTGGACTGCCGGTTCGTTCTTGTTGCTGTGGCTTGGTGAGCAAGCGAGCGAAAAAGGCATTGGCAACGGGGTTTCCTTGCTCATTTTCGCGGGGATTATCATCTCCATGCCGAGCCTGGTGGAGCAAATCCAGCGCAACTACGGCGTGCTGGTGCAGTGGTGGCAATTGGTCATCGTGGCGGCTCTGTTCCTGGCGGTGACGTACTTCGTAGTGCTTTTCACCACGGCGCAGCGGCGCATCCCGGTGCAGCACATGCGGCGGAACTTTGGCACGCAGGCCAAGGGTGGCGGCACGAGCTACCTGCCGATCTCAGTGAACATGGCGGGCGTGATCCCGGTCATCTTCGCGGTGGCGCTGATCTACATGCCGTACCAGTTCCAGCAGATGTTCCCGGCCGGCTCGTCGATGCACGATGCCCTCGGCAACATCGGGGCCTTCATGGCGCCGGACTTCAGCCGCTGGCAAGGCTACGTCGGCGCGCTGTTCTACATGCTGTTGATCTTCGGCTTCACCTTTGTGTGGAACGCCATGATCTACAACGTGGAGGACATCGCCAACAACCTCAAGCGAGCTGGCTCGTACGTGCCGGGTATTCGTCCGGGCAAGCAGACCAAGGACTTCCTCAACGGCGTCATTACGCGCGTGACCTTTGTGGGGGCTCTGTTCCTCTCGATTGCCGCGCTGAGCCAGTACGTCTTCCCGTTGTTCGTGAATATCCCGAGCATTGGCATGATTGGGGGCACCTCGCTTCTCATCATGGTGAGCGTGGCGCTGGAAACCATGCGCCAGATTGAAGCCAACCTGATCACCAAGCAATACGGCGGAGGCTAACCCGGCTTGCCGATCCGATTGATTTTGATCGGCCCCCCGGGCGTTGGCAAAGGCACCCAAGCCGCTCTCATCGAAGAGCGCTTGGGTGTCCGCACTTTAAGCAGTGGGGTTATTTTCCGCGCGGAGATTGAGGCCGAAACTGACCTCGGTCAACTCGCCAAAAGTTACATTGATCGCGGCGAGCTGGTGCCCAACGGGGTCACCATTCAGATGATGCTGAAGCGGATCCGCTCGGATGAAGCCCGCAAAAAGGGGTTCGTCCTGGACGGCTTCCCGCGCACCATTCGGCAGGCCGAAGCGCTGGAACTCGAACTCGCCCAGGCGGAAATGCCGATCCAGCGGGTGATCTCGCTCGAAGTCTCCGAGGACGTGCTCATTCGCCGTCTTAGCGGCCGGATGGGTTGTACCAAGTGCGGCGCCCTCTATCATCGCACCAACAAGCCGCCCAAGCGGGATGGCCTGTGCGATGTGTGCAACAGCCCGCTGTTTGTGCGCGCGGACGACCAGCCGGACACCATTCGGCAGCGCTTGGTGGTGTTCAACGAGCAGACCTCGCCGCTGGTGGAGTTCTACGAGGAACGCGGCACGTTGCGGCATGTGGATGCCACCCATGAGGCCGAAGAGGTCTACCGGGAAATTGTGGAGGGACTCTCGTGATTACGATCAAGACCAAGAGCGAGCTGGACATCATGCGCGAGGGGGGTCGGATTCTGGCCGCCACCATGCGCGAGGTCAGCTCGGCCATCCGCCCGGGCCACACCACCCCACGTGAGCTAGATGAGCTCGCCCTCAAGACCATCCGTGCGCACGGCGCGGAGCCCAGCTTCTTGGGCTACCGGGGCTTCCCCGCCGCCGCGTGCATCAGCGTAAATGAGGCGGTGGTGCATGGCATTCCCGATGACCGCACCCTGCAAGAAGGCGACATCATTGGCCTGGACTTTGGCGTGTTTTACAAGGGGTTCCACACGGATAGTGCGTGGACCTTCCCGGTGGGCGAGATCAGCCGCGAGGCGCAGCGCCTGCTCAACATCACGCGGGAGTCGCTGTTCCAAGGCATTGCCCAAGCTCGCGAGGGCAACCGGGTGGGCGACATTAGCCAGAAGATTCAGAAGTACGTCGAAGGCGCCGGCTACAGCATCGTAACGGACCTGGTCGGTCACGGCATCGGCAAGAAGCTGCACGAAGAACCCAGCGTGCCCAACTTCGGCCGCGCCGGGCGTGGAGAACGCCTGCGCAACGGCATGACGATCTGCATTGAGCCGATGGTGAATGCCGGCCGCCCCGAAGTGGTGACCTTACCGGATGACTGGACGCTCGTGACGAAGGACGGTACACTCTCCGCACACTTCGAACACACTGTCGCCATCACGCCGGACGGTCCGGTGCTGTTGACGGCGGACGAAGCCAACCCTCTATAAGCTATGGCCCGACGACGCCGCCCCTTTACCTACAAGGAGAAAACGGACCCCAACAAGGAGTCCGTCATTACCCTTGACGCCAAGATCGTGGAGAATCTCCCGAATACCCAGTTCAAAGTGATGCTGCTGGAGACGGAGAGCGAAATTCTGTGCACGATTAGCGGCAAGATGCGGCGCCACTGGATCCGATTGATGGAAGGCGACCGTGTGAAAGTTGAAATCACGCCTTACGACCCGGAACGGGGTCGGATCGTTTTCCGCTACAACGACTGACGTAGGGTCCCGCCGCTGGGGGGACGTTGCCGCAAAGAATGTGCGGACTTGACCGGGCCGATGGCCCCGCTTTGTCGCCGAAGCCCTAGAGATAGAGGCCCGACGACCGGTATAGTTTGCGTTCGCGTTAGCTTCCAAGTGAGGCAAATGCGAACGTGATAGAGCCTCGCGCGCCTTTCAGGACGTGGGACGCTATTAAAAAGTCGCCCGGCCTAGCAAAACAGGTCAAGGTGAGCGCGATGAAAGTTCGAGCAAGTGTAAAGAAAATTTGCGAAAAGTGCAAGGTGATCAAGCGGGCGGGTGTCGTCCGGGTGATCTGCGAAAACCCCAAGCACAAGCAACGACAAGGCTAAAGGAAGAAACCAAGGAATTAGAGAAAGATGGCGCGTATTGCTGGTGTAGACCTCCCGCGAGACAAGGCTGTTTATTACAGCATTCAGAGCATTTTTGGCGTTGGCCCGAAGGTGGCGACCGAGATCTTGGAAAAGACCGGTATCGACCCTCGGACCAAGGTTCGCGACCTTTCGGATGACCAGATTGGTGCCATCCGTCAAACCCTGGACGACAACTACCAGGTGGAAGGGGACCTGCGCCGCGAAATCTTCTCGAACATTCGACGACTGATCGAAATCGGTAGCTACCGTGGCCTGCGCCATCGCCGCGGCTTGCCGACGCGCGGTCAGAACACTCGCCGCAACGCCCGCACCCGCAAGGGTAAGGCCAAGACCGTTGCCGGCAAGAAGAAGGCCAAGAAGTAAGGACGAACCATGGCACGCAAGACCACAACCCGAGGCAAGCAGAAGGAGCGACGTCAGGTCGCCCACGGCCGAGCCTACGTTCACGCCACTTTCAACAACACCATCGTGTCCATCACCGATCCGCAGGGCAACGTGCTTTGCTGGGCCAGTGCCGGCCACGTGGGCTTCAAGGGTAGCCGCAAGGGCACCCCGTTTGCCGCTCAGCTCAGCGCCGAAAGCTGCTGCAAGAAGGCCAAGGAGCACGGCATGGCTTCGGTCGATGTCTACATCTCCGGCCCGGGTAGCGGTCGCGAAACGGCCATCCGCAGCCTGAATGCGAACGGCTTGGAAGTCAAGACGATCCGCGACATCACGCCGCTGCCGCACAACGGTTGCCGCCCGCCCAAGAAGCGCCGCGTCTAAGCCCTCTCACCTCTCCTCGAATCTCATGCCTCACATTCAAGTTCTCGATACCACCGAAAACTACGCTCGCTTTGTGCTGGAGCCGCTAGAACGCGGTTACGGCCAAACGATCGGCAACGCGCTGCGCCGGGTGCTGCTTAGCTCCATCCCGGGGGCGGCCGTGGCTGCCATCAAGATCGATCGGGTTTTCCACGAGTTTGGGACGATCCCCGGAGCGAAGGAAGACGTCACCGAACTGATCCTGAACTTGCGCGAACTGGCCATTGCCGTTGACCCGGACCACGAAGACGATGAACTCGTGCTGAAGGTGGACGTGCAGGGTCCGGGCCGCGTGACCGGTGCCGACCTCGTTTGCCCCGAAGGGGTCGAGATCCGCAACCCCGAGTACTGCCTCCTCACCCTCAGCGATGAGAATGAGCGCTTCACCGCCGAGTTCTTTGTTGAGACGGGCGTGGGCTACGTGCTCCCCACGGCCCAAGAGAAGTACCGCGGCGTGATTGGCCTGATCCCGATGGGCAGCCAGTACACCCCGGTGACCAAGGCCAACTACATCGTGGAATCCACCCGCGTGGGCAACCGCACGGACTACGAGCGCTTGGTGCTCGAAGTGTGGACCAACGGCAGCGTGGCGCCGAACGACGCCCTTACGCAGGCCGCCCACATCCTGGACAAGTATTTCCGTATGTTCTTCGAACTGGGCCGCGTCGGCCTGGGTCGGCCGGAAGTCGACAACGACGCCCAGGAAGATGAACTGATCAACGTGCCCGATATGAGCATCGATGATCTGGACTTCAGCCAACGCACTTTTAACTGTCTCCGCCGCGCAGGCATCATGACTCTGCGGCAACTCGCGATCAGCAATGAAGGCGAACTCACCAGCATTCGCGGCTTCGGGAAGAAGTCGCTGAACGAAGTACGAGAGCGCCTCAGTCAGCACGGAGTGGATTTGAAGCCGGCTCGCGGCTCCTTTGCCTCCATTGACCTGTTGGACGACGACGACGACGATCTGTAAGGAACGAACATGCGACATAAAGTTGACCGACGAAAGCTTGGATTACCCAGCGACCAGCGCCGAGCCCTTCTCAATAACCTGGTGCGCCAGCTCATCCGCCACGGATATGTGCACACCACCCTGGGCCGCGCCAAGGAACTGCGCCGTCTGGCGGATCGCATGATCACGCTGGGCAAGGCCGATACCCTCGCGTCGCGCCGCATGGCCCGACGGGTTCTGGTGGGCCACAGCGGCAGCACCAACTACAACAAGAACATCCTGGCCGGGAAGACCGACACTGAGAAGATGACGATCCTGAAGGAACGCAGCCTCATCAACGGTGAAGACCTGGTGCAGCACCTGTTTGACAACGTGGCGCCGCGTTTCCGTGACCGCAAGGGTGGCTACACCCGTGTGGTGCGAACCGGGGTGCGACGTGGTGATGCGGCGGAAACCGCCGTCGTCGAGCTTGTCGACTAAAGTTCACCGCATCAAATTCGTCGTTGCGTACGATGGCTCAGACTTTCGAGGATGGGCCTCACAGGACGGAGAACGCACCGTCCACGGCATATTGACATCCGCTGTACGCCAGGTCACTGGCGAGGAAAACCAACTGTGGGGCGCCAGCCGCACGGACGCCGGCGCGCACGCCAAAGGGCAGGTTTGCCACTTTGACACCGCCACCGCGATGCCCATTGAGAAATGGCCGCGCGTGATGACCAAAGCGCTGCCGACTGACGTAGTGGTGCTGAAGGCGACCCAGGTGGCCGATGACTTTCATAGCCGCTTCTGGGCGAAGCATCGGCATTACCAGTACCGAATCATGACCGGAGTCCGCGATCCGCACCGCGCGCGATACGCCTACTGGAGCCCCGGGGCTCTGGACTTCGACCGCATGCAAGCCGCCGCCGCGCATTTTGTCGGCACCCACGATTTCCTCGCTTTTAGTAGCCAATCGGTCCCCCGCCAAACCAACCGGGTGCGCACGCTCTACTCCGTAGAGATGACGCAAGTCCGGGATGAAATCCGGCTGGACGTGGTTGGCACGGCCTTTGTGAGAGGAATGATGCGACGCATCGCCGGCGCGCTCTGGGAAGTGGGGCGCGGAGCCCGGACCCCCGAGTCCATCCCTGAACTCTTGCAAACCAAGCGGAAAGAAAGAATTGTGTGGCCGACCGTCCTCCCGGCGGCGGGCCTCACACTAATACGAGTTGAATACGGGCGACACCCCCGACCCCAAGTGGGGCCAGGAAGTGAAGCCCACCGACAAAAAGAACAAGGACAAGACGAATGAATCGAACGTATGTGGCCAAGCCCAGCACGATCGAGCGCAAGTGGCACATTGTGGATGCTACGGGCGTTCCGGTCGGGCGTCTTGCCGCGCAGGTCGCCCAGGTGATCCGCGGGAAGCACAAACCCACCTTTACCTACCACATGGACTGTGGTGACTTTGTGATCGTGATCAACGCCGATAAGGCGGTGTGGACCGGTCGCAAGGAAGAAGAACTGATCTACTGGCACACGATGTATCCCGGCGGGATCCGCAACATCAGCCGTGGCGACATGATGGAGCGCACCCCGGCTCGCATGATCGAAAAGGTCGTGTGGGGGATGCTGCCCAAGCACCGCCTGGGCCGCGCCACCATCAAGAAGCTCAAAGTTTACGCTGGCTCCGAGCACCCGCACGAAGCCCAAAACCCGACTCCGCTCAAGGTGACCAAGTAAGACATGGCTACGAAAACTTCGGATCGAAACTACGGCACGGGCCGACGCAAGTGCGCCATCGCCCGCGTCTGGATCACGCCGGGTGAAGGCCTGATCACGGTCAACGGCCGCGACTACAAGGAGTACTTCGGTCGTCCGGTGCTTGAAATCCTGGCCCGCAGCCCGCTGACCGCTCTGGACATGGAAGGCCGCTTCAACGTGGTCGCCAAGGTCAAGGGTGGCGGACTAAGTGGTCAAGCCGGGGCCGTCAAGCTCGGTGTGGCGCGCGCGCTCATCGAATATGATACGGAACTCCGCCCGCCGCTGAAGCGCGAAGGCTATCTCACCCGAGATGCCCGCATTAAGGAACGCAAGAAGTACGGCCGCAAGAAGGCTCGCCGCGGCTTCCAGTTCGTTAAGCGCTAAGGAACTCCTTTCGTCTTGTTCAAGCGCCCCGGAGCAGCAGTGGCTGCCCGGGGCGCGTTCTGTTATTCGGTGGCCTTGGTCTCGGCTTTAGGGCTGGGAGCGTTCACCACCCCTAACCTCTCGCCGAGGCCCGGAAACTCCACCAGCGTGGCCACATAGCTGTGCGCAAAGTGCGCACTCACCACCCGCCGGATGGTTTCCTCCACCGATTCGTGACTCCGCTTCGCTTCGGCCACGAGCCTCTTCCATGTGGGTGAATCCCATTCGATCTCATTCGATAACATCGTACATCATCCCCATCCCCCCTTCAGTAAAGTAGATGTTCCACACGGCACGGAGATCGTGAGATACTATTTTCATGCGGTGTGTTGTTTTCGGGACACGTTCCTTCGATGAGTCCTCCTTGCGCGAGGCCAATATAGGCGCAGGCCACGAACTTACTTTCATCCAGGAGAACCTGAGCGAGCGGACGGCGGGACTTTCTGCCGGGCACGAAGCGGCCTGCCTCGTGGTGGGGGATTCCGGGTCTGCACTCGTGCTCGAAACCCTGAAAGCGCAAGGCATCCGGGGCTTGGTGTTGCGCAGCGCCGGGTTCAACCATGTGGACCTGGAAGCGGCGGCTCGCCTGGAGTTGCCGGTGCTGCGGGTGCCTGCCTATTCACCCTACAGCGTGGCCGAGCACGCGGTCGCCCTTCTCCTCACCCTCAACCGCCGGGTGCACCGCGCCTACAATCGCGTCCGTGAGTTCAATTTCGCCATCGAGGGCCTTATGGGGCAAGATCTGCACGGCCAAACCGTGGGCGTCGTTGGGCTTGGCCACATCGGCCTCGCCTTCGCGCGCATCATGCTGGGATTTGGCTGCCGGGTGCTCGGATACGACCCGGCGCCGTCGGATGAAGCCCGCGCCCTCCCCATCACCTTTGTGGATAAGGAGACGCTGTTCCGCGAGAGCTTCGTGGTCAGCTTGCACTGCCCGCTCCTGCCCAGCACCCACCATTTTGTGGGCCAGGCCGAGCTGGACTTGATGCCGGCCGGAAGCTTCCTCATCAACACGAGCCGGGGCGCAGTGATTGACCACCGCGCCCTCATCAAGTGCCTCAAAACGGGACGGCTCGGCGGGGTAGGGCTGGACGTCTACGAAGAGGAAGAGGGTGTGTTCTTCCGCGACCTCAGTGACAAGGTTCTCACGGACGACCAATTGGTGCGGCTGATGTCCTTCCCGCAAGTGCTCATCACCGGGCATCAGGGGTTCTTCACTCGGCAGGCCGTAACCGCCATTGCCGAGACGACGATCCGCAATCTGGACGGCCTGGCCAGTGGCCAATGGGACCCCGCCAACGAGGTTCACCCCGCCGCGCACTTGGCGTAGCGGACTAGCGGAGCCGCCAAATCGCCCGGGTGGAAACCGCCCCGAGCACCAGGGTGGCCACGGCAGTGACCAAGAGCACGCCTACGGTGAGCCAGCCCGAGGTCTCCTTTTGGGAGCCCAGGGCCGCCGCCATCACCCCCGTGCCGAACACCACCACGGGCAAGCACAAAGGCAAGGAGATGACCAGGGCGATGAGCCATCGGTTTTGCGCCCCCGGCACCAGCGCCGAGGCCATCCCTACCGTGGCCGCCAGGGCCGCGCCGTAGGCCACCAGGCCGGCCAGCGCAATAAGGGGCTGGGTGACCGTGGCGTTGGTCAGGATAAAGAACGCCCCGCCCATCAGCAGGGCCTGGCCGATGCACAGCACCATCCCCATCAGGGCCTTGGCCAAAAAGATCGCCCCCGGGTCGGCCCACAGGCGGAGGGTGTCCAGGGTGCCCTGTTCGTCTTCGGTTAGGAACAGGCGCGGCACCGCAATCATCACCGAGAACAGCACCACCACTGCTAGTTGCGCGCTGGCCACGGCCGGGGTGAGTCGCTCGGTGGAGGCGGGCATGGTGAGAGCCACCACGGCCAAAAAGCCAAAGAGCGTGGCGGCCAGAAGCCCGTTGCGGGAGCGCAACTCGCTCTGCCACTCCTTGCGCCACAGGGCGCGGAGCTCACTTCGGTTCGCCGAGCGTGATGGCGCAGGTGCCAAACCGGTGGTCCTCCTTGTCGTTGGTCGCGATGATGGTGGCCCCCGCCTGGCGGTGCTCTTGCAGGGCTTCTTGCCACAGGGCGCGGCCCGCATCATCCAGGGCGGCACTGGGCTCGTCCATCAGCAGCAGGTCGGGGCGGGCCTGCAGGGCTAGGGCCAGCTTCAGGCGCGCCCGCTGGCCGGTGCTTAGGGTGCCGGTGGCTTGCCGGGCTTGGGGGAGCAGTTGCATCCGCCGCAGCCACATGTCGGCTTCGGGCTCCACGCCTCGCAGTTGGGCGGCCAGTTCCAAGTGCTCCGTGGGCGTGAGGGCACTGTAAAGGGATTGATCGAGCGCGGTGAACCCCACTCGGTTGAGGTCGGGGCGGGTCACGCTCCCCAGCGTGGGCGCCACCAGGCCGCTCACCACCTTCAGCAAGGTGGATTTGCCGCTCCCATTGGGGCCGATGAGCAGGAGCACGTCCCCCGCGCCGAGTTCAAACGTCACGCCCCGGAAGAGCCACCGCCCTCCCAACTCCTTGCCGAGTCCCGTGGCTTGCACGAGGGGAGTTAAGGCCACGGTTGTAGTCCTCCGGCTAGCGTTTCCCCGTCCCACTCGTAAACGCCTACAAAGCGGGCGTGCGAGCCTCCTTGGGCGATCCAGGTGCGCCCCACCTGCTCTGGCGTCATCAACACATCGTGTGAATGCCCTCCGAATATCACGTCAAACACCCCCGTGGCCGCCAGCTCGCGATCTTGGCGCAACCCGATGTGGGTGAGGGCAAAGAGGTGGTCCACCTGAGGGCGTAGCTCTTCGGCCAGGCGCAAGGCCGTCTCCAGGGGCGGATCCCACAGAAAGTGGCTTAGCGGGGCCGTCTTCATGCGTCGGGTCACCATCGCCACGCTCACCGCCACCACGCCCACGCGGCCCGTTGCCGTCTCGAAAACCAGGGTGCGGGGCAAGAAGTCGCTGCCGTCCTTGTCCACCAGGTTGCCGCACAGCACCGGGTGCTGGTGGCCCTCAAGTTTCTTGCTGAAAACGGCCCGCAAAACGTGTGTCTCGCGGTTGCCAATCACGCTCGCGCTGCAGTTCAAGTCCGCCAAGTGAGCCCAGGCTTCATCCCGCTGCAGAGGCACGGCCAGGTTGCCGGCGGTGATGAGATCGCCGGTATCAAAGTAGAGGTCGGCCGCCTCGCGCAAGGGGCGCAAGGCATGGGCACGCGCTTCGGTCAAACGGCCGTGCAGGTCGTTTGTATGAAGAATCCGTAACGAGCCGTTACTTAAGGCGCTGGGCGAGGACGTCAAGCAGAATCGTCAAGCCAACAAAGGAGAGACCCAACCCCATGATCCAGCGGGAGATTTGGTCTTCAAAGCTCGCTTTCCCCTTAAATGTGGTCCGCACGCCTCCACCCCCGCTGGACATGGCGTCGCCCTTACCGGTGACGAACACCAGCAGGATAAAGAGCACCGCCACCAGCCCGGTGATGCCGAGGAGAACGTTGTAGATAGTTTGATTCATGGTCCAAAAGGAAGGAGAAAAGCGGAGATTACCCGCTGGGTGGCGGGCACCCGAAGGACTTCATACGCGGCCAGGGCCACCAGCTGGGCGAGGGTTGCCCCGACCATGATTTGCAAGATGCCGGAATGAAGCAATTTACGCGGCACCGAGGCGGGCGGGATGTACTGATTCTCGTACTTCTGCAGCAGGTCTCGGCCGGCGGCGACGCCCAGCGCAATGTGCTTGGCCTTGGCGGGGGCGGTGGTGCCCCACATTTGCACAAACGAGCCCAGGGGCCGGAAGAGCGTGACCGTCACCAACACCGCAATGAGCAGGCGCAACTCCTGTTCGGCAGGCCACGGCGAGTTCAAAACCCCCAAGAACAGCGAAGCCCCAATGGCGAGGTTAGTGCCACACCGGGGGTGGACGCGCGGCATGCGGGCCACGACTTCGGGCGTGATGGCCTCGTTCTGCTCAATCGCGTGCACCGTCATGTGCTCGGCAGCGTGAATCTTGGCGAGTGGGGAAAGCCGCAGAGCCAAGAGGAAGAAGACGAACGACATGAGGTCGTATATCCAGGGGATCTGCGCCTTCGTCGGCAGGGCTAAGAAGGCGAAGAGCGCCACGTGCGCCCCCACGAAGAAAAGCCCAAAGAGGTAGGCCCCACTGGCGATCAGGGCCCACATCGGCACCCCGCCGCTGGCCGCGCCGGTGGTGAGATACACCCCGAATGGGGTGGCCATGCCACCTACCTGGCGGGGTCGGTTTTCGAACTCGAGGGGTGTGACCAGCAGGCGAGGCGTGACGAGGCCAACAAACTGGCGATCTGGCCCCACCACGGCCACGGCGCTCAGCTCGTGTTCCACCATCGTGCGCAGGGCGGCGGCGCCGGTTTCGGCCGGGGAGAGCGTGGGGTCTTGGGTGCGCACCCAGGGTTCGATGATGTCATCGGGGGTGGCCCCGCTGGCCAGCGCCCGGGCTAAATCTCGCTCGGTAATGAGGCCAACGTATTGGTGGTCCTGGTTGACGGGGATGGCCCCGAGGCCTTCTTCGGCGAGCCGCGCGGCGGCGAGGCGGAGGGTGTTATTGGGCGAAATGACGCTCGCCGCCACCGCCAGCCGGTAGAGCGGCTCGGTAACGGGATCCAAACGGGGCGTCAACCTCGCGTTCACAGAGGTTGAGGATAGCAGGAATTGGCGCTAGTCGAAGTCGTCAAAGGCATCTTGTGTCAGGCCAATCACCCAAATCATCAGCCCGTTGGTAACCACTGTCATCAGGCCATTGGCAAACACGGCGAACCCAAACTGGCCGTCCACAATCAGGGCAAACAGGCTGAATCCGATCATAAGCAGGCCAAAAGCAAGCCCGATGAAGCAGATGGTGTTGACGATCCGCCGCACCCGATTGACTTTGAGAAGCAGCCCCACCCCTAGCAGCGCCTGTACGATGCCCCAACACGAACCGCCGACGCCCGCGCCCATCAAGGCCGGCAAGGCAATGGAAGCAATCCCCGCCAGAATCCAATACCCGCTAATCACGTAGTACAGCGGCCACGCGAACGGGGGAGCCTTGCCCGAGTAACTGAACCCCATCACCTCTTTGGTGCTGCGGGCCAGGTGCATCACGTTGGTGCCGCAACTGGGGCAGATTTCGGTGGTGTCCTTCAGGATCATCTCACACCCTGGGCACACGTTCGTGCGCTTCTCCACGTAGCCCTGGGTGGCACGCACCACACAACCGCAAAACATGCACTGGTCCACGTGGTGGGGGATGGTCTTTTCGCAGTTGGGGCACTTCGTCACGGGTTCACCACGCCAAGCTCTGTGCTACCACATGGCGCGTAAAGTTGGCCACTGGGTTTCCACGCCTTCACTCTCGAGGAATTGCTGAAAAGCTTTGGTTTCTTCAGCGGATTCGTGAATTTGGTGCGGGGTCTTGTCTTCCTTCAGGCAATAGCCCGCAAGGAGGCCAGCCGCTTCACCAATCACCCACTCCACCGGGTGCAGGCGGGTGCAACCGTTGGTGATGTGCGTCACGCCGATGCCCTTGCCGGCGGCAATCACATTGGTGACCCGCTCGGGCAGCAAGGCCCCGAGGGGGATTTGGAAGGGCAAAGCGCGGGCCTCCAGGCCCATTTCGCCGTTGGCTGCGGGGTGCAGGTCAATGGCATAGCAGCCCACGCCCACGGCATCGGGGTACTCCACGGCGCGGTCGCGGCCCGGGTTGCAGGCCTCCGAGACATCCTGCTCTCGCATGGTGAACCTCGCCTTCAGCCGCCGCCCTTCGCGGTGATACGGGGCCTTGGCCAGGCCATCGGGAGTGCCGCTGATCTCGGGGGCGAGCCGGAGGTCGGGGTAGCCCACGCCGCCATCGGGGCGCGGGGCTTCGGTGCGCAGCCAATGGAAGAGGCTAAGCGAGAGCTGCCGGGCATCGTGCATCCGGGCTTGGCGCTCCTCTTCAGTGACCTCGACGATGGCCCCGGCCTGGAAGTCGTTCTGCGGCCAGTTCACCAGCGTGGCGGCGGAGCGCCCGTCCGTGAAGTGTTCGGGGTCCGCGCACTGGCGGTAAGTGAAGAGGTTTTGCGACCATTCCCCTTCAATGCCAAAGGGGCGCGTGGTTTTGTGCCGGCGGTCGTAGTAGTTCCAACCAATCTGCGGATACGGCCACTCTGGCGGCGCAAAATGTCGCCATTTCTCGTAGTCGGCGGGGGGCTCGGCGACGGCGTGGGGGTCGCCCCCAAAACTCATGGCAAACACCCAGGTGAACGACTGAATCCGGCCCGGATCGGCCTCCCCATCGAGGGCATGAGGCTCATCGGTTTCGGCGCGGCTTTCGGCTCCAATCTTGTACTCAATGCCCGCCAGGGGATAGAGGTCGCCCACTTCCGTGGCCTCGAGAATATAGGTCGGTAGGATCTCGGTTTCGTCGCCCGTTTGGTGGTCGCGCACGGTGACGACTGCAACCCGGTCGCCGTCCACTTGGGCGGCAATCGGTTCGGTGTTCAGCAGCACTTGCAGGCGTCCGGTGGCGCGGGTCGCGCCCAGCGATTCCTCTAGCACGCGGTGCGCCACCCGGGGGTCCACACAAATGCGGCTCACCCATCCGTTGCCGGGATTGAGGTAGAGCTTGCGGCGGGCCGGCAGGGTGAGGTTCTCGTGCATGCGGTAGTGATCGCGCATGGCGCGGCGGAAGGCACGGAACCGCTCGCTGCTACCAAATCGCTCGATCCAGGGGTGCTCGTCGCTCGGCACCATCTGGCTGGTGAACTGCCCGCCGATCCAGTCCGTGGGCTCGGTTATCACCACTCGGAGCCCGCTCACGGCCAGTGCTTGCGCCGCCGCGCAGCCCCCGGTCCCGCCGCCGAGAATCAGTACATCACACCGGATCGTTGCCATAAACCGCCCTTACGAGACGCGCACCGCGTCGGGGAAGTCGCGATAAAGTCCGCTCCGGAAGTCTTGCACCCGCGAGTAGACCTCGATGTGCAATCGCTCCAGCTCCCCGCTGCGCCGGGCCGCGTGCGTGAAAGCGGCCTCCAATTGCGTCAGGTTCTGGGTGCGAATCTGGATCATAAATTCGCCCAGCTCGGACGGGCCAAAGCCAAACTGCCGCCGCTGCACACTCCACGATTCGACCGTGCCTTCTTGCTGCAATGCGCCGAGATAGGCGTTCACGGCCGCCACCAGTTCCAGGTCTTTGGCGCCCGGGGCGAGGTTAACCCAAATCGCGTAGGTGTTCACGGCCTCAAAATTACCAGTTTCGCGCGACCAGGCCCGGCCCGCGTGGCGAAGCCAAGCCCCTCCGACCCCGAACCCGCAGGCCGCACCGGTATCCTGTTGGCTTCGGTATGAACGTCCGAGACCTTCGCGCGAAATACTTGGCCTTCTTTCAGTCCAAGGGCCACCAGGCATACCCTTCGGGGCGCCTGATTCCGTACGACGTCACCGGACGACTCGACGAATCCTTGCTCTTTAATGGCGCGGGGATGGTGCAGTTCAAGCCGTACTTCCGAGGCGTGGCCGAGCCTCCCTCCCGCCGCCTGACGAACGCCCAAAAGTGTCTCCGCACCGGGGACATAGAAGAAGTCGGCGATACCAGTCACCTCACCTTCTTCGAGATGCTGGGCAACTTCTCCTTCGGGGATTACTTCAAAGAAGAAGCCATTGCCTTCAGCTGGGAGTTTCTCACCGGGGCGGAATGGCTGAGCCTGGACCCGCGCCGCCTCGCCTTCACCGTCTTTACCGAAGACGACGTGGCCGAAGCTGCCTGGGCGAAGCACTTGCAAGGCGTGGGGATTGACGCCAAGGAGCGGGTGTTCCGCCTGGGCGAAGAGACCAACTACTGGCCGGCGGGTGCCTTCAGCAAGGGCCCCCCGGGTCCGTGCGGGCCGAACTCAGAGATGTTCTACTGGGTGTCCAACGACGTGCCGCCCCCGTCGGGGCCGTATACGGTCGAGGACTACCTGCGCGACGAAGCCGCCGGGATGTGGCTGGAGATATGGAACGACGTGTTCATCCAGTACGAGTGGCAAGGCGAGCCGCAGGACAAGGGCTACCGCAAAACGGGCATGCCGCCGCTCCCCTTCGCCAGCGTGGACACGGGCATGGGCCTGGAACGCACCGCCGCTGTGCTGGGCGGGCACCGCAGCGTGTACGACACGGACGGGTTTACGGCGATCTTTGCGCGTATCCAGGAACTTGGGGGACCCCAGTACGGGGGTGATCAAGACCGCGCCCTGCGCATCGTGGCCGACCACCTGCGCGCCGCCACTTTTTGCATTGCGGATGGCATCTTGCCGGGCAACACGGGCCGGGGCTATGTGCTGCGCCGTCTGATTCGCCGCGCCGTTCTGCAAGGTCAGCGCAAGCTTGGGTTCAGCGAACCCTTCCTGGCCGAGGCCGCTACCGGCGTGATGACGGCGCTGGGCGACCACTACACCGAACTCAACGAGCACCGCGCCACCATCCAACAGACGCTGCGCCAAGAGGAAGACCAATTCCGGCGCACCCTGGCCCAAGGGAGCGAGCTATTGGCCCGCGAACTGGAAGGCGTGCAGGGCACGCTCCCGGGCGATGTGGCGTTCCGGCTGTACGACACCTATGGTTTCCCGCTCGAAATCACCCGCGAACTCGCCCAAGAGCAGGGCGTGGTGGTGGACGAAGACGGCTACGAAGTGGCCATGCAAGCCGCCCAGGCCCGCAGCCGCGGGGCGAGCGAAATGGACGACGTGTACGCCGGGGTGGACGGGGCGACTTGGTCGCACCCGGTGACACCGACGCAGTTCACGGGCTACGCCGCGACGTCCGACATGGGCGTGATCCTCGCCACGCGACCCGCGGAGAGCGGCGCTTGGCTGGCGCTGGATTCCACGCCCTTCTACGCAGAATCGGGCGGGCAGCAAGCCGACTGGGGCACGCTCACGCTTGGAGGGCAAAGTTGGCCGGTCACGGATGTGCAGAAGGCCGACGGGGTGTGGGCGCATCGCGTCCAGGGCCCGGTGCCGAGCGAAGTGGTCGGACAGACCGCTACCCTGGCCGTAGACGAAGTCCGGCGCGCCGACATCACCCGCCACCACACCGCCACGCACCTGCTGCACGCGGCACTGCGCGAACGGCTAGGGGCGCACGTCACCCAGGCGGGTTCTTTGGTCGCTCCGGATCAGCTGCGGTTCGACTTCACCCACGGCCAGGCCTTGACGCCGGAAGACTTGCGCGCGGTGGAAGACCGCGTGAATGAGCATGTGCTCAGTGCCCAGCCGGTGGTGATCTATGAGGATGTGCCACTGGATGAGGCCCGCGCGATGGGAGCGATGGCCCTGTTCGGCGAGAAGTACGCCGACCGGGTGCGCGTGGTGCAGATCGGAGGCATGAAGCCGGAGATTGCCAGCTTCAGCCGCGAGCTGTGCGGTGGAATCCACGTGCCCAATACGGGCGCGATTGGCCAGTTCCGGATTCGGCACGAAGGCTCGGCGGCCAGCGGCATCCGGCGCATCACCGCCGTGTGCGGACGCGCGGCCCTGCAAATGGCGCAAGCCGACACGGACAGCCTTCAAGCGGCGGCCCACCGGCTGAAGACCAGCCCGGCCGAACTCCTGACCGCGATTGACCGCACCCTGGACACCCTGCGCGAAGAGCGGCGCAAGCGCGAACAGATGGCCGCCACCGGCGCGGGCCAAGACGAAGCCACGGCAACCCCGGTGGCGGGCGTGACCCTGAAGCGCCTGGTGATGAAATCCGGAGAAGCCGAAGATGCCAAGCGCGCCGCCGACCGGCTGGTGGACAATGCCCCCCTCGCCGTGGTGGTGGTGGGCATCGCCATCGAGGGCAAGGTGCAGTTCGTCGCCAAGATTGGTGCGGAAGCCCAGGCCCAGGGCGCCCACGCGGGCAACCTGGTGCGGGAGCTGGCCAAGCTGACCGGTGGCGGCGGCGGAGGCCGTGCGGACTTTGCCACGGCGGGCGGCCGCGATGCCACCCAACTGGACGCCGCGATGGCGGCGGCCGAAGGCCTTCTGCAGGCCCAACTCGGTGCCTGACGCACGGAACCCGGCATGATCGAGCGACTGCAAGAAATCCTGGACCGCTTCGAGGAGATTGAATCCCAACTTCAATCTCCCGAGGTGGCGCAGCAACCCAAGGAACTCGAAAGACTCGGGCGAGCCCGCGCCGAACTGGAAGACGTGGTGGCCGTGGTGCGCACCTACATGCGGCACCGCCAGGAACTCGCCGAAGCCCAAGAGCTGCTCAGCGACCCCGAAATGCGGGAGATGGCAGAAGCCGAAATCGAGCCCCTGCGCGCCCAAATCGAAGCCGGAGAGCAAGAACTCAAGGTACTCCTGCTCCCTCGCGACCCGAACGACGAGAAGAACGTCATCGTGGAAGTGCGGAGCGCGGCCGGGGGCGACGAGGCCGGTCTCTTTGCCAATGAACTCTTCCGTATGTACGTGCGGTACGCCGAGCGACGTCGTTGGAAAACAGAGATTATCGAGCACGAAGAATCCGGTATCGGCGGGGTCAGCCGGGTGGTGTTCAGCATTGATGGGCGCGGGGCGTATAGCCAGCTCAAGCACGAGAGCGGGGTCCACCGAGTGCAACGCGTTCCCGCCACCGAAAGCCAAGGCCGCATCCACACCAGCACCGCCACGGTGGCCGTTTTGCCCGAAGCCGAGGAGCGCGACCTCGAAATCAACGAAAAAGACCTCGAAGTCAGCACGTTCCGGTCCTCCAGTGCCGGTGGTCAGCACATGCAGAAGAACGAAACGGCCATCCGGATCGTCCATCGCCCCAGCGGCATTGTGGTGACGTGCCAAGACGAGCGCAGCCAACAACAAAACAAGCTCAAGGCCATGGCGGTGCTGCGCAGCAAGCTCTACGAAGCCGAACAGGAGCGGCTGGCCAAGGAGCGCGGCGAACTGCGCAAAGGGCAGATTGGGAGCGGTGACCGCAGCGAGAAAATCCGCACCTACAACTTCCCGCAGGACCGCATCACCGACCACCGGATCGGGTTCACCACCCACAGCCTGCCGCTCTTTATGGATGGGGACATTCAGAAAATGATTGACGCGCTGGTGCAGGCCGAACAGGCCGAAAAACTCGCCCAAGCGGGAATGTAAACCTTTCCCCTCCGCCGCAACGTAGAACGCGATATGACCCCCACCCCCGACGCGGAAAGCCGACTCTACCGGCTGGCGCAGCGCATCCGGGACATGGTTCCGGACCCCGACCCGCGCCTGCAGGCCTACCTGGGCGAGCTTGTCACCGAGATCGAGGCGCAAGACCGGGCGTTGGCCGACCAGAGCGAAGCCCTGCAAAAGTACGAAGAGGTGGTGCAAACCCTGACCCAGCCCGCCAACCGCATCGGCACCTATGTGCGGGCCATGGACGACGGATTGGCGATGGTGGTGCAGGGCGACACGGAATTTGTGGTGACGGTGAACCCGGAAGTGGCCCCGGAAAGTCTGATCCCCGGGGCGCGGGTGCGCCTGAACGAAGCCTACGCCATCGTGGCGGTGGTGCCGACCCTGCCCACGGGCGCGGCGGTGCGCGTGGCCGAAGTGCGCGAGGACACCCTGCGCGTGGGCGCCGACACCCAGGGCGAAGGCGGCAAGTTTGTGCTCATTGGCCCCCAACTGGGCGAGTACCGCATCAACAAGGGCGACGAGGTGCGCCTGGATGCCAGCGGAAGGATTGCGGTGGAGCACCTGCCCCGAGCCGGGACGCGCGATTACTTCCTCGAAGAAGTGCCCCGCACCCCCTGGGAAGCCATTGGCGGGCAAGAAGTGGCGGTGGATCTGATTCGGGAGACGCTGGAGTTTCCGCTCCTCCACCCCGAGCTCTACGCGCAGTTTGATAAGAAACCCGTGAAGGGCATCTTGCTCTACGGGCCTCCGGGCTGCGGCAAGACGCTGATTGGCCGCGCGATTGCCTACAACCTCGCCCGCGAATACAGCGAGCGCTTGGGGCGACCGGTGCAAGAGGTGTTCCTCAACATCAGCGGGCCGAAGATTTTGAACATGTGGCTGGGCGAGACGGAGCGCATGGTGCGTGAGATTTTCGCCACCGCCCGCGAACGCGCCGCCGAGGGCCACCTGGTGGTGGTCTTCATTGACGAAGCCGAGAGCCTGCTACGCACTCGAAGCAGTGGTCGCTATCTCAACATCGCCAATACGGTGGTGCCGCAGTTCTGCGCCGAAATGGACGGCTTAGTGAGCCTAGAGAACGTGGTCATCGTGCTGACCAGCAACCGGCCGGACTACATTGACCCCGCCATCCTGCGGCCCGAGCGGATCAATCGCAAGGTGAAGATCGAGCGACCGACCCGGGAGGGCGCGCGGGACATTCTGGCGTTGTATCTGCACGACCGCTTGCCGCTGTATCCGGCCGAAATTGAGGCCCACGACGGCGAGGCTTGCGCCCGCGAAGCCCTACTGGAATGGACGATTAGCCGCCTGTGGCGGACTGAAACCGCGACGGAGTTTTTGCGCGTTTACCGCCGGGATGGCCGGACCGATACCTTGCACTGGAAGGACTTTGTGAGCGGTGCGCTGCTGAAATCGGTGGTGGACCGGGCCAAGGATTCGGCCATTCGCCGGGCGGTGGCCGACGGAGCGAACAAGGCCGGCATCACCAAGCAAGACCTGGACGATGCCCTGCGGGATGAGTACCGCGAAGGCGAAATCTTCCCCAAGAACGACGGGGTGGACGACTGGCTGCGTTTGCTGGACATTGACCCTGCCGATGTGGCGACCGTGCATAGCATCCGCGAACGGCTTCCAAGCGACTCGTATCGCCGCACCGTACTATAGGGTTAAACCCCGTAAAAGTACGGGGTCAAATGCGAGCCTGTCTAGGCTACGGCTGGTAGGCTGAACCTAATTGCGCCGATGTGCGCGAGGTGAAACTATGAGAGGTTTATTTGCAGCGATGGCGCTGGCCGCGGTCGGAGTCTCGCAGGCCGCCGTGCTCTTCAGCGATGATTTCGAATCCGGCTCCTTCAGCAGCGGTTGGTATTCGCCGACGGGTTTCGGTAGTGCGGCGGTAGTTGCCGGTAACGGCACCACGAACTACTCCATCGACTCGTTTGCGGCCAAGGTCACGACGGCCTCGGGGCAAGCTCGCCACGACTTCACGCCGTCCACGACCGGCCTGACGGTGGCTGAAACGTGGGTTTACGTGGATACGTATCCGCCGCAGGGCCGACGCTACATGTCGCTGATGTCGTACTCGGGCACTCAAAGCACGGGCACGCTGCAGAACATCTGGGCGATCGGCACTTTCAACGGAACCGCCAGTAACAAGTGGTTTGCCCGGGTTGCCTTTGCGGGTGTGAACTGGGTTCCCCTGACGGGTGGCCCCGATGTCGTGACCGACCAATGGGTGAAGCTGGCGATCCACGTGGACGATACCAACGCCAAGTTCTTCATCAACGACGTCCAGGCGGGTCAATTCGCCCGTGGCGCCGCCGGTGCCCCGAACGTGTTCCGCATTGGTGACTCGCTGAGCAGCACCCACGACATGTGGTACGACAACGCCATGGTGACGGACGCCGTGCCGGAACCGGGCACGATGCTGGTGCTGGGTGCGGGCCTTGCGGCTCTCGCTCGCCGCCGCCGCGCCAAGAAGTCCTGAAGCTAGGATTTCCGCTTCATTTGGGGGTTCGTCCAGGCTTGGACGAGCCCCCAAATTGTTGCCGCCACCGAGAGCAACGCCCAGAACCCCGCCCAAAAGATGGCCGGAATCCCCGTGCTCATCTGCATGTTCATGGCATCGCTATGGCTCCCGGTTTGGCTCACGGCCCACAGGGTGCGGAAGGCATCCCAACTCGCTAGCACCAGTAGCAAACCCACAAACTGGCCCGTCCAGCGCACCGCGCCGGCATCGGCTCGCTTGAGAATCACGGTAAGCCCCGCCAGCCAGGCCAGCGCCGTGAGCAAGCCCACCAAATCACCCCGCAGCCACAGCAGGCTTCCCACGGCCAGGATTGCCACCAGTGCCCCAATCGCCTTGCGGGCAGATTCGGGTGTGCGGCTGGCCATCAGCAGGCCGGTCCCCACCAGCATCGAGCCCATATAGCCCGCGCTGGCGATGATGGGCATGAACCCGCCGGCGCTATACATCACCCCGCTGCCGTCCGCGTAGACCTCGATTCTTGCCGCCACGCCACCGGTCAACACCGTGGCCACGGCGTGCATCAGCTCGTGGATGTGGGTGTTGAGATAGATGAACGGCAGACTGAGCGGCCGCAGCATGGGCACCCACTGCAACGCCAGGGCCAAAGCGGAAGCCCCGAGCAGGGAGGATTGGTCGGCGCGGAGCTTCATGTGCAATTTTCTTACGGATCCAACGGGGGTTTCGAGGCAGAGTCCCGAAAACCTGAAGTCGATTGTCAAGTTTGCCCCCTCTAGGTCCCCCGTAGATCTACCGAAAGACGATGTGGGATGCAAAGAGGTGTTTATTCTGCCGGTGCGGCGATGCTGAATGCGCAAGCACAGCTCGACGTCATCGCCCAGAACCTAGCGAACGCGTCAACCACCGGCTTTAAGCGGGATGGAATCGCCTTCAATGAGGCCTTGATGCGCACCATGGCCGACTTCGGTGGCAATGGGCGCAGCCTGGGCGAAATGGGCGCGGTGCAAGCCATGAACGTGAAGTACACGGACATGGAACAAGGCACCCTGCAAGTGACCGGCAACCCGCTGGATGTCGCCATCCAGGAGGAAGGCATGTTCGCGGTGCAAACCGACCAAGGCGTGCGCTACACCCGCGCCGGGTCTTTTACGCTGGATAACACTGGCCGCCTGGTGACCCAAACCGGACAGCCCGTGCTGGACAACCGCCTCCGCCCCATTGGCCCGCTGACCGGCGAAGTGCTGATCACCGAAGCCGGTGAAGTGCAGTCCGAAGGCCAAGCCATTGCTCAGCTCGGCGTGTTCCGAGGCACCTTTAGCAAGGTGGGCGACAACAACTATCAATCCGCCGATGCCGCGCCTGTGGCCACCCCTCGCCTCGCCAGTGGTGCCGTGGAAGGCAGCAACGTGCAGGCGGTGGAAGAGATGATCGCCATGATCCGCACCCAGCGCGTGTTTGAAATGGCGCAACGATCCGTGACCGGCCAGGAAGACATGACCGGACGACTTCTTCAGATTTTGAACTCCCGCTAACGTTCAGGCCCGGGGGATGAGCCCCGGACGAACCCTTGAGCCTTGACCAGGCGAGAGAAGCGGGGTCGGACCCAAAAACCAAACCACCAAGAGAGACAACGACCCTTATGATGAGAGCCCTGAATACCGCCGGAACCGGGATGATTGCCCAGCAGACCAATTTGGACGTGCTGGCCAACAACCTGGCGAACGTGAACACCACCGGATTCAAAGGCCAACGCGCCGAATTCCAAGACCTGATTTATCAAACCTATCGGGCGAGCGGCAGCACGCTCGGGGGCACCTTCCAAACGCCGCAGGCCACCCAGGTGGGTCTCGGGGTGCGGTTTGCCGCCAGTGCCACCAGCTTTGACCAAGGGGGCATGCTCAACACGGGCAACGCCACCGATATGGCCATCAACGGCGAGGGCTTCTTTAAGGTTTCTCTGCCGGACGGAACGTTTGCCTACACCCGCGACGGGGCGTTCAATGCGGATTCCAATGGTCTGCTGGTGAACAAAGACGGCTACCCGCTGGAACCGGCCGTTACCGTTCCGCCGGGCTCGACGGCCATCACGATTGCGCTGGACGGCACGATCACGGCCACGGTGCCGGGCAACGAAGAGCCGCAAACCCTGGGCAACCTCACACTGACGACTTTCACAAACCCGCCGGGCCTGACCCGCATCGGCCAGAACCTTTACCGCCCGGGCGGCGCCAGCGGTGAAGCCACCGACGTGACGCCGGGCACCCAAGGCGCGGGCAACATTGCGCAGCGCTTCCTTGAAGGCTCGAACGTGCAGATCGTGGAAGAAATGGTCCGCATGATCACGGCCCAGCGTGCTTACGAAATCAACTCGAAGGCGATCACGACCGCCGACGAAATGCTCGGCATTCTCAACAACCTCAAGCGGTAATTCTTATGCTGAACCTCGTTCTCTTGACCGTCCTGGCCCCCGCCCCAGCCGCCCCCGTGTGGGTGCGCGTGGAAGGCGATGGCTACCTGCGGTTCATCCGCGAAGGCCGCGTGCTCTACGCCCGCGAAGCCCCGCTGGTGGTCCGCGATGGCGAGCTGAAGCACGCCGATGGCCCGGGCTTCTTGCCGCGTCTCTCCCTGTCTTCTGGCGACTTCACCGTCGCGACAGATGGCACGGTGCGGGTGCAAGGGCAAGTGGCAGGGCGCATCCTGCTGGCGCGTCTGCAAGAGAGCGACACCCAAGTTCAAGGTGGATTCTTCACCAGTTCGATCCGGCCCTCGATGAGCCCGCCCGCTACGGACGGGATGGGTCGGATTCTTACGGGAGATCCCCTCTCCGTCCAGTCCTCCACCGTCTCCGCTGGCGCGGCCGGTGCCGTGCCCCAGTGGTCGCTGAAGAGCGACGCTTTGGTGGCCGGAGATCGAATTACCCTCGGCGATCTGGTGGACGGTGCGGGCGACTTCGCCGACATCGATCTGGGGGCCGCACCGCCGTTTGGCGTCAAGCGCACCTTCGATCGAGCCCTCCTCCTCGCTCGACTTCGCACGGCTGCCCCCGGGGCGCAGGTGCAGTGGTCGGGAGCCGAGCGCGTCAATGTGGTGCGCGCCGGACAGGAAGTGGACCCGACGCTGCTCGTCAATGCCGCCCGGCTTGCCGCCCGCAACGCCCGGGGACACGAGCACTTTGAACTCGATGGGACGCTGGATCCGCTGACCATTGCCCCCGGGACGGCCGAAATCCGCTCCGAACGGGTGAATGCCAACGGCGCAAAGGTCTCCGTCACGCTCGGCATCTTTGTCGAAGGCGTCCGGGTGGCGGGAATCACGGTACCGCTGCGCGATTCTTCCCCCTCCGTCACCATGCGCACCGGCCAAACCGTCACGGTCATCGTGATTCGGGGCGCCCTGCGGGTGGAAACCACCGGCACGGTCCGCCGCGTGGACTCCGCGACCGGCATGGTCGTGGTCAAGACCGATTCCGGCGCTGAGCTTTCGGGCCGCGCCACCTCCTCCGACACCGTTGAGGTGACTTCATGAAACGAACTCTGATCCTTCTGCTCGCCGCGCTTCCCCTGTGGGCCACCGCCCAGGATGGGGGCAAAGAGAACCCCGGCAGCCTCACCGCGCCTGACGCCCGCAACCCGTTTGTGGATCGCAAGGCCAGCCGCGTGGGGGACATCGTGACGATTCTCATTGAAGAGTCCACCCTGGCCCGGTTCTCCGCCGACACCTCGGCGACCAAGAGCGACAGCAACGATGCCGGCACCGCCGCCCTGGGCGGTCTGATTTCCCGCTTGTTCGGCCCGCTGACTTCCAGCGCATCGTCCAGCGTGGGTGGCACGGGCACCACGCAGCAGAACAGCAGCATGCGAGCCCGCATGAGCGTCATTGTCCGCGAGGTCACGCCTTCGGGTCAGCTGGTGGTGGAAGGCACGCGTTCGCTGGTCACCAACCGCGAAACCCAAACCCTGGTTTTGAGCGGCATTGTCCGCCGCGACGACATCCGCGCCGATAACACCGTGCTAAGCACGAATTTGGCCGACGCCGAGATCCGAATGGAAGGCAAGGGCCTGATCGCCGACCGGCAACGACGCGGCATCCTGACACAGATTATGGACTGGTTGTTCTAATGAAACTTTCCTCAATCCTGGCTCTCTTTTGTCTCGCGCTGCCCCTGATGGGCTGGGCGCAAGACGAAAAACCGCCCACGCTTTCGGCCGAACAGCTCAAGCAAATGCAAGAGCAACGCGAAGGCCGCCGACGTCTGATTGCCGAAGCGACGAGTGAAGGAATTCCGGTTCGACTTGCCGATATTGGTGGATTTCGGGGCGCCCGTGGCAACAAACTGATTGGCTACGGTCTCATCGTCGGTTTGCAGGGCACCGGGGACTCGCGTTCCACGCCCTTCACCACCACGCTGATGGCGAATGCGTTGGCCCGTTGGGGCACGCAGGTGAATGAGCAGGCGTACCGCGCCAAGAACATCGCTGTCGTCTCCATCAACGCCGAGATGCCCGCGTTTGCCGCGCCGGGTCGCAAGCTCGACGTCACCGTGAGCAGCCTGGGCGACGCCAGCAGCCTTCAGGGCGGGGTGCTTCTGCCCTCATTCCTCACCAGCCCGACGAACCCGGACATCACCTACGCCGTGGCCAGCGGCCCGGTGAGCATTGGCGGCTTCAACGCCGGTAACGGGGGAAGCTCCGTGCGCAGCAACCACAGTACGGTGGCGATGATTCCCAACGGGGCCGACATCGAGCGCAGCGTGAATACGCAGATCGTTTTTGACGGCAACGTGATGTACTTTGACCTCGACGAGCCGGACTTCACCACCGTGGAGCGCGCCGCGACGGCCATCAACAGCGAATTCGCCGACACCCACGCCGAAGCGATGGACGGAGTGACGCTGAAGCTCACCATCCCGGATGGCGTGGCGCCGACCTTTGTGGCCAAGGAGATCGAAGGCCTAATGGTGCGGGCCAACCTGCCGACCTCCGTGGTTATCAACGAACGCACCGGCACCATTGTGATTGGTGGCGACGTCAAGCTCGGCCCGGCCGTGATTGCCCACGGCAGCCTCAAGGTCCGAATTGATACGGGCTATCTCATTAGCCAACCTAACGCGTTTGGTCGCGGTGACACCGTGGTGGTGCCCATCACCAACACCAGCGTGGAAGAAGACAAGACCCAGATTGCGGTGGTGGCGCCCAATGCCACGGTCGAAGATTTGGCTCAAATTCTCCAGACGCTCAAGCTGACGGCCCGCGATGTCATCGCGATCCTGCAAGCCCTGGCCGAGCAAGGCGCCCTGAAGGCGCGGGTGATCATCCGATGATGCCCGCCCCGTTGGCCACCGCCGCCAACCGCACTGTACGGGCGGACTGGCTGCGCGACCTCAAGCGCCAAGTCTCGCAAGTGGACCCGAGCCCCGAGCAACTGCAAGGGCTGCGCAAGCTGCAGGATGCGGCAGAGCAGTTCGAGGCGATGTTCGTCAAGCAGATGCTGCAAACCATGCGGCAGAGCACGATGGGCGAAGCCCCGCAGGGCATGGGCGCGCTGGCCTACGACTTTCTCGACGACTCGATTGCCAAGAACGCGACCCAAACGGGTCCGGGCTTTGGACTCGCCCGGTCGGTGTTTGCCGCTACCGGGTCCGCGTATCTCCGCACGCAAACCGTGCCCCGACAAGAAACTCAAGGAATAGAAACCCATGGCTAAGACGACCCAAGACCTTCAGGCAACGTGGTGGGAGTGGCTCAGCATGTCTGAGCGCCTGCTGACGGCCTTGCACCGACAGACGGTGGCACTCACCCTGCGCAAAGTGGAAAAGATCGAAGAGATCCAAACGGATTTGGACGATTTGATGGACAAGATGCAGGAACTGGATGACAAAGCGGCGGCATTGGCGCGCGGGCTGGCCGAAGAACTGGGCGTGGAGCCGAGTCTTCGAAGTCTCGTCAATGTGCTTGAAAAAGCCGAAGCGCAGCAAGTCCAAGCCCTCGCCAACCGCGTCGTCGTGGTTGGTCGCAACTTGCAAGCCGTCATTGACAAGAATCAGGCGCTGATTGCCAGCGAACTGGACTTCATCAACGGCACCGCCGCCATCTTGGTGCGCGAAGCCCAGGCCCAAACGCCCGGCTACGGACCGGCAAAGTCCAACTCTCGTAGCCTTGCTATGGACCAAGCCGCTTAAACAGCCGACAATCACCTTAAGGAGTAATGTATGAGCGGTAGTTTTAGTGGCCTCTTCATCTCAAGCAGCGCGTTGCGGAGCTTCCAGCGCGGCATTGAGACGGCGGGACACAACCTGGCGAACGTCAACACCCCGGGCTATTCACGCCAGCGGGTGGACTTTGCCACGCTTCCGCCACAGACCTTTTATCAACGCGGCATGATGTCGGTGGGACGGGGCGTTACGCTTGGTTCCATCGCCCGGGCGCGGGACATGTTCCTCGACGGCAGCCGCCGCAATGTGGAGTCGGACCTCAACCGTGCCACCACGCTTTCGCAGCAGATGACGCGGATCGAAGGGGTCTATAACGAACCCGGCGATCTGGGCATTAGCAGTGCCCTGGGCAAGTTCTTTGACTCGTGGGGAGCCCTAGGTTCCCGGCCGGATGACCCGGCGGCGCGCGTGCAAGTGCGCCAAACCGGTCAGGCGCTCTCGGACCGCATTCGTACCGCGTATGGCGACCTGAGCACCATCAACACCGAGACGGCCACCGAGATTGACCGCGTCTTTAACCGGATTGACCAGTTGGCCGCGCAGATCAACACGCTCAATAAGGAGATCAAGTCCGCGCAGGCGGGCTTGGGCACGCCCAACGATCTGATGGACCAGCGCGACTTGGCCGTGCAAGAGCTCTCCGGGCTCATCGACGTGCGGGTGAGCCAGTTCCAAGACGGCACCTACTCCGTGTATTCGGCCGGGCACCTCTTGGTGGACGGCGCGGGCACGCGCCCGATTCCGCGCACCTACGATGCGGCGACCGGCAACCTCACCGCAGGTACGACGAGCTATCCCGTCCGCGGAGGACAGCTGGGCGGACTGTTACAGAGTCTTGGTTCCATCCAAACGCGCCAAACCGAACTGAATGCGATCGCCAACACGCTGCGGCAGAGCATCAACGGTCTGCACTTCGGCGGGATTGGCAAGGACGGCAGCACCGGGCAGAACTTCTTTGATGCTACCAACGGCAACTCAGGGGCAATTGATTTTCGCTTGAGTGATGCGATCCTCGCCTCCGCCGACGCGATTGCGGCGGGAACCACGGGCAAGGAATCCGATGGCGGCCTGGCCCACCAGATGGCCGCACTCCGCGATGCCAGCCAAGGCAACTTAGGCAACCGCTCGTTCACGTCGTACTACGAGAACGCCCTGAACACTATGGCCTCGGAGAGTGCGTACTACCGCCAGCAAGCCGACGTGGCCGGGGACATCAAGACGCAGGTGGAGAACCAGCAATTGGCCGTCTCGGGCGTCTCGATTGACGAGGAGATGGCGGAAATGGTCAAGTTCCAGCGGAGCTACCAGGCCGCAGCCAAGGCCCTGACCATCTTCGACCAGATGACCGAAGACATTATTAACATGGTGAGACGATAATGCGGATTAGTACTTCGCAGATGTATCAGTCCCACCTGGGACGGATCCAGGAATCGCAGACGCAGATGTTCGCGCTGCAGCGCCAGGTGATGACCGGCAAGCGGTTCGAGCGCATGAGCGAAGACCCGGTGGCGGGCCAGCGCGTGCTGAGCGCCCAGGGGCTGCAACGCCGGCTTGAACAAACTGACCGCAATCTGCGCCACGCCGACGAATATCTGGGCCTGACCGAAACCACTTTGGGGCAGATTTCTGACCTCACTCAAGAGGCAAAGACGCTGGCGATCCAGGGGGCCTCGGCCGCCGCCCAGCCCGAATCTCTGCAGGCTTTGGCCACGCAAATCGGGGAGATCCAGAAGCGTTTGGTGGACCTGGGCAATACCCGCACCACCACTGGCGGCTACCTCATGTCGGGCCAAGACACGGGCACCCGGGCCTTCACGGTCTCGGGCACGGGCATCACCTACAACGGCGATGACCTGCCGGTGAACGTAGAGATCCGACCCGGCGAAACCATGCGCGTGAACCTACCGCAAGCGGGGCCGCTGGTGACGGACCTTTACAACCGCTTGGAGAACCTCAAGAGCAACTTGCTGGCGGGCCGGACGCAGGACATCAGTGGCACCGACCTGGTGGAGCTGGAAGACAGCCGCAGCCAAGTGAACGCCGCGCGGGGCAGCATCGGCACACTGATGCAGACCGTGGCGAACCAGAAGGAGCAAACCCAGCGCCGCATTGATGATTTGACGACCCGGATTTCTGAGGTCCAAGACGTGGACTTGGCGGAAGCCATGACCAATCTCCAACTTGCCCAGACGGCTTACCAAGCCGCCCTGACTGTCACGGCGCGGGCTTCGCAGCTCAGCCTCATGGACTACCTATGACCACCACGATGATCTCTCTCGAAACTCGACGCTTTGGCCTTTTGCAAGTGGAGGAAGCGGACGTCATCAACCTGGTCGAGCCCATGATCGGATTTGAGAACCAGACGCGGTTCGTCATCATTGAGCACAAGCCGGGCAGCGTGTTCCGCTGGTTCCAGAGTCTGGACAACGGCGACTTGGCCTTCCTGATGGTCGATCCGGCGCAATATGTGGCGGATTACGCCCCAGAAATGCCCGGCCAAGTGGTGAAACGCCTCGGACTAGCGCAAGAAACCCCCCGCCTCGTCTATACTATTGCCAACATTCCTTCGGGACACCCGGAAAAGATGACGCTGAACCTTGCGGGTCCGATTGTCATCAATGCGGAGAACCGACGGGCGGTCCAGGTGATCCTCGAAGACTTGGCGTACCCCACGCGGCACCAGGTTTTTGCAGACGCCCAGGCTGCTTAGTCGCCGCACCCCGAATCTCGATTGGAAAGCCACGGAGGGCATCCATGCTGGTCCTGACCCGAAAAGTCAACCAAAGCATTGTCATTGGGGAAGGAATCGAAGTTGTCGTTCTCGAAGTACGAGGGGAACAAGTTCGGTTGGGAATCAAAGCCCCCGACAATGTGAAGGTCTATCGTAAAGAAATTTTTGACCTGATTCAGTCTGAAAACCAGGCGGCCGCTGACGTTTCGCCGTCGGACGTTCCTGACGACCTCTAGGGATGGCTGCCGGGATGGAGCCTGCGCCGCCGACCCCAGCGAACGAGACTTGGGGCCAACGTTTTCGCGACACCATTTCCAGTGGTGACCTGCCCGTTTTGTGCTCGGCCTTTGCCCACTTGGTGGTGGGGGTCGTCCTCACGCAACCCGATTCCCTACGCCTTGGCCCGGGGCTGATGCTGCTGGCTTTGCCCCTCGCGGTGGCGGTGTTGGTTCAGCTCCTGCTCATGGTCGGGGTGCCGGCGCTCTTTGGTCAAGAGGGGTACCGCATGCCGCAGCCGTTCACGATTCCGCTCGTGTTTGGCGCGACCCTGTGGGCCGTAATTTCGCTTTCCGATGCCGGTGGCATGGGCGCGCTCGAAACCAAAGACGTGGTCCGGCTGGACCGGGTGTGGGCCGACCCAAAGGCCTTGCTCATCGGCTACGTGGCCTCGGCGGCGCTGATCTATCTGGTGGTGCGCAAGCAAGCCCGCGCGGAGGCCCCCTGATGCTGACCCACTTTGGCCGAATTCATCTGCGCCCGGAATGGAAGGATGCCGTGGTGTGTATTGGCACGTTTGACGGTGTGCACCGGGGCCACCAGGAGGTCATCCAGACGGCGGTGGCCGAAGCCGCGCGCCACGAAATCCCCTGCGCCTTGGTGACGTTTGACCGGCACCCGGCTTCGACGCTGGCTCCCGACCGCAAGCCAGCCGCCATCGCCACCTTGGAGCAAAATCTGCGCGCCTTCCGGCAGATGGGCGTGGGGATTGCCCTGGTGCTGCCCTTCGATGCCGACATGGCCACCAAGACGGCCGAAACCTTCGCGGCGGAGATTTTGGATGACGCCCTTTGCGCCCGGCACCTGGTGGTGGGCCACGATTTTGCCCTGGGACGGGGCCGCGCGGGCACCGGTGAGTGGCTGGCCCAGCGCTACGACACTCAGATCGTGCCGCCCTACTTGATCGATGGGCAGCGGGTGAGCAGCACCGCCATCCGGGTGGCCATCGCCGAAGGGCGCGTGGAAGACGCGGCGCGATGGCTGGGGCGACCCTACGCCCTGGCCGGAGTGGTGGTGGGCGGGCAGCGTCTGGGTCGCCAACTGGGCTACCCTACCGCCAACCTTGCCCGCCCCGGCGACCAGATTTTGCCGGCGGACGGGGTTTACGCGACGTGGGTGCATCTGGAGGGCCGCGCCTACCGGGGGGCCACCAGCATTGGCATGCGCCCGGCGGTGCAGGGCACGCACCGCACGGTAGAGACCTACCTGTTGGATTACGAAGGCGCAGCGTTCTACGGCGAAGCGCTGGAAGTGCAGTTTGTGCGGCGGATCCGGCCGGAAGCCAACTTCGATTCGCTAGAAGCCTTAACCGCACAAATCGCCGCCGATGTGGCGGAAGCGCGGGTTCACCTGAGCGAAGAAGCGACAGATTGCGCGCCCTAGCGTAAAGGAAAGGTATGCGGAAAGCCGTGTGGTGGGGGGGCGGAGCGCTGGTGCTGGCCCTGATCGGGATGTTCGTGGCCTCGTTGCTGAACCAACCCAGCGATAAGCAGCTGATCTTGCAAGCGCTGGATGAGAGCATTGCCGCCAGCCGGGCGGGGCGCCCCGGGGGCGTGCTGGAGTACCTGAGCCGAAACCTGACCTGGAACGGTGACGAAGGCGTGAACCGGATGGAGATTGCCGACTACATCAAGCGGGCCAAGCCGGAAGTGACCGTGATGCACCGCGAGGTGGTGCTGGACGGGGACACCGCGACCATCACCACGCCCGTGAACGTGAAGCTGAGCATGCTGGGGCAATCCATGGACGAAACCTTGGACCGCGTGACCATCACCTTTGCCGCCGAAAGCGGCACCAAGAATCTCGTCATCCCCGTGCGCAAGTGGCGCATTATCAAAGTGGATGTGGAAGGCGGGTTCACCCCGCCTTACTGAGCGGGTAGGACTCGGTATTGACCAATATCAAGCTACAATAGCGAACAAGAAAGAGCCCGAAATCGTTGCGTTTGGGGTGCAGAGGATCAATGCGGAAAGCCTTGTGGTGGGTAGGGGGTTCCTTGGTGGTGGGGTTGGTTGTCACCTACTTGGCAGTCTTCCTTTCCCAGCCGACCGATGAACAGTTAATCCTTCAGGCCCTTGACGAGAGCATTGCCAGGAGCAAAGAAGGACGACCAGGCGGCATCGCAGAACTGTATTGGGTGGAGCTGACTCAGCTCGATGGTGGCGCTACTCCGACCGACATTCAAAACATTAGGTTGGCAAAGCCTGAAGTTACGGTTCCGGCTCGCGGGATCGATATGAGTGGAGCGACTCCGACAATCACGTCCCCATTCTTCATGAAAATCTCGTTCTTTGGGACTTCGATGGATATGTCGGCGAATGTCAAGATTGTGTTCTCTCCCGAGCGGTCTACCCAACTCCTTATCTTTCCCGTAAAGAGGTGGCGCGTTACGGACGTTCAATACTTGGGCGAACTTGCGTTGGAGTGAGATCACATTTGCTCCTGCGACCTCAAATCAGCCGCTGGCACCTAACCGGACGACCGTGACCGAGAAATCTAAGAAATCACCTCGATTCGATATGGCTGAGTTGAAGTTTCATGCCATTCTCGCCATCTTCGTGGTGCCGCTGGCTCTTGCCGTGACCACGCTCATGGACTTCTATAGCCCTGAGGCTGGCTACAAAAGCATCGCGACTGAGCTCGAGAAGAGCATAGCGGCGACCAAGCAGGGTCAGCCCGGGGGTGTGGCCGAAATGTTTGCCACCAGCTACGCCGCCGCGAAGGGCGCCGAAGCCTCCCTTGACCCATTAACCGTTCGGCAACTGAGGCCCGAGGTCGTCGTTGGTCATCGAGGGATCAAGCTTGAGGGGGACCGGGCCGTAATTCCGTCGCCTCTTCACATGAAGATAAAGCCATCACCCGGCCAAACCGTCGAGATTGCAGCAAAGGTGAACATCTGGTTCGTCTCGGAACGCAAGACCACGTTCCTGGGCCTGCCCGCCAAGAAGTGGCGCATCCAAAGCGTGGAATACGCCGGCGACATCCCGAAACCACCTCACAACTGAGGTCTAAGACGCGGCTTCGGCGCGGTTCTTGATGGCCTCAAGGATCGCATCCACGTTCTGCTTCACCAGCCCGAACACCACCTTGTTCACCAAGTTGCCCAGCCCGGGCACGCGGTATTCGTAGTCCAGCACGCTATCAAACTGGGTGCCGCCGTTCAGCTCAGCGAACTTCCAGGTGCCGTCCATCTGGTCGTAATCCCCTTCGATCTGCCGGAACGTGCACAGGTGCTGGGCGTCGTCCCATACGTCCTCTTGCTTCCACCGGACTTTCATCCCAAAGGCGCTGATGGTCCCCACGTAGTCACTCACCACGCGACTTCCGTCCTCTTCTACCACGGTCAAAGACTCCAGGTCCTTCATGAATTCAGGGAAAGAACGGTTATCCTTGGCGATTGCGTACACGCGATCTAGCGGGGCGTTGATCCAAACGGACGACGTTACGGTGGGCATGGTCACATGATGACCGAAAACAAAAGTTGCCCGACTGACGTAGACTACGCAGATATTCGCGTGAGTTCATCCGTTGTCGCTACCGGAACCATGAGGGCACTCGTTTTGGAGTCGCCGGGGGCCTTGGGCCTTCGTCGAATCGCCATTCCGCAGCCCGGGCCAGGGGAAATCCTGGTGCGGGTGCGTGCCGCTATGACGTGCGGGACGGATTTGAAGGCATTCTTGCGCGGTCACCCGCAGATCCCCATGCCGGGCACGTTTGGCCATGAATACAGTGGCGATGTGGTGGCGGTGGGTGAGGGCGCACCCTTTGCCGTGGGCGATGCCGTGATGGGCGTCCACAGCGCGCCGTGCCAAGATTGCGCCTGGTGCCAACGAGGGCAAGAAAACCTGTGCGAAAGCATCATGGCGACCAAGGTGCTGGGCAGCTACGCTGAATACCTGCTCATTCCGGCCCGGATTGCCGCGCTTAACGTCTTCCAAAAGCCTGCCTGGCTTAGCTACGACCGGGCGGCCCTGCTGGAGCCCCTGGCGTGCGTGGCGCACGGCCTCGAGCGGGCCAACGCCCACGTGGACGACCGGGTGCTGATCATTGGTCCGGGTGCAATCGGCTTGATGTTTGTGGCCAGCCTGCGGCAGCAAGGCGTGCGGAACATCACGCTGGCCGGCCGCAACCCCGAGCGATTGGCGATTGGGGAAGGCTTCGGCGCACGGACGGTGAAGTACCCCGACGTGGGTACCAACTACGACTTGGTGATTGAGTGCACCGGCAAGGTGGAAGTGTGGGAAGCCAGCCTGAACATGGTCCGCCGGGGCGGCACCGTGGTGCTCTTTGGTGGGTGCCCCAGCGGGACCACCGCCAAGTTTGATACCGGGCGCCTGCACTACGACGAGATCTCGCTGATTTCGCCGTTCCACTTCGGCACCAAGGCCGTGCGCACGGCCCGCAGCTGGCTGCTGGACCCTGAATTTGACCTGAGCCCGCTGGTGAGCGGTGAGCGCGCCCTGGAGGACGGGGAGCAAGTGTTCCGCGACCTCGAGGCCAGCAAGGGCTTGAAGTACGTGTTCCGGCCATGAGGCTGGCCCGCTATCACGCCGGGGGAGGCTCTGCATTGAAGAAGCCCCGGATGTGGGGTGCCCGCCGGGCGGGATTCTGGTGCGCACCGAGGCCTGTGGCCTGTGCAGCGGCGAGCTGATGACCTGGTATCTGGACCGCAAGGCGCCGCACGTCATCGGGCACGAAGTGGCGGGCGTGGTCATTGAGAGCCAAGATGAGCGATTCCCGGTGGGATGCCGGGTAGCCCCGCACCACCACGCGCCGTGCGGGCAGTGCGCGGCGTGCCAGCGGGGTGCCCACGTGCACTGCCCCACCTGGAAGGCGACGCGCCTCGACCCCGGTGGTATGGCCACGCATTTTGCGGTCTCGGCAGCAAACCTGGCCGACACTCATCGGGTGGATGACCTCGACCCGCGCGATGCGGCCCTGGTGGAGCCCCTGGCGTGCGTGGCCAAGCAGCTGCGGCGCATGCACTACCAAGAGGGTGAGCCGCTGGCCGTGATTGGCCTGGGGGCATGGGCTTGATGCACGCTCTGGTGTGCCCGGGCGCGGTGGGATACGACCTGAACCCCGCCCGCGTCGAGTGGGCGCGGCAGCAAGGGATTGACGCCCGCCTGGCCCCGGGAGATGAAAAGTTTGCCGCCATTGTGGTGGCCCCCGGTAGCGTGGGCGCAGTGGAAGCGGCTCTGAAGATCGCCGCGCCCGAAACCCGCATCGGCCTCTTTGCGCCGCTGCCCCCGGGCGAGTGGGTGGAGCGGCCGTGGGAGGATTACTACTTCCAAGACATCACCTGGGTGAACTCGTATTCGTGCGGCCCCACGGATACGGCGGTGGCGGTGCAGTGGCTGCGCGAGGGACGCGTCCGGGCGGCTCAGGTGATCACCGAGTGGGCCAGCCTCGACGAACTCCCCGCCGCCTACGACCGTATGAAGGCGGGAGAAACGGTGAAAGTGATGGTGACCTTCCCATGATCCACCGGTGCGGTGACCACGCGTGGCCATCGGTCGCGATGGATCGATACAAAGATGAGCCGGGGACCTGGATGCAGGTGACGCGGCGAGTTTTGGTGGATAGCGAACAAACTCAGTTCCAAGTTCGGTACTTTGAAGTTGAAGCGGGCGGCTACACCAGTTTTGAGCGACACCAACACGAACACGCGGTCGTGGTGTTGCGGGGTCGGGGTACGGTTCGGCTTGGAGATCAAGTGGATGAGATTCAGCCGGGGGATGTGGTTCATGTGGCAAGCAACGTGCCGCACCAATTCTCGAACCCGTTTGACGAGCCCTTCGGCATCCTCTGCATCGTGGACCGAGACCGGGACCGCCCCGTGCTCCTTGACCCCTCGGCCGCATCGCAGTCGTCTAACTCCTAACGTGTTTCGCCGCTTGGCTATCTCCGGAGCCCTCAGCTTAGTCCTGGCGGGCTCGGCCTGGGCGCAGGGTTTGCTTGCGCCGCACGGGGCCGACTGCGACGTGTGCGCCTCGCACACGCCGTACTTTGTCACGGAACTGATGGCCTCGGTGGCGCAAGAGCAAGGCAACGCCGAGGCTCCTCCGGCCGCGCCGCCCGAAGATCCGAACCTCGCCCGGGATATCAAGAGCGACGAAGACCTCGGGGCCGAGGTCCACAAAGAGATCGTCAAGCAGGTGAAGTTCGTCGAGAACCCGGAAATGGTGGCCCGGGTGACGAAGATTGGCGAAACCCTGGCCGCCATTGCCAACGCCCGCATGGTGGACAACACGTGGGGCGAAAAGCGCCACGTCAAACTCAAGTATCAGTTTTTCGTCATTGACGAGCCGGACGTGAACGCCTTCAGCGTTCCCGGTGGCTATATCTACTTCTATCGCGGGCTGGTGGAAGACGTGGAAAGCGACCACGAGCTCGCGGGCGTCATGGCCCACGAAATCGCCCACGCCTCCTTCCGGCATGTGGCCGAGCTTCGCAAGCGCCAAGAGCGCGCCAGTCTGGTGAGCTTGCCGTTGTTGCTGGCGGCCATTCTGGGGGGCGGCGAAGACCTTGGCAACCTCGCCATTGGGGCGCAGGCGCTGGTGCAGGCCCTCAGCAGCGGCTGGAGTGTGGAAGCCGAAACCAGCGCGGACCTGGGCGGCGTGCAATACATGATGCAGAGCTCCTATAACGCCACCGGGCTCCTCACCTTTATGGAGCGGATGGCGTACAACGAGCGGTTCGCGCCCATTCAGTCGCTTGGCATTTACCGCACCCACCCGCCCTCGCGGGAACGTGTGCAGTTCATGCGCGCCAAGATGGCCACCTATCGTATTCCGATTCAGCGAAGCCTGGTGACCACCAGCATGGCGGCCCGGGTGGAGCCCGAAGACAACGGCGGACTGAAGCTTAGTTTTGGCAAGATGCCGATCCACGTGTTTCGCGGGGATGACTCGGTGGCCCGCGCCGACGATGCAGAGGAAAAGCTAAACCGCTTCTTCGATTCCGAGCCCACTCTGGTGGACCTGGATGTGACCAACGACGGCATCGTGCGCGGCAGTGGCCGACGCCTCTTTGAAGTCAAGTGGGACGACCGCGAAGGCACCGAAGAGGGAATGGACAGCATGATCGAAAGCGTGCGCACGAACCTGCAGCGCGCCTTGTTCGACTTCAACTACCGCACGGCCATCGACCGGAGCCGCTCACAGCCGGCGGAGACTGATTCTTCGAACAACGTCAGAACGTCGGGTCCGTAGAAGCTGAGCGTGGCCTCGTAGCCGCCCTGTTGGTACTCCTCGGCGGTCAATAAATACCCCGCCCATCCGTTGGTGTGGCTTAGCACGTAGCTGTTTCGGAACCCCCGTTGCCACGCCGCTGCTCGTAGCTGGCGGGCAAACGCCCCCGTGGGTTCGCCCGGAACGCCGATGAGGAGCAGGTCGCCGAGCTGAATTAAGGTGAGTTCGGCCGCGGGCGGGGCAAATCGGGTCATCACCAGTTGGGCGAGTTCGGGCGTGACGCCGTTGGAGCTCACAAACTCGGGGTGCGGCACGGCGTCAGGGAGCTTGACGGGGGCGACCACCACTTTGGCGCTTGTTGCGGCCAGGGGCCGACGAGGAGCGGACTCCACCCAACTAGAAATCCGCCGCGCAAAGGCAAAGACGCTTTCCCCCTGGCGGGTGGCGGGGCTGGCATCTCCAATGGAGCCAGGCACCACGAGGGCACCCGTGTGCTGAGCCACGGCCCCCGGCCAATCGCCGCTGAGGGTGCGATGACTGGCGGGGAGCACCGTCGCATGGGCGGGCACGGCCACCAGCCATGGTTGCGACCCCGCGAACACAGCCAGGCTCTCACTCTCGGTGATGCCCGGGCGGCGCGAGCGCTGGAAAGGCTGACTCTCCCGCGCGTAGGTCAGGACATCCAGGGATAGCGGCTGCCGGCGGGCCGCTTGCACGGCCTCGGCGATCCGGTCGGCGTACCACTCCAGCCACCGCGAACGGAATGTGGCAATGCCCGGGATGGGGAATGTCATGCGCGGGTTCAGCATTTGGCTGTCCGGCGCGCAGTGGGTGTGGGTGGCTATCAGCACCACTTCGGCTTGGTCGCCCACCCGCTGGCGCACGGCGTCGCGAAGGCCTTCGGGGATGGTCAGCATTTCCAGGCTCACCAGCACCACGGGGCTGCCTGAAGTGCGCAGGGCCACGGCGCGGGCGAAAAGCCGCGCAGGGCCATGCTCAAAGGTGTGGGCTCCGCGCTCGGTGTAGCCGCCCAACGGGAGGGGCTCGGGGGGTGTGAGGTCGTGCCGAACCACGCCTTGAGACCAAGAGAGGGCGCCCAGGCCCAGTATCAGACCCAGGGCTTGAGCCCGTCTCCCGCCTCGCATGCGCTCAGGTTACCGCCGCGAGGCTGGTACCATTCGCAGGTATGAGCGTGTCCGTACGTCTGGCAGCCGATCAGTTAACGATTGATCCGGGGAGTACGGTGACGCTGGGGGTCGAGGTTCGCCTGCTGGAGGGCGACAGTGACCGCTACGAACTCTCGGTGGAAGGGCTGGACCCCGGCTGGGTGGCGATTCCGGCTCCCACGTTCGACGCCGTCCCCGGCGAAGTGACCGAGCAGAAGGTTTTCTTCAAGCCCTCTCGCGAGAGCGACAGCCTGGCGGGCAGCTACCCGTTTGTGGTCAAAGTGCGTTCGCTTACCACGGGCGAGAGCCGCACCGCCCCGGGCGTACTTACGCTCCGCACGTTCCACCACCTCACCGCCGATATCAATCCGCGCCGCGCCCTGGCGGGCGCAAATGAAGAGGGTGACCCGACGTTCCGTCTCTCCGTCACCAACATGGGCAACTCGGAAGAGACGCTCCAGGTTTCGGTGACCGACCCGGACAACGCCGTGGCCTACGAGCCTGAGCGCGAATCCGTGACGGTGGCGCCGGGGCAAACGGTTTCCATCGGCATCCCGGTCACGCCCAAGCGCCGCAAACTGATTGGGAGCGTCCAGCTCCACTCGCTCACCATCACGGCCCGCTCCACTACCCAACCCGCGGTGGGGGCGAACACCCAGGCCACGCTGGAGCAGCGCGGGGTCATCTCCCCCAGCTGGCTGGTGGGCATGATCGCTTTGCTCTTGCTGGTGGTGGGATGGATTGCGATGATGCCGAAAGCGCCGCGCCTGATTTCCAGCAAGATCGCCCCGGAATCTCTCAAGGTTGGCGAGGTGGTGAACCTCGAGTGGACGGCAAGTGATGCGGAGAGTGTGCGCCTGCAGATTGGCAGCCAGAACGTGGACGAAAAGCTGGCGGCCCGGGATGTGTACACCTGGACGCCCACCGAACCCGGCCAATACGTGGTGACCATCACCCCGGTGCGGAACAACTGGAACGGGACGCCGGTGGTGCGCACTATCACGGTTTTGGAACCGGAGCGAGTGCCGGAGCCTGAAATTCTGGCCTTTGATATCGAGCCGAAGCGCGCCCGCATTGGCGAAACCCTGCAAGTGCGCTACCGCCTGAGTGATTCGGTGGTGAAGGCCTCGCTCTCACCGATTGGTCGCGATCTGAACCCGCGCCTGGACGGCGTGCAGATCCCGGCCGATGGCAGCCCGGGCCGCGTGACTTACCGCCTGGTGGTGGAAAACGCCGAAGGCAAGATGGCCTCGCAATCGGTGGACGTGGAGCTGTACGAAGGCACCGACGCAACGATCGTTGCGTTCCAGGCCAGTGCCACCGAAGTGGATTTGGGCTTGCCCGTCAAGCTGGAGTGGACCGTGACCGGCGCCGTGCGCGTGGAACTGGCCATCGGCAACGAAAAGCAGGCGGTGGATACTAACAACGGCACGGTGGAAATCAACCTCCCGGCCACGACCAAGGTGACGCTCACCGCGATCGACGCCAACGGAAGGTCGGCCACCAAGACCTTGACCATCACGGTGAAGGACCCCAACGAAGTGCCGCCGGTGGATGAAAACAATCCCCCGGCCACCACGGGCACCACGGCGGGCGGTGGCCGTCCCCCCACCACGGGTGGGGCCACGGGCGGTAACCCCGGCGGCGGCACCGCCGGGAATGCGGGCGAAAGGACCCGGACGGACGCGCCCAACCGGTAAGACCATGAGCAATGCCACGCGCTTTGCTCTCCGTCACCGATAAGTCCGGGCTCACCGAACTTGCCCAAGCCCTGGTGGCGCACGGCTACACCCTGCTCAGCACGGGCGGGACGGCGCGCACCCTGCGCGAAGCCGGGCTGGCGGTGACCGACGTGAGCGAGGTCACGGGGTTCCCGGAGATCATGGATGGACGGGTGAAGACCCTGCACCCGAACATTCACGGTGGCTTGCTGGCCGACCGAAGCAACCCGGCCCACCAGGCGGCGCTGGCCGAGCACGGCATTGAGAACATCGAGATTTTGGTGGTGAATCTCTACGAATTCGAGAAGGCCGTGCAGGGCGGCGCGGACCTCCCGACGGTCATCGAGAACATTGACATCGGCGGGCCAGCCATGCTGCGGGCGGCGGCCAAGAACCACGGCAGCGTGCTGGTGGTAACGAACCCGGCGCAATACGCGGATGTGATGAAAGCCGTGGCGGAAGGCACGGAGGCGGACTTGCGTGCGCCCTACGCGGCGCTGGCTTTTGCTCACACGGCGGCCTACGATGCCCTGATTAGCCGCTACTTGCGCCAGGCCACCGGCCAAGAAGAACTCGGCGAAACCCTGACCGTGACGGGGCGACGGCAACTGGCCTTGCGCTACGGCGAGAACCCGCACCAAGCCGCGGCCCTCTATGCCGACCCGCTGGGCGCCCCCGGCATTGCGCAGGCGGTGCAGCACAGTGGCAAAGAGCTGAGCTACAACAACATCCTGGACGCCGACGCGGCCTGGGGATTGGTGATGGATCTCCCGGCGGGCAGCATGGCCATCATCAAGCACGGCAACCCGTGCGGGGCGGCCACGGGAGCCACGGGGGCGGAAGCCTACGACCGCGCCCGGGCCAGCGACCCGATTTCCGCCTTCGGGGGCATTGCCGCCTACCACGGCCACTTAGACGTCGCGACGGCGAAGGCCATGACGGCCAAGGGCAACTTCCTTGAAGTGATTTTGGCCCTGGGTTACGAGCCCGAAGCCCTGGACCTCATCGCCAATCGCAGCGGCTGGGGGGCGGATGTGCGCGTGCTTACAGTGCCGGCGCCGAGCGCCAACGGCGGGCTGAGCCTGCGCACGGTAAGCGGCGGATTCTTGGCGCAAAGCACGGACACCAAGGGCGAGGAAGCGGACTGGCGCGTGGCCACCGACCGGCAGCCCACCGAGGCCGAATGGGAAGCCCTACGCATGGCCTGGCGCATCGTCCCGCACGTCAAGAGCAACGGAATTGTCATCGCGGGGCCGGAAGGCTTGCGCGGCGTGGGGGCCGGGCAGATGAACCGCGTGCAAAGTGTGCGTCTCTCCATCGAGCAGGCGGGCGAGGGCACCCACGGGGCGGCGCTAGCCAGTGACGCGTTCTTCCCCTTCCCGGATAGCATCGAGACGGCTCATGCGGCGGGGGTCACGGCGGTGATCCAACCCGGGGGCAGCAAGAAGGACGGGGACGTCATCGCCAAGGCCAACGAATTGGGAATTGCGATGATTCTCACCGGGCGGCGACATTTCCGTCACTAATACCGGTACACTAGGCGGACTGAGAGGTTTGTATGGCCGTTAAGAACCAGAATGACCTGATTGTGTCCGTCACTGCCGGCGTGCTTGCGCTTGGCACGGCCGCCGCTTTCTATTTTACGAAGCCCGAACCGGAAACTAAGCCGAACCCGGCTCCGGTCGTCGTCAACGCGGCCGAGATCAAAGCGGCGAGCGTGGTTTACACCAACAGCATTTCGCCTTCGGGTGCCAATGGTGGCCAAGCGGCCGGCGGGGGAGCTCCGCGCAGCGGCTTTGGCGGCGGTGCGGCCCCGGCAGGCGGTGGTGCCGCCCCGGCTGGCGGTGGTCAAGCTCGCCAGCGTCCGGGAATCAGCGCCACGTCGGGCGGCTAATTTTCATCTAGGCTAGGCCTCCGGAACCCGTTGGGAGACCAACGGGTTCCGTTTCTGTCTCAAGTCGTCCATACTGAACGTAACAAACCCTTGTCACTTTGGCGCCTCCTTACGCAACGTTTTTCGCGGGATATCGGAATTGATCTCGGTACCGCGAACACGCTTGTATTTATGGGGGGGCGAGGGATTCTGCTCCGCGAACCCAGTGTAGTGGCGGTCAACAAAGACACCGGCGAAGTGATTGCCGTGGGCACCGAGGCCAAGCGGATGCTGGGCCGTACCCCCGCCAACATCGTGGCCGCCCGCCCGCTCAAGGACGGGGTGATTGCCGACTTTCTGCAAACGCAGAAGATGATTGACGGCTTTATCAAGCGCGCCAAGACGGGCACCGTACTACGGATGACGGTCGTGGTGGGCATCCCGAGCGGCGTGACCGAAGTCGAGCGCGATGCGGTGCTGGACGCGTGCCGCCAAGCCGGCGCCAACGAAGCCTTCGTCATCGAAGAACCGATGGCCGCCGCCATGGGAGCGGGCCTGCCGATTGAGGAGCCGATTGGCTCGATGATTGTGGACATCGGCGGGGGCACCACCGAGGTCGCTGTGATTTCGCTCGCAGGCATTGTCCATTCCGAGTCCGTGCGCACCGCCGGCGACGAGATTGACGACGCCATCACCGCTTATGTGCGCCGCGCTTACAACCTGACGATTGGGGAGCGCACCGCCGAGCAGATTAAGATCGAAATCGGCAGCGCCGCCCCGCTCGAGCAAGAACTGGAAATGGAGATTCGGGGGCGCGACTTGCTCAGCGGGCTTCCGCGCAGTTCAATTGTGACGAGCGAAGAGATTCGCCAGGCCATTGCCGACCCGGTGCGCGAGATCGTCGAGGCCGTCAAGACGACTTTGGAGGCGACGCCGCCCGAACTGGCCGCCGACTGTATGAACAACGGGATTGTGCTGGCGGGTGGAGGAGCCCTGCTCCGTGGCCTCGACCGGCTGCTGACTCAAGAAACGGGAATGCCCGTTCACATCGCGGATAATCCGTTGGACTGCGTTGCGATTGGCACGGGGCGAATGCTGGAAGAGCTCTCGAATCCGAATCTGCGACGTATGCTCGAACGGATGTCACGCGGGTGAAAAAGCGCCGCCGCCTCAGCCCGGATACCGTCTGGTTGATCCTTGCCCTGGTGATGGGGCTGGCCCTGGGGCGCATGCAAACCGTGGCCCGAGGCAACCAATCTGTGGACCCCCTCACCCGCACAGTACGCACCGTTTACCTGCCCCTTGGGACGGGTTTGCGCCCGATGATCGAAGGGCCGGGAATGTTCTTCAGCGGCATCGGGTCGGCTGGCGCGGTCGCCCAGCAGCGCCAAACCATTGCGCAACTCAAGTCGGCCATGGAACTCTATGCGGCCGAGGCCGCCGAGTGGCAGCGTAGCTACGAGTCGCTGGCCAAGCAGCAACAGGGCCCGAACTACGGGCGCATCCGGGTACCGGCCCAGATTCTGTTGTATTCGCCTTACCGCGCCACCATCACCCTCAGTAAGGGGCGGGAACACGGTGTGGTGGTGGGCCAGGGGGTGGTGGCCGATGGAGGTCTGCTGGCCGTGGTGACCCAAGTGGATGCGGTGCGCTGCCAAGCGGCGCTGATCACCAGCAACAGCCAAGCGGTGGGGGCGGCGCTGCGCGGAGAGCCCCCGGCCGTGGGCCTGGTGCGCGGCGAGTCCTCGCAGCGCCTCATTTTTGAATACACCCAGCCGGTGGCGATTAAGCCGGGCTCAGTGATCGTGACTTCGGGTTTCTCGGAGCACATCCCGCCGGGCGTGCCCATTGGGTTTGTCACCGAATCCAACAAGGACCGTGACTTTGGCTCGTTGCGCGCATTCTTGGTGCCCCGCGCCAAGGTGGACCGCGTCCGGGAGGCTTGGATTCTCAAATGAACCCGAACATCGGCTGGGTGCTGCACGGCATCATGTGGTTTTTGGCGGGCTTGCTCATGGTGGCGTGGCCGGGGGGTGCGATGCTTCCCGGAGGGTTAGCCGATCCGCTTCTGGTGCTCACGCTCCTCATCGCCACGTTCTGTCGGCCCGGCCAAGCCGCGCTGTGGGGTTTGGCCAGTGGCGTCATTGCCGGGGGGATTTCGGGCGGGGATATGGCCGGGCTTTGCCTCAGCCGGATTGTTTTGGCGTTTGCGCTTTCCATGCTTGCGCAGCGCGATACGGCCCTCAACAAGGTTCAACGCAGCCTGCTCGTAGGTACGGCGGCCCTGCTGGCTTCGATTCTTCTGATCCTAGTCTCCCCACCGGCAGAACTTGGGCGGGTTTTTCAGGCTACACTCTTGGCGGCCTTGATCAATGTTGCTCTGGCGTTTGGGTTCACCCATATCCTGCAATATTGGTTTGTGCGTCGGGTGTTCTAAAACGACATGAGCGGTCATCGCGTTCTTCAAATGGCGCGCCAGCAACTGGCGATGGCGTCCCAGTATCTTAATTTGGATGAAGGCCTGCACCAGGTCCTTGCCCATCCCGTCCGGCAGGTCATCACGGCCTTCCCGGTGGTGATGGACAGTGGCGAGGTGCGAGTTTTCGAAGGCTATCGGGTTCAACATAACCTGAGCCGAGGCCCCACGAAGGGGGGCATTCGCTACCACCCCGAAGTGGACGTCGAAGAAGTGACCGCGCTGGCGATGTGGATGACGTGGAAGTGTGCCGTCGTCAACATTCCCTACGGCGGGGCCAAGGGCGCCGTCAAGGTCAACACCAAGCGCCTAAGCAAGCGTGAACTCGAGAAGCTGACGCGCCGCTACGCCACCTCGATCAACAACATCATGGGCGAGCGGAGCGACATCCCCGCCCCCGATATCGGCACGAACGCCGAGGTGATGGGCTGGATCATGGACACCTATTCCATGCAGGCGGGCTACACCGTGCCGGGCGTGGTGACGGGCAAGCCGCTGGAACTGGGCGGTTCTGAGGGTCGTGTGGAAGCCACCGGTCGGGGCGTCGTCGTCACGGCCGCCGAAGGCTGCAAGAGCTTGGGCACCAGCCTCAACGGCGCCAAGGTGGTGGTGCAAGGTTTTGGGAACGTGGGCTCTGTGGCCGCACGCCTCGCCGAACAAGAGGGGGCCATCGTGGTCGCCGTCAGCGACGCGGTGGGCGGTATTTACAACCCGAAGGGCTTGCCGATCAACGACCTGTACCATCGGTACAGCGGCGTGGAAGGGGGTGTGCGCAACTACAAGGAGTGCGAGCAGATCACCAATGAGCAACTGCTGGAACTGGAGTGCGACGTGCTGATGCCGTCGGCCATCCAAGAGCAGATCACGGTCGCCAATGCCGACAAGATCAAAGCCAAGCTCGTGGTGGAAGGTGCCAACGGCCCGACCACGCCGGAAGCGGACAAGATCCTGCACGATAAGGGCGTGTTGGTCATCCCCGACATCCTGGCCAACGCCGGGGGCGTGGTCACCAGTTACTTCGAGTGGGTGCAAGACCTGCAGAACTACTTCTGGGAAGAAGCGCAGGTCAACGACCGCCTGAGCAACATCATGCGGCGCAGCTATCACGCGGTCTACGAGACCATGGAGAAGCACAAGGTGGACATGCGCACCGCCGCCATGATCATTGCGGTGCAACGCGTGGCCGAAGCCACCACCATGCGCGGCATCTTCCCCTAAGGGGTCGAGGTCACAAGGTCAGCCCGGTGCTTCAGTGGAGCGCCGGGCTATTCTTTTGCCCGCGCGGCGCATGGTAAAACGCCATCGTCATGTCCGCGCCTTTGGCTCCGTCGCAGTTGTTCCTTCTCAAGCGGCAAGTCTTCAAGTTGATCGGATCGAATTTCCGCATCTATGATTCCGGCGGCAACTTGGTCGTGTTCTGCCACCAGAAGGGGTTCAAGCTCCGTGAGGACATCACGCTCTACGCCGATGAGGCGATGCAACGCCCGTGGATCGGCATCAAGGCGCGCACGATCATGGACTTCAGCGCCGCTTACGATGTGGTGGACCTGACGACCAACGAGAAGCTGGGTGCCTACAAGCGCAAGGGGTGGTCATCCATCATCCGTGACGAGTGGATTGTGATGGACGCGAATGACAATGAGATCGGACGCATCACCGAGGACAACCAAGCCTTGGCGCTGGTGCGACGCTTCCTCACCGCCCTTATCCCGCAAAACTTTGACCTCCGGCTGAACAACGGGCAGCGGGTGGTGGACTTGCGGCAGCGGTTCAACCCGTTCGTTTACAACCTGGAAATCGACTTCCGCGAGAACACCAACAACGCCTTCGATATGCGCATGGGGTTTGCGGCGGCGTCGCTGATCGCGGCGATTGAAGGGCGGCAATCGGGAGGCTAGGCGGAGTCCTAGTCTCGTTTGAACTCGGGTATCATCTTGGTTCCCGGTTGCGCAGGTGGTGAAATTGGTAGACACGCTACCTTGAGGTGGTAGTGCTCACAAGGCGTGAAGGTTCGAGTCCTTTCCTGCGCACCAAATCTTGTTATGCATCATGACAAGTATCCCCTTGATCCATGCGGATATCCGCCAAGCTCGCACCCCCGATAAGCGGCTTTACAACGATCCGGTCGTGTACCAACAGATTCTGGAGCGCGTGTTTGTGCCCAGTTGGCAGTGGGTAGGCGATACCGACCAGGTGAAGGTGCCCGACGCCGTGTGGCCTTGCACGCTCCTTGAGGGCAGTCTGGATGAGCCCCTCGTCTTCACCCGCGACCGCCAAGACCAAGTGCACTGCCTGAGCAACGTGTGCACCCACCGGGGCATGGTGGTGTGCGAGGCGGCAGGGCACGAGCGATTCTTGCGATGCCGCTACCACGGCCGGCGGTTTGGGCTGGACGGTCAGTTCCAATTCATGCCCGAATTCGACCAAGTGGCCGATTTTCCGAGCGAAGCCGACCATCTCCCCCGGGTGCCCTACGCGACGTGGGGGCGGCATCTGTTTGCGTCTTTACGACCTGAGGCCGCCTTCGAAACGGTCATGCGCGAGATGCAAGACCTGGTGGGGTGGATGGACTTGGCGACCTTTGAACCCGAACCCAGCCGCACCCGTGACTACCTTGTCCGGGCCAACTGGGCGCTCTACGTAGACAACTACCTCGAAGGCTTCCACATCCCGTTTGTCCACGCCGACCTGAATGCGGTGCTGGACTACGGCGCCTACCAAGTGGAGCGATTCCCTTACGGCGTGCTCCAGGTGGCCATCGGCAACGAGGGCGAGGATTGCTTTGACCTCCCGGCCGGGCACCGGTTTGCGGGGCAGCGCGTGTCGGCGTTCTACTTCTGGGTGTTTCCCAATCTCATGTTCAACTTCTATCCGTGGGGGCTCAGCCTGAACGTGGTGCGCCCGCTGGGCGTGGACCGCACCCGGGTGTCCTTCATTGGCTACGTGAAGGATGCGAGCCGGATGGATGTGGGGGCGGGCGCGGCCCTGGACCGCGTGGAACGGGAAGATGAGGTGGTGGTGGAGTTAGTCCATCGCGGGCTCAAGAGCCGCAACTACCAGCACGGTCGCTACAGCCCCACGCAAGAGGTGGGCATCCACCACTTCCACCAGCTGCTCACCGCGCGTCTGCAGGGTTAGTTCTTAAAGATCCAGCCTTCGTGATCTTGGCGGTGCATGGGCTGCACGGGGCCGGGCTCGGCTTCTAGGATCAGCTGCTCCAGCATCGGCAGCATGGTGCTTAGCCGCTCTAGGGTGTCGGTCATCTCCAGCAGGTATTGCTTCTGCCGGTCGTCCACGTGCAGCAGGCTGGCGACCTGGAAGGAGAGCACGGTGGGGTCCTCGTGCAGGCGCACCTCGGCGACTTTCATGTCGAACTGCGCGAAATGGCCCTCGAAATACTGCTTGAGATACTCGCGGGTTTTCAGCACGAGCGCATCGCAGCGAGGGCTGTCCTCCACTTCCATTTCCACCACGCGCTCGACTTGCCCGACGAGGTAGGGTCGGTCGTCATCCATCCGCCGAATCCGGAATCGGCGCTGGCCCACCACCTGCACGGCGAGGGTGCCGTCAGCATTTGTGCGGACATCCACAATGCGGACAGCCGTGCCCACCATATAGGGTTCCGCCTCTCCTCCTACCTCTGCGCCTTGCCGAATCAAAACAATTCCAAACCCCGTATCTTCTTCGGAGCAATATTGGATCAGTTCTCGGTACCTACTCTCGAAGACGTGCAATTGCAGGGGTGCGTATGGAAAAAGCACAGTATGGAGAGGAAACAGCGGCAACGGTTCCAAGTGGCCGCCCATGGACCCCAATATACCGCCAGGGAACCTGGCCCGAAACAATCCCGTCTGGCAGGTATGATGAAGGCCCCGCCTGGGCTTTTTTCAGCCACGGAGAGGAATGAACACGAACGCCATGACTGACGATCGCGACGCGCTACTAAAGCGAATCCATGACCTGGAATCGCAACTCGCCCAGGGGAACACAGGCCCGGCCACGCCCCCGTCGTCGCCCGCCAGCCCGGAAACCCCCATGGAAGTGGCGCCGCTGCAAGACGGTGAATCCACCCTCCGCCGCCTCGTGCAGCGCATCGCGATGATCCTGCAGGCGGAAAAGATCGTGGTCATGTTCTTCGATCAAGAGCAGGGTGAACTGATCGCGATTCCGCCCAGCCACGGGGTTGAGATTGAGAAGCTGAATCTGTTCCGCGTGCGGGCCACTCAGGGTGTCTCGGGCGAAGTGTTCCGTTCGGGCGAGCCGCTTTTGTTCCACGACGCGCCGAACGATAACCGCACCAAGAAGGATCTCGTGTCGTTGCTTCACGTGACGAACGGGATTACCGTACCGCTCATTATTGAAAAGCGGGACGAAGAGAACCGCGTGGTCGAGCGCAACACCATCGGGGTTCTGCACGCCTTTAACAAGCGCCACGGCGACGACTTTAACGACGAGGACGTGCGCCTGCTGGAGCGCATGGCCAAGAACGTTGGCTCCATCATCGCCAACCTTCAGCTGTACCGCGAAGTGGTGGAAGAGCGCGAGGAGCTCCTCCAGACCTTCGAATCCATCTCCACCGGCCTCATCCTGGTCTCCCCGCAAGAGAAGATCAGCCAGATGAACTCGGCCGCGCGCCACCTGTTCGGCATCGAAACCGACGACGTGCTGGGCAAGTCCATCCACGACATCATCCCGAGCGAAGAGGTTTGCAAGTTCCTCAAGGACGGGGTGAACGGTTCGGCGCAAGAGATTTCCGAAGTGACGGTGATGCCGCAGGGTGTCGAACGGCACTACACGATCCAAGGCGCAGCGGTGAAGAACGAGGAAGGGAAGAGCCTCGGCTACGTCACCATCCTCAACGACATCACCGACCAGAAGAACCTGGACCGCATGAAGTCCTCGTTCGTCGCCATGGCCTCGCACGAGCTGCGCACGCCGCTCACCGCCATCAAGGGCTTTACGTCCACGCTGCTGATGGACGACGACTTCACTCGCGAAGAGCAGAAGGAGTTCCTGAGCATCATCGAGCAGGAATGCGACCGCCTCCGACGCCTGATTGACGACTTGCTCAACACGGCCCGCATCGAAAGCGGTCAGTCGCTCAAGCCGGACTACTCGCGCTTTGCCCTTGGCGAAATGCTCGAGAAGGTGGTGATGGTGCAACGCCAAGCAAGCATGAAGCACCACGTCTTCGGCAAGTTCAACGACAATCTGCCGGAAACCGTAATTGGCGACAAGGACAAGTTCGACCAGATTCTCACGAACCTGCTCAACAACGCCATCAAGTACTCGCCCGAGGGTGGGGACGTGGTGGTGCACGCCTTCCGCGATGGCGACGAAATTGAGGTGTGGGTGGAAGACCAAGGGATCGGGATCCCGGCCGAGCACCTGAGCAAGGTTTTCGAGAAGTTCCACCGCGTGAACAACGAAGACAACCGCAAGATCTACGGAACGGGGCTCGGCTTGTTCTTGGTCAAGCACCTGGTGGAGGATGTCCACCTGGGCCGCATTTGGGTCGAATCCGAAGTCGGCAAGGGCTCGTTCTTCAAGTTCCGCATGCCGATTGAACTCGACATCGAGAAGGCCAAGGCTCACAACGACTGATGCCGCGCTACCAGGGGGTCGTCTTCGATTTCGACGGCCTCATCTTGGATACCGAGTCGCGCGAGTTTGACTCGTGGAACGAGACGTTCGCTTCGCTCGGGGCCACGTTGGAGCACAGTGAGTGGATCAAGTGCGTCGGGGCGCCTCCGGGTAGCTGGGATGTCTTTGCGCACCTCGAAGCCTTGATCGGCCCCTACGATCGCCCGCTGGTGGAGCATCAACGCATGATGCGCTTTCATGAGCTCATGGGCAACCCGCCCGTGCCGCGTGAGGGGGTGCGAGAACTGATCGAGGGCCTGCAAGAAGCCGGTATGCCGCTGGCCATTGCCAGCAATAGCGTGTTCGCGTGGATTGACGGGTTCTTGCGGCGGATGGGGTTGCGCGAGGTGTTTCCCGTTATCATGTCGCGGGACGTGGTGGGGGTTTGCAAGCCCGACCCCGCCAGCTATCTGGCGGCCTGCCGCGCCTTGGGCTTTGTCCCGTCCGAAGTTCTTGCCTTTGAAGACAGCCAGAACGGCGCCCTTGCCGCGCGGGCGGCGGGCATGGACGTGGTGGTGGTGCCTAACCCCGTTACCGAAGGCACAATTGTGGGATTTGAGCCTCGCGCTAACTTCCCCGCGGCAGCCGAGATTCTGGGCGCTTAGGGGACGCGGGCCAGCTCGGCCTTCAGCGTATCAATGGACTTGATGGCGGTGGGGTCTTCTTGGCCGAGCGCCGCGAGGTCCAGCGAAAGCCAATCCCCGATGTAAGCCAAGCCCACCATGCGCTCAAACAAGGTCTGACCCGGGGCGCACAGCTCGTAAGTGGGCATGGTGTCTTCGGTGAGGCGGGCCGTGACCTGGCTGCGGGTCAGCATTTTGGCGCTGACTTCACTCACATAGAGCGCGACGGTGGCCCACTGGGCGGCTTGGTGGTGGGCACCTTCGCGCCCCACGATATCGTTGTGGCAGAGCTCGGGCTGGGCGCTGGCAAAGGCCATGCGCTTGGCGTTTTCGTTGATCTGCCCCTTGACGCGGTTGGCCACGCGGGCGGCGGCGGCCCCTTGCCCGTCCAACAGGATTAAGCGATTGTGAAGATTTTGGGCCAGCTCGGCGGTGGGGCTGGCTTCGTTCTCCGGGCCGCACTGGGCGCGCACGCCATCCAGCACGGCAAAGAACGCGTCCCAATCCACGGCTGAAAGCAAGCCAAAGTGGGCGCACACGTGCACGATGGGCACCAGCAGGTAACCAAGGGCGCTGCGCGGCGGTTGGCCCCCGGGAATGGTGATGAGGGGGAAACCTTCTTGGCGGGCGATCTCGCTAATCTGGCCGCCGCTACTGATGACGAACGGCATCGCCCCGCGTCGGCGCAGGTCGGCAAAGGCGGCGAGCGTCTCCTCGGTTTGGCCGCTATAGGAGCAGACGAAAGCGAGGGTGCCCGGCCCGACCCAGTTCGGCACACTGTAATCGCGGTTGACCTGGCACGGCACCCGGCCTTGGTCATCGAAGAGAGCGGCCACAAAGTCGCCGCCGGCGGCACTGCCGCCCATCCCGGTCACCAGGATGTTGTCGGGCCGAGGTTGGCCCGGGGGAAGAGGGGTGGATTGAGCAATCGCGAGTGCCCGACGACACTGATCGGGGAAATCCTCGACCAACCCCACCATGTTGTGGGGGTCGTGCGCCGTCAGGAACTCGCGACGAGACATGCTGGTTTTTGGGAGGGCTTAGTCGTCTTCGAACGGATCGAAGTCGTCTTCCGCCGGAGCCGGGCCACGGGAGGCGCCGCTGGTGCGGGCCGGGGTGGCGCGACCGCCGCCGTTGCCGCCGCCCATATCGCCTTCTTCACGCGGACGATCGAGGCCCTGCACGTTGTCGGCGATGATGCTGATGGCTTCACGGTTGTTGCCGTCGCGATCTTGGTACTTGCGGTGCTCCAGGCGACCGTCCACGGCCACGAGGCGACCCTTGGAGAGGTACTGGCTCACGTAGTCAGCGGTTTGACCGAAAGCGGAGATGCGAAACCAGTTCGGTTCCTGCTCTTCGTCCCGCTTGCCGCGGCGCTTGTCCACCGCGAGGGTGAAGTCCACCACTTGCATGCCGGTGTTGGTCTGGCGCAGTTCGGGGTCGCGGGCCAGTCGTCCAATCAGGACGACTCGGTTGATGCTCACACGGCCTCCATGAGGAAGATGCGCAGCCGCAGGATGTCATCGGAGATCATCATTTGGCGCTTGAGCTCGTGCTGAATCGCCGGGGTGCCCGAGAACTTCATCAGGATGTAGGTGCCGTCGCGGTGGCCCTTGATTTCAAACTCCAGGCGTCGGGTTTCCCACTTGCCGGCTTCTTCCACGGTGCCGCCGAGCTTCTCGGTGACTTCCTTCCAGCGGTTGGCAATGGCGGACACTTGGTCATCGGTCAGGTTGGCCGCAACGATATAAAGCGCTTCGTAGTTTCGCATGTTTGCTCTCTCTGGGCTTTCTCAGGTCGCCGGAGCGGCCATAGAGGACGGCGATTCAAGTCGCCGCAGAGAGCCCGTTTGAATCCGTTAGGATACCAACCTCTGCTGAAGGGTGCGGGGCCTAGCCCAAAACGGTACCGTTGACCCGCAGGCGGAAGGTGTAGCCGAAGGTTTCGCAAGACCGGCGGCACATGATCATGCGGCTGAGGAATATCTCGAAATACTCCATCACCGTGGCAAAAGTGGCGTCAATTTCGAGCGTGAGCTCGATGGTCTTGTCCTCGTTCAGCATTTCCACGCGGCTGCGCTGCACGGCGTAATTCACACGGTCGTGGATGTCGAAGGTTTCCAGCATCGGATTCTGAACCCGGGAATAGTGCACATCGCTCTTGTCCGCCACGATGAGGGCGGCGCTCATCACGCTCACGGGTTGGCCGACGAGTTCCTCGTGATTGCCGATGGCCCCGAGGATCGGCGCGATCTCCGCCGCTTCCATGCCCATCTCATTGAGCAGGGTGAAGGCGATGTTGGCCCCGCTGATCGGGTGATCATGGCGGTTGATGACGTTGCCGATGTCGTGGAGGTGGGCGGCAATCATGCCGAGCTCGACTTCGCGGGAAGGGCGGCCGAGGCCCTTGAGGATGGACTTGGTGATGCCCGCGACAATGCCGACGTGCCGGTGCCCGTGCTCGGTGTAGCCCATGGACTTCAGGAGCTCGTTGGCGCCATCAATCAGCGTGCGCACCTTGGGGTAGGCCTTCACGTCTTCCAACGTAAGTGGGCGGGCGGTGCCTTGCGACGTGGGAGTCACGGTGTCCATGTGTGTTCAGACTACTTGAAAACGCCGAGAGTTGTGCGTGGGCAGGGTGCCGGAAAAGAATGGAGCCCTCGACGGGAATTGAACCCGTGACCTCCTCTTTACCAAAGAGGTGCTCTACCTCTGAGCTACGAGGGCTTGCGCGGGGGAGAGGATACCTGCAACCCCTGGCGGATGGGCCAACCTGGTCCCGTGGAGGATTATTGGCTCAGATGGAGTCGGGCTTCACCAGTTCGTAGCCGGTGCTTCGCCCGCCCGCACCATCCGGGCGGAGGATGGACTTGTCGACAAGGTCATTGAGGTCTCTCGTCGCGGTCGCCGTAGAACAATTGCACAAGCTGGCGTACTTGCGGTTCGTCATGCGGCCCTCCCAGCCCATGAGCATCCGGGAGACGGCCTTTCGCTGCCGGTCGTTGAGCGGAACGTCCTTAGCGGCTTGCCAAAACTGTGCCCTCCCGATCGCCTGACTTACCGTTTCTGTGGCTGCATCCAAGGTCATATGGAGAATCATGAGGTACCAATTTAGCCAGGCTGTGTAGTCGAGGTTTCCCTTTTGCGTGGCTTCGAGCATGTCGTAGTAATCCGACCGGTGGGCGAGGATTTGGCTGGCCATGCTGTACGGTCGATGCGAGCGCTGATCGGCCCGTGCGAGGAGCAAGTCCATGATGTTGCGCCCGATACGGCCGTTGCCATCATCGAGGGGGTGGATCGTCTCGAACCAGAGATGAGCGATTCCCGCTTTGAGAATGAGGCTCTCCTCGTTTTTGTCCTCAACCCATGCGAGGAACTGAGACATCTCATGGGCGACTCTGTCGGAATGAGGGGCGACAAAGTGCACGATCTCACGGCCACGCTTTTGAGATGCCACCACCATCGGCCCCTCTTCGTCCGTTCTCCACTGGCCGACTGATACCGGGCCGTAGGCGTTGCGTCCCGTGGGAAACAGGGCCGCGTGCCACCGGAAGAGCCGATTTTCGGTCAGGGGGAGATCGTATCGATGCGCGGCATCGAGGGTCATCTCCACCAATCCATCCACGTAATGGTCGGAGGAGGCCAGCCCGCCCCGTTCTACGCCGAGGCGCCTAGCGACGGAACTCCGCACGGATTCGGGATTCAATCTTTCTCCTTCGATTGCGCTGGACTTGACCAGTTCTTCAGTCAGGGCCGCAACGTCGTGTTCCTGCTTTTCATCCAGTCCGATCGCCTCAAGAATGCCAAACAGACGCCCGCGTGCCAAGGTCACTCGTTCGAGGCTTGGCAGAATGGCGGTTGCGTCGTAGCGGTAGCCCGGCCACTGTTTGCGCTCGTGGATGTAAGTGGGCACTAATGAGATTATGGCACTTATTCTCCTCAATATTAGAGGAGAATAAGGCTTCTATTCTCCTCAGGAACCTTCAAGCAAGTTTCAATTTCGGACAAAGAGGCCTTCGAGTGAAAGCGTAATCTCCTCAAAAGGAACAGCGAGTAAATGGATGCCGCCGAGAATCGAACGACTCGTAAGAGCAACGGCAGGTCAGGAACGATGGTGGGGAGTGCAGGATTCGAACCTGCGAAGGCTCTCGCCGACAGATTTACAGTCTGTTCCCATTGGCCGCTCGGGCAACTCCCCAGACCTGAACGCGAATCATACCTGCCATGGCGTAGGGCGGTCGGTCGGATAGGGCCAAACCCCGCCATAATGCAGATATGCCAGAGTCCACGCTCACGCTTCTCTACGCACTACACCGGGTGGATGAGCGTTTGCTAGACCTCCAAGCTCAGGCAAACAACCTCGATACCGGGCAAAAGGAACTCGCTCAGGCCAAGGCCGAACAGAAGGCCCTGGAAGCCCTAACCGCCCAGCGCGACCAAGCCAAAGCCAAACTCCACGAACTGGAAGAAACGGCCCGCCAGCGCCGAGCCCACGCCGAAAAGCAGGAGAAAGAGCTTTACGACGGCAAGGTGGACGCCCGGCAGATTTCGGCCGTGCAAATCGACATTGAGCACAGCCGGGAATTGGCCGACAAAGCCACGGCGGAAGCCGAACCGTTGCGCGCCGAAGTGGCGAACTTGACTGCCCAAGTTGAGGCCGCCACGACCGCTCTCGACGAAGTCAAGAAGTCCATCCTGCGCAAGCGGAAGAAAGCCCAAGCCGTCCACGTGGAGATTGAGGCCGCGTTCAAAGAAGCCCAAGTCGCCCGGGCGCCCAAGGCCGCTGTGGTGCCCGCCGAGGCCCTGGCCAAGTACAACGCCATCCGCAAGCGAACCGGAGGCACGGCGATGGCCGTCCTAACCCCGAACCGCACCTGCGGAACGTGCGGCATGGCGGTGGCCGAACGCCTGCGCGATGCCATTCATCGAGACCAAATCACGACATGCGAATCCTGCCAACGCATCCTCATCTTCCCGCTCTCGGATTCGCTGCTGTAGTCGCGGTCAGCCTGGGGCTGAGCGGATGCGCCAGGAACCCGGATAATGCCGGGCCGAGCACCGGTACGCGCATCACGGTGCGGTTCCGCACGGATGGCCCCATCCGCACGGGCCTGGAGCCGGGGAGCCCGGGCCTGCCCTATGTGTACATCGTCGCCTTGCGTCTCAGCGAGGACGTCTCGCCCACGACGGATGGCCCGCTGCCGGTCGTCACGCCCGGTGGCAACGGCTTTGTGGCCGGCAATGCCACCCACTACATCCTCTGGAACCCTTTGGGCTCGCCGCAGTACCAAATCTATCAGTTCCGCGATTCCACGCTCAACGAGTGGACACTGACGGGCACGCCCGTGGACACGATTCCGGTGGAGGTAGGCAACCAAGAGATCGGCTTTAGCGTGGACATGAGTCAGCTGGTGCCCCTCGCCGATCTAAACCGCTACCGGTCGGTGCAGATCAACTTGCTGACCATGAACAATACCAATCCCAGCGGCACCGGGCGCCTGTGGGATGCTCTGGGGGATGGTCGCATTCCGAGCCAAACCAACCGCTTCTTAACCCTAAGGTTAGATGTGGACCGCGTCTATAGCAATATCTCCGAAGGCAACTTGGAGCCGGTCGGCGACCAAGCCGACCCCAGCCTAGACATCGCCGACTTCACGGTTGCCATTCGCCCCGAATAATCATGCCGCGCGTCTCCATTCTCCTGACCTGTTTTAACCATTTGGATTACATTCAGGAAGCGTGGGACTCGATTCAAGCGCAAACCTATCGTGACTTTGAGGTCATCGCGCTTGATGACGGCAGCACCGATGGCACCCGCGAGTGGCTGACCGCCCACGCCAGCGGAGCCCGCATTGAGTTCAATCCGCAAAACCTCGGCACCTACGCCACCCTCAACCGGGGGTTGGAGCTTGCCGAAGGCGAGTTCATCGCGGTCTTCAACGACGACGATGTGTGGGGGCCAGAAAAACTGCAGCGGCAAGTGGAGGCGCTTGACAAGAACCCCCGCGTGGGCCTCGTCCACACCAGCGGCTGGTTCATTAATGGCCGCAGCGAGCAGCACCCCGATCCTGCCCCGCTGGGCTTCCCGTGGCCCAAAACGGGCAATGGTGACCAATTGGCCACGCTGGTGGATCACAACCAGATCATCACGAGTAGCGTGCTGTTCCGGCGGGCGTGCGCCGAGCAAAGCGGCCCCTTCGATCCCCAGTTTTACGGCTGCGGGGACTGGCAGATGTGGCTGCGCATCGCGCGTGGGTGGGAGGTCGCCCACGTGGATGAGCCGCTGACGTTCTACCGCGTGCACGACACTAACGCCGCCCGCAACACCACCAAGATGGACGAGGACAGTTGGCGCATTCGGGAGTGGATCACCACCTGGGAAGGCGCCGAGGACAAATCCAGGCCCGGTTTGGACAACGCCTTTGCCCACAACTGGGTTTGCCTGGGCACAGAACGCGCCCTGCGCGGCGACCTGAAGGGGGCGCGGCAAGCGTACGGAGAAGCCATCCGCCGCCGGCCCACCCGGGCCAAGTCTTACGCCCGCTACTTGGCGACGCTGCTTACGCCGAAGGTCGCCCGTCAGTGGCGTTAGTGTTCAGGCCAAAGCGCGAGAAGAACGTCCCGTAAGCCGCCAGCAAGATCGTGCCCACCACCACCTTGAGCGGCTGGGGCACCGCCGGGGAAAAGCTAAAGAACCCCTCAATGGGAGCGGCGGTAAAAATCAAAACGAGCCCCACGATCAGAAGAGTGAAGGCGTCCTTGCCCGCTTCTTTCAGTGCATCCACGCGGCGACGATTGCCCGGGCGAATAAACGCCCACCCCAGCACAAACCCGGAGGCGGCGGTGATGAATATGCCGCCGATTTCGGGCACGCCGTGCGGATAGATGGAGCTGAGCATGTAGCCCAGGCGCCCCACTTGGTTGGTCTCGTAAGCCAGCGCGCCGATGACCAAGCCGTTTTGCCACATCGCGGCGATGGTCATCAGCCCACCGGAGGCCAACCCCAGGCTGGCCGAGGCCACCCCGACCCGAGGGTTATTAGTGGCGTAGAACGCGCTCATCGCCATGCTTTCGCTAAACGTTCGCGCTTCCAGGTCGCCCGATGTCCAGGCCTCGAAGGCCATCTCCATCTCGGGCGGCACCAAGAGCGGGCGCAAATCCGGCCGAGCCCCAATCAGGAAGTACGCGGCAATCCATCCCGCAAAAAAGAGCGCGGCGGCGAGGCCGATAAACTTCGCGCGGCGCCGAACCGTATCCGCCCCGGTGACCAAACCGTTGCGGATCATCTGCCACCAGCGTCGCTGGGGCGATCGATACAAAACCGCATAGGCCCGGGAGACGGCACTGTTGAGAAAGTTCACCACGTCCGGGTTGGTAGGGCGGGCGGCCAAGAAGGCCAAGTCCCCCGAGGCCTGGCGGTACAGCCGCACAAACTCCACCATCTCCTGGCTGTCCAGACTCTTAAAGCCGACATCGGCTTTAGCCGTGAGCGCGGCCAGCCTTTGCCACTCGGGCAGGCGCCGCTGAATGAGAACTTCTTCCGTCATGGCACCCGGAGGGGAGGATACCGAATCGGGCCCTCGGACCCGACTTCTGAGCCCGCCTGCATCCGGCAGGGGTGCCAAAGCATAAAGAGCCATAATAGGCAGACTTCATGCCGAAATCCAGGCAGGAATCCTCCGGGGAGATGTCCAGCTATCTGGGCCATCTCACGCGTGCGCCCCTTCTCAGTTATGAGGAGGAAGTCACTCTTGCGCGCGCCTCGCAGGCGGGGGACGAAGAAGCTCGGAAGCGACTCATCGAGTCGAACATGCGCCTGGTCATCAATATTGCCCGCACGTATATGAACGGTGCGGTGCCCCTGGAAGATTTGATCCAAGAAGGAGCGCTCGGCCTGATGCGGGCCGTGGAGCGGTTTGATATCGATCGAGGTTTCCGGTTCTCCACCTACGCCACGCACTGGATCCGGCAAGCCATCCTGCGGGCGCTGGATAACAAGGGCAAGACCATCCGGGTGCCCGCCCACGTGCAGCAAATGCTCCGGCGGATCGAGCGGGAGCGCGATCAGTACCTCGCCCAAATGGGTCACGAAATCACGCCCGAGCTACTGGCCGAACGGGTCGGCATGGACGTAGAGAAACTGCGTACCCTGCTCAGCAACCAAACCGAACTCCTCAGCCTGGATGCCCGCACCAAGGGCGGCGAGGGCATCACCCTGGGGGCCACCATCCCCGATGAAGAAATCAACAGCCCCGAATACTTGCTGCTCAGCGAGGAACTGTGGGCGCAGTTTGAAGAGTGTCTCAACGAATTGACGGAGCGCGAAGCCGAGGTCATCCGCATGCGCATGAGCACCGGCAACTCGGTGCACTTCCGAGAGGAAATGGCCCGGCACCTGCGGCTCAGTCAAGAACGGGTGCGCCAACTCGAGATCACGGCCATACAAAAACTGCGCATGATTGCCCGCCAGCGTCGGTTGGCGGAGTTTCTGCCGGACACCGGGCTACAATCTCTCTAGAAATGGCTTGCGTTCTTGACATCAACGCGATCATGAAGGTGTTGCCCCACCGCTACCCCATTCTGCTGGTGGACCGGATTCTCGAGGTCGAACCCGGAGTGCGGTGCGTGGGCATCAAGAATGTCACGATCAACGAGGGATTCTTCCAGGGCCACTACCCAGGGCAGCCGATTATGCCGGGGGTGCTGATTGTCGAGTCGCTGGCGCAGTGCGGGGCGGTGATTTTGCTGAGCCAGGATTCGTATCGAGGCATGGTGCCCGTGATTGGGGCCATTGATAACGTCAAGTTCAAGCGCCAAGTCGTGCCCGGCGATCAGCTCCGACTCGAGATCGAGTTGTTGTGGATCAAGAGCAGTATTGGTCGCATCAAGGGGGTCGCCACGGTGGATGGTCAGCTGGCCGCCCAAATGGAGATGACCTTCAAATTGATTGCCACCGGGGGCAACGAAAACGGTGGCTAGGATCCACCCGACATCGGTCATTGATCCGGACGCTCAGATTGCCGATGATGTCGAGATCGGGCCTTACTGCGTCGTCCACGCCAATGTAAAGATTGGGGCGGGCTCGAAGCTGGCCAGCAACGTCACCGTGATTGGCGGCACGACGATCGGCGAGCGCAATGTCATTGAGCAAGGGGCCGTGCTGGGCGGCGACCCGCAGGACCGCAAGTACGCGGGCGAGCCCACTTACCTAGTGATTGGCGACGACAACGTCATCCGCGAGTACGTCACCATCCACCGCGCCACCGGCGAAGGCAATACGACCACCATTGGCGACCGCAACTACTTGATGGCCTTTGTGCATGTGGGACACAACTCCACCCTCCACAACGACATCACTTTGGCGAACAGCGTGGGCTGCAGCGGCCACGTGACCATTGAAAACAACGTCACTGTCGGAGGGCTTACCGGCCTGCACCAGTGGGTGCGCGTGGGCCGCGCCGCCATGGTAGGGGGCATGAGCCGCATCGTGCGCGATGTGCCGCCCTTCATGATCACCGAAGGCATTGACCAGAAGGTGCGCGACATCAACGCGGTGGGCCTACGCCGGTTGGGCATCACCCAAGAAGGCCGGCTTGCCTTGCATAAGGCGGCGAAGCTCTTGTTCCGCAGCCAAATCCCGCTGAGCGAAGCGCTGGAGATTGTGCAGCGTGAAGTTAAAATCACCCCCGAAGTCCAAGAGCTGATCACGTTCCTAGAGCGGCTCTACAAGGGCAAGATGGGGCGCGGCGACCAGCCGTAAGGGGAGCGCGCGGTGTCGGAGATTGGCACCCTGGCCGCCGTGCAGCGCGCGGGCGCAGATGCTCTCACCCAGGTGGGGGCAGGCGTGCACACGCGAGTTTTCTTTAGCGCTGGGGAAGCCAGCGGCGACGCCTATGCGGCCGAACTCGCTTCCCGCATCGGCGAAGCGCGCCCGGATGTAGACCTGGAAGGCGTAGGTGGCCAGCTCAGCCAAGGGGCGGGCGTGCACTTGGTGGCCTCTTCTCAGGATTGGGGCGCGGTGGGCATCATCGAGAGCCTTAAGGTCGTGCCACAGGTGTGGCAGGGCTACCGCGCGGCGGTGGCGCACCTCCGGCAGGGACGACCGGGTTTGTTTGTGCCCATTGACTACGGCTATCTCAATATCAAGCTGTGCCGGCAGGCGCGGGCGCTGGGGTGGCGGGTGGTGTATTTCATCCCGCCGGGCTCGTGGCGGCGTACCAAGCAGGGGGCCGACCTCCCGGGCTTGACCGACGCGATCATCACGCCTTTCTCTTGGAGCGCCACGATGTTGCAGGAGATGGGGGCCAACGCGCATTGGTTTGGTCACCCTCTCCGGCAGATGCTGAAGCAAGTAGACGCCCCGGCGGTGCGGTCGGGCATTGCGGTGCTCCCTGGCAGTCGCCACCACGAGATTGAGCACAACCTCCGGGCGATTGCCCCGGCGCTGAAGGGGCTAAATGTGCCGATCCGATTGGCGCCCGCGCCGAATGTAACCAGCGACGAAGTGACCCAGGCTTGGGTGCGGGCAGGCGGCGGCGAGTGCGACGTGGTACGTCCGGCGCGGGCGGCCCTGATGGCCAGCCGCGCGGCGGTGGTGTGCAGTGGCACGGCCACGCTCGAGGCGGCGTTGGCCCTGACGCCCACCGTGGTGACTTATCGCGGACCTTGGACGATGGAGCTGGAGTACCGCATCCGCAAGCCCAAGTTCGATTTCATCAGCCTGCCCAACATCCTGCTGCAGCGCGGGGCCTTGCCCGAACTGATCCAGAACGCTGCCACCCCCGAGGCCATCCGCGCGGCCCTAGAACCTCTCTTGGCGGACGGACCCGAGCGTGAGGCCCAGCTCGAGGCGATGCGAGCAGTGCAGGACTTCTGTGGGCCGTCGGACGCCCTCGACCAGTCCGCGAAGATGATTTTGGCCTGGTTGGCCCCACCGCTGGAACCTTCCCCTTCCTCTTGATGTTGAAGAAAGCAAGGACAAACCCCACTTCGGAGAGACCGACGGGGGCGCGACCCCACCCGGCCAAACGAAGCCCTGAAGAAAGATTTTTGAAAATTTTTCCGTTAGGACCTCTTGAAACCGGTCAGACCAACCGAGAGTCTGAATAGCAGAAGAGCAAGTGAGCGCGGAGCACCACAAAGCGACTCACAAAGCGAGAAGCACACCAACGCGACTAGCCCGGCTGAACAACTCCTCTCCGTTCATCCGGGCCTTTTTTTGCCTGGCGTTCGGTGCGTCCCTTAGAATGGAACCATGCCGTACGGATGGGAAGGGCCCCGAATTCGCTTAGTTCCGCTGGAACGCTCACTTCACCTCGCGGCGCTGACCCGATGGCGGCAAGATCCTGACATCGCGCAGTATCTGGCCGGGGGCTGGCGGCTGAAGTCGGGCCATGACATGGAGGCGTGGTTCACCGAGATCGAGCAGAAGGAGGACGAGATCCACTTCGCCATCGAGACATTGGATGGGGAGCCCATTGGATGGACGGCCCTGCGCGATGTGGACCTACGGTTGGGGCACTGCGAGACGGCGAGCTTGATTGGGGAGGCGAGTTTGCGCGGGCAAGGGCTGGGGCAAGAAGCGGCGCACTTGCGGGCGTACTATGCGTTCGATATCGTGGGGCTGCGTGTGCTTTACAGCGAGCACTACCCCTACAACACGGCCACCCAGCGCATGATGGAGGCCCTGGGGGCGCATGTGTGGGGGATTAAGCCGGAGGCGAATTTTAAGAACGGGCGCTACACGGATGTGGTGTGCACATTTCTGCGGCGCGATATGTGGCGACGCCCGGATTGGCTGCCGGAACTGATATAAGAGTTAGTTGCATTCTTCATCCCTTGTGTAGCGAGACATACACAACTTATGCGAGGGAGCATGTGGTTATTGTCAGCCGGCCTGGTACTTGCCGGATGTGGAGGCGGGAGCGGTTCTCATTGGCGGAGGTGGTGTACCTCTCGCCCCGGATTTCTCGCGTGATGCGGGGGTAACGGCCCGGATCGAAGTGGACCCCACCACCAACACCGCGAAGGTCACCAACCTTGGTCCAGAAGGCCGTGCCATCTGGCAAGGCAACTCGGTGAAGGTGGAAAGCGCCGAAGTCTTCCAGCTCCCTGGCTCCAGCGTTTCCAGCCGGGTGCTGCGCCTCAAGTTCAAGAACACCACGCGCATCCCACTGGGATTGAATGAGCCGCTCACGGCCTCGCTTTCCACCGCCGCCAGCGACTTCTCTGCGATGACAGAAGCCGGAATCGGCACCAACAGCCTCACCGACGGGGCCGTGGCCAGCGCCTCCATCGGTACCCCCCGCGCAGTGTGGGAAGACACCGATGGCACGATGTACGTGGCCCAAGGGGCCAGCAACGGCATACGCCGCATCCGCAACGGCACCGTCAGCACCATTGGCAGTGGCTACCAGAACGTTTTCGGCATCACCGGCGACCCGCAGGGCGACTGGATCTACTTCATCGAGCGTGACCGGCACCGCATCATCAAGCTGCGCAAGGATGGCTCCGAGGGGGCCGTGCTAGCGGGTGGCCCGGGGGCGGGCGATGGCATCGGCACCGGGGCAAGCATCCTCTTTAACACCCCCACCGGCCTGAGCTACGGCGATGGCAACCTCTACGTCGCGGATCTCGGCAACGGCAAGGTGAAGAAACTCACCAACCTCAATGCGACCCCGGTGGCCACCCTCGCGGCCACCGTGCCGAACGCCACCGGCGTGGACTACGGCATCATTCAGGGCCGCCCCATCCTGGGGGTTACCTCCGGGAGCACGGGGCAGGTCTACGTGGTGGACCCGATGACGGCCCGCACGGCCTCGATCCGCACTTTGCCGGCCGGGATCTTCGGGATTGCGGTGAACGAAGGGCGACTCGTCATTTCGAACCCGAGCAATGATCAGATCACGGTGTTGCGGGTGCCCAATGGTAGTAACCCCTATGTGCTGGCCAGCTGGGCGCAGGAATATGTCAGCCCCAACATCGCCGGATTCATAGATGGCCTGAATCCTCGGTTCTCGGATCCGCTCCTGGCCAGCAAGGGCAATGGCAACAGTTTCTTGGTGGCCGATAGCCTGAATCACCGGGTGCGCCGCCTCATTCTCCCGAACTTTGTGAGCGGCTCCAGCACGCAACCGGTGTCCTTCACCAACGAGGAGTGGACGACCCCCTCGGGCCGAGCCATGTACACCATTGGTCAGCTCAGCCCAAACCAAGAAATGACGGTGGACGTGGGCTTCACGGTCCAGTTTGAAGCGGGCATGACGTTCTACGTCACGGTGGCGGGCGGCGGCGTGGCCCCCATCGCCATTGATGCCGGCACCAACGATCTGGCGGAGAACGTCTACACGCGCCTGCTGGCCGGGGGCGAACGCGACTTTTTTGAAGACGGCATTGGTCGCGGCGCGGGCTTCTCTGTGGCCGGTCCGATCCACGCCTTTGACAATGGCAACATCGTCATCGGCAGTGGCCGCAAGATTCGTCGCTACCGCCCGAACGGCCAGGTGGATACCGTTGGCAATGTGTTCAACAATGCGGCAGTCACCGAAGGCAATGGGGAGACTGCAGCTTTCCCCAACAACGTGGCGGGATTGACCGCGTCGGCCGATGGTACGAAGCTCTTCTTTAATTCTGGCAACACACTCTGGTTCGCGACGGGAGGCTTTAGCAGCCCGGGCGATGTCTCGCCGAATACCTTCACGTACTATCGCATTGGTGGCGCCGCCGATAACTCGGGCGGAACGGCGAACGGCAACGGTGACACCGTTCGGTTTGCCTCTGCATTTGGAATCTACTTCGATGAGCCCGCCAAGAAGCTCTACATTGCGGACGTTAACAACAACCGCATCGTTGTGGGCTACTGTGGTACTGGGAACTACAGCAATCGAGCAGATTGGAGCTTTACCACCTACGCGGGTTCGGGGACTCAGGGGTTTGCAGATTCAACCTTCGATCTTGCCCAGTTTAACAACCCGTACGATATCGAAAAGGGGGGCGACGATAAGTTCTATGTTGCCGATGCCACGAATAAACGGTTGCGGCGCCTCGACCCGGTGACGGCGCAAGTGACGACGGTGGCTGGAGACGGCACCAACGGCCCTTCCGACGGGCAGCCGGGGCAAATCGAGCTCCCATTTTCTCTAGCGAGTGATGATGCGGGGACGATCTACTTTGCGGACAATGGCGCTCTCAGAGCTTTCCGCAATGGGCGCATTTACACCGTGAACATTAATGTGGGAGGCGGCCTGACCGATGGTTACACCGACGGGAATGGTCAGCAAGCGGCAGCCTACATTGCGGTGAACAAGAGAACCGGAACGGTGTATTCATTGACCGGCACGCCTGTGACTCGATTGCTCTCGTTCGAAGCGGTGGTGCCGTAGGCCAGCACACTCTCTCCCCGGGCCGGCAACCCGGGGAGAGGCGAGACTCACACGACGCTGCGCAGGCGGCGAAGGCTATCCGGGTCCAGCGCACTCACGGGCTTGACCTGGTAGTGGTTGCCTTCCACATCAATGAGGAGCAAGAACTCCTCATCAATCCACTGCGCGTTCTCCTGCAGGCTTTGCGTCACAAAGTCGCGGTGACCCCGGTCGGTTTCTACCGACCAGTACGTCGCCCCGAACTCCATCCGCACGGCATTCACGCGCCGCACCTGGCTGTAAAGGTACCGGCGGCGGAGCTCTTGCCGCAGCACTTCCACGTTGTCCGCCCCGGCGTCTTCTAGCCGTTCCAGCATCAAGATCTCCTTGCCCTTGCTGTCCAACAAGGAGAGATACCGATCCGGGTGGGTGCGGGGTGCGGCCCAGGCGGGCACCACGTCCAGGTGGCTGCGGTCTTCCATCGTCAGCCGCAGGCGACCCTCGGGAGCGTAGAACAGCTTCATTAGTTGCCCACCCCGATGATCTCCGTCACGGCGCGTTGGGTTTCCACCAGGTTGCAGAACACGCCTCGTCGTTGCATAAGCTCTTCGTGCGTACCCATTTCCACGATCTCGCCGCGTTCCAGCACAATCAGCCGATTGGCGTTGCGCAGGGTGCTCAGGCGGTGGGCAATGGCGAAGGTGGTGCGGCCTTCCACCAGGCGACCGATGGCCTCCTGGATTTGCCGCTCCGTCTCCACGTCCACGCTGCTGGTCGCTTCGTCCAAGATGAGGATTCGCGGGTTGTGCAGGATGGCGCGGGCGATGCTGATGCGCTGCTTTTCGCCGCCGCTCAGCTGCACGCCGCGTTCACCCACGATGCTGTCGTAGCCGTCCGGCTTGCTCACGATGAAGTCGTGGGCGTTGGCCGCGCGGGCCGCCACCATGATCTCCTCCAGCGAGGCATCCGGCTTGCCGTAAGCAATGTTCTCCGCAATGGTGCCATTGAACAGGAACGGCTCTTGCAACACGATCCCAATCTGCGAGCGGTAGTTGGCGATGTTGATCTCGTTGAGCGGCACGCCGTCCACCAGGATGCGCCCGCCGTCGGGTTCATAGAACCGGCAGATGAGGTTGATGGTGCTGGATTTGCCCGCCCCGCTGCGCCCCACAAAGCCGATCATCTCGCCCGCCTTCACGTCGAAGCTCATGTTCTTCAACACCGGGTTGCTCTTGTCGTAGCCAAACCGCACCGCATCGAACGTCACGTCGCCCCGGATGTCCAGGGTGCGCTCTAGTTCGCGGTTGCTCTCGGGGGTCATGTCCATGACCTCAAAGATGCGCTCCGCCCCGGCCATGGCCCGGCTAAACCAGTTGTTCACCTGCGCAAACCACTGCATGGGGCCGTACACCATGATGAGCAGCGAGTTGACCATGATGAACTCGCCCAGCGTTAGCCGGCCTTGCAGCACAAACATGCCGCCCACGGTCCAGTTGATGAGCGCGCCCAGGCTGGCGGCGAAGGTCATCATGCCGAAGGCCGTGTACCACTTCTGGTCGGCCTGCATGGCGGCTTGCTGCCACGCCTTGTTGCGTTCGTCAAAACGCTTGAACTCGCGGTCTTCGCTGACAAACGCCTTCACCACGCGGATCCCGCTCAGCGATTCGTTCAGTTGCATGTGCAGGCGGGCCATGCGCTGGCTCACCTTAAAGAACATGTTGCTAATCGGCTTCCAGTACCGGACGCTGATGAGCAAGATGAACGGGATCGGCACCAGGATCGCGGCGGCAAGGACCGCGTCGATGCTGAACAAGAACCCGATGACGCCCAGCGCCATCAGTGAGTTGGTGATGAAGAACGGGAAGCCGTCCACCAAGAAGTGCCACACCCGGTCGGTGTCTTGCGTCACGCGGCTGGCGATGGCCCCCACCGGCTTGCGGTCGAAGTACTTCATGCTGAGGTACTCGATGGCACGGTAGGTGCTGGCGCGCAGGTCCTTGCTGATGTGGGTGGCCAAGTAGGTCATCAACCGGCCGTTAAAGATTTGCAGACCGCTCCCGGCGAGGGCCAAGCCCAGCCAGAGGGCCATCCATTGCAAGAGGCCGCTCGTTTCCAGCGATTTGGACGTAAAGCCGTCCACCAGTTGCTTCTGGATGTACGGCGGGATGAGGTTGAGCGCGGTCGTACAAACCGAACCCGCCACCAGCATGGTGGTCGCGCGGCTATACGGCTTGAGGAAGCCAAAAATGCGCCACAGCGTCTTGCTACGGTTCACGCACACTGGGCACGGGCCGTCCTTTTCGGGCAACAGGCGGTCGCACTTGGGGCAGCGCTTCAGCTCGTCGTGCATGTCAATCGAGAGCTCTTCGCCTTGGCTAAGCTGCTCGATCCCGCGCGCGACCTCGCTGAACTTCTCGCTGACGGCCAGCGAGTAGTTGACAACCGGGATGATCACCCCATTCTTGAGGGTGACAATCATGCGGCCCCCGCTCACGAGGGGATCATGGCGAGCTTTGGCAATGTCGCTGAGCGCGATGCGGCAGGTGGGGACGCCCGTCGGAGTGGAGACTGTCACTTCGGTGGCAGTGACCACGAGCCGACGGACGCCGTACAAGCCATCTTCGTCGAGATCGCTTGTGACGTCAATCAGTGGTATTTCCGGCGCGGAGGCTCCGCCCGGAGTTAAGGAAGCCGTTTGCATAAATTCCAGAGGTCGGGATTCCCGATGTCAGGGGCCGGGGGAACGTCACTAACCCAGCGCGGCCAGAAAGAAGGATGAGCGGCGGCAAAAGTCAAGTTACCCAACAGGCGTATACGCCTGTCTGGGTCCATTAGGCAGGCTTAGTCCAATGCGACCGGCGGCAGGGCGCGGCCCCAAGCCAGTTCCATAAGGAAGGCCCGCACTGTATCTTGGTTGCCTTCGTCGCACAGCTTGTCGAGCTGGTCCAGGGCGGCGCGCAAGGATTGATAATCAATCCGGCCCGTGTTTTGTACCCGGCTGATGCGCGGGTCTTCCAGCGGCTCCAGCGGCTCGTCGGCGTAGGTCAGTTCTTCGTGAATCTTTTCACCCGGGCGGATGCCCGTGATCTTGATCTCGATATCTTGCCCCGGTACCAGCCCGTGCATGCGGATGAGGTCTTCGGCCAGCTCCATGATGCGCACGGCCTGCCCCATATCCAGGATGAAGATCTCGCCCTGGTTGCCAAACGCGCCGGATTGAACAATGAGCTGCGCGGCTTCGGGGATGGTCATGAAGTACCGCGTCATGTCCGGGTGGGTCACGGTCAGCGGCCCGCCGTTGGCAATCTGCCGGGTGAGGATGGGCACGAGGCTCCCCCGACTACCTAGCACGTTGCCAAACCGCACAATGGCCATGCCGGTTTCGCTGCGCCCCGCCAAGGACTGCACGATCATCTCGGCCACGCGCTTGGTGGCGCCCATCACGTTGCCGGGGTTCACCGCCTTGTCGGTGCTGACCAAGATGAACTTGTGCGCGCCGTGCCGCACACTGGCCTCGGCCGCATTGAGGGTGCCAAAAACGTTGTTGCGCACCGCCTCAATGGGGTTGGCTTCCATCAGCGGGACGTGCTTATGCGCCGCCGCATGGAACACCACCCGGGGCAAGTGCTGCTTAAACACCATGTCCAGCGATTGGGCATCCCGCACATCGCACACCACCGGCGTGGGCTGATAAATGCCGTTGTCGCGGAGTTCGCGGTCAATCTCAAAGACGCTGTTTTCGCCCTTGCCCAGCACAATAAGGCTGGCTGGGCCGAGTGGGGCAAGTTGGCGCACGAGTTCGGAGCCAATACTTCCCCCGCCACCTGTCACCAGCACTCGCTCGCCGCCCACATACTCCTTGGCGCGGGAACTATCGGTGCGCACGGGGGCACGGCGGAGCAGGTCTTCCACCTGGAACGCCCGCATCAGGGGCATCATCGGGCGCTCGCTGTAGACCAGCATCGCGATGCTGGGCAGGTTGCGCACTCGGGCGCCGGTGCCACTACTGGCCTTGAAAATGCGGCGGTTCACCTCCCCGCTGGCGCTGGGGATGGCGATGAGAATCTCCTTGATGTCGTGCTGCTTAACGAGAGCGGGGATGTCGTCGATGCCGCCCAGCACCGGAGTGCCGTGGATGCGCAGGTTGTGCTTTTCGGCGTCGTCGTCGATAAAGCCAACGACCCGGTAGCCGCCTTCCGCCCCGCGATTGAGCTCACGGAAGACGATTTCGCCCGCATCCCCCGCCCCGACGATAAGAGTGTTGGCGGCGCCGGCATCGGTGCCCCCGAACCCCGGAATCTCGCGGAAATTGGCCGCCACCCGCGCCGCAATGAGCCCGGAGAATGCAAATGTCCACGTGATGATGGGAACGCGGTAGAGGTCGGGAGTCTGGTTGCCGACTCCCGTCACGGCCTGAATGACAGCCTGGAGCACGGCCACGATGAGCGTGGCGAGGGCCACATTGAGAATATCAAAGACCCCAAGGTGGCGAGAAGAACTGCGGTGGGTGCCCCGCCAGGCGTAAACCCCGAGCGCCACCACGCTGAGCGGCCCGGCGAGGGGCCACCATGTGGTTTCGGACGGGCCTGCCCCGAGCGCGATGGCCACAAAGAGGGCGATCACCGTCAGCACGGTGTCAAGGATCAGGGATCGCCAGCCAGTCGCCAAAGTCTTCTCCGTTTAGTTGCCAAAGATCGTGCGGAGGATTGAGGCCGCCGAAATCACTTGAATCGCCGCCCCCGCCGTCAAACCCTTGGGCTCACCGACCACCACGACGTCGCCTTCTTGCACGATGGGGTTTTGCTCCATGTTGCCGTCCTTGAGGAATGCTTCGAGGCGGTATTCCACGACTTCCACGCGGCCGGATTCCGTGCGGCGGGCGAGATAGACGCGCATGGTGCTGCCATTGGGGGCCACACCTCCGGCGGCGGCCACGGCATCAGCCAGGCGGTACTCGCGGTTATCCTCCATGCGGACATCACCGGCCTTGTTCACCTTGCCCAGCACCACCACGATTCGCTCATTGCGGCGAACAAACACGGCGTCACCATCTTGTAACACGAACTCGGGCACCGGGCCGTTGACGGTGACGGTGCCGCTGACATCCAGGCGGAACGCCTCTTGCCCCCGAATGACCAGCACATCCTTGAGCGTGGCGATGGGCGTGGGGCCACCGGCCTGGGCCAGGGCGCGAGAGAGAGTGGTTTCAGGCCGGAGTTTGAGTTCGTCCGGTTGCAGCACTTCGCCGCCAATCGCCACCCGAATGGGTGTGGGGACGGTGACGGAAACTGTGTCACCCGGCTGAAGCACCAGGGGGGCTTGCCCTTCGGTGAGGCGAGTGGGGACCGGGATCGTCTCCGGGCCGCGCCGCACGCTCAGGGCTAAATCGGGGTCATTGATGATGTCGGCCAGAGGGCCACCGGCGGCGGCCACGGCTTGGTAGACATCCGAACCCGGGCGCAGGAGCAGTTCGCCGCTCTTCACCACGCTGCCGGTCACCCACACGCGGACGCGGTCGGCTTTCGCCACGGTCACGACGTCATTGGGTTCAAGAATCGTGGCCCCCAGGCTCTCCGAACCGCTCAGCACGCCCGCCAGGTCCAGCCGGATCACGCGCTCGCCACGCCGGAAAAGTGCCACGTCGTATTCGTCAACCTCAGCCGGCAGGGCCACCCGGGAGATCAGCGCCCGCAGGTCCATGCCTTCGGCCAGTTCCACCGGTCCGGCACTTTGCTGGTTCACACCGCTCACGTAAACGTATTCGAGCCGCTGCTTGGCCAGCACCACTTCCACCACCGGCTCGCGCAGGATGCGGCGCATGCGGGCGGTGATTGCGGTGCGCACTTCGGCGATCGTCTTGCCTTCCACGGCAATGCGCCCGAAACCGAGGCCCACTACCGAGCCGTCGCTTAGCACCGTGTAGTTGCCGTCGTAGCCTTGGATGGCCACCACGCGCACGGCAATCTCATCGCCGACCCGCAGGCGAGCGACGGGGCGATCTCCCGTCTGAGCGAGGGTCCCTTCCGCACCGGAAATCAGGAGCATCCCCAACATCACGGAGGCCAAGACGGACATGCGCTCAAGAATACCGGGGCGAGGGGGCTAAACTGGACTTCCGTGAGCGAAATCGGCACCGTTCTGGCCCTGATTCCTGCCCGGGCAGGCTCCAAAGGCTTGCCGGGCAAGAATGTGCGGCCTTTTCGCGGGCGGCCTTTAATCGCCTGGAGCATCGAGGCGGCGCGGGGATCCGGGCTGGCCACGGTGGTGTGGGTGAGCACGGATGGCGAGGAAATCGCCTCGGTGGCCCGCGGGGCCGGGGCTGAAGTGCCGTGGTTGCGGCCCGCCGAACTCGCCACCGACACCGCGAGTTCGCTGGATGTGGCCCTGCATGCCCTGGATGCTTACGGCCCCGTGGACTGGCTGCTTTTGCTGCAGCCCACCTCCCCCTTGCGCACCGCGGAAGACATCCGGGCGGCCGCCCGCTTGGTGGACGAGGAGACTGACGCCGTGGTGAGCGTGTGCCCGGCGCATCCTCTCACCTACTTCCGCCGGGAGACCAATGAGGGCTACCTGGCCCCGCTTACCGAGGACACCGCCGCCCGGCGGCAAGACACCCAGGCCCCCTGGCTTCTGAACGGAGCCATGTATCTTGTGAGAACCGAAGTGCTCCGCGCCGCCCGACAGTTTCTGCCATCCCGAACCCGACCCTACGTGATGCCCGCGCTCCGCAGCGTGGATATCGACACCGAGGAGGATTGGGAGATGGCGACCTTGCTGGCCGCCGGAGCCACCCGAGAAATGCTATGAAGTCACCATTTGGTCGAAACAAGCCTTGCTTCATCATTGCCGAAGCCGGTGTGAACCATAACGGCAGCCTAGCCCGCGCCAAGGAAATGGTGGAAGTAGCGGCGGCCAGCGGGGCCGATGCGGTGAAGTTCCAAACCTTCCGCGCCGAAGCCCTGGCCAGCGCGGATGCGCCCCTGGCCGACTACATGAAGAAGCCCGGGGAGACGGCCCCGGATCAGCTCACTTTGCTCAAGTCGCTGGAGTTCTCGGACGCGCAATTTGCCGAGCTCAAAGCCTACTGCGAAGAATGCGGCATCCGGTTCATGTCCACCGCTTTCGATGAAGCCAGCGCGGACATGCTGGACGCCCTTGGTATGGACGTAGTAAAGGTTCCGAGCGGCGAACTCACCAATATCCCGTTCCTGCGGCACCTGGCGCGCAAGGGGCGGGCGACCATTCTCAGCACCGGGATGGGCACGCTCGGTGAGGTGGAAGCGGCGGTGGAAACCCTGACCGAAAACGGGGCGGGTCCCCTGGCCATCTTGCACTGCGTCAGCGCGTACCCCACGCCCCCCAGTGAGGTGAATCTGCGGGCCATGGACACCTTAGGGGCGGCGTTCCACCTTCCGGTTGGATTTAGTGACCACACGCTGGGTTTCCCTGTGGCGTGGGCGGCGGTGGCGCGGGGGGCGTGCATCCTAGAGAAGCACTTCACCTTGGACCGCAGCCTGCCCGGGCCAGACCACGCGGCGAGCCTGGAGCCCGATGAACTCAAGACCCTGGTGCAGGGCGTGCGCGACATCGAATCGTGCTTGGGGGACGGGCGTAAGCGCCCCACCGCCGCTGAACTGAATACAAAGCAAGTGGCGCGCCGGAGTGTGGTGTTGACCCAGGCTTGCCCCGCGGGCACAGTACTTACGGAGGCCCACGTGGGCTTGCGGCGACCGGCCGGGGGCATTGAGCCCGCCGATTGGGATCGCGTGGTCGGGCGCACCCTGCGGCAAGATGTCCCGGCGGGTCACCGTCTGGCGTGGAGCGACCTGCAGTGATCCGAATCGGGGTCGTCACGGTCGCGCGGTCGGACTTCAACTATTTGGAGCCCGTGCTGCGTGCCTTGCAGGCCCACCCCATGTTCGAGCCCCTTCTGATCGTGGCGGCCGCGCACCTCAGCGAAGCCCACGGGCACACGCTCGCTATGATCGAGGCCCGGGGGTTCTCAGCGGCGGCGCGGGTGCCAATGACTATGCCCACCGACGACCCGCAGGCCATCGCGCAGAGCATGGCGCGGGGTACGGAAGGCTTTGCTCAGGCTTATCAGGATCTCAAGCCCGATGCCGTGATGCTCCTCGGCGACCGCTACGAAACCCACGCCGCCGCCGTGGCGGCCACCCCGTTCCGCATCCCCCTCATCCACCTGCACGGGGGCGAGGAGACCGAGGGGGCGATTGACAACGTGCTGCGGCATAGCCTGACCAAGCTCAGCCACCTGCATTTCACGGCCACCGAGGCGTACCGACAGCGCGTGATCCAGATGGGCGAGCAACCGGGCCGCGTCTGGGTGAGCGGGGCACCCGCCCTGGATTTGGTGCTGTCGCTACCCCGAGCGGAGCGGGCGGAACTCGAGCAAGCCGTGGGGCGGGCGCTCCCTGATCCCTTCTTTGTCACCACCTATCACCCCGTGACGGTGGCCCCCGAGACGGCGGCCCAAGAGACGCACACCCTGATGGATGCGATCGAGGCCGTGGGCGTGCCGACGATCTGGACGATGCCCAACACCGACCCGGGCGGGCTGGCCGTGCGCGAGGTGCTGGCCAACCGAGCCAGCGACTTCGTCATCCCGGTGGAGAACCTGGGTGCGAAGCTCTACTACACCGCTCTCAGCCTGTGCGCGGCGTGCGTGGGGAACTCTTCCAGCGGCTTGCTGGAGGCGCCGAGCTTCGGCATTCCGACGGTCAACATCGGCCCCCGCCAGGCAGGCCGCATACGTAGCGCCCACGTCATGGATGTGGAATGTGAACTCGCTGCCATCACCGCCGCCTTGACCCGCACCTTCGACCCGGACATGAAAACCAGCCTTAAAAGCGTGCCCAACCCCTACGGAAACGGGCAAGCCGCGCCCCAAATCGTGCAAACTCTAGCGACGTTGGATTGGAGTTCGCTGAGTGTGGTTAAGCCCTTTGCGGATGCCACGCCGCATTGAACTCTGGACCCGGTTGCGGGTCGGGGTCCCATTATGAGTGTCGTTGTGATTGGCGCCGGAGGTCACGCTTCGGTGGTGTTGGATGCCCTGATTGCCCTGGGCGTGGATGTCCACGGGCTTCTGGATGCAGATGCCGCGCGCGTGGGTGAGCAAGTCCTCGGCCACCCCATTCTCGGCGGCGACGATCTTCTTCCGCTCCTCCCCGGCGCCGGCGTGACCCACTACGTGGTCGGCATCGGGAGTGTGGGTAACACGGTGCCACGCGAGATGGCCGCCCGGGCCGCCGAAGCCGCCGGCCTTCAACCCTTCACGGTGGTCCACCCCACGGCCATCCTTTCGCCATTCGCCACGCTTGGCCCGGGAACCGTGGTGCTACCGGGGGCGGTGGTGAACCCCAACGTGACCACGGGGCCGCACACGATCATCAATTCGAACGCCACCATCGAGCACGAAGCCGCGCTCGGGCCCTTCGTCCACGTTGCGCCGGGGGCCACGGTTTTAGGCCGCGTCACGATCCAAGAGCGAACGCATATAGGGGCCGGAGCCGTCATTCGACAAGGGGCTTCGATCGGCAAAGATGTGATGGTAGGCGCGGGGGCCGTGGTGGCCAGTGATCTACCGGACGAAGTGCGCGCGGTGGGGGTCCCAGCCCGATTTACGGGGGGGTAGTCTGAATTGCCCGGGCGTTAGCCTCGATTCAGGCTATGATAGAAAGGGGAAGGAGTCCTATGAGAAGCCGATTTCAAACGCTTGCGAACCTGACGTTGCCGTCGACGGCAACGGTTCGCGATGCGTTGCAGGCCATTGACCACAACTCCACCGGCATTGTTCTGGTGGTGGACGAAAACCAGCGAATTCTGGACAGTATGACCGACGGCGACCTCCGCCGCGCCATCCTGGGAGGCCGGACTCTTGATTGCGGCCTGGCCGAATTGATGGATCGCCCCGAGCGCAAGCAGCGTCCGCGCCCCATCACCGTCACCCCCGAAACGAGCCCCGCTGACGTGCTGAGCCTGATGAAACGATACGCCGTGCAGCAGGTGCCTGTGGTGGACCAGCAGGGCACGGTGCTGGGCATGCACACCATGCGCGCACTGGTGCCGGACCTGGACGACGGCCTGGAAGCCGTGGTGATGGCCGGTGGCTTTGGCAGCCGCCTGCGCCCCCTCACGGAAGACACCCCCAAGCCGATGCTGAAGGTGGGCGACCGTCCCCTGCTGGAGCACATCATTAAGGGGCTGCGCACCAGCGGCATTGCCGATGTGCGCGTGACGACGCACTACCGTCCCGAGGTGATCCACGGCCACTTTGGCGACGGATCGCAGTTCGGCGTGAACATGGACTACGTCCATGAAGATGAGCCCCTGGGCACCGCCGGTGCCCTTCGCTTGCTGGAGCGGCCTGAGCGCACCATGCTGGTGATGAACGGCGACATCCTGACCAACGTGGACTACCGCCGCATGAAGGCGTACCACGAGGAGTGCCGCGCCCTGATGACGGTGGCCGTGCGCGCCCACGAAACTTACATCCCCTACGGCGTCATCCAAGAGCGGGATGGCATTGTGGTGGGCATTAACGAAAAGCCGACCATAGTCCACTTTGTGAACGCGGGCATTTACATGCTCGATCCGCGCGCCTTCGAATACCTGGGCGAGAGCGGGCGCATGGATATGACCGATTTGATTGCCCGGCTGATGGACGAGGGCCAAACCGTGGCCAGCTTCCCCGTGACCGAGTATTGGCTCGACATCGGGCATCACGACGACTACATGCGCGCCCAAGTGGATATCCAACAAGGCCGCGTTTAAAACGCAAATGAACTACCAAGGAAGGAAAGTACTCGTCACCGGGGCGGGCGGATTTATCGGGAGCCACCTCGCCGAGCAACTGGTGAAAGAAGGCGCCCAAGTGCGCGCGATGGTGCACTACAACGGCGCGGGCCGCTGGGGTTGGCTGGACCAGAGCGAGCACGTCGGGGAGATGGATGTCTTTGCCGGTGACATCGGCGATGCCGAATGCGTGCGGGCGGCCGTGCGCGACTGCGAAGTGGTGTTCCACCTCGCGGCGCTGATTGCGATTCCTTACAGCTACCGCGCCCCGCGCAGCTACGTGCGCACCAACGTGGAGGGCACCCTGAATGTGCTGCAGGCCGCGCTGGACCAAGGGCGCCCGCGCGTGGTGCACACGAGCACCAGCGAGGTCTACGGGACGGCCATTACGGTGCCTATCAGCGAGGATCACCCGCTGCAGGGGCAATCGCCGTATTCGGCAAGTAAGATCGGGGCGGACAAGATCGCCGAGTCGTTCTACAAGTCTTTCGAACTGCCCGTCGTGGTGGCGCGGCCGTTTAACACCTTCGGTCCCCGGCAGAGCGCCCGCGCGGTCATCCCCACCATCATCAGCCAGCTTCTGGCCGGCCGCACGCAGGTGGCACTGGGCAGCCTTTCGCCCACCCGCGACCTCAACTACGTGAGCAACACGGTGGAAGGGTTCCTGGCCGCCGGTTCGCATCCCGCAGCGGTCGGGGGCACGTTCAATTTCGGTTCGGGCCGTGAGATCAGCATTGGCGACCTGGCGCACCTGATTGCCGAACTGGTGGGCAAGCCCATCGAGGTCGTCTCGACTGACGAACGTCAACGTCCCGCCGCCAGCGAAGTCGAGCGCCTGCTCGCCGATTTCCAGCTCGCGCAGAACACGCTGGGCTGGACCCCCAAGGTCTCGCTGGAAGATGGCCTCCGCAGCACCATTGCGTGGCTGGAACGCCATCTGGACGCCTACCGCCCCGACGTTTACGCCGTATGAGCGGGGGCACCTCGATTCCGCTGTGCGTCCCCAACCTGGGGGGGCGCGAGGCTGAATACGTCCAGGAGTGCTTTGCCACCGGCTGGGTGAGCACCGCCGGCCCGTTTGTCGACCGCTTTGAGCGTGAATTTGCCGCCGCCGTAGGCGCGCCCTATGCCGTGGCGATGATGAACGGCACCGCCGCCCTGCATATCGCGATGTTGGTGGCGGGTGTGCGACCCGGCGACCTGGTGGTGGTACCGACCCTCACCTTTATTGCGCCCATCAATGCGATCACCTATTGCCAGGCCACCCCGTTGTTTGTGGATGCCGACCCGCAAACCTGGCAGATGGATGCCGCCGCGACAGTGGCGTACATCGAGGGCTTAGAGCAGCGAGAGGATGGCGCCTACGATCCCCAGCGCAATCAGCGGGTGGGGGCGATCTTGCCGGTGCACCTGCTGGGGCACCCTGTGGATCTTTCGCCGATTCTGGCGTCTGCCACCCAAATGGGGATCCCCGTAGTGGAAGACGCCACCGAAGGCCTGGGCGCACTGGACAAAGAGGGGAGGGCTATCGGCACGCGCGGGCAATCGGGTTGCTTTAGCTTTAACGGCAACAAACTCATCACCACGGGTGGGGGCGGCATGTTGGTCACTTCTGACCCCGAGGTGGCGAAGCGAGCGCGATACTTATCCACCACGGCGAAGGATGAGCCCGTAGAATTTATTCACGGGGCAGTCGGTTACAATTACCGCCTCACCAACATCCAGGCCGCCATGGGAGTGGCGCAACTAGAACAGTTGCCCATATTCCTCAATCGGAAGCGCGAAGTTTTCGAATTCTACAACGAGGCCTTTCAGGACCTGGCAGGGTTTACACCGATGCCAGAGGCCGAAGGCATTACGAGCGCGTGTTGGCTCTACACTGCCCTGTTTGCGCCGGATAGCCGTCCGCTCCTGCGTCATTTGGACTCGCAGGGCATCCAAACTCGGCCCTTGTGGCAGCCGAACCATCTCAGCCCGCCCTATCTTCATTTGGGCCAAGGCCCTTTCCCCGTGGCCGAACGCTTGAACCGAGAATCTCTGAGCTTGCCGTGTTCGACCCACATCACCGATGAGCATTTGCGCCGGGTGGTTGACGCAGTTCGAACCTTTTGGCATACACTCTAGTCCTCCATCTGGTGTTTATGGGTTTTTATCCGGCTTCACGTGCTCTTGACCTCTCACTGTTCGCGCCAGATCGCGACGACAGACCCACCAAATACGGCCTCCCTCAAGACGTTGCTTTTTGCGCCAAATGTGTGATTTCTAACCAACGCCCGAATTCGGCGGTTGAGTTCAAGCACACGAACGAAAGCAAGAAGGCCACCATCAACTTCGACGAGCACGGCGTGTGTGATGCTTGCCGCGTTTCCGAGCAAAAGGAAGCCACCATCAACTGGGAGCAGCGCGAGGCCGAACTCCAAGAGCTCTGCGACCGCCACCGCAAGCACGACGGCAGCTACGACTGCCTGGTGCCCGGCAGCGGCGGCAAGGACAGCTTCTACGCCGCGCACGTTTTGCGCACCAAGTACAACATGCACCCGCTCACCGTCACGTGGGCGCCGCACATCTACACCGAGTGGGGTTGGCGCAACTTCCAGCGCTGGATCCACGCCGGGTTTGACAACTTCCTTTGCACCCCTGATGGCCGCGTCCACCGGCTGCTCACCCGCCTCGCCGTAGAGAACCTGTTCCACCCGTTCCAGCCGTTCATCATCGGACAAAAGGCGATGGCCCCGCGCCTCGCGCTTCTACACGATATCCCGCTGGTGTTCTACGGGGAGAACGAAGCGGAGTACGGAAACCCGCAAGTCGACACCGAAAGCGCCCGCCGCAGCTACGACTACTTCACCATGGACGATCAGAGCCAGGTCTATTTGGGGGGCACCTCGGTGAGCGACCTGAAGGAGAAGTTTGGGCTCGAGCAAAGCGCGCTGAACCCGTACCTGCCGGCCAACCCGGACGATCTGGCGGCTAAGAACGTTGAGGTGCACTACCTGGGCTACTACCTCAAGTGGCACCCGCAGTCGGCGTACTACTACAGCGTGGAGCACGGGGGCTTTGAGGCCTCGCCCGAGCGCACTCCCGGCACCTACAGCAAGTACAACTCGATCGACGACCGGATCGACGACTTCCACTACTTCACCACCCGCATCAAGTTCGGGATTGGCCGCGCCACGTACGACGCCAGCCAGGAAATCCGCAACGGCGACATCACACGGGAAGAAGGAGTGGCCTTGGTCCGTAAGTTCGACCATGAGTTCCCTGAGCGGTTTGCGGAGGAGATCTTCCAGTACCTCAGTATTCCGGAAGCGGAATTCCCCGAAGCCAGCCGGATGTTCGAACAGCCGATCATGGATCGCGCGTACTTCGACCGGTTGACGGACTCCTTCCGCTCGCCGCACCTGTGGAACTACGCCGACGGGCAGTGGGATCTGCGCTACAAGGTGTGGGAATACGTGCCGCTTTCGGGTGAATATCTGAAGGTCTAAGCGGTGCGAAACCTTCGTCTCATCGCTCGGCTGGATATCAAGGGCCCGCACCTCATCAAGGGGGTGCACCTGGAAGGTCTTCGCAAGATTGCCGGTGCCCCCGAAGACTGGGCACGCCGCTACGCGGAGGCAGGCATGGACGAGATCCTTTACATGGACATCGTGGCCAGCCTGTACGACCGGTTCTCGCTGAGCGACCTTGTGCGCAAAACGGTGGACAATGTGTTCATCCCCGTCACGGTGGGGGGCGGCTTGCGCACGCTGGAACATGTGCGCCAGGCGCTGCAATCCGGCGCGGACAAGGTGGCCGTGAATACGGCGGCCATCCGCCGCCCAGAGTTCATCGAGGAGATCGCCAGCGAGTTCGGGCAGCAAGTGCTCATGGTGAGTGTGGAAGCCAAGCGCCAACCAAATGGTGGGTATCTCTGCTTTACCGACAACGGCCGCGAGCACACGGGGCGCGAGGTGCTGGATTGGGTGCAAGAAGCGGTCGAGCGCGGGGCGGGTGAAGTCCTGGTGACCAGCATTGACCAGGAAGGCACGCAGCGCGGATTTGACCTCGAACTCGCCGAGAAGGTGACGCAAGGCGTGGACCGGCCGGTCATCATCAGCGGCGGCTTTGGGCAACTTGACCACCTCGACGCCGTGATTGAGCGGGCCGATGTGGACGCCGTGGCCTTTGCCCACGTATTGCATTACGAGCGGGTAGCCCCGGCCGCAATCCGGGAACGCGCGGCCAGCTTGGGCAGAATGGTGAGAGAAGTATGAGCAAACGCGTGACGGTGGTGGATTACGGCATCGGCAACTTGCTGAGTGTGTGCCGCGCCCTGACTCATGAGGGTGGCGACGTCACGCTCTCTGGTGACCCCGAAGTCATCCGCCAGGCTGACCATTTGGTGGTACCGGGTGTTGGAGCCTTTGGGCAGTGCACGCTGGAACTTGCTTCGCGCCACCTGCGCGAACCCGTACTGGAGTTCATTCAGACCGGCCGCCCGACCCTCGGCATCTGTGTGGGCATGCAGATGATGTTCGATATCGGCGAGGAGTTTGGCGAGCACCAAGGACTGGGCGTTTTCCCGGGCCGGGTGGTGGCGATTGACCCGCGCAAGGCCGATGGCGGCCGCCGCAAGATCCCGCACATTGGCTGGAACCGCTTGCAAGTGCCCAACGGGCGCGTGTGGGAGGGCACGATGCTCGCCCCCGTCCAGCCGGGTGAGAGCGTTTACTTTGTGCACTCATTTTCGGCGCGATGCGAGCGCCCTGAGGATGTGCTGGCCACGGTGGATTACGAAGACTACGAAGTGGTGGCGGCCGTGGGTCGAGACAACGTGATGGGCACCCAGTTCCACCCCGAGAAGAGTGGCGATGTCGGCCTGCGCATCGTGCGTCAATTCCTCAGTCTCTAAGCTCATCCAGGCACAAAAAGACCCCGCCTTCCGCATCGGAAAGCGGGGTTTCTTGTCTACGAGCCTTAGTTGCCGCCGCGGGCCAGGGCCTTGCCCTCGGCGATGATGCTCTTCAGCTTTTCGGTGGTCAGCGGGTCGGCTTCCAATCCTGGGAAGCCCTGCCATCGCACCACGCCGTCCGGGGTGATGACCATGGCGTGGGGGATGCCCTTGACGCCCACCGTCTTGGAGGTGCGCGCCTGGGTGTCAATGGCGATGCTGTACTTCATGGCGGTGGTTTCCATGAAGGTCTTCACCACTTCCGGCTTCTCGTTGCTCAGGCCGATGATCACCAGATCATCCTTGAACTCGGCTTGCCACTTGTTCAGCTCGGGGATGGTGGCGCGGCACGGGCCGCACCAGGTCGCCCAGAAGTCGAGGAGCACGGTCTTGCCCTTCAGCTCGGGGTTGGCCCCGCCCAGCCAGGTTTCCACTTCAATCTTGGGGGCCGCCTTGCCCCGGAAGTCGTTTTCGGCGTAGAGCTCCTTCTGCACCACCGGCGGGAAGGCCATCAGCATGGCCGCCGTGGTGAGAGCGGCGAATGTCGTCATCTTTCGCATCCTTCGATCATACAACGATCATCGAAGATTTCACAACAAATCTAAGCGTTGAGGGCGTCGCGAAGAGCTTGGACGTACGCTTGATGTTCCAGGGTCAGCACCCGGGCGGCTAGGGTTTCGGGGGTGTCATCCGGGAGCGCCGGGCAACGCAACTGGAGCAGAATCCGCCCTTCGTCGTAGTGCTCGTTGACCAAATGGACCGTGCAGCCACTCTCGGTTTCTCCCGCCGCCACCACGGCTTCGTGCACGTGCATCCCGTACATCCCCTTGCCGCCAAACTTGGGGAGCAAGGCCGGGTGCACGTTAAAAATCCGATCTGGAAAAGCCGCCAGCACCGGGGCGGGCACCATCGACATAAACCCCGCCAGGCAGACGTGGGTGACGTTGTAGGTGTGCAAAGTGGCAAGAAGGGCCGTGGCGAAGCCTTCGCTCTTGGGTGAGATGGCCACCACGGGCACGCCAAGGTCTCGGGCACGCGCGGCGGCGGGGGTGTCCTCACGGGGTGCCACTACAACCCCGACATCGGCGGGTAGGCGGCCATCTTGGCAAGCCTCGATGAGGTTGGCCATGTTCGAACCCCGGCCTTTGCCGCTTACCAGGATGCCGAGCCGTGCGGGCACGGCTCGGTCTTACCCGGATTCAGCGCGGGCGGGTGACTATGCGGCCCGTCGGCGAGCGCGGGGCTCGTCAGCTACGGTGGTGTCACCGGCGTCATCCAGCCGGAACTGCGCCACGATCTCCGAGAGTCGCGAGGCAAGCTCCGCAAAGCTCTCCGCCGAGTTGGAGGCCTCCTCCATGCTCGCGGCAACCTCTTGGGAGTTGGCGGCGATCTCTTCGGTGGCTTCCTGCAGCGTGCCAAAGTCGCCTTGCATCGATTGGACAGAGGCCACCATTTCGCTGCACGTATCGGCGTTGCGTTGAGCCGAAGTTTCGATCACATCCGTTTGGCGGATGACGTTCTCGCTCGACTGTTGGACCACCTGCAGTCGGTTCGTGGCATCTTGGACCACGCTGCGGAAGCGGTCAAAGGCTTCTCGTGTTCGCTCCACTTCGGCCTGCCCGGAGTGGATGACCTGAGACGTGTTGTGCGAGGCCTCCACCATCGATTCGGCGGTGACCCGGGCTTCCTCAATCAATTGGCGAATCTGGCTCGCCGATTCGGCCGACTCCGTAGCAAGGCGCCGCACTTCTTCGGCCACCACCGCAAACCCGCGTCCGGCTTCGCCGGCCCGCGCCGCTTCAATTGCTGCGTTCAGGCTAAGGAGGTTGGTCTGGTTGGCAATGTGGTCAATCGTCTCCACGATGGAGCCGATGGCTTGACTTTGCCGGTCGAGGTTCCGGGCGATTTCCTCGGAACGGGAAGCTTGATCGACAATGTCGCGCATGATAGAGGACACTTCATCCACCCGCTTCTGGCCACTCTCCGACTCCTCGTTCATTTGGCTCAGATTCGAGTTCAGCGCGTCAATCGCTCGTACCGTGCTCTCGACGGCAGTGCGGGATTCGTTCACGGCCACCGCTTGTCGCTGCGCCCCGTGCTGGAGGGCCTCCAGTTCTTGCACCATCGCTTGGACGTGCTGATTCGCCGAGTCCGTTTGCGAGGCTACGTGAGATACGGAAGTGGCCACCGCTTCCATGCTGCGTGCACCTTCCACACTCACCATGCGGATGTTTTCGCTGCCTTCCAGGATGGTCCGGGTCTCGTCGTGAATTTGGCGCACCAATCCGGAAGTGCGTTGGATCGCCTTGGATTGCGAGGCGTGAAGTTCGCGGGCATCGTTGACGACCCGCTGAATCGAGGCGTTGAGCTGCCCGAGTTCGTCGCCTTTCGTGCTCAAGCGCGGCATGGTCGGAATGGCGGTAGGCACCCGAAGCACACCCTGGGCGAGGTCTTCAAGTCCCGCCTTGAGGCGCGGCGTCACCTCGTCCGTAAGGAAAGACAGCCCTTGTTCACTTTCGCGGAGACCCTTGATGATCCGACGGGTCAGAAGAATTTGGAAGACAAAGGCGAGGCCACCCACCGCCATGGAAACAACGTTTAGAAACTGCACACCTTCGGCATGCCAATCCACTGCGTGCTTCATTACCTCGTTGGTTTCGGCTTCAATGGCGTCGCTCACGGCTTCCATGCCACCGGCGAGCGCCACATAGTCCTTGTCAAACTGCGGCAGCATGCGTTCCAGGGCATCGGGTTGCGAGGCCACCTTGGCCATCGCCTCGGCGCTTCCTAAGTAGGAATCCAGGAGCGGCTTCACATCGGCGAGGCTCTTCTTGGTCGCCGAGCTCAGGTTGAGCTTTTCATTGGCGGCCAAGGCGCCGCGGAACGTTTGACTTGTGTCGGCAATTCCAGCCTTAGCGGCTTTCAGGCCTTCGAGGTCACCCTTGCCGGAAGCCAGGACCAAGGCAAGCACCTCACCGCGTAGGGCGTCGTGCATCATGTCCGCTTCCATTTGGTTACGGGTCATCGAGTTGATCTGTTTGAGTTCACTCGAGGACTCGAACATTTGCTCAAGTCCCGCGCGTCCCTTCCAATTCACAATGGCGATGCCGATGGCGACGAAAACCGTCACCGCAATGAGCAAAAACCGGATATTCATACTCTCCCCAGTACAGGAAAATTGTTGGAGCCCTACCCTAGCAAAACTAGGGGAGTTGACAAGAAAGAGAAGAATTGGCGTCGTTCTTGTCGTAACCTCTTCACATCATGGTCATTCTTCCCGTCATTGATGTTCCGTCCCCGGCGGCCGAACCGGCCTTCGCGGTCTCCGCTCAAGTCACCCATGTCACGCGCACGTCGACCTTCGCGGGCCGACGCGGCAAGCTCGTCCGCGAAACCTGGACCGTGGACGTGAACGGCAAGATCGTCACGGTTTACGTTTCGCCCTACCACACCAATGTGGCCGGTACCCCCAGCTTCATTCACGTGGGCCAGACGATCGAAATCCCGCTGAGCCCGGAAGCCACCGCCACCACAGTGCACATCTCGCAAGTCGGCGTCCGCTAAGTTCACCTTGCGCGAAACAAAGAAAGGCATCCCCTTTCGTGGGGATGCCTTTCTTGATTTCTGCCGGCTGCCAGCTTTAGAAGCGCACGACGTAGGCCAGTGTGGCGCTGTGCGTGACGCCCGCACCCTTGGTGTTCGGGACTCCGGCCGCGACCGTGAGCGCCCAGCCTTGCAGCTTCGGCTCGGTGATGAACAACGCCAGCGACGTGGCCCCTTCGGCACCGCCGATATGGTCCACACCCCAACTCCAACGGTCGTTGAAGGCGCCATCCAGGCCGATCATGCCGCGATGAGCGTTGTCGCGCATCCAGCCCGCGTGCCATCGGCAGTTGCCGGTGGCATAGGAACCCACCACGAACGGATTGCCTTCCTTGGGCCGCACACCGTCCCAGCCGCCCGAAACTGCCCACTGGCCAGCCTCGTCTTCCCACATACGGAACTTGAAGCCCAGGGACTGCGTGCCTTGGTAATCCGTGGCGGTGCCGAGTTCAAACCAGTCGTCCAGCCCGACCACCATGTACGCGCTGTGATAGTAGCGCGGGTCAATCTTTCGCTCGGCGCCCTCGATGACAGCGCCGATTTCCATTTCGCCCTTCCCGAGTCGGTCTGAGATCGGCATGGCCGCCAAACCCGTCACTTGGGCCTGGGCGGCGCCCGCCACCATCAACCCGATGCCTAATGCAATCCCCTTTCGTCCCCACATATTCGCAAGACCTACAGGGGGAATATCGAGCTTTCACCCGGCCTTACTAGTCAGAAGAATTGCTAGCATTCACTTTTCGTCGCGGCTTTGGTCCGGGCGGCCGGATCGTGAATCTGCCGTAAAAAATTTCACGTACGGCCATTCAGCCGAAATGAGGCGATAGATTGGGTGTTGGGGAGAAGAAGTTCAATCCCCAAGCGGGGCCATCTGGACCGAGACGTACAGAAGCGACCCCAGCCACAAAAGGCTTGCCCCCGATGGTCGGAGGACCCCACAAGCGATGGGATCGGGGGCATTTTTCTGTGGTTGTCAGCGGTTTTGGAGCTCAAGCAACTTGGCGTAACGCTCGGGCTCTTGCTCCGGCCAGTCGGGGTCCATGACCTTGAGAAGCGTAGTGGCCTCAAAGGCGTGCAGCGCGGCCAGCGGCATGTCGCCTCGGGCTTCGCTGAGGTAGGCCAGCTCTTCCGCCACAAAGCCATCCGGCTCGCCAGTGGCGTGCAGCACTTGCTGGATCGCCCAGGCTTCGTCGTTTTGCCCGAGTTCGCGCAGGCACCGGGCGTGGCACCACTGGGCGATGGCGAGGCCCTTCACGTCGCCCATCTCGCGGCGGGCATCCACCGCCTGCGCAAACAAGCCGAGGGCCAGTTCGTGCTCACCCCTTTCAAACCGGGTCCACGCCTGGTTATTGAGCAGAGACGCGCGCCAGCGCCGCGCATCGGGGTCGGTGGCTTCGTTCGCCATGGAAATGGCCCGGTCGTGCAGTTCCAGCGCTTCCTCGGGCGGGGCCACCAGCGCCACCATGTGGGCGGCGTCAATGGCACCGTGTTCCAGGCCCAGGCGCTCGGCCATGCCTTGGGCGGCCTCGAACCACGGGCGGCTCTCGTGCGGCCGACCGCTGGAACGCAGCACCCGCCCGGTTTCCAGCAGCCAGTAGAACCGCGACGGCGCGTCCCCCTCGGGCAGGCTCATTTCGACGAGGTCGAGCGAATCCTGCGCCGCCTCGTAGTGCTTCTGCAGTCCCCGGGCTCGCGCCACTTGCGTAAGTAGCACCAGTTCCTCGTCGGGGTCGGTGGCCGCCTCGGCCGCCTCGCCCAGTCGGACTTCACTCGCAACCGGGTCCGAGTAATCCCACAAACTCAACCAACTTGGCATCGCTAGTCCGCCTTCTTGGTGGTGTAGACGTTGCTGCCATCCGAGACCTTTTGGGGGATCGGCGGATCGCGCAGTTCCAGCAGGACCAGCGATTTGTTGCCATCGGCAAACTGAGTGACCCCAGCCACGCGGTACTGACGAACGCCCGTCACGGTGCCGGATGTGGGGGTCAGGGTGAGGAGGTCACCTTCGACGGACCAGCGCCCCTTCGCATTCTCACTGCCGAATGTTTGCGCCCCCACCACGCCCGAAGCGGATGCAAAGCGATAGCTGTAGGTGCCGTCGGCCTTCAGGAAGAGGTCGCCGCCGTAGGAAACGGCCGTCATGAAGGATGAGCCAGTGTAAGTGTTGATCCACGAGGCGCTGGCCCCGCTCCCGAAGTGGTAATCCCCAACCATGGCCGCTTTGTCCACGAGCGAGGCCCGCTCTTGGCCCGGGCAACGGAACGACGCGAGGAACGGCTCGGCGTACATCACCGAATCGTTGAAGCTGAAGCTGGCCGACATGGATTCGCCCGCGAGGAAGCTCCCGGTGTCCTCGTAGGTTTGTGCCATCACCACCGGTTGCCAATAGCGGCCGCAGTCGACCAGGAAGATCGTGAAGACCGTGTCGGTCCGGCGCCCATTCTCCTTACCTGAGCCGAAGATGAACTGGGTAAGGAGCTTCTGCCCGGTGTAGCGGCGATAAACCAGCGGTCCGTAACGCTCTTTGAGTTCGGCCGGCACCTCGGTTTCCCACAGCTTGCGCAGGGCGTCGCCCATGTTGCCCTGGGCGGGGATGGCGTTCGGGAACCGGATGAGGCAGTTGGTGTACTCCGCCGAGCTGCGGTTTTCAACCGTCGATTTGATGTACCACGCGCCGTTCTTCTTGAAGTCGGCCGGCGCAGCGTAGACAAACCCCGGGGCGAGCCCGGCGGCCGCAGGAGCGGTGGGCTGGGCAGGTGCGGCCCCCGCCGTGGCCGGGATGCGGATGCCATCGGCGTTGAAGGACAGCTTGCTGGCCTCGACGCCGATCAGCGCCTTGGTCATCTCGTTCACCGCGTTCACGATGCTGTCTTGGTTCTCGTCATTCGCGCCCGCAGCCAGCACCACGGCCAAACCGGCTTGCAAGAGCAGGGTTTCGCTGACCTCTTGCTTCTGGCGATCGGTAGCCGAGCGCATCTCGGGCGTGTCCAGCGCCTTCCGTAGTTGCCCGGTGGCCTTCGTCACCTGCTCGTCCGGAATCTCTTTGCCCGAAACGATGGTGACAAACAGGCTCAGGCTGTCGGCGGCGGCCCCGGCCACATCGTGCGCGCGACCCCGGGTGGCGGCTTCCTTGTCGTAGTCATTGAGGAACTGCACCAGCGCCTCGCGCACCACCTGCTGGGTTTCGGCATCGTCAAAGAGGTTCTTGACAAAGTCGTTGAGCAGAAGGCGCTGCCCGGAGTAGGTGAACTTCGTCGGCCCGGTGGCCGCCGTGGCGGCACCGGAAACGCCTTTGGCTGAGAGTGCACGCACGGCGGTGAGGGCCGGGTTGGCCTCCTCCGCCGGGCGGGCCCAGGCCACCAGGGAACTGGCCAACAAGACAAAGGCGAGAAGTGGGCGCATGAGCGTAAGTCCGGGGCGGGGCGCCCGCCCGACAAAGGGTGAGCGCACCTCGCGCATACTCCCAATTATGATGTCCTTCTCCGCCATTCGCGCTGCCTTCCCGGCGCTTGATCGCGATTTGGTTTTCTTGGAGAATGCCGGGGGGAGCCAACTCCCTCGCGTGGTCATCAACGCGATGACCGACTACATGACGAACTCCTACGTACAGCTGGGGGCTCCCTATGAGGTCTCCCGCCGCGCCACGGCTGTGGTGAATGACGCCCACGCCTGGGCGACGACCCTGATAGGCGGCACGGGCGCCGGACAAACCGCCATCGGCCCGAGCACCACGCAGCTGGTGACGATGCTCGCCGACTGCTATCGCCGCGTTTGGCAGCCCGGAGATGAGGTCATCATCTGCGAGACCGCGCACGAAGCCAACGCCGGCCCCTGGGCCAAGCTGGAACGCGAAGGCATCAACGTGCGCACCTGGCGCGTGGACCCCACCACCGCCCAGTGCGACCTGGAAGAGCTACGCCGGATGCTGAGCAGTGGCACGCGGCTGGTGGCCTTCCCGCACGTCAGCAACCTTCTGGGCGAGGTGGTGGATGTGGCGGCCATCACCAAGCTAGCCCACCAGTACGGCGCCCGCGTGATGGTGGACGGCGTGGCCTACGCCCCGCACCTGGCCGTGCAGGCCCGCGAGTGGGATGTGGACTGGTACGTCTTTAGCAATTACAAGGTGTTCGGGCCGCACGCGGCCATGCTCTACGGCCGGCATGACGCCTGGGCCGAGCTTGAAGGCCCCAACCACTTCTTCATCCCCCGCGACCAGGTGTACAAGTTCGAACTGGGCGGGGCGAATCACGAATCCTGCGCGGGCATCCTGGCGCTGGCGGACTACTTCCGGGAGCTGACCAGCGCCCCGGAGGCCCCGGCGGACGAGTTCCTGGTCACCCAAGCTTTCGACACCATCCGCACCATCGAGCAGTCTCTCACCTCGCAACTGGTGAACGGGCTCAAGGGCATCCCGGGCATCCGTATCATTGGGCCGCAGGGGGCGGAGGGCCGCGTGGGCACCGTATCCTTCCTGCACGAGAGCGTGCCGCCGCCGGCGATCTGCCAGGCCACCGATACTGCAGGCGTGGCCATCCGCTACGGGCACATGTACGCCTACCGGCTATGCCAGGCGCTCGGGATTTCGCTGGAGACCGGCGTGGTGCGGGCCAGCCTGGTGCACTACAACTCGCACGAGGACATCGACCGGTTACTGGACGTGGTGGAAGCCGCCGTCAGAACTTGATCGGCTCGGCGCGGCCCGCTTCTTTCTCGAGCTTGGCGAGGCGGGCTTCCAGCCGCCGGAACACCGTCCAGTAGACGCTGTCGCGGTCCAGCCCTTGCCAAAACGGCTCGCTCCGCCCAATCAGGGCCACATAGTAGCCGAACATGTAGTTGGCCACCAGCGGGCGCAGCACGCCGGAGTTGATCATCAGGGCGATCTCTTCAAAGAAGCCCACGAGGTTGCGACGATCCTGGATCGGGGCCTCGGCTAGGGTGGGGTCATTCACGGCGAGCCGATTGAGAAGGTCGCGGAACACTGGATCTTCCAGGAAGCGGCGGCGCAATTCCAGAAAGTTCTGCACCCGCGTGTACCGGGCCTGCCGCATAAACTGCCACGTCCCGGTCATAAATGTCACCAGCGCAATGAGGCCGGCGAGGATGATGCTGAGATCCTTGACGTAGGCAACCACGCCGCCATTGTGCGTGGGTTTCGGGGGCTGGGTGATGAGGCTGGTAAGGCGAGGGGCCTAACCCCGGAATCGCGCGGGCCGGAATTGAGACTTACTAGGTGTATGAGCATCAATTTGCAATGGGATGGAAAGATGGGCTTCGCCGGGGATGCACCGAGTGGGGCTCGCATCGTTCTGGATGCCCACCCCGAGAGTGGCGGCAGTGGCACCGGCCCGACGCCGGTGGAAGCCCTGGTGGCCAGTGTGGCCGCCTGCAGCGCGATGGACGTCATCTCGATCCTGCAGAAGAAGCGCCAGGAAGTGAGCAGCTACACCGTGGAAGTGTCTTACGAGCGCGCGCCGGAAGGGGAGTGGCCCCGCCCGATTACCAAGTTCAGTGTGCGGCACGTGGTGACCGGCCCGAACGTGGACCCCGAGGCCGTGGCGCGCAGCATCCAACTCAGCGATGAAAAGTACTGCACGGTGATGGCGACCCTGCGCCTCTCTCCGCCGATTGAAAGCACTTACGAAGTGCGTTCGTAGCTAGTCATCGTCTAGCTGAATCCTTCGCACTTTCAGCTCCAGTGCTGGGCCACCGGGGTACCGGTCCTTTTCCCAATGGAAGGACCGGCCCTTCGGTTTGGGGATCATTTTCCACTCGATTTTAGGGCTCTGGATTTCTATCACTAGATGATCTTCCCCGCTGCAATTTCGAGCTTGAGCTTCACCCCAACTATAGTTGCCGTCGTGGAAGACCAGTCTGTGAGCGATCAGATTGTTTTCCATGACCTCAAACTCGTAAAAGTAGAGTTCGGCCGTATACATTCGGTCGCTGAAGGTGGTTCGCACCACGTTAGCAAGGAGTTGGTCGCATTCGGGTGAAATTTCGGCGTCGTAATAGCTCAGAACCAAGTCGTAATAGCCTATGGGGAAGTCCCCGCATCGAATGAACAACCGGAGGATGCCGCGCTGGCGATCATGGCGAACACGGTACAGAAGGCCATCATCGACACCTAATTGTTGATTCATCAGAGCCATCAGGCTGGCTGGGATTGCCCCTTCGAGTCCCCTGGCGTATTGAAAGAATGCGGCAACTGCCTTGTGGCTTTCTTCTGAGTGATAGTCAAGGAATCTCAGCTTAACCACACGGGCCTCCGTGAGCAAAAAAGCTCCGGGTGAATTATCACTCCGGAGCCACTGATTTGGTTGAACTGGATTTGCACTAGAAGCTGAACAGCCGAATTCCTACGCGGTCCAGGATGAACAGGGCGTCGGCGATCTGGCGGACCAGCGCCGGGTCCAGGTTCTGCGTCTTGCCGACGTAGATCACGTCACCGGGCTCAAGCTCGATGTTCTGGATGTAGTCGTTGCGCTCCAGGAAGCGGACCAGGTCCACCTTGAGGGTGCGCGTGCCGCCCGGAGCCGAAAGGTCGCGGCGGAAAATCTTGATGTCGCTCGCCTTGGTCACGCGGTCAATCGGACCACCCGAGGTGACGAAGGCGTCCAGCACCGTCATTTGCTCGCGGAAGGCGTATTCGCCCGGCGCGCGGATGGCGCCCAGCACAAAGATTCGATTGCGGACGTTGGCGGGCACGTTGAGCGTGTCGCCATCCATGATCGGATAGTTCTGGCTCGTGTCCATCTGCACCATCAGGGCGTAGAGGTCGAGCGGGATGATTTCATCCGAACCCTTGCGGCGCAGGGTGGCGCGGCGCAGGTCAGCGCGGTCGGGGATGAAGCCGCCCGCATCGGCCAGCAGGTCCAGCACCGTAGCGCCAGGGCGCATCACAAAGGTGCCAGGTCGGTTCACCGCTCCGGTAACCCCCGCTTTGCGTTGCCGAGCACTGAGCAGGGCCACACCAATCTTGGGGTCGCGGAGTCGGAATTCCTGTTGGAACCGAGCGCGAATGTTGTTCGCGAGTTCGTCCGTCGTGAGACCGGTGGCGGGCATGACCCCTACAAACGGCACCGTGATGTTGCCATCTTGGCCGACCGGAACATCCACGAGGAGTTCAAAATCCGTTCCTTGGGCGTACACCTGAATGCGCAGCAAGTCTTCCGGTTGAAGACGGTAGGTATCAGGCATCGTGACCTGAGCCATCGAACAGACGGCCAGAACCATTCCTAACAACAGCGCGGTGAGACGTCGCATAAAACTTCGAACCCTTCAGGCAGACAGAATCCACCCGAGATACATTCTTGGCTTAAGGTACCCGTCTCATTACTCGACAATCAAGCGGCGGTGACCTTCGATGACCACCGTAATTTCGCCCTTCCACTCGCGGGGGGCCCCTGCCAACTCTTCGAGGGTGCCGCGCCACAGTTCCTGGTGGCGTTTGGTGAGTTCGCGAGCCACCACTACGCGGCGATTGCCGAGGGCATCGGCCCACATGCGAGCGGCCTTTGTCAGCCGGTGGGGACTTTCAAAAAGAACCAGGGTCATGCTGTTCTCGGCGAAGGGAGCCAGGGTGCGCTGGATGTCACCCGCTTTGCGCGGCAAGAACCCCAGGAAGGCGAACCGCTGCGCGTAGAACCCGCACACCGAAAGGGCAAAGGTGACCGCGCTGGGGCCGGGGATGCCGTCCACTCGGATGTCGCGCTCTAGGCAGGCTTGCACAAGTTCGGCACCGGGGTCGCTGATGCCCGGCGTGCCCGCATCGGTCAGCAGGGCGGCTTGCTCGTGGCTTTCAATCTCGTCGGCCAGGGCTTGCACGCGGGCGGGGCTGGTGTGGTCGTTCAGCACCTTGTAGACCGGCTTGACGCCGAGGTGGGCGGCGAGCCGCGAGGACACCCGCGTGTCTTCCACGATCCACAGCGTCGCGGCCTGCAGAATCTCCGAAGCCCGGGGCGAGAGGTCGCCGAGGTTCCCAATGGGTCCGGCCACCATCCAGAGTTCTGCCATGTCGCTGGTGTACCTGCCCCTGCCGCCGCCCGCGTAGGCAGAAAAAAGAAAACCGCCCGCACCCGGGTAGGGCACGAGCGGCTTTCGGTCAATCCCGAGCTTAAGGGTTGCTCGGGGCCGGGTTCGTCGGCGTGGTGGGGTTGGAAGGGGCGTTGCCCGCCTTCTTGTCTTCCTCTTCCATCTTCTTGCGTTCGGCTTCCATCTCGGCGTCGATCTTGGCTTGCTCTTCCGCGATCGCGGTTTGCTCCTTGTCGTAGTCTGCCTTGTTGGCCGCCCAGGTCTTGAGCGCCTTCTTCACGGCTTCCAGCTGCTCAGGCTCGAGTCGCTTGTTGCTTTCCGCTTCAAAGAGCTTGCCTCGGATTTCGCTGATCTGCTGTTGACCCATCTGGTCGTAGCCAATCCCGCTGTCCACGGCCGCCGCCAGTTGCTGGGCGGCGTTATCCTTGTCGCCTTCGGCCATGTACAGGTCGTAGAGTTCCAGGCGGAAGGCCGAATCTTCACTGTAGGTGAAGAAGTCTTCCAGCGCCTCGATGCGGTCCTTGCGCATGGTGCTCTTCTCCTGGTCGGTCAGGTCGTTCCAATACACCTGCTGGGCGATGAGACGAACCTGCGGGGCAAAGCCGGAACCCGGCTCGGTGGAGTTGGCCAGCGTCACCGCTTCAGATTCGATCGCCTGCATGCGGGCCTTGCGCTCAGCGGCACTGGCCTGCATCTTGGGGTCTTCCAGGGCCATGCCGAGGTCAAACATCAGCTTGAAGCCCTTGTCGTTCCACTTCACCTTGTCCGAGGCGATCAGGGCATCTGCTTCCTTCTTCAGCTGGTCAGCGGCGCGGCCCTGCGCCAGGGAGCGCCGCAGAGATTCCTTGTTGGCTTCAAAGTCGCTCGGCAGCTTGGGCTCAATCTTCGTCAGCCGGTAGATCGTCGGCCCGTTGGGGGTCATCAGCACGTCGCTGACCTGGCCCGCCTTGAGGTCGAGCAAAGACTTAACGTTTTCTTGGGCTTCAATCTCGCTGCGCGTGAAGGTGCTGGTTTCCGGAGTGATGGCCATCTGCTTGGCCACGTCGGCCCAGGCTTTGCCACCGGCCAGCGCGGTCTTGGCTTCTTCGGCCTTCTTTTCGCGCTCGTCTTCCGGCATGTCGGGCTTGCTGAATGCCATGGCCTCTACCGTGAAGTTGTCGAAAGACGCCTTCAGTTCTTCGTCGCTGATCTTGATGCCCGCCGTGATCTGGTTCATCAGCATCAGCGGGGTTTGGCTGCGCACAGCTTCCACCGGATCGGTCTGGAACTGGTTCTTGATCTGGTTCAGTTGCTCCGTCTTGATTTCGCTGGGGGTGCGGGTGAACTTGGCCTTGAACGCAGCATCAAACGCGGCCTGGTCGGCATCCTGCTTCAGCTTGCCCTCCTTGATCAGAGTGGCCTTCTCGATGTTGATCTGGCCATCCAGTTCGGTCTCCAAGAACGCGGTCACGCTCGCTTCGTCCACCTTCAAGCCCTTAGCCTTGGCCATGGACTGGAAGGCGAGGAGCCGCACGGCCCCGGTGAGCACCTGCGGGCGCTGAATGAGCAGATAGGACTGCGGAAGCTGGAAGCCGCCGAACTGCTGGGACGCTTGCTCTTGCTGGCGATCCACCAGCGACTGGTATTCGCGGAAGGTCAGGCGATTGCCGTCCACCGAGACGATGGATTCGGTGTCTGGGCCGGCTCCGGCATTGTTCATGCCCGCGCATTGGCCCGTAACGAGCAACCCGACCATGACGAACAGCGCCACGATGCCCAGAACGACTTGGCAACCCTTCTTTTGGAAAAGCTCTTGAATTTGTACGATCGACAAGGATGGACTCCTAAGGAAGTTAAGGGCTCAATTTTAGACGATGGTTCCCGGTCGGGCGCGGGCAGGGTCTAGCGTCCCCGTAAACTTTTTAGCAGACAAGGCTTGACATGTAGACAAAGAGTGCGTATACTCACGTCTGCTAGGAGCACTATGGCCAAGGGACTGACGGATCGACAGCGCGAGATTCTCGCCTTCCTCGCGGAATACACGCGATCGGTGGGTTATCCGCCTTCCATTCGAGAAATCGGCGACAAGTTCGGAATTGGCTCTCTGCGGGGCGTGACGGTCCACCTCGACGCGCTGGAGAAGAAGGGTGCGATTGGGCGAGAGAACACGCCGCGCTCCATCCGCATCCTGCACCCGGACTACCAATCGGTGGTCGCGCCGGAAGTCAATTTCCGCACCTTGCCCTTGCTGGGTGAGATTGCGGCGGGGGCGCCGATCACGGCCGAAGCCCATATCGAAGAGTATCTGCCCGTGCCGTCCGGGATGCTGAAGGGTTCGCCCGAGGCTTTCTTGCTCCGTGTTAAGGGCGACTCGATGATTGAAGAAGGCATCTTCGAGCGTGACCTCGTGGTGGTGCGCCGCCAGGACGACGCCCGCAACGGGGATCTGGTGGCGGCGATGGTGGAAGGCGAGGCGACGGTGAAGCGCATCAAGTTCCAGCGGCCCGATATCCATCTGATCCCGGCTAACCCGGCCTACCGGGAGCAGATCTACCCCAGCGAGAGCGTGAGCATCGTCGGGCGGGTCATCGGCTTGCTCCGCACCTACGCCTAAGCGGTTACTTCGGGTCTTTGGCGGGGTCCTTGGTAGCCGTCTCGCCGGATTCGCGGGCGAGCAGCCGCAGGCGCCGCACTTGCAGGTCGTTTTCATAGACGTCCTGCCGGATGAGGCCGACTCCCCGGAGGTAAGCGCTGTCGATCTCGATGGCGTTCTCACCTCGGAACGAGTGGATGACCTCGTGCAGGTCGCGTTCGCTCCCGCGCCAGAGTTCGCGCACCACTTTGCGGGTGATAACGGCCGAGGCTCTGGTCTCCGCCCCCGGCCAGCCCATCGTGCCGTTCCATTCCGCTTGCTCGGCGGCCGGAATCAGGGTGAGGGGCGGCGAAAACCGCACCCCGCCCCACTGAGAGGCCAAGAGCTCGCCGTTCTCCCACACGAGGTGGCTTTCGCCCTCGGGGGTTTCCAGTCGCCAGCCTTCGCTCTGGCTCACGGGCACCCGCCCTTTCACGGCCAAAGTTCGCACGCGGGCCTGCAGCACCGGGCCAACATCGTACGTCCACTCCCGGTTGAGAGAGAGCGGCATGAGGGTGGAAAGCGGTTGGTTCCGGCACCCGCCCAGGAGCCCCGCACTCGCCATCACGAGTGCCGCCAGCCCGACGAGTCCCCTCCGAATTCCGCGCAAAGTTGTGCTCAAGATACCGCTTCGAGTTTGGCGAAGCTCTGCACCATCTTCTTGATGCCGGTAGCGCCGCTGAACGCCACCGTCACCTCGGCGTCGTTCTTCAGCGGGTTACAGGCAATCACCACGCCCATCCCGAACTTGCGGTGCTCCACCCGTTGGCCCACGGTGAAGGGAGCCTGCCACGGCGTGGTGGCCTCGGCCTGCGGGCGGGGAGCCTCGATGACCCGGTAGGTGCCCATGCGCTCCGATTCCACGCGGCGGGTGGGGGCCATGCTCTCGTGGTCGTAGCCGGCATCGTCATCCACTTCCATCGCCGGCAAATCGTTTAAGAACCGGGAGCGGTGGTTAAAGTTGGCCTGCCCAAAGGTGCTGCGCCGGCGCGCATAGGTGAGGTGCAGTTCCTCTCGCGCGCGGGTCATGCCCACGTAGCACAGGCGGCGCTCCTCGCTTAGCTGCCGGTCATCGCCCAGGGAACGAGAGTGTGGGAACACGCCCTCCTCCATCCCGGTCAGGAACACCACCGGGTACTCCAGACCCTTGCTGCTGTGAAGGGTCATCAGGGTCACGGCCTCGCCGCTCTCCTTCAGCATGTCCACGTCGCTCACCAATGCGACTTGCTCAAGGAAACCACCGAGCGTGGGGGCCTCGTCGGCATCCACGTTGCCCTCGTCGAACTGGGTCGTCACGTTCAGGAGTTCCTGCAAGTTTTCCAGGCGGCTGATGGATTCATCGGTGCGCTCATTGCGGAGTTCATCCAGGTAGCCGCTCTTGTCCAGCAGAATCTGGAGCACCGGCGTCACCGGGCCGCTGGTAGCCAGGGCGGTGGCGGCTTCGAGCAAGCGGTGTAGGTCGCCGAGGGCGGTGGCGGCGCGCTTGGTCAGGGTGGCGCGGTAGGTGGGGTCGCCAATCACGTCGCGCATGGATTGGCCCAGGCTACTGGCGTACTGCGCAATGCGGTCCACGGTGGTCGCCCCGATGCCCCGGGCGGGCACATTCACAATGCGCCGGAAGGACGCGTCGTCGGCGGGGTTCCAGGCCAACCGCAGGTACGCCATTGCGTCCTTGATTTCCTTGCGGTCGTAGAATCGCTGCCCACCCACCAGCACGTGGGGGATGCGCATGGTGAGGAAGGCTTCTTCCAGCGCCCGGCTCTGGGCATTGGTGCGGTAGAGCACGCCGTACTGGCCGTAGGTGCGCTTGCCCGTGCGCACTTCCCGCAGGATTGAGTCTGCCACCGCCATCGCCTCGTCGTTTTCGGTGCCGTAGCCCCGGATGCGCACGCTTGCGCCTTCCGGGTTGTCGGTCCACAGTTGCTTTTCGTTGCGGCCGTGGTTGTGGCGGATGATGCTGTGGGCGGCCTTGAGGATATTGGGGGTGGAGCGGTAGTTCTGCGCGAGCGTGATGACCTGGGCATCGGGGTAATCGCTCCCGAATCGCAGCATCAAAGAGACGTCCGCCCCGCGCCACGCATAGATGCTCTGGTCGTCGTCCCCCACGATCATGATGTTCTGGTGCTTGGCCGCCAAAAGGTGGGTCAGGCGGTATTGCGCCATGTTCACGTCTTGGTACTCGTCCACCATCACGTGTAGGAAGCGTTCCTGATACTTCTCGCGCACACTTTCGGCCTGCTCCAGCAGACGCACCGCGTAGAGCAGGATGTCGTCGAAGTCGAGCGCATTGGCCCGGCGGAGGGCATCGTTATATTCCTTATAGATATCTGCAACGATCTTGGGGAAGAAGCCAGCGGCGGTTTCGGCGTACTTGGTGGGGCTCTCTAGTCGTTCCTTCGCCCGGCTGATTTCGGCCAGCACCGCGCGCGGCTGGATCGCCTTCGGGTCCAGGTTGCGGCGCTTGATGAGGTCGCGGACGATGCTTAGCTGGTCTGTATCGTCGTAGACCACGAAGTTGCGGTCAATCCCGATGGCCGCCCCGTCCATCCGCAGCAACTTGGCGCAGGTGGAGTGGAAGGTGCCCATCCACAGGTACTTGGCTTCCTCGCCGACCATTTGCTCCAGGCGCTCTCGCATCTCGCGGGCGGCCTTGTTGGTAAAGGTCACGGCCATGATGCGGCTGGCGGGCACCCCTTCCGCAATCAGCTTGGCGATGCGGCAGGTCACCACCCGGGTCTTCCCTGATCCGGCCCCCGCAAACACCATGAGTGGGCCGCCGTTGCACTCCACGGCGCGTTTTTGCTCAGGATTTAGGGAGTTCAGATCAAAAGGGAGAGACATATGTCTATCTTATTCTCTCTCCGACCCCCTAGCCCCGCAAAACGTCTAGGGAGTAACATACGCGTACGGTTCTGCGTATGAGGGAGTAGACTGCGTTCCTCACGCATCGGAGTTCGTGCATGAATAAGTTGGCAGGTACGTTACTGATCGCCGCCCTGGCCGGGTCGGCCTGGGCTCAAGGGTCCTTCACCATTCGTCGTCCGGTGGATGGCTCCACCGTCCGCGAAACCGTCAAGGTCCGGATCCCGCTGAACAGCATGACGGAAGGCTCGTATCTGGGCATTCTGATCAACGGCAAGTTCGTGGAAGCTGTGATTCCGAAGGTGGAAGGAGCGGACGCGGTGTACGAATTGAACACCAAGGAGATGCGCATCCCGGATGGCGAAATGACGCTGGACGTGGTGCTCTACCAAGATGGTGAGCCGCCGGTGGAGCGCGATCGAAGCTCGATCCGCCTGAACGTGGACAACTACACCAGCATCACGCCGGGTATCGAAGGCAAGCTGCTCCGCTACCGATTCGCGGCAAACACCGAGCGAATTTATGAGACCAAGCTTGAGCAAGAAATCCGCGTCGGCTCATCCTTGACGATGGGTGGCAACTCGGGCCGCCAAGGCACTCTCATGGGTCGCGAAGAAGAGCGATTCCGCATGGCCTACGCGATTCACAACACCTACTCGGGTGCCACGGGTCGCGAAGCCTTGATCAGTGTCCAAGTTCGCCCGGATACGGGCAAGGATTACGCCTGGATCACCGCAAGCGGGGAGACCACCCCGAAGAAGTATTACCGCTCGGACATGGCCCCGTGGTATATGCGCATGACGGACACGGGACGCGAAATTTTCAGTGGAATCCCGCTTTCGGCGGGCATTGAGAGCACCGGTGCGAGTCGCTCGCTCGTTCACCTTTACGCCTTTGTTCCGATGCCGGTCTTGCCGGCGGAACCCGTGAACCCAGGTGACGTATGGGAAGGCGCCTTGCTGGATGCAGACGGCGGCATTGAGAAGCTTGCTGACGCTCGAACATTCTTTGGATCTCCGATTCCGGCCCGGGCCACGCTCCAAAACTTTGAATGGTTCCAAGGAAGACCCTGCGCTAAAATCACCATGGAAGTTGGGCAAGCCGATGTTGCCCTGAACGCCTTCTCAGGTGGCGCGGCAGAAGCTGCCAGCGGCGCATCCGGAAATAGTCTGACGCTTAAGGAAATCTACTACTTTGACCTGACGGTCGGGGTGGTCCTGAACTCGGTCCTTGAATACACCACCACCATGGCGGTGGCGGCCCCGGCGGGCGGCGTGGGTGGAAACACGGGAGGCTCGGGCTCGGCCGGACGACCGGGTGCCGGTGCGTCCGGTGGCGGCGGTGGCGGCCAAAGCGGGGAACTGGCGGAAGACAACTTCAACTCGCCGATGATGTTCCCGGGTTCGCTCAACTTCATGATGGATGGTAACCTGTACGAGTTCAACCCGCAGTTCAACAACAAGGGTGAAGTCATCAGCATCTGGCAGAACCGGCCGGGTGGCGGTGATGGCGGCCCGGGTGGTCGCGGTGGCGACGACGGGGCTGGTTTTGGCGCGGGTTCGCGCTTCGGTGCTGGCCAAGCCGGGAACGCAGCCGCTGGGGGCGCTCGCTCCGGCAGTCGGCTGATGAGAATCTCCGCTCGCATCACCCGCACGCTGGAACGCTAAGCGAAACTGAGGCATGCCTCTCGCTCGTCGTGACACGCCGCGCAGCTCTTCCCCTCAGGAGGAGCTGCGCGCGACTTTAGCCGAACACCTCGACGAGCTTCGCACCCGGGGGATCCGGGTGGTCATTGCCATCATGATCTCAATGGTCCTTTCTTGGATCTTCGTATGGCCGACCTACGACTTCATCGACCAACTCGTCCGCAGTTCGGTGCCCAAGGGGCTGGTCTATAAGGAAGTCACCACCCATATCACGGAGCCGTTCATGCTCCAGATCAAGCTCTCGTTCTATCTGGGCTTGATTCTGGCCTTGCCGTACGCGGTCTCTCAGATCTGGGCGTTTGTGGCCCCCGGGCTCAAACCCACCGAGCGCAAGCCAGTGCTCATGCTCACCCCGGTGTGCTTGGTGCTCTTCCTCTTGGGCCTCACCATCGGTTGGTTTACGTTGCCGGCCATGTTCCAGTGGTTCTTTGTTTATGCCCAAGCGGGCGGCTTTGAGGTGTACCAAGAGCCGGGCAAGATGATCATGCTGGTGGTCAAGACTCTGCTGGGCTTTGGCCTCGCCTTCCAGATGCCGGTGGTGGTGTTCTTCCTCACCCGCCTGGGTTTGGTGACGCCCGAAACTCTGCGCACCTACTGGAAGCACGTGGTGGTGAGCAATATCATCGTGGCGGCCATCATCACGCCGGGCAGCGACCCGATTTCGCTGGCGGCGATGGCAGTCCCCATCATCGCGCTGTTCTATTTGGGCGTGTTTGCGGCCACCTGGAGCATGAAGAGCGCAGGCCGAGATGCAGCGCTCAATCAGCTTGATGCGCCCCCGTGCTAGGGGGTGACACGGTTGGACCCAACCCCTCCGTTCGCCTATTCGGGTGAGGGCATTGCCCATGTGGTCACCACGCCCGGGGTCGATCCGGTCTACGGCGAATGGCCCGAGAACCTGCACCCCCGGCTGCTGGCTGCCCTGCAAGCCCGGGGCCTCCAACGACCCTATCGGCACCAAGCCACGGCCATTGCGGCGGCCCTGCAGGGGCAACCCGTGGTCACCGCCACCGGCACCAGCAGCGGCAAGAGCCTGACCTACCAAGTGCCGGTGCTGCACACCTGCCTGAGCGAGCCCCGCGCCCGGGCGATCGTGCTGTTCCCCACCAAAGCCCTGGCCCAAGACCAACTGCGCAGCCTGCACGAGCTGATGCCCGATGCGCCCATCCCGGTGGCGCTCTACGACGGCGATACCCCGCGCGATGAGCGTTCCCGCGCCCGCCGCCACGCCCAGGTGATCCTGACCAACCCGGACATGCTGCACCAGGGCATCCTGCCGAACCACGAGCCCTGGAACACCTTCTTCAAGAGCCTGCGCTACGTGGTGGTGGACGAAATGCACGCCTACCGCGGCATCTTTGGGGCGCACGTGGCCTGGGTGCTGCGCCGCCTGCTGCGCCTGGCCGAATGGGCGAGTGGCCGTGCACCCACTGTCATCGCCACCAGCGCCACCATCGCCGACCCCGCCGAGGTGATGCGCGACCTGTGCGGGCAAAGCCCCCTGGTGGTGAGCCGCGACGACGGCCCCAAGGGCGCGCACACTCACGTCTTTTTGGAGCCGCCGGAAGTGGTTGGCCTGGGCGCCACCGAGACCACCGCCCGCCTGATGGTGGACCTGATGGCCGAGGGCCAGCGGGTGCTGACCTTCTGCCGTAGCCGCAGCACCACCGAGCGGGTCTTGCGCCGCGCCCGCCCTTACGCCGAACAGAAGGGCCTGGACCCCCGAAGTCTGGAGAGCTACCGCGCCGGCTACACGCCGGAGGAGCGCCGCGCCATCGAGCGGGCGTTTGCCTCCGGGCAGCTGCGTGGCCTGGTGAGCACCAATGCGCTGGAGCTCGGGGTGGATATCGGGGGGCTGGACGCCGTGGTCATCAATGGTTGGCCGGGGCGGCGGGCCAGCTATCGCCAGCAATCGGGCCGCGCCGGGCGCAGCGGCCGCGAGGGGCTCACCGTGCTAGTGGCGCACAGCGACCCGCTGGAAATCCACCTCTGCCGGCACCCGCTGGAGACGGTGTTCGGCCCCGCCGAGCCCTCGCCCTGCCGGTGGGAGAACCCCTTTGTCGGGCGCGCGCAGATTTCGTGCCTGGCCCACGAGCGTGCGTTTGACCAGACCGAGAGCGCCGCGTGGCCCGACGATGTGCAGGCCTTGCGGGATGAACTGACCGGAGAAGGCGAGCTGCAATACGGGGCGGGACGCTGGTTTTGGGCGCACCCCCACAGCCCGGCCTCGCGGGTCAGTATCCGAAACACCGACAACCGCCAGATCCGCCTGTGGAAGGACGGCCAAGAGATGGGGGCGATCGAGTTCTGGCGGGCACTGCGCGAAGTGCACGAGGGCGCGATCTATCTTCACCGGGGCAACGCCTACCGGGTGGCCAAGCTGGACCTTGCCCGGCACGAGGCCATCCTCACCGAAGACGTGCCCGAAGATGAGGAGACCGAGCCCATCAGCGAGAGCCTGGTGGAGCGCACCATGGTCATCCAGTCCGCATCCGCCGAGGGGCACCTGTGGGAGCTGTGCAGCGTGCAGGTGACCAGCCGCGTGACCGGCTACCGCCGCCTGGAAGCCCGCAGCCGCCGCGTGATTGACGAGGAGCAACTGGAACTCCCCACCCAGCAATACAGCACGGTGGCCGTGCGCCTGGAGGTGCCCCTGGCCACCGAGGTGGAGGCGATGGGCGCGTGGCACGGCGTGGAGCACGCCCTGGACGCCCTGGCCCCCCTGCTGTGCGGTGCGGACCGCAACGACCTGGGCCACGCCTGGTTTGTGGCCGACCCCGCCACGCTCACCACCTCGCTTTACATCTTTGATGCCGTGCCGGGGGGCGTGGGGTTTGCCGAAGCGCTCTATGAGCGCCGCGAAACGTGGCTGCAGCAAGCCCACCAAATGGTGAAAGATTGTAAGTGCGAAGACGGGTGCCCCCGCTGCATCCTGAGCCCCCGGTGCGAAAGCCGCAACGAGCCATTGGACAAGCTAGGCACCGTACAATGGCTAGAACAACTGGCCAGGGGGCCTGAACTCCCGCCCCCTGCCCCTTAAACGCGGGTACCTTGCCCCCATACCATGATCGTCGTGATGCAGCTGGGGGCCACTGAGGCCCAGATTCAAGCCGTCGCCGATGCGATTCGCGCCAAGGGCCTTGAGCCGCTGGTGATGCCCGGCGATGACCGCACCGCCATCGGCATCCCGGCCAGCCTCACCCCCGACCAGCGCATGACGCTGGAAGGCGTGCTCAGCCGCCTGGAAGGCGTCAACAAAATCAGCGAAACCAGCCACCCCTACAAGCTGGCTTCGCAGGAATACCACCGCGACCCCACGCTCATCCAAGTGGGCGACGAGAAGATAGGCGCGGGCCACTTTGCCGTGATGGCCGGCCCCTGCAGCGTGGAAGGCTACGAGGAGTACCGCGAGGCCGCGCTGATGGTGAAGGCGTGCGGCGCGCGCATCCTGCGGGGCGGGGCGTTTAAGCCGCGCACGAGTCCGTATTCGTTCCAGGGCCTACGCGTGGAAGGGCTCAAGATCATCCAGCAGGTGGCGCGCGAAACCGGCCTGGTGACGATCACCGAAGTGATGAGCGCCGACATGGTGGAAGTGGTGGCCGAGCACGTGGACATCCTGCAGATTGGCGCGCGCTCAATGCAGAACTACCCCCTGCTGATTGAAGCGGGCAAGAGCCAGCGGCCGGTTTTCCTGAAGCGCGGCCCCAGCGCCACCATTGACGAGTGGCTGCTGGCGGCGGAATACGTGCTGAACGAGGGCAACCCCAACGTGATCATGTGCGAGCGGGGGATTATCGCCTTCGACCGCACGTACACCCGTAACCTGCTGGACCTGACGGCGGTGCAGGTGCTGAAGGCGCAGACGCACCTGCCGGTGATTGTGGACCCGAGCCACGGCACCGGGGTGGCGAAGTTTGTGCCCGGCATGGCCAAGGCGGCCATGGTGGCGGGGGCGGACGGGATTATGGTGGAGGTCCACCCGGACCCGGCCGAAGCCAAGAGCGACGGCAGCCAGACCCTGGACCAGGCGCAGTTTGCCGGGCTGATGGCCGACCTGCGCCGCCTGAGCGACTACGCCGGCGTGACGTTGTAAACATGCAGCCTAAGTTGCAATGGGAACTCGAGTTTCGGACTTCAGGGTAGAAAGTGATCCTAACTTAGGGTTTAAGAGTGCGGATCATGCGCACTGGAAGTCCCGACATAACAAGATCGGCCATGGCCTTAGGGATACTTGACCACAATAGCCAACAGACTTTGACAATCCAGCCAGACTGAGGATTATAGAGGCAATGCTGATTGGGCACCATTAAGGCTCAAAAATTGTTGCCTGCAACTCGACGAATCTCATTCAACTCAGAGTTACCTGGGAAGCTCCTAGCGAGCCTCGCAAGATCGTCAAGCCACCTGGCCTTCAGAGCGGGGTCTCTTGCTCTCAATACGCCGTTGCTAAGGGCGGTTGCGTATTGAGTCTGCAATTCTTCCTCAAGGGGATAGGACGAATGCAGAATCCGCAATTCGACTAACAATTCACCCCGTTCCGCGTCTCCGAGCACCTCGAAAACCTTGTTGTTAAGAGCCATCGCGAGAAATCGTCGGATACTCGCCTGATTGGGATGCCACCTTGATAACTTGCGCAGAGTAGCCAAAGCACGTCTCGACTCCCTGCAGAGTTCCCGGCCAAATGTCGCGTTGTAAAGCCCGGCAGCTAACTGAGACACAATGGAATCACTGCTCGGGGAGTTGGCTGCCAATAGTTTCAATTCCTTGAGAAGCATCTGTCTTTCCTCTACCCTCTCCTCCTTTCCGATTGCGTTGTTGAGAAACATTGCGTGGATCAGGACCAGATCCCCGCACTCTGGGTTCTTGAAAGCTAGAGACCGCAGTCTAGAAAGTAAGCTCAAGCCTGAATCCGTTGATTCAATACCGTATGCCGCATTAAACAAGGCCTTGCCAAGCTCGACTAGTATTGGCATCTCCTCTGGCCAGCTTGCCTGAAGATTATCTAGTTGATCGATCAATCGCAGCTTAGCGTCAAAGCTAGGTTCTCTTGCGACACAGTTTGTTATTGCCATGGCATATAGTGCTCTTACTGCCTCATCATGGGGATACTCGTCAGAAAGCACCTTCGCTTCGTGGAGACGTGCTCTGCGCTCCTTGACCGATAACAACTTCCACGTTGCATTTGTGTGGGATTGAGCGAGAAGAAACCGGATATTGTTGTCCGCAGAGTGTATCGAAGCAAGATCTCGCAATTCTTCAAGTGCGGCTTCTCCAACAGGAGTTGTTTCTCTATCATTGTTTAAGTTAAACAATGCCTTTGCGAGTTCGTGCTGGACCATGGGCTCAGCTCGATGTTCTGAGGCCAACTCTCGTAGTCGTTCAAGAGCGGTCTGGCCCCCAGGCGTGGTTTCCTTACCATACGTTGCAGCAAATAGTGCCTGAGCTCTGAAGGTCGCTCGGCTGATGGAGCTTGTGGCTGCTGAGGCATCCGGCGTAAATGAGGGCAAGTTCGTTCCCTGAATCTTGCCATCTGGATCAATAGCAGTAAAATCCAGTGCATAGACAATTGAGTTGACGACGTCTTTGACGCTGCTGGGGAGGTCGTCTGGCACCGTCAGCGCAGTTGGCAGGCCGGGATGATTACGAAAGTTGTTTGCTAGTCTGCCCATCAAGTCAAGTAACTTACGGTGAATATCGAAGTTGGCGGATAGTCCTTGCTGTTGGCTATGCCAAAGGCAAGCTAAGATGTTGGATGTATCTTGCTCCGGACTCTCGTCATTATGGGCCTTAATGCGTCCCGTAAGTCGATCTAGTATGTAAAGTTCTGCAAGGGTGTCGGGTTCGTGACTTGGCAATTGTAAATCCCGATAGCCCCCGCCGAGTGATGATATCGTCTGACACGCGTCATCTGTGCGAGAAGATCTGCGCGGAACTAACCCATCTAGGCCTTGTATTTGGTCCAGCCAGCTGACATCAACGCCTTTAAGTGTACAAGCTACTGTAGATAGATTAGCATGGAGATAATCTATGTTCCGGGGTTTCCAACGCTTGCTTATATCATTATAGAGTACATGACGAGCAAGGTCTTGTGCCATCCAGTCAGGTCGATACTTGTCGGCTACTATTGCGTCGACAAGGAAGCGTGCGAACAGTGGCCGACGAGTGGGGTCAGCAAGTTCAAGAGCATCGACTAGCCGCTCTGCTGTCCATTCAGGAGGTAGTCTAGCTTCTTTGGCAAGCAAGGTAAGAAGTTCGGTCGATCCTTCCCGATTCATGGAATCTAAGACTATATGGGGACCACCCACAGGCCCGGAGCTCTTGCCGGCCATACCTCCAGTAGGTCGAGTTCCGGATGATGTGTTGGATCGTGCGCTCGACGGGGGCTTTTGTGGATTAATTGTGTCGTGGGTGTTGGGTGCGAGTGAGGGGGTCTCAATAGGTATTGGGCCAAAGCGCCATAAAACGTCCTGTAGTTCGGACATCCAATGGCCGATGGGATTTCTTTCGATAACCAAGAGCCGTAGTTTATGACCTTTGCACTTCCCACTTAGGCCGTCTAACGCGTTGGTCAAATTTCCAGATCGGCGGAGTGCATAGTCGACGATGATGAAAGTGTCTTGGTGCACGATCCACCGATCCCAGTACTCGAAGGACGTGCCCTTATTGAGGAAGCCAGCTGCGTATCCAAGGCCCTCCGCTTGTTCTAGCGCCCAAAGGCCAAGCCGGCTCTTGCCACTGCCGGCTCCGCCAACCATGAGCATCCACGCCATCGGCTGATCGCATTCCAAGAACTCTTGCAAAAGTGCTTGTTCATTCGATCGGCCTACCAACGGTATAGACGTATTCGCGTAATGGTACTCATTGCCATTGATAGGTTCTGGCTTCTCGAGCGGAATAGCGTCGATCGATCTTACTTCCGCTTGCAGTTCCTTCAGTATTGGCTTTATGTAGTCTGCAAACCAACTCCAGAATTGTTGATTGGTGGAGCGAATCTCCTGAATCACCCGGTCAGCTTCGTCAGTCGTAATGGCCTCCAGTACCCGGAACCAGTCGATCTGCAGGTCGTCGAACGCAGGTGTATCAGGCCATCGTTCAAGAGCAATTTGTCGCGCGGTGTTGTATGGTTCGTGCAAATCTCGCTTGATGTTTGCGATTAGTTGGTCGCGTTTGGCCTGTTCTTTCCATGCCTGGTAGTTGCCATAGGCATTAAGCGCGCCAATTGCTGCAATAAGAAGCACAGGAACAATTGGTGCCGCAAGAGCTGCCGTTGTGCCAGCAGGAAGCAGCCATGGGGCATGCTTTGTGCATTCATTCACTAACTGAAGCGATTGATTTGCATCAGAGAGACTTACGAAAGATCTCGTCACCTCGCCAAAAATGCTAATTAGGTCTGGCTTTCTGCTCACTGTTGTTCGATAATTGTGACATATAACAGGGTACTCTCAACCTCACGGCGTCACCTTGGGTACCCAGCGGACGCTGCTGTCGTAGGAGATGTTCGCGCGGCCGTAGGGCGTGTCAATGAACCCCACCACCCCCTGCAAGTCCTGCACCTCGGTCAATCGCTCCCCGTTGCCCAGGTACGTCACCCGCCCCAGGATGGAGTCGTTCTTGAGATAGGGGCCAGCCGCCTCGCGCCACCCCGCGTTCTCCGGCAAGCGATCCTCGTTGTCCGCGCTAAAGATGTTCAGCGCCACCCCCGCCTGCTTCGCCATGTTCATGGCCCGGTTTTGGACAAATCGCGCGATGTACTTGGCGTAATCCGCAATGGACATCTCCTCCACCGCCCTCACAAACATCATCCGGTCGCGCACATACCACGCGGCGCCCAAGTTGCGCCCTGCCCCCGAGGCGTAGCCGGCCGGAACTCCATATCGAAACTGGACGAGATCACCCGCAATCACCGCGCGCGAATCCAGTTCGTGCGGCAGTCGGCCGTCGGCAGTCCCCCATATGAAGGTGGGGCTGGCAAAGTCCAGGAACTCTTTGCCCTCAGGGTTAGCAAACCACGCCGTGTGAGACTCCGGACGGTCAGCTTCCGGCAGAATCATGAGCCCAGGCGGGTTTCCCATGAGGTCATAGGCTTTGATGACCGTGTCGTTGTCGGCGGGTACTATCCGGCCCGAATTGATGTCGACGAGATGCCAATTCATTCTCCGGTTGGCGTCAGTGGTGCCGACGACAAATCGGCCGGGCTCGCCAATTGACCGAATATGACTCGGGGTTTGGTCCATGGGGATGGGACGTCGATCGCCGTTCCAGTTCACCAGAGAGAGCTGATCTTCGCGCCGAGTGAGGAACCAGTTGTTGTTCACCACCAAGACGTGCTTTTCATCTGACAATTCCATCAACCGGCCTGAGGGCACGTCCAGGGCGAACTTGCGTGACGTCGGGGGCGAACCGGCCTCACTCGGCATGATGCTCAGAAGCACCACATCTCCCACGCCACTGTCGAGGAACAATTGCCCCTGAGGCAACGTGCTCGGGAGGGGGCGGACCATGTTTCGCCCTGGGTGGTAGAGGCTCGTTTCAGTTGGACGCATGTAATCCGACTCGGTGATGTGGGCGGCGCCGTCTTGGGCGCGCCGACTTCGGTGCTGCACTAACATCCATTCAGCTCCATCGAACGAAGGCTGCACCTCCACAACGTAGTCGAAGGCCGCGACCGGGCGGGGCGGGGCGACCACATACGCCTTGTCGCCGCTACGGAAGGCGTCAATCTCCGGGTGGAGGGCGGTCTGCGCCGGGGCGGTAAGGGCCGCGCAAAGCAGCGCCAGGGCCAGGGTGGGGCGGTTCAGTTTCATGATTGTCTCCTAGAATTCGTGGGGGTTAGGGGCGGGGCACCCAGCGGACGCTGCTGTCCCAGGCAAAGGTGGCGCGGCCATAAGGGGTGTCCACGTAGCCCATAAGCCCATCTCGGAAGTCCGTTATCTCAGAGAGCTTTTGCCCGTTACCGAGGTAAGTGACTCGGTCCAGCAAGCTCCGATCTTTGAGGTGCGGCGCAAGCACATCGCGCCACTCTGCACTCGACGGTAGCTTCTCATCATTCATGCTGGCGTGACCGTGGAAGGCTAACACCGTTGTCCTCGCCAGTTCCATCGCACGCTTTTGCACGACGTCACGCACGAAAGCCTCGTATTCTGTAAGAGGCACTTCGACAATCGTTCGCACCATAAACTGATGATCGCGGACATACCAGGCGTAGTGTCGAGCATTGTTGAGTTCGCTGGAGATTCCAGCACTCATGATGTAGTCGCGCCCAATCACCTCGCTGGCCAACTTTGATCTTGTGTTTAGCTCATGAGGGAGTTGGCCCTCTGGGCCGAGATGAAACACCGCCGATGAACTCAAATCTCCGGCATCGACCGAAGTGAATCCACGCACCCAAATGGACTGAGACCTGGTGTGGGCAACATCCAGCACCGGAATCATCCGAATGCTTGGACGATAATCGGACTGTCTGGATCTAGCTTCTTCGTTTGAAATGCGAGCCATCGTGCCTGAGTCACCTGAAAGGACATACCACTCCACCTCTTGGTCTTCGCCTCGCTTCCGAAAGAGCATCTCAAGCGGGTTCTTTGAGGGTAAAGGTACGTATTGAGCCAGATCAAGGCTGATGGGCCGAGTTTCCTTGTTCCAATTCAAGAAATACAAGCCGGTTTCATCTATGAACAGGAACCAGTCCTCGCTTAAGACTCTTGCTCCTGATCTTGCGGGAAGTTGCATCGTTCTCCCGGTCCGGCAATTCACGATCCAGGTTTCGAGTACATTGCGCTCATAGTCGTTCTGGGGGACCTCGCTGAGTTCCAAAATGACAATGTCGAACTGCGCGGATTGTAATCGCCACTGGCCGACCTTGCCCCGCAGCTCGGGCGGGAAGGGGCGAGCCTGATGCTGGCGCACGTTGTAAAAACTCTGCTCCGCCGCCGGAGACGTATTGGCTTGCCAGGGCGAAGAATCTTGTTCCGTGCGCCGCCGATGGTTGACCAGCAACCATTCATTGTACGACCCGGATTGAGAGGCCGAAATCACGTAATCAAAGTTGGCAACCGGCCGGGCCGGAGCCACAATGTACGCCTTATCCCCCGCGCGGAACGCATCCGCCTCCGGGTGCAGAGCCGGCGCCGTGCCCGCTTGCTGCCCCAGCCATCCCATCGCAAGAATCAACGGCAACCCGTACATATTCGTATTATAAGGGGGATTGCGGGCTAAGGCGAATGAATCTCGCGCCTTTTTCAGCCGTCACAATAGATACCCATGGCACCGTTCCTCGCTTTGCTCCCCCTGGCCGGGGCCCTGTGGACGCAGGAAGCCTGGTCGCTCCGCACCGAAACCCGCGCGGGCGACAAAGCGGTCTACGCCCTCACCATGCGCGTGGAAGCCGCCAACAGCCTGCAGAGCGAGGGCCGCATCGAGCGCAGCGTGGCCTCGGTGCGCCCGGATGGCACTTACATGATGCGCAGCCGCAACCTTGGCACCCGCATCACGGTGGGCGCAGATAGCCTGCTGGACGAAACCCCGCGCGAGAAGGCGGCCTGGTTTGGCCCCAACGGGCTCTTGGTGCGGTGGGAACCCGCCAGCGCGGCCGCCGCCAATGCCGCCCAACTCACCTATCTCACCACCTTCATCACCCCGCCCAAGGCGGTGCAAGTGGGCGAAGGCTGGACCGTGATGGTGGAGCCGGGCGCGAACGGCCTGAAGGTGGGCGCGGACATCCGCTACGTTCTGGCCTCCCAGCGCGATGGCCTGGCCACCGTGACCATGAACTACCGGGAGAAGGGCACCAACGGCGCCACCGCCACCGGCACCTGGACCCTGGACGCCAAGACCGGCACCCCCCAGCGGCTGGAGGCGTCAGTCCACAACTTCGCGGGCGAGACCGGCGCGAAGGCCACCCTCGTGATGGTGCGCGAGTAACCGCGCCCACAACCACTGCGCGCAGCCGAGCTTGGGCAGGTGCCCGCTTTGCTCCACCCCCGCCGGGGTGATGAGACTGAGGGCGTTGAACTCACTTTCGAACCCGATACCGGGCTGGGAGACATCGTTCATGGCGATGGCGTGCACCCCCTTGCGAGCGGCTTTCTGGCGCACATAGTCCAGGTCTTCGCCACTCTCGGCAGCAAAGGCGATGCGCATGGCCTCGGGGGCCATGGCGGCCACACTGGCAATGATGTCGGGGTTGGGTTCGAGTTCCAGCATCCAGCGGTCACCGTCGCGGCGGCGCTTGCCGCTCAGGCGTTGCACGGGGCGGTAGTCGGCCACGGCGGCGGCGCCCACCACCCAGTGGGTGGTCGGGGCTTCGGCCAGCACGACGGCTTGCATTTCCAGGGCGGATTTCACGCGGATCACCCGCGCCCGGCCGGGCAGGCTCACGGCGGTGGGGCCGGTCACCACGGTCACCTCGGCGCCCTGCATCAGGGCGGCTTGGGCCAGGGCCGCGCCCATGCGCCCGCTGCTGCGGTTGCTGAGGTAGCGCACATCATCAATCGCCTCCTGGGTGGGACCGCTGGTGATGAGCACGCGCTGGCCCTCCAGGGCCTTTCCCTGCTGGGCGGCCGCGAGGGCGGTCTGCAAAATTGTCTCGTTGGCAGCCAGCTTGCCCTGGCCTTCTTCGCCGCAGGCCACCAGCCCGCCCACGGGGTCCACCACCACCACGCCGCGCTCTTGCAGCGTCTGCAGGCTGGCCTGGGTGGCCGGGTGGGCCAGCATGCTGGGGTTCATGGCCGGGGCCACCACCACGGGGCCATCATAGACCAGGGCGATGGTGGTGAGCATGTCATCGGCGATACCAGCGGCGAGGCGGTTGAGAGTGTGCGCGGTAGCCGGGGCGATGAGCAAGAGATCCGCCTGCCGCGCCCAATCAATGTGCGCCATACGCCCGGGTTCGGGCTCGTCAAAGGCCGATTGCAATACCGGTTGCCCGGTGAGCGCCTCGAACAACGCCGGCTGCACGAACTCCTGCGCACCTTCGGTGAGGCAGGCGCGCACGGTGAACCCCGCTCGCATCAGGTCGCGTGCCAGGTCGGCGGCGCGGTAGGCGGCCACGCTGCCGGTGATGCCTAAGACGACGGTGGGCACAGGTGCTCCCGGACGATCCGTTCCAGGTCGTCCACACAGGTTTCTACGTCCAGATTCACCACTTGGTGGGCATAGTCCCCGGCGGCGTCCAGCTCGCGCAGGGCGTTCTCCAGGCGTTGCTGCACCTTGGCTTCGTCTTCCGTGCCCCGGCCGCGCAGGCGTCGCTCTAATTCCTCGCGCGAGGGGGGCAGCAGGAAGATAGAAAGTGCATCCGGGCGTCTTTGCACGGCTTCGGCCGCACCTTGCACGTCGATCTTCAGGATCGCCCACAGGCCGTCGGCCAGCATCTGCTCCATATCGGCCAGGGGCGTGGCGTAAAGGTTACCGTGCACCTCTTTCCATTCGAGGAAGGCACCCTGTTCGGCCAAAGCTAAGAACTCTGAGCTCGATCGGAAATGGTAATCCTCACCATCCTCTTCGCCGGGGCGCGGAGCCCGGGTAGTGTAGGTCACCACGCGCTTCACCAGGGGGTTGCGGGCGCGCCAGCGGTCCAGCACCGTGTCTTTGCCCACGCCGCTCGGGCCGCTTAGGATGATTAACTGCCCCAGGCTCATCGGTAGAGCACGTCCATCACGCGGTTGGCCAGGCGCACGGGGTCGTGGCGGACCACGTCGGTTTCACTCATCAGGTCACCCGGCACCACGATGTAGCCCAGGGCATGGATCCGGTCAATATCGGGGGCGACGAACTCCTGCGCGCTCTCGCGGTACCGTTCCAGGGCCTGCGAACTCGGCACCCCGGTGTTCACCAGCACGTGGTCCACCACCCGGGTCGGGATGTTGGCCTCCAGGGCCATGATGTGCTCAGCGGCGGTGAAGGAGTCGCTTTCGCCCTTCTGCGTCATCACGTTGCACACGTACACGCGCGGCACCTTAGCCTGGTTGAGGGCATTGGCCAGGCCTTCCACCAAAAGATTGGGAAGCACTGAGGTGTACACGCTCCCCGGGCCAATGATAATGAGGTCCGCTTCGGCGATAGCCTCCAGCGCGGCGGGGTGGGGTTCCACGTGGGGGGGGTCCAAATAGAGGCGGCGGATGCGCTTGTCCGAGGCCGCAATGCGGGTTTCGCCGGTCAGTTCGCTCCCGTCTTCCATCTGGGCGCGCAGCACCACGCTGCGGGTGGTGGTGGGCACCACGCGACCGCGAATGTTGAGAACCTCACTGGCTACGCGCAGAGCCTCGTCCACGTCGCCCCGGGCTTGGTCAATCAGGGCGGCGAGGAGCAAGTTGCCGATGCTGTGGCCCGAGAGAGAGCCGGCAGCATCGCGGAAACGGTGCTGAAAGAGGTCCGTCATGCGGCCTTCGGCATTGGCCAGGGCCACCAGGCAGTTACGCAGGTCGCCAGGCGGGAGGATGCCCATCTCTTGCACCAAACGGCCGCTGCTGCCCCCGTCGTCGGTCACCGTCACCACCGCGGTGATGTTGGCGGTGTGATTCTTGAGGCCTCGCAGGAGGGTGCTGAGCCCCGTGCCACCCCCAATGGCCACCACGCGCGGCCCCAAGGCGAGCTGCGCGCGGCGCTTATAGGCGTCCATCACGGTCGGCCCGGAACCCGGCCCAGTGTTCACGGTGCTGGGGTCCAGCATCTCCCGCAGTCGGCGCAGGCCCATGCGATAACCCGAGATGGCCACCGCGATGCCCCCGAAGATGAGGATGCCGCCCAGGAAGTGAGTGGCGTATTCCGCCCGCTCGTTGCCAAAGATCCGGCGATTGAACTCAATCCACCAGCCATCCACGGCCAAGACGCCCGGGAGAATGAGGGATTGAAAACTAAGGACGAGCCCGATGAGCCCTACGAAGACGCCGAGCCCCAGCCGGAAGAAGGGAGTTCTCAGATTCCGGGCCGGGGCCAGGCGGCGACGCCAACGGTGGTAAGTTCCGGCTCGCTTGCCCACGCGTTAGTCTCGCTTATCGTCCTCGCGAACGAAGAGTTTTTCCAGGATTCCGTTGATGGCGGCAAAAAGGATCGAGCCGACCAGTGCGCTGCCAAAGTTTTCCACCACAAACCCGATGCCCCAACTGCCCACCAGCATAAAGAGACCGGCATTGATGATGAGCGTGAAGAGGCCCAGCGTCATGCAGTTGAGGGGGAGCGTCATCAGCTTGAGGATCGGCCCTAAAACGGCCGAGACCAAGGCCAGCAAGCCCGCGCCCAAGAAGAGCTGAATGATGGTGGTCGTGCTTACGGGTTCGAGTTCTACGCGGAAGCCGCTATGCCAGCCCATCACGGTCATGATCGCGCCCGTCGCCGTGGCCGCGCCCATGAGCGCCGCGACGAGAATGACCCAGCGGAGGAAGAACTTGCCCATTTCTCCCTTCATTGTAGCCAAGCATCATGTATCCTGCCAGTCCGTGCGGCCGCGAACCCCCATGATGCGGCAATATTTCGAGGCCAAGGACGCCCATCCGGGCACTCTGGTCGCCATGCGCGTCGGTGACTTTTATGAGTTCTATGGCAAAGATGCCGAGACGGCCGCCGCAATCCTCGAAATCACGCTGACCGGGCGAGAAGATGCCGAAGCGGGGCGCATCCCGATGGCGGGCGTGCCGCATCACTCGGTGGAGCGCTACTTGGCCCGGCTGATCAAGGCCGGGCAGAAGGTGGCCCTGTGCGACCAGGTGGAAGACCCCAAGACGGCCAAGGGCTTAGTACGCCGCGAGGTCACGCGGGTGCTGACCCCCGGCACGTTGGTGGAGGATGCCCTGCTTTCGGCGCGGGTCAACAACTTCCTGGTGGCGGTGGCCCGAGACGGGCATTGCATCGGCTGGGCGCTGCTGGACCCGAGCACGGGTGAGTTCCTGGCCACCGAGTTCGCGGGTGAGGCCAGCGAGGCGCGCATGGCCCAAGAACTGGCTCGCCTGAACCCCGCCGAAGCCTTGCTGCCGCAGGACGAGGAGACGCTCCCGGCGGAACTCTTTGAAGCGATTGGCTGCGCCGTAACCTACGTCAATGCGCCCACCTCAGCCGGGGCGGAGAGGCGGCTGACGGAGCAGTTCCGCACTACACATCTGGGCGGATTCGGGATCGCCGAGCGCAAGCAGGCCGTCCGCGCGGCCGCCATGGCCCTGGATTACGCCCACCGGAACGGGCTGAATACCAGCCACATCGACGCCATCGCCACCTACGAGGTGGACGAGTTCGTGGTCATTGACCCCAGCACGCGCCGCGCCCTGGAACTGACTCAAAACAGCCACGACGGTGGCATCAAGCACACGCTGCTTTCGGTGCTGGACAGCACCGTGACCCCGATGGGGGGCCGCCTGATGCGCCGCTGGGTAGAGCAGCCCCTGCGCGACAAAGCGGCCATTGCCGCCCGGCACGATGCGGTGCAGCACTGGATTGAGAACGCTGCCGCCCGCGCCGATGCCCGCGTCGCCCTGGCCCGGGTGGCGGACGTCGAGCGACTGGTGAGCCGGTGCATGAGCGGGCTGGCTTCGCCCCGTGACCTGGCGGCGCTACGCGATGCGCTGCTGGCCCTGCCCGACCTCGACGACGCTCTGCGCCGGGTGAATCGCGGCCGCATTGCCGAACTCCGCGCGCAGGTGCATGACCACCATGACCTGGCGCACGAGTTCCGGCTCGCCATCACCGATCTGCCCCCCGCCACTCTGCGCGAAGGAGGCTTCATCCAGCCCGGCTACAACGTGGCGCTGGACACCCTGCGTGACAAGGCCCGGGAAGGACGAGATTACATCGCGAAGCTGGAAACGGCCGAGCGGGAAGCCACCGGCATTGACCGCCTGAAGGTGGGCTACAACAGTGTCTTCGGCTACTACCTCGAGGTCAGCAAGGTCCACACCAGCCGGGTGCCGGACCACTACATCCGCAAGCAGACCACCGCCAACGCGGAGCGGTACATCACCGCCGAGCTGAAGGAGCACGAAAGTGCCGTGCTGGGCGCGGATGAGAAGGCGGTGGCGGTGGAAAGCGACCTCTTCCAGCAACTCCGCAACCGGGTGGTGAGCGAAAGCACTGCGCTACTGGGCACCGCCCGCGCCATCGCCGAACTGGACGTGCTGGCGGGCCTGGCGGACACCGCCGTGCGGCGGGGCGATGTGCGCCCCGAACTGAGCGACGATGACGAGATCTGGATTCAGGAAGGGCGGCACCCGGTGGTGGCGCACCATTCGGCCTCCTTCGTCCCCAACGACCTGGAGCTGAACGAAACCACCCGCCTCATCGTGCTCACCGGGCCCAACATGAGCGGAAAATCCACCTATCTCCGGCAGGCGGCCTTGTTTGTAGTGATGGCGCAGATGGGGGCGTTTGTGCCGGCGGCGGCGTGCCGCTTGGCGCTCTGCGACCGGATTTTTGCCCGCATCGGCGCGCGCGACGAGATCGCCCTGGGCCAAAGCACCTTCATGGTCGAGATGGTGGAGAGCGCGAACATCCTGAACAACGCCACCCGCCAGAGCCTGGTGATCCTGGACGAAGTGGGGCGAGGCACCAGCACTTACGATGGCCTGGCGATTGCCTGGGCGATGGTGGAATCGCTGGCCGAACTCGAAGCCAAGACCCTCTTTGCCACCCACTATCACCAGCTCAATGCGCTGCAGGATGCGCACCCGGAGATCGCCAACTATCGGGTGGAGGTCCAAGAACGGGGCGACGAAGTGATCTGGACGCACCGCGTGGTGCGGGGCGGGGCTGACAAGAGCTACGGCCTGCAGGTGGCCCGCATGGCGGGGGTGCCGCGCCCGGTGGTACGGCGCGCCCAGGCTATCCTTCAAGACCTGGAGAAAGGGCCAGCGCCGGCCATGCCGGTGGAGCGCCAGCGACTGCAGTTGAGCTTGTTCGAAGCCGAGCCTTCGCCCGTTGAGCAAGCCCTGGAGGCCCTGGACGTGAACCAGATGACCCCGCTGGAGGCCATGATGACCCTGGCCGAGTGGAAGCAGCGCTTCCGCAAGCCGGATTCAGGTGGATAACGGCCGGCCGGGCTGAACGGTGATCGCCGACCCCACCGCAAACATGGCCGAGCGCGGCTCGCCCTGCAGCACGCGCCCCCACTCTGCCCCGTAAGTGGGCGAGTAATCCGAGTGGAGGTCAAGGTTGAGCACGGGGCGGGATTCCCAGCGAGGGTGCGTGACTTGGTACTCCCGCGTGAGGTTGCCGTGACGGGCGTACCCCCAGTAGTGTTCCAGCACGAACTCTTCCTCCGACCCTTCGGCCAGGGGAAGTCGCTCCGGTCCGACCTCCACCGCCACATGCTGGCGCTGGCGGGCGCATCGCCAGTTGTAGCGAAAGTGGGGGTCGTCAATTTCACCGGAGAGAGGCACCGCGTGGTAGTTCTCGCCATAGACCGTCCGGGCCACGGTGGCAATTGCCCAGCGGGGCACCAGTTCCTTGATGAACACCACGCCGCGCCGGGTTTCGCCCTCCAGCTCTCGCCGCACGTAAATCCGCAAGTTCACCTCCGGGAAGTTGATGTGCCCGGGGATGGCGACCCCGCGCACCCGCGTCTCTAAAAACTGAAACGCCACCAAGCTCAACAGCGCCCGATCCTGGAAGGTATCCAGCACCGTGCCGACCGGCACCAAGGGCACCAGTAGATCCGGCGAGACCTCCCAGTTGACGACCACGAGGTTCCGCCAGGCGGCGGTTAAGAAGGGGCGCTCCACGCGCCCCTGAGGGTACCTAGCCGCTTACTCGGCAGGCTTGGTCTGCGCTTCTTGGCTGGAGTTGGTCCGGTCGCGGAGAGTGACCTTGACCACGGCCCCTCCTTGCACCAGCACGCTCAGGAAGGACGTGTTGAGGCCCGCTTCGCTATTTAGCCACTCGGTGGCCTCGTCTTTGGGCTCCTTCTTGGTCGGTTCTCCGGCTACCGTCTTGAGATCCGCTTCGGCCATCCCGGGCTCAATCTTTTGGTAAAGGTCGTTGAGTTCGGCCACCGATTTCGTGTTCGGGGCGGCATCACAGGCAGCGAGCGACCAGGCCACAGCGGCCACGGCGAGAATGGACAGACAACGCATGATGATGTACCTGGGCCAACGGACGTGAACAACTTCGCGTCGATTCGTTGGGCCTAAGACAAGTGCAACGCAAAAAAATGATCCCCACCTCACGCGAGGCAGGGAACGGAAAAGGCTTCGGTTTGGCTTACGCCGTCTTGCGTCGGCGGCGAGCCAGGGCGGCGAGACCCGCACCCAGGGCGATCATCGTGCCCGGTTCCGGCACGGTGTTGGTCGCTACACCCACCTGGTCCGGTCCGCCGTAAGAGGCGTCGCTGGAGATTTGCAGGCCGATCACTTGTCCTTCAATCGGGCCGAGGGAGTCGAGGCTGGGGCCCAACACGCCCACCATTTGGGCACCGGCGATTTCTAGCGTGTCCAACTTGAAGTTTGTGTAGCGCTGAGCGGTGCGGCTGAGGAACACACTCTTGGTGGTGGTGATTTGGCCGCCGTTGCTTACAATGGCCTTCACCTTCAGGTCGCTGTATATGCCGCGCTCCAGGATCGCGATTTCCGGGGTCTTGCTGTTCTTGTCGCTCTTGATGAACTGGCCGTTGCCGAGCTTCAGGTCCAGGCTCCAGCTGGCGCAGTCTTCGCTATCCAGGATGTAGTCCAGCGGGCGAGCGGTGAACACTTCGCGCAGGGTGCCGGTGCTGCTGCTTTCGCCGGCCATCGGCTTGGCATTGTCGCGGCGGTCCGGGTTCACGGCGTACTTGTTGCCGCTGGTGTTCATGTCGCGCTTGATCGGGTCAATCCAGCCGTACGTCTTGCCACCAGTGGCCAGGCGGGCGTCTTCACAGCTCCGAAAATCTTCTTCGGTGGGGAGCCGGGGGAGAGGTCTGCAAAACCGGTGCCAAGATTGCCCCCTCCCACAAAAACCTCGTGAATTTGTCTGGGCCGCGACCCGGGGCAGTAGAATGAGGGTAAGCGGCTCCGGCCGCAAGGTGTCACATGAAAACCCTCGCCTGCCTCGCTTTGTTGCCTCTGGCCGCTTTGGCCTCGGCGTCCGACTTTGCGTTCGGCACCACTCGCGCCGCCGGGATGGGCAATGCTGGTTTGGCCTTCCGAGGCAATCTGGCCAGCAGCCGCCCCGCTAACCCCGCCCAGCTCGCGTGGCAACAACGGTTCCGGTTTAGCGACCTTTCCTTTGGTTACTTTGCCGACGGCGTGGACTTGGGCGATGCCTCTGACTTTGTGAGTAGCATCGACAAAGGTGCCTTTGATGCCGACAGCATCGTGCGGTTGGCCCGGCAGTTTGGGGATAGCAAGACGGACATCGGCGGCACGCTGGGGCTGGGCTTCACGGCTTCGGGCTTCCACTTCGGGGCGGAAGGGGTCGCGCTCGTAACCACCCGTCCGAACGATGCCCTCCAGCGCTGGGTGCGGGCAGGTTCGAACCTGACGGCCCCCGAAGCGGGCATGCAACTGGACGCCTACGGCGTGGGGCAGAGCGAGCTGCAATTTGGCTACGGGCGCGTGATTTCGAGTGGCCCGAACGGAGAAATGGCCGTCGGCCTGATGGGGCGGTTTGTGACCACCTACTACAGCCACCACATCGCCAACGAAGCCCAAATCACCTCGGGCAACGCGATCAACACCGCCGCGCCGGAGATGGCGGGGAGCGACTTCCTCAAGAAGGAGGGCTTCGCCCTCGACCTGGGCATGCACACCACATTTGGGCCGGGGCAGCGGTTCCAGGGGGCACTGGTGATCAACAACCTCGTGTCGCCGGATGTGTCGTTCCAGGCGTTCCAGCCGGACCAAGGCGCCACGATTGATCCGGGCGATGGCTTTAGCCGCATTGATGCCTACCGCCGCACCATGAGCCTGGGCGTGGCCTGGCAGGAGCGCGAAACGATGGGCCTGGCCGCCGACCTGGTGGGCATTGGCTCCGGGCGCACTGAAGGACGCTTTGGCGCGGATTGGCAGTTGGCGCGGGGATTTGGCGCGCGGGCGGGCTATTCCACTCTGGACGGCTGGACGGTCGGGGCGTCGCTGGGCGGGTTTAACCTCGCCGTGGGCAGCGCCAACCGCCTGATGGCGGGCACGTTCTTCCGGTTCTAAGGGCTGCGGCCTCGAGGTTGCACTATAGTCGAGCCGTTCAGCCGGACAAGTTGCTTTCGGTCGAACTTAGTCGTAGAATAGGATAGTGATTGAGGGTGCCGCTTCGAATATTGGGTTGTATTCCATCGGTGACGCAGCAAGACTGCTGAAAACCGAGAGGCGCACTCTTGCCCGATGGGTGCAGGGTTACACGGAGAACCTGAAGTCCGAGGTCAAGGCATACGCACCTGTCATTGCCGGGGGAAGGGATTCACTTCTCACGTTCGGTGACTTGGTGGAGTTGATGTACGTCAAGGGATTTCGTGAACGACGGGTTGAGTTGGAGACCATTCGACAAGTTTCCGCCAAGTATTCCAAGCAATGGGAGACTGAGTATCCGTTTGCCACGAAGCGATTTGCGATAGGCGCTAGAGAAATCCTCTTGCAAGAGAGTGATGAGTGGCGTGAATGTCTCTCGGGTCAAGGCTTTGTGTTTGCCGATAGAATCGCAGAACAGCTTGTCCACACGGGTGACCTCGCTTCGGAATGGCACCCATTGGGTCGTGAGCGGGCAGTGGTCGTAGATCCTCGCCGCTCCTTTGGAAAACCAATCGACACGAACTCCGGCACGAGCACCTATGTCCTTTACCAAGCGACCGAAGGTGGGGACTCCGCTGAAAGCGTTGCCTGGTGGTACGGAACCAATGTTGAGTCGGTGTTGGACTCCAGAGAATTCGAGATATCGCTTTTGTGATGTGGCCCAATGGCTCGTTCCTATTCGATAACGACATTTCGTTCAGATTGGCGAGAGCATTAAACGAACTTGTTGGTCCCGGTCACGAATGTATTGCCCTTCGAGAGCGTTTCGATCCAAGTACGCCGGATGAGGTCTGGATACCGGTTGCCTGCAAAGAAGGCTGGATTATCGTCAGTCGCGATCTCAATCAGCGTAAAAATCGGGTGATTCACTCTAGCATTCGAGCTTCGGATGCAAAGGCGCTCTACATCCGTACGGGCAAGACCCAAATGGCAATCTATGATGATGCCGCTCGCATAATCAAGAATTGGCCCAAGATTCTGAGATGGGCCGAGGAATCTAATCCTGGAACAATTTCTCGCTTGCGGAAGGAGGGTTTTATTGAAAATGTGCTTCCAGATCGCCGCTGACTTGCCTAACTAGATATTGGTTTTCTTGAAGACCCGCTCGGGCAGGTGGCGGATAATGAGCATGATCCACCGCCACGGCCCGGGCGTGTAGATCTCATCCTTCTTGCCGGTGGCCGCGCGGGCCACGGCTTGCCCCACCTTGTCCGGCGAGGCCAGCAAGGGCAGTGGCCCCATCGCGAAGGTCATTGCCGTATCCACAAAGCCCGGCTTCACCACCCGTACGCGCACGCCCTTCCGGTCCAAGCGCTGACGCATACCGCTCATAAAGGCGTGCAGGGCCGCCTTGGCCGCCCCGTAGACATAGTTCTTGGCCCGGCCTCGGTCGCCCGCCACGCTACCGACGGCAATCAGGAACCCCGCCCCGCGCGCCTCAAAGGCATTCGCAATGGGCGTAAACACATCAATGGCGCCCGTGAAGTTGCGCCGCACAATGGCCTTGGCGTGGGTCACGTCTTCCTGGGCGCGTTCCTGGTCGCCCAGGTCGCCCACCACCCAGACAGCTCCGGCCAACGGGGGCTCCAGCTCCAGCGCAATCTCGGCAAGGCGCGTCCCCGACCCCTTGAGATCGGCATCGTAGGGGAGCAAAGTGACTTCCACGCGGGAGCGGATGCGCAGGTCGGCGGCAATCCGGTCGAGTTCGTCCTTATCGCGCGCCGCCAAGATGACGGCATAGCCCTGCCGGGCAAACTCGGCGGCGGCGGCCCGGGCAATGGGCGAAGTCGCCCCCACCACCAGCACCGATCCTTTGGTTTCCAGGGCTAAGGGCGTCATACCAGTTCCAGCCTCCGGGCGAGGTCGCTCTGCCAGCGACCGTCGGGGTCCACCTGGCGCTTGTGGTTCACAAACCGCTCCCAGTCGGGATACATGCGCCGGAACGTGTCGGGGCGCAGCGCCGAATCCTTGGCCAAATACACCCGCCCGCCGTGGTCGGCCACCAGCGCGTCCAGGTTGTTGAGCAGGTCAATCACGCCCTCGCGCAGCGGAATATCCAGGGCCAAAGTGTAGCCCGGCATGGGGAACGAAAGCGGTCCCCCGTCCGAGGCGCCCATCCGCTTCAGCACGGCCAAGAAGGAAGACGCCTGGGCGGCATTGAGCCGCGAGATCGCTTCGGTCACGGCCTCGCGGCCGGATTCGAACGGCACCACAAACTGGTACTGCACAAATCCCGGTTTGCCGTACATCCGGTTCCAGTTGCGGATGGCATCGAGGGGGTGGAAGAACGTGCGCAGCGGAGTAAAGAACGTGCCCTTGCGGCCTTGCCACTTGTGATACATCGAGTTGAACAAGCGGAGATTGCCCGGGCTCAGCAGCCACGTGGGCGCCTCGAACGGGAACGGGCGGGCGCGGCCAGGACGGTCGGTCAAGAGGGTTTCCGGGTGCGCGGCGTACCGCATCGGCAGTTCGTTGATCTCGGCGTGGTGGCCGGTCATCAGCACGCCGCGTCCGGCGCGCTCGCCCCGGGCCAGCAGGTCCACCCAGGCCACCGAATAGTGGTCGTCGCGGGCTTCGTCATCCATTTGGGCCATCAGCTCCGGCAAGTTGCCGGCCACCGAGTGCTTCACCATCATCATGCTGGTGGTGATCGGGCGAAGTTGGAGTTCGACCTCCCGGATCATCCCGGTCAGCCCCATTCCGCCGAACGCGAACTCGAAGTCGTCCCCGTCGGCGGGGGTGAGGTCGCGCACGCTCCCGTCGGCGCTCAACATTTCGAGGCTGGTAACGCCCTGCCGGAAGCTCCCATCGCGGTGATGGTTTTTGCCGTGGACATTGGCCGCCACGCACCCGCCCAGGGTGCAAAACGCCGTCCCCGGCGTGACCGGCACAAACCAGCCCTGCGGCACAAACGCGCGGATTAAGGCATCTAGGCTCAGTCCGGCTTCCGCCCGCAGCACGCCCGCTTCGGGATTGAACTCCAGGCAGCGATCCAGTCGCTCCGAGAGCACCACGTCGCCGTCGGTCAGCAGGGCCGCATCGCCGTAGCTCCGCCCCAGGCCGCGCGCCAACGAGGGACCCTCGCCGGCGTGGAAATCCCGCATCCGCTCGGGCCGGAACAGACGAGCCGGAACGCGGGGGTAGCGCCCCCAGCTTTCCAGTTGGTCCACGGCTCGGCCGGGCCGCTTGTTGTCGAGTGGTTTCATGCGGGTGCCACGATCGAGTCACTCCCAAAGAACGGCACCAGCGCCTCCGGAATGCGAACCGAGTTCGTGTCTTCTGAATAATACGTCTCCAGCAGCGCCGCGAGTAACCGGGGCACCGCCAGGCCCGATCCGTTCAGAATGTGCAGGGGCTCGGGGCCACCTTCTGCGCGGTACCGAATCCGGGCGCGCCGCGCTTGATAAGCCTCAAAGTTGGTGCAAGAGCTGACTTCCAGGTGACGCTCCGCCCCCGGCGACCACACTTCGAGGTCGTAGGTTTTGCAGCCCTTTTCGCCCATGTCGCCGGTGCAAAGCACGATCACGCGGTAGTGCAAGCCCAGCTGCTGAAGGATGGCCTCGGCCTCTTGGGTCAGGCTTTCCAGAGCCTCGTAGGAGTGATCCGGGTGGACGAACTGCACGAGCTCGACCTTATCGAACTGGTGGGTGCGCAGGATGCCGCGCGTATCGCGCCCAGCGGCCCCGGCCTCGCGGCGGAAGCACGGCGTATACGCGCACAGCTTGATCGGTAGGTCACCCTCCGGCAAAATCTCGCCCCGGTACATGTTGGTCACCGGCACTTCGGCGGTGGGGATGAGATAGAAGTCATCCCGCGACTTGTAGAGGTCTTCTTCAAACTTCGGCAGGTTGCCCGTGCCCACCAGGCTCTCGGCATTCACCAGCGCGGGTGGCCACACTTCGGTGTAGCCGTGCTGCGTGGTCTGCACGTGCAGCATAAAGTTGATGAGGCTGCGCACCAGGCGCGCGCCCGCCCCGGTGTAGACGACAAAGCCGCTACCGGTGATCTTGACCCCCCGCTCGAAGTCAATTAACCCCAGTCGCTCGGCAATCTCCCAGTGCGGGACGGGCTCCTTGGAGACCCGGTGCGCCTCGCCCCAGGTGCGAATGACGACGTTGTCCTCTTCTGACTTGCCGTCCGGCACGCTTTCGTGCGGGAGGTTGGGGAAGTCCAGCTCAATGGCTTCCAGTTCCGCTTCTAGGGTGCGTTCCTGCTCTTCCAGGCCTTGGATGGTGGCCTTGAGGGCTCCGGCCGCTTCGCGGGCCTGGGCGGCTTCGTCTTTTTGCCCGCTGGCCATCAGTTGCCCGATGGATTTGCTCACGCGGTTCATCTCCGCCTTCTGTTCATCCATGGTCGATTTCACGCGGCGCCATTCGGTGTCCACCCGGATGAACTCGTCCACCGGCGCGTTCACACCCTTGCGGAGACACTGGGCGCGCACGAACTCGGGGTCGCGGCGAATGAGATTTCGATCGAGCACGGTCCGGTTTTACCTGCGAGGGGCTTTCCCCCAGGGATAATGAGGCATGGGCGAGGTGCGGGGAGTTGTGATGGCAGGGGGCGAGGGGTCCCGGCTCCGGCCCCTGACTTCGCACCGCCCCAAGCCGCTGGTGCCCGTGCTCAACCGGCCCATCATGGGGCACGTCATTGACCTGCTTCGGCAGCACGGGGTCACGGACATCACTTGCACCCTGCACTACTTGGCCGAAGAGATTCAGGCCCGATTCGGGGACGGCAGCGAGTGGGGGGTGCGCACCCGCTACTGCCTGGAACCCACGCCCCTGGGCACGGCCGGAAGCGTGCGCCAAGCCGCCGACTGGCTGCGCGAGGGCACCTTCATCATCGCCAGCGGGGATGCGCTCACCGACTGCGACCTGACGGCCGCGCTGGCCTTCCACCGCGAGAAGGGCAGCCTCGTCACCTTGGTGCTCAAGCGCGTGCCGGACCCGCTGGAGTTCGGCATTGTCATCACGGACGACGAAGGGCGCATCGAGCGATTCCTGGAGAAGCCGGGGTGGAGCGAAGTGTTCTCCGACACGGTGAACACCGGCATCTACATCATGGAAGGCGAGGTGCTGGACCGCATGGAGCCCGACCGCCCCTACGACTGGAGCAAGGACATCTTCCCGCAGTTGCTGGCCGAGGGCGCGCCGATGTACGGCTACATCATGGACGGCTACTGGACCGACGTCGGCACACTGCAGCAGTACATGGAAGCCCAGCGGGATGCCCTGGCGGGGGCCCTGAAGGTGGTGCACCCCGGTGAGGAGATCCGCCCCGGCGTGTGGGTGGGCGAGGGCACCGTGATTGACCCGCAGGCGGTGATTGAAGCCCCTGTGGTCATTGGGCGCAACTGCCGCCTGAAGGCCGGCGTGACCGTGGGGCCCTACACCTGCCTGGGCGATAACGTACTGACCGAAGAAGGCGCGCGCATCGAAAACTCGGTGGTGTGGGATGCCTGCTACATCGGGCTGGACGTGGAGGTCACGGGGGCAATCCTGGCGCACCGTGTGACAGCCAAGCGGGGCGCGGTGATCGGCGAAGAAGTGGTGGTGGGCGACCGCTGCCTGATTGACGTGGGGGCCAACCTGCGGCCGCGCGTGAAGCTGTGGCCGGACAAGGTGGTGGACCGGGGCAGCACCGTCACCATGAGCATCGTACAGGGCAACCGGTGGCGGGGGTCTTTGTTCCGCGAGCTGGGCGTGGCCGGGCTGAGCAACATTGAAGCCACCCCGGAGTTCGCCACCCGGCTCGGGCTCGCTTTTGGCAGCACGTTGCGGGAGCATGCGCGCATTGCCGTGAGCCGCGACAGTAGCCGTAGCAGCCGCATGCTGAAGCGCTCGCTCACCGGGGCGTTGCTCAGCTCCGGGTGCGACGTGATTGACTTGCACGGCGAGCCGTTGCCGGTCACGCGCCTTTTCACCGCGCAAACCCGCATCGCCGGGGCCGTGAATGTACGCAAGCTGCCGGGCAATCGCCGGATGAGCCTTTTTGAGTTCCTGGAAGCAGACGGGGGATACGTAGCCCGCACCCAGGAACGCAAGATTGAGGCAGCTTTCTACCGCGAAGAGTTTCGGCGCATCGACCCCGACGAACTCGGGGTGGTGGACAGTGCCAGCGGCGCGCGGGAGCTGTACCGCCGGGAGTTTATGGAGCGGGTGGCCCCCCGAGGGCATAACCGCCGCCCCAAGATTGTGGTGGACTTTGGCTATTCCAGCGTGGTCAGCATCTTGCCTAACCTTTTGGCGGAATTAGGCTACGAAGTCATCAGTCTCAACCTCCAGAACGAGGCGCGGCTGGCCCCCCGGTCTTACGAAGAGATTCAGGATCACCTCCTGCGATTGGGGCAGATTGTGGGGGCGCTGGATAGCGATCTCGGCATCCTGCTGACCCACGAAGGCGAACGCATCCATTTGGTGGATGACTACGGTCTGCCCATCACCGGCAACACGCTCTTTGCGGCGATGTGCCTGCTGGTGTGCCGGGCGGAAGCCAGCCCCAAGATCGCCATGAGCGTCACCGCCCCCGCGCGCTTGGAGTCTCTGCTCGCCGCCGAGGGGGCGGAAGTGACCCGCACCCGGGCCACCGGACGTGACCTGATTGACGCGGCGGCGCGGAGCCCGCTCAGCTTCCTGGGCGACGAGAGTGGAGGGTTCATTTGGCCGCCTTTCCACCCGGGCTTTGATGGCATGTTCGCCGCCGCCCAGATCGTGGAGATGATGCTGCAGGCGGATGTCCGGCTGAGCGAACTCATCCGCAGTCTCCCCGAGTTCCACCTGGTGTACGGCCAGGTGCAGTGCCCGTGGGACAGCAAGGGCACGGTGATGCGCAAGCTGGCCGAATCCAGCCGCGAGGGGCTCAGCGTCGAGCTCACCGACGGGATCAAGATTTACGACGACGTGGGGTGGGTGCTGGTACTACCAGATTCTTTCGAGCCCGTGGTGCACGTCTACGCCGAGAGCCCGAGCATTGAGGAATCCCAGGCCCGGCTGGATGCCTGCCGGACCCGCTTGGAATCCTGGATCGAAGCCTAGAAACTCACCTGCGCGCCGCTCTGGGCGTGGCTACGGTAAGCACCTTCGGTGACCTGCTGCACGTGCAGGCCGCATTCCAGCGGCGCGTAGATCTCCGTTTGGCCGTGCAGGGCACGGACGAAGTTGACCAGCGGAGTTTCGGCGGCGGGCCAGGCATCCAGCACCATGCGGGTGCCATCGCGGTGGAACACCCGCGTGACCTCATCTTCGATGAACACACTGGCGTTCTCGAACCAATAGCTGTGCCGCTCGTGCCACATGCTGGCGTCGCCAATCACGTTGATCTGGAGCGTGGCCCCGTTGTCCAGCACCGCCGCCACGTAGCCCTGGATGTCCACGGGCGTGTCGCGGTTGTCAATGTGGGCGCTGATGCGCACGGGGTGCCGCCCGGTCATCCACATCGCCACGTCAATCATGTGGCTGCCACTGTCGTGCAGCATGCCACCTCCGGATTGCGCCGGGATTTGCCGCCAGGTGTTGGCGGTGCCGGTCTTCCAGGCTTGGCCGAGGTGGCAGGTGGCGGCCCGTAGCTCGCCAAACGCGCCGCTCTGAATCTGCGAGCGGAGCCAGCGGAACTGTCCCAGCCCGTGCCTTTGGTAGGCCAGCGCGGCCGTGCAGCCACTGCGGTCGCGGGCGGCGATCATGGCTTCGGCCTGGGCCACCGAGATGGCGATGGGCTTTTCCAGCAGCACATGGATGCCCGCATCCAGCGCGGCAATCACTTGGGGGGCGTGGCAATCGTGCGGCGTGGCGATGAAAACGAAGTCCAGCTTTTCCTGCGCGAGCATGTCTTCGAATCGTTCGTAACACGCCGCTTCCTTCACGAGCGGGGAAACGGCCTTGATTGCCTCAAAGCGCTCGGGAACGATGTCACACAGAGCCACAATCTCCGCCCCGTCCAGCTGGGGGTGCATCCGGGCGTGGTGCCGCATCATGCCGCCGCAGCCCACCAAAGCGCCTCGCAAATTCGCCATCTCGACAAATTACCAGAGCGCACGCAACACCGTAACACCGCCGGGATGAGCCGCCCGGAGAAAGTGGAAAACCAACGGTATGTGGGGTCGTTGGGGCGTCGGTATCTCTCTCACTTTGCTCGGGGCTTTGGCCTCGTCCACGCCGGCACCTCCGACCCTACGTCTGCTTGAACGCGCGCAAACCGCCCTCGCTGAAGGCCGCTTGGGCGAGAGCGAAGCGAGCCTCGAAGCCCTGGGTGTCGGGGCTCCCGTGCGGGTCTCGATTGACCTGACTGGGATGCCCGCTGACCAACGCGCCGGGGCCTGGGTGAGCTACCTTAGTGCCCTCCGCATGTGGGAAGACGCCAGCTATGGCCTGGTGCGCTGGCACCTCTCCACACCGGAGAACGCGCAAGTACGAATTGCCTTCGTGCCGGCCGCTCGATACGAGCACCGCCACGTGGCGGCCCGCGCCACCTGGAGCCGTGCCGTCCACCAGTTGGGTGATTCCTACTTCGCCACGCTGCGCGCGGATATCGCCATTGGCCTGCAAGACCCCACGGGTGCCCCCCTGAGCCTGCCGGCTATCCGGCACGTGATGGCGCACGAGCTTGGCCACGTCATCGGCCTGGATGATTCGCCGATGTCGGGCAGCATCATGGGGCGGCTCGATCCGCAGGCACCTGCACATGCTCTCAGCGCCGATGATGAAGCCGAGCTGAACAGCCTGCACACGGTGGTGCGGGATGTGCAATCCGCGCTCTTGGTCGCCCGCCGGACCTCTCAGTAAGGCCGGTTGGTAGGGTAGTTTCGAGTTCGCGTGCGCGTTCGAGACCTTGCTTCCGCCCTCTCCGTTGCCAGCCTGGGCGTGGGGGTTGGGGCGTACCTCTACGGGGGCCTTTTTGAGACGCGCAAGATCGAGCTTGTCCGCCGCACGCTCACCCTGCCGGACTGGGCGCACGATGGGCTGCGCGTGGCGGTAATTGCCGACCCCCACATCCGCGATGACTGGTCGGTGGAGCACACGCACCGGGCATTGGAGTTGGCCTACGCCACCAAGCCTGACCTCACGGTGCTGCTGGGCGATTACGTCTCGTTTTGGCACCCGATGGCCTTTGCCTATGTGGCGGCGGGCTTTGCCCCCCTCGCCGACTGGAACTCGCCGATCGTGGCGGTGGCGGGCAACCACGATTACTTTGCCGGAGAAGCGGCCTGGCTGCGGCCCTTGTTCGAAGACCTCAACGTGACCTACCTCGTCAACGAGGTGGCCGAGGTGGCGGGCGTGACGTGCCTGGGCGTGGATTCGCTGGTGAAAGGCGAACCCGACCCGCACGCTTTGCTCCGCCAGACCGACGGCGGGTGCGGCGCCCTGATGCTGTGGCACGAGCCGGACGGCGTGGACACTCTCCCTCCCGGTGGCCCCAGCCTGATGCTGAGCGGGCACACCCACGGCGGCCAGTTCCTATCCCCTTGGGGGTGGGCGCCGGGCCTCCCCACCGGAGGGCGCAAGTACGTGGACGGGTTCTTCCCCGACCTTCCCGTGCCGCTTTACGTCTCGCGCGGGGTGGGCACGACCGGCCCGCCCAGCCGGCTATTCTGCCGGGCGGAAGTCAGTCTGCTCACCCTGCGTTCGGGCTAGCGCGTCATCCGCACAACGCGCACGACGCTGTTCATGCCGTAGGGGTAGCCCTTCACGTCCAGCACCACACCGTCGTCGGCGGGCGTGAACTTGGCCTCGCTGCCGTCGTCCATCCAGGTCGCCGACTTGAAGCCCGCCGGGACGCCCTTGTATAGCCGGGGACCCGTGCCACGGGCGTTGGTGCCGCTGACCCGCGGGTCCGCCGTGGCGGTGACGTCGAAGACGAACAGGTACGCCTCGTCGCCGATGACAAACCCGAAGTCGTCGTCGGTGCCGTGGATGCCGGAGGGCCGTCCCGCGTAGATCGGGCACTTGTCGCCGCCGTGGTATTCAATCCACTGGCCCACCACGTGGAACATGGCGCGCTCGTATTCCGGGATGCCCCCGGTGCGCGTGGGGCCGAGGTTCATCAGCAGGTTGGCGCCGGCGCCCCGGCTGCGGACCAACTCTTCGATGACCAGCGCGGGGCTGATCATGTTCAGGTCTCGGTCGGCGTTGCCCCAGTGGAAGTTGCTGGTGTGGCACATCTCGCCCGCCACGTACTTGGTCATCCCCTCGCGCTTGATGGGCTCGGGTCGACCTCGCTCAAAGGTCACGGCGTCGATTTCGTTGTGTACGAGCTTGCCCTCCTCGCCAATGCCCGTGTTGTTGATGATCATCGTCTCGGGCTGGTGCTTGCGGATCACGCTGTAGAGCGCATCCAGCTCCCAGTCGGCGTCGCGCTTGCTCCAGTTGCCATCCAGCCACACCGCGCCGAGTTCACCGTAGTTGCTGCATATGATTTCCACCGAATCGCGCAGATACTGCTGGTAGCCCTTCCAATCGTTGTTGAAGCGCGGCTCACTCCAGTCCAGCGTGGTGTGATAGAGGCAGGGAATGATGCCTTCGGCGCGGCAGCCGTCGGTGAAGTCCTTGATGATGTCACGGCCCGCCGGGGTCTTGGTTACGTCCCATTGGCACAGCCCGCGCGAATCGTAGAGGCTGAAGCCGTCGTGGTGGCGGCTGGTGAGGGTGATGTACTTAGCGCCCGCTTCTTTGGCCAGCCGAGCGAGAGCGCGCCCGTCAAAATCCGGCACCGCCCACTCGTCCATCAGCTTCATGTATTCGTCGCGCGGGATGTTGTGCAGGTGCATCGCCCACTCGCCTTTCTTAAGGAGCGAGTAGAGGCCAAAGTGGACAAAAATGCCAAAGGCCATCGATTCGAATTGCTGAACCCGGGGGAGCGGCGAGGGAATATCTTGAGAACTCATGGAGACTCCTTGCGCGCTCCACACCCGGGCCGCCCACGGGGTGGCCGCGGCGGCCATGGCCCTTTCAGGACCTCCCGCCGAGAAAGAAAGTGCGGAGAGCCAAGCACCCGCTGAGTATGTCCGAAATCTAAGAAAACCAGAGGTTGGCTAAAATGGAAACGCGCCTATGCGAGTCGAGCAACTGATTGACGACCACAAGGACAGCGTGTACCGGCAACTTGTCCGTACCTGCGGCAACTACGAAGATGCCGAAGATGCGCTGGTGGAGTCGTTGATGCAGGCTTATCTCAGCGCCGGGCAGTTGCAGAACCCCGACGCCTTCCGGGGTTGGGTCGGCACCATTGCGCGGCGGGTGTGCCAGCACATCCAAACCCGCGATGACCTGCGTAACACCATCCCGATGGCGGAGATGGAAACCACCGCCGACCCCCAACTGGATGTGGACCACGAGGTGGCGATGCGGGAACTGAAGCGCCACGTGAAGGCCGCCATCGCCGGTTTAGAATCCCCGTATGCCGAAACTTACCAATTGGTGGAAATCGAGGGGATGAACCTTCAAGAAGCGGCGGATAAGGAAGGAATCACCCTCGCCGCCCTCAAATCTCGACTTCATCGTGCCCGTCAGTCCGTGCGCGAGTACCTCGACGCCCACTTTGTGACCCCGAATGAGCCTGCCCGATTACTACACCCGCCCCCGCGAGGACATCCTCCCCTACATCCCGGCGGGCACGAACCGTGTGCTGGACGTGGGCTGCGGCGCGGGTTTCTTTGGTGAAACCATGCTGCGCACCGGGGCCGCCCAGGAAGTGTGGGGCATCGAATACGTGCCTGAGATGGCCGAGGCCGCCCGCAGCCGCCTGACCCGGGTGGAAACCGGCGACGCCATGCAGATTCTGTCGACCATGCCGCACGGCCATTTCGATGTGATCTCGTTCACCGACGTGCTGGAGCACCTGGCCTGGCCGGACGAGGCGCTGAAGCTCGCCAAACCCCTGCTGGCCCCAGGCGGGGTGGTGGTGGCCAGCCTGCCCAATGTGCGCTACTTCAATGCCCTGTGGGAGATCGTGTGGCTGGGCGAGTTCCGGTACCAAGACGAGGGCATCTTCGACCGGACGCACCTGCGGTTCTTTACGCAGAAGACCATCCCCGAGTGGTTCGAGCGCGGCGGGTTCCATGTGCGCACGCTGGTGGGCATCAACCCCAACCCGGGCCGTAAGTTCAATTTGCTGAACCGGTTGCTGCTGCGCAAGCTCGAAGACTGCCGCTGGCTCCAGTTCGCCATCGTCGCCGACCCGAAGCCGTAACCACGCCGTAACCAAGAAGCCCGACTTCCCCTAAGGGAAATCGGGCTTGTGAGAGGCGGGCGAGCGGCGTTTAGACCTTGCTTCGTTCCAAGTACGCGTAGGCGTTGTGCGCGTGGATGGATTCTTCGTTTTCGACTTCAATCGAGTACGAAGTGATCCGGTCGTCAGCGTCGAACTTCAGCGCGACTTCGCGCACCAGGTCTTCCACAAAGCGGGGGTTCTCGTAGGCGTGCTCGGTCACCCACTTCTCGTCCGGGCGCTTTAGCACCGGATAGAGACCGCACGAACCCGAGGCTTCGATCATGTCAATCAGCTCTTCCAACCACACGTGGTCGTTGGTTTGCACCCGCGCCGTCACCCAGCCGCGCTGGTTGTGGGCGCCGTAGCTGCTGATCTCCTTGCTGCACGGGCACAGGGTGGCCACGGGCACTCGCACGTACATCGTCAGTTCAAAGTGGCCGTTGGCAAAGGCATCAAAGCCGCAGTCGTATTCCATCATGCCGGTCTTGCCGGTGACGGGGGCCGCCTTCTCGATGAAGAACGGGAAGCGGACCTCCACGTGGGCTTTCTCGGCGTTCAGCTTTTGGGTCAGCGCCTTCAGGAGTTGCGGCAGGCTGTGCACGCTAATGGTGCGGCCGTACTCGTTCAGCACTTCCAAGAAGCGGCTCATGTGGGTGCCCTTGAACTCCTTGGGCAGGTCCACGGTCAGCGTAAAGTCGCCGCTGGTGCGCTGGCGCTCTTCGCTGCGGTCCAGCACCTCGATGGGGAACTTCACGCGGCGCACGCCGACCTTGTCGATGGCGATGTTGCGGGTGTCCTGCGTCTTCTGGATGTCCGGCAGGGCGGCTGATTCGTGACTCATGTCCAACTCACTCGGGGGAGTGCCAAGCGGCCTCCCTTGTGCGCCTTTCTACGATAGGGGGCCTCGGACGTTACCCAGGGCCCCATCGTTGCGGTCAATCCCGCTGGTTTGGCGGCCTAGTTCTGGTTCGCCAGTCCCATCACGGCCATGGCGCGGCGGGCGGCGATGTGGGCGGCAGGCCAGCCACCTTCACCTTCCCACTCCACGGTGTAACCGTCGCGGCGGTGCCAGTCGGCCAGCTGCGCCACGGCGTCGGCTTCTTCGCTGCGGTTGACCTCCAGGCGAAGGTGGTTGGTCTCGGGCAGGGGCAGGGCCGGGGACTTGCCGGCGGCGCTCATGGCGGCCTGGGCGGCGGCTTGGATCCCTTCGCCCGTTACCGACGGGTGCAAAAGGCGGCCCATGTAGCGGCCCATCCCGTACTTGGTGACAAAGCTGTGCATCAGGTCGCCGCCCCAGGTGTGGGCCTCGGCGCAGCCCTTGTCATCGCTCACCACCAGGGCCAGGGGCACTCCGCACGCGGCGGCAGCGGTGGCACTCATACGCTGCTCGCCCCACTCTTCGCCATTCACCCAAAACCGGTGGACGCGCCCGCTGATCGTGTGCTCCATGATGCCGTGGCCCGTACCGGCCATGGCGTGGTAGCCCACCAAGAACGCCAGGTCAAAGCCTTGATCGACCCCTTCCATCATGCCGAGGTCGCCTGATCCGGTGCCGCTGATGAGTTCGGTGCCGGGCTCAAGGTCGGAGATCAAGAGGTTCTTGCCGGTGTTGTGCGAATCTTTGACCACCACGCGGGTAGCCCCGCCCGCAATGGCCCCGCGAATGGCGGCGTTCACATCGTGGGTCATCATGCGGCGCGCAAACGCCCAGTCGTAGTGCTCGCCCGAGGGGCTGCCGCACTGCTTCCAACTCACAACACCCGTTACGCCTTCGATATCGGCGGAAATGTACACCCGCATTGCGGGTTCATCTTACTTGGGCGCGTTCTCTTGGGCCTGCTTATCTTTGGCCTGAATTCGACCGAGTTCGGCGTCGAACGTCTTCGCGGCGGGTTCTTGCTTGTTAGCGGGCTGACCGATGTTAAGATACGCCAGTTCCCAGCGCTTCTTGAGGTCCAGCGTCTTGCGGGCGATGGTGATGTAGACGTCCTGCTCGGACTTCTCAAACTTCACCCGGGCCTTAAAGTGCGCCAGTTGGTACACCTCTTTGGTTTCGCTCTCGCCGGCTTCCATCGTCCGGTATTCGAGGTTGTTCACGGCGACAAAGTCGCCGTACTTGGCCGGCCACTGCTCATAGGCGGCCCAATCAAACTCCTCTTGGAACCACGGCACCGGGCTGGCTTCCAGCATGACACGGTCGTCTTGATCCAGCCACACGGGGATCTTTTCGAGCACGTAGGGCCGAGCCGACTGCTCAATGTTGCGTTGGGCGTGCCACCAAAAGAAGCTGAGGCCCGCGATGGGGAATCCAAAGATCGCCAACAGGACGGGCAAGATCCACTTGCGGCCTTCTACCGGCTGGAGATAAGGGTCCACAGCATGAGTTGTATGATCCATGAGCACACCGCCAATCCTAGTTTGACCCCAAGCCCCGCTTTCGGCCCCAATCTGCCGTCCGGAAGCCTCAGCATCATGTAGGTCGCGAACACCTGCGCCCCCCTAGCCCGAGGTTGGACACGGGGTCGTAGGGCAATCCGTCGAGGCGGAAAGGTGCCCCATCAAGGCTGCGGAGCGCCGTCACCAGTTCCAGCCACGCCACCACAAACCCCATTCCGGAAATGAGTGTAAGGGCGTGTTGGCACTGGTAGCCCCACTTCGGCCGCATGATCCAAAGGGCGGCCACCAAGATGAACGCCACCGCCACCACCCAGCCGATGCCCTGGAGTACCTCGACCCCGGGGGTTTGGCCGTAGTACGTCATCACCGAGAACGGCTCGCCTTCCAGCCTTTGGTTGCGTGCATTCGAGGCGATCATGCCGCAGCACGCAAAGGAGAAAAGCCATTCCGGCCAATGAGCTCGGGGAGGGTTCATCATTTCGTCGTTGCTTTGCTTTACGCTCGGGCCGTTGAATCCCATCCGCAGGCGGGACGAGTGGCCAGGGTAAGGACACTCTTCTGCTGCGCGGACTCCAGTGCCGCCGCCATGATCTCCACCACGTGCGCCACCCGGGGCGCCCCCACCGGCGAGGCCGCATCTTCGTAGAGCGCGCGCAAGCCGAGCCCGCGCATGTTGTTCTCCGGCCCGCTGCCAAGCGGCACCTCGCCCCACTCTTGGCCGGGTTGACGGGTCACCACGGGGCCCCCAAACCCGTTCGGGTCCGCCGCGCGGATCGCGCCGCCGGTGCCGTGAATCTCGATGTGCGGCAGTTCGTGGCTGGGGGTTTCGAAGCTGGTGGTCAGGGTGCCAATCACGCCCGAGTGGTGGGTGAGCGTGCACACGATGTGGGTCATCACTTCCACCGGGAACACCGTGCCGCCCGCGGGCCACTGCCGATCGTGCGGTGGTCACGCACGGTGCGCGCCGAGGCGGCCACCAAGGCCACCGGGCCAAACCAGTGCACCAGGGCCGTGAGATAGTAGGGGCCCATATCGAACAGCGGTCCGCCGCCGGGCTGATAGTAGAAATCGGGGTCGGGGTGCCAGCTTTCGTGGCCACCGCATAGCATGTGGGCGGCGTAGCCCACCGGGGTGCCTACGTGGCCGCCCTGGATCAGGTCCATCACGGTGTTCACGCCTGCGCCCAGTACGGTGTCGGGGGCACCGCCGAGCCGGAGCCCGCTCGCTTCGGCCAGGGCGACCAGTTCTTGCACTTCGGCCAGCGTGAAGGCCAACGGCTTCTCGCAGTACACCGACTTACCGGCCTGTAGCAAAGCCTTGCTCGTTCCAAAGTGAGCCAGGGGCGGGGTGAGGTTCACCACCGCTTGCAGGTCATCACGCTGGATCATGGCGTCGGGGGTCATGCCCTCGATGCCGTACTTCTCGGCGCGGGCCTGGGTGCGCTCGGGCACCATGTCGGCAATGCCGACGAGGTCAAACATCGGGTCGGCTTGCAGGTTCTCGATGTAGATCGAGCAGATGTTGCCTGCGCCCAGGATTCCTACGCGAATCGGTTGACCATGCGGTCCGGCCATGGAACCAGTTTACGGAGTCTGCGCGTAGGCAGAGGGGCATCCCGGCGGAAGGCTGGTCTGTCCCGACCTCCGTCCGCCTCGCTTCCGTATCATGCCCAACGGGTTGCGCACGCACTACGAGGTCCTGGGGGTTCCGCCGAGCGCGTCTGGTGAAGACATTCGCCAGGCGTATCGCGGGCTTGCCCGGGAGTACCACCCCGACCTCAACCCCGAGGACCCCAAGGCGCACGAGCGCATGGCGCAACTGAACGAGGCGTTCGAAACGCTGAGTGACCCCCTCAAGCGCACCCAATATGACGGCACGCTTGGCCTGACGCGGGAAGACGCCGACCCGAGCGGGTTCGTTAAGCGGCCCTCCGTGGTGCAGGCGCGGCTGGTGCAGCGGCACCGGGTGCATCGCACGCCGATTTACGCGATGGCGTTCCGGAGCGTGGGCGGGCAAATGATCACCAGCGGTTTTGACAACGAGGTGTTGCAATGGGATCGCGACCTCGCCAAGGTCGAGAAGCGCTACCCGCTGGAGGGCGGCGCGGTGAGCAGCCTGGCGGCCCTGAGCGACGGATTTTTGGCCGCCGGAAGTACCGAACAGACGGTTTCCGCGTGGCGGCAGAGCGAAGCGGGCACTCAGTTTTGGCGGCATCACCCGCCGGAATGGAGCGTGGCGGTGGCGGCGTGCCCCGATGGCAGCTGCGTGGCGCTGGGGACGGTGGGCAAGGAGGCGCGCATCTTGGATGCCCGCACCGGTCGCGACCGGTTCCTTTTGCGCGGCCACAAAGACAGCGTGACGGCAGTGGCTTTCTCCGGGGACGGGCGGACGCTCGCGACCGGCAGCGCTGACGCCACCGTGAGGCTCTGGAACGCCCGCACTGGCACCCAAGTGCGCGGGATTGAACGCATCCGCAGCACCGTGACGGCGATTGCCTTCCACCCCGATGGCAGCCGGGTGGCGGTGGCGGCGGTGGACCGTTCGATTCGGGTGTTTGATACGCGCACTTCGGGCTTGCTGACGACCTTCTTTGGCCACGAGCGACCGATTGAGACGCTGGCCTTCCATCCGCGCGGGTGGCTGCTGGCCAGTGGCAGCCGGGATGGCACCGTGGGGCTGTGGAATATTGACCGGGGTCTCGGTCACGGGCGCATTGAGGCCAGCCACCAGGCGGTGATGACGGTGGGGTTCCACCCCGAAGGCCGCTTTATGGTCGCCGGGGGGCTTGATAAGATTCTCCGCGTGTGGCGACTCGGCGGTGCCAACACCTGATCGTTAGCGATTGAGGAACACGATGCCCGCGTTGAGGTACGTGGCGAAGCTGACCCAAAGTATGTAAGGCACCAACAGCCACCGGGCGGGGGAGCCGAATCGCTGCATCATCCAGGCGATGGTGGCCAGGAGCAGCAGGATGACGGCGAGGGCCCCGACGGGAGCCTTGAGCCCAAAAAACACCACCGACCAAAGAGCGTTGAGCGCAAGCTGGATGCCGAACGGGAGGGCCAGGGCCTTGAGGTTCTCTGGTTGGCGGCGGTAGGCGATGACCCAACTGGCGGCGATGAGCACGTAGAGGATCGGCCAGACGATGCCGAAGAGGAAGCTGGGCGGCTGGAGCGGCGGCTTGGTGAGGGCTCCGTACCAGCCGTCTTGGATGGCACTGGGGGTGACGCTGCCGCCAATCCCACCCGCGACGAAGACCGCGATGGCCCCCAGAATGGCGATGCCGGGGCGGAAGGTGGAGTTCATAACGATCTCTACGATGTGAGGGTGGTCGTTGTTGGGCGGAATGAGGCCAGCGCTCAGCACCTAGTGAATTGTGCCGAGAGTGTTGACTAGGTCTGAATTCGGTTTGTTGGACTTGGTCAGCCAGCGAGCGTGAGGCCGATCCCGAAGTCCTTGTCAGTTGAAAACAACGCGAACGCAGCCAGCACGATCATGAAGATTGTGAGAGGATGATCCTTCTCAATTGAGATTCGAGAGATACCTTGCGCGCGCAATAACGCGAGAAAAACAAGAACGGACAACGCGTAGCTCAAGGCAACGTCCCATAGACTGATGGGCCGGATGAGAAAGTCCTGCAGGATCGCGCAACTCAAAAAACTTAGCGCAAATCGAGTGAGCTTTTCTGAAGCGGGCGCCCTCCATGCGATAAGTAGAGAAGCCACCAGAACGAATGCCAGGACATTCAAAGATGTACTTGGATCGATTTCATCGCTTACCCCGCAGAGCATTGCGGCGGCCGCCAGAAAGAACGAAGCGGTCGAGCGCCATGTGAATGAATATTCGGAGTCGTAGGGGAACCTCTCCTCCCCGACGAGCTCCTTTCCTTCACTCTCCGCCGACACTTTTCTTCTTCCTGCCTTCGTGCCCCTTCCTGCTAAGGGAATGGCATTCAACTTTAGCGGTCATTTTCGTCCTCCAGCTCATGCATGATGCGCTCGATGAGCGCGGCTTCTTGGGGGTCAATGGTGTTGAGGCTCAAGCCTCCCCACACAACCAGCAGCGGTACCACGCCAAAGGCAAGGTTGAGGGCCGCCCAACCCGCCTGAAAGGGTAGCACGCCGGTGGCGAATCCCGCCAGGTTGCCAAGGATTCCCATACTCAAGAGCGCCATGCTCAGTCTCGAAATGACTACGGAACCCTTGAGGAAGTAACCGAACACCCCCAGAACACCGAGCACAGTGGCGGTGGTGCAAATGATCTGGAAGGTTTCAGTGCCAAGTTTCACGGCTATCCCTCACTGTTATAGCGAATGCCTTGGCGAAACCACAAACGTGACCTCAATCCCCTTCGGACTTTGCGGACTATCCCGGGTTACCCACCGACCACGCGTATTGATCGGGCCACGGCACCTCGGCTCCTAGTTCCTTGGCCGCCCGGAGCGCCCAATAGGGTTCGCGCAAGAGTTGCCGCCCCAAGAAGACGATATCGGCATTGCCGTCGGCGACGATGGCCTCGGCCTGCGCGGGTTCGGTGATGCTGCCCACCGCCCCGGTGGCGATGCCGGTGGCCGCCCGGAGATCCCGCGCCAGGTGAACCTGGTACCCCGGCCCGACCGGGATATTCGCGTTCATCACGGTGCCGCCACTGCTGCAGTCCACCAGGTCCAGGCCAAGGGGGGCCAGTTCCTGCACCAGCCGGGCCGAATCGTCGGGGGTCCAGCCGCCTTCCACCCAGTCGGTGACGCTCAGGCGCATCCAGAGGGGCTTCTCGGCGGGCCACTCTTCGCGCACCGCCCGCACCAACTCCCGGTGGAACAAGAATCGATCGCCGCCCTCCGGCTCCGGGTGGCTGAGCGGCGATAAGAACTGGTGCAGCAAATAGCCGTGCGCGCTGTGGAGTTCCAGCACGTCGAACCCCGCCTCCTGGGCGCGGCGGGCGGCCTGTTGCCAGGCGGTGATCATGGCGCTCCGGTCGGTGGCCGTCATGGCCTGCGGCACGGGGGTGTCCTCGCGGAACGGAATCGCGGCCGGGGCCAGGCGAGGGTGCGGCCAATCGGGGACGTAGCCGCGCACTGGCGACCAGGGGCGATAGGTGCCCGATTTGCGGCCGGCGTGGGCGATTTGAATTGCGGCCGCAGCCCCGACGTACTGGATGCTCTCAGCAATCGCACGGAGGCCGGGAATGTGGTCGTCGCTCCAAATGCCGAGGTCCTGCGGGCTGATGACTCCGCCCGGGGTCACGGCGGTGGCCTCCAGCATCACCAAGCCGCAGCCGCCCGCCGCCCGGCTGCCGTAGTGCGCCGGGTGCCAGGCGGTGGCGACGCCGTCCATGCCCTCGCACGAGTACATGCACATCGGGCTCATAGCCACCCGGTTGCGGAGGGTAACCGACTTTTGCGAGAAAGGGGCGAAGAGGGAACTCATGTCCTCATTTTGGCCTGCGCACGGATTCCACAGGGAAAATTGCGGGGATTCCAAGGAAGGGCTTGAAACCCCGCAAATTTACGGTGATTGAGGGGGGAAATCGGAGGGTGAGTCTGGTATTGTGGAAGTTCGGGCGAAGAATTTCGCTTTGGAGTCTTTAACATGAAGAAACTCATCCTTTTGGGCGCGATGGCGGCTGTGGTTAGTTCTGCGAACGCTGCGGTGGTTTACAGCGAAAACTGGAACAGTGGGATTGCTGCCAGTGGTTGGACCGCTACCGACGACAATGGCTCTGGCCTTTTCTGGGCCGACATGTCTGCCTCGGTGGACGACAACTACGCCAGCACCACGGCGGCGGACCAGTCGAACGCCCCGATCGCGAACAGCGACTTCTTTGGTACCGCGCCGAACGGCTTCGACACATCCCTGCGCTCGGCTGCCATCAGCCTGGCGGGCTTCACGAATGCGGCGATGACGTTTGACGTGAACTTCCAAGCGTTCGTCGACAACTCGGGCGACCAAATGCAGGTTATGGCCTCCTCGAACGGCACGAGTTGGACGGTCCTTGACACGTACGCCTCGGACACTCCGGTGGGCGGCTTCTACGCCTTGAACGACGGCGTGACGAAGTCCTACAGCCTGAGTGCTTTCGACGGCGGCAATCTGTTCCTGCGTTTCCGCTTCAACGACCCCACGGCGGGTGCCTGGGAATGGTACGCCCAGGTGGACAACCTGCAAGTGACGGCCGATGCCGTGCCGGAACCGGCCAGCATGGTCGCCCTTGGCGCTGGTCTGCTCGCGCTGGCGCGCCGCCGCCGCAGCAAGTAAGCCCTTCGCTTCGGCGATAGGATCAATCCAAAGAGGTCTCTCCTACGAGGGGCCTCTTTTCTTGTTGGTTGCCATAGCAACGGGATAAACTAGCTTCACATGCTCCTGAAGCCCTTGCTCACCGCCGACCAGATCGCCCAGCGCATCGCCGAACTCGGCGCCCAGATCACGGCGGACTATCAGGGGCAAGAGCTCATTCTGTTGGGCGTGCTGAAGGGGTGCCATCCCTACCTCAGCGACCTAGCCCGCAGCATTGATCTGCCGATACAGATTGATTACGTGCAGGTGGCCAGCTACCACGGTCAGCAGATCAGTAGCGGGGCCGTGCGGTTCAAGCGCGACCACGAAATCCCGATCGAGGGCAAGCACGTGCTGCTGGTGGAGGACATTGTGGATACCGGCCTCACCCTCGGCTACCTCCGGGAACTGCTGGAAACCCGCCAGCCCGCCAGCCTGGCCGTCACCGCTCTCCTCAACAAGGTGGAAGCCCGCACCCACGATGTCCCGGTTGAGTACATCGGCTTTGACATTCCGAACCGATTTGTAGTAGGATATGGGTTAGACGACGAGGAGCGTTATCGCAACCTTCCCTACGTGGCCGTACTCGGCGACTGATCGTCTACCCCTTCCCCCTCCTCCCCGTTCTTGGGTGTGCGAGGATCGGTGTTACACATGCAGCACACATTCCGTGCCCGTAAATCTGGCTCGACCGGCCGCCGAGGCCGAGGTGGTTCCGGTGGTTCTGGTGGCTCCGGCCGCGAAAAGCAGCCCAATATCGACACCTCTGTAGATCTCGAGAATCTGCCTGAGGTTGATTTCAACCACTTTGACGCCATGTCGCCCGCCGACCTGGCGAAGGCGGCCAAGAAGGCGAAGATCTCGCTCGACGTGGACAAAGGCGTCGTTATCGAGTCGCTTCTCAAGGAAGCCAACCCCGATGCGGTCTACCGCACCGGCATCCTCGAATTGATGAACGACGGGTGGGGATTCCTCCGCCGCCCGACCTTCGGTTCTAGCAACGACGACGTTTACGTGAGCCAGAACCTGGTGCGCAAGAACGGCCTAAAGGCTGGCGACACCGTGATGGGCCTCATCCGCCCGCCGCGCGAAGGCGAAAAGTACGCCGGGATGCTCCGCATTGAGAGTGTCAACGGCCACGGCACCCAGTCCCCCGAGCACCAATCCCGCCGCTCCTTCGATGAACTCACGCCGCTCTTCCCCGAGCAGCGCCTGAAGATGGAAACCACGCCCGAGAACATCATCGGGCGCATCATTGACCTCATTTCGCCCATCGGTATGGGTTCGCGCGGCCTGATCGTGGCCCCGCCCAAGGCCGGGAAGACGACGATCGTCAAGACCATCGCCAACTCCATTACGGCCAACAACCCCGGCGTGTACCTGATGGTGCTGCTGGTGGACGAGCGACCGGAAGAAGTGACCGACATGCGCCGCAGCGTGAAGGGGCAGGTGATTTCGAGCACCTTCGATGAACCCGCCGAGAACCACATGCGCGTCACCGACTTGTGCCTGGAGCAAGCCAAGCGCCTGGTGGAAGCCGGCCGCGACGTGGTGATCCTGCTCGACTCGATCACCCGCCTCAGCCGCGCCAGCAACCTGACCATCAACCCTAGCGGGCGCACGCTCTCGGGGGGTCTGGACCCGGCCGCGCTTTATCGCCCGCGACGCTTCTTTGGCGCCGCCCGCAACATCGAAGAAGGCGGTTCGCTCACCATCATCGCTACCGCGCTCATCGAGACGGGAAGCAAGATGGACGACGCGATCTTTGAAGAGTTCAAGGGCACCGGCAACATGGAAATCGTGCTGGACCGCGAACTGGCCGAGCGCCGTATTTGGCCGGCCATGGACGTCCGCCGCAGCAGCACCCGCCACGAGGAGAAGCTCTTCGAACGCGAGGCGCTGGAAGCCGTGGTGCAACTGCACCGCATCCTGGCCAACACCAAGGACAACGTGGAAGCCACCGATCAGCTCATCAAGCTGCTCAAGCGCACGCCGACCAATGCGGCGTTCCTCGAGAGCGTGATGGCCCGCACCCGCGCCACCGTCTAAGCGCCGCAAAACAACGGCCCCCACGGGAGAAATCCCGCAGGGGCCGGAAGGGGTTCTTAGGCCGGAGCTTACTGGGCCTTGGCTTCGAACGAAACGCGCACGAACACTTCGTCGCTCAGCGGCATCACACCGTTCGGCATCTTGTCGGTGCTACCGACCTTGAAGTCGCTGCGCTTCACCACGAACGGCTCGGCGATCACGCCCACGACCTTGCCCATGCGCGGATCTTCCATCGGGCCGTTGAACTTAAAGCCAATCGTCATCGGCTTGGTCTGGTCCTTAATCGTCAGGTTGCCATTGACCACCCAGCCTTTCTCGGTCTCCTTCACGCTGGTGCTCTTGAACTTCATCGTGGGGAACTTGGTGGCATCAAAGTAGTCGGCGCTGCGCAAATGGTCATCGCGGGGACCCACGGCCGTATCCACGCTGCTTACGTCCACCGTGAATGCCACCGAGGAGTTCGCCATGTTCTCGTGGTCCACCATCACGTGGCCATCGAACTTGGTGAAGCGACCCTGCACGTGGGCGAGGCCCATGTGCACGATTTCGAAACCGACGCCGGAGTGCACCGGGTCCACCTTGTAGTGGCTCGGGGCCACGGCCGAGGGCGACAGGGGGAACTCGGTCGGGGTCGCAATGGCGCGACCCGGATGCAGGGCGACGAAGCCCAGGGCCACGGCCGGAGCCGCACCCCACCACAGATGCTTGAACTGAATGGTCATGTTAAATCCTGAAAAGACTCTCGGCTGGCATCTTCTCTCCATACTCCCTTACGTCGCGAAATGCTCAAATCGTTGCACGTGCAATGAAATCGGTCGAAAGTCACCGGGCCCGGAATATGCCATGCCGGCATTTCTCGTAGTTCAAACTAGAACCATGCGTCGTCTCCTCGGGTTTTTCATCGGGTGTTTGCCCTTGTGGGCGCTGGCCCAACCGACTACCGATCCGCAGCCCGCCTTCTTGGATAAGCGGGATGAGCTGACGGTGGCACTGGCTGAGCCGGCCCGGATTCAGGAGCTCGAGGGGGCCGTCCGGGTCACCATCAACGACCAGCCGGTGCGGGTGGTAGAGATCAAGCCCGGGGCCAAGGCCGAGATTCCGCTGCCGCCCAACGCCGTGACCCTGCCCGGGAGCATTCAAAAAGCTCTGGGGGGCAACGAGTGGGCTCCCAATGACCCCGTCACGCAGATGAACGAGGTGCGCCCGGGGGTGTTCGAGTTTGTGGCCGCTTTTCCGGCCGGGGACTGGGAATACAAGGTCGCCCGGGGCGGCAACTGGACGCAGAACTGGGGCCGAGATTTTGTGCCTGGGGGGCCAAACATTCGCCTGTCGGTGGCCAACGCCGGCACGATTGTGAAGTTCGTGGTGGATTTCAACACCAACACGGTTAAGGATTCGATCAATCACCCGGGTGAGGTCGTCGCGCCGAAGGAAGTTCCTCCCGTCGGACTTGGGCGACCGGACGCCGACCTACTGGGCAGTGTGCGCGTGCTATTGGCCGCCCCGCTGGATGATCAGCAACTCACCGAGGAGATTCGCGTCCGCATTGGTGGCAATGAAGCCCGGCGCGTCTATCTCCGCGATGTACTGAACGACCCCGCCTTCCAATACACCAAGACCGATCTCGGTTCGGTGGCGACTTCCCGCGAGACCACCTTCAAGGTCTGGAGTCCGGTGGCGCGCAGTGCCACGGTGTTGCTGTACCGCACGGGCCGCCCCACGCCCTTCCGGCGCGTGCCGATGAGGCGGGGCACGGGGGGCGTTTGGTACGCCAGCCAGACCGGCAACCTGCACGCCACGGAGTACCAGTACGAGTTCGAGAGCTACGGCCGCAAGCGGGTAGCTACCGACATCTACGGGCGGGCTTCCAATGCGCTCTCCACGCGCAGTGTGGTCGTCGATCTTTCCCGCACGCAGCCGCCGGGCTGGCCGACGCGTCTGGCCTTTACCGGTGCCCAGACGGACGCCGTGATCTACGAACTTCACGTGAGGGACTACACAATTCAAGCTGCTTCCGGAGTGCCGGCTTCCTTGCGCGGCAAGTATCTGGGCTTGTTGCACTCGTCAAGCCCGCGCCAGGGGCTTAACCATCTGGTCAATTTGGGCGTCACGCACGTCCATTTGTTGCCCATCCACGACTTCAACCCGGCGCACTCGCAGGGCTACAACTGGGGCTACGAAACCACCCAGTTCAACGTGCTGGAGGAGCAGTATTCCCAATCCCCCAACGACGCGATCCGGCGCATTCGCGAGTTCAAAACGATGGTCGCCGGAATGCACAAAGCACGGCTGGGCGTGGTGCTGGACGTGGTCTACAACCACAGTGTGCCGAGTGAAGGCCAGCAGAGCGCGTTCTGGGAAACCGTGCCGTTCTTCTACTTCCGGACCAACGATCGCGGTGATGTGCTGAACGAGAGCGGGGTGGGCAATGCCCTGGCCGATGAGCGGCCGATGGTGCGCAAGTTCATCCGCGACTCACTGGTCTACTGGACGCGGGAGTACCGCGTGGACGGCTTCCGCTTTGACCTGCTGGGCATGCACGAGCCGGAGTCCGTCGCCGACTGGACCAAGGCTATCCGGGCCGTCAACCCCAACGCGATCATCTACGGCGAACCCTGGACTGGCGGCGGGCCGCTTCGCTTCGGTAAGGGCGCGCAGCGCGGGATGGGCCTGGCCGTGTTCAACGACAACTTCCGGGGAGCGTGGCGCGGCGCCCTGGACGAAAAGGGTCCGGGTTGGGCGATGGGCGGCGGCGATCGCTCGGGCATTGTGCGCGGCATGATGGGTTCGCCCGAATTTGCCAACCACCCCACCGAAACGCTGAACTACGTGAGTGCCCACGATAACCTCTCCTTCGGCGACCGGGTTGCGATGGAACTGGTCTCGCCCGAGATGCAGGAGTACGCAGTGAAGTTTGCCCACGCGGGGGTGCTGCTCTCGCAAGGCGTGCCGTTTATCGAGGGGGGCATCGAGATTGGCCGCACCAAGGGCGGCAACAACAACTCCTATAACGCCGGTGACCCGGTGAACCAATACGACTGGGTGCGGGCCGAAGACTACTGGCAGCGCAACGCCTACTTCACGCGGCTCATCGCCCTGCGGCGCGCGCACCCGGTGTTCCGGCTCCGTACAAAGGCAGAAGTTGACCGTTTGGTGAAAGAAATCCCCGCCGATCAGTTGCCGCCCCAGACCGTCGGGTTCCGACTGGACGGTGCGGGGGCACGGGATACTTGGAAGGATGTCATTGTGCTCTTCCACGCCGGCATGAAGGGGCAACGAGTGACCCTGCCCGAAGGGAAGTGGAATGTGGGGCTGGACGAAGAAGTGATGCCCCGGGGCCGCGTGCGGCAAGAGGAAGGCGAGATGGAGATGCGGCCGCTCACCGCCTACGTGCTGTACCGGTGACGAAGGCATGAGCGAAACGCAAACCCCGCGCACGTCGGGGCTCAAACATCTGTGGCAATACGCCGGTCCGCACCGGCCGCTAGTGGTGAAGGCCGCCACCTATTCCACCCTTGGCAAGGTGATGGATGTCGCTCCCGAGGTCCTCATCGGCGCGGTCATTGACGTGGTGGTGAGGGGGGAAGGCAGCTTTGTCGCCACCCAGTTCGGCATCGTCGATCGGTGGCACCAACTCCTCGTTTTGGCCGCCATCAACGTGGTGGTTTGGATTCTGGAGAGCCTCTTTGGCTATCTCAGTGCGGTGGCCTGGCGCAACCTCGCTCAGAGCATGGAGCACGGCATGCGCACCGAGCTTTATGACCACGTGCAGACCCTCGAAATCAGTTGGTTTGAAGATCGCTCGAGTGGCGGCCTCATCAGTGTTCTGAACGACGACATTAACCAACTTGAACGGTTCCTCGATGGCGGGGCGGCGTCGCTCATCGTCGTGTTTTGGAACGTGGTGCTGGTCGGGGCAGTGTTCGCGGCCAGCTCCTGGCTGCTCACCTTGCTGGCGTTTGTGCCCATCCCCATCATCGTGTGGGGGTCGATCCGCTACCAGAAGCGCCTGGAGCCGCTCTACGCGCAGGTACGCGAAGCGGTAGGCGAGCTCAGTGCCACCCTCAGCGCCAACTTGAGCGGGATCCAGACGATCAAGGCTTTCACCGCCGAGGCCCGCGAGTCCGCCCGGCTGGGCCGCGTGAGCCAGGAATACCGTGAGGTCAACCAGAACGCGATCAAGTACTCCAGCGCCTTTGTGCCGCTCATTCGCATGGTGATTCTTTCCGGGTTCACCTGCACGCTGGTGCTGGGCGGATGGATGGTGCTGAACGGGCGGATGGAGGTCGGCATCTACTCGGTGCTGGTGTTCATGACCCAGCGGCTTCTGTGGCCGCTGACCCGCCTGGGCGAGACGCTGGACCTCTACCAACGCGCCATGGCCAGCACGCACCGCATTATGGATCTGCTGGCCGTGCGCCCCAAGATGCAGGAGGGAGCACTGGCGCTGCCGGCGCCTGCGACGGGCCACATCGAGTTAATGAACGTAGACTTTGCCTACGCCAACGGGGTGCCAGTGCTACGGGGCGTCAATCTCGACATCCCCGCCGGAGAAACCCACGCCATTGTGGGGGCCACCGGGGCGGGCAAGAGCACCCTCATTCGGCTGTTGCTCCGCTTCCACGATGTCACGGCGGGTGAGGTTCGAATTGACGGCGTCAACGTGCGTGACCTGACGTATGCGGGTCTGCGGGGGGCGTTCGGGTACGTCAGTCAGGATGTGTTCTTGTTCCACGGCTCGGTGCGGGAAAACATCCGCTACGGCCGCCCCGAGGCCACTGACGCGGAGATTGAAGAGGCCGCCCGCGCGGCGGAAGCCCACGATTTCATCGCCGCCATGCCCGAGGGGTACGACACGGTGGTGGGCGAGCGGGGGCAAAAGCTCAGCGGGGGGCAGCGCCAGCGGCTTTCCTTGGCCCGCGCCATCCTGCGCGATCCGCTGATCTTGCTTCTGGACGAGGCCACCAGCGCGGTAGACAACGAAACCGAAGCGGCCATCCAGCGCTCTTTGGCCCGGGTGACGAAGGACCGCACCTCGGTGGTCATCGCGCACCGCCTGAGCACCGTGCGTGACGCCCACCGCATTTGGGTGATGGAGGCGGGGCAAGTCGCCGAGTCGGGCACCCACGAGGAGCTGCTCGAGCATAACGGGATCTACGCGGCCTTGTGGCGCGTGCAAACCGGCGATGCACTCCCGCACTCTTAACCGGAACCCGGCAAAATTGCAGGGCGAAAAAGGAGGGCAGGGGAGTATCCTGTGGCGATGTTCCGGCCGCTCGTCGCCGCCTTGGCAGTCCTTGCTGTGCCTGCCTTTGCTCCCGCCATTGTTTGGAGCAATAACCTCACCGACGCCCAAGTCTCGAACTTCGGCGCCACGGACCCACGCTTCCAAGGCATTGGACGGGTTTTTGAAGGCGCAAGCTTCCGCGCGACCGGCACCTACATGGGATTCATGAATGGATTCCACTGGGGCATCACGGCCCGCCACGTCATTGACGCGGGCAGCACAGGTTCGTTCCGGTTCTCCGATGGCGGCAGCTATCCGATCACCCAGGTTTACAACATTCTGGGCGCGGACATGTCCATCTTCAAGATTAGCGGCTGGAACCGCAACGTATTTACGCCTCTCATCCGCAACGACAATTCGTTTGCCCCGGGCACGCAGTTGGTGAGTGCGGGTTACGGCCTGCACGGAGCGGAAGGCAACAGCCCGTGGGGATCGGACAACGTCCGCCGCGGCATGACGAGCCGCATTGAACGCACGGAAGTCGCGGGCAACCTGTTTGGCAACTACTTCTCGGTGGTGGACCGATTCGATGCGCCGGGCGATGCCAACTTCACGAGCTTCGAGGGCTTCGGCGCTCCGGGCGACAGTGGTAGTCCGCTGATCGACCCGAACGGCCGCATTCTGGGCGTGCTCTCCAATGGGGAGTTCGAGCAGTACGGCGCCGAGAACTGGTACACGGCGATGACCCCCGAGGCCGCCAACGAAATCCAGCGCATCTCCGGCGTGCCGGAGCCGGCCTCCATGCTGGTGTTGGGTGCCAGCCTGGTCGCCCTGGCGCGCCGCCGCCGCAAGGCCTAAGCGCAGAACAACTGAGGCTCACGGTAAGGGATAGACTCCCCACGCCGTGAGCCTTTATCATGCCTTCCGCCCGCTGCTGTTCCGGATGGATGCGGAGACGGTGCACGAGCGGATCCTGGCGGCAATTGAGCGTGGCTGGATCAAGGGCCCTGGCCCCGTGTCCGCCCCGGTGACTCGGTTTGGCGTGAACTTCCCGAACCCCGTGGGTTTGGCCGCCGGCTTTGACAAGAACGCCCGGGGGCTGCACGCCTGGGCTTCCTTCGGCTTTGGCTTTGCCGAGATCGGCACGGTGACCCGTCACGCCCAGCCTGGGAATGAGCGACCGCGCATGTTCCGCCTGCCCGGGGACCAAGCCCTCATCAACCGGTTGGGATTCAATAACGAAGGGGCGGATGCGGTGGCCCCCCGCCTCGAAAACCGTCCCAAGAACCTCGTACTCGGGGTGAATATCGGCAAGAGCAAGGTAACACCCTTGGAGCAAGCCGCCGACGACTACGCCTACTCCTTCCAGCGGCTCAAGGACGCCGCCGATTACGTCACCGTCAATGTCAGCTCGCCCAACACGCCCGGCCTGCGCACCCTGCAGGATCGCGGCCCGCTCAGCCAGATTTTGTGGCGACTGAGAGAGATGGACGGCACCAAGCCGCTCTTTATCAAGATCGCGCCCGACCTGAACGACGAGCAGATCGCCGACGTGGCGGCCCTCGTCAACGACCTCGACATCACCGGAGTGGTGGCCACCAACACTACCATTAGCCGCACCGGCCTCAAGCAAGACCCCGGCCAGGAAGGCGGTCTCAGCGGCGCTCCTCTCGCCGGGCGTAGTCGTGAAGTTCTAGCATTAATCCGCCAGCAACTGGACGCTGGGCGTACCGTCATCAACGTCGGCGGCATCCATGACGAAGAAGAGGCCCGCGCCCGCTTTGTGCAGGGCGCAGACCTCATTCAGGTTTACACGGGTTGGGTTTACGGCGGGCCTGATTTTCCGGCCCGGATCGCCCGGGCCATTGCCTCGCCAGTCCTTCCTCGTTAGCGTCGTCGGCGCGGAGCCGGAGCGGCCGCCGCCGGTTGGGCCGGGGTGATCGTGTAGAGCTTGAGGTTGTCGCCGTCGTCGCTCGTCACCAGGAGCTTGCCGTCGCCGGTCACCGCCAGCGGCGAACCCACCATGCTGGCCCCTTGGATGGTGGCCACGCGCTGGCTGTTGGCCACCGCGCCCAGGCTGATTGTCATGTCGTTGCTGCTGGTGAACACGTACTTGCCGTTCGGGGTGAACGCGGTGAACAGCACCCAGTCCTGGTGATTGCGGAACTTGGCTGCCTGCGCCCGGGTGGCGAGGTTATGGACCACTGCACTGCCGTCGCGGCCCGCCGTCACAGCCAGGGTGCCCGCGTTGTTCACGCTCAGGTTATTGGCGCCCGCCATCGGCTTCATGGTCACCGTAGAGGCCAGGGCTCCGGTGCCGGCGTTATAGATGCGCATGCCTTCTAGCAGGGTGCCGGTCACTAGGCCACCCGTGGAGGCAAAGCCCACGCCGAAGAAGTTGGCGCCCATGCCCTTCATGCTCACCGTCGGGTTGCCGCCGCTCACATTCCACACGTGGATGACGTCATCCTTGCCCACGCTCGCGATCCGCTTGTTGTCCCGGCTAAAGGTCAGCGACTGGATGCCGCGCTGGTGGCCCTTGTCGCGGGGGAGTTCGCGCACTTTTTGGCCGTTGGCCACGTTCCAAATCCAAATGCGGCCGGTTTCGTCGCCCGTGGCCAGGAGCTTGCCGTCCGGGCTGAACGCCAGGCCGTAAGCCGGACCTGGGTGACCCGCCAGGTTGAACAAAGTCGTGTAATTCGTCCCGTTCATGATGCGGACGTTCCCATTCTCCAGCCCTACGGCGAACTTGGCGCCCGAAGTCGCGGCGACCGCACTCACGATGCGAATGCCGGGGAAGGTCTTGACGGGTGCCACTTTGGGCGTGGAGGCGCTTTGGCCGAGGATCGCGGTGGCAACTAAGGACGTCAACATGCTTTCGAGTATCTCCAACTAACTTAACGTTTTACCGTCCGAGAAAATTACGAGGTCTCCCGCTCGTTAGGTCAGTCCGGTTCGGGAATAATGGGCCATGGCTTGTCTTGTGGCCCTGGCGACCCTCATGACCTCAACGAAAATGGCGGCCCCGAGCCCCTACGGCCCCGTGCCGAGTGCCGCGCAATTGGCTTGGCACGAACTCGAGTATTACGGCTTCATCCACTTTGGGAACAACACGTTTACGGGCAAGGAGTGGGGCGACGGCAGCGAGCCGCCCACCACGTTCCACCCTACCGATTACGACCCGGACCAGATCGTGCGAGCCTTCAAGGACGCCGGGATGACCGGGATCATCCTCACCGCCAAGCACCACGACGGCTACTGCCTGTGGCCCACCAAGACCACGCCGCACAGCGTGAAAGCCTCGAATTGGAAGAATGGCCGGGGCGATGTGGTGCGGGATATCTCGGAGGCCTGCCGCCGCCATGGCCTCCAGTTCGGCATCTATCTCTCCCCGTGGGACCGCAATGCGGCCAGCTACGGCAAGCCGGAGTACGTGCAGATGTACCGCGACCAGTTGCGAGAGCTCACCCAGAACTACGGCCCCATCTTCACGATTTGGCACGACGGCGCGAACGGGGGCGATGGCTACTACGGCGGGGCGCGCGAGAACCGGATGATTGACCGGACGACGTACTACGACTGGCCCAAGACCTGGGAGCTTGCCCGCACGTGGGCGCCCCGCGCCGCCATCTTCAGCGATGTCGGGCCGGACGTGCGCTGGGTGGGCAATGAGCGCGGGGTGGCCAACGATCCGTGCTGGGCCACCTACGACCCGCGCGGCCCCGAACCCGGCCAGAAACCCGCGCCGGGCTTCACCGCCTATGAAGAAGCGATGAGCGGCCACCGGGGGCGTGGCGCCTGGATGCCGGCGGAAGCGGATGTTTCCATTCGGCCGGGCTGGTTCTGGCGCCCCTCGGAGGACAGCAAGGTCAAGACGGGCGAGCAGCTCTTTAGCCTCTATTTGCAGAGCGTGGGGCGCGGGGCCAGCTTCTTGCTCAACGTGCCGCCGGATTCGCGCGGCCAGATCCACGACGCGGATATCCAGTCGTTGCAGGAGTTCCGGCGGTTACGGGAGGAAGCCTTTGGGCGAGACTTGGCCCCTTTGGCGAAAGTGGAATCCAATGGGGACTGGAGTGCTGCTTACCCCGCCGCTCAAGTGGCGGACGGGGACAAGAAGACGGCCTGGGCGGCACCGGATCGGCCCGACAGCGCCTGGCTGGAGTTCCGCTGGTCGCAGAAGCAGAACCTGCGCTACGTGCGGCTCCGCGAGGCCATCCGGTGGGGGCAGCGCGTGGACACCTTCGCCATTGAAGTGCCCGAAGGCAACGGTTGGCGCGAGGTCAAGCGGGCGCAAGCCATTGGCCCGCACCGGATTCTTGACCTGGGCGGTGTGCAAACAGATCGAGTGCGGGTGCGCTTTGTGAAAGCCGATGCCTGCCCGATGATCACGGAGGTCGCATGGTTCTAACCTCACTCCTGCTGCTGGCGGCCGGGCCGGGACAGGCTCCGCCCACCATAGATTGGGCGATGATGACCGAGCGCCAAACCGTAGTGGACCGGCAGGCCGGGCAGTATCTGGGGCACGTGTCGTCGGTGCAACTCCCGGGTGGAGATGTGCTGATTGCCTACCCGCAGGGGCACGGGCGCGGCTCGGTCGTGATGAAGCGCTCCACGAATGGCGGGCGCAATTGGAGTGACCGGCTCCCCACCCCCAGCAACTGGGCGCAAAGCCAAGAGACGCCCACGCTCCACCGTTTGGTGGACCCGCGCACGGGGCGCGCGCGGCTCATTATGTGGAGCGGCCTCTACCCGGCGCTCATCGCCACCAGCGAGGACGATGGCAAGAATTGGACGCCCCTGCGGCAAGTGGGCGACTGGGGCGGCATTGTGGTGATGGGCAGCGTGACGCAGCGTGCCGACGGCACGGTGATCGCCTGGTTCCACGACGATGGTCGTTTCCTTAAGCAAGGCGGGCGAGCGACCGGGGAGTTCAAGCTCTTGCAAACGGAGTCCACGGACATGGGCGATACGTGGTCCGAGCCCCGCGTGATCCAAAGCTCGCGGGCCGTGCACCTCTGCGAACCCGGGTTCATCGCCAGTCCAGACGGGCAGGAGTGGGCACTGCTCCTCCGCGAAAACCGACGACAAAGACCGTCGCAAGTGGTGTTTTCGCGGGATGAGGGCCGCACTTGGTCGAGTCCGCGCCCCTTGCACCCCAGCCTGAGCGGCGACCGGCACACCCTGCGGTACCTGCCGGATGGGCGGCTGGTGGCGGTCTACCGGGATATGGCGGATGGCCCCACGAAGGGTGACTTTGTGGCGTGGCTCGGGCATTACGAGGACTTTAAGAACGGGCGCGCTGGCCAGGCCCGGTTCCGATTGCTGGACAACCAGAACTCGTGGGACTGCGGTTACCCGGGTTTGGAACTCCTACCGGACGGGTCGCTCCTCGCCATCACTTACGGTCACTGGGAAGCAGGGCAGTCCCCGTTCATCAAGGCCGTCTGGTGGAGCCCGGAAGATATGGACCAGGCCCGCACCCTTCGCCAGTTTGTTCCGTAGATTAGGGCATGGTTCGCTCGTTCGCCTTTGTCGCCGGAGCCGGTGTGCTCAGCTTGCTGTTCCTTGGGGGCTGTGCGTCCCCGGCGCCGGAGGCTCCCGCCGCGAGTGGTGCCCCGGCGAGCGGTGGTGTCGCCGCGATGGCCGCTCCGGAAGGCGAATATCCCACCAAGGGTAAGGCCATTGCCGTCTCCGGTCCGCCACCCGAAGAGTCGGGCTGGGAAGCCCAAACCGTCGTCACCGGCATCCCGAATGGCTGGGGTATGGCGTGGTTGCCGGATGGGCGCCTCCTCGTCACCCAGAAAGGGGGCGGGATCAGCGTGGTGGAGGGGGGCAAACTCAGCGTCAACGCCATCACGGGGGCCCCGACGCCGGCTGCCATTGGGCAGGGCGGCCTGATGGACATCGTGGTGCACCCGGACTTTGCCCAGAACGGCTACGTTTTCTTCACCTATTCGGTGGGTAACGAAGGGGCGAACCGCACGGCATTGGCCCGCGGCACGCTGCGTGGCACCACCGTTTCCGACCTCAAGGTGCTGGCGGAAACGAACATCAATAAGTCTGGCGGCCAGCACTTCGGTTCGCGAGTGGCGTTCTTGCCGGACAAAACCTTGCTCTTCAGCATCGGCGACGGGGGGAACCCGCCGAGTGCGTACAACGGCAAGAACATCCGCGACTACGCCCAGGATCTCAGCACCACCAACGGCAAAGTTCTGCGCATGGATGCGGATGGAAAAGCTCCGACGGATAACCCCTTTGTGGGCAAGTCGGGCGCGGACCCTTTGATCTACACGTACGGCCACCGCAACATCCAAGGCTTGGCGGTGGATGCCAAAGGGCGCGTCTTTGCCAATGAACACGGCGCGCGCGGCGGGGATGAATTGAACATCCTGATTCCGGGCGGCAACTACGGCTGGCCCCTGGCTACCTACAGCAACGAATACAGCGGCCCGGCCATCAGTGACAAGCAAGCTTTGCCCGACATGGTGGACCCGATTGTGGCGTGGACCCCGTGCCCGGCCCCGAGCGGGTTGGTGGAGTACACGGGTTCCGAGTTTCCGGCCTGGCGCGGGAGTCTGATGAGTGGCGGCCTGGCCGGGCAGGATATTCGGCGCGTGGCGGTGGACGAGAAGGGCCGCGTGACGGGGCAAACCAAGCTCAGCATGGGGGTTCGCATCCGCGACGTGCGGATGGGCCCGGATGGACACCTTTACGCCCTCACCGACGAGGGCCGGGGCCGAATTTTCAAAATCGTTGTGAAGAAATGAACAATTGAGATGGGCCTGCGTCCATAACTGACGAGCAGGAGATCTCAAATGAGAACATTCGCAACTGTATTGGCCGTGTTGGCGGTGAGTTTGACGTTTGCGCAAGGCGCAGGACCGGGTGGCGGACAAGGCCGACCGGGTGGTGGCCAGGGTCGCATGGGCCAGGGCATGATGCAGGAAAGCCGGGTTATGCTACTTATGCGCCCCGACGTGCAGCAAGAGCTGAAGATCACGGCGGAGCAGCGTCAGCAGATTCAGGCGGTCATGCCGCAGCGGCAGCAAGGCGGAGGGCAAACCGGAGCTGGTCAGCAACGTGGCGGTCAGGCCGGTGCTGGTCAAGGTCGTGGCCAAGGCGGCGGCCAGGGTGCTGGCCAGGACGCGGGAGCCCAAATGGGTGAAATCAACGCCAAGATCAAGGAAGTGCTCACGCCGGAGCAGTGGGAGCGCCTCACCGGTCTCTACATCCAGCGTGCGGGCAACAGCTCGGTCATGGATCAGGAGATTGCTAAGGCCATCAACCTGACCGACTCGCAGCGCGCCAGCATTCAGCAAGCGCAGCAAGAGCAGCGCCAGAAGATGATGGAGATGATGCAGGAAGCCCGGCAGAGCGGCGGCGACATGGCGGCCATGGCCGAAATGCGCACCAAGATGCAGGCCGAAATGAACGAGACGATCGGCGGCATTCTTTCGACCGAACAAAATGCGAAACTGCGCGAAATGAGTGGTGAGCCGTTCACCTTCCAGGGCGGCGGTACTGGCCGAGATGGTGCCGGTGGCCGAGGCGGAGCTGGTGGCGGAGCTGGCGCTCGCGGTGGTGCGGGCGGCGGCGGCAACTAAGCCGAGCGTCGATAAGGGAAGTGACGGGCGGGGGAACCCCGACCCGTCCTTTTTACTTTTTCTAGTAAGTGGTGACCTTCTTGCGGTCGCAACCGTATAAACGGAATACGATCTCCAGGGGCCGCCACGTTTTGAGAGCAAAGCGGGGTGTTCTCGCCCCAAATCTGGAGACCAATCCAGGGGCCGGCCCGTTCTTCGGAACGGATCACCGGCCTCGAGTGGTTTTTAGGCCTGCCTCTTACTCCGCGGGATCCGCATATTGGACGAGCCCGACGGCGTTTCCATCGGGGTCTGCGACCACCCCGGACCACCCCACACCTGGGACATCACTCCGCTCGGAAGCCCGCTGCCCTCCGAGCTCAACGGCACGGGCCATGGTGGCCTCGAGGTCTTGGACTTGGAACCAAAGCGAAGGGGATTCCCCTGGATTCACGGTGTCGCGTTTGGCAAGGCCGCCGATGTGGTTGCCCTGTTGGCCAAACACCCGCATGTCGTCGCCAAACGAGCGGAAATCCCAACCAAAGAGGCCCTGGTAGAACGCTTGAGCTTGGTCAAGATCGCGGACGAAGTATTCGACGTGGCAGAGATTGTTGTAATTCATGGCTTTGTGCCTGGGGGAGATTTTAGGGTTGCGGTGACTTAGGATTCGTGCCCAATCTTGCGAATTGGTCGGGCCTTGGCCAGGCGCGGGGCGTGTCCCCACTCGGCTCGGTAAGCCCGAACAAACGCTGAGCGGCTTTCGTAACCCGCTTCCAAGGCGGCAGCCGATACGGACATCCCCCGGCTCATCAGCAGGTGGGCGCGAGCCAGGCGGCATCGGCGGCCGTATCGGTGCGGCGTGACGCCATAAGTGGCGCGAAACAGGCGGTGAAAGTGGCCCGGGCTAAGGGTAGCCACGCGCGCCCAATGGGCTAAGGAAGTGGCCTCGGGCTGGGCTTCAAGTTGCTGCCTTGCCCTCTCGAGCAGGAGGTACACCTCGGCTCGGTGCGTCCACGTCTGGTGCGGCAGGCGGGCCATTGCAAGAGCTCCCGGGCACGGCATGGCCGGGATGATACACCTGTGCGGCCGCTCTTGGCGTTACGAGGAAGGCTCGGCGATGCGGTCGAGGAGTTCGCGGCAGCGGGTTTGGATTTGATCGCGGATGCCGCGGACGGATTCCAGCCCTTGTCCGGCGGGGTCTTCAAGCTCCCAGTCCTCGGTGAGGAGGAACTTGGCGGGGCAAGCTTCGGCATCCACGCCGCACCCCATCGAAATCGTGATGTCGGCGGCGTCGGCCATGGGTTGGGTCAGTAGCTTGGGGGCATGGCCTTCCATGCTGATGCCGAGTTCAGCCATAGCGGCGACGGCCATCGGGTTCAGCTCCTTGCCGCTGACGGTGCCGGCGGATTGGGCCTCGACGGGGGCGCCGGACTCACGGGCCATGGCGTTGAGGAAGGCTTCCGCCATCTGCGAGCGACCGGCGTTGTGCACGCACACAAAAAGGACTCGGGTCATGGCCGGAGTCTACTGGCTGTGCGGGGTTTGAAAGGTTAAGAAAGGGGCCCGAAGCCCGAGTGGCGCGGCGCCCATGTGGTTGCCGATTATCAGCCTAGAACCTGTATTTTAGGTTCAAGTTTGCCGTATAATAGTAGTGAGATGGCGTCGCTCGCGAAGACCAACAAGTATTTGCGGACTGAGGCAATGCGTCAAAAGGTGGCCTCAAAATCTGCTCTTGATTGCAGCGTCATTGAGGGTGCTCGGGGCATCAAAAAGATCAAGTTCGTCTTCAAGGACGGAAAGGTCGTTCGAAAGGACTGAACAGTAGTTACCCCCATTGGACTACATTGCGGCGTGCTCTCGGCGCTTCTCACGATCGGACTCATGACTGCCACGCCCCCTGCCACCTCGAACAATCCCATCTTCCCCGGCTGGTACGCCGACCCCGAGATTCACGTGTTCCAGGGCCGCTACTACGTCTATCCCACCTACAGCGCCATCTACGAGAAGCAGACTTTCCTCGAAGCCTTCAGCAGCCCCGACCTGGTGCACTGGCACCGCGAGGGCCGGGTGCTGGATTTCGCGCAGATCCCCTGGAGCACCAACCGCGCCGCCTGGGCGCCCAGCGTCATTGAGCGCAACGGCACCTACTACATGTTTTTCAGCGCCGGGGATGGCGCGGGCATCGGCGTGGCGACCAGCAAAGACCCCGGCGGCCCCTTTGTGGATGCGCTGGGCAAGCCGCTCATCAAGGATGTGATCAACGGCGCGCAAGCCATTGACGCCAACGCCTTTATTGACGACGACGGGCAAGCCTATCTCTATTACGGTGGGTGGAAGCACGCCAACGTGGTGCGCCTGAACGACGACATGATCAGCACCGAAGGCGAGTTCATCGAGATCACGCCGGAGAACTACGTAGAAGGCAGCTTCATGCTCAAGAAGAACGGCGAGTACTACTTTATGTGGTCCGAAGGCGGCTGGGGCAACGATAGCTACGGCGTGGCCTACGCGCGGGCGAAGTCACCGCTGGGGCCCTTCGTCCGGATCGGCAAGATTCTGGGTACTGACCCGGCCGTGGGCAAGGGGGCGGGGCACCACTCGGTGCTGCGCCTGCCGGGGACGGATGAGTATGTGATCTGCTATCACCGCCGCCCGCTGGAGGAAACGGACGCCAACGCCCGCCAGGTGTGCCTGGATAAGCTGGAGTTCGATGCGGATGGGAACATCCTGCCCGTGCGGCAGACGTTCACCGGCGTCGCCGCCCACCCGATTCCGTAGGCCAATGTCGTCTAATTAGTTGCGGATATAGCGTTTAGGCGTCATAATGAGAGTATGAACTCGGATTCACCATCTCGAATTGGCCCAGCTGATCTGACAAAGGAACAACTCAGGCAACTCTTCCAGATCGTAGAAGGAGGTGGGGTGCCCATGTTGGTCGGGAAAAATGGCGAGCGCATCGCGCTACCCTCGGCACTGAATGAGGTCCTGCTCCAGATTTTGGAAGCCATGAAGCGTCAAGAAGCGGTCTTTCTTATGCACGAGAACGAGGCCTTCACGACTCAGGCGGCGGCCAACTTTCTTGGCGTGTCGCGTCAGTTTTTCGTCCGCTTGTTAGAGGAAGGAAAACTCCCGTATCACTTCGTGGGCACCCATCGCCGAGTTTTCTTCAAGGACTTGTTGAGCTACCAGAAGGAACGCTCTGAGTTCCGTCGGTCGCGTCTTGACAAGATGACACAGGAAGTCGTAGATGCCGGCCTCGACGAAGTCAATGTGGACCTCCAACGGTCTAATTGAGGGTCCCTAGTTGACGCTACTTCGGTCAAGGCACAAGACCGTCACTGTGGAAAAGTGTATACGTATGTCTGCCACAGGTGGGTATAGTTCAAGAGAGTCATGAAGGCAACGGGTGTGCAGCCAAAATTGGTCAACGAGATCGAACGCGAAGCAAGCGTCATCATGGAGTGCGCAGACAATCTGGCGTTCATGAGACCCTTGGCCTCGGAGTCTGTCAAGCTCGTTGTGACCTCACCGCCCTACAACATCGGGAAGTCATATGAACGTCGAGTGTCCTTGGACAAGTACATCAAAGCTCAGGCGCAAGTGATCTCGGAGTGTGTCCGACTGCTTCATCCCAACGGTTCGCTGTGCTGGCAAGTTGGCAACCACGTTGACGACGGCGAAGTATTCCCACTTGATATCGTCCTGTATCACCTGTTTAAGGATCATGGACTTAAGCTACGTAACCGAATTGTCTGGCACTTCGAACATGGCCTACACTGCTCTCGGAGGCTATCGGGGAGACATGAGACAATCCTCTGGTTCACGAAGTCGAACGATTACACATTCAATCTCGACCCAATCCGAGTTCCATCGAAGTATCCTGGGAAGAAATACTACAAGGGGCCGAAAGCTGGCCAACTCTCGGGTAACCCGTTAGGAAAGAACCCAGGGGATGTCTGGACCATTCCCAACGTGAAGAATAATCATGTGGAGAAGACAGTGCATCCCTGCCAGTTTCCGGTTGAACTCGTGGAGAGGTTGGTGCTATCAATGACTGATGCGGGAGATACGGTTCTTGATCCATATATGGGAGTCGGCTCTTCGGTCGTCGCGGCGATCATGCACGACCGAACTGGTATGGGTTGTGACGTGAGTCGGGAATATGTGGACATCGCTTGGGAACGAGTTTTTGAGTTCCAGAAAGGCACGCTCAAAACGCGTCCGATGGGGAAGCCCGTTTACGACCCTTCACTTCCCTTTGGAGGTCACTAATTGCGGATCGTCGAGTTTTACTCTCACCTGAACGGATATGAGTGGTTGATGCATCATCACCCGAGCCTATGGAATGAAGTCAATGAGGTGGTTCAGTCAATTGATGCCGAAGCTCATAAGACAAAGGTGTCGAAGGAAAAGGGGATGGTCGGCAAGATGCTGTATTCTCCGAAGGAAATGAACGCTTCCATGAAGGTTGCACTTGAGCAGCGGCACTGGAAGGAAGAGAGAACAACATATTGGGTCACAAAGGATGCCAAGCTTATTCGCCGAACGATGCACATGAGCGCGGATGAACAAAGGGAAGAGATCGAACGTGCTGGCGAGAAGGCATTTTTATCGTACAACCAGACTGATTTCGTGAAGGAGCGGGTGGCCGTTGAGGTTCAGTTTGGAAAGTACTCCTTTGTTGCTTACGACCTCTTCGTAAAGCACCTAGCTTTTTATGTCGGCGATAAGATTGACTTAGGTATTGAAATCTTGCCTATGAAGGAGTTGCAATCTCAGATGTCCTCTGGACCTGCTTACTATGAGGGTGAATTGTACAACTTGATCCGCGAAGGTCGAGGTGTACCGGCGGTGCCACTTATCTTAGTTGGGATTGCGCCATGAGTCATCGTGACTTGACCTGCTTGCTTGCCCGTTTCTGATTGTGCTGGGCGGAAAGTGCCTTGAATGACTCTGTTAGGGTGCGCTTCAGTCTATCTTGGTCTTGCATTAACTCAAGCAACGCACAAACAATGTTCATACCATGCGTAGCCTTTTCCAATGCGTTAGCATCGTCAGCTGAGTCATAATGTAGTTCATCACTGAAGCAGCTGTATAGAAATGTGATGGGGTTATCCCCTAAACCTAATTTTAACTGAGTTGGAATGCAATCGTTGACCGCCTTCAATTTGTCACCGAGGCGAGGCATTTCAATAGCGGCGCGAATCAGGTCACTTTGTTCGTTTGTTTCGCAGTACTTTAGCATCTTGCTAAGCAAGTCATCGGCGATGCCCTCAACAACTAGTCTGTAGTAGGCTAATGCCGCAATTCCATGGCCCTGTCTGATGCAGGCTCGGCCTCGCTCAATCCATTGCTTTTCCTTGCCTTCCGACAATCGAAGTAATGCGTTCGGTAGCGCCCCTCCCATTGGCGGCTCTTGCCCCAATTTTTTAACTAGTAGTTTATCTTCAACAAGATATCCCCAGAAAGCAACAGCGTGTTGTGACTCGCATGCCTTGCATACTAGCAGAGACCAAAGAAACTGCGGCTGACCAAACGGAATGTCGAAGCTACGGCTTTCGTGCCTTATCCGCGAGCTGCAATGTGTATCGCTGCAATAGAGGAGAACCTCTGGCGGGCTCACGTCTTCATCAAAAACATCAACCTTGATGTCTATGTAGCATACTGTCCCTATAGGCTGCTCTTCAACAAATGCTTGCCATGAAACAGTTGGAAGTTGTCCTTGTTCGCTCAAAGTAATCGCACCCAAAGCTAAAGTATGGACGTAGGTGGCATCGTTTTACGGGGCGGGGACGAGGCGGATGATCTTGTCGGGCCCGTTGAGCGCCACGTAGATATTGCCGTCCGGTCCGGTGGCCACTTCGCGCACGCGGCCCATGCCGTGCAGCAGTTCTTCGCGCTCCACCAGCTTCGATCCGTTCGTGCGGATGCGGTCCAGGTTGGCCCCGCTCAGCCCACCGGCCAGCAGGTCACCGTTCCAGTTCGGGAACGCCCGCCCCCGCGCCACGTCAAGGCCGCTCGCCCCGATGGAGGGCATCCAGCGCCAGGTCGGCATGGAGATGTTCTGCCCGGCGGCAGGCCACGGCGTCCATTGCGGAATCTCGTTGTAATTGATGCTGAACGCCACCACCGGCCAGCCGTAGTTGGCGCCCTTGGTGATCAGGTTCAGTTCATCGCCGCCGCGCGGGCCGTGTTCGGTGGCCCACAGTTCGCCCTTCGGCGTCATCACCAGGCCCTGCGGGTTGCGGTGGCCCAGGCTCCAGATGGCGCGCAGGTACGGCTTGTCCGCCGGTACGCGGCTGTAGAACGGGTTGTCGGTCGGGATGGTGCCGTCGTCCTTCACCCGGTAGATCTTGCCGAACGGGTTGGTCAGCTCCTGCGCCATCATGTTGCCGCCGCGCTCGCCCACCACAAAGAAGAGGTGGCCCTTGCCGTCGAACACGATACGGCTACCAAAGTGGACGCCCGCGCCGGTGTAGAACTCCGGCCCGGATTGCCAAATCGTCTTTTGCTCGCTCCACGTGACGGCGGTCGCCGTCACGCGCACGCGGCCGCGCACAATCTTGGTATTGCCACCCCGGCCCGAGGCCGCCGGTTCGGTGTAAGCCAAGTAAACCCAGCCGTTCTCGCGGAATTGCGGGTGCACGGACACTTCCATCATGCCGCCTTGGCCCAGTTCCAGGCTGGCGGGCACCCCGTTCAGGGGCATAACATTGCCATTCTTGACGACCACGACGCCGCCCGGGCGGTTGGTCACCAGCATCTCCCCGGTGGGCAGCCAGTCAATGCCCCAGGGCGTCTTCAGGCCTTTGCCGGTGTCCACCACAGTTTCCACCTTAAAGTTGTGGCGCTGAGATCGGTAGACCCCGTTCACGGCCTTGGGGGATCCGAACTCGCGGCGCAGCGCACGGCCCTGCATTTCGCGGATCAGCACCACTAGGCCCCAAATCTGCTCGTCGCTCATGGCTTCGCCGTAGCTGGGCATGGCCATGTCGGGCACCCCTTTCTTGATGGCATCAAAGTACGGCTTGTCCAGTTCCTGGGCGTACTTCTCACGGGTCAGGAAGGTCTTGGTGCCGGCACCACCGCCTTCACCGCTCGGGCCGTGGCAGTTCAAACAGTTCTGCTGATAAAGCTGGGTCACCGTCGCCCGGGGCTGCATGGCGCGGACTTCCTTGGGCGCGGCCTTCGTGCCGGACGTGCCGGCATTGACCGACAGCGTGAGAACCGTGACCGCTCCGGCCAAGGAGGCGAACTTCCACGCGCGAGCAGACATTGATGACTTCATGGTGAGGCGAACCTTCTCCGTATCCTACCGAAATTGGCGCCGCCCCATCACCCAGGGGGCTCGTCTTTCTCCATGGCTTCGATCAGGGCTCGTGTCCAATCCGCGTCGGGGGGCAGAGGATTCTCGATGAAGGGTCGGATCAACCGCAGCCACCGCATGCGCGCGCGGGTTTCCATCACGATATTGACCGTTGCCAGCGCGCCGAAGTATTCGCCCAGTTCTCGGTTGACTTGAATGAGGTTGAGGCAACGCTGCTCGAACTCCGCCAGCCCTTCCAGGCAACGATCGATCAGGCTGAGCCGGTCGGCGGGGGCTAGGCACTCCAGAAAGAAGAACCGCAACCGCACCCAGTCCACGGTGTGGGCAATGTCGGCCTGCTCGATATTCGGCCCCACCCACTTTTGCAAGGTGGCCGTGCCCGGTTCGGTAATCGAAATGCTGTTGTCCTCGGCCTGGTGGATGAGTCCAAACTTCACCAGCCGAGTCACCACCGAGTACGCTGTGCCCGCCCGCGACCGGTAATACGTAGATTCCGAAGCCGCCAGCTCCTTCATCACGGCGTACACCGTGCACGGCCCCCGGAGCCAGGTCAGCCCGAGGATGGTCATCTCGACGTTCGATAGTTTCCTTGACAATGAGCCCCCTATTGTGCCCGGGAACAAGGCGACTATTACATAATGTAATACATCTATGCCTTGGATCACCGCTGTCCTTGCCACCTCCCTCCTCTTTGCCGATGATCTGCCCCGTCGGGGTGCTCTCGGGGTTCCGCTGAGCCCGGTCACGCCGGACGTTGCCCAGAGTCTCTCTCTCCCGGCCGGTCAAGGCATCGTAGCCGGTGCCCCGGTGCCCGGACTCACCGCCGCCAATGCCGGCATCAAAACGGGCGACATCATTGTCCAGGTCAATGGCCGCCCCGCCCAGGCGCAGGGCTTCTCCGCGTGGGTGCGCACCCTCGAAACGGGCTCCCGCGTCACCTTCCGCGTGATGCGAGATGGCCAGACGGTGGAATTGGCCGCGCCGCTCACCGAGAAGCCGCGCGACCCGGGCAACGAGAACTTTAAGGTCGAATACAGCTCGGTCAATAGCCACGGCGACCGGATGCGGACCATCATCACCCGCCCCACGGCGGCCGGCAAGCACCCGGGCGTACTCTTCATCCAAGGCTTCTCGCCGGTCTCCTACGACTACACCCTCGCCACCGCCAAGGGCGATGTCACTACCCTCGACGGGCCGATCCTGTTCACCCTGGCGAACTCGAATTTCGTCACCATGCGGGTGGAGAAGCCGGGCGTGGGCGATAGCGAAGGCGGCCCCTTCGAAACGATGGACTTCCTCACGGAGCTGGACATCTACGAGAAGGCGATGGAGCAGCTCCGCCAACAGCCGAATGTAGACCCGGACAACATCTTCATCTTTGGCCACAGTATGGGTGGCTCGTTTGGTCCGGTGGTGGCGTCCAAGTACCCCACGCGCGGGGTGGTGGTGTACGGCTGCGCGGGGCGCACCTGGTTCGAGTACTTGATGGACACCATCCGCTACCAAGGCTTGGTGGCGGGGCAATCCTATGTGCAGGCCGACCAAGAAGCCCGGCCGGGCGCACGCATCATAGCTCTGGCGATGATTGAGCGCAAGAGCGCCGAGGAGATCAAGGCCTCGCACCCCGACCTGGCGCCGCTAGTGGACGCCTATTTCCCGGGCGGCCTGTTCAACGGCAAGACGCTTGAGTTCTGGCGGCAACTGAACGACCTCAACCACGCCGAGTATTGGGTGAAGACCAACGCGCCGGTGCTGGCCGTGCGCGGGGCCTCCGATTTCGTCACCTATGACATCGACCACAAGACGATTGCGGACACGGTGAACCAGGTGCGACCGGGCCAAGGCGAAAGCATGGTGCTGCCGAACTCGGACCACCTCTTCCACGCCTTTGCCACCGAGCAAGAGAGCATGGCCAACTTCCAGCGCGGGCAGTTCAACAACGACTTCTCCAAGGTCATGATTGACTGGTTCCGCAAGATCATGGCGACCCCGCGCTCGTAAAGCCGAGTTGGCTCAAGAGGAGCCACTTGTCTCGGCAAGTGGCTCTCCTTTTTTGAGTGGCGAGCGGGCAGGGATTCGGCTAGACTCCGGTTGATGTCTGCATTCCTCTCGTGCATGCTGGCGGCGGCGGTGCTCAGCCCAGCCCCGGCGGCACGTATCCAGCAAAGCGGATCGCAACCCGTGCCAGATGCCGTCACGAAGCACACCATCCAGTTGCCGACGGGTCCGCTCAGCTACACGGCCCACGCCTCGATGATCGGGCTTGGCCCCGAAGGGGCTCCGGATTGCCACATGTTCTATGTGGCGTACACCAAGGACGGTGCGGATTTGGGAACCCGCCCGGTGACGTTCGCCTTCAACGGCGGGCCGGGAAGTTCCACCATGTGGTTACACATGGGTTCGCTTGGCCCCAAGCGTGCGCCGATGAACGACGACGGGAGCTTGCCCAAGCCGCCCTATCAAGCCGTAGACAACCAAGAAACCTGGCTGGATTTCACTGACGTCGTGCTGATTGACGCCCCGGGCACGGGCTACAGCCGCTTGGCCAATTCTGCGGCCGGCCCGCGCTACTTCGGGGTCAGCCAGGATATCCAAGCCTTCACCAACTTCATTCGGCTGTGGCTGACTAAGCACCAGCGCTGGAATTCGCCGCTCTTCGTGGCGGGCGAGAGCTACGGGGGCATCCGGGGTTCGGGCCTCAGCGCAAGCCTGCTCCGCGCGGGGATTGCCATTCATGGCTTCATCAGCATCTCGGGCACCAGTAGCTACCACACCCTGCGCGGCATGCGCGGCAACGATGTCACGTACATCGGCTTCTTGCCCTCGCTGGCGGCCACGGCGTGGTATCACAAGCGGCTGGATCGACGCCTTACCAGCGTGGAGCAAGTGGCTAAGGAAGCGGTCGCCTTTGTGGATAACGAATACGCCGCGGCCCTCCAACGAGGGGACAGCCTGACGGACGCCGAGAAGGATCGCATTGCCGGCAAGATGTCGCAGCTCTTGGGCCTCAGCAAGGAGTACATCTTGGCCGCCAATCTGCGCGTCTCTGAGTTCTCCTTCTTCCGCGAGCTTCTGCGCGATCAGCGACTGACCGTCGGACGGCTGGATAGCCGGATCACAGGCAAGGAAGAGCTGGGTGTGGGCGACCGGGGCTCAGGCGACCCGAGCGATGGGGCCATCACCCCGCCCTACACGGCCGCCATCAATGACTACTTGACCCGCGACCTGCAGATCAAGGCCCCCTATCCGTACCTCAACTACGGTTCGGTGCGCCCGTGGGAGGAGCCGGAGGGTTCATACGCCGAAACGGCCTCGGAACTCCGCTTTGTGCTGGCCCGCAACCCGCACTTCCGGGTGCTCTACGCCTGCGGCTACTATGATCTGGCCTGCCCGTTCCACGCCACCATGTACACGCTGAACCACATGGGGCTGGACAAGGAATCCCGGTCACGCGTCTCGTTCACCTACTACCCGGCCGGACACATGATGTACACGGAAGTTTCGTCGCGCATCAAGTTCCACGCCGATGTCCGTGAGTTCGTGAAGGCCTGCCTGGCCAACTAAACACGGCCATCGAACCGATAGCCGCGCGGGCCCTTTCGCTCGCGCGGTTTCTTTTTGCTTTGTCCCTTTGGCAAGGGGGCAGAATCTGACCCGTACGCAAGGCGTAGAGCCGAGTTGCTAGGCGAGGTAGCGTTTAACCATGATCTCCACCGAGCGTCCGTTGCTGTTTCTTTTGTTGCCCGACTTCCTAGACCCAGCGGTGAGCGATCAAACCTTCGTTTGCCCGCACTGCATGGCCGTGGAGGGGCTCCTGAGCACCTATCCGAAGCTGCGCCGGGAGCTTGACGTTCGGTACGTGCCCTTTGCCCGCCCGCGGGCGGCGATCATTGAGGTGATTGGCGAAGAGTTTCAGTCCTGCCCGGTGCTCGTGCTGCCCTCGTCTTGGGAAACTGCAAGCGAACTGGCCAAGCGAAGCCAAGGGCGCCACTTCTTTGTGGGTGAACACGCTATTGCCTCGGCGTTCGCGGAGTTCTTCGGGACCAGCGTGATGCACTGAGCCAGGAGGCTTTCTCTTGGAGACACGGGTGCTCCCATGTTCCTTTTCGGTATGGTGAGGGCATGAGCCAACCCACTCCCGCCTACGCCGTCCATGCCCGGATGCCCCGCTCGTCCCGTGGTCGGTGGACCGCCGTGAGCCCGGCCCGAAGGACGTGCGCATTGAGATCCTCTACTGCGGGGTGTGCCACAGCGACCTCCACTTTGCGCGGAACGAGTGGGGATTCTCCCAGTACCCGTTGGTGCCCGGCCACGAGATTGTCGGGGTCGTGGAAGCCGTGGGCAGCGAGGTCAGCAAGTATCAAGTGGGCGACCGCGTGGGCGTGGGGTGCATGGTCAACTCTTGCCGCACATGCGCCTCTTGCCAGGAAGGGGAAGAACAGTACTGCGAGAGCGGCATGGTGGGCACCTACAACGGCACCGACCGCGATGGCACCACGACCTACGGGGGCTATTCCACGCACATCGTGACGGATGAAGATTTTGTGCTGCGCATCCCCGAGAATCTGCCGCTAGATGCCGCCGCGCCGCTGCTGTGTGCGGGCATCACCACCTACAGCCCGCTCCACCACTTCGGGGTGAAGGCCGGCATGCGGGTCGGGATCGTGGGCTTGGGTGGCCTCGGGCACATGGGGGTCAAGTTCGCCAAGGCGATGGGCGCCCACACCAGCGTGCTCAGCCACTCCCCGGGCAAAGAAGCGGATGCCCTGGCGCTGGGGGCGGATGAATTCATTGTCACCCGCGACCCGGAGGCGCTGGGGGCGTACGCCAACTCGTTTGACTTCTTGATGAATACGGTTTCGGCGGCCCACGACCTTAATCTGTATTTGAGCTTGCTGAAGCGCGATGGCCGTATGGTGCTGGTGGGCTTGCCCGACCCGACTCCGGTGGCGGCGTTCCCCTTGGTGATCAAACGACGATCGTTAAGCGGCTCATTGATTGGGGGGATCCGCGAGACACAGGAGATGCTGGATTTCTGCGCGCAGCATGGCATTGTGTGCGACATCGAGCGCATTGGCATGCAGGAGATCAACGAAGCCTACGAGCGCATGCTGCGCAGCGACGTGAAGTACCGGTTTGTGATTGACATGGCCACGCTGAAAGCAGGATCGTAGCGGGGGACTCCCCCGCAAATCTGCGGGAAGTTGTGGTGTCTTGTCGTGCGCTTAATGGACGCCTATGTATACTCGCAGACGTATTTTCTTTGCGATTGACTTCAATGGTAGGGACGCTGGCATTGGTGCTGGTGGCGAGTCAGGCTTCGGCTCAAGCCCTCAGCTACACCTTTGACTCGGACAATGAAGGTTGGCGGCGCGCTGATTTTATTCCTTCGACGTTCGCTCTCACCGACCTCGGCCCGGCCACATGGAACGCGGGTGGCTTCATTGATGGCGACGACTTTAGCGGGTGGGCATTCCACCTTAGCCCGTTGCTTTCGGGCGGCTACACCGGGGCAACTTCGGTCAGCTTCGATCACTCCACGCAAGGTGCCGGTGGTCTCTTTCCGATGCTGGTGATGACGAATGGCACCGAAGCGATCTACCGTGAAGAAGCTCCGGCGGGAGGCGGTGCGTACGTTTCTTACAACTACAGTCTCACCGATCCGTCGGGTTGGCGCTACGGGAATGGCGTGGATATGCGGGCGGCCACGCAAGCGGATATCAACAGCGTGTTGGCGGGGCTGACGCGCATCGGCATTAGTGCGGACATCGCCTCCGGCGTTGACTACACCCGCGTGGACAACGTGACCGTGGTGCCGGAGCCGGCCTCGATGATCGCGCTGGGTGCGGGCCTGCTGGCTATGCTCCGCCGCCGCGCCGTGGCCAAGAAGAGCTAGCTCCATTCCACCAAAAGGATAAACGTGATGCAGGAGAGGCCCGCCGGGCTTCTCCTGCTTTTTTGCAACCCTGCCCGGGAAAAGGGGGTATGGAAGTGAACACGGCATGAGCCCCGATCCGAACCCCGAATACAGCGATAAGGATGTGACCCGGATTCTGCGCCGGGCCGCCGAACTGCAAGAGCAAGCCGGATCCCCCGCTCGGAGCGGGCAAGGCGCTTCGCGGGAAGACCTCAAGCGGATTGGGGGCGAGGTGGGCATTGACCCCGCCTTTATTGAAGCCGCCATGGCCGAGGGGCTGGATGCGGGCGTCGCCGCCGACCACCAGGGGCAGTCGCGGTGGCTGGGCGCACCCCCTCAATACGCCATCGAGCGCGTGATTCCGGGGCAGCTCACCCCCGAATCCTGGGGCACCCTGGTCGGCATGCTCAACCACCACTTTAAGCAATCCAAGGCGGGCAAGGTCTCGGGTGGATTTCACTCCTGGAAGTACAAGCACGACCTCGGGAGCGTGTATGTCTCCGCCATTCAAACGGAGGTCGGGGTGCACCTGAAGCTGGAGCTGGATATTGACGGGGGCATTGTTGCAGGCATCGTCCCGACCACCATTGCGTGGTTCGCCACGACCTCGCTGCTGTTTGCCAACGACGCGCTGCGCCCTTGGTTGTCCATGCTCCTCTCGGCGGGTGCCCTGGTCGGGCTGGGGACGGCTTTTCGGGCATCGGTGCGTAGCTGGTGGGTCAAAGATCGTCGACGCAACGCGGCGTTGTTTGATCAACTCGCGAGTGCGATTTCCTCGTCATCGGTGAGCGCGCTCGAAACGGCCACACCGGTGCTGACAGAAGCAGGTACCGTGGACTCAACCGAGTCGCTCTCCACTTCTTAGCCGGCCGCTTGAACGATTGCTTAGGGGCCGGTCTACCAGTTGTTAACTTGATATGAGCCGCGAGGCACCTTGGTTCTCTTGGTGGTATCTTGGTATCAATGAATCAAGGAAAGCTTGCATGCCTGAGCCGTTAAACGGGGAAGAGGTACTTCGTGCCGCGCGGCGGGGAGATGTGGAGTGGCTGCGCAATAGCGGTTGCGATCTCCTTGCGGAATATGGACAGTGGCATGAGCCAATTTGGCAAGCGGCCATCGAAGGGGATCAAGCCGAGGTTCTCATGCAATGCCTCAGGGGCGGACTTAGCCCAAATGGGACCCGCAAGTATCTACTCATCAAAGAGGCCATTGATGAAGGCGCGGACAACTGCATTGAGTTACTTTTGCAATCAGGTGCTGACCTGTCATTGGAATCTGAGGAAGGAGACAGCGTCCTTTTGGCCGCCTTATGGGCAGAGAGGTTCGACCTAGCTGAGCTGGCACTCGAGCGAGGAGCCAATCCATTTGTCTACAACCTTCGGAGACTTGCCGCCAATCGAACAGAGAAGCTGTGGCGAACCATTCGGGTTTATCAGCGGCAGTACCGGAGGGATCATGCCCCGCATCATGAGGCAATTCGACAAGTCCTGCAAGGAAACACGAGACTATCACTAACTGCTGAGCAAGCCCAAGAATCCCTGTACTCTTACAAGAGGACAACCCTACTGCACCTGGCTGCAACCAAGAACCGTAGCTTGGCGCTCGAGTCCATGCTCGACGCCGGCGCTGATGTGAACCACAGGAACTCTTGTTATCAGAGGCGAGTTGACCTAAGGGGCCCCGCGGAATGGCACCAAAGCGTTTACGGGGGTTGCACACCCCTCATGTTGGCAGCTGAGCACGAAGCGGAAGATGCCGTGCGGGTGTTATTGAGTAGGCGTGCCAACTTGGAAGCATGCGATTCCCTTGGCAACACTCCCTTGCATATGGCTTGCCGTACCAAGAACCTCCCGATCGTGCAAGAATTGGTCGTGGCAGGGGCCAATGTCAACGCCCGGACTGAAGGTGGATGTACGCCTCTCTTCATTGCGACCGCATTCTCAACCCCATCCATGGTTGAGTTTCTCCTAGACGCGGGCGCGGAAATCGAGGCAATCGACGACGAAGGCCATACCGCCTTGTTGCAAGCCGCTTGTTGGGGCGAGTCGAGACGGCCCGACTCCTGCTCGCACGCGGGGCGACCGTGCGGGCCAAGATTGATGCCTGGCATGTTCGTTTTTGGAATGAAGGCGATTTCTGGGATGCATTGACCGACGAGCGCAGGACAGATACGATGCGTGTTCTGCTCCCTCACCTCGACTGCAATGCACCCAACCGCAAGTGCTCGCCTCTGCTCACGGCGGTCCGAAATCAACACTGGGCCGCAGTTCCACTGATGGTGGAGGCCGGTGCTCGGCTCTATGAAGGGGAAAGTGCGGGTGTTATGAGCCGAGCCCGTGGGAAGCGACAGCCCCTGCAACAAGCGCGCGCTCTGACTGCACTCGCCAAGATAGGGCAACTGCCCAGCCCGGCCGACTACCAGCAAGCGGTGGAAGAAGACCTCAAACCCGTGGTCAAGAGGATGGCTCAACTCGGATGCAATCCAAGCCACGGTCTCCACTATGCCAAGGGCTTGGATATGCTAGATCTGCTCATCAGCCTCGGTGCCGACGTGAATCAGCCCAATGAGTCGGGCGAGTTACCGCTTCAGTCAGCCATCAAGAGCGGGAACCTCGAAGTCGTCAAGCGGCTCCGGAAGCTAGGAGCCGACCCCTTGGCCCGAGATGCGGAAGGTCACTCCGCAGTGGATGTGGCGCAAGTCGCACCGAAGGCTCTGAAGTTGATGTTTGTGGCCTTCACTCCCAATCCGGCGGCGGTCGCCACTCTGAGGCTTCGAGAATCTCTTCGTGGCAAGAAGCCGCCTGAGATTTCGGATGTTGAGCGATGGATCCAGGATGGCGCCAATGTCAACCTTGTGGTGGAACCAGGAATCACGGCCCTCACGGCGGCCCTCGGATTTCGCGCCTGGGCCGTGGCCGATGCTTTGCTTGCCGCGGGAGCCAAGGCCACATGGGAATCCGACACCTTGACAACCGTTAGGCAGATTGTCGAGACGCGAAGCTCGCAGTGGCAGGCCGACGTGGATCTCACGACGCAGCTGATTGGCGCCACACCCAAACTGTTTACCGAGGCCCAAGGTGCAGTGCTGTTCTCGATGGATCGCCAGATTGAAGTAAGAAAGTCTGAATTGGTGCTAGCCGGCGAGGAAAAGTCCGCTGCGGAGTCTCAAGCCCGAGAGGAAGTGTGCCAGGAACTCGTCCAGGAGATTCACCTCGAGGTCAAGCAAAGTTGGTGTGGCGCCTGGCGTCCCACATATAGCTACCGCGACCAGATCCTCCTTGTTGAAGGTCGCAAACCGTACGCTGCCATCGCGCTCTCCCAGTTCCATGGGCACCGGATTGGATTTGCAGCGATTCGGTTCATGGCATTTCTGCGACAGTGGGAGCATCTCGACTGGAAGTTAACAGGCATCATGGGCAGAACCCTCGAGCTCAAGCTCGAGAAGTTCCCGGAAGACATGGTGACGTGGTTCAAGGAGCTAAGGAGCATTTGCCCCGGGATGATCGGTTATCGGGACGAAGAGATTGACTATTGGAATGAGGGTGCCAGGGAGTCCGGCTTCATTTACGTGCATACAGATTGAGACTTGCGGCGCTTGTAGCGGCGAATACACAAGCACTTTAAAGAGTTCGCCCCAGAAAATGCACACTTGCGCCGTTCAGTTCGATTCGAGTAAATTCCTGTACCGCTCCTGGGGAGAGGTGCAAAGTCCATGAACCCGACTGCCTACGAACAAGTTGCCGCGCTCTTTGAGCAAGAACTCCGCCAGCGAGGCATTTTCTTTTCGCGTAACGAAGATGGCACCTATCATGTCGAGGCATCCCCGGGTTATCAACCCACGGTGCACCTGGGCAACCTGGCGCGCGAATGGGAGAAGGAGCCAGCGGCGGACATGGTGCACCACTTTGTCCGCGTGGTGCTAGATAGCGGCACTTACTCGGATACGAGCTGGGAAACCGCGCGGGTGGGGATTTACTTTTGCCTCTTTCCGACGGAAGACCTGAAGGACCCCAGTTGGCAAGGTTTGGGTCCGCTGCGCGACGAATTGAGCCCGGGGTTGGCGAAGCTCTACGCTTACGACCGCCGGGAGGCCGGTACGACGGTGTGGATTTCGGGTTCCGACCTGGCGCACTGGGGGGTAACTGCGGAGGAAATCCGCGCGCTCGCCATGCAGCATATGAACGAGAAAATGCGGCAAGCGGAGGTGGACTTTATTGATGTGGACACGCGGCGCATTGCTATCTTGGGGACGGAGGAAACGAACCTAAAGGCCAGCCTGATGCTGACGGAGGAGTTTGCACGGCGGATGAAGGCCGAGTTTACGTGGCCGGTGTACACACTGGTGCCGGCGGATGACTATATGTTTATCGTTCCTGCGGATGATGAAGACTTGTTGAATCGCGCGGCCGGGGCGGCCATGCGCGAGTACGAGCGGGTGGACCTGCCCCTGAGCCGGGAGATATTCAAGATCAGTGACGAGGGGGTGCGGCACTTCGCGACCATCGGGGGGAGCGCAGGGTGATGGCGGTTGATTCACCGACCCGGTCGGGTCCTCAGAGATGAAGTTTGGAGCCTACAAGAAGGTCGCGGCCCTCTTTGAAGCGGAGCTCCAGCGACTGGGCATTTTCTATTCAAAGAACGCTGATGGTTCCTACGAATTAGTCATCAATGCGAGCACGAAGGCAAAAGTGACATTGGACGCCGCCGTCCATCACTGGAAGCAGAATCCGGATCCAGAAATCGTCGTAGGATACGTTCAGCATGTGGTCGGAGGAGCAATGTTCAGTAATCTCGACTGGGAGGATGCTCAAAAGCGTCTTGCGTTTACATTGGAACAACGTGAGAGCTTGAAGCACCCCTTCTTGGTGGAACTCGGGCCGTACATCACTCCGGTTACCCCTGAGCTGTGCCTGATGTACTACTGTGATCTACCGGAAATCGAGTCCCGCCGATGGGTGACACCCGCCGACTTGACCGATTGGAAGGTGAGCGCGCGTGATGTCATCGCGGTTGCTGGCCAGCATATGAACGAGCTGATGCACCAAGCCAAGATTGAGTTTGTTGAGATGTCAGGGCGCAGATTTGCCTACCTCAGCCTGGAGCAAGAATGGGACAAGGCGAACCTGTGCATGACATCTGAGTTCAAACGAAGAATCCAGGCGGAATTCACTTGGCCGGTAAGGGTCGCGGTGCCTGCGATCAACTACATGCTCATTGTGCCTGCTGATCAAGGGGACTTGTTCGTGCATCTGGCCCCCTCCGCGATCCAGGAGTACCGTGAGTCCGAGGATCCACTGAGTCTCGAAATCCTAGAACTAAGCGACGCTGGGGTGAGAGTTGTTGGAAAGCTCAATGCTCTATAGACACTGAAGCAACGGCAATTGCAAAGCTTGCGCGGGCTAGGGTACAAGTTTCATACTCATAGAGGTTTGCATGCGTAACGTGGCTTGGATTCGAACGGCGGGGGTTGGCATGGCGGTGGGGGCCGTGTGGCTCGTCGGTTGCGGGGGGCTGATGAAAGGCAAGGCTGAAGCCGAGGCCGCCGTGACTGAGTATCACCGTCAGTTCAATGACAGTAAGTTCAAGGAGCTCTATGCGGCGTCGGATTCCGCGTTCCAAAAGGCCGAGACCGAAAAGAGCTTTTCCGAGTACGTAGGCGCGGTGCGGACGAAGTTGGGCAAGGTAACGGATGCCAAACCCTATGGCTTCTATGTCCGAACCATGAACGGCCGCAAGACGGTGGAACTGACTTACCAAACCACCTTTGAGAAGGGCAAGGGCACCGAAGAGTTTGTGTTCCACATCTCGGGCGGCAAGGCCCTCCTGCAGAATTATCGGATCGACTCGAAAGACTTGATCGTAAAGTAGAAAATCTGCGGTCTCTACTTTCAGATTAGAAGGCTGTGCCGGTGGGGCCAATCAGGTAGCCCTCAGATTCTCTCTCTTGTAGGTGAACCTTAAACGTGATCAAGCGGTCAATCGCCTCATGCTTGTTGCCTCCCAGGCAGATGAGATTGTCCTCGACATGCGTGAGATACACCATGATTTCCACAAACGCCACATCTACGGGTAACGCCGAACATAGAATCTCGAAAACACGAGGGACGTAGTCGTAATATTCACTGCGCGCCAATGGCTCGTCGTTGATGCCAATCGGATCCCAGACGTAATACAGCACCTCGTCTACGGCCCGCAAGAGGGCCGTCTCGAAATCACTATGGGTGGGTATCACCGGCATCCTTTCATTGTACTGGCCTGGTAAATGACATAATCTGCCTGTGGCAAAGTGGCGTAACTCGGATCGAAAGCAAGACTTCCCCTGGGATGACAGTTATAAGGGGGAAACCGTCGCGGAACTCCTTGCCAAACGCGGCAAGGTCCGCTCCGACAGCCTCGTGCTGGCGTTTGAGATCGCGGCAGATTCCATCCCGGAAGATGAGATCAACTTTCATGAGCGCGTGATTCTGGCGGTCGAGGCCATGGAGATGCAGGTCAACAATGGCGGCTACGGACAGTTCTTCGTCAATAGCTCGTCGGCCTACACCGATGTCATTCACGAGGCTTTGTTGGCCATTGAGTGCGAGGCGTGCGCCGCCATCACCGCCGATGCGATTGCCGCTCTCAACCTGCCGCCCGGATACGACGCGGATGTGGTTTCGGAGATCGCGGATGACCTCTCGGCCGAGCAGCAGGAGAAGCTCGCAGCGTGCGATGATCGATACTATGCCAACGATGAGTGGATTGCCGCTCAGCTCTTGGACTTCATCGAACGCAACCAAGACAAGATCCGTATCCCCTGGCCACGCTAGCGTTTCGCTAGTCTTGCCACTGCAGGTGGGTACGCCGGGCCTCCAGCAGTCGATCGAGAGTCGCAGCCTTGTTGCCGGGCACTGTGATGGAATTCTCTTCCACGTCAATCAGATACTGGAGAATATCATCGCGGACTTCATCCTCCGGTTTCTCGGCCCGGAGGAGCTTAAAGACATGCGGTACGTAAGCCCAATACTCCCCGCGCGGTCCTTTCGAGTCCTTAATCCCAATGGGATCCCAAATCCAGTAGAGCGCTTCGTCTACGTCGCGCTCGAGCTCGCGTAAGGACCAAGGCTGCTTCGGTACGAGCGGCATCTTTCGCTAATGATGGAACAATGCTGCTACTTCGGTGGGGCATTCACTCGGCGCGGGAACATGCTGACGATGTCCATCTGCCGGGGGGCATCGGGCGCGGTGTTCACCCGCTCCTCCCCGCCGTTGTCCACGCCATCCGGCCCCACGCTGTACACCCGCACGGTCTCACCTTCCACCTTAAGGTGAAATGCCTTCCCAGTGAACGGATCCACGTCCGTGAATCCCGCCTCCGCCAAGGTTGCCGGGTAGCGCCCCTGCGCCCCCTTGAACCTCAGCACCGCCATCAGCCCGCGCACGGCCTGCCATCGGGCGCGCCCAGTCACCAGAGCATCGCCTGCCCCCGCCAACACCGGAAAGAGAATCTGGTGCACGGCCAGGGTCGGGTCGGGGTCGTTGCTCAGCCGCTTATCCAGGTCTTCCATCCGCCGGACCAGAGCCATGGGGTCCTTGCGGACCTCGGGGTCGGCATAGAGTTCCACCCACGGTTGCAGGGCCCGCGCGCGGAAGGCTTCGGTCCGCACCGATTCGGGCACGCCCGCCGGGGCCAAGCGGCGCTTCCAATCGGCTTGGTTGGCCAGGCCCGCAGTGTCCGCTTCATCCACGCTCCCGCTGGCCATGGGCAAAAGCCGCTCCGCCGGGGCACTCGCCGCCGTGACGTTAAAGACAATTTCGCCTCGCAGGGCGTGCAGCATGTCCACCGATTCGGCCGCATGCGGGGCGGCCAGGGCATCCAGGTCTTGGAGGAAACTCATGTCCCCGGCCCGGATCGTAATGGCATATTCCATGGACCGCACCACGAGGGCATCGATAGCCACGCGCACCAGACCCCCAATGAGAGTGGGTTCGGAACCCATAAATCGCCCCATGGCGGCCGCAGCCTGGAGGTCGCTGAGAGCCCCGGCGGTGTCACCCCGTCGGGTGCGCAACTGAGCCCGATAGGAGAGGCCCTTCACCAGGTTTTTGCCCTCGGAGTACTCGGGGAAGGTTAAGTTCCAGGGCTCGTCCGAATCCCAATCGTGTCCGAAATCAACCTCCGGCTTGGCGGCGGCCCGCACGGCTTGGTCCAGGGCGGCGTTAAAGGGTTGAAGGGTGGCCTGGGCCTTGGCGAGGTTGGCGGGGGTGGGGTCCGCGAAGGCCTGGCCGAGGGATTGCTCCCAGCCGCGACTTTGGCTCCCAGCCAGGCGGTAGGCCTTGCCAGCTTCCAGGATGAGCGGAGCGGCGTTGTCTTCCGGGCGCACGGGTGTTTTGGGCATCAGGTCCGCGCCGGTGAGGGGGAGGCCGAGCTTCTTGGCGGCGGCCTCGGCGACGGGGAGTTCGGCGGCGGCCTTCTCAAAGGCGGCCACGGTGGAGTTGTTGCACCCCGCCATAAGGAGCGCGGCCAGGCCAATGACACCGGATATGCCAAGCTTCATACCTGTATTGTAACGCAAATTTGGCAGGATTCGCTATATCGCAACCTCAGGTTGCTGGCCTCTGGGTGGGACACGCAAAGGCCGGGGGAAAATTGCACTGACATCGCGGCGAAAGTCGTCGCCAACCCGCATCTCGGTGCGCTCTACCCCTTGGTCATCCATCCGGTCGCGTCCCACGCTATAGACGATGACCCTACCATCGCCAATGAGCAGCTTAACAGGCCCCCCGGCAAATGGGTCGTGCGGCTCTAGCCCGGCATCCTTCAGCGACTGAGGGAAACGGCCATTGGCCTTCCGATACTTGAGGACGGCAACCAGGCTGCGAAAAAGTTGAAGCCGCACCTCCCGGCGGGCAAAGGCCTCGCCCTGCGGAACCACGTCGTCAAAGAGTTCTTGGTTATTCACCATGGTCGGGTCATCGTCTAGGCTGTAGTTATGAATGATGGTGCTCAAGTCAACTGCGGCATCAATGACGCTCTGCTGGCTGCGGTCCTGACGAAAATACTCAACCCAGATTTGTAAAGCCCGCGCCCGATAAGCAGATTCAAGGAGCGGATCCGGTACGCCCGGCTGCATGACACGCTTTGCAATACGAACATTGAGATCATCCTTGTCCGCCAGGCCCTCAGCCTCCATTTCCTTGAGGCTTTGTCGCATGTTTTGCATTGGAACACTGGCGCTGGCAACAAGGCTCCAAACTTCCATGCCGAGGTGGTGATTCCAGTCCAGAGGCGACTCGGCTTGCTCGGCTACGATGTTGTCCAGTGCCGTCCAATATTCCTCGTCTTGAGGCCGAAGCGCCAGAGCCGACTCCATCCCAGAAATGATGCTGCCCTCAATGGCGCCCTGCAACAAACCTGAAAGCAGGCTGGGCTCTGACCCCGCAAACTTCGCCAGGGCCATAGCAGCTTGAAGGTCTTGAATGGACCTCGAAGTATTGCCTTTGTAGGCAAAGTACTGAGCGCGCACGACGAGGCTTCTTGTGACAGCTCTAAGGGCGTCACGCTCCGGGAACATCATGCCCCAGGGGCGCGTTGACTTCCAGTCTCTTCGAAATCGAATGTCTGGCTTCTTGGAGGCCGTGACGGCCAAGTCCAGGGCGGTGGAGAGCGACTCTACAGCTGATGCGGCTGCCGGCGTGTTCTGTTGGGAAGGGCTGATGATGCCGTACACCACTTTCGCGTTGAGGTTGCTATCTGCTTCGAGCAGTTGACGATGCGCGTTCATCGCCAAGGAAAGGTGATAGTTGGCGTTCTGCTCCGGTGGAATGGGCTTGGCAGGTGCAAGGTCCGTCCCGGCGAGCGGAAGACCGAGGCGCTTGGCTTCCGCCTCGGCGGCGGGGAGCTCGGCGGCAGCCTTCTCAAAGGCGGCCAGGGTGGGGTTCTTGCAGCCAGAGATGACGAGTAGTGTTGTCACTGCGGCAACCACGCTCGTGCCCCACTTCATGCCTGTATTGTAACGCAAACTTGATGCAATCTACAAGAAGTCAATTCACCATGCGACTACTGCGAATCTGGCGGGGGAAAGTACAGGCCAAATCTCTCGTCTCTTCCCGGTTCTGGGAATTCGCAATCACCTCCTTCCCCTGGTCGTCCTTGAGATCCCAATCCACGCTATAAACTTTCACTGAATCTCCGTCCACCACTATCCGCAGCGGCTCACCCGTGAAGTAGTCCTTCTCTTCGAACCCTGCCTCCTTCAAAGTAAAAGGCCACGCTCCCTTCTTGGCCCGGTGCATCATCGCGGCCATCAAGCCTCGAAAGACAATCGGCTTCGCTTCAGAACGGGCTAAAGTGCGCCCCATAACCGAGTAGGGCATGATGAGCATCGCATTGAGGTCTGCCACTGAGGCTTTGTTGTCCGCATACTGTTTGGCCCACTTTTCAAAGCGCTGGTAGCGCTGCAAACGGGTCTCGTTCTCGGCTTTTGTATCCAAGAAATCCACCCACGCGATGAGGAAGTAAGAACGATACGCACGCTTGCGTAAATCATCGGGAACCCCTTGGGCCTCCATCGTCTTTTCGAGCAGATAGGCATCGAACATGTTTGTTTGCCCGGCCCGCTCCAATCCTGCCAGCAAGTCGGCGGAAATCTGCTTAGGGCTCCGTTCGGCCAAGAAGACACCCATCCAAATTTCCCCCCGAAGCATGTTGTCAAAGTCCAAGGGCTTCTCGGCATGCTCGGCGGCCAATTGATCAAGCTCGGCCAGGAACTTGGCGTCTTTAGGCGCAAACGTCGCGGCGGCTTCCATCCCCCGAAAGGCGTATGACTCCACCGCGATCCGCACCATGGCATCCAGCGCAAAGGGCTCCGTGCTGGCCAGGCGGGCCAACCTCAGGCACGCGCGGAAATCCCAAATCGCGCCTTCTTTATCCCCTTGCTTCGCGCGCAGAGCGCCTCGCAATCCCAAGGCCGAGCCGAATTCCTTGATGTAGGCGAGTTCGGGTGTGGTCATTGAAGCCGGATTGGCTGTGGCCCATTTGCGACCCATATCGGCATCGGGTTTGGCGGCGGCTTGGGAGGCGAGGTCAATCGCCGGCCCTAGCTTTCGCATCCACTCTTCAGCTTTGGCAAGGCTGGCCGCATCCTGGTCAATGAGAGCGTTCGTGACCGTCGTGCGCCAATTGTCATCGAGCTTGCGTGCTGCCTTGAGGGCGGCTGTGGCTTCGTCCAGTAACGGCTTGGCGTTGTTCTCGGGCTTCACCGGAGGGTTGCGGACAAGCTCGGCGCCAGAGAGGGGGAGGCCGAGACGCTTGGCGTCGGCTTCGGCCTGGGGGAGTTGCCCCGCAATCTTATTGAAGGAGATTTTGCGGGTGATGTCGCAGGTCAGGCTCGTGCCGATGATGACAACCACCAGCCCCACCCACCAGTATCGAGAGACCTTCATTGCGTTTGAGGGAGTGTGGCACGGGGTCGTAAGGCGATACTAGATCTAGTAGCTTATTTCAGGGCGGAATGGGTAGAGGGAAACGATGTCGCGCCCACGGGGCAGGAACCAACGATGTTCGGAGAGAAGCCGACCACCATCGCTCTTCTCGTCTCTTCCCACACTGTAAACACGTACCTCCTCTCCGTTCACACGGTAGCCGAGCTTGCTGAATGAAAACGGGTCGTCTGTGTTGCTCGTGAGGCCTGCGAGAGAGGTTGGATATCTACCGTGCTGAATGCGATGTTTGAGGACGGCGAGGAGTGCCCTTGTAGTCCGCACTTTGGCATCTCGTCGGAAGAGTGTCTTATGCGTATCTTTTGTGATCGGCGAACTGTGATGAAGAAGCCTTAGCGTCGGTTCATCAGCGGAATCGAGTTGCTTGAGGGTGGGGTCAATCAGTGCCTTGGCCCGTAAGCTGGTGTCCGCGCCATTGACACCCGCAATGTATCGACTCCAAAATCGAAGCGCTCTCGCCCGGTAGGCGTCTCTGCGAATTCCAGGCGGCACTAAGGGAGGGGCCAAGAATGTCGAGTACTGAAGAACCTGAATTTGACCTTCTAGACCACCTGAGCCTTGCTGATTGAAAACTGCGCTTGCCAACTTATCCGGGGGGTAGTTGACCATCAACAATGAATTAACAACCTCGGCACCAAGTATCCGTTGATTTCGAACGGGGTGAGATTCCACTTCTGCTAAGAGCGCATCAAGCTGATCAATGAACGCAGCATCGCGGGGGCGTAGTGTTGCGGCCTGCTCGATGGCGACGATTCCGCTCGTTTCCAAATTCATTTGAACAGTCGCCCCGAACGCATCTCCGTCGCTACCCGCGAAGCGTGCAAGAGCCAGCGCTGCACGAAAGTCTCGAATTGCGCTTGAGATGTCACCCTTTTCCATGAGCCATAATCCACGATTTCTCAGGACGGAAGTGAGCCTCTTAAGTTGGGCGTGCTCAGGAAAGAGCATTTCCCACATGGGCTTGGTATCCCACGGGCGTTCAAAGTCACATTCCGGCTTTGCTGAGGCCAGGATGGCAACCTCGAGAATCGGTGCGCAATCAGCAAAGACCGAATCCATCTGCGTTCGTTTCTCAGGGGATAGACTCGCAAGCCCTCTAAAGGATAACTCGTTCAAGATCGGATGCTTTTTGGTAAGGGTCTCGATTTGCTTTCCTGCTTTGCGTATCAAGGGCGCCGCATTCTCACTTGGCATGATGGGCGTCTTCGGTCTCAAGTCGGCGCTAGTCAGGGGCAATCCTAAGCGCCGGGCCTCTGCTTCCGCCGCAGGCAAATCAGCCGCCGCCCGCTCAAAGGCTAGCCGGGTCGGGTTCCGGTAAACCGCCAGGGCAATCAGCGCCGCCAGCCCCGCAAGGCCTAAAGCCACGGTCAGCTTCCGCTTCCTCATGCCTGCATTGTAACGCTAACTTATCGCGCTTCCGGCTTATCTTTTGCCATGGAAGCACGCGGAGGCACGGCGACTTTACGAGGCACACGTGCCACCACATCCCCGCCAATCCTCTCGCCCTGGGCATCTTCCACCCTCTCTTGCGCGTTGTGATCCACCCGGTCTCGTCCAACGCTGTAGACCACAATCGCATCGCCATCAACGTTGAACCGAAAAGGCGAATCGGCAAATCGATCGACTTCACGAAATCCGGCTTCTTCGAGTGAGTTCGGAGAGTGGCCTTGATTCGCTCGGAATCTTAAAGCGGCAAGCAAGCCCCGCAGAGCTTGCCAGCGGACGGGCTGGTCGGCAATGTTCCCCGAGCCTGGATTTACAATGGGAAGAACAATGACATTGTGCAATCGGGTGCGGTCGCCATCCCGACTATGCCAGTCAAAGATTTTCGTCAGACGCTCGGCCTGAACTATGGGGTCTTTGATGGAGCCTGCCTCTCGGTAGGCTTCATTCCAAGCTTGTAGGACTCGCGTGCGCGACCCTAAGTAGAGCTTGTGGGAGGCCGGGTCGAGCTTGCCGTCTAGCACCACGCGTCCGGTCGTATCTCGTTTCAATTCCGCATACCGATTGTGAGAACCCAGCTGGAGTTCGGCGGAGGCGATACCCATATAGGCATCCCCTCGCAGGGCCTTGAACATGTCTATGGGGGAGCTGGAGTACTCGGCTGCGATCCGGTCTAGGCGACTGATGAATTCAATATCCTCGGGGCGAAATGAAAGGGCAGACTGGATTGCGAAGTAAATGAAAGACTCGTAAGCTAATTGCACGAAGGCAAAGATCAGAGTTGGTTCCTCGCCGGCGAACCTTGCCAGCGCAAGGCCAGCACGAAAGTCTTCTGCTGCCAATTCGGTTTGACCGAACTTTGTGCGCCACATGCCGCGGCTGGCCAAGCCCAAGATGAGCTGCTTGGTCTGCGAGGATTCAGGGAACTTGACCGAAGTGGGATACTCGGTGAGCCAGGGCCTTTCGAAATCAATGCGAGGTCGCCGAGAGGCCTTCACGGCGAGGTCAAGCGCAGGGGAAACCCTGCCTATCGCAACCGTGGCGGTCTCGGTTCTGTCCGGCGTTGGCTCGGCCAGAGCAATGTTGATGTGGTAGTGCCAATCCTGATCCTGGGCGGCCGCAGTCTCCATGGCCTTGAAGGCTTCTCTGAGAATCGGCGCTGCGTTTTCCTCCGGGCGTACAGGCGGCTTGGGCAACATGTCCGCCCCTACCAGGGGGAGACCAAGCTTTACCGCTTCTGCTTCGGCGGCGGGTAACTCCTTGATCGCCTGGTCGTATTGAAACTGCGTCACTCGCGAAGTCACGAACTTGGGCAAGTTCATGCTGGCAAATGTCGTGAGGGAAAGGATGACAAGAGCGGGAACGGCGAGAGCGACGCCAACGAGCGTCCACACTAGCCACTTCTTCCGAGGTCCGTGTTTCAACCTTTTCACTCCTTAACGCGGAAGCCAAACCTCGCCCCCTCATTATAACCAACAAATCCACCCCTCCCGCCCCCGGCGCACTGGGTAGAGTCCCCTCCATGCTCACTCCGCTGGCGCTCTCGGTTGCGGCGCTCAACCCCGCCCACAGCCTCTTCTTCGAGCAACCGGCCGCGCACTTCACCGAAAGCCTGCCCCTCGGCAACGGCCGCCTGGGCGCCATGGTCTTCGGCGGGGTGGAAACCGAGCGCATCGTCCTCAACGAATCCACCATGTGGTCAGGTTCGCCGCACGATGCCGACCGCGAAAACGCCCACCAGTTCCTCGGCGCCATCCGTGAGCGACTCCTGGCCGGAGACAACGCCGCCGCGCAAGAGATTCTGCAGCGCGAATTTGTGGCCAAGGGCGCGGGTTCCGGGCACGGCAACGGCAAGGATGTCCCGTTCGGGTGCTACCAAACCCTGGGCGACATGGTGATCGAACTCCCGCGGGGCACCGCCACGGATTACACCCGCACGCTGGATCTGGACCGCGCTTCCGCCCGCGTGGCCTACACCCAAAACGGGGTCCGCATCGAGCGCGAAACCTTCGTCTCCGCCCCGGCCAGGTGGTGGTCTCGCGCATCACGGCCAGCCAGCCCATCCGCATGGCCGTCTCCCTCCGTCGCGCCGAGCGCGCCACCGTGCAGGCGGCCGGGCCGGATCTGCGCATGTTCGGGGCCCTGGCCAGCGGCTTCCCCGGGCAAGGCGGCGTGCGCTACGAAGCCCGCCTGCGCGCGGTGGTGGATGGCCGGGTGGTGCCGCCGCAAGATGGCCAAATCTCCATCCCGGCGGGGCGGCAGGTGCTTCTCATTTTCTCGGCGGGTACCAGCATGTTCGATCCAGAATTCGCGGCCCGCACCCAGCGGCACGTCGAAACCGGCGCCAAGCAGGGCTTTGCCGAACTCCGTCGCCGCCACGAGCGCGACCACCAAGAGTTCTACCGCCGATGCGAACTGGTGCTGCCCACCACCGCCCTCAGCGCCCTGCCCACTCCGCAGCGCACCCGGCGCGTGGCCCTGGGCGAGGCCGACCCGGCCTACGATGCGCTGATCTTCCACTACGGGCGGTATCTCCTCATCTCCTCCTCGCGGCCGGATAGCCCGCTGCCCGCCAACCTCCAGGGCATCTGGGCGGAAGAGCTGCAAACCCCCTGGAATGGCGATTTCCACATCAACATCAACCTGCAGATGAACTACTGGCTGGCGGAAACGACCGGCCTGGCCGATTGCGCCCGCCCCCTGGTGCGGTTCATCGCGGGGCTGCCCCCCAACGGGGCCAAGACCGCCCGCGCCAATTACAACGCGCCGGGGTGGGTGGCCCACGTCATCACCAACCCCTGGAACTTCACCTCCCCCGGCGAGGGCGCCAGTTGGGGCTCCACCTGCACCGGCGGGGCGTGGCTGTGCGGCCACTTGTGGGAGCATTACGCCTTTAACCCCAACCCCCGCACCCTCCGCGAGATTTATCCGGTGCTGAAAGGGGCCAGCGAATTCTTCTTGGCCATGCTGATTGAAGAACCAAGGAACAAGTGGCTGGTGACGGCCCCCAGCAACAGCCCCGAGAACACCTACCGGTTGAACGGGCGCAACCTGAATACCGTGATGGGCCCGACCATGGACCAGCAGATTGTGCGGGAGCTCTTTACCAACACCCGCGAGGCCGCGCGCACCCTGGGCGTGGATGCGGAGTTCCAACAGCAACTGGAGGCCACGCTGGCCCGCCTGGCACCCCACCAGATCGGCCCGGACGGACGCCTGCAGGAGTGGCTAGAACCCTACGAGGAGCCCGAGCCGACGCACCGCCACGTCTCGCACCTCTACGGTCTGCACCCGGGGAACCAGATTTCGCCGCGCCGCAACCCGGACCTGGCCACCGCCGCCCGCAAGACGCTGGAAGGCCGTGGCGACGCCGGCACCGGCTGGTCATTGGCGTGGAAGGTGTGCTTCTGGGCGCGCCTGCAGGATGGCGAGCGGGCGTACAAGCTCCTGCGCAACTATTCGCGCCCCACGGGGGAGCAGGGCTTCGATTACAGCACGGGCGGCGGGGTGTATCCCAACCTGTTTTGCGCGCACCCGCCGTTCCAGATTGACGGCAACTTTGGGGTGACGGCGGGCATCGCGGAGATGCTGGTGCAGAGCCACGATGGGGAGACGCAGGTTCTGCCGGCGCTGCCCCGGGCGTGGGCGAAGGAAGGGTCGGTGCGCGGGCTGCGGGTGCGGGGTGGCCGCGAGGTGAGCTTCCGCTGGCGCGACGGGAAGATTGTGGAGTGATTTCATCAAATGGAGGGATTTGTGGATAAGCCAAGCAAGTTCATGTCGTACGACGTGAACATCGAAGGGGCGCCGCACGACTACGGCAACATCTACTATCGCGTACCGTCCGGCAACCGCGAGAGGCTTGTCATTGGACCATCTCGGAATCATGTAGATCTGCTTCTCGCGCTCGCGAAGACTTTTCCAACCCAAGAGTTCTATGTGCTGTATGTCCTCTTGATCTCAAAAACCGGCGCGGATCAAGGGCGATACCAGTCCCCGCTCTTTGAATCCTATAAGCAATTCGAAGACTTCTTCCTCAAGTTCCAGGACTTCTTAGAAGGTGATGGTCGGCACCATATCTGGATCGGAACGCCGAACAACGATGGTCTTCTCGTCTACGATCGCCACAACGTCATCTACGCGTATGGCCCCCTCGTGGCTTATACTCACATCCTCGCATCCAGGGGCTTTTTGGAGCAGGAGTTCTCCTTTCCGGTACCCCATGGGCACGGCTACCCCGCCTCAGGCCAGCCCGAGCAAGAGCTATTCCAATACTGCCAGTGGCAACACCATCCGCTGACTCCAGCGGATGAAGATTGAACCCTCACAATTCAAACGCCAACACCAGCGGGCGGGCAAGCTCCTCCGCCCCCGCCGGCAGGGCAAACACGCACGCCCCGTCTTCCTCGCGCCACGGCACCGGCGCCTCGCACCCTAGCAGCCGCAATTCCGCCCCCAGCGCAGGCCGCAACACCCGCAGCCGGTCCGCCCCTTCATCGCACGGGAACGCAAAGCACTGCCCCTCCCGCTGCGTAAACCGCACGCCTTCCTCGCCGTAGGGGGCAATGGCCCGCGAGCCATATATCGCCTCCCCATTCACCCGCATCCACGCGCCAATCTCTCGCAGCCGCTCCCGCGCCCCTTCGGGGAACTCGCCTTCCGGCGTCGGGCCAAACCCGATCAAGAAATTCCCCCCTTTCGAGACAATCTCAATCAGCATCCGCAGGATTTCGCCCACCGGCCGGAACACTTCCGGCCCCGCATACTTCCAGCTCGTGCCCATGCACAGGCAGCTTTCCCACGGCTGGTCCAGGGGCGCATCGGGGATCTGGTGTTCCGGGGTGATGAAGTCTTCAAATTCGTCGCCCACCGTGCGGTTGGCCACAATCAGGCCGGGTTGCAGCTCCCGCGCCATGCCAATCATCCCGGGCATGTCAATGTCCTCGCCGCTCTCGGCCTTCACCCAGCCCGCATCCAGCCACAGCACGTCCACCGGGCCGTAGCCGGTCATCAGCTCGCGGATTTGGGCGTGCGTAAACCGCACAAATTCGTCCCACTGCGGGGTGCCGCGGGTGTTGGCCTGGCGCGTGGTCACCGGGGCATCGGGCGACCAATAGGCGGGGGAGTGCCAATCCGCCTTGGAGAAATACACCGAAATCCCGAGCCCGCGCCGTTGCATGGCCTCGCAGAACCCCTTGTAGACATCCACGGGGTAGGGGCTTTCCGGGCCGGTGATCTTGTAGTCGGTTTCTTGCGTGTCCCACATGCAAAAGCCGTCGTGGTGCTTGGCGGTGAGGGAGACGTAGCGGATGCCCGCATCGGCCACGGCTTCGGCCCAGGCTTCGGGGTCGTAGCGGTGGGGGTGGAACTCGCGGTTGAGCGCCCAGTAGTCGCGCTGGAACCGGGCGAGGTCCTTGCCCCGGCGGGTCCAGCACTCCATGTTGTCGTTGCGCGCCCAGTCGTCGCCGGGGGAGAGGGGCCAGGATTCGCAGCAATCCCACAGCGAGTAGGGGCCCCAGTGCAGCAGCAGCCCAAACTTTTGGTCTTGGAACCACTCCAGGCGCTGGCGGAGCCACTCGGGCTTGGCGTGGGTGAGCGCGGTGGAGTGTGCAATGACGTCAAGTCGATCTTCGGCCACGCCGGGAGTTTACTGGGTGGTGGCAATGTCGCTTATTGTCCTGATCCAAGGGAGCACCACTACGAAAAAATCGAAACTCGCCTGCCTCGCCGCGGGCGAAGAGAGTATAATGGCGATAGTGGCTCGAAATGAAAGTCTTCATTAGTTGGTCGGGAGAAGAAACTAGGCGAATCGCAGAAGCGCTAGCAGGTTGGCTCCCCAACGTCATGCAGTCAATTAAGCCATTCATTAGCAACGATGATTCTTCTAAAGGGACTAGATGGCTTTACGACATCTCGTCTGAACTAGAAGCAACTTCTTTTGGACTTATCGTCGTGTCTCCGAAAAATAAGGACGCGCGGTGGCTATTGTTTGAAGCAGGTGCGCTGTCGAAGAGCTTCGAGCACTCTCGTGTGTGTCCTATTCTATTTTATGATTTGCAGCTTGCAGACATTGAAGGTCCTCTCGCACAGTTTCAGGCAGCACTCTTTACGAAGGAGGAAATGTATAAGGTCGTACAGTCAATCAATTGCCATTCCCAAGCAAACGCCCTTACTGAAATGCAACTTAAGCTGGGATTTGAGAAATGGTGGCCCGATCTGGAGCAAGATATACTTCACATCCAAAATGAGTCACCGCGATCTGTGGGTCAAAAGCGCTCCGACAGAGAGGTGTTAGAAGAAATCCTAGAAATTAGTCGTCAGATGTCGACTGCGGGTAATGCTGATTTTCGGATTAGCCAGTTTGCAATACGGGATCTGTGCATCGGTATAAGTAGTTTGATCCGAATGCCAAAGGATCCGTACGACGAGGAAAGCATCAGAACGCGCGATCGGCTCATACATGCTATTCAATATCTGAACAAACGCGCAAGATTCGACAGCTTTAGCAAGGACGCTATTGACGCCGTCATAGACGATCTCCTTATGTTTCATGTCGACCAAAGACCTCCTGGCTCCACGGGCCACTCTGAGAGCTGAGAATCTGTTTTTTATCTTACGGTTTCAAGCCTAAGAAGATCATCAGGTCAAATGCTTAAAAGACAGTGATGTCAACGGTGCATAGCAACATCGGCATCCCTTAGGATTGGTGCAACCTTCATGCGGCAATTGCGGCACTTCATCGAAAGTATAATTGCCGGACAAGGACTTGCAATGCTCGCAGCAGGAGCCGGCGAGGATACTCACCCCAAGCAATATATCTTGATTTGAGAGATAGCCACGCAATGTTATACGTTGCGAAGCGATTGTAGCTTGCTTCCGCGCCTCAATTTCTACTGCTCTCTCTTCAGCAGTCTTACTCCGCCTCGGTCCACTCCGCTTTGGTAGAAACTCGGCTGGCTCCTTTCCCCACAATAGAGCCTGTCCAGCAGCTAATAGCTCCAGTTCACTCACTGAAGGTTGACTGAAAAGCTCTCTAAGTAATGCAAGTTCTCGTGACTTGTCTGGTCGTGTCCAATCGGCTCCAATCGCTCGAGGCCAGGGCTGCTTGGCTTCGTATTCAAACATGATCTTGCATGCATCGAGAAGATTTCTGTTAGTAAGAGCGTCTAGGACCGCCCTTTCAGCGGTCGCTCTTTTGCTGTTTGCTTCTGATCTGAATGATTCTCCTATTTCGCGTCCAAGTTCGGTACATTCAAGGGCATCAACAGTACCTATGTGCCGCTGCAACAAAGAGGTTTCAACCTTGTCTACTAGTCTAGAGACTAGCTCGTCCTTCTTGCCTCTTGGATGAAGATCATAAGACCTGCATAGGTCGGCCAGTTCAGGCACTCGGAACTTCACGGAGAGCTGTCCTGAGATGTCCGGATGCCGCAATAAGCCAATGCGTTGGAAGTTAGTGAGTACCTCATCTGGTGCAGTCCCAAGCAGTGATGCCCAATGGTCTGACCAACCTGGGGCAACGATCGAATTTCGTAATCGCGGCTTAAGAAAGAGTGATATCAAGAATCGTTCGATGTCAGTCAAATGTGGCTCCCCATGCAAGCAGTGGTGCAAGCACTCCGGTGAAAGTGAGGTTGGCACTTCCTCGTTCTCCGAGTATATATGAGTTTTGGCTGTGTTGAATGCGAGTGGATCGGAGTTGCTTGCCGCTTTAGTTCAAATGCCGCGCCAAAGTAAACTCCGCGCCATGTGGGGCAAGAAGCGCACCCCTCCGCCGCCCGAATGGGTGTGTCCGCAGTGCGGCAGCACGCACTCCGGCCTCCCCACCGACCAGGACTAGCGGCTGCCGGGGTAAGCGACCAAACCGGCTAACAACGCCGAACGAGGTGGCTAGCGGTCGGGAACCCGCAAGGAGCATAATTCGAATCACTCAGGAGTTCATCACCGGAGGGAATCTCATGTTTCAGCAACTGCAGCAGTTACTTCAACACCGTAACCCCCGCTTTGTCTGCGAGGCGGCGGGTGACAAGCCCAATGCCGGCGAACACATCGCGCATATCGATCACGTGTTGACGCCGGGCCTGGACGCCAACGCGCTGGCCGATCTGCGCCAGCAGGTGGGCGACCTTCCGCATCTCCTCGCGTTCTATGAACGCTATGGCAGCGTGCGCTTGTTCCGCGATTCCATCGAGGATCAATGGATCGGCAGGGCGTCTGCCTATTACATCGCTCCCCCGGATGAGTGGGGCGAGCTCCGCGACGGGGCTCAAAGCTGGTTTGATGATCTGAGCGAGGATGAAGCCCGGGAGCTCCTGCCGGATTGGATCACGGAGTATGTGGTGGTCGGCGAAATCCCAGAATCTGGCAATTACTTCCTGATGCCGCTGGTCGGCAATAATCGCGGCAAGGTCTATACCTTTGACCATGATGGCTATGTGTTCATCGAACGGGGAAGCAACTTCGAGGAGTTCGTGAATGCATTAGCCCGCGTGGATGCGGAGCACTTGGATGAAATTGGTGGCCACACGAGATACGCGGATGGCAAAACTGAGTACCAGTGGATGCCAAACCAGTACCTCCACGATTAGGCGCATCGCGCTTACCGTTGAGGGTGCGGGGCGTGGCGTTGTTTGCACCGTCACGCCCAAATAAGGAAAAGAGAATCCGGAATGGGGGAGATCAGGGGATTCGAACCCCTGGCCTCAGCCCTGCTGAGTTTGCGCCGCCGAAGCCAAAGTAAACTCCGCACCATGTGGGGCAAAAAGCGCACCCCTCCGCCGCCCGAATGGGTGTGCCCGCACTGCGGCGGCACGCACACCGGCCTCCCTACCGACTACGGCTGGCGGCTGCCGGACGAGGTCTGGGCGCTGGACGAAGAAGCCCGCCAGGCCCACCTGGATTGGTGGACCGAAGCCTGCTGCCACGAGGGCCGCTGGTTCATCCGGGGCGTTCTGTATCTCCCCTTCACCTTCAGCGACGGCCGGTGGGGCTGGGGGTGCTGGGCCGAGGTCAGCGAATCCACCGCCCGCACGCTTTGGGAACTCAAAGACACCGACGGCTCCCATCTCCCCCCGGAACCCGGCACCCTGGCCTGCGAGATCCCGGGCTACCCGGATTCCATGGGGCTGCCGCTCCGGGTGCAGTTCGGGCCGGGGCACCAGCGCCCCTTCTTCTATTGCGCCGAAGACCACAACCACCCGCTGGCCATCGACCAGCGCCACGGGATTGACGAGGCCAAGTACCACGCCATCGTGGACACCGTCATGCCCAAGTAAGGAAAAAGTGAACCCGGAATGGTGGAGATAAGGGGATTCGAACCCCTGGCCTCTGCAGTGCGATTGCAGCGCTCTCCCAGCTGAGCTATATCCCCACGCGGCCTTCCATCATACCTCGGCGCACCGTGCGCACTTCAACATCCGCCTAGGCCAACCGGCGCGGTCACTCGGGTCGGCGGGCCACCGCCACCACGCTGCTCCCCCACGGCCAGCGCACGGTCCGCAGGGCGCGCCCTTCCGCCGCCATCAGCGCCACCAGCGCCCGGTTCAGGCCGCCCGGCACCGGAGGAAGGCTCGCCCGCGCCGGTCCCCGCCGAAACTTGCCCACCAGTCGCTCCGCCAGCACCAGCGGGAACAGCCAAAACACCGAATACGACACCAGCACCGGTTCCAGCCCCGCTGCCTCCAACTGCCGCCGCACCGAGCGCCGCGTGTGCCGCCGAAAATGATGCAGCGCCACGTCGTGCGGACCCCACAGCCACTTGTAGGCGGGCACGCTCAGCACCAGCACGCCCCCCGGCTGCAGGACGCGCGCCGCTTCGGCAAAGGCCGCCGTATCGTCCTCAATGTGCTCAAAAATGTCCAGTGCCACCACCCCGGCCACGCTCGCATCGCGCACCGGCAGCTTGGCCCCATCGGCCTGGATCAAGCGGGTGAGCCCCCGCCCCTGGGCGTGCCGCAAGGCCAGGTGGGTGAAATCCAGCCCCACCACCTCGGTTTCGCGGCTCAGTTCTTGGGCCACCGCGCCGGTGCCGCACCCCACGTCCAGCACCAGGCCCCGGGGGGCGTGGCGTCGCCAGAGTTCGATGCAGAGGGTGCGCCGCGCCACAAACCACCAGTAGTGGTCCTCCAGGCGGCGCATCTTTTCGTATTCTTCGGGATTCACTGCCCCCTCGTCCGGGGGGAAATTCGCCGCGCCCGCCCCGCCAGGCGCAGCAGCATCAGTTCGCGCAGCATTCGCACGCCGTCGCGCAGCAGGTTCACCTTGCTGCCTTCCTTGTGCTGCCAGCGGATCGGCACTTCGGCGATGTTGTAGCCCAGGTCGCGGGCAATCATTAGCACCTCAAAATCGAACCCGAAGCCGTCAATTTTGCTCCGCGAAAAGATGTCGCGGGCCACATCCTGCCGGTAGAGCTTGAACCCGCACTGCGTATCCGCAATCCCCTTGATGCCCAGGGTGCGCACGGCCAAATTAAAGGCTCGCCCCATCATCTCGCGGTACCAGGGTTGCCGCACTTCCAGTTCGCTCTCCTTCAGCGGGCGGCTGCCAATGGCAATGGGGGTCGCTTCGCCCACGTGGGGCCACAGCTTGTCCAGCTCTTCGATGGGCGTGGCCAGGTCGGCGTCGCTCATCAGCAGCCACTCGGCATCAATTTCCAGCATGCCCCGACGCACGGCTGCGCCTTTGCCCTGGTTCTGCTCGCAGTCCAGCAGGTGCACCAGGGGCTCGCTTTCGGCCACGCATTTCACCAGCTTGGCGGTGTCGTCGGCGCTGCCGTCATTCACCACCCAGATCTCGGTGTCGAAATCCAGGGTACGCGCGTATTCCGCGATGCGGGCAAGGGTAGGCCCGAGTCGCTCTTGCTCGTTGTAAGCGGGAATGATGATCGCGAGGTGAGGACGCGGCAAGCGGACCCGAGGATACCAGCCCGGTTAGGGATTCGCAGCCCCGGTGCCCGAAACCCCGTTCGCCACGCCGTCCGTTTGGTTGCGGGCCAGCCGCTGCAGGTGCGCCCGGAAGGTGTCATCCAGCGGGCTCTTCTCTTCCACGATGAAGAGGTTGTTCAGCCGCCGCGAGGTGCTGATCAGATAGCGGTCCTTGGCGTAAAGCATGGTGCTGCCGCCGCCATCCAGAGCCACGGCGTTGGTTACGCCCAGCGCGGTCATCTGTCGGCCGAGGGTGGAAAGTGTCACCGAACTCCGGGTCGCCATCATCACCAGCTTGCCACCGGGGGTGGTGCCCACGGCCGTGCGGGCCGCCGATCCCCAAATGCTGCGGTCTCGGAATCCTTGCGTCCACGGCTTGGGGTCCACCACGCCCTCGCGCACAATGCGGACCCCGGCGCGCAGGCCATAGCGGTAGGGGAACCAATCCTGCCATCCCCGCACTTCGGTGTCAAAAATGTGCACCCGGCCGTACCAGTCCACGCCAATCGCGCTGCCCCGGGCACCATCCGCCACCACATCGCCGTCAATCACCACTTCGCCCACGGGCCGGCCGTTTTCCCAGGCGAAGAAGGTGCCCGTGATGGCGGCGGCGGGGGGCTCGGGGCCGAGCAGTTCGCGCACGCTCACCAGCCGCTCTTCCAGCACCACGCGCGGGGCGTAGTCGCCCTTGGTCAAATCGAACACCACGACCTGGAAGGAACCAACGCTACGGATTTCGGGCGCGCTAAGCCCCAAAGCGGCCGCACTCGTCAGGGCGAGCAGGGAAAACCATCTTTTTACGCGTGTTTCCTTAGTCATGTTGCGGCATTTTAGCCAAGCCCGAGGCTAGAAAGGCACTCAAATGTAACAAGCGCGGCCTCTTAGGTTCAATATTGGATAATTTTGTGTAGTTTTCCCGCTTTCGCAAAACACTGACAGAAGTCCCCTTAGACCTCGTTTTAACATTGACAGAAGGGGGTCCACTCGTTCATCCTTGGGCTTGGAGACGGATTTCCCACCTGTGACGCGCGCCGACTTTCGACCATGGATGAGACTAAGCCTCGTTTACGCGGCGCTGGTCATCCTTTTTGGCGCATGGGTGCGGGCCTCGCTTTCCGGGGATGGATGCGGGGTTTCTTGGCCGAACTGCGGCGGGGCCATCCTGCCCGATACGTCGAATGTCAAGACTCTCATTGAGTTAACGCACCGGGTCACCTCTGGGTTACTTGGTCTCCTTCTGGGTGGTCTTTGGATTGCCGCCCGCCGGGCGGAGCCGAAGGGTTCGCCGATGCGCCGGGCCATTGGGTTCTCGGTGCTGGCGTGTGTCATCAGCGCGCTCATCGGAGCGGTGCTGGTGCGGCAAGGGCTGGTGGTGCACGACAAATCGCTGGCGCGGGCGATCTTCATGCCCGTCCACCTGGTCAACAACTATTTCCTAATGGGCGCGCTCGTACTGGCCGACTGGTACAGCCGGGGTGGCGCGCCGCTCCGCCGGCCGGATCGCGGTCCGCTCATGCTGCTCTTGGCCAGTGGCGTTTCCCAACTCGTTCTCGGCATCACGGGTGCCATCAGCGCCATGGGCAAGACGGCGTACGGGCCGGAACTCCAGGCCGCCCAGACGCTTTCCGATCGCCTGAACATGCACATCGGCGCGGCCGCCAGCCCCATCCTCAAGGGTGGCGTGGCGCACCCGCTGTTGGCGACCTCGCTCTTCGCCCTTATGCTCTGGGCGGGCAATCAACTTTCCAAGTCGCGTCCGGAACCGGGCGTGCAGCAGTGGAGCCGCTATCTTTCCATCGGGCTCACCGCCCAGATGCTCTTCGGCCTGGCCAACCTCCTGATGAGCGCCCCGGCCTGGATGCAGATGGGCCACCTCTTGCTGGCCTTGGTCACCTGGGTGAGCTTCGTCAAGATGGGCACCTACACGCTGGCCTACCCGGAGTACACGCCCAGCACCGAGGATCCCTTCGCGGGCCTCACGCCGCGCGAGCGACTTTCCGCGCAGATTCGGGCCTACGTGGCCCTCACCAAGCCCCGCGTCATCTCGCTTTTGCTGTTCACCACCGTGGCGGCGATGGTGATGGCGAACCAGGGGTGGCCTCCGTTCCTCATGACGATTTGTGTGGCCCTGGGCGGCTACATGATGGCGGGCGCCGCGAACACGATCAACATGATCGTGGAGCGCGACCTCGATGTGGCGATGGAACGCACCGCCAGCCGCCCGACGGTCACGCACTACGTCTCCTCGGGCAACGCCTTCCTGTTCGCCTTGGCGCTCACGGTCATCTCTTTCGGGATGATCACCGCCGTCTCCAACGTGCTGGCCGCGCTGCTGGCCTTTGCCGGGCTGCTGTTCTACGTCTTTATCTATACGCTCCTCCTGAAGCGCCGCACCTGGCAGAACATTGTCATCGGGGGCGCGGCGGGGGCTTTCCCGCCTCTGGTGGGTTGGGCGGCCGTGACGGGCGACCTCAACTGGTTCGCTTGGCTGCTCTTTGCCGTCGTGTTCCTCTGGACGCCGGTGCACTTCTGGGCGCTGGCCATCCTCATCAAAGACGACTACGCCAAGGCCGGGGTGCCGATGCTCCCCGTGGTGCACGGCGAGCACGTGACGGCGGTGCAGATCGTCATTTACGCCATTCTCACGGCGGTGGTCAGTATCATTCCGCTGGCCGGCAACGGATTCAACTCCATCACCCTCGGGCTGGTGGTTCTTCTCAACGTCGGGCTCCTGGCCCAAAGCCTGGGTCTGCTTCGCAGCACGACCCGGCCGAAAGCCAAGTCCCTTTTCAAATATTCGATGGTTTATCTCGCCCTGTTCTTCCTCGTCGTAGCGGTGGACCGGGCAATCTAGGAGCATTCATTTAGAGCAGCAACTATGGCGCAAATCTTTGGACCCGCGGCAAACACTATTGCAACTGCCAGCCTCTTCGCGCTGGCGGGCGTGCCGTTCCTCTTGGTAGGGGTGAGTGAGATCTCTCGGTCTCCCGCCAACACCAAGGTGACGGTGCCTATCAATCAGCCGGCCCCGTTCAGCCACAAGCACCATGCAAAGGAGCTAGGGATTGACTGTCGGTTCTGCCACACCAGTGTCGAGAAGTCGGCCAGTGCGGGCATCCCGAGCACGGAAGTCTGTATGACGTGCCACAGCCAGATCTGGACGAACAGCCCGATGATCGAGCCGATCCGCTCCAGCTGGGCCACCAACACCCCGGTGGAATGGAACCTGGTCAACCGCGCGCCGGACTTTGTCTACTTCAACCACGCCATCCACATCGCTCGCGGCATCTCTTGTAACACGTGCCACGGCCAGGTGCACGAGATGGAGATCACCTGGAAGGGCCAGGCGTTCCACATGGTCTGGTGTCTGGAGTGCCACCAGAACCCCGAAAAGTTTATGACCCACGTTTCGCCGGAGCTGAACCTGTCTCCGCGCGAGCAAGTCTTTGAGGTCTACCGCAAGATCTCGGCCGGCGAAGTGCTGACCGGGGCGGAAGAGAAGCTGGTGAGCGGCTTGCCCCAGCGTGTTCCCAAGGACAAGATTCACGAAGGCGTGCGCTTGGTCGAAGAGCGCAAGATCAACAAATCGCAGCTAAAGGACTGCTACATCTGTCACCGCTAATGGGCCACGAACCGAAGAACGAAGAACAACCGACCGCGCCGTCTCGCTTTTATAAGGGGCCGGCCGACCATCGGGGTGAACCAGAGGCCCGCGTGTGGCAAGGGGACGAGTTCCCGCACCGCAAGTCGATTGCCGAGATTGATCGCCGCAATGTCCTCAAGCTGATGGGGGGCGCCATGGCCATGGCCGGGATTGCCGGTTCGGGCTGCCGCTCGCTCATCATGCCGCAAGAGAAGATCATCGGCTATGTGCAAGCCCCCGAGAACCGGGTTTCCGGGATTAGCAAGCACTTTGCCACCACGGCCAGCATCGCCGGTGAAGTCGTCGGCATGCTGGTGCGCAGCCACGAAGGCCGCCCGGTCAAGCTGGAAGGCAACCCCAAGCACCCCGCCAGTCTGGGTGGTTTGGATGCCAAGCAACTCGCCAGTATCCACGGCCTGTACGATCCGGATCGCCTCGATGGGGTCAAGTACAAGGGCGATATGGACAACTGGCCGAACTTCCTCAAGAATGTTCGCGCCTCGCTGAAGAACGGCGGCGTCGCCATCGTCACGCCGAACGTGACCTCGCCCGCCCTGGCGAAGTCCATTGAAGATTTCCTCGGCAAGCACCCCAATGCCACTTGGTATCAGTGGGAAGCCTGCCACCGCGACCTGATGCACGAGGCGGGAATGCTGGCCACGGGCCAGGCCGTGCGACCGGTCTACGACTTTAGCCGCGCCGACGTGGTGGTCAGCATTGACTGCGACGTCTTCAACGAGCTGCCGGGTGCCACCGCCCACGCGCGCAACATTGCCGCGAAGCGGAATCCCGACGGCGAAATGAGCCGCCTTTACGCCTTCGAAAGTGCCCCCACAACGTTTGGGGCGCTGGCCGACCACCGCTCGCCGGTGCGCGCTTCCCAAATGGGCGCGCTGGTGCGGGCTTTGGGTGCAAAGCTCGGCATGCCGGGCGTGACCGCGCCGGGTGCCACCGGGGCCGATGCCCAACTGGTGGATGCCATGGTGCGCGACCTGCAGGCTCATCGCGGGCGCTGTGTGGTGGTGGCCGGCGGTCACTTGCCCCCGGCGGTGCAAGCGGCGGTCTACGCGCTGAACGAAGCGCTGGGCAACCTCGGCGCCACGGTGACGCTCCGGCCGAGCGCGACTTGGGCGACCCACAATGGGGAAAGCATTCGCTCGCTGGCCGAAGCCATCAAGGGCAACAAGGTGCACACGCTCCTTCTGCTCGGCGTGAATCCGGTTTACGACGCTCCGGCCGATCTAGACTTTGGCACGCTGGTCGGCACGGTGCCGTTCACCGCGCAACTCAGCCTATACGATGACGAGACTGGTGAGAAGTGCCAGTTCCAGCTTCCCCAATCGCACTACCTGGAAGCCTGGGGCGACCACGTGGCGTTCGATGGCACGGTCAGCATCCAGCAGCCGCTCATCAAGCCGCTGTACGAAAGCCGCTCGGCCCTGCAAGTCATGGAGGCGCTGAACAACCGCTCCCAAGACGACCTCGAGACCATTTCGAAGTTCCACCAGATGGACCTGAACAGCGAAACCTGGCGGTCCGTGCTGGCCAACGGTGTGATGATGTCGGTGTCCACTCAGGAAGCTCCGCCGGCGCTGAAGCCGAACCTGATGGCGGCAATCCCGGACGCTTCGACGAAGGGCATTGAACTCCGCTTCGCCCCGGACCAAGCGATCCACGACGGTTCCTATTCCAACAACCCTTGGCTGCAAGAGCTGCCGCGCCCGCTGACGAACCTCACCTGGGACAACGCGGTGGAAATGGGGCACAAGCTCGCCTCTCAACTTGGCGTGGCCGGGCCGTACAAGCACCTGGGCCTGATCCCGGGCGCGGGGCCGGCTCCGATGGTGAAGGTCACCGTGGGCGGCAAGTCGGTGGAGATGCCGGTTTACGTCAACCTGGGCATGGCCGATGACACCGTGGTGGTGCGCATGGGCTACGGCCGCACCCGCGTCGGCAAGGTCGGCAACAAGGGTGACGACCGCTGGCACGGCGGCGGGTTCAACATCTATCCGCTCCGCAGCAGCCAATCCCCGTGGATCGTGGCCGATGCGGTGGTCGAGAAGACCTCCGGGGGCTACGAACTGGCCAACACCCAGTTCCACAACACGCTCGAAGTCGAAGAGATCGACACCGACCGCGACATCATTCGCCACGCGAACCTGGCCGATTACAAGGCCAACCCGATGATCTTTGCGAGCAAGGGTCATGGCGGCGGCGCGGAGGCCGAACACGGCGGCGATAAGCTGCACAACGGCTTGGAAGGCCAAGGTGGCCACACCGATGCGCACTCCGAAGGTGCAGGCGCAGCCCCGACGGGCGGCACCGACGCCGGCGGTGATGGCAAGGACCTGAACCTCTACGACGGCTCGGACTACAAGGACCTGTACGCCCAAAACATGCAGTGGGCGATGACGGTGGACCTCAACCTCTGCACCGGCTGCAACGCCTGTGTCGTGGCCTGCCAAAGCGAAAACAATATCCCCACCGTAGGCAAGCGCGAAGTGATGCGCGGCCGCGAAATGCACTGGATTCGCATTGACCGGTACTACAAGGGGAACGGCTCCAGCCTCAACTACGACAACCCGCCGATCTACTTCCAGCCTCTCGCCTGTGTGCAGTGCGAGCAAGCGCCGTGTGAACCGGTCTGCCCGGTCGCGGCCACCGTGCACAGCAGCGAAGGCCTGAACCAGATGGTCTACAACCGCTGCGTGGGCACCCGCTACTGCAGCAACAACTGCCCCTATAAGGTGCGGCGGTTCAACTTCTTGCACTTCACCAAGCCCGTACACGATCTGCCGGTGCTGAAGCTGCTCCAGAACCCCGACGTCACGGTCCGCACCCGCGGTGTGATGGAGAAGTGCACCTACTGCGTCCAGCGCATCAACGAAAAGCGCATCAACGCAAAGGTCGAGGGCAAGGAAGTCCAAGACGGCGAAATCGTGACGGCGTGCCAGCAGGCGTGCCCCGCGCAGGCCATCGTCTTCGGCAACATGAGCGACAAGAACTCGGCCGTGAGCAAGTCTCGCGCCAGCAAGCGCAACTACATCCTGCTGGAGGTCACGAACACACGGCCCCGCACGACGTATCTCGGACGCGTCCACAACCCGAACCCTGAGGTGAAGGCCTAATGGCATACGAACCATCCATTGATAAGAGCCTGCTGGAAGGCGAGCATACAGAGGCGTCTATTGACGCCGCGATCGCCGATATCGTCCTCGATCCGAAGACGCATACCCAGCCGGCCATCAATCACCTTAAGCTCGGCAAGCTGAACGTCAAGATTCCGGCGCCGGAAGGCTACAACAGCCCCTGGTTCCTCTTTATGGGGATCGGGTTCTTGTTCGTCAACATCCTGCTGGTCTCCATTGCCGTCCTGGTCTTCACCGGGATCGGGATTTGGGGAAACAACCAGCCGGTCGGTTGGGGCTTCGACATCATCAACTTTGTTTGGTGGATCGGGATCGGCCACGCCGGCACCCTGATCTCCGCCATTCTCTTGCTGCTCCGCCAAAAGTGGCGCAACTCCATTAACCGCTTCGCGGAAGCGATGACGATCTTCGCTGTTATGTGCGCGGGGATCTACCCGCTCCTGCACACCGGCCGCCCGTGGGTGGCGTACTGGCTGTTCCCCTACCCGAACGTTCTCGGGATGTGGCCGAACTTCCGCTCGCCGCTCGTCTGGGACGTCTTTGCGGTGAGCACGTACATGACCGTTTCGATCCTCTTCTGGTTCGTCGGTCTCATCCCTGACTTCGCGACGCTCCGCGACCGCGCCAAGGGCAAGATTGCCCGGGTGGCGTTCGGGGTGGCTTCGATGGGTTGGAAGGGTTCCGCCAAGGACTGGGTGCGCTACGAGCACGCCTCGCTGATCCTGGCCGGGATTTCCACTCCGCTCGTTCTCTCGGTGCACACCATCGTGTCGTTCGACTTTGCCATGGGGATCGTCCCCGGCTGGAACGTCACCATCTTCCCGCCGTACTTCGTGGCGGGCGCCGTGTTTGCCGGGTTCGCCATGGTGATCACGCTGATGATTCCCATCCGCAAGTGGTACAAGCTCGAAGCCTTCGTCACCATGAAGCACTTCGACTGGATGGCCAAGGTCATGCTGGCGACGGGTCTCATCGTGGTCTACGGGTACGCGATGGAAATCTTCTACGCCATCTACAGTGGCGTGCCCTGGGAACTCAGCCTCTTCCACAACCGCTGGGAGATTCTCCAGGCTCCGTATTCGTGGGCGTTCTGGCTCCTCATCTTGTTCAACGGCATCATTCCGCAGATCCTCTGGATTCCAAAGATGCGCCAGAACCTGACCGTGCTCATGCTGGTCTCTGCCAGCGTCAGCGTGGGGATGTGGTTCGAACGGTACGTGATCATCCCGATCTCGCTCACCCGCGACTACCTGCCCAGTAGCTACGGCTACTACACGCCGACGGGATGGGACTTCGCCATGTTCTTCGGCACCATGGGGTTGTTCGTCTTCCTCCTTCTGCTGTTCATCCGGTTCCTGCCCATGATCAACATCTTCGAAATCAAGGAGCTTAAGCATCAGCTCGACCACGAGGCGCACGCCGAGCATGGTCACGGACACGGCGCGGATCCGGAGGCCGCCCCGGCTCACTAAGCCGCACGGAGACCCAAAATGAGTCACGGTCGAGATACCGCACCGAAGCCTTACGGCACTGTCGCTGGGTTTGCCACGGCGGATGAACTGCTGGCGGCCACCCAAGCGGTGGTGAACGCGGGCTACAAGAAGCTGGATGCCTATTCGCCGGTGCCGGTGCACGGGCTGGCGGATGTCATGAACTTCAAGGACTTCCGCCTGCACTACGGTGCGTTGGCGGGCGGTCTCACGGGGGCCGTCGTGGGTATGGGCCTGCAGGCCATCACCGGCGGCGCGCTCAATCGCATTGGCATCGAGCTGCCGGCCATGTGGCAATACGCGCACAACACCGGCGGCAAGCCCATCTTCAGCTGGCCCATGTTTATCCCGGTCATGTTCGAGTGCACGATCCTCCTCACGGCCTTTGCCGTGGTGGGCGGGCTGTTCGCGCTTTGCGGGCTGCCGAAGCCGCACCACCCGATCTTCAACGCCGAAGCGTTCCACCGGGCCTCCCAGGATCGCTACTTCCTCTGCGTCGAAGCCACCGACCCGCGCTACGCGCCGGACCAAGTGGCCAGCCTGATGCACGAAATGGGCGCCGAAAGCGTGGAGCACGTGATGACCTCGGAGGGCTACTAATGAAAAAGTCGTTGTGGGCGTTGGCTCTGCTGAGCTTGCTGGCTGGCGGTTGCCACCGCGATATGTGGCTGCAACCCAAGGCGAAGGTGAACCGCGAGAGTGACTTCTTTGCGGATGGCCTTTCTTCGCGGCCGAACGTGCCGGGCACCGTGGCCACCGAGGACGTCGGTCTAACGCGGCCGGTCCGCACGGGTTACGACGCCAACGGCAAGTTGGTGCGCGAGATCCCGATGGCCGTCACCAAGGAGCTGATCGCCCGAGGCAAGGAGCGGTACCAAATCTTCTGTACGCACTGCCACGGCGCGGTGGGCGACGGCGAAGGCATGATCGCTCAGCGCGGGCTCACCCTGGCCCAGCCGGTGGCGAGCTACCACACGGATCGTCTGCGCGAACTGCCGGACGGTCACATCTTCGACGTGATCACCAACGGCTTCGGGACGATGTATCCGTTCTCCGACCGCTTGCCGGATCCGAATGACCGCTGGGCGATCGTGGCGTACATCCGCACGCTGCAGTACAGCCAGTTCGCGCCGGCCAGTGCACTCCCGGCCGATATGCGCGCCAAGGTGGACAACCCGCCGCCGCTTCCCTCGCAGCAAAAGCCGGAGGGCAAGCACGGCAAGGGCGAAGACCATAGCGCAGGAGGCGCCCACTAATGAGCGATACCGAAACGACCATGCATGAATCCGCGCCGAAGAATACGATCGGTACCAACTACTCCATCCTTGGGGTGTTGCTCTTGTTGGTCGGCGGGGGCCTCTTTGCTGCCACCGGGATGGGCGCGGGCATGGAAAACATGCTCCGCAGCTACCTCTACGGCTACATGTTTTGGTCCGGCATGACCATCGGCTGCTTCGGTCTGATGTTGCTGCACCACACCATTCGCGCGCGGTGGAGCCGCCCGGTGCTTCGCATCTGGGAATCGGCTTGTTCGCCGCTCATGCTGGTGATTCAGGCGGTCGCGTTCCTGCCCATCGCCATGAACCTCAAGCTCATCTACAAGTGGATGAAGCCGGAAGTCGTGGCGGTCGACAAGATCCTGCAGAACAAGGCGTTCTATCTAAACCCCACCGTGTTCTACATCACCACGTTCGGGTTCTTCGCGTTCATGATCTTCTGGAGCTACCAGCTTCAGGCGCTCCAACGCAAGGAAGACGCCACCGGGGACAAGAGCTACGCCGACAAGCGGGCCGTGTGGGCGCCACCGGGATTGCTCTTCTTCGTTCTGCTGCTCAACTTCTTCTACACCAGCGTTCTCATGAGCCTCGACGCGCACTGGTTCAGCACCATCTATGGGGTGTGGCTGATGGTGGGCTTCGCGCTGGCCGGTCTCGCCTTCACCGGCATGACCGTCGGCACGCAGCACAAGCGCGCTCCGTTCGTGGGCATCATCAACGAGAAGTTCACCTACGACATCGGGGTGCTGACTCTGGCGTTCACCCTGCTTTGGGCGTACTTCACGTTCAGCCAGTTCCTCATCACCTGGAGCGGGAACTTGCCCGAGTTCACGGTGTGGTTTGTGGATCGCTCGGTCCAGCCGTACAGCACTCTGGCCGGCATGGGCATGTTCGCGCAGTTCCTCATTCCGTTCATCGTGCTTCTCCAGCCGGCCTCGCGCCGCAACCCGGCGGTCTTTGCCGCCCTGGGGGGCTGGGTGTTCTCGGTGCGGATGTTCGACTTCTACTACGTGGTCGTTCCCAGCTTGCACTTGACCTCGCCGAATGCGCTCACACTCATCGGGGGCTTGTTCGCCATGGGTGGCCTGTGGCTCCTCGTCTTCGCCCTGCAATACAAGTCCCGACCGGAACTTGTGAACGGCTCCGACTACCAACTGGCGGCAAACCATGGCTAATCATCACGATCACGACGAACACCCCCAGGATCTCAACCTCCTGGAGGAGATGAATTACGAAACCCGCGACTTCGACGTGGACCAGGCGCCGAAGGGCACGGTCTGGTTCTTCGGAGTCACCACCGGGTTCTTTATCCTCGCGTTCATCTCGTTGATTTTCATGGGTCCGGACTTCATTCCGTGGTTCCGCGAGGGCAAGTTCCAAACCGCGAACCAACCGGATGTCCGCCGCCGCATGCCCGAAGCTCCGGCTCCGTTGCTGCAAAGCAACGTCACGGCCAGTAAGGACACTTCGGACCTCCGGAAGAAGGAAGCCGACAAGCTGGCCACCTACGGGTGGGCGAACAAGGAGAAGACCGCCGCCAAGATTCCCGTCGTGGATGCCATGGCCGTGGTTGCCTCTCAGGGCAAGCTGCCGCGCTGGGCTCCCACCACGCCGGCCCCGACCACCACGGCTGAGAACCCAACCCCCGCAACCCGCTAAGGACAATTCATGCGACATTTCGTCACCGCTATCCTGGTCTTGATCACCGCGCTCAGCGCGGCTCAATTCTATGGCTATAAGGATCAGCCGATTCCGGGTCAATCCCGGGTGCCGGCGGAGGCTGCGGGCGATATGCGCATTGAGCAGAAGCTGGGTGCTATGGTGCCGAAGGACGTCCGCCTCGTCAACGAGGAAGGACGCACGGTGCGACTGGAAGAACTCCTCGGCAAGAAGCCAACGATTCTCACCTTCGTTTTCTACGATTGCACCAGCGTCTGCTTGGATATCCTCTTCAACCTGACGAAGGAGCTGAAGGGCCTCAAGACGCAGGAGATTGGGCGCGAGTACCGCGTCATCACCATCAGCATCAAGCCCTCCGAGACCCCGGCCCACGCCCGGTCGGCCAAGATTCGCACCCTCGAGGGGTATCCGGCCAACCGTCGCACCGCGATGACGGAGGACGGCTGGCATTTCTTGGTGGGTGAAGAAAAGGAAGTGCGCCGCCTCGCCGATGCCGTGGGGTTCAAGTACACCTACGACGCCAAGAGCGACAACGTGGTGCACCCGGCGGGGATCATTGTTCTTAGCCCGGCAGGCAACGTGTCGCGCTACTTCGTCACCACTGAGTACAGCGCCTTTATGATCCGGGAGGCCCTGGCCACCGCAAACGAAGGCCGGATGGGCCCGCGCGACGAGCGCCCCTTCTATCTCGCCTGCATTGACATTGACCCGCTCACGGGAGCGCGGTCCCTCAACATCATGAACACGCTCAAGGTGTTTGGACTCCTGACGGTCCTCTCCCTGGCGCTGTTCATCACGACTTCACTGATTAAGGAGCGCCGTGCCCTCAAGCGCGGAACCGAGTAAGAAACGATGAACTTCCCCCTCATGCCACCGCAAGCCAGCGAGTTTGCCCCGAGATACGACGCCCTCTTTTGGGTGATCAGTGGCCTCACCGTGATCTTCACGATCATGGTGGCAGTCCTGATTCTCGCCCTTGCGAGTAAGTACAAGCGCGGGTCAAACGCTGATCGCAGTAATCCGTCGAGCCACAACACCAAGCTAGAAATGTTGCTTATGGGTGTCCCGACGATCCTGGGGATGGTCATCTTCGTCTGGTCGGCCGTTTTGTTCATCGAGGCCCGCACCATGCCGAAGGAAGCTCAAGAAATCTTTGTCATCGGTAAGCGCTGGATGTGGCATGCCCAGCACATGAATGGCATTCGCGAAAACAACGAGATCACCGTGCCCCTAGGCGCGCCGGTGAAGCTCACCATGATCAGCCAAGACGTGGTCCACGCCATGTACCTGCCCGATTTTCGCGCGCAATACCACGTGGTGCCGGGCCGCTACACGCAGCTGCACTTCACGGCCACCAAGCCCGGCACGTACAAGATGTTCTGCGCCATTCACTGCGGCACGCAGCACTCCGAAATGGTCGGCTACGTTCACGTCTTGCCGCAAGCCGAGTTCGATGCCTGGATGGCCAACGGTGGCAACCGCTACGCCAAGACGAACCTGACAATGGCCGAAGCGGGCAAGCAGATTTGGGATGACAAGGGCTGCGGCAACTGCCACCAGACCCTGGACAATGAGCGCGCCCCGAGCGTGGTGGGCATCTATGGCTCCACCCGCAAGCTGGCCGATGGCACGACGGCCGTGGCCAACGAGGACTACCTCCGCGAGAGCATTCTCCGCCCCTGGAACCGGCTGACCGAAGGCTATGAGCGCACGATGCAAGCCTACGACGGCGTGCTGAGCGAGGAGCAGGTTCTGAACCTGGTCGCCTACATGAAGAGCCTGGGCCAAGGCGGCACCAGCCCCGTTAAGGGCGAATACGAGCAACCGGAGAAGACCGGTCGAGACTTTCCGGTGGGACGTAAGGACCCGGTGGATATCGCCAATGAGCGCGGTTCTGCCGGTGCTTCGCAGGCCCACGATCTGAGGAACAACCCATGAGCAGTACTGTGATTGAACAAGCGGTGGAGAGAGAAGAGCCCGCCGCACCTAAGAAGAACTATCTGAACGCAGACCACACGATCAAATCGTGGTTGCTTACGGGCGACCACAAGCGGATCGCGGTGCTGTATCTCATCAGCGTCACGTTCTTCTTCTTCTTGGGCGGGTTGGCGGCCGCGTTTATCCGCGCCGAACTGACCTCGCCGATGGGGACGTTGCTGAACAGCGAAACCTACAACAAGATGTTCAGCGCCCACGGGATCATCATGATCTTCTTCTTCCTGGTCGCGGCCATTCCGGCGGTGCTAGGCAACTTCCTGATCCCCTTGATGATCGGGGCGCGTGACTTGGCGTTCCCCAGGTTGAACCTCGCCTCCTGGTACGTCTTCATGCTGGGTGGCCTGCTCTTCATCATCGCCCTCATCATGGGCGGCGTCGATGCGGGCTGGACGTTCTACACGCCTCTCAGCTCTCTCTATTCTCAGACTCAAATCACGCTCGCGCTGGTCGGCCTGTTCCTCGCCGGTTTTAGCTCGATCATGACGGGGGTCAACTTCATCGCCACCATTCACAAGATGCGCGCCCCGGGCATGACCTGGTTCCGGTTGCCGCTCTACGTATGGTCGCACTACGCCACCAGCATCATCGTCATCCTCGGCACGCCGGTGGTGGCCATCACGCTGCTTTTGGTGGCGCTGGAACGCGGTCTACGCATCGGCATCTTTAGTCCGGAACTCGGGGGCGACCCGGTGCTGTTCCAGCACATGTTCTGGTTCTATAGCCACCCGGCGGTCTACATCATGCTGCTGCCCGGCATGGGCATCATCAGCGAGATCATGGCGTGCTTTAGCCGCCGCCCGGTCTTCGGCTATAAGTTCGTGGCGTTCAGCTCCATGGCCATTGCCGGTCTCGGCTTCTTGGTCTGGGGCCACCACATGTACGTTAGCTCTCAGAGCGTGTACCAAGGCATCATCTTCTCGCTCATCTCGTTCTTGGTTGCGGTGCCGTCCGCCATCAAGGTCTTCAACTGGAGCTTGACGATGTGGAAGGGCTCGGTGATCTTCTCGACGCCGATGATCTACGCGCTCGGCTTCCTCGGTCTGTTCACGATCGGGGGTCTCACCGGTCTGTACCTCTCCGCCATCGGCACTGACATCCACCTCACGGGTACGTACTTCATCGTCGCGCACTTCCACTACGTCATGGTGGGCGGGACGGTTATGGCGTTCCTGGGTGGCCTCCACTTCTGGTGGCCCAAGATGTTCGGTCGCATGTACTCCGAGTTCTGGGGTCGCGTCAGCGCCATCGTGGTGTTCGTCGGGTTTAACTTCACGTTCTTCCCGCAGTTCATCCTCGGTTACCTGGGCATGCCGCGCCGCTACCACTACTACTACATCGCGCCGGAGTGGCAGATCTACAACGTGCTCTCCACGGCCGGTTCCACCGTACTTGGGATTGGCTTCTTGATGCCGGTGTTCTATCTGCTCAAGTCGCTCAAGAGTGGCCCGATTGCCGGTCCGAACCCGTGGGGCGCTACCGGCCTCGAGTGGGAAGCGGCCTCCTCGCCGCCGATCACCCTCAACTTTGAAGGCATGCCGAAGGTGGTGGGCCCGGTTTACAACTACGACGCGATCGAAGATTCCGAAAGCTACCGCCGCGAAATGAAGGAAAAGGTGACGAAGTAACATGGCTGCACACGCACACGACGGGCACCTGAGGTCTCCGGATATGCCGGAGGTCTATCCTCAGTTCGAGGATATTGATCAACAGCAGGAAACCTACATCGTAGGGATGTGGGCGTTCCTGGTCAACGAAGTCATGTTCTTCGGGCCGCTGTTCTTCATCTACGGGCTATACGCCTGGAAGCACAACGCGGTCTTCTACGTGACTTCGCACCACCTCGATTACAAGATCGGGGCGCTGAACACCACGATCCTGCTCATCAGTAGCTGGATGGTGGCCATGGCCGTGCACTACCATCAAAAGAATCAACTGAAGAAGGTGTGCAACATGCTGTGGGGGGCGGCCGTCTGCGGGACACTGTTCCTCGCCATCAAGCTCATATTTGAGTGGGCGCCTAAGTTCAGCCACGGGCTCTTCCCGAACCCCGGCTTCCAGTCGCGTTACCTCGCCTATTACGGCGCGGACACCAACGTGGACGTGGCCCGGCTGTTCTTTAGCATGTACTTCGCCATCACGGGGCTGCACGCATTGCACGTCCTGATTGGCGTTCTCATCTTCGTTTGGCTCATCCGGCTCATCAAGAAGCGCCCGGATGTCATCACCGACTACGTCCCGACCGAAATGGTGGGGCTGTACTGGCACTTTGTGGACTTGGTGTGGATCTTCCTCTTCCCCTTGTTCTATCTGATGCCCAAGTAAAGGAGGCTCTTGAATCATGTCTGAACATACTTCCACCACCAACGGGCACGGCGACCACGGGCACGGGGATCACGGCCACAGCGGGCACCACGTCATCCCGCAGGCCAAGCTCCTGCAAACGTTCTTCGTCCTCATGGGCCTCATGATCGCCACCGTCGTGGCGGCGCGACTGCCCTACGAGGGCGGCGTGAAGGGCATCCCCTCGGCCATCGCGTGGCTGGTTTTGCTCGGTATCGCCTTCTGGAAGGCGGGCCTCGTCGTCCAGATCTTTATGGGCGTCAAGTACAGCACCAAGCTCACCAAGCTCTACGCCTACGGCGGGTTCTTCTGGGTCACACTTTTGGGCGTGACGCTGTTTGACTACGCCACCCGACAGCTGGAACCGGTGCAGGGCTGGGAGCCGGTCGCCGAGTCCGCCCTCCCGCGCTGATCTAGCGCGGCGAGAGCTGCTCAATCGCCCAGGCTTCCATGGCCTGGGCGATTTCTTGTTCATCCCCCTCGGGGATCGTGATCGGCTCGCTCCATTGCACCGTCACTGGGCCTTTCCCTTTCTGAAACTTTTCAATCCCCGGGGGCACCACGTATTGGGTGCCGTCCACCCGGGCCGCCACCACCCGCGCCCCGGTTTTACGGGCGAGCATAAACCACCCCGGTTGAAGGGGCATCAGCTGACCATCTTCGCTGAGATTGCCTTCGGGGAAGAGGCAGACGCACTCCCCGGCCTTCAACAGCATCAGGGCATGGGCAAGGGCGCGGCGGTCGCTGGCTCCGCGCTTCACGGGGAAGGCGCGCCACCACCTCACAAACTGCGTGATGCGATCGCCGCGTTCAAATAGCTCGATCCCGGCCATAAAGTGAATGAGCCGGGGGCTGGCCAGTTGCACCGCCGGCGGATCGAGATAGCTAAGGTGGTTAGCAATGATGAGGAGCGATCCCTCTCGCGGCACGTGTTTGCGGCCCGTCGTTCGTAGTGGCCCCAGGAACAAGAGAAATGCCTTCAGCGCCGCCCGGATGAAAGGGAAGGCCAATCGCACGCTCAGCGGGTGGTCCAGGGATTCCTTGCTCATGCGGCCTCCACAGCAGGTTCCCCGGATTCTAGCCGTCTCGCCCGCAGCAACGTCAGCACCGTCGGCAGCACCAGCACTCCCGCCGAGGTCAGCGCCGCCCGTACCCCGACCACGGCCGCAATCGTCGCCGAGATGGGGCCACCGAGAATCTCGCCGAATCCGTGGGCTTGGCTCTGGAACGAGAGGATCGTCGCCCGGACCTCGCTGGTGGCGTGCTGGTTGGTCCAGCTCTGAATCAGCGGCGTATCAATCCGGCGTAGAACCCGGCCCATCATCAAGCCCACCACACCGATGGCAAAGTTCGGCGCCAGCGCAAAGAGCAACACCGAAGCCATCACTCCCATGTGCATCCAGGTCAAGACTCGCACAGTTCGTCGAGTGTCGTACACCACCCGCGCCCGGCGAATGTAAACCGTTGCCCAAGCCGCCACCAGGGTGGGGATGCTGGCCAAAATCGCCATCCACACCACCGGCGGCAAGTTCACCGGGAAGCCCAGATTGTCATTGAGGTGGTTGGCAAAGAGCCGGTCAAAGCCCTCACTGGCAATGCCGGTGAAGAACACCATCAGCATGATGGCCCCCAGGGCCGCCGAGCCCCGCGCAATGCGAAAGCCGTTTCGACCGGTGTCCACAAACTGCTTCCACGAGGCGCGCTCCCTCTCCGAAGCCCGGTGAAAACCGCGCTCGGGCAGCAACAACAATGCCGCCCCGGCCAGCACCAAGAAGATCACCCCCGAGGCGATGATGGGCGTCTGCAACCCCTGAAGGCCAAACCCGGCACTCATCCAGATGCCCACAAACATCCCCAGCAGCCGTGCCGTGTTGCCCTGGGCAAAAACATCTCCAGCGTGCCGTTCCGGCGTCGGGCTATGAGGGATTTCATCGGCAATCCAGGCTTCCCGCGCCCCGCTGATAAAGGTCTCTCCTAGCCCCCACAGCACCGAACAGGCCACCACCACCCCAAACACCGGGAAGAGCCCCTGGATCAGGAATCCCAGCCCCAGGATGAGGAGCCCAATGACAAAGGAAAGCCGCCGCGAGACGGTGTCGGCCACCATGCCCGTCGGCACTTCGCACAGCGTAATGGTGATCTCGCTCACCGTCCCCATCAGCACCAAGTGGGCTGGTTGCAGCCCCGCCACGTTCTCCTGGAACAGCAAGTACTGCGTCCAGGCCGTGGAGTGCGCCATGCCCATGAGGGCGCAGAGGCCCACGTAGGCGGGAACGGCAGGCAGATTCGTCAATCCTTAGCCGCCGCGAATCCCGAAGATGTCACCCGCCGGGCGACCTTGATCGAAACGCCAGTCCGTGCGGAAGTCCTTCTCGATCTTCGTCCCGCTCAGCAGGGCCCGCACCATCGCCCACGGCATGTTGTTGAGCCGCATGATGGCGTCGTGGAAGTCGCGTTCGCCCATCCGGCCAGTGTCCACGAGTTCACGGCGGATGTCTTGCATCTGCAAGGCCCCGATCATATACGCCACCTGGTAGAGCGGCGGGTAATCCCCATTGAAGGAACGGCGCACTTCGCCTTCGGCCGTGGCGGGTTCGTGCCCGGCCACGTCAATCAGCATCCGCACGCACTCGTCTTCGGTCATCTGCCCGAGGTGGTACTTGAGCGAGAAGATGATCCGCACCGCCCGATGGCGTCGCCAAAACAGGAAGCCTACGCGGTCCTCAGGCGTAGTGATGAAACCCTGCTTGTAGAACAAGAACTCCCAGTAAAGCGCCCAACCCTCTATCCAAAACGGGGTGCCTGTCACGCCACTTCTGTGAGTCGAGTGCCGTGAATTCATGAACTGCTGCAGGTGGTGGCCCGGAATGAGTTCGTGGTGAACCGTGGCGCGGGCGAAGTGAATGTTGTTCGCGCGCAGGCTCATCTCCTTCTGCGCGTGGGTCATGGTGTTGGTCGGGAAGCTGACCATGATCGTCTCGCCCCCCAGGAAGAAGGGGGCCACCAGCTGGCGTTCCGGCGGCATCATGTTCAGCCGCCAGGTCTCCTTGGCCAGTTCGGGGATGGTGACGAGGTTGTGATTTTCCAGGTAGTCCACGGCTTCGTTGGCCAGGTCCAGCACCATTTGGGGTTGCTCGCCCGGGGCCACGTGCCGTTGTTTCACCATTTCCATGGCCTCCTGCCAGGTTTTCACGCCCATCTCCTGGGCGGCGCGGGCGAGTTCCGCATCGCACCAGGCTAGCTCTCGCTCGCCAATGGCGATCAATTCTTGCGGTGTATAGGGGATGTATTCGCGGGCGAGGTCACGCTTCAGCGCGTCTTCGCCCACCGGGTCACCGACAATGGCCGTGCCATCGGCATTGCGGAAAGCCGGCCACTTCGCCTCCATAAGCTCGCGGTGGCGATTCAGGGCGGCCACGGCATCTCGGTTCGGGCGTTCCGTCCACCAGGTGAAGAGCGGGTCGTAGCCCGCAAAGTGGTCGTACCAGTCATCCAGGGCTCGGATGCCATCCTGCAGGGCTAGGTAGGCGCGGCGGGCCACGGGCTCGGTCACATCGGGCAGGCTGCGGCTGGCTTCGTTCACCGCCTTGTTGAGCGATGTCAGCCGATCCGCCGATCCGGCTCCGTCGGCCGTGCGCTTGCTGATGCGCTCCTCATGGAAGGCGCAAAGCTCATCCCAATAAGGGAGCAAGGCGCGGGCTTCGGCAAACCGCTGCTGGCCAAAGGCGAGAGCCTCCCGTTCGTTGCGCGCGCGGTCGCGCAGGAGCACCCAGTCCGCCCGGTCTTCGGCCCCCATGGCCTCGAAGTTCAGGTTCCCCAGTTCCTTTTCGAAGTCGTTATAGAACTTCGTCAACCGCTCATTTCGGATGCGGCTTTGCGGCACACGGAAGGTGCGCAGGAGAGCGTCTCGGTCGGCTTCGAAGCGGATCATGACTCCCGGCATAACGGGGCTCGATTGAGCATCGGCCATCGGCATCAGCATCATGCTAGCACCAAGAACGGCGGCGGTGAAGGAAAGAGAGCGCGCGAGCATGGGGGGTAATTCTCCTCTGGGGGTCTGCAACTTGTTCAAGGAGCCAAAGGTACAGTGTCTTTATATGTCCATGGCGAAGGCCGAAAACGGGCCGCCGCACCTGGCGTTTGACCGCGTGGAAGTTTACTACTCGGCGCTCGTTGCGGGTCTCAAAGGAGTCAGTCTTTCCATTGAGCGCGGCGAATTCGTTTTCCTCTGCGGCCAGACCGGGTCGGGCAAATCCACCCTTCTCAAGCTCATCACGCGCGAGGTGCGAGAGACGAAGGGGCAGGTTTCTCTTCTGGGCCGGGACCTTGGCCAACTCCCCGACCGGGAAATCCCCTACCTCCGGCGGCAAATGGGCATCGTGCCCCAAGATTACGGCTTGCTCCCGAACAAAAAGGTCTGGGAGAACGTGGCTTATGCCATGCGCGCCGTGAATCGCAGCAAACGCGAAGTGCGCGCCAAGGTGCCGCAGATCCTGGAGCAGGTGAACATCATGCACCGCGCGGACGCGTTCCCCTACGAACTTAGCGGCGGAGAGCAGCAACGCGTCGCTATCGCCCGGGCGCTGATCAACGACCCGCCGCTCCTCATTGCCGACGAACCGACCGGCAACCTGGACCCCACCCACTCGGCTGAGATCATGGCTTTGCTCTCGCGCCTGAACGAACAGGGCACCACCATCATCGTGGCCACCCACGATATCCCCATCGTCCAGCGCCTGCAGCAGCGGGTGGTTGAACTCGAATTCGGAACCATTGTGGGCGACACCGCTGCGGGCGAAACGTGGTCGCCGAACATCTCTTCGGCCGAATACACCACCTTCGAAGAGAAGGAGACGGATTACCAGTTCGACGGCGAGGAGTTCGAAATCTATCTGGAAGAACCCAGTCCGGAAGCGGCCGCCGAAGAAACCGGCGAGCCCACCCACGAGGAGGAAACCCCGCGTGCTTGACCGCATTGAGTTCTTGCTCTCCGAGGCGTTCGTCTCACTGGGCCGCAACAAGTGGATGACCTTCGCGGCCGTCACCACCTGCGCCATGGCGCTCCTGCTCCTCGGCGGGCTGGGCTTTGCTTACATGAAGATTGACCAGTTCGCGCAGTCGCTGCCGAGCAAGTTCGAGATCAGTGTCTTCTTCCGTGATAAGGTGCCCGCCGATGACGCCAAGCGTGTGGTGGCCGAGACCCTGAAGATGCAAGGCGTGGACAGCGTGCGGTTCTTGCCCAAGGACGTGCAATGGGAGGTTCTCAAGAAGGAACAGCCCGAACTCACTCAGGGCATCCCGAACCCGCTGCCCGACAGTATGCGCATTCGCCTCAAAGACCTGGCGGCCGCGCCGAACGTGGCCAAGGAACTGGCCAAGAAGCCCGAAATTGGCGGCGAGAACGTGAAATACCTCGCCAAAGAGCAAGAACTTCTCACCACCGCCCTCGGCGCCGTGCGCCTGCTGGGTCTTGCGCTGGGTGGCCTGATGCTCATCACCAGCGGGGTGCTGATTTACAATGCGATCCGCCTGACGGTGGTCGCCCGCCGCCGCGAACACCGCATCATGCACCTGGTGGGCGCGAACCAAGCCACCATCGCTTTGCCTCTGCTCCTCGAGGGATTTGTACAAGGGTTACTGGGTGGTCTGATCGCGTTTTTCGCATTCTGGGGTAGCTTTGCCGTCGTAAGGGCGCTGATGATCAGTACCTTACAAGTGGGGGGCACGGAAGTGTTTCCCATCACAAGCTCGCTGTTCGGCTTTGTGGCCGCCGGTGGAGTTTACGGGTTGATCTGCAGCCTGCTTGCAGTGCGCGGGAAGACCCTGAAAGGAGCTATTGGATGAAGACGTGGGGATCGTTCATCGCAATCGTGATTGCCGCTTGTACGGTGATGGCCTTCGGCCAGTCGCGAACGAATACGACCGCTCTCAAGCAAGACTTGAAGAAGGTCGAAGCCAAGAAGAAGGAAGTCCGGACGCGCCTGCTGCGCAAGCGCCAAGAAGCGGCCAAGTATTCGTGGGAAATCCGTTATGCCGACCAGTGGTCGGACCGCATGGATGATGCCCTTGCCAAAACCGCGAACGACCTGAATCGCCAAGTCAAGCGCCAAGCCACCCTGGAGCTTGAACTCCGCAAGGCCAATGCCGAACTCACCAAGCGCCGCGAGATGGTCAAAGTCCGGCTCCGCGCGATGTTCGTCAACGACGACCAGAACATGATCTCCGTGATCGTCGGGGCGCGTGACATGGGCGAGATTGCCGAGCGCCAAGGCGTGATGGAGCGCATCATGGCCGCTGACCGCAAGCTCTTCAAAGAAACCTTGGAACTCCAACGCAAGGTGCAATCCATGAAGAAGGAGCAGGACGAAGTCGTGGCCGATATCAAGGTGCTACGCGTCAAGCTCGCCGAAGAGAAGGAGCGACTGGAAGAAGCCAAGGCCAAGAAGCAGGCCATTCTTAAGGTCGTCAATGCCGATAAGGCCAAGCTCCAGGCGGAGTACGACGCCTTCGACGCCGAAAGCAACAAACTTGAGTCGCGCCTCGCCGCGCTTACGAATACTCAACGCTCATCGGGTCGATATGTCCCCTTTGCGGGTCGCTTCATTGTTCCGGCCAGTGGCCGGCGATCCAGTGGGTTCGGAATGCGCCGCCACCCCGTGCTCGGTACCACGCGTATGCACAATGGAATCGATATTGCCGCCCCCACTGGCACCGCCATTCGAGCTTCGGCCAGCGGCACGGTGGTTACGGCCACCTCCATGCGCGGCTACGGAAACACGGTCGTTATCGACCACGGCGGCGGCTTCAGCACCCTTTATGGTCACTGCTCGCGGCTGTTCGTGCGGGCTGGCCAGCGCGTGAACCAAGGCGATCGCATTGCGGCGGTGGGGTCGACGGGCCTGAGCACCGGACCGCACTTGCACTTCGAAATCCGCATCAACGGTCGCCCGGTGAACCCGGCTTCTTACCTCTAACGCACGCGCCCAGGGCTCTGCATCGGCTAAACTAAGGTTTCTCACCGAGGTTTATTCACAGAGTGGCGATTGATACGAGCGATTTTAAGAACGGTATTGCGATGATTGTGGACGGAGAAATCTGTCAGATCGTTGAGTTTCAGCATGTCAAACCGGGCAAAGGGGGAGCCTTCGTGCGGACCAAACTGCGCCGACTCAAGTCCGGGGCAACCATCGAAAAGACCTTCCGCTCGGGCGAAAAGTTTGAGGACGTCTTCCTGGAGCGCGTGAAGTTCCAGTACCTGATGCGCACCGGCGACAACCTCACCTTCATGGACCTGGACACCTACGAACAGGTCGAAGTGGCGGTCAGCCTCCTGGGTGACCAAGCCGACTTCTTGAAGGACGACATGGAAGTGCTGGCCCTCACGGCCAACGGCGAAGTGCTGGGCTACGAAGTGCCGGCCTTCGGCGAATACGAAGTGACGCAAACCGACCCGGGTGTGCGCGGGGACACGGTGAGCGGTGGCGCTACCAAGCCGGCCACGCTGGAAAGCGGTGCCGTGATTCAGGTGCCGTTCCACATCAACATTGGTGACGTTTTGAAGGTAGATACCCGTACTGGTTCTTATCTCGAACGCGTCTCGAAGAAGTAACCGACCGTTCGGACCACGCCGGAGCCATGAAGCCAGATCGAGGACGAGACATCCGAGAAGGGTTCTTAGGAGCCCTTGATAACCTTGCCCGCATAGTGCTCTATGTGGGCCTGGCCGCCTTTGCCATCGGCACGGGCTTCCTCATCATGAGCTACTTTGGCTCGGGCTCACAGCCCGAAGCCGCCATCGACGCCAACATCAATCGCTTCATGCCCATCGCCATGCTGGGCGCGATTGCGGTGGCCGTCTCGGGTTCGTGGATCATGCTGGAGGAAGAGACCGCTGGGGTGATCACGGCGATTGTCGGGGGGCTGCTCATGTTTGCGCCATCGGTCTTCCCGCAGATGGGAGGACCAACCGGCGACGTGAGCGCGCGCGTGCTCAATGCCATCTCGCAGGTGGGGATTCCCATTCTGGGCGGCGGGGTGTTCCTGATTCTCTACGACATGGGGAGCCGGGTTCGCACTCGGGCCCGTGAAGGTGCCCGCGCCGACAAACTCAAACTCGGCCAGGGACTGAAGGAAGAGCGCGACTACCAAAACGTCTTCCTCGGCAAGTGCTGGCAGCTACCCTATTGCCGCAAGTTCATCCGCGAACAGTGTCCGATTTATCATGCAAAGACCACCTGCTGGAAGGAGCGCGTGGGGTGCATGTGCGAGGAAGCCATCATCGGCAATGCGATGAAGGGCAAGAACGAGGAACCCCAGGATCCGGATCTGGTGGCCTCGGGCAAGGTCGTCGCCACCGGGCCTAAACTGACGAAGGAGCAACTCCTCTCGGGCAAGTACATCCCGCAGAACAACCGCCTGACGGCCAAGCAGAAGCTGGAACGATGCCGCCAGTGCGTGATCTACAACGAGCACCTCAAACACCAGTTCAAGGTGGCGATGCCCGTATGGATGATCGTGGTAGCGGCGGTGTATCTGCTGATGCGCGAACCGCTGGCCCAGGGGATGAAGAACCTCTTGCTGGGGGCAGAGCGCTCGGTGCGTTCGGCCACCTTCGATGCTTCGCGCACCTCCGCCCTCGATGGCTCCATTCCGTTCCACGAGATTGCGCTCCTTGCGGTCGTCATCATGGTCTTTGCGTACGGAGTGCGGTTCATTGAATTCACGTTCTTCTCGCACCGAAACTAACGGCTCCTCCGGCCCGGCCGCCGTCCGCATCAACGGAAGCTACGGCGAAGGCGGCGGGGCTTTGTTTCGTACGGTTCTTGCGCTTTCCGCGCTGACTCAACGCCCGGTGCAGATCGACCGCATCCGAGGCGGCCTCCGCAAGCCGGGGCTGAATGCCGAAGACCTGGCCTTCCTTAAGCTCGTGTGCGATTGCACGCTGACGGAGATGCCCGAGGTCAATCTGGGCGACGACACCCTACTGTTCGCTCCCCGACGGCTTCCCAAGGGCACCACGACCAGCGTCGACGTCGGCACCTTTGAGAAGGGTAGCCCGAGCGGGAGTGCCTGCGTTCTGCTTGCTGGCATCGCGCCGGTGCTGGGGCGGGCCTTGGGTTATTCCGAACTCCATCTCGTAGGCGAAACCCACGGGGCCAACATGATCTCGTTCGACGCGATGGAGCGTTCACTCTTTGCCGCGTGGCGGCGCATGGGGCTGGTTTCGATCCCGGTGCTGAAGCGGGCGGGATTCGGGGCCGGCAACCACGGAGAAATCCTCGCCGATATTGAGCCCGGCCGCATCGAAGGCGTGCACTGGGCCAAGCGGGGGTCGGACATCCGTCTCGGGGCTACGGTCACCTACGGCGAACTCGAAGACGGCATTGCCGAGCGCGCCCAAGCGCGCCTCGAAGCCCAACTTCAAAAGTACGGCGAGAACGTGGACGTAGAGATCGTGCAAGTGGCCACCCGCGAGCCCGGCATCCACGTGACGGTGTACGCCGATTGCCAGCCCGGGTTTGGCAGCGCCCAGGCGGCCGGACGACGGGGCACGCGAATTGAACACGTAGTGGACCAAGCCATGGCGGGCTTTGCCGAGTGGTACGAGAGCGACGCGACGGTGGATATGTTCTTGGCCGACCAACTCCTCCTCCCGGCGGTGCTGGCGGTGGGCGATAGCACCTTCACCACGCCCCAAATCACTCGCCGCCTGCAGACCATGGCGTGGGCGATCAAGCAGTTCATCCCGATCCCGATCACCATTCGGGGCACCGAAGGCGGACCGGGCACCATCACCATCCAGCGCGGGTCGGGGTAAGGCATGAGGCAAGCCGTCGAGGGCTGGACGGTGGACTTCGGGGTCGGGCCGGTGCCCTGCGAGATGCCGCACTTGTGGGGAGGCGTGGATGTGCGCTGGGAAGGCCCCGCGATCTACCGCACGAGCCTGAGCGTGCCAGAAGGGGGCGCGTGGCTGACTTTTGAGCGCACGGCCTACGCGGCGGAGTTGTTCCTGAATGGGGATCTCGTGGCCACCCACCACGGTCTGTGGGACGCGTGGAGCGTGCCGGTGCCGGTGGGTGAGCACCAAGTTGAGCTCAGAGTCACGAAGAATGGCGGGCCGAGCTACCCGGTGAAGCAGGTCGCCAGCGGGTTTTATCCTTACGTCTTTCACACCTGGGGCGGCGTGCCCGGCCGGGTGTGGCTGAGTGCGGAAGAACCCGATCTGGAGCCCCCTGCCGCTGCCCCGCGCGTGAAGGTGGAGGCGACGCACCTGTGGGTGGATGGGAAGCCTTTCTTCATGCAAGGTGTGCTGACCTGGGGGTGGGACCCGACCGTGCCGCACCCCTACCCGAGTGAAGAACGGGCGCGAGCCCAGCTCCGCCGGTTTCGGGAAGCCGGGTTCAACACCGTCAAATTCTGCCTATGGGTTCCCCCGCATGAGGTGCTGGAGCGGCTGGCTGAGGAAGGCTTGTGGGCGTGGCTCGAGCTCCCGCTATGGATGCCCAGCGCCGACCCCGACCACCAGGCCGCGATGGCGGACGAGGTCAAACGCATCGTGCGGCAATACCGCCGCCACGACCGCATCATCGCATGGACGGTGGGCTGTGAGCTGAGCCACGAAACCCCGGCTTCGTTCCGTGCCGACCTGACCGAATACGTCAAGGCGACCACCGGTTGCCCGCTGGTGAAAGACAACAGCGGCGGGGCGGAGATGTACGGGGGCGAACCGCGCGAGTACGGCACCTTCGCGGATTTCCACCCCTATTGCGACGGCCCCTTCTTTGCCAGTGTCTTGCGCAGCCTGCAGCATGGTCCACGTCCGGCGGTGCCCATCCTGCTGGGCGAAACCAACGACTTCGACCACTACCGCGCGCTTGGCCCATTGCAGGCGAATCCGCCGTTCTGGGCGTCCGCCGATCCCGCCCTCAATGACCAGGGCGTGCGCTGGCAGTTCGATTTGCCGGAGGTGCTGGCCGGCCCCGTGCCGAGCGCGGACGAAGAAGCCCGACTGCGCCAGGAGAGCATCCAAAAGGGGAAGTATCTCCGAACACGGGTGGCCCGGGAGATGATCGCCACACCGGACATCGCGGGCTATGTGATCACCGGCGAACGGGACACCGGTATCAGCACGGCCGGGATCGTGGATGACCACGACCAGCTTGTCGGCGGGGCCGAGGCATGGCAGGAACTGAACGCACCGGTGGTGCTGTTCCCGATTCCGTACCGCCTGCCACCCTGGGTGAATGGCGGCAACCGCCCGGGTTTCCGCGACCCGTTTTGGCACTTTGCGGGGCAGGTTTCCCTGCAAATCGGCGCCCGCGCCTTGCAAGGGGAGCAAAGGAGCCAGCTGGAGTGGCAGGTGGGCGAGTTCAGCGGCACCTGCGCGCCCGTACGCCTGGACGCCCCGCAACCCGGCCTCGTTGGAGAGATCGTCATCGATCATTTGAGCCCCGGCTGTTATCCGGCGTGGTTCCGCTGGGGCGGCGGCGAGTGGCGCACCGAAATCCACGTCGAAGCCCCGCCCGAAACCCTCAAGGGAGTCACCGTACACGACCCCCTCGGCCGTTGGCCGGGTCTCGAAGGGGACGGCGGCGAAATCCTCCTCAGTAGCTCCCTCGATGCCATCACCGTCATGGCCATCGGCGAAGGCCGCCCGGTTCTCGCTTGTGACCTGGGTGAGCCCGCGAACCGCATGCCCTTCTGGCGGGAGTGCATCCAAACGGGAGCGTGGCTCTACGAAACGCTAGAGTGCCCGTGGTCATGGCTGTGGGGCGTGGGCGGGGATGCCACGCTTGACCCCATGTGGGCTAGCGCCGGAAAGTCCTTGATCACCCGTATCGACACCCGCACCTACCGCCGCGCCCCCTATCTGGTGCGGCACGGCCAGGCACTTATCACCACGCTGAGGCCCGAAGGCGGCCTCGGCGATCAACCCCCCGGGCTCAAACACAACCCGGCGGGCTGGCACCTGCTGCGCCGGATGATCGCCACCCTTACGCAGTCTTAGACGATCTGGACGCCACTACCCGGGCGCAGTTCGCCGATGACCACGGCTTCTTCGCCGGCCGCCAGCAAGCGTTCGCGCACATGCGCGGCGTGGCTGGCCGAAACCACCGCCACCATACCAATACCCATATTGAAGGTGCGGAACATCTCTTGGTGCGAAACCTGACCGATCTCAGCGATGGCCTGGAATAGGCGCGGCACCGTCCAGCGGTCGCGGTGGATCAAAGCTTCGACATTGCCAGGCAGGATGCGCGGCAGGTTGTCCACCAGCCCGCCGCCCGTGATGTGAGCCAGGCCCTTGATGTGCCCTTCGCGCACCAACGGCAGCAAGGAGGCCGCGTAGCACCGGTGCGGGGCCAGCAGGGCTTCGCCCACTGTTTCCCCCATGCCGCCGGGCAGGGCGTCGCGCACCGAAAGCGATTGCACATCAAAGAACGCGCGGCGGGCCATGGAGTAGCCGTTGGTGTGCAGGCCACTGCTGGCCAGGCCAATCAGCACGTCGCCGGAGTCAATCCCCGCCGAGGGTAGCCGCTGGGCGTCGTCCACAATGCCGACAATCGCGCCCACCACGTCCACTTCGTCATCGTTGTAAACCCCCGGCATCTCGGCGGTTTCGCCGCCAATGAGGGCGCAACCCTGGGCCGCGCAAGCCGCCGCCGCTCCGGCCACCACTTGCTGGAAGGCGTCCGGCTGTAGTCGCGCACAACCAAAGTAATCAAGGAAGAAGAGCGGGCGCGCGCCTTGGCAAAGGATGTCGTTGATGCAGTGATTGACGATGTCGTGGCCAATGCCGGAATAATCGCCGACCATCGCCGCGATCTTGGTTTTGGTGCCAACGCCGTCAATGCTGGAGACCAGCACGGGCCGCTCCATCTCTGGGAAGCGCGCATCAAAGAGTGCTCCGAACGAGCCAATGCCGCCAATCACGCGGTCGTTGTGGCTGGCGCGGATGGCGTCCCCGACGTTCTTTAGGGCGGTGGTCGCCGCGTCAATATCCACGCCCGCCTGGGCGTACGTCATCGATTCATCTGCCATCAGACGGGACGTTACCCCCCAGCGGCCCCTGTGCCAACGGGTACAACGGAGGGCACGAGTCGGTAGCTCAGTAGGTAGAGCAGCGGCCTTTTAAGCCGCGGGTCCTGGGTTCGAGCCCCAGCCGGCTCACTCGCTTTTCTCTTCCGCATTCTCCCCGTCAGCGGGCTCTTCAGCGGGTTCTTCAGCGGTTTCATCCGTGGCTTCGGTCGCGTCCTCTTCGGCGCTCTCTTCTTCGGCAGCGGTAGCCGCGTCGGCCAATTCAAACGCCACTTGCGCCTGGCCAAACGAGATGTGGTCGCCGTCCGCGAGGCTCATGGAGGTGTCGGGGTCCAGGCGCACCCACTCGCCTTGCTGCTTCATCCAGGTGCCGTTGCTGCTGCCCAGGTCTTGCACCGTCCAGCCGTGGTCGCCGAATTCAATGCGCGCGTGCTTGCGGCTGACGTAGCTGCCATCCGGGAGGCCGCCCAGGTCCACGCCGATGGGGCCGGAATCCGGATCAAAGCGGCCCACCACGGTGGGCGGATCGAGCGGGAAGACTCCGTCGCTTCCGTCAGCGGGGCGCAGGGCCCTCAAGCGCGCAGCAGGGGATTGGCTCATCTTAGTTCCTTCGATTGGCGACGAATCCGGCCAGCGAACTCGCCACGAGTGCAGGCACGAGAGTACCTAAACCGACGGCCTCCGAACCAAGTTGCACGGTGACGTAAGGATCGCCCTTCATCTGCCCGAAGATGAGCAGGCCAAAGCCCACCACGGAACCGGCGATGAGAGCGGCCAGTTGGGCGCGCCCGGTCCAGGCCTGCGGGCGCAGGTAGGCCAGCGCGGTGGGAACCAGGAGCGCCCCCACGATGGCGCCCGCCCACAGGTACCAGATGGCGACCACGCTCTGGAGCGAGGCGGCTAGCGCCGCCGCTGCCACCAGTGCCAAGATCACGCCGGCGCGCATCCACTTGACCTGGGTGGCGTCGTCTTCGGTCTGTCGGAACTTGGCGACGAGGTCGCGGCCAAGGCTCGATCCGCTCACCAGGGCGTAGCCGACCCCCGCCGAGAGGATGGTGCCCGCCATGCCAACCACGAACATGCCGCGCCAGCCGGGTTCCAGCCCGCTGTTAGCCAGAAGGGGGAGCAGCATGAGACCCGGCACCGTGCTGGGGTCCGGCAAATGAGAATAGATCGAAAGCGCATAAAGTGCGCTCGTGATCGAAAGGAAGTCGAAGATCATCCAGCACAGCACGCTCACCCACACGCCGCGCTCGGCGGTCTCGGTATCACGGGCGCTCGCAACGCGCTGGTGGAAGCCGGGGTCAGCGAAGGTCCACGCCCCGAGCAGGAAGAAGCTTAGGATTCCAATCGGCCCTTGGTTGCCGGTCCAGTTCCCGGGCTTGAGCATCGCATCGTTCCAAAACCCAGTGAGGGAGCCCGTGGACAAGGCTTGAGCGGAGGCAATCCCGAACCCCGTGAACATCAACACGAAGGCCAGCAACGACACCCGCACGTCGGCCATCAAGCCACCCTTGTACGTCAGCGCCCCTACGATCAGCGTACAAACGAAAATCGCCGGCAGCAGCCCCCCGCCGAAGATCGCCACCATCAGCACCGCCAACATGAGAATATGCGCCGCCGGAATCCCGAGCAAAAAGAGCAATCCCCCGGCCATCACCGCCGGGCCGCGCCCGCCCGTCGCCAGCAACCGGTCCGGGATGCTAAGCGCATCCTCCGTGCGCACCCGCCGCGCCATGTAGGCCGCGTAAAGCGCGCCAAAAACGTAGTACGGCACCCCAATGAGAAGCCACGCCCCCACACCGTAAAACGAAACCGACTCCGCGATGCCGAGGATGCCGCCGTACCAGGTGCACACCAGCGTGGCCACAAACGCAGGCAATGTGAGTAGCCGCCCGGCCGAAAGAAACCCAAGCACCCCCGAACCAGCCCGCGCCGAGAACCCCAGGGCCAGCACCGCCACCCCAAAGAGGCCGATGATGATCTGGTCGGGAGGGTTAGTTGGATTCGTACGACGTCCACGGGGCATCACCTTCGCGCGACCAGCTCAAATGCGCCAGCCCGGACTCCATTGTGACCCGCATCGGACCCGTCACCTGGTTGCTGAGGGACCCGTGTCCATCGGGGCTCAGGGTGGCATGCGCCAGCGGCCAGGCGGTGCCGCTCAGGGTGACGCCCCGGCACTCAGCCAACGGCAAAAGCGAGAGCTTTCGGCCTGCGGGGATGTCCAGGGCGATCTCCTCGCCGCCGCGCACCAACCGCCCGGCAAAGCGCCGATAAATCAAGTCCACGGGGTAGCCCGCGCGGGCCACGCTGTGCAGAGTCCCCAGCACGTGGCCGGGGTCGTCGCCTTCCAGCCCCATGAGGGCCAGCCGGGCGTGGCCATCGGTGGCGGCCAGGGCCAGCATTTTGTCGGCATCCGAGGAGTTCTGATCGGGCACCTGGATGCACCGTAAATGTGCGGGGGGATCGGGCCAAGAGTCAAAGTCGCCGACCAGGGTAGGTCGGAAGCCTAATCCCACCAGCCGAAGGCCCGCCGAATCGGCCGCGTAAAGCGCATCGGCCCCCCGCGCCCAACGTTCAAGTTCGGCCAATGAAAGGTCCCCACCCGCCAGCAATCCCAGCACCCGGCTCATTCCTGCTCATTTTGGTGTCATGAGTTCGGATGAAACCGGGCACTGGTCATTTCTTGTGGTGTTTAGGTCAATTATCACCAACTTGAACGCCTTCGCTTCACTTCAAGAGAACTTGCGAATCTTCGCGAAAATTGAGGTGATTCGTGAATCGTTTGGATGCTATAGTCCGTCTGTGGTCGCCCGAGTGGGGCGGCTTTGACGCGAGAAATGTCGGACCAGTATTCCTTCGAAGACCAAGGCGATGTCGTCGCTCTCCGCACTGCTTGGCAACAGGTGATGGGCCATGCCCGCAGTGCCTACGGGGAAGTTTCGATCAAGCGATTTTTGGGGTCTCTGGAGCCGGTTCAGTTTGAGGGTGGCGTGGCCCGATTCCGCGCCAGCAGCCTCTTCGTGGCCGAGTGGGTGCGCGAGAAATACGGCCGCGACCTGGATGCCTGGATGAGCGAGGCCCTGGAGACGCCGGTGCGCATCGAGATCGAGGCTGAGATCCGCGATACGCCCCGCGTGGGAGTGGCCACGGCCACCGCGACGATCCGCAAGGATGTCTCCACCACCGAAGCCCCGCGCTTCCAACGCGACCTCCGCTACCGATTCGACAACTTCATCGGCGGCAGCAACAACCAGCTCGCCCTCGCCGGTGCCAAGAATGTGGCCTCCGAGCCCGGCCGCCGCTTCAACCCTCTTTTCATTTATGGCCCCAGCGGATTGGGTAAGACCCACCTGCTGCACGCCATCGCCAACGAAGTGCTGGACCGCGACCCGCGCTTCCCGGTGCTTTACATCAACGCGCAGTCGTTCCTCGAGCAGTTCGTCCATGCCCTGCAGCACGGACGGGTAGATGCCTTCCGCCGCTCTCACCGCAACGTGGGCATGTGGCTGCTGGACGATATCCAGCTCATCATGGGCAAAGACAAAACGCAGGAAGAGGTGTTCCACACCTTCAACTGGCTGTACCAAAACGCGAAGCAGATCGTGTTGTGCTCGGATCGTCCGCCGCGTGAGCTGATGTCGTTCAGCGACCGTCTGCGCACCCGGCTGGAGTCCGGCTTGGTGGCCGACATCGCCCCGCCCGATACCGAAACCCGGATCGCGATCCTCCGCATGAAGGCGCAGGAGCGCCAGGTGGAGTTCGCCGACGGCGTAGACGAGTACCTGGCTACGCAACTGGCCGGCAGCGTGCGCCGCCTGGAGGGCGCGCTCATCACCGCGCAAGCCGAAGCGATGGTGCAAGAAAACGTCATCACGCAGTCGATGGCCGAGCGGGCCGTCCAGGCCGTGCGCGGCACCCTGGGCGGTGTCCCCCGGGTGGACCAGATTCTGGAGCTTGTCAGCGACTTCTTTGAGGTGAGCGTGGAAGAACTCAAGGGCCCCAGCCGCCGGGCGCACATTGCGCAGGCGCGCCACGTGGCGATCTTCCTCATCAAGCAGATCACCAACGGCTCGTGGAAGCAGATTGGGGTGCAAATGGGGCACCGCGACCACACGACGGTGCTGCACGGGTTCCGCAAGATTCACACGCAGATGGACAAGGATCGTGACCTCAACGACACGATCAACAAGCTCATGTCCCGCGCCAACACACTCTAACGCCGCATGATTCTTGCCCACCTGACCTGGCCCGAAATCGAGGCGCTGGACCGCAACATCCCGGTGCTGATCCCCACCGGCGCGATTGAGCAACACGGCGCGCACTTGCCGCTCATCACCGACTCGTTAGTGGTGACCCGGGTGGCGGAAGCCGTCGAAAAGGCTCTCCCTGGGGATGTGCTCGTCACGCCCACGATCTGGCACGGGGCCAGCCACCACCATTTGCCGTTTGCCGGCACGCTTTCGGCCACCATGGGCACCTACCAAACCACGCTCACCGATGTGGTGGAGGCGATGGTCGGCCACGGGTTCCACAAGTTCCTGGTCATCAACGGCCACGGCGGCAACATCGACCCCAACAAGGTGACTCTGCGCGCTCTCAAGGCCGCTCGCCCCAACCTCTTCCTTGCCCACGCCACCTACATTGACTTTTGGCCGCAGGCGCTCCTCGATGAGTGCCTCACGGGGCGCATCAAAGGAATTCGCCACGCCTGCGAGGCCGAAACCAGCCTGATGATGCACCTCGCCCCCGAGCTGGTGCGCGCGGACAAGCTACGCGACGACGGGCTGGAACCGGACGGCGGCTTCCTCGGCGCGATTTCCAACTTTGATGAAGTCACCGAGAACGGCAGCTTCGGCGAAGCCACCCGGGGCACCGCCGCCACGGGGCAAAGGCTATTTGATTCCGCTGTGGCCGGGGCGACCGATTGGGTGCGCCAAGCCCGCGCCGGTGTGTCCTTCGTTTCGCTTTAACGTGAGGTTTAGGTACAGTCGCAACATGCGACTGGCTACGATTGCCGTCATCTCTGTCCTCTCCGTCTCTGCGTTTGCGCAAAACAACGTCGGTTTCAAGGTTGGTGGCTACTTCCCCACGGATAGTGCCGTCAAGAACGCCTTGGGTGATACCTGGCTTTCCTACGGCTTCTCCTTCGGGGCGGTCGAGCAAGCCGATGGCCGCCGCATGGGTGCGGATATCGAGTTCGTTTCCCGCGAAAGCAGCGGTAACCGCCTGTTCATGGGCACCCTCAGCTACGGTCTTCTGCAGCCGTTCGGTAATGGTTGGGCTCGCGGTCAGCGTGCCAGCGGCACCGCCCCGTACTTTGCCGTGCGTGGCGGTCTGACCTATGCGGACTACCGCATCGGCGCCGTGGATGCCAGCCCGGTGCTGCTGAACGCCAATGCCGAACTGGGCATGACGTTCGGGAAGAACCTTAACCTCTCTCTCCGGTACGACCTGATGACCGAAACGCGCGGCTTTAACTTCAGCGGCGCTACGATCGGGCTCAAGTACACGGTCGTCTCCTTCTAAACACGCATGAATCCGGGATTGACGCAAGAACAGAAGGAAAAGGCCTTTCTGGTTTTCGTCAATCCCGATGATGCGGATGATCGTCTGGTCGAGGAAGAACTCGAAGGGCTCGTCGAGGCCGCCGAAGGCGAAGTCGCGGGCTGGACCCGCCAGCGCATTGAACGCCCTTACAAAGCCACCTACCTGGGCAAAGGGAAGGTGGAAGAGGTCACGGCCGCGGCGGCCGAACTAGAAGCCGACTTCATCGTGGTGGACAGCGAACTGAGCGGGATTCAGATTCGCAACCTGGAAGAAGCCACCGAGCGCCGGGTCATTGACCGCACCTCGCTCATTCTCGATATCTTTGCGCGGCGTGCCCGCACCCGCGAAGGTCAGCTCCAAGTCGAGTACGCCCAGCTCAACTACCGCTTGCCCCGGCTGATGAGCGTTTACACCAAGTTCGAACGCCAACGCGGGGGCATTGGGATGCGCGGTCCGGGGGAAACTAAGCTCGAATCCGACCGCCGGATGATCCAAGATCGGCTGGCGTACCTCAAGCGCGAGATTGACGGCGTGCGCCGCCACCGCGAGGTGCAACGCTCGGGCCGGGCGCGTCAAGACCACCCGTCCGTCTCCTTGGTGGGCTACACCTCCGCGGGTAAGAGCACGCTGATGAACGCCATGTGCGGTACCGACCTGCTGGCCGATGCGATGCCGTTTGCCACGCTGGACCCCACCACGCGCCAGGTCAATTTTGCCGACGGGTACTCGTTCTTCCTCACTGACACGGTGGGATTTATTCGGCAATTGCCGACGTTCTTGGTGGCCGCCTTCCGCGCCACGCTGGAAGAAGTGAAGCAGGCCGACCTGCTTTTGCACATCATTGACCTCGCCGACCCGGCCTGGGAGACCCACCGCGACACCGTGCTGGACACGCTGAAGCAACTGGATGCGGACGAAGTGCCGCGCCTGACGGTGTTCAACAAGATTGACCAGGTCGACCGCAGCGAGGTCACCCGGGCGGTGGCCGAGTGGGCGCCGGCGGTGGCGGTTTCGGCGCTAAAGGGTGAGGGACTGGAGGAACTTCAGCACCGGATTCTGGAGGCTCTGCGCTCCCGGCTCACGCGCATTACGGCGTTGCTACCCTACGACCAAACGGGGCTGGTGGAAGGGTGCTATCGCCACGGGCAGGTGAAGACGCTGGATTACCGCGACGATGGCATCTACATTGAAGCCGAGCTGGATGCCGCCCACTCCGCCCGGGTGCGGCCCTACGCCGTGGCCGAAGAGGAATGACGCGCCGCGAGTGGCTGGTGGCGGCCGAGGTGCAATTGGCATCCGCCGGAGTTGATGCCGCGCGATTGGAAGCGCAGGTGCTCTTGGCCCACCACCTCGGGGTGACGCGGGCTTCGCTCTTGGCCAACCTGGATGAACCGGGCCAAGCAGATGATCTGCTGGCACAGCGCCTGAACGGGGAGCCGCTGGCCTACATCACGGGGGTGCGCGAGTTCTACGGGCGAATGTTTCGAGTGGGGCCGGGGGCCCTCATCCCGCGCCACGAGACGGAGACCCTCATCAACGAAGCCCTCAAACTCAACTGGCGCACTGCGCTGGATGTGGGAACGGGTACCGGGTGCCTCGCTCTGACTTTGGCCGCCGAGCGCCCCGGCTCTGACGTGCATGGGCTCGATGTCTCCGAAGAGGCCCTGGTATGGGCCAAAAAGAACGACGCCGAACTCAATCCCGACGGAGAACGAGTCACTTGGCACCACGCGGACGCCTTCCGCTGGCACCCCGCCGAGCCGTTTGACTTGATCGTCTCGAACCCGCCCTATATCGCCCCGACCGAGCCGTTGCCCACCGAAATTCACGATTACGAGCCGCATCTCGCCCTGTATTCGGGCGACGACGGCCTGGATTTCTACCGCATGCTAGCCCGCCGCGCCCCCGACTGGCTGAACCCCGGGGGTTGCCTGCTGGTCGAGATCGGTGATGGCCGTCTTGAGGGCGGGCAAGAGGTTTGGAATGCCCTGGATTGGACTACAAGGGACGTGGTGGCCGACCTAGATGGCCGGCCCCGCGTGTGGGTGCTGTCCCTTTAGGATTTACTCAGAGTGACCGCGGCAAAGCCTTCGGACTGCTGCGGCACCATCGATTTTCGATCTTCGCCGACCTTCATGGCCAGCGGCTTCGCCATGTCGGCCCCGCCGGGGGATTTTTCGACCGGCTGGTTCATCAGGGTGCGGTGGGTCATCACCACAGTGCCGTCCTTCAACTCCCACACGCCCGTAAGCGGCACGTCCATGGGGCCGAGCTTCATGCTGTAGCTGAAGGTCTTGGCTTCGTCAAAGGAGATCGAAATCGGAATCTTGTCCTGCGCGCCCAGCAAGGCGGCGGCCGCCGGCGGCACCTTGGCGGTGGCCATCACCTGTTTCACATCCACTTCACCGTTCCAGGTGCCAACGATGTCCTTTTCGCTGAGAGGGGACGTGCAACCCATGAGGGCCGGGACAACTGCGAGGGGGAACAACCAAGCCGCGCGCTTCACTTTTCTTGCAACGCTGGGGAGTCGGTTTTGGTTTCCGCCCGCTTGTAAACCATGACGCCCGTCCCTTGTTTGGTGGCTTCGCGCATGGTCAGGGTGTCGGCTTTGGCGTCGAATTCCAGCACGTAGGGGTTGGTCAGAGAATCATCGCGCTTGCGGTCGGCATCGGTAATCTCCTTGCCCAGCACCTTGGTGGGAGTGAGGGTGACGGTGGTGCCGGTTTGCTTCCAGTTGCCTTCCAGCGGGAAGATGGCGAGGTTCATCCGGTAGGTGCCGTCGCTCTTGAGTTCAAGGGCATTGGTGCCCGCACCCAGCAAGTTGGCGGCAGCCGCTTCGGCGTCGGTCGAGTTCTCGTTGCGCTCCAGCGTAAAGGACCCCATCCAGCGGCCGGTCAGGTCGGCTTGAGGGGCGGCGGGCTGGCAACCCGCGCCGATGACAACCGCCATCAGAGCGAGGGCGACACCAAAGTGAACCTTCATGGCTCAAGGTTACTTGGTTTGGGGGGCTGACGTTGCGGGCCACAGGGTTTCGGCCCGCCGAGAGGCCAAGGCGCGCGGGAAGGGGGCCGGTACACTGCCACCCACGTTATGGACTACCGCCGCACTTATCTGCGCGACCTCATGCAGGCTCAGCCGGGAGGTCACGTTTCGGCTTACGGGTGGGTCAAGACCCGCCGGGACAGCAAGGGAGTTTCGTTTGTCGCTCTGAATGACGGGTCGTGCATGGCGGATTTCCAGGTGGTGGTGGATGCCGGCACGTTCGACGGAGCGGACTGGGATGCCGTGACCACAGGCGCCTGCGTCCGGTTTGATGGCGAACTAGTGGCCAGCCCGGGGGCGGGCCAAGCCGTGGAACTGAAGGCCACGGGTATGGAGCTGTACGGCGGCGCGGATGCCTCCACTTACCCGCTGCAGAAGAAGGGCGCGACGATGGAATTCCTGCGCGAAATCGCCCACCTGCGGGTGCGCGGCAACACCTTCGGCGCCGTGAACCGGGTGCGCAACCGCGCCAGCTTTGCCGTGCACAAGTTCTTCCAAGAACGCGGATTCCAGTGGATCAACACGCCGGTCATCACCGCCAGCGACTGCGAAGGCGCGGGGGCGATGTTCGCCGTGACCACGTTGCTCGAAGCCCCCGAGCCCGGGCAGGAAGCCAAGTTCAAGCTGACCAGCCAAGACCCGGCGGATGACTTCTTTGGCAAGCCGGCCTACCTCACGGTGAGTGGGCAGCTGAACGTGGAAACCCTGGCGATGGGTTTGACCAACGTCTACACGTTTGGGCCGACGTTCCGGGCCGAAAACAGCCACTCCACGCGCCACTTGGCCGAGTTCTGGATGATCGAGCCCGAGATGGCCTTCTGCGACCTCGAAGGCGACATGAACCTGGCGGAGGAGTTCGTCCGCGAGGTCATCAAGGACGTGATGGACCACTGCGAAGAGGACCTGGCGTTCTTCAACCAGCGGATTGACAAGGAACTGCTGACGACTCTCAACCACGTCGTGAACTCGCCGTTTGAGCGCATGACCTACACCGAAGCCGTCGCGGCCCTGGAGAAGAGCGGCCAAACGTGGCAGTTCCCGGTGGCGTGGGGATCGGACCTGCAGAGCGAGCACGAACGCTGGCTGACGGAAGTGCACGTGGGCCGACCGGTGATCCTGACCGACTACCCGAAGGAGATCAAGGCGTTCTACATGCGAGCCAACGAAGACGGCAAGACGGTGCGCGCGATGGATGTGCTGGTGCCGCGCATCGGCGAACTCATTGGCGGCAGCCAGCGCGAAGAACGCTTTGACGTGCTGGAGCAACGCATCAAGGAAGCCGGATTGGACCCCGAGCCGTACTGGTGGTACATGGACCTGCGCAAGTACGGCAGCGCGCCGCACAGCGGATTTGGTCTCGGTTTCGAGCGCCTTATTATGTACCTGACCGGCATGCAGAACATCCGCGACGTGATCCCGTTCCACCGCGCGCCGGGGCAGGCCGCGTTCTAGGCTGGCCGACGCTATTTGAGGGAAGGGAGTAAACTGAGCGATATGTCCAAGGACGGGCGATTCTTGCGGTGGTTTGCCGCCATGGGGCTGGCGCTGATGGCCATGCTGGCCACGGCGCAGGTGACCACCGGCTCGGAGCAAACGGAGCCGACGTCCCCGCATGTGCGGGTGGTCAGCGGCCCTGAGCTGCCCCAGCGAATCTTGCTCATCCCGGTGGACGACCGACCGGCCGTCACGCAGTTCCCGCAGATGATTGGGGCGATGGCGGGGGCGACCATCGAAACGCCGCCGCGCGAACTCATCGGACGCTTTACCCAGCCCGGCAAGCCCGAGGCGATCATGGCCTGGATGGCCAGCCAGAACCTCAAGGATTACGACGCGGTGGTGGTGAGCATGGACATGATCGCCTACGGCGGCCTCATTGCCAGCCGGGTCGAGCGCACCAGCTACAACCTCGCGATTCAACGCATCCGCCAGTTCTGGGCGCTCCGCCGCACCGCTCCGCAGACCAAGTTCTACGGCTTCGGCGCAATCATGCGCGTGGCTCCCACCGGCACGCGCGAAAACCGCGATTGGCGCGACATTCTGGCCAAGTACGCGGAAGAAAAGGCCGATTACGGCCCCCAACCCACCGCCGCCCAGCGCAATCGCCTGCAGGATTTGGCCCGTCGGGTGCCCGCCGCCGACCTGGCAAGCTACGAGCGCGCTCGCGACCGTAACTTCCGGGTGAACCAAGAGCTCATCCGCATGCGGCAACAAAACGCGTTCACCTTCCTGCTCTTGGGCGAAGACGATAGCAAGCCCACCGGCCCGCAAAAGATCGAACGCCTGCGCTACGCCGACATGGCCAAGAATCTGAATCTCAAGGAAGATCAGATGACGATGGCCGCCGGGATTGACCAAGTGGCTAACCTTTTGGTGAGCCGGGCGATGTCGGACTCGGTGGCATGGGCGCCCCGGGTGCGGGTGGTCTACGCGGATGAAGACGGCCGCCGCACCATCGGCAACTACGAAAGCCTGCCGATTGAGGACAGCCTACAAAGCCAGCTTCGCGCCAGCGGTGCCACGGTGGCGGGGCCGAACGAAGACTTCGATTACAGCCTGTACGTGAACACGCCGGACCCCGACCAATATTCGCTGGACGCCTTCCTGGGTTCATTAGAGAGCGAAGTGGACCAGGGATTCCCGGTGGCGGTGGCCGACACGAACCTGGGTAAAGGCGGCATTGCCGACCCCCGCCTCTTCGATGTGCTAACCAAAGAGGGCCGCAGTGCCCGCCTTTTGGCGTACGCCGGGTGGAACACCGCCGGCAACACCATGGGCACCACCATCCCCGCCGCCAACATCTATCTCCTGGCCCGGCGGCAGCGCGTGGAGCCGCTGGTGCGCGAGATTGGCCTGCGTACCTTTGTCCTCCACCGTTTGGTGAACGACTTCGAGTATCACAACTTTGTCCGCCCGGTGGCGTACGCGATGATCGACGCCTTCCCGAACGCCAGCCGCGAAGAAACTTACGGCGATGAGTTTGACCAGGTGAATGCCACCGTGCAGCAAGACTTGGGCAAGCGCTTGGATGCGCGGTTTAAGAACCAGATGCTCGGCACGCGTTTCTTTGCGGGCAATCAGCAATACGAGGTCGTCGCCCTGGAGGATGTCGAAATCTCCCTCCCGTGGCCGCGCGCTTACGAAGTCCAGCTGGATTTCCGGCTGATCGTCCGCCCCGTCGCCCAGCCGTGACGGGATTCTTAGAGCTCGAAGGCACGCCGCTGCCGGTGGTGGTTTACGTCCCCAAGGGGCCGGCCCCGAAAGAAGGGTGGCCGACCCTCCTGTTCCTACACGGGCGTGGCGAAAGCGGCACCGACGGGCTCCGTTGCCTCATCCACGGCCCGGGCCAACGCGCCATTCGCGAGCGCGAGAATTGGCCATTTCTCATGATCTTCCCGCAAAAGCCGGGAGCGGAGGACACCTGGTTCGACCTCCGCGAATCCCTCAACGAGATTCTGCGGCAAGTCGAGGCGCACTACCCCACTTCGCCGCACCAGCGGTATCTCACCGGCCTCAGTCAGGGTGGGCGCGGCACTATGGAATGTGCCGATGCCCTCGCGTGGTCTTTTGCTGCCATTGCGCCCATTTGCGGGTGGAACACCCGCCCGGACGCCGGCCCGCGCCTGCGGGATATTCCGATGTGGCTGTTCCACGGCGACGCCGATAGCGTCGTGCCGCCTACGGGCACAACCGAAGTGGAAAAGGCGGTGCGCGAGGCTGGTGGTAACCCGCGCCTGACCATCTACCCGGGAGTGGGGCACGATAGCTGGTTGCAAGCCTACGCCGAACCTGAACTTCCGACCTGGTTTCTCTCCCACCCGCTTGGGTAGGGTGAAGCATTCACCTCGCCCCGCGCGTCTCTTAGGCAAGCGGCATTGGCCGTGAATGCAGAACATCATGCGACAAATTCTTGTTATCGCCTGTTTGATTTTTGCGCTGATGGGGAGTAGCTTCGCGGCATCGTCGATCCCAGCAGTTCAAGATTCAAAAGTTGTCAGTGCCGTCGACATTCCCCTGATGGTGGGCGTCATGAAGGACCTCCGCCTCGAAGCCGAGCAGATTGAAGGCGAGCCCGACTTCAACTGGAGCCAGAACGGGATGGACTACACGCTCACCAGCCTGTGGAGCAATCCGGAAAACGAAGGCCCCTACGATGAAATCATGCTCTCCGTCCGGTGGGCCGCCGGCGACGTGAGCGACGAGTTTCTGAGCAACTGGAACGCTGCCAGCCGCTGGGGTCGTCTCTACGCCGTGGAAGGCGAACTGGTTTTCGAATCCGACCTGCACCTCACGGGTGGCGTGACGGTGAAGTCCATCAAGGGCTTTATCAACCGATTCCTGGAGCGCGCCCAGGCCGTGAAGGACGAAGTGGAGGCCGCCGGCTAATGCGTTGGCTCCTCAGTGCCGCCCTCATGGTCACCTCCATGATGGCGATGGCTCAGCAAGTGATCACCAGCATCTCGACCGATGAAGTGAAGGGCCACCTGGCCGACATGGACATCGAAGCGGAGATCAACGATAACCGCGTGGAGTGGACCGATGGCAACACCACGATGGCCGTGGTGGTCTTTGCGGAAGACGACAATCGCGGCAAGGACGTAATGCTCCAAGCGACTCGCGAAGGGCGTGGCTCGATCGCGGCCGCCCAAGAGTGGAACCTGATGAACCGCATCGGCCACGTGTACTACATGGATGGCACGGCCAACTATGAGTTCGACATCGACCTGCAAGACGGGATCACCGTGGGCAACTTCAAGTCGTGCATCAGTCGCTGGATGGAGCAATCCGATATGGCTCTGAGCGCGGTGCTCTCGGGCGGCGGAAGCTCCGGTGGCGATGGCGAAGTCATTACCGACCTCGACATGGAGATGGTGGTGGAGGCCTTTGCTGAACTTGGCTTTGAAGCGACCGAAGACGAAGATGGCGATCTCACCTTTGCCAAGGATGAGATCATCTACAACTTCATCCGTTTCGACGAAGGCGACTTCATGATCCAATCGGAACTGACGGGTAACACGACGATCGAAGCGATCAACGACTGGAATGCCGCCAGCCGCTTTGGTCGCGCGTATCTGAGCCCGGAAGACAACAGCGTGTACGTCGAACTGGACATCAACATCCAGGGCGGAGGCACTTGGGAGAACGTGGTCAATCAGATCACGCGCTTCCTTGAGGAAACCGTGCCCGACGTGCAGAACGCGGTCTTTGACCAAGGCATGCGCCGCGCCGGATGATTGCTCGCCTTCGCGGCACCTTGATCGAACAGCTATCCGACCGCCTCGTCATTGAGTGCGGGGGGTCGGATACGATGTGCAAGTCCCCGAATCGGTCGCCTTTAGCTTGGGCGCCCTCGGGGACGAAGTTTGTCTATGGATTCGACATATCGTCCGCGAGGACGGGATGTTTCTTTACGGTTTTGCGTCCGCGCAAGACCGGCAACTGTTTGACATGCTCCGCGACGTGAAGGGCTGCGGCCCCAAAACGAGTCTCGCCCTTTTGGCCACGCTGGGCGTGGAGTCGGTGGTGGTGGCGATTCGCGAGAGCGACCACCGCGCTTTGGCCCGCGCCCCTGGGGTGGGTCCGCGCTTGGCTGAGCGCATTGCGATTGAACTCCGAGACGCCGTGGCCAACCTGGCCGTGGCTGCTTCCTCGCCCCGTACGACCACGGTGAGCGTGCCGGAAGACAACGCCGTCGTCTCCGCCCTCATTGCCTTGGGCTACCGGCGTACCGAAGCCGAAGCCGCCGCCGCCGCGGTGGCCGACTCGGGCGATGAAGCCGCGCAGGTGCGCGCCGCCTTGCAGAGGTTACGCCAGTGAATCCGCGCGACCTGGACGCCGAACTGCAGCCCGGCGAACGCCCGTTTGATAGTGCCCTGCGTCCGCGCCGCCTCAGTGAATTCTTTGGCCAAGAGGATCTCTGCCGCAACCTGCAGGTCTTCATCCATGCCGCCCGCCAGCGTGAAGAACCGCTGGACCACGTTTTGCTCTACGGCCCCCCGGGGCTGGGGAAGACCACGCTCGCGCACATCGTGGCGCACGAGATGGGGGCGTCGCTGCACGTCACAAGCGGCCCGGCCATCGAGCGGCCCGGTGACCTCGTCGGCATCCTCACCAACCTGGAGCCGCACGCCGTGCTATTCATTGACGAAATTCACCGTCTGGGCCGCACCGTGGAAGAGATCCTCTACCCGGCGATGGAAGACCGCAAGGTGGACATCATGATCGGCAAGGGGCCGGCCGCGCGCTCCATTCGCCTCGATGTCCCGCCCTTCACGGTGGTGGGGGCCACCACGCGCCAGGGAATGCTGGCGGGGCCGCTGCGAGACCGGTTCGGCATCGTGTTCCACATGGCGTTCTACACGTCCGCGGAACTCAAGCAGATTGTGCGGCGCTCGGCGGCGATGCTGGATTACGACCTGCATGACGATGCGGCCGAGGAGATTGCGGGCCGCAGCCGGGGTACCCCCGCATCGCCAACCGCCTGCTACGCCGCATCCGCGATTTTGCCCAGGTGGCGGGGATGAACCACATCGACCGCGCCACTACCGCCAGCGCCCTCACCCAACTGGAAGTGGACCAACTCGGCCTCGACCGGCTTGACCGGCTTTACATCCGCACGGTTGTGGAGAAGTTCAGTGGCGGCCCGGTAGGAATCGACACCATCGCCGCCAGCCTGGGCGAAGACGTGGGCACGCTTGAGGATGTGTGCGAGCCCTTCCTGCTGCAGATCGGGTTCATCCAGCGCACCCCCGGGGCCGGCAGGCCACGCCGGCGGCGGTGGCTCACCTGGAATCCGGTCTCTTTGGTCACTGAGAACAGGTCGTAGGCAATAGCCTCAAATCTCTTTGGTCTCATCTGCTGAAACGCGAGCGACAGCCAAACTTCTGACTACGGGAGGTCTCGATGAGAGGTCCCTCCCACCCAGAAAAGAGTTCTTTATGCGAAAGCTCCTCAATCTCTCGGCCCTGATGGCCGCTCTCGTCCTCACCATGACCGCCACCGTCGCCCAGGCCATTGTCCGCCCGGCTACGCTGGACGTGATTGACGAACTGACCCCGGAAACCCTGCTGATGTACGTGCAGGAAGCCGGCGCCGAGGATGCCGAGCTGGAAGAAGGCTCTGTGACGTGGACGGCCGACGGCCTCACCTATTCGATCTCGGTGTTCACCGCCGATGAAGAAGAAGAAGGCCCTCTGACGGACATCTTCTGCCAAGCCTCCTTCGACTACGAAGATGAAGACCTGGCCAAGGTGAACGAGTACAACGCCATCAGCCGCCACATCCGCGCCTACTGGATGGAAGGCATGGTGTTTGCCGAGCAGGATATGGACATCAAGGGCGGCGTCATGTCGGCTCAATTGATCAACTTCTTCAAGAAGTTCATCGCTTCGGCGGAAGCCACCAAGTCGTTCTTCGAAGGCGAAGGCGAGAACTAAGCCGGACGTCCGGGCCGGGCTCCGTCTAAACTAGGCGGTGCTTCGGCTCACCGGTACGTTTCTAGACGAAATCACGCATGACATCCCCAGTCAGAATTGGGGCGAGCGGGAGTGGGATCGAGAGTTCGGTCTCTACTCCCGCATTGGCATTGACACCGTCATCATCATCCGGGCGGGCTATCGCGACAAGTGCATCTTCCCGGCGCAGAGCATCCCGGGCTTGCTCCCGCTCGATGTGGACCTCGGGCGAATGTTCCTCGATTTGGCCGAGAAGCACGGGCTCAAGCTCTTTTGGGGCACCTACGACAGCGGTCGCTATTGGTGGCGTCGTAGCTGGTGGACCGAGGTGGACCTCAACAAGGCCTTCATTGACGAGGTGGTGGAGCGGTACGGCAGTTCACCGGCCTTTGCCGGTTGGTATCTCACCCACGAAACCAGCCGCAACGACGCTCACATCATCGAACTGTTCAACCAGATCGGCGGGCACTGCAAGGCGGCCAAGGATGTGCCTGTGCTCATCAGCCCGTTCCCGCAAGGGAGCAAGCAGTTCGGCCCCGGCGACACGATGACGCTGGAGGAATCGTTCGACCACTGGGATCGCATTTTTGACGCCACCCAGGGGGCGTACGATATCTGCGCGTTCCAAGACGGCCAGATTCAGTACCAAGAGTTGCCGGAGTTCCACAAGGGCATCAAGGCGCTGTGCGACAAGTACCAGCTGACCACGTGGTCCAACATCGAGTCCTTTGACCGCGATATGCCGATCAAATTCCCGCCCGCCGACTGGCGCTATCTCGACCTCAAGATGCGCATGGCGAGCCCCATCGTGGAGAAGCTCATCACGTTTGAGTTTGCGCACTTCATGAGCCCCTATTCGTGCTATCCGGCGGCGCACAACCTCTTCCGTCGCTACTGCGAGCGCGTGGGCATCGACGCGGAGGCCGTGATTTGAAGCGTGCCATCGTCGTCGTCCTAGATGGGTGCGGAGCGGGCGCCACGCCCGACGCCGCCGACTTTGGTGATGCGCACGGCCCCGCCACCCTGCGCCACGTGAGTGAAGCGGTAGGAGGCCTGGACTGCCCGAACCTCGCGGCTTTGGGATTCTTGGCCTCGGCGGGGTACCCGCCGTCAGCCACCGCTCACTTCGGGCGCTTGCGTCCGCTCAGCATGGGCAAAGACAGTGTGACGGGGCACTGGGAGATGATGGGCGCCGTGGTGACGGAAGCCTTTCCGACCTACCCGAATGGCTTCCCGCCGGAGATTCTCGAGGCCTTCGCGCGAGAGGTAGGCGTCGACGTGCTGGGCAACAAGCCCGCGAGCGGCACCGCCATCATTGCCGAACTCGGCGAGGAGCACATGCGCACCGGCCACCCGATTCTCTACACGAGCGCGGATAGCGTTCTGCAGATTGCCGCGCACGAGGACATCATCCCGATTGGGCGGCTATACGACATGTGCCTGACGGCGCGGGAAATCTGTGTGGCCCCCCACAACGTCCAGCGAGTGATCGCCCGGCCGTTCATTGGTGAGCCCGGCAACTTTCAGCGCACCACGCAGCGCAAGGACTACCCGCTCCCGCCGCCCTCCAACCTGGTGGACGTGATTGAAGACGTGCGCGGCATCGGGGTGGTGCCGGAGCTGTTTGCGGGAAGGGGATTTAAGGTGACTCCCCGCACCCAGAGCAACGCCGAGCACGAGGTCGCCCTCCTGGAAGCGATGGCCGCGGAAGATGCGCGTTTCATCTTCGCGAACTTTGAAGACTTCGACATGCTCTACGGCCACCGTAGCAACCCTGATGGGTTTGCGGAGTGCCTGGAGGCGTTTGATCACACCCTGGCCCGCGTCCAGGCGGCCCTGCTGCCGGAGGATCTCCTGATCCTGACCGCTGACCACGGCAACGACCCGACCGACGCCAGCACCGACCACACGCGCGAGTACGTGCCCCTGGCGGTCATCGGCCTGCCGCCGCAAGCGCGGGGCGACGAGGACGGGCTAAGCGTGGTGGGCGACTTGGTGCGCGCCCACCTGGGCGTCTAAAGCGGCTTACTTGCGGAAGAACATGTAGCCGCCCACCAGCACCAAGAAGACGGCAAACGACTTGCGCATGGTGTTGGGGTCTAGCCCCAGCGCGATCTTGGAGCCGAAGAACGCCCCGCCGAGGAACCCCAACGCGATCCAGAGGCCCTTGGCGAGGTCCACGTTGTTTTCCTTCCAGTAGTTCATCAGGCCGAGCAGGCCGACGGGGGCCAGCAGCGCCACGAGCGAGGTGCCCTGCGCTTTGTGCTGCGTAAAGCCGAAGGCCAACACTAACAGCGGCACGATGATGACGCCGCCGCCAATCCCAAAGAGGCCGCCGGCCACGCCCGCCACTACCCCGATCAGAATCATGCCCAGAATGGTCATCCTTCCATTGTGGCGCGGGGGATAATCCAAGCATGCGCATTGGGATTTGGGGAACCGGGGGCATTGCCCGCGCTCACACGCGGCACTTCGCCCGTCTGGACGGGGCCGAACTGGTGATGTACGACCTGGACCCGGCGCGCGCCGAAGCGATGGCCGCCACGGTCGGAGGCCGGGCCGTGGCCACTCCGGAAGAGCTTTTGGCCGCCGTGGACGGGGTGGTGATTGCCGTCCCCACCGACGCGCACTACGCCTGCGCCCGCCAAGCCCTGGAAGCGGGCAAGCACGTTTTGCTCGAGAAGCCCATCACCCGCACCCTGGAGCAGGCGGATGAACTCATTGCGCTCGCCCAGGCCAAGGGTGTGCACCTGGTGCCGGCCCATGTGAGCCGCTTTTTCCCGGAATTCGTGGCCGCCCGCGACCGCGTGAACAAGGGCGCCGTGGGCACCCCCGCCGCCATCCGCGTGTACCGAGGGGGCAAGGCCCCGCAGGGCACGGAAGGCTGGTTCCAGAACCTTGCCCGCAGCGGCGGGGTCATCCTCGACCTGGCGGTGCATGACTTCGACTGGTTGCTGTGGACGTTCGGGCCGGTGGAGCGGATCTACTGCCGCTCCGTGCGCATGGGGGCCGAAGCCCGTGACGTACCGGGAGACTACGCCCTCGCCACCATCACCTTCCAGAGCGGCGCGATCGCCCACCTCGAGAGCTGCTGGATGGACCCGCTGGGATTCAACATCGCCTTTGAGGTGGCGGGGAGCGAGGGGCTCATTTCGTTTGATGCCCGCGCCGTGGCGGGCTTGCGGGTCACCGGGGCCGTGCAGGCCGCCGGGACGAACCGCGACGCCAGCGACGACCCGTTCTATGGCCAAGCCAAGATGTTCGGCGCGGTGCTGCAAGGGGCCGATCCGACCGTAGGCGCCCAGGAAGGCCGAGCCGCGCTCGCGCTGGCCCTGGCGGCCGAGGAAAGCGCCAACACCGGCCGCGTGATCGTGATGGACCCCGCGACCGCGTCGGTCTAAGGCAAGCCGCTAGTTCACAACCGGGGCGGCATTGCGTTGCCGTCCCCATTCCAGGATGCGATCCATTTCGCCGGCAGCGTGCCAGCGTTCCAGAGCCTGGGTGCGGTGTACCGGCATGGGGTGCGTGCTCCACGTGCTGTAGAAGAACGCAATCATGAGCTTGCCAAAGGAGTCCATGGCGTTCATGTCCTGGTAAGTCTGGGCTTGCTCCAAGAACGCGGCGGGGTTGCCCTCGTCCTGCAGGCGGTGCGGGCCGCCGCACAGGTGCAAGTTGGCACTCAGCGAGGTGGCAAAGTTCTGCGCGCACAGCAATCCGGCGCGGTCGGCGCTCAGTTCAGCATTGCGGCTCCATTCCATAAAGGCGGCCATTGCGGCAATTTGCGCGGCATCGCCGAGGCCGAGGGTGCGTCGCCCCAGCATCTCGAGGAGCGGCATCAGCACGCGGGCCACGCTGAAGTAGAGGATATGCCCGCACTTGATGTGCCCGAGTTCGTGCCCGATGAGGTGATAAAGCTCGTCATCGTTGAGCGTATCCACGATGGAACTGCGCAGGGTGATGTACGGCCGCTCCACGCCGCCCGCAAAGGCGTTGGCGAACGGGTGGTTGGTCAGGTAGAGCTCGGGTTCGGGCACGTCCAAAACCTCACAGCACTCTTGCAGAATTCTATAAAGGGTTGGATACTGATCCGGCCCCACGCGTACGCTCACGGCCATGTTCCAGCAGTAGAGCCAGCGGTCGGCCCCAATCTCGTAGAACTTCTGCACAGCGGCGGGCACGAGCGGCAGGCGGCGCAGAGCCTCCAACGCCTTGCGGTCAGTCTCGGCCTGGAACGCGTCGCAGGTTAAGCCGGTGAGAAGGACTCGATCCATATACTTGTAAGATAACGGCAAAATCGGGGTTTGCGGTTGCAATCGGCCGTGAGAGGCCCATTGGCGGAAAAAATCTCAGGCCCCCGTTCGCCATTGAACAGGAGCCTGGAATCGGTGAAACGGACCAAACTAGGCGGCGCGCCGAGTTCGTTCTTTGATGCTCACGTTGATCTCGAACTCCCCAATATCCTTGAGGCGCATCGGAATCACGAGAGCCGGGATGTCCAGCGTGCTGATCTTCACGTTGGAGCCCTTGATGATCGTCGGCGGCGTGATGTCGCAGGTAAAGCCTTGCCCGTGGAGGAGCGTCATGCTGTTCCCGCTAATCATATTGCCCAGCTCGGCAATGGCCGAAGCCGCGAGCTGATCGAACGTCACCACCGGCGAGCCCAACATGCGCGAGGCGATTCGGTCGGCCGCGACGATGCTCATGCCAAAAATGACCTGACCTTCGACGTCGCCGGTGATCCCACAAACAATGTTGACCTGTTGGGTGGTAAAGACCTGGGGGCGGGCACTCAGCGTCCCGCGCTCTGGTGTCACTTGCAGGAGCGCAGTCATCACTTTGACCGCCGCCTCCACAAATGGACTTACGTACTCAACCTTCATCGTTCTCCCCTCTAAAAGCTTTCATGTACGGCTAAGCCGCCACCTTGTTCATGGCTTCGACCACGCGGTCGGGCTGGAACGGCTTGACGATGAAATCCTTGGCGCCGCTTTGCACGGCCTCAATCACCATCGTCTTTTGTCCCATCGCCGTGCACATGATGACCCGGGCATTCGCGTCGATCTTCTTGATCTCCTTGAGAGCCTGGATGCCATCCATTTCCGGCATGGTGATGTCCATCGTCACCACGTCGGGCTTCAGCTGCTCATAGAGCTTGACCGCCTCAGCGCCGTTGGTGGCTTCGCCGACTACGTCGTAGCCAGCTTCCGTCAGAATCTTCTTCAGCGTAACCCGCATGAAGAGTGCGTCGTCTGTGATCAGGATGCGTTTCGCCATTGGTTGTTCCCCTCTAAGGGTTTTCGGTAGAAAAATGGAAGACCTGTATCAAATCCCAGGTCGCGGTAGTTGGTGACCCGCTCGGTGCTGCCTACGAAGAGGATGCCGCCGGGGCGGAGAGCGTTGTAAAACTTCCGATAGAGCTCTTCTTTCGCTTCGTCGGTGAAGTAAATCACGACGTTGCGGCACATGATGAGGTCGTAACCGGAATCAAATCGGTCGGCCAGCAAATTGCCCTTGCGGAAGGTCAAGTAGCTGCGAAGGACATCGGTGGCAAACCACTTGGTGCCCTCCTGGCGGAGGTAAGTGGACTTGTACTCGCGCGGCACCCACCGCACGTCCGATTCGCTGAACTCGCCGCGTTTGGCTTGGTCCAGAGCGTCTTGGTCAATATCAGTGCCGAGAATCTGGTGGCGACCCCGGAACTTTTGGTCCAGGATCATGGCCAGCGTGTGGGCTTCGGCGCCGTAGCTACAGCCCGCACTCCAAACCTTCAGGCCCTTCTTGTCCGCCCCGAGTTCCGGCAAGACCTTGTTGATCATCTCCGTCCACTTTTCCGGGTTGCGGAAAAGTTCGGAGACGTTGATCGCCATCTTGTCGAGGAACCAGCGCTGATTGACGGCACTTTCTCCGAACCATTTGGTGAACTCGTCCAGGGATTTGAGGGTGAGCGACTCGACCATGCTCACGGTGCGGCGCTGAAGTTGGTTCGACCGGTAAAGGTCGAGGTCCACACCCGTCTTCGCCTTGACGATGTCGTAAAACCGTCGCCATTCTTGGGCGTTAGGCAGCAATGTTCTTCCCCTTCACAATGGCGGTCACCAGGGCCGGAGCCATAGCGGTTAGTGGCAGCTCGCGGTCAATGCCGCCGGCTTCCTTGGCGGCCCGGGGCATGCCGTAGACCACACAGGTTTCTTCCGATTCGCCGATCATGTAGCCGCCCTTGCCGCGGATCACCTTGGCGCCTTCGGTGCCATCCCGGCCCATGCCGGTGAAGATGGCGCCTAGGCAGCGGTTGCCCCACTTGGCGGCGGCCGTCAAAAACAGATGGTCAGCGGCGGGCTTTACGCCGTGCAGGTTCGGACCATCGTCTAGCACGATCGCGCCGTGAGAATCAATCATCATGTGCTTGCCACCGGGTGCCATCAGCGCCACGCCGGGCACCGGGCGGTCACCCGCTTTGGCCAACTGGCACGGCACCGTGCCGATGCTGTTGAGCCGAGCGGCGAAGGAAGCCATGAAGCTCTCGGGCATGTGTTGCACCATCAAAATCGGGGCACTAAAGCCTTTGGGGAGGTCGCGCCAGAACGCCGCGAGGGCCTTGGGGCCACCAGTTGAGCTGGCCAAGAGCACCACACGGTCCGTCTTGGGCATGGAAATCTTAGGGGCGGGAGCTTGTACCAACGCTTTGGCCGGGGCGGCAGCCGGAGTGAGGCGGCGCATGGTGGCACTGCCCACGGCGGCCTGGAGCTTCGCGATGAGCTCTTCTTGGCACCCAATAAACTTGATGGAGCTCGATCCGTTCGGCTTGGCAAAGTAGTCAAACGCGCCGATTTCCAGAGCTTCCAGCGTCGGAGTGGCGCCGGATTCAGTCAGGCTACTGACCATGATGACCCGGGTCGGGCACTCGGCCATGATGTGCCGCAGGCACGTGAGGCCGTCCATGATCGGCATCTCGATGTCCAGCGTCACCAGGTCGGGCCGTTGCTCTTTCACAAGCACCAAGCCGTCGCGCCCGTTGTTCGCCGAGCCTACTACTTCGAATTCACCGCCTTCCGTGAGCCAATCGACGATCAGCCTTCGCACAAACGGCGAATCATCAATTACAACCACACGGGGCTTCACGCAACAATCTCCTCGAACGATTCGGCTTGAAGCCGTCGCTCACGCTCTAAATCGTCGGCAATTCGGTCGATGTCTTGAGGGTGAAGACCAAGTCGGACGAGTGTATTGGGCTGCAAAGCGTATTGCAGGCCGTCGGCCCCCATGCCGAACCCCAATGCGGACGCCAGATAGTCCCCTAAATGCACCGCATCCACAACCAGGGAGGGGTCGGGACGGGCATCCGGCTCGTGGTGATAACGCGCCGAATCAATTACGGAGAGGGGTAGGTTCCAGCGTTCGGCAATACGCCCCCCAACTTGGCCGTGGTCGTAGCCCAAAACCGTGCGCTCACACTCCACAAAGCTCCATCCATTGAGCGAGGAAAGCTGAATCAAGGCTTCGGTCTTGCGCTCCAGCCACACGTTCATCGCCAACTTGCCGATGTCGTGCAAGAGACCAGCGGTGAAGGCTTCGTCATCGCGCAGGCGCCCACTGCGTTGGGCCGCCAACATGGCGGCCACGGCGGTGCCGTGCGAGTGCATCCAAAGATCCTTGGGGTCCAGGCCGTAGCCGTGCAGCGGCTTGCTCAGCCACGGGTAACTCACCGCCACCAGCGCCAGATTCTTTACGCAGCGCAGACCGAGAACCACAACGGCCTCCTTGAGACCAAAAACCTGGCCGGACAAACCGTAGTAGGCCGAGTTCGCCAGTCGCAAGACTCGCGAGGCTAAGGCCGGGTCTCGCGCCAACAGCATGGCAATCTGCGATGCGGACGCCGTGTTTGAATCCGCTTCATGCATGATGCGGAGCGCCACCGCCGGAATCACCGGCAGATCGGCCGTCCGATCAATCATTTCGTCTATCGTGATGATTACGCCCACAAGTCTCTCCCTCTTTTAGGCCGCGCTACGCTCTCGATTGTCGGCAAGGTTGCACAATTCCGACACCCCTTGGCTGAGCGTCTTCACTTCCACCTGCCCGTCCGGCACCGTAAAGGTCACCGTGCGACCATGGGTGCCCCCGATGTCCTTGGCCAAAATCTTGAGCCCGGCTTTGGTCAGTTGTTCAATCACGGCCTCGCCGTTGCGGCGCCCAATATCGAGCTGATTGGTGCCGGTGTTGTTGAATTTGAAAACCTGCGCTCCGCCGGCAATGGCCACCTTCATATTGCGCTTGTTGGCCCCCATCTTTTCCATCGCCATGAGTAGGGCGGGGATGCCGGTATCGGCAAACTTTCCAATCTGGTCTACCGGTCGGTCCGGGAACGCCGCCGGCAGCATCACGTGGATCATGCCGCTAACGTCCGCTCTGGGATCGTAGATGGCCACCCCGATGCAGCTTCCGAGTCCGAGACAGAGATACTTGGCCGCCCCCTTTCGGACGACAATCTCGCTCATGCCAACGCCAAAGGTTTCCACGTTTAGGCGGCGACCTCAAGCCCAAGGGATTGAAGCAATCGGACCAGGCCTTCCTGGCTGGGGATGACGAGGCACATGCCCTCCAGGGCACTTCCGTCCTCGCCGTGCAAGCGGGTGTTGATGGTGAGCGCTACCCGCATATTTAGTTCGGCTTCCACGTCCAGGGTGGCCAGCAAACTCTCCATAAAGTCCACACCCATCGCGGGCGGGGTGGCAAAGAGGCCGAGGTTCGTTAGCTCAGCGACCGAGTTCAGGAATCCCGAGCAGACCATGTTGCCGACTTCGATCATCACCGAAGCCGCCATTTCGTCAATGTCGCAGGGGCCGTCGGGCTTCGCGCCGATCAAGGTCTCCCAGAGTTCGGTGGCGGCTTCCCACGGGAAAAAGAAGGCCATTGTGCCTTCCGCGTCCCCATCAAACGGCATCAGTACGCCCACCGTCACAATGCCGGCGTCCAACGTCTCTTGAGCCAGGGCTCCCACCATGCGGGCACTCACCCGGGGGACCTCAATGTGAACGGTGCGACCGAGCAGCGCGGAAAGCGAAGTGGCGGCGTTCCCTAAACCGATATTGGCGATTTCATGCACCGCCGACAACTCGAGTTCGCCGAGTTGATCCAAAAATTCCGACATACCAAGGACCCTGTTGAGGCTTTCCATACCGCCGCGGACACGCCACCTGACAGGGATACGGGGTTTCGCTCTTGGTACACTGTGAGGCATGAGCGGCTTCGATGCGGACACCTTAAGGGATATCCTGCGCCGGGCGGCGGACGCCGGGGTTCGCTACGTGCGAGTCCGCGAAGGCGATGCCAAGTTTGAGGCGGTTTTGCCTCCCGTTGTTGAACTGGACGAAGATGAGTTTGAACTGGACGACGCCACCCCTGCCGTCACGCCCCCCAAGGCCGTCACGACGCAGTTGGTGGGCACGTTCCGGGCAGCCGACGATGTGCAGGTCGGCACCGTGCTCGAAGCCGGCCAGCGTATCGGCGAAGTCGTGGCGCTGGGCATCTCTAACGAGATCACCACTCCGGTGGGCGGTGAAGTGCTGGAACTGGTGACTACCGATGGCGCCCGAGTGGATTACGGCACGACGATTTTGCGGGTGAAGGGCGAATGAAGCGAAACACTGCTGGTCGCGGCATGATTGAAATGGTCGTGGTGGCGGCCGTGGTGCTGGTTGGCGTGATTGTTTATGTCAATGGAGGTTTCCCGGGCCTCACCGGTAAGGCCGCCGACAAGCGCAAGGATGGCGTGGGCGAAACCGTGGTGGGCCGAAGCCTGGCCGCGGGCAAGGACACCAAGTGCCAAAGCAACCTGAAGCAGGTGCGCATGGCCATCCAAATCAACACCGACCCGGTGGAAGAAGTGGCGCCGTCTTCGCTCAAGGACCTGAAGCTGGGGGCGGACTACGAAGCCTGCCCGCTCGGGAAAGAGCCTTATGTTTATGATCCGGCTACGGGTCAAGTCAAATGCGTCCATCCCGGACACGAGAATTATTGATGTTCCAGAAGATCTTGATTGCCAACCGGGGCGAAATCGCCTGCCGCGTGATTCGGGCCTGCCGTGAAATGGGCATCCAGAGCGTGGCCATCTACAGCCAGGCCGATGCCGCCAGCCGCCATGTGCTGTTGTCAGATGAAGCCATCTGCGTGGGCGAAGCGACCAACACCGACAGCTATCTGAACCTGCCCAACGTGCTGGCGGCCGTGGAAGCCACCGGCGCCGATGCCGTGCACCCGGGCTACGGCTACTTTAGCGAGCGCGACCGATTTGCGGAAGCCCTGGCCAGTTTGGGCGTGAAGTTCATCGGCCCGAATGTGGCCGCCATCCGCTCGATGGGTGACAAGGCTTCGGCCAAGCAAGCCGCCATCGTTAGCGAGTGTCCGGTGGTGCCGGGCTCCAGCGGCGTGGTGGAGAACGAGCAAGACGCCTGCAAGATTGCCGACGAAATCGGTTACCCCGTGCTTCTCAAGGCCGTGGCGGGCGGCGGCGGGCGGGGAATCCGCCGGGTGGACAACGCGGAAGAGCTTGGTCGTCAATGGAAGACCGCACAGGCTGAAGCCTTGGCGAGCTTTGGCAACGACGAGATGCTGGTGGAGCGCTGCGTGGTGGAGCCCCGGCACGTGGAAATCCAGATTCTGGCCGACGAGCACGGCAACTGCCTGTACCTGGGCGAACGCGAATGCTCGATCCAGAACCTGCGCCACCAAAAAATCGTGGAGGAAGCCCCCTGCGCCGTTCTGGACGAAACCACGCGCCGAAAGATGGGCGAAGCCGCCGTGCGGGTAGCCAAAGAAGTGGGCTACACCAACGCGGGTACGGTCGAGTTCTTGTTGGATGCGCGCGGTGAGTTCTACTTCCTCGAAATGAACACCCGTATCCAGGTGGAGCACCCGGTGACGGAACAGATCACCGGCCTGGACCTGGTGCAGTGGCAGATCCGCATTGCCAATGGCGAGTCGCTGACCATGACGCAGGCTGACATTGCCTTGCGCGGGCACAGCATTGAGGCGCGCATCACGGCGCAGGACCCGGACAACGACTTCCGGCCGGGCACCGGCTTGATTACGCGCTGGGATGCTCCGGGCTTCGGTGGCGTTCGCATGGACACGCACTGCTACGCGGGCTTCACGGTCTCGCCGTTCTACGATCCGATGCTGGCCAAGCTGATCGTGACGGGTCACGACCGGGCGCACGCCTTGCGCATTCTCACGGCGGCGCTGGATGAATTCCATGTCGAAGGCGTGCCGACCAATATCCCCTTCTTGCGCCGTCTAGTGCGTCACCCGGATTACATCTCGGGTGACGTGAGTACGGCCTTTGTCCCGCGGTTCCTGGATGAGCAAGTCGTCAGCGCCTGAGCCATCCGGGGCACCCGAAGAGACTGCCCCGCCGATTGCCAGTCGAAGGGATGCGCGGGAGGCTGCCTACCAGGCCATGTACGCCGTGGCGGTGGGGCACCGGAGCCCAACCGAGGTGTTGCGTGAGCTGAAGGAGGTCACGAACTTCGAGGCGAAGACGTGGGCGTTCCTCACCGACCTGGTGCACGGCACGGCCAGCGATGCCGACCGGTGGGATGCCTGTTTCTCCGGTCACCTTACCGAAGCCTGGCCGCTGGAACGCCTGGGCGCTACCGACCGCAACGCCTTGCGGATGGCGTGCTACGAACTGTGGGCCTTAGAAGACATGCCGCCCAAAGTGACGATTAGCGAATACGTCCACCTCGCCCAGCGGTTCGGCAGCAAGGAGAGCGGGCGCTTTGTCCACGGCATCTTGGCCACCGTGCTGCGGAATTCGCCGAAGGCTAACTGGACTCCGCCCACTGATATGCCCGGCGGCGAACAGAGTGATGTACCCCTGGAGCCCGAAGAAACGGCCCCGGAGCCCGGCACGGTCCGCCCCGAGCCCAGCGCCCCTGTGTGGGTGCTGCGGCACGACGACGAAGAAGACTCCTGAGAGGCGCCCTTGTTCATCACCTTTGAAGGCCCCGAAGGCGGTGGGAAGTCCACGCTCTTGCGCACGTTGGCAGCGCAGCTTGAGGCGCAAGGGCGTGAGGTGGTGTGCACCCGCGAGCCCGGGGCCGGTGACCTCGGCAGTGAGATTCGCCGGTGGCTGCTGGAGAGTGAATCTTTGGATGAGCGGGCCGAGCTGTTTCTGTTCCTGGCGGATCGCTCTCAACACTGGTCTCAGCTGATTGCCCCCGCCCTGGCCCGAGGCGCGGTGGTGCTATGCGACCGTCATGCCGATAGCACCGTGGTGTATCAAGGCTACGCCCGGGGCCACGATCTCGATTTGCTGAGGCGGCTGAATGCGCTGGCCACGCAGGGGAACACCCCGGCGTTGACCTTCCTGCTGGACCTTGACCCCGCCATTGGGCTGGGCCGAGCCAAGGGCGACCGGATGGACCGGGAGCCGCTTGAGTTTCATCAGCGGGTCCGCGAGGGCTTTCTCAGCGAATCCCAGCGCGACCCGGCGCGGTGGGTGACCCTAGACGCCAGCCAGCCCGCCGACCAGGTGGCCGAGCGGGCGTGGCAAGAGTTGAGCGCGCGCCTTTAGGCGGCTTGGGCGAGCTTTTCCGCTTTCGCTCGAAGCTTGGACGGGAGCAGCGCTTCCGGATTGAGGAGCAAGATGAGCTTCTCATCCCACTTGCCGATCCCCGACACAAACGGGTCGTCCCGGCGCGTGAATTGCTCGTCCGCGTCTTCCTGGTTCTCTTCGGTGAGCGTGACAATGCCCACCACCTGGTCCACGCGCAGGGCGTAGGGGCACTCAGCATCGGCGACCACCACGTCGTTGCCGCCCTTGCTCGGCTGGCCGTAATCCAGGCGCAGGGCAAGGTCAAACACCGGAATGGTGCGCCCTCGCAAATCGAAGAGACCCAACATCGCCGCCGGAGAGCGGGGAATTCGGGTTTCTTTTTGCGCCGTGAGGATGCGCTCAGTGAATTCGATCTCCAGCCCGAACAGTTCCGAACCGATTGAAAAGACAACGTACTTGGATTCCGCCATTGTGACCCTGAGTGATCTTTCCATGCACGGGCGGCGTAAATCCTAGTACCCTCACTAGGAATCGCTCATGTTCATCCCGCTCCTTGTTCAAAATCCTGCCACCCCGCCGGCGGTGGTGCAATACGAGCGGTACCGGGCTTCGGCGAACGCATTTGAAGTCACCTATACCGTCCAGATCGAGGATGAAGCCTGGCGGGCGCGCTCCGTCCTCAAATTCGGCCCTGACCAGCAGCAATCGGTGACCATGAGCGGGGCCGGGGTGCAGTACGCCTTTACGCAGTCGGGCCGACAGACAATTTTGGTGAGCGACCCGACCCGGGAGTACGACTTCGGGCGTTGGGGCGCGGGCTTTGCCGTGCCCGAACCCGTGAGTACCTTCGTGCAGTACGCCTACTCGCCTTTCTTCTTCCTAGAACAGATGCCCAAGAGCGATGCGCGGGCCAAATGGGAGACGATGGCCGTGCCCGCCGATGTGCCCGGAGCGAAACTGGCCGCCCAAATGATGAACGAGGGCGAACTCCGGATCAGCCTGGTGACCGATGCGGAAGGTCGCCCGCTGAGGGTGGTGGAAGTGTTTCCGACCTCGGGTGGCCCCGTGCGCCGCACGATGCAAGTGACCATGCGCCCCTTGCCCCCGGTGCCGCCCTTCCGGGCTGAGATCCGCCCGGTGATCGGTTATATGCCCATGTCGCTGCCCGATTCTCTGGAGCCGCTAGGCACATTCCATGAACTCGGCGAGCTGAACTGGGCGCAGGGTGGCCGCCCGGCAAAGTGGTCGCAAGTGGCGAAGCAGGATTACGCCTTTGTCTACATTCCCGACCCTGAGTTCCCGGCGGATGCCGCGAAACTCGCCCAGGGTGCCGATAAGTCCGGCTGGGGCAAGGTCGTGGTGGGTGCGGACGCGAACGGCTGGACCCGCCTTGATGACCCCCGCAACGAACTGGTGGGTGTGACGCAACTGGAGCTGACGCCTTGCTTCTTGCTGGTGAACAAGGCTGGCCAAGTGAAGGCCGCCTGGAAGGGCTACGCCCCCGGCGAAGAAGAGATCATTCTCAAGACTTTTGCGGACCGCGTGGAAGAACTGAAGCCCAAAGCGCGTTAGTTGCCCTGGAGGGCGCGCTCGGCGAGGATAACGGCGGCAAAGTCGTCTACGGGTTCCGGTGGCACTTGCATGCTGCATGGCAACAAGATGCGCCAGCCGCGTCGCCCGTGGTGCAGCCAATAGCGTTCCCGCGCCATTTGGGTGGTGTTGCGCTCGTCCACGGCCAGGATGCTGAGACTCGGCCACTCTTCGCGCAGTTGCCGGGTGAGTTCGCGACTCCCGGTGCCCGAGCCAATCACAAGGAGGTCAGGTGCGTGGGCGGCGCGCAGTTCGCCGATGGCGGCTACGAGTTCATCGCTGCTTACCACCGCCCGGTGCAGGATGGTGGTGTCGCCGGCATGGGATAGCGATACCACGGCCACACCGCACTTGCTCGACCCGGGGTCGATGGCCAGAGCGATGCGCGAGGGACCGTGCATTAGCGGATCCGCAGAGTCAGGTCGAGCGAATCTCCGGCCCGGGTCAGGCGGGTGGTGAGGAACTGCACCCGTGCTGTGCGGTTGGCTTCGCGGATGATGTTCACCGCTTCGAGAGTGGCGTCGGGCGAGAGCGAACCCAGCCCCGCATCCGGCCCGATGACCGGGATGATGCCATCGCGGATCGCTTCGTTGCGCAGGGTGGTCTGCAGGTACTGCTCGATGCGGCGGAGAATTTCCGCGTTAGAGAGTCCCGGCTCAATGCGAAGCTCGCCCACCATCTCGCCCGCTTCGTAAACCACCGGGTTCGGGAGAACTTCGATGCTCAGCGGCACGCGCTCGCGTTCAAAGGCGTTGAGCAGGGCGCGGGCGATGAGGAGCGTGGGGCCGGAGCGACCGCTGAGCTTGGCGATGGCCTCGTTCAATTGCTGTTCAGCGGTGACAAAGCCTTCGTCGAGCTGAATCGAAGCAAATCCGGCGGCGTCGTTGGGCGGCTCGGCGCCTTCTTCCCGCGCTCGATCCGCAGCGTCCACGGTCAGGGCGAGGATAAAGGTGCGGGCGTTGGCGGCCGTGAAGAGTCCGTCTACGGCCTTGCGGGCCAGCTCATCGTTGCGGCGGAACATCAGCTCGTTCAGTCGCGACGCGAGTTGTAAGTCTTGGATGATGGCGCGTTGGTTCTGCAGCGTCCGCGAGGCAAAGGCGAGCTGGTCTTCAATATCGGTCAGGCTACGAAGGGCACGTTGCAGTTCGTCCGCAACGATGCGGCGTTGTTCCTCGGCCAGCCGGCGATCTTCTTGCGCGTCGGTGGCGGCGGTTCGCAGGCTGTTCACTTCGGCCTTCAGCCGCTCGGCGTCGGCTTCCAGTTCGCGTCGGGTGTTGGTGAGTTCGCCGTTCTGCTGGATGATCTTGGCGCTCTGCTCGCTCAGGTATCGGTTGTTGGCGCTGAGCTGCGTGGACGTCTTGTTCAGTTCGCTCACTTGGGCTTGCAGTCGCTTTTGATCCACGCTGGCCTGGCTCAAGCGACTCCGGAAGGTGCTTACCTCTCGCTTCAGGCGGTCAGCATCGGCGCGGAGGGAGCGAGCCTGGTCGGTCAGGCGGCGGGTGTCGGCCTGGGCGTTTTCGAGTTCCTTGTTGGCGTTCTGAAGCTTCTTTTCTTGCTCTTGGGCGTCGGCCAGGGCGATTTGGGTGCGCTTTTCGGCGGCGGCCAAATTTGTCTGTTCCGAAGCTAGTTTCGCCTCAAGTGCGGAGACTTGCGCCTTCAGGGCACGGCCCTGGACAATCCACTCCCGAGCATCGGCGCTGGCTGCCGCAATCGCAAGAATGGCAATGAGAACTCCGGCGGCCCCGGCAAAGAAGGTGAACAAGATGGCGGTGTGGCGCGGCCGCAAGCGGCCAAACCGGCGGCGGCTCTTGCCGATCTTGCGACCAATCCAGTCGCCGACGGCGGCAATCGCCCCTCCAACAATGACCATCACGAGGAGGAACCAAATACTCGTGAAGTCGCTCATTGGTCCTTCTTGCGAATCAACCACGCGGCCACCAGCAAGCCCACCCCGATGGGGGTGAGGCTGGCCGCCGACGCGGGCAGGCGCCCTCCTTGCGCGAACAATGACATGACGTTGGTTACCATCATGTACCCAAAAATGATGATGACCGACAGCCAGAACCCGGTGGCCGTCCCGGCCCGGTGGCTGCGGATGCCCAGCGGTGCCCCCACCAGCCCGAAAACGAGAGCGGCGAGGGGCAAAGAAATCTTGTTCCAGTAACCGAACTCGAGGTTGGCGATGCGCTTGGGATCGGCGCCCGGGTCGGCGCGCATTTCGTTGATCTGTTGCCGCGTCTCGCTCATGCTCAGGGCATCGAGGTCGGTGATCGTTTGGCTCAGCAGGCTCTGGGGCGTCATGGCGGGGGCGGCCAGCCCGCGCGGCCAGGCACCCTCGATGGTGGCCGTGGTTTTGGATTCTAAGTCGTAAAGCGTAGCGGTGCCGACGATTCGCCAATCCTGCTCGGATTCATAAACCAGCTCGGGGGCCTTGAGGAGGAATCGCTCACGACCGTCTTCCGCGAGATAGAGAACGTAGGCATCGCGCAGGGTGCCGGCGGCGATATCGAAGTCCTTCGCGTTCACGTAGCCGCGCAGCTTGCCTTCTTCGTAGATGGCCCGGGTGGCGGCGCGGTCGGTGCGACCATTGAGGGCGGCGGCGATCTCGGCCTTGAGCGAGGTCGCCGAGCGAGCCGCCTGGGGCACCAGGAGTTCGTTGAACGAGAACGCGGTGAGGAACACCACGGTGCCAAAGATGGCCACCGGCAGCATGATGCGGCGCAAGCTGACGCCCCCCGCGCGTAGGGCCACAATCTCGCTATCCCCGCTCAGGCGGCCGAAGGCCAGCAGCGTGCCCAGCAGCATCGCCATGCTGAACGTTTTGGCCACTACCCCCGGCAGCAGCAAAACCACCAATTGGATGACGGCCACAGGGTTAGCCCCTTGCGCAAGGTAGCGGGTGAGCTCGAACAAGAACGAACCCGCCATGATGAGGACACTGAAGATGGCCACGCCAAACACCCAGAGCCCGAACAACTCGCCCAGAATTAAGCGATCAATCCGACGCAGCGCTTGGGACCTCCCCGCGTAATCCCTCTCGCCGATACCCCTCACCTAAGTAGAACTTGCGCACCCGCTCGTTTTCCCGGATGTCTTGCTCCGGCCCTTCGGCAATGATCTGGGCGTCCACCAAAATGTAGTTGCGGTCCGTGATCGAAAGCGTGGCGTCCACGTTGTGGTCGGTGATCAGGATGCCGATGCCCCGGCTGGCCAGGTTGCGGATAATGCCCTGCAACTCTTCGATCGTCACGGGGTCAATCCCGGTGAAGGGTTCATCCAAAAGGATAAAAGCGGGTTCGGTGCTGAGGGCACGGGCAATTTCGGCGCGGCGTCGCTCGCCGCCGGAGAGCACCCCGCCCGGCTTGTCCAGGAACTTCTCCAGGTGAAGTTCTGCGGTCAGCACCTGGGTGCGGGCTTTGATCTGGGCGGACGAGAAGCCGTTCTGCTCCATCACCAGCTTGATGTTGTCGGCCACGCTGAGGCGGCGGAACACGCTGCTCTCCTGCGCCAAATAGCCAATGCCCCGGCGCGCCCGCTTGTACATGGGCAGCCGGGTGATGTCTTCGTCGTCAAGGAACACGCGCCCTTCATCCGGCCGCACCAGGCCGACCACCATGTAGAACGTCGTCGTCTTGCCCGCGCCGTTGGGGCCGAGCAACCCGACGACCTCACCCTGGGTGAGGGAGACGGAAACATCGTTGACCACGCGCTTGCGGTCGCCGCCCTTCTGCTTGTAGGTCTTGACCAGATGTTCGGTGCGGATGATCAAGGGCTTGCGGGCTCCTGAGGAGATTCGTTGACCGTGGCCGTGCCCGGCCCGCCCGCCATGCGCAGGCTCTTCACTTCGCCTTGTTCGTCAAAGGTGATGGTGAGGGTGTCGGCTTTGAGGGTGCCGAACACCGATTTGCCCTCGGCGCGGCGCAGGCCTTCGGTTTGCACCTGGCTCATCGTCAGCGTGCGGGTGGCTCCGTTGAGCACCAGGTTCCGCCCGGTGGCCGTAATGAGGAGCGACGTTCGCTCGCTCTTGCCCAGCTCGTTGCCCATGAACTCGAGGCGCAGGGTGACTTCGCCGGGGGCGCGGGCTTCACGCAGCTGGTCCACATCGCGCAGGGAAGTGTCGATCCGAGCGGTGATGCGGGGGGATGTGACCGTGAGATTCTGGCGCGATTGGGAGTTCTCGGCCCGGCGCGTCAGCACTACGCCGCCGGTGGCTTCCACGCCCATGATTTTGTCCGCCGGGGTCATCACCAGGCGACCGGCCGTCATGCCGTTGCTGCCCCCATTGCCGGTCATCGTCAGGCGGGCATTGCGCTCCACGGTCACTTGCCGGAGGGGCGGGGCTTCGGCGCCCAGGGCTCCAAACAATGCGGTGAGGCCCTGGCCGGTCACTTGGTAGGGTTGGGTGCCGGTCTCGCCGCGCAGGGTAAAGGCCTGGGGTGCCGTAACCACCGTGCGTTCGCCTTCGTCGCGCACGCGCACCAGTTCAGTGGTCAGCGTGTGAGCGGGGGTGGCCGTCGTGCGGCCCAACGTAACGCGCACGTTGCCGCTCAAGTTGGCGTCTTTCAGGCGCAGTTCTTCGTTGGCGGTGCGGCGGATCGAGCCCTGCATCCGCTGCATGCGGAACGTGATGCCTTGCTTGCGGCTCTCGCCCTCCAGCGGATTGCCTCGGAAGTCGGCCTGAATCTCGTCGGGGTTGGACTGCTCCACGTAGACGTCTTGGAAGAACAGCACAAAGCCCGCGTCGTCGGTGATGCGTTGGCGTTCCTGGGTTTGCGCCCCCAAGATTCCACTGGCGACCGCAAGCCCGCCCAGCACCAACAGCTTTGCAATCTTCATTCCTCTTCCTTCCAGGCCTTGGGCGTGGCCACCCGCGAGAGATCCCGGTTCGCCCACAGCTCGGGGAGCGGCCCCATGGACCATCCCTTTTGCTCCAGCCGCACCTGCCCAGTGGCCTCCACGCGCGCCATCGTTTCACGGTAGACGATTTGGTTGGCCCGCAACGTCGCTTGGTCCCGTTGGCTGGTCACCACCACCTTGCCCACCAGCACCAGCTTTTGGTTGGTCTTGTCGATGGTGGCGGAATCGGCCTTGATCACGCTCGCGGGCTGGTTGGCCTCAAAAATCGTAACTTCCACGTTCTTCAGGCCGCTCTGAATGCGGTTGTCCCCCTCGATGTCGAACGTCGCGCCGGGGCTTTTGAGCGCGTAGCTCTTTTCGCCACTCGGCAGTTGGCCTTCAATGGTCACGGGGCCGGTGTCGATCGCGCGCCGGGTCGCTGGCTTCTCAGGGTCCTTCTCACCCGCCTTGGCGCTCGGCGCCGGCGATCCACAACCCCACACCAAAAGAGGGGCGGCCATCAGGAAGATACGGGCAGTGATGTGACACCTCCCCGCCGGGCGAACTTGCCCTGATGTTGACCGGCCAGTTGGCCGCAGGCCGCCGCAATGTCGTGTCCGCGTTCCACCCGCTCGGTTACGTTCACGCCCCGCCCGGCCAAGCGACCCTTGAACTGGCGCACGCGCTCCCGGTGTGGTCGTGCAAACCCGTGCTCGGTGTCCACGTAGTTGAAGGGAATCAGGTTCACCACGCACGGCAACCCCTTCACCAGGTCAGCGAGGGCGTCGGCCTGCTCGGGCGTGTCGTTGACTTCGTGGATCAGCAAGTATTCGAACGTCACCTTGCGCCCGGTGATGGCGTGGTAATCGCGCATGGCCTGCACCACTACTTGCACCGGCCACTTTTGGTTCACGGGCATCAGGCGGTCGCGCACATCGTCCAGCGGCGAGTGCAAGGAGAGCGCCAGGTGGATCGGCATCTCCTCCTTGGCCAGCCGCTCAATGCCCGTCACCAAACCGACCGTGGACACCGTGATGTGTCGGAGGCTGAGCTTCACCTCGTCGTGCAAAAGCCGGATCGCCGCCAGCAGATTGTCGTAGTTCAGCAGGGGCTCGCCCATGCCCATGAACACCACGTGGCTCACCCGGCGCGGGCTCAAGCTCTGCAGGGCCAGGTATTGCCCCACAATTTCGCCGGCGGTGAGGTTGCGCGTAAACCCGCCGAGCCCCGTGGCGCAAAAGGTGCAACCCATCGGGCAGCCCACCTGGCTGCTGAGGCAGCAGCTCACGCGATCCTCGTAGGGAAGCAAGACGGACTCGAACACGTTGCCGTCGCCCGCGTCCATCAGCAGCTTGTCCACGTCGTCTGTGCTGCGGCGGTGGTCCACTACCCGCAGAGGGGTGGGGGTGATGCCCGCCTCTTGCAGCTGCGCAATGAAGGCCGCGGGGAGGTTGGTCATCTCCTCGAAATTGAGAACGGCCTTGCGGTAAATCCAGTCAGCAAGTTGGGCACCGCGGAAGGGTTTTTCGCCCATGCCTACGGCAAGTTCTTTGAGTTCACTGGAGGTCATGCCGACCAGGTAGCACGGGCCGTCGGGCACTTCGGTAAGGATACCTACCCCTACGGTGCACGTTTGGGGAGAACCGGAGTAGAACATGTTACGATGAAACGCGTGCTTGGGTATTCGGCCCTCGCCTTTGTGGTTGTGTTCACAGCCGTTTCCTTGGCTTTGCGCTGGGACAAGTACAACGAAATGAGCCGGATCGGCCAAATCTGGGCCGCCCCGGAAGTGCCGGCGAAGCTGACTTCAGGCCAAGTGCCGGTCTCAGCCGACTCGCTCGCTGACTTCCGCAGCGCAGCAAAGAAGGCGATGCCCAGCGTGGTCAGCATCGACACCGCCCGCCAGGTGGAAGACATGTGGCAGGGCTCGGTGACCGTGCCGCAGGGCCAGGGTAGCGGCGTCATCATCTCGCCGGATGGCTACATCGTCAGCAACGCCCACGTGGTGGGCAACGCCACCCTTATCCGCGTGGAACTCGCCGACGAGCGTTCCTTCCAGGCTAAGGTCGTGGGCGTGGACCCCCGCAGCGACCTGGCCTTGCTCAAGGTGGACGCCAACGGTTTGCAAGCCATTGAACTCGGCGATAGCGACACCGTCGAGATCGGGCAGTGGGTGATGGCCCTGGGCAACCCGCTGGGCTTCGAAAACACCCTCAGCGTCGGCGTCATTAGCGCGCTGGGCCGCGAGTTGCCCACCGGTGACACCACCACGCTCATCAACGCGATTCAAACCGATGCCGCCATCAATCCGGGCAACTCCGGGGGTGCCCTGTGCGACGCCCAGGGCCGCCTGATCGGCATCAACACCGCCATCGCCAGCCAAACCGGCAACAGCGTGGGCCTGGGCTTTTCCATCCCGGTCGCCCGCGTGCGCGAAGTCGTAAACGGCATCCGCACCAAGGGTTACGTGCCCTACGCTGGCCTGGGAATCAACTTCGCTTCGGCTGAACTCGACCTCCGCAACCCGAATGTGCGGGCCGTCCTCATCCGCCGCTTTGGCATGGACCCGAATCTGCCCAAGGAAGGCGTGCTGGTGGCCGACGCCACCCCGAGTTCACCCGCCGGACGGGCCGGGATTGGGGAAGGATCGGTGATCCTCACCATCAACGGAAAGGCCGTGAGCGACGCCCGCGAATACAGCCGCGTAATGCTGGAGCGCAAGCCCGGCGAGAAGGTGCGGGTGAAGTTCTGGGCTGGCGGCCGCGAAAAGGAAGCCGAAATCACCCTCATAGACGTGGGTCGCTAAGGGGGCGGAATGCGTCCGGGGGTGCCAGGAGGCCCTCCCGGACCACCCGAATTACCGTCAAGCGCGTATCAATAGCGTGGGGTTTCCCGCGTCCAACACGGAACAAACTTAGTGAATCCCCCATCCATGGGATGCAGGCCGGGTGTGTAAAGATTTCTTTACAAATCGCGGCTTCGCCCTCGACGACCCCGTCTCAAACATATCTTGATGCCCACTTTTAGCGATGGATTGATGCAACTGCTGGAGGTTTTGCCTCCTGTAATGCGAGAAAAGCTGATCGCGAGCCCGCATTTGCCGGAGCTCGTGGAAGTTGTGCTGGACTACGGCCGCCCGGCCGAAGCCCGGTTCATGCATCACGCCGACCGCTGGCCGCAGATCATCGTCACCGAGCACGACATTGATCATGTCGTCAAGATGATCGGCGACTTTAGTGGCGACAACCGCGCGGGCATCGAGCGCACGCTTCACCGCATCTCGTGTATCCGCAACCGGCACGGGCGCATTATCGGCCTTACCTGCCGCGTGGGCCGCGCCTTGGAAGGCACGATCGACATGATTGACGACATCGTGCGCAGCGGCAAGTCCATCCTGCTGCTGGGTAAGCCGGGGGTAGGTAAGACCACCAAGTTGCGTGAGGTTGCCCGCGTCCTGGCCGACGAGGTGAACCTGCGCGTGGTGATTGTGGACACCAGCAACGAAATTGGCGGCGACGGCGATGTGCCGCACCCGGCCGTGGGGTCGGCTCGCCGCATGCAGGTGCCAAATCCCATTGACCAGCACGGTGTGATGATTGAGGCGGTGGAAAACCACATGCCCGAGGTCATCGTGATTGACGAAATCGGGAACGACGCCGAAGCCGCCGCCGCCCGCACCATCGGCGAACGCGGGGTGCAACTGGTGGCCACGGCCCACGGGGGCAACCTGGAGAACCTGATGCTGAACCCCTCGCTATGCGACCTGATTGGCGGTATTCAGACGGTGACCCTGAGCGACGACGAAGCGCGCCGTCGAGGCACGCAAAAGACGGTGCTGGAGCGCAAGGCCCCGCCGACCTTTGACGTTGTCATTGAATTGCTTGAGTACGACCGACTGGCCGTGCACCATAGCGTGCAGCAGACGGTGGACAACATGCTGCGCGGCCTGCCGCCGCGCCCCGAGATTCGGGTGCGCACCGGCGGCGGTGCCATTGAGGTGGTGCAAAAGGAGCACACCCCGCAGGATCTGGATGATTTGGCCGAGCGATTCCCCTCGCTGGCCCGCCGCCCGGGCCGAGAGGCCGAAGAGGACCGTTTTGAGGGGCGCCGCCGGAGCGAACGCCCGCGCCGAGAAGAAGCCGAGGCGGCCGACGGCCACGAGAAGCCACGCCGCAAGGACGAGGAGAAGTCCAGCCCGCTGCGTGTGTATCCCTACGGAATTGCCCGTACGAGACTGGAACGCGCCATCCGGGAACGCCGCCTGAACGCGGTGATGACCAGCGACCTACACCATGCCGACGTGATCATCGGCATGCGCACAACCATGCAAAACAAGCCGGGCCGCCTGCGCGAACTGGGCCGCACAATTCCCACGTTCAACGTGAAGTCCAACACCTTCAGCCAAATCGCGGGGGCGCTGGATGATGCGCTCAAGAGCCACGGCAAGAACAGCCAAGAAGACGCCGCCAAAGAAGCCATGAACGAGGTGAAGCAGGCGATCCAGATGGTGCAGCAAAGTGGCCGGGCGGTGGAACTCAGCCCTGCCGATGCGCGCATCCGCAAGATGCAGCACCGCGCGATTGAGCAGCAGCGCCTGCGGGCCGAAAGCGTGGGCTTGGACCCTGATCGCCGCGTGGTAGTCAGTCCGCTTCGCGGCTAAAGCGAACCTAGCTACCGAGGCGGTACAGCCAGGCGCTGAGGAAGTAGTTCAGCACGTACACCAGCACCATGCTGATGACCACGGTCTGGGTGGTGGCACGCCCGACACCCTCGGCGCCGCCTCGCACTCGCAGGCCCTGCTGGCACGACACCATGGCGACCACGATGCCGAACACGAAGGTCTTAAGCAGACCCTTCCACACATCGTCGATGGTCACGAACTGGCGAACGGAATCCATAAAGATGGCTTCGGGCACGCCGCCGCCCATCACGGCCACGAGGTAGCCCCCGCCCACGCCCGCGAACATCCCAATGAGGCCGAGCATGGGCAGCATCAGCGCCGCCGCCAGCAGCCGGGGCACCACCAGGTAGTTCACCGGCGGCACATTGAGCGAGCGAAGGGCATCCACCTGCTCGGTCACCACCATCGTGCCGATTTGCGCGGCAATGGCCGATCCGCACCGCGCCGCCACCATGATGCCGCCTAGCACCGGAGCGATTTCGCGCACCACGGCCAGGCCGACGGTGGCCCCGGCGAGGCTTTGCACCCCGTACTTCACCAAGATCTCGCTGACGTAAAGCGCAATCACCGCGCCGCTGGAAAGCGTGGTGAGGGCGACAATCGGCACGCTATTGGAGCCGATGAACGCCATCTGGCGGGTGAGCTCGCGCACTTCCAGCTTGTGCCGGAATAGGCGACTGATGGCCTCGCCCAGTAGCATCACCAGTTCGCCGATGAATTCCAGCGCCAGCAGAATGGGCCCTCCAATCGAGGCTAAACCTGATTCGACGGCCCGCATGACCCCGAAGGTACCCGCCCGCTTGGCTAGAATCCCAGGTGTGAAGCCCGAGGAAGGTCAATCGGTCGGTCCCGTCGGGACGGATGAACGCCTCGCCTCGCCCGGCATGGCCAAGCCGCCGGTGCGTCGGGCCCCCATTCCGTGGCTTCCGCTCGTTTTGTTATTGATTTCGATCGTTGTGTTTTGGGTGCTGCCGCAACGGAGTGCGGACGACCCCATCGAAGTCATTGTTGACCCCACCTCCGCGCAGACCTCACAACCATGAAAGTTCTATTGATCGGATTCCCGATGGTCGGGAAGAGCACGCTGTACCGCGCCGCCGCGGGGGGCGAAGCCAAAGGCGACGTGACCGCTGTGCCCGTGCCGGACCCTCGGTTTGACCGCATCGTGGCGCAGGTGAAGCCGAAGAAGGCCACCCCCGCCACCGTCACGCTGGCGGACGACGGCGAGGCCCTGGCCCCCACCGGCAAGATGTTTAGCAACAAGCTGCTGGAAGCCGCCAAAAAGGCCGAGGTGCTGCTGCACGTGGTGCGGGCGTTCGAGAGCGACTTCGTGCCCCACCACGCCGACGTGAACCCCGCCCGCGACCGCGAGAGCGTGGACGTGGAGATGGTGCTGACCGACCTCGCAATTGTGGAGAACCGACTGGAACGCCTGGCCAAGAGCCAGAACGTGAAGTCGCCCGGTCACCCGGATTACCTCGAAAAGCGACTGTTTGAACGCCTGAAGCCGGTGCTAGAAGAAGGCACCCCCATCCGCGCGATGGAGTTCGACGAGGAAGAGACGAAGATCGTCAAGAACTTCCAGTTTGTGAGCGCCAAGCCGTGCGTGGTGGCGTTCAATGTCGGCGAGGCCGACGTGAGCAACCCGCCCGCCGCCGTGGCCAAGGAGATTGAAACCCTGCGCGCCAGCGGCACGGTGGCGTTTGCCGTCTCCGCGAACCTGGAAGAAGAACTGGCGCAGCTGGATGCCAACGACCGCGCCGAATTCTTGGCGGGTTACGGCCTGACCGAAAGTGCCGGAGCCAAGGTGGTCCAGGCCGTCTACGGGGCGCTGGGGCTCATCACGTTCTTCACGGCGGGCGAAAACGACACCCGCGCCTGGCCGCTGCGGGCGGGTAGCACCTCGCTCAAGGCCGCCGGCACGATCCACAACGACATCGCCAAGGGGTTCATCCGCGCCGAAGTGGTGCACTACGCGGATTACGATGAAGCGGGCTCGCTCGATGCCGCCTACAAGGCCGGCAAGATGAGCCTGGAAGGCAAGGAGTATGTCATTCAAGATGGCGACCTCTTGCACATCCGCACCTCGGCGTAGTGTCCTCGGCGTTACAATAGGGGCATGTATCCTCAAGCCCCTCCCCGGCGACGGTCGGCCTACGGTGCCCCGCGCCGCAAACCCGGTTGCGGCCCCCGGGCGGGCGTCGCGCTGGTGATGATGGTGGGGGCTCTGATTGCATTTTACGGCAACTCCCAGCAGAACCCCGTCACCGGCGAAACCCAGCGGGTGGCGCTGAATGTGGACCAAGAAGTCGCGCTTGGTCTCCAAGCCGCCCCCGAGATGGCCGCGCAATATGGCGGCGCGGAGACGGGCACCCAGGCTGCGGCTCTGGTCCGCCGAGTGGGTGCGCGTCTGGTGAACCGCACCGAAGCCCGCACGAGCCCCTACAAGTTCAACTTTCACCTCCTCAAAGACCAGGATACAATCAATGCTTTCGCGCTGCCGGGTGGTCAGATCTTCATCACCCGCGCCTTGCTGAATCGACTGGAGTCGGAAGGGCAACTCGCCGGGGTTCTCGGCCACGAAATCGGTCACGTCATTCAGCGGCATAGCGCCGAGCACATGGCGCGTGCAGGCCTGACGCAAGGCATGGTGAATGCGGCGAGCGTCGCCACCGACGGCCAAGCCGGGCAGGTGGCGGCCATGATTGGGCAGACCATCAACATGCGGTACGGCCGCGACGATGAACTAGAAAGCGACCGTAGCGGTCTGCGCTACATGTTTGAAGCGGGCTACGACCCCCGCGCCCTCATCGGGGTGATGAAGATCCTGGACGAAGCCAGTGGCGGCGGGCCGCCAGAATTCCTGAGTACGCACCCCAAACCGGCCAATCGGATTCAGCATATTCAGCAGCTCATTGACGAGCAGTGGCCAGGCGGATTGCCCTCCGGGCTCGTGCCATAACCTTTCGAATACGGGTTTAACGCCGGGCACCCCCAAAATGTCGATGATTTGTGGAAAGAACTTGTGAGCCCTTCGCGGCCCCAGGTACAGTTCTGGGCACTTTGGCCCCGCTGGGGGCCAGTGGAGGGCGCCCCTAATCCGGGCTTCTGCACATGAATCCAATCAAGTTCACTGCAACTACAATTCTTGCCGGTATCGCGGCCGTGGCGATGTCCCAATCGGCCGCTCCGACTGCTCCTTATGTGGAAGGCGAAGTCCTCGTCAAGTATCGCAGCGGCGCGAGTATCTCCGCCATGCTGGATACCGCCCGCATCGGCGCGCGCTCGGTGGAAACCCTGCGCACCCTTCAGGTGCAACGAGTCCGCGTGCCGGCCTCGATGAGCACGAAGAAGGCGCTGGACTACTACCGTTCGCTCCCGAACGTGGAATACGCCGAGCCGAACTACATCGCCCGGACGTTCCAGGTCAATCCGAACGACACGAGCTACTCTAGCCAGTACGCCCTGCAAAAGATCAGTGCGCCGCAAGGCTGGACCGTCACTACGGGTTCCAACTCGGTCGTAATTGCGATTGTGGACACCGGCGTGGACATGGCGCACCAGGATCTGGCCGGCAAGATCGTCCCTGGATACGACTTTGTCAACAACGACAACAACGCGGATGATGACAACGGCCACGGGACGCACTGTGCCGGTATCGCAGCGGCCGTGACGAACAACGCCCGCGGCGTGGCAGGTGTGGACTGGAATGCCCGCATCATGCCGATCAAGGTTTTGGGGGCTTCGGGTTCGGGGAGTTTCTCCGCTATCGCCAATGGCATCACCTGGGCCGTAGATAATGGAGCGGACGTCATTTCGCTCTCGCTGGGTGGTTCCTCGGGCTCCTCCACGCTGCAAAGTGCGGTGGATTACGCCTGGAGCCGCAACGTGGTGGTGGTAGCCGCTGCGGGCAACAGCAACACGTCGGCCGCAAGCTACCCGGCGTTCTACACCAACTGCATTGCGGTGGGTTCGACGGACCAGAACGATGCGCGATCTAGCTTCAGCAACTTCGGTTCGTGGGTGGACGTCGCCGCGCCGGGTTCCAGCATCCTTTCGACGTACGATGGCAACACCTACGCCACGCTCAGCGGCACCAGCATGGCGGCTCCGGCCGTCGCCGGTCTCGCGGGCCTGCTGTGGGCCAAGAACGGCCTGACGGCGAGTAACGTCTCCATCCGCAACGCCATTGAATCCACCACGGATCCGGTTGGTACCTGGGTGAGCTTCGGTCGCATCAATGCGGCCCGCGCGCTCGGCACCACGGGCGGCGGCGGTGGCGGTGGCGGCACGACGGCCACCAACTACGCCCCGACGAGCCTGCAAGTGTTTGCTGGCACCATCGCGGGTGGTAGCGTGACGAGCCTGGCCTCGAGTGACAACCTGCGGTTCGACCTGCGCAGTGCTGCTTCCGGCAGCCGCCGCGTGGTGGACTACGACGCCATCTTCTCGGGCATCAACCGAGGCACGGGCGTGGTCAGCATCGCGGTGACGGTGGAGAACAACATGAGTCTGAGCGGGGCGCTGACGGTTTACCTGTACAACTACAGCACCGGGTCGTACACGCAGATCGGCTCTCAGAACTTAGGCACGGCCGATACCTCGACGACCTACACGGTGACAACCAATGCGGGCAACTTCATCAGTAGCACCGGCGAGGCACGAATCGGTTACTACCGCACTCGCACCGGCACGACCAACTACAACTTGCGCAGCGACTTTGCGCGGTTGACGGTCACCACGAACAACTAAGCCCGGCGCAAGCCTGGAAAAACAAGAACACCCCGAGGGATTTTCCCCCGGGGTGTTTTTCTTTTCGATGAGATCGGCTTTAGAAGCTGATCTTGTAGCCCGCGCCGATCACCCAGTTGGATCGGTTGGACGCACCCTGGCGCAGCTTGCTATCCAGCAGGCCGGTGAAGGCGGTGCTGAAGTAAGCGGTGCCGTTACCGGCGGGCAGGTTGAACACACCACCGAGCTTCCAGTCGGCCAGGCTGGCCTTGTTGCTACCGTAGTAGAACTGATTGTGGTCTTCGGTACCGTAGCCCACGCTGGCATTCCAGCCCCACGAGGCGCCCGGGGTACCCGAAACGTCCTTGGTGTCACTGGCGCTGAAGTTGAGGTAGATGCCGTTGGCTTCGTCCACGTCCCAGTACAGGCCAACCGTCGGGTTGAAGGCTTGGCCGAATGTGTAGGTGCCAAAGAATTCGTTGGTATCGCTGCCGCCCGTGTTCGGGAAGGCGTAGTTGATCACGCCGGCGCTCCACGTGCCATTGGCAGCGGTGTCGCTATAGGTCAGCGTCGTATCCACTTCGGTAAATCGGCTTCTAAAGCCGTTCACGTTAGTGGTTTCGTAGTTACCCCAAAGGTTGAGGCTCCATTTTTGCCAGCCGAAGGTGAAGGACGGCTGCACTACCACGTCATCCGTGAGGTTGATGCCGCGCCACACATACTTGCTGTTGATAGCGATGTCGGCCGAAGTGGTCACCGGGGTGGAGTCCGCAACGGCAACTCCAGTGGCAAGCGTCAGAGCGATATAGGTCAAGGCTTTCATATGCGAGAGTCCCACTCCAGGTATCGGTGAATTTACGGGGAACTAGAGGGTCTCGCGTAAACTGCGGTTTCGCATGGCACGTTGGTGGCATTTTCACCCCCTCGTTTGGGAGGATTTAAGGGCCCAACGTCGCCTCATTGGACTCGGCATCGGGTGCGCCTTGGTCGCATCTTTGCTGACGGCGGGCACGATTCCGCTCACCGAGCAGGCGATGGCCAGCATCGAGCGGGCGAGCCAGCCCAACGCCCCGGCGACTTCTCGCCGTAGCCTGCTATTGCAGCAACTGGCGCCCCTCTTGCCTTCCGCTCCAGCGGCCGAGGCACCGGCGGCCAGCGCATCGGAGGCGGACACATCGGCATCGGCGCCAGGGAGTTCCGGCAAGGGGATGACCGCTAGCCAGCACCAGGCCTTGCGCGATCTTCTCGTCATGTGCCTGCTGGTGGTGGTCGTGTTCGGGATCAAGTACTTCTTCACCCGGGGGCAAACGTTCTTCATCACCAAGGCCTCCGCGCGGTTGGGCACCGATCTTCGCCTGCGGCTGTTTGGCAAGCTCCAGCGGCTCCCGTTGCGCTATTACAACGACAAGCGCACGGGCTCTATCCAGAGCGCGCTGACGAACGACGTCAACGTGTACGCCAATGCCGTGGGGATGGTGCGCGATGGGATTGACGGCCCGTTCCGGGCCATTGCCGCGCTGGTCGCCATCATTTGGATGCAGTGGCAATTGGCCTTGCTCGCCATTCTCTTCATCCCCGTGCTGGCGTGGTTTGTGAACCGCAACGGCCGCCGCATGAAGGCCGCCCAGGCGGTGGTGCAAGACGACCTCAGCGACCTGAACGCCATGGCCAATGAAGCCCTGCAGGGCACGCGCGTGATCAAGGCGTTTGCGGCGGAGCAGCGCATCAGTGACCTCTATTCCGGCCTGGTGGAGCGCGCCTTTGGCAGCCAAATCCAGGCGGCCCGCCGCTTTGCCGCCCTGCGTCCCATGGTCGAGTTCATCGGCGCGGTGTCACTGGCGGCGATCCTCTATATTTGTGGCTGGATGGCGGCCCAGGGGATGCTGGTGGTCTCGCAGATTGTGGCCCTGACCCTGGCCATGGACCAGATCAACCAGGGGGCGCGGTCCTTCGCCAACATGAACAACACCTACAACCAGGTGACGGCCGCCGCCGAACGCTTGCAACGCGAGGTGCTGGAGGTGGAGGAAGAGCCCCTGCAAAGCGGAGCTATGCAGTTGGCCTCCATCAAGGGAGACGTTGAGTTTCGCAACGTGAGCTTTGCCTACCCGGATGGCACGCTGGCGCTCCGGGATGTGAACTTCACGATCCCGGCGGGGACCTCGTTGGCGCTGGTGGGTCCGAGCGGGGCGGGGAAGTCCACGATCGCCGACCTGCTATTGCGGTTCTACGACCCCACTGAGGGGCAAATCCTGCTCGACGGCACCGACCTGCGCGAACTGGATCTCGCGTGGCTGCGGCAGCAATTTGGCGTGGTGCCCCAGCAGACCTTCCTGTTTGCCGGCACGATTGAAGACAATTTGCGGCTGGGCGCGGTGGATGCCCCGGCCGCACAAGTGGAGCGGGCGGCCGCCCAGGCCCACGTGGATGCCTTTGTGGCCCGCATGCCCGAAGGGATGCAAACCCAACTCGGGGAGCGCGGCACCCGGCTGAGTGGCGGCGAAATGCAGCGCCTAGCCATTGCGCGCGCCCTCGCCCGTGACCCTAAGGTGCTGGTGATGGACGAAGCCACCAGCAACCTCGACGCCGTGAGCGAGAAGTACGTCACCGAAGCGCTGGACCAAGTGATGACCGAGCGCACCACGCTCTTCATTGCCCACCGCCTCACCACCGCCAGCCGGGCCAGCCGCATTGCGGTCATCCGGCGCGGGGAGCTGATTGAGATCGGCTCGCACACGGAGCTGATGGCGAAGGATGGGGTGTACGCGGGGATGTTCCACGCCTTCACGGCGGGGGCGATGGATGAAGTTGGCTAAGCCCCTGGGGTGGCATGGCCTCGAGGTCGGCTACCCACCGTGCGCGTTGGCCAGCTTTCCGGATCTCACCCTGGCCCCGGGCCGGGTTTACGCTTTGTTGGGCCGTAATGGGGCGGGCAAATCCACGTTTCTGCGCACCTTGTGCGGGCTCATTCCGCCGGTGGCGGGCGAAGTGAGGGTGGAGGCGGCCAGCCTCGCCGCGCTCCCCGAATCCGCGAGGGCGCAGCACCTTGCTTATATCCCCCAATCGGCGGATCGCCCGGCGGACTACCGCGTGCGGGATGTGGTGGCCCTGGGGGGCTGGCGGCACGGCAGCCTGCTGCAACCGGCCCCGCAGGCGGAAGAGCGGTGCACGGAAGTGCTGGATCGCATCGGGATCGTGCATCTGGCCGACCGCGCCGTGACCCAAATCAGTGGCGGCGAATGGCAACGGGTGCAGTGGGCCAGGGCTCTGATGCAAGATGCCGAGTGGCTGGTGATGGATGAGCCCACGGCGCACCTTGATTTCCCGGCCCAGCAAGAGCTGGCCGGGCACATTCAGGCCTGGCGGCAAGAGGGGCGCGGCGTGGTGCTGGCCACCCACGACCCGGACTGGGCGGGGATGCTGGATGCGGAAATCTGGCTGATGGCCGAGCGGAAAGTGGTGACGTTTGCCCACATGGCCGACGCCGCGAATTCACCGGAACTAGAAAAGTGCCTTGGGGTGCGCCTGGAGCCGCTCGTGGACGCTCAAGGTCGCACCCGTTGGGTACCGGCTCGCACCGGCTAGCTTAGTTGGAGGTGGCTTGCCCCGCCGCTTCCTTGCGCATTTGCGCTTGGGCGTTGGAGTTCTCGTCGTACCACATGCTACCGATGTTGCCGCTGCTCGGCTTCGGCTTGTAGTCGCCGCGCGGGACCAGGATGGTGCTCTGGGCGGGCACGCCGGCTTCAGTCTTGGAGTTGCCAAAGGCACCTTCGAGGCTCAGGCGGGCGCGGGCTTCCGATTCGGTGGACATCGGCGAGATGGCCGAGGTCGTTTCCGGTGCGGCTTGCTGCTGGGACCGGGCAAAAATCGCGCGAAAGTCGAGCGTGGAAAGGACGAGCACGCCGAACAGAATGAAGATGCCAATCCCCACCATAAACGGGGTCGGGCCCTTCTTTGCGGTTTTCGCTTGCTTCTCCGGGTTCACGTTGTTGTCCATAATAGCTCCTGTGATGCCACGCGGCCTGCTCTCTATTGTGACGCAGACCGCCAGGTGTAGGTCACAGTGGGGGTCGCGATGGACCCACTGATCGTGGCGATAGACGCGCGCCTGATGGGTTCGCGGCACACGGGGGACGCCTCCTATTGGAACGGCCTGGTCCGCGGACTGGCGGGCATTGACCACCAGGCGCGCATCTACCTCTGTTCTAACCAACCTCGTCCCGCGAACGTTCCCGAAGACCCCCGGTTGATCTGGACGCACGTGCCGGGGCAGGGCCGCCTGTGGAGCTTGTGGCACTTCCCGCAGGCAGCCAAAAAGCTGGGCGCCCAGGTGGTGCACACGCAGTATTCGCTTTCACCTCTGGTGCGCCGAGGAGGTGTGACGACCATCCATGATGTGTCCTTCTTCATTGGTCCGGAGTGGTTTCAGCCTCGGGATCGTTTCCTTTTGCAACGGACGCTCCCGGCCACCGTGCGGCGGGCGGCGCGCGTCATCACGGTCTCGGAGACCTCGAAAGCGGAGATCGAGCACTACATCCCGGCCGCCCGGGGCAAGGTGCGGGTCACCCCCAACGCACTCGGCACCAACATCACGCCTTTTGCGCCCGATGAAGTCGAGGCTCGTCTTGCTCACCTCGGGGTGTCGCGTCCGTATGTCCTCACGGTGGGTACGCGGTGGCCGCGCAAGAACATGGGCTTGGCCATCGCCGCCGCCCGGCAAGCCGGCGTGACCTGCGTGGTGACCGGCCAACCTGGCTGGGGGAACTGCCGGAAGGCGCCGTGATGACCGGCTACGTGGACGACGGAGACCTCACCGCCCTGTACCAAGGGGCGAGCCTCTATTTGGCGCCCAGTCACCACGAGGGGTTCGGCATTCCCTTGCTCGAAGCCTTTGCCTGCGATTGTCCAGTGGTGGCTAACCGGGGCGGTGCGCTACCCGAAGTCGGCGGAGACGCCGCCGCGTATCCGGAAGCCGCCACCCCCGAAGCCTGGGCCGCGACCATCCGGGACCTGCTGGCCGACTCGGGTAGGTTGGAGCAGATGCGACACCGGGGACGGGCGCGCCTGGCCCAGTACGACTGGAACGAGACGGCGCGCTTGACCCTAGAAGTCTACGAAGAGGCCCGACGATGAGCACAGAGAAAGATTCCGGCGCACTGGACCCCCAACTGTTGGCGGTGTTGGCCTGCCCTTTGTGCGATTCGCGCCCGCCGCTGAACCAGCAAGGCTCGATTTTGGTGTGCACCCAGTGCGGGGCACGCTTTCCGATTCGAAACGGCATCCCGGCTCTGCGCCCGGGCGATGCCCTCACCGACGACGCCACTCCTGACGACTCGACTGACCATGAATAAAGCCATCGAACGTGTATTGGTTCTTAATGGACCCAATCTGAACTTGCTCGGCTTTCGAGAACCCGAGCTCTACGGCAAGCAGAGCCTAGACGACATCAATGCCGAACTAGTGGCGCTTTCGCAGGAGCTGGGCATCGAGCTCAAGATCTTCCAGAGCAACCATGAGGGCGCGTTGATTGACCGCATCCACGACGAGCGCAAGTGGGCCAACGCGATCATCATCAACCCGGGGGCGCTGACGCACTACAGCTACGCCCTGCGTGACGCCCTAGTGAGCGTGCGCATCCCGGTGGTTGAAGTGCATCTCAGCAACGTGCACGCCCGCGAAAGTTTCCGGCACACCAGTGTCATCAGCCCCATCACCGTCGGGCAGATTGTGGGGCTGGGTAGCGTAGGCTATCGGCTTGCGCTCCGCGCCCTGACGGCACCTGAAGTCGGAGGATTTTGAACCCATGTCGCTACAAAAACTTCAAGCTCAACTGCAAGCGGATGGCCATGCCGCGCTCCTGGTCAACAACATCGCCAACGTGCAATGGCTCACCGGGTTTACGGGCTCATTTGGCTCTCTGCTGGTGACCCCGGCGGGGGCGACGTTCATTACGGATAGCCGCTACGCCATCCAGGCCGCCGAACAAGTGCACGGCGTGGAGATTCACACGTTTGGCAACCCGGTGCGATTTGAGCAGGTGGTCGCGGACCTCGCCAAGGAGAAAGGCTTGAGCGAAGTAGGATTCGAGCCGACGGTCACCTACGGCACGTTTGAGCGCTGGGCCGGGGCGTGGCCGGACTTCGATTTGAAGCCGATGCCGGACCTGATTGCCCCGCTGCGAATGATCAAAACGGCCGACGAGGTGGCGAAGATTGCCGAGGCCTGCAAGCTGGCCGATGCGACGATGGAGCACGTTTCGCGTTTGATTCAGCCGGGCGTGCGCGAGCTGGATATCCACCTGGACTTGGAGTTCTTCATCCGCCGCAATGGCGCGTATCTGGGCTTTGAGCCGATTGTGGTGAGCGGCCCCAACAGCGCCCGCCCGCACGGCAAGGCCACCGAGCGCAAGCTGGAAGTCGGTGACTTCGTGACCATTGACCTCGGCGCCAAGTTGGACGGCTGGAACAGCGACATCACCCGCACCTTCGTAGTCGGCAAAGCCACCGATCGGCACCGCGAAATCTACGACCAAGTGCTGCGCGCCCTGCTGGAGTGCACACAAAAGCTGGTGCCCGGGGTGCCGACCAAGGATGTGGACGCCCACGCCCGCGCGGTGCTGGGCGAGAAGGACCTGGCGAAGTACTTCGGCCATGGCCTTGGCCACGGCTTGGGGCGCGATGTGCACGACTTTGGCGGCCTGAGTCCGCTCAGTAACGACACGGTGGCCGTAGGCCAGGTGTGGACGGTGGAGCCGGGCGTTTACATTGAAGGCTTCGGTGGCGTGCGGATCGAAGATGACGTCCACGTCAGCGAGAACGGACCGGTGGTGCTGACGCACTTCCCCCGTGAGCTGATGGAACTTGGCTAGAGATTGGGCTAACCGTGTGGTTAGCCTGAGCGGCTAGCCGTAGAAGTTAGTCCACAAAGATGTGCCTCTCCCCCTCGCGGCGGGTGAGGCCATTTTTGTTGATCCACTCGAGCAGGGGCACGGCAAACTTGCGGCTGGATTCCAGGGCATCCCGGAACTCGCCGACTCGGAAGCCGTCCGGGTCGAGCTTGGCCTTCATGTCTTCGACAATCTGCAGAATTTGCGCGCGGCCCATATAGCGCTCTTCGTCCACCATCACTACCTCGCCGGCTTCCAGACCGATGCGAAGGATCTCGCTGACGGCTTGGCTTGGTACCTGCATAAGGCTGGCGAGTTCAGGCACCGTGGGGGCGTTCGGTCCGCAGAGTTCCAGTTCGCGCAAGGCGCGGTCGAGCAGTTCGCGGGTGCGCTTTTGCAGGTCGGGGCGGAAATCGGCGTGCGCCACTCGGCGCTTTTCCATCCGCACCAGGCCGTCCGTGACCATCCGCTCAAAGATCCGCTCCACCACCTTGGCGCGGAACGGTAAACCGGCATGAACCACCACATCCGTCGCGGGGAACATGATCTCGCGCGGCTGCAACTCGTGGAGATTGAGGAGGGCGAGCTCCAGCGTCCGGCGGACGCGGGTGTATTGCCCTTGGGTCATCCAGTGCCCGGCCATGGAGAGCAATGTGCCCTCGGCTTTCAGGCGGCCCAGGTCATCAGCAATCTCGTGGATCGTGGCCTTCACGCGGTGGGCCAGGTCCTCGCTCGTCAAGCCGAGGGGGGAGTTTTCCACCTTTTGGTAAAGCGGCCAACGTGAAGGAGCCGCCTTGGGCAACCACCCACTTTGCTGCACCGCCAGCCAAAACGCGGCGGGCTCGGTCACCACCACGTGCGCATGGCCCCACTCGGTTTCGCGTAGGGCGCCTTGGAGTTCGGTCAAGTCATCCTTCGTTACTGTCCCGATCAGGCCGATGAGCAACGGCACGCGGGCTTGGTCGGGCAAAGCCCCGAGGGCCGCATCGAGAGAATCCCAGGCCTCCTCGTGCCAGGGCGTGATGATCATCACGCCATCGCCGGTATCGACGTCATCTTCTTGGTCGATGTCACGCGGAACGAACTGGAAGCCACCTCCCGAGGGCGCCGGGCCGAGAGCGTCGATTTCGCCTTCCGGCCAGATGAGGGTGATGGTTTTCAAAGGGATTCCAAGAGGTCAGGGTAGTTGTGGACGTGCTGGCCCGAAGCGTCGGCCACCCACAGCTGGAACTCGCCGCCCAGGCTACACGCGCCAAACTCGCCGCGGTTGTTCATCGCCACCACCACGTTGGGCTTCTCGGTGCACCCCGGTCGGCGGCGGAGCAGCCAGCGCAGGGTTGCCTCGCAGGCGTCACCGGGGCTCAGGCCGGCGCGCATAAATTCCACCGTGCGCAGGCTCGCACCGGCTCGCCAGAGCTCTTCGCCCCAGCCGGTGGCCACTGCGGCGCCTACTTCGTCATCGGCGTAAATCCCGGCACCGGCGATCGGCGAATCGCCCACACGGCCGGGCTGCTTAAAGGGCATGCCGCTGGTGCTGCTGGCGGCCACCAGGTGGCCGGCGTGCCACCCCATCATGCTCACGGTGTCGTGCGGGGGTTCGTAGGGCGGGTCGTCGGTGGAATGGACGTAGCGCGCCCCGTTCACGGGGTCTTGCCGCCAAATGTCGTAGCGGCGCACCACTTCTTCGGTCACCAGGTTCTGCGGCACCAGGCCTTGCTCCATGGCAAAGCGGCGGGCTTGATCAGCGGCCAGCATCACGTGCGGCGTGCGCTCCATCACCATGCGTGCCACCGAGATACAGGGCAGGATGCCGCGCAGGGCACAAACGGAACCCAGGTCCAGGGTGCGGCCATCCATGATCGAGGCATCAAGCTCTAGTTCGCCATCGGTGTTGGGCAACGATCCGCGCCCAATGCCCAGGAAGTCAGGGTTGTCTTCGGCGGCCGCGAGACCCGCTTCCAGCGCGTCCAGCAAGTTGCCTCGATCCAAAAACGTCTGCCAACCCACTTGGGCGGCAACTTCACCCGGTCGTTGCCACGTGGCCAACACTCTTGCCTGATCGTTCATTCTCTTCGCTTGGCGCGCTCCGGGCCGAAGTATTGCGCGTTTGCCTCCGGCGCCAGCAGACCCGTGAAGGTCGCGAGGTGACTTTCGGCCTCAGAGGCGAATACGTAGGAGCCCGCAATCTCGCCTTGCCAGATGGTTTCGATCACCCAACCGGGAACGGGCAAGAAGACAATGCGCTCGGGCGCAAGGATATGGACCGTAAACACCAAGGGAGTGGCCCCGCCTTCTCCAAACAGGAATTCATGAGTCACCGTGTCGGGGGTCAGCGTGGTCGTCCCCATACGGGGAGCCCCCAAAGTCCTCCCTTGCTCCAGTTGGCCAGAATCAAAGGCCCCGACCCGGGGCGTACCGCCGGCCAAAAGGTCATCAAAAATTTCTCGTTTCGACTGCGCAATGAAGCTGTTGAGGGTGGCCATGAGGGTGTCCATCTCGATTCTACAGAATCCGCGCCATTCCCCGTATTTACTGAAGTTTTATTGAGGGGGTGATTACGGAACACCTTACATGGACAGGCGCCATGATGGCGTTGGGCCCTGCCTCCTGTCCGGAACATCAAGGAAGAAAGCATGTCGTTTCGAATCAACACGAACGTCGCCGCTATGGGCGCGCTGCGCAACTTGAGCAGCACCTCCATGGACCTCAACAAGTCGGTTCAGCGCCTGTCCACAGGCCTGCGCATCAACTCGGGTGCCGACGACCCGGCTGGTCTCATCGCCAGTGAATCGTTCCGCGCCCAGCTGGGTGGGATCGACGCCGCCGTGCGCAACAACCAAGACGCGATGAACTTCGCCAAGACCGCCGACGGCGCTCTTGATGAAGTGAGTCGCCTGCTCCGAGATGCTCGTGCCCTCGCCGTTGCCAACGGGAACGGTACGTTCGATGCGGACCAAAAGCAAGCGAACCAGACGCAACTCAACAACATTCTGCAGTCCATCGACCGCATCGCCAGTACCACTTCCTTCGGTAAGAAGAAGCTGCTGGATGGTTCGGCCGGGGTGCAAGTCAACAGCAACAACCTCGGCGTGGTCAGCTCGGCCAGCTTCAGTGGTAGCGTGGGCGGGGCTTCGCTCAGCAGTAACGGCACCCTCGGTGTCAACGTCACCACGGCAGCGGGCCGAGCCACCCTGACCGGCACCGCGGCCTACACGGCCGGTACGGTTCTGGTGGGCGCCGGCCAGTTCACGCTGAACGGTAAGACGTTCGAAACGACGGCCGCCACCACCCGCGACCAGCTCGTGGACCTGGTGAACAGCGCGGTGGGCGAGACGGGCGTCAGCGCCGCAGTGAACGGCAGCAACCAATTGGTGCTGACGAACAACGAGTACGGTTCGGATAAGGCCGTGCAGCTGACGACGAGCGCGGGTGTCATCAACACCGCGGCGGGTTCGGCCAGCGACGTGGGTGAAGACGCCGTCGCTACGGTGAGCTACACCGCGGGTGGCGCGACCACCACCGCTGCGTTCAGCCGCGGTAAGGGTCTCGAGCTCCGCGACACCAGCGGCAACGTGGTCAACTTGAACGCCAGCGCCAACAGCGTGAGCGACAAGGGCAACGTGCTGCAAGTGTTCAGCAACGCGGCTTCGTTCCAGGTCGGTGCCAACGCCGGCCAGAGCGTGTCCCTGAACCTCTCCAACTCCTCGTCCTCGTCCTTGGGCCTGGGCAGCATCGACATCACGGGTTCGTCCACGCAAACGGCACTGGATGCCATTGACTCGGCGATCAACACCGTGTCCACCAACCGTGCGACGATCGGTTCGTTCATGAAGAACACGCTGGAATCCAACGTCCGCGCCCTCGGCGTGGCCAAGGAAAACCTAGCGGCCACCGAGTCGAGCATCCGCGAGGTGGACGTGGCGCAGGAAATGACCAACTACACCAAGCTGCAGATCCTGCAGCAGAGCGGTATGTCCATGCTGGCGCAAGCCAACTCGGCTCCGCAGTCGGTCCTCTCCTTGCTCCGCTAACGGCAGCGAAGAAGACAAGCGAAAACGGCCCGGGGGAAACCCCGGGCCGTTCCCATTTCTGGACTCGCTGAAGATCAGGCGCGCTTATAGATGGCCAGCAGCGCTTCGTAAGCTGCCGGCTCCAAGAGCGCAATCCCAATCCAAACCTTGAGAAGCTCTTCCTCGCTCGGTCGCTCGGCTTCGCCGCGAATGGTTACGGTGAGGCTGTTCGCAGCGGCGCGGCGCTGGGCGGCCGTGAGCTTCGCGTTCACGAACTGAAGAATCAGCGTTTCATGCTTGCCGTACAGCAATTGGCGAGTCAGGCCAATGGCATTGATCCGCTTTTGAAAGTCGGCCATCAGTTCCTGGGTCGGCACACTTCCTTCTTCTGCCTTCTTGAGCGCCTCATCAATCTCGCGCTCCATCTGGCGCATGGTTTGGATCTCCTTCAGCGCCAATTCACGGTCTTCCTTGCGGGCTTCTTCAATCAGGGGCAACAGCTCCTTGAGTTGGTCCTTCGTCAGGAAGAGCGGCAGCAGGTGATTGAAGGCTTGCAAGCGGGCCGCCTTGAACATGATGGGTTCGCCCTGCTTGCGGACGCTGACCGCATCCGATTGGGCCCACGCCCCGGTGAGAAGGGCCGCAACAAGGCCGAGAAACAGTGCAAAGCGAATGGTCATGGTGTTGGAGTCTCTTTCGAATCGGACGTGGAGGGGGTCGGCTCCGTTTCAGTGCGAGGGGACGGCCCCGATGCGTTAGATGGTAGCACGAGGACGGCCAACGCTAACCCCGAGAGGGTCTGCCCGGCCACAAAAAGCGTCCCGACGAGGGCGGTGAGCACCATCGCGAGGTCGGTGAGGCGACCGTTGACGATGCCCCCGGCCTGCACAATGGCCGCCAATCCCGCGACCAGCACGATCAGCGACATCACGAAGCCAAAGGTCGCCATTAGCACCACTTGGTGCCGGGGTCGCCGGCGCAAGGCCTGCCCCCACGCGTGGCCGCGCGGCCGGATCCAGATCCCGATGGCCACCCAAACGAGTGCGAGTCCGATCGCTTGCCCCCACATGCTGAGGCCTATTGTACGGAATGGCCGGATACCCTCGCGGGCCAATTACGCCTGAGGTCGGGGCCACTCGCCCTGGAAGACAATTTTGGCTTGCCCAAGGACGGCGAGCGGCTGGTCGATCCCCTTGACCTCAATCTCGAGAGTCCCTCCCCGGCTGGTGACGGGAATCAGACCTCGTCGTCCCGTTTTGCGCGCGAGCTCGACGGCGGTGGCAGTCGCCCCGGTCCCGCAGCCCAGGGTTTCGCCCACGCCACGCTCCCAAATGCGAATGCGAGCCCCGTCCCCCTCCGGGACGGCCCACATCACGCTGATCCGCTCGGGAAACTCCGGATCATTTTCGATCTTCGGACTCACCTGCAAGAAGGTCTCTTCATCCAGTTCTTCATCCAGCAAGACCACAAAGTGGGCACTACCGGTGGTGAGGGCCGAGCCGATGTAGCCTTGAGCTTCCTCTTCGATCCAGGGGGTGCAGGTGCTGACGGGAACTCGCACGGGGTCGTAACTCGCCGCCGGGAGCAAGAATTTCACTCTGCCGTCTGCCTGAATCGTCACGGGAACTTCAATCCCCCGGTGGTTGATGACAAACTCCGGACCCCGGCCCCGTCGATGGGCAAAGGCGGCGGCGCAGCGGAGCCCGTTGCCACAAAAGTCTTCGCTCCCGTCGGGGTTGAACATGCGGAGCATGATGATGTCGGGCCGGTCATCGTAGACCAGCAACCCGTCACTGCCGATGCCAAATTGTCGTTCGCACATGGCCATGGCCAGTCCCCGGAGGTTGTCTTCGGGCACATCACGGGCTTCCACCAGCACGAAATCGTTGCCGATGGATTGGACTTTGACAAACGGGATGGTCATTGCAACGGCTCGAATCGGTAGCGGGCCCGGCGGTGTACGGCGCGGAACCACTGCCCCTGCGGGGATACCAGCGGGAACCACCAGGCGCCGGGACGGTGGGAGGCCCGCGCCAGCCCATCCGTCGCCAAAATGGCCTCGCGAATCAATCGCACCCGGGTGAGCTCGGCTTCGAACACCAGGGCATCCCGGGTGCGTTTGGCTTCCACGATCTCGGGGAGCTCGGTAAAGGCATCCAGCTCGGCTTGCTGTTGCCGCCACGCGCTCCAGGTGGCGTCCACTTTGGCTTGCTTGGCTTTCAGCTCGGCTACAAGTTCCTCGCGGCGAGCCCAGTCAGCCGGGGTCGGGTCTTTCTCGAAAATCGCATCGCGCCAGTGTTCGCCCAGAGCACGGGCGGCGGCCTGCGTCCCTTGGGCGAGGGCATGGGCTTGGTCCACCAGTTGGCGCTTGGCGGCGCGGCGCTCGGCCACCGTCTTGGCCATATCGCCCAGCACGCTCTGGACCTGATCGTAGCGGTGCGCGGGGCACGCCCAGGCCCGGGTTTGAGTTCGTTCTAAGTAGCGCACCAGCTCGCGCGGGCTGCGGATGCTCTTGAGCTCGCCGAGCAAGGCAAAGGCACGCTCGCGGACCTGGCCCATGCGAGCAGAGAAGCCCACGCCGCTCAGTTCATCCGCGCCAAAGGGGCGGCGCAGGGGCTCGGGCAGCCGGAACCACGCATTCACCTCGTCAAGGGCCTCCCAGGTGCTGTAGCCCACGCGCACCAAGGGTGGACGGGCTGCGGATGACCGGCTTCGGCCAAGTAGCGGTGGAAAGTGCGGCTCCGGTTCACGTAGCCGCTGGCCCCTTCATGGAAGACAAAGACAAACTCGCGGGCTAACAAGGAGATGAGCGTGACGGCCTTGCCCACCAGGGTGACCCCCGGGCCAAATCTTTCTTCCAAAAGTGCTGCCAGCTCGCGGCGGTTGGTGGGGGCGCGCTTGTAGCTCACGGCAAGGATGTCCGGGGTCATGATGAGCAGGCCCCGGGTCCCCACCCGCAAAGTGCCCCGCCCCCGGCCCGGGATGATGACATCGAACGGTACCGCCCCCGCCCCGAAGCGGTCGAGCGTGTACATTTCCGTCCCCTGCACGGCTCGGTCGTAGGCGTGACGGGCCACATCGCGGGTCGCGGGGTTCAAGAACAGGTCCAGGATGGCAAACCGGTCGCGATCGCAGGTCTGCGGGTTGAAGGCCAGAAGTTCCGTGGTGCGGGTGGTTTGCACGGGCACAGGCTCGCCCGCCGCAAAGGAATAGAGATCGGGAAGGATGCGCTCGTAAAAATCGGCGAGGGTGTCGGTACCGGCTTCATCCGTGCCTTCGCACACCAGGCTCAGGAGGTGGTCGGCCTTCTTTCGGGCAGCCTCGAGGGCCGGGCCACTGAGGCAATCCAGGGTCGAGTTCACTGCCCATTCGAGGGTGTCGAACAGCGGCCCAAGGACGGCCTGGAGCGGCGTTTCGGCGGCAATGCGGTCATCGTCGGGGGCGGCGGCCAGGCCGCGCCAGCCCCAGGCTTCCGTCAGCTCGTCCATCAGTTCCGGGCGGCCGTGCGCCAGGCGGCCCAGCGAAACCCCGTGCTGTGTCAGCCGGTCTCGGGTCACCACAGTCTCACCGCCAAACAGGGTCGAGAACTCGGCGGCGGCGCTCCAAAGGTTTTGGGTGGTGGTGTCGTTGTGGGGCAGGGCCGCGTAACCGCGCACCCCAATCCCGCGCGGGGCCTTGGCAAAGTAGTCGGTGTCGTGGACCCCGGCAATGAACGGGCGAGAAGGGGAGGATGCGGCGGCCGCCAGGGCCAAACCGGCCTTCATCGGCTCATCCCAAAACACGGTTTGACCGAGCGCCAACAGCGGAACGCCCGGGGCGACCTCATCCAATCGCACCAGGATTTCATTGACCGAACAACCGCTTTCGTCCATCAATCACATCACTCTACGTCATCCAAGACAAAACGATGAGGGGACCCACCCTCAAAAATACGGGGAAACGCGCCGACAACTCTTTTGGAACCTCGAAGTTATGGCGCAGAACCCGCAGAATGGCAAACAAAGCCAGTCCGTTAGCATCAGCGTAGCCAGTCAGATCACCGGCGTGGAGATCCACACCCTCCGGTACTGGGAGCGCGAGTTTGCGGGCTTTTTGAACCCCATCCGCACCGACGGAGGTCAGCGCCGCTACCGCCCCGAGGACATCCAGGGCGTATTTTTGTTGAAGCGTCTGCTTCGCGATGAGATGTTCAGCATCGCCGGGGCGCGGCGTCACCTCGCCCGTCTGCAGCGCGAAGCCGCCTAAACCTTCTTACATTTTCAGATGGCCTGGTTTCCCCGATGGGAGCCAGGCCTTCTTTATGCCTCTCGCCACGGACCCTGCGAGTGGGTAGCCTGAGGCTGTGGGGGAATCGGACATCTTCGCGGGATTGGCGTCCGTGTTGCCGCCTGAGCGCATCCTGGGCAGTGAAGCCGCGCGCCGGGTGTACGCTCACGACGCCTACACGGTGGACCGTAGCGCGCCGGATGTGATTGTCTTGCCTGAAACCACCGAGGAAGCCCAAGCGGTGATCCGGTGGTGTTTGGTGCACCAGGTGCCCTTCACGCCCCGGGGCGCAGGCACGGGCCTGAGCGGCGGAGCGATGGCGGCCAAGGGCGGCGTGATCCTGAGCACCAAGCGGCTGAACCGGATTCTGCAGATTGACATCCCGAACCGGCGGTTGCACGCCCAGGCGGGGGTGGCCAACCTCAAGCTCAGCCAGGCGGTGGCCGCGGAAGGATTCCACTTTGCCCCGGACCCCAGCAGCCAGTCCGTCAGCACGCTGGGCGGCAATATCGCCGAGAACAGCGGTGGCCCGCACACTCTCAAGTACGGCGTGACGGCCCCGCACATCCTGGCCATGACCTGGATTGACAACGCGGGTGAGGTGCGCACCTGGGGCACCGGCGTGGAAGGCGGGCCCGGCCCCGACCTGCTGAGCGTGCTGGTGGGCAGCGAGGGCACCCTAGGCTTTGTGACCGAAGCGTGGGTGAAACTGACGCCGCTCCCCGCGCGAGTGGAGACGCTACTGGCCTCATTCCCGAGTGTGGTAGCGGCCACGGAGACGGTAGCCGAGATCATTGCGGCGGGCGTGATTCCGGCGGCGCTGGAGATGATGGACCGCAACATCCTGGTGGCGGTGCAGGCCGCCTTTGGGCTCGAGGTGCCGGCCGGCACGGAGGCCATGCTGCTGGTGGAATGCGATGGCTCCCCGGCCGCTGCGCAGGCCGAAATTGAAGAGGTATTTGCCATCTGCCAGCGGTTTGGGGCGATCGAATTGAAGCTGGCGGCCAATGAAGCCGAGCGCAAGCACCTGTGGACGGCCCGCAAGAAGGGCGTGGGGGCGATGGGGCGGCTGGCGCCCACGGTGGTGACCCACGACGGCGTGATTCCGCGCTCCAAGTTGCCCGAGATGCTGACCTTCGTTTACGAGGTGGCGGAGGCGGAGAGGCTGGGGGTGGCCAACATCTTCCACGCCGGGGATGGCAATTTGCACCCGTGCTTCTACTTCGACGACCGCGAACCCGGGGTGGTGGAGCGCGTGGTGCGGGCAGGCGAACGCATATTGACGAAGTGCATCGAGCTAGGCGGGAGTGTCTCCGGCGAGCACGGCATCGGGGTGGAGAAAGTGGACTTCATGCCGCTGATGTTCAGCGAGGCGGACCTGGCGCTGCAAGGGGATGTGAAGCGGATGTTCCCGACGTCGGAGTTTGCGAACCCGTGCAAGGTTCTGCCGACCCAAAAGGGGTGCGTGGAGCACCAACGCCGGTGGCGGGGGGCAGCCCATTGAGCGGGCGTCGGTTGCGGGGGCTGGGCACGAAGCAGGGGTTCTTAGCTCCGGCTCAGTTCCATGAATCCACTTTAGAGGATTGTGGGTTGATTGATTTCAGCCCGGCTGACCAAGTGGTGGAAGTCGGGGCGGGGATGGCCATCGCGGAGTTGCAATCCCTGCTGGGGGCCGAGGGGCAATGCCTGCCCTTGCCGGACCCGGCGGAGTGGGGTGCGGCGGCGGCGGGCTACCCCGGCACCGTGGGCGGTTTGCTGGCCTGCAATCTGCCTCACGGCTACATGGCGGCGTGCGGAATGCCCCGGGACTGGGTGCTGGGCGCGATCCTGCGCCGCCCCGATGGGACGGAAGCCAAAAGCGGGAGCCGCGCCGTGAAAAGCGTAGCGGGCTACGATGCCCACAAGCTGGGCGTGGGGGCTTGGGGGCGTGGGCTGAGGTACGTGCGAGTGATCTTGCGCACGTATCCCACCAAAGGGTTACCTACGATGAGCATCGTGCAGTCCGCGCCTGTTCAGTCGCCGGTTTTCATCCAGCGGTGCTTGCGCAGCGACTTTGATTCTGTGTTGCGGCAAACGCCGGGCGTGGTGGCGCACGACCCGCAAACCCAAGTAATTTGGAGCCAGGAGCGGCCCACCACTCCCCCGAAGGCTGGGTGATCGGCCCCGGGGGCTACCGCGCCCGCCCCGCCTGGATGGACGACGCGGAAGCTGCCTTTTTGAGCACGTTTGACCCGGAGGGCGCATGGATCTAAGCAAACTCACCGCGGATTTCCGGGATCACCTTGCCCCCCTGGCCAACGCGATGGATGGCGACCCGGTGGCAATGCGCCAAGGGCTGGATTTCCTGGCCCAGCGGCAGCTTTTGGCCTTGCGCCGACCGACCGCCTACGGCGGACCCGAAGTGGATGAAGCGACCTTCCGGCAGTTCCAAATCGAGGTGGCACGGGCCAGTGGGGCGCTCGCCTTTCTGCAAACGCAGCACCAGAGCGCGGTGGGGATGCTCGCCCGCAGCCCCAATGAAACCCTCAAACAACAGTGGCTACCGCGCATGGCCGGTGGCGAACGGATGCTGGGGATTGGGTTCAGTCAGTTGCGCCGCCCCGGCCCACCGATGATGACGGCCACACCCGACGGCGACGGCTACCGCCTGGATGGCCACGTGCCCTGGGTGACGGGGCACGGGTTCTTTTCGCACTTCATCATCGCGGCGGAGCGACCGGATGGACGCGCGGTGTTTGCGGTAGTGCCCTTTACCAACGCGGAAGGGATCACCTTCAGTGAGCCGATGCGGCTGGCGGCGATGGAAGCCGCCCAAACCGTCACTGCCGAAGTTCAGGGCCTCACCGTGAGCCCGGACGACATCGTGTTCCTCCAACCAAAAGGATGGATTCAGCGCAGCGACCTCATCAACGTAACGCTGCAGGGGTTCTTCGCCCTTGGTTGTGCCCGCGCGGGGCTCGATATCCTCGCCCTCAATGCCGAGAGAAAGCAAACCGACTTCATGTTCGAGGCACTCGCCCAACTCCAGGAGGAATGGGAGGCGCTGAGCCATGCAATGGCCGCCCGCCCCGATGAGCAAGAGTACGAGGCTCGGCTTCAGCTCCGTGCCAGCGCCATTGACCTGATGACGCGCTGTGCGCACGCCGGAGTGGTCAGCAGCAGCGGGGCTGCGAACTCTTTAGATCACCCCGCCCAAAGGGTGTGGCGCGAGAGCATTGTATTCACCGTCAGCGCCCAGACCACCGACATCATGGCCGCCAGCCTGGCGCGCCTCGCCTCTGGCCGGAGACTTTCTCTCGGCCCATCCGTCTAAACTCCCAACCATGCGAACCCTGGCCCTCCTCGCCCTCTTAGCCGTGCCCTTGGCGGCGCACGCCGATTGGAATCTGCGCACTCCGGCCGGGCTGCCGGTTTTCAAGAACGAGGTTCGGGGCACTTTCGAAGGGCGCAAGGGAGAAGACACCTTCGGGCGGCTGTCTTACGGTTTGGGCAATGGCCTGAGCGTGGCGGCGACCTCGGCGGGGCGCGATCGCTTTTCGGGTGACTTGGCGTACAACTATCTCGTGCCGTTCCCGGATGCCGCGCCGGGCATCAGCGTGGGGGTGCTGGATGTGGCGGACGAGCTGGCTGGTCGGGCTTTGTACCTCGCCGTAACCATGCGCTACGGTAACTACGACCCGGGCAACCAGGATGTGCCGACGGAGCTGACTTTCGGGTTTCTCTCCCGCGACGGCGGCCGGGGCTTTGCCTCGTTTGCGCTCCCGGTGAGCGAGAAGCTGTGGTTCCGAGCCGAATACGACGGCCAAAACCCGCTGGGCGCCATTGAGTTGCGCCCCGTGAAGGAACTGGCCGTGCGCGGCATCGTGGACCGCAACGGGCCGAGCCTCGGCGTCGGGGTTCGGATTCAGTTTTAGCGCCTTGTTTTAGCGTCGATTCAGGCCCACGGCGTGCAGAAACTCTTGGAGCTTCTCCCGCCCGCTGAGTCCTCGCAGGCTAGCGCGGCGCGCCATGCGCGCCGACCACGGCACCCCTTCGTCGCGGCCATCGCGGGCGTACTCTTCGGTCATGCGGGCGTCGAATTCCTGGACGTCTAGCTGCGCGGGGTGCTGCTCGCGGAACCAGATCTGATCCGGGTTCAGGCGCGGCTTGATGCGAGGGAAGTTTTCTTCACTCGGCCAGCCAATGCACAGCCCAAACACGCCAAAAACGTGATCCGGCAGGTTGAGAATGCGTCGCACCTCGTGGGGGTGGTTGCGTAGCGCCCCAATATAGCAAGTGCCCAGCCCGAGGCTCTCGGCGGCCACCACCATGCGCTCGGCGGCAAGGGCCGCATCCACGCAGGCCACGGTGTACATTTCTATCGTGTCCACGGCATCGGGTATGGCGGGGTCGGGGGCTTGGCTGACCAAACGGTTAAGGTCGGCGCAGACGGCAAAGAACCACGGGGCGTGAGCGACCTGGCGCTGGTCGCCGCAGAACTGGTTGATCTCGCGGCGGCGGGCGGGGTCTTGCACACTCACCAAAGAGTAGGCGTGCAGGTGGCTGCTAGTGGCCGCGCTCAGCGCCGCGCCCACCAGCGCTTCGATCATCGCCTCCGGCACGGGTTCGCTCGTGAAGTCGCGCACGGAGCGGTGATTGAGCAGCCGTCCGAGATCAGGCAAACCCTCGGGGGCGGGCGTGCCGAAGCGGGCCGCCCAGGCTTCGGCCGTTGATTCTTGGAACATGCCCTAAGAATGCCCCATCCGGGCGGGTTCGCGCAGGGCTTGCCAGAGGGAGGTAAGGGCCTGGGATACCGCCCGCAACCGCACGGTGCGCCGGTCACCCCGGAAAGCGAACCGCACCGCCTCGGCGCGGTCCGGCCCGGCCAGCCCGATCCAGACTTCACCCAGGCGGCCTTCGGGGGCGTCCGGCCCCGCGTAGCCCGTCACCGAGAGGCCCCACGTCGCCCCCAGCCGATCCCGCGCCCCTTGCGCCATCGCCACCGCGCACTCGTTGCTCACTGCACCGGGGCCATTCAGCACCGCCTCCGGCACTCCCAGGTGGGCGTGTTTCACCGCCTCGGTGTAGGAGATCACCCCGCCCACAAAGACATCACTCGCGCCCGGGATCTCGGTCAAGCGCGCGCCGATCCCGCCGCCGGTGCAGCTTTCGGCCACCGCCAGGGTCTGCCCCTCTCGCCGGAGCAAGCTCAAAATCACCTCGGGCAATGTCTCTTCGTCCGCGCCGTAGCAATGCTCGCCCGCCTTCGCCCGAATCAGTTGCTCGACCTGCCGCACGCGTTCCCGCCCGGTTTCATCATCCGCATCGGCAATGCGCAAATGCACCTCGCCGGGTTTGGCGTAGGGGGCTACGGTCGGGCGCTCGCCCTCCATCAGCTCCGGGAATTGCGCCGCCAGCAAGCTCTCGCCAATCCCCACAAACCGCAACGTGCGCCGGTACAGCGGCACCCCGCCCCTGCCCCGCAGCAATTCGCGCACGGGGCCGTCCAGCATCGGCAAGAACTCGTTCGGCGGCCCGGGCAGGGCCAGCACGCCGCCACCGTCTTCCGTAGGCACCCAAAATCCCAGCGCCGTGCCGTTGGCATTCGCCACCCATTCGCCCCCTTCGGGCAGGTCGGCTTGGCGGCCATTCAGCTCCACCCACGCTACGCCTCGAGAGCGGAAGAACGCCTGCAGCCGCCGCACCACGGCCTCATCCCGCACCATCGGGCGCCCCAGTATCTCGGCGATGGCGTAGCGGGTGAGGTCATCCTCGGTCGGCCCGAGCCCGCCAATGGTGATGACGATCTCGGCCCGGCTCTGGGCCAAGCGCAAGGCCTCCACCAGTCGGCCCTGGTGATCGCCCACGGTTTGCCGGTGGCGATGGTGGATGCCCCATTCGGCCAGCCGTTGCCCCAGGGCGGCGGCATTGGTGTCCACCGTATCGCCGAGCAACAACTCCGTGCCGACCGAGATGATTTCTGCGTGCATGGCTTCTCCTGAGTTTGCCCGCTCCGTCCTACGGGGCTGACACAAAAAAGTCCCCCGGGCCGTAGCCCGAGGGACTCGTTCCATGCGAAGCGCTTAGCCGCCGCACTGGCCGGCGGTGCCGTTCAGGGGGATCGGCCCGCGCGGGGTCAGCAGATAGTTACCGCCGCCACTCTGCTGCCGGTGGCAGCCGCAACCGCACGAGTTGCAGCGCTGTTGCTGGCAAGAGCACCCGGGGCGCTGGCCGTAGCCGTAGCCGTTGATCCCGGTCTGGTAGAAGTTCGGCACGCCCGGCATGCGGTTCATCCGCACGATGACGTACGGAGAAACCCAAGATTCCGGTCGATTTATCGGCGCCATCTGGCCTTGGCGGATGGTGTAGAAAACATCCCAGGTGTGGGGGCTGCTCCAGCGGATTTCGGCGACGCTGATCATCGTGCCGATCGGCTGACGACCGAGGTAGAGCACCAAGATCTGCTCACGGCTCCAATCGGCCACTTCCGGGGCGCGGCGATCGAACCCATTCTGGTTGAAATTGTTCTGCTGGTAGTAACCGCCCGTGAGGTTGCGCACGTTGCGCAGGTTGCTATAGAACCGCTCCCAACTGCCTTGGTCCACGATGACCCACGCGCCGGACGAAGTGAACGTCGCCTCGTGCGCTTGGGCGATGGTGCGCCACGAAATCGGGGTGTAGAGCGGGTCGTAGCCGCCCAAACCGTACTGCTGGCTGCTGCCCTGGTTCCACTGCGCCCAGGCGGGAATAGTGGCGAGCACCGCCAGCATGGTCATAAAGATCCGACGCAAAATCATGGTCTTTTCGGGTTGCAAACGCAAAGCCCTCTGCATTTTGGACGATTTGCGTCCGGGAGAGTTTCAGAAACCAGTAAGGAGAGGGGCGGAACACTCAAAAAAGAGTGGTGCCGGGGGCGGGACTCGAACCCGCACGACCTTATGAGCCAGCGGTTTTTGAGACCGCCGCGTCTACCATTCCGCCACCCCGGCGTGACGCTCATGATACACCGTGAGGCCGATTAGGAGAGCGGTTGGACCCGCGCCTGCGGCAACAGGGCGTCGAAATCGGCCCGCTGGCCGATATCCGAACCCGAGGTCATCGCGGTCGCCGCCCCCGCCGCTAGCCCGTAGCGGAGAGCTTCAGATTCGGAGAGTCCCGAGGTGAGGGCGGTCAGGACTCCGGCCACCATGCTGTCCCCGCTGCCAATGGTGCTGCGAGCTTCCACGGGGATGGGCAAGCCGTGCCAAGTGCCACGTGGCGAGGTCATCACGGCCCCGTCCGCACCTAAGCTAATCACCACGAACCCCAGGTCACTGCCTTGGGCCACCAGTCGCTGGTGTAGCTCTTGGGCCGCCGCCGCTACATCGCGGATCTCCGGCAGCGAGCGGCCCAGCAGGCGCTCAGCCTCGCTTCGGTTGGGCTTGATGAAATCTAGGCACTCGCCCATGGCATGTTGCATCACCTCGCCATCGGCGTCCACCATCACGCGGCAACCCGCCTCATGGGCGCACCGGGCGAGATCGGCAATGACGTTGCGAGGGAGGGAAGGCGGCACCGACCCCGCAAACACCACCCACTCTCCTGCTTCCGCTTGCGCGGTGAGTTCCGCCCGCAGGGCTTCAAACTCCGCCGGCAAAATCGACGGGCCGGGTTCATTCAGCGTGGTGGGCGGGCCATCCCCGCTCTCGATGCTCACATTGGTGCGGGTGGGCGCGGCAATGTTGGTGCAGCGCTCCGGCACGTCTTCCTGCGCCAGGCGCAGGCGCACGTAATCGCCCGCGTCGCCACCCAGGAACCCCAGCGCCATCGTTTTCGCACCCAGGCGGGTCGCCACCCGGCTCAGGTTCAGGCCTTTGCCCCCGGCGTCAATCTCGGTTTGGGTCACGCGATTGGTGTCGTGCACCCGCAGCCCTGCCACAAAGAGGGTGCGATCCACGCACGGATTGAGCGTGACCGTGACGATCATACGGTCATGGCTTCGACCAGCAGCAGCCGGTCGGGGTCAATGTGGCGCTGAGTGCTCAGCACGTAGCTCAGCGGATTGGCCACCAGTTTGTCGCCGTAGACCCCCACCATCTCGCCGTGAAACCCGCTAATCAATCGGTTCGCCGCAAAGGCCCCCAGTCGCAAAGCCAAAACCCGATCGAAAGCGGTGGGCGAGCCGCCCCTTTGCATGTGCCCAAGCACCAAATAGCGCGTTTCGTAGCCCGTGTTCTTGCTCACAAAGTCGGCCACGTCGGCGGCGCGCGCGGCGCCCTCGGCCACCACAATGATGCTGCTGCGCTTGCCCTTGGCGCGCTGGCGCTTCAGTCGGTCGCAGATGTTGATGAGCGAGAATGGCACTTCGGGCACCAGCACGGCTTCTGCGCCACTCGCAAGGGCGACTTCCACGGCAATGAAGCCGTTGGCCCGCCCCATCACCTCGATCACAAATACGCGGTCGTGAGAATAGGCGGTGTCGCGGATCTTGTCGATCGCGTCGAGAGCGGTGTTGTTGGCGGTGTCGAATCCAATGGAGTAATCCGTGCCCGCAATGTCGTTGTCAATCGAGCCCGGCACGCCCACCACCGGGAACTTGAATTCTTCGTAGAGCTTGCGCGCCCCGGTCAGGGAGCCGTCCCCGCCGATCACCACCAAACCTTCCAGGCCGAGTTCCTTCACGTTCTCCATGGCCTGTTCACGGCCGACTCGCTCGCGGAACTCGGGGCATCGCGCCGTGTGCAGTTGGGTGCCCCCTCGGTCAAGGATGCCGCTCACGGTGCCGGATTCCATCCACAGCCCTTCGCCGGAGATGACGCCTCGCCAGCCGTGTCGAAAACCGAATACGCCGACGCCCCGCCCCAGGGCCGCCCGCACCACGCCGCGCACGGCGGCATTCATGCCGGGGGCATCTCCCCCACTGGTGAGAACTCCAATGCTGTTCATGGCGGTGCTTGCTCGTTTATTCTACGGGTTCAGCCTGCACCGTTGCAGGGCTCAAATTGGTTGCCGTTGGGCAAAAAAACGGGATCGAGAGCTTATAGTCACTCTCGACCCCGTCGGGTTTGGTGCCATGGGCACCGGGATCATGAGGGCTTAGTTAATGGATTGGCCCGTCGCGTACGTGGCGCTGCGTTGCACCCACGTCACAAAGGTGTCGTAGTTGTCGAGGACGTTGCGGGGCATCCGCACGTACTCGCGCATGGGTTCGGCATCCGGGTTAGCGCGCAGTTCGTCGGCTCCCAACTCCATGGCGGCGGATCGGTCTTCCGGTGATAACTTCAGGCCAATATCTTCTCCCACCAAGTAGGCAAACATCTTCTCGCCGCTGTAGATGGCCATCCCTTCGAACATTCGTCGGGCTCGGACGTCCATCCCTTCGGCGGCTTTCATCATTTGTTCATAACGTACCGGCCGATAGATCATTCTTTGAACCTTCCCCTAAACGGAGATTGAGCGTTTCCGCCCAATGCGGGTCGTTCCTCCCGCACCCCCAATGATACCCTTTCTGGGGCCCTGGCGTTGCATTTTGTGGGGGTAACTTGCCGCCATGGCCGCGCGCCGACTCATCCTCATCGATGGCTTCAGCCTCATGTTCCGGGCCTTTTACGGCACCGGCTTCATGAGCACGAGCGATGGGCGGCCCACCAATGCGCTGTTTGGGTTCACCGGGATGCTGCTCTCGCTGCTGACCGAGCACAAGCCGGATGCGCTGGTGGTGTGCCTGGATCCGCCGGGGAAGACCTTCCGCCACGCCGAGTACGCGGAATACAAAGGCACCCGCCGCGAGACGCCCAATGAGCTCAACCAGCAGCTTGAGTTCATGCGCGAACTGGTGCGCGCCTTCCATCTTCCGGTGATGGAGATGCCCGGCTACGAAGCCGACGACGTGGTCGGAACCCTGAGCTATCTGGGTGAAACCAACGGCTACGACACCATCATCGTTACCGGCGACCTCGATAACCTGCAACTGGTGGACCACGCGGTGACCGTGATGACGACCCGGCGCGGGGTGAGCGACGTGGTGATGTACGACCCCGACGCGGTGCGTGAACGCTACGGCTTCGGCCCCGAAGCCATCCCCGATTACAAGGCCCTGGTGGGCGACACCAGCGACAACATCCCGGGCGTGCCGGGCATTGGGGAGAAGTCGGCTTCGGCTCTGCTGCAGCAGTTCGCGACCATCGAAGACCTGCTAGAACGCATGGACGAGGTGCCGGAGAAGTTCCGCAAGAAGATCGTCGGCAACGAAGAGCAAATGCGCAAGAGCAAGTGGCTCGCCACGATCATCCGCGATGTGCCGCTGGAATACGACTTCGCGCCCTACGCCCTCACCGCCGAGCAGATCAACGAAGCGGTGGCGATGATGCAGTCGCTGGAGTTCCGGCAGTTTTCGCGCAAGGTGCCGCAGGTGTTGGCCGCCTATGCCCAAGCCAGTGACGCCCCCGTGGTGGTGGCTGCCGTGGAGCGCGAGGCCATTGAGCCGACCGAAACCGCCCGCCCCCGCGACCTCGCCGCTCTGCAGCAGTTCGTCGGCGATGCGCCATGGGCGTTGATGCCGCCGCGCGCCGCCGCCCAGCCCGGGATGTTTGATGAAGAAGACGCGGGCGAAGGCACGGTGGCCGTCGGTACCCGCCTGGCTTACGCCCCTTGGTCCGTGGTGCGTGAGCTTCTGGCGCAAGATCCTTCCCGTGCTACCGGGCACGATGTCAAGCCGGTTTTCCACGGCCTGGACACCTGGACGGCCCCGGGATTCGACACCATGCTGGCCGCCTACGTGCTGCAAAGCGGGCGGACGAATTACGAACTGGATGACCTGCTGGCCGGCTACCTAGACGGGGTGCGCCCGCCCAACCCGGACCACCGGGTGCTGTACCTTCACCCGCTACGCGAAGTGATGGCCGCCCGCCTGGAGGCCGAGAAGCAGACGTCGGTGTACTACGAAATCGAAGGGCCGCTGGTGCCGATCCTGGCCGACATGGAGGACTGGGGGATTCGGCTGGACCCCGATTACCTCCGCGAATACAGTGCGCGGCTGGGCGAAGAGGTGGTCGAGATTCAACGCCGCGCGTGGGAGATTGCGGGCGAGGAGTTCAACCTGGGTTCACCCAAGCAGATTGGGGAAGTGTTGTTTGAGCGCATGCAACTGCCTGGGGGCAAGCCCACCAAAACGGGCTGGGCGACCGGGGTGGAAGTACTGGCCGATCTTGCCATCGAGCATCCCATCGCCGCCGAGATCCTGCACTACCGCGAACTCACCAAGCTGCGCGGCACCTACGCCGATGCGCTCCCTCGGCTAGTTGCGGACGACCAGCGGCTGCACACCAAGTTCAACCAGACCGTGGCCGCCACGGGCCGCCTGAGCAGCAACGAACCCAACCTGCAGAACATCCCCATCCGTACGGAGTTGGGGCGGCAGATTCGGCGGGCGTTCATCCCGGCCGACGGGTTCGAACTGGCCAGCTTCGACTACAGCCAGATCGAGCTACGCATCTTGGCGCACTTGTGCGAAGACGAAGCGCTGACGCAGGCCTTTCGCGACCACGTGGACGTCCACTCGGTGACTGCCGGGCTGATGTTCGGGATGGAAACCGAGGCGGTCAGCAAGGAGCAGCGCCGCCTGGCCAAGATGCTGAACTACGCGGTACTGTACGGGGTGACCGAATACGGCCTGGCCCAGCAACTCGGCACGGGGTTCGGGGTGAGCGAAGCCAAGGCCCTCATCAAGCAGTACAACGAACGCTTCCCGCGCGTGAAGGCCTTCACCGAGATCGTGGTGGAAGATGCCCGCAGCCGGGGCTTCACGGTGACCATGACGGGTCGCCGCCGCTACTTCTCGGACATCCACGCGGGCAACCGCACGGCCCGGCAGTACGCCGAGCGCCAAGCCATGAATGCCCCCATCCAGGGCACCGCCGCCGACATGATCAAGCTGGCCATGCTGCGCATGCCGAAGCTGCTGGAGGGCACCGGCATCCGCATGCTGCTGCAGGTGCACGACGAACTGGTGTTCGAGGTTCCGCAAGGGCAGCACGCCCCGCTGGAACCCATCCGCGAGGCCATGGAGCAGGCGTTACCGCTCAACGTGCCGGTGGAAGTGGATGCCAAGATCGGTCCGAACTGGCTGGACATGACCCCCATCGCCCGCCCGAGCTGAGCCTCTCTAGCCACCATGGGAGTCATCCAGCGCGAGTTTGAATCGGACCGACGAGACATCGAATCGTGGGTCATGCTCCCGCTCGCCGGGCTGTACGCCCTCGGCTGGATGAGCTATGAGCTGATGTATAAGCTCGGGATCAAGCGGCCCCAGCAGCCGCACTCACCCATCGTGTGCATCGGCAACTTGCGCGTCGGCGGCAGTGGCAAATCGCCGGTGGTCATCCACGTCGCGCAGGTGTTGCAGGGGCAGGGGCGCGAGGTCGTCATTGGGTGCAACGGGTACCGCAGTCCGCGTCAAGAGGGGGCGAGCTTGGCCCCGGCCGGGCCGCTCGACCCGAAGGAATGGGGCGATGAACCCGCCATGATCCGCGAGGCTTTGCCCGATGTGCCGCTGGTGGTGGGGCGCAAGCGGGTGGATGCTGCAGCGCTAGTAGCGGCTCATCACCCTGGTGCGGTGCTATTGATGGATGATGGGTTCCAGCACTTGCCGCTGCGGAAGGATGTGAGCATTGTTCTGGACCCCGAGCGGCCGGTGAACTCGTTCTGCCTGCCCGCCGGCCCTTACCGTGAGCCCCGTGGGGCGGGGCGGCGCAAAGCTGACTTGCTCTTGCCGAACGACCAATTCTCAGTGCAGCCGTTCATTCGAGGGATTGAGTGGACGAAAGGCGAAGTGAGGGCGCCCGCGCGGGTGGCCACCCTCACCGCCATCGCTTATCCGCACCGCATGGTGATGACGGCCGAGCATTTGGGTTATGACGTAGCCAGCGGGGTGGCCCGCCCCGACCACGACCCGCTCGATGATCCGCAGCTGCTGAGCCGCATCCCGGCGGACCTGCCCATTCTCACCACGGCGAAGGACTGGGTCAAGATTCGGCAACGGCCCGACGTAGAATCGAGAGCTTGGGGAATCCTGCAGTACGGCGTCACGATCGAGCCGGCGGCGGAGTTCGCCAAGTGGTTGGGCGCGCGCATCGCCGCGAAGTAGTTCTATGAGTCAACGTCGGAAGGCCCTGGTCGGCAAAGCGGGGGAGTGGCTGCTCCGCACGCTCCGGCGTCGGCTGGTGGGTCGCCCGGATGAGGTGATCGAGGCCACGGGGCGACGGTGGGGCCGCATCCTTCAGCGGGTAGGGCGACGCACCGAAGTGGCGGACCGCAACCTGGCGATGGTGTTCCCCGAGTGGTCACCGGAAGACCGGGCCCGAGTGGTCCGCGAGGTTTACGAACACTTCGGTACCGTAAGCGCGGATTTCTTAGCCTATGCCGAGCGGCCTTTGCCCGAACTGGAGAGCAAGATCACCGTGGTGGGGCGCGAGCACCTGGAAGCCGCCCTGGCCGAAGGGCGCGGCGTGTTGCTGGCCACCGGCCACTTGGGACACTGGGAACGCATGGCCGCGTGGCTGTCGCGGTCGGGTTACCCCCTCAACGTGGTCATCCGTTCCGCCGACACCGGCGGCGTGGACCGCATCATCAACGATCTTCGGCGGGCGTCTGGCACCACCATCATTCCGCGCGGCGAGGCCACCCGCCCGATCCTCGATGCCCTGAAATCGAACCAAATCGTCGGCATCCTCAGCGACCAGAATGACTCCAGCGCGTTCGTGCCGTTTTTCGGCCACCCCGCGGGGACGAACCTCGGGCTGGGCGTGATTCACGAACGCACCCGCGCCCCCATCCTGCCCGCTGTGTGTTGGCGCACGGGCGTGGGGCAGTATGAAATTCACTTCTTTACGCCCCTCATGGTCACCCCCGAAGGCGAGAAGGGCGTGGCGACGATGCAGGCGGTGCACGCTTGGCTAGAAGAGCAGATCCGCACCCGCCCTGCGCAGTGGCTGTGGATTCATGACCGGTGGCGGGCCGCCCGCCGCAAGGGGCTGCTGTGAGCGCGCCCCGCATCCTCATTGTGCGGTTCGCCGCCATTGGCGACTGCGTGATGGCCGCATGGGCGGTAACAGCTTTGCGCCGCCAGTTCCCCGAGGCGTTCATCGGCTGGGCGGTGCAACGCGAGCCGGTGCCGGTGCTAGCCGTGCCGGACCTGGTGAACGAGGTGGTAGTGTTTGACCGTCGGCGCTGGAAGAACATGAGCGGCCCGGCGGCTTTCCGGGAGCAGTGGGAGCAGTGGATGCGCCTGCGGCAACTCAATTTTGATGTCGGGTTTGACTTTCAGGGGCACAGTAAGACGGCTTTGGCCCTGCGGCTTTCTGGGGCGAAGCGGCGCATCAGCACCCGCGCCACCGACGCCTTGGCGCGAACCCTGAACCCTCCGGCCGCCCTCGCCGGGGACGTGACGCACGAAGTGGACCGAGCGATGGCAGCTGCCCGCCTGATCTCTCCTCTGGAAACCCCCGAGCGCCCGATCATGCCCAACTTGGACGCCGAAGTGGCAGCGTTTCGGGCTGAGTTTCCGGGCCGACTGATTACGATCCAGACCGGGGCTACGGAGTCCGTCAAGCGGTTCGCCCCCGAGAAGTGGGCGGAAGTCGCGGCCGGGTTGGTCGCGCCTGGAACCCAAATCGTCGCCGTGGGCGGCCCCGGTGACCCGGAAATCCCGCACACGGCCGTGCTGAACAGGGTGGGGGCCTACGACCTGCGAACGTCCATGGCGCTGGTGGCCGCCAGCCATCTCCACGTAGCCGCCGATACCGGCACCGGGCACATGGCCGCCGCCTACGGTGTGCCGGTGGTGAGCGTGTTTAGCAAGAATCGCCCCGAGCGATTCCGCCCCTACACCACGCAGGGCCGCATCATCCACGGCGGGATGCGGGCGGATGATTCCGACCCGGCGGACGTGATCCACGCCGCCCAAGAGCTTTTGGAGGAAACGTGCGCATCCTCATCGTAAGGTTGAGCGCCCTGGGGGACGTGTGCTGCACCCTGCCGGTGGCCTGCGCGCTCAAGGACGAAGGGATCGCCACCGAAATCGTGTGGATCGCGGACAAGCGGTTCGCTGCCCTGGCGAAGCAGTGCGACGCCATTGACGAAGTCATCAGCCTCGAGAAATCCCAGCTCAAAAAGCGGGCCTGGGTGAAGGAGTTAGGCGAATTCGACGTGGCCCTGGATATGCAGGGGCTGCTCAAATCCGGTTTGCTGGTGGGAGCGGCCCGCGCCAAGCGCCGCTTGGGGTTCCACTGGCAGCGGGAAGGGGCGCGGCTGTTCTCTAGCCCCGTGATGCCCGACCCCAGCAGCCTGCATGTGGTGGACCAGTACGTGGACGTCGCCCGAGCCCTGGGCTGCCAGACGCACCGCGCCCGCTTTGGCCTCGCCCCCGCGCCGGAAGAACAAGCCAGCGTGGCCGCCAAGTTGGCCGAGCGAGGTGTGAATGGCCCGGGCTACGCCCTGATCAACGCCGGGGCGGGCTGGGCGAGCAAGCGCTGGTCGCCGTCCAAGAACGCGCACCTCGCCGCAGCCCTGATGGAACGGGGACGCCCCGTGGTGTTCCTGGGAGCCCCCGGGGATCGCCCGATTTTCGAAGAAGTCCAAAGCCACTGCTCGACCCCGCCCGTAGACATTGTGGGCCACACCAGCGTGGCCGAGCTCACCGCCCTCATTCACGGATGCGCCGTCCACATCGGCGGGGATACCGGCAGCACGCACATTGCCGCCGCCCTGGGCCGCCCCTGCGTGGGCATTTACAAGGTGAACGATCCGCGCCGGACGTGTCCGTACGGGCAGTTCATCCACACCCTTGAGGGTGACCCCGATCCCAACGACGTGCTTAGGGTTGCGGAGCGGGCGTTGGCGGGTTAGGCACGGTACCCGCGCGTTCGTCCGTCTTGGGGCTGAACATCGGGTTCGTAAATCGGCCCGGCTCACCCAGGGGTTTACGTGTTTGGGTTTCGAAGTTGATCGTGAACAACCGTCCCCGGCCTTGGTCATCCTTGCCGACGTAGACGATCATCTTGCCGTTGGGGTGCCACGCGGGCATCTCGGCCGGGCCGGGCACGATGGGCTGCGCCTTCTGCACGCCACCTTCTTCGGGCGGGAAGATGATGAGCGCATCACTCTTGAACTGACCCTCCTTCAGCGTCCCGGCAGATCCGATGATCGCGGTGCCGTCGGGTGCGAAGGCGGGGTGGCGCAGCACCTGGTCGTTGCTGGCCGAGAACGCCACCGTCATGTTCGGCGGGGCATTCTCGGCGCTCGGGCGAGCGATGAAGAGCACGTTATTGAACGGAACGGTGAGTTCGCCGTCCTTCTTGAATTGTTCAGGAATGCGCGGATCGTTCGGGTCCGACCACTTGAAGCCCTCAATCGCAATCGCGGCGACCCCGTTGGGCAGCACGTCGAGGTCAATGCGGTCGCCAGCGGCAAGCTGCACTGGCATATACGGGTTGCCCGTCTGGTCCACCCCCAATTGGTTATAAATCAACAGGAAGCCACCCTCCTCCCGGCGCATCACGGCGTAGAGCGCTTGGTCGCTCCCCGCCCAATAGGCGGAACTGAAGGACGTGCCCAGCGTGGCGTAAATGCCACTCATCGCCCCGCTCATGCCGCTCGCACCTTCTTCTTGCGCGCCGCCCCGGCTCATGCTCGGCGGCGGGAGGATCTGCGTGAGCTTTTGCGTGCGTTGGTCAATCCGGTGCACCAGGCCGCTGACGATGACAATCCCTCCGTCATTCTGCAGGGCATCGCCCGATTGCGGGTACCACAGGCCGGCGGCGTTGCGGGTGCCCCGGGGCATGCGCAGTTCGGCGTCTTGGGTGTCCGGTTGCCAGCGGTAAACGCTAAAGCTGCCGCCCTCGCGGTTGCTAATCAGCATCACCTTGTTGCCGTCGGGGCGCCAGGTGGCCTCGATATCATCCTCTTGGTCCGCCGAACCGGAAAGCGTCGTTTTGGCTCCGTCCGGGTTGAAAACCACAGTGCGGTAGCCCTCGTCGGTGTCCTCCACCGCCAGCACCCAGCCTTCGCTGTCCACCGTGCCCACGTCGCCCGGGTCCTTGGCGTAGTTGCGGAACATGGACCACCCGAAGAAGATGATGACGATGGCCACGGCCCCGATGATCAACCGACGAAGATTCTGTTTGTGCATGATGGTTCTGTTGTGAAGTTAAGAAAATGGTGCCCGGTCGTTAGGGGGCGGATTGGTCTCGAGCTGAACCGCATAGCGGCCCTGCCCCGGAAGATATCCCTCGGGCGCCAATTCTCGGTACATGAAGGTGCGATACCACCAGAAGCCGACGCCGATAAGGACGAGGCAAATCACCCAATAAAAGCACCCATGAAAGCGTTCTCTGCACATGTTGGTTCATATCAGTTACGGGGTGGGTGCCCATTGGTTGCCAGGCTGAATACGGGCGCCGTTGGCAAAATCGGTGCCGCGCATCGCTTTCTTACCCTCTGGCTGGACTTGGCGGAGTACCAAGGCGCCGCCCGTTAAGGCGATGACGAACTCGGGGCGGGTGCCCACCACGGTTCCGGCGGGAGAAGTGGAGGCTACGGGTCGCACGTCGCGCAGCTTCAGTCGACCCCAACGGGTTTGGATCCACGCCCCGGGCACCGGGGTCATGGCGCGGTAGCGGCGATAAGCCAGATCGAAGGGTTCATCCGCCGGGATTTCCGCATCGCTCGGCAAGATCTTGGGGGCCATGGTGGCGGCGGCGTGGTCCTGCGGCGTGGCGACGTACTGACCACTGCCCAAGGTTGCGAGGTGCGCGGCCAACAGTTGCCCGCCCATGTCGGCAAGGCGGTCATAGAGCTCGCCCGCCGTCTCGTCGGGCGAGATGGCGCACGTCTCCATCGCGATGATGTCGCCGGTGTCCATCCCCGCGTCCATACGCATCAAAGTAACACCAGAAAACCGATCTCCGTTCCAAATGGCATGCTGCACCGGCGCAGCGCCCCGGTAGGCCGGGAGCAGGGACCCGTGGATATTGATGCACCCGTGCCGGGGGACATCGAGCAGGGCTTGCGGGAGAATCTGCCCGTAGGCGGCCACCACAAAGAGATCGGCATCGAGTTCCTTGAGTCGCTCGATCACCTCGGGACGGCGGCACCGCTCGGGCGTCTCGACGGGCAAGCCTAACTCGAGCGCGCGCGCTTTGACCGGGGTCATCACGGTTTTGAGGCCGCGCCCGGTGGGGCGATCCGGCTGCGCGATGACCAATGACGTCACGGACGCCACGGCCTCAAGCGAGGGAATGGCGAACGGAGCCGTCCCGAAGAAAACGATCCTCATTCGTCGTCCATTTCGGAGGGCGGCGTTTCCCAGTGCAGCGTGGCGGGGTCGGCCTTGTCAATAAAGAGGATCCCGTCCAAGTGATCCACTTCGTGCTGGGCGATGCGGGCGGCCAGTCCTTCCATCTCAAACTCCACCTCACGCCCGCGCTTGTCCAGCCCTTTAATCACGATGGATTCCGCTCGCTCCACGTCGCCGTAGAGGCCGGGCAAGCTGAGGCAGCCTTCCTGGGCAATCACGGTCTCCTCCGAGAACTCGGTGATCTCCGGGTTGATGAGCACAATCGGGCGGTCATCGGGGCTAATCACCACGATCCGCTCGCGGATCCCCACCTGGGGGGCGGCCAGGCCAATGCCATTGGCTTCGCGCATCATGCGCACCATGTTTTCGCCAATGTTCTTGATGCGAGTGTTGACCCGGGCCACCGGCGGGCACTTTTCACGAAGGATCGGACTGGGGATCTTCGTAATCGGTCGCTTATCGCTGACCTCATAGAGGTAACGGAATTCAGCCGGGACAACGATATCCATGGGTTCATTATGGCGGGCCGGAGGTCAGCCCTTCTGGCCCCTTTTGCTGGCCCAAAGAGCCTATCTCCATTTCGTGGCAGTTAAAGTGCGATGCCGGCGACCGTAGGAAAGCTCCATGCCCTTTTTGCCTATTGCTCCCGTCGCCCCGGTGAATGACTTGCAACTGCGCGAACCGTTGCCGGCCGTGGTTGTCAGTAGTCCCCCCACGATTGACGGGGAAATCGGGGAAGGTGAATGGCAAGAATCAGCCCGCCGCGAAGGCTTCTATGACCGTGACACCGGCCTGCCCAGCGACGAGCGCGCCGAGTTTTGGCTGTGCTACGACGGCAAGAACATTTACTTCGCCGGACGGGTTTACACCGATCCTAAGAAGCTAGTGGCTGAAGAGTATCGGCAGAATGTCAGCCTCGGCGGGAATGACCAAATGCGTTTGTCGCTCGACCTCTTGGGGCAGGGGACGGGGGGAGACGAATTTGGGATCAACCCGCGGGGGGCCACCGAAATCGAGCTGAACGGAGGGCGCGCGGCCAAGACGGAATGGGTCGGCGAATTTGAAGCCCAGGCGAAGCGGACTGAAACCGGCTGGCAGTTTGAAGCCCGCATCCCTTGGCAGATCGTTTCCCCGGCCCCGGCGGGCCTTCGCGACGCCCGGTTCGACGTGGAATGGTTCCGCAGCAACAAGTCGAATACGTACTCCTACGCCTACACGCGTGATGACCGCACGCGCAACCCACAGTGGGCCGGCGTGAACGTGCCCAAGATTGAAGGCAACGACCAGTTCTTGCTGCTGCCCTACGCCTTTGTGGGGGTGCGCGAAGATGAGAAGTTCGAGAGCCAGGTTGGCCTGGACTTCAAGCGCCAGTTGCCCGGGGGGCTTAGCCTTGTTGGCACCATCAACCCCGATGATGTGAACATCGAGAACGACATCTTGTCGCTCGATTTCAGCTACTTTGAGCGGTTGGCGGGTGAAACGCGGCCGTTTTTCCAGGAAGGTCAGAACTATTTCCGCACCGGATTCGAGGCTCAACTCTTTGCCAGCCAACGGACTAGCAACATAGACACCGGCATCAAGATCTACGGGGACGTGGATGCGACCACCCGGATGGGTGCCTTGGCCGTGACGGACTTTGGTGACCAGGTTGCTAGCGTGTTCTCGCTCAGTCGTCGCTGGAGTCCGCAGCTCGTGACGAGTCTCGCGTACGTGCGCAACGATCAAACCGGACGTTACAATGAAGCGGGCCAACTGAACTCGAGCTACACCCTCGGGGACACGACGTATTACCTGCTCACGCAGTTCACCGACGACGAGCAACAGCGAAGCGGAAGCCGCATCTCCTCCGGGGTTATCATGGATACGGCGAAGTGGTACGCCGACTTGGAATACACCGAAGTCACGCCGAACTTCTTCCCGCGCATTGGCTTTGCGCCGGAGCGGGATTTTCGGCGAGTGGGGCTGTTTACCCGCTACGGCGAGCAGCTGACGATCCCGGGCGTGCTTGAGTGGGGAGTTGGCTTGAACCTCTCCTCGTCCCATCGCTTCAACGGCGCCTTCTACCGCGATGACGTGGGGGCAAGTGCCGACTTCAGCCTGCTGAACGGACTTGGATTTAGCCTGGGTTACAGCGCCGGCCGCTTCGAGCAGTTCCACGATCGCAGCTTCAGCATCGGGGCGACTTACCCCTACAACGATCCTTACCGCCTGGTGCGGGCCGAGATTGCCTGGTCTCGTTTCCAGGACCGCGAGCGCCGCGACTTGGAGCTTGGCCTGCAGTACCGCGTCACCCCGTTCACGCAGCTGTCCCTCAGCAACGAGTTCGTGGAATTTGATGGCGATGCGGAAACGCAGATGGTGCTCGTGGCCACGCACGACCTGGGCAAGTTCGAAGGCGTGTCCTTCCGCTTGGTGCGCCGCAATGACGACTACAACTGGAATGCGTCGTACCGTCTGAGCGGACGCCGGGGCACGGAGATGTTCCTGATTGTGGGCGACCCGAACAGCCGCACCTTCACCAACCGGTTGGCGTTCAAGATCGTGACGCCGATGACATTGGGCTTTTAAAGGGGGCTTCTAAAGGGGGCTTCTCACCCCGCAGACTCAGTTAGAAAAACCCCCGGGTGCCGATTGGCCACCGGGGGTTCTTGGTTTGCGAGCGCTCGGCTTTAGCCGGCGACTTCGCTTTCAATGCCGCGTCGCACGACGAGGAACTTCATGCGACCCGGCTTGAACTGCTCGCGCAGGGCCTCAATCGCCTTGTCCACGTAGATCGTGCCACCGCAGTAGAACAGGTCCACGGCCGCGTAGCGGTGCTCGGGCCACGTGTGGATGGTGTAGTGCGATTCTTGGATGATAACCGCGCCGGAAACACCCCACGGCTCGAACTCGTGGAACGATTCGTCCACCACGGTCGCTTCGCTCACAATCGCGGCGTCGCGCATGGCCTTGCCAACGGTCGAGACCTTCTCCAGCGACGTTTGGTCGCAATCGAAAAGCTCGATCAGCAAGTGGGAGCCCAGCGAGGGTTGCTCGCTCGAACCCAGCGGCAAGCCGGACTGATCCTTGAGCAACCAGGCTTCAAAGCTGTCGGCGTTTTCGCTGTGAATCAGCTGCCAGCCGGCATCATTGGGGATGGACGGCGGGTCGGCCACGGCTTGCTTAGGCTCGCTGCGGCGGAATCGGTCGGCGATGCGTGAAAACCACGAACCGCGGGCGCTGTGCGCCATCGGAACAACTGCGGCCAGCGCGGCCGCGCTCATCAGGATTTGCGTATAGGTAGCCAATCAAGTTTCCTTCGGCCACTTGCGTAACCGTGAAGTCAGTTCCGGAGGTGAACCCGGAGAAACCCGACAGAACGACACACGAATCGGACAGCAGGCCGTCGTCCACCCGATAGGCCTACGGGATGTCGCCTTGAGAGCCGTCCCGCATCCTATTCCCCTCACTTTCGAGGAGACGTCTGATTCGCTTAGGCGCCTTTGACTACCGGCAAGCCGAAGTTTGCGGCGCAGAAACGCATGATACCAAACTCAATCTAGGCTTGAGTCCGATTCCGTGCGTTCCTTTGCAGTAAGGCGCAATTTAGGGGCCAATCGTTTCGCGGATTGGGCCCGTCGGCGCAAATGAGGGGTCAACTTCTTCTTTGACAACCTCGCCATCCGTGATGTGGATCACCCGGTTGGCGTGGGCCAGCATCGAGGGGTCGTGGGTCACGATTACCAGGGCCCCCTCGCCTCGGTGCCGCACCAACAGGTCCACTACGGCCAGGCCATTGGTGTGGTCCAGCGAGGCGGTGGGTTCGTCCGCAAAGATCACGGAGCGGCCCCCCAGGAGGGCGCGGGCCACGCACACGCGCTGGCGTTCCCCGCCGGAGAGTTCATGCGGCAAGCGGTGCGATTTGTGGCCGATGCCGAGGTCCAGCAGCAGTTCCTGCGCCTTCTCGCGGGTACCCACCCCGGGCGAGCCGACCAACACGTTCTCCAGCGCGCTCAGGTAGCCGATGAGATAGGGGTACTGGAACACGATCCCGAAGTCCACCAGCCGCAGGCGGGCGCGCTCGGGTTCGCTCATCTCGGAGATGCGCTGGTCTTTGTAAAGCACTTCCCCAGAGGTCGGGCTCTTCAGCCCGCTCATCATGTAGAGCAGAGAGGACTTGCCGCTCCCACTGGGGCCGAGAATCCCCAGGAACTCGCCCGGGCGCACCGTCAGGTTGATGTGCCGGCAGGCGTAAAGGTCCTTGCCCTGGTCTTTGTAGACCAACGAGGCTTGGCGGAGCTCAATCATGCCAGTCGTCGCTCCACCACGCTCACGGGGTCAAAGGTACGGAATCGGCTCCAGATGGCCCCGACGGCCGCGAGGAAGATCATCACCGGCACCGGGATGGTGTAGAGCAAGGCCGATCGGTCCCACACATCCAGCGCAAAGGCGTTGGGGTCCATCAGCCGGGACTTGACGAGCTGCAGCATGCCTTGCGCCGCCGCCACACCGAGAATCCACCCCACCAGCACCACGGCGATGCTTTCGCCCAGCACCCGCCGGATGAGGTCGCGGCGGGTGTAACCGAGGGCCTGAAGCAAGCCGAATTCTTGGATGCGCTGCGACTGGTAGATGTTGATCAGCATCGCCATCATCAGCGTGATCACCGCCACCAGGGTGAAGATCACCACGTTCAGGATTTGGTAGAGGATACGGAACATGCCGTTCGTTTCCTCTTCCAGCAAGAAGTAGGCGAACACCCGCAGGTTGGCCCCCCGGTACTTCTCATGAATCCAGCGGTCTAGCTTGTCTTGATCGGCCGGGTTCTTGGCGAAGACGAGTGCGCTGTCGTAGGGCGGGAAGTGGTACTTCTCGTGGTACTCGTACGGCATCATCATCGTCCAGTAATCGGTCTGGGCGATACCGACGATCTTCACTGGAAACATCGAGTACGCGTCCGCGTTGTCGGGCTTGAGGAGCGGATCGCCGAGCTTGAGCTTGAGGTTGCGCGCCACGGGTTCGCTAATCAGGGCCTCCGCCTCGCCTGCCTTCGGGTAGCGGCCTTCAATCTTCGTGATGTTAAGGCGCTTGGCGTAGCGGCGCATGTCGTCCTGCCGCATGGCCAGCACCACAAACGGCCACCCGCCCACGATGGACTTCACTTGCGCCTGCGAGCCCCGGATCACGAGAATGGGCTCAATCGGCACGGGGGAGCCGTCTCGTATCTCCTTCCGAATGTTGTGGTCCACGCTGGCGTTGCTGCGCGGCACCAGGCCGGTGTAGTTCTTGCTGTGCTTGTAGATCGTGCGGATGCTGTACGGAATGGAGTTCATCAGCGCGACGATCCCGACGATCAGCAGCACCGCCAGCACGATCACACCAATGAGGGGCAACGACTTGCCCCCATTGCGCACGAGGTATGTGGAGAAGGTGAGAATGCGCTTCATGCGGTCCGTCTCCGGTAGCGCAAGAACACCTCGTTCTCTACGGGGCGGCAAGAAACGAGATCAAAGTTCATCAGGTGTCCGGGGGGCAGGGGTTCGCCGCCGGCGTAGGTGGGCAGGTCACGACCCAAGCGAATCTTGGGCGCGAGGGTCAGAAAGAGCTCATCCACCAAGTCTCGTCGTAAGAACTCGGCGTTGATTTCGCTTCCTCCTTCCACCAGTAAGTGCGTCACCTTCTTATGGATGCGAAGTTCACGAAGGAATGTTTCCCAGTCCACCTCCGATTGGCCTACGGGCCAGAGCGGGAGGCCCGGGGTGGCCGCGGCCACGGCATCTTGCGGAAGCACGACCCAGGCTTCCCCGGTGGAACACTGAAAGAATGAGGCGTTTGGGTCCAGGCGCCCGGTGCGGCTGGCTGCGAGGCGCAGAACTCCTGCCGGCCAATTGATGACCGGAGTGGCGCGGACGGTTTCCGCCCCGATCAGGATGGCCTGGACGTGCCGTTCCAGGTCGTGCATGGTGGCGTGGTCGCGGCGGCTTCCCAGTTGGGTCACCGGCTCGTGGCGTTCCCCCGAGATGGTTTTCCCGTCAATCGTGCTCACCATGTTGATGAACACGTACGGGCGCTCCGGCGGGGCCGCCGGAAACTCCAAATCAGGGTACACGGTCACCGGGGTCAGGCTCCCAGGTGTTCGCGCATCGCCTTGGCCAGCACGCGGTACGGCTGCTCGGCGTAGCGCTCCTCGCCAATCCAGAACGTCGGCACGTTCCATACGCCCTTCTCGTGCGCCTCATCATCAAAGGGGATGATGAGCGAGGCGTAGCGTCGATCTTCCAGCGCTTCATTCAGGGCGGCGCGGTCCAGGCCGCAGGCCTCCGCCAGGTTCAGCACCACCTGGCGCTGCCCAATGTCTTGGCCTTCCGCCCAGCGGGCGTGGTAAACGGCATCCAGCAAGGGGTTGATGTCGCCGTGGGCTTTGGCGAACTCCAAAGCCGCCAGGGCGTCGTGCGAACGAATGGGAGAGGGGCGCGAAACCTTCGGCAACTCCATGTTCTCGGCGGCCAGCATCAGCTGGAAGCGGCTAGGAGTTTTCGGCTTGTTCGCCGGGGGTGGCGGCGGGGGCGGCGTGCCATCGTCAAACGGCATCGGCTCGGGATACAACTCGTAGCCGATCCAATCGAAGGAAACCCCAAACTCCTGCTCCAATCGCCGGGCCTGGGCATGGCCAACGTAGCACCACGGGCACACGATGTCGTGCGCCACTGGAATCACAACGCTCATGTTGTGATTCTAACGTGGTGGAGGTGAGAGGCCTTAGGCGGCCTTCTCGGTGCTGGACTGAAGTTGGCTGCGCAGGTAGGCGAGAACTTCCCTCAGGTTGCGGCCATGATCCGGGGCCGTGGCCTGCGCCATGCGCACTGTCACAGGCGAGTTCGGACCGCCACGAAGCTGCGTCCAACCCTCAAAACGGGAGACCAAACGGTCGGTGACCACGTCTACCGATGGGCCAGTGGCCGGCAGGATGACGCCAAAGCTCTCCTTACCGTAGCGGCACACGATGTCCAGGCCACGCACGTTGGTGCGCAAGAGCTCGGCGGCATCGCTCAGGATGTCTTCGACGCTGCCCGGGCCAAAAAAGCCCTGCACCCGGTCCAGTCCGTCGAACTGCACCACCACGACGCTCAAGACACTGCCGTAGCCGATGGCGCGGTGAATCTCTTCCGTCATGCGGCGGCGGAAGTAGGCCTCGCTGTAGACGCCCGTGTGTTCGCAATAGGCTTCTTCGTCGCGGGTCTGGTCGGCGCGCAGGCGTCGGTCGTCCGATTCTTGCTTCATCAAGATGCGGCGCAGCTTGCTCAGCGACTGCCGCAGGATATGCGACACGTAGTTGCACGAGATGCCGAGGCGGTTGGCGATTTCGGTCTGGTTTAGCGACTCGAAGTGAAACAGAGTCAGGACTTCCTTTTCCAGGTCGCGCAGCTCTTGCATGGCCGCTTCCAGGAGCAAACGGTCTTCCACGCTCAACTGGTCCGGGCAGAAATCGCCCGCATCCAACCGGTCGAGGTCGCTTTCGCCCTCTTCGTCCACCGACGGGGTGGCATCCAGCGAAGTCACCCGCAGGATATCGTTGGTTTGCAACACATCGCGCACGGTGTCCTCGGCAATGCCCAGTTGGTCGGCAATCTCGCGTTCCGTGGGCGGGCGCTTCAGGTCCGCTTGCAGGGCGGTGCTGGTGCGGTTCACTCGGGCTCGCAGCTCTTGCAGCCAGGCGGGCATACGGATCGTCTGTGAGCGGTCGCGGAGATAGTGCTTAATCTCGCCGGCCACCAAGTGCGTGGCGTAGGTGTTGAATCGCACCCCGGCGTTCGGATCGAATTTGGACAACGCATTGAGCAGGCCGATATAGCCCACTTGGATCAAGTCCTCCACCGGCTCCACCCCTCCAAACCGACGCGCGGTTCTCTCGACGAGGTGAGCATAGTGAACGATGATCAGATCCTTGAGGTCGGGCCGAGGGTTTTGGACGTACTCCAAAACCATCAGTTCCGCTTCACTCAACGCTTGACCGAGAATCTCCGACATTTTCCTTCCTTAGTGATTGCGGGGTGCCATCCGTGCGCCCCCAAGCAGATACATATCAATAGTCGGTGGGGGCAACTGCCTTGCCCCCTGGTAATTACTCCTGAACACTCTGAACTAACTTGAAGATCGGGGCCATCACGCTGATGGCGATAAAGCCCACCACCACGCCGAGGAAGATGATGAGCAAGGGCTCGATCATCGAGGTCAAACCCTTGACCGTTGAATCCACTTCGGCGTCGTAGAAGTCTCCGACTTTCACAAGCATCTCGCTCAGACGACCGGTTTCCTCCCCGACATCGATCATCTGAGTGACCATCAGAGGGAACAAACCGCATTCGGTGAGGGGCACGCACAGGCGGTTCCCTTCGCGAATACTGAGGCGCGTCTTGTCGATCGCTTCGATCAACACGGCGTTGCCCAGCGTTTCTCCCACAATTTCGAGGCCGCGCATCATCGGTACGCCACTGTTAATCAGCGTCCCGAACGTGCGGCAGAAGCGGGCGACGCTCATCTTGAGCGTGAGTTCACCCACTACGGGAATCTTGAGCTTGACCATGTCCAGGCGGTAGCGCCCTTCCGGGGTCTTGCCCCATAGCTTGAGGCCGAAGATCGTGCCGCCCACGAAGAGCAGGATCATCCACCAATAGGCTTGGCAGAAGTCGCCCAACTTAAAGAGGGCAGCCGTGACTGGCGGCATTTCGACGTCCATCCCTTCAAAAATGCCCTTAAAGCGGGGCAGCACGAAGCTGAACAGCGCGAAGAGCATGATCTGGCTGAAGATCAAAACGAGGACCGGATACATCATGGCCCCCTTGATCTTGGCGCGGACCTCGGATTCGTATTCGAGGAACGAAGACAGACGGTCGAGGATGATGTCCAGGATCCCGCCGAGTTCGGCGGCCCGGATCATGTTCACATAAAGTTTGTTGAACACGGCCGGGTGCTTGGCCATCGCTTCGTTGAGCGAAAGACCACCCTTCACGTCCTGAGTAACCGCGACAATACTCGGCTTAAGGATCGGATCCTTGGTTTGCTCGGCCAGGATTTCCAGGCATCGCAAAATCGGAATCCCCGCGTCGATCATCGTGGCGAACTGACGCGAGAAGATGACCAGGGCCTTCGCCTTCATCTTGCCAGCGACTCGCTTCTTGGCGACCTTCTTGGTCTCCCGAATATCGAGCACCTGCAGGCTCTGGTCCCGCAGTTTGCTTAAGACCAAGGCTTCGTTATCAGCCTCCATGAACGACTTGACTTGTCGTCCACTGGGATCAACTGCGGTATACGCAAAGTAGGGCATCCAAAGACCTCTTTCCGAATTGTCGGCACCCGGAGCCCGGAAACTATACGGGGGATCGAAGAAACCTCGCGAGAGACCCGGTTCCGGTGCAGGGTGCGCCTGAGAGCAGGGCCATAATGGGGCCATGTTGCTCGCCGGAAAGAAGGGTTTGGTCCTAAACGTCACCAATAAGAACAGCATCGGCTGGGCGGTGGCCGAGCGGGTCGCGGCCCTCGGCGCCAAGGTCGGCGTGGGTGCCCAAAACGAAAAGATGCTCGACAAGGTGAACGAGCTGATTGCGGGCAACGACCGCATGAAGTCGTTTGTGGTGGATTTCTCCGACGACGCCCAAATGGAAGCCCTGGCGCAAGCCGCGAAGGAAACCTTTGGCCACCTCGATTTTGTCGTGCACTCGGCCGCGTTTGCCAAGCGCGAAGACCTGGCCGGCCGGTTCGTGGACACTTCCCGGGACGGTTTTGCCATGGCCATGGATATCAGCTGCTACTCGCTGGTGGCGATGTGCAAGCACCTAGAGCCGATCCTAGCCGATGACGCCAGCATCGTGACCATGAGCTACCTGGGCAGCGTGCGCGCGGTAGGTAACTACAACGTGATGGGCGTGGCGAAGGCCGCCCTGGAAAGCGCGGTGCGCTACCTGGCTAACGACCTAGGCGAGCGTGGCATCCGGGTGAACACGGTCAGCCCTGGCCCGATCAACACGATCTCGGCGCGTGGTGTGCGCGGCCTGACCGACATGATCAAGGAAGTCCACGATGTGGCCCCGCTCAAGCGCGAGTTTGGGCAGGATGAAGTGGCGGGCACCACGGCGTACCTGGTCAGCGACCTCTCGAAGGGCGTTACCGGGCAGCTGATCTACGTGGACAGCGGCTACAACATCATGGGCATCTAAGCCACCGTGCGGGTTCTCACCGTTCCGAACTGGTCATTTGGGCGCGATCGGCGCTTGCTGGCTGACGTGCGCGAACTTCTGGAAGCGCGGCCGGTGACCGTCCACTTTGCCGATAGCGATGTGGACCACAACCGGACGGTGACGGCCTTTAGCGGCGAGCCGGAACAGGTGCGCGAGGCCCTGTTTGCTTTGGCCGACCGGATTCTGCCCGCCATTGACCTGCAGCGGCACCGGGGGGTGCACCCGCGTATCGGGGCGCTGGATGTGTGCCCGTTCGTGCCCTTGCGGTTACGCCCCTCGGCCAGTGACAGCACGGACTTGATTGTCTTTGTGCAAGACACGGCGCGGCAGCTAGCCGAGCGCTACGAGGTTCCCGTGTTCCTCTATGAACAGAGTGAGCGGGGGAAGCACGCAGCGGCCCTGCCCAAGTTGCGCAAGGGCGGCTTCGGGGGCCTTGTCGATCGCGATATCGAGCCTGATTTTGGACCGCACCGAGTCCACCCGCATTTAGGCGCGACGGTGATGGGCGTTCGCGACTTTCTCATCGCCTATAACGTGAACCTGCGCACGGAGACGGCCGACGTGGCCAAGACCATTGCTCGCTCGATTCGCGAACGCCGCGAGCAGGGGGACGAACGATTCACGGGGGTGAGGGCGCTGGGACTGATGCTTGCCGCCCAGGAGATGTCGCAAGTTAGCATGAATGTCACGCGGCCGGATGCGATCTCGCTCGACGCCCTGACGGAGTGGGTGGTGGATGTAGCTCGAATGCGCGGCGCGGAGTTTGCGTACACCGAGCTCATTGGGGTGATTCGAACTCGCGACTTGGAGCACGCCACGCATTTGCACCCGCGCCAAGAACAGATCGTGAAGTACGAGGAGGAGGACTAAATGGCAGAGTTTGCGTTCGATGTCGCGATTTTGGGCGGCGGGCAGCTCGCCCGGATGAGCGCCCAGGCCGCCCAGCGGTTGGGCTTGCGGGTGTGGATTCTGGACCCGGACGACCAAGCCCCCGCTCGCCAGATTTGTGCGGGGCTCTCGGCTCCGATCGAAAGTGAAATGGGGTTGCGGGAAGCCTTCCGGGTGGCGCAAAACGTAACACTGGAGAACGAATTCATCCCCGCTGAGCTGATCCAGGCGGCGCTGGAGGCCAGTGGCCGCGACCCGCAGTGCCTCAAGCCCGGATGCCTCACTCTCGGCATCATCCAGGACAAGCTACGCCAACGTGAAGCCTATCGCCAGGCCGGAGTGCCTTCACCTCGAGCGGTGCCCGCCGCGCGCGCGGCGGAGCTTGGGTTTCCCTGCGTGCTCAAGGCGCGCTTTCGAGGCTACGACGGCAAGGGCACCCTGGTGGTGCAGAACGAAGCCGAATACGAGGCGGCGCGTTTGCGCTGGGACCAAGACCCCTGGCTGGCGGAAGAATTCGTACCTTTCCGCCGAGAACTTGCCGTAATGGTGGCGCGCAGCAACCAGGAAATCCAGGTGTTTCCGACCATGGAAACCGTCCAAACCAACCACGTTTGTGACTTGGTTTATCCTGCCGACGTGGACGCCAGCGACATTGCCGTCGCCGCCGTAGAAGCCGTCGAGGGCTTTGGCATCTTCGGAGTGGAACTCTTTGAAACGTCTGACGGTCAATTGACTGTCAACGAAATGGCCCCCCGTCCCCACAACACGGGCCACTACACCCTGGATTGGGGCGGTGTGAGCCAGTTCGAGATGCACGTAAGGCTTTGTATGGGATGGAGTCTGCCGGAGACCATGGGCTTGCCCGTGGCAATGGCGAACCTGCTGGGGCAAGAAGGGGCGCAAGATGTGCACCGGGCCATTGGGGCCGCTTTTGCCGCCGATCCCGAAGTGAATTTGCACTGGTACGGGAAAATGGAGTCACGCCCGGGGCGAAAAATGGGACATATCAATGCCGTTGGCCCCGATGCGCAACGCCGCGCCGTGCGGGCGCGTGAAGCTTTCTACAAGGGGTGGTGTTCATGAGCATGGTTTCGATTCGCGTGGCTGAGTTTCCGACGGACGCCGCCATCGTGCGCCGCTTGCTCGGCGCCTACACGGCTGAGATCGGTATGGACCCCACGATGATTGGGGTGACCGAAGAACTGGCCTGCCTGCCGGGCCCCTATTCCGGTCCGCACGGGTTCGTTTTGCTGGCCGAAGCCGAGGGCACCGTGGTGGGCTGCGTGGCCATCCGCCCGATGGAAGACGGGGAGGCCGAACTGAAGCGGCTCTATGTCGCTCCGGAGGTTCGCGGGCGGCAAGTGGGCCGTGCCCTGGTGATGGAAGCCTTGCACACGGCGCGGTCGGCGGGGATTCAGAAGCTGTTCCTCGATACCTTGGCGACGATGGACCGGGCGATTGCGGTGTATCAGCGCGTGGGCTTCCGCCCCTGTCCTGCCCCCCGAAAAGTCCCGTACGAGGCCCAATTTTTTGCCATGGATTTCGGGGCTGTCCCAGCCAAGGCTAGTTCCAACGAGTAGAATGAAACTTCACGCATCCTGAAGCCGCGGCTCAGTAGGATGCACCGGAGTTTCTCATGCTTTTGTTGAATGCCAGCGAACGGACCACCAATTCTTCCGCCGAAGCCAAGCGCCTGCGTAAGAGCGGCCTGATGCCGATGGCTCTGATCACTCCCGACAAGGAGACGCACATGATCCAGGCCAACACCCGCGACATCCGCGACCTGATGAAGAAGATTGAAGGCGTGCCGCTCTTCTCCGTCCAGGTGGAAGGGGCCAAGGAGCCGGTGAACGTGGTGCTCAAGGGCATCCAACGCGACGACATCACCCAAGCCGTGACCCACCTGACCGTGCAGCAAGTGCGCGACGAAGACAAGGTCCGCGTTAGCATTCCGCTGGTGTTTGAAGGCACCCCGGTGGTGGTGACCAAGGGCGATGCGACCATCGTGACCAACATGAACAAGCTGGAAGTGGAAGGCGTGGTGAAGAACCTGCCGTCGATCCTCAAGATTCAGATCGGCCACATGGCTTCGAACGAGCGCATTCTGGTCGGTGACCTGGAACTGCCCGAAGGCGTGAGCGCCTTGGCCCCGGCTGCCGCCCCCGTGGTGAGCACCGCCGGTCGCCGCCGCTAAGGCTTCGCGAAGCAAAAGCAAAGAACCCGTCCTTGCCGTGGGCAAGGGCGGGTTTTCTTCTTAACGGACGGACGATTCAGCCAGCGACATGGAACTCGCTGCGCACCAGCCAGATCATGTACACCACAAACCCGACGAGCAGCACGTAGCCTTCGGGCCGCTCTATTACGGCCTGCTTGCGCCGCCCGAGGGCAAAGACGTAGAGCAGGATGGTGAACCCCACCATCACCGGGAGGTCACGAGTGATCATCTCCGGGGCCACCGCGAACGGCTTGATCGCCGCGCTGATGCCGACCACCGCAAGGGTGTTGAAGAAGTTAGAGCCAATAATGTTGCCGAGCGCGAGATCATCCTCGCCCTTGCGCGCCGCCGCGATGGAGGAGGCCAGTTCCGGCAAGGAAGTTCCGATGGCCACGATGGTGAGGCCGATGATGACGTCGCTCACTCCAAACAGAGTCGCTAGCTCCACCGCGCCCCACACGAGGGTTCGTGAACTCACCATCAGCACGAGCAGGCCAATGATGAGCCACATGAAGGCCTGGCCCTTGGTGAGGTGTTCGGCATCGATTTCCGTTTGCATTTCCTGGCCGAGGACGTCACGTTTGGATTTCTGGGACGCCACGATGGACCAAGCAATGAAGGCCGAAAACCCGATCAGCATTACGACACCCTCGGGGCGCGTGATCTGCCCATCATTGATGAAGAACCCGCTGGCCAAAGTGGCGGCGAGCAGCAGGGGTAGCTCCCGCTTCAGCACCTGGGAATTGATGACGACCGGAGCCAGGGCCACGGTGAGGCCGAGAATGAGGCCGATATTGGTGACGTTGGAGCCGTAGGCGTTGCCGAGGGCCAGGCCGGGATTCCCTTGAATGGCGGCCATGGTGGAAACAATCAGCTCTGGCGCCGAGGTGCCAAAGCCCACGATGACCATCCCGATGAGGAGCGCACTGACCCCGTAGGCCCGCGCGACCCCGGCTGCCCCGGCCACAAACCGCACGGCACTCCACACCAACAACGCCGCACCCCCCAGCACGGCCAGAATCGGCATCAGCATTCTTTAAGTCTTTTCCCTCACTGTTTTGTCCTCAGGCTTATAAATATTGCGACGCGGCCAAGCGTTGAGCCTGGTCGCGTCGCAATATTTGGTGGAGGCGCAGGGAATTGAACCCTGTTCCAAAACCGTCTTCCTTAAACGTCCACGAGTATCTCCTCTCGATGTTTCTCGGTGCCCCGCGACCCAAGAGGCCCGGCTACGGTTCACCCAGTTCGATTGATCTTAGCTTTACGCCCCCGAACAGAGAGCTTCAGCCCATCCCGTTTGTGTGTGACCCGAGTCTCTCGCGACGGGAACCCGAGAGGTGGATCCGCGGGCTAATTAGGCCGCGTAGGCGAAGTTGTTGTTCGCGTTTACTTTTTTGCCGCTTTTAACGAGGCCAGCGGCACCTCGACTCGCAATCTAAGGTCGATCCGGCTCTGTCGAAGCCTGACGCCCCCGTTGTTATTAGTATAGACGTCGGGCGGGTGAGGGCGGTTGCTTAGGCATGGGCCACTCGCCACCGCATAATGGGCCGTGGTCACCCGCGTCTACGAAACTCGCATTGCTGCCCCGGTGGAGGCTCTGCGCGCCTTTCACGAGTCCGTGGAGGCGCTGGTGAAGCTAACGCCACCCGGCACCAAGGTCGAGATCATTGGGGAAGACGTGGCCGTGCGCGAGGGGGCGTTACACGTTTTACGTATCCGGCAAGGGCCGCTGACCACGGTGTGGAAAGCGCGGCTGAGCGACGTGACGGAGAACGGCTTTGTGGATACGATGGAGGCGGGACCGGCCAAGTACTGGCGACACCACCACGAATTCCTGCCGGATGGCGAAGGGTGTCTGCTGCGCGATACGGTCACGTTCCAGGCGCCCGGGGGCCCGTTGTCGCCTGTGGTGCACGCACTGTTCCTCAATCGGCAGGTGGACGCGATGTTCGCCCATCGGCACCAAGTGACCAAGCGAGAGTTAGAACAGAACCGCGTCGAGCCCGGTCACGAAGCCGGATAGCGAGCGCACCTGGGCACAGGCCAGCTTCACGCCGCCCATAAACGAGGCCCGGTCGTACGAGTCATGCTTAATAGTGAGCAGTTCGCCCGGCCCGCCAAAGAGAACTTCCTGGTGCGCCACACTCCCCGGCAGGCGCACACTGTGCACGGGCACCATGTCAACCTTCGCACCACGCGCGCCGGCTACGGCTTCTACTGCCCCTTGGGGTTCGCGGGGGGTCTCCGCCCGGTGCTGCGAGATCAGCGTGGCGGTGTGCCGCCCGGTGCCGCTGGGGGCGTCCAGCTTATGGTGGCCGTGGCGCTCGATGACTTCGGCGTGCGGGAAGTAGGCGGCCGCCATCTCGGCAAACCGCATCATCAGCACGGCCCCGATGGCAAAGTTGGGCACCAGCAGGCAGGGCTGGCCGGTTTCTTGGCAGGTCTGCACCAGGGTGCGCACGTCCGGTTGGCGCAGCCCGCTGGTGCCAATGACGACCGCGATGCCGCGCTTCATGGCCCGCATGGCGTGGTCGGGGGCACTGCTAAAGTGGGTGAAGTCCAGCAGAACATCGGCGGGGCGCTGATCCAGGCATTCGCTCAGCTTGTCCGTCACCACCACCTCGCTGGGGATCTGCAACACACTCGCTAAGGTCTGTCCGGCCCCGGAGCGGTCCACCGCCCCGACCACCTCAAAACGAGAGTCGCTAGAGAGTGCCCGCACGGATTCTTGGCCCATGCGACCGAGCGCGCCCACCACGGTCACGCGAATCGGAGTCGGCTGCGGAGATTCGGACATACCCCGAGATTACTCGGGAACGGCGCGGGTGAGTTTCCCCTGCGGCGAATCCAGCTGCAAGGGCATGCCTCGGTCATCCAAGTCGGCCACGGCGTCGCCACTCACTACCCGGTGCGCGGGCACATCTTGCCCGTTCCACTTAATGCTCACGGGGCCCTTGTATTCCACCACCGTGGCCTCCCACTGGCCTTTGTCGGTCACAAAGCGGTGGTACACCCACTTCGCGCCCACTTCCGGGCGCTCGGTGAGGAACCAGAAATCGGACCGCGCCCGAATCTCGGTGTCGCGGGGGCGGGCACCTTGAACGCGGGCATCCCCGGGGGGCCTTGCCACTGGGCGTCACGCCGGTCAAATGTGGCCGCAAATGAGGTGCGGGTGGTGCCCTGCACCACGCTTTGCAGCTTCCGTAGCGGCTGCCCGTCGGACTTGAGGTGCGTTTCTTGCCGCACGATGATGGGGTCTTGCCCCGGCGGCATCAGGGTGAGCTCGAGCGTGCTCAGCAGGCTACGGTCGGTTTGCACGGTGCGGGTGAGAATGCCCTTGACCGGCACCCCTTGCGAGGTTCCGACCAAACCGATGGACTCGGTGGCCGGAGGCGGGGCGAGCAGGGCCAGGGCAAGCATCATCTCAGTACAGACGCGGCGGCCTGCAGGCCCGATTCGTAGGCGAACTCCAAACGTCCCCCCCGCGTGCCGTCGCCGCACACGTAGAGGTCGGTCAGGCGCGGGTTCAGCGTTTCGTAGGCAATGGTGGCCTCGGGTTGGCTGTAGCGCCAACGCTTCACGTCGCTAGCTACGGGTGTGCTGAATTCCGCGCCCAGCAGGCGTTCCACATCCTTGGCGGTCTCGTGGATGATCTGCTCGTCCGGGGCGTCGTAGCGGCTGCGGCTGTAATCAGGGCTCATTTGCGCCACCATCGCCGAATGGCCTTCAGGAGCGCGGCCCGCGCACTTGGCACTCTCCACGCTCAGCCAGGTGAGAGGGTGGCGTTGTTCGGGGTCAATGACCGCAAAGAAGTTGCCCGAGAAGGGCGCGGCGTAGCCCAGCAGCACGCTCAGGCAGGGGCGGTAGGTGGCGGCGGTCACCCGGCGGGGGTCGCCCGCGCTCTCCAGCAGCGCCTGGGCTTGCGGCAGGGGCACCGCCAGCACCACGCGGTCGTAGGTGTCGCCCAGGATTTCGTAGCCCCCGACGGGAAGGCGATCGATGCGCTCCACCAGGGTCTGCATGCGGATGTCGAGGCCCTCACCCAGGCGGCGGGCCAGAACGTTGATGCCGTCGGTGTAGACGTACCGCTCAATACGATTCTTCATCGGGTCGCCAGCGGAGATGCGTCCCATGGCGTGAATGTGGATCGGCCGCTCGATGTGTACCAAACCTTCGGTAGAAAGCTCCTCCCGCATCACCTTATCAATGGCAAGGCCGCGCGGGGAGATGCTGGTAGCCCCGGTATCGAAGAGGTACTCGCCATTGCGACGGGTGGCGGCCCGCCCACCCAGGACGTGGCTCTTCTCGTAGATCACCGGGGCGAGGCCGTTCTGGCGCAGGACCCGCGCACACGCGAGCCCCGCAAGCCCAGCCCCGATGATGGCGACTTTCACGCGGTGGTGCCCGCTGTGGCAGGGGCCAGGGCCGCTGAAACCACGTCGGCGGCGCGGCGGCCGCTCAATACGGCGCCGTCAATACTGCTGTTGGCGCAGAATTCGCCCGCCAGCACCAAGCCTTCGGTGTCCGTGCTCTCGCTGGGCCACTGCTGTTGGAACCCGGGCCGCTGCACCAATTGCGCGTAAGGCACGCGGTCCACGCGGAGCGGTCGCCAGTTGGTGATGGCAGTCTTGGGGTACCAGCTTTGGATCTCGTACCGAACGGTATGGGCCAGGCTATCGTCGGAGAGTTCGGGCACGCCCAGCACGGTCGCCGAGATGAGGTGTTCGGTGCCATTGCCACGCTGGGGAGCAATGCGGCTGAGGCAGACAAAGTGGTTGAGTCGCACGGGGCGGTTGCCATTGGCGACCAGCACGGGGTCATCCACCGGGCGCTCCGGCGCGGCGTAATAGATCGTCGTGCTACCGCGGAACTCGTCGGGGATGCTCGCGATGCCGGTGAGCGACTTCGCCGCTCGGGCGTCGGTCGCGACCACCACCATTTCCGCGTCAATCACCTCGCCGTTGACCAGGCGCACACCCGTCACCCGGCCTCCATCGCGCACCAAGTCGCTTACGCGGGCACCAAATCGGAAGACCCGCGCCGGCAAATCGGCGGCGATTTGCTTGGGAATGGCTTCCATGCCCGCCAGCGGGATGCTCACATCCCCGGCGTTCATCGTGCGCCAGATGAAGGCGAACTGCCGCCAGCTCACCTGCAGCGAGCGATCCAAGAACACGCCGCCGAAGAAGGGGCGGAAGAAGCGGTCAATCACGCGATCGCTGAAGCCCCGCACCCGGAGCGCATGCTCGGCGGTGTCGTCCTCCATGGCCAGGATCTCGTCCACGTCCATCTCGGCCAGTTCCCGGCTCATGGTCAGCAGCCGGATCTTGTCGAGGTTGGAGAGGTAGGTGCTCATCGCCATGGCCAGCACGGCGTCACGGTTCACTTCGTGGTCGGTGTTGTCCCATCGCACCAGGCAGCCGGGTTCAAACGCGCGCAGGCCAAGGGCCCCTTCGTTCAGTTCGGCTTCGGTGTGCGGGTACTCGTTGAGATACACCTGGAACCCTTGGTCCAGCGTAAATCCGTCCACCTTATCGGTGCGGAGGCGTCCGCCGGGCCGATCCCCGGCTTCCACAATCAGGACCTCATGGCCGCGTCGAAAGAGGTGACGCGCACAAACCAGGCCCGCGAGGCCGGCGCCAACAATGACGATGGGACGCTGCATTCCGCTTGTGGTTTTACCCAGCCGCAGGCAGAACCCACTGGCCCGAGGTAATGCGGTACCCCACCGCGGCCAAAAGCGGCCCGCCCGCGAGGCTGAGGAACGCCCACGTGACGGCCTGCCCCACGCGCCCGCTGGTGGCCAGGGCCACGATCTCAAAGCTCAGGGCCGAGAAAGTGGTGAACCCGCCCAGCAACCCTGTGATGAAGAATGCCGACGCCATGGGGGAGCGCTGGCTGAGCAGTGCCGCCGCGACCCCAATGAGAAATGAGCCCAGAAGATTGATGAGCAGGGTGCCCGACCCGAGCGGCCAGCCCGCTGCCCGCGCGCCGAGGCCCAGGGCAAAACGAAGCGTCCCCCCGATGCCCGCACCGAGAAAAACGGCGAGGAAGTCGGAGGGACTGACGTTCACGAGAGGAAGGGGAGACTAGCCGAGGCGGACCCGTTCGCGGGGAACTTCTTCGGTTTCGATGCTGCTCTTGCCGCGCTCGATGGTTTGGAGCACCTTGGCCACCACATCTTCGAGGTTGTGCAGGGTGTCGAAAGCGTAACGGTCCGCGCCGCGCCGCATTTCCTTCGCTTCGCGCTCGGCGTCTTGCTTCATCTCGGCCACTTGGGCCTTGGCAATCTTCAAGATTTCGCTTTGGGCCAGCATCTGGTCGCGCTCCAGTTGAGCTTGCTGTCGCAGGCGTTCGGCTTCGGCCGTGGCTTCTTCCACCAGGCGCGAGGCTTCCTTGCGGGCAAAGTCCAGCAGGGCGTCCGACTCGGCCTGGGCATCGGTAATGATGCGCTCGCGTTCGCGGGCCATGCTGGCTTGTTCTCGGACTTCGCGCGGGAGGCACGTCCGGATTTGCTGCAAACTCATGGAGAAGTGATCGGGCCGGAAGCCAAACGCGACCGGTCCCAGATGCTTCACACTCAGAATCTCTTGGTTCAGACTTTCGATCAAAGCCAAGACATCCGTTGCGGGATCAATACGATAAGCCATGGATCACCTAAACGGTTCCTCTAAGTGTAACACGTTGGGGAAGGTCATTCCGTCGCTCTTTTTGCCGGGAAACGGGTCTGAATGCTAGCTTTGACGCTCGGCGGGACAAAAAGGGAGACGTCTCCGCCCAGGGTTGCGACCTCGCGGACCACGCTGCTGGCCAGGAATGAGTACTCCTCACGGGCAAGCAGGAACGTGGTTTCGATCTCCGGGGCGAGTTTGCGGTTGGCGAGGGCCACCCGGAACTCGTAATCGAAGTCGGTGACGGCGCGTAGACCCCGCACCAAAATCCGGCAGTCCTGCTGGCGCGCAAAGTGGACCAAAAGCCCATCGAAGGCGGCAATGGTCACATTTGTATAGGGTTCTGCCATTTCTGTGAGCAGTGAAATCCGCTCGTCAAGCGACAGAAACGGCGTTTTGGATGTGTTGATCCCCACCGCCACGATCAGTTGATCGAAAAGCTCGCTCGATCGCTGGATGAGATCGAGGTGGCCGAGGGTGGGCGGGTCGAAGGAGCCCGCATAGATGGCGCGCCGGGTCATGCGGTGGGCACCTGCACGTTGCCCGCCAGTTGGCGGTAGGGCAACTCGGCGAACGCCGCGTCGTAAATGGCTGGGGCGATGCCCGCTTGCGCCAGTTGGTCGGGGCGGCGGACATCTTCCGCCCGCGAGGCCAAGCGCACCCCGTGGCTGGCCACCACATAGGCGCTGGGGCCGCCGAAGGACGGAATGGCGAGGTGGTAGGTTTGCACCACCGGGAAGACTTGGCCAAGCTGGGCGACTGTGTTCTCGCGGCCGTAGGGGCAGAACAGGGCGTTGTCCGATTGCGTGACGACCAACCCGCTGGGATTGAGAATCCGCGCCAAGTCGCGATAGAACGCGGCGGTGAACAGGGCCTCGCTCAGTTCGCCTTCCTCGTCCTCGTAAGTGTCCGTGCTGTCCACCACGATGAGGTCGTACTGGTTCTGGGTTTCCTTGACGTACGGGAAGGCGTCGCCGATGGTGAGATACAGGCGGGGGTCGTCCCAGGCGTTTCCGGCCAGGGCGGGCCAGTTCTCCTTGGTGACCTGGATGACGCCCTCGTCAATCTCCACCATATCCACCTGCTCCAGGCTGATGTCAGTCATCAGTTGGCGGATGGCGCCGCCGTCGCCGCCGCCAATCACCAGCGCTCGCCGGGGAGCGGCCAGGTTCGCTAGGGGCACATTGACGAGCCCCGCGTGGTACAGGCCTTCGTCGAGTTCGGTGAGCTGGATATGGCCATCCAGAAGCAGCATTTGCCCGAAGGCGTCGCTGCGCACCAGATCAATCGTTTGGAAGGGCGACGTGAATGAAGCCACGTGCTCTTGCACCGCCACACGGTGCGCAAAACGATCCCCCCGAATCGGGTACTCAAGAAAACCACCAGAGAGGCCGTGGCCCATAGGCGGGAGAGTACCCATACCCCTGAAGTCGGCCATGCCCCTGGATAAACTAGCCTTTCATGCGAATCGTCATCGGCGCGGACCATGCCGGATTTGGCTACAAGGAAATCCTCCGCCAAGAGCTGGCGGCCATGGGCCACGAGGTGGTAGATGTGGGCACCCACAGCGACGCCTCGGTGGACTATCCCGATTCGGCGCGCGCGGTGGCCGAAGCCGTCGCCCAAGGCCGGGCGGATCGCGGCATTGTGCTGTGCGGGAGTGGCATTGGCGCCAGTATCGCCGCCAACAAGGTGCCGGGTGCCCTGGCCGCGAACGTGGAGAACGCCTACGCCGCCCGCCAAGGCGTGGAGCACGACGCCATGAACGTCTTAGTGATGGGGGCGCGCACCCTGGGCATCGAAGTCGCGCGCGACTTGATGCACGCCTTTTTAGGAGCGCAGTTTGTGGAAGATGAGCGATTTATCCGCCGGTTAAACAAAGTGCGCCAAATTGAAACCGACTACCAAAAGAATTGACTATGAACCCCCTGCAGAAGATGGCCTCGCTTGGCCAAAGCCCCTGGCTGGACTACATCCGCCGCGACATGATCCACGACGGCACCCTGGCGCGGATGCGCGACGAAGGCGTGCTGGGCGTGACCAGCAACCCCGCCATTTTTGAGCAAGCGATTGCCCAAAGTGACCTCTACGACGACGCCATCCGGGCGCTGGCCGCCGAAGGCAAGACCGCGATGGAGATCTACGACATCCTGACCGTGGCCGACGTGCAGGACGCCGCCGACGTGATGCGCCCGGTGTGGGAAACCAGCGGCGGCCAAGACGGCTATGTGAGCCTGGAAGTGAGCCCCCTGCTGGCCAACGACACCAACGGCACCATTTTGGATGCGCACCGCCTGCACCGCGCCGTGGATCGCCCGAACGTGATGATCAAGATTCCGGCGACGCTGGCCGGGCTGCCCGCTATCCAGCAGTGCCTGGCCGACGGCATCCCGGTGAACGTGACGCTGCTCTTTAGCCGCCGCCGCTACCAGGCCGTGATGGACGCCTATATTGAGGCCATGACGGAGCGCGCCGCCAAGGCCAAGCCCGTGCAAGTGGCCAGCGTGGCCAGCTTCTTTGTGAGCCGTGTGGATTCGCTACTGGACCCGCAACTGGACGCGAAGGGTGCCCCGGACCTGAAGGGCAAGCTCGCGATTGCCAATGCGCAGGGTGCGTTTGCCGATTTCCGCGCCGCCTTCTCGGGCGCGAAGTGGGAGCAATTGGAATCGGAAGGTGCCTGGAAGCAGCGCGTGCTGTGGGCCAGTACCAGCACCAAGAACCCCGCCTACGCGCCGCTGATGTACGTGGAAGCCCTGGTGGGGCCGGACAGCGTGGACACCATCCCCGCCGCGACCCTGGAAGCCTATAAGCACGACGGCCAACCCGCCGACCGCCTGACCGGATCGGCCGACGACGCCGCGCAGGTGCTGGCCCGCGGCGCCGAACTGGGAATTGACATGGAAGCGGTGGCCGCCGAACTGGAAGCCGACGGCGTGGCCAAGTTCGTGGACCCGTTCCACAAGCTCATCAATAGCATCGACGCCAAGCGGCTGGCCGTTCTCTCGTGAGTGAGCTAGCCGCGTGGGTGGCCCGGCTGCGGGCGAAGGACGGCACGCTCTTTAGCGCCGACCCCGAGGTGGCGGCGGCCGCCGCGGCCTACTTGGGCTGGGTGGACCTGGCCCTGCCCGACCCCACCCTGATGGCGTGGCTGGCGGGCCTGGATGCCGGCGGTGCCACCGACATTGTGGTGGTGGGCATGGGCGGCAGCAGCCTGGGCGCCCTGGCCGTGCGCGATGCCCTGGGCACGCCCGTGCGCCTGCACATTTTGGACAGCACCCATCCGGCCGAAGTGCAACGGGTGCTGGCCCTGGACCCGGCGACCACCCGCTATGTGATTGCCAGCAAATCGGGCTCCACCGCCGAGGTGGATGCCGCCCTCGCCGCCCTGTGGGCGCGGTGCGAGGGGGATGGGAGCCGGTTTGTGGCCGTGACGGACCCGGGTTCGGCCCTGGAACGCCGCGCGACCGAGGAAGGTTGGGCCGCCATCGGGCGCGGGGTGCCGAGCGTGGGCGGACGGTTTTCTGTGCTCAGCGTGTTTGGGCTGCTGCCGTTGGCGCTGGCGGGGTTGGACTTTGCCTCGTTCCGATCGGGCGGGGCCTTGCCGGACGCGGAGTGGGAAGCGGCGGCGGCCATGGGCCTGGCATGGGCCGAGCGTGTGAAGGCCGGCGACGATGTGATGATCGTGCGGGCGCCGGGGCGGTTCTACGGGATTGCGCTGTGGCTGGAGCAGCTGGTGGCCGAGAGCACGGGCAAGCAGGGAACGGGCTTGTATCCGGTGGCGGTGCGCGATGATGCGTGTGAGGCTCTGGTTTTGGAAGGGCGTGGCGGCGATCAGTTAGGGCGGTATGCGCCGCAGACCCCGGCCGAATTGGGGGCGCTGTTTATGGTCTTCCAGGTGGCGACGGCCGCGTGCGGTTCGGCACTGGGGGTCAATCCGTTCGATCAGCCCAATGTGCAACTGGCCAAAGATATGGCGCGGTTGCAGATCACCCGGCTGGAAAAGGGGGAGGTGCTGGCGAGTTCGTTGCCGGTGGCGACCCTGGACGAGGTGCGCGCGGCGGCCGAGGGGGCGGGCTACGTGGCGATCTTGGCTTATGTGGCCGAGACCGCGGCCCATGATGCGACCCTGCGGGCGTGGCAGGCCGAACTGGGGACGGTGGCGCCCTGCAGCCTGGGCTACGGGCCGCGCTACCTGCACAGCACGGGGCAGTATCACAAGGGCGGGCCGCGCCACGGCCTGCATGTGTTGGTGGTGGACGAAGGGGCGGCAGAAGTGCCGATTCCGGAGCGGGGGTACGGCTTTGCCGACCTGATGCGCGCGCAGGCCTACGGGGATGAAGCAGCACTGATCAACGCCGACCGCCGCGTGCTGCGGGTTAGAATTTCAAATTTAGGGAGAGGATTTAGCTGCTTTCAGGAAAAGTAGTTCGCAGCGCAACTTAGCTTTCATTTTGTAACACCGGCAAAAAAACTTCCACACACCCTTGACATCCCCCAAATGCTCGCGCTAAACTGCCCGGCAATCCTCGGGGGCAGACCATGTTTCTCAAGCGCGTAACACTCCTTCTCGGTGCGGTGGCCATCACCGTCCAGGCCACGGCCATCGCCTGGCCCGTCCTTGCCCTCGGCGCCAAGGCCGGCAAGGAAAAAGCGGAGCAGGAGTTCCGCCGCTTCGTCCCGGTCATCGCCCCGGCCTTCACCGAGCGGCCCGCCCGCGTGTACCGGGGGACCAACCCCGCCCGCGACCCGCAGCGCAACAACTGGTGGACCCCCACCCTCCGCCGCGATCTTGATCGCCTGGAGATGCAAGAAGCCATCGAGCGCGGCGATGTCTACGCGGCCCTCCGGCCCATGCTCCCCGCCCTCTTGCAGGCCGGCGGAAGCGGCGGGGCGGGGGCCGGCGGCGGCGGCGGCGGAGAAGGGAGCGGCTCGGGCGGCGGTTCGGGTTCCGGCGGTGGTGCCGGAGGGGGAGCCGGAGAAGGCGGCGGCCCCAGCGGGGGCGGCGGCGGTGGTGCGGGAATCGGCGGCCTGGGCGGCGAAACCAATACCAACACCGGCAACAAGCTCAGCACCCTCGGCATTGTCAGTTGGGGCGCGGTCGGCGATAGCGGCGTCAGCTTCCGGCTGTTCCACTCCAGCATCGGCGATTACCAGCGCGACCTGGGCTACGGCTGGAGCCACAGCTACGACGTCAAGGTCACCCACACGCCCGGTTCGTCGGCCATTTTGCGCATGCCGGATGGCCTCCTGGTGCCCTACGCCGAGGTCAGCGGCGCGTTCGATCCGCCCTCCGGGTGGCAGCACGGCCTTGTCAAGAACGCCAACGGCACTTTCACCCTCACCTTCACCAATCAAAGCAAGTGGGAATTCAACGCGGCGGGCTGGCTTACGGCCAAGAAGGACCGCGTCGGCAATACCACCACCGTCAACCGCAACGCCAGCCACAAGATCACCACGGTGACCTCACCGGATGGCCGCGCGCTCACCTTTGCCTACGATGGCAGCGGCCGCATCACCAGCGTCACCGATCCGCTCTCCCGCGTGTGGACGTTCACGCACAATGCCGCCGGCGACACCACCGGCGTCAGCTACCCGGCCCTCAGCGGCGTGACCAAGACGCGCACGTTCACCTACAACGCCCAGCATAACATCCTCACCGAAACCGACCTGGATGGCCACGCGTGGACCTGGACTTACGATTCCAGCGAACGCATGACCAGCCACGTCAGCCCCCTGGGTCACACCACGGGCTATGCCTACACCACCAGCAGCACCACCATCACGCTGCCCGGCGGCCAAACCGTGGTGCATAACTATTCCAGCGGCCTGCTGGCCAGCGAGGTGGATGCGGCGGGCTTCAGCACGGCTTACACCTACGATGCCGAGCGCAACCCGCTCACTGTCACGGATGCCCGGGGCAAGCTGTGGACGTACACCTACGACGCCAAGGGGAACACGCTCACCAGCAAGAACCCCCTCAACCAAACCACCACCTACACCTACAACGCCACCAACGATCTGCTCACGGTCACCACGCCGCTGGGCCACGTGACCACCGTGAACTACAACGCGCAGGGGCGGGTCACCTCCGTGGTAGACCCCCTGGGCCGCACCACCGCCACCGCGACCTATAACGCGTTTGGTGACTTAACCGCCGTGGCGGATGGCCTTGGGCGCACCAGCACCATGGCCTACAACGGCTACGGCGATGTCACCAGCAGCACGGATCCCACGGGCCTGCAAACCAGCGCCACCTATGACCTCATTGGGCGGGTGGCCACGGTCACCGATCCGTCGGGCAACGTCATCACCGCCACGCGAGATAACTGGCGGCGCATTGCGGGCGTAGCCCTGCCCGGCGGAACCTCCGTCTCACTGGTCTACAACTTCCGCAACCTGGTCACCTCGTTCACGGATGAGCTCAGCCGCACCAGCAGCCGCACCTATGACAACGCGGGGCGGCTCATTACGGCCACCAACCCGAAGGGCGAAACCCACACCTACACCTACAACAGCAACAGCTGGGTCACAGCCATCACCAATGGGCGCGGGGCCACCCGCAACTTCGCTCATAGCGCACGCGGCGATGTAACGAGCCTCACTCTGCCCGATGGCGCGGTGGAGCAGTGGAGCTATCTCGGCACCGGCCAAACCAGCGGCTACACCTCGCCGCTCGGTTACACCAACAGCTACGTGTTCGATGATGCCGGGCAGATGACCACCGTGGACTACCCGGCGGGCACCGACACCACCTTTGCCTATGATGCCAGCGGCCGCCACACCCAGATGGTGGACGCTACCGGCACCACCACCTACACTTACAACGCGGCGGGCGAGCTGACCAGCCTGGCCCAGCCGCAGGGAACCACCACCTACACCTACAACGCCGCCGGGCAGCGCCTGACGATGAACGAGGCGGGCAGCGGCACCACCACCTACAGCTACGACACCGCCGGGCGGCTGGCATCGCTGGTGAACCCTTCAGCGAGACGACGAGCTTTGTGTACGACACCTTGGGCCGCGTGGGGCAGAAAACCCTCGCCAACGGCACCTCGGAGCACTACGCCTATGACACCCGTTCGCGCCTCACGCAGGTACAACTGAAGCAGGGCGCCACCGTGCTGCGCACCACGGGCTACGCCTGGGACAACGCGGACCAGATCACGAGTCAAACCGTCAACGGCGTGACGACCAACTACGGCTACGACCTCGCCGGGCAGCTGACGAGCGAGGTCCGCAGTGGCTACAACGTCGCCTACACGTACGACGCTAACGGCAATCGGCTATCGAAGACGGTGAATGGCGCAGCCGAGTCATATACCTACGATAGCGCCGACAAGATGCTAACGGCCGGGGCCAAGAGCTACACCTACGATGCCGCAGGGCGGACGGTGGGGATCAATGCGCCGGGTGGCACCACCACCCTCACCTACGATTACGAAAGCCGCGTGACTGCGATCACCGGCCCGGGGATCAACGAAACTCACACCTATAACGGCCTGGATACGCGGGTCGGGACGGTGCAGGGGGGCGTGTCGCGCACCTTCGTGCGGGATGGCAGTTATGTCACGGACCCGGTGCTAAGGGATGGCCAGGCCACCTACACGCCGGGGGTGTCGGAGCGGCGGGCGGGGTCTCCACCTGGTCGCATTCCGGCCTCAAGAACGCGGATGCGCAGACCACTTCGGTGGGCGCGATTGCAGCGACCCGGGTGTACGACGCCTTTGGGGCGGAACTCTCCGCCACCGGAACCTGGAAGGGCCCCTTCGGCTATGCCGGTGGGTTTGGCTACCAAGAGGATTCCAGTGGCCTCAAACTCCTCGGCCACCGCTACTACGACCCGACTACAGGGCGGTTCCTTTCCAGGGATCCAATCAAGGACGGGAGGAATTGGTATATTTACTGCGAGAATGATCCTGCAGATTCCTCGGATCCACAAGGATTTGGCAAGTTGGACAAGGCGTGGTCAGCGTTATATATTGCAACAAAGGGCGGTGGCTACAGAAAGCCCGGCATTAGTTGGAATCCTACGACCAGGTACTCTAAGAAATCCGGCATGGATGTTGCCGTTGTCCGTGATGGAAACAGAGGCGATATGCGTAACATTGAGCGTTACCTTGAGGAGAAGTACCCCGGACCTGACACCAAGACCCCCTGGGCTGGAAATCAGGACCCAACTCATCCAAATTATGGGCGATTCAAGCCACATCCTCGTCCTGAGGGCATAGACGACATCGAGAAAGGGATAGAGGATCTCCTCGATGCTGAGAGAAACACTGAACTCATTCGTGATTCAACCCCACGGCCAGTATTAGCAGATCAAGGCTTAATGGAGTGGATTCCCGGATTGGGAGAACTTATCGGGGCAAATCGTCTGTTTGCAGATTGGTTAAACGGCTGGGTGCCAGAAGCAAGAGCGGGTATGTCGTACACTCGCATCTACAGATGGACTGCAGAGGAGTAGTGATTGTGAATCGGAGTGCTTTTCAGCTTCATACCGTCATGCAGAATACAACACCATTCAGTGGTGATGACCGATTGCGAATGGAAAGTATCTTGTCCAGAACGAGATTTATCAGCAGCATCTCGCAACATCAAAACTGCGTCGAAGGTCAGGCAACGGTTGATGTTTGGGTGCGGGCCATAATATTCTCTCAATCTCAGTGCGATTGCTTGCATATTAATTCAACCAGATGTAAGGTAAGGGTAAGGAGCGACAATAGCGAGGTCGAGATACTGGTGGATTACTGCTTGAGTCCGGGTGTTCAGGATGATTTTTCAAATCTTGTAAACGCAATAATTGAGGAGATTGAAAGAAGGAGTGTTGCCGCACCTGTAGCCCGGAAGACACTGTTTCGAGATTGCCGAGAATACATTCAAAACTTTTTGGCCTAAATCTGAGCACCATTGGTGAGTTGGACTTTGTGCCAGTAACGCGTACTAGGTTATTGCCATCTTCCCCTCCATTTTGGAAGGTAGCTCACCTCGACGACGGATGTCGGGATTGGGACGACGACGTACGCTTACGATTCGGCGGGCCGGATTCAAAGCACCACCGATGCCTGGAACGAGACGACGAGCATCACCTACGACGCGCTCGGGCGGGTGCAGCGCCGCACGCTCAGCACGGGCGTCTACGATCAGCTTGGTTACGACAGTCGCTCGCGGGTGGTTTCGATCACCACGGCGGAAACCTCCGGAACCCCGATCCGGACCCGGACTTTCTCGTACGACATCATCAACCAGGTCATTTCGAGTTCGGTCAATGGGGTGGCCACGAACTACACGTACGACTTGGTGGGGCAGCTCACCAGTGAGATCCGCAGTGGGTTCTCCGCGCAATACGCCTACGACGCCAACGGCAACCGGCAGAACAAAACGGTCAATGGAGTGAGCGAGAGCTACTCCTACGACAGCGCCGACAAGCTGCTGGCGGTGTCGGGTGGGAACGATCCGCGCGCCTTTGGCTACGATGCCGCGGGCCGCATGACCAGCGTGCAGCGCGCGGCGGGCACCACCTTCCTCGCCTACGATTTTGACGACCGCGTGGTGCAAATCCAGGATCCGACGGGGGTGCAGAACCACACCTATGATTCTCTGGACGCGCGGATCAGCAGCACCTTTGGCGGCGTGACGCGCAACTATCGGCGGTCTGGGGCGGGTTCCTGGGCGCCGGTGGTGAGTGATGGCACGGCCCTGTTCTCACCAGGAGTAGCCGAGCGTCGCGGCGGAACCACGACGTATCTGCACGCGGATTCGGGTTCCACAGACTTGCAGACCACGGCCGCCGGGGCGGCGCTGGCGGGTCGGGAGTTCAGTGCCTTTGGCGAACTGGTGCAGTCCGCCGGGACGTGGCAGGGTCAGTCCGGCTTCATGGGGCTGGAGAACTTTGGCAACCCTATCCAGGTTGGCAATGGCGGCGGGGTTTATGACCCTGGCACCGGTCGAGTCGGTACGCCGGGGGCTGGCGGTCGCAATGACTACACGCCAGGTTCTGGTGGGCCTTCCAATCGTATCCACCCGACCATCGAGTTTGTCCCTGCTGATGAAGGTGGGCCGTATACGGCTCCCTGGGAGTGGGAGGACTTCTTCGCTGGCTGGGGCGATACCTTAACCTGGGGCGGCACGCGTCAAGTGCGGGTCTGGATCGGCTGCGATGATGTCGTGGACTATGGTTCCGGTAGCTACCGGGTCGGCGAGATTGTCGGCGAGGTCCATGACACGGCCCTTGGTGGCAAGGGTAAGGCGGCCAAAATCGGGGCAAGGGCAGCTGAGGAAGGTGTTGAGGCGGCTCGTAGACTGAAGCCTGGTTCAGCTGGTGGCCCTGGGGCAGGGCTTCCATTTACAAGGAAGACGAAAAGGGAAGCAATAAAGGAAAATGCACCAAACGGTGGGCCATGTATTTGCGTCTACTGTCTAAAGGCTACTGACAAACCCCATGTGGACCACATCATTCCCCGAGCTCGCGGCGGCAACAATACACTTGCGAATGCTCAGGTAACATGCGCGCACTGTAATCTTTCAAAGGGCATCGAGGATGCACCGAAGAATCCGCCGCGTCAGTACGATGGACGTTGGCCTGGAGCACATTGGAGAAGAAGCAATGAGTGAAGATGGGGACGAGAAGCCAAGGTACCTTACACACCAAGATCCCATTTGGAGAGATAAGGCGAACTACATCCTAATGGCGCATGTAGAAGACGATCTGGAGCAGTTATGGACTCAAGAGATATCGGAATCAACATTCATGATCTGTTGTATACCCTTCTTCATCTATGATGTCGCACTTGGTGATATCGTAGAAGCGGTGAACAATCGGGTTACAAGGGTTATTGAGCGATCGGGCAGATACGTATTTCGAGTGTGGTTATCACCAGAGGGGGAACTTGAAATTGTCAAGATTGTACAAAAGTTGTATGAGCATGGTGCCTTAGTTGAGCGATCCTCTCGGCGTATGTTCGCGATCGATGCTTCGAATGAAGCCGTAGCCACTGAGATCAGGCAAGTGCTAGAGAAGATGCAAGCTGAAGGTCTATTTGAGTATGAAACTGGCTGGCTCTAACAATGCATCTGCCCGGCAACGTCATCACGGCCACTCGGGATAACTGGCGGCGCATTGCGGGCGTAGCCCTGCCCGGCGGAACCTCCGTCTCGCTGGTCTACAACTTCCGCAACCTGGTCACCTCGTTCACGGATGAGCTCAGCCGGACCAGCAGCCGCACCTATGACAACGCGGGGCGACTCATTACGGCCACCAATCCCAAGGGCGAAACCCACACCTACACGTACAACAGCAACAGCTGGGTCACGGCCATCACCAATGGGCGCGGGGCCACCCGCAACTTCGCCCACAGCGCCCGCGGCGACGTGACGAGCCTCACCCTGCCCGATGGCGCGGTGGAGCAGTGGAGCTATCTCGGCACGGGGCAAACCAGCGGCTACACCTCGCCGCTCGGCTACACCAACAGCTATGTCTTCGATGATGCTGGGCAGATGACCACCGTGGACTACCCCGCGGGCACCGACACCACCTTTGCCTATGATGCCAGCGGCCGCCACACCCAGATGGTGGACAGCACGGGCACCACCATCTACACCTACAACGCGGCGGGCGAGCTGACCAGCCTGGCCCAGCCGCAGGGAATCACGACCTACACCTACAACGCCGCCGGGCAGCGCCTGACGATGAATGAGGCGGGCAGTGGCACCACCACCTACAGCTACGACACGGCGGGGCGGCTGGCGTCGCTGGTGAACCCCTTCAGCGAAACCACGAGCTTTGTCTACGACACGCTGGGCCGGGTGGGGCAGAAATCCCTCGCCAACGGCACGTCGGAGCACTACGCCTATGACACCCGTTCGCGGCTGACGCAGGTGCAATTGAAGCAGGGTGCTACGGTGCTGCGCACCACGGGCTACGCCTGGGACAACGCGGACCAGATCACCAGCCAGACGGTGAATGGCGTGACCACGAACTACGGCTACGACCTGGCCGGGCAGCTAACGAGCGAAGTCCGGAGCGGCTACAACGTGGCCTACACCTACGACGCTAACGGAAACCGGCTCTCGAAGACCGTGAATGGCGTGGCCGAATGCTATACTTATGACCTGGCGGACAAGATGCAGACGGCCTGGGCCAAGAGCTACACCTACTATGCTGCAGGGCGGACGGTGGGGATCAATGCGCCCAGCGGCACCACCACCCTCACCTACGATTACGAAAGCCGGGTGACCGCCATCACTGGCCCGGGGATCAACGAGACCCACACCTATAACGGCCTGGATACGCGGGTGGGGACGGTGCAGGGGGGCGTCTCGCGCACCTTCGTGCGGGATGGCAGCTATGTCACGGACCCCGTGCTGCGGGATGGCCAGGCCACCTACACGCCGGGGGTCTCGGAGCGGCGGGGCGGGGTCTCCACTTGGTCTCACTCGGGCCTCAAGAACGCCGATGCGCAGACCACCGGGGCGGGTGCTATCCAAGCGACGAGGGTGTACGACGCCTTCGGGGCGGAACTCTCCGCCACCGGAACCTGGAAAGGCCCTTCGGCTATGCCGGAAGCTTCGGCTACCAAGAGGATTCGAGCGGCCTCAAGCTCCTCGGCCACCGCTACTACGACCCGACGACGGGGCGCTTTCTTTCGCGGGATCCGATCAAGGACGGCCGGAATTGGTACGCTTACTGTGAGAACACGCCGATAAGCAGGGTTGACCCGCGCGGTACGACTAGCACAGTCGCTATGGCGATCCTAGCAGTTGATGCTATCGAAACTCCGCCTGGCAAAAACGTTGGCGACTATGCCCTGATTTTCCCGCCGGGCGTATCACTTGAAGCAAATGCCAGAAGAGTCCGACCAGATACGATGCCAAGGCCGGCGCCAGTTGGTGCGACTTACTTGCCTGAGTCTAGTGCAGTACCTGGGCAATCTGGAGATACCTATGACAACGTAACGGCGGAATATGGACGAGCCTGGACGCTCTGGTTGCTGTTGGTCTGGCCGAAATGCGAGTGGGATTACAAGAAAGATAATCCTCTGTACGAAAACTTTGGCAACCTGAACTATGGATATACCGCCGCTGCAATTGACATGCCTTTGGAGCTGGCCCTCCGCGGCGCAGGTGGGGCACAGGTGCTGGTTGGTACAAATGATCCGAAGGATGGCGGACCATTTGGTGGTCCTCCTTACGGTGACGACCCACGAGATCAGCACTTTATTCGGCGCGGATACATGATGTATCAGAGTGCTCAGGAGTAAGTCTTTGAAACAGTGTTTCAAATGTATCGTTGGCGGTGCATTGTTGGGCGTATCCTCTGTATTGATCTTCCTGGGAATTCCTGGTTGTATACAGTCAATGGCGGATGTTCAAGTAGTTCAGGCGATCGAGAACGAGGATTATTCGATAACTCTTAGAAGGATCAACTACCATGCTACCGTGTCTTATGTTTACGACGTTAAAGCTTGTAGCAAGATCACGAAACGATGTGGAGTTTATTTCAAAGGATTGAGATTTGGTGAAAACCCACCGTCAATCTACCGTTTAGATGAGAATCGAATCGTCATTCATGCCCGCTCTGGTCATATTCTTGACTTTTCAAATGAGTTCGATTACGACTTTGAGCCTCTTAGAGGTATTACGTTCATACTTCAGACGAACGATATTCTTCCTAAATCTACACCTTAGATACTCACCGGCTCCAGAAGAAGCCCTTGCTTCAATCATGCAGACAGTCTGATTCGAAGCTATGTGTCGACCAGATCACGAGCCAGACCGTGAACGGTGTGACCACCAACTACGGCTACGACCTCGTCGGGCAGCTCACCAGTGAAGTGCGCGCCGGGTTCTCCGCGCAATACGCCTACGACGCCAATGGCAACCGGCTGAGCAAGACGGTCAATGGAGTGAGCGAAAGCTACTCCTACGACAGCGCCGACAAGCTGCTGGCGGTGTCGGGCGGGAATGACCCGCGCACCTTTGGCTACGATGCGGCTGGCCGCATGACCAGCGTGCAGCGCGCGGCGGGCACCACCTTCCTCGCCTACGATTTTGACGATCGCGTGGTGCAAATCCAGGATCCGACGGGGGTGCAGAACCACACCTACGACTCCTTGGACGCGCGGATCAGCAGTACCTTCGGCGGCGTGACGCGCAACTATCGGCGGTCCGGGGCGGGTTCCTGGGCGCCGGTGGTGAGTGATGGCACGGCACTTTTCTCACCGGGAGTAGCCGAGCGGCGCGGTGGAACCACGACGTATCTGCACGCGGATACGGGTTCCAATGACCTGCAGACCACGGCCGCCGGGGCGGCGCTGGCAGGCCGGGAGTTCAGTGCTTTTGGCGAACTGGTGCAGTCCGCCGGGACGTGGCAGGGTCAGTCCGGCTTCATGGGCCTGGAAAACTTTGGCAACCCGATCCAGGTTGGCAATGGCGGCGGAGTGTACGATCCCGGCACAGGCCGAGTCGGTACGCCGGGGGCTGGCGGTCGCAATGACTACACGCCTTATCCCGACGGACCTTCTAATCGACTTCATCCCACCATCGATTTCGTTCCGGCTGATGAAGGCGCTCCATACAAGAAGCCCTGGGAATGGGAGGACTTTGCTGCCGGAATGGGTGACGAGTGCTCCGGTGGCGGCTCCGCTTGGGTTAGAGGGCAGATTGGCGCAGATTCTGAAGTCGACTACGACTCCGAGGCCTATATTGTTGGGCAGATCATTGGAATCGGGCTAGACCTGGCAACTGGGGGCAAGGGTCAAGCAGTCAAAATACCTGGGCGAGCAGCAAGGGCAATAAAGGTTGCGCCCAAAGTAGGTAAACAGGTTGAAGACGCTGCCGAGGAAGTCATCGAAGCATGGCGGCGCCATGACCTAGGCGACGAGATACTGGAGATCCCTGAGGCCTTCATCAAGAAAGCGAGAGAAAAGTATCCGAAGAAGAGCGACAAGATGGAAAAGCATCACCCACATCCGATGTATCTTGGCGGAGAAAAGGCGCAGGAGCTTTGGGAGATTCCAGCCTATGTCCACCAGCTAATAACGTCGCGATTTCGAATTTTGCATCCGTATGGTCAGAATACGAGCATTACTAGAGAAAAGATGAAATCAGACTATGCCAAGATATTCGCTGAAGAGTTCTGGCCGTAAGGAATTAGTGCATTGTGAGTGCCGCGGCTTTACGGAGGAAGCCCAGGCGCGTATTAAGTCGCTTGGTCGAGAGTTAGAAGATGCGAGATTGCAGGAAATCAGAGGGACGGTAGGCCTGTGGTGCATTCGTTTCCCCCTGACCGAACATAACAAGCAGATGCTTGTAACACTGCATGCGCAGGGCATCAAGTACTTGAATTTTTATTTCTTCGGACCAGATTCCTGGGTTGAAATCACGTCAAGCCACGTGATGGTCACTTCCGTATTTCTTTGGTTGGACTTTGACCACAAACTGTGCGATGAATTCCTAGAAGGAACTTACAGCGATCAGCCCAAGTTGATTTCGTTACCATATTCGGCTGGACACTCACGAAAGCCTGCAAAGTCGTTGTCATACTGCTATTATCTTCCTTATCAGATCGTTTATGTGCCTGGGCTGGAACCGTGGATAGAGAGCGCTGCATCCTCGTTCTGTGCTGTGCCGTTTCCACAGTCGCGCCGAGATCGAAAGGCCATCTACGACGCCTATCCAGATGCCGATGAACGATGCCGAGAGCTCACTTCCTGGCGGATGGATGAAGCGGTGTGGCAACTGACTGACTATGCTCTCATCGTGCCACGCCACACGATATCGTTGGCGCACAGTGCCACGATTACGGGGAGAGTTCCGGGAGAGAAAAATGAAGGGAAAGCCCCGTTTCACCTTCGTGATCTTATGGGCGTTCCTACCGTTCTTAAGAGCTCGGTTTCTGATGGAATAGCCTATATCTCAGAAGAAGTAGATACATTTTCGGAGAATAGCCAAATCTGTGACCGAAGGACGATCTATCCAAAGGATCTTGTGGTCTCGCTGTTTGCTAGCCTGGATGCCCGCCAAAAAGGAAAACTTGGCGTCTATCCAGTGGAAGTGCTGTGAGGCAATTGGCATCAGGTCATGCGCACGGACCCCACGGGCCTGCAAACCAGCGCCACCTATGACCTCATCGGCCGGGTGGCTACGGTCACTGATCCGTCGGGCAATGTCATCACTGCCACCCGGGATAACTGGCGGCGCATTGCGGGCGTAGCCCTGCCCGGCGGAACCTCCGTCTCACTGGTCTACAACTTCCGCAACCTGGTCACCTCGTTCACGGATGAGCTCAGCCGCACCAGCAGCCGCACCTATGACAACGCGGGGCGGCTCATTACGGCCACCAACCCGAAGGGCGAAACCCACACCTACACCTACAACAGCAACAGCTGGGTCACAGCCATCACCAATGGGCGCGGGGCCACCCGCAACTTCGCTCATAGCGCACGCGGCGATGTAACGAGCCTCACTCTGCCCGATGGCGCGGTGGAGCAGTGGAGCTATCTCGGCACCGGCCAAACCAGCGGCTACACCTCGCCGCTCGGTTACACCAACAGCTACGTGTTCGATGATGCCGGGCAGATGACCACCGTGGACTACCCGGCGGGCACCGACACCACCTTTGCCTATGATGCCAGCGGCCGCCACACCCAGATGGTGGACGCTACCGGCACCACCACCTACACTTACAACGCGGCGGGCGAGCTGACCAGCCTGGCCCAGCCGCAGGGAACCACCACCTACACCTACAACGCCGCCGGGCAGCGCCTGACGATGAACGAGGCGGGCAGCGGCACCACCACCTACAGCTACGACACCGCCGGGCGGCTGGCATCGCTGGTGAACCCCTTCAGCGAGACGACGAGCTTTGTGTACGACACCTTGGGCCGCGTGGGGCAGAAAACCCTCGCCAACGGCACCTCGGAGCACTACGCCTACGACACCCGGTCGCGCCTCACGCAGGTGCAATTGAAGCAGGGCGCCACCGTGCTGCGCACCACGGGCTACGCCTGGGACAATGCCGACCAGATCACCAGCCAGACGGTGAACGGCGTGACCACCAACTACGGCTACGACCTGGCCGGACAGCTGACCAGCGAGGTCCGGACGGGCTACAACGTGGCCTACACCTACGATGCCAACGGAAACCGCATAAGCAAGACCGTGAATGGCGTGGCGGAAAGCTATACTTATGCACTGGCGGACAAGATGCTGGCGCGTGGTCGATTTACGTCAGTGGTTGAGGCGCGCCCAGGGGATAAGTGGTTGTGAAGAATTCGGCAAAAGTGCGGCTGTGGTTACCCGTGGCCGTCCTATCGATTGGGATCGGTTGGGGGTGGCATTGGGTTGCGCTAGCAGTGCTTCTCAACTGCCCAGTTCACAATCTCAGCCGCCAGCGGAATCGGGCGCCGTGAGCACGCCGGAACTTCTCGCCAGGGTCGGCCAGGCGTACGAGAGGGGGCTTGGACAGCTTTCCGATGCCGAATCGGACCAGCTCATGGATGACCTCGGTGATCTTGGTCGCCGGGCAGGCGCGGGGGATGCGGCGGCGTTCCGCGAGCTCGCGGCCCTGCCCTTGGACGGCGCCTACGGGGAGGTTGGCGTGATGGGGCTGAACTCGAACGCGGACTTGTCAAAAGTACCGGTACCGGAAACCGCGAATGAAGCGCGGATCCTCGGTCTGGTGGTGCTGGAGATGGATTCTGGCGACGAAGATGTTCGTTCACGCACCGAGGCTGAGGCATCGGGGAAAGTGGAGGCTTTGTTGAGCCAGGGCGAGTCGCGGGGGTTACGATATGGACCATTCCGTAACACGATGAAGGGCGATCTCATGCCCGCTTTTCGTCACTGAACCCGTAAAATTGGAGTCAGAAAGAGGGTTGCCAAGACGGCAAACAGGAGATTGAACTTACGACATGGCGGACGAGATTGTGGAGAAAGTGCCGGAGAGAAGGGAGAATTCATGGCGAGTTGTCGTCATTGTCATAACCGCCGTCCTGGCGTTGTGGGTGCTCCTTGTTCAGTGGTTGAACAACTACACCACTTTTGTACTCAGCGATGACAGCGCATTAAGGCTTGAGTGTGAGAAGTTTGTCTACGAAGGGGCTGAACTACACGAGGTCATGCGGGATCTTGAGAACCGGGACTACGATGTCTCGGTAGAGGGTGATGAACTAAGCGCAAGTAGGCTGGTGCCCTTCAACGGGCCACTTTATGACACCAGCGTCATTGTCGGGGTCATCATGAAGTTCGAAAATAGAAAGGCAACCAAGTTCCGGATTTTTCATTCCGGCGGGGCCTTGTAGCGAGCCACTCGGCCAGTGCGTCAGGAAAGTGCAGTGATCGCAACGACGGCGGCATCCCTGGCGTAGCCACTTCGAGCGGAGATCATTCCTAGTGGTGCATTCGGCAATTTTTTGGTCGGGACTTGGGTGGGCGTCGCCCGTGCTGGCCGCCTGGCTGCTGCTTCCACTCATCACCCCGATTTGGTTCTTGGTGAGGATGGCGCGCAAGCAACCGGTATCGAGTGAGAGCATCATCTACGCGACAGCAGTTGCGCTGCCCTATGCCGCCCCGCCCGCATTCCTGGGAGGTGGGCTCATCGCGATTACCGTCATGGTCTTGCTGGCTTGCCCGGTGCTCAGCTTCTTGGTTCTCCTCAAGCCCGGTTCCGAGATGGGGCAGCGGGGGTGGTCGGTCCTGCTGCTACTGCCGCATGGATTGGGCATTGTGTTGTACTTGGTCTTCGGGATGGGAGCGTTCTTGAGTTGAATGGAGATACAAGCAATGACGTTCGAACTGCGCTTGCCAGCTAGAATGGGGCCAGCAAGATGAAGGACAAGGGCACCACGATTGCGCTAATCGCAACGGCGGTAGTGGGTTTCGGGTTAGGGGTACTCATTGGAAATCCGGCTTCGCGAACGGGCGGCACACTCCTGCCGATCCCTTCACTACAGAGGAGTCAGTACCCACGCCAGTGTACGTGGGGAACCTCATGCTGGAAGCGCCGCCGGGGTTCGCAGTGAAGAACTCCAAGCCCGATTCCGTGGAGATCGTGACGCAGCGCGGCACGGTGATGACCATCACGCACCTGGGCCCACTCGATGCCGTTTCGGCTAAGACGAGGCTGAGCGATGAGCAGACGCCGCTGCACATTGATAAGAACAAATCGGGGAATTTTGTGTTCTCTCATACGGTGGAGAAAGGGGGGCGGTGGTTGCTCGAGGGATACGTTTATGCCCGCTCGAAGGTCACTCTCTTCCAAGTTGAGGTGAGCCAGGATGACTTCGAAACCCTCTCGAAATTCCAAGTCATGATTGCCGGAAGCCGGGAGACAATTTAGGATCATTCTCTATGCTCAGCCCCGGCCATGAAAAAGCCCTCAAACATAAACGAGAGCTTGTGCTCGAGGATGGGCGCGCCTGGCCCCACCTCCGGTCGGCGTCGGAGGCGTTCTGCCAGGAACTGAACGAGCGGATGCGGCAACTGATCGCCCCCGATCGCTCGGAGATTGACCTTGAAACCTACAATCAGATCTCTCGCCACGCCACCTGGCATAGCAAGAGCCCGATCCCCGATTGGGATGCCGAACTTGATGCCCTGCTGAAACAGGCCCACATCGAATCTAACGAACTCATCTTCACGCTCTCGATGGATTGGGGCTTCGATGATGCCTTCGTCATCAGCCGGGCCGACATGTTCGAATACTCCGATGACCTCGTTTACGCCGACGACTTCTTCATCGTTGACCCCCAGATGCAGAACGCACTCTTCATCGACCACAGCGCCTACGCGTGCCACCTCCGCCTCCCGCAGCCGGACCCCACCAACCCAACCCCAACCCCCGCACCCTAGGGCCTTTGCGCAGGCTCAACGCCGCCCCGGGAGTCTCCCTGCGCCGCAAAACGTCCATAATAAGGAACACAGGGATGCGCGCTTGGTGGCCCCTTCTCATTCTGCTCCTCTCGCAAGGGGTGAGCATGGACTCCACGGTGAACTCGGTTCACCGCTGGGGAACCCCCGCGCGTTGGATGGTTGTCCTCCAAGAATCCCCCGCTCGTGCCCGGCCCCGGTGGCGCCCGCCGCCGCTCAGGCTTCCCGCACGTGCCCCCTGGCTCTGGCCCCCATCACCGCGCCCGCCATGCCCCTGCCCGGGGCGCCCCTGCTCGGCAGCGTTGAACCCCGCGCCGGCCCTGTGGCGTAAGCAACCTCGTTTGCTCGCCCCTTTGCGCCTGGCCTCCGTGCCCGGTGCCCTCCCCGAAGCCCACGGGCTCACACCTGCATGATCAAGTTTCTTCGTTCCCTTTTTGATACCAGCGATAAAGATGTCAAGTCGCTCCAGCCCATCGTCGAAGCCGTCAACGCCCTCGAACCGCAAATCGAAGCCCTGACGGACGAGCAACTCCGCGCCAAGACGCTGGAGTTCCGCGAACGCCTGGCCGGGGGCACCAAGCTGGACGCCATCCTGCCCGAAGCCTTCGCCGTGGTCCGCGAGGCCAGCCGCCGCACCCTGGGCATGCGCCAGTTCGATGTCCAAATCGTCGGGGGCGTGGTGCTCCACCAGGGCCGCATCGCCGAAATGAAGACCGGGGAAGGAAAGACCCTCGTCGCCGTCGCGCCTATGGTTCTCAATGCCCTCAGCGGCAAGGGCGCGCACCTGGTCACCGTCAACGACTACCTGGCCCGCCGCGACGCGGTGTGGATGGGCCCCATCTATCACTTCCTCGGCCTCACGGTCGGCATCATCCAGGGCCAAGGCGCCGATAGCGACGAACTGGGTGGTTCGTACATCTACGACCCGTCGTTCGAGCACGAAGACCCGCGCTACCTGCACTGCCGCCCCTGCAGCCGGCGCGAAGCCTATCTGCAAGACATCACCTACGGCACCAACCACGAATTCGGTTTCGATTACCTGCGCGACAACATGGCGTTCGATGTGGAGCAGCTCTCCATGCGCGAACTCAACTTCGCGATGATTGACGAAGTGGACTCCATTCTCATTGATGAAGCCCGCACCCCGCACATCATCAGCGGCCCCAGCATGGAAGACACCAGCGTCTACCGCGTGGTGGACGAAGTGGTGCGCGGCATGGACCCCGAGCTGCACTGGACCGCCGACAAGAAGAACCACAGCGCCAGCCTGACCGAAGAAGGCATGGACTACGTGGAAGAGAAGATGGGCCTGGGCAACATTGCCGACGACCCGAAGATCATCCACCACATCAACGCGAGCGTGAAGGCCTACTCCTTGTTCGAGAAGAACGTGGAATACGTGGTGCGCGGCCAAGAGGTCGTCATCATTGACGAAAACACGGGCCGCCCGATGTTCGGCCGCCGCTTCAGCGATGGTCTGCACCAGGCGCTGGAAGCCAAAGAAGGCGTGCAGGTGCAGCGTGAAAGCCAAACCGTGGCCACCATCACCTTCCAAAACCTGTTCCGCATGTACGACAAGCTGGCGGGCATGACGGGGACGGCCAAGACGGAAGAGGACGAATTCCGCAAGATTTACGGCCTGGACGTGGTGACGGTGCCGACGCACCGCCCGCTCACCCGCCTGGACCAAGAGGACGTGGTGCTGCGCAGCCACGATATCAAGTTCCGGTGCGTGGCCCGCGAGATTCTGCGGCTCTTCACCAAGCAGCAGCCGGTGCTGGTGGGAACGCGCTCCATCGAGCAGTCCGAGCAGGTTTCGACCCGCATCACCCCGGACATGCTGCAGCGGCTGATCCTCACGGACTACCTCTTCGACAAGATGAACTCCGACAAGTCGGTGGCGCGCGCCGCCGGTGATGACGGCGACCGCATGTTCAGCACCGCGCTGGACCAGCTCAAGATGACGGAAATCCAGGACGTGATGCGCAAAGCCACGCTGGAACCCAACGCCCTGAGCGAGACGGTGAAGAACTGGTTCCTGGATAAGCACAAGCTGGACCCGCAGCAGATGGAGTACCTAACCGAGGCCCTCAGCCACGGCGTACCCCACAACGTGCTGAACGCGAAGTACCACGAACGCGAAGCCGCCATCATCAGCGAAGCGGGCCGCAAGGGCGGCGTCACCATCGCCACCAACATGGCGGGCCGTGGGGTGGACATCCTGCTCGGGGGCCGTGTGGCCGACGAGACGGTGAGCCGCGCCCGCGCCCAAGAAGCCGAAGACGGCGGCGTGAGCAACGAATACGCCGACACCTTCATGAGCTTCCGACGCGGGGGTAAGGAACGAGCCGCCCCGCCGCTGCCGCTGGACGACACCGAACGCCGCGCCGCCGCCGAAGAGGTGCGCGCCCTGGGCGGGATGTACATCCTGGGGACGGAACGGCACGAAAGCCGACGCATTGACAACCAGCTCCGTGGCCGCGCCGGCCGCCAAGGCGACCCCGGGGAAAGCCGGTTCTTTGTGAGCCTGGAAGACCACCTGTGGAAGATCTTTAACCCCAAGATCCTTGAGAACCCGCTCCTGAAGGGCTGGCCCCCGATGGAAGAGGTGAACAACAAGATGATCACCGGGATGATTCTCAAGACGCAAGAGCGCATTGAGAACCACTTCTTCACCGCGCGAAAGAACGTGCTGGAATACGACGACGTGCTGAACACCCAGCGCGAGCACATCTACGCCCTGCGCCGCGAGGTGCTGCTGGGCCGCGAGTGCCAGGACGACATCGAGCGTGCCATCCGCATCATCTCCAGCGAGGCGGTGGACGCCGGCTTCGTGCTGGATGAAGACGGCACCCCGGTGTATGACCACCTCATCGCCTACGAAAAGCTGAGCGACGTCTTCCCGATCATTGACTACTGCACCATGACCGACTTCATTGAGGTGGAGCCGGGCGAGCCGCTCAAGGAGTTCACCTTCGAGAAGGCCATGGCCGCCTATCAGGCGAAGGAAGAGAACCTGGGCAGCGAGCTGATGCGCAAGCTGGAGAACCAGGTGATGCTCCGCGCCATCAACGATGCGTGGATGGACCACCTGCAGATGATCGACTACATCCGCGAGGGTATTGGCCTGCGCGGCTACGGTCAGATGGACCCGCTGGTGGCTTATAAGAAGGAAACGTTTGACCTCTTTGAGCACACCAAGCGCAAGATCATCGAGGATTCGGCGCGGCTGGTGTTCCGGGCGCAGGTGCGGGTGGAAGCCCCGCAGCCGGCCCCCGATGCGCCCACGCCCGGCATGATGCGGGCCGACGGCGCGGATGCGGGCGAAGCGACCGAGAGCGCGGCAGTGGCCACCCTGGCCGCCCCGGTGAACCTGGACGAGATTGACTGGACGCGCGTGGGCCGCAACGACCTGTGCCCGTGCGGCAGCGGCAAGAAGTTCAAGGCGTGCCACTACGCCGACCTGCGCGCCAAGGGCGTGATTTAAGGTCGCCTTCGCTGGGCGGGCTGGCCCTCACTCCCTGGCGGGAGTGGGGGCATTTTGCTTTGGGGGTGGAGTGCGGGAAGTGAACCGTGTTCACCGGCATCGAGGACAACAATTGCCAAACGAACGTCTAGCCTTTGGAGGTAGTCTTCTTCAAACTGAAACAAACTCCTCCGGCGGTGACGGAGTGAAGAAAGCCGAAGTGACAAACGGAACCCGCACGACCCTCATCTGGGACGGCACGACCTTGATCGGAGAAATCTAATGCCAATGACCAAAATGTATCACAGCATCTCCGGGCAGATTGTGGGAGACACCATCAACTCCCAAACCCGGAGTTACCTCGGTGATGGCTTTGGCAACGTGGTCGGCACCACCAATCCAGACTCCACCTTGCAGATGTGGTTTGTCTATCGCCCCTATGGCAGCACGGCCTCGGTCACCGGCACGGGTATCGAGCCGGTTGTGCGTTGGGGTGGTTCTCGCCGCATGCTTGTGGTGGATGAATCCAATGCGGAATACGGTGATGCCCGGGGCGGCTCGTATTCGGTGGGCGAGGGGCAGCTGACCAATGGCAACTATGGCGAGTACGAGTTGCCGGGCTTCCCGCGAGATTGGAATCCGTTAAAACGGGGTGAGATGCCTCGCATCACGCCGATGCCTCCGTACAAGAAGCCGCCGCGCAAGAACCCGCCGCCGGTCGAGATCATTCCTCCACCCAGAAAGGACCCGCCGATCCCGGGGCCTGTGCCGCCGAAGAGAGAGCTTTTGCCAGGAAATGGTGATGATCGCGCAAACGCTGCCCGGTTCCGCCTTGTTACATGTTTGGGTTGTTGCACCTGGCAGGCAGTGGGGTCCGGGCCCATCGGGAACGCTATTCGTATTGACCTTTGGCTTCCAGAAGTGTCTTGCACCGAATCTGATCGCTTTGACTTGGAACCGATGCCGTGGCCCAAGTTCTTTCCCTGGAAGGAACCTGGCGTATTGGAGCAGACCTGCTTAGAAGAGGGCTGGCCTCCGGAGTTCTGCAAGCAGTTAACGCCTGATAGAGCGCCGGATAACATCGGTAAGCTGCCGGATGAGGTCAAGGATTCGCTGAAGAAACTTGATAAGTTCCGAAGCGCATGTGAGAAACTCACCTGCTTTGGCGAATGCTGGCTGGAATATGAAGAAGGACTAGTCCGAGCCGGTAATCCTGTGCCCTGGCAGTTGTGCGGGCTGGAGGACGAAGTATCTGAGTGCGTAGACTGCTGTAACTCCATGATTGGCTCTTCAAACTACGCTCTAAGAAGAGACTGTGAACTGCAATGCGAAGATCACTTCTTTTAGTTTGTGCCCTCTTCTCGGTTTTGTCCTTGAGCAGTTGCCTTCATAAAGATGAGAAGCTTTTGCCAGAAGAAAGTGACCGGGTGTTCAGCAGCGGGTTGAGGAGGGTTGTAAGTCCCACTGGTAAACCCTGGGTACTATACTACTTTCCGCGAGAGGATCAGGAGTCGCTTAAGGTTCTGATCGAGCGTTCAGAGTTCTTTCAAGGGGGAGGGTTTAGGCCTTTTCGGCAGTTGCAGACTGGAGAGTATTACTCAGGTCGTAGAGCCAGATCTTCCTCTGAGAAAACACTTACTCTTACAATCTATGCTGGCAAGCTAAGTGATGAACTAGAGCCCACTGAGCCAAAGGCTGGTGCTTCGGTGCTAATTGTAAAGTAGTTCCTGCTCCCATCGAACCTTTTGATGCGAGCCCCTATTGAGTCGCACCAACTACACACATGACAATGCTGGCCGCCCGGAAACGGTGAAGGACGCGCGCGGGAATGTTTCCACCAGCGTATACAACGCCCGCAACCTGATTGCCAACGTGGATGCGCTCGGCAACCGCACTAGCTACACCTTCGATGAAGTGAACCGGCAAGTGGCCGTCACCTCGCCGCTTGGCCGCCGGTCCACTACCGTCTATGACCTTGCCGGTCAAGTGACGGCCTCGGTGGACCCGCTGGGTAACCGCACGAGCTACGCCTATGACAACGCCGGGAACCAGACCAGCGTCACCAATCCGCTCGGCTTCATCACCACCTCGGTGTACTCGGCCAATTCCAACCGCATGTCGGCGAGCGTGGACCCGCTGGGCAACCGCACCAGCTACTCCTATGACCTCGCGGGGCAGCAAACCAGCCGCCAAGATGCCCGCGGCAACCGGATCACCGATTCATATGACCTCGCCGGGCGGCAAATTGTCCTGCAAAGTGTGCGAAGGCTGGAGAAGGCGATGGGTTTGCGGGCGTCGAGCCAAATCCACCTGTTTCGGAAAGTTCCTCCACGAATATGGGATAATGTTCTTGATCGAAGAAAAACTGGAGTATCCAACGTTTTAATCTATCTGTTCGACGATCGCGCCGGGAAAAGGTAAAATACAATAGGTGATAAAGGAACTGTGGGCGGATACTTAATATGCTGTGCGGCTGTACTTATGCAGCTTCAAAGTGAAAAGTCACACAACATTCAAATTATTCAATTGCCCGAAGGTTATCAAGAGTGGAGGGTGACACCGGACTATGTGACTGGAGATGTCTATTTATCGGCTTTTCCAGTTGCGGCTCCTTTGGTGTTACAAGCACGCAGTGGTCGATTTGAGCTAGTGACGGCAACTAGTGAACCTAAAGAGGAGCACGCAGAAGCCGTTTGGATTCCTGCGGGATATAATCGTCAGTCAACCGTCATGCTAGGGAACCTTGTATTGGCTCCTGATCATGTAGTTGACATGGTCGCGCCAAGGGTACTGCCGCTGGAAGGTAAATTGCTGTTAGCAAGCGCTACCTTTGAAGGCGCACTGTACGAAGTCGTGCTTCTCGTGCGTTCGGGGTCGAAGCATACGCTTTTGGCGGTGACGAGGCATACCCGCACAGTCGTCAGCGTCGAACTCATTGTCCCGCGCGGAAGGACTCTCCAAGCTGTTGGATGGACCGGAAAGAACTTTGTATTGCTATCTAGTAATTCAGAGGGCGAGCAGTTAGACTTTTTTGATGAGCAGGGTGGAAATGCAAGTTCTTCTACAGTGATACCTTTGATTCGCCCTGGTAGCTTCTATGATCCTGTGAATCAGGTAGTGGGCCTGGCATTCTATCGAGTCATGGCGGTTCCAAAACCCGGAGTTGTCGTCACAGTTGTAGGAGACAAAGTAGTGATCTGTACCCTCAATAGCTAGGTATTGTCCGGTGGTGTCTGTAAGCGCTTTACGGTGGTACTCCCGTTTCATGGCTCAGGTGAGTAGTTTTCTCGCAGGTTCTGCGCGGTCCTGCCCGACAATGGTGGCGAGCATCCCAGAAGATGGAAATGAGTTTCGCTACTTTGGAGCAAGCCGATTTTGCCGGGCGACAAATTGCCCTGCGTAACGAGCTCAACCTGGCCACGCGCCTACCCCACCTGCAACCACGCCAGCAACTCCTCGGCCAGTGCCTCCGTCGGGCCGGCGGCAAATTGCCCTGTGCCCTTGCGGGAGCGGCAAGAAGTTCAAGGCGTGCCACTACGCCGACCTGCGCGCCAAGGGCGTGATCTAAGGTCGCGTTCAGTGGGCGGGCTGGCCCTCACTCCCTGGCGGGAGTGGGAGCTGTTTGTTTGGGCGGGTCTGCTCTCGCATCTAGGTTCTGGGCAACCTGGTATACGTCGACTTGCATGAGTGTTTCCCCAGAGCAGGTTGTTTCGGAGATTTGTTCGCGGCTCCCAGGTGTGGTGGCCAAGGCAAGTTGGGGCGAGACATCTCTATTCTACAATCCAGGTAAGAAGCTCCCGAATGGGGTTTATTTCTGCACAATCAAGGAACACGATGGAGACAACGACCGCTCATCCAGGCTATATCGTAGCGGCGTCTTTCGACTATCTATTGGCCTGAATCCCCATACGTACATAGGCTTGTTCGGCCCAAAGCCTTCGCGACCAGCAAAAGGCGGCATTATCTCTACAGGACATCAATTTGATAGGCTTGACGAGCTAATGCCTCATCCAATTTACGGCTGGATGGCATGGGCTCAAGTTCTCTGCCCAAGTCGATCCACTTGGGAATCCTTGGTTCCGCTGATTGATGAATCCTATGCCAAAGCAGTGAGCAAGTTTGAAAAGCGATTGACGCAGTCAAGCGCCTCGATGCGTACCAAGTGACTGCTTTGGGGCGGCTACGAAGCCCATTTGAATCTTAATTCGACGCCTTCCTACCCCACCTGCAACCAGCCCAGCAACTCCTCCGCCAGCGCCTCCGGGGGGCGGGCGCCATCCAGCACCAAGTCCGCATAGGCCTGCGTGGGCGCAATGTACCGATCGAAGGCGGGCCGGGCGCCGGCCATATATTCCTCCATCAGCGCCTGGGGTTCGCCCCGGTGCGGATACCCGCGCACCAGGCGGCGCATCGCCCGGATATCAGCCTCGCACGCCACAAACACGCGGTGGGTGGCCAGGGCGCGCAGCTCGGGGTGATACAGGCCAAAGTGGCTGTCCACAATCACCGGGCCGGGCGTGGACTGGATGTCGTCCAGCATCCGCGCCAGGTCCAGGGTCTCCGGGTGGTTGCAGTCAAAGGCCATCTCGCCGGCGATGAGGATGCGCGGGGCGGCGGGGTCATCGGTGCGGAAGTAGGCGTCGCCCTTGATGTGCCGGGCGCCCAGGCGCGGGGCCACGGCGGCGGCCAGGGTGCTTTTTCCACTGCACGACCCGCCCGCCACCACCAGAACCATGAGCGTGATGATGGCACGGACAGGCCCCGGGGAGGTGGGTTTCGGGCGGCCCGGTACACTGCAGCGGCTTGCCCCGGTAGCTCAGTGGATAGAGCAGCGGCCTTCTAAGCCGTTGGTCGGAGGTTCGAGTCCTCTCCGGGGCGCCAGTTTTTTTTCGATTTACTGCCGCTGGCCCTCTGTCTCTCCAAGCGATTGCACCCGCCGAATCTGGTCGGCCACTTGCTCTGGCTTTAGGGTCCGCACCTTGTCTAGCACCGTCACTCCCAGAGTCCGGATGCCCGAAAACCACAACGTGGCCCACTTCAGCCACGTCACGCCGGAGTTGCGGTACATCCAGCGGTGCCACCAGGTGGGGCTGTCCATGGTCAGCAGGATGCGGGCCGTGCGCCCTTTTAGCAGCCCTTGGGGCTGCCCCTTTTCGGAGTACCGAAACGCAAACCCGGTGATGAAAGCGCGGTCAATGAAGGCCTTCAGTGGCACCGGCGCCGCCCCCCACCAAAGCGGATAGACGAAGGCGATGTGATTGGCCGCGCGGACGAGGTTCTGCGCCGCCACCAGGTCGGGTTCCAACTCGGGAACGGTGCGCGGATCCGCGAGAGGGTTCATCGCGAATGTCGCGGGCTGAATCACAACGACTTCCGCCCCGGCCTTCCGGGCGCCTTCGGCGTAGGCCTCGGCGAGCGCTTGGTTCAACGAGGCGGGAGCAGGGTGCCCCAGGATGACGAGAATGCGGCGAGTGCCGGAGCCGGTGGACTTAAAAGTATTCATCGCATACATTGTATCCGAAGAAAGTATGCAATGATTACAAATAATGAAAAAGGCCCCCGGCACGTATCGCCACGGGAACCTTCGCGAAGCTTTGGTGGAGGATGCCATCCGCCTGTTGCGGACCCAAACGGCGGCCGATTTGAGCGTTCGGGAGCTGGCCGAACGGGCGGGGGTCAGCCCTCGCGCACCTTATGTTCACTTTGCTTCCAAGCAAGAACTCCTCGCGGCGGTGGCGACGCAGGGATTCGAGGAGTTGGCCGAAGCAGGGCAGGACGCCGAGGGCGATCTCTACCGGCTGGGCGAGATCTACATCCGGCATGCGCTCGACCACCCGAATCTGCATCGACTGATGTTTGGCGGCTTCGCGGAACCCTACTCGGAGAAGGCCGACGCTTCTTTTCAGCAGGTGCTCCGGGCCATTCGGGGTCGGCAGCCGGGTTGGGACGAGGAGCGAGTGCACGCCGCCGGTCTGGCCCTGTGGGGGTTCGTGCACGGGCTGGCGGAATTGCGGCTTAACCAGATGATCTCGGCGGAGGTGTGGGAGGTTCTGCCCCTGCGCCACCTCGCGGCGTTGCTCAGCGAGGTCTTGCAGCCGCAGGACTAAAGATGCGGGATGACGGCGCGGTTAGCGCGGCGCGTCATCCAGCGACATATCATCCCCGGCGTTCCGCACCTGGCCGGTTTCCGCGTCGATCTCCAGCCACACGTTTTCTGTGAACTGAGCGACGTAACCCGGGATGAGCCGGGCCGGGCGGGCCATGTAGTTCTCGGCGATCCACATCTTGCGGAGGGAAGCCACCGGGCCACGAGAGGTGCTGACCCCTTCGCGCCACGCCTGCCACTTGTAGTTCTCAGCGATTTCACGGGCTTGAGCTTCGGTGGAACCCCATTCCCGGCGGACGACCTCGTAGCCTCCGTGGCCTTTCCAAGCCACCACCACCCCCGTGTTGAGGTCAATTTCCATGTAGGTGTTGGCCGTCGTGTTGTCCCAAACGGGCACGCCAGCGAGTTCCGTGATGCCGTAGTAAAGTTTGCCGCGCGGCCCGCGCTTGGGAGTGCCACGGATCAATCCGTTTTCCATAACGGGGGTTTCCTGCGGGGGCGCGAACGTATCAAACCGAACCTTGCCTACCGGACCCCATTTCGCTTCGCCGGTGTTGTTCCAGGCGTGGAGTTCGGCAGCGCGCTTGAGCAATTCATCTTGAGACTTAATGACGTTGGGCTTCTTCGGGTCGTAGCCAAGTCCATAGGGGTTCCCAGCCCGGTCCAAAGTTACAGCAAGAGTATCTAGATCGACGTGAATCTGGATGAGGGCACCATTGATCCGTGAGGTCGTCACGGCCACGATATTGCGATTCTCGAATTTGCGACCTCTTTCAAGCATATCGGGAGTGTCTGGCTCGCCAATCCCTTCAAAGAATCGCGTAGCTGCCGCAATGGCCGGGTCCTCTAAATTAACTTCGGCGGCCCGAGGGTGCTGAGCCAAGGTCCGCGGCCCCGGCGCACAACCCCACCCCAGGGCGGCACCCACCAGGAGCGCCGCTAGGATAAAGCTTCCGTTGCTTGCTCGGAGAACCAGCTGCATCTCAGTCCACTCCTCACGCTCTATTCTAACGCGTGGGTTACACTCCCCAGCCATGATCCCCTTCGAACTCAGCGCGGGCCAGTGGGCGCTGTTCCTGGTGGCGGGGGTCATCTCGGGGGCGTCAACGCGGTGGCGGGTGGGGGCTCGCTGGTCTCCTTTCCCATTCTGGTGGCGGCGGGGGTGCCCAGCGTGGTGGCCAGCGCCACCAACACCGCCGCGCAGTGGCCGGGCGGCATCGCCGGGGCCTGGGGGCTGAGAGAACGCCTCCCTTCGGCCAAGGACAACCTGCGTCTCCTCTTCCTGCCCACGCTCTTCGGCGCGCTGCTGGGCGCCTGGGCGCTCACCCTCACCGACGCCAAGCTGTTTGACCAGCTCGTGCCGGGGCTCATCCTGGTGGCCACGGTCATCCTGGCCCTGAAGCCGCAGCTCTCGGCCTGGTGCCGCAACCTCCCCCGGGCGGCCCTGTGGGCGGTGCTGGTGCAGTTTTTGGTGGCGGTCTACGGAGGCTACTTTGGCGCGGGGATGGGCATCCTAATGCTGGCGGTACTCGGCCTCATCCACCCCGGCGACCTGCACGACGCCAATGCGCTGAAGAACGTGCTGGGCTTGCTCATCAATTTTTCGGCGGCGGTGCTGCTGGTGGTGCAGGGGCTGGTGCGGTGGGAACCCGCCCTCGCCCTGGCCATCGGGAGCGTGCTGGGCGGCTACGGCGCGGCCCGGGGCAGCCTGCGCATCAACCCCGAAACCCTGCGCTGGGTGATTGTGGGCTACGGCGTGCTGATGGGCGGCTGGTTTGCTTACCAAGCCCTTTGGGCGCCCCGCTAGGCTCAGAGGTCGGGCGAAATCCGGCGGGGATCCCACAGGAATTCGCGCCCCTTGAAATCCGGGTGGGCCGTGCGCACACTGCCATCCCCAAAGGCCATCACCACCTCGCCGGGGGGCTGGGCCATGTCCAGCAGGCCACCCGCCCGGGGCGCTGTCCGTTTGGCGCAGCTGAAGAACAGAACCACCACCTCCGGCTTGCGCACCGTGATGGCGCTGACATCGCTGAGCGCAGCGTTGTAGCAGATGCCTTCCACCGTGTCCAGGCGGGTCTTGGTGAAAGGCTGGAGCTGGGTTTGCCACGCCGAGGCCGAAGGGTAGCGGTCTTGGCTCCGCAGGCGATATTCCTGCACCGCCGCGTGCAACTCGGCGTAGATCGGGTTCGGCCCGGCCGCTTCGGCCGTCGGGGCCGAGGGCTGGCACCCCACCAAAGCCGCCGCCCCTAAGAGGAGGGCGGTGCGGCCTGCTGGCGTAAGGCTACGAACCACTCGTCCACCCAAATGGCGCGGGTGGCCATAGCCACACAGACTTCGGTGAGGGCCTGCGGCGTGTAGAGCAGGTTGGGGACGAACAGCCGGAAGGCCAACTTCTCATCGTGCATGCACCAGCTGCCCAGAGTGTGGCATCGCTTGTATTCGTTCGCTTCGTAATGGTTGAGATTCAGCGCCAGTTTGCCGATGCCCGCCTTGGGCAAGGGCATAGGGATGACTAAGGTGGCGTGCAGCCCTGCTCCGAGGCGGGGGTGGGCTTCTTCGATGCTGACCAAGAAATCAATCGGCTCGCCGCCGCAGTGCCACGGGAAGGTGGCGTGAATGCGTCCCTTGTGGTCCGATTCGAATGTGATGGCCTCGCGCTCCATCACCCATTCGGCTTGCTGCCACTCGGGTTGGCCGTGCCACCGGTTGGGGGCGGCCCCGCTGGCCGTGAACTGTTCGAACGTATGCGAAAGCGACTCATCCACCCCGGAGCGTGGCCCCTGGGTGGGGTGTGCGCTATAGGCGATGCTGGTGCGGAGGTGTTCGGCCAGGCGCGTGCTCAGCACCATCGCTTCGTTCACTTGCAGGCACACGGCCGCCGCCATCGCGCCTTTGCTGAATTCGGAATTGTCTTCGGTGGCGTAAACGCCGCATTCCAATGCAAAAACGTCGGTCTGCGGGTTATAGACCGCGCCCGACATGGTGCCGTGGTCGAGGATGTCTTCCAGGGCAAGGATGACCTCCGCCACGCGCCCCCGCCCGCGAATGAACTCCGTGGTGGCGGTGACGCGGTACGTCACCTGCGATTGCCGGAAGAGGCCGGGGTCGGTGCGCACGGTCGTGGCGAGGTCGCCGGACCAGTAGGTAAACCCGTCCGGATGATCCAGGACGTAGCGTTCGTCCACCTGGAACGTGTCGTAAATCTTCGAGACAAACTCCTCACCGAGGGATCGCTTTTGCCGCCATGACATGATTTGTTCCTGGTCTCACGCCTCAGTATAGAGGAAAGCGCGCAAAATTCCAAATAATGAACGTCATGAGCGTTGGTTTGGCCTTGGTTTTGGGTGCGGTTTCGGCGGGAGTGCCGGCTACGGCGCCCACGGTGGTGAATGTCTCGCGGGTGAGTTCTCCCCGTTCGGCCGTGGTGGTTTCGGCCAAGTTGGCGGACGTGCGCGTGGGCGTGGCGTGGGGCGGCGGCCGGGCCGGTGGCGTTTCCTCCTTAGCGGCGATGGCCCGCGCGACCGGCGCCCAGGCCGTGATCAATGGCGGCTACTTTGATGCCTACAGCCGCGACGGCGTGGCCGACCCTTATCACACGTTGGTGGTGAACGGCTGGCCGCAAAGCCTGGGCAGCGTGGGTTCGGTGCTGGCCATCGCCCCGGATGGCACCGCGCAGGTGGAACGCGGCAACCCCAAGATCACCGGCACGGTGGGCGGGCGTTCGTTTTATCTCTACCGGGTGAACCACACCCCGGGGGCCAGCGTGGCCGCGCTCTATACGCGGGCGTGGGGCGCGCGCACGGGCCTCGCGGGCCGCTACGTGCGGATTGATGCCAGCCGCCGGGTGATTGACAAGGGCGAAGGCGACGTGGCGATCCCGGATGGGGGCGGCGTGTTGCTGTTCCGGGGCTCGGATGGGAGCCAAGCCGACCGCTTCCGCCCCGGGGACCAGGTGCAGTGGTCTTTGAAGATGCCGAACATGCGCCGGCCCGAAGTGTGGACGGAGAATTCGGTGTGGATCGGCTGCGGGCCAATGCTGGTGCGCGGCGGGCAAGTGGACTGCAACCCGACGGCCGAAGGCTTCACCAGTAGCCGGGTGGCGGGCAGCCAAACGCGGAGCGCCATGGGCGTGACGGGAGATGGACGCGTGGTATTTGTGGCCTCGGCGGGCACGTTTGCGCAGCTCGCGCAGACCATGAAAGCGCTGGGTTGCACCGAAGCCATTGGCCTGGATGGCGGAGCGAGTTCGGGGCTGTGGGCCAACGGTTCCTCCCTGCGCGGCGAGGGTCGGCAGGTGAGCCACGGCATCACCATGGTGCCGCGCTAGGTTCAATTTTCGGTCTCGACGAAAAAAGATGTAGAAAAGTTTCTAGGCCCCTTGCATTGGGGGTGGAACTTCGTCTACTATTCATTCGTCTACTAAAACAGGAGACCGACATGCAAGACATCTTCCTCCGAGAACGAATCCACCGCCTCCGCCACCGCGTGGTGGCCAAGGAAGCCGACCGGCTGGCCCGGCGCGCCGAACTCAACGGTGGATCTATGCACGTAGACCTGACGGGGCTCTCGAGCACGATGGTCACGGAGATTCAGACCGAGTTGCGAGCGCGCGGCTGGCGCTTTGCCGCCAAGCGGGGCGGACGGTTCCGCATGGTGTGGATGCCCGCCCTGCCGCAAGTTGAAGCCGCTTAACTCGACTTCTGGGCGAGCACGTTCGCCATCTCAATGGCGGCACTGGCGGCCTCGCGGCCCTTGTTGCCCATCTTCATTCCGGCGCGGTCGATTGCCTGGTCCGCCGTGTCCGGAGTGAGGATGCCCCAGGCAATGGGCACCCCGGTTTGAACCTGCAAGTCCATCAGCGCGTGGCTCACATCCCCGGCCAGAAGCTGCGCGTGCGTGGTCTGCCCCTGCAGAATGCAGCCCAGGGCCACCAGGGCGTCCACTTCCTTGCGGCGAATGAGTTCCGCCGCCACCACCGGGATCTCCCAGGTGCCGGGCACCGCGTAGACCACGGGATCCTTCACTCCTTGGCTGGCGAGGGTATCCAGCGCTCCCTCCAGCATGGGGGTGGTGACAAACTCGTTCCAGCGGCTCACAATCACGGCCACTCGCAGGTGACTCCCGTCCGTTCCGCCTCGCATCAATCGCATTGGCTCTAGTTTAGCGTCACAATGGAGGCATGGCCGAGCCATTGTCAGACCTGACCGCCAAGTGCATCAAGTGTGGCTTTTGCCTCGAAGCCTGCCCCACTTTTGTCTTGACCGGCGACGAGTCTCGCTCGCCCCGGGGACGGATTAACCTCGCCCGCGCCGCTGATGAGGGCCAGATCGAGTGGACGGAGACGGCCGACGCCCTGGATACCTGCCTGGGGTGCCGGGCCTGCGAAACCGCCTGCCCCAGCGGGGTGCACTACGGGATGATCCTGGAATTGGCCCGCCACGAGCTGCGCAGGGAACGCCCGCGCCGCGCCGAAGCCGCCCTGATCAACACCATCACAAATCCCACCATCTTCCGGGCCCAAACCCTGCTGGGCGGCTTGCTTCCGGGTGGGCGCATGCCCTCGTTCTTGAACCAGGCCATCACCGCCGACGAAGCAGAAGCGCGAGTCCCCCAGCCTGAAGCCCCGGGAGCATGGCCACCGCTGCGCCCCGAAGTACTGCCGCCGATCAAAGGCCAAGTCGCCCTCCTCGAAGGGTGCGTGATGGGCGTGCTCTATCCCAGCACCCACGAGGCCACCCGCCGCCTGCTCCGGCGCGTGGGCTACGCTACCATCCCGGCCCTCAAGAATCAATGTTGCGGGGCGCTGCACGCTCACGCGGGCGACCTCAACGGCGCCCACTCACGGCTTGATGCCCTGGCCGAAGCCCTCCCGCAGAACACCCCGCTGATCGTCAATGCCGCCGGGTGTGGGAGCCACCTCAAGGAGTCCAGCATCGGGCCGATCGTCCATGAGGCCACCGAGTTCCTCCTCCAAAACGGCCTCGCCGATGTCCTCAACAATGCCCCCGGCTTCGCCCAGCCGGTGCGCGTGGCCTACCACGATGCCTGCCACCTCGCCCACGGCCAGGGCATCCGCGGCGCCCCCCGGGAGCTCATTCGCGCCATCCCCGGCGTCACGCTCCTCGAGATCGAAGAGAGCGAAATGTGCTGCGGCAGCGCCGGCACCTACAACGTCACCCAGCCCAAGCTGGCCCGGCAACTGCTGGAGCGCAAGCTCGACCATGTCGAGCGTACGACCCCCGACATCCTCGTGAGCGGCAACCCCGGCTGCCACGCCTGGATGGGCCAGGGCGCGGATGAACGCCAAGCCCGTTACCGCGTGATGATGACCGTGGATTTGCTGGAGACGGCCTTCTCCGGAATGCGCGGCTAGGTCCCTCGCAAAATTCTTGGGCCACACCCTGAAGAAACCCGAAATGCATACCGATTGACTGATTGGAGGTCAAATCACTTCGAGACAAAAACCTGAAGTGAATTGTAAGAAATGGCAATCGGAAATGTGGAATGTCACCTGGCGCGAGCGCAGTTGAAGCGCTTGGGTCAAGGAGAGCAACTCCCGGCCGAGATTGATGCGGACCTGGAACAGCACCTTCGGATTTGCGAAGAGTGCCGCTTGGAAGCCGTGCGCTTGCGCCAGGTTTTGATGGGCGATGCCGCCCCGGCCGAACCGAAAGCCAAGGTCACCCCCAACGAGCTGCTTTTGCAATTGGGCGAGGTTGTTCGCAATCTCATTTCCCGCCTGCCCCTGCCCGGGGCGAAGCGCCTCGCTCCTTCCAAGTCGAACGGCTGGATGAACGATCCGGGCACCCCGTTTGTCAAAGATTCTCGCGTCAATATGCGGGTCGCCTTCACGTCCATCGGTCTGGCGCTCACGCTCATCGCGATGAGCACCATTCTCCGTGATCCGACCGCGCTCCTCGGGGCCAAGGCCGGCAACAAAGCCACGGCCCAAAAGGAATCCAAGGAATCCGAGAAGGACGGCACCACCAGTGAGTCGGACGAAGCGACCAAGGAAGACGCCGCCAAGGATGAGCACGCCGAAGACGAAAAGACGGACGAGCACGCCACGGATGAACATGCGGCGGATCCCCACGGGGAAGAAGAGCACGCCGAGGATGTCCCGACCGACGACGAGCACGCCGACAAGAAGGACGACGCCCATGGTGAAACCGACAGCCACGCGGCGGCCCCCAAAACGAATTCCAATTCCACCACCCACGCACCCCGCCAGCAGGGCGGTTTAAGCCTGCCTGGTCAACCGACCATGGAAGACGCCCCGATCCTGAAGGCCCGCGATGGTCAAGTGGTGCAAGCCCAGCGCTCCACTCCGGCCCCGACCCGAACCCAAAGTTCGACCACGAATTCCCAACGGCGCTCCCGGCCGTCTACCTCCGCCACGCGTCGGCCTGCGCCGACTCGTCCCGCCCCGTCCCGCCCGGCTCCGCGCCCGGCCACGACCCCTCGCCCGCAAAGCAATTCCGGCACCTCGCAAAACAAGGTGACCGTGTACTTGCCCAACGGCGAAAAGAAAAACTGAGATGGCACTCTCCTCGATTCTTTGCTCCATGTCACTGATGAGTGGCCTCGTCACAACCCCCGTCACGCCGGATGAAGCCGGCAAGGCGACGACGCAGGACACCCAAACGCAATCGCAGACTCAAGAAATTGAGGCGGCGGTGAAGACCTCCGAAGCCGGACAGATCACGATCACCAGTCGCGGCCACGATGTCCGCGAAGTCTTGTTCGACCTCTTTGAACAGGGCAGCAAGAGCTTTGTGCTGGAACCCGGCGCGAAGGTGGACCTCTACCTCGCTCTTTCCGGCGTGGAGTTTGAAGAAGCTCTCCAGATCATCTGCCGCGTCAGCCAGCTCGAGTTCACGCTGGATAACGGCATCTACTTCATCAGCAAGCGCAGTGGCACAGGCGCTGGCACCCAGGGTGGCCCGGTCATTCCGCCGCCGCCGATCCGCCTGACTGAAAACGACCTTAAGCGCTTGGTTACCACCAAGATGGAACGGGCCGATATCCGCGCCGTGTTTGCGGACTTCCAGCGCCAAAGCGGCATCATCATTGATGTGGACGCCAAGGTACCGGCCTACAAGCTCGACGCCTTCCTGGTGGGTACCACGCTCAAGTTTGCGCTGGACACGGTGACGAAGGCCGCTGACCTCGAATACGTGCTTACGGATTCGCGCAGCATTCTCATCCGGCCCAAGGCCGCCGCAACGTCGGGAGGCAACCGCCGCCCCGCCGCTGGCACTGGTCACTAAGCCCCTGACCTAATCGAGTACCAGCCCTCTCCAGCCTCGGAGCGCTGCATCATCCGGGAACCTCTCCGCGAGGTCCCGGATGATCTGTTTTTCCAGGGGTCGCCACGGTAAGGGCGGGTCCAGGGGCAGGGCCCCGGCCGCGCGCAAGTCGGTCATCGCTTCCGCTTCCATGCGTGTGAATTTGAGGTAGCTCCATGCGCGCAAGTAACGCAGCATCGGCAGGTCGCGGTGCCGGATGAGTTCATCCACCAGGCGGGCGGCATCCATGGTGCTCCGCAGGGCGATGTAGTCGCCCACCACCCCCACGGCGGCGTCGGCGTTGGCGGCCAGGGGCCGCAAGAAGGGCAAAGGTTCCTTGCTCTCGGCAACGGGCTGGCGCAAGAAGCTCTCGGCCCGCAGGCGCAGGTCCATGGGGTCCAGCACCATCGCGTGGGCCAGGCTTTCGTCTTCCTCGGCGCGGCCGAGGCGGCGCTGGGCAATGGCGTGGAGCCACCATGCGGTGACTTGGTCGTGGGTGCGGGCCAGGCACCACTGGCATGCGGTGGCGGCGGCTTCGTCGTTACCCTCGGCCAGGGCGCGGCGGGCGGTTTCCAGGTCGGCCAGGGGCCGCAAGAGCGGGTTGGTCACGTCTGGGAGAGGGAGGTGCTGGGCGAGGGCGGCATGCCACGCGGCTTCTTCCGAGCCTTCCGCAGGTTCAGCCAGGGCGGCGAGGGCTCCCGAGGGAAGGGGAGAAGACGGGGCCGGCACCCCCGGCCAAGCTAGGAGGCCGCTTTGATCCGCCGCATCCACCCGGGCGGCGACGGCCCGGCCGGGGAGTTGGTCAGCGGCAAAGAACAAGGGTGCTCCGGGGTTCCAGGCCAAGGAGGCCGTGTGGGTTTGGCCATCTTCGGTGCCGAGCAACAGCCGGGCGCCCTCGAGCGGCGTGGCAGCCTGCAAGAAAATCCCTTCGGCACTCACCATGAGGGCTCCGGCTTCGGACACCACCGGACAAACCTCGCCCCCGCCCGCACTCTCGGCGCGAGAATCCGAGAACGGCACCAGCAGGCAACTCCAAGGTTCCACCGCGCCCGGGGCCAGCCAAGGTTGGGCGTCCCCTCGCCGGCGCAGCTCGGTTCCCGAGGCGTACAAGGTGCCGCTCAGCGGTACCGCGCCCAATCCACCTCGCCCCGGGGCCAGCCAGGTCACGCGCTGGTCGCTCCACTGGGCACCGGCCACCGAGAAGCCGCTATCCAAACGCAACGGCAGCAAGCTCAGGTTTTGCAGGCGGAACTCCACCCGCAGGGCGGCCGAATCTGGCTCCAACGTCAGGCAGGCTGTCCATTGGGCGGGTACCCCCGCCAGAAGCTCGTGCAGATACACGGCCACGGCACCTTCTTCGCTTTCGTCGGCATGGATGCGAAAGTCCACGCGCCCCGTCATTAGGCGGCGCTCGTCCGGCCAGGTCTGCCACTGAATTCCGGTGCGGACGGTCGTGCCCCGGGGGCCGCCTGCCTCGGGCTGGAGTCGCTTGGGGGCCGTCAAAATGGCTTCCCCCGTTCGCAGGTCGTGCCATGCCACAATGGCCCCGCCGAGGTCAGGGCAGACGGTGATGCGCGTCCATTGGTTCTCCAGCACCACCGTGCGCAGGCTCACCATTTGGGCGGAGCCAGAGGCCGCCAAGGGCACGTAGGGGTACGCCGAGTGCCCGGCGTCGGGCGGCAGGGTCTGGAAGGTCTCCGCTTCAACTTCCCACAGATCTTCGTAAATGTCCGCTCTCACGCCCGTAGTCCTACGTGTTCAGTGTGGCCCTTGGAACGAAAAGGCCCCAGGGATGAGTCACAATAAAAAGGCTTGGCCCTTGGTCACGCATGTTTATGGAACACCGTGCTGACGCGCGTGAGTTGGGCGAATCGAGAGGTTCGCGCATTGTCTGGGAGATCACCAAATGGGTTTTGATCCCCGGCCTCGTGGCGATGGTGGGCTATTTCTTTGTGGGGCCGCGCATCCCCACGGGCGTGCTGCCCAAGAACATTGTGCAGAGCGTGCCAGTGCTGGCCAGTGAGCCGACCCTCGCCGGTAATGGTGAAGAACCCGTGGAGAGTCCCTCTTCCGCCGTGGACCCGGAGACGGCGAGCACGGCCCCTCAGCTTGAGATTGACGTGCAGCCCGCCACCGGGCGCCGCCGCTAAACTCGGCCGCTAAGCGGTTCCTACGATCGCGGGAAAGAGCCGCTTGGCATTCGTGGTGGTGATGGAAGCCACTTCACCCACACTACACCCCCACACCCGGGCCAACCCTTCCGCAATCAGCGGGATGTAGGCGGGCTTGTTGCGCTCGCCTCGGTGCGGGTGCGGCGTCAGGTAGGGCGCGTCCGTTTCCAGCAGAACACGGTCGCGGGGCAACATGGCCACCACGGCCCGGAGTTCGTCGGCCTTCTTGTAGGTTACAGGGCCATCGACCCCGAACCACGCTCCCAACCGGATCGCGCGCTCAGCATCCTCGGCATTACCCGCCCAGCAGTGGAAGAGCAGCGGCACGCTCACCGGGTTCTGCTCCAGCCAATCCAAAAGCTCGGGATACGCCTCGCGGCAGTGGATCACAATCGGCTTCTCCACGCGCTGGGCCAGGTCCACGTGGCGCTCCCACACCTCCCACTGCTGGGCAGCGGGGGCGTAGTCCCAGTGGTTGTCGCGCCCGGTTTCGCCGATGCCGACCACGCGGGGGTGAGTGGCCCAGGCTTCGATACGCGCCCAGCCCTCGGCGGTCCACTCATGGGCATGGTTGGGGTGCCAGCCGACCACCGCCCATACGCCCGGGTAGCGCTCGGCCAGTTGCACAGCTCGCTCGCTTAGCCCTTCGTCAATGCCGATGACGATGCAACGGTCCACCCCGTGCCCTTGGGCCTCATGGAGCGTCCGATTGGGGTCCGGGAAGGCCTCTCGGTCATTGATATGGCAGTGAGTGTCCACGAACCGCACGCCAGACGGTATACCGATTGCGCGCGGAGTGCAACCCGCCGCCGTAGGACACTAAGGAGCACACTTACCAACGCATGGCCCGATTTGACAAGCGACTGCCGTATGTGAACGCGTTCCTGACCTATGCGCAGAACGATCCCGCCAAGGCGCGCCAAGACCTGGCGATTGGGGGTGGCATTGTGAGCGTCCTTGCCCTCGCGCCGATGGTCGGGATTACGGCCGGGGTCGCTCTCAGCAACCCGGGACCGGGGATCATCGCGGGCTTTCTCACCCTCATCGCCGGGGGCTGGGCCGTCAATGTTCTGCGCAAGCGGCAAGGCAAGCCCCGCGATGAAGCCGAGCGGGCCAAGATTCAAGCCCACCATTCCTCCAAGCCGTTTCAGGCTCTGCGCGGCCGAAATCGCTTGCACCGCGAAGTGGATGCCTCGGTCTTACAGCTGTTAGAAGCCAGTGCCTACCACTGGAGCCGGGTGCAATCCGCGCTCAACGGCCCCATCTGGAACGCCCCCGACATCGGCGCACACTGGGCGGGCGTGCGCCAGCAAGCGCAGCTCGCGGCGGACACCGCGATGAGCGAACTCATGACCATGGCTTCGTCCGCCATTGGGTTGCCGCAGCGTGACCGCGATGTCGAAGCCAAAGGCGTGATGAAGGACTTCTTTGACCTCGAGATCACGGAAGCGCTCAACAATCTCAAGACCCTGGCGGCCTCGGATTGGACCGAGTACGCGCACAAGTCGGCCCATAGCGAGCACATTGTGCGGGGCGGCATGGCGGTGGCAGAACGGTTGCGTCACCTGGCCGACGAAGTGGAGGGGGCGCAATCGAGTCTTTCGAGTACCCCGGGGGCCGCGCCGGTGGAGTATTCGAGTTCGCAGACGCTCGATGCGGTTCTCAGCGAACTCAAAGCCGTGAAGCAAGCCGAAGATGAACTTCGGGTTCAGCAGGGCGATTCGAGTTCCTAGTTCAGGAGTTCGCGGAGGTTCGCGCCGCCGGGTTGCCCATCGGGCCGATCCGTCACCACGCCCGTGGTGACCATCCAGGTGTCGCACCCCGCCGCTTGCCCGCAAAGGATGTCCGTCTCGTAGCGGTCGCCCACCATCAGCGTGTTCGCCGGCTCGATCCCAGCCTCCTTCATCGCGGCCAAGAGCATGGCGGGGGCGGGCTTGCCCAGCACTTCGGGTTCTCGTCCGGCGGCCGTTTGGATCGCGGCCACCACGGCCCCCGCCCCGGGCTGCAGTCGCCCCCCGGCCATCGGATAGGTGGCGTCGGTGTTGGTGGCGATGAAGGGAGCGCCGGCCCGGATCAGGTCGGCCGCCTCCGCGATCATCTCGTAGGTGAGGGTTCGGCAAATGCCCACCACCACGGCTTCGGGGTTGCGGCTGGCCGGGTTCAGCCCCGCTTCGGCAAAGGTTTGGTGGAGAGCGGGTTCGCCCACCACGTTCACCTGCCGGTAGCCCCGATCGCGGCATAGCTGAGCCGCAAACGGACCGGTGCCGTACACCCACGCGGGCTCGCAGGGAATGCCCATTTTCTCAAGCTTAAGAGTCACTCCGGCCGGAGTGGCGGCGGAGTTGTTGGTCAGGTAGACCACCCTCGCCCCGCGTGCTAAGAGCGTACGCACCGTCTCGGCCGCCCCGTCAATCGCATCGTCCCCCCGATAGATGGTGCCGTCGAGGTCGAACGCGTAAAGGCCGTACACGGGCTTACTGGTCGCGGCCGGAAACGAACTCCGTCACACAAGAGAGCAGTTCGCGCTGGGGAGTAGCGGGCAGTGCCGCCAGGGCCGCCATCGCTTGACGTTCGTGCTCGGTGGCTAAGGCGCGAGCTTCGACCAGGGCGCCGCGCTCGTGCATCAGCTGGATCAAGGCCGTCACTTCTTCGGTCGAAGGATCTTCGCCAAACTGCCGGGCAAAGCGCTCATTCTCCGCTTCGCGCAGGTGCGGCCGCAGGCGCATCAGGGGCAGCGTCATGCAGCCCTCGCGATAATCCGTGCCCAGCGGCTTGCCGGTCTTCTGGCTGTCGCCGGTGTAGTCCAGCAGGTCGTCAATGATCTGGAACGCCATGCCCAGGTGGTGACCAAATTTGCCCAGCAGGTCGGTGGTTTCCTCATCCGCCCCCGCCACCATGGCCCCGGTGCGGCAGCAAATCTCCACGTAAGCGGCGGTCTTCATCCGCAGTACCCGCAGGTAATCCTCTTCCGGCATCGTCCACTCGTTGCGGAACTGCAGCTCCAGCACTTCGCCTTCGGCCATTTCCACCACGCCGTCGCTCGTCATGTGGATGATGGCGAGGTCGCCATCTACGGCCAGGATGCGCATGGCCTTCGCCAGTAGTACGTCACCAGCCAGGATGCTAGCAGTATCGCCAAAGACGCGCCCGGCCGTCGCGCGGCCCCGGCGAGTGCTTGCGCCGTCAATCACGTCGTCGTGCACCAGCGTCGCCATGTGGATCATTTCCAGGCACGCGCCCAGCTTCACGCACCGATCGGCAAGGTAGGGCAGTCCGGTGGCCTGCGCGCTCAGCATCACCAGGGCCGGTCGTAGCCGCTTGCCGCCCGCTTCCAGGGTGTGTTCGCCAATGTCTTGCACCATCCGGATATCGCTCTGCACCTGCGCGCGGAGTTCGGTTTCCACTCCCAGCACCCCATCAATGAGGGTGGTCATCACCTCATTGGGAATGCGTTCTTGGAGCTGCGAGAAAAAGGTGGCCGTCATGATTTTTGGGCGATATGGAGGGCAATGTGGCCGAACATGAACGTGCGGACACGAATCTGGTCAAATCCGGCGGCGCGAAGACGCGCGGAGAGCGAGGCGGCATCGAGGAAGGCGTCGGTGCTTTTGACGAGGTACTGATAATCCTGTTCCATACCCACGCGGCGGCCAAGCCGGGGCGTGAGCCAATGGAAGACCCGGTCCGAAATCTGGCGCAACGGGTGGCGGCTGGGGGTCATATCGAGGCAGGCCAATCGCCCTCCCGGCTTGAGGATCCGGGCGAGTTCGCGCAGGGCGCCATCAAGGTCCGCCACGTTGCGCAGGCCCCAGCCGATCGTGACGGCATCAAAGCTCGCCGCCTGGATGGGCAGGCGGGTGGCATCGCCGAGGCTCAGCCGGGGGTGGCCCTTGGCCGCCGCGCCTTCCAGCATCGCGGGGGCAAAGTCAATGCCCACCACTTGTCCGCTCGGGCCAACGTGGGGTTCCAAGGCGGCCAGGAAGTCGCCGGTGCCGCAGCACACGTCCAGCACCCGGTCGCCGGGCTTCAGTTGCAACTCAGCCGCGGCCTTGGTGCGCCACTTTTGGTGCTGCCCCAGGCTCATCCAGTGGTTGACCTTGTCGTAACTGGGGGCGACACGCCCGAACACCTCCTGGACCAAAGCGGCTCGCTCAGGGCCAGAAGGAGGGAGTTGGGGATCGTGTACGGGCGAGGTCACTACAATCCTATTGTACGGCACCAAACCCCAACTTTTTCAGGTTTCAGAAATTATTGAAACAAAATAGGGAGAACGGCAAAGGGTGCAACCCAGGGGCATAATGTCCGTAGTCAGGAGAAGGAAATCCAAAGTGCTCCCGTTGTATCTCGTCACTGGCATTGTGGCCGGCGGACTCATCCTCTTTTCCGCCTTTGCTCCGCACGGCGATGGGCACGATCACGGCGGTTTGGGTTCGCATGACGGCGGATTCGAGGTCGACCATGCGCCGGGGGCACCGAATGCGGCCGACGCTTTCCTTTCTTGGTTGCCCTTTGGCAACTTCAGGTTCTGGCTTTACTTCCTCGGCATCTTTGGGCTCATGGGCACCACGCTCACGCTCACCGGGATGGCCAAGGAGCCGCTCATCCTCACGTCTTCGCTCATCACCGGGTTCATCACGGGTTTTGTGGTGGCGGTGCTGGTGAACCTGCTCCAGAAGCGAGCCCAAGGGGAAAGCATTGGTGAGAATGACTTTTTGGGAGTGCAGGGGCGTATGCTAGTGGCCGCACGCCCAGGTCAGGCCGGCAAGGTGCGGGTGACGGTCAAGGGAGAATTGATTGACTACATCGCCGAATCCACAAACAATGAGGTCATTGAAGTGGAAGAAGCGGTGCTTATCGTTGGGATCCAAGGCAACCGCGTGCAAGTCGCGCGGTTGAATGACTTTTTGGCGGAGGAAGCCGAGCTCAGCTCTTCGTCGTAACCACGAGCAAACCACAAATCCATGAACATCATTCAGAGTCTGGGAGGAGTGATCGGCGGGGCCGTTCTCTTTCTCCTTTTCTTGTTAGGGTTCTTCCTTTTGGTGCGGACGTTCTTCCGCATTTGCATGCCAAATGAAGCGCTCGTTTTCTCGGGGGGATTCCGGCGGGGCAGTGAAATTGTCACCGGAGGCCGCAAGCTCTACATTCCGTTCTTCATGCGGGTGAGCCGCTTGCCGCTGACCTTGTTCGAGGTGCCGATCCAGGTCCGGAACTCGTACTCCAGCGGCGGCATCGCGATGAACATCGACGCGATTGCCAACGTGAAGGTGAGCAGTGATCAAGCCGTGCTGCGCAACGCGGTAGAGCGATTCCTAGATCAGGACATCAACACCATCCGCCGCGTCGCGAAGGAGACTTTGGAAGGTCACTTGCGCGGCGTCATCGCTAACCTCACACCGGAGCAGGTAAACGAGGACCGGCTCAAGTTCGCTGATGGTTTGACGAGCGAGAGCGAATCTGACCTCCGCAAGCTCGGATTGCACCTCGATACGCTCAAGATTCTGCATGTGAGCGACGATGTGGGCTACCTCGATGCCACCGGCCGAAAAGCGATTGCGCACGTGGTTCGTGAGGCCGAGATCGCGGAATCGGACGCGAACCGCACGGCGGAATTGGTGGAAGCCGAAAACCGCGGCCGAGGGGAAGTGACGGCGGCCGAAATGGACACCAAGATCATCGGTCTACGCAACGAGCTGAGAAAGATGAAGGCGGACTTTGAATCGGCAGTGAATGCCGAAGAGGAGCGCACAGCGGCGGCCGCGCGGGAAGCCCGCGCCGTGGCTGAACAGCGCCTACAAGAGATTCGAGCGCAGCTCGAAGAAATCCGACTGGTGGCGGACCGAGTCCTGCCCGCCGAAGCCGAGCGGCAAGCCGCCGAGTTCCAAGCCCGGGGCGAAGCCGCCATTATCCGCGAACGTGGTCGCGCGGCCTCGGAATCGCTTGCCACTTTGGGCGCGGCCTGGCAAGAAGCCGGCGGCGCTGCCACGCAGATCGCGCTGATCGAGGACATCGAGAAGCTCCTGCGTTCGGCGGCGGTGGGTGTGCAAAAACTGCAGGTCGAGAGCCTCTCCGTCATTGATGGCGGCGATGGCCGGACCTTGCCGAACTACCTCGCCAGCTACCCGCAGATGCTGGATAGCGTGTTTGCCGCGGTGGAACGCACCACGGGCATGGACGTGACGGCGGCTCTACGTGGTCGCCCTGACAATGCGGCGGAAGCCCACGAGAACTCATGAACTTTCTGCTACTTGCCAATGCCGCGGTGAACCCGGTGACTTCGGTCATTAGCCTCGCGGTGGGATTCTTCGGGATGGGGTTGTTCCTGTTTGTGCTCAGTTACAAGCAGCTGTACATGGTGTGCCGACCGAACGAAGTCCTAATCTTCTCGGGGGGTAGCCGCCGGGTGGGTGACCGACGCATCGGTTACCGCGTGGTCAAAGACGGGAGCACCTGGCGCAAGCCGTTCCTTGAAAAAGTGGACCGGCTCGACCTGACCAACATGATCATCGAGCTCAACGCCGTCGGCGCTTACGCCAAGGGCGGGGTGCCGCTGAACGTGCAGGGTGTCGCCAACGTAAAGGTGGCCGGCCACGAGCCCGTGCTCAACAACGCGATTGAGCGATTCCTCGGCAAGGGTCAGGGCGAGATCATGGCGATCTGCAAAGCGACACTGGAAGGCTCGCTGCGCGGGGTGCTTGCCACGCTCACGCCCGAGCAGATCAACGCCGACCGCAACACCTTTGCCGAGCGATTGGTGGAAGAAGTCGAGCAAGACCTGACGGCCCTCGGCCTGGTGGTGGACACGCTCAAGATTCAGAACATTACCGACGACGTGCGGTATCTGGACTCGATCGGGCGCATCCGCAACAGTGAGTTGATCGCCTCCGCCCGGAGCGCCGAAGCGATTGCCCAGGCCGACTCGAAGGTGCGCTCAGCTGAGAACCGCTTCAAGGAAGTGGAATCTCAGATCCGTGCCGAAACGCTGGTGGCCAAGGCCGAAGCCGACCGCAGACTGAACGACGCCATGACGCGCCGCGCGGCGCTGGTGGCCGAAGAGCAAGCCAAGGTCGTGGCGATGGTCGCCCAGGCCGAAGCCGAAATCAAGGTGCAGCAAGCCCGTGTCGAGCAGGTGCGGCGGCAGCTGGAAGCCGACGTGCTGGCCCCGGCCCGCGCCGAATGCGAAGCCAGCGAGAGCCGCGCGAGTGCCGAAGTGGCCAAGATCATTGAAGATGGTCGTGCCCGCGCCGAAGCGATTAGGACCCTCGCCCAAACCTGGAAAGCGACCGGCGACAACGCCCGCGAGATCATGGTGCTCCAAAAGCTGGAGAACATCATTACCGAGCTGACCAACGCCATCGCGCCGACCAAGGTGGAGCGATTGACGGTGATTGACACCGGTTCTTCCGGGTCCAGTGCCAGCGGCGTGGACCTGAAGAAGCTGATGATGCTGAACGAACAGGTGAAGGAGATCTTCGGGATTGACCTCGCCGACAAGATTCAGCAGATCGGCGGGCCGGGGGCGATCCGAGGTGCAGTGGAAACTTCGGTGACGACCACCCCGGTGACGACGGCGGCCCCGGCGGCCACGCCCTTCAATCCGCCGAATGACGAAGACATCCTGCCAATGCCGAAGGCGACCCGGTCGCGGCCCGTACCGCCTCCGGTAGCAGACTAAGGATCGGGAATGGCAAACCAGCCGGGTGAGAGGAGATCTCGCCCGGCTTTTTCTTTACTCCGCTGCCTCTAGCAGAGGAGCGAACAGGTCCACCATATTGCCATCCGGGTCGAGGAGCGTGGCGTAGCGCTGGCCCCAAAAGGCATCCCACGGTTCCGTCTTGCCCGAATACCCGGCCGCCACCACGCGGCCGTACACCTCATCCACTTCGGCGGGTGTCTCGCAGGCAAACGCCAACGCCATCCGGTGACCCAAGGGCGGCTGCCAATCCGGATGGAGCGACTTCATCAACTCCAGATCATCAAACATGAGTCGAAGGCCGTTGTCCAGGGTGGCCTCGACGTGCGGGCCCTCCCATTCGGTGGGCGTCGGCACCCCGAGCAGACGGTAGAAGTCCAGGGCGCGAGCCATATCGGTGACCACGATTCCGATCGCATCGAGGTGGGGCATGCCCGATTCTAGTCCAATCCATGTGCACCAGTTCTCCTATAATGAGGGCGTGAATGCGGAGACCCGGCGGCGCGGTTCCTTGTGGTACCGCTTCATCACTTTCTTGGTGCGCGAGGTGATCTACCGGGCCACGGGTGGCCTGCGCGTACAAGGACTAGAGCACATCCCGCACGACGGACCGGCCATTATCGTCGCCAATCACATGAGCTACCTCGACCCGCCCGCGCTGGGGACCCCGCCTCGCCGCTGGGTGCGCGCGATGGCGAAGGAAGAACTGTTCAAGGGGCCGCTGGGGTGGCTATTGCACAGCATTGGCACCCACCCAGTGCGCCGGGGAAGCAGTGATACCGACTCGATCAAGTGGTTCATCGAGCAGATGAAGCAGAACTCGCTGGTGCTGATGTTCCCGGAGGGCACGCGAGGCGATGGCGAGACGATGGGCGAGTTTCAATCGGGCGTTTTCATGCTCAGCCGCCGGGCAAACGCACCGATCATTCCGGCGGGCATCCGGGGGACGGAAATTATGTGGCCGCGCGGGTCGAAGAAGTTCCGCCGCCACCGCATCACCATTGTCTACACCGCCCCCATTGCGCCGGAGGACATCCCGAGAGACAAGGTGCAGGCGTGCCGGATGCTGGCTGAGCGCATTGCCGATGCCACCGAACTGGCGGGCAAGCGCATTGGCCTGCCGCCTTCGATGCAAGAAGCGCCCTTAGCGCTCGCCGGGGAGAACGATGCCGCGCATGATGACGCGCTGAGCGGACAAGAACACCACTAACGTCGGCACCGCCGCCAGCGTCACCGCCGCCATCATCACTGCCTTCGGCGCACTCTGCTGGAGCTGATAAATGAACACCATCAGCGTCCACATCCGCTGGTCTTGCGCCACCAGGAACGCATACATAAACGCCCCGTAGGCACCCATGAAGGCGAGCAGCGCCAGGTAGCCCAGTACCGGCTTGCTCAGCGGCATGGCCAGGCGCATCATCAGGGTGCTCTCCTTGGCGCCGTCCAGTTGGCCGCTCTCAAATATCTCATTGGGCAGGGAATCGAAGAAGCCCTTGAGCAAGAAGATCATGTAGCCGTTGGCGGCGGCGGGTAGCACCAGCGCGGCGAAGGTGTTCAGCAAACCCAAGTCCTTGAGCAGCAAGAACGAAGGGATCATCGCGACCTCGGCGGGGAAGGCCATGGTGGCCAGCAGGAACAGCAGTACCCGGGCCGTACTCTTCATCGGATAGCGCGAGAGCACGTAGGCGGCCAGCGGGTTTACCGTCAGCTGAGTGAGAATGGCCAGCAGGCAGAAAATTGCCGTATTGATGAGGGCGCGCCCGTTCAGCAGCATGTAGCCGCCCACGTAGCGGAAGTTACGCGTGAGGAAGTCTTGGCGGATGGCCCCGGCGTTTTCCTGCACCCACAGGGCTTCTTCGGCCGCGATGGGCATGGGGCCGTCGCTCACCTTGGCCCAGCGGTCTTCCACGGTGTCGCCCTTGTAGGCCACGGGCAGGCCTTCGGCTTCAAATCGTGCGCGCCACTCGGGCGGCGGGGGCCAGGCAATGGCTTCAAATGCGGTCGCCTCACCCTTCGCCGCCGCCGGTACATCTCCGATCTGGTTCTTGTAGACCGTACGCAGCCACTCTTGGTACATCACCTGCGCGCGCACGGGGATGCGGAACTCCGTCGGCAGCTTCTCCTTGAAGGCGACGTAATCCTGATACTTGGGGCCGGGGGTGGGCAGCCAGCCCTTGCGCTGCTGGTTCTCGGCGGGGGGCGCCACGCTGCTGAAGGTGGTGTTCAGCTCCAAATAAGCCTGGTTCAGGGAATCCAAGCGCGGGAATTTGGCCTTCATTTCCGCTTGGTAAGCGGCGCTCAGGCGACTGTAAACCTGGTTAGCGGGCGTCGCGAAGCCCGACTGCCAGTGCGTCGGCGGAAGCTCGGCCAGGAACTTGCGGTACTTGGCGACTTCCTCGGGAGAGGCATCCGCTCCAATGCGGGAGGCCGCAATCCGACTCATGTCCCCGGCATACTTGTCGTCAATGTACTTTTCCGTCAGGGCGGCATTGTCCGACCAGTAGGCGGGCCACAGCTTGTTGTCGTTCTGGTCGGTCGGGCCCTTGGTGGCCGTGGTCACCATCACGGCAAAGGGGTATAGCGTGGTGATGGCGCCGATGATAAGCAGGCTGTAAATCACCGCCATGGCCAAGCGTGCGCGCGGCCGCTTCCTTCCCACCTGACCGACCAGTGACATGAGGTGCTGGTTTACCCCGTGGGGGCCGGGCGCGTCATCCGAGTTCAAATCCCTGGCCCGAAGCCCATATTCATACCGGGAAACAAAAAACCTGGTAATTCTGCTAAATCCCAGTATTTTTGCTAGGTAAACAAGAAGTCTCGTGCGGAACAAGACACCTGGCAGAACCACTGGCTCGCATAAATGCTGGTGGCTTTGCTAGGGAAAACGCATGTCTTTTCGTATCAACACCAACGTTGCCGCCATGGGTGCCTTGCGCAACCTCAACGGCACCTCAAGTGACTTGAACCGATCCATTAACCGGCTTTCGACCGGTTTGCGCATCGTCAACGGCTCGGACGACCCGGCCGGTTTGATTGCGAGCGAAAACTTCCGCGCCCAGTTGGGTGGGATGGATGCCGCTCTGCGCAACAACCAAGACGCAATGAATTTTGCCAAGACCGCCGACGGGGCGCTGGATGAGATGAGCCGCCTGCTCAGAGACGCCCGTGCCCTGGCGGTGGCCAACGGCAATGGTACGTACGATGCCGACCAAAAGCAAGCCAACCAAACGCAGTTGAACAACATTCTCAACTCGATTGACCGCTTGGCCAGCACGACCTCGTTTGGTCGCAAGAAGATGCTGGACGGGTCGGCCGGGGTGCAAGCCAACATCAACAATCTCAACGTGATCACCAACGTGTACACGAGCGGTTCGTTTGCCGGCACCACCCTCAACGCCAACGGCACCCTGGGCGTCAACGTGACGACCGCTGCCGGTCGGGCCACCCTCACCGGAACGCAGGCCTACACGGCTGGTACGGTGCTGGTGGGTGCGGGTCAGTTCACTCTGAACGGAAAGACGTTCGAAACTACGGCCGCCACCACGCGAGACCAACTGGTGGACATGGTGAATGCCGCCGTCGGTGAAACCGGCGTGAGCGCCACCATAAACGGTGGCAACCAACTGGTGCTGACCAACACCCAGTACGGCTCCGATAAGGCCGTGCAGCTGACGACGAGTGCGGGCGTGATCAACACCGCCGCCGGTTCCGCCAGCGACGTGGGCGAAGACGCCGTGGCCACGGTGAGCTACACCGTGGGTGGCGCAACGACTACGGCCGCTTTCAGCCGAGGCAAGGGCCTGGAGCTGCGTGATGTGAGTGGGAACGTGATTGGCCTCAACGCCAGTGCGAACACCGTGAGTGACAAGGGCAACGTCATTCAGGTCTTCACTCAAGGAGCGCAATTCCAGGTCGGGGCCAATGCCGGCGAAACAGTGACGCTCAACCTGGGCAACATGTCGTCCAGCAACCTGGGCCTTGGTTCGTTGGATATCACCGGCACCTCGGTGCAGACTGCCTTGGAATCGATCGACAGCGCGATTACGAACGTAAGCACTCTGCGAGCGAACATCGGTTCGTTCATGAAGAATACGTTGGAATCCAACATGCGCGCCCTCGGCGTTGCCAAAGAGAGCCTGGCCGCGACCGAATCCAGCATCCGCGAAGTGGACGTGGCCCAAGAAATGACCAACTACACTAAGCTGCAGATCCTGCAACAGAGCGGTATCTCGATGCTGGCGCAGGCCAACCAGGCCCCGCAAGCGGTTCTCAGCCTGCTGCAGGGTTAAGCGAAGGGATTTCCCTTATGAAGCGAAGAGACGGCCCGGGCGTAATGCCCGGGTCGATTCGTTTTCGGCTACATTGAATTTCTATGTTTCTGCCCGACGAAGCGGCCACCCTTGCCGCCGGTGCATGGCTAGCGGCCGTGTTGCTGCCGGGCGATGTGGTGGAACTGCACGGCCCGCTGGGGGCCGGAAAGACGACCTTGGTGCGCGGCATTTTGCGGGCCCGCGGCTGGGCGGGCGCGGTGCGGTCGCCGTCTTTCAACTTGCTCAGCGTTTACGATTTCGAGCTGCCGGTGGCTCACCTCGATCTTTATCGGCTGGAATCTCCCGAGGGTATTGGGCTAGAAGATCTTCTGCACACGCACATCATCCTCATTGAATGGCCCAAGGGGCTGGACGAACTGGTGGACGAAGAGTCTCGTTGGCGCGTTGAGATTGTGCCCGTAGAACCCGAGGGTCGCGAGCTGATAGTCACGCCGCCCCAGGGCCGCACTATCCCCGCCCTAACCTAAGTGCGCGAGACATACTAGAGCGCATGATCCGAGTTGGCTTGGTGAGTTCGGCGCATCTGCATGTGGGCAGCTACGCCCGCGTCCTGAATCAGATGTCCGACCGGGTGCAAGTGGTGGGCGGATGGGACGACGAGCCGACGCGGATGGCCCAGCTTTGCGGCACCTACGGATGGAACACCTTTGCCACGCTGGACGAGCTGCTGGCTGCCAGTGATGCGGTGGTCATTTGCAGCGAAAACCTCAAGCACGCGGATCACATCGAAGCGGCGGTGGCCGCCGGATGCCACGTGCTCTGCGAGAAGCCGATTGTAGGGAGCGAAGCGGATGCCGCTCGGATCAAGGCGCTGCTTCCGGGCTTAAAGACCACCTTGATGACCGCTTTCCCGTGCCCGTTCTCCCCCGTTTTCGCCGACCTCAAGGCGCGGGTGCAAAGGGGCGAGATCGGTCAGGTCTTGGCGCTGGCCACCACGAACCGAGGCACGTGCCCGGGCGGCTGGTTCACCGATCCGAGCCTAAGCGGCGGCGGGGCAATGATTGACCACACCGTTCACGTGACGGATTTGTTGCGGCGTGTGCTGGGGGCCGAGCCGGTGCGCGTGCAAGCCCAGACGGGGAACAACCGATTCCAAGGCGAGTTCGACGACACCGCGATGGTGACCATCGAGTTCCCGGGCGGCATTTTTGCCACGCTGGACAGCAGTTGGAGCCGCCCGGCGGGCTACAAGACGTGGGGCGACGTCACCCTGCGCGTGGTGGGCGACCAGGGGATTGCCGAGGCGGACCTCTTTGGCTACGGGATGGAGGTCTATCCCACGGATGCCAGTGGCCTGCGCATGAATGGCATTGGCGCCGACCTCGACCGGCTGATGGTGGAAGAGTTTCTCAATGCCATCGCGGAAGGGCGAGAACCGCTCACCTCGGCGCAGGATGGGTTGGCGGCCTCGGCGGTGGCCCTGGCCGCGTATCGCAGCCTGGGCCAGCCGGTTCCGGCTCCGGTTGTTTAAGGCGGGTTAGCGCGCGGCGGGCCACTGCCCCCGGGTGACAAAGTTACGGTCCACCACCGTCACCCGCTTAGGGTTGGCGTTGGGTTCCCAGTAGACCAGCCCGCCCGGAATGGCCCGGAAGCCCGCACCCTTCGGGATCGCCATCTTGGCACCGGTTTGCCCGTGCGAGACGACGTCCGTTCCTCCGAATCGGAACACCACGATCCCCGGTTCGTAAATGCCGGCGAGGGTGCCCCGGCTTTCAATCGTTTCGCGGTAGCCGAACCCCGGCCCCCACAGCCCCACGATGGTGGTGCCGTAGCTCGTGGCACGCACGGTCGCCATCATCTTGCTGCCGGGCACAAAGAAGGCGTCTTTGGCCTGGGAGGCGGCCTTTTCGAAGGTGGTGGTGCCGTCGGCAAGCTTAAAGCGGCCCAGCCCCCATCCTTCCTGCGCCCGCACCGGGGCGATCAGTTCTTCGCCATCCAGTCGGAGTCGATCATTGGCAATACCCGTCGCGAAGCTGTTGCCCGGCATCTTGCCGATGAACTTGGTGGTGGGTTGCTCCAGCGAGGCATCGAGTTCAAAAACACCCTCCAGCCAGCTTTCCCCGGTCTTGCGCTCCCAGCGCAACCACATATAGAGCTTGTCCTCCACCGCGACGGCGCCGTTCATGGCCGAGACGTTGAGGCTGATTTCGCCCCGGTTCGCCATGGCGCGGTGTTCGGCGATGATTTCGGGGGTGAACAGCACGTCCGAAGTCGGCACGCTGGCCAGGCGACTGCGGCCCTTCCAGCCGTTCTTCTCAATCAGCAGACCGTCCTTGTCAAAAGTGACCTTGGTTTCGCCGAGCTGAAACATCTGGCGGGAGACCGTGCGCGGAAGCTCGGGCAGGCGATCGGCAATGCGCACTTGGCTTCGCTGCTCGGCCAAAACCACCGAAATGAGGCCATCTCGGTACGTCACCGAATCCTGGGTCATGGCATCTTGCTGCGCCGCGACGAGGACTGCAACCGGTAGCATGAAGACCATTCTAACTGATGAGATGTCGTGACTGCCCACGGTACGACCCGGATGTCGAGCGATGTCGGGACGGGAAGGTCAATCCTCTGCGCTGGGAACAAGCGGTCGAGGCGGCCAATGTCTTGGGCTTGCGGGCCATCTGCCCGCTCTCGGATTACCGGGAACGCCTCATCCAAAGCCGTACACCCGCCCCTCCTCGCCGCTCCGCGCGACGACCGATGCCACCTCGACCTGCATCACGGCCGCCCGTGGAGGGCGTAGAATAGGGCGACATTCATGGCGCGAACACTGTTTGAAAAGGTTTGGGACAACCATGTCGTCACCGAGCTCGAAGGGGGCGGCGTGCTGCTCTATATCGATCGCCACCTGATTCACGAGGTCACCAGTCCCCAAGCGTTTGATGGCCTGCGTGAGGCGGGGCGACCCGTGCGCCGGCCCGACCTAACCTTTGCGACGGTGGACCATAACGTGCCGACCGACGGCCGCCCGATTGACCCGAGCACGCTCAGTGGCCAGCAATTGGAAGCCATGCGCCGCAACTGTGAAGAGTTCGGGGTGAAGCTCTATGGCTACGGCGACCGGGGGCAGGGCATTGTCCACGTCATCGGCCCGCAGATGGGCATCACGCTGCCTGGCCTTACCATCGTGTGCGGCGACAGCCACACCAGCACCCACGGCGCGTTTGGAGCGCTCGCGTTCGGGATCGGCACCACCGAGGTGGAGCACGTGCTGGCCACGCAGACACTGCGCTCGCCCAAGCAACCCAAGACCCTGGCGGTGAATGCGCGCGGGCAACTGGGTTACGGGGTGACGGCCAAAGACCTGATTCTCTACATCATCCGCACCCTCGGTGCGGGCGGCGGCACCGGCCACGTGGTGGAGTATCGCGGCGAAGCCGTGCGGTCGCTCTCGATGCAAGGCCGCATGACGATGGCCAACATGAGCATCGAAATGGGGGCGCGGGCCGGGATGATTGCCCCGGACGACACCACGTTCGAGTTCATTGCGGCGGAAGATCGCCCGTTTGCCCCCAAAGGCGCGGACCTCGAACGCATGATTGCCGAGTGGCGGCAACTGGCTACCGACGAGGGCGCTACCTTTGACCGGGAGATCGAGATCGATGCCTCGGCCCTGGTGCCGCAAGTCACCTGGGGCACCACGCCCGCCATGACTGTCGACGTTACGGGGGCGATCCCCGAACCCAAGGACGCCTCCGAAAAACGCGCTCAAATGTACATGGGGGTCGAACCGGGGCAAGGCATTGAGGAACTGAAGGTGAACACCGTGTTCCTGGGGAGCTGCACCAACTCGCGGATCGAAGACCTGCGCGCCGCCGCCGAAGTGATGCGAGGGCACCAGGTGGCCTCCGGCGTTCGTGCCCTCGTGGTGCCGGGCAGTGAAGAAGTCCGCATCCAGGCCGAAAGCGAAGGGCTGGACCAGATCTTCAAGGACTCCGGCTGGGAATGGCACCGTGCTGGCTGCAGCATGTGCCTGGGCATGAACGGGGACATTGTGCGCCCCGGCGAGCGCAGCGCCAGCACCAGCAACCGACCCTACGAAGGCCGCCAAGGCCCGGGGAGCCGGACGCACTTGGTCAGCCCCATCTCGGCGGCGGCAGCGGCGATTCGAGGTCACTTGGCCGATCCTCGCCCCTTCCTTCCGGCCTAGCGCCGGGAATTTCGGGCCGCATGACACGTCTGTTGTGCGGCTTCGGGGTATCTTTGTCCGACCATTCTCTGCGAGGACCAGAACGATGAAGCGAACTTTCCAACCCAATAACCGGAAGCGATCTAAGACGCACGGCTTCCGAATCCGGATGCGCACTCAGGACGGCCAGAACGTTCTTCGCCGCCGCCGTGCCAAGGGCCGTGCGCGACTAGGCGCCTGAACGGGCTCCCTAAGGCCGACTTTGAACAAGTGTTCACGAGAGGTGCGTCCGCTCGTGAACATTTTTGTCGTATGCACTGCCTTCCGGGCTCGGGCCGCGTGGGGATCGGCGTGGCACGGGCTCTGGGCAATCACCCTCGCCGCAATCGGACCCGCCGCCGCATCCGCGAGGCGCTTCGCGTCGTTTGGAATGACCAGTGGGCCCATTGCGATACCGTACTCATCGCCCGGGCTTCCGCCGACCAAGTGACCTTATCTCAATGGATTCAAGTCCTTCCTCGCCTTATGGAGACCGTCCAAAGCTCTCGCTCGGACGGGCCTTCGGCGTCTTCATGATCCGCCTATACCAAAGGGGGACCCGGTGGATGCCCCCCAGTTGCCGATACACTCCGACGTGCTCCCAATACACATTGGAAGCCATCCAAAAGTACGGATTGCTCAAGGGATCGTGGCTCGGGCTCAAGCGCATTGGTCGCTGCCATCCTGGCCGCCCCGGCGGTCACGACCCCGTTCCGTAATCGAATTCATCCATCATGGCTAGACCCCAAGCGCGCCCCCAAGGCAATTTCCTGCAGATTGCTCTGATCACGATCCTGCTGATGATCTCGTATCAGATGCTCTGCGTGTCGAACAAGCCCAACGATCCTCGCACCCGCATGCAGGTGCAGGCCGAGTTGGAACAGCAGAACATGAACCTGCTGGACCTCAAGATCGTTGAGACGGAACGGCTCCTCATCGCCAAGATTGACGAGGAACTGAAGGCGGGCAAACTGACGAAGCAAGAGGCCGATGAGGCCCGCCTGGCCAGCGTTCTTACCGTGGCCGCCACGCAGTTCCAAACCGGGGTGGCCTGGGATCATTACGCCAAGATTGACCGCAGCTACACGACGCTGGCCGCACAGTACGAAAGCTACCGCCGCACTCCAATGTGGAAGAACGTGGACGTAACCGTGCGGGGTCGCGATGGAGCCCCCGTGGCCGTCACCGCGGAGTCGCTTTACAATGAAATCACCACCGAGCTCAGCGCCCGCAACAAGAAGGAGATCGTTTGGGGTGTTCTGCCGGGTTGGCAGCTGATTGACGTCCTCGTGAAGGCCACGGGCAGCATTCCGTCGTTCTCCTATGCTTTTGCCGCCTTCCTCTTGGCCCTGGTGGTGCGCGGGATTATTTGGCCGCTGGCGCACAAGCAGTACCAGTGGGGTCGCCAGATGGCGCAGCTCTCGCCGCGCATCAAGGAGATCCAAGACAAGTACAAGGACAAGAAGACTGGTCAAGTGAAGGATCCTGCCGCGTTCCAGCAGGAAACGATGGCGATCTACAAGCAGTACGGCATCAACCCGATGGCCGGCTGTATGCCCGCTTTGATTCAGATGCCGCTGTTCTTGGCGGTGTATCAGTGCATGTGGAAGTACAAGTTCGAGTTCACCAAAGGCTCGTTCTTGTGGGTGCATCCGGGGGCGGACAAGTTTCTGGGCATTCCGATGGGTGCCAACCTGGGCGAACCCGACTTCATCCTGATTTTCCTTTACGGCGTCTCGATGGTCGTCACCACGCTACTCCAGCCGGTGACGGATAGTGGCCAAACGCCGCCCATCCGGATTGCGGGCAAGGAAATCCCGCAGCAGCGCTTTATCGGCCTGCTCATCGCGGTGATCTTCTCGGTCACGATGTTCTTCTGGCCGGGGCTGCCGTCGGCGTTTGTCTTGTACTGGATCTTCACCAACATCCTCTCGACCGTACAGAGCCTCATCGAATACCGCCTGCCGCTGGCCGAATTGGTGCCGGTGCAGTCGGTCAAGGGTGGCGCCCTTCCCGGCGGGTCCCCTGACGATGAGAAGGATAAGAAGCAAAATGATGTCTCTAGCGATTTCTTCGGCAGCAAAGGCAACCCCAACAACCGCAAGCGCCGGAAGAAGTAACCTCAACCCCCTCCATACCCCCCATGCAAACGATCGAAATTACCGCTGCCTCCCACGATGAGGCTGTCGCTCAAGCGGCCAAGTCGCTGGGCGTCTCCCCCGACGAGCTGACCGTGACGGTCCTGGAAGAAACCAAGGGCCTCTTCGGCAAGATGAACGTCAAGATTCGCGCGGAAGTGAATGGTGCCGCTCCGGCCAAGGCCGCCAAGCCCGCCGCCAAGGCCAAGGCTGCGCCCAAGGCGGCCGCCAAGCCCGAAGAAGTCGCCGAAGAAAAGCCCAAGGGCCGTGGTCGCACGGCGAAGGCCGCTCCTGCGGCTGAAGTCGTTGAAGAAGCTCCGGTAGCGGAAGAAGCCAAGGAAGACGCCAAGCCCCGAGGCCGAGGTCGCGGAAAAAAGGCCGAAGCCGCCGAAGGTGAAGCCGCCCCCGAGCGCGAAAGCAAGGGAGGGCGCGAGCGCCGCGAAGAAGCCGACGTGGAAGCCACCGAGGAAGATGCGGAAGCGCTGCTCGCGATGCTTGAAGAAATCATCGAATCCGGCGATATGCAGGCTTCGGTCAAGATTTCTCAGCGCGAAGGCCGCTACGTGCACCTGAGCATTGAAGGCGAAGACGCCAGCCACCTCATCGGTCGGCGCGGCGAAGTGCTGAACTCGCTGCAGTACCTGCTCAACGTGTTCTCGGGCCGCAAGGTGCGACCGGGTATCCGCGTGGTGCTGGACGCCGACGCTTACCGCGACCACCGCAAGGATGTGCTCACCGACCTCGCCACGCAGATCGCCGAACAGGTGGTGGCCCGTGGTGAAGAAGCCGTTCTGGACGCCCTCCCGGCGTTTGAGCGACGCGTGATCCACCAGATCCTGGCGGACTTTGAAGGCGTGCAGACCTACAGCGAAGGCGAAGAGCCGAACCGCCGGGTGGTGATCGCCCCGATCGAAGAAGGCGCCAAGGCCTAACGACGATGAACCGCCCGCGTGCGCTTCGGCCCGGTGACCACATTCGTGTGGTAACGCCGGCCTCGGGGCTCACGCGGGAACAGGTGGCCCGCGCTACCCAGGTCCTCGAGAACGAGGGCTACCGGGTTACTTTTGCCGAGCACGCCTTTGCGATGACTGGCTTCTTGGCCGGACCGGACGAAGACCGGGCCGCCGACCTCATGGAAGCCTTCTTGGACCCGGACGTGGACGCCGTGGTGTGTTCGCGAGGGGGTTACGGGTGCGCCCGACTATTCCCGTATCTTGATCTCGATGCCATGGCCGCCAGCGGCAAGCTGTTTGCGGGCTTTAGCGACATCACCACCCTGCACTTGGCGCTCAACCAGCGTGGCCTGCCCACGCTGCATGCCCCGATGCTCTTAACGCTGGGTTCGGATCGCGAACCGTGGGTGTGGGAGTCGTTCCTCGGCCAACTCAAAGGGGATTTCAGCACTCCCGCTACCGCTCCGCGCGGGGAGACCAAGGTGGGGGGCACAGCGGAAGGCGTGGTCACCGGCGGGTGCATGATTCTGATTTGCGATGCCATCGGTACGCCCAACGCAATGGCCGCGCGCGGCAAGATCGTGCTGCTGGAAGACGTGGACGAGCAACCGCACCGAATTGACGCGATGCTGACCCACCTTCTCAACACGAATTCTCTCGACGGCGCGGCGGGCATTGTCGTGGGCGAGATGACGCGCACCGACGACCGGATTGATCCCAAGATTGGCGGCACGCCGTGGCGCGAGATGGTGATGGAGCGCCTGGGGCCGCTGGAAATCCCGATGATTTTTGACTACCCGATGGGGCACGCGGCGCAGATGTTAAGCCTCCCCCTTGGGATACGTGCGAGTCTGGACGCGAACGCGGGTACGCTCACGTACCTCGAACCGTTATGCGTCCGCGAATCTTAACCCTGGGGGCCGCCGTCTGTGCGACGGGTCTTGCCGTTTTTGGCCTCGTCACGCAAGCTTCGGCTCAAGATCGCCCCGAGGTGTGGGAGAAGCTGGTGGTGCCGGGCCTCACCTACCGTCAGGAGATTGACCGCACGGTACCGCGCGTGACGCACGCCTTCCGGATGAACCTGGGGGTGCCGGGCGTGAAACTGGTGCCGCACCTCGCCCAGGGCAAGGTCTACGGTACGGATGAAACCAAGGGTCGGGGTGTGCTGTCACAGGCTCTCCGCGAGACGGGGGCCATTGCGGGTGTGAATGCGGGCTTCTTCGGCCCGAGCGGCGACCCGCTGGGCGCGCATATCCTCAACAAAGAAATCATCAGCGTGCCGTGGCCGGACCGCACCGTGTTTGCGTGGGGCCCCAAGGGGGGCCGCGTGGCGCAAATGCGTTGGTCGGGGCGCATTGTGGCGGGTTCGGTGCGGATCCCGCTGGATGGCATCAACCAATCTTGTGTGGCCAATGAAGCGATTCTGAACTCGGCCTGGGCCGGGCAAGCTCTCAGTGGCGGACCGGCCGATATCGTCCACGTGGTGATGGACGCCTCGGGGCCGCTACTGCTCAATCAAAACGTGAAGGCCAAGGTGAAGATGGTCGTCACGAACCAAAAGGACGTAACGATCGGCGACGGCCAGTTTGTGTTGACGGCGCACGGGGCGAAAGGGAACCAGGCCAAGGCGCTGCGGCCCGGCCAAGACATCACCATTCGAGTCGACCAATCGGGCGTGGACCTGGCCCAGACCCCGCATGTGATGGGCTGCGGCAACCGCCTGATCGAGAAAGGGCAAGTGGGCATTCGCTACGCGTCCGAGCGGTTTAACGATGCGTTCGGGGCCGCCCGGCACCCGCGTACCGCTGTGGGCGTTACCGCGACCGGAGAGATTTGGCTGGTCGTGGTGGATGGCCGCCAACCAATGAGTGCGGGCGCCACCCTGGCCGAAATGGCCACGGTGATGCAACGCCTTAACTGCGTGGAAGCCCTGTGCCTGGATGGCGGCGGAAGCAGCATGGCGGGCGTCGGCGGCGTGGTGGTAAACCGCCCGAGCGATGGCCGCGAGCGCGCCGTGACCAACTTCTTGCTGGTGATGGGCAGCGGGCTCAACCCGCCCAGTGGCGATCGATTCGAAATTCAAGCGCCGGGGCAACTGGCGGCAGGCACGACCACCCGGGTGGTGCTACGCGATGAGAGTGGCGCAGCGGTGCCGGATGCCGAAGTGTTCTGGAGCGCGATGGGGGCCGGATGGATTGACCAAAGCGGTCAACTCACCTTGCTCACCCCGGGCGATGTGCGCGTGGCGGCCTGGGTGCGCGGAGTGCGGGTGGAAACGATCCTCACCGTCCCCGGCGAGGCTACGGACCCGCCCGCTGGGCGGCAATAAGACCCTGGTCTATTACATTTTTAGGACCATTCGCGCCGAAGGCATCTTCTTTGAGTCGGTAACGTATACGGGTTGAACCCCACAAGGTTGTGGGGATGGACTCCTTTATGCTCTCCACGATACTTGCTCTCGCGACGGTCGTTCAAAACCCCAATCCGGACGCGCTGCTGCTTCGCTGGCCTGCCGTCCACGGCGAAACGGTGGTCTTCCACTACGCCACGGATCTTTGGGTTGGCTCGAAGAATGGAGGTCCGGCGCGACGCCTGACGTCCCACCCCGGTTCGGAAAGCCGCCCGCGCTTTTCGCCCGATGGCAAGACGATTGCCTTCACCGGTCAACTTGATGGCAGCGTGCCGCAGGTCTATGTGGTCTCCGTGAACGGTGGCCAACCGCGACGCATCACGATGGACCCGATGGGTGCCTACGTGATTGACTGGCGTGCCGACGGCAAGATCGCCTACACGTCGCTCAGCGGCAGTTTGACCAACCGCCATGATCGCCTGTTCTTGGTGGATCCCAAGGGCGGCATGCCGATCACCAACGAAGTTTTTGAAATCGGCACCGGTGACTTCTCCGCGGACAACCAAACCCTGGTTTACAACCGCATGGATAGCTACTCCTTCAACTGGCGACGCTACCGAGGGGGCACGCAGGGCCGCATCAGCTTCTACAACTTTGCCACCGGCAAGTACAGCGAGATGCCACAAGGGCGCGAGCAGAGCTACTTCCCGCTGTGGGTGAGCAACGAAGTGGTGTTCTCCAGCGACAAGGAAGCGGGCACGCAGAACGTGTATCGCCTGAACCCGGCCAACAACCGCGTGACCAAGCTGACGAACTACACAGATGGGGACGTGAGCAACCTGCAAACCGACGGCAAGACCCTGGTTTACGAGCGCGATGGCGCCATCGAGATGATGGACCTCAGCAACAACAAGGTGACCCTGTTTAAGCCCGAGATTGCGGGTGACGTGAACCAAATTCGCCCCACTTATCGACGCTTTGGCGGCGAAGTGAGTGAAATCTCGCTCAGCCCCTCCGGCGCTCGCCTCGCGGTGAATGCGCGCGGCAAGTCGTTCAGCGTGCCCGCCACCACCGGCGACACCCGCATGCTGATGGGCAAGCCGGGCGTGCGCGAAAGGAACGTGACCTGGAGCCCGGATGGCGCCCACATCGCGTTCATGAGCGACGAATCGGGTGAGTACCAAATCTATCGCGTACCGCAGCGCGGTGGTGCCCCGGAACCGGTAAAGACCCCCGCTGGCGACCGCATACGCAACTTCAGGTATAGCCCGGACGGCAAGGGCATCATGTATCGCACGCATGACAACCGCCTGATGTGGCTGGACCTGGAATCGGCTCAAGTCGAAATGGTCTACAAGGGTGGCGATGCCAACGGATCGGTAGATATCTCCCAAGATGGCCGTTACGTGGTTTACACCGCGCCGACGGAGTCCGCTCAGTTCGGTGTGTTCATTTACGACCGCACGACGAAGAAGACGCACAATGTTGTGGGCGGGTTCTACAACAACAGCATTGTCACCTTCGACCTGAGCGGCAAGTACCTGTACTTCACGTCGAACCGAACGTTTGGCTTCACGCCGACCGACCTCGAACTTTCGATGGTGCAAACCAACACCGAGCGCGTGTATGTGCTGCCGTTGCTGAAGGGCATGGGCAACCCGTTCCTCGTTCCGGGCGACGAAGAGCCGCTGCCTGCCCAGGAAGAGGAAAAGGTTCAGGCCACCACGCCGGAGATTGACTTTGACAACATGGCCGAACGGGTGATGCCGATGCCGTGGGGTCCGGGTTCTTACGGTGCCGTGGTGGGCGCCAATAATGGCGTCTTCGTTTGGACGGGCGGCATCCTGCTGAAGTACGACTTCAACAGCCGCCAATCGGTGCCCATCCTGCAAGGAATCGGCGGGATCTCGTTCAACAAGAACCGCACCAAGGGTGCCTATGTGGCGGGCAACCTCATCGGCATCGTCGACCTGCGCCCCGGCGTTCAAGTCGGTCAAGGCCGCGTGAACCTGGACAACGTCGCCTTCACTTGGGACCATAAGGCGGAATGGAAGCAGATGTACTGGGAAGCCTGGCGTCTCCAGCGCGATGAGTTCTACGACAAGGACATGCTCGGCCTAGATTGGAAGGGCATCGGCGACAAGTGGGCGCGCCTCCTCCCGTCGCTCAGCAGCCGCAGTGACTTGAACTGGCTGCTCGGCAAGATGGTGGGTGAACTCGGCACGGGCCACGCCTACGTCTCCGGTGGCGACGAGGACGTCCAGATCCGCACCGCTCCGGCGGGCATGCTCGGCGCGGACTACGCCGTCGAGAATGGACGCATCCGCATCAAGCGCGTGCTCAAGGGCCTCAACTACGGTGAGGAGTACCAAAGCCCGCTCGGTCGCGTCGGCATCGACGTGAAGGACGGCGACTACATCCTGGCCATCGACGGCAAGAACCTGACGGCCAACGACAACATTGCCGACTACTTGGTCGACAAGGTGGGCAAGAACGTGACGCTGACGGTGAACAGCCGCCCGAGCGAAGCCGGTGCCCGCACGGTGACGGTGCAACCCATCAGCAACGAAATGCGCCTGCGCTACGAAGACTGGGTGACCCGCAACCGCGAATACGTGGACAAGATGAGCAATGGCACCATTGGCTACATTCACGTCCCCGATACCAGCGTGGGTGGGATTACCGAGTTCATGCGAGCCTATGGCTCCATGGGCGGTAAGAAGGCCGTCCTGGTGGATGAACGCTACAACGGTGGCGGTTTCCTCCCGACGTTCTTCATCGAGTACCTCAAGCGCGACGTCCTGACCGGCCTCAAGCCGCGCCACGGAGCTACCTATGCAGTGTATCAGAATTACGTGGAAGGGCCGAAGGCGATGTTGATCAACAACTACGCCGGATCTGGTGGCGACATGCTCCCGTGGCTCTTTAAGGAAGCCAAGATCGGGCCCCTCATCGGCACTCGCACTTGGGGTGGTCTCGTTGGCATCAGTGGGGGCTTGCCGCTCAGCGATGGCGGCAGCGTGACCTCGCCGGCGTTCGGCATCTTCGACCGCGTGCGCGGCAAGTTCATTGCTGAGAACACGGGCGTGGATCCGGATATTGAAGTCGACTGGACTCCGGTGGACTACAAGAACGGCAACGACCCGCAGCTGAAGCGGGGCGTGGAATACCTGATGGAACAGGTTCGCAAGAATCCGGTGCCGGCCATTCCGGAACCGCCGTTCCCGACGGTCAAGCCGTAAGGGTTTTCCTAAAAAAACCCGTATATTCATCGTCCCCCTGTCTATGGCAGGGGGCCGATTGTTTATACGGGACTTGGTCAATGCGAAGGATTCAACTAGGCGACTTGCTGGTGAGTCAAAGACTCATTACGGCAGAACAACTTGACCGCGCGCTGGAAACTCAGCGCCGGAGCCACGCACCGATCGGCACGATTCTTGTGCGGATGGGCGTGATTGACGAATGGAAGCTGTTGCAGGCGCTGGCGACGCAGATGGGGGTTCCGGCTTGGGATCTGCGACGCGACAACCCGGACACCAAAGCGCTGGACAAGGTGGACATCGAGCTTTGCGAGCGCTACGCCGTGTTGCCGGTGGCCCTGCGGGGTGACTTGCTCACCCTGGGCATGCGCAATCCGGCCGACACCGACGCGATTGAACTGGTGCGCAACACCACCAACCTGCGCGTGGAGCCGGTGCTGGTTGACGAAGCGCGAATCTATAACCAACTTCGGGTGCTGCACGGTCAGCGCGGCAAGTCGGCGGGCTCGGACGTGGACACGTTGGTCAAGCAAGCCATTGCCGAGTACGGCGTAGATAATGATCGCCGCGTCCGCCAGGAGCGCACGGTTATCAGCGAATCGGACACGCGCCCGGTGGTGGGCATGGTCAACCAGATCATTGGGGACGCTATCCGCCTGCACGCCAGCGACATTCACCTAGAGCCGCGCTTCGACAAGATGGAAGTGCGCTACCGCATCGACGGGATGCTGGTGAAGCTGCGCGAAATTCCGGACGGCTTGATCCCGATGCTTACGGCGCGTCTGAAGATCATTTCCGGCATGGACATCGTGGAGCAGCGCCAGCCGCAAGACGGCCGCATGACGGTGGAACTCGACGGTCAATCCGTGGACGTCCGCATCAGCGTGCTGCCCAACGTGCACGGCCCGCGCATCGTTATGCGTGTTCTGGACCGCGCAGTCGGCCTCAAGAGCCTGGAACACCTGGGCTTCACGGCGCAAAACGAATCGCTCTTCCGCCAATTGGTGCAACGGCCTTACGGCCTCTTCCTCGTCACCGGCCCGACCGGTAGCGGGAAGACGACGACGCTTTACGCCGCCCTGCAGGAACTGCGCGACAACGCGCGCAACATCATGACCTGCGAAGACCCGGTGGAGTACGACGTCGAAGGCATCAACCAGGCGCAGGTGCAAGAGGGCATTGGCCAAACCTTTGCCAAGCAGCTCCGCGCCATCCTGCGCCAAGACCCGGACATCATCCTGGTGGGTGAGATTCGCGATAAGGAAACCGCTGAGACGGCCATCCGCGCCGCCATGACGGGCCACTTGGTGCTGAGCACGCTGCACTGTAACGATGCCGCGAGCGCCGTACCGCGACTTCTGGACCTGGGGGTGGACCCGTTCCTGCTGAGTTCTTCGCTCATCGGCGTGACGGCCCAGCGCTTGCTGCGCAAGTTGTGCCCGGATTGCCGTGAACTCGGAGCCACGACGGCAGAAGAAGAAGTGCTGATGCGCACTTACTTTGGCGTAGACGGCATTGATGAAGTGTGGCGATCCGCGGGCTGCGAAGCATGCTTCCACACGGGTTACCATAGCCGAACGGCAGTGCACGAAGTGCTGCCGGTGACGAGCGACGTGGCGAGCCTGATTGCCAAGGGGGCCACGGTGGAGGAAATCCGCCTGGCCGGGGTAGATTACGGCTACCGAACCCTGCAGGAAGACGCCCTGGAGCGCGTGCTGGCCGGTGAAACGACGCTGGAAGAAGCCAAGCGACTGATCGCGTTCGAAAAGCTGCTCCGCCCGCAAGACATGCTGCAGATTGCGGCTTAAGTCGAGCACAAGTCCAATCATCCCTGCGCTTCCAAGGACGGAAGCGTGGGGATTTCTTGTTTAACCGAGTGGTGGACCTTGCAGAAGCGTATTGGCAATGCGCAGAGCTTGCTGGCGCAGTGCCGATTCGGTTTGATCGGGGAGCGTTTGGCGCAGGTTCTGGCGCCAGGCGGCGTCTTCGGCCCAGGCGCGGCCGCGCTCTAGCCACTCATCCAATGTGTACGTGATGCCTTCGGTGAGTCCCACCGTGCTGAGGATGCTCGCGCTCATGCGCTGGGTGTATCGGCTGCCCGCCAAGGTGAGTACGGGCACCCCGCACGCCAGGGTCTCGACGGTGGTGGTGGCGCCACCATATGGCCACGGGTCCAACGCAATATCCACCTCTTGGTATAGGAGGAAGTGTTCGCGGGTGGGGAGGAGAGTTTCGAACCGCACCAGACGCGGGTCCATGCCGCCCATCACCAGGATTTCGAAGACGTGGGCGCGGGCGCGCTCGCTGCGGAAGCCGGGATTCTTGAGGAGAAGGCTGGCGCCAGGAATGGAGGAGACCAAGCGCGCCCACTGGAAGAGGCAGGGTTCGCTCAGCTTGGCCGCATTGTTGAAGGACGCAAAGACGACCCCATCGTGAGGTTGTGAAAGCTTGGCTTCAGCCGGAATCTCGAGGTCAGGCCAGGTGAATGACCCGCCCGGGATGTACCAGGGCCGCTCAGAGAAATTGGTGATCTCCTCGGCGGGAACTTGTAGTTCATCGCTGAGGATTGCGTCCATGTTGGCGATGCCCGTGGTGCCCGAGTAGCCCAGGTAGGTGGCCTGCATGGGGGCGGCCCGGCGAGCAAAGATATCGAGGCGGTGGTCGGCAGTGTGGCCGCTCAAGTCCACCAAAAGGTCAATGTCGTCGGCTTGGATCATCCGCACGGCGTCGGCGGTGGGGAGTCGGTGCAAGCCACGGGAGGCCACGGCTAGTTCGCGCAGGGCTTGACCATGCGGTTCGTCTCGCTCGTTCGTAGGATAGAGGAAAACTTCCGTGCGACCCGCCAGCGCCTTCAAAACGGGCAGCAAGAATCGACCGACCGGGTGCCAGCCCAAGTCTCCGCTCACGAACCCAATGCGGCGCACCGGTCCGGGCGTCGGCGGCTTGTAAAGGGAGCCGTAGAGCCCGTCCATGCCCTGGGCCAGTAGCTTGAGGTCCTCGGCGGAGGTGTCCGGCGCGTATTGCCGCGCCATCAGGTAGTTGCTGAGATAAATCGGTTCGTGCGGGTTGAGCTCGGTCGCAATCTCAAAGCTCATCGCCGCATCGTCGGCATAGCCTTGGCCCAGCAGTGCGTGGCCGCGGGCGATCCAGGCTTCGGGCGTATCTTGGCTGAGGCCGCAGGCAATTGTGGCGTAGTCTTCGCTGCGGTCAATCTCGCCGAAATCGCGCAGGGAGTTGGCGAGGTTCACGTGCGCCTTCACGTAGGTCGGCACGTCTTCCAGCACCCGCTCGTATTCGGCGATGGCGAGGTCCGCGCGCCGACTGTGGTCGTAAATCAAACCCAGCGTCACGCGGGCGGAGTGCAAGTCGGGTTGCAGGGCCAGGGCTTGCTCGGCGCACGCCTGGGCTTGTTCTCGTTCGCCGAGTTCCAGGCGGGCGTCGGCCTCATTGCCCCAGGCGGCGGCCATGTTCGGCGTGGCCTCTCGGGCGGCCTGGTAGGCGGCGGCGGCTTCGGCCCAGCGGTCCATTTCGCGGTAAGCGTTGCCGAGATTGAATACGAGGCTCGCCACGCCCGGGAACTGCTCGTAAGCTCGTTGGCCAGTCGCAATGGCTTCGGCGTAATGTCCGGCTTCATTGAGGGCCGCCAGCCAATTGCTCCAAGTGCCGGGGTCTTGGTTGTTCACCTCAATCGCGGCACCGAGACGATCACAAGCGGCGGCGGCTTGGCCCAGTTGCAGGAGGCCGGTGCCACTGAGTTGCAGAGCGTCGTAGTGGCGCGGATCAGTTTGCAAAATGGATTCGTAGACCTCCAGGGCTTCTGCAATCAAGCCCTGCTGGTGCAGGGCCAATCCTTCGCTGAGGCTCTTGACGATATGGTTGCTCGGGGGCGTTATCGCCCGTTGGTAGGCACGGCTCAGATTGCTCAAGCGGCACGCTCCTGGGCCAGTGACTGCACGGTGGCTAACCATTCGGTGGCAAATTGTTGGGGTTGATGCACAGAACTCGTGGCACCTCGGCGGGGAAGTTCCTCACGCAATTGCTGGCGGCGAGCACCGTCCAGGGCCAGGTGCACCGCGCACTCTACATAGTCTTCCGGGGTGCTCGTGATGAGATCTTCAGCGCCGTAGGCGGCCAGGAAGGCGGCACTCATGCGCCCGGCGTACCGGTCGCTCACCATGGTCACCACCGGAACCCCGCGTTGCAGGGCGTCCAGCGTGGTCGTCGCCCCGCTGTAGGGGAACGTGTCCAGCATGATGTCCACGTCGGCAAAGGCGGCGTTCACGTCAGCCTCTTCGGTCCAGTCGCGGCATTCAATTCGGCTCGCCTCAATGCCGTTTGCTTCGAATCGCGCCACCAGGGCATCGGCCAGAGCCGGGTCACCAAGGCCGCGATACTTCAGGATCATGCGGCTGTCCGGAATCCCCGCCAGCACCGCACTCCAGAGCGCGATGGTCGTGTCCGAGAGCTTGGCGAGGTTGTTGAACGAACCAAAGACCACATGGTCGCGCGGACCCGCCGGCACGCTTTGCGGCGCGCGCGAATCACAAGTAAACACGTTGGGCAAGCGGAGTAAGGCTTCGGTGGCGGTGGCTTCGGTGCCCTCGGGCATCGTCCACGGGCAGCCCATCCAGGCATCCATCGCGGGCACGCCGGTGGTCGCGCTGTAGCCCAGCCAGGAAACCTGGAAAGGCGCGCACCGGGCGGCAAAAATGTCCAGGCGGTGGTCGGCGGAGTGCCCCGAGAGGTCCACCAAAAGGTCAAGATTTTCCCGCCGCACCAACGAGCAAGCGGTCTCGGTGGGTAGCGCCCACACGTTGTGCCAAGCGCTGGCGGCATCTTGCAGTTGCTCGGTCACGCCGTCCATTTGGCTTTGGTTGGCAATCAGCACCACGTCCACGCCCAAAGCGCGAAGGGCAGGCACGAAGGCCAGCATCATGCGGCCCACCGGGTGCGCCCGAAAGTCGCCGCTCACCAGCCCAATGCGCTGAATCGCAGAAGGCCGCGCCCCGGGCACCGCCGAAGGCTGAGAGCGAGACCACAACCGGGTGGCCTCCATAATGTCATCTGCCGAGATGTCGTCGCGGTATTGCAAAGCAAACAGCCACTCACTCCAGGCATCCGGCAGGGCCGGATCCAGTTGCAAAGCCCGGTAGAAGCAGTCGCTCGCGCGTCGCGCGTCGCCCATGTGCAGCCACACGGCCCCCAGGGTGCGCCACCCGCTGTTTAGGTCCGGGGCGAGGCGGACGGCTTCCTCCGCATGCGCACGGGCTTCCACCAGGTCGCCGAGCGGTCTCAAGCACGCGGCGAGGTTGGCGTGGGCCAAGGCTTGGCGGGGATTCAGTTCCACGGCTCGGCGCGCACATTCGGCTCCCGCTTCAAATTGAGCTTCGGCGCGATAGGCGTTGGCCAGGTTGCTCCAGGCCTCGTCATCGTGAGGATTTCGATCGAGGGCGGTCTCCATATCCACAATGCCCCCGGCTCGGTCTCCGGTCTGGAATCGCAAAACCCCACGCCCCAGCCACGCCAAGGCGGCCGCTTCAGGTGCGTCTACTGCTTGGTCGTACCAGGTCCGGGCCGACTTCAAATCGCCCTTGCCGTGGGCGGCCAAAGCTTGCTGCAGGGCCGGGCACGGAGCGGGAAGGGGTACAGATTTCATGAGACCTGCCGAAGTTATCGGTATGGCGGCCCCGCAAAATCACCTGGCCCCGGACAAAAATGCAAATCGAGACGCTCTGCTGGAGCAGGTGAACTCGTTCCCATTTTGGTACCACCGCATTGACCTGCCCCACGGCATCACGACCCCCGGCTGGGCTCCGCTCGACCGCGACTCTTATGGCATCCCCGCCGACCTGACCGGCAAGCGCGTGCTGGATGTCGGTTCTTGGGACGGCTACTGGGCGTTTGAAGCGCTGAAGCGCGGCGCGGAACAGGTCGTCGCCATTGACGATTTCAGCGACTATCTGGGCAGCCTGGATGAACGCGACCGCAAGGCGTGGCAGACCTTCGATCTTTGCCGCGACGCGCTGGGCTACACCGAAGAGCAGTGCCAACGGATCGAGATGTCGGTCTATCAGGTCAACCCCGAAGTGCTGGGCACCTTCGATGTGGTGTTCTTCTTCGGCACCCTGTACCACCTTCGGTACCCGCTCCTCGCGCTTGACCTGCTCAGCAGCGTGAACACCGGCGAGATTTTCATTGAAACCGCGATTTGCGACGACTTCAGCCCGTACCAAGGTGGCCTCGGTCACGGCTACGGCGGCGCACAGCCCGTGATGGAGTTCTATCCGAACAACGAATACGGCGATAACAACACCAACTGGTGGGCGCCCAGCCTCAGCTGCCTCGGCCTCATGACCATGGCGGCGGGTTACCTCGATTGCTCGGTGTGGAAGCTCATGGAGCAGCCCACTCACCTGGGCTACTGCCGGGGCTTTGCCCACGGCCGCAAGACCAGCTAAGCCGCGCAACCCATCAAGACCGCTCTGAATCCACTTCGGGTTCAGGGCGGTTTTCTTGTTGGTCAGGGGTCGGGGTAGGGGCAAGGCCGCGCTTCCACCAGGCCGACCATTCGCCGAGCAGGCGGCGTCGGGCCAGGGCATTCAGCAGCACCGCCGGGCTCATGCGGGGCTCCACCAGGATGCGGAAGGGTTGGCCTTCTCGCTCGCCTTCGATACTGATCCACCCGCCCAGGAACAGCCAGGAGTGGATGTTGGGGCGCAGGCGCATCACCCGGATTTGGGCGCGGGGGATGTAGAGCCGCACCCGTTCGCCAAAGATCTCCAGCTTGTCCTCGTGCAGCACCAGGAACGCGACATCCTCGTGCGGGTCAAGGGCGCTCTTGAAGCCCGGAGTCGCCACCCCCACAAACCAGCGCGGCCGTTTTTCAAACGGGGCAATAGCGTGCCGCTGCACCGCCAGGTTCTCTTGCAACGACCCGTTCCCCAGGTACCCCAGAAAGGCGGTCGTCCCCCAGCCGATCGCCAAGAAGAACGCTCCGTACCGCCACACCAGGGGGTCTGGCCCAAACTCGGCCGCCCGCTGCACCGCCAGCACCAAAAAGGGCACGCTGAGCACCAGCGGCAACACATTGCCCAAGAATCGGCGGAACGTGGTCCAGCGGGGTTTGCGGGGGCCTTTCCGGGTCGGGCGGCCGGCTTCGGTGCCGGTTTCCCCGTCGGGTTTGGACCAGAAGGGGGCGATTCCCTCACGTCCGGTAGGTTACCGTTCACCTGCAGGCCGAAATCAGGATAATCGGCCTTGATGGCCACCGCGCGCGGAACCCTTTTCGGTCTGCCGCCCACCGCGCCGCACCTCCGTGACTTTCTGGCGGCGCTGCCCGGGGGACGGTGGGTTATCACGGGTCCGGACGACCCGCGCCTCAAGTCCGCCCGCGACCTCCTCGACGAAGACCAGTTGGAGCGCATGGAGACGGTGCCGCTGGGTGAATTTGCGGGCCGCTTGCTGACGGCCTGCGGGGTTCCGGCGGGGCGCATTGCCACCAAAGGGCAACTGTGCGCGGCCTTTGTGGACGCCCAGCGCACCCTCGGGCCGGACCACCTCTTTGCCGCCAGTGCTCACCACGTCGGGTTTGCGGTGGAACTGGCCGATTGCTGGAGCGATCTGCGTCAGGCCGATATCGGCGTGGACCAATTGATGGCAGTGGCCGAAACGATGAGCGGCCCCTGGCGCGAATGGACGCAAGGGCTGGCCAGCCTGGGCGCGCACGCCGAGGCCCTGCTGAAGGACCAAAGCCGGCTGCTGGGCAGTGACCGGCTGCGGCAATCTCTCACCATCCTCCCGCAGCCCCTGCCGATGTTCGACGGGGTGGTGGTGCTGATGGGCACCAGCGAGCATCTGCTGGCCGAACGCTGGGCGAAGTGGCTGGTAACCATGGGCCTGGACGTGCGGGTGGTGGTGGATGCGGTTTCGGCGGAGTCGCCCCTCTTCGAACCCCACCGCCGGGTGTCTGAACGCATGGGGTGGCCGGTGGTGTACAGCGAGAAGCCGGTGTGGTGGGCCAACCTCTTCACCGAGAAGAGCGAACCCCCGGTGCCACCGCCCGCCTTGGCTCTGCACCCGGCCTTTGATGCCCTGGCCGAATGCGAATGGGCACTGCGCGAGGCGATGGCCGACCCCGCGCCCGGACGGCACCAGGCCCTGGTGGTGCCGGATGTGAAGGAGTACGCGCCCCTGGCCATTGTGAGTGCGAGCCGGTTTGGGGTGCCGATTCGGGCGCATTACAGCGCCCCGTTGCTCACCAACGGCCTGGCGCGCTTCTGCTTGGAGCTGCTCGAAGCCCTGAATGAGCCCGACCCCCGAAGCCTGGCCCGGGTGGGGCAGCTGAGCTACGTGGGGCTGGATGCCAGCGAGTGGGGCGAGCTTGACAATATCACGCGGCAACTTGCTTTTGAAGGCAATGGCGCGTGGGGCGACCTGGCGGTGTGGGCCCGCGACCAAAGCGAGCGCATGGTATGGCTGCAGTGCGCGCTGGAGTGGCGGGCCTTGTACGGGCATCAATCGCTCACTCTCATCCAGTGGCGCGACCATCTCCGCACCCTCATCGGGGATGTGATGCACGTCAACGGCACGCCTGACCCCGGCGACCCCACCGAAGGGCGCGATGACCGGGCGATCACCGCCCTTCAGCGTCCGCTGGCCGACTACGCGACGATCTTCGGGGCGCAGCTGGTGAGCTTTGCCCAACTTGTTATCTATCTGCGGCAGTGGTGGACGAACGAGATGGTGACCGTGCCCGCGCAATCGGAGAATGGGGTGCAGCTCTTGGTGGCGGGGTCCAGCCTCAAAGATGTCCGCCAGGTGTGGGTGCTGGGGGCGCTGGAGAGCAAGATTCCGGTGCGTCGGCGGGAGAACACCATCCTGCCCGACGCCATCGTTCAGGCCCTGCGCGACCAAGGTCACTGGTTGCCGAACAGCACTGAAACGGCCCTGGCCGAACGCGACCGCTGGGCGCGCACCGTGGCGCTGGCCCAGGATTCATTAACACTGATGTATCCGCTGGTGGATGACGACCGGGAAACCATTGAATCCGGCTACATTCGCGCGACGTTGCGGGCCGCCGGGCAGGAGGATTTGGCCGCCAAAGTCTACGACCGCAGTTGGACTTTGCCGCCTCCCGATATGTGTCGCTCGCGGGCGGAGCGTGACATCGTGGAGGCATGGGCGCAGCCTACGCGGCCGCCGGAGGTGGCGGAAGTGATCCAGGTGGGTGTGCAAGAGCAGATTCGCCCCGGCGACCAACCGGTGACGCCCGCCCAACTCAGCATGGCGCGGCTGTGCGGCTTCCGGGCGGTGGTGGAGCAGCGCCTGCGGCTCTATCCGGCTTCCGAACGGCTGAGCCTGATGCGGTTTGCATCGCTGCCCATGAACGTCAGGTTGCCGCAGTTGCCAGACGGGAAGGAGGCGAGGGCCGCCTTGCGCCAAGCCTACAATGAGCGCTGGAATGCCATCGCGCCGTTCCTCTCGGAAACCGAACGCCGCGTGATTGAAGTGGCTTCCAAGAAGCTCCTCACTGGTTGGGCGCACCGCGAGCACCTGGCCCGCACATACCACGAATGGCGTGGCAAAGGCGAAGCCAATCCCGTCATCCTCACGCCCATTGAAGGCGACGACCGTACTGTGCGTCTGCAAGCCGATGTGCTGGAAGTCGAGCGCACGAACCATACGGTGACTTTCTTTACGTCGATGGTGAGCCTGCCCGATGCCAAGAAGTGGGAGTGGACGCCGGGGCCGAGCGAAGCGCAAGACCCGTATCGCTTCTGGGAGATCATGATTTTGATGTCCCAGCTGCCCGTGGGCGAGGGGCAGGTGCCGATTCTTGAGGTCGAAACGGTGCTGAATGGGCGCCAGCGGCACATTCTCAACGATCGGGGTCTACGCGCCGGGATGGACACCAAACACCAAATGGTGGAAATCGTCCACGCCGCCACCTTGTCGCTTACCCGGCAGTACGCCCGGCACCGGGCGCTGGAAGGCTTCCGCATTTTGGATTCCGGCACCGCTCGCCCCCAGCCAGGGCCGCACTGTGAACAGTGCCGCTACGGGGAGCTCTGCCGCGCCCACGCCGAATTTGGGGATGCCGCCACGGAGGGCACGACTTGAACCTCTCCGCCGAGCAACGAGCGATTATCGAGTCTGATTTGCCCCGATTCTTGGTGCGGGCCGGGGCGGGGTCGGGCAAAACCACGGTGCTCACGCGCCGGTATCTGCGCTTTGTGGAGCAGGGCATCAACCCGGACCGCATCCTCACCATCACCTTCACTCGCCGCGCGGCTTACGACATGAAGACCCGTATCGTGAATGCGCTGACGGCAAGCGGCCACGCCGAGGCGGCCAGCCTCGCCGAAACCGGCCCGATCCAGACTATCCACAGCTTTTATCGCCGGATTCTTTCGGAAAACGCGCTGGTGGCGGGGCTCGATCCGGAGTTCCAAGACATCCGCGATGCCGTGGCCAAGCCGCTAGCCTGGCAGTGCCTGCACGGGGCGGCCACCGACCTCAGCCAAGACGATCAGGAGATCAACGCGATCCTGCGCGACCTCAGCTCGACCAAGCGCGACGGGCGGCGCTTCCCGACCGAATTCGAAAAGCTCGGCCTGGAGATGATGGACCGCGCCCGCAACTACATGGCGGCGGGGATCAACCCGTGGGAGCACCTCAACCAGCCCGAGGCCATGTACCAGGCGTGGTGCGAAGCCTTCTCCGAGTGGATGGGCACCGCCTTCCCGCTGCCCGTCGACAATATCCCGCAAGCTAAAGAAGCCGCCAAGCCCAAGAAGCTGCCGCATGGCCTGAAGGCAACGCTGGTGCACAGTGATGACCACCGCGAGGACTTTGACGGCCCCGATATCCGCCGCACCCAGGCGTGGATGCGCATCCTCAAGGAATCCGTGACGCGCCTGAATGACGCGATGTGGGAGCGACAAGAGTTCGACCAAACCGCTCTGGAAGGCCTGGCTGTAGACCTGGTGCAGACGCGCCCATTTGTCCAAGCCCGCCTCTCGCATCAGTTCGATGTCCTCTTTGTGGACGAAGCACAAGACCTCAGCCGCGCCCAGCACCGGCTGCTGGAGGCCATGCCCATTGGCCACAAGATGTACGTGGGCGATGCCCAGCAGAGCATCTACTTCTTCCGTCAGGCGGACCCGGAAGGGTTCCAGCGCCAGGCGGAGGTGTGGCCGACGCTCTCGCTGGCGCAAAACTTCCGCAGTGGCGTGGGCATCCAGACGTTTGTGGATGACGTGTTCCGGCGGGTGTGGGGGCCGGACTATCTCCGCCACGACATCGTGCCCGAGTTCGACCTGGACGCCGACCCTGCCCCGCGCTACGAGGGGGTGGAACTGTGGACGACGCCGCAGGGAATGAGCTACGCGCAGTCGCTGGCCCAGCAAGTGGAAGCCCTGAAGAACGAAGGATTTAAGCTCAACGAGATCGCCGTGCTGGCCAATCAGCACCGGATGCTTGGGCAGGTGGCGCAGGCGTTGGACCAGCAAGGCATCCCGCGCCGGGTGGCGGGCCGCCACCTGTGGAGCCGCCTGGAATCGGCGGATATCCAGAACCTGATGGGGGCCGTAAGCGACCCGCGCGATGACTTTGTGTGGTTTGCGTTCTTGCGGAGTCCCTTTGTGGGCCTGAGCCTGGATGCCGTGATGGACCTTGCGAACCGCAAACAGATTGCCACGCAGCTGGAGAACTACGAGCCGCAGGTTTATGCGGACCGGGTGGCGCTGCAGACATTTTGGGATTGGTTCCGGCCCCTGCGCCAGCGCGCCGACCGGATGGCGGCCTGGGAAGTGCTGGGCGTGGCGCTGGAAAAGTCGCCCTACATGGTCAATATCGCCACCCTGCCTCGGCGCGACCAGATCCTGGCCAACGTGCGCAAGCTGCTGGTGAAGGCGACGACCTACCCGGATTATCCGCCCCGCCAGTTCGCCGAGGCGATTCGCGACATCCACAACTATGCCACCGGGGACTCGGACGCCGACACCAGCGATGCCGACGCGCCCGCCGTGCAGCTACGCACCATCCACTCTAGCAAGGGGCTGGAGTTTGATGCCGCGATCGTGCTGTGGGGCTCCTCTCGGCCGTCCTACGTGGATTCGTTGGTCTACAGCGTGGAGGGCAACCTCTGGGCCACGGGGACGAAGGAGCAAGCGGCCGTGCGTGCCTTGCATGACCAGTATTCCGCTCGATTGAAGGAGGAGGCCAAGCGCCTGCTCTATGTGGGCATGACACGCGCTCGCCACCGCCTGTGCCTCATGCCGACCGGCAACAACTACATCCTGCGCGATGCTTTGGAGCCGTACTTGGCGGATGAATCGATCCATGTCCGCCGTGGGACCATCCCCGACGTGGAGTAACGCCCCTTTGGCATAGAATACAAGCCATGCCCTATCAGCTGGCCGTGGCGCAATTCAGTCCGGAGAAAGGTCGTGCCTCGGCCAATGCGGCGCGGATCGGCGAGCTGGTGCATCAAGCGGCGGCAAAGGGAGCGGAACTGGTGGTCTTCCCCGAGAGCATTTGGACGGGCTACTTCCTCGAAGGCGGGGCGGACGAGCACTCGGCGCGCCCCGAACAGGTGGCCGACGAACTCGCCCCGCACGTGCAAGGGGTTGGCCCGCTTGAGATCATCCTGGGCTACTACGAGCAGAGCGACGGTCGGCCCTATAACAGTGCGGTGCACCTGTTGGTCGAGGGCGGGCGAGTCACGGTACGCGGCAACTACCGCAAAATCTTTTTGCCGACCTACGGCGTGTTTGACGAAGCCCGTTTCCACGCCCCGGGCGACCACCTGGGCGTCTTTGAGACTCGGCACGGCCGCGTGGGCTGCCTCATCTGCGAAGATGTGTGGCACAGCACCATGGGCACGCTCCTGGCCCTGGCGGGCTGCCACCTCGTGGTGGTGCCGAGTGCCTCGCCCGCGCGGGGATTCCAAAACGAGAAGCCCGGCAATCTCCTGCGCTACGAGCGCATGGTGAGCGCGATGGCCGAAGAGCACGGGGTCTATGGCGCGGCGAGCATGCTTTGCGGATTTGAAGGGGGCAAAGGGTTCACTGGCGGGAGCTTTATCATCGGCCCAGACGGGGTGGCCCTGGGGCAGGCCCCGCTCCTGGAGGAAGCCATTGTGATGGCCGAAGTGGACGAGGCCGAGGTGCGCGCGTGCCGCATGCGCACCCCGCTTCTGGAAGACCTCCGCGAGAACTGGGCGCGGCTCCTGGCGATGAGCGCTCCACATATCGAAGCGCCCTCGCCGATGCCGCGAGACTAAGGCTGCCTGAAAACTAGGGCGTCGCCGGGCGGAGAATCAGGTTCTCGATCAAGAACTCCAGACTCCGCTGGTAACTGACGGCGGAGTGGCCCGCATCTGGCCCCACTTGCACTTCAAACGACTTGCCCGCCCGCTGCAGCGCCGCAATGATCTGAAGCGAGTTCGTCGGGTGCGTGTTGTCGTCAGCGGTGCCGTAGTAGATCATCAGCGCCCCCTTCAGGTTGGCGGCGTAGGTGGCGGCGCGGCCTGCGTCGTAGCCTTCCACGTTGCGCTCCAGCAGGTCCATGTACCGCTCGGTGTACGTGGTGTCGTAGTTGCGCCAGTCGCTCACGTTGCTGTTGGAGACGGCCGCGTGGAAGTGGTCCGGGTAGCGCAGGATCGCCATGATGCTGGTGTAGCCCCCGTAGCTGGTGCCGATGATGCCGACGCGGTTGCCGTCCACCCCCGGCTTGGTGCGGGCCATCTCCACGCCCTTGGCCATGTCGTCAATCTCGGCGCGGCCCATGTGCCGGTACATCGCGTTCTTGAACGCCACCCCGCGCCCGCTCGGACCGCGGTTTTCGACTTCCAGCACAAAGAACCCGTAGTCGCAGTAGCTGTCCGGGAGCTCAAAGCTCGGGTTCCAGCTGGTTTGGAACGCCCCCAGCGGCCCACCGTACACCGGCAGGATCATCGGGTACTTCTTGCTCGGGTCGAAGTTGACCGGGTAGTGCAATCGGGCATTCAGCTCGGTGCGGCCGTCGGCCGAGGTGAAGGTCAGCGCCTCCGTGCGGCGGTATCCCGCGCGCGTGATGCCTTCCACATTGCTTTCGGCCACCGTGGCCTTCACTTGGCCGTTGCGGTCGATGATCCGCACCACCGGGGGCACGGTGTCGCTCTGTGAGGTCACGACGAAGAACTGGCCATCGGGGCTCGGCATCACTTGGTGGGCGAGTTCATGGTCGGTCAGGCGAGCGGCGCCTTGGCCGTTGTAGCCTACGCGCCAAAGCTGGGCGCCGTGCCGCTTGCCGTCCAGCGCCATGTAGAACAGCACCTGGTTCTGATCATCAAAGTGGACGGGGCGCCGGACTTCGGCCTGGTGGCTGGTCAGCGGGGTGACGGTGCCGTCCATCCCGACCCATGCCCAGTTGGCGAAGCCGTTGCGCTCGGTGATGCTCAGCAAGCGGTCGTTGCCCACGGGGAACATCGGGAAGTCGCCATCCACCCAGCCCTCGGGGTTGGTTTCGCGCTGCAGCACCTTCGTGATGCCCGTGGTGGGGTCGCTGGCGCAGAGCTCCAGCACTTGCTGGCGGCGATCCGCGCGGCGGAAGTACAGCCGTCCGTCGGCCAGCCAGCCAATCCGGAAGATGTAGTGCCCAACTCCTTCGTCAAAGGCGCCGGGGCGCACCTGCATCCGGGTGGTTTGCCGGGTCTGGCGGTCAAAAACGTAAAGCTCGACTTCCGGGTTCGGTTGCCCGGGCTTGGGGTACCGCTCGGTGGCGAGGGTGCTTTGAGGGTCGCGCTGGTTCAGCGTGAGATAGTAAATCGGTACGCGGCTTTCATCAAAGCGATAGAACCAGACGTAGCGGCTGTTGGGGCTGAACCCAAAGGCCTCGTTTTGGGCCAGCTCTTCGCCGTACACCCAACTGGCCGAGCCGTACTTGATGCCTCGGGCTTCATCGCCGTCTTGGCTTAGGGCGGTGGTGCGGCCGTTTTCGGTCAGGCTCAGGTTGCCATCTTTGTAATCCGCACGGGCAGAACCGTCCGGCGACGCGAGGGTGGTGAACTGCCGACCCCGGCCGGGTTGTCGTCCCCCGCCACCGACGGCCGGGCGGGTGGGGCGAGCCGTAAGGGCCGTTCGTTGCCCGGTGCGGGCATCAAATGCGAACGTTTCGTTGCCGACCGGATGAATGAACGTGAAGTTGTCTTGCCACCAGCCGCTGGTGCGCGCCAAAGAAACAGAACTCGCCAATGCTTGGCGCGCAGCTTGCCCTTCGCGGACACCGGGGTAACTCGGGAGCCGCTGTTGCGCCAAAACGGTGGCCCCGGCCAAGAGGGTGGCCGAGAGGAAGAATGCACGGGCAGAAATCATCACTTGGGATACTGAGGTGAGTTTGGCACGACGGGCGGCGTGGTGGGCTCGTGTACCAATGTACGGGTGGGGAAGGCAAACGTAACGCCCATATCTTGGGCAATCTGAATGATTTCCGTCATGATTTCCTCTCGCAACCGGAGCTCTTCGCCCAGGGTTTCCGCGAGCAAGAAGAACTGTAAGCGAACATCCAGCGTGCTCTCGCCAAAATCGGCGAAGTAGGCGTAGCTTTCGCCCTCATAAACGGAGTCGTGGGAGGCCAAGAGGTGTCGCACGCGGGCCGTGAATTCGGTCATCTGCTCCACCGTGGTGCTGTAAGAGAGCCCGAGTTTTGTCTTGACTTGGCGGCGTCGGCGGCGCCCGAAGTTCTCCACGTGGGCGGTGATGAGGCGGCTGTTAGGGAGCGTAATGAGCGAATCTTGGAAGGTCCGCACCCGGGTGGAGCGCAGATTGATCTCCTCCACCACGCCGTCCACATCGCCAATCCGAATCCAATCTCCAAGTTGGAAAGGGGATTCGACCAGCACCGTGACGGAGCCAAAAAGGTTCTCGACACTATCCTTGGCCGCCAGCGCCACCACCAAGCCCCCGATGCCAAGGCCCGCCACGATGCCCGTGACATTGACCCCGATGGCCGCCAAAAACACGAACAGCGCGAGGACGAGCAGGAACGCCCGGGCGAGGCGACTGAGCACCGGCACGACGAGCTTCTCGCGGCGACCGCTTTGGGCTTCGTCCCGGCGTGACCACCACGCCAGGGCCAGATCCCAGGCGGCACTCAGCGCCATCGCCCCGCCCAGCGCCCAGCCGAGCTTGGCCACCACCAAGAGAGTGGCGCGCCACCACTCGGGCAAGCCGAGTGAAGCCAGCCCCGCGTGCAGCACGCTACAGGCGATGACCAAACTGAGCGACCGGCCAAAGGTGCGGAGCTTAGAGCGGTTCGCGGCGAACTGATCCGGGTTGAGCGTGCGACGCAGCACCATGCGGACCACCAAGCGCACCCCGTGGCCAATGGCTCCCGCGCCCAACAGCAACCCCAGCAGGCTCAGCCACTGCCAGTTTTCTAGCCACAACGTTTTGCCGTGGAACTGCGGCGGGAACTGCGATTTGAGATACGCCGAGGGATCGAGGGCGGCCGGGTCGATGTCCTTGGTGCCAGATACCAGCGGCTGATCCTTCACCGTCTGCCAAATCGCATCGAGTTCCTTGACCGTGGTGGGGGTAAACCGCCAGCCACCATCCTCCTGGCGGGCCAGGACAATACTGCCCACCGCTTGACCCGTTGCCCGCTGCGTGTACGAGCGGTAGAGGAACGGCTCTTCGGCGGGGTCGTCGGGGATGCGGCTGAGGTCGATGTACTCCGTCCGGTTGAGGATGGCAAGCAGGAGCGCCGCCAAACGCGGGCCTTCCTCATCGCGAATGACGGAGTTGATTTGGCGCAGGTCCAGTGCGGCCGCCGCTTCTCCGGGGCGATCCTCGTTCATCGCCGTCAGGAACGTGCGCATCGTGTCGCGCGGAGACTTCAATCCGTCCGGGGCGACCACATCCTTGGCCACTTCGCCGCTCGTGCCTTCTCCGGAGCGCGCCCGGAACACGGCGGTGTGAATGGCATCCAGGTCCGCGAGAGTCTCGCGGCTGAACTGCCAGCGGCTCCCGTTGCGGACCAGAGAAACGTTGCCGACTAGGCTGTCGAACTCGTTGCGCACGGGCTGCACCGTCAGGCGGTCGGCGCCGGGGTTCTCAGGCACTTGGCTAGGGTCAACCCCCAGGGCATCGAGCACCTCAGCCAGATGAGTCAGTGTGCGCTCAAGTTCGGGGGTAGGAGAGCCTTCGTTGTCCTCCGGCTTTCGGTCGATATCCAGGGCCGGGAGCGCGTCGGAGAGGGAACCCGAGCGCATCACCTCCGGAAAGGTCTTAAGCAATGCGCGGGGGTTGCTCTGATCGAGCTGAACCTGGGCATACGCGACCACCGCCACCACCACGAGGGTAAATGTGGCGAGAAGTCGGCGCGCGCTAACCATCCTTACTTAGGACGTAATCTCGCGGCGAGAAGTCCCCGCGCGAGCGGGCTTCTTCCCAGGTGGTGATCTCGTTGCCGTGTCGTTCCATCATCTCTTTGAGGGTGACAAAGCGGTAGCCCTGGGCGCGAAGATCGCGGATGATGCGCGGTAGAGCTTCCAGCGAACCCTTGGAGGGCTCGTGCAGGAGAACGATGCTGCCCGGCTTCATGGTGGACATCACGTTGCGATAAATGCGGTCCGGCGAGGGGTTCTCCCCGTTGGCCTGGGTGGCGTCCATGGCGTTGGAAGACCATTGCGCCATGGTCATGCCAAGGCGCTGAGCCACGCTGAGAACTTCTTGCGAATAGCCGCCGCCCGGTGTGCGGAAAACGATCGGCCAGACGCCAGTGGCACGCTCAATAGAGGCCGCCCCTTCGGTGAGTTCTCGTTCAATCACCGCCGGGGGCACACCTGTCAGGCGGATGTGGTCGTACGTGTGGTTGGCCAGTTCATGGCCGTCAGCCAGGGCCGCGCGGGCGATGTCCGGGCAGATATCCACGTTTCGCCCGATGAAGAAGAAGGTGACCTTGACGTCTTGCTCCCGCAGGAGCTTGAGCAGGCGCGGGGTGAAGCTGGGGTGCGGCCCGTCGTCGAAGGTAAAGCACACGAGCTTCTCATCCCGGTTGCCGTTCCAGATTTGGGCGTAGCCAAACGGGGCGGGCACGAGGCCCATAGGGCGCGGGAAGGTGACTTCGACCGGCGAGTACGCGGGCAAACTGTTGGGGCGCGGGGTGAGCAGCGGGGTCGGCTCGGGGCGGTTCGGTGCAATCCGGGGTTCCGGTTCCACCGGAATCGGCATCATCACGTCGGACTTGTCCTTCGTCTTGTCCTTGGGGGGAGCCGGCACCGGCGCCATGCGCATAGGCACACCCGAGGGCTTGTCGCGCAGGTTGGGCGCGGCGGGCTTGGGGGATTCCTTCGGCTGGGATTCAGGCTTGGCTCGCGGCTCTTCCTTGCGCACGGGGGCCGGATTGGCGTTCTCACGCGGCTTTTTTAGCGCGAGCTTGGGATCCGTTTTGGCCGGCTGGGCGGGCTTGGCCGGGGCCGGTTCGTTCTTGGCTACCGGGCCGGGAGTCTGTCGCGGTTCGGCCGGCTTGGATTCTGCCGGTTGGGGCTCCGCGCGCTGCACGGGGGCCATCTTCACGGGCTCCTTCGCAACGGGCTTGTTTTCCACCGGCTTCGATTCAGCGGGCTTCTTTTCAACAGGAGCCGGCTTGGTCGGCTTCGCCACCGTCGGCGGCTTCTTAACCGGCGGATCGGCCTTGGTCACTAGGGCCGGGGTCTTCGCCGGGGCGGACACCGGACGCTCCGGAACTTGGTTCAAGTCCACAATGCGAGCCCGGTCGTTGCCGATCCCGGATTGCGGAATGGAATTCACCGCCAACCAGGTGACGAAGACAGTGCCAAACACTGCCGACAAGGCAATCCAGACGCTCAACAGCGCTTGCTTTTGTCGTGGTTCCATACGCGTTCGGTTAGCGGCCCCCTATAATACTCGATTGGCGAAGCTCCAGAACCCTTGCCTTACAACCCGGTCAATCGGTCGCGGCGGCTGTCCTCGGGTCCGGCTTCCTTGGCGCGGCGCTCGGGGTGCATGTACCAAGGCACGTTGAGCACCATGATGTCTTGCTGGCCCTGCAGCAGCAAGGCGGCCTTGAGAGCCTGTGCCCGCTGATTGTGGAGCAAGTATTGGTACCACTTGGCTTCCACCAACTCCGGCACCACCACCATGATGCGGCGGCCGGGGTGCGTCTTGCGCTTAGCCCGCACGTAATCCAGGATGAGCCGAATGATGTGCCGATAGGGGCTGGGCACCACGATGAGCTCGGGAGCTTTCTTGCCGATGGCTTCCAGGGGCTCCACCACAAACTGGTTCCAGTCGCGGTGAAGGTACATGATGGATTCATCATCCTCGCCATCGGCAATGTGGATGGCCTCCACGTCCGGGCTCAGCGTCACCGAGAACTGGATCGCGTGCTCGGTCATCGAGCTCCACCGTTGCACGGGCACGATGATGAGCGGCGGCTCGAGGTTCTCGGTGTCGATGCTGTGGTGGGCCGAGGTCATGCGGTTCACCTCGATGTAGTGCCGCTTGATGGCCAGGAACAGCACCACAAAGCCCGGCATCATGATGAGGGCCAGCCACGCGCCCTGCTGGAACTTGGTGTAAAGAATGACGATTGTGGCCACGCCGGTCACAACCCCGCCAATGAAGTTGATAGTCTTCGGCAGCCACGGGAATCGCTTCTGGGCCAGCTCTTCGGGGTGTCGCTTCCAGTGCTTCACCATCCCGAACTGGCTGAGCGTAAACGCCACAAAGACCCCCACGGCGTAGAGCGGGAGCAGGCGTTCCAGCAAGCCGCCAAACGCGATGATGAGCAGACAAGCAAAGGCGGTGAGCACCCAGATGCCGTAGTGGAACACCAGGCGGCGGCCCCGCGCGGCGAAGGCGTGCGGCAAATAGTCATCCCGGGCCAGCAGGCGGCACATGCGCGGGAAGCCCGCATAAGCCGTATTGGCCGAGAGCGCCATGAGCGCCAAGAGGAAGAAGAGGAAGATGTAATAAGCGGGGCCGTTGCCCACCACCGCCGCCACGATCTGCGAGAGCACCGTGCGGTAGTTACCTTCTTCGGCCGACATCGCCGGCGTCTTGTAGGCATTCGCCAAAAAGGCGAGACCGGCGAAGATGAGCGCCATCACGCCGACGACCATGATGAGGACGCGCTGAGCGTTTTTGCTGGCGGGGTCGCGGAACAACGGCACCCCGTTGGCCACCGCTTCAATCCCGGTGAGGGCCGCGCACCCGTTGCTAAAGGCCTTCAGCAACAAGAGCCAACCAATGGTCTGCGTGGTCTGGTGGATCTGCTCGGGCGCAACCAGCGGCACCGGGTTCCCCCCGGCCTGCACCGTCTTAAAGATGCCGAGGGCGATGATGCCGAGAAGGATGACAATGTACCCATAAACCGGGATGGCAAAGGCCGCCCCCGATTCCTTCACCCCGCGCAGGTTGATGATCGTCATCATCAGCACCAAAACGAGCGACATCGGCACCAAGTAGGGCTGGAGGTGCGGGAAGGCCGACACCAGCGCCCCCACGCCCGCCGACGAACCAATGGCGACGACCAGGATGTAGTCCAGCAACAGCGCACTGCCCGCGATGAGGCCCGGCTTGCGCCCCAGGTTCTCAGTGGCCACGGTGTAGCTGCCGCCCCCGTTGGGATAGGCGACCACCGTTTGCAGGTAGCTCAGCATCACGATCGTCATCACCGCGATGATCACCCAGGTGATGGGCATGAGCACGCTGAAGCCGACCATGCCGACCCACATCAAAACGAAGAGGGCGGCTTCCGTACCGTAAGCGGTGCTGGAAAGGGCGTCGATTCCGAGGAGCGGAAAACCGGTCGTAGGGCCGATTTTTTGTTCTTTATCTTCGGAGTTGCCGAGTCGTCGGCCGAGAAGGATGTCGCCCAGAGGCATGACCAACGCAAAAGCATACTCAGGCCCCCGGATAGACCCAAAGCCTAACCTCCACCGGGCCGAGGGAAACCAGGACAAATCGGTAAAGTGAAGAATATGCTCGACCCGCGCGTCACGCAATTGGCCGAACTCCTGGTGACCCACTCCACGCAACTCACGTCCGATGACCGCGTGCTCATCCACGCCTTTGATGTGCCCGAGGATGCGGTGGCCGAAGTGGTGCGGGTGGCCCAAACCAGCGGGGCGCAGGTGGCAGTGCGGCTCGAGAGCGAAGTGGTGCGCCGCCAACTGCTGATGGGCATGACCGAGGCCAACGCCACCACCATTGCCGCCAACGAAGCGGACGAAATGGACCGGATGACGGCCTACATTGCCCTTCGCGGCAGCCACAACGTGAGCGCCCTGGCCGACGTGCCGAGCGACAAGATGACGATTTGGAGCCAGCTGTATGCGGCCCCGGTGGTGTTCCAGCGGCGCGTGCCCAACACCAAGTGGGTGGCCCTGCGCTGGCCGACTGCCAGCATGGCCCAGCAGGCCAACATGAGCACCGCTGCGTGGGAGGATTTCTACTTCCGGGTGTGCACCATGGATTACAAGCGCATGGAAGTGGCGGCCCGCCCGCTGGTGGAGCTGATGAACCGCACCGACCGCGTGCGCCTGGTGGGGCCGGGCACGGATATCGAGTTCAGCATCAAGGGCATTGGCGCCGTGAGCTGCCACGGGCGGCGCAACATCCCCGATGGCGAGTGCTTCAGCTGCCCGGTGCGCGAGAGCGTGAACGGCACGGTGCAATACAACACGGTGTCGCTGTATCAGGGCACGGAGTTCAAGAACATCCGGTTTGAAGTGCAAGACGGGCGCATTGTGCACGCCGAAGCAGGGGCGCAGACCGACAAGGTGAACGAGATCCTAGACACCGACGAGGGGGCGCGCTACTTTGGCGAGTTTGCGCTGGGCTACAACCCGTTTGTGCTGCACCCGATGAAGGACACGCTTTTTGATGAGAAGATCGCGGGGAGCTTCCACTTCACGCCGGGCAATGCGTATACCGGGCCGGGCGGGAATGGCAACCAGAGCGCGATCCACTGGGACATCGTGAACATCCAGCGCGCGGATTACGGCGGCGGGGAAGTCTGGTTCGATGACGTGCTCATCCGTCAGGACGGCATCTTCCTGCTGCCGGAACTGCAGGGGCTGAACCCGGATCAGCTCGGGGCGTAGCTCGACTAAAGAGACTTGGTGCTGGCAACCAAGGCCTTCAGTTCCTCAGTCTTTTGGTCAAACTGGCTGGGCTCTGCCTGCACGTTGTCACGGTGCTCAATAGCGTACGCGATGATGTCCTTGATCGCCGGATTCAGCGATGCCCCAGTTGAGGCATCAATGTAATCACTGATGGCCACAAGAAGCCTTCGCCGTGCCTTAGCTGACTCCTTCAACCTCAATCGCTCATTCACTGCGGCTTGAAGTTGAAACAAGAAGTATGCAATCAGGATAAGGAAAGTCGCCTTCAACGTAATATTGGCGTAGTCACTACGATCCTCGACGAGGCGCCCGGAAAGAGCAAAGAGGAAGAGGGCGGCAAAGGCACTGTTGGTAACCAACGGCAGCTTGGTTGCGAGGTGGTGAGACTTGAAATCCGTAACGAGGCTTTCGCCGTGAGCCCGCAATTCATTGGCTAGGTTCAATGCCTCCGCTTGTCTCTGCGCCTCGGGGTCGCCCGGAATCAAATGAGCTTGAGGAGTGTCGACTAGGGTCGTACTCGGGGAATCAGAGCCGCTTGGGTAGATGAGGTCTAGCCGAATCTGATGAATGGCAAGTCGAATCTTCCAGATTTGCTTGAATGGGTAGTGAAGAGGCAGGAGTGCCGAAACAACATCTTGCTTGCGCAGTGTTCCGGTGGTTTCGCCGGCATCAGCTAGCTGCTTGAGAGGCTCATCCGATTGCTTCACGAAATCAATGAGATCACTTAGTTGTAGTTCGGAGAGGTTCGGCCAATAGCCCTTGAGCGAAAAAAGGTTGGCGATCATTGATTGATGAACGCGAAGCCAATCCATGAGGAAGTACTTCTCCATGTAGATCGCCTTGCTCTTCGCAAGATGCATGCGAACAGCAGATGTACTTGCTTGCAAGGCATTCAGTGCATCTTCCAGCCGTTGCAAGGCAACCAGGTGCTCATCCCCGCCCTTGTCCATCTGCCTGAGGGCATCGTACCTGAGGGGGCGAGCATGCGGGCAATCCGCGCGGCGGTGGGAGGTTATTGGGTAGCAATAGCGGTCGGTCCGCTGGGCGGCGTGCCCGCGCTGAGGGCCTTCAGTTCTTCCGTCTTCAAGTCAAAGGTCTTGTATTCCGTCTCATCATGGCGGTGCCGCAATGCGAACTCAATGATCTCAATCATGGGAGCTGATGTGATCACGCCCTGGCTCGCCTTGATTTGGCTACTGGCGGCAAGGAGAAGTCTCGCCCGCGCCTTTACCGCCTTGCTGGTTTTGGCTCTAAAAACGAGGTCTCTCACGATCGAGGGGAGGCTGAGCGCAGCCGTGACGAGTGCGATTGCAAAGAGTGCGTCGCTCATCGAGCCTCGGTTTGGGCTCAACCTACTAATCGTAATGGCGAGGAGGCTGCTTGAGAACACAACAGCTTCACTCAGGATTGGAGTACCGGTGAAAGGGCTTGACTTGCGATGGCCATCGAGGAGCGTGTGCGCCTGAGATTCCATCTCGTCCGCGAGATGAAGCGCCCTCATGCTATTGCCTTTGCCCAGATCGACCTCGTCGTCTCCAGATACGTTTGTGTGATTGACGCTTGCATCGACAGGAGAGGACTCATTAGGGAATAGAGAACGAACTCTTAGGGAAACGAGGCGATCTCTAATACTCGATAGAGAGTCGATAGGCTTAGGAATCTGCGCGATGACGCCTTCGATGTCAAAAGGGCCAGGGGCTCGCTTCTGCTCGCTTACCGCATTGAAACGACTGAGGATGGTAGTTGTGTGCTCGGCACATTCGATGCATTCTTGCAAGAGACCTGGCTCCAGCCCAGGCCAGTGTGGTTTGAGCGTGAGTATCTCGCCCGAGAGAGTCTCTGAAAACTGAAGATGGCCCTTGAGGGCATGCTTCATTTGAGAGGAAAACCGGCGGCGGAGGAGGAATTCCTGCGCCGCAGTCGCTTGGTGCGCCAACGCATTCAGCGCCTCCTCCAGCCGTTGCAAGGCAACCAGGTGTTCATCCCCGCTCTTGTCCATCTGCCTGGGGGCATCGTACCTGAGAGGGCGAGCATGCGGGCAATCTGCACGACAGCAGAAGCTTATTGGGTAGTGGTAGCGGTTGGTCCGCTGGGCGGCGTGCCCGCAATAAGGGCCTTCAGTTCTGCCGTACGGTATTCAAATGCCTCAGGCTCGATCTCCTCGTCATCGAAGTGCTGGGCGGCAAAGGTGATCAGGTCAATGGCCAGGGGCGTGCTGGACTGCTCTCTCGGCTCGGAAAGGAACTCCGACGCGGTCAACAGAAAGTTCGCTCGAGACATGATCCTTCTCCTGGCACCCTTGCGATCGGATAGTGATTTCCATATCATGAATAGTAGTGCAAATATTGTTGCGATATAAAGCGTGTAAAACGTGAATCTATGCTCAAGATGTTTGCCGCCTGCGAAGTGATTGATGGCGCTGGCAACAGTGGTGAGGATGAGTAGAATTGGAAGTATGATGTTTGGTTCAATGTAGTTCCAAATACCTTTTACGGATTCAATCGCAAACTCGCCATGAAGGCGAAGCACTTCGGCTAAAGTCAATCCGCGATTGGAATCTAGAGACTCCGAACCCTGGTCGTCCTCCATGTAGTAAGGGTTGGCAAATCTTCCAGGTGCGGAAGTCTGATTAGTATCAGCGAGAATGAATCTTACTACTGCAGCACTCAAGGCATTTCGACCGTTTAGTAGAAGTCGGTTACAACGCTGTAGGTCATTAAGTTTGGATGCAACAGCTTGCTTTGCAACACTTCCATGCAAACTGTTCGAATACTCTTCATTCATAAAGAGTCCAGTCGTTTGATTAGCCGTCTGGATGAGTTCTTTCAGCAGCTTGGCGTCGGCGGCCTTCCAGTAGTGCTTCATCTCACGAATCTGCTCTACGTACACTTGAGAGCAGTGAACCTCTCTCCAAATCTCAAACCCATTCTCAATATCCTTTTGGACCTGCGAGAGTTCTTGGTCAACCCGGGATAGTTCCGCGTCGAGTGCCGCGAACTCATTTTCCAGTCGTTGCAAGGCAACCAGGTGTTCATCCCCGCCCTTGTCCATCTGCCTGGGGGCATCGTACCTGAGGGGGCGAGCATGCGGGCAATCTGCGCGCCAGCCGGAGGTTATTGGGCAGCAGTAGCGGTCGGTCCGCTGGGTGGCGTGCCCGCGATGAGGGCCTTCAGTTCTTCGGTTTTCCTTGCGATTTCCTTGGATTTGGTCGTCCAGTCGTCGCGGTGGCTCCAAGCGTATGCGATGAGAGCAAAGATGGCATCGGATGTCACATGGCCCCCAGATTGGCGAATGTAGTTACTGGCGACCTCCAGTAATTGAGCGCGAGCCTTTAGTGACTCATTTGATCGAAAGTGTGAAATGACATCGCTTATGATTTCTGCAAGACATAAAATCATCATTGCGATGGCAAGTAACACACCAAATCCCTCCCTGAGAGTCACAACTCCTTCATTAAAGTACAACGATAGAATGATCGCCAATGCGGCGACCACAATAGAACACTTCACGTTATCAGGATGATCGAAGAGGCGAAGACGTCTATCAATACGCAAGATGTGATCTCGATGCGTCTCGATATCATCGGCAAACCGTATGGCGTCAGCTCGTTCTGGGGCGGGCTCCTCTTCCAAAGGAGGCTGGACTTGGTCGGACTCGACTCCGAGAGAGTGTGAAGCCGATCCCGCCCGATCGAAGACGGCGTGAACTCTTCTCACATCCAGTTCAGTTCGACCTTTCGACATGGATTGAATGTGAGGGTGAATGTCCCAAAACATGGACTTGGCTTCTTGCTTTCCGACCTTCCGCCCCTGAGATCTCAAGCCAAGGAAGCGTTCAAGGTAGGCCGCCACGGTCCCCGCCGCCTCGGCGAGTTTATCGATTGCCGAGGGATCCAGATCCTTCCAAAAGGGCTTGAGCCTCTGAATATCCTCAGCGATGGAAGCCGCTCCACCAAGGGTGCCGCCGAGAGAAGTCTTGTGATAGGCAAAGAACTTGTGGCCCTGAAGGTGCGGCAACGCAAGGGCGACGCTCTCGCGCACAAGACGCAGCTCATTTTCCAGCCGTTGCAAGGCCACCAGGTGTTCATCCCCGCCCTTGTCCATCTGCCTGGGGGCATCGTACCTGAGACCCCCACCCCATCGACTAGAATCCAACCAACGTGTACGACCTCTCCACGCCCCGCATCGGGGTGGACGAAAGCGGCAAAGGCGACTTCTTCGGCCCGCTGGTGATCGCGGCCTGCTACGTCGGCCCAGAACACCTCGCCGAACTCGAAGGCGTCCGCGACAGCAAGCAACTCACCGACCCTCAGGCCCTGCGCCTGGCGGGAATCATCCGGCGCACCTGCCCCCACGCCATGATCACCATCGGCCCCGCCAAGTACAACGAACTCTACGCCCGCATCCTCAACCTCAACCGACTGCTGGCCTGGGGCCACGCGCAGGCCATCGAGAACTGCCTCGAAAAGGTCCCCAACTGCGGCCTCGTCATCAGCGACCAGTTCGCCGACCCCAAGGGCCTGCGCAGCAAACTGAAGGAGCGCGGGCGCGGCGTGGAACTGGTGAGCATGGTGCGCGGGGAGCGCGACATTGCGGTAGCGGCGGCCAGCATCCTGGCCCGCGCCGAGTTCCTCACCCGCCTCAATGCGCTGGGCGAGCGCTTCGCCATGACCCTGCCCAAGGGGGCGGGGCCGCCGGTGGATGCAGCGGGGCGCCGGTTCCTGGCCACCCACGGCGCGGACCAGCTGAAGGAAGTCGCCAAGCTCCACTTTAAGACCACCCAAAAGATCGGGGCCGGTCCCCTGCTCTCGTAGCAAGCCAAAGGAACGGCTACAATAGGGGCGGAGTCAGGCGGGCGACGGCCTCGGGAAACCGGGGAGGAAAGTCCGGACTGCACAGGGCAGGGTGCCAGGCGCAAGCCTGGGCGGGGCGACCCGACGGACAGGGCCACAGAAAACAAACCGCCTCGGCCGCAAGGCACGGGGTAAGGGTGAAACGGTGAGGTAAGAGCTCACCAGCGAGCGGGGCAACTCGTTCGGCTTGGTAACCCCCATTCGCAGCAAGGCCAAATAGGGAGGGGCTGATCCGGCCCGGTGACCCTCCGGGTAGGCCGCCGAGAGAAATCGTCGTACAAAGACAGAATCCGGCTTATAGCCTGACTCCTTTAGCCTTTCAGTTGGGCTTCGGCGGCGTCCACCGTGTTCATCAGCAGGGAGACCACCGTCATCGGCCCGACGCCCCCCGGCACCGGGGTGATCCAACTCGCCACCTCGGCGCAGGAGTCGTACTCGCAGTCGCCCACGTCGTGGGTGCGGCCCTCCACCTTGTTGTAGCCCGCATCCACCACCACGGCCCCGGGCTTCAGCCAGTCGCCTTTCACCATCTCGGCGCGGCCCACGGCGGCCACTACAATGTCGTGCTCGCGCACCAGGTCCGCCAGGTTTTGGGTGCGGCTGTGGGCGATGGTGACGGTGGCGTTGGCTTCCAGCAGCATCAGGGCCATCGGCTTGCCCAAAATCACGCTCCGCCCAATCACAATCGCACGTCGGCCCGCGAGTTCAATCTGGTGGTGCTGCAACAGCCGCATGATGCCGAGCGGGGTGGCGCACCGGAACCCCGGCAGGCCCGCCGTCAGGCGCCCCAGGCTGGCAGGGGTGATGCCGTCGGCGTCCTTGTCCGGCCCCAGGGCCAGTAGGGCGGCGTCTTCATCCAGGTGCTTGGGCAGCGGGTGTTGCAGCAGCACGCCGTGCACCTTGGGGTCCGCGTTGAGCTTAGCGATCTGGTCCAATAGCTCGGCCTGGGTGGTGTGTTCGTTGGCTTCCCAGCTGCCGCTTTCCATGCCCGCTTTCTCGGCCCAGCTGCGCTTCATCCGCACGTAGGCGAGGCTGGCGGGGTCCTGGGCGGCGACGATGGCTTCCAGGCGCGGCACGATGCCCTGAGCCCGGAGCGCGGCGACGCGGGTCTGCAATTCGGCGCGGAACTGCGTACTTAGGGCGCGGCCGTCCAGGATGGGAGCACTCATGCCTTGATAGTTTGGCGGCTCACTCGGGGCGGCCCGTAGTCCGTCGGACGGACTCGTTGCGGCGCAGCACGTCGTTTTCCATCAGCAGGATGGCGGCGTCCAGTTGCCCGGCCAGCGCGAGGTCGGTGGTGGCCAGGATGCGCACGGCCAGCAGGCCCGCGTTGCGCCCGTTGCCGATGGCGACGGTGGCCACGGGCACCCCCTTGGGCATCTGCACAATGCTGAGCAGAGAATCCATGCCCTTGAGCGCGTGGCTTTCCACCGGTACGCCGATGACGGGAAGCGGGGTGAGACTGGCGACCATGCCGGGCAAGTGGGCGGCGCCGCCGGCCCCGGCGATGATGATGCGCAGGCCCCGGGCGCGGGCGGATTGGGCGTATTCGAACATCCGCTTCGGCGTGCGGTGGGCGCTCACGACTTCGAGCTCGTAGGGGATGCCGAACTCTTCCAGCGCCTCGGCGGCGGGCTGCATGGTCGGCAAATCGCTGTCCGACCCCATGATAATGCCGACGAGGGGGGTCGAAGTTGCGTCACCCATAGTTCACAAGATACCGCTCAAAAGGGGCGGGGGCAAGCTAAACTAGAACCATGAGCCAGACGCCGTTCGACCCGAACAAGACCATGGTCGGAGGTCCGGGGAATCCGACGGACCTGAATCGCACCCAGGCGATGACAGCAGGCCCCCTGAGTGCCCCCACCGGCGAGGTGACCACGGCGTTCCAGGTCACGCCCGGAATCAGCATGACGGTGATCAACGGGCGGCAAGCCACGCTGGCCAACGGCCCGGCCCGGGAGCAGTTTGTGCTGGAGATTTCCGCCGGCGATGGAGTGGCTTTGCCCGGTTTGGGCGCGGCGGGTCCGCGCACGCCGCTCAATTTGTGCCTGGTGGTGGACCGCAGCGGCAGCATGGAAGGCGCCCCCCTGGCCTACGCCAAGGAAGCCTGCCAGATGGTGGTGGACCAACTCGGCCCGGACGACGTGCTGAGCATCATCACGTTCGACGAGAAGGTGGACGTGCTGATGGCGCCCCAAAACGTGACGGACCGCGAGCGCATCAAGCAGGGCATCGCGGGGCTGACGGCCGGCTACACCACCGACCTCTACGGCGGCGTGCAGATGGCCGCCGGAATGCTGGCCGAGCGCCGCCATGCCAGTCGCGCCACCCGCATGATTGTGCTGAGCGACGGGGAGCCGACCTCGGGCGTGAAGGGCTTCGCCGAACTCACCGAACTCGCCGGGGCGACTAAGGCGCAGGGGATCACGGCAACCTTTTTGGGCTTCGGGCCGGATTACAACGAGGAGCTCATTGCCGCCATGGCCAAGCGGGCCGGGGGCAACTACTACTACATCCCGCAGCCGCACATGCTGCCCGAGATCTTTGGCAAGGAGCTGCGCACGGCCATGAGCGTGGCCGCCACCAACCTCAAGCTACGCCTCAAGCTCAGCCGCTGGGTGGAATTGCGCGAAGCCGCCGGGCACAAGGTGGCCCCCGGGTCGCGGGAGTTCACGCTGGACCTCGCCGACCTGGAGCGCGGGCACAGCCTGCGCCAGGCGTTCGATTTGGAGTTCCCCAACCACCCGCTGGGGCACTACCGGGTGATGAACGGGACGTTGGCGTTCGAAGACACCGCCAGCGGCCAGGTGCGTACGGTGGATGTGGACTTTGTGCAGGAGTTCACCGCCGACCGCGAGCGGTTTAGCCAGCCGGTGGACCCGCGCGTGGCAGGGGCGCTGGAGGTTTCGGCGGCCTCGCGCATTGTCGAGCGCACGATCATGGGGCTCAAGACGCAGCAGATCAACCTCGCCGAAGCAATGGCCGAACTGCAAAAGACGCAGATGATCCTGACCTCGCAGGGGCGCGGGCAAGAGGCGCAGGAAGTCACCCTGGCCATGCAGGCGATCCAAAAGGGCGACCTCGGCGGGGCCGAGAAGACCCTGATGGGCACCGTGGTCAACCTCGACCAGGGCAAGGTCTAGGCACTTTTAAGCTACAGGATTCTCGAGGCGCATTTCGGTACCGCCGATGCGGAGCACATCCCCCGGCCGCAAGGGCGAGGACGTCACGCGCTGGCCGTTGATGTAGGTGCCGTTGGTGCTGTTGAGGTCGGTGACCGTCACCTGGCCCGCCACCATGCTGACGAGGCAATGCCGCCGGGAAGCCTGGCTATCGGTGGTGAGCCGCAGGCCGGTGCCTTCTCTTCCGATTTCGAATTGGTCGGTGAGGAACTGCCGGTGCCCGGCCATCGGGCCACTAAGGACCACGATTTGGTAGGCGGACGTCGTCATGGGTTGTGCCGGAATTGCGACGGTGGCAGCGCCCATCGGTTGGGGCATGGGCTGGGCGGTGGGGTTTTGGACGGAGGGGTTTTGGACGATGGGCGTCATCGGGGCGGGTTGCGCGCCGGGGTTCACCATCGCCACGGGTTGGGGTCGTCCCATCCCGCGCAGGAAGAACTGCAACTGATGCCCGCCAATCTGGAAGGTGTCGCCGTGCTGAAGCACCGCCTGCGGCACCCGAATGCCGTTATGGCCGATGCCCGCCGGGGTTCCCGCATCCATCAGCAGATACTGCCCGTCCTGGCGGACGATGGTGGCGTGGTGCGGGGCCACGCTCCCATCGCCGAACAACGGAATCCCCGCGCGTTCATCGCGGCCAATCAGCGTTTGCTGGTTGTCAATCGGCCAATCGCGGCCTTCGTTGCGGCCCACCACCAGGCGCACCCACGCACGGCGGCTGGCTTGCTCAGCTAAGGCCGTAAACAGCCCCACCAGCAACCCAATGCCTGCTGTGAGCACCGCGCGGCCCGGCGCCCCAATCTCGACCACTTCGCCGGGGTTGGCGTTGGCCACCATGGCGGTGCCCAAAACGGTGGAAATGGGATTGAAGATCATCCCGGTCACGGCCCCGCCGATGAGCCCCCCAAAGGCCCCCGACATCGCGCCGCGCACGTTGAGCTGAGAAACGCCCAGCCCGAGGCCAATGCCAATGCCGAGGGGGATGAACGTGAACACCCGCACGATGGTGGTGGGGTCGCCGTCGCGTTGCGCCATCACCTGCGCGCCCATCATCGCCTGGAAAATGACTCCGCTGACTTGCCAGCCCATCATCCCGCCAACGAACGTGAACACGGCGGCGAGTAGAGTGGTGACCCAAAGGTGGTGCCGGCTCCCCTTGGCGAGGCCTTGAATGAACCCGCAGGCGATGCCAATAGCGAGAATGGTGCCGACGATGAGCGCGCGCTCGGCCCGCACCCATTCCGGCGAGGCGGAGAAAGCGATGCCGAGGTTGCCAGCCTTGGGGAACATGGGTTCCACCACCAACCACACCAAGGCCCCCGCGAGGAAGCCCGCGAGCGCCCGCCCGATGGCCCCCTGCACCAAAACGCGAAAGAGTCCGTTCATTTAGCCCTCAAAGCGAAGGACGATGGCTCCGCACTGAACGGTGTCGCCCGGCAGCACCGGAGTCGGCCCCGAGATTTTGGTGCCGCGCACGTAGGTGCCGTTGGTAGAGCCGAGGTCCGTGACGGTGAGGTGGGCGCCATCCCATTCGAACTGCGCGTGCCGCCGCGAGACACTGGACTCCTGAGGCATGGCCAACGGCCCGGTAACTTCGCGTCCGAGTTCAATGCTGCCGGGGACCAGGGCCACCGGCGAACCAGAACTGAGCACCAAACGCGGGCTACTGGGCACGACTACGGGCGCGGCGACGGGAGTCGCCACCGGGTTTGCCACGGGATCGAGGACGATCTTCTCGCCCGGGCCTTGGCGCTGCGGGATGGCCATGGGGGTGTGGGGTCCCCGTCGTCCGCGGTCGGAGCGGCTTGGGCCAGCCCGGCCTGCTTCAAAAAGCCTTGCACCTGGTCGCCCTTGTACTTCAGCAGCCAGAAGATGACACCCCCCACAGCGGCCAGGCCAATCAGGCCCGTCAGCAGGCTTACAAAGGGCGAAACTCCACCGGATGCACGCGGCGCGGGGGCATCGCCTGGGCGGGCACCCGCCGGGGCGGCGGCCCCGGGCTCTTGGCCCGTGGCGGGGTCCTTCTCCTGCTCCACCACGGGGGCGGCGTCATCGGCGGTCACCAGCACCCCCACGCGGCCGGCTTCGCGGCTTAACTCCACACGCTGGGCGGATGTGGCGAGGGTTTTCTCGCCCGATTTGGTCTCGAATACCACCTCCACCGGACCGGGGGGCAGGTTCCACAGGGTGACGCGGCCCTTGTCTTCGGGGGTCAGCAGGGCAGTGCGGGTTTGGTCACCGGTTTTCACACGGAAGAGGCCACTGGCCACCTTGCCCTTGCTGGTTTCGGCGGTCAGGTCCAGCCGGGCAATGCGGGTGAAGTCTTCCTTCTTCAGAGTCCAGGCGGCGTCTTTCACCTCGCCCAGCGGCTTCACCGCCAAGAGATTCGTTTTGCCGTCCAGCACGTAGACGCTCGGTTTCTCTCCGGCGGCGACCACTTTGACTTCGCCACTGGTGCCCTGGATATTGGTGGCGCGGTCAGTCAGGAAGGTTTCTGACTCGCTCTGCACCCACACCAGGTACTCCGCCTGAGCGGGGAAGGTGAGTTTGACCGAGTCCGGGGCCGCCCAAGCCGTTAAAGCTCCGAGCCACCCAAACAGGAGAACGAATCCAATCCGCACGTTCCCATCATTGTAACTCGTGCCCGGGGCAAAGCATCCGCAACTTCGTGCGCCAAGAAGCCGACGGGGCCGATATTCTCCGCCGCCCAGTCGCCCGCCGCCCCGTGCCAATAGGCACCCACCGCCGCCGCGTGGGCCGGGGGAAGCTCCTGCGCCAGCAGGGTGGCAATGACGCCCGCCAGCACATCGCCCATGCCCGCGCTGGCCATGCCGGGGTTGCCGGTGCTGTTCACGATGATCGGTTCGCGCGGCGAGCGGATGAGGCTGTACGGTCCCTTCAAGAGCACTGTGGTTTGGTACTGCTCCGAGGCCCGGGTGATCGTGTCAAAGCGGTCGTTCTGCACCTGCGCGATCGATTCCTGCATCAGGCGGCTCATCTCGCCGGGGTGCGGGGTGATCACGGTCGGCCCGGTCGGAAGGGGAATGCCTTCGGCCACCAAATTGAGGGCATCGGCGTCGATACACGCGGGGTGCTCCCAGTTCTCCCACACGCGTTGTAAGAACTCGCGCACTGGGGCTTGGTGCGTAATGCCCGGACCAAACAATGCGGACTGGAATCGACGCGGGTAGTTGCGAATCACCTCCGCCGCCGCCGGAGCGATAACGCCATCAACCTCGGGCAATGGAAGCAAGATCGCCTCCGGCACCTGCGCCATCACTGCCTGGCACACGCTAGGCACGCTTGCCACAGTCACCAAGCCGGCCCCGGCCCGCACGGCCGCTTTGGCCGCCAAAACCGCCGAACCTGGCATCCAGTGGCTGCCCGCCACGATGAGCGTATGGCCGTTACTGCCTTTGTGGCTAGCCCGGAACCGTTCCGGCAAAAACTGCCCCACCCACTGCTCGCTCACCAAGAACGCTTCGGTGGGTTCGCGCAGCACTTCGGCGGGGTAGCCAATGTCGGCCACCGTCCAAAACCCCGAGTGCTCAATGCCAATGCCCTGGAACAGACAAGGCTTGGGCAAGCCAATCGTCAACGTGCGGAGCGCCCAGATGCTCGCCCCGAGTTCCTCGCCGGTGTCGGTGTGCACACCGCTCGGGATGTCCACCGAAACCACGGGGGTTCCACTGCGATTCACAGCCTCGATGGCCTCCAGAATCGAGCCGTGCACCGGTCCGGTAACACCGGTGCCGAGGAGCGCATCAATCACCAAGTCGCGGCAAGGGATGCTCTCGAGTCGCCTTGTCCAGCCCGTTTCGCCGGCAAAGTGGGGGGTAATGCCCGCCGCGACGGCCTTCTCAAACTGCAAGGCGCAAAGCGGGGAGAGATCGCCAGGATTCTGAGTCGCGACCAGGCACTCAACACCGTAGCCTCGCTCGTGGGCCAGTCGGGCCACCACAAAGCCATCGCCGCCGTTATTGCCCTTGCCGCACAGCACGGTGAGCGAGCCGCCATCCGGCAAGAGTTCGACCATAGCCTCGAACACGAGCTTGCCGGCACGTTCCATAAGCTGGTCCCTGGGAATCCCGAATTCTTGGGAGGCCCGTTGGTCCATGCGCTGGCATCGTTCAGCGTTCGCGATCCAGGTGGTCATCGTTGCGGTCAACTCGGCAAAGCTTGCCTAGAGAGAACCTACGAGGGCACAAACCTATTCGTCAACACGGCTGAAGTAAATCACCGTACAAAGATGGGCCGGGGTGACGAATTCCCCGTAGATTCGCGTGAGCAATGCGATCACTTCGTCCTCGCTGCGCAGTTCCGGGTTCTCCCGCTCGATATCGCGGGGGCTGAGTTCGGAGATCGGTTTCACCTCCACTCGGTCCAAAATGGCGGCGAACAGCTTCTGGCGTCGGCCAAAGCGCGGGCCCACTGTGACCCACACAATCATGCCCGTTTGATACTTGTCCGCCTTGTCCCCGAGTCGGATCGTAGCCGTTTTGCGGTTGCTCAGCAAGAGATCGTCGTATAACTCGGAGTAGAAATTCAGAGCAAACATCAGCGTTGCTCTCATTCTATCCAGTTCTGTCTTATGCCTAGTTGGTTCCAGCCCGTTTTTATCAGCCTTGCGATCCTCGCCGGGGGCGTCGCGGGGCTGTACTTCTTGGCGCTTTACCTGGCGGCAAGGTTTAGCGTGTTTCCCATGCGCGTGCCGCACTGGATAGCGCCGGGCGAGTTGGGCATCCCCCAAGAAGCCGTGCTGATCGAAACCAATGATGGCCAGCGACTCCGGGCGTGGTGGTGCGACGGCGACCCCGAGGTGGTCATGGTTTTCGCCCACGGCTACATCATGAACCGCAGCGAGTTTGTGCCTCAGTTGGCCCACTTGCACCCCCGCCCCAGTGCGTTGTTCTTTGACTTTCGGGCGCACGGAGGCAGTAGCGGGCGGATGTCCACCATTGGGCCGACGGAAGCCAACGATGTCCGGGCGGCGGTGGCCTATGCCCGCCAGCGATCCCCGGGGGCCAAGCTGGTCTACATGGGCAGCAGCATGGGGGCGGCCGCAGGGCTCTTTGCTCTCAGCGAGCAACCCGAAGCCGTGGATGCCCTGATTCTCGATGGGGTCTACGGGAGCCTAGACGAAGCCGCCAGAGGGTGGTGGGAGTTCATCGGGCGGAACAAGTACGCCAAGTACCTGAAGCCCAGCCAGTTCTTCGCCCAGCGGATGACGGGCATTCGCCCCTCGGATATCCGCACCGACGGGCCGCTGGCGAAGCTGGCCGGCAAGCCCATCCTGTTCTTGCACGGGGAGGCCGACCCGCTCGTGCCGCGCGCCACCCTGGAGAGGTTGGCCGAGATTGCCGGGCCGCAGGCTTCGGTCGTGTGGTTTCCGGATTCCAGCCACGGGCGGGCCCGCCTGGACCACCCGCAAAGGTATAAGGAAGCGGTCACGACGTTTTTTGATGCCGTCCGGAAAGGTCCCCCTGCCTGCGACGAGTAAGCATCTATCTCCGTCTTGAACTAGGGTGGACGAACAAGGGCGTTCTTCACTGCCGATTACGAGGTAACGCCATGTCCGAAGTTAAGCCCTGGATCCTGCCGCAAGTGGAGCGCATGGCGCTCGAGCGTCCTGGCCGCATTGCCTCGGCCTTGGCTGCCATCTTCGCCCACGATACGGACCTCCAGATTGAGCTGACTGCAATGGCGGTGCAAGAGGACATGGTGGAGCTGAACGAAGCGGCCGCGTACCTCAACCTCTCCCCCGACGTATTGGCGAAGCGGGTGACTGCGCTCAGCGAGCAAGAAGAACTCAGCGACGACATGGCCCGCGTCAAGAAGGATGTGGGCGGGGTGGCCCGGTTGGTTTCGAGTCCGGTGGCCATCTGGGAAGTCGTTCGTGAGTATCGCCGCCTCGGTGCGGTGGATCAAGTGCTGGAGTGCATGCCCATGCTGTCCGAGCTGGATGTCCGCGCCGCCCTAAGCTACGCGGGCCGCAACCCCGACGAAATTGGCCGCGATATCAAGCGGTACGAAGAGCACCTGGAACGGACCCGGGCCGCCTATCCCTTCGCCGACGCGCGCTGAAGGGAGGCGCGGCATAATGGCCGTATGAGTGCTTTGCTATCCACGGAATTGCCCGGGCTCCCGGCCCCGTACAAGGGCAAAGTACGCGACGTTTTTGACCTCGGTGACTGCCTGCTCATCGTTGCTACCGACCGGATCAGCGCCTTCGATGTGGTGATGGCCAACGGCATCCCGGACAAGGGCCGCATCCTCAACCAAATGAGCCTGTACTGGTTCGAGCGGCTGGGGCAAAGTGTGCCGCACCACGTGATTAGCGGGGACGATCGCGTGATTGCCGACCGGATCGGCTTTGATGAACCCCAACTTTACGGGCGGTGCGTGCTGGCCCGCAAGGCGCGGCCGCTGGGCATTGAGTGTGTGGCCCGAGGCTACATCACGGGGTCGCTCTTTAAGGAATATCGCACCCAGGGCGCGAATGTCCATCAATACGATTTGGTGCCCGCGCTCAAGGATGGAGACGCCCTTCCGCGACCGATCTTCACCCCTTCCACCAAGGCCCAAACTGGGCATGACCAAAACATTTCCCGCGCCGAAGCCGTGGCCATCGAAGGCGAAGAGACGGTGGCCCAAGCGGAAGCCTGGACCCTGAGCCTCTATACCGAAGCGGCCGCGCACGCCCGCAAGGCCGGGCTCATTTTGGCGGACACCAAGTTCGAATTTGGCCACACCGACGAGGGGCTCATCTGGATTGATGAGGCGCTTTCGCCCGACAGCAGCCGGTATTGGGACGAGCGCCACTATCAGCCGGGGGTGGCCCTGCCGGGGTTCGACAAGCAGTACGTGCGCAACTTTCTGGAGCGGTCGGATTGGGACAAGACCCCGCCGGGGCCGGAACTTCCCGCCGACGTGGTAGCGCGCACTCGCGACCTCTACCTCGAAGCATTCCGCCGTATCGTGGGCGGCGTGCCGCATTCACTCAGCGGGCCGTAGTCCATGGTTCTCCTTTACAATCTCTTGCTGATTCTGACCGCACCGTTTTGGTCGGCGTGGATGTGGTGGCGGACCAAACAGCGGTCGCCCGCACCGAACTGGAACGAGCGCGTGGGGCAATACAGCGTGCCCCGGCCCACCAAAGAGCGACCCCGGGTGTGGCTGCACGCCGTGAGCGTGGGGGAGGTGATGGCCGCGCGGCCCATTCTGCGGGCCATTCGCGAGCGCTCGCCGGAGGCTGAAATCGTGCTGAGCGTGACCACCAGCAGCGGCTACCAGGCCGCCAAAGATGGCCCTAAGGAACTGTTTGATTACGTCATCTACGCGCCGATTGACGTACCCCGGTTTGTGCTGAACGCGATGGCCCGGGTGCGCCCGCAGGTGCTCGCGATCATGGAAACCGAGCTATGGATGAACTGGCTGTGGGTGGCGCGGCAGTGGCGCGTGCCGACTTTGCTGGTCAACGGTCGGATCAGCGACCGCAGCTTTCCGCGGTCCATGCGGATTCGGCCGTTCTACGCGGCGCTCCTCAAGTATCTCGATCGGCCGCTGATGCAAACCGCGACGGACGCGGAGCGCATTACCCGCCTGGGAGCCAAGGACGCCCAAGTGCTGGGCAATTGTAAGTTCGACGAAGCGGCGGCCGGCGAGAGCAACCCCGAGAAGTGGCGTGAAGAATTGAGGCTGAACCCCGAGCGTCCGGTGGTTGTCATCGGCTCGACGCGCGGGGAGGAGGAAGAGGCCTTCGTCGCCGAGGCATTGGCGGACCCGAGACTGGCGGATGTGCAGGTTGTGTGGGCACCCCGCCACCTAGAACGAGCCGATGCCATCGCCGAGCGGCTGCAAGGGCAAGGCGTGGCCGTGGGGCGGCGCAGCCAGGGCACTTACGAGCGAATCACCCTGCTCGATACCTACGGCGAACTCGGCGATGTCTATGCCGTGGCCGACGTGGCGGTGATTGGGGGCGGCTTTGCCAACCTCGGCGGGCAGAACCTCATTCAGGCCCTCGCGAAAGGGGCGCCCGTGCTGCATGGCCCGCATATGCAGAACTTCCGTGACGTGGCCGAGATGGCCAAGCGTGAGGAGGCCTCGGTGGTCGCCGTCACGCCCGCCGAGCTAGCTCAAACCTTGGCTGACCTACTGGCCGACCCGGCCCGACGCCAAACGATGAGCACCCAGGCCCGCGCCCTTGTGCAGCAGAACCTGGGTGCCAGCGCCCGGTACGCCGAGGCAATTGCCGAAGCCCTCGCCCAGGCGCAAACCAAAACCGCACCGCGCTAGTGCTTGTACTTAGCGGACGGTGATTTCGAGTCGCGGGCGCACGGCGGCATCCGGCGCGTTGCGTGAGAAGAACTTGTAAACCCCCGTGCGGCCGACTTCGGAAGCCGGGGCCGTGCTGGTGAAGGCAAAGGCTGGGCCGAGCGGATCACTTAGGAGTTCGCGCAGCTTGTCTACCTGGGCGATTTCAAAGACCGTTTCGAACGAGCCATCCTCGCGGGTTTCGCCGAACTGAGCCGAACCCAGCACTCCCGGGCCGGGCCAATGCGTAGCCCCCAGGGCGTGCGCCCACGACTTTTCGCTAAAGCCGCTCTTCACGGAACGAATCTCGATCGGATACTTGCGAACGTTGGCACGCTGGCCGCCTTCCGGGTTCACGTGGGTAAGCACCACCCGCGCCGAAACAATGTCCCCCGCCGGGATCTCTTGCGCCGGGAAGCGCACTAGACTCACGCTATCTTCGCCGTCCTCGGTGAAGGTAGCGAGGTCAGCCCCCGTGCCCCACACGCGCAAGAACGAGTCACTGTCCTGGTTGGTGGCAAAGGGGTAGAGCCACACGTCATCGGTGGCCTCCGCCTTCACGCGAGTGACGTCGGGCTCCACCCAGTCGGCCACAAAGACATTTGTCTCGCCTTGCTCTTTGCCAAAACGGTTACTGCCAAAGATGAGCTTCGTGCCTTCCCGGTTGAACATCGGGAACCCATCGAATTCCGGCGTGAAGGTGATCTGGCGCAGGCCCGTACCGTCCGTGTTCACTACGAATAGGTCGAACTCGCGCCCCTTGGGGTCATGGAAGTTGCTGCTGAAAATGATCTGGCGGCCATCCGGGTGCAGGAACGGCGCAAACGAGGCCCCGCCCAACCGGGTCACGCGCCGATTGTTGCCGCCGTCGGCGTCCATCACCCAGATATCGAGGCGGCCAGGCCGCACCAGGTTTTCGGCCAACAAGCGCTTGTAGTCGTTGATTTCGGTGTCGGTGCGCAGGTCATCGCGTCGGTACACGATCTGCTTGCCATCCCAACTGATGAACGGGCCGCCATCGTAGCCCACGTTGTTCGTCAGGCGCTTGATGTCCGTGCCGTCCAGGTTGGATCGGTAGATTTCCAGGTCGCCGTCCATGGTGCTGGTCCACGTCATGTAGCTGCCATCAGCGGCGATAGTGGTCTCGGCGATATAGGCGTTGCGCCGCAGGATCGGCTCGATGGCGTTGGTCGCCAGATTGCGGCGATACAGCGAGAACTGCGGGTTCACCTTCCACAGGTAGCCCAGGCTCATGTCCAGCGGAGCTTGCGCACCCTTGTTCACTTCATGTGTGGAGCTGAAGTAGACGTGCTTGGCGTCCGGGGAGAAGTAGCTGCAGGTGCAACGGCCCTCGCCGGTGCTTACCAGCGTCTTCTTGGAGCCGTCGGCGTTCATCGTGATGATTTGCTCGTCGGGATACTCCGGCTGGCGGGTTTGGTAAGTGATTTGGGTGCCGTCGACGCTCCAGTAGGCTTCGGCGTTTTGGCCGCCAAAGGTGAGCTGGGTCACGTTGGTCAGGTGGAATTCTTGCGGATGATTGGGGTGCTTTTGGCTTGCGGGGGCGTCTTGGGGAGCGCCATGCTTGGGCATAGGGGCAAGCGAGGCCAGCAAGCCGTGGGTGGGGCAATCCTGCGCAACGGCGAGCGGATTGAGGGCGGGTGCGGCAACCAAAAAGGCCACGATCATATTTCGATTGTGGCCCGAATGAGGAGGCAACGGCTTGCCTCTGCTGATGAAGTCCTTACCCGCGCTGACGATTTCGGCGGCGGAGCATGGCCAGCAAGCCAAGACCCATCACCGTCATCGTGGCCGGTTCCGGCACCGCCGGGACGTAGCTGATGTAGCGGAAGCTGCCCGAGGGAAGGTCGTTCACGATGTCGGTGAACTGATTCGTCGCCGGATCGAACGTGCCGAAGCGGGTGCCGGCTGTCCAAAGGAACTTTCCGTTGCCGAGTTCATAAATCCCGCGCAGGCCCGTGTTGACCGGGAACGTCCCCGTCTTGGTGCCGTTCGCATCGAACTTGTAGAGCGCGGTCGGGAGGCTAAAGCCTGCCACATAAACATCACCCACCGCCGATTCCGTGATCTGCTGCGGGAAGTTGAGGTCATTTGAACCCGGAGAGTTGTAGAAACGGTTGAGGAAGGTCCCATTCAGGTCGTAGCGAACGATGTCGTCGCCGCTGCTTTCGCTGACCAGCACATCGTTATCACGGAAGTAGATGAACCAGGGACTGGCCGAACCGGACGGTAGGGTGGCCCAGGTGCTTTGTTGATTCGTCGTGAGGTTGAACTTCTGAATGGTGTTCGCGAAGGAGCCCGCTGACACGGTGACGTAGAGTTCGCCATTGCGAACGGCAATGCCTCGAATGTTGTCCAGCCCTTGCGCCGGACCGGCGACGACCCCGAGTAATGTGCCGTTCATATCGTATTCCCGCACGGCGTCCAGGTTCTGGTCGCTAACGAAAATCGTGCCGCGTCCACTCGAGATCGCATGCAGCGGCAGATCAAGAGAAGTGTCTTGGATGAAGTTTTGGCTGATGATGCTGCCATCAAACGCGCTGACTTGCCACACCTGGTCGCGCCCGCTGTTCGGTATCAGCAGGTACTGAGCTTGACTGGCGGCCGCCAGGCTCAGGGCCGCGAGCATCAGTAGGGTCTTCACTTGCATCCTTTCACTTTAGCCCCTTCTCGGCGCGAACGGGGGCCTTCTCCGAACCAACCTCGCAAATATGCCGGGCTCCTGGCGCGGATCCAGGGGGAAAGAGGGCATAGGGACCCTTAGGGGTGCCCACCTCGCGGGGGATAATGACCACGCTCCATGAGTGATCGCTTGTTCTCCCAAAGCACGGGGATGTTCATCGCCGAAACCCACACCGATGCGGTGACCTGGCACTTCTCCGTTGACCGATTCCTTGTGGAAGGCCACACCCAGTTTCAGCAGTACCAGATCGTCGAAATGCCGACCTTCGGCAAGACGCTGTTCCTGGACTATAAGATCCAAAGCAGCCTTCTGGACGAGTACGTTTATCACGAGAGCATGGTCCAGCCGGCCATGACCACCCACCCGAACCCGAAGAAGGTGCTGGTGTGCGGCGGCGGCGAGGGCGCGACCCTGTGGCAAGCCCTGCAGCACAACACCGTGGAGCACTGCGACATGGTGGACCTGGACGAAGAGCTGGTGGACATGGTGAAGGTGCACATGAAGGAGTGGCACCACGACTGCTTTGATGACCCGCGCGCCAACCTGGTGCACAAGGACGCCCGCAAGTGGGTGGAAGACCACAAGGGTGCCAACTACGACGTCATCCTGAGCGACCTGCCCGGCCCGATTGAAGGGGGCCCGGCGCTCTATCTCTACACCAAGGAGTACTTCCAGCACGTGGCCGAAGCCCTCAGCGACGACGGCGTGTTTGTGCTGCAAAGCGGGGCCTGCAACGAGACGTACCCGTACTGCTTTGCGGCGGTGCACGAGACGCTGGACAGCCTGAAGGAGCAGTTCCCGTACGTGCGCGGTTACTACGGCCTGGTCACCACGTTCCAGATGCCGTGGGGCTTCATCCTGGCCAGCAAGAAGCATGACCCGCTGGAACTGACGCCGGAACTGATCGCTCAGCGCCTGGCCGAGCGAGGCGTGACCACCAACCGGTACTACACGCCGCGCTTCCACAACGCGATGTTCACGTTGCCGGAATACATGCTCCGCGCCATCAAGCAGCACGGTCGCATCCTCACGGACGCCGAACCGTTCCTCTGGGAAGCGTAAGCATCGCCACCAAATTCCCGAGTTTCGATCTGTTCTCCTCATCTTGAGGCGAACAGATTGGATTTTTCATACGTCATATGGTATGCTATTACTAGCATAATGTCCGACGATTTGAAGCCGGTCAACTGGATAGCATCTAGTCGAAAGGACTTGCGATCCTTCCCAAAGGTTGTTCAGATCGGCGTCGGTTTCGCACTCTATGAGGCTCAAAGAGGAAAGAAGCATGACTCTGCCAAACCCCTGAAGGGCTATAAGGGCGCAGGAGTGCTGGAGGTAGTCGAGGACTATGATGGAAACACCTATCGAGCCGTCTACACCGTTCGATTTGCAGAGATCATCTACGTCCTTCACTGCTTCCAAAAGAAGTCGAAGTCGGGGGTGGCAACCCCGAAGCAGGACCTCGATAAAGTGGAGTCAAGGCTGAAAGCGGCGGAGAAGGAGTATCAAGAATGGAAAAATCAACAAGGAAAGTGAACGAGCCAAAGAGGAGTCCGACCAGCTTTGTTTCTGATGGGGCAACCCTCGAATACGTGGCAAACGGCCAAGAGAATCGACCTACGACAACTCCTGGCGAGCCCAAGGGCCGAGCCAAAGTCGGGCGCAACTCAACGAAGCTTGCGAAACCTGCGGACGAGAGCGATGATCAGGGCGTTTACTATGGTTCGGGCAATGTCTTTGCCGACCTCGGTCTTGACAATCCGGAGGAGCTGCTGGCGAAGGCACAGTTGGCAGTGACCATTCACGATATCATCGAGGCCAAAGGATTGACTCAGGCCCAAGCCGCTGAACTCATGGGAATTGACCAGCCCAAGGTCTCCAAGATCATTCGCGGCCGGTTAAGTGAGTTCTCGACCGAGTGGCTTTTGGCACGCTTGCTCAATATGGGGCTGGACGTGGATATCGTCATTCACACCTCAAGCCCCAAGGTTGGTTCCGGCGCGATCCATGTTGCTTGTCAGTGAGGCCCACCATAGACCTTGGAGTGGGGTTCGGAACCCAAGGGCTTAGGCCCGTTGGAGATAGTCCGTACCCCTCTCGCGCATGTATGGAAAACTACCGAAGCTTCTAGCAGGGCCGACCAATGGTGTTCCGCCGAATCTACTGGGTAACCGAACAACTGAACGCTGAGGGCGTTTCTGACGTGACCGGGGTCTACACCTCGATCCCAGACCTGATGGAGAACGGCATGCGATGGCTGGAGAGCAATCCCAAGCGCGACGGATTCCGCATCACCTTGGTCAAGCTGGATAGCAGTGCCGCCCCGTTGGGCGTGTGGTCCGGACCGAGTTACCTCGGGATTGAAGAAGACCTGGCCCCCTATGTCGCCACCAAGGAGTTCAGCGCCCAGGACGTCGAGGCTCTGGCCGCTAAGCTCCGCTCCTTCTAAACTCAGCCAACTTTCAAAAGAAAAGCCTCTCCCGGTTTCCCCGAGAGAGGCTTTTTGGTTTCTGAGTCCGGCGCTTAGTCCACGATGGCGAGCGGCTCGGTGCGCGCCCAATCGCCACGCGTGAAATCCGGCACGTCAATGCTCTGGCTGCGATTGGCCACCGACCACTCGCTGAGCGGGGCGATCACCGACCACGACGCGCCTTCGTAGACGTTCTGGTCCAGCGGCAAGCCGTTGCGCAGGCAGTACATCACGCGCCAGTTCATGATGAAGTCCATCCCGCCGTGGCCACCGTTCTTCTGGGCGTCGGCTTCCAGACGCACCCACAGCGGGTGGTCGTACTTCTTGTAATGATCTTGAAGGGCACTTCCTTGCACCCAGCTGTGGGTGTCCGGGGTTTCGTTCTCAATGACCACGCGGCCCGGGAACCCGGTCCACACACCGTTGGTGCCCTGGATGAGGTTGTGACGGGTGTAGGGTCGCGGCAGTTGCTCGTCCCACTGGATCATCATCGTACGGCCAAGGACCGTCTTGACGATGGTGGTGTTGATGTCGCCGCACTGGAACTTGATGTCCCGGCGCGGGTGACCCTCGGGGAATGCCGTGCGGGCATAAATGGCGCGGGCCATGCTGGGCGAACTCACCGACGTGAGGTAATCCATGCGGTCGCCCCGGTCTATGTTCATGTATTGCGCCACCGGGCCGAGGCCGTGGGTGGGATACAGGTTGCCGTTGCGCTGCGCATAGTGGAACGTGCGCCAGCTTCCCGTGCCGTGGTCAATCTCGTGCATTTGGCCGCGCAGGTCGTGAATGTAGGCGGCTTCCCCGTGCAGCAGTTCGCCCAGGCGGCCTTGGCGCACCAGGTTCAACACCATCAGTTCTTCGCGTCCGTAGTTGACGTTCTCCAGCATCATGCAGTGGCGCTGGGTTTCTTCGGACGTGTTGACGATGTCCCACATGTCCTCGACGGTGTACGCCATCGGCACTTCCACCAAGGCGTGCTTGCCGGCGCGCATGGCGGCGATGGCCATGGGGGCGTGCCATTCCCAGGGGGTGCAAATGTAGACCACATCCAGGTCCTTCATTTCCAGCATGCGGCGGAAATCTTCCGGTCCGCGCTCCCCGAACGTCTTGGGGGCCGGGCGACCGGCGTCGGTCACCATCTTGACGGCGCGATCCAGCGAGGGCTTGTGGGTGTCGCAGATGGCGACCACTTCGCAGCCTTCAATCACCAGCGCGTGCGCCAGGTGCCCGGGGCCGCGAGCGCCCACGCCAATGAAGCCGACGCGGATTCGGTCCATGGCCGGGGCGGCAAAACCACCCATGTACTTGCCTTTGCGGGCGGGAACACGCAAAAGCTCTTCGCGCTTGCGGTTGGCGTCATTGCCCTTGGTTTGGGCCAGGGCGCTTGCCCCCAAGATTCCGGCTCCGGCGGCCACGGCGGCTCCCTTCAAGAACTCTCTGCGTTCCATCGTGACCCCTATTATGCCCGGAAGCCCGTCGAATCGCTCCCGTGATCGATGCTCGATGCGCGCCGGGCGATTACAGCCCGCCGCCCAACCCGCCGCCTAAACCACCAATATCCGGCAGGCCACCCATCTTGCCCAGAATGCCGGCCTGGCTGTCGGTTTGAATCTGGAACCACGGCCGCACGCCGTACGGGCGGCACACTTCATCCAGGTTGCGGTTGCTCTGGGCGGCGGCGGCATCAATCCGGCCTCCGCTGGTGCCCCGCATGCCAAAGAGGTCGCGCAGGGCGGCTTGCGGGTCGCTGCCGGCTTTGTCCATCGCCCCCACGATCTCGTCAATCATCATTTCCGTCTGCCCCAGCGTCTGGTCGAAGCTGTTACGGAGCGGCACGCAGGCGGGCGGTGGGGGCAGGGCGCGGAAGTCCGCCATCAGCTGCGCCCACTGCGCTTGGTAATCCTGGTTGTCCTTTTGCAGTTCGGCGGCGGGGTTGGCAGGCTCGTTCGTCGTCGGTTCTTCTTCTCCGGTGTCCAGCAGCCCGTCCAGAATCTGTTGGGTGGCACCCGCCCCTTGCAGCATGGTGAGACTCACCATGGCCGAGCTGACCTGCTGGGTGGCCAACGCTTGGCGTTGGCGCTCAATGCGTTCCAGGTGCTCCAGCCACTCGCGGATATCCGCCGGCATGCGGGCGGCTTCGGGCGGGGGTTCGGCGGCCTCGGTCAGCAAGGGCGGAGGAGGGGCGGAGGATTCGGCGGTGATGGGCGGCGGCGCGGCCGAGCGGGCCTGCAAACCGCCCCCGAAGTCCGGCGCCTGCGTGCCCTGGCTGAGCCCCAATTGCCGCGACCCGAGCACCAGCACCAAAACGGCCAGCACCGCACCTACAATCAGGCCCGTGCGCTGTCGTCGAGATTGCGCGGCGTAAGGATCGCTTATCATGGTTTCGCCTCCTTTAGTTTAGACGCTTTCCGTTCACCGCACGGTTTCCAGGTTTTTGTAGGAAGAGTTGCCCGGAACTCCAGGTAAGCCCTCGGTCGTCCAATAGATTCAAGAGCGGAATCTCAGGGTGAACCCATGAGTGACATCTTACGACCGGACCACAACGACCTGCAGCAGTTCTTTGCCGATGCGGTGGGCGAGGTGATTGCCCAGCACGTGGCTTCGCACGGCATGGACGACGTGACCGCGTATTTGGGCGGGTTGCTGGCGGCATTTGCCCAAACCGACCGCATGTTTGGCCTGCACGACGCAGAAGGCAAGCCCCTGCGAAGCGTGATTGAGATGATTGCCGCCGGGGATGTGCGCCTGAACGCGCAATCGTTTGAACAAGAGCGCACGGTGCACAAGCACTTGGCGGACTACATCCTGTTCTGGAGCGGGGTTTATCCGCCGCACCTGGAACGGTTGCAAGTGGAGGATGTGGCGTTCCGGCTGAGCTACCAATCCCAGGGCGCGGCCAGCTACGCAGTGGTCGGTTCGTTCGATTACCCGCCTCACGATGCCGAGGCCCCCACGTTTCTCAAGCTGAGTGAAGGCTTCCCCGAGTTCGTGTGGGCCCTGCAAGTGGTGGCGCGGCAGATTCCGCTCTACGCGGCTTAGGCTGGGGCTTCAGGTTCGGGTGCGTTGAGCGCATCCTGCGCGGGGGTGGGCATGCGGCTGGCCCGGAACGGACCGGAAAGGAGCATCAACAAGGCCGGAATCGCGCACACCAGGCCGATGACCAAGTACACGTTCTGCAAACCCACGGCGGCCAGCACCGCGCTGACCCCCAGCATCCCCAGCGGCTGAATCCCCACCTGGGTCGCACCTAGTACCGCCGCCACGCGGCCGCGCACGGCATCGGGGAAGGCCAAGCCGATATACGTATTGATGGGGATGGTGACCCAAGGCAAGAACAAGCCGCACACCACGTTCAGCAACACGTAAACGAGGTAGACCTGCCCGCCGGCCATGGCCGCCACGCTCAGGCCGGTGCCCGCCAGCCCCACCACAAAGGCCAAACCCACCCGTTGCACGGCCCGCTTGGCCACCCACAGGCTGCACAGCATGCTCATCCCGAAGAACGCGAATTCGATGATGGCGACGGTGTAGAACTGGCCCCCGAACCACGAGCGATTGGTTTCCAGATACACCGGATAGAACCCGGCGAACACCAGATTCATGAGGGTGAGCATGGGCAAGCCGATCCGCATGAACGGGTCGGCCTGGATGGCCTGCCACCCTTCGATGAACTTAGGCTTCTCCTCGTGCGATTCTCGTTCCGGCACGATGGACGGCAGCCGCGACAGGAACATGGACGACACGCCAAACGACAAGGCGTTGATGACTACCGCGTAGAGCAAGAAGTTCGATCCGCTCACGCGCTCCACCACGCCCAGCACCCCTGCGCTCAGCCCCACCCCGATGAGCATGGTGAGTTGCTGGGTGGCCAGCAGCAGGCCCTGCGCTTCTTGGAACTCCTCTGCGGGCACTAGGCGTGGAATCGCCGCCGAGCGGGCCGGTGCAAAGAAGACATTCAGGCAGGCCAGCACAAACGCAAAGCACGCCAAGAAGAGAGGTGCCGGCGCAAAGCCAAGGGCCATGGCCACGGCCAGTCCGCCCATGAGGGCCGCTGCCGCCATATCCAAACCAAACAGGATGCGGCGACGATCGAACCGATCCGCCGCCACCCCGGCCGCCGGGGCCAGGAGCAGATAGGGCAGCGCCTGGGCCGCCATCACGATGCCGACAAAGAGCGGGGACTTGGTTTCTCGGTCGATGACGAACATGAAGACCAGGAAGTAGAAGGCGTCGCCCAACTGGCTGACCACCTGCCCCCAGAAGAGATTCCGGAAGCCGGCGTGACGCAACAGACGACCTCCAGGCAACATGATCTCCTCACGGTACCAGCCGATTCTTCACGGAAATCTTGCGGGTTCTGAAAAGGACCCGGCGGCCCTACCGGGTCGATCCGACCGGCCCACTCGGAAAGGGGAGCCTTGGAAACCCTGGTGCCTCTGGTCTCCGAACCGGAGACTGGGAGGGGACGAAAGGCAAGTCTATGACGAATCACTCTAAGGTTTTGCCGCCGTTTCCCCGATAGGAATACCGGGATCACTCCCGGAGCCGATGCATGTACGAGCAGTATTGGGGATTAGTTGAGTCGCCGTTCGCGCTCACGCCCGACCCGAGATACCTTTATATGAGCCGCGCCCATGAGGACGCACTCATGATGCTGCACTACGCGATTACTCGAAACAAGGGGGCGGCGATGCTAGCGGGCGAGATCGGATTAGGCAAGACCACGATTAGCCGCAAGCTGATCGAGACGCTCGATCCGGTGCTCTACCACATGGTGCTCATCGTCAACCCGCTGTTGACGCCGACCCAGATGATGCAGGAGATCCTGTCGCAACTGGATATCAGCATCCCCTCGCGCAACCGACAAGTTTTGGTGCAACGCCTGCACCTGGCCCTGCTGGAACACTACGATCGCGGTCGCCGCGTCGTGGTCATGGTGGACGAAGCCCACCTGGTCCGCAGTGCCGCCACGCTGGAAGAACTCCGCCTGCTGCTGAACTGCCAGATGAACGACCAGTTCCTCATCAGCCTGATTCTTCTGGGCCAATCCGAACTGCGCGAAAAGCTGCACAAGGTGCCGGCACTGGAGCAACGCCTGGCCGTCCGTCACGTCTTGAAGCCTCTCGATGTGACCGACACCGGTGAAATGATTCTCCACCGTCTGCGCGTGGCCGGCTATACGGGCGAAAAGAGCCCGTTCACCCCGGACGCCGTGTTCGAAATTCACAAGGTCGCCAAGGGCGCCCCGCGTGTCATCTGCCAAGTGGCCGACAACGCCCTGCTGATGGGTGCCGCCCGCAAGGTGAAGATGATTGACGGCTTCCTGCTCAACGAAATCGTTGAGGACTACTTAGGTGAGGCGGCATGAATCTTGCCGATGCCATCCGCGCGGCCACTCATGGCCAGCCGACGGCGGCCGCGAGTAAGCCTCAGCCGGCCGTGAAGGCCCCGACTCCCCCGGCCCCGCTTCCGAAGGAAGTCCAAGACGATCAGCCGGTCTCGTTGACCGTGCCGGAACCTGCCGCCGTGCCGGAAGAGTTCCACGCATCGGTAGCTACGGGCAACGTAGTTCGGCTCGAACTGTTTCTCAACCCCGAGCAAATGGCCAACTTGATGAAATCCATCCTGGCCGGCCAGCACTCGGTCATGACTCTCCGCGAAGCGGCCAGTTATCTCCGCATCTCCGCGCCCACGCTGCAAAAGCTGGCCGAGGAAGGTGAGATTCCGGGCGTTCAGATCGACGGCAAGTGGAGATTCCCCAAGCCGAACCTGGACGATTGGCTGGCGCTGCGCTCGGCCCAACTCGAGGATAAACATGTCGCTTAAGACGTTCGGAAAGAAATCGTACATTGGCTTGGACCTGGGTGCCAAAGGCATCAAGGCCATGCAGATGGAACGCGCCGGGAATGGCTACCGGGTGACGCGCACAGCGTTCATCCGCACCCCGACGGATTCGATTAAGGATGGCTCGGTCATCGACCCGGAAGCGGTCGGTTTGGCCGTGCGACAGATGATGCGCGAGCAACGGATCTCGGCGACCAATGCGGTCGTCGGGGTTGCCGGCGCTTCGGTCATCGTGCGCACCGTGCGCATCCCCAAGATGCCCGAATCCACGCTACGCAAGAGCATCAAGTTCGAAGCCAGTCGCTACGTCCCGTCCAGCATCGAAGACTCGTTCATCGAGTTTGAGATCATGGGCGAGACCGCGGATGGCCAGATGGACGTGCTGATTGTGGCCGCCCCGCGTGATATCGTGGAAAGCCGCCTGAAAGCCTGCCAAATCGCGGGTCTGGAGGTGGATATCGTGGACGTCGAAGCCTTTGCGATGTACCGCTCGCTGGTGGAAACGAACGTTGGGCCGTACAACGAGGAAACGATTGCCTTGGTGGACGTGGGTGCGCAAACCACCAACGTCTCGGTGGTGAGCTGCGGCATCTTTGGCATGACGCGCTCCATCAACCAAGGTGGGCAACTGCTGACGGACGCGCTGAAGTCGCACTTTAAGCTTGAGGATGCGGAAGCCGAACTCGGCAAGTCGCAACTCGACCTGCGGGCGCTGATCGCCGAGCAGAAGGCGCAAGAGAGCCCGCCGCTGCGCGTGCTCCAGCCGCACCTGGACGACTTGATCCGAGAGATTCGACGATCTCTCAACTACTACCAATCTCAGCAAACCGAACACGGCACGCCGACTCCGGTCACCCGCGTGTTGCTGGCGGGCGGCGGGGCGAACCTGCCGGGTCTGGCCGAATACATGGCGCACAAGTTGGGCCTGACGGTGGACCGACACGGGATTTACGACGCCGAGGTGGTGCATGCCCCGGCCGACAACCAATCCACGGGCATTGAGCTCGCGGTGGTCGGCGGCCTGGCGATGCGTCCCCACGTGCGGGCGGCTTAAGGGGAAGACACCATGCCTACGATTAACCTCATTTACGAACAGCGAGTTCTGAAACGTCAGCGCGAACAACGGTCGCGCATGATGGTGATGACCACGCTGGGCCTCGCCGGCATGATGGCGCTCGTAAGCGGCTACTTCATGTTCGAGTCGGCGCGCTTCACCATTCAGTCCGCTCAGCTTGAAGCCCGACGCGAAAAGTTGAAGGACGCGATGGCGGCGGTGGAACGGAACAAGGAGGCGATTGCCGAATTGCAACCCCGTTTGACCACGCTGGAAGCCGCGCAGAAGGATACGGAGCGATGGAGTCGCCTGATGGCGCACCTCACCACGAATACGCCGACGGGGGTGGCCTTGACCAACCTCAAGTGCAGCCAGTCTGACCCGACCAAGGGCATCCAGGTGCTCTTCAACGGACGTAGCGTGTCGCAAGACGCGGTGGGCGCGATGATCCTGCGGATTGACGCCAGCGAGGACGTGGAGAACGTGCAACTGAAGTTCACGCAAGAGCGCGTGGTGGAAGGCGGCACGGCCATTGAATTTGAAGTGAACGGTCAGTTGACCGGCACCGAACCTCCGAAGAAGGCCACCGAGGCCAAGGAGAAAGCATGAAACGTGGCGCAATTCAGCCGATGGCCCTCCTGGCCATTGGGGTCGTATTGGTGGGTGGCTTGTTCGCCTACTGGCAATACAATGTGATGCAAGGGGCCGAGGCCCGCTTCCATACCCTGCAGGCCGAAGTGCCGACGGAAAAGGAAGTGGAAGACGAGCTGCGGAAGACCGAATCTGAGGTGGAGGAGTACCAAGTGCGCTTGAACCACCTGGAGAAGAGCGTGCCGCCCGAAGCTTACGTGCCGACCATGCTGAGCGAGCTGGAAGCCCTGGGCAAACTGAACCGGATCTCGGTGACGGGCGTGCGCCCGGTGCCGGTGCCGGCGAAGAACAAGAAGGACGCTGCCGCCGAAAGCAAGAAGAAGAAGGCGTACACCGAAGTCGAGATCGACATCACCGGCGTGGGTCGTTACGACGACGTGCTGGCGATGGTGAACTCGCTGAAGGAGTTCCCGAAGGTGGTTGCGGTCCGCACCATCTCGCTGACGCCGAAGAAAGACGAAGTCTCCAAGTCTCAGGGCTTGCTGGAGACGACGATTCGGCTCAAGGCCTACGTTTTTAGCCTGGACCAGGGCGCGAAGAAGGAAGAGGATTCCGCTTCGAAGCCGCTGGCCATGAACTCCACTCCCGGAGGAACCCAATGAAAAACGACAAGACGAAAACCATTGTCGTCAGCGTTCTCGGGGTGGTGCTGCTCGGGGTAGGGGCTTTCCAGTTCATGCCGAAGGGTAGTGCCCCCGTGGCGACCGCATCGGAAACGTATTCGGCCGACGAGGACAAGGCTGAAGGCAAGAAGCTGACGCCGGAAGAGAAGAAGGCCGAGGAAGAGCGCGCCAAGCAGGAGGCGTTGATCGCCGTTCTGGGGGGGGCACTGGCTCCGCGCGACCCGTTCTCGACGGCCGGAATCTCGAACCCGCTGCCCGACAACAAGGTGGTACCGCCCACGGCGCCGCCGCCGACCGCTCGACCGAGCGGGAATGTGGCGAGTTCGCCGCGCCCGCAATCGTCGGGAGGTGGCTCGGGATACCGACCGCCCTCGATGGGGGGCGCGATTCCGCCGTATGACCCCACCGGAGGCAATGGCCTGCCGGCGGGCGGGGGACCGATCGCCAACATCGGGCCGAGTTACGCCGTGAGCGGCGTCATCACCGGCGACCGACCGATGGCCGTTTTCAAAGATTCACAGGGCAACCAGCGGATTGTTCCGCTCGGTGGTTACGTTGACGCAGATACCAAAGTTGTGGGCATCGAGCGCGGCAAGGTCCGCGTGAAGACCCGCGACGGCGAACAAACCCTCACCTTGGAGGGCCAAGGACAATGAAAAGAACACTCATCACTGGCGCGACCGTGGCGCTTCTTGCACAGGGAGCGTGGGCTCAATCCTCCGCTCGTCTGACTCAGGTCGAGGTCAAGCCGCTTGGCCCTGGCTTAGAGGTGTATGTCAAGGGGGACGCTCTCGGCACTCCGCGCACCCAACGCATACTGCGTGGGACTTCGTATATCGTCGAGTTCGATGCCCATCTGGGCTTGGACCCCAAGCGTGAGACGTTGACTTCGGGCAACGCCACCTTCGTCGAGTGGGGTTGGTTTACAAGCCGCCCGGCCAAGGTGCGCGTGCACATCAAGCTGGACAACGGCGAAACTCCGGTCCGGGTGGACAAGGAAGAGGGCACCTATGTGGTGCGCATCAACCTGCCTACCGACAAGGCTGCCTTGACGGCACTGCGCACGCAGCAGAACGCCGTGAACGCCCTGGTGGCGCCGCCGGCGGCGACGCAAGGCTTGGGTCCGCAAGGCGATGTGACGGCCGACGGCCGCACGAGCTTCGGGCACATGGTGAATGACCTGGTTACGGACACGACCCCGCCGGTTCAAATACCTCCGTCCGAAACCAAGCCTGCTGACAGCAAGGCGAGGGAAACTAAGCCGCCGATGGAAGAGAAGAAGGAAGAACCCATCCGGACGATTCCCTCGCCGCGCGATTTGCCGCTGCCGACCCGGCCGCTCCGACCCGTGACGCCGGTGGAAGCTCCGGTGCTCCCGGTTCAAACGCCGGCTCAGGTGGTGCAATCGAACACGGTGGCGGCCCGCAATGGCCACGCCAGCATGCAGCGCCAAGTCTCGCTGGACTTTGTGGACACCGATGTCGTGCAAATCCTGAAGGCCCTGGCCTTGCAAGCGGACGTCAACATCGTGACGTCGCCGAAGATCGGTAGCGCGGGCAACCCGACGAACCTTACGCTTTCGCTGACCAAGGTTACGCTGGAAGAAGCCCTGAGCTTCATCACCGCCATGGCCGGTTTGCGCTATGCCCGCGTGGACTCCACCTTTGTGGTGACCCCGGCGAGCGAGTTGAACGACACCATGCGCCAGATCCTGGAGCGGTCGAACAACTACGAAACCCGCGTGGTGAACCTGATGAGCGGCGATGCGAAGCAGATTCGCGAAGCCACGCTGAAGGCCTTCCCGCAGGATGGCCGTGACGGCTACTACGACGTGATGGTGCCGGACCCGCAGATGAGCGGCGCCCCGGTGACCGCTCCGCCGGCCGGTGCCAATGGCGCCGCGGGTGCGCAGCAAGCGGATGGCCAAGTAGCCCCGCCGCAGGCCGCCCCGCAAGCGGCCCCGACCGGACGCGTGTATTACGTGATGATCATGGGCGACAAGTCGCGCCTGGATTCGATCGAAAAGTACGTCCGCGATCTCGATAACCGCATCACCAATTCGTTCAGCGTTTCGCGCGCCGAAGACTTGGGTACCGTGGTCGTCCCGATCCAAAGCGGAGACACCGAGCGCATCAAGACGATGCTGGAACGACTGCTGGCCGATAACCCGCGCCGAGCTGATTACAGCATCCAGCAGACGGCCCTGAGCGAGCTGAGCGAGGCGGACCAGGCCACGCAGATCCTGCTCATGATTGGCCCCAAGTCGGAAGTGGCGAAGCTCGAAGCCTTCGCGACGGAGCTTGACCGCCAACTCTGTGGCGCCGTCGGCATCAACTATGTCGCCGATGCCAGCAACAGCCAGCGCGGCTACGAAGTGCTTGAACTCAAGTACATCGAGCCGATGGTGGCCGAGTTTGACCTGAAGAACCGCATCCGCGGTCTGCACGTGACGGTGGTCCCCGACCCCGTGACGCCGGGCATCACGGGCGAAGATGAAGGCAAGAAGGCCGAAGATCCGCAAACGGCGGGTCAAGGTCAAGGCCAAGGCGGTGCTGGACAAGGTGGTGGTGGCGGTACGAGCCGCGAAGCCGAACTCCGACGCCAGATTGGCCGCGAGCCGATGCGCCTGGTGGTGCGCGGCACGCAGGACCAGATCGAACAGGCCAAGGCTTACCTGGCGCTGATCGACGTGGCCCCGCGCCAAGTCGCGCTGGAACTCCGCGTACTGGAACTGAGCAAGGAAGACGCCTTCAAGATGGGTCTGGACTGGAACCTCTTGACCGGTGGCCGACTGAGCCAAATCCGCTTCAACAACAACCCGGGCGGCCAATCGGCACTGCCGGGCTCCGTGAGCGGCAACTTCAACTTCAACCAAGGACCGAGCAACTTCCTGGGCGTGCTGGACCAACTGGCCGGCGGCAACAAGTTGATTGCCCGCCCGAACGCCCTGGTGAGCGACGGCCGCAATACGCGACTGTTCGTGGGTGACACGATCCGCTACATCAAGCAGATCCAAGCCAGCCAGAGCGGTACGACGGTCATCACCGACGAACTGGAAGTGGGTGCGCTGTTCGACATCAAGGCTCGTGTGGGAGCCGGGGGCGCGATTGCGCTGGACCTGGAGCAGAACTTCAGCATCCTCACCTCGTTCCTGCCGGTTCCGGGTGGTGGTCAGCTGCCGCAGACCAGTGACCGACGCACCAGCATGTTCGTGAACATGAAGAGCGGAGAGACGATCGCCATCGGTGGTCTGATCATCGACCAAGACCGCAAGACCGTGAGTGGGATTCCCATTCTCAAGGATCTGCCGATCATCGGTCGCTTGTTCTTCAGCCGCACGGAAACGAACCGCGAACGCACGGAAATCGTGTTCTTCCTTACCGCCAAGGTGGTGGACGAGGACAACCGAGGCGATGCGGCCAGCCCGCGACGCAACGAGACGGCCGTGCCGGACCCGATGAAGGACTACACGACCTCTGGCGGCGGCAACCCGTAGGGTCGAAAAAGGCCAAATGAAAGCACCCCCTCCCCCACCTTGATTTCAGGGTGGTGGGGGTGCTTTGTGCCCGGAGGATGCGGCAATTGGCCCGGGACTAGTGCACTACAATGCCGAACGATCCCGGAACTCCCACCATAGTAAGCGTTAGCGAGCCTGAAACGGCATCGCGAAAGGTTACGAAACATGAACAAATGGTTTGGAATTGCGATGGCGGCCGTCCTCGGCATTACGCTCGTCGGTTGCCAAGGTGCGGCGGAAGCCGGCAAGGAAGCGGGCGAAGGCGCTAACGCCGCCATGGACAAGGCGGGCGATGCCGTCGAAGCTGGTGCTGAAAAGGCCGGTGAAGCGGCCGAGAAGGCGGGCGATGCCGCCGCTGCGGCTGGTGATGCCGCCAAGACCGCCATGGGTGGCAGCGACATCGTGGACACAGCGGTGGCCAACGGTTCGTTCGGCACGCTCGCGGCCCTGCTGACCGAAGCCGGTCTCGTCGAAACCCTGAAGGGCGATGGCCCGTTCACGGTGTTCGCGCCGACCGATGCGGCCTTCCTCAAGGTGGACGCCAAGGCTCTGGAAGACCTGAAGGCGGACAAGGCCAAGCTCGGTGACGTGCTGAAGGCCCACGTGGTGGCCGGTAAGGTCATGGCGGCTGACGTCGTGAAGCTCACGGAAGTCGAAACCCTGCAGGGTAGCAAGTTCCCGGTGAAGGTCGACGGCGACAAGGTCATGATCGGTGATGCGACCGTGTCGCAGGCCGACGTGGCCGCCAAGAACGGTGTGATCCACGTGATCGACACCGTGCTGATGCCCGCTAAGTAAGCGCGCATTCTTCAAAGGCCCCTCGGCTAAATGGTCGGGGGGCCTTTTTCGTTCAAACTATGCGCATGATGTCGCCCCGGCTGGAATTTGCGCTCAATGTGGCATGGGATGCCGCCAAATCCACGCTGGCGTATTTTCAAACGGGTGCAACCATTGACTGGAAGCACGACGACAGCCCGGTGACGGTGGCTGACCGCGAGGCCGAGGCCATCATCCGCCGCGCCATTGCCCAGCGGTATCCGGGGGAAACGGTGCTGGGCGAAGAAGAAGGCCTAACCGGTGCTAGCGACGACCGCTGGGTGATCGACCCGATTGATGGAACGAAGAGCTTTATCAGCGGCGTGCCGCTCTACAGCACCCTGCTGAGTTACGAAGTGGCCGGGGAGCCGGTGCTGGGGGTGTGCATCTTGCCCGCGCTGGGGCAAGCCGTGTGGGCAGAGCGCGGAGCCGGAGCGTACTGGGACGGCGTGCCGATCCGCGTGCGGGCGCAAGGCGAACTGAACCGAGCCGTGCTGGCCTGTGGGGGCCACCGCAGCTTGCTGGGGCAGGGGCGCATGGAAGGTTTTCTTGACCTCGTGCCGCAGGTGCTGGCCACGCGCACGTGGGGTGATGCCTATGGCCACGCCATGGTGGCAGCCGGGCGCATTGACGCGATGATCGACCCCGTGGTGGCGCGGTGGGATATCAGCGCGATGGCCGTGATCGTCCGGGAAGCGGGCGGCTTGTTTACTGATTTTGAGGGGAATGAAGAGCTGGCCGACGAAGCCATCAGCGCCAGCCCCGACCTGCACCGACATATCCTCGAGGCGTTCCGCGCGTGAGGGTGATGGGCGTAGATTTTGGAGGGACCCGCATCGGGCTGGCCGTCATGGACGCCCGCTTTGGCATTGCCAGTGCCCGCCCGGCGCTTTTGGCCAGTGGCACTTTGGCGCTAGACGCCGATGAGATCGCCAAGCGGATGGGCAAGGAGGAGTGCGAACTGGCCGTGCTGGGATTGCCTCTGGCCGCGGGCGAAGAGACCAAGATGAGCCGCATTGTGCGGATGCTGGGCGACCGGCTGGCCGAGCGCGGCGTAAAAACGGATTACGAGGACGAAGCCCTGACGAGTTTTGAATCGGAACGAGAGATGGAAGCGGCAGGCCTGAAGGCTTCGCAGCGCCGCAAGATGGTGGATGGCGAGGCCGCGATCCGCATTCTGGAGCGGTGGCACGCTCGGCAGGGAGGTGCCGTGCATGGCTAAGAAGGGCAAGGCTCTGCTCGTCGTGGGCTTGGCCGCGCTCGTCATTGGCGCGGGGTCCGTGGGTTACGCCGGTCAGGCACTCAGGCCGATGCCCACCGGCCCGAGCAAGTACGTACGCTTTGAAACCGCCGCCAGCCACGCGCTCATCTTCCATGACCTGGAACAGCAAGGCATCGTGCGCGATGGGCGCGCGGCCCGGGTTTATGCACGGCTGAAGGGTGCGCCCCAGCCCATTGCCCCCGGCACTTACCGAGTGGCCCCGGGCATGACGGTGGACCAGATCATCGTCGCCCTCAAGAAGCCCGTGCAGCGCATGGTGCGCATCCCGGAAGGGCACTGGATCAGCCGCGTAGCCGAGCGTTTGGAGAAGGAAGGCGTGTGTGGGGCCGCCGAATACATCACTCTGGCCAACCAGCCGGAACTCTTTGAGGGCATGGTGGATTTCCCGCTGCCTAAGGACTCGCTGGAGGGCTACCTCTATCCCGACACTTACGACTTGCCGCCGCTCATCGGCGCGAAGGACGTCGTGGCCCGCCAACTCAAAGCGTTTGAACGCAAGGCGTGGCCCTTGCTGAAGGAGGCCAAGGACCCGCACCGCGTGCTGACCATTGCGAGCATGGTGGAGCTCGAGGCCGCCCTGGATAAGGAGCGCCCCATCATTGCCGGCGTGATTGAGAATCGCATCAAGAAGGGGATGACGCTCGACATTGACGCGACGGTGCTGTACGCGGAAGGCAAGTGGCGCGTGCTGGGGCCGGGCCAGGTCCGCAAGGTGAAGTCGCCGTACAACACCTATCTCAATCGAGGCTTGCCGCCCGGGCCGATCGGATCGCCCAGCGAGGCCAGTATTAGGGGGCCATGAACCCGGCTTCCCACCCATGGCTGTTCTACGTGGCGCGGCCGGACCGCAGCCACACCTTTACCAGCACCTACGCCGAGCATAAGGCGGCGATTGTGCGGAACCGAGCTGAGTTCAAGAAGCAGGAGGCGGAATGAGGCACGAGCCGGGTCAATACGCCCGCGAGGCAATGCCACAGGGCCTGCGGCGCTTTGCCCCGCTGAGCGCTCACGCCAGCCTGCTGGATTTGGACCTGGAGATGTATCGCAGCCACGGCAAGCGCGTGCTGTTGCTGGACATGGACAACACCGTGGTGCCGTGGCGCACCCACGAGGTGCCGGATGAAGTACGCGAGTTCTTGCGGCGGGCGCAAGACTTGGGCTACAAGATTTGCGCGGTGAGCAACACCAGCCGCATGGACCGGTTGCGGGAGATCTGCGGGGACCTCGGGATTGAGCACGTGCGGGCGCGCAACAAGCCGAGCCGCCGGATGTTTGTGCAAGCCCTGCGCTTATTCCAGGCCGAACCGCACGAAGCCCTGATGGTGGGTGACCAGCTGATGACCGACGTGCTAGGGGCCAACCGGGCCGGGATCGACGCGATCTGGGTAGCACCAATGAGTAAGAAGGAGTTCATTGGCACCAAGGTCAACCGGATGGTGGAGTCGGTAGTGGGCAAGTTCCTCTATCGCTACTTTCAGCCTTCGGTGGCCTTTGGGGTGGCCCCGAAGCGCGAAGGTCTCTTTAAGCACCAAGTGGTGAAGGAGTTCCTAAAGTTTGGGATCGTGGGCGCGACGAGCACGGCTCTGGACTGGGGACTGCACTACCTGCTGATGTACAAGGCCACCTGGGGCGGTCAGCTACTGAGCGAGGTGGTGGGGGCCTGGATGCTGGGCATGGTGAACCCCGGCGCGGTGGCGACCGAGAAGGCCCTGAGCGATGCAGCCTACGCGCCGCTCAAGATTCTGCCGGTGCTGATTGCGATTTTCAACGGCTATTACTGGAACAGCAAGTGGACGTTCCGGGTGGCCGAGCGCACCCTGCAGGCCAAGCTGATTTCGCGCTTCTACATCGTGGCGTTGGCGGCGATGGTGGTTAACCTTGTGGTGAGCACGTCGGTCAAGATTGCCGTGCACGGCTCGGCGCAGAAAGCTTTCTGGGTGGCCTCGTTTGTCGGCATGATCGTGGCGGCGTTTGTGAACTTTATCGGGCAGCGGCAGTGGACCTTTCGCGATACGAAGCGGTCGTCGTAGACGATTGGCGCTTGGCTCCGGCGGCGGATTACGCGGTGCTGGGCGATCCGGTAGCGCACTCGCTATCGCCTCGATTGCACACCTGGGCGTATGCGGCGCTGTGCTTAGAGCGCTCGTATGTGGCTATTCGAGTTCCCTCTGGTGAAGTAGGCGCAGCTTTGGACCACTTGCAACGGCTGGGCTACCGGGGAGTGAATGTGACCGTGCCGCACAAAGCGGAAGCCTTTGCGTGGTGCCCAAGCCACGACGAGTGGGCGGCCCGCGTAGGCGTGGTGAACACCATTGATTTGCGCACCCGGCACGGGGCTAACACGGATGCGCCAGGGTTCTTGGCCAGCCTGGCGGGGTTGGCGGTGGGCCGGGCACTGGTGCTGGGGGCGGGGGGCTCTGCCGTGGCCGTGGTGCGGGCGCTGGAAAGAGCGGGGTGGGACGTGACGGTGTGGGCGCGGCGTCCCGAGGCCGCGCAGGCCCTGGGCGTGGGGGTTGCGAACACCCTTAGGACTGAAGGATTTGACCTGGTGGTGAACGCCACCAGCGCGGGGCTCGCCGGGGAGACTCTGCCGGTGGAATGGGTCGGGACGGGGCTGGCTTATGATCTGGTTTATGGCGCGGCGGCACAGCCCTTCTTGCGAGCCGCTCATCAAGCCGGATGGGCGACCCAAGATGGCCTCTCCATGCTCATCCACCAGGCGGCGCTGGCGCTGGCCCAATGGGAGGGGTGTGAGCCGCCCGTGGCGGCGATGCATTGTGCCGTGCAGCCGGTTCCTTACTCGGGTGAATACCGGGCGGTGGTCCAGGGCCACCTGCAGCGTGGCCAACTGGTGGTGGTGCCCACCGAAACGGTATTCGGCCTGGCCGCCAATGCCCTCGACCCGGAAGCGGTGGCGCGGATCTTTGCGGCCAAGGGGCGCCCGGCGGACAACCCGCTCATCGTGCACGTGCGGGACGTGGCGCAGGCGCAATCCCTGGCCGCCGAGTGGCCAGACCTCGCGCAGAAGCTGGCGGACGCCTTCTGGCCCGGGCCACTGACGATGGTGTTGCCCAAGCAGACGCACGTGCCCGCCATCACCACGGCGGGGCTGGATTCGGTGGCCGTACGGTGCCCGCGCCACCCGGTTTTGCCGGCACTCTTGGCGGACCTCGAGTTTCCCCTGGCGGCTCCCAGCGCCAACCTGAGCGAGAGCCTCAGCCCCACGGCTTTGGATGACCTGGAGCCCCGGCTCACCCGGCGCGCAGCGGCGGTGCTGCAAGGTGAGCCGACGGAGTTCGGCATTGAAAGCACGGTCGTAAGAGTCACACCCGACGGCGTGCGTTTGTTGCGACCCGGGGCCATCAGCCGCGCCCAGATTGAAGCCGTGGTCGGCGCGATTCTGGCCAACGACGCGGAAGAAAAGGCCAGCCCCGGCCTCCGCAAACGCCACTACGCCCCCCGGACTCCCATCCATTTGGTGGATCAGCTTGACGCATCCCATCCGGGCTTGGTCATTGGAAGCGCAACGAACGGGCCGCATCAAGTGGCTATGCCCGACGAGCCCCAAGCCTACGCCCAAAGGCTGTACCGCGAGCTAGCACGCCTCGACTGCGCGGGCCATGAAGCGATCTTCATCCAGCGCCCCCCGAACTCCCCCGAGTGGGAAGCCGTTCACGATCGCCTCAACCGAATGGTCGGTTAGAGCAGTTCGCCGTCGGGGCCCCGCCGTCGGATGAGCTGATAATCGCTGTCAAATTCCAGCCACACCTGCGGCGGCTCGGTCATCCCCAGTGCCCGGCGAGGATTGAGGGAACAGGTTCGAATCGCCACCTCGGGGCCAAAGTCTTCGGCGAGATTCTGGAAGCACTCCAGCAGGCTCACTGCGCTCCCCGCCAATGTATTGGTGTTGGCCAGCCGCACCGAACCCCGCGTGATGATGCATTCGTAGCCCCACATCTGCAGGGTGGCCCCGTTGGGCATGCCCGTGGCCCGGGTGCCATCGCTGACGGCCAGAACCTTGTCCTCCGGCTTGTACTTCAGCAATAATCCCGCCGCCTCGCGCGCCACATGCAAGCGGTCGTAGATCAACTCGGTTGCCATGCCGTCGTTGCTCAGCGCGTAGCCTAGGGCTCCGGCTTCCCGGTGGTGCAGGCCGCGCATGGCGTTAAAAGTGTGGGTGGCGTGCGTCATCCCGAACTCGAAGCCTTGCCGGGCTTCTTCGTAGGTGGCATCGGTGTGGCCCATGCTCACGGTCACGCCCCGCTTTTGCAGCCGGAGAATGAGGTCCACCGCGCCGGGGAGCTCGGGGCCAGGGTGACCAGTCGGAGGCGCGGGTCATCGAGAATCTCATCCCATTCGCTCTCGCCGACCGGCGGCGCGGCAATGGACGATTTGGGCTGCGCGCCCGGGTAGGCCGGACTGATGAACGGGCCCTCGAGGTGGAACCCCTTGATCATGGGATGCGCGGGTAGGTTCGCCAAAGCACGCTTGATGTCGTCCGCCGAGGCGGTCACGGTGGTGGGGAGCAGAGCTTCGTAGCCGCACTTGGCCAATCGGTTCAGCCAGCGTTCGTAATCGGGCGGCTGGGCATCCATCACGTCCACCCCGAACCCGCCGTGGATGTGGAGGTCCACGAATCCAGGCAGTAAGAGCGCCGTGGGGGGCTTGCTGATGCGCGTGAACTCCGGCGGCGAGGCCTTGAAATTCACCTCGTAAGTTGCGAGCCCTTCCGGCCCGAGCGCATCATAAATTCCTGTCATTTTCGGCTCTTAGAGACCTCGCTGGTATCCATCCCTCCCCTTCTTGACGATACCGTCTAGTTCCATCATCGTCAACTCGGCCAGCACCAAGGGAGCGCTGAGGCCAGTTTGGCGCACAATCGCCTCGGTCAGCATGGGTCCCCCGTTGAGGCAGGCAAGGATGGCTTGTTGGGTTTCGGAGAGATCATCGCCTTCTTCTGGCGGCAGGGGCTGAATCATGCCTCCGCCCAGGGCTTCCACCACCTGCATCGGGTGCTCCACCAGGGTCGCGCCGTCGCGGATGAGCCCGTGGCTGCCCCGGAAGGCCGGGCTCGTGATGGGGCCGGGTACCACAAACACGTCGCGGCCCAAGTCGAGCGCGGCCGCCACCGTTTGCAAGGCACCAGATTGAGCGGGTGCCTCGACCAGAACCACCGCTTGGGCGAGCCCGGCAATGAGAGGGTTCCGAGCGGGGAAATTGGATGGAAACGACGGTGTTCCGAAGGGGAAAGGGCTCACCCGCGCGCCTCCGCTGGCCTCCATCTGCGCGAACATGCCCTTGTGCACGGCGGGGTAGGCCACATCCGGGCCGGTGCCCATCACCGCCACGGTCCGCCCACCGGCGGCTAGTGCCCCTTTGTGCGCTTGAGCATCGATCCCCAGGGCTCCGCCACTCAGGACTATGAACCCTTGCTCGGCCAGTCCTTTACCAAAGAATTCGGCCACCGCCAGGCCGTAGCTGCTGGCCTTGCGCGTGCCGACAATGGCCACCATCGGGGTGGAGAGGGCGGAGGCATCACCGCGCCCAAAGAGGCAGAGGGGTGGGGATTCCATCTCGCGCAGGTTGTCGGGATAATCGGTCGGCTCCCAGATCCAGCCCCCTTGTTCCAGGGCCCGATCAACCAGGCTGAGATCGGCCTGGTTTAGCCGCTTGAGGGCCTCGGCGGGGAGGTTAGGCCAGGCACGCAGGGTCGCGAGCGGGTTCAATGTCGGGTCCTGGCGCAGGGTGCCTACGATGGACTGCGCCAGATAACGAGAAACTCCCGCCACCCCTAAGGCTTGCCAAAAGGAGGGCGGGAGCAAGTTTCTGTTCTCTTGAGTCTGAGGACGGAGCGAACTTAGCCGCCGCTACCTCGGCCGCGTCCACCGCCAGCCCCCGCACCCGGACCAGTGTTGCCACCTTGGTTCGGTCCCGGCGGGGCCAGGCTCACGTCCGCCACTACTACGAAGGTCTTCTTAATCTCGTTGCCGAGCCAGTCGGAGGCACTGACCACGATTTCTTGGCGACCGTTCGCGAGCGGCGGGTTCGGCGCCGAGTTCCCAATGACGACGAACAGGCGTCCGTCCGGCGTCAGTACGTGCTCGTATTTGCGACCATTAATGGTCACGTTCACGCTCGCCGCATTGAGACCGGAGCCGAAGTCGGCGATGTTGAAGAGGAAGTTGAGCGGCGGGCGTGCCCAGATGACTTCGCCCGAACCCGGCCATTGCATTTCCACGAACGGGGCCGTGAGGTCAATGCCCAGATTCTTGTCGAAGTTGAGGATGCTACCGTCGCGGGCCATGACGATGAGCGAATCGCCCATGCCAATGGCCGGACCGGAAGCGGCCACGTAGTCCACCTTGGTTTCGTCGTCGTCATTGTTGCCGCCGGCGTTTTGGCCACCGTCGTCACCTGCACCCGCACCAGCACCGGCGCCGCTACCGCCGCCACCACCGGCACCACGGCCTGCGCCCGGGCCGGTCGGGGCGTTCGGATCCGTAGTCACCGGAGGCATCGGAATGCGATAGGTGAACACCAGTTGCTCCGTGACGGGGTCAATCACGTTGACCGAGCCGTTCACGCCGTTGGTGATAAACATCTTGCCCACAAAGGAGGGCGACGTGGCCGGGGGAAGCTGCGTGCGAAGCTTAGGACCCGTTACCGGGCGACCGTTGTCTCGATTGAGAATCTGGATGGTGCCATCAGCGGCGACCACGCCCACATAGTCTTCGTTCACGGCCGGGGAGTAGACGAGGTCTTCACCCACATTGCTCTGCCAAGCCACACGGCCGTTGCTGGAACGGATGGCGACGGCATATGAACCGGAATTCACGTAGATCGTGCCTTCGAGCACCACGGGCGGCGTGGTGCGCGAGAAGCGCTCGAGTCGCTGCTGCCACTCCACGCGGCGGCTGCCCGGATCGAAGGAGGTCAGTTGACCGGCTTCGGAAACGTAAACCAGCGAGCTGCCCGCGACCGCGAATTGGCCACTGTGGCCACCCGGCAGGTCAAAGGCTTCGCCATCGACAGCCCCGGTGCTGCCATTCAGGACCACCATGCGCCCGCCTTCCAGCGGCACGGCCACGGAGTTACCCACCACGCGGGGTGTGCCCTGGATGCCAAACGGGCTTTGGTAAACCCACATTTCGGCGCCCGTCACGCGGTCCACGGCGTAGACGTTGCGGTTATCGGCGGCAGCCACCATCATGTTGCCGCTCATGTGCGCACCAGTTCGGAAGTTGGCCTGGATCGGTGCCCCGGCCGGGTAGCGCCACAGTTGCCCGCCCGTTTCCCGGCTGATGGCATACATGCGATTGCCGACCGCCGCGTAGATCACGTCGGCGTCCATCATGGGCGATCCGCTCGGGACCACGGAGGTCGAGCCTGACCAGCGCCAAGCGAGAGGAGCCGGGCCGTCGAAGTCCGCGTGCGCCGCACCGACCGCCATGAGGCCAAGAAGAAGGGTTGTCCACCGCATAAGTCGTCTCGTCCGCAAAGCAGACTTACCCGTGAGAATACCGAGGTGAGTCCTGCCTTGTCTACCGAGGGTACTGACGTGTGACGGGCCTACCCGATTCATGGGCCTGCAGGGCGTGGGGTATATTGACGGCTCGCGGGCCTATAGCTCAGTTGGTTAGAGCGCACCCCTGATAAGGGTGAGGTCACTGGTTCGAATCCAGTTAGGCCCACCACCTTCCCCTTTCCCACCTCGGCGCAGGACGTGCTGCGCCTGAATCTAGGCTAGCTCTCGAAGCCCGAGTCCCTTGAGGTACTGATACGTCCCGTCATAGATCGACGGATCGCGTGTTGGATCGTCAGGGTTGCCTCGGGGTACTACGATCACCATTCCTTGGCGCGCTCGCGTCAACAACACCCGGTACGCATTTTTCAGGAAAGCTTGTCGAGGCTCTGTCTTGACCCTTTGCCAGCGTGGCCCTTTGAAATTCCAGTGCTCCCAACCGTCGGAGCCGAATCGGAGATCGCCGTCCCAGACGACACAAGTCCAGTCAAGTTCGAGGCCCTGCACATCAAACTCGGTTGCAGCATCCTCCAAGTAGTACGAACTACGAACGTCTTCTCTCGGGTGCAGGAACCAGTGCACGGGGTCAATGTCATAACGAACATCAATCCCCTCTGGCTTGAGCCTTTGTGCTTGGGATGACACAACGATGCCGTATCGCTCAGAGCCTCGGGCACACGCTCGAACCCAACTCTTGGCTGCGTTCAAGTCTCTGGTCAGATAGATCGGATACTTGACATGGATTCGAGACCATGCCGTACGGGCAGCATCGACGTCAGCATCGAGCATCGCTTTGACCCAACTTGAGACGTGCTCGGCCCGAAATGAGCGCATTGACACTGATAAGTGAAGGCTCTCGTGGGTATGAACATGGGCATGACTACTGAGAAGATCGAGGGTAGATCCCGCCTCGTATTCTGAGTCGTGGAGGTTTGGCGAGAGGTGAACATGCCAGTCAGGGAAATCCGATCGAATGGCTCTCAACCACTCACCAATTCCTGCTTCTCCAGTGTTGATTTCTTGCCCTCCGCCTACAAGACACACGATTACGGCCCAATCGTCGTGCCGGTCCATACAGGAAATTAAGAATGCAGGTTCTGACATCGTGAAGTTTGAGTTGCCCTTTTTGCGCCGCATGAAAGATGAGGTCTGTTCCTGATTCCAGGCGCGCTGAGCTTCGTCAAAGAGCGCTACGTGCTCCACAGGAGGCTTGTCACTATCACGGATGCACTCATCCCGGAAGTGGTGGACATTCTGGACAAACGACTTCACCTCGCTGCGAGCTTGCCCTACCTTAAGTGATGTACCTATTTCCTTCGACCGATCAACCTTATCTCGTGCAAGAGCCTCGCAAAGGATGGCCACAAGGGGTCCGTTTCCCGAAAGGAATACGCTGTACAAGTCACTGGTTGGATCGAAGTGCTTGTTCGCAATGTCGAGACCCACAAGAGTTTTCCCAGCGCCTGGCACCCCTGTCACGAAGCAAATAGCCTTGTGCTTGTTCTTACGGGCACCATGGATGATCTCTTCTACCTTCCGAGATGTCTGAGACAAGTTGATCGCCGCGGCTTCCCGGCGAGTTATATCTTCAACGCCGTGCCCATTATAGAGTGCTTTGGCAGCCTCAATGATCGTGGGAGTTGGTTTATAGCTGCCCGCTGCCCATACCTCGGCATCGATTGTCGGCCCATCTGAGCATCTCTCAACGAACTGCATGACTTCGGCCAGTGATGTGCCATTTGCTTTCAATGGGCGAACAACCCCGTCGTAGTCCCGAGTAATGGTCGGAACAATCTCGGCTGCCGGAGCGAGAGTGGCTACAAGAATGGGAGCGACCGTGACCGCGTGAGACGTACTGTGGAAGTTTTTCATGTCTAACGCATAATCGAAGACCTGTGTAAGTGCATCGGAGCTGTATGTGGCGTCCCCGACTTTGAACTCGATTACGTGAACCACGCTTCCAGCAACGACCAGCACGTCAATGCGTTTGCCCATGCGTGGCACATAAAACTCAAATGCGACGAGTCCGTGCTTATCAGCGTCTCGAAGGGAAGAGCGCATGACTTCAATCTGCATCAGCCAAGCATCACGCTGGGTCTGCTCGACGGCGAAGGAAGACGATCGTACGAGCGAAGATAGGATTTCGCTTTCAGTTGATTCGAGGAAATCTCCAATTCTCGCGGAATAGTAAGCTCTTCCCGACAGCAGATCAGATTTTATTTGAAGTGTTCGATCATCGAGCATCTCGGATTACCACAACTATTGCACAGCTGAAGTCAAGTCATGTTCTGATTGAATGAATACAGGTCTAGACAACTGGATTCCGGTTGCTTGCAAGGGCCGTTGCAGGCCGTGCTGTGCCTGATTTCAGTCGTTGAACAACCGAATCTCGTGGATGCGAGGCATCGTGCTGGGGTGCTGGAGCGAACGCAGGGCCTGCACCCTCACATACCGCACCGGGCGCGGGCTGAACCGGTGAACGTATCCCTCAGCCTTGGCGCCGGTCGTGTTCGCGGAAGCGTCCGCCACTTCTTCCCAAGTCAAGCCATCGGCGCTGACTTGGACTCGGTACTGCAGCGCACTCCCGGCGGCGTAGAAGGCGACGATCTCCACGCGCCGGGCCTCCACCGCCCGCCCCAAATCGACCGTAAGGTCGGCGGGCAAGGGGTAGCACATCCAAAAGGAGCCGATGTCATCCGCCACCCCGTCCGTCACCAGGTCGGCAGCGAATTGGGGGTCAGTGGGGGCGGAACTCCACGCCTTGGCTCCCCGGGCCAGGTTCGGCACTTCCGTCACCTTGTTCAAGCGCACGAAGGCGGCTTCTCCCACGGGAATGCCATCCCGAAAGGCCTGCACCGTCACAACTCCGCTCTGGTCGAGGGTTACGAAATCTCGGATATCCGCGCGGGTGGGCACGAGAGTGTCGGTGCGGTACGCAAAATGGAAGCCCGCCTCCGACTTCGCCGACACCCGGGAATGGGCGGTGAATTGCTCGGGGTTCTCTGCCCGAGTCCCCTCAATCACCAATTCGAAGGGTTGCGAAGCCCGGGCTACGGTGCCCAGCCAGTGCCGCGCCCGGCGCCGGAAGCCCAAGTAGCCACTTTCGCACTCCCGGTTCCACAAGCGGCACCCAAAGGCCAGAATGCGCTCCGGCATCACGGCCAAGGTGTTCCATTCGTGGCCCTCCCACCAGGGCATGAGCGAACCGTACAGCCCCGGCCCGATCTTCGCCGCACTCAGCGCGGGGTCGTTCCACGCCACGATGCCGAATACGTCCGGGTCGTGGTTGTAGAGTCGTGCCAGCGGCACCAGAGTGTAGGCATCCCAAGGGTAGTGGTTGACCACATAGTAAGGGTCCCAACCGGCATTGATGACCTTGAAGCCGTCCTCCACAAGCTGAGTGGCGGGGTAGTAGTGATTTTCCCAGGCGATGACAACCGTCTCCGCCGGGATCCTCTCCTTGGCAAAGTCGGATCGCGGGAATCCCTCCCACACCAGCGGGGTTTTGCCCTGCTTCACCACTTCTTGGGCCATGTCCCCCACAAAGTCAATGAAGACCCGGTTGGCGTCGGCCCCGGGGCCAAGCCGGTCCATCGCCGTGCGGAACTGGGGGTCCTTGTCCGCGTCGGGGTACCACGCTTCGTCACCCCCGAAGTGGATGTAAGGCGAATCCTTGAAGATGGCGGCGGTTTCGGCGAGGATGTCCCGGCAGGTCTTCCGCACCGCTTCGGAGCCAAAGTTGATGCAGTTCTCGGACGCTGACCCCGCCAGCCGGTACTTGGCCGGGTCGTACTTGCAGAGGATGGCGGCGTGGCCGGGGAACTCAACTTCGGGGATGAGGGTGACGCCGCGCGCGGTAGCGAACGCCTGGAGTTCCTCCAATTCAGCCCGGGTATAGGCGGGCCGCTGGTGAGTGTTGAGCTTGTCGATCCCGGGGACGACGGTGCTCGGCAGCATCCAGTTCTGGTCGTCGGTGAGGTGAAGTTGAATGAAGCGGACCTTGCCCAGCGCGGCCCAACGCACCAATCGTTTGAGCGTGGAGATGCTGTGGTAGCGGCGGGCGACGTCAATCATCACGCACCGGAAGGGTGTATCGGGGGCGTCAGTCACCACGGCCGATTTGGTGCCCGAGGCCAACATCTGGCCAAGGGTCTGCAGTCCCCAGGCCGCCCCCGTGGGGGTGCTTGCTCGTACTTCAATGGTTCCGCCGAACTCGATGCGATAGCCCTCTTCGGGCAACGTCGGGTCTTTCATCAAGATGAGCTGCGGCGCACCCGCCGCGCTGGCCACCGACCAATCCTGCCGAAACGCCTGGGTTTGCACCGGAAAATCCGTGGAGTTCACGTTCAGGCGCACGCTCACGGGCGCAATCTGCCGGGTGCGCGTCATCTCCTGCGGCGTGGGCAGAAGTTCCTGGGCGCTCGCCACCGCGCACAACCCCACCAAAAGAAAACCAAGCCACCGGAACATGAGAAGTGGGCGTGACCTTACCGCACCTTCGCGCTCGTAACTGGTAAACCCGAACGCATGAAACGGCACCTGGCGCAAGCCTTCGCGGACGCGGAAGCGCTCTTGCAGGCGTGGCGGGCCGATCCGGCTACTCTGGAGGAACTCACGGCCATCGCCGAGGCCTTTGCTGAGTGCCTGCAGGCCGGCCACAAAATCCTCGTGGCCGGGAATGGGGGCAGCCTGGCGGATGCCGTGCACTTTGCCGAGGAATGGACCGGCCGCTTCCGCGAGAACCGCCGCCCCTACCCCGTGATGGCCCTCGCCGAGCCCGCGCACCTCACTTGTGTGGGCAACGACTTTGGGTTCGAGGATGTATTTGCGCGTCCGGTGCAGGCGTTCGGCCGGCCAGGGGATGTCCTCTTGCTTCTCAGTACCAGCGGGCAATCGCCCAATTTGGTCAAGGCCGCCGTGGCGGGGCGAAACCAAGGCATGCGCGTGGTCGCCCTTTTGGGCCGGGGCGGTGGCGCTCTCCGGACCCTCTGCGATTTGGCGCATATCGTGCCCGGAAACACCGCAGACCGGATCCAGGAGCTTCACATGCTGGCGCTGCACGCCCTCATCGAAGCCGTGGAAACCAGGCTTGAGCCATGACCATTTCGTACCTCTTCCGTAGCGCGGCCCTGCGCCGATTTAGCATCGAGCGGGTGTTCGAAACGGTCATGGACCACCTCCCGCCGGGGTACGAGGCCCAACGGTGGGAGGCCCCCAGCCCCGCGTGCGGCCCGACGGCATGCGCGCGAACATGCAGGCTGCCGCCCGGATTCAGGCGGACATCGCTCACGTGACGGGCGACATTCACTATGTGGTGCCGGCGCTCCGGGTGCCTTCGGTGCTCACCATCCACGACTGCACCAATATCAAGAAGCTCAGCGGCCTCAAGCGCACGATCTTCCGGTACTTCTGGTTTGTGCGGCCGGTGCGGGCGGCGGGAGCCGTGACCGCGATTTCCAGCGCGAGCCGGGATGACATTGTTCAGTACGCCGGGTGCGCTCCGGACCGCGTACAGGTCATCCTCAACCCACTCACCCCGGGCTTGCCCCGCGAGCCCAAGGCTTGGCCGCAGGACAAGGTGCGCATCCTCATCCAGGGCAGTTTTTGGAACAAGAACCGAGCGCGTCAGATCGAGGCCCTGGCCGGGCTCCCGGTGGTGGTGAACCTCGTCGGCGACCGCACCGAGGATGTCGAAACCGCCGCCCAACGGGCCGGGGTCGAGATGATTTGGGAGAAGGGCCTGAGCGATGCCGAAATGCGCGACCGCTACGTCGAGGCCGATGCCGTGATGTTTGCGTCGCTCTTTGAGGGCTTTGGGATGCCGATCATTGAGGCGCAACAAGTGGGGCGGCCCGTCATCACCAGCAACCGAGCCCCCATGCCCGAGGTGGGGGCGGATGCGGCGCTCTACGCCGACCCCGAGGACACCGCCAGCCTGCGGGGGTGCGTGCAGCAACTCTTGGATGATGCCGTTTTGCGAGACCGGTTGATTGATCGAGGCTTTGCCAACGTGGAACGGTTCCAGCCGGAGCGGGTGAGCCGCCAGTACGCCGACGTATACGACCGTCTGCGCGGGGGGGCGAAGTGAAGACCGTCTTCACCAACGGGTGTTTCGACATCCTGCACGTCGGCCACGTGCGGTACCTCACCGAAGCCCGCGCGCTGGGCGACCGCCTCATCGTGGGCCTCAACAGCGATGCCAGCGTGCGCGCACTCAAAGGTCCAAATCGTCCCATCAACTCCCAAGAAGCGCGGCGGGAGATGCTCCTGGCCCTACGCTGCGTGGATGAGGTGGTGATTTTCGAGGAACCCGACCCCTGCGCCCTCATTGAGCGGCTCCGGCCGGATGTGCATGTCAAGGGAGGGGATTACCGTCCCGAGGACCTGCCCGAAGCCGCCATTGTGCAGGCTTACGGGGGCCAAGTGGTCATCCTTTCGTACCATGCGGGCTACTCCACCACGGGGCTTGTCACGGCATTGCAGGACGACGGCTCGGTATAACGAAGACCATCTCGTGGCTCAAGTCGCGCACACCACCCTCACGGTCCTCGACCGGATGACGGAACTCAAGGTCCTTGTTGTGGGCGACCTGATGCTGGATGTGTACCTTTGGGGTCACGCCTCCCGCATTTCCCCCGAGGCCCCGGTAATGGTGGTCGAAGTCGAGCGCGAGACCTCCGTGCCGGGTGGGGCCGCTAATGTGGTGCACAATCTCGCGGCATTGGGGGCTCGAGTGCGCGTGCTGGGCGTCATCGGCGACGATGCCCCCGGCGAGCAACTGCGGAACGCCCTGCGCGAACAAGGTGCCGACACCGAGGGTTTGGTCGTGGATGCGGGGCGCCCCACCACGGTCAAGTCGCGGGTGATGAGCCACCACCGCCAGGTGATGCGCATTGACCGCGAGAACAAGCAACCCATCAGCCCGGCGGCCGAAGCGGAAATCTGCCAGCAGATCGAAGCTTTCGGTCCTCAGCACGATGTGATCCTGATTTCGGATTACGCCAAGGGGTTGGTGACCCCACGCATTGCCCGGACGGCCACGGCCCAGCGTGAGCAAGGCTGTTTTGTGGCCGTGAATGCCAAGCCCGGGCAAGTGCATGCCTTTGCGGGCGCGGACCTGGTCACCCTCAACCAAATTGAAGCAGAGCAAGTGGCGGGCACGGCTCGCCTCGCCATGGAGCCCGATGTTCGCAAGCACGGCCCCGAACTGCGTTCCATATTGGATGTTCGTACCTTGGTCATCACGCAAGGCGGACGGGGAATGAGCGCGTTCTCGCACGATCAGGATCCTCTCGTGGTGCCGGCGGTGCCGGTGGAGGTTTACGACGTAGCGGGGGCGGGCGACACCACCATTTCCACCCTCACGATGGCTTTGCGGGCCGGAGCTGACCTCAAAACGGCCAGCCAGTTGGCTATGCGCGCGGCCTCGATTGTGGTCGGCAAGCTGGGGGTGGCAACGGCCACGCTCGATGAATTACGCGACAACTATTTGCGCGTGCAACCGTGATAGAATGGGCCACCCCTGATATGGGGGAGGCCAACTTCTATGTTGAAAGAGTTTCGCGAGTTTGCCCTCAAGGGCAACATGCTTGATCTCGCCATTGGTGTGATCTTGGGTGCCGTCACCGGTGCCGTGGTGTCCTCGCTTGTAGATGACCTCATTAGTCCGTTGCTTGGGTTGCTTTTTTCCGGCGACTTCAGCAATCTATTCCTGGTGCTGAAGGAAGGTGCCACGCCCGGCCCGTACGCTTCGGTGGCCGAAGTGAAGGAAGCCGGCGCGATTGCCATCCGCTACGGTCTCTTCATGAATTCGTTGATCAAGTTCCTGCTCACTGCCTTTGCTCTGTTCCTGATCGTCAAGGCGATGAACAAGTTCAAGAAGGCCGAAGAACCGGCTGCCCCGGCCGAACCGCCGGCCGAGGAAAAGCTCCTCACCGAAATCCGCGACCTCCTGGCCAACAAGCAAGGCTAAGGCCGCACCGACCCAAGACAAAACCCCGGGAGCAGAGGAGTTCCCGGGGTTTCTTTTTGTTTACTATGAGGTGATTACCAAGGCAGGGTTTCGCCCTTGTGGGTGAAGGTGCCGCTGGGCGTGCTGGGGTCGGCCAGCGCGAGGGCCACCGAGGTGACGGCACCATCCGGGATCTCCATCGGGGCCATGTCGCCGCCCATGTCGGTCTTTACCCAGCCCGGGTGGGCGGCAAAAACCTTGATGGCCGTGTCCTTGAGTTCCCAGGCCAGGTGGACCGTCCACGAGTTCACCGCCGCCTTGCTCACGTCGTACGCCGTGACCTTGGTGTCGAAAATCGGGCTGGCCGGGTCGGCGTGCAGCGTCGTGCTGCCCAGGATGCTTGAGAGGTTGACAATGCGCCCCGCTTCACTCTTGCGGATGAGGGGAAGAAGCGTGTTCGTCAGCTCAATCAGACCGAAAACGTTAACCTCAAAGGTGCTGCGCCACATTTCCGGGGTGATCTGAGAGGGGAGGACGCCCCGGCTCTCTTCCATCACGGCGGCGTTGTTCACCAGGATGTCAAGCCGCCCGAACTTCGCCTCAATCGTACTAGCGGCGGACCGGAACGTGGTGGCCTCGTTCATGTCCACGTGGATTAATTCGGTGGTCAGTCCCTCGCCGGCAAGTTGCTGCACGGCCGCTTGGCCGCGCGCTTCATCTCGCGCCCCGATGAGCACATGCACTCCCTGGCGGGCGAGTTGGCGGGCCGTCTCCAGCCCGATGCCTTTGTTGGCCCCCGTGATGAGGGCAACGCGTGTCGTTGTCATGATTCCTCCTGCGTTCGCCGGGCGCATGCGGTTCCCTTGGCGGGACCGATGGAGGTTACCAGCGGTAAAATTGACTTCAATTGAACCGATTTGATGTCGTGGTGGTTGGGGCCGGTCATGCCGGAATCGAAGCGGCGCTGGCCTGTGCCCGGCGCGGCTTGGCCACCGCGTGCGTCACCCTCCGCCTCGACCGCATCGGGCACCTGCCGTGCAACTGCAGCATTGGCGGCCCGGCCAAGGGCCATATCGCCCGCGAAGTGGACGCCCTGGGCGGGCAGATGGCGGTAACGACGGACTACACGCTCACCCACACGCGCCGCGTGGGCACGGGCAAGGGTCCGGCGGTGCAAACCACCCGGGCGCAGGTCTGCAAGATCGAATACCCGCGCATGATGCGTCGGGTGCTGGCCGAGCAGCCGGGGCTCACGCTGATCGAAGGCCAAGTCGAAACGGTGACCACCGACGACCACGGCGTCACCGGCGTGATCGTGGACGGGGAGCAAATTTCAACCCGTGCCGTGGTGCTGACCACCGGTACGTTCCTGAATGGCCTCTGCCACGAGGGCGCGCAGAAGACCGTCGCCGCCCGCGAAGGGGACCGGGCCGTGCAGGGCCTCAGTGGATTCCTGGTGGCCAACGGCGTGCGGCTGCGGCGATTTAAGACCGGCACTACGCCGCGTATTGCCTTGAGCAGCATCCACTTGGATCGCACGGGCGTGATGCCCAGCGAGCCCGAGGCGGGGCCGCTCTCGTTCTTGCACGACGAGTTCTATCCTCAGCACGAGCTGCTGCCCACCTGGCAGACGGCCACCAACCCGGACACCCACCGCATCCTGAGCGAGAACCTGCACCAGAGTGCCATGTTCAGCGGCCAGATTGAGGGCGTGGGCCCGCGTTACTGTCCGAGCGTGGAGGACAAGGTGGTGCGATTTGCCGACAAGGACTCCCACCCGATTTTCCTGGAAGTGGAGGAGTGGAATGGGGAAAGCACCTACGTCCAGGGATTCAGCACTAGCATGCCGGCGGATGTGCAACTGGCGGCGCTGCGCACCATTCCGGGCCTGGAGGACGTGCACATGCTGCGCCCGGGCTACGCGGTGGAGTACGACATGGCCGACCCGCTCCAGCTCTATCCCACCCTGATGAGCAAGGAAGTGCCGGGGCTGTTCTTGGCCGGGCAACTCAACGGCACCAGCGGCTACGAAGAAGCGGCCGGGCAAGGCTTGGTGGCGGGTATCAATGCCGGTCAGTACGCCCGAGGTGAAGCGCCGGTGACTTTCGCGCGCGACAACAGCTTCATCGGCGTGATGGTGGATGACCTGGTGACCAAGGGCGTGGAGGACCCCTACCGCATGCTCACGGCCCGTGCCGAACATCGCCTGTTGCTGCGCCACGACAACGCCGACCTGCGCCTGACGCCGCTGGCCATCGAACTCGGATTGGCCTCTCCGGAGCGACAAGAGCGCTTTGCCCGCAAGGGTGAGTTGCTGGCCCAGACCCGCCAAAACCTGGCGGAAACCTACGTCTTTGAGCGGGAGAACGCGACCCTGGAACGCCTGGAGATGAGTGCCATCAGGGGGCGTGCCTCACTGCTGGACCTTCTTAAGAGGCCCAACATGAGCTTTGGGATGCTCTTCACCTTGCTGGATGCCATCGGTATGGAGCGCCCGGACGTACCGGACGGCCCCATTGGCACGGTGGCCGGCCAGGTGCGCCAACAGCTGGAGATTGAGGCGGTGTATAGCGGCTATCTGCGCCGCCAGACGGACGAAGCCGAACAAGCCCGCCGCCTGGACCACCTTGCCATCCCGATTGATTTCGACTTCAGCACCGTGAAGGGCCTGAGCTACGAGAGCACGGAGAAGTTCTCCCGGGTACGTCCGCTCAGCATCGGCCAAGCCGCCCGCATTCCGGGGGTGCGCCCCACCGACGTTGCGCTGCTGATTGGCTACGTCCAGGGCAAGTTGGGGGCGAGTGCCGCCCCCACAAACCGCGCTTAGTAGATGCCCGCGCCGGCCAGTACGGCCTTGGTGTCGAAGTAGGCAAAGCGCTTCGGCGTGCTGTCCATCATCAGCACCACCCCGTTCGGGAACTTGGGGCCGAGCGGCCGCCAGATCGCCTCAATGCCGTCGGTGCTGTCCGCCATCATCGGCACCACCCCTCGGAACTCCGGTGTGATCCAACTCGCAATCGTGCCGACCTTGTAGACGAACAGTCTCGAGGTTGTGGGAGTCTGGTCCGTGCTCAGCAAGAACCGGCCCCGGGGCGTGTTCACCACGGCCAGACCTTCGCGGTCGCCTTGGTAGCCCGTGCGGGCAAAGAACGCCAGCAACTTGGGCTCACGGTCCGGGCTGGCCGGGTAGGCGCGGATGCCTACTTCTTCTTCAGCAGCGTAAAGCACCCCGGCTTCGTCGTCCACCACCAATGCCTCAATTTCATTGCCGCTGAACTCACCGAGGGCGCGCACGAACTCGGCGTCAATCAGGTCGCCGCGCCGCACCAGGCGGTACATGTGCAGGTGCTCGGTGCGCGGCCCGGTCTTGCGACCGACGAAGGCGTAGACCTGGCCGTTGTCCGGGCGGCGATAGAGGGCAATGCCCATCGGCTCCCCGGCTCCACCGGTTTCGCCTTCAAAAACGGGGGTGATGCCCGAGACATCCAACAGCTTGCCATCCACGGAGATGCGGAAGATGCGTAGCCGTCCCGCGTGGCGCTCGGTGGTCACCACCAGGTCCATGCTGCCGCCGGTAACGCGGAAGCCCTGCTGCACGTCCACGTTGTTCGGCCCTTTCAGGCCCGTAAAGCGGCCGATTTCCTTGCCGTTCATGTCCCACACGTGCAGGGCGCCGTTGGTGTCGTCCTTGTCCGTGCCGACCACAAGGGACTTGGCGGCGTCCGAAGGGTGGATCCACAGCGCCGGGTCGTCGGCATCCACGCGGACGGGCGAAGAGGTGAGGACGGGCGCGAGGGCGGCCATGAGGGCAAGCGTCATCGGCATACCCTCAGTTCTACGCCAGAGCGTTAGAGGCGGTAGAACCTTCGGCGGCGGCTTCCCCCGCGTCGGATCAGCGCCGCTTCAAACTGGATCTCGCCGTCGTTCTCCAAGGCACGCTCGGCGCGGACTTCCAAGACGGGTCGCAACCCGGCCACTGTTTCTTCGTGGCTAGACTCAGCCCACTTCAAATCATTGACGAGAGCGTCGAGTTCGGCATCGGGTTCGGTGAGGCCGGTGAGGACCGCCCCGCGACGGTCCGGCAGATAGTCGCCGTCGTAATCCATCACGTAGTACATGTCATCGGCGGGCGTCTCGCGCACCTCCGCATACAGGCATTTGGCCACCAGGGGCGCACCTCGGTAGTCGTTGAAGGCGTTTTTCATCGGCATGCTCATGGTTTGCACCACGCGCTGAATGCTCACGTCTCGCTTGCTGCGCTGATAGCCTTCGCGGTGGACAAACTCGATGGCGGCCACTCGCATCTGCTCCACGTCGGCCGATTGGCCAATGGCGGCAAAGACGAGTTCGTCGTAGATTTCGTACACCTTCGGCTGGACGCGGGAGAAGGTCGCGAGGACGATGCCATCGGCGCAGCTCACGGCAAGGACAGGAATGGCTCCCGAAAGTCGGCCGGCCACGTACTGGGCGCGCTGGCCCATCGCCTCTTGCCAGTCAAACGGCGTCATCATATGCCATCACTCTACGCTATGCGCGCGAGATGGTGCCGGTGAACGGGCAAAAAAGTGGAGCCGGTTAGTTGCCGACGACGGTCCAGCGGGGGGCTGAGTTCTCCGAGGTCTTGCCGCGCAGGATGTCCACCAGGTTCACCGCCCGCACGTTGACTTCGATGGCAGAGCTATCCCAATTGAGGAAGTAGCCCAGGCCTCCCCGGGCGAGGTTGCTCGGCATGGCCACGCGGTAGCTACCGCGCGGATCCAGAGGTGCCCCTCCGACCATGACCGAGCGAATCCGCGATTCACTGGCCGCCGAGGGGTTGTAAGAAATTGTGAGGCCCGCCACATCCAAGAACGCCGGGTTCGCCGAGGGCGAGAGCGCCACAGAGCGTTCCAAGGCGGACTTGAGTTCAGCCCCGCTGAGCTTGACCACGGCCAGAGTATCCGTGGGGTAGTTCAGGACTTCGGTAAGCGAACCCGAGTCGCGCTTGAGAAGACCGGCGGCCACAAATGCCGCATCGGCACCGGAAGCCGACATCAAGGCATCCGCAATGGACTGCCCGGCAGCGGTAGGGCCAGCGCCAACCTCCGTATTGGCTTGGGCCGAGGCGAACGCCATGAGCATCATGCTCAAAGAGGCGACGCAAAAGCTTTTCATTCCGGTTTCTCTCAGTGTGTGACGAATGAAACGACCCACAGTTGCATGAATTGTGGGTCGTTTGCAGGTCGATGCTTAGATCAGGACGATCGCCGCGGGGCGATTAGTTGTCCCAGTCCACATCAAGGCCCATCGAGCGGGCCGAGCCGGCCACGATGCGCATGGCCATTTCTTCATCGTTGGTGTTGTAGTCCACCATCTTCAGCTTCGCGACGGCGCGCAGCTGGTCGCGGTTGATGGTTCCGGCGCGTTCGCGGCCCGGCTTCTGGCTACCTCGATCCAAACCAATCTCGCGCTTGATAAGGTCGGTAGTCAGGGGCTGCTTGACGATGAAGGAGTAGGACTTGTCTTCGTAAACCGTGATGGTCACGGGGAGAACGAAGCCCATCTTCTCTTGGGTCTGCTCATTGTAACGCTTAAGGAATTCCATCATGTTGATCCCGGCTTGACCGAGAGCAGGACCAACTGGCGGCGAGGGCGTGCCCTTACCGGCGGGGATATTCAGCTTGATGATGTTCGTGATTTTCTTTGCCATTGGAGTTGAGTCTCCTTTTCGGGCGGCACCAAAGTGCGCCCAGATTGGCCTGCCGGTGGGTCAGAGGGAAGCGTTACCGAACCGCGGCAGGTGAATGATATCCGAAGTCAGGCCCTAAGGTTCGGGTCCTGTTTCTCGGGGAGCCTTGGGTTAGGCCGGGGCCTCGTGCCAAACTAACGCTCAGGTACTCCGTATGGCGCAAGAATCACTTCGCATTCCCATGATCGGTGAAGGGCTGCAAGAGGCCCGTGTGGTCGCGTTTTTGAAGCAGCCCGGCGACTTTGTGAAGCGAGACGAACCGATCTACCAGATGGAGACGGACAAGGCCGTGATGGACGTCGAGTCTCCGTTTGAAGGCACCCTGGTGGCCTGGACGGCGAAGGTGGACGACGTATTACCCATCGGCGAGCAGGTGGGATTGCTGGATGTGGCCGGAACCGGCGCCAGTGCCGCCCCCGTCGCCGCGACCCCGGAAGCCCCGGCGGCACCCGCCACTTCTTCGGCGGCGAACGAGATTCACTTGCGCATTCCGATGATTGGTGAAGGCCTGCAAGAAGCCCGCCTGGTGAAGAAGCTGAAGCAGCCCGGCGACACCATCCGCCGCGACGAAGCCATCTACCAGATGGAAACCGACAAGGCGGTGATGGACGTGGAGTCCCCGCACGCGGGCACGCTGGTGCGCTGGCTGGCCGAAGAAGATCAAGTTTTGCCCATCGGCGCCGAAGTGCTGGTGATGACCACCGACGAAGTGGTGAGCGATGCCCCCGTGGGTCATGCCCCCGCTCCCGCTACCATTGCCGCTGCCCCGAGTGCCGCCCCCGCCGCCGCAACGGGCGGTGCCCGCCGCCGCGATGTGCCGCCCCGCACCCGCGCCCACGCCAAGGCTAAGGGCCTGAGCGACGACCAGATTGAAGCCCTGCCGGTGACCGGCAAGCCGCTGATGCCGGCGGATGTGGACGCCTTCCTGGCCGGGGGTGCGCCGAGCGCCGCGCCCACCGCGAGTGCCAGTGCCAACCAGGGCAACCGCAAGTACCAAGAGAAGCCGTTCGAAGGCAAGCAGCGCATTCTGGCTAGCCGCCTGCAGCGCGGCAACCAACTGGTGGTGCCCGGCATGATGAGCGTGGTGGCCAATTGGGGTCCGCTGGAATCCCTGCGCGCCGAAATCAAGGCTCGCGGCGACGAGTTCGCGCCCAGCGCCTTCACCTACTTTGCCTACGCGGTGGCCCGCGCCGCCGCCCAGCACCCGATTAGCCGCAGCACGCTAGTGGGTGACCACACCGTGCGCACCTACGACCACGTGAACCTCGGCATTGCCGTGGCTCTGCCTGGTGACGAACTGGTGGTGGCGGTGGTGGACAACGCCGACACGCTGGACTGGAAGAGCTTCGCTGGCCAAGCCCGCGACAGCATCAACCAGGCCCGCGACGGCCGCGACCAAGCCCACGAAGGGGTAACGGTGAGCCTGACCAACATGCAGGCGTACAACATTCGCGAGGCGATGGCCGTGGTGGTGCCGCCGGGCGTGGCGACGATCTTCCTGGGTGAGCCGTACAACGGCCTGGCCAACGACGGGCCGGAGATTAAGCTCCAGCGCTGCGTGAACGTGGGCATCACGATTGACCACCGGCTGATCAACGGCGTGGGCGGGGCGGAGTTCTTGAACGCGATCAAGAACGAGCTTGAAGCCGTGCTGGACTGGGCCAAGTAAGTTCTGCGAGAAGGCAAATGAAACCCCGGATTGGCATTGCATCGGGCCTGGAGTTCAAGGAGTTCGCCGAGGGCCCCCGGGAGCGCATCTTTGTCAATCGGGGGTACCTGGATTGCATCCTAGCCGCCGGGGGATTGCCCTTTGTGGTGCCGCCGCTGGCCGCACCGCGCGATTACTTCGATCTGGCCGATGGCTGGCTGATTACGGGCGGTGATGACCTACCGAGCGCCTGGTGGGGCGAACCGACGCACCCCGAGGTCTCGGAAGAACGCCCCGAGCGCGTGAATTTTGAGCGCGCCCTGCTGGAGACCCTGCCCGCCGACATGCCGGTGCTGGGGATCTGCTTCGGCAGCCAAATCATGAATGTGGTGCGCGGGGGCAGCCTGCACCAGCACCTCCCGGATGTGGTGGGCCACGACCGGCACCGGGGTGGAACGCTGGAGACGCTCACCATTGTGCCCGGCACTCCGCTGGCCTCTATTGTGGGTGAAACGGTGCAGGGCAAGAGCTATCACCACCAAGCCGTAAACCGCGTGGGCGAAGGGCTGACCGTGATGGCATACGCGGCCGACGGCACGATTGAGGGCGTGGCGGACACGACCGACCGGTGGTGGATGGGCGTGCAGTGGCACCCCGAGCGCACCCCCGACGATGCCGCGACGCAGGCGTTGTTCCGCGAATTTGTAAGCCGGGCGAGCACCCGGATGGAAAACCGAACGGAGGCAAAAGTTTGAAAGTACGAGTGAATGGGCAAGATGCGGAACTGAGTGCCCCCGCCGATGTGACCGTCACCCGGCTGGAAGACCGGCTTCTGGTCCGCACCGCCCACGGCACGCAGTCGGCTTTGGTCGCCCGCGATGGCCGCACGGTGTACGTGAGCTACAAGGGCCACACCTACAAGGTCGAGCCCCAGGTGCGGCATCGGGGCGAAGAAGCAGGAGATGCCTCGGGCGTGCTCAAGGCTCCGCTGCCGGGGCAGGTGGTCGATGTCACCGCCACGGTTGGGCAACAGGTGGAGAAAGGCGATCGGCTGGCCGTGATGGAGGCCATGAAGATGCAGCAACCCGTGGTGGCCCCGTTTGACGGCGTGGTGAAGGACGTTCGGGTGGCCATCGGGGATAAGGTTGCCGAGGGCGACGTCCTGTTGATTGTAGAAGCCCCGTCCCATGAGTGATTTCCTGCGGATTGTTGAAGTGGGGCCGCGCGACGGCCTGCAAAACGAGGCTATCCCCATCCCCACCGAGGCCAAGCTTGATTTCATCCGGTCCCTGAGAGCGGCGGGATTGCAAGACATTGAAGTCACGAGCTTTGTCTCGCCCAAGTGGGTGCCGCAGCTGGGCGATGCCGCCGAACTTTGGCCGCAGCTCCCCGCCGATGGCGGCCATTACAGTGCCTTGGTGCCGAACGCTCGGGGGTTGGACCGCGCCCTGGAAGTGGGTGTAGAGCGGATAGCTGTGTTCACCGCTGCCAGCGAGGCCTTTGTGCAGAAGAACCTCAACATGAGCATTGAGGAGTCGCTGGCGGGCTTCCGCGCGATGGTGGAGACGTTCCGGCAGCAACGGCCCGGTGGATGGGTGCGGGGTTACGTCAGCACCATCGTTGAATGCCCTTACGCGGGTCGCATCGCGCCGGAGCAGGTTAAGAACGTGGTGGATGCGTTACTAACCATGGGTGTGGACGAAGTCAGCCTGGGCGAGACGATCGGGGTGGCTGTGCCGAGCGAGGTCGAGCATGTAGCCGAGGCCATTGCCCACGTGCCCAAGGAGAAGGTGGCGTGGCACTTCCACGATACGCGCGGCACCGCCATCGCCAATGTGGCGGCGTGCGTGGCACAGGGCTATCGCATTTTTGATGCAAGCGCGGCTGGCCTGGGCGGATGCCCCTACGCTCCCGGCGCAGGCGGCAATCTGGCCACCGACGACTTGGTCTACTTTGCCGAGCGCAGCGGATTGAGTACCGGGGTGGACGCTAAGGCGTTGGCGCAGGCGTCGGAGCCGATTCTGAAGTTACTGGGACGTCCGATGACGGCCCGGGCGCAACGGGCGGTGTGTTCAATCGCCGATACAGCCCGTAACTAGCCAGGGCCAGCGCGATGCACGCCACCCCGATCGTGGCCTGCTTTTCTTCGGCATTCAGCTTCCATTCGCGCCAGTTCACGATCAGCACCGTCGCGCCAATCGGCACCAGCGCGGGCAGCATGTTGAGGCCGAGCGGGGCCAAAACCAGAATGAGGTAGCCCACCAGCGCCACGGCCAGCCAGCGTCCCGTCTCTTTGGTGCGCATGCCAAATCGGTAGAGGCACACAAAGAACACCGCTGAGATGAACAGGTCAGCAGGGCCGACAAACGCCATGGGCACCACCGACATGCCCTCGCTCACTCTCTCCGAAACCGCGTTCGGGATGGTGGCGGCGACGCTCTGGAACACCTGCGGGCGGCTCGTCACGATCTGGGCCGTGATGGCCGTCGGGTTGAACACTAGGAACATATCAAACCCGGCCAGGAAGAAGGCCACCGGCAACATCAGGTTCTTGTCCTTAAGCAAGCCAGCGACGATCGCCCCGAGCCCGAGACACCACGCCAGCAAACCGGCCTGCCCCAGGGACTGAACGATGACGGTGCCCAGCCCAAACTCGGGAAGGAACCGCGCGAGCGAGACCCCGCACCCCGCGTGGATGCCGACGCCCAGCAAGAAAATGGCCCAGGCGTGGGCGGGTTTCCATGCGTGCGAGGACCCGGCCTTGATGGCGTAGATCGGGCCGACGATGAAGATGATCGCGCTCAGGATTTGGAGGGGCACCACCGCGCTTTGGGGCACCGTCATCACGCCGTATCCAATGCGGACCAAGGTGAGGGCGGCCACCAGCAGGGCAAAGCCCACCAATCCGGACCGATTAGGATGCTTGGACGTCATGGATGGATTGACGATACACCGAGAGGATGCTTTCTGTCATGCGTGGCACCGTCAATTCCAAGGAAAGTTTTCGTGCGTGCTGCCCCCATTCGCGCCGCAGCACCGGGTCTTGCATCAAAGTCTTGAGGCCCTTAGCAAAGGCGTCCACCGTGCTGGGCACCACAAATCCGGAGTGGAACGGCTGCACGGCTTGGCTCGCCCCGCCGCCTTCGGCCACCACCACTGGCAGTCCGTAACTCATGGCCTCTGCCACCACCAGGCCCTGGGTTTCGGTGTCGCTGGGGAAGCCAAACGCGTCCGCCCCGGCGTAATACGAGTCCACGTGTTCGCGCGGGACAAAGCCCCGGAACTCGACCCGGTCAGTAATTTTGAGCTTCTTGGTGAGGGCCTGCAACTCTTCTCGGTCGGGGCCATCGCCCACCAAGACCAGCCGCGCCCGCGCTCCCTTCGCGATTTGCGCGAAGGCGCGAATAAGGATGGCAATGTTTTTCTCTTGGGCTAGCCGCCCGACAAAGAGCACCACGAATTCATCGGGTTGCCAGCCAAAGCCGGTGCGCATTTCGCGACGGTCGTGGTGGCGGGGTTCCGGGATGCCGGTCGGAATCACGTGAATTGGTCGGGTAACGCCTTGGTCCATCAGCCACTCGCGGCTGGGCTCGCTGGGCGTGATCACCGCGTTGACCTTGTGATAGTAGTTGCGGGTGTGCAGGGCTAGCACGCGGCGGGTGACCTCTTCGGGCACCACCGGCACGTAGTGGGTGTAACGGTCGTAGTGGGTGTGGTACGTGCTGACCACGGGCACGCCTTCGGTTTGCCCCCACCGTTTGCCCACGACCCCCAGGGTGAAGGGCGTATGCGTGTGGACAAGATCGAAATGACCCTGCCGGAACCGTTCGCGCAAGATGTTAAACGGTGGGCGCGCGAAGGGATAGTTAGGGAACATGTCCACCATTAGCGATTGGAAGCGCTCGGTGGCCGGATCGTCCTCTTCATAGCCCGGATAGTGGCTTGTAAAGAGCGAGACGAAGTGACCCTGGTTGCGGAGTTCGCTTACCAGGGTCGCTACGCTTACGCTGACGCCATTCAGTACCGGGAGCGCGCTGTCGGAAAAAACCGCCACGCGCAGGGGTCGAGTGGCCGCGTTAGAGTTCCGGATGTCGTCCGTGATTTTCAACGAATCGAATGACACCGCTCAGGCGGAATCGGCGCTGACCACCCTTGGTACGGTGGTGCTCCAGCCATTCGCGGTTGGTGTAGCGGCGCACCGTGGCCGGGCACACGCCCAGCAGGCGGCTGACTTGCTCCAGAGTAAGCTCCGGATCGAGCAGGCGTCGAATCAGTTGCGCGCGGGTTTCCTTGAAGTCGCCCGTGTAGTAGTTGGCCGTGACGTCGTCCGAGAAGAACGAGCCGAGGAAGTCGATCTGGTTCGGCAGAGCCTGCAGATACTCGCGCAGTTCGTTGTCCAGCACCGGGTCCTGCGGGGTGGCCTCGCGGCTTCGTCGCGGACGGGGGGCGCGCAGGCTGGTCTTCCGGAAACGGACGTCGCCCTTGGCGTCGTCCTCGGCGACCTTCTTGCTGCGGCGCGTCGTCTTGACGGGCTTGTCGAGAAAAGCGTTTTCGATGTACGACACCGGGTCGATTTCTTTCGTTCCTGGCATGTTTGGCAACAGAGGACTATACACCCCGGGGCGCCGGTTCAATGAACATTGAGTCTCCAAACGAGAGAAACCGGTACTGATGACTCACGGCATCCCGGTAACTTGACCGGAAACCATTGAGACCAATGAAACTGGCGACCATGGCCAGCATGGTGGTGCCGGGCATGTGGAAGTTGGTGAACATGCCATCCACGACTTGCGGGGGGTTGTCCGGAGTGATGAAAATTTGGGTCACGGTTTCACCGGCACGGACCCTTCCCGGGCCATCGGCCATGGATTCTAGTGTCCGGCAGGAAGTGGTGCCAACAGCGATGAGCCGCCCCGTGCGGTGATTGATGAGGTCGGCCGTTTCTGCGCTGATTTCGCATCGCTCCCCGTGCATCACATGGTCTTTCAAATTCTCGACGGCTACGGGTCGGAAAGTGTCGATGCCGACATCCAGCGTGACTTCCGCCGTGACAACGCCTTTGGCCCGCAGGGCCTCGAGAATCTCGGGCGTGAAGTGGAGCCCCGCCGTGGGGGCCGCACTGCTCCCGGCACGTTTGGCGTAAACGGTTTGGTAGCGCTCGGGGGCTTGGAGTTCTTCCTTGATGTAAGGCGGCAACGGGACGCGTCCCACGTGCTCAAGCGCATCGGCCAAGGAACCCGGCGCGATCAGGCGCACCCGCTTGCGACCCTCTCCCAGGTCAGCAAGGATCTCGGCTTGCAGGCCGGCATCAAAGTCCACGATCGCCCCCGGCTTGAGGCGCTTACCGGGACGGGCAAGCGCCACAAACTGCCCGCCGCCTTCATCCACCAAAAGCAACAGCTCGACCTGGCCGCCCGACGGGCGATGGCCGAACAACCGCAGCGCCGTCACGCGGGTGTTGTTCATCACCAGCACGTCGCCGGGGTGGAGCAACTCCACCACATCTCGGAACTGCAAATGCCGAATGGCGCTGGTTTCCCGGTTCACCACGAGCAGGCGCGAAGCCGCCCGGTCCTCAAGAGGCGTCTGGGCGATCAAGTGCTCCGGAAGGTCGAAGTGGAGATCGGTTAGTTGCATGCGTCGAGGTGGTCAAGAATCGTGCTCAACGACGAGATCACATAGGGGCTGTCGCCGGCGTACTCGCGGTCAATGAGCAGGCTGTGCATACCCACCTGGCGCGCACCCTGGGCGTCGGCCACGGCGTCATCGCCGACGTGCCACACATCGGCGGACTCCACCCCGAGCCGCCCGAGGGCGTGCTGGAAGATGCCGGCATCGGGCTTCTCAGAGTTCACGACCATGCTGGCCACGGTGACCTCAAAGAACTGGTCAATGCCAAAGGCGCGCAGGGTGCGGTCCAGGCTGATATCCCAGTTGCTCACCACCGCCATGCGCACTCCGCGCTCCTTCAGTGCTTGCAGGGTGGGCAGGGTATCGGGGAAGAGGCCGAAGACGTCCGCATTCGGGCCGTACAGTTTGGCGGTGGCCCGCTGAGCAATGATGGAGGCCGCATCCTCCGGCCAGCCCACCTCGCTCACCCAATCTTGACCGAGCCGGGCCCACCAGGCATCCGTGGCGTCTTCGTCGGCTGCTTCGTTCAGGGTTAGGTACTCCGCCCACCGGGTCTTCAGCAACCGTCCGTAAATCTCGGCGGCGCGGCTGTCGCCTCCAAACCCCATGTCAGTGGCACTTTGGCAGGCAAGTCGCACCGGATCCCAGTCCACCCACAGCAGGGTTTGGGCGCAGTCGAAGGAAATGACCTGCGGGCTTGTGAGCGGCGGCATGGGCCTTTGATACCGCCCCGGCCGCAACATTCGGCGGGTCTGGGTCGTCTATCACCTGACCATGCGGGCGTTTCTCTTCGCATTCTTAGCCGGGGCCACCGTGGCGCCCGTGACCCTGAAGCGGGTGCCAGAAGTTGGGCAGAAGCAGGCTTACCAAGTCGAGATGAATGCCGACTTTGCCGGGGAGCCGCTGATTTTCCGCGCCAAGGGTGTGGATGAGGTCCGCGAGGTGAATGCGGACGGCACGTTTAGCGTTCAATCCACCCAGGAAGAAGGCAAGATCGAATACAACGGTCAGGAACTGGAAGGCCCGGAAGTCGGCCCCAGCTTCACGCTGTTTGCCCCCAACGGCGAGGTGAAGGATCTGACGGGCGAGATGGCCGACGCCGATGCCGTGCGCCTGGCCCGCCTGAGCAACGTGGTGTTCCCGGCCGACGCCAAGGATGTTGGGGCGACCTGGGAGTACGACGACCGGGGTGACGCCACCAAGAACCTGCCCGCCCTCAAGATCAATTTCAAGTACGAAGGCACGGAAAAGGTGGGTGAAACGGACGCCAACGTGGTGAGCCTGGAAGGGACCGAGCAAGACGGCGAATTCCCGGCTAGCGTAAAGGGCAAGATTTGGCTGGACCCGGTGACGGGCATGCAGCTAAAGGCCGAGTTGGAAATGAAGCAAGCCCCCGTGGCGGGCAACCGGCTGGACCTGACCCTGAAGATCACGCCGGTCGCCCCGTAACGGGCCAAGCTAGCGTCGGGGCCAAGCGAACTTAGTCTTCGGTTCGCCCCGCAGCTTAAAGCACTTGCGGCAACGAGCCTCGTAGGCTTCGGTGGCCCCAATCAGCACCACCGGGTCGTCCACGTGCGCCGGGCGACCGTCGATCATGCGATAGGTGTGGCTGGCGGTGTCGCCGCACTTCATGCAAATCGCGCGGAGCTTGACCACTTCATCGGCGATGGCGAGCAACTCAGCCATGGGGCCAAAGGGGCGACGGCGAAAATCTTGGTCCAGTCCGGCCAGCACCACGTCCACGCCTGCATCGGTGAGCGCAATGGCCATATCCACTAGGGCTCGGTCAAAGAATTGCGCCTCTTCTACGCCCACAAAGTCCACGTCGGGGTTCAGGCGTTCGTACATCTCGGCGACATTGGCCACGGGCACGGCTTCGTGGTGAACTCCCATGTGCGTCACCACGCGTTCGGCATGGTAGCGGTCGTCAATCACGGGCTTGAACACTTGCACGTTGCGCCTAGCGATGACCTCGCGGCGGGTGCGGCGGATGAGTTCTTCGGACTTGCCCGCGTACATACTGCCGCACACGACGGTCAGCCGCCCGGCGCGGTTCTTGGCCTTAGCCATTCGGTGTGTCCCCCTCGTGGGCGACTACGTCTTGTTCGTACATCTCTTCTAGTTCGTCGGCCGCATCCTCATCGAGGGCGTGGCCCAGTTCGCGGGCCAGTCGCCGCATCTCGGTGCCCGAGTCGGGGTCGCCCACGCGGTCCAGCCGATCAGCCATCTCGTCCAGTCGGTCTTCCTCGGTGCGACCTTGCCGGAATCGGCTCATCCGCTTGGCCAGGTCGCGGCTCCCGCAGTGCGGACACACCTCTTCATCCGGCTGACTGACCATACCCATCAGGAGCGTGACTTTTCGGCGGCAAGACCGACAGTCATATTCAAAAATGGGCACCCGACCAGAATACCGGTCGGGTGCCTCGTTTGCCCTCGGGGGCGAGTGGAGAGGGGGACTAGCCGCCCGTGTCCAAGTCGGCGTAGCGCGCCTTCAGCTTGCCGTTCTCGATTTCGCCTTCCGCGAACACGCTGGCCACGCCAATGCCGCTTTGCAGGGCGTTGTAGTAGGCGGTCTCGCTGAGCGGGGAGCCGAAGATGTCAGCGAAATCCGTGTTCGCGTCGGTCTTGATGACCAGGTCATCACCCACCGTGAACTGGAAGCCGCTGGCTTGCTGGATCGTGATCGTGAACTCCTTGGCGTTGCGGTTCACAGCCTTGACCGTGCCGATCGCGAAGGCGTCGTCGCCAAGACCGGAATCGCTCTCGAACTCGACTTCCGTCGCCGTTACGCGGTTGTTCGCGCGGTCGTAGTTGCCCTTCACCTTCACGAAAGCGTCGGCACCCGCGCCGACCAGCAGTTGGAACGCCGTGGCCTTGTCAATGATTTGGCCCTGCGCGTTCTGGTACTTGGTCGTGCCCGTGGTTTGGATTTCCACGGCGTCTTGCGACGGGAATCCGAGTTCACTTTCCCACTCTTCAATGACGAGCGTGAACTTACCGGTCACTTCATCCGGGGAGAGCGGCTGGCCACCGACTTCCGTGTTGTGGTTGTCCGCCACGTTGTCATCAATCTCGATGCTGGCGGCCACGGTGGTGCTGGTAGTCGGGTTGAACGCGCCGCGCGCCTTCACCTTGATGCCGTTGGCCAGGGTGCCCCCGGCCACGCCGTCTTCACGGAAGATCTTGGTAGTGGAGCTGGTCGCCACGCTGAACTGCGAACCATCCGCATCGGTCAGCGTGAACGTGCGGTTGGGGGCCGTGCCCGCCAGGTTGGAAATGGTGCCTTCGTACTCCCACTCGCGGTGCAAGGTGCCCGAGTTGAAGTTGCTATCGGTGCCGAGACCAATTTCCGGCGTGACTTGGTTGCCCGTGCGGGTCCAGCCGCGCAGGCGGAACTGCACCGTCACGTTCGGGTTGGTAGCGTTCACCGTCACCGGCGTCGTGAGGTTCACCGTCACCTTGCTGAAGTCGGTGCCGCTGTTGAAGCCGGAGGCGTAAACCGCCGCTTCGCCGTTCTGGCTACCAAAGGGGAACACCATCAGGTCGCGACCGAAGGTGACTTCGAGCGAGTTGTAGGTGCCAAAGGCCACGCTGCGGCGGGCCAGGTTGACGAACTGCGCCACCGAGCCATTGTTGAGAACCTTGAGGTCCACCGTTTCGCCCAGCGGGTTGTCGAATAGCACCGCACTTCCGTCGGTGCTATTTTTCAGTTCAATCTTGACGACCGAAGTCCACACGCGGGAGAAGCCGTCGCTCAGGTTGCGGGACGTGCCGTCATCGCTCAAGAACGCGGACGCGAATCCGGTGCCGCCGCTGGTGGAGCCACTGGTCGTGCCCGACGTGGTTCCTGAAGTCGTGCCCGAAGTGGTCCCGGACGTCGTGCCACTCGTGGTGCCGCTCGTGGTGCCCGTCGTGGCCACGCCACCGCCTCCACCACCGCAGCCCAGCAAGAAGGCGATCATGAGACCAATCACGACCTTGATCAAAAATCCTCGTTTCATCTTCAAAAGCCTCGCAAAGGTTTGCCAACCGTACCCCAGGGGACGGGTCTAGTGCAGAAGATGGTTCGCCGGTACAATAGGGTCCGGATTCGGAAGGAACGGATCGGGGACACTGACCTTATCCCCGCGCCCGACCACCGAACGAGGCAGATTTTGGCAAGGAAGTCAATGCGTGGCTCCAGCACACCCTCGGTGCGTGGGCCCGGACAGATTCAAATTATCGTCAATGTCTCCAGTCGCGAAACGAGGATCGCGGTGCTGGAGGACCGAGACCTGGTCGAGTATCGGGTTGAGCGCGAAGAGCGCGTCGTTGGCAGCATCTTCAAGGGTGTGGTGCAGAACGTGCTTCCGGGCATGGACGCCGCCTTCGTGGACATCGGCCTGGAGCGCAACGCGTTCCTCTACGTCGCCGACATCATGCCGGACGACATCAACGACAACAGCCCGGCCAGCGTGCGTCGCAGCGAACTTCGCCGCCGCAAGATCAAGGAACTCATCAAGCCCGGCCAAGAGCTGATGGTGCAGGTGACCAAGGGTCCGCGCGGCACCAAGGGTGCCCGTGTCACCACCCGTATTTCGCTCCCCGGCCGCTACGTGGTGCTGATGCCCGAGCACAGCCAAGTGGGCGTGAGCCGCAAGCTAGAAGACCGCAAGGAGCGTGAGCGCCTTCGCCGCATCGGCGAGAAGATCACCCCTGCCGGCTTTGGGCTCATCATGCGTACGGAGTGTGAAGGCCGCACCGCCGAAGAACTTCTGGCTGACGTGCAGTTTCTGCAGCAGCTCTGGGCGCAGACCCTGGAATCGGCCAAGCGCCTCCGCGCCCCCGCCGTGGTGCACCGCGACCAAACCCTGCTTTATCGCACGATTCGAGACGTATTCGGCGACGAGATTGACCGCTTGGTCATTGATGACCCCGAAGAGTACGAAAAGGTCAGCCTGGTGGCGGGCATGGTGGTGCCGGCCCTGCGTGGCAAGATCACGCTTTACGATCAGGAAGAACCGATTTTCGACCACTACGGCATCGAAAAGGACCTCGACCGCCTGTTACTGCACAAGGTGTGGCTCAAGTCCGGCGGCTACCTGGTGGTCGACGAAACCGAAGCCCTCACCGCGATTGACGTGAACACCGGCAAGCAGGTGGGTTCGCACTCGCTCAACGAGACGATCCTGAGCACGAACATGGAAGCGGCCCGCGAAGTGTGCCGCCAACTGCGCCTGCGCGACATGGGCGGGATCATCGTGATCGACTTCATTGACATGGAGGAAGCCGATGCTCAGAAGCGTCTGCTGGATTACTTCACCAAGCAATTGGCCCGTGACCGCGCCCGCACTCGCGTCGGCAAGATCAGTTCGCTCGGCCTGGTGGAAATCACCCGCAAGCGCACCGGCGAAAGCGTCACCGAGGCCATCACCTCGCTCTGCCCGCTTTGCAACGGCCGAGGCCGCATCGCCAGCAGCGACACCGTGGGCCTGTGGATTGAGCGAGATATGCGCCGCCGCCTGAATGAACCGGGCAACGCGTTCCACATCGTGTGCCACCCGGCGGTGGTTGAGGCTCTCATCGGAGCGGATGGGGAAGTTATCGAGGAGATGGAGCACGAACTCCAGCGCGGCCTCTACATCCGCGCCAACCACGACATCGGCATTGAGGAATATCACATCGAGGGCGGCACGATCGAAGAATTCGACCGCTACTTCATGGGCTTCCGCCGGGCGCAAGTGCTGGAATGCACGGTGCGCCGCAGCGCGGTGGAATCCACCGGCAAGGTCATCGGCTGGACCGACGGAGGCTACTTCGTCGAACTCCTGGGCGCCGAAGACTTGGTGGGCCAGCGCGTGAAGGTGGTACTGCAAGACATCCGCCGCGCCTTTGGCGTGGGCGATGTGATTCAGCCCGTCGGCAATCGATCCTGATACTTGCAAAAAGTGTGCAGTTCTCCGGACTCGCGGGGCCGGGGAACCAAGCACATTTGCACTGCCCTAGGATAGAATACGGGCAGATGGTCGACGTTGCAGAAGTTTGGTCCGAGGCGCTCCCGGCCATCAAGGACGGAGTCACCGGGGTCGGGGTCTGGACGGCCCTGAACGTCAGCGTGGCCATCAAGTACGAAGATGGCAACTTCGTGGTCGGCGTTCCGTACCGCGACCAAGAGTTAGCCGGTCACCTTCGCCTGCCGCAAACCAAGCGTTTGATCGAGCAAGAGGTGGGTATCCGCCTGAATGCCAAGGTCAACCTGCGCGTCATTGAAGGCACTGAGGCCGCCGACTGGGAAACCGAGAAGCGCCGCGATGCCGAAAAGCGCCGCCTGCAAGAACAAGCCGTGGCCCGCGCCCGCGCCGAAGTGGCCGCCGGCACCAGCTGGGATTCGGTGTACGAGCAGCTCAGTCGCAAGTTTGCCGCCACGCCCAACCGGTCGTTGCCGCAAAACCGCGCCCAGTTCTTTATGGAAGCCATTGACCTGGTGGCCGAAGCTCTGAGCAAGACCCCCGTGGCCGATGACTTTGCTGAGCGGCAGTACGCCCGGTGCCTGGAGCGCATCAGCCAATACACGGAACTGCCCAGCACGCTGGTGGCCGTCAAGGTTCTCGAGCGCACCTTCCAGGGTTAAGGCAGCATGGCGCCCACCGCCATCATTCTGGGTTCGGGCACCAGCAACGGGGTCCCCACTTTAGGGCGCACCTACCCGCCGGAATTCTTAGCCGACCCCCGCAACCACCGCACCCGCGCCTCGTGCCTGTTGCAAGGCCCTGAGGGCAACGTGCTGATTGATTGCAGCCCGGAAATGCGCCTCCAACTGCTGCGTGAGGGCGTACAAGACCTGGCGGCGGTGCTCATCACGCACACCCACGCCGACCACATTATGGGGATGGACGACCTGCGGGCGTTCTGCCTCAAGACTGGGGCCGATATGCCGGTCTACGCCGCCCTGGAACACCAAGACGACATCCGCCGGGTGTTCCCGTATGCCTTCGGCCAGTTTCCGCCGGGCATCTTTGTGCCCCGGTTTGACCTGCGCGAGGTGACGAGCACGCTCGAACTCGGGGGGCTCACCATCCGCACCGCCTACGTGCCGCACGGGCCGGTGCGCTGCCTGGTGGTGCGCGTCAACGACTTCTGCTACGCCACCGACCTGAGCGACATCCCGGAGGAGGCGCTCCCGCTGTTTGAAAGCCTGGACACGCTGGTGCTGGATGCCGTGCGCTACCGGCCGCACCCCAACCACTTCCATTGGGACCGCGCGGTGGAGTGGGCGGAGCGCCTGGCGCCGCGCATCACCTACTTCACGCATCTGTGTGACGATTACGACCACGCGCCGGTGGAAGCCGGGCTCCCGTCGCACCTGCGACTGGCCTACGATGGACTTCGCATCCGACTTTAGGGGCGCAAGTTCAAAAACCTAACAAAAAAAGTCAGGCTTCCCCTCAAGTTTGCGGGGGATGTGCCAAGGATAGTCTTTGGATTCAGTTCATCGGAGCCTACGTCTCTTGCCTCAACCTTCCATCGTCGCCGGAATTCTCGCCCTCGTGGTCCTTGCCACGGGCGTTCTTTCGGGTGCCGAGTCCCTCGCCCTCTTGCAGCGCGCTGCCATCGCGTATTTCGCGGGATTGGTGCTGGGACACTTGTGGAACGCCTTCTTCCAGTTGCCGGTCCGCCATTTCAGAGACGAGGAAAATGAGGACGAGAACGGGGCCGACAAAGAATCTGCGGAGGAACCTGCGACCGCAAAGGCGGCATAGCCGTCTTGGAATTAGGATAGACTCCGATTAGGTCAGTTTTAGGTTTTCGATCATCATGCCCATGTCTCCTGCCACCATCCAACGCGCTTGGATCCGCCACAAAGTCTACAAAGAGGAGCAGGCTCGTCTTGACCTGATTGACAACTACTCCTACTTGGTCAAGATCACGGCGGGCCGTTTAGTGGCCAACACCCCGGGGGGCATGGACCGGGATGACCTGATTTCGGCCGGTGTGATTGGGCTCATCAAGAGCGTGGACCAGTACGATCCCAGCCGGGATGTCAAGTTTGAAACCTACGCCATCGCTTTGATTCGTGGCGCCATCCTAGAAATGATGCGCGACGAGGACTGGGTGCCCCGCAGCATCCGCGAGAAGCTGAAGGCCCTGGAGCGCGCCAACCAGCGCCTGGAAACCGAACTCAACCGCCCGCCCACCCGCCGGGAGCTAGCCGATGCACTGGAACTGAGCGAGCAGGAAGTGATGGACCTGCAAGTGCGGGCCGGACGCACCAATGTCTTTAGCCTGGACGACGTGATTGGGGGGAGCGGCGGCGAAGGTGAAGACAGCCTCCACCTCATCGAGATGATCGTGGACGAGGATGCTTCGCCGGAAGACGAAGTGGAAGGCCGCGATCTCAAGCGCATCCTGGCCGCCGGCGTGGACAAACTGCCGGAGCGCGAGCGCCTGGTGGTGTCGCTTTATTACTTTGAAGGGCTGACCTTTAAAGAAATTGGGAACGTGCTGGGGGTGAGCGAAAGCCGCGTGTACCAGCTGCACACCCAGGCCATGAGCCGCCTGCGCACGTTCATGCGCGAGCAAGGCATCCCGCAAGTGGCGTAAACTTTTTTGCGAAAGGCTTGACACAACCTTGCCGGGGGGGGTAGCATCGTCATATGCTCAGTAAGGCTTGGAATCTAAGTACAACTATTGCTGCAATTGCCCTTGCATCGGTGCCAGCCGTGGCTTCGGCTCAATGGCATCCATTAGATGACCAGATCGTGCCCTGGTATATGTACATCGGATCTACTCCCTACACCGGATGTCAGGGTCCGCAGGTGACGGTGCTATCAGCGATCCACTACAAATCGTGGACGAGGTGGGAAAACAATACTCCCGGTACAATGCCCACAACTTGGCCCTGGCCTTACATCTTTTACAACTTCCAACAGGACTTCGTCATCCGTAATTGGGGGAAACCAACAGGAGTTGGCTTTTACGGGACCATGTACGTCTACCTGAAGAACAACGTCTATGGCCCAACATCTGTGCCTCCTCTTGTCGGGGGCACGCCTCAGAGCAGTCTGGCAATGGACTACAATACGCCCGAGTTCGAAATGACTTTCAACCGCTGTGGTGGCACGCCACCGGCTGAGGAGTAAGACGTGACAAGGAAGTCAGTTATTGTTCCGCTACTCCTTGCATTTGGTGCTGCAGGGGTTGCCAGGGGAACATTACAGGAACCCGGCGGTTCCCCATCTCAATCTGACCTGGGATACATCCCGATTGCTGTACTCAAAAAGCAGTGGGAGTACCACCCCGGGCCTTTAATGCTTGATGCATTGAACTGGGTCGGCCCGGAATCGATGAGTGATTCGGAGCAGCGTATATGCGAGCCGGACCTGGCGAAAATCGCGCAAGTTGAGAACCGACGCTGGAAGCGCATTGGGCGGGCGGACGTGTTTGCCCGACTCATTGACGCAAGTGCGTGGCGCCAAGCCGGTCGCATAGGTTCGATATGGGATTTTGTCGTTGCACGTGCCCCTCTGCTCAAGAAGGGAATGCCGCTAAAGGAGTTGAGTGCGGAAGAAGTTGAAATGCTAGCGAGCACGACGGCTCAAGTGCCTTCCGCCCAGCGTAGGATCCTGAATCGGGGAGAAGGCGAATTCAAGCTATTCCCCTATCTGGTTTGGACAAGTTCTCTCGGCGAAGAAGCGCTGCGATTCAGTACTTCAAGCCCGATTCGCAAGAACTCGGAAATGCCAGCTGGCCGTCCGACGTGGGCCAGTGAAAGGCCGCTTGGTGTCCAAAGCAGCGAAGCGATTGATTTTGGTGATGGACGGCTCATCTCCATTCGCCTCTTGGCTTCGATGCTCAATGAAAGAGGTTTTGTCGTGCGTTACGATGCCCGCCTCGCTGAATCAAAGCTCTTTTTGAAAGGCACATTTGAGGTGCAAGAGCTATTGCAGTCCCTTGCTGAGGTTGCCCAAACGATCCCCTTGTTTGTTCAGGATCGTAGAAATGTGGCAGGGACTGCTCAGGCCACCTACCGCGACATGGCAAAGAGTCTGCTGGAGGAACACGGCTTCCCGCCCGCCCTGTGTGAGCGGATTGAGAATGATGGGACCTTGAAGGCTACGATGCAGGAACTCATGAGCTTTCCTCGAATGAAGCAAGGCTATGAAGCAAGGTGGGGTAATCGCAACGAGCGTTTGAATGTGTCGGTCAAAATCATGCTTCACATGGATACTGAGGAGACCTGGGTTTCAACGTCGCCATACACGGGCATTCAACAGGGAGTTAGGGGCGTCTTCCAGCTCATCGTTACTCCTGGATAGAGCTGTCTTGGAGCCGCCGGAGTCGTAGGTAGATCGAAGCCACCTGTAACTTCGGTTCGCTTCTCGTCGTCTTTGGAGTCAGAATGCCTTTTGGGGAAGGGGTGATGACTCGACACCACGCTTACCAGCGGATCGCGTTTTTGGCGACCATTGTTCTTACCGGGCTCGTTCCGTCTCTCGGCATGGCCCAGTCAAGCGCTCAGGAGGAAGGTGAGTTTGCCCGCGATGTTATCGCCCGGGTCAAACAAGAGTGGTCCCTGCACCCCGGTCCGCTGATGGTGGACGCCAATGACTGGCTCCCTAACGAAACCGTGATGGATGGTGACCGAGTGATTCGGGAGCCGGACCTCAAAGTGATAGCCCAGGCCGGGAAGCGGCGATACATCCAGGTGGGGCGAGCCGATGTGTTCGCCCGGCGGCTCGAAGTCAGCCCCTCCTTGCGCATGGGCCGACCCCACTCCCTTTACGCTTTTGCCAGTCAGCGCTTTGACGCTTTGCTCGAAGGGCTGCCCCTCAATCAGTTCACGGCCGACGAGCGTGAATTGTGGACCGATGTGGGATTCTCATCGCCCGCCTTTCTTCACGCACTTCGGAACAATTCAACCGCCCCCATGGTGCTCGGTGCGAGCATGTCTTGGATGGAGAATGGTCAGTTACGCTCGGTCGGAGGATTTCGGATTCATGAAGCAGTCGTAAACGCGCCCACGGGTAATCCTGCATGGGCAGCACCGCGTGCCGTTCCTCAGCCGGAGGCTCTTACCCTCGATTTTGGCGGCGGCGAGATGTTGACGACTCGTGAACTGATCGGACGTGTGGCTGAGCTCGGATACTCCGTTCGCTACGATGCGCGAATCGAGGGCTCTCCGATCTTCGTGAAGGGTGTTTTTGAAGTCGGCGAAATTTTGGAGTCATTGAGGGAGGTGTTGCAAACCATTCCCATGTCTGCCCAAGACCTGCGCGCCCAAAGGAACCATATGCCGGCCAGATACCGGGAAATGTTGGTCGCGGCATTGATCAAAAGGGGATTCCCCCCATCTCTGGCGGAGCGGCTCGAATTGCCGACGGCCACGATGGTTTACGAAATCGTGGCTACGAAGAAAGAGTTTCGCGAGGTTGAGCCGCTTAAGGCGAGAATGAGCAGCGAGGAAAGGGAGGCTGACCAAGTGATTCGGATGGAAGTTGGGCTTCGATTCTGGTGTGATCCAGGCTTCATTTGGAGTTCTTTGCGGGCAGATGGGATAACTGTGAGCCAAGGTGCGCTAGGTCACGGCCTTCCGGCGCCGTAGCTTCGCCCTAGCCTCCCGTACGCCCAATGGGCCCGCCGAATCCCGGTATCCTTACCAGGGTCCGGCCCATCTGGCACGAACTTTGCGCCAAATGTGTTGTGACGAGTGGAGCGATCTCCGCTCACCCCCTTGCGGGAGCCATGAATAGCATTATGTTTGGAAAGTATGGACTTTGGACCGCCGCCGCTCTGGCGGCCCTGGCCCTCACCGGTTGCAACCGGGGAGAAGAAACCCTTGCGACCGTGAACGGTGACCCCATCACCATGGAAGAGTTCATCAAGCACATCGAGACGAAGCCCACCGTCCGCGTGGTGGTGGACAACCGACAGCTTGAGGTCCCTGTGGCCAACACCATCGCCTTCCAGGCCTTGCAAGACCTCGTCACGCAAAAGCTCATCATTCAGATGGCGCGAGACAAGGGCTTCAAGCTGGACGACACCGCCGTGCAGGCCGAAATCGCCACGCTCGAAAAGATCAACCCGGGCTACGTAAAGAACCTGCAGGCCCGTGGCCTGACCATGGAGCAGATCCGCCAGTCCATCCGTGTGGACCTGGCCCAAGAGCACCTGCTGACCGAAGGCATCAAGATCAGCGACCAGCAAGTGGACAAGTTCATTAAGGACAGCCCCAACGCGTTCCTGAAGCCTGCGATGGCCGAAGTGGTGCAGATTGTGGTGCGTGATGAGCGCAGCAAGCAGCGCGCCGACAACCTTCTGAGCCAAGGCCGCAACTTCACCGACGTGGCCCGCGAAGTGAACCCCCAGAACGTGCCCAGCCGCAGCGAACTGAACCTGACCGCCATGAAGGCGCAGGTGGCCGCCCCGGTGGTGCGCACGCTCTATACGGGCCTGACCACCACGGCTCCGGGCCGCGCCACCGCCTGGATCAAGCTGGCCGACAACGAACAGGTGAAGTACCTGGTGGAACGCCGCACCCAAGAGAGCAAGATCGAGATCACCAAGGAGCGCCGCGAGCGCATCCGCCGCGACCTCGCCAAGGCTCAGGGCGCCCAGGCGGTGGACCTCAACGACCGCATCGCCAAGCGCCTGAAGGACAGCACGGTCACCGTGGACAAGAGCTACCTGAAGGGCATGTGGGAACGCTTCATGGAAACCTTCGGCGAAGCGCTGAAGGAACAAGAAGCCAAGACCGGCACTACCGCCGGCAATTAACCCGCCGATTGGCTCTCCCCTGGTTCTCCTCGCCCTCGCTCCAACGCTGGAGCGGGGGCTTTTTGTTGCCTGCGGGCAAGGCCGATGGCCCCCTGGGTCGGACGGGGGAACCGCGCGGGGGCGTAAATTGAGAGGGATGCACGATCGAGTGGACGTCACGATCATTGGGGGCGGCCCCACCGGCCTGTTTGCCGCCTTCTACGCCGGGCTGCGCGGGATGTCGGTGCGGATTCTGGATAGCTTGCCCGAACTGGGCGGGCAGCTCACCGCGCTCTACCCGGAGAAGTACGTTTACGATATGCCGGGGTTCCCGGCCGTGCTGGCCAAGGATTTGGCGCGCGATTTGATTCAGCAGGGGACGCAGTTCCACCCCGACCTGGTGCTGGGCGAGACGGCCGACCACCTGGCGGCGGATGAGGAGGGGTATGTCATCACCACCACCTCGGGCGTGGCTCTGCCTACCCGCACCATCATCGTGGCGGCGGGGGCGGGGGCTTTTTCTCCGACTCGGATTGGCCTGGAAGGTGAAGCGGACTGGGAGAACCAGGGCGTGTACTACGGCGTGCGGAGCCTGGAGACGTTCCGCGACCGGGATGTGCTGATTGTGGGGGGCGGGGATAGCGCCTTCGACTGGGCGCTGGCCCTGCACCCCGTGGCGCAGCGGGTGCGGCTGGTGCACCGGCGCGACCAGTTCCGCGCGCACGAAGAGAGCGTGCGGGCGGCGCAGAATTTGGGGATCGAGTTCTTGCTGTGGCAGCAAGTGACGGCGCTGCACGGGGCGCCGGGAGCCCTGACCGGGGTGACGCTGCAACACACCACCGAGAAGAGCTTTGAGGATGTGGCGTGCGATCAAGTGATTGTGAATATCGGGTTTAAGTCGTCCCTGGGGCCGCTCAAGGATTGGGGGATGACGATCACCAAGAACCAGATTGAGGTGGATCATCTGTATCGCACCAACCTACCGGGGGTGTTTGCGGTGGGGGATGTCTGCACGTTTGAAGGGAAGATAAAACTGATCGCGACGGGGGTGGGCGAAGCGGCTACCGCGGTGTGCGTGGCCAAGCAGCACCTGGACCCGAACGCGAAGCTGTTCCCCGGGCACAGCAGCGACATGGATTTGTCGTCGGTGGGAAAGCCGACTTAGGTTCAAATTGGTCGCTGGCCAAGATTTTTGTCTGAATTGAGCTTGCCGAGAGCGTGTTGGATAGTGCTAGACTGCCAACTCGTTGGAGTCTGGAAATGTCGATCTTACGTATCACCTACCTGATTGCATTTTGTTGCTGCCTTTTCGGGGTTTCCCTCGGTCAATCAGCAAGATCGCAGAGTCAGTCGTCCACCCCTGTTGATACCGGATCCACACTCAATCAGGATGAACTGCGCGAGCTTTGGGTTGCCCACCCAGGGCCACTGATTCTCGATGCGCATAACTGGTATCCGTCCGATGTCAGCACAGCGGAGGACGGGACGATCCGGGCGGAAAGCCTGGCGGAAGTCGCCCAGATGTCGCTGCGCCGCCATGTGGTGGTGGGCCGCGCGGATGTTTTGGCGAGACGGAAGGACGTACCTTCCTTGATGGCAGTCGGGGAAGGGGCCGGACTGTGGGATTTCGTCCGGACTCGGTCGGACGCGTTGTTTAAGGGTCTAAGCTTTCAGCAGCTTACGGCGGACGAGCACGAGTTAATCTTGTCTGTCACACGGACCAACGCTAGTGTGAATCAGGCCGTTCAAGACCGGAAGGATGTTCCTCTCTTCATTAAGGCCAGAATTACGATTCTTGATCAGGGAGAAGATCGGACATTCTTTACGATTCCTGAGAAGGATAATCGGCAGCCAAGTATACGACCATCTGGACAAGCAGAGTGGATGACGCCGAAGACAACTACTGAGGAGCTTCCAAAGTCACTGGATTTCGGCGAAGGTCGGTTATTGTCCGTTCAACAGATTGTAGCCATTCTCTCCGGAATGGGATACACGTGCCGCTACGACGCGCGGCTCGGAGAACCCAAAGTTTTCTTGAAAGGTAAGTTCACGACTACGGAAATCTTGGAGGGAATGCGCGAGGTTCTTGATACGATTCCGTTCTTCGTTCAGGACCGCCGTGCGATTGTCAAGGATGCCACGAAAACCTATCGGGAATTGGTCATCAAGGGCTTGATGGAAGAGGGTTTCCCTCAAGAACTTGCGGAGCGCATTGGCGACGATGGCAGGGCGAAGTTTACGCGAGCAGAACTTATGAACGTTCCCATTATCGCGAGGCGATTCGGCCCCGTTTGGCAGGATCTTACAGTGGAAGAGAGCCTGACGGGAACTCTCATGCTTTACGCCGATTGCGGAGAGGATTGGGTTACCCCAATGCCAGGCGGGCAAATGTGGTCCGGGCATACAGGCATATTGATGCGAATCATTAGACCTGGCTAAACCCGAGATTGTCTCACGGGCGACCCCAAGCGTTGACAATCCACCAGCTCGCCTGGTCGTGCGGCATAAAGTTGGGGTGGGTCAGCACGTTCCACGCCGGGACGTAGCCCAGCGACCCATCCCCGTACTGCCGAATCCGCTGGATCACCGTCTCCACGTGCGCTTTGGCCCGCCGCGCCCGCTCGATGTCGGCTAGGCTCCCGCCGATGCGCTCGTGCGTCCGCTTCGCCGTCCGCTCCAGCGTCTCAAACAGATACCGCGTGGGGGCCAGAGCGCTCACCGCCCGCTCGGTTTGCCCCTCGGCGTAAAGCAGGTGCGCCAAGTGCGCCATCCGCACAAACTCGACCATGCTTCGGCAGGCCAGGGCCACGCCCTTCTCGGCTTCATCGTCGGTGGGAAAGTAGATTTAGGTTCAAATTGGTCGCGGGGCAACTTTTTTGTTAAGATTTTCGCGCAGACCTTGACACGCCTGAGGTGGGGGGGGTAGCGTTCCTTTATGCGACTTGCATTAGTAGCGATCGGGACCCTTTCCATTCTGAGCTGTGCCTTTGCTCAGACGTACAACCCAATTGACGACGAGAGGATTCCCTGGAAGATTTACATCGGATCGAAGCCGTTCAGCGGCTGCTCAGGTCGGGGTACCGTTTCCCATACCGTGACTCCGATCTTTGGGTCATGGCAACGATGGCAAACGGGAACGCCAGGTAAGTACACGACCCAATCACCGCTCCCGGCGATGACGTACTCGACGAACTTTAACACTGAGCCGAAAACCTTTGAGTACGATTACGGGATCGGCTTCTATGGGACCGTGTACTTCTTTCTCCAAAACAGCGATCACCCTTATCCGAGTATGCCGACGTTGTTGCCAACGACACCATACGAGCAAAGTGTGACATTGCCGTACAACTACCTAACGCACCACATCGAAGTAGACCCATGCAGTATCACTGGCGCGGGAGAGTAAGCTTCGAAGCCATGCGAGCGTCATCGTTGATGCCGATTCTGGCGGCCATGCTTTGTTGTCAGAGCATGGCCCAGCCGGCCACCCCAGTTGACCCTGGCTCCACACTTAATCAGGATGAACTGCGTGAGCTGTGGGTTGCCCACCCAGGACCATTGATTCTTGATGCTCACAACTGGTATCCGTCCGATGTCAGTACGGCTGAGGACGGGACGATCCGGGCGGAAAGCCTGGCCGAAGTCGCCCAGATGTCGTTGCGCCGCCATGTGGTGGTGGGCCGCGCGGATGTTCTGGCGCGGCGTAAAGACGTACCTTCTTTGATGGCAGTCGGGGAAGGGGCCGGACTGTGGGATTTCGTCCGGACTCGGTCGGACGCGTTGTTTAAGGGTCTAAGCTTTCAGCAGCTTTCGGCAGAGGAACACGAATTAATCTTGTCTGTTACTCGGATCAACCCAAGCGTGAATCAGGCCGTTCAAGACCGAAAGGATGTTCCACTTTTTATCAAAGCTAGGATTACCATTCTTGATCAAGGAGAAGATCGAACAATCTTTACGATTCCTGAGAAGGATAATCGACAGTCAAGTGTACGACCATCTGGCCAAGCAGGGTGGATGACGCCGAAGACCACAACTGAGGAGCTTCCAAAGTCACTGGATTTTGGCGAAGGTCGGTTGTTGACCGTCCAGCAAGTGATTGCCATTATCTCCGGAATGGGATACACGTGCCGCTACGATGCGCGGCTCGGAGAACCCAAAGTCTTCTTGAAAGGCAAGTTCACGACTACAGAAATCTTGGAAGGAATGCGCGAAGTTCTCGATACGATACCGTTCTTCGTTCAGGACCGCCGCACGATTGTCAAGGATGCCGCGAAAACCTATCGGGAATTGGTCATCAAGGGCTTGATGGAAGAGGGCTTCCCGCAAGAACTTGCGGAGCGAATTGGCGACGATGGCAGGGCGAAGTTCACGCGGGCAGAACTTATGAACGTTCCCATCATTGCGAGGCGATTCGGCCCCGTTTGGCGGGATCTTACAGTGGAAGAGAGCCTGACGGGAACTCTCATGCTGTACGCCGACTGTGGAGAGGATTGGGTTACTCCGATGCCAGGAGGGCAAATGTGGTCCGGGCATACAGGCAAATTGATGCGAATCATTAGACCTGGCTAAACCCGAGGATCTCTCACGGGCGACCCCAAGAATTCACAATCCACCAGCTCGCCTGGTCGTGCGGCATAAAGTTGGGGTGGGTCAGCACGTTCCACGCCGGGACGTAGCCCAGCGACCCATCCCCGTACTGCCGAATCCGCTGGATCACCGTCTCCACGTGCGCTTTGGCCCGCCGCGCCCGCTCGATGTCGGCTAGGCTCCCGCCGATGCGCTCGTGCGTCCGCTTCGCCGTCCGCTCCAGCGTCTCGAACAGATACCGCGTGGGGGCCAGAGCGCTCACCGCCCGCTCGGTTTGCCCTTCGGCGTAGAGCAACCGCGCCACGTGCGCCATCCGCACAAACTCGATCATGCTGCGGCAGGCCAGGGCCACGCCCTTCTCGGCTTCATCGTCGGTGGCGGCAAAGGCGCGCTCAACAAGTGCCAGCGCTTGGTCGCCCATCGGCCCGCAGATCTCCTCTGCGTGGTGCTGGCCGGCCAGGAACGGGTCGGCATAAAGGAACATCCGCGACTTCAACTTGTGGCGGTGGCGGCTGTGCCCCCACACCCCACCGAGTTCATTAAGTGCCACCCCCATCAGGTTCGCCCACTCGGAATCGTAAGCCGATAGCAAGCTCGGGGCCCCCTCGGGGTCATCCATGATTGCCCGCGCCGCCCGCACTGCCGGCAAAAGCGTGTCGTAGCTGCTGAACATCGTGGTCTCCCAGGTGGTCAGGCACACGCCTTCCAGGTTCAGGGCTTGCACATCGCGGGCCACCTGGCGGATGTTCTCGTCGCTCGGGCCCAGGTGCATCCAGGCCGCGTTGTAAACGTGCAGTGCAGGGCAGCCCACCACCCGGTGGCCGTGCGCGCCCAGCCGGGCGGCCGTTTCGGCCACGCCGTTGAAGTATTGCCAGTCGAACAGCACCGTCTCGCGGGGCATGGCGGCCAGGGCATCGGGGTGCTCTAGGAACATGTCGCCCCACACGGCGGGGGTCCGCCCGGCCTGCACCACGCGCGCAGCCAGCGGCCCGAAGTGTTCGGAGTAGAGCGCGGCCTTGCCGTCGCCGGGGTGGGCGTCCACGCGGGCTTGGCAGGTCGGGCATTTGCCCAGTTGCGCGGTTTCATCCCCACCGATGTGCACCCATTCGTCATCGAAGATGGCCAGGGTGTCATCGAGGATGCCCTCAGCAAAGCGCACAAAGTCCGGGTTGCTCGGGCACGCCTGCAGACCCTTCATTTCTTCTTCGGCCCAGCGGTGGCCAGGCTCGGTGTAGAGGAACCCTTCCACGTGCCCGAGGAGGTTCACAAACGGCACCAGGCGCAGGCTGGGGAACTCGCTGCGCACGGCCCGGATGGTTTCCGGGGTTAGGACGCCGGTGCCGTGGCTCCAGGGGGTGCTGGGGTAGGCGAAACGGTGTTCCAGGTACAGCCCCAGGGCGTCGTAGCCCGCGTCTAGGGTCTCGGTGGCGTATCGGAACAGGTGCTCGCGGGTGACGCACTGCTCGCGCGCCACATCCAGCATCCACATGCGCATGGGTTCATTTTGCCGACCCTGGTCGAACTACGCAAGCCGAACGGCAACTTCGGACGCAAAATGCCGCCCGGCGGGGGTGAGGCGGAGGCGATCCCCCTCGGTGGTGGCCCACCCGGGCTCGGTGACCGAAGCAATGGCGGTGTCGCTGAGCGGTACGGCCGCGAGGTCCAGGCCTTCTTCGATGCGGATGCCGAGCATGATGCGCTCCAGCCGCAGGTCGTCGTGGCTCAGTTCTTCTTCTTCAAGCCACAGCGGCTCACCGGCCCGCACCGCCTCCACGTAACGCGCGGGGTGCTTGAGATTGGTGCCCCGGCGGGTGCCGATGCGCCCCACGGCCCCCGGCCCGTAACCAATGTACTCCTCGGCGCGCCAGTAGGCCAGGTTGTGCTGGCAGCGGCGGCCGGGGCGGGCGAAGTTGCTGATTTCGTAGGGTTCCAGACCCGCCGCCGTCATGCGGGCCACGGCTTCTTCGTACATCGCCACCATCGTGTCCTCGGCGGGCAGGTCCAGCCAGCCGCGCTGGAAGTAGCGGAAGAACCTCGTATTGGGCTCGATGGTGAGGCCGTAGAGGCTGAGGTGGTCCGGGTGCAGGGCCAGGGCTTGGTCGAGGTTGTTACGCCAGCGGGCGAGGTTCTGCCCCGGCAGCCCGAACATCAGGTCAAGGTTGAGGTTCTCGAATCCGGCCTGGCGGGCAGCGGTGACGGCCTCGGCGATCTCAGCGACTCCGTGCACGCGCCCCAGTTGCACCAGGTCTTGGGTGGCAAAGCTCTGTGCGCCCAGGCTGAGGCGGTTAAACCCGGCCTGTCTTAGCGCCCCCAGCTTCTCCAAGGTGACCGTGCCGGGGTTGCTCTCGGTCGTGATCTCGGTCTCGGCGCCGGCGGGGTGGGTGTCCAGCACGGCCTGGAGCAAACGGGCGAGCTGCGAAGCCTCCAGATAGGTGGGCGTGCCGCCCCCGAAGAAGATGGTTTTGGCCGGGCGACCCGCGTGGGGCGAGGTGCGGATTTCGTGCTCCATCGCGTCCACGGTTTCGCCCTGGATCGGGCCGGTCATCGCGAAGCTGTTGAAGTCGCAGTACCCGCACTTGCTGGGGCAGAACGGCACGTGGATGTAAATCGCGACCGGTCCGCTCATGGCACCTTCGAGTTTGGCAGGAAACTCGGGGCCGCTTACGGGCGGCTCGTCCCGGCGGCCAGCAGGCCAAAGATGAGCCCCGCCACCATGGGCACGGCCGAAACTTGGCACGAAATACAGTTGGTCTTCATGCTGGCCATCCACAGGTGGTAGCCGTAGCCGAGCAGCACGCCGAGCCCGCCACCCCATATCATCTTCATCTTCATGGTGCCTTGCCTGTTCTACGCCTCAATTTAGGTGCCAAACGCAATGGCCAGACCTTCGGGCGTGATTTCGCGGTGCCATTTGCCGGCTGCATCCTGCGCGCGCACGCTGCCGCCGCTGGGCCAATCCCATAGATTGCCGCCCCATTCCAGGCGCACCTCGGTGCCGACGGGCAGGGAAGCCGGCTCGCGGGTGCGGGCGAGGCGCACCACCGTGGCGTGCTTGGGAGCGGGGTCGTTGCCCAGGGCGACCGAGTAGGAGTGGAGCTCGTCGCCCTCGGAGGCCGTCCAGGTGGCCGAGCCCTCACCGGGGATGATCTGCCAGGCCTCATCATCAAGGGCGAGCGAGGCTTGGCTGGCCGTCTTCACCAGCTTGCCGAGGCTGAATACCCCGGCCACCCGCTTGAACGGGGCGCGCTTGTCGATTTTCCATCCTTCTTCGCTTTCGCCCACTACGGGGAGTGCCAGGCTCGGGCCGACCACGGTCACCCCGAACGCCTGCGACATTCCCGCAAACGCGGTGTGATAGGAAAGCGCCACCTCGGGGGCCTTGGCGCGGCGGTATTCCAGGCCCACGGCGTGCTTCCAGCCCACGGGGGCGCCTCGCCAGAGGGGCGCGGCCCATTTCCAAATCTTCTCGTCCAGCAAGCCCAGGCTCATCGCGCGGTGCCAGGTGGGGGCGCGCATGGTGGCCGCCCATTCGTTGAGACCGTAGAGAAACTCGCCGCCATCAGCGGGGAACACCCACAGGTCGCGAGCGGTGGCCCAGCCGCGCTCGCCGAGGGTCTTGCCGAGTTCGGCCAGCGATGCCACCAGGTCCTGCAGGGTGTGCAGGTCGTGGGGCCGCCAGTGCGGGTGGACCGCCACGATCCGCATCGGGCCGGCTTCTAGATGGCGGCGGTCGAAGTGCATGGTGCTGTCATTCCGACGGCGCGGCGGGCCGATCCATTCGGAGCGGGGCACTTACGCCTAGCAACTCCAGCACGCCTTGCAGGGCCGTCCGGGCCGCCACGCACAGGGCCAAACGCTGTTGCGAGACCTCGGGGGCGTCGGTGTCGATCACCCGGCAGGTGTCATAGAACCCGTGGTACGCCCGGGCGAGTTCCATCGCGTAGTTCGTCAGGCGGTTCACCGCCCCGTCTTCGGCGGCCAGGGCCACTTCGTCCGGCAGCGCGCACACTTGCAGCAGAAGCTGTTTTTCCCGCTCGTGCAGGTCGCGGGCAGCGGCTGTCAGACCTCCGTTTACGGCGTTGCTGTCCGGGTAGAGGGAGCTGGCTTCCTCGCGGGCGCGGCGAAGCACCTGCTCGATGCGCGCGTGGGCGTATTGCACATAGAACACCGGGTTCTCGTCGCTCTGGCGGGCGGCCAGGTCGAGGTCAAAGTCGAACGTGGTGTCGTGGTGGCGCATCAGGTAGAAGAACCGCGCCACGTCGCGCCCAATGCGAACCTGCTCTTCGCGGTCGGCCTGCGGGGCGGCCTGCGCGCCGATCTCCTCGATGAGGTCGCTGATGGCGTAGATGTTGCCGTCGCGCTTGCGCATGGGGGCGGGCTGGCCGTCCTTCATAAAGCGCACGAGCTGATAAATCTGCACCAGCAGCTTGCTTTCGGCATCCTGGGCCGCGGCTTGGCAGGCGTCGCGCTCGGCCGGGCTGGTGTACCGCTTGGCATCAATCTCGCTTAGGGGTTCGCCTTCGGCATTCGCGGCCACGCGCGGCATTTGCATGGCCGCCACGACGGCATTGAGGCGACCAATGAACCCGTGGTGGTCCGGGCCAAGCACCGTGATGAGGCGGTCGGCGTTGGCCGGGCGGTTGAACTTGTCATCGTGGTACGCCACGTCACCGGCGATGTAAGTGAGGCGGCCATCCTTGCGGCGGAGCACGCGGTCCTTGTCGTCCCCCAGCTTGGTGGAACGCAGCCACACGGTCGGCTCGCTGCCGGCGGCGTCATCTTCGTCCACCGGCTGATCTTCGACGATCACATCTTCGATCACGCTCTTCTTGCCGAGCTTGAGGGAGCGGCGGACGGGCTGGCGATCGGCGATGCCCTTGGCTTCCAGTTCGTCAATGCAGGCCCGCACGCGGCCCGAATCGTGGAGCGTTTGCTCGCTAAACCAGGTGTCGAAGGCCACGCCGAAGGTTTCCAGATCGCGGCGCTGGCGCTGCAGCATCAGGGCCTGGGCTTCCTGTTGCCACCAGATCACGTCGGGGTCGCCTTGGGGTTCGATCTGGTCGGCCACGGCCTGCACGTAATCGCCTTTGTAGCCCTTCTCCGGGAACTCGGTGCCCAGCTTGAGCGCGCGGACGCTGAGGGCGAACTGGCGCATCTGCTCGCTGTTCACGCCGTCGTTGATGTAGTACTCGCGGTGGACCGTGTGGCCGGCGGCTTGCAGCACGTTGCACAGGGCGGAACCATAGGCCGCCCCGCGCCCGCTCCCGATGGTGATCGGGCCGTTCGGGTTCACGCTCACAAACTCGACGTTGATGCGCTCGGGTCGCTCACACGAGGGGCGACCGAAGTGCGCGGCGTCACGCAGCACGCTCTGGCCAGCGGAGTTCAAAACGGCGTTCAGGGCTTGCTGGTAGGCGGTGGGCGAGAGGCGAAGGTTGACAAACCCCGGCCCGGCAATCTCCACCGAAGCGATGAGCGGGTTTTGGCGCAGGCGCTCGACCAGGAGTTCGGCCAGCGCACGCGGGTTCATGCCGGCAAAGCGCGCCGCCCCCAAGGCAAAAGGCACTGCGAGGTCGCCGTGGTCCGGTTGCTTCGGCGCCTCGCACTGGATGGGCGGGTACGCGGCATCAGGAAGCTGGCCCGCTTGAATCAGAGCTTGCAAATGACCCTGAAGGGAGCGGTTGATGAGCGAGCGAATCACGGCGGTTCAGGGATACCCGACCCGCTCAGTTCGCGCCGGGTCAGGTCGGCTTCGGGAGAATTGAACGAGTGAAACCGTGACCTGGGCGGGGAAAACCGGTAAAAAATCCTGGCTGAGGCGCGACTTCTCGGGACGTTTGGGTCTAGAATAGGGTTCGCGTGACCGGCCATCGCCTTGGGGAAGGCGGCCTGACACGCTAAGGAAGGAACGGCCGAATGGCATTGCAACGAGTCCCAATGACCGAGTACCTGATGCAAAAGGGGTACTTGAAGCAAGAACAACTTGAGGAGGCGTCGAAGGTTCAGGCGCAGACCGGCAAGGACATTTCCATCATCCTGCGGGATCTGGGAATGGTGGGCGAGCGTGAGATCATGGAAGCACGCGCCCAAGAGCAGGGTCACCTCTTCGTTGACCTCGACCGATTTTCGATTGAAAGCAGCGCGGTGAACATCGTTCCCGAGCGGCTCGTGAAGCTCCACAACGCCATTCCGGTCAAGAAGGACGGGATGACCCTGTGGGTGGCCATGGAGAACCCCAACAACCTGGAGGCCATCGACCAGATTCAACTGGCTTCGGGTTGCCGCGTGCGCCCGGCCATCGCCCTCCCGGCGGCGATTGAGGATGCCATCCGCAAGAACTACGCCAGCAGCAGCGGCGTGGCCACCAGCGATGATGGGGGAAGCGCCACGGCGGCGGTCTCGGCGGCGGCTGCCACTGGCAATGTGGGCGGTCGTGCTGACTTCCGCGCCCTGATGGCCCAAGCGCAGGTCCAGCGTGACACGGACAAGGCGGCGACAAACGAGACCGAAGGCGATGAGGATATGGCCGATCAGGCCCCCATCATCAAGTTGGCCAACGCTCTGATCCAACAAGGTATTAACGACCGCGCCTCGGACATCCACGTCGAGCCGCAACAAAAGAGCGTCCGCATCCGCTACCGTATTGACGGCGTGCTGATGGAAGCCATGACGGTTCCCAAGAACCTGCAGGCGCCGCTCCTGAGCCGCCTCAAGATCATGGCGGAAATGAACATCGCCGAACGGCGGGTTCCGCAGGACGGTCGTATCGAAGTCCGCACCCAGGGTCAGGAATATGACCTGCGCGTTTCGACGATTCCGACTCCCTTTGGTGAGAAGTGCGTTATGCGTATTCTCGACAAGGGCAACGCCATGGTCGGCCTGAGCAAGCTCGGCTTCACCCCTGAGAACCAGGCGCTGATTGACGAACTAATTTCCCAGCCGAACGGGATGTTCCTTTGTACGGGTCCGACGGGTTCCGGGAAGACGACCACGCAGTATTCAGTGCTTAACAAGCTGAACACGGTGGGCGTGAACATCATCACGGTTGAAGACCCGGTCGAGTACCAGCTCAACGGTCTCGCCCAGGTGCAGGTGAACAAGAAGGCCGGTCTGACCTTCGCCACCGCCCTCCGCGCCTTCCTCCGTCAAGACCCTGACATCATCATGGTCGGGGAAATGCGTGACCTTGAAACGGCCGAAATCGCCATTGAAGCCTCGCTTACGGGGCACTTGGTGCTTTCCACGCTGCACACCAACGACGCGCCTTCGGCCACGATTCGTTTGGTGGACATGGGCGTGGAGCCGTACCTGATCTCAGCTACGGTCATCGGCGTGTTGGCGCAACGTCTCGGACGACGTATCGACCCCAACCATAAGGAGCCTTACGAGGTTCCGGCGATCGACCTGCGCCGCTTCGGCTTCCAGTTCGAAGATCCGGACGAGATGATCACGCTCTACCGAGGCATCCCGCACGAGGACAACCGCATGACCGGTTATAAGGGTCGAAACGGTTTGCACGAACTGATGGTGATGAACGCGGAAATTGCCGAACTGGTGACTCGCCGCGCCCCGGTCAACGACTTGAAGATGGCAGCCAAGGCGGCAGGCATGAAGGAACTGCGTGAGGACGGACTTGCGAAGGTTCTTATGGGCCAGACCGACCCGGAAGAAGTCATGCGCGTGGTCTTCACCGCCGGCTTCTAAGCCACAATCGAATTCCGAGCCCCGGGAACTTTTCTGGGGCTCCCCAACTCTACACTCTCAAAGACCAATCGAAAAATGAGCGAACCGAACGTTCCCCCCGTATCCAGCATCCCGCCTTCCGTAGTGAATCCGACGGGACAGGCTCCGACTGAAGCGCCCCCGATGGCGGCGGGTTCGGTGGGCCAACCCAAAACCCTTGAGGACCTGCACATTGATGAGCTCCTTAATACGGTGGTGGACCGGAACTGTTCGGACCTGCACATCTGTGTGGACTCCGAGCCGGTGATCCGCGAAGACGGTGCGCTCAAGCGATTGAACTACGAGAAGTTCTCGCCGCAGCAAACCCAGCGGATGCTGTACGAAATCCTCTCCGACGACCAGGTCACCCGCTTTGAGCAGACCTACGAACTGGACTTTTCGTACGCTCTCCCGCGCCGCGCCCGGTTCCGTGTGAACCTGTATCGCGACCGAGGGGCTGTGGCTGCCGCTTTCCGTTTGATCTCCAGCCGCATTCCGACGGCCCGCGAACTGAACCTCCCGCCGATCCTGGAGCAACTGACCGAACGCCCGCGCGGCCTCATCCTGGTCACCGGTCCGACGGGTTCCGGGAAATCCACCTCGCTGGCGGCGATGATCAACTTCATCAACGTCAACCGTGCCGTGCACATCATCACGATCGAAGACCCGATCGAATACCTGCACACGCACAAGCAGTCCATCATCAACCAGCGCGAACTGGGGACGGACACCAAGAGCTTTAGCAACGCGCTCCGCGCGTGTCTTCGCGAAGACCCGGACGTGCTGCTGGTCGGTGAAATGCGCGATACCGAAACGATCGGTCTCGCCATCACCGCGGCGGAAACCGGTCACTTGGTGTTTGCCACGCTGCACACCAACAACGCGGCCGAATCCATTGACCGTATGATCGACGTGTTCCCGCCAGGACAGCAGGAGCAGATCCGCGTTCAGCTCTCCAACAACATCGTGGCGATTGCGGCCCAACAGCTGCTCCCGCGTGCAAGCGGCCCAGGGCGTGTCCCGGCCAACGAAATCATGGTGGCCACCCCGGCCATTCGTAACCTGATTCGTGAGAACAAAACGCACCAGATTCCGTCCATGATTCAGACCTCGGCGGCTCACGGCATGATGAGCATGGACCAATGCCTGCGTGACCTCTACATGAAGGGGATCATCATGCTGGAAGAGGCCATGATGCGCTGCCAGAACATCGAGGAACTGAAGAAGATGATCAACCTTGGAGGCCCGGCGACGGGTCCCCAGCGACGCTAAAGGAACCTAAACCACTATGCCTGTCTACAGCTACTCCTTCCGCGACCCCAATGGGGGCGTGCAAAAGGGTACGGCCGAAGCCGAGGACGAACAGAGTCTAAGGCAGCGGTTTGCCGAGCAAGGCCTCGAAGTCATCGAAGTCACGATGATCAAGAAGGCCGGCAAATCGAAGAAAAAGAACTTCGGTAAGGTCAAACGCGGTCTGCTCGCCGTGTTCTGCCGCCAGTTCTCCACGATGGTGGACGCTGGTGTGTCCCTTGTGCGTTGTCTGGACGTGCTTTCGCGGCAAACCAAGGACCCCAAGCTCAAGAAGATCCTGTTGGACCTCGGCGAGCGCGTAGAGTCCGGCGAAAGCCTTTCGAACTCCATGAAGCGCCACCCGCGCACGTTTGATAACCTGTTTATCGGTTTGATCCGCGCCGGGGAAATTGGTGGGGTTTTGGAAGAATCCCTGCAGCGTCTCGCCGCCTTCTTGGAAGCCGACGTGGCCCTGCGCCGAAAGGTGAAGTCGGCCATGACCTATCCGGTCCTGGTTATGATCGCCGCCATCGGCATCGTGATCTTCCTCGTCGTTTGGGTTGTCCCGCAGTTTGCCGCTCTGTTTAAAGACATCGGCCTGAAGGACGAAGACTTCCCCGCGGCCACCAAGTTCCTCATCGACCTCTCGGCCAACTTCCAAAAGAACTGGCACATCATGATCATCACGGTGGTCACGGTGTGGATTGCGTGGAAGCTGTTCACCAGCACCCGCTTTGGGCGCCGGGCGGCCGACCGCATGAAGCTCTTGATTCCGGTCTTTGGCCCGCTCCATCACAAGGTCTGCATGGCGCGCTTTAGCCGCACCATGGGCACCCTGCTCACCTCGGGCGTCCCCATCCTGCAAGCGATGGAAACGGTTTCCGGGGTTGTGGGCAACTCGGTGATGGCCGACGCGGTGCTGGATGCCCGTGCGAAGATTCGTGAAGGGGAACGCATTGGTGAGCCTCTCGAGGACTCGCGCCTCTTCCCGCCGATGGTCGTGCACATGATTGGGGTCGGAGAAGAATCCGGTTCGCTGGACTTCATGCTCCAAAAGATCGCCGACTTCTACGAAGCGGAAGTGGAAGCGACCCTGGCCTCCCTGACGGCTGCGTTGGAACCGATTCTCATCGTCTTCCTCGGCTTCGTCGTAGGCTTCATCGTCATCGCGATGATGATGCCGATGGTTAAGGTTATCGAATCCCTCAGCTCGGGGGCCGGCGAAACCTAAGAACGGCCTTCGGCCGATCCTTGCGGGGCGATTCCAATTGCGGAGTCGCCCCGTTTGCTTTGATTCGGTATTCTCCCGGGCGATACCCATGGATAAGGGGCTCTTTCCGGTCTGGACGACCATTGTCGGATTCTTTATTGGGGCCGCCATCGGCAGCTTTCTCAATGTGGTGGTGTACCGGCTCCCCCGGGGCCTCAGCATCGCCGAACCCAAGCACAGCTTCTGCCCTCGGTGCAAGCACCAACTCGGCCCGGCGGACCTGATTCCTATTTTTAGCTGGGCGTTCCAGGGTGGCAAATGCCGCCACTGCCGCGCGCCCATTGCCCCGCGCTACATGTTTGTCGAGCTGGTCACCGGCACCCTGTGGGGGGCGCTGTGGTACCAAAACCTCTGCATCGGCGAAGACCCCACCAAGTTCGTGGCGTACGCCCTGTTTTCGGCGGCCCTGGTGGCGGCCATTTTCACTGACATCGCCCACTACATCATCCCGGATGAAGTCAATGCAGCGATGTTCGTCATCGGCATTGGCTACAACGGGGCGCTCATCGCCCAAAACCGGCCCGAAGCCTGGACGTGGGGCATCCCCAGCGCCGTGGCCGGCGCCCTCACGGGCATTGGCGTGCTGTGGGGCATTGCGTTCCTCGGCCGGATTCTATTCCGCAAAGACGCCATGGGCCACGGGGATATCAAGATGGCGCGGGGCATCGGGGCGGTGCTGTTCCCCATGATGGCGATGACCAGTTTTGGCCTCGCGGTGATCTCGGGGGCCGTGATTGGCATCCTGGCGCTGTGGCTGCGCGTGATGATGGAGAAGCGCAAGCCGAAGGTCGAAGAAGCCCCCGAGGAAGAGGAAGAAGATTACGAGCCCGAGAGCATCGGGTCGCTCATTCAGTGCGGCATCGGCTACGTTTTGCTGATGGACATCGTGGGTCTGATCTGGCCGAAGGTCTACGAATGGTGGTTCAAGGAAAATCCATATGCGATTGAAGCGGTGGATGAGGAGGAGAACCAAGTAGAATTGACGATGATTCCGTTCGGTCCTCATTTGGCCGTAGGAGCCCTGGGCGCCATGCTCTTCTGGCCGACGCTAGAAGCGCTGATCCTGGGCTATTTACGATCAGTGACGAAAGGCTGACGGAACCCGGGTCGGGCTCCTGACGTCATACGCCTGTCCCGGGAGGACATGTACATGAAAACTCGTCGCGGCTTTACGCTGATTGAACTGCTGACCGTTATTGCGATCATTGCTTTGCTGTCGGCCATTATCTTTCCGGTCTTCGCCCGGTCAAAGGCAGCTGCCGCTCGCAATGGAGACTTTAGCGATATGAATTCGCTCCGGAGCGCGTTGCAACTTTATCGCGTGGACCAAGGGGCCTACCCGCCCCAACTGCTGGGCTACGTGACGCTCTACACCAGCGGCCCGAATGCCGGCAACGTGATTCCGGCCAATGAACTCAAGAGTTTCCTTTATTCCAAGCGCGTGGGGTCGCTGGATACGTTCGTTCCGAGCTGGAACCGCAACGCTCCGACCGCGACCACGCAAGCGAGCTACCCGCCGCGCGACCCGCGACCCGTAGGCACGGCCGCTCTCACCGACAACAACGGTGACGGTGTGATCTCGGGTCTGGATGACGTGGCCGGTGCGCGCCAAGCCTACGGCCCGGCGGATGGCAACGTCTGCATCGGTGGGGGCATCGCCCCGTGCGCCGTGGGCGTCGCCAACTTCTATCGCATTAGCGGCTACGACGTGAGCGAAATCCGAGCGGGTGGCGCGACGCGCACCGAGCTCCGCTACACGCTGTTCTGGTCGCAGTTTGGCCTCGCCTCGGGCAGCCCGGACGACGATCCGCGCCAGCTTGGCTACGCCGAACCGCCGGAAAGCACCGTGATCACCTGGAACACGGGCTACCGCGAATACACCGGGGGCAACCCGGCCGCTGGCAAGCAAGACATCGTCTTGTTCCTGGGCGGCTCGGCGCGACCCTACGACTCCAAACTCCTTCATGAGCGCTCCTGGCGCGTGATGCCGTAAATCGGCATCCCGCGCCCCTGGCCCTCTCCTCTCTTTACCGACTTCGGATTGCTATGCCCCTATTAAAGAGCACCCAACCCATCCGCCACCGCAAAGGCTCCTCTTTGATTGAGCTGCTTGTGGTCATCGTCATCTTCTTGATTGGCGTCCTGGCGATGGTCCAGATTTTCCCGCTTGGCTTGAATGTCATTCAGCGCACGCGGGCCATTACCCAGGCGGAAAACTTGGCGCGCGCCGAACTTGAGCGCATCCAAGGCCAATCGGGTTACTTGCCCGAGATGATCGTCCCCGTGACCTACAACTACACGGTCGGCGGCGTGGTCATCACGGTCAATCCCAACCGATTGACGACCAACCTCATGCCGGACCAAGGCGTGGCGGGCGGCGACATTGATGCAAACGGCAACGTGCTCATCAACGGCAATCCGATTGGGAACTGGGCACTGGTGAGTGGGTCGAACCTCTACAACCGCGTTATCGGCGAGGGGCAGCCGGTACCGGGTCCGCGACGACTCAACAACGGCGTGCCGGGGCTGGACTTTGGCAGCCTGATGACGCTGCGCTTCGCGCCGATCTACGATGACGGCAGCGCGGGCGTGTTCACGGTCTACGGCAACGACTACCAGCGCAACTGGGGCGACCGCAGCCGCGGCTTCCCGAGCCCGGGCCGCACCCGCGACTACGAGTTCTACTTTGTGGACGCGAACAACACGGACGACGAAAACTTTGTCGGCGAAGACCAGATTTGGATCGCCCCGGCACAGCGCGTCAGTTACCGTGTCACGTTCTCGTTCAACTACGACGACGGCGTGCAAACCGGCCAGTACGAAGTGATCATCCCGATCACGCTGGATCCGCTCGCGCCGCCCCCGTTTGCACGCATCGGCACGGACGAAAGCACGGCCACCAACTACTGGGTAATCAGCCTGCCGCAACTCGTCGGTCAACCCGACATCAACGGCAACACGAACTACGTGCCCGCCAACTACCGCGACACCGACTGGTGGAGCGTGCGCGTGCAGCGCCAGTTCGAGCGCCTGAACGTGGCGACTCCGTTCAGCGGCGATCCGTACCAGTTCAAGGTTCTCAGCCCGAGCACGGGTCAGATCCTCATCAACCCGCAGGCGGCCTCGACCACGGTGCCGAGCCGCGCCGGACGAGCCCCGCTGTTCGCCCGCACCGACTACACGGTGTACGACTGGCGTCTCATCCGCGACGAATTCCGCGTGCCGACGCAAGGTTCGGTGGCCCGAAAGCTGGTCATCAACGGCATCATGCCGCGCAGCGGCACAGAGCCGGATGGCCGCAACTTCGCCGGCTTGGGCCTGAGCACGCCGGACGTGACGGGCACGGTGGGCTCGCAAGACTTCATCCTGTTCGATGTCGAAACGGGTGGCGTGATCCTGGGCAACGAGAATAACAATCCGAACGCCCCGGGCTTCCCGCAGTCACCGGACAGCGCCTACTCGGTGGACAAGACCAACGGCTACATCGAGTTCCGTGACGTGGACAACACGAACCCGGACCTGAGCGCCTACATCTGCTACCCGACGGGCAACAACGCCACGCCGTGGACCGCCCCGGTGCTGGTGGATGACATCAGCGGCCGCAACGTGCGGGCTCTATACCGTGGCCAAGGCGCGTGGAGCGTGCAGCCCTTCAAGGCGGCGGCCTACTACCGACCGGTTTACGGATTCAACGCCAACGGCCTCGCACCGGGTGAAGCCTTCATCGGCGGCACCAACGGCGTCGGCAACAATTTCCGCATCTACTTCCCGCCCTCCGACCTGGGGCAGCAAGTGATCATTGACGAAGTGTGGTTCAACACCGGAACGGGCGCGCAGGTGCTGAAGGGACAAGAGTTCCAGATCACCGCGATCGAGCCGGGCCTGAACCTGGCCTACGCTGATATCCGCGACAAGGCCCCGGCCGGAAGCGTGTTCGACTTCAGCCAAGGCTATGCGGTGCGCGGCATTCGCGGGGCCTCGATGAAGGTCCGCGTGCTGTGGAACCCGACGTTCTTCCGCCTCGTCTCTGATGGACCGACAAACTACGCACGGCTCGAGGAATGGCAGCGGTCTTACCGCCGCACGGAAACCCAGAGCTTTGCGGTGCGAGGGACGGAACGATGATTCGCATGAATCGAAAGAAAGCCTTTACGCTCATTGAGCTGATCACGGTGATGGCCATCACGGCCATCCTTCTCACCATCATCTTCGTTCCGGTTATCCAGGGCTTCCAGTTCACGCGGGCGGCCCAGGCCTTCACCGACGGTCAGAGCCGGGCGCGAACGCTGATTGCGCGTCTCGAACGCGAAGTGGGCAACGCCACTGACGTGCGGGACAACAATGGCGACGGCGGGGCTCTGAACGTGGTGGTGCCGGGCCAAAACGGGGCTCCCGAACTGGTGCGCCTGGAAGGCGTCAAGCTCGATTTCTACAAGCCGGCCGAGGGCGACCCCGCTGCGTTTGTGACCGGCCCCGGTGGCAACCGAGCCTACATTGACCCCGACACGGGCAAGGCGGACCCCACGCTACGCGCCCCCAAGGGTGACCCCAACTTCCCGGCGGCGGGCGGCCAGACCCTGGTGCGCTACTTCGTGGGTCTGCGCGATCCGTTTGCGACGTACAACAACCCCTACGACGGCCTGCTGATGCAGCGAGCCGGTGGCCGCGACAACCTGTTCGTGCTCCTCCGCGCCGAAGTGCCGGTGTACGAATGGGATGCCGCCACCACGCGCTATGTGGTGGACGCCGACCTCTTCTTTGACCAGGACAACGACACGGACCCCACCACGCGCGGCCCGCTGCTGGATGACCTGAATTTCTTTGTGCCCGATGGCACCCTGCCGGGCACCTATGGTGGTCCGGTCCCGGGTTGGGATTCCCCCGGCGTGCCGAACAAGGACCAGATGGTGCGCAACTGGCTGAGCCGCGCCCAAGTGGTGACGGAAGTCAGCCGCTTCGACATGATCATGCCGGTGTACGACCGGGCTCGACGCACGGTGGCCTACAACGGCAACGTGCCGCAACTCGTGCCGCTGGTTCGGTTCCAACCGACGCGCATCAGCAACGAACCCGCCGCGGGCCAACTGGCTGTGCGTACGGGTGAAGAAACCTTTAACGCCGACAAGGTGGGCCCGGACGTGTTCCGCACTGATTACGGCGCCTGGAGCAACCTGTTCCTCCGCATCCTGCCGAGCCTGGAACCCGCCGCCTACGGGCGCGGCCCCGGCCAACGCCTGGCGGGTGATGTGAAGAACGGTTGGGCCAGCAGTGGCCTCGGCGCGAACCAGCCGTACCTGATCGGTCGGCCGCGCGTGGGTGATAACACCAGCATGTACTGGATTGACCCCACTGTGACCAACGAAGCGGGCGGCGTCGAAGTCTTCGACGTGACGCAGTACCTGCGTGATGCTGGCAGCGGCGTGCCTTACGCCTTCAGCCGAGCCGTGGCGGCCGCCAATGGCCGCAGTGGTTGGCTCGGTAATGCCGCCATCGTGCGCGACTTCATTCCGGTAGCCCCAGATCCGCGCGGCGGCCGAGTGACCGCAAGCTTCGACGTGCGCGAAATGGGCGACATCACCGCCGGTGTGCCGACGCCGTTTAACAGCAACATGCCGTTCGGCCCCACGGGCGCGGCCCTCACCCCGGATACGGAAGTGTTCGGCGGCACTTGGGACGCCACCGGCGGCCAAATCAACACGCGCTTTAACGTGCTGTGGAACCAGTGGAACACGCTGGGCCTCCCCGGCCTGCCCCGTGAAGACTATGCGAAGCGCTTCCTCGACCTTCGTCTGGCCACCATGCTGGACGGCACGGTCGGCCCGCTGCACCCGACGCTCGGCTTTGGCCGCGCGGCGATCGTGCCGGGTAGCGAAATCGTGATTGGTCCGGACCAACGCCCGGGCACGACCTACGGTCGGCCGGTGCGCTACACCCGCGTGACTCAGCGTCCCGTGGGTCCGAACCAGTACATCATCAACTACGTTCACCAGCGTGAGCCGGATTGGGTGGCCCTGGGTGTGATCACGCCCGCCGAAGCCGCCACGTTCTACAACCCGAGTAACTACGTCGCTACGGATGTCCGTCAGGTCCTCCTCCAAGCGGCCTACCGCGCGGGCTACCTCGAGTTGAACTCGAACAAGAACGAGCCGATCCCCGCCGGGAACATCTCGGTCAGCTACCGCTTCCAATTTACGGAGCCTAACGACATCGTGGCCGTGGATTACGACAGCTCGGAAGTGATGGAATTCGTTTTGACGATCCGCAACTACCCGCAGTCGAATAACCCCGAACCGCAAAGCATTACGCTCAAGGGCACGTCGGACGTGCGCAACTTCATCCGGTGAGACGAACAAGGGACATGAACTCCAAACGGACAATCCATCCGAGCCGCGAACAAGGGCAGACCCTTGTCATTGCGGTGATCATTCTCGGGATTCTTTTGATCCTGGGGACCGCCTTCGCGGGAATCGTTTCGCGGAATATCACCGAAGCGGGTCGCGCCGCGCAGCGCACCGTCGGTACGGACCTGGCGGAAGCCGGGGCGCGCCTGGCGCACACGCAACTGCTGAACAGCGAACTGGGCGCCGACTGGCGTCCGGCCCTGACCCCGCCGAGCGTGACGGGGGATGACACCCGCGACCCCGACGCGCTCTACCTGCGCCCGGCCACGGCGATCCCCTGGAGCGCCACGATGGCCGACAACGGTGGCCCCGATGGCCTGGGTGCCTATAGCCGCGTGTTTTACGAAAAGGGCCGTGTGCTCGTCCGTGTGCGTTACGCTCCGGGTGACTTCGGTGCGGTGGGCAATCCGACGGGTCTGCTGCGCGAACCGGGCCTGGCGCAAAACATGATTGTGATCGAAACCGTGGGTCGCCCCGGCAGCATCACGACGAACGGACGCATTGACCCCAGCCGCGCGCTGAGCGAGTCGATCCAGATTCAAAACTACGCCTCCGTGACCGCTCGCGATGCCGCGCTTGGTCGCCTGAAGGCGATTGATGTGGGCTTTGCCGACACCAAGAAGCTGATGGCTTTTGCGAGCATCGGCCTGCTGGAACACGCGCGCTACATCACCAACAAGTTTAACGTGAGCCGGGCCGCCGAAATCGGCTTCCCCCTCGCCAGCAACAACGGGGCCGCGCCGGTCATAGACCAAGTGGGCCTCAACGTCGAGTACGGTGGGCAGCTCGTCGGTTACGACGGCGGTGGCAACCCGCAAACCAACTTCAGCACCTACGGCGTGGGCGCTCCCGGTGCAGTGCCGGGTGCCAGCTCCGGCTGGGCGAACGTGCCGGGTGGTGGCTCCCTGTGGAGCAACGCGGACCTGACCATCTTTGGCCAGAACCGACTCATTCTCAACTCGGGCCTCGGTGAGCGCTGGGCCGTGGCGGGCGAGATTCGCCCCGCCAATAGCCTAGCTTCATTCCTGGTTACGCGCTACAGCTACGATCGCGGTGGCGACCAGTGGACGCCGACCTGGAATGCCGTGAACACGGCCGCGACCCCGGTGGCCATCGGTGCGAACCAGCTGGATAGCCGGTCGATCAACTTCTCGACGGTCGGTTCGATTGTTCGTGACGCGTTCACGACCCCGGACAGCGAAGGCTTCCCGCGCGCCATTGGCCGTAAGGAACCCCCGACCACGCTGCGCGTGGACCCGCAAACGGGCCAAACCCGCTACGTGACCATGACCCGCAGCAGCGGGGCGTTCGTCAACGGGCGCAACATCGGTCGCTTCGGTCTTGGCCGCAACATCTATGTCGATTCGCCGGAACGCGGCAACATCTCGGATGACAATCGCTCCGACTTCGGTGCGGTGCGCAACCTGCCCAGCGACTGGCTGAACCCCAACCGAGCGGAAAGCAAGGGTTGGATGGGGCCGTTCTACGTGCCCATCGCTCCGTACCTGCGCTTGCGCCCAGATGGCTTTGAAATCATCCGGGACAACCGCAGTGCCAGCCCGGTGTGGCGAAACGCCAACGGTGGTAGCACGGGTTCCTCGATCGCGCGCTTCCGCGTTCGGTCCGTGGAGTACCCGGTGGGCAGTGGCGTCTTCCGTCCGTTCATCCTGAACAGCATTCAGCACGCCGCGCTGGTGTCCCTGCCGGCCGCTTCGCTCTCCGATACGGACTTCCGCAACAACGGCCAGCCGTTTGATGGCGTCCTCTTCTTTGAAGGCGACGTGCGGGTGCGGGGCGTCATTCCCACGGATCATCAGCTCTCCGTGGTGGCCGATGGCACCATCTACATTGAAGGCAGCGTGACCAAGGGTGTGGTGCAAGAAAACGGCACGACCCTGCAGCGTCCGAGCCGCTCGGCGATTGCCTTGATGGCCCGCGACCACATTGCCGTGAACACGACGATGTTCTTTGGCCCGGCCCCGGGTGAAACGGTGTCCGCCAAGAGCGCGAGCCCGCTTCCGGAAACCCCGAACCCCTACGAACTCGTGGTGGGTGCCAACGAAACGGCGACGATGGAATCCGAGTTCCTGCTGGACCCCAGCGCGAACCCAAACAACCCGGCGACCTGGCGCACCTACGCCGAAACTTACGCGGATGCGGGTTCCGGCACCAACTACGGCAACTGGCTTCTGACGCCGACGGCGGCGGATGACAACGGTCCGGCCTTCTTCGCCATGGACTTCGCGGCCCAGCCGTTCGCTTCGACTGCCGGTGGTAGCTGGCGTAGCATGCTCTTCCCGACCACGCTGACGTTTGGCCCGAACGTGTTCACGCACAACGGCGCGACCCCGTTCTTTGCCCCGGCGGCGAACATCCCGATGCACGGTCACACGGACCCGGCCCGTAACGCCTTCCCGCGCTACGAAGTGCTGCGCACCCCGCTGTACCAGCCGGGCGGCTCCTGGGCGGGCTACAACCTGGCCACGCGCCTGCTGGAAAGCACCGCGGGGAACCCCGGTGGCGACCTGCAACTGGCCGTCAACGACCCGACGTTCCTGCGATTCCGCTTGAACGGCCCGGGCGGTACGCCCAACAAGAATCTGGTGAACGGCCGCACGGTCATCACCCCGCATGACATCCGCATCGAAGCGGCGCTCTACGCCGAAGAAGGTTCGTTCTATGTCATTCCGGGCGATTCGTTCAATGGCAACTCCGCCGATACGTTTGCCAACTGGCAGACGCTGGGCGCCACCAACGACGAGCGCAACGAGAACCGCTGGCGCACCTTCGGGGTCGATCCGACCACGCCGTTCTACGGCGAGCCGGTGGCCGTGCGGGTCAGCATTCGCGGCAGCCTGAGCGAGAACATGCCGGCGCCGATGAGCGACCAGATCAAGTGGAAGGCCAAGTGGGGCTGGATCCCGGGCCAAATCGGCTCGAGCGGTCTGCAGATCCCGGCGGCGTGGGTCAACGAATCCGGTGCGCAACCGGGCTGGCTGACCGTCCCCAACTTCTCAGTGAATTACGACCCGGTCTTGGGCCGTGGCCAAGTGGCGGGGGCCCCTTGCGGGTCAACGAAAACGGACAACCGTTGCCGCCGATGCCGCGCCTGCCGGTCAGTCCAACTCTCATGTACTTCGGTGAGGTGAACCCCTAATGCAATGGAATCGATTGGTGTCTAGCACGGCCATCCTGGCCGTCAGCCTGGTAGCGTTCGGTCAGCCGGTCAGTTACGACCGGCGGACCACGCCCATTCGTGCGGGGACGTTGCTCATTGACAACCACCGCCTGGGCGGGCTGGGAGGTCCGGTCTACCACGGTTCGCCGAACCTGTTCTGGATTCTAGACAACGATGCCAGCACCAAGCCGGCGGGCTGGAGCTTTGTCAATCCGCTGGGCCGCACCACGCTTTCCGCTTCGGATGCCGCGCGCTGGTCGCTGATTGACCCGGCGACGCCGGCGGCGGGCACCCAGATGGCCAAGAACAACGCGCCTTACTGGGAAGTGCCGCTCTCCAGCGTCTCGGACGAGGCGCTCAGCCAGTTCGACATTCTGGTGATGAGCCCGCGCCAAGGCTACGCGGTTTCGGGCCGCGAGCGCGAGCGCCTGCGCAACTACATTGACCAAGGGGGCACCCTCTGGATCGACAACTTTGATACGAGCCAGCCGGACCCGGTGAGCGGCTATCCCTACGGCTTCGAACTGAACCCGTCCGTCGGGCCGTTCGGGGCGGACTTCAACCACCCGCTCCTCAGCTCGCCGAATCGCCTGAACAATACGGATCTCGCGGCGATGACGAGCTCGACCCTGCTGGCTTCCACGCCCGTGGCGCCGATCGCTCTACAAGACTTGCTCTACGCCGGACACGTGGCCAATAGCGCACGCTTCTTGGCGGTGGCAGGCTTCAATAACGGTTCCACCATCTCAGTGGCCCGCCTGGGCCAAGGCGCCATGGTCGTCACGACCGGAAGCATCACGGCGACCCTCAACCGGGGCCGCAATCCAGCCACGGGGGCCGTGGACTTCAATAACTGGCGCTACAACAGCTTTGGCGCGGTGCAAGATGCGGGCTACCGAGGTGCGATCAAGTTCGCGCTGAACGTGGTGGCGCTGAATAGCGACTTTAACGGCAGCCGGGGCGGCAGCCGCAACACGGGGGCCAGCGCGGTGAATATCAGTGCGCCGCTCCTTCGCAAGTTTACGGAACCGTTCCCGGGCGGCTTCACCAATGCCAACCCGCCTTCGATTGCGGGGGCTACATGGTGACCACCAACAATGGCGGCCTCCAAGTTTTCGACTCGCAAACCGGCCGCGACCTCAATCGCGACGGGAACGATGACGATGGCATCGAAGATCCGCTGAACGCCCAGGGCGACCTGGTGTGGGAAGTGGTGGGTCTGGGGCAAACCTCCCCGGCTACGATCATCGAAAACGGGGCCACCACCCTGATCAACAGCCTCGGCAACGTGGCGAGTTGGCAAGTATGGGTGACTCTGGCCAATGGTCAAGTCCGGGTTTACGACCTCACCACCGGTGACCTGCTGGCGAACGTGGCTCCGCCCACGCCCAGCCTGGCCGACCCGGACGGGCCTTACGCGCCGACCGTGCACGAGAACCTCGTGGCGGTGGCCGACACCCGCGCCAGCGACCAAACCGGCCGCGTGTGGCTGATTGACCTGAACACGGCCACCGGCATCAACATCGGCAACCCGTGGCAGATCACGGCCGCGCCGCGCCTGAAGCAGCCGGGTGCGAGCCCGACGCTGGGCTACATCCCGATTCAAGACTCCTCGGGGGCTTGGACCGGGTGGTTTATGTCAGTACCAAGCCGAACAACTTCGGTGTGCCGACGCCGGCGGGCATGACCAGCATCTGGCTGGGTGCCCGCAGCGAACCGCCGGTACAGCGCCGCGTGCTGGGGCCGTTCATCAGCCTCTCCACCCGCGCCAGCCTGCAAGGGCTGCCGGTGGTCATCCGATCTTCGGCCCTTCCGGCTTCGGAACTCGGCCTCAAGGTCACCATGCTGTTCCCGGATGGCTCCACGTTCTCGGATGCGGGCATGGCCCAGTATCTGAACGGGACGGTCACCCAGGGCGCAAATGGTGAACTGCGAGTCGGTCTCACGGGTCTCAACCCGTTTGCACTGGACCTCGATGGTACGTCCACCCCGGGCAACCCGGCGGACGACATCGGTTGGCGCATTGACTACACCGTGGACTGGGGTCAGGCGGGTGCCTTTGGGGGCGTCCCGGCCGACAGCTTCGTGCGCGGCAACCTCGAATTCCCGGACGATGCCTCCAACACGCGACGCGTGCTGGGTGCCCCGGTGCTTACGGCGGCCGGCAACGTCCTGGTGAACACCTCGGCGGCGGCCGGAACCACCGGCGGCACTTTCTTCAACCTGAAGGAAGTCGGTCGCGGTGATTTCCGCCTCGTCTACCGCTGGGATATGTACGACTTCCACTCGTACACGGTCAATGGCGGCACGACGGTCAACTTCCCGGCCACGTTTGTGGACTACGAAGGGCTCCTCAACATCATCCCGTTCCTCCAGCGGCCCATGCGGCGCATGAACCTGGTAGGGAACCCGGTGGTGAAGGGCGACACGGTGTTTATCACCGCGCGCGGAACGAAGACCATCTTCGGCCCGGGCTCCGATGCGGCCTGCACCATCTTGGTGGCGCTGGAAGCCGATCCGGGTCCGCTGGAGTTCACGATCACGAGTGCCTTGCCCAACAACGCGCAGCTCACCCTGCGCCAGCAAGACATTTCGCGCAGCACCAACAAGGCGATCCCCGAAGTTTCGAGCGTGATTGCCGGAGGGCAGTTCACGTCGCAACGCCAAAGTGATGGCACGACGCGCATCACGCTGGAATCGGCGATGAATGTGCGCGCCGGACGCATCCTGGATTCGATCTCTTCGAGCCTGCCGGTGACCCTGGTGGTCAACGGTAGCCAAGAAACGGTGATTGAGCCGGAAGCTTTGGGCGATGATTCGGCGGCGGGTTACGTCACCGGTCTGGCGGCGGGTCGCTTTAGCCCGCTCCGCTGGTACTCGGTGATGAACGGTCTGCGTGCGGAAACCGGTCCGGTCCTGGCGGGTCAAACCGTCTACGTGGGCGGCGCGAGCGTTCTGCCGGGCCTGCTCACGGCGGGATTCAGCTTCCCGCTGGTGGAAAATGGCCTCCTCTTCGCCTTTGATGGCGCGGTGGCCAGTAACGACCGCTTCCTCCGCTCGGCGGAAGACTCTTCTTTCCCGGCGACCTATCCGCGCAAGCCGTGGATGACTCAGCTTTCGGCGCTGAACCCCACGGGGGCGCTGGAACAAGCCGAAGCCATCCGCTGGCCGCAAACGCAAGGCATTCAGAGCTTTGATGACCTGCGTGTGCGCCTCTTGCAAGCCGCTCTGCCCGACACGAATGTGGTGGGCTTGGCCGCCGGTAACGGCACGCTGGGCGTGACCTCGACCAACGGGCTCTTCGCCTTCCGCCGCGCCGACTTTACGGTGGCGGACCGAGGCCGCGTGGGCCGCTTTGACGGCGTGGGCAACCCGCTGTGGGCGACCCTGACGACCCTGAACACGGGTTCGCAGCAACCGATTGGCAATGCGGGCCGCGAAGTGCCGCTGAGCGATCCGTGGCGCGCCTACCCGCTTGGTGACGGCTCGACGTTGGTGGCCGACTCCGGCAACAACCGCGTCGTCCGCATGGACGCCTCGGGCCGCGAAGTCCGCACCATCCGCCGCATGTTGGTGGACCAGAACTACATTCCGGACGGCTACGTGGCCACGCAAACCGTGGACCTGCGCACGCCGCGCGACGTGGTGACCTTTGAGCAATCGGTGGATGCGGCGAACAACCCGTTCAGCAATCCGCAGCCGCGCGAGCGCTGGGTGCACTACCTGATCGCCGACACGGGCAACAACCGCGCCGTCGAACTGGTGGACCGCTACGCTCAGGATCCGGTCACGGGTCGCATTGGCGAGGTGGTGCAGTACAACTCGCCGGAAGGCGTGCAGCGCGCCCTCGGTGTACTCTACTGGCACACGCCGGAAGAGCTGAGCAGCAAGCGCTTTGCCTATAACTCGATTGGCCGGGTGACCCGGGGCACCGGGGTGAACCGGCGCGTCGTGGTGGCGCTGGGCTTCGGCCTGGTGGAACCCGGCCGCGCGGGCTTCGGTCTCGATGCGACGTTCCAAGCCACGGATACCAACAGTGGCAACGGCGGCGTGGTGGTCTATGACGGCACCAACACAGTGGTCATCAGTGACTTCGCGATGCCGCAGATTGAAGCCAACACGTACCTCGGCCCCACGGGCGCCCCGAATACGTGGAACTTCAACACGCCTCCGGCACCGATCCCGGCGGGCCGTAAGAAGATGGCGGGCCTCACGTCCGTCACCCTGCGCTATGTTACGGTCGGCGGCAACGACCAACTGGCCGTGATGCTGACCGACGCCACGGGCGTTTACGAAATTGCCCAACCGGACCCGGTGGGCACGCCGGACAACTGGGCGGTGCGCTGGATGCTGCCGAACGATGCCTTTATTGGCATGCGTCGGCCGCGTGATGGGGCGGAAAAGCCAGCCGTGATTGGCAACGTCAACACCGGCCAACTGGGCAGCAACCCGCAGCAGTTCCGACCGATGTACGCCCGCCGCATGGATAGTGGCGACGTGCTGATTGTGAACGGCTATGCCGGTAGCAGCCGCACGGGCGCCCTCTACAACGGCGAAGTCGTGGTGGTGGATGGCACCTTTGCCTCCGCGCCGAACACTCCGGGCTTCAGCCTGGCTCGTTATAACCTTGGCTTCAGTTCGCTAAGCGTCAAGTTCGAACTGCCCCCGGTGCAGGGCATTCGCGGCATCTCGAACCCCGTGTTCGCGGAGACCGACTGATGGCATCAAAAAGTGAGTTCTCGATGAACGATTGGAAGAAGAAGTGGACGCGTTGGGGGGCCGGATTGGCCCTTCTCGCCCTGACGGGCCTTGCCGTGCCTCAGGACTATCAAGGCCTGATGAGCACGTCGGGTCGCTCAGGGTTGCCGAGCTTGGCTCCCAGCACGCCGGGGGCCACTTCGAGCCAGGTTTACAATGACTTCGGCCGCGGCTTCCTCCGTTGGTGGGATCCGGCTGACCTCAGCCGCATCTCCATCGATAACGATGAAGCAGGAGCGGCCGGGGTGCCGCTGGCGAACTGGAACCAACCGTTGCCCACCACCCTGGTGCGCGCGAGCTTCGCCGTCATTGGCACTGGTCCGGCGTATCGTTACGCCACCACGCAGGCCGCGACAAGCAACACCGACCCGACCGCCGGGGCGACCTCGACTTACACCTGGAACTTCACCGGCCTCACCGCTGGCCAAGAGTACGAACTCCGCGTAAACCTGCCCGTCGGTCCGACCGACCTGGGCGGCGGCGCGCCGCTGAACCTGTGGTTCCCGCAAAAGTATTACGTCTACCGGGTGACCGGGGCCGTGGGTGGCGCCGTCACCGATGTGGTGGACGCCGACCTCTTCAACGGTTCGGTGCGCCTGGGGAATGGCGGGGCCGACACCAGTGTGGTGTTTGTTCCCACCGGAACCACGCTCACTCTCACGCTTTACAACACCACCCCGCGCCGACCGGATGGCGGATTCCGCGATCCGAATGCGCAGCCGGGCCAACAGCTGGTTTACGCCGACGAGGCTTCGCTGAGCGGAGCTGGTCCTCTGGCCGGGCGCTACGTCGCCCAACCGGTGGTGCACGAAGTTCAAGCGAACCCGCTGGGTGGCGCTTTGCAATACCCGCGACGCGTTTTTGCCAGCCGCATCGAAGAATCCTTCCTTGGCGCGCTCAACCGAACCTACAACATGGGTGTGGTGACGAGCTACACCTACGACAGCGAACGCGTGGACCTGCCGGGCAACTTCGGCGAACCCAGCATTGCTTGGTCGTGGCCGGTGCAGCGCCCTGCCGATTCGAGCACCACGGAACGGCAGCGCTACGCCAATGACCTCAGCGCTTATGCGAGCGGCCCGATTCCGGCGAACGTCGGTATTCGGCGCGGCGACCAGCGAGTGGTCGTGGATGACCTGAACGGGGGAGCCACGGCTTCGCCGCAGTTCGCGCCGGCGGGTCCGGGCGTGCTGACGGGCTTCTACGGCGTCAACGCGCAGATTTCTCCCGTGGCGACCGGTCCGGGCACCCTGGGCCGCGTGGCTTACTTCCCGACCCTGCGCCCTGCGACTTACCAGGTGGATATCTTCATCCCGCCGGTGTCGCTGAGCCCTCTCGCGCGCAACGTAAACATCGAGATCTATCGAGGCGCAACCCTCATTGATACTGTTCAGATCGACCAGACCGCCGCCTCGGGATGGGTGCGCCTGCCTTCGCCGGGGGCGCTGGGCTACGACAGCCAACTCACGCAGCCGCTGAACGTGCAGATCATGAACTCGTCGACAGGCGACGTGGGCCGCTTTGTGGTGGCCGACGCGGTGCGCTTCGTCACGCAGTCCGACCTCAGTATCACCAGCACTTCGCTGGCTCGCTTCACGCAAGTCCGGGCTCCGGGCCTGGTGAACCGCGACGTGCTGATCGTGGCGCGCGAAAACGGCACCATTGCCGCGATTGACGCGCACGGGGAAGTCAACACCGGCAACGCGCCGCAGACCTACTGGACGTACCCGCGCGAAATCCCGGCGGGTGACCCCAACGATAACGTGACCCAAGATGGTCCGGACCGCATTGCCGAAGCCCCGGTGGGCTTTGATGCGAGTTCGCCGGCCGTGGCCAACATCGCAGGAGAAGATGTGCTCTACATCACGGCGCGCAACGGTAAGGTCTATTCGCTGGATATGGCGGGGCGGGGCGATGGCTCCACCACGCGCCGCTGGACGTGGCCAAATGACTACGACCCGACGAACCCGACGCTAAACCATCAACCGGGCCTCCCGGTGGCTCCGGGTCAGCAATTCGGTTCCGTGGCCATTGCCAACGCCGGCATCGGTGACCTCGTCATTGTCCCGACACCGGAAGGTCGCATTTACGCGCTGGATGCAGACGGAGACACCCTTACTCGCACGACCACGGCCATTTGGAGGCAACCGGCTCTGGCCGCTACGCCCTATGGTCCGATCGAATCGGCGCCAGTCGTGGATCTGGCCAACGGCCGCATCTACGTGACCTCGGCCCGAGGCCAGGGAGCCGGTGATCTGGCCTTCGGCCGCGTGACGGCCCTGGATATGAACACGGGGGCGGAGCTGTGGTCGGTGACCAACACCACTGCCGGCACCACCGTGGACTTCGGTGCCTTCGGCAAGGTGAGCCCGCTCTTTGTGCCGGGTTCGCAGATCACGGGTCCGGGCGGCGCATTTGTCGGCCAAGACGTCTTGTACGTGATGGACCAGTCTGGTCAGTTCGCGGCCCTTGATCCGGCCACGGGCAACACGTTGTTCCGCACGTTCGAACTGGCGGCCGCCGGAGGCGGGAACATGACGTTCCTCTACGGCACGGTCTTCAACAACCTGGGTTCGCTGCAAAACGACGTGCCCAAGGTGATGGTGCCGCTGAGCACGGGCCGGATTGTCGGCCTGCTGTGCGATGGCAGCGTCAACCGCCAAGGCAACCGTTCGGTGACCTCCACCACGCTCACGGGCACGATGAATGCGGGCCTAGCGGCGGGGGGCTGGCAGACCGGCGACCCGCAGTCGTGGATGTACGCCAACGACGAATCGGGCTTCCTTTATGCGTTCAACTCGATCGATGACTTCAACATCTTCGGCCTGCGCGGCGGGATTCCCCCGGCGAACCAGGACATCAGTGAGAATGACCCGGACTTCGAGAATCTGCGCGATGCGATTCAGCCCGGCAACTTCAACCTGATTACGCCGCAAGACTTTGAAACTCTGCAGCAGGCTTACGAAGCCGGCACTCTAACGCAAGCGCAAGTGGACGCGGTCAAGGCGAACGTCACGCGCCGCACGTTCGAGTTCGGGGAAACCCTGCACGTCATGATTGACCAGCTCCCGGTGCTGGGTGGCCAACCCTACACGGTGCAACTGCGCCACCAGGGCAATGCCAACGTCAATAACCAACGGGGCCTGGCCATTCGCCAGATCGTGCCGGGCGTCTATAACGCCGGGACCGACCGGATCGTGCTGGAGCAAATTCCGCTCCTGCCCACAGGGGGCCTAAGCGTGGTCTCGGGCAAGAACTTCTTGCGAGCGCGGGCGGTGTTTACGGGCAACTCGGCGGGCTCCGGTCCGGAAGTCGCGCTACCGAAGCTGGCACCCTTGCCGGTCGACCCGACCTACGATTACATCGTGGCAAACCCGCTGGCGATTGCCACGTTGAACAATGCGTTCGGCGTGCAGTTCAGCGCGGGTCTCAGCACCGACGTGACCCAACCGCTCGTGACCCGCAACGGTACGCGCGGCACCGACCAGTTCCCGACCGGTACGGCGTCTGACCTCCAGCCGCTCGCGCCGCTTGGCGCGGTCGGCCCGGCCAAGAATGCCAAGGGCGACGTGGTTGGGCACGGGACGCGGGGCCTGGGTGAGCTCATCGCCACGGACCGCAGCCTCTTGACCTTGCTGTTCGGCCCCACGCGCGGCCTCGGCGGCGTCAAGATGGCGCCGGACGATACGCGCTGGCGCAACGATGGCTCGCCCACGGGTGGCGTTTTCCGCCCGCTGACGGCCAACGCCGGTGTCAACTACCTCAATATGGAGGACTACCCGGTCTCGAACCCGAACCGAAGCCTGGACTACCCGGATATCCGCCGGGACAACCTGGCCGCAGCGAAGGAGATCAACGGGGAGACCGAAAACCCGCTGTTTGGCAACGGCGTGACGTTGAGTCCGCCTGCTTACACGGCACCGAACTTCACGGCCTACCGGTCCACCGACTACAACACCAACACGACCCTAACGCGCACCCTTGCGCCGACTGAGTTCGACCTGTTCTTGGATGTCCCCAACTACCAGCCGCCGGCGGCGGTTGGTTACCGGGGCGACCACGTAGTCTTCGTGGATAACGGCAACCGCACGGGCTTCTCTCCGACGGCCCAGTCCTTCCGCAACTTCTTCTTGCAGTTGAACGTGGCGGTGGACCAACGCGTGGCGATGGCGACCCCGACGGTGGACCTCGGCGCGATTCCGACCGGCTCGGGCTTCAAGAATGGAGCCGTGGCGGCGAACAACTACCCGTGGGCGGTCGGCACCGGCTTCACGCCGTGGAACAACGAGTTCAACCAGAACCCGTTGGCGCCGCTGGGTGGCTTTGCCTCGCACGACCAGTACGAAGCCGTGGGCGTGGTCAACGAAGGCAACGTCAACTTGCTGAACCTGCGCGTGGCCAAGATGTTCACCGATGCGGCAGGTCCGCGCCCGGTGGAAATGTTCGGCACCAACCTGCAAGACATGGGCTGGTTCGATGCCGCGACCATGGTCATCAGCACGCTCGATCCTCGGTATGCGCCCTCGCGGCTCATCCCGGTGACGGATGCAGGCTCGGATACCCTCGGCCGCGTCATCCTGCAAAAGCCGCGCCCGGGTGATCCGGGGCCGACGCGCCTGAGCATGAACCCGATCCGCCGGGCCAACCCGTTCCTGCGGGCCACGCAAGGCGTGCTCTATAACCCGGCGACGATTCCGAGCATTGATGCTCAGGTCTCCACCGCCGTGCCGTTCGGGGCGCCTTCGGGTCAATACACGCGCAAGATGTTCGTGTTCGAAGACGACGTGACCAACAACATCGCTGACCCGGTGAGCGGTCTCACGCTGCCGGTGATGGCGTCCACGGAAGTCTTCTCCCAACCGGGCTTTACGTTCTCCTTTACGGTGCGCGAAGCTCGGGTGACGAACACGGCCACGACCAAGGGCTCGACGATTGTGGAGCGCTTGTTCAACACCGCGCCAAACTTCCAGTGGACCAACACCCACCCGTCGGTCACTCGATTCCTCGATGGATCGGTGTTCCTGGCGTGGGCGTCGAACCGCAAGGACGTGGGCAACAACCCGGCCTACACGCCGGGTCCGGTGAACCCGGCCAACCTCACGGTGGCGGATACCTCTCGCATCTATGTGGCCAACACCACGCCGGGCGCGACGAACTATCCGGGCTACTCGGAATCGCCGATGCGCGATTTCATGGACTTCCTGGCGGTGCCTTCGTTCATGCAAGACAGCACGGGCGTGGCGATCCCGGTGGCTCCGGTCACCACGGTGTTGCCGGTGCCGACGGGCTTCACGCTCAACGTACCGACGGCCACGTTTGATGCGGCGGCGTTCCCGTCTTCGGGCACGATTACGAACCGCATCCCGCTGGCCTACCGAGGTCGCGGTCAGTTCACGGACGGGGCGGGCAACACCCGCAACGGCAGCTGGATTGTCGTGGATACGATGGAACGCAACGGCACGGGCCTAAGCACGGTGAACTCGGCGACGGTGCCGGATGATCCGCAGACCGACAAGTCGCGGCCCAGCATCGTCATTGCCGCTGGCACCACGGTGGTCTATTACATGACCTCCAGCAACAACGGCGCGGCGCTGAACTTCTCCGTCCTCAATGGGGCGGTGATGACGCCGCCGTCGCGCGTCGAGTTGCAAGACGTCTTCAGCCAGATCGGGGCACCTGCGGTGACCACCCGAGTGGTGCAAGGCGCCTTGCGGCACGAAGTGGCGGTGACGGGCGTGGTGCGTGGTCGCCAGAACTCGGACGTGTACTTCGGCCAGATTGCCACCCGTGGCGGCGGCCTGCCCGACTTCCGAGGCGGCTTCCGACCGTTCAGCACTCGTGTTGAGCGCATCACGCTGGACCGCAACAGCGGCAAGTTCTGGGCGCCGGGCATCCTTTGGAGCCTGGACCGAGGCGCGATCACGCCGACGAATGGCGGACGGATTGACATCTTCCGCCGCGATAACACCGGCGCGTTCGTATCCATCCTGGATCCGGCGGGCGACTACACGGGCGACCGGGAAACCGGCCTGGTGAAGGCGGACACCGTCCTGGGCGGGGAAGTCCTGATCGACACCCGTGCGGGCAGCGTCACCTTCAGCGGTGCGACGATCCCGAGCAACATGGCTCTGTTCGTTCAGTACCGCCCGACCCTGGTGCGTGTGAATGCGATCAACGGCGCGAACTACCGCTCGGTGGCTTCGGTGCACGACTCTCGTTCGCCGTCCTATCAGGTGTTCCCGCTTAACCCGCAGCGCAACCGCACGGCGGAACTGACCTACTGGCGACAGCCTGGTGGAACCCAAGCCGTGCCGGGGGATGCCCTGCGCATGGACCGCACCACCCTGGGCGTGACCCGCACCAGCAACGACGGCACGGGCACAACCCGACCGTACACCTTCACCCTGCGACCGGGTGTGAAGCTGCCCACGGACATTGCGACCGCGCCGGATGGCACGCCGCTGTTCGTGCAGGTCAACTTCCCGGGTGCGGTGCCGTTCGGTGAGCGATTCCATCAGCTCGATCCTTCCGCCGGAAAGATCTACATGATGGGTGGCGCCGAAGGCCAAACCGTGCAGGTGACCTACCGAGGCGTGGACGCTACCGGCAACGTGCTGGCGGCCAACATCACGGTGGACCTGGTGGTGGAACCGCTGCTGGAAATGGATGAAACGGCGGTGCCGATTGACCAAGCCTTGGGTGAAAGTGCGCTTTCGCTCGGCCTCGATAACTTCGGGGTGGCCGGTCAAGGGCGTCCGAACCTGATCTGGATGGCGTGGGCCAGCACCCGAGCCGGAACTCCGGACATTTACATCCAAACGTACGGTCCGCGGTACGCCCCCTTAGTTCCGGGTAACTAAACGGGTCGAATCCGCATCAAAGGCGCTGAGAGCGATGCTCTCAGCGCCTTTATTTTGGACCTAGCAAAAACGCGGGTGTCAGACATTCCGGTCAAGTTCAGTTGACACTAGCAGAATGGCTGTGCCAAGATTCAATGTCGCGCAAGAGCGGGCGAACGAAAGTCTCATGGCGAAACGTTACTCAAGCGTCGTAGGAATCGACGTGGGCAGCCACACCATAAAAGTGGCGGAGATCCGATCTCAGGGTGGTCGACCGGCGATCACGGCTCTCGGCATCATTCCCACTCCGATGAATACGGTGGACCAGACCGGAATTCTCGACCCCGAAAATGTCGGCGCGGCGGTGCGCCAAGCTTGTGCCGAAAGCGGTGTGGGCATTGCCGAATCCATCCTGAGCCTGGCTGGCCAGCAAAGCATCCTGGTGCGCACGCTCGAAGTGCCCCGGATGAACGAAACTGAACTCCGCCAGCACATGGATTGGGAAGTGCAGCGCAACATCCCGTTTAGCGAAAGCGACGTGGAGCAAGATTTCAAGGCCTACCCGGCCACCGATGCCGCCTCTCAGAACCTGGACGTGGTGATGGCGATCAGCCCGCGCTCCGCCATTGAGAACGCCGTGGGTGTGATCAAGAAGGCCGGCAAGAAGCCGGTGGCCCTCGATGTGGAGCCGCTCGCCATTGCGCGCGTGCTCAGCACGGCCTACGCCGGCGACATCAACGGACAAAGCATTTGTGTGGTCGAGATCGGCCACCGCACCACGGCCATCAACATTTACAAGGACGGCCAACTGATGATGCCGCGCCAAGTACCCATGGGCGGCGAGATGTTTACGCGCGAAATCTCCGAGCGACTCGGGGTTTCGATGGACGAAGCCGAACGCCTGAAGATCGAGCAGGGAGAAATCCCGAGCGGTCCGGCGGCCCCGGCCTACAATCCGTTCGATGCGGGCGCCACGATGGCGGCCTACAACCCGTTCGCCGAAGATGCGGCCCCGGCCGCGCCGGAACCGACGGAAGAAGTGGCCCCGGTACCGGCCGCCAGCACGGGCGGCGGCGACATGCGGGTCTACCAAGCCATGGCCCCGGCCCTGGACGAACTGGTGGCAGAAATTCGACGATCCGTGGACTACCACCGAGGTAAGGGCGGCGATGTGGATCGCCTGTTCCTCACGGGTGGTGGCTCCAAGCTTCGTGGCCTCGCTCCGTTCTTGGGCTCGGCGATGGGGTTGAACGTGCAGATGCTGGAAAGCCTGCGCGGCATCAACGTCCAGGCCAAGACGATGGACGGCAACATGGCCGAATCCATGCAAGCTGACTTTTCGGTGGCGGTCGGGAACGCCCTCCACATCTTCTTCTAATAGGTACAGGACAGACGAATGAAACTGAATTTGCTTCCGGCCGAGGCTTCTCGAGGGAATCTACGCCCGTTGCTCATCGCAATGGGTGCTGTGATCGCCCTGGGGGCCATTGCCGCATCCGTCCTCATGATCTCCCACGCCCGTGGGCAGCTGGCCAAGGCGCAAGAACGCGCCCTTGCGCTGGAAGCGCCCTACCAAAAGGCGGTGGCGATTTCGAATGAGGCGGACACGGTTATTGAAAGTGCCACGGACATTGACCGGAATCTCAAGCTGGCCAACGCCATGCTGGAACACAACCCCAAGCATGTGCGGCTGGCTGACGAAGTGCTGTCTTACGTGCCGAACTTCTTCCGTGTAACGAACTACACGGCAGCGGCGGTAAACGAAACGACTTCGGTGGTCACGCTCACGGGTGTGCTGCGCTCCAAGAGCGAATACAGCATGATGCCGATGGCGCTCCTTCGCATCCCCGATGCGATCAATGTAACCCGGTCGGGCTATGTGAGCGTCGATAAGATCGTGCCGGCTCTGACCGAAATTGACCAAGTGGGGACTCGGCTTTTGCCAGGTGAGGAAACCCACCCCAGCGATCCGTGGGAGCACTTCCAAGCGCACCTGCAAGAAGCGCAGGATGAACGACGAACTGGCTTCCAAAACGTGGGTGGCTTCGGTTCCGGAACGGATGATCCGCGCGGTGCCATGCCGGACTGGTCTCTGACGACGTTTACGATCACGATTGCTCGCAACATGCAGGCTCCCGATGCCCGTGCCACCCTGGTGGCCGGTGGTCAGGCGCCGGCTGCGGCCGCGCCGGGTGGTGCTGCCCCTGCGCCGGGCGGACGTGGTGTGGCTCCGGGGCCGGGTGCCCCGCCGGTGGGTGGGCCGGGAACACCGATTGGTGGTCCGGGTACGCCGCAGGGAGCTAGCGGACAGATTGCTGACAACCCGGGGGACCTCTAAGGAGGATTAGAAACGCATGAAACTAAGCGCATGGGTTTGGCCGATTGTGGGGCTCGCCGTAGCGATCGCCGCATTGAGCTTTGCCTTCTTTAAGGAATTTCAACCGAAGATGCAGTCGGCCCAGAACTGGGTGGCCTACGGTGACGCGTTGCAAGCCGAAGCGAACCAGATGAACCGCGCGGCGGAGCGACGCCAAGCGGCGATTGACGAAGTTAAGCGCATCGGCAACGAGTGGCAGTCCGTGGTGGAAACCAAGACCCCTCCGGGTAACTTGGACGACGGAGGCATTAGCCTGGCCGTAAACCGCTGGACGCTGACCGTGCACGCGCCGATCTTTGCCAACCGCCTGCAAAGCCAGGTGAACCAGCAAGTGAAGCGTGGCGGCGTGACCGTCATCACGGGTCCGAAGATTTCGGAGCCGCCGATGGATGCCAATGCGATCCTCTCGGACTACTTTAACTACCCGGCGATCAAGTTCCCGGTGGTGATTTACGAAATGGGCCCGGTGACGGTGCGCGGCAACATGACCCAGATTCGCGAAAACATTCGCAGTTGGTCCACCATGCGCAACTACCTGGCGACGACGGACGGCCTGACGATCAGCGGCACCTCGCCGAACCTGACGGCGACGTACAACCTGGTGGTGGTCGGCTACATCCGAGGCTCGGAAGTGGCCCCGGTGGTGCCGGAAGGCAACATTGGCGTGCCGGTGCAGAGCGGTGCCCAGCCGGCGGCGGGTGCTGGTGGACTGGTTCCGGGCGGCGGTGCGGCTCCGGCAGGTGGTGCCGCTCCGGGTGGAGCGGGTGCTCCTCGCCAACGACCTGGTATTAGCTCGGTGAGTGGATAAGTGAAGACGATGAAACGGAACCAACCCTTTGCTCTTCTGGCCCTTGGTGTCGCCTTGGCGATGGCCGGTTGTGCCCCGATTCCGATGGCAGAAGCGGTGATCCCGCGAACCCCGGCGGAACCGGAGAAGCCTGCCATCGTGGCGGGTGCTGGCCTCCCGGTGACCAACCCCGGTCCGGAAACGGCCGCAAAGGTGAAGGAAGACAGCCTCACCAAGTACTATCCGAACCGATCTGACGTTTTCGCCTTGTTGGCCTCGGAACGCACGTTTGACCGCGATCAAATGGTTGAGCGGCTTCTAAGCGAAGGAGGCGGATTTGGCCAATACTTCGAACTGCCGGAAGAAGAATCCGAAGCGCCGCCCCCGGCCCGTGTGCCGGTGCCGCAATGGCGCCTCGCCGGAATCCTTCTGGCTCAGAACGGGGTCGTGGCTCTGGCCGAGATCAACACGGCTCGCGGACCGGTCTTCGTTGACCTGCGCCCGGGCACCACGTTCCAGATTGGAGAAGAAACGTGGCAAGTGATCCGGTTTACGGAAACCGAAGTGACCGTGCAACGCGTGGGGTCCGACCAAGTAGAAGTGATTTCGCTTGGTGATGGATTCAACCGTGGCGGCGGCGGTGGTGCCCAAGGCGGCGGCGGTGGCCGACCCGGTGCGGGTGCAGCTGGTGGTGGACGCGGCGCTGGCACTTCGAGTGGTGCCGGTAGCTTGCAGGGGCAGGAATAATGCGTAACTCGTCGGGTAACGTAGGCGTTATAAACAAAGAAGCGAAAGTTTCTGACTATCGAAAAGGGAACAAGAACATGAAGCGAATCGTAAGCAGCATGCTCGTGATGTCACTGAGCTTGGCGTTGGTGTCCGCACCGGGTCTGGCTCATGCTCGCCAAGATGATATGGCGAACAAGAACGTCTCGAGCCTCGAACTTCAAGATGCGGATGTCCGCGAAGCAATTCGGGTTCTGTTCCGAATGGTTGGCGCTGACTACAGCATTGACCCGGCCGTGCAAGGCCTCATCCAGCTCAGCGTGAAGGATCGTCCGTTCGAGACGGTTCTGCGCGCCATCCTGGACCAGGTGAATGCGACGTGGCGCCGAGAAGGCGGGATCTACTACATCACGCCGAAGCGCGATGAAGCTCTCCCCGGCCTGCCGGACGTACCGGACGTACCGCAAGCCAGCGGCACGACATGGGCGCGCATTCCGCTCAACAGCATTGACCCGGCCCTGCTGGCCGTCCTTCTGGGCGCCGACAGTCTGCCGAACTTGGCCAGTGCCCAACCCGAGAACAGCACGATTGTTAGCGGTGGTATGGGCGGTGGCGGCGGCTTTGGCGGCGGTGGCGGCGGCTTTGGTGGCGGCGGCGGTGGCTTCGGCGGCGGTGGCGGCGGCTTCGGCGGCGGCGGCGGCTTCGGCGGCGGCGGCGGCGGCGGCGGCTTTGGTGGCGGCGGCGGCGGCTTCGGCGGCGGCGGTGGCGGTGGTGGCCGCGGTGCACGCTAAACCCTTAAAAATCGACAACTAACGACCCTTTCATGAACATGCGATTCCTTTGCACAGCGTTGGCTGCCGTGACTCTTGCGGCGTCACTTCTCGCCCAAGGTCAGCTCTCCCGTAAGGTGGACGTCGTTCTCCAGGATGCATCCCTGGAGGCGGCGGTCCGCGCCCTGGGTGAGCAGACCGGAATGAACTTCGTCATTCGCCCGTCGGATGCCTACGGACGAATCTCCCTGACCCTCAAGGACACGACGGCCGAACAAGCGATCAAGTACATCGCGGAAGCGGCGGGTGCCTATGCGGTCCAAGACGAAGGCGGCGTGTGGATCCTGCGTCCGGGCTCGGCCCCGGCGCAATCCGGTGGCACGACCGTTACCCCCGACCTCTCGCCGATCCTGAAGCGACCGGTCGTGATTGAGCGCATTGCGGCCAATCACATGGGAGCCGATTACTTGCTCTATATGCTCTCGCGAGCTAAGGGCGATCGGTCCGTTCCCAATTTCCGCAACAGCGACTGGGACGACATGTTCAACTTCGGGAACCAGATTCTCGGGTTCGCTAACCAGGGGATGTCGGTTCCTCCGAAGCCTGACTCCATCGTCGGTGTCGGTCAACCAGTTTACAACGGCCGCGATGCCATCTCCCTTCCGACGGAAGGCGCTAACCAGGGTATCCCGGGTGGCGGCGGTGGCGGCGGCGGCCAAGGTGGCGGCGGCAACTTCGGTGGCGGCGGCGGCCAGGGTGGCCAAGGCGGCGGCGGTAACTTCGACCTCGGTCTCGAAGGCGGAACCGGTCTCGTGCCGGAAGGCATCGACCGCGTCGTGTGGGACCCGGCGACCAACAGCCTCCTCGTTTTCGGTACGGCCGATGCGATCAGCGAACTCCGTGGCGTCATTGAGCGATTGGACGTGGCCCCGCGCCAGGTTCTGATCAAGCTCGAATTCGTGACGACTTCCCGCTCGCTGGAAACCTCGCTCGGTATCGACTGGCTCTACACCCGTGGCACGATCTTCGCCGGTAACCGTCCCGGTTCGTTCGCTCGAACCAGCGACCCGGTGTTCATCAACTACAGCACAGGCAACGTGGCTACTCGCCTCCGCACCTTCCTCTCCGAAGGTAACGGTCGCGTTGTGAGCGCCCCGATCGTCCGCACGCTGGAAAACCAACCGGCGTTCCTGTTCAGTCAGGTCCAAACGACGATTTTCTCGGCGACCACATCGAACGGCCCCGGTGGGATCACCACCACGTTCAACCCGATTCCGATCACGTCGAGCACCTTCATTAACGTGAAGCCCCGCGTGAACGGCGACGGCACCATCACCATGTACCTCACCCCGCAGGTGTCGGAATTCGGTGAAATCCGCCGAAGCCCGGATGGAACGGAAATCCCCGACCTCCTCAACCAAGGTCTGGCCGTGGTGACCACGGTGAAGGATGGCGAAACGATTGCTCTGGGTGGCCTCACCCGTAAGCAAGACCGTGTCTCCACCAGCCGCATCCCGCTGCTGAGCGACTTGCCGATCATCGGACGCCTGTTCCGCGGTCAAAACAAGTCCTACAACACGCAAGAGCTCATCATCTTCGTCACGCCCAAGATCGTGGCGGCCGATGAGAACGGCCTCGGCGGACCGTAGTCCCGCCTCGGTCACTGATCCAAACGGTCTCTGGGGGTATCCCGGAGGCCGTTTCCTTTTATCCATGCAATCCCTGATTCTTGTTGGAATGATGGGCAGTGGCAAATCCACCATCGGACGCACCATTGCCGATCTGGCCGAGGTCCCTTTTCATGACCTCGACCGGGTGATTGCCCGCAACCTGGGGCACAGCGTGCCCTGGCTGTTCGAGCGGCTCGGTGAGCAAACCTTCCGAGACCACGAAGCCAACGAACTCCGACAACTCCCCGACGACGCTTGCGTCATTGCCACCGGCGGTGGTGTGGTTCTGAGAGAGGACAACTGGACCGAGATGCGGCGGCGCGGCAAAGTGGTGTGGCTACGCGCAAGTCTCGAAGTCCTGGCCCCCGGCTCGAGCGAGGTCGGATGCGAAGGCCGCTCCTGGCCCACGATGACTGGCAAGACCGCGTGAAAGCGATCCTTGACGCCCGGACCCCGCTGTACTCTCAGGCTGATTGCATTGTGGATGTGACGGAGGAAGAGCCCGAACAGGTGGCGAAGCACGTAATGGAGGCATGCGCATGGCCCTCACCGTAAGGCACCACGCCGGTGAATACCAAGTCGCGTGGGGGCAATGGGCCGACGTCGCGTCGTCCCTCCCCGAGAAGGCGATCCTCATCACCGATTCCAATGTAGAGCGCTTGCTCCCCGAGAACCTTCAAGCTTTGCCCCGCCTCACTTTCCCCGCCGGCGAAGCCAGCAAAATCTGGGTGATGGCCGGCCAATTGCACGAGCAACTGGCCCAACTCGGGGCGCTCCGCTCGCATACTCTGGTCGCTGTAGGCGGAGGGGTCACGGGCGATCTGGCGGGGTTCGTGGCGGCCAGCTATATGCGGGGCATTCCCCTCGTCCAGGTGCCCACCAGCCTGCTCGCCATGGTGGACAGCAGCGTGGGCGGCAAAGTCGGGGTGGACCTCGCCGCTGGCAAGAACCTGGCCGGAGCCTTCTGGCCGCCGCAAAGCGTCATCGTGCCCTTCGATGCCCTCACCACTCTTCCCGAAAGGGAACTGAGAGCCGGAATGGCCGAAGTCATCAAAGCGGCCTGGATCGCCAGCCCCGAGCTGATCGAAACCCTCCGCACCCCCGTCCTTAACGCTCAAGACCCACGCCTGCCCGAGATCATCCAAAGCAGCATCGCCATCAAGGCGCAAGTCGTCGAAGCGGATGAATTCGAACGTCTCGGCATCCGCGCCACGCTCAACTTCGGGCACACCATTGGGCACGCCCTGGAAGCCGTGACGAACTACGCGGAATATGTCCACGGCGAAGCCGTGAGCATCGGAATGGTGGCCGAAGCCCAACTCAGCGCGCGTCTCGGGCTCATCACCCCCAACGCAGTGGATGATCTGCGCACTATGTGCCATGCCCACGGCCTCCCCACCGCCCTCCCGGCGGGCCTCTCCCTCGAGGACTTGCTGCCCTTTATGCGCAAAGATAAAAAGGCCGAGGGCACTCACCTCGCCTTGGCTCTGTTGCATGGTTACGGGGCGTGTAAACTGCACACCGACGTCGCCGCTGACGACGTTCGCAAAGCCCTGCAACCCTGATGGAACGCCTGCGATTCGGATACGTCATCTTGTTGACCCTGATCTTGGGGTTGGGCTATGCCGCCAGTCAGTACCATTTCTTTAATGGGACGGCGGCGCAATACGCCGTGCAGATTGATGTCCCCGCCATCCGCAGTCTTGCGCTGCTTCTCTTGGTGGCCGGCGTCGCGCTAGGCTTCGCCAAATCGCCCTCGTCCGATCCCGAATCCACTCCCGTCGATGAGGAGTCAAGCTCGGCATGATTGGTTCGGTGCTCGGCGGGCGCTACGAGCTGCTGCAAGAAGGGGATGAAGGGCCGGTCTTTGAGACCTACAAGGCGCTGGACCGCGTGGCCAACCGGGAAGTCACCGTCCGGGCGATTCGCACGGGCTTAGATCTCGAGACGGAGTTCCTGGGCGCGGTTCGCGTGGTGATGGATAAGCAACTGGGCGTCCTCAGCCCGTCCATCGAGCGGATCTACAGCTGGAATCGGGATGAGGTCCCCGCATTCCTGGTGTGCGAGCACACCCCCGGCGTAACGCTGGAGGATCGGCTGCGCCGCTTGTCGTCTTTCAGTGTTTCGGTGGCGCTGGAGATCGCCATCGGCATTTGCGATGGCCTGTTGGCTCTGCACCAGTCAGGGTTGGTGCACGGCGACCTCTCAGCGCGCAATGTCATTTGCACTCCCCAGGAACAAGTGAAGCTCGTGATGGGCGGGTTTTGGGAAGCCTACGGCGCTAGCGAGCGGATCGGCCGGGCGGTGTACCGCACCATGGCCCCCTTCATGGCGCCGGAACTGCAAACGGATTCCTCGCCCAGCGTCCGCACGGACATCTACGCGCTGGGCGTTCTGATTTACCAAATGCTCACGGGCCGGTTGCCGTTCCCGGGCGATACCTCCACGAGTATTGCGGCTAAGCAAGCGGCAGGGGACTGGGTACCGGTCCGCCAACTGAATAGCTCCGTGCCCACGGCGCTTGAAGAACTGGTGAAGCAGTGCCTCAGTCGCACCCCCAGCGATCGCTACCGCGACGTGAACGAACTTCAGCAGGACCTCAAGAGCCTGAGCGATGCCCTTCGGTTTGGCCGGCCGCTGATGTGGCCAATCCGCCCCACCGTCAGCCGGGATGCGGACGAGGCCCCGGCCGTCGCCCCCTCGCTGAATGTCGCGAACCCGCAAACCAAGCGATCGACGGACACCGGGAAGGCAACCGGCGAGCCCGCTCCGGCTAAAGTGAAGACGAAGCGAGTGAAAGATCCCGATCGCGCCCCGGCTTGTCTCACCGCCCTGGTTCTGCTCTGCACCATTGCGGCCTTCGCCGCCGTGGGCGGATGGTTGTTCTTCAACTCGCAAAAGCCGCCGCTGGTAGACGTGCCGAACATCGTCGGGATGTCGCGCACCGAGGCCGAAGCTGCCCTCAAGAAGGCGAAGCTGAATATGGCCGTGGTGCGGAACGAAGTGAGCGACACCCAGCCTCGCGGCAGTGTCATTAAGTCCGACCCGAACGCGGGCAAGAAGAATGCCCGCGAAAACTCCACGGTAGGGGTGGTGCTCAGCGCCGGGGGCAACGTGGTGGAACTGCCGGACCTGCGGGGCCGGACGATGGCCGAAGCCCGGAGCATGATGGACGCCCTGGAACTGACGTTGGAAGAATCCCCGAACCGCATGCGGAGCAAGGACCTGGCCGAAGGCATGATCGTCTCGATGGTGCCCGAGCAAGGGAAGAAGGTGCGCCGCGATACCCGCGTCGTGGTCACGCTGAGTGCGGGCGATCGTCGGGTCTCCAATAACTCGATGTCCCAGCGCTACCAATACACCGCCAAGTTCCAACTGAGTACGGAGTTCACCGAGAAGGTGCTGGTACGCGTGGAACTGACCGACGAGCAGCGCACGCGCATGGTCTACGAGAAGGAGCACGCGCCCGGCGATAACATCACGGTGACGGCGGAGGGCGTGGGTAACGAAGCGACGTTCCGCGTGTTCTACAACGGCGAGTTTGTGGCGCAGCAGACTAAGACGGCGAGTGACGCGACGCCCAGGAGTCGCTAACCGCCATGCGTATCACGCCCAGCATCCTTTCTTGCGATCCGGCCGAGTTCCGGCCGGCGGTGCGCGCGATGGTGGCGGCGGGTGTGGACGGAATCCACTTTGACGTGATGGACGGCCAGTTTGTACCGCCGATCACGTTCGGGGCGGACCTGGTGCGTTCGTTGCGAAGCGAAGGCACGCTTCCGTTTGATGTCCATCTGATGACGCACACGCCGGAGCTGCACTTTGAGGCCTTTCACAAGGCCGGGTGCGAGCGCATTGCGTTCCACGTGGAGGCCACCGTCCATAGCCACCGGTTAATGCAGGAGCTGAAGTCGCGGGGGCTGGAGGCGAGCATTGCGCTGAACCCCGGCACTCCCGCCGAGGCGATCTATCCGTTGCTGGACCTGGCGGATGCGGTGCTGGTGATGACGGTGAACCCGGGCTGGGGCGGTCAATCGCTCATTCGTAGCACTTTGGAGAAGATCGCGCAAATTCGGGCCTGGCGACCGGACGTAGAAATCCATGTGGACGGCGGCGTGGACCACGAGACGATTGTGGAGCTCGCGGCGGCCGGGGCCACCGCCTTTGTTACCGGGAGCTACTTGATGCGGGCCCCGAGTATCGCCGAAGGCGTGGCGAGGTTAAGGAACGCATGCGGCTCAAAGTCATCGTAACGGCCTTGGTGGTCACCGGCCTGGCCGGGTTGCTTTTGTTGGCGTTGCAGTTCCGCGACGTCCCCCCGCAGAATGCACCGGCCCGAGTGAAAGCGCAGTATGGCCAGCGCCTGCTGGTGGGCTTCAGCCTCACGGCCATGGTGTGGCTGGGCGCGGCGTGGGGCGCCATGCTCATTGCGCGGCAGGCCCGGGTGGAGTTCATCGAAGGGGAGCGCGAGGCGCTGAAGAATCTGATTGAAGGTTCGCTGAAGGACCACCAGAACCGGGCGAACCGAAGCGAATGAAGGACCTTGAAGCCCTGCGGCGGGCATGCGAATTGGCGGCCGGGGGCTACCCCGCGCCCAACCCCCACGTGGGCTGCGTGATTTTGCGCGGCAATGAGGTGGTGGGTGAGGGGTTCCACGCCTTTGCGGGCGGACCGCACGCGGAAGTCGTGGCATTGGCGGCCGCCGGTGAGCGGGCGCAGGGGGGCACTGCTTACGTCACGCTAGAGCCTTGCCACCACCATGGGCGCACGCCGCCGTGCAGCATGGCCCTGCTCAATGCAGGAGTGGCGCGGGTGGTTTACGCCGTGCCCGACCCGAACCCCAGAGCGCAGGGCGGAGCCGAAGCATTGCGAGCGGCGGGGGTTTTGGTGGACCAGATCTCTTTGCCCGAGGCCGAAGCCGTCAACCGGGTGTGGCTGACGGCGGCCCGGCGGCAATGCCCTTACGTGATACTGAAGGTGGCGACCACCCAGGACGGCTACCTGGCCCGGCTGGATGGCACGAGCAAGTGGATCACGGGCGAGGCGGCGCGCCTGGCGGCCCACGCTCTCCGCGCGCAGATGGGCGCGGTGCTGGTGGGCGTGGGGACGGTGCGGGCGGATGATCCGCGCCTGGATGCCCGGTTGCCGGGCCTGGGGCGGCCCGTGACCAAAATTGTCCTAGACCCTCAATCTTTGCTCAGCGGGAGTGAAAAGGTGTTTCAGTCGCCGGGCGAGGTGATGTGGCTGCGCGAGGAAGTGCGGGGTGGTGTGGCCGGAGTGCTGGCGCATCTCTGGGCGCAGGGCGTGACCAGTCTGCTGGTAGAGGGCGGGGCCTTCACTCTGGGTGAGTTTCTGCGCGCGGGAGCGTGGGATGAATTGCACCAGTTTGTGGCGCCGACCGAGTGGGGCGAGGGCATCCCGTGGCACGGGAGCGCGGACCCGAACCTGGGCGAACCGGACGAAACCCGCACTCACGGGCCGGACGAAGAGCGCATCTATCGACGCCGCTAAGAATTTTTCAGAATTCTGAGGATTTCTTGGAACATGGCGGGGCGAGGTTGCGTCCTAAGATTGTCATTCTAGTGCTTCATTCCTCCCCATAACACCCGGTTTCCGCCCCCACGGAGCCGGGCTTTTTCTTTTTGCGGAGCGAGGTTAGTAGGTCAGAAACTCAGCGGCCAAACGCGTGTCGTCGGTGAGCTCCGGGTGGAAACTGGTGCCCAGGAGCTTGCCCTCGCGCACGGCCACGATCTTGTCTTCGTAGCGGGCCAGCACCTCAACGTTTGCGCCAATCTCGGTGACGATGGGCGCGCGGATGAAGACGGCGGTGAGGGGCTCTTCCCAGCCGGCGATGGGCACCTCGGTTTCGAAGCTGTGCACCTGCGCGCCAAAGGCGTTGCGCCGCACGGTGATGTCAAGGAGTTCCAGCGCGTACTGGGTGCGGTTCTCAATGCGCTTGGCCAGCATGATCATGCCCATGCAGGTGCCCCAAATCGGCATGCCCGCCGCCGCCCGTTCACGGATGGCCGCCCCGGTGCCGTAGCGCTCCAGCAGCTTGCCCACGGTGGAGCTCTCACCGCCGGGGATCACCAAGCGGTCCACCTGGGCGAGGTCTTCCGGAGTGCGCACTTCGTTCACTTCGGCCCCCAGCCCGGCAAAGACTTGCATGTGGCAGGCGTAGTCTCCCTGGATGGCCAAGACCCCGACGCGCGAACTCATGGGGCGAGGTTACCGAGCCTCCCGGTTCTGGATTCGGGCCCGGTAGTAAGATCAAGGGCATGATTGAGCTGATTGGCTCACCCTTTGATGGTTGCGGCCGCCGCACGGGTAGCCGGCTGGGCCCCGCCGCCCTGCGCATGGCGGGCATGCCGGAGGCCCTCGCCCGCCTGGACGAGGTGATGGATAGCGGCGACACGATTCCGCTGGACACGCACCCGCTGCCGGGATGGGCCGAAACCGCCCAACTGGCCATCCGCGCCTACCAGGCCTTGGCCCCGCGGGTGGAAGCTAGCATCCGCGCCGGTCACATCCCCCTGATGATGGGCGGGGACCACAGCCTCAGCATGGGGTCACTGGCGGGGGCTCTGCGCGCCACCGAAGGCGACCTGGCCGTGGTGTGGATTGACGCCCACATGGACCTCAACACCCCCGCCACCAGCCCGAGCGGCAACCTGCACGGCATGCCCCTGGCCGCGGCCCTGCGCATGGTGGACGACGCCCCGAACCCGCACATCCCTGATGCCCGTCGCGCCGACCTCGATATTGTGTGGCAACAGATTCTCACCACTGTGATGCCCGCGTACACGCCGAAAGCCGTGGCCTGGATCGGCCTACGCGATGTGGACCCGGGCGAAGCCGCCAACCTGATGAACATCCCGCAGGCGCGGGCCATTACGATGCAAGAGATTGACGACAAGAGCATCGGCAATGTGATGGATGAGCTCGAAGCCTGGCTCTCGGCCCGTAACGTGAAGAACGTGTGGCTGAGCTTTGACGTGGACGCACTGGACCCGATCTACGCCCCGGGCACGGGGACGGCGGTGCGCGGCGGGCTGACCTACCGCGAAGGGCACCTGGTGGCGGAACGGTTCTGCCGCCAGTTTGACAGCAGCGGCAATCCCTATCGTTTGGTCGGTCTGGATTTGGTGGAAGTGAACCCCCTGGCCGACATGAACAACGAAACCGCCGCCGTGGCCGTGGAGTGGGCCTGCAGCCTGTTTGGCCGCACGGTGCTGCATCAGTACAAGGGAGACGCCGCGCCGTGAGTACCGACCACCTGACCCGCCTGCAGCAGGTGCTGCGGGACGAAGCCGGCGCCCTGACGGCCCTGGCCGACCGACTGGACGACGCCTTTGCCCAGGCGGTGACCTGGATGCACGAGTGCAAGGGTCGGGTGGTGACGTGCGGGGTGGGCAAGAGCGGCCACATTGCGGCCAAGGCCAGCGCGACCTTGAGCAGCACGGGCACGCCGAGCGTCTTTATGCACGCCGCCGAGGCCGTGCACGGCGACCTGGGGATGGTGACGGCGCAGGATCTGGTGCTGGTTTACACCTACAGCGGCGAAACCGATGAACTCGTGCGGCTGTTTCCATCGTTTCGGCAGATCGGGGCGCGGGTGATTACGATGACCGGGCGGAGACAGAGCTCAGCGGCGCACCTCGCCGACCTGGTGTTGGACGTGAACGTGGAGCGCGAAGTTTGCCCGCACAACCTGGCCCCGACCACCAGCACCACGGCCATGCTGGCGGTGAGTGACGCCCTGGCAGTGGCGGTGATGGAGGCGCGGAACTTCCGACCCGAAGACTTTGCCAAGTTCCACCCGGCGGGGGCGCTGGGCCGCCGCCTGACCTTGCGAGTGGCCGACACCATGCGCACCGGCGACGACCTAGCGATTGTGGGCGAGACCACGCCGCTGCTGGAGGCGATGGGCGTAATTACGCGCGCGGGCTCTGGCGGGGCGTGCGTGGTGGACCAAGCCGGACGCCTGACCGGGTTTGTGAGTGATGGCGACCTGCGCCGCTTCTTTCTGAGCGGGAAGGATGCCCGAACCGCGGCGACGAAAGATGCGATGTCTCCCTCGCCCAGCACCATTGAGCAGGACATGCTGGCGTTCGAGGCGCTGGAAGTGTTCCAGAACCATCCGCGCAAGATCGGCGAGATGCCGGTGGTGTATCACGAGCGCCCGATTGGGCTGCTGGTGCTGAAGGATCTGCTGCGCGCGGGTCTGGTTTAAGACCAACCAAAGAACCCAAAACGAAAATCGCCCCTCGTCCGGCGGGACGAGGGGCGACTCAGATTGCGATTGGAACCGTTACGCGGTCTGGTGTTCGTACACGCACACCCACTTGCGGTTGCGTCGCGTTTCGAACTTCACCTGGCCGCCAACCATGGCGTACAGGGTGTGGTCGTTGCCCATGCCCACGCCGGCGCCGGCGTAGAACTTGGTGCCGCGCTGGCGAACGATGATGCTGCCAGCCTTGACGATTTCGCCCGCGTAGCGCTTCACGCCGAGGCGCTGGGAATTGCTATCGCGACCGTTCTTGGATGAACCTTGACCCTTCTTATGTGCCATTTCTCAATTACCTCTGGGATCGGGCTTACTTGGCCACGACCTCGTCAACGCGAAGGAAGGTCACCGGTTGGCGGTGGCCCCAGTGCTTGCGCACGTTCTTCTTCGGCTTGTAGTTGAAAGCTTCGATCTTCTTGGCCTTGCCCTGACGGATGATCGTGGCCTTCACGCGGGCGCCCTTCACAAACGGGCTCCCGATGGTCACTTTGCCGTCGTTGTTCAGCATCAAAACTTCGTCGAGTTCAATCTTCGTGCCCGGCTCGCCTTCCAACTTTTCAACTTGGAGCACTTCGTCCTTGGCGGCCTTGAACTGCTTTCCGCCGGTCTTCACAATCGCATACATACGCAAACACCTCCAACGGTGGGGCGAATCGAGATTATGCCTCAATTCGTTGGTGGTCCTCAAGCCGCTTCGGGCTGCGAGGCCAGGATCGACAGGAATTCTGGGTCCAAGAACCCAGATTCCGAGCCTTGGCGGTAGTTCCAGACGGTGGCACCGGCCCGAAGGTAGTCCCGGCTGCTCGGTCCGGCGTGCACCAAAGCCCGCGCCAAGTTGAGCGCCACCGACCAATCGTGGGGCAGATCGAGCGCCCACTCCGGCGTTTTCTCCGGCAACAGAAGCATCAAAGTAAATGCGCGGGCCAGGGCATCAATCCCATCCGTGCCGCAGACCTCAAGCAGCTTGAGGGCCACGAGGTCACGGCGGTAGGTTTCCAGTTCGCGGGCGCATTCGGCCAGGGCTTCGGCGGGCACCAGGCCCTTGAGCGGAGACAAATCGAACGGGCGCAGTTCGGGCGGCTTGGGCAGCGCCTGGGTGGCGGTGGCCACGCAGTTGCGGCCGTTGCGCTTGGCTTCGTAGAGCGCCAGGTCCGCAGCCTTCAGCACCAGGCTGGGCGTGTTGCCATTGGCCGGGTAGTTGGCGACGCCAAAGCTAGCCGTGATTTGGCGGGTTTGACCCGCGGCGTTCACGTATTGCAGCTTGCTAATGGCGTCGCGGAGGCGATCGGCGGCTTCTTCGGTGCGGCGCTGGTCCAGATCGGGCAGGATGACGGTGAACTCCTCCCCGCCGTAGCGGGCGGCCAGGTCGTAGGTGCGCACCTGGTCGCGGAGGGTGCGGGCCACCAGGCGCAGCACTTCGTCCCCCGCGTCGTGCCCCTCTTCCTCGTTGAACTTGCGGAAGTGGTCCACGTCAATCATCAGCACGCCTAGGGGAGACTTGTTGCGGTTGCTTTCGGTCACCTTGGCGGCCAGGAAATCTTGCATGGCGCGGTGGTTGGCAATCCCGGTGAGGGGGTCGTGCCGGGCCAGGCGCTCCGTCGCCTCAAAGAGGTGGGCACTGTGCAGGGCCAGCGCCAGGTGCTCGCTGATGGTCTGGTAGAGGTCCACCGTGTCGGTAAAGGCGGTGTCGTCGGCGCGGCCGACGTACTCAATCACGCCCAGGAGGTTGTCCCCCACGATGAGCGGGTGCACCACGATGCCCCCGGGGGGCAAGTAGCAAATCTTGGCTTCGATTTCGGCGGTGAGCGGAGAATCTTCGGCTTGGGCCAGCACAATGGGCTTGCGCTCGGTCGCCACCAGGTCGGCCAAGCACTTGGGGTGTTCGCCCAAGGGGAGATGACCAAAGAACTGCAGCCCCTGGCGATTGGCGCCCACGTTGGCGGCTAGTTCCAGGGCGTTCTGCTCCTCGTTGTACGTCCACAGCATCACGGCGGCGAGCTCAGCCGCGGAAGCGATGGAGTGCGTGGCGGCCACGGCCAGCGACTGCTGGGTTTGATTCATGTTCAGCGCCTTGCCAATGCGCTTGAGGGCGTCGGCCTTGCGCTCGCTCAGGCTGGCCTTTCGCCAGGCGTCGTACTCCTCGGCGGCTTCCACCACCAGCACCAGCAGGTGGGTGGGGTCGTGGGCGGGCAGGCCCGCGCCCAGCAGGCGCACGCCATTGAGGAGCAAGTGCGAAGGGAAGCCCCGGAAAACCGATTCGGCCAAGAGCCCAACCGGGCTCTCAAAAATGTTCTGCCCCTTGGCCAGCACCGGCACGCGGCGGGCTAACCCCCAGGATTGCGTGACTTCGCCGGTGTCCTTTATGACCGCCCCGCCAATCTGACCTTCGTCAAACCGCGAGAACAGTGCCGCCCAGTCGAGACTGAGGGACAAGGAACGCCCGTTCGGAATTTCCAGTTCAAGAGGAAAACCTTGGCCATAGTCAGACCAATCGTTTTCGTGAACCAAGAGGCCGGCACCCAGCAGTGCCGTCTTCAGTTCATGGGGGAGGGGGGCGTCGGGCACTCGTTACATAAGTTTTCGGTTCATTTCGGGTCCAGCAAGAGGCCAACTGAGAACGAAGACCGAGGGAAATGCGTCAACCTCTTGAAAATGCGAGTTTCGGGCTGGATCATGGTAGCGGTGGGCCTAGCCACCTTCTTGGCGGGCTGCGGCGGTGGGGGCGGTGGCGTCACCACAGGCGGATCGACGGGCGGGGGGACGCGCCAACTGGGTGACATCTGCCCAGCGGGCACCCCGGCCGGTACCCTCAACTATCGGACGACGTGGGGCACATCGCCCTCGGCGGCCAGCCAGGTCGTGCAACTGCTGGATGCCAACGGCCAAGTGATCCGCACAGAAAGCCTGGACCGAGCCAGCCAGTCCACGGGCCAAATCATCGCCAGTAGCCTAACGCCGGGGGTCTATGAACTCCGGGCACGCCTCTATGCGGCGGAGGGCGGCACGGGCACGGAACTTGGCACCACCAGCCAGGTGCTGGACTTCTGCGGCACGGGCTCGAACACAGTGAACGCTAACACGTCTTTTGGCACCACTCCGCAGGCCGTAAGCCTGAACCCCACCAGCTTGACCCTGAAGGAGCAAGCCGTGCGGCGCGTGATTTCGACGGTTTGGTCGGTCGATGGCTCGGCGCGCTTTGTCACGCCGGGTTCGATCTCCTTTGCGAGTTCGGCCACCGGCACGGCCACGGTGAGCGCGGCGGGCGTCGTCACGGGCGTCAATGCGGGCACCGCCAACATCACCTCTACCTGGGCGGAAGGGCCGTTGAACGGTTCGGTGGGCGTGACGATCGAGGATCTCGTCATCACTCGTTCCAAGTGGACCGTACTTGTCTACATCAATGCCGCCAATGACCTCTTCCAGGCCAGCGACCTCAACGTGAACCAGATGGAGCGGGTGGCGAACAACCCCGACGTCCGCTTTGTGGTGCAGTGGAAGCAGTCGCGCGACCAATTCCCGAGTTCGAGCTTCGACGGCGTGCGCCGGTACCTGGTGAAGTACGACACCACGGGCAACATTGCCAGTGAACTCGTGCAGAACAACATGGTGAACGGCCTCGGCCAGCCGCTCGACATGGGCGACCCGCAAACCCTCAACGACTTCATCACCTGGGGCAAGGCTAACTATCCGGCCGACCGCTACTGCCTCGTGGTGTGGAACCACGGCAACGGCTGGAAGCGCAGCAACCTGGAGGAAGGCGGTACGCGCGGCTTTAGCTACGACGACGAATACGGCACCAGCATCCAGACGTGGGAGATTGACGAAGCACTGGGTTCCAACGTATTCGACATCCTGGCCTGGGACGCGAGCCTGATGCAGATGGTGGAAGTGGCCTACGAAGCCCGCAACCGCGCCCTCTACGTGGTGGGCAGCGAGGAGAGCCCGCCGGCGGATGGCTACCCCTACGATGCGGTGTTTGATGGATTCCGAGACAATCCGGACGCACTTACGGCGGACCTGACGCTCGGCTTTGTGGAGGCAATGGTGAACAACCCGCCCTATGCGACCCGCAAGATCACCCAGAGTGTGATAGACACGAGTCGCCTGCCGGCGCTGGCGACGGCGGTGGACATCCTGGCCGCAAACCTGATTGCGCAGGAAGCGAACCTCCAGACCATCGTGCCGTTGATCCGGGCCAACGCGCAGGCTTACAGTCCGAATTCGACGCGGGTGTACCGCGACTTGATTGACATCTGCACGCGCCTGAACGCGGAAGCCGGCACTCCGGCCCCGGTGAAGGCGGCGGCGACCGATGTCATCACGGCGGCCAACAACGCGATCATCCATGAGGGCCACAACAACCAGAGTGCCGGGAGCCGAGGCGTGGCGATTGACTTCATGGGCAAGGACCTGTACCCCAGCCTCCGGCCGGATTACGAACGCCTCAAATGGGCGGCGGATACCCGCTGGAACGAGTGGCTGGCCGTCGCGCCATAGCGGCCAGAAAAAGGAAAGGGGGTGGCCGACCGGCGAAGATCGGACCACCCCTGGGTCTTGGCTTGTTTTGTTGTCGAACCGGGCGGTGTCCGACATGAGAGGTGTTCCCCGGTTGGGGTTTGCTGAGTGGTGGCGAAACTACCAGGGTGAGCCCGGATAGGGCAAAGTCCGTCATGCTTACGCGGGCAAGGCTACGGGGATTGCCCGTAACCTTGAGAGGGACGGGGCCTTGGTGGGGTCCGGGGGCCGACCGGCCAAGTGTGATATCATCTCAATCCCACGAGGGCGAGGTTCCATGAGCGAAGACAAGACGCTGAACAATCCGACGGCCTATGATGCCGCCGACCCCGCTGCCGATCAAGGCGGCCTTGACATGTCGGAAGGGCGACCGGGTGAAGCCCGTGCGCGCCTGCGCCGCCGCCGCAAGGTGAGCTTCCTCACCGCCAACAAGATTGATGTGGTGGACTACAAGGACGTGGCCATGTTGCGCCGCTTCCTGAACGAGCACGGCAAGATTCTTCCCAGCCGCTCCACCGGCAACACCGCCCGCCAGCAGCGCATGGTGGCCCAGGCCGTGAAGCGTGCCCGCGAAATGGCTCTTCTGCCGTTCGTGGTGGTGGACCTGAAGGACGAGCCGCGCGCTCCGCGCCCGCCCAAGGTCTGAACTCCGGTTTCGATTCACTAAGAAAGCCTCTGGCTTCGGCCAGGGGTTTTTTTTGTGCGAGACGTGAGATTCCGGAGACTATGCGGACTCCGGCGCAGTATTGCGCAAGGGCCTACTTGTGGTCAATGTATGAAAAGTATGATTTAGAGTATGGATCCGCAGCAGTGGATGGATTCGTGCTTTTACGGCACCGTACGGGTGGGGGAACGCGGCCAGATCGTGATCCCGGCCGAAGCCCGACAGATGCTAGACATTCAGCCCGGCGACAAGTTGATCATTTGCAAGGACCCCAAGGTCGATGGCCTGATGGTCGCCAAGGTGAACGCCTTGCAGCAGGTGGTGGGCTATCTCAGCGCGATGATTGAGCAGGCGATGAAAGTCCAGCAGGATGAGGAAGCCGGGGAGGAGACTCCATGAACTGGATTGCCATGGGCTTGGCGGTGGCGATGAGCCAAGCCGCCCCGGCGGGTCCGCTGGATGACGGCGTGCTGACGATGGACGAAGCGGTGACCGTGGCTCTGACCGAAGGATTTACCGTGCGGCGCGCGCAACAGGCGACAGCCCGGGCCGAAGCGCAAAGCCGAGCCGCCGAGGCGGCCCTGGGCGTTAGTGCTTCTTTTTCCGGCAGCTACGGCTGGTTTGATGGCACGGCCGGATCGACCACGGTTGGAGGATCATTTGGTGGCACCACCGGGGGCACCACTGGGGGCACACGCCAGGATGGCGGCACCGGCGAAACGGGCGGTGGTAGCCGCGTGAACACCTTCAATCAATTGGTGGTGAGCGCGAGCAAAGTTTTTGACATCAGTGGCCGCATTCGGGCTGGCATTCGGGCGACCGACTGGTTTGTTGAGGCATCCAAGGTCGGCGAAGCTGTGGCGGCCAATGGCGTGCGCGGCGATGTGCGCAGCGCGTTTCTGCAAGCCCTGCGCGCCCAGGAGTTCGTCGAGATTCAGACGGCAGTGCGCAATGGCATAGTCGCGCGACTTGAGAAGACCAAGGCCGCCTTTGACGCGGGCGCGGTGCCTCAATTCGACGTTTTGCGGCTTGAGAACGCTCTGGTGCAAGCCGAGCGAAACCTTCTTGATGCGCAGCAAGCTCTCGAGCTTTCGAAGCGATCTCTACTGAACCTAATGGCGACGGACGGAGACATTAACTTCCAACTAGAAGCTCCTGCGCCGCTGCCCGGAGACTTGGCGGAGGACTCCGCGCTTGTGCAACGCGCCTTGACCGAGCGGCCGGAATTGGGTGCGACGTCTGCTCAAATTCAGGCTTACTTGGCTCTCGAGGATCAAGCGAAAACGCTCTACGCGCCGACGCTCGCCCTGAGCGCGCAGCAAACCTATGTCGTGGGGACGGAGGGAAGCTCTGACAGCAAGAGCACGCTCGCGCTGATCAACCTCAGCATCCCGCTCTATGACAGTGGCAGTAGCCGCGCCAATCGCGATGCCGCCCGCGCCAATACGGTGGATGCGGAGATCTCGAAGGAGCAGCTTTCGCTCGACATTGTGCTGCAAGTGCGGGCCGCGCTGACGAACCTCAATAGTGCCCGCGCATCCTTGGTTCTCGCCGAGAACAGCCTGAAACTAGCCCGGGAAGCCCTGCGCCTAGCCAACCTCCGCTACGACGAAGGCGCGGGGCCATTGCTGGATGTGCTGGTGAGCATTAACGATGAACGCGCGGCCGCCGCGGCCGTGGCCGATGCCCGCTTTGCGGATCGACTCTCCCTGGCCGAGTTGCAACGAGCGCTTGGCACCGACAAACTCGCCCCCGAGGCCGCTGAGCCTCCTGCCCCGGCACCCATTGCTGATGCCAACTCGAACGGAAATCAATCATGAAAACTTGGACAAGAGGTCTAGGGGCCGGACTGGCGGCCCTCGCGTTGGTGGTGACTCAGGTTGGTTGCCGCGACCAGGAAGCGCAGGAGCAAGCGAAGAAGACGGAAGCGATCATTTCGAACCCGGTGACGGTGGTGACGACGATTACGCCGGAACGCAAGGACATGACCGACATCGTGGCGGTGACGGGCAAGTTCGCCACGAATCGCGTGGTGACGATCGGGGCCTCCGGGCCGGGGCGCCTCACGTCGGTTTTCGTCCGCGAAGGCAGTGCCGTGCGGGCCGGGCAAGTGATTGCGGTGCAGGAATCGGAGGACGCCGCCGCCCGCCTACAACAAGCGGTTGCCCAGGCCAATGCGGCGCGCGCCCAGCTACAACAGGCGCTGCGCAGCGTGACCGCCACGCCCAAGGTGAGCAGTGCGGCGCTGGCCGCTGCCGAAGCCCAACTGGCGCAAGCGCAAGCCCAACTGGCCAAAGCCAAGGCGGGTGCCCGCAGCGAAGAGCGCAACCAAGCCGAAATCAATCTGCGACGCACCAAGAGCGACCTGGACACGGCGAAGGCGGCCCGGGATCGGGCCGAGCGACTTTACAACGAAGGGGCCATTGCCCGCGCGGACTATGAGCGGGCCGAAAATGGATTCCAAAACGCGCTGGCGGCCTACGAATTGGCGCAACAGCAGTTGGAGATCGTGCGGGATGCCGTCCGACCGGAGGATATCCGCGTGGCCGAAGAAGCGGTGAAAGCCGCCCAAGAGAATGTCCGCATTCAGCGCGCGCAGAAAGAGCTTGACTTGATCCCGCAGGACCAGGCCAATGCAGCCCGTGCCGCCCTGCAGGCGGCTGAGGAATCCGTGCGGATTGCTCGGAAGGCCTTAAATGACACAGCGATCCGTGCCCCCTACGCGGGCAAGGTTCAGGGTGTTCCGGCTTCGGTAGGCTCTATGCTCGGGCCGGGCACCCCGGTGGCGCAGATCATCGGTGATGGCGGCTTGGTGTTCCAGGCCGAAGTGCCGGAATTGCAACTCGCGCAGATTCCGATGGGTTCCAAGGTGGTCGTCCGTGTGGACGCCATCCGGGGCTTAGAACTAGAAGGCATCGTCGAAGCGATTGAGCCACAAGCCGACCAGGTGGGACGCATTTTCCGAATTCGTGTTGCAGTGAAGAACCCGCCGAACAGCGTGAAGCCAGGAATGTTCGGGCGCGGCGAAGTCACGGCGACTTCGGTGAAGGATGCGGTGTCATTGCCAGAAGCGGTTGTGATGTCGGAAGGCACGCAGCGCTACGTTTACGTCATTGAGGGCGACAAGGCCGCTCGCGTGAACGTGACCCTAGGCGTCCGCGAAGCCGGACGGGTGCAGGTCAGTGGCCTGCCGGCCAACGTCGACGTGATTGACCGAGGCCGCAATAAGGTGCGTGCAGGCGACCCGGTGAAGAGGGAAACTCCGGGTGAAGCGGAAGGCGAAGCCAAGCCGGCCACCGAGGCGAGCCAGGGGTAATCCGACGTGGGCTTAACGATCACATCCATTAAGCGCCCCGTCGTGGTGCTGATGGCGATACTGGCCATTTTCTTAATGGGCTTCATCGCCTACCGATCCACGCGTTTGGAACTCAACCCCGACGTGAGCTTCGGGGTCATCACGGTTTCCACCGTGTACCCGGGGGCGGGTCCGGACGAAATCAACAACTTGGTCACGAGGCGCATTGAAGACTCCGTGAGCGGGATTTCGGGGGTCCAGCAGATCACCGGAACTTCGCAAGACGGGGTGTCAATCGTCGTGATTGAGCTCGAAATCGGAACTTCCGTACCCGAGACCATCGACGATGTGAGGACTCAGCTTGACCTTATCAAGCGCGACCTTCCAACGGACGCCGAAGACCCCGTGGTGGGCAAGGTGGACACCGGCACCGACCCGGTGCTGACACTGGTGGCCAAGAGCGACCGCCTGAGCCCGGTGGAGATGCGCTCCATCATTGATAACCAGCTTAAGGACGAGTTCTCGCGGGTGCCGGGCGTGGGTTCGGTGGGTGTGGCCGGCGGCGACATCCGCGAAATCCAGGTGCGGCTGCGCATCGAAGACATGATGCGTTACGGCGTGGGCGTGCTGGATATCCAGAGTGCCCTGCAATCGGCGAGCCTCAACGTGCCCAGCGGTCGAATGACCAACGGGGATCGCGAGTTCAACGTGCGCGTCCTAGGTGAGGCCGATACGGTGGAGGACATCTCGAAGCTCGCCGTGCGGATCTCGGACCCCTCCAACCCGGAGGGGACTTCGAATCAGGTCAAGTTAGGCGACGTGGCGACAGTCTCGGATACTGTGGCCGAGCGGCGCACCAACTTCCGGCTGGATGGTCAGGAAGCCGTTGCCGTTACGATCCTGAAAGCTAAGGAGGGGACGGCAGTGGAAATCAGTAAGGCCATCCGTCAGCCGCTCCCGGGCAAGAAGGTTTCGATGCTCGACGAGATCGAGGCCAAGTACGGGATCGAGTTCTTGCCAACGCTGGACGTTTCGCGGCAGATCGAAGAGAGCCTCTTCGACCTGCAGTTCGCGCTCGCATTCGGGATCGTGCTGGTGATGCTCGTAACTTACATGTTCTTGCACGACTGGCGCGGCACGCTCATCGTCTCCATCGCCATTCCCATCTGTATCTTCGCGGCGCTGATCATGGTCAAGCTGTTCGGCTTCACGCTGAACACGCTGACGCTGGTGGCCCTGAGCCTCGCGGTCGGGGTGTTGGTGGATGACGCCATCGTCGTCATCGAAAACACGTATCGGCACTTGCAGATGGGTGAGTCTCCGTTTGATGCGGCCGTCAATGGCCGCAACGAAATCGGGACGGCGGCCATCGCCATCACGATGGCGGACGTGGTCGTGTTCCTCCCCATCGCCTTTATGGGCGGCATTGTGGGGCAGTTCTATCGCCCGTTGGCGCTGACCTACGCCACTTGTGTGTTGGTCTCGCTCATCGTCTCGTTTACGGTCACGCCGATGCTGGCCGCGCGCTGGTTCAAGGAAGGGGAGGATCCGGAGCATCCGAAGACGGCGTTTGCGCGCGGATTCAACCGGTTCTTCCACGGCTTTGCCGATCGCTACGCCAATGTGCTGAAGTGGTCTTTGGATCACCGCTGGACGGTGTTCGGCGGGGGCTTTGCGGCTCTATTCGCGACGTTTGCGTTCATTGGCGGAAGCACGGTGCTGGTGCCGGATGATCCGGGCAAGCACTGGATGGAGGCGATTCAGCGTGGCATGGGCCTTGCACAGCCGACCATCATCCTTGGTCTGCTGATCTTTATCGGCAACCTCATTCGCAACAGGGTGCGGAAGGCGAAGGGTGATGAGCCTTACCGGGGCACCTGGGGCATCCTGGGCAAGACCCTGCTCTTTGCGGCGATCTTCCCGATTGCGGCGGGGGCGGGCTATGGCTACCGCTACTACTACAAGGGCGGTGACGACGTGTTTAAGTTCGCGTTCTTGCCGCCGAGCGACGTGGGCCGCATCAATATCGACATTGAAATGGCGACCGATGCCAGCCTGGAGCGCACCAGTGAAGCGGTGCGCCAGGTGGAGCAGCGCCTGATGGGCCACCCAGACATCCACTACGTTTACACCACTCTGGGCTCGACAGCCTCGGGCGGTTTCGGTGCGGGGTCGCAGGCTCCGAACGTGGCGCGGACGCAAGTGGTGCTGTGGGAGAAGTCGGCGTTGCTAGACAAGCTCCCGTGGGCGAAGCACTACGAGCCCCTCCGCGATACTCCGGACACGACGGTGGCCGCGCAACTCCTGGAGCGCATCGGCCAGGTGCCGGGCGCGACGGTCAAAGTGGCGGTTTCGAGCAACTTTGACTTTGGGGATGCGGTTCAGCTCAGTTTCCAAAGCGATGAACGCGAGGAAGCGCTGTCTACCGCGATCAAGGTGCGTGACCTGCTGGCTTCCGGCAAGATCAAGGGCGTGGTGCAACCGGATATTTCTTCGAAGCCCGGGAAACCTGAGCTTCGTGTGATCCCCGACCCGGCTCGTCAGGGCCTGGAAGGCATCTCCACCCAGCAACTCGGGGGCGCCCTGCGCACGCTGTATGAAGGCAATGAGGACGTGAAGTTCCGCGAAAATGGCCTGGAGTACGACGTGCGGGTGATGATGGACCAAGTCGAGCGCTCGGATCCCTCCTTGCTCGGGCAGGTCCCCGTAACTTTCGTGCGCGGGAACCCGATCTTCGTGAGCGAGATCAGCGAAATTGAAGTGGGCGAAAGCGTGACGAAGATCGACCGCGTGGACCGCAAACCGGAGGTGCGTGTGACGGCAAATCTCTTGCCGGGCTACGCGGCGGGCTCGGTGCAGGCCGAGATTGACCGTCTCCTCATGGAAGACAATCTGGTGCCCGAGAACGTGACCTACAAGCCCCTGGGCCAGGCCGACGCGCAGCAGCGGGAGACGGGGTACCTCTTCGGGGCCATCTTCTTCGGGGTGATCTTGGTCTACTTCGTGCTGGCGGCGCTGTACAACAACCTGCTGTATCCGTTCGTGATTCAGCTGGCGCAGCCGCAAGCCATGGTGGGGGCCTTGCTGGCCCTGATGCTGACGAACACGACCCTGAACATCATCGCGATGATCGGGATTGTGGCGATGATCGGCCTGGTCGGTAAGAACGCGATCTTGCTGGTGGACTACACCAACACGCTACGCGACCGGGGTCTGCCTCGGTACGACGCCCTAGTGGAAAGTGGTCGGACGCGCTTGCGCCCGATCATGATGACCACCATCGCCTTGCTGGTCGGCCTGATGCCGGTGGCCTTGGCGATTGGGCGGGGTTCGGAGTTCCGAGAAACCATCGGGATCACGATCATCGGGGGGACTTTGCTCTCCACGTTCCTCACCCTGCTCGTTATTCCGTGTTCGTATTCGATCTTCGACGACCTCTACAAGGTCTTCGGGCGCATGCGCAAGCCCGCCGAAGCGGTCGAATCCGGAACATCCCCGACCGAGCCGAGCTAATCGGCTAATCTGAACGGTATGGATCGCCGCATCCATACCGTTCTCACTTCGCTCTGCGGTGTGAGCCTGGCGGTAGCGATTTTCGGAGGCCCCGTGTGGGCGTCTTGGCTGGCGGTGGCCTTTGGCTCCGTCCACGCCCTGGAAGAAGGGTGGGATTCACTTCGTCGTAAGGAGTTCGACGTCCACATCCTCATGCTGCTGGCGGCGGCGGGCTCCATCTTTGTGGGCCACCCGACCGAAGCGGCAGTTTTGCTCTTCCTCTTTGCTTTGGCCGGCACCCTGGAAGAGTTTGCGATGGCGCGGACCAAATCGGCGATTGAAGGGCTGATCAAGCTTCGGCCGGACGAGGCCATTCGCATTGATGCCAACGGCGAAACCCGCGTACCCGTCGGCGAGATTGTGGTGGGCGACTTGGTGCGCGTGCCGGCTTTCCAGGGCGTGCCGCTGGACGGCGAGATCGTCGAAGGCGTGACGCAAGCGGACGAAAGCGCCATGACCGGCGAGGCTCGGCCCGTGGACAAGCGGGAAGGGGATCGGCTCTTGGCCGGCACCCAGAACCTCGAGGGCACGGTGACGATCCGCGTGACGGCGGCGAGCGGGGCCACGATGCTGGAAAAAGTCGTGGCCCTGGTGAACGATGCCCAGGAGAACAAGGCCAGCGGGGAGCGCATCAGCCAGTGGTTTGGCCAGCGCTACACCTTCTTTGTCTTGGGGGCGGCGCTCCTCAGTTGGGGCATCCGGTTGGCGGTGGGGCAGGCTCCGCCGGCGGCGCTGTTTGCTTCACTCACATTGCTGGTGGCTCTCAGCCCGTGTGCGTTGGTCATCAGCACCCCGGCCACCACGCTTTCGGCATTGGCCTGGGCGGCGCAGCGCGGCATGCTGGTGCGGGGCGGGGAGTTCATCGAGACGCTCGGCAAGATCGATACCGTTTTCCTCGACAAGACCGGCACCCTCACCGAGGGCAAGTTTGCTCTCACCGAGATTTGCGTGTGCGGCCCGGCGCTGGTGGGGGCGGGCGTGTGCAAAGACGACGCGGGGTGCTGGCATCCGGGCGAAGACCCCAGCCAAGCCGCGCGCATGATGCTGGGCCTGGCGGCCGCGCTGGAACAGCACAGCACGCACCCCCTGGCCACGGCCATTGTGAAGAAGGCCAACGAGTGGGAATTGCCCCTGCCGAACGTGGAGAACGTGCGGGTCGTGCCCGGAAAAGGGGTGGAAGCCCAGTGGCAAGGCTCGGTGGTGCGGATTGGTCAACGACGGTTCTTTGACGACATGCCGTCCGAGTTTGAGGAGCATGTCAAGGCGTTTGCTGAGCGGGGCGAGACGATTGCGATCCTGAACTCCGGTGAGCAGTGGGCGGCCCTGACGATGGCCGACCAGCCCAAACCCGGCGTGCGGGAGGCCCTGGACAAGCTTCGCGCGCGGGGCATCAAGCGCATCGCGATGCTGACCGGCGACCAGCCCGCCACCGCCCACGCCGTGGCCGCCCAGGTGGGCATAGACGAAGTCCACGCCGGCTTGCTGCCGCAGGACAAGGAGAAGCTGGTTGCCGATTCGATTGCCAAGGGGCAGACCTTGGCCTTCATCGGCGACGGGGTGAACGATGCGCCTAGCCTGGCCCGCGCCCACGTGGGCATTGGCATGGGAGGCCTGGGGAGCGACATCGCGCTGAACGCCGCCGATGTGGTGCTGATGGACGACAAGGTGGAGCGAATTTCGGACCTGATGGCGCTGGGTTCGGCTACCCGCCGCACCATCCGCGCCAACTTGGTGTTCGCCGGGGTGATCATCGGATTGCTGACGCTCAACAGCGTGTTGTGGGGTGCCCTGGTGCCAGGACGGGCCGAGATGATGCTGCCGATCGCGGTGATTGGCCATGAAGGGTCGACCGTGATCGTGATCCTCAACGGATTGCGACTGCTGGCGGGACCACGCGGCCTTTGAGACCGTAGAATACGACCATGCATATCCTTGGGCTGGCCGGCAGTGCGCGGCGAGAATCCTTGAATCGCCACTTGTTGAAGTACCTGCTGGGGGAAATCCAATCCCGGGGCCACCAAACGGAGACTTTCGAGTTTTCGGAAGTGCCGCTGCCGCTTTACGACGGTGACTTGGAAGCCGAAAGCGGTCTGCCGGATGAAGTGCTGCAGCTACGCTCGGCAATCCTCGCGGCCGACGCCGTAGTCATCACGAGCCCTGAATTCAACGCTTCGATTACCCCTTTGCTCAAGAACGCGATTGACTGGGCCAGCCGCACCGACCAGGAAACCGGCCAGGCCAATGTGTGGGCGGGCAAGGTGGTGATGCTGGCGGGTGCCTCGCCGGGTGGACTCGGTGGCCTGCGCGCCCTGCGCGTGGTGCGCGAGGTGCTGAACGAGGTGATGGCGATCACGGTGCCGCAGCAGGTGAGTGTGGGAGGCGGATTGAGCGCCTACGGCCCCGACGGGCAACTGGCCAACGAACGAACCAAAGCCCTGAGTGATGGGGCCATCACCGCCTTTTTGCAAATGGCGGAACGGCTGAAAGCCTAAATCTCTGCCAATTCCGGGCCGTCATCGGCTAGGCTAACGCCATGGAGCAAAAGGTTCCGATTACAGTGGCGTTCGGCGATGGCATTGGCCCGGAAATCATGCCCGAGGTGCTCAAGATCCTCAAGGCCGCCAACGCCGCCATCGAGATCGAGACCATTGAGATCGGCGAAAAGGTTTACAACCAAGGCGTGACGAGCGGTATTGCGGATTCCAGCTGGGAATCGCTCCGCCGCACCAAGGTTTTCTTGAAGTCGCCCATCACCACCCCGCAGGGGGGCGGCTTTAAGAGTCTTAACGTCACGGTGCGCAAGACGCTTGGCCTTTACGCCAACGTGCGCCCGTGCGTGAGTTACTACCCGATCATCCAGACCAAGCACCCCAAGATGGACGTGGTCATCGTCCGGGAGAACGAGGAAGACCTCTACGCCGGGATTGAACACCGGCAGACCGACGAGGCTTACCAAAGCCTGAAGCTGGTGACCCAGCCGGGCACCGAGAAGATCGTCCGCTACGCCTTTGAATACGCGAAGGCCAACAACCGCAAGAAGGTGTCGTGCTTCAGCAAGGACAACATCATGAAGCTGACGGACGGCCTCTTCCACAAGATTTTTGATGAAGTGGGCGCCGAGTATCCGGACATCGAGAAGGATCACTGGATCGTGGACATCGGTTCGGCCCGCTTGGCGGATACGCCGGAAATCTTCGACGTTATCGTGACGAGCAACCTCTACGGCGACATCATCAGCGACATTGCGGCTCAGATCACGGGCTCGGTGGGGCTGGGGGGCTCAGCCAACATTGGCGAGTCGTGCGCGATGTTCGAAGCGATTCACGGCAGCGCGCCGATGATCGCCGGGCAGGGCATTGCCAACCCGAGCGGCCTGCTGCTGGGCGCGGTGCAGATGCTGGTGCATATTGGTCAGCCGGAAGTGGCCGAGACCGTGCACAACGCCTGGCTGAAGACGCTGGAAGATGGCATCCACACGCCGGACATCTACCGTGAGGGCGTGAGCCAAAAGCGAGTGAGCACCCAGGAGTTCGGTGATGCGGTGGCGGCCCGGGTTGGGCAGCGCCCCACCACTCTAGCGGCGGTGGAATACGACAAGAACCGCAACGTTTGCTCGCCGGTGCCGCGCCTGCAACGGCGACCGGCCGGGAAGAAGGAAGTGGTCGGGATCGACGTATTTGTGCACGACCGCAGCACGGACAAGCAGGCCTTTGGCGACAAGATCGCGGCACTCTCTACCGACAAAGCCAAGTTACGGCTGGTGACTAATCGAGGAGTGCTGGTGTGGCCGGACGGCTTCCCCGAAACGGCGGTGGTGGATCACTGGCGCTGCCGATTCATGGCCACCGAGGGCACGATCAGCAGTGCGGATGTGGTGGAACTGCTTGGGAAGTTCTCGCAAGCCGGCGTGGACTTTGTGAAGACGGAACAGCTGTGTAAGTTCGACGGCGTCGTTTCGTACAGTCAAGCCCAAGGCGAGTAAACTCCCTGGAATTGAACGTGAGGAGTCGATGACGGCTCCTCATTCGTATAACCAGGAAGAAAATGAACGCGAAGTGGTTAAGAAGCACGGCGGCCTTTTTTGTTGCCGCCAGCCTGGTGCTGGCCCAAGCCCAGTCCGATGCGCCGACGCTGAATCAGACGCAGAAGAAGGAAGTCATTGACGCGATTGGCAAGACGCTGGTGGAGCGCGCCTTTGTGCCGAACATTGACTTCGGAACCTGGCCCGAACTGGTGCGTCGTGAATCCGACATGGTGGAGCGATCCTCAACTCCGGCGGCATTCACCGCTACCCTCAATCGCCTTCTGAGAACCTACGGTATCAGCCACATTCGGTTGTCTCCGGGCAGTGGACGCGTGGCCTCCGCGCCGAGCTTGCCCTCCGTCAATGACGTTCTCTTGCTAGTGCAAGAGGCACCGCCCCGCCGTGAGACGCTCACGATTGTCGGAGAGATTGCGGTTCTTCGCGTACCGACGTTCTCCGATGGCTATAGCCGCGAAAACATCGAAAAGCTGATGAAGGGGGCGCACGAGGAAGATGCGAAGGGCTTGATCCTCGACCTGCGACGCAATGGCGGGGGGGCCAGTAGCAACCTCAACCACCTGCTTTCGCTGATCTTGCCACCGAACACAGAGTACGGCGTGTTCCTCAGCCGCCGCATTGTCTCGGATTGGCAACGGGCGCACCCGAACGAAGAGGTTGACTTGGGCCGCGTGGCGACCTGGACGACCTCGCGGGCACGCACCCGGCCGCGCGGGATTGACCCTTTCAAGGGCCCCATTGCAGTGATGATTGATCGCGGCTCGGCGAGTGCCAGCGAGATTACGGCCGCCGCACTAAAGGAGAACGCCGATGCGATTCTGGTCGGTTCACCCTCGGCCGGTGCGGTGCTGGCCAGTGTGAACGCGCGATTGCCGCTCGGTTTCTCGTTGCAGTACCCGGTGAGTGACTACATCACCACCAAGGGGCGACGACTGGAGAAGCAACCGCTGGAACCGGACGTGAAGGAAGCGGGCCGAGTGACCTCATCCGATGACCCCGTGCGGGCGGCAGCCCTCAAGGCCGTGCGCGCCAAGCTCAACGAAGCCGGGGCTTAATAATCGCTGAAGGGGGTGCCGTTCGAGTCGTTGCCCGGGGCAGACGGCTTGACGGTTCCCACCGAACCGGCGGCCGTGAAGTATTGGAACGGTTGATCCGACACCGGGTCGAACCGCACAGATTCCACATAAGGTCCACGCCAGGAAGTATCGACCAAGCTGCGGGTCGCCCCATTGGCATTCAGGCCGGTACTCGGAGCCGTGCGCGCGGCGAGGTCACTGAGTGTGGCCGGATAGAGTCCGGTGTCGCTGTAGAAGACGTAGATGGCGCTGCGATACACCTGCAAATCGGTGCGTAGCGCGGATTCACGACTCTTCCGCTGAATATCGTTGAACTTAGGCACAGCAATGGCCGTGAGGATGCCGATGATGCTGACCACCACCATCATCTCCACCAGAGAGAAGCCAGCGCGATGCGACCGAGTCACATTTATTGTATTGGCAAGTGGCTTCATGTTTCTTAGACCATGCCCCTAAACGTCTAGATCTTTTGCATGATGCTGAAGAGCGGGGTGATGATCGACAGGGTGATCATCCCGATGACACCGCCCATCACCACGATGAGAATGGGTTCAAAGAGGCTGACGACGGCTTTCAGACGGGCATCGGCGTCGTTCTCCATTTGCAGGGCCGCGCGGTCGAGCAGCGGGGCCAAACGGCCGGTGCGTTCGCCGATGGAAATGAGCTGGACCAGAGTGGAGGGCAGGATGGCAGTGCGAGCCAAGGATTCGCCCAGGGTTTGACCGTTTTGCAGGTCGTCCTGCGCGGTGAGGAAGGCGTTTTCGAGGCTGGGCAAGCCGGAGACATTGGCGGCGTGTTCCAAAGACTCGACCAAGCGAATGTTGGCACCGGTGAGGGCGGCCAGCGTGTGGATGGAGCGGGATAGTGCGACCTTGAAAATGAGCTCGCCCACCACAGGAATGCGCAAAGCAAACACGAGAACCGCCCGGCGGACATCTTCTCGGGCCCAGGCGATCTTGGCCCCCACGAATACGGCAATAGAGACACCGAAAGTCACCAAGGGATATAGGCGGAACAGGTTGCCGAAGGCCATCAGCATGCGCGTCATCAGGGGCGGCTCGATGTCCATCTGCTTGAACGTCTCGACGAACTGCGGCAGCACGAGCACCACTAGCGAAATCACGCTGAGGAACGAGACGACGGTGAGAATGGCCGGATAAATCAGCGCATTGATGACCTTGCCGCGCATGGCGGCGGAGCGTTCCATTTGCTCGGCGGCAGAGCCGAGGGCTTTATCCAGGTTGCCGCCTTCTTCGCCCACGGCAATCATGTTGCAGGCCAGGGTGCCGAACATCTTGGGGTGTTCGCGCATCGCTTCGCCCAGGGCCGAACCGCCGATCACGCGATCCTTGATATCGCGGAGAGCTTCGGTGAGGTCCGGAGTGCCGGCTTCGAGAGAAACGGTCTCCAGGGCTTCTTTGAGCGGGACACCGGATTCGGCCATCACGCCCAAGTTGCGCAGGACGGTGATGACGTCCTCGGTTTTGGTCTTCTTCTTTCTTAAGCTGGCAAGGGGGTTCGAGGAAGCCGGAGCGTCATCCTCATCGTCAAAGTCGTTCGCTTGTTCCAGCAGCGGGACGATACTGATGACGCGGCCGAGTTGGGCAAGCTCAACGGTAGCTTGGTCAATGTTGTCCGCGCGGACCTGGCCGGTATGCGTTTCACCATCCGGTGAAACGTACTTGAATCGGTAGGCGCTCATTCTTGACTTTCATTCGGGGTGACGCGGAGCAATTCCTCCACCGTCGATATCCCTTCCAGTACCTTGGTCAAGGCGTCTTGACGGAGAGTTCTCATCCCTCCGCGCACAGCCTCGCGGCGGATGGCATCGGTGCTCTCGCCGACAAAGATCATCTGGCGGATGCGCTGCGAGATGTCAGCGACCTCGTAGACCCCACATCGGCCCCGGTAGCCTGTGCCGCCGCACTTTTCGCACCCTTCGCCTTTCATATACTCGCGGTTGAGTGGCAAGTCGAGCGACTCCAGAACGATCGAATCCGGCAGATAAGGCTTGGCGCAGTGCGAGCAGGTGCGGCGCATCAGTCGCTGGGCCACACTCAGTGTCACGCTGCTGCTTACAAGGAAGGGTTCGACACCCATTTCCACCAAACGGACAACCGCCGCCATCGAGTCGTTGGCGTGAAGGGAGGTGAGAACAAGGTGGCCCGTCAGCGAAGCTTCAATCGCGGTTTTGGCGGTTTCGGGGTCACGGCTTTCCCCCACCAGAATCACGTCCGGGTCTTGGCGAAGAATGGCGCGCAGGCCATTGGCAAAGGTCATCCCGGCGCCCACATTCACGTTGGCCTGGGCAATGCCTTCCAGTTGGTATTCCACCGGATCTTCGATCGTGACGATGTTCCGACTGTTATCATTTAAATGGTTGAGAATTGAATAGAGAGTGGTGGATTTCCCCGAACCCGTCGGACCGGTGACGAGGATCAGTCCCTGACTTTCCTCCACCCGCTTGAGGATGCGATCCAGCGAAAGCGGCGGGATGCCCAGGGTGGTGAGGTTCACAGCCAAGGAGGATTTATCCAGCACGCGGAGCACGACCTTCTCGCCGTGGACGGTGGGGTACGTGGAAACACGCAAATCGTAACTGCCTTCGCTCAGGCTGACGGAGAAGCGACCGTCCTGCGGGATGCGGCGCTCGCCAATGTCGAGCCCGGCGATGACCTTGAGGCGCGACACAAACGGGCGTTGCACGGCCTTGGGGATGGTCATTACTTCGCTGAGGATGCCGTCCACGCGGAACCGCACGCGCGTGTCGTTCGGGCCGGGCTCCACGTGCACGTCACTCGCGTGGCCGCGAATGGCGCGGGCGAGCAGGGCGTTGGCCAGGCGGATGATGGGCGCGCCATCCTCCCGCTCATTAAGACTGATGGTGGTTTGGTCGTCTTCGGCCCCGGCGTCGCTGGTCGAGATCTCAACGCCCTTCGCGAATTCACCAGCGAGCACGGAGAGGCTATCAAAGCTTCCAAATGCCCGGAAGATGGCCTCGCGTACGTCGGATTCGGTCGCGAACATCGGGTCCACGTCCACGCCCAGTTGGACCCGGATTTCGTCGATGGAGGCGACGTCCAGCGGGTTGAACATTGCCACCGAGGCGGCGTACTCCGTCTTTTCGATGGGGATGGCGAGGTGCTTGACAGCGAGCTGGTGCGAGATGCTGCGGGCAACATCCTGCTCAATTTCGAGCTTGGAGAGGTCCACAAAGGGGATCCCCGCCTGCAGGGCCACGCACTGGAGATGTTGCTTCTCGGTGATGAGACCCATGCGCTGAAGCAGGTCGCCCACATTCTCTGTCGAGTCGGTGCGCGAGGCCAGGACTTCGTTCAACCGCTCAGCGGTGACAAAGCCTTCTTCGATAACAATATCTCGTATCGTTCGTTCAGCAATCATGGGGTCGATCGGGGGTCATTCGGGTTGGTTGTCTTCGGGGCGGACCACGGTCGGTGTGATGCTAATGACCACCTGCGAACTTGTCTTGGAAGTGCTGCGCCACTTGAAGAGCTCACCAAAGAAGGGGATGCGGCTGAGCACCGGCACCTCTTGCCACTTCTTTATGTCCTGCTCTTGAATGAGGCCGCCGATGACAATCGTCTGGCCCGATTTGACCGAAATGGACGACTGGGTTTCGCGGGTGCTGATCTGCGGGAAGCGGCCCACATTCGGCACATCCAGGAAGTCCGTGACCGCGCTGACCTGCGGATAGATCGACATCGAGACGGTGTTGTCCGCCGCAACGGTGGGGGCCACCTGCAGGTAAATCCCCACCGGTTGCTCTTCGGTCGTAAAGATCGGGCGGCCGTTGGCGTCCAGGCCGGTGGCCACGGGGTAGCGCAGGCGGTCGCCGATCAGGACAAATCCTCGTCGTCCGTCCAGCACACTTACATTGGGTTCAGCCAGCACGCGGCCGGCGCCATTATCAATCAAGGCGGCAATCTGCGCTTGGAAGTTGAAGCCCTGGCGTTGGAACGGCATCACGCCGATGCCCGGCGGGGTGTTTTCGGTGAAGCCCGTGCTGCCGAAATCCCACTTGAGGCCAAGGTTCTGCAGGGCATCGTTGCTAATGTCGAGAATCTGAACCTTGATGACCACCTGCGGGCGAGCGTAGTCCATCGTCTTCACGAGTTCGAGCGCCTGATTGATCACGGTTTGGCTGCCGCGCAGAACGACGACCTTGGAGGCCGGATCGCCGGTCGGGCCATTCCCCGCGCCGCCACCGTTGGCCGGGGGACGGGAGTTGGCGGCGCCGTTGATGCCAGTCACCGAGCCCGAGGAAGCTTCCATGAGTTCCGGAGTCCAGTGCGAGGGGCCAACGGAAACGCTGAGCTCTTCTTCCTTCCACTGTTCGCGTAGCACTTGGGCCACGGCCACGGCGTCCACGTAATCCAACTTAACGGTGCGAGACACGATGGCCCCGTTATCGGCCGGACGGAACTGCGGATACGCCTTGTAGAAAGCCTCGGCGTAGCGGGCCACCAGCGCATCCTTGCTGCCGACGACAACCATGCTCGGGGTCTCGACAAAGTAGAGGTCGCTGAGGCTGCAAATGGTGGTCAAGATGTCGCGGAACGGCGTGTTGCTCAGGTTCAGCGTCAGCTTCTTGTCGCTCGGGCTTTGCAGCACCAAGTTAATGCCTACCTGCTCGCACAGCGAGGAGAGAACGGTCGCCACGTCCATGTCTTGCACCTGCGCCGAGACTTTCTTGCGCATCGGGTCCGGGGCAAAAACGGGCAAATCGCGAGGCGACGAGATGTGTGGGATATCGGTCGTGTTGGTGGAAGTGGTGGTGGACGTCGTCGTGGTCGTTTGGGCCCGGGCGATGACTTCGCTATTGTCAATGTCCGTAGGGGGCGACACGTCCGGCTTGGATTGACGCGTGGCCATGATTTCGCTCACGATCTGGCTGAGCGAAGGGAAGGGCTTTTCTTCCACCGGCGGCAGGGGCAGTTCCACGGTTTGCGGAGCGGCCACCGAAGCCACGATCATGGGCTGATAGGGCATCCTCGCGCGAGCGGGGGAAGCTTGCCACCAGGCGGTCATCGCGATGAGAGTAGTGATCACAGGTTTGTTTCCTTTCCGACGGGAACAGAAATGGACTTGCCATTTCGTTCGATGACAACGTGGGTGGAGGTGACGCGCTGGATGCGCACCCCATCACCGAGATCTGAACCGGCCTGCACCGTGCGGGTGGAGCCGTTGACAGTGAGAAATGCGCGCGGGCGATCCGCGCCGACAATGCCGCGCACTTGCACCTGGATGGGGGCAGCCGGGGGCGCATCGTCTTCCTCGCCCTGGGCGGGAGCTACCGGGGTGTTGTCCCTGGGCACGGCCGTAGGGATGGAGCCCGGCAGGGCAACCGGCGAGAGAAACACCGGCGATTCGCCCCGATCAATCGGGGTGAACGACGGCGGGGGCAAATTACGGCCCGCATCGGTGTTGCTGGCGGTGCCGCTGGTCGAAACAGCTTCGGCGATGGCCGTTTGGTACGGGGCGGAACGCGCAAAGGGGTCTACGATCAAGACCGCTAAGCGGTTCTTGTTCGGGGCCGGCTTTAGTTTCGGGTCGTCTTTGGGCGTTGCGCTGGACGACGAGTTCTTGCGGTCCGCGTTCTTGGCGGCTGCCGCGTTCGAGAGTTGATTCCTCAGGAATAGCATGCTGGCCATCGCCATCGCGACGAGCGCGAGGACGATTACGAGACCCACCTTGCCGCGTCCGGCGGACATCAGGCTTTCCCTCCGGTGGGCGGCGTTGCGGCCGGGTTCACAGGGCCCGCCGGTCCCTTGCTCAGCCCCTGGCGGGTGACCAGGCGCACGGAAACGCGCGCGTTGATCCCTTTTAGCAAGGGGTCGGCGCTGCGTCGGCGATAGGTGATGTCTTCAAATTCGAACGCCATCGGGCCTTCCGCAAGAGTGCGCAGCAGCTGGTGGACATTGCGGGTTTCGCCGACGACTTCAAACTCGTAGGTGAGGTTGGCCCAGCCTTCGGCGGGTCCCTGACCGCCGGCGCGCGTGATGCGAGGATCCAGCTTGTCGTCTTGGCCCCCACGAACAATTTGCACCGAATGGTTAACGGCCAGCGACGAGAGTTGCCGGTTGAATTCCTTCACGATGCGGTCGCCCAGAATGCGGTGGTACTTGCCCTCCACATCCATCGCTTCCGCGTCGGATTTGGCCGTCACGAGGGTGCTGCGTTCCTTCTCGATCTGGGCGGCCATGTTTTGCGAGGCTTGGTACTGACTGACACCCCAATAGACGGCAAACGCAAAGGCGAAGCCGGAGAGGATAAGCAGGGCATGGCCGGTCTGCAGAGGCTTGCGCGCATTGCGCTTCTTTCCCTTGCGGGCCGGGGCTTTATGGGGCGCGGTTTTGGCGCTCATGGCGCGGCCTCCGTGGACTTCTTCACGATAAAGGAGAAGCGTTCGACCGTCTTGCCTTCTTTGATTTCCATACCAAAGGACTCGATCTTGGCTTCCAATCCCACTCCGTTGGCTTCCAGTACGCGGACGAACTCAAACTTCGATTCTCCGTTCACAGCCAGCACGCGGCCCGAGATTTGGGGCTCGTCGTCTTGGTAGTTAGCGGTAACTTGCTCTGGCCAGCAGCTCATCGGCATTTCGTTGAGCGTCATGGCGAGCGGGTCAAGCAGTTGCGCGTTGGCTTCCAAACTTTGCGAGAGTATCGAGCGGTACTCGCGCTGCACGGTCGCTTCTTCGGCTCCTGCCCCGAGCAGGCGCATTTGGCTTTGGATCTGTTGCAACTCCCATTGCTGCTTTTGGGCCACGGCGGCCGACTCGGTGAAGACGTAGAGGCAGGCAGCCAGCGCGGCCACTAAGCACACGGCACCGGCGGCCATGAGTTGCTGCTGGGCGCGGCGCTGCGCCGCGCGTTGTGCGCAGTATACAAACCACCCACCTAGCACATTGGTGTGCGCCAAATATCGGGCAGTCTTACGCGGCCCGCGCGAGAATACGTTTTGAACCATTTGGTTTGCTTTCCTCCTCAAAGCCCATTCGATTTCGTAGCGCTAAAGCGAGCCCCGTGGCGACCGTAAACACGTACGGTGCGCGTGACATGAGAATGAATTGATCCTCCGGCAAGTCAATGCGGACCACCGAGAGCGGGTCCACCAGGCAGGATTCGATCTGCAGGGCGCGATCCACGTATTCGCAGATGCCGTTCAGGCCTGCCAAGCCGCCTGTCACCAGCAAGCTGGCCACCGTACCGGCGTAGCTGCGTTCGGGATAGATGGAGCGGAAGTAGCGCACCAGGCGACCGGTTTCTCGCACCAGAATCTGCAGGTGCGGGTTGGCATCAATCTGCGCCAAGCCTCCCGGGGTGGGAATCTGCAGCCAGCCTCGATTACTGAGGGAGGCCGTGGAGTGCTCCAGCGTCTGCGCGGCTTCTTCTTCGGTCAGCACCAGCTCCTTGGCAATGGATTTAATCAAAAGGTGAGATCCAAAGCGGAATTCGCGTGTGAATTCGATCTTGTCGTCCCGTACCATGTCGATACGGGTGCGCTGGTAGCCAATATCGAGAATCACGGCCGCGCCGTCACGAAGCAGCGGACTGCGGCGGCGCAGGACACTGCCACCAATGCGCAAAATCGCGTTGGATTCGGGTTCGGCAGCCACGGGGTTCAAGCCCAGTCCCTGCACGGCGTCGGCGTAGCGGAAAATCAAATCGCGCGGCATGGCCGTTACCAGTCGTTCGTTGGTCACGGGGTCGGGTTCGGTGCCGATGGCGATTTCCCACGGTTGGGTTTCGTCCAATTGTTTGCGCAGCATCAGGGCGGCGGCGTCCTTCCAGTCCGCCTCCTCCATGCCGGCAAAGTCCATCCATCGCAGCACGGTGTGTTCGGGCGGCAGGCTAAAGCAAACATCCTGGCCCTTCAACCCCAGGCGAGCGACTTCGGCTTTCAAATCGAGAAAGGCCGGTGACTTGTGGTCCACGCGACGCCAGTCCATGGCACCCTCCGTGGGGATGCGCCAGGCACCCGTGAGGATGTTGCTGCGCCGTTGAGAATCGATGCGCACCATTTTGAGGGCGTGCGCCCCAATCTCCAATCCAATGAGGTGAGGACTCGGCTTCATGCGGCAAGGTCCGAGATACGCTTCTCGGTGGTGGTCGAAAGCGCAGGGTAGATGCGTTGGAACTCTGCGTCGTTCACGCTCTCGCGCAGGGTTTGCACCACCACAGCGTCGAAGTGCGTGCCGGCTTCCAGGTTCAATTGGGCCAGGATTTCGTCGAGGTCCAAGGCAGTGCGGAAGGCACGCGGCGAGGCCATGGCATCAAAGGCAATCGCTAGAGCCGCAATTCGCAGGGCCAGGGGCATTTGCTCGCCCTTCAGTTGGTCGGGGTAGCCGGTGCCGTCCAGGCGCTCGTGGTGGTTGCGGACAATCGTCAACACCCCGCGCGGCATCATCAGGCGGCGGCAAAGTTCGTAGCCAAAGGTGGTGTGCTGCTTGAGAAGCTCAAACTCCTCGGCCATAAGGCGCCCAGACTTATGCAAAATCGCGTCCGGCACCTTGATGCTGCCGATGTCTTGGAGCAGCATGCCCAGCCGGAGCTCTTCCAGGGCTTCGTCGCTCATCCCGAACTTGCGGCCCAACAGCAAGGCGAGGTCACAAAGGCGCTGTGAGCGGCCCGACATATAGCGGTCGCGGGATTCCAGAGTGCTGGCCATCAGTACCAGGGTGTCCAGCAGGGTGAGGCGATGGTGGGTGCCGATCCAATGGCTGGAAACAGCCATGGAAAGCAAAGCGCCCAACGCCGTGATGGTGTCCAGCCGTTCCCCTTGGAACGACATCTTCTTCTTCTTGGAAATCAGCACGAGAACGCCTACAACATCGCTGGTCCGCAGGTCTTGGTCGCGGAACAGGCGGTTGCGGATGGGCGTGGCAATGGCGGCGGTTGTGTCGTTGGGCAGTTCATGCAGCACATCGGTGCCCCCGGTGCGCGTGAAGTGGGCAGGTTGCCCCGAGTGCGCCACCGTGCCCGCCAGGCCTTCGCCAATCAGCGTGGTGGTGGGGAAGATGTCGTTATCGTCAAAGGAGTAGACCGCTTGGGTGGTGAGCTTTTTCGGCTGGTTGCGGTCGAACAGCATGATGTAGCCGGAGTCGGCTCCGGCGGCGGTGACCATGGCGCGCAGGGCTTCGGCCAGGGCGGTGCCGTTCGCATTGAATTCGCTAATGACGTGGCTCGCGTGGAGGAAAGTGTCGTTCGCTTGGCGTTCGCGCGAGTATTCGTTTTGGGCGCGTTTGCCCTGTACCGAAGACGCGATGGCCCACCCCGATCCGATGATCGCGGCTGCCCAACCTGCCATGCCCAACAAGTCCATAAATAGACAATCCCAGAGCAGCGAGACTGCTCCAGGATTGATATCGGCGAATTTTGTCTATCCCCGTAGGGTTACCAGGGCAACCTTCACCTAATCGAAGTAGAAACCGTCACCATTCATCTGCAGCGGGGCAAAGGCACTGATGCCTTGGCCGGCCGCTCCGATCCACTTGAGATTTCGATTCGTATTCATCGCCCCCGAGAAAACGATGGGCCGGTAGATCTCGATGTTGCCTTCGGCACAGAGGATCTGCTGCTGGAGGGATAACCCCGAGACAGCCGTATCCGGCACGAAGATGTTCCCCTTCACCAACCATTGAATGTTGCGGTTGGCGTCGGTGGTCACGCTGTTGTTGATCGTGAGATTCCCGGTGACAAAGATCGTCCCGCCCGTGGGGATCGAAAGGCCGTTGACCGTCGCATCGCCATTGATCAACAGATTGACGAGGGGTTCACCCGCTGGCGGGTTGAGAACGCCCGAGAGAGTGACCGGCCCATTGAGCTGAGAGTTTGCCACCGTCGCAAAGGAGGCCTCATTGAGCACGAAGGGCACCGGCGACTGCGAGGCGGCTTTCAGGAGACCGTTCGAGATGACCAGCAAGGGGTTGTTGGCGAACTTATTGGCTCCCTGTTTGATGTTGACGTGACCCACCACTTCCCACGGATTGCCCGTGATCTTGAGCGAGGAGGCAAAGAGGCCGCCCGTGGTCTTGCCCAGATTCTCGACGTGCAGCTCGCCGCCCACCGAGAAGATGAAGTCGGTCGTGCCGGTCGTCGGCGGTGCGAGCAGAATCGGCAGCGTGCGGTCTCCTTCACGGTAGCCAAAGCTGGCTTGAGTGATTTTCACGGCCGATTCGTACTTCGCAAGATCCGGATTGAACACAAACGAGACGTAGCGGTCGGTGAGACTTTCCGGACGGGTCATCAAGGTAATGCGCCGGAATTGGCCGTTGGTTACCACTTGCCCCGCTACCATGGGCACCGGGCGCCAACTGTCCGTTGCTCGATCGCGTTGGAAAGCTTGGAGCACCGTTTCCGGTCGCACTTCGCCGGTGCTAATGCTGACCAGGTCTTGAATCTCTGGCCAGCCCGTGCTATGGATGGACAGCATGAGGGCTCCGTGACCAAACTTCTTGCCCACGATCCCAGTGGTTGTCTCCGCATCGTAGGTCATCGAGTACGACCCGCTCGTGTTCCCCGGGGGGTTGAGCGTGATGGCGACGTTATCGGCATCGAGTTCGCCGCCGTCCACGAGCTCGGAGTGGGTGCTGACCGCACCCCCCACGATCGTGGCCCCCATGGTGCCAAAAGCGTGGTCCGAGTTCAGAGTGAAGGGCGCCTCCGGCGTGAAGGTCACGTTGGACAAGAACCCTAAAGTGCTCGTCCCGCCGCGATTGGCGTGGAAGATGTCGATGCGGTTCTTGCCCACCACGATGGGGGCTCGGTTGAGCTGCGTCGAGGTCATGGAACTGTGCAGGCCGCCCATATCCATGGCCAGTTGACCATTGATGAACACCCAGGCGTCGTCCTGACTGGTGAGGTTCATCGTCACGGCGTTTCGTTGCGCACTGGACGTGATCTCAAATCCGCCCGAGAGGTGGACCGCCCGGAACTGCGGGTTGTTCTCGGCATCGTTGGGCAGACTCTGGTTGGTCCAGCTAAAGGGAACCGAAGTCTGACCTTGGGTTGGATTGGCCACGCGGCGGGTGCCGGTTTGGCCGGCTCGCCACCACAGGAGTTCGTAAGTGGTCGGGGCGTATGCACTGACCAGGGAAACAGGGGACGCGCTGGACCGAGCTTCCGCAGTGGCAATGGGGAAGCCTTGCGGACCCAAGCGGCTCTCCACTAAACCTTCCGTGATCGCGGCAGGTCGCGGGGTGGTTGGCCTCAGGTCCATGTGAGCCACGGCCGTGGGGCCAGTTCCGCTCCAGGTGTTGGAGCGAACCGCAAGCTGCGAAGTTGAAGCCGAGTAGTTCCACGGCACGCCGACCACGCGATTGCGAGCGAAAGTGCTGCGATGCCCCTTGATGGAGATCGCCAGATTCACACCCCCGGGCATCTCGTTGAACACCGTCTTGGTGTGCACTCGCTTCACGGCGGGTTCGGCATCCGAGGCGAACTTGGTGGACTTACGTGACCCCCGGTAGGTGGCGGTCTCGGTGCCGTTTACCCCCGTGCGCAGGTGGCCAAGCTTGCCGCCCCGAACCCAGGCGTAGCCATTCTGCTGGGCCGTCCTCAATTCGTGGGCAGGGAAATCAAAAGCAGTTGCATCGCCGAGCGGCAACCCGAGGACAAGTTCCTTGACTACCGCCCGGTACGTGGCATCGTCTACCGGTTCAATCATGACCCCGGTCTTTCCTTGACGATTCGTGAGTTCGAACGGGAGCAAGCCGAGCTCCAACGAAGTCAGGGGCCGGTCGGACAGGATCAAGTCGGTGGGAGAACTCTTGGGCCCCACCCCCTCATTGGTCCCCTCGAACTCGAGATTCATGTTGTCGACCGGGTTCACGGTGTACCTAGTTTCTCGCACGATGAGGCGTCCCTTCTCGAACAACGCATGGGTATCGGCGGCTGCCACCACGGATTCGGTGGTGAGTTCGTCCTTGCGGGAAGCCTCGGCTGTGAACATGGTCAGGCCCCCTAGCATCAGCGTGATCCCGGTGCCGGTGGCGGCCACGTAAATCAGCGCCGCCCCGCGTCGCGAACGGTTGCGAATCACTTACTCAACCCCCAGTTCACAACTCGCGTGACCTTGAATTCGGCGGCGTTGCCGTTGTTCAGCGAATCGGCCGCTTCCCCCGTCGAGAGGTTGGCGCTGGCCGTGATGGTGAAAGTCGTTTCTCGGCGCAGGGGGTCACTAGTGAACTCGACGTTGCGGATCATGTTCCAGCGGGGCTTGCCGTCACGGCTCGCCCAAGATTCGTCAATGATCAACATGTTCTTGCTGCCGCCCTCCGTGCTGTTGCGCAGGCGTTCGATCTTGCCGGGGGTGGAGCCAGCGGGGAGCGTCCACATAAAGCCTTCGTAGGAGGTGGCGCTATACATTTCGTGCCCGGCCGGGCTGATGGAACTGGGGGCGGCGGTGTCCGGCACTCCGTCTCCGTCGGTGTCCAAATCGTTGCTTGGCACCAGGGCCAGCAGGCTGACTTGGCCGTTGCTCGATTCGAGCTTTACGTAGCCGCAATTTTGCACCAGGGCACTCATCTCGTCGGCCAGTTCTTGGGCTTGGCTGGCGACGGCCAACTCCACCGACTCGGTCTGAACCCGGCGGACAGTGTAAGCAAAGAGCCCGGCGGAACTACCGATCACGGCCGTAGAGAGCGCGGCGGTGACGACGGTTTCGGTGAGGGAGAACCCTCGATTTCGCTTGCGGTGTGCCATGAGCTTAGAAATACACAGAGCCGTACTGCACGGCAGATTCGACGGTGACGGTGCGGGTTTTGGCCCCCACGATGGTGCGGGCGTCGAAGTTCAGCTTGATGAGAACGTCGTACACCGTAGAAGCTCGGTTCAGAAATCGGAGGTCGCCTTTAGCGGTGTCGAGAGTGAGGTTTTCAACCCGAGCGGGGTAGACAAATCGGCTGCTCGACTCGGACCCAAACTTGAGCCCATTGAGCATGAGGGCCCCGGCGGTCTTGGTGACAGTTCCCGGGCCGCTGACCTCGTAGGTGGGGGCCACGGTGGCCTGGATGTCCTGGCCGTCGAATCCGAAGATTTTGAAGGAGGTCTCCTGCTTGGGCACGGTGACCCGCACGCCCGCCACCCGGGTGACGTTGAAGTCCCGAGACAGGTCAATTCCGAGGATCTCGATATTCACGGTTTTGTTTCGACCATCCGACAAGTAGCCCTGGGGCGTGGAGTCGACAAACCCTTTCTTGGCCTGGAAGGAACTTCCCAGAAGTTGTCCTGATTCGTCAATGGCCTGTAATTCAACTCGACCGTTACCGATACCGCCCGTAAGGATGATCTCAGGTACCAGGTCGGCCCCGCCGTTTTGGTCGTTCAGGGGCTCCGCGAAGTACAGATCGAAGCCGGAGTTGTTATCCAGCTTGCGCGAAGTCCAGCGTTGCGTGAGATCGTTGTTGCCAAAGCACCGAAGGATCATGATCCGGGCCTCGCTCACATCCATTGCGGAAACGGAGTTGGGATTTCCGTCAAGCGCTTCGAGCGGATAGGCCGCAAGTTGCGGAGGAACATCACCTCGCACGTCGATCGTCATCGTGCCGACCGTGTTCGGGCCAAGGTTTACGTCTTTGGTGGTGAGCCCAGGCGTGAGCGTGGCCATGCGACCGGCGGTTTTGAGGGTCTCCAGCTCGTTCTGAATGGCTGTTGCACCCTGCTTGGTGAGGAGAGATTCATCCAGGCGTGCGCTCGCGGCGGTAGTGCCGCCGATGGTGGCCACGCCGAGTATCCCCACGCACACCGTCGCCGTCACGACCTCGACGAGGCTAATACCCGCCTTGCGCGATCGAATCCTTCTCACATTGCCGTTGTCGGAGCCCTTGGGCGGCGGGATTCCCGAACACTTACTAGGTTTTGGCAAAATGAGGCGTGGAACTGGCCGAGCTACTCCAAGAAACCTGGGGAGATGTGGAACGTGGGGTCCTCAAATGGCGCGACCCTTTTCACTTGCCCGTCTTGTCGCTGGTGGGGGCGGCCGGTGTGGATGCGAGGGTGGTGACACTGCGGCACGCGGATCGGGGGCGGCGCCGGCTGCAGTGCCACGTGGATGCGCGCTCACCCAAAGCGGAGCAAGCGCGGGCGGGCGGCCCCTGCGTGTGGGTGTTCTACAGTGCGGCGAGTGGGTGCATGGTGCGGATGTACGGGGCGGTGGAGTTGCTGAGCGATGGTGCGGAGGTGGAGGCCGCCTGGGCGCGCACCAAGCCCCTGGCGCGGCGGTGCTATCTGGCGGCGGCGGGGCCGGGGACAGTGCTGACGGTGCCCGGGCCGGGCTACCCGCTGGACTTAGTAGACCGAGAACCCACGATGGAAGAAAGCGAAACAGGGCGGGTGAACTTTGCTCTGCTGCGGGCGACGATTGACCACATGGACCGGCTGGACACCCGCGTGAGCGGACACCGGCGGGCGGGCTGGACCTGGACCGGCGCGGACTGGGAAGGGCAGTGGCTGGTGCCTTAGGTTCGCGTAAACTCGCGCGATGCGGTCACTTCGCGTCCTCGATACGCACACCGAAGGCGAGCCCACTCGGATCGTCCTGGATGACCACCCGGACCTGACGGGGACGCTGGCCGAGCAGCGCTTGGTCATGAAGCAGTGGGATTGGGTGCGCGGCGTGGTGGCCGAACCGCGCGGCTACGACGCCTTTGTGGGGGCGTGGCTGCGGCCGGCCGAGGGCGACGAGGTGGCCGGCGTGATCTACTTTGATGCCGCCGGGCCGCTGGGGATGTGCGGGCACGGCACCATTGGAGTGGTGACGGCATTGGCGCACCTGGGGCGCTGGCCGGAGAGCGGCGAAGGGCATTTGATGACCCCGGTGGGGCGCATCACGGCGTGGCGGCACCCCGATGGCAGCGTGGAGATTGAGAACATCCCGTCGCGGCGGTCGCTGAAGGATGTGAAAGTCACCGTGCCGGGTTACGGCGAGTTCACCGGGGATGTGGCCTACGGGGGGAACTGGTTCTACATCCTGCACGAATCGCCGGTGGAGTTGATCTCGGGCAACCGCCGCGAGCTACTGCGGATGACCTCGCTCATCCGCGATGAACTGCACCGCCAGGGCATCGCCGGGGATGACGGGGGCGAGATTGACCACGTGGAGATCTGCGTGCCGCATGCTGACCCCGCCATTGACGTGCGCAAGTTCGTGCTGTGCCCCAGCGGGGCGGATGATCGCTCGCCGTGTGGCACCGGTACCAGCGCCCACCTGGCGTGTCTGGCCGAAGATGGCCAGATCGCGGAAGGGCAGGTCTTTGTGCAAGAGAGCGTGACGGGTGGCCTGTTTTCGGCCACCGTGCGCCGCACGCCGGAGGGGTGGGTGCCCCGCATCCGGGGTCGCGCCTGGGTGACGGCGGAGAGCACTCTCCACTTTGCTGCGGACGACCCCTACGTGGCGGGGCTGCCCGAGTGAAGCGCACCGCGATTGTAGTGGGCGCGGGGCTGGTGGGCCTGGGCGTGGCCGCCGAACTGATGCGGGACGGGTGGCAAGTGACCGTGCTGGAACAGGGCCCCGCCGATGGGGTGGGCACGAGCCACGGCAACGCGGGCATGCTGGTGCCGAGCCACTTTGTGCCGCTGGCGACAATGGGGTTCCTGAAAACCGGCCTGCGCATGATGCTTAAGCGCGGGGCTCCGGTGACTGTGCGGTGGCGCCCCGACGCCGACCTGCTGGGGTGGGTGACGCGCTTTACCTTGAGCAGCCTTGCGGGGGATGAACAGGCCCGTACGCAGGCTCTCTTGCGGCTGAGCCTGGCCAGCCGCGACCAGTGGGAACGGTGGGCGGACGACTTTTCGCACCTGGCCCGTCCGGGCGGACAGGGGCTGATGATGATTGCCCGCACCGCGCATGGACTGGAAGAGGAAGCCGAAGTCGGGCACCAAGGCGCTCGGCTTGGCCTGGACGTGGAGATTTTGGACGCCGAGGGCGTGCGGCGGCGACAACCCGGGCTGGACGTGCAGTGCGAGGGCGGGTTGTGGTTCGGCAACGATGCCCATGTGGCACCCCACGAGTGGGTGCAGGCGATGCGGCTCTCCTTGGGATCGAATTTAGTCTCCGATACAAAGGTGCTGGGCTGGCAACTGAGCGGTGACCGCTGGACCGGCGTGAAGACCAACCACGGCGCGATGAGCGCCGACCACGTGGTGCTGGCTTCGGGGTTTGAATCCGCCCGGATGGCGCGTAGCCTGGGCGTAAACATGGCCATTCAGCCCGGGCGAGGCTACGGTTACACCCTGCCCGGTGGGGCGCGCCTGACAACGCCTTCACTCCTCGTGGAAGACCGCGTGAGCCTGACCCCGATGGGCGAGACGCTGCGCGTGACCAGCGGCATGGAGATCGGCGCGACGCACCAGGCCCCGGACCCGGCGCGGGTGGCCCACATCCGGGCGGGGGCGGAGCGGGTGTTCCCCAGCTTGGCCTCGGCGGACTGGGATCAATCCCTGTGGACGGGATGGCGGCCGCTGAGCGCCGACGGCTTGCCTTACATCGGGCGAGTGCCGAACCTGGGCAATGCCTGGGTGGCCACCGGGCATGGGATGATGGGAATCAGCCTGGCGGCGGGCACCGGGCGCATACTGGCTGACCTCATGGGCGGGCATTGGCCTAGTTTGGACCCGGAACCCTTCCGACTAGACCGCTAGCGGCCCTTAGAGGGTGGGGGCTGAGTAAGATAGTCGGCGATGAATATTCCCTGGCAAGGCGTTCTTCCGGCCATCACCACCCCCTTCACCGCGTCGGGTGACGTGGACTACGACTTTTTGGTCAAGCATGTGGGGTGGCAGCTGGAAAATGGCTGCCACGGCGTGGTGCCGCTGGGTTCGCTGGGTGAAGGCGCGACCCTGACCGGCGAAGAAAAGCGACAGATTCTGAAGACGCTGGTGGAGTCGTTCCCGAACTACCCCATCGTGCCGGGCATCAGCGCCCTCAGCACGGATGAAGCCGTGACCCTGGCCCGGGATGCCGCCGACCTGGGTTGTGCGGGCTTCATGGTGTTGCCCCCCTACGTTTACAGCACGGACTGGCGCGAGATGCGCTATCACGTGGAAGCGGTGATCCGCGCCACCCCGCTGCCGTGCATGCTTTATAACAACCCGATTGCCTACAAGACCGACTTTGTGCCGGAGCAAATGGCGGAATTGGCTTCGATCCACACCAACCTCGTGAGCTGCAAGGAATCGAGTGCGGACGTGCGCCGCGTAACCGAGATCAAGCGCCTGATGGGGGACCGTCTCGCCATCCTGGTGGGGGTGGACGATGTGCTGGTAGAAGCCGTGCGCAACGGCGCCCGAGGCTGGATTGCGGGCCTGGTGAACGCCTTCCCGCGCGAATCCGTGCGCCTATGGGAGTGGGCGCTGGCCAACGACCCGCGCGTGGATGACCTTTACGCTTGGTTCCTGCCGTTGCTCCGCCTGGACACGGTGCCCAAGTTTGTGCAGCTCATCAAGCTGACGCAGGCCATGGTGGGAATGGGCACGGAAACCGTGCGCGCCCCGCGCCTGGAACTGGTGGGCGAGGAGCGAGCCGCGGCCGTGGCCGTGATTGAGCACGCGCTGGCCAACCGCCCTGACGTAGGTTAAAGGAGATGAACACGCGCAGTTTGGTGGCGGGCCGCCTGGGTGGCGGGGAGAAGACGTTCTCGGTGGTGGACCGACGCGACGGGAGTGCCCTGGAAGGGGCGTTCGTCGTCGCGACCCGGGAGGATGTGGACGCGGCGTGCCGGGGGGCTTTGGAGGCAGTCAGTTCTTTGGCTTCGTCGTCCGCGCGGGCGGAGTTCTTGGAGCGGATTGCCACCGAACTGGAAGCCGACGCCGAGGCGATTGTGGCTCGCTACCAAGCGGAAACCGCCTTGCCCGAAGGCCGCGCCCGGGGCGAACTGGGCCGGACTTGTGGCCAACTGCGGATGTTCGCGCGGGTGGCCCGGGAAGGCCACTGGGTGGATGCTCGGATCGACCACGCCATTCCCGACCGGCAACCCCTGCCGAAGCCCGACCTGCGCAGCATGCGGGTGGCCATCGGGCCGGTGGCGGTGTTCGGGGCCAGCAATTTCCCGCTCGCGTTTAGCGTGGCGGGGGGCGATACCGCTTCGGCTTTGGCCGCGGGCTGCCCGGTGGTGACGAAGGTTCACCCCGCGCACCCCGGCGTGAGTGCGCTGGTGGGGGCGGCGATCGTGCGCGCGGCGGAGGCTGTGGGCGTGCATCCGGGCGTGTTTTCGATGCTGTTTGACCAGGGCATTGAGGTGGGCGAGTGGCTGGTGGACCACCGGGCCATTGCGGGCGTGGGCTTCACGGGTAGCTACCGTGGAGGCACGGCCCTCATGCGGCGGGCGGCGGAGCGGCCGGTGCCGATTCCGGTGTTTGCCGAGATGGGCTCGGTGAACCCGTCATTCTTGCTCCCGGAACTGTTGGCGAGTGATCCGGCGGGCCTGGCCGAGCGACTGGCGGGTGCCCTGACGATGGGCGTCGGGCAGTTTTGCACGAACCCCGGCGTGCTGGTGACGGTGGGAGAAGCCAGTGTGTGGGCGGAAGAGATTTCCCAGCGCCTGGCGGGCTTTGTGCCGACGCCGATGCTGACGGAGGGGATTGCCCAGGCTTATTCCGAAGGCGTGGAGCGACGTAACCAAATGGATGGAGTCAATCTGGTTGTCGATGGCCCGGCGCACCTTTTTGAGGTGACGGCGGCGCAATTTGTGGCCGAACCCGACCTCCACGAGGAGATTTTTGGCCCGAGTGCGGTGTGGGTGCGCGCGCAGGACTTAGCCGAAGCGGAAGCGGTGGCCCGGGCCATGGGTGGGCAGCTGACGATGTCATTCCACGGGACTGGTGCCGACCTTGAGGCGGCCAAGCCGGTGGTGCAAGTGGCCGCAACCAAGGCGGGCCGGGTGCTCTTTAACCAAGTGCCGACGGGCGTGGAAGTGTGCGACAGCATTGTCCACGGCGGGCCGTTCCCGGCCACTAGCGACGGCCGTAGCACCAGTGTGGGCACGGGCGCGATCGAGCGATGGAGCCGCCCGGTGTGCTGGCAAAACGCGCCGGAGGCGCTGCTGCCGCCGGAACTGCAAGACGCGAACCCGCTCGCCCTCCACCGTTTGGTGGACGGCAAGCGATTGGTGAGCGGCTAAACGCTTCCTTTTGACTAGCACTTGGGTGCAAGCGGCGGGCTCGGGGTGAGTCCATATGCATCTCGGTGCTCCTGGGAAACTTAGGCTTCGATCATGCATTTTCGGACGAGGATTCGCCATGTCGGTATCCGGGCGTCCCAACACCCCATAATAGGGCGCATGATGGTGTGGGCAGTTGCCATGGCCATGGCGCAACCGCAAGACGAAACGATTGTCCTGAAGGAAGGCCTGCAGATCACGGTTCCTGGCAATGGCCGGACGCCGGTGGCCGTGGATCCCGTGATCGCGGGGATGATTGACCGGAAGACGCCGAGCGAGGCCACAGGTTGGCGGCGCGTGGAGGCGGCGGCGGATGGTTGGTTCCGAGGGAACGGCTACGTGTTCGCCACCGTGCCTTCGGATCGCGAGCAGATCATGCTGCTGGAGGCCACCGGCACGTCGCAGACCTGGGTGAACGAGGAGCCCCGCGCGGGCGACCCCTACGGCTATGGCTACCTGAGCCTGCCGGTGCGATTGAAGGCGGGCACCAACGAGTTTTACTTCCAAGTTGGGCGGGGCCAAATGCGGGCTTCGCTCATCAAACCGCCCGCGCCCGTAAGCTTCGATACGCGAGATGCGACCCTCCCCGACGTGGTGACGGGCGCCCCCGCCAGCGATGCCTGGGCCGGGGTGGTGATCCGCAACGCCCAGGATGAATGGGGCGAGGGGGTTGAAGTCACCGCCGAGCACGGCGGGCAATCTCGCACCACCAAGGTGCCGCACCTGTGGCCCCTGGGGGTGCGCAAGGTGCCTGTGAATGTGCCGCGCCCCAAAGACGCCGACGGCAAGGTGGTGCTGACCCTCCGCAAGGGCGGAGAAGTGCTGCATAGGGCCGAACTGAACCTGCGGGTCGTGAAGCCAGAGGAAGCCCGCCGGGTGACCTTCATCAGCCGCATTGACCAGAGCGTGCAGTACTACGGGTACTTGCCGGCCAGCGACCCCAAGGCCACGAGCGTGATCCTGAGTCCACACGGGGCGAGCGTGGAAGCGCTGGGCCAGGCGCAAGCCTATGGGGCAAAGCCGTGGGCGCACGTGGTGGCCCCGACCAACCGCCGACCTTACGGCTTTGACTGGGAGGAGATTGGCCGGCTGGACCTGCTGGAAGTGCGCGACCTGGCGCTGGAAATCCCCGGCGTGAACCCGGACGAGGTTTACATCAGTGGCCACTCGATGGGCGGCCACGGGTCTTGGATCAACGGGGCGCTGTTCCCGTTCGAGTTCGCGGGCGTGGGGCCGTGCGCAGGGTGGGCGTCGTTCTTCACCTACGGCGGTGGACGACGATGGGACGCCACCGACCCGATGGGCGCGCTGCTGAACCGCGTGAGCCAAATCCACGACACGATGCTGTTCAAGGACAACCTCCGCATCAACCCGGTGTACGTGCTGCACGGCGATGCCGACGAAACCGTGCCGGTGAGCGAGGCGCGCAACATGCGCAAGGCGCTGGAAGGGCACCCGGCGTTAGGCTTCCACGAAGAAGCCGGCCAGGGCCACTGGTACGACACCGACCCGGCCCCCGGCGCGAACTGCCTGGACCACGCCCCGATGTGGGATTTCTTGCGGGCGAACGCGCTCAACCGACCGGATGACTACACGCTGACCACGATTGACCCCAGCATCAACGGCAACTTTGGGTGGATCACGGTGCACCAGCAGGCCGAGCCGTACCAGCCCAGCACCATCACGGTGGCCAAGGGCGAAGCGACCACGGCCAACATCACGCTGATCTCGCTGGACCTGGGAGAGACGATGAAGGTGGACGGGCAGGCTTTAACTTCCGGGCACTGGCGACGCGACGGGGCGGGCCAGTGGCAACGCCTAGACGAAGTGCCGACCGACGAACGGAGTGCCGTACGGGGGGGCCGCTTTAAGGATGTGTTCTATCACCGCCCGACGGTGGTGAACCTGGACCGTGACCAACGGGATTACGCCTTCCAAATCGCACGGTTCTGGGCGGAGACGTTCTATTACCGGGGTAACGGCGACCTGAACGTCATGTTTGATGGCGATGACAGCGACGTGAACCCGATCTACATCGGCGGGCCGGACTTTGAGAGCGAATCCTTTGCCGCCGCCGCGAACTCGGAAACTGAAATGCGCATCGGTTCGGATCCACTGCCGGGCGCCGGAGCGGGTCTGAGCATTGCGCCCGTGCCGGGCGAACCGGATCGGCTGCAGGCGTTGGTGAGCTACACCGACCGTGCCGGTGCGCTGACGATGGCGCGACTGCCGATCTGGACGCCGGGGGCGGCGTTCCCGGATGTGTTCGTGGTGGGGCCGGAGATGCTCCGCGACGGCATCAGTGGGGTCCGCGCGGCCGCGATCCTTGACTCGCAGTACCGCCTTGATCCCAAGATGACGGTTGTGAATACGCCGAAGGCTTACGTGGCCCCCTTTTGGTTTCAAGAACCGCCGATGGATGGGGATCTTTCCCACGAATCCTGGCAGTTGAGCCCCTGGACGGACGACTTTGTGGACATCGAGGGCGATAAGCGCCCCGCGCCGCGATTTCGCACCCGCGCCAAGATGGGGTGGAGTGAAAGTGGGCTTTGGATCGGCGCGGAAATGGAGGAGCCCCACGTGTGGGGCACCCTGACCGAGCACGACAGCGTGATCTTTTACGACAACGACTTTGAAGTGTTCATCGACCCGGACGACGACGCCCTGAACTACGGCGAGCTGGAACTGAACGCGCTGAACACCACCTGGGATCTGCTGCTGCCCCGCCCCTACCGCGAAGGCGGCCCGGCCGTGGACAGTTGGGAGATCAAAGGCCTGCGCACGGCGGTGAAGATCAACGGCACCCTCAACGACCCGAGCGACGAGGACGAGGGGTGGAGCTGCACCATTCACATTCCCTGGCGCAGTCTCAAGGAGATCAGCAAAGTGGCCGTGCCCCCGCAACCGGGCGACCGATGGCGCATCAACTTCAGCCGCGTGCAGTGGCAGCTCCTGGTGGAGAACGGCAAGTACCGCAAAGTGCCGGACACCAAGGAAGACAACTGGGTGTGGAGCCCGCAGGGCGTGGTGGACATGCACCAGCCCGAAATGTGGGGCTACTTGGAGTTCGCGCGGTGAAGCCGAGCTTTTGGGTGTGGACCGGGGCGGACCCGGCCGAACCTGGTGACAAGTACGAAAAGCTCGCCGCCCTGGGGGTGACGGGCGTTTTTCTTGGCGGGGTGAACGCCGCGCATCTCAAGGCGATCCGCGAAGCCGGCCTCTCGCCGCACGTGTGGATGTGGACGACCAACCAGCGCGACGCCAAGCTGATGGCCGAGCACCCGGAGTGGTACATGGTGGCCCGCAGCGGCGAAAGCTGCGTGGACCAGCCGCCTTACGTGGACTACTACCGCTGGGTGAGCCCGCACATCCCGGAAGTGGTGGAGCATATCTGCGGCAAGGCGGAGGAGATTGCTCTCCGTGATGATGTGGACGGCGTGCACCTGGACTACGTGCGCTACCCGGACGTGATCTTGCCCACTGCGCTGTGGGACACCTACAAGCTGGACCAGACCGAAGAGCTGCCGCGCTACGATTTTGATTACAGCGAGGCGGCGCGCGAGGCGTTCCGGGCGCGGTACGGGGACGACCCGTTGAATCTGGAGCGGCCGGATTTGGACGCGCGGTGGTTGCACTTCCGCTACGATGCGATCACGGCCCTGGTGACCAAGGTCACCGAGCGGGTGCATCAGGCACGAAAGCAGGTGTCGGCAGCGGTGTTCCCGACGCCCAGCATGGCCCGCAAGATATGCCGCCAAGACTGGGATAAGTGGCCGCTGGATTTTGTGACCCCGATGATCTACCACTCGTTTTACAACGAAGACACAGAGTGGATTGGCAACTGCGTGCGCGAAGGCATTCAGGCGGCGCGGTTCCCGGTGGTGGCGGGGCTTTATATGCCGGCGTTCAAGTCGCCTGAAGAATTCCAGGCTGGATTGCGCGCGGCGCGGCACCGGGGGGCGAGCGGCGTCAGCATTTTCGATGGCATGAGCGAGCCCATGCAGGCCGTGTTGAAGGAAGAGATCGCGCGATGGAGCGACGAATCGTGAACCGGCAGCGGGTAAACCCTTCGTCCATGCGATTCGCACTTTTTGTGGTGGCCCTGGGGGCAGCGGGGGCGGCCTTGGCTCCGGTGCAGGGGGCACCTTCAGCGCCGTGGGTGAGCCTGTTCAATGGCCGGAACCTGGAGGGCTGGACGCCCAAGATTGTGGGGCACAAACTGGGCGAGGACCCGATGCGGACTTTCCGCGTGGAAGGCGGCAACCTGGTGGTGCGCTACGACGGCTACGAGAAGTTTGATGGCCGCTTTGGCCACCTTTTCTACCGCACCCCGGCGAGTCGCTATAAGTTGCGCCTGGAGTACCGATTTGTGGGGCAGCAGGTGCCGGAAGGGCCGGGCTGGGCGTGGAAGAACAGCGGCGTAATGATCCACGGGCAGCCGCCCGAGACGATGGGCGAGCGGCAAGACTTTCCGGTATCGGCCGAGGTCCAGTTACTGGGCGGAGACAAGGAGGGCGACCGACCGACGGCCAACCTCTGCACGCCGGGCACGAACGTGATGTACAACGGGCAACTGTGGCGGCAGCACTGCACCAACTCGAACTCGCCGACCTTCCGGGGGGAAGAGTGGGTGCGCCTGGAGCTGGATGTGAACGGCCCGGAGGACGTGGTCCACTACATCAACGGGCAGGAAGTTTTCCGCTACCGCGAGGTCCAGCTGGACCCGAATGATGCGGACGCCAAGGCCTGGGCGGCCTCGGGGGCGGAGAGTTTGATCCGGAGCGGCTCCATTAGCTTGCAGTCCGAGAGCCACCCGGTCGAGTTCCGGCGCATTGCCCTGCAGCTGAAGCGCTAGTCCTGGATCGGCGGGGGCACCGGGGACGTGTCCTCTTGCCCCAGGTGCGCTTGAATCTGCCGTAGCATCACCTCGCGGTTGGCATCGGTCGTGCCGGTGGCGACCGCAATGGGGCGGCCGTCTTCGCTGGTGAAGATGATCGCGGCCACCTTCATCGGGACCGATCGGCCGCGCCCGTGGCTCACTTGCTTTTCGGTGGTGCCGATCCGGACCTGCAACTTGGGGTTGATGCGGTGCTGCTTGGCCCTTCGGATCGGGCCGAGGGTCTTGGTAATGGTGAGGGTGTCACCTTCCAGTGCGATGGTCTCCTGCGCGGCCATGTTAAAGGCGCTCATAAACATCCCCACGCCTACAGCCCAGAAAATCGCATAGAAGCCCAGCATGGCGAAGGCAACCGGCCCCATCGCCTTCATCATCCCGCCGATCATGAAGAACGCATGGAGGGTGGTGAAAGCCGTCCATCCGAGGCCAAAAATACCCATGCCGATGCCCGCCGCGACCTGCGCGGGGGAACTTGCGAGTTCTAACCGGTCCGGGTTGGCCGAGAAGGTGGGGACCCCGACTTCGATCTGAGCAGCAGTCTCCGCCAGGCGCTCTTGCAGGGCGTCGTAGTCCGGTTCGCTGTTCGGGTCGCCCGGAGCGAGGGTGGCGAGGCGACGACGGAGATCGCGCTCGATGGTGCGGATCTGCTCCCGAGCTTGGTTGTAGGTACGGATGAGCTCGCCGTCATCCATGCGGGTGAGGAGCCCCTTGCCCTGGTCGAGATCGGACGTGCGGCCCTGGAGCCGTTCGATGAGGTCAAGTTCTTGCCGGATTTCGGTGGCCGTACGCTGAGATTGATCCATCACGAGGGGGGCAAACTCGGCCAGCCAGGCGCGCATGGCGTCCCGGGCTTGCTCTTCTTGCACCTCGTGATTCATCGATTCCACATGGTTATTGTGTCACTGATTGGACCGCAACACACGGGGGTGTAACCGTGGGGGCCGACTGCGTATGATGGAGTAATGGTTTTGGTCCTTTCGTTGGTTTTGGCGCAGCCGGCCGCCCCGGCCACCCGTGCGGACATGGCGGAGCGCACGCTGCGCATGGAGCGCACCTGGCGGCAGGTGCAAGATCCGGCCCGCCGGCGGGCCGCGGTGGACGTTCTCTCGCGGGCGGTGGGGGCGTTTTTTGCTAATCAAACCGGACAGGTGTGCCAGTTGCTGGACCAGGCCGAAGCCGCGCTGCGCAACGAAACCGTGAGCCCCAGCGCTGGCTGGCGGGTGCGGGTGGTGCCGCCAGTGGTGGCCCCCGGGGAGCCGTATCAGTTGGTGTATTCGTGGGCGTACGGCTCGGGAGATCCCGCGCCCCCAACCCCTAAGGCCGGGGTGGCTCCGGATCGGGAAGGGGATATCACGTTGGACGGCCCCGAGACCCTGGGCCGCGCCCTCACCCTGAGTGTGGTGCGCGATTTTGAATCCCGACGAGCGGCCCTGGAGCAGGGCGATACGCTGGCCCTCGCCCGGGCTCTCACCCAAATCCGGGAAGGCCAATACGAATGGAATGCCCCCGCCCACGCCTGGCTGGTGAGCGGGGAGCGAGGCCGCAAGGAGGGGTGGAAGAACCATGAAGAATTGCCCCTGGTGCAGGCGGAGAACACGGTCTTCCGGGCTTGGATTCCGAAGGAGGCCACCGCCAAGACCCCGGTGGTGATTGCCCTGCACGGTGCGGGCGGCAGCGAGAACATGTTCTACGAGGGCTACGGGGCGGGGCTGGCCCGGGAGCTGGCGCAGAAGCGAGGGTGGATTTTCATGACCCCGCGGTCCTCTCCGACCGCGCCCGCCAACTGCCTGAAGTGGCTGCAGGAGGCGCGGGGTCTGGCCCCCGAGAACGTCTTCATCATGGGTCACAGTGCCGGCGGGGGGGCCACGGTGAGCTCGCTGGCCCGGCTGACCGTGCCGCCGACCGGGATGGTGCTGTTCGCTCCGGCTACTGGTGCCGCCTTGCCCCCGGCCGCCCAGGGTGTGCCGACATTCCTGGCGGTGGGCGAGCAGGAGATGGCCGCGCTCAAGACTGTCTCTGAGCGGATGGGCGCCCTGCTCAAGGACCGTAGCGACAGCAAGTTTATGATGGTGCCGAATTCGGAGCACCTGATGATCGTGGCCGACGCGCTGGAGGCCAGCTACGAATGGATGGACCAGCGGCTCGCCGACTAGCTTTCCCGTTGCTTAAAGGTTCTCAAGCACCAGCAGGGTGACGCCCCACTTGTCGGTGCCGGGGATAAAGCCACCGTCCGGGGTCAGCTGTCCCGCCACGCACACCGCGAGCGATGCCTGGCCCTTGTTCTTTTCGCCCGCTGGGTTACGGGAAACCCAGGCCGCCTGGTTCTGCTCGTACTCAAAGGTGGGCCAGGGCGGCGTGAGCTTAGCGACTTGGGGATTGAGGCGAGGGCAGAACTCCTCCGCCTTCTCTCCGGGGAACTCGAAGTGATAGAACCGGTAGGGGGACTGAATGACGACGCGGTCGGGAGCACGGGAGGTGGCGTCAATCGCGAAGCTCTTGGGGCCCGTGAGTGTGGGCTGGCAACCACTCAGGCCGGCCACAGCCAAGCCGCCGACGGCGACCAAGACGAGAGAGTGGTGCAAAGTGGTCATTCGTTGCGTTCTACCTAATTGCATGGTACTCGGGGAGGTAGCGAAGGAGGCTTTCCACCGTCCTCGTGACCTCTACCTCATCTCTACGTCTTCGGTTGGATGGGGAACCACACTTCGGTGACGTAGTTGTCGTCCATAGGCGCATCGGAATAGACCTCGAGTTCGGGTTCCTCACGGCGGGAAGCAAAATCCGAGTTCGCAAAGAACTCGGAGTTCACAAATTTGAAGACAGCCGGAATGGCAATGCTCGGCTCGCCGACGGCCGAGAAGACGGCCCACTGACCAGGTGCGACCGTGACGACGGAGTAGTCGCTAGCCGTGAGCGGTGCCAATTCCACAGCGACGTAATACAAGAACCCGTCTTCGTTCTCAGAATCAGGTGCATTGACGCCGAACGTGGTTCCGTCGGGGAAGACCTGCGGTTGGGCGAGAGCACAAATCGTCTTGAACTCCCCCGAGGCCATCAAGCTTTGCCAGAACTTGGGGATGCTCTTTTCTCCTTCGTTGTCGGCGACCGAAGTTCGCAACATCGGCCCCGTTAAGTGAAATTGAGGCAGTTCGGTGATTCTGTAGTTCATTTTGATTCTCGTTGCTTAAGGTTGGACGCCCGCTTATTGAATCCCTGCCGAGGCTTGGCGCTTGAATTCAAACCGGCGCGGAGAGCCACCCACCAGGTAGCCAATGGTGGCCGTAAGGGCATCACCGCTACGCTCATAGACGATCTGCTTGGGGTAGTCGTGGCGCGGGTTTTGGAAGACCGCGCGCGACGCCGAGAACTCGGTGAGATAGAACTCGGTGGGGGCGGCGCCTCCGGGTTGGGCGATGTAAACGAGACTGCCATCGCGTTCCAGGATGCGCAAGTATTCAAACGCAGAGAGTCGATCGCGGTTGACCGTGCGTGCCGTGGCGAACATGGAGCCCCCGCGGGGCGGGCTCCAAAGTTCTTCGAAGTAGATCTGATTTTCGGTGCCCCGAATGCCGGACCAGTTCCCTTGCATCCAGCTGAGGTCGTTGATGGTGGCCTTGGCCATGGCGGGCAAAGGAACGTCCTTGGCCTGCTTATAGAGCCCGACCGTTTCGTCCATCAAATTCGAGCGGACGATGAGGCCATCTGGGGTGAGGGTAAATGCGCGCCGAATCAGGTTTTGCGGGGTGCCCCCGGCTTCGCGGATGAAGTCCACTTCGTACGTGAAGGTGCCGTCCTTCCAACTGCCTCGATAGCGGGCGAGGCTACCGGGAGTGGTATTCGCAACTTCGGTCATGCGGCCATCGAAGGTGATGCGCACATTGGTGTGCCCCGATCCGTGGCCACTCACCAGGATCATCGCGTCGGATTCGGCGCGCAGGGACAAGCGGGTCGACATTGGCGGGTTGAAGTTCTCTGGCGCCCGGCCCGGCGTGCGGTCTTCCTGCCAAATCCATTCGCCGTCAAAGGCCTTCAGCTCGGCCGGCGGTGCCGTTTGCGGCCATCCGGATAGGACGATCGAGGCGAGGATGAGGTTGAGCATGGGATTCTCGGCGAATGCCTCGGGGAGGTAGGGGGAATCTACCTGACCTTAAGTTAAGAAGAAGATTGGCCGCCTCCCTCCACGGTGGAGAGAAGCGGCCAAGTGATCTCTTACGCGTAGAGGGGCTTACGCCTTGCGTCGCCGGCGGGCGAGAGCCAGCAGGCCCGCGCCGAGGGCGATCATCGAAGCCGGTTCCGGCACCGCGCTGAACGACACGTTGTCGTAGTACATACCGGTCGGCTCGTAGGCCGTGGCCGTGTTCATGAAGCCGAACTGGAGGATGTTGTTCGTCCAGGACGGGTCGATCGTGATGTTGATCGTGTTGCCTTCCGACCAAGTGGAGGTGGAAGCCGCCGTGGTTTCAATTCGCGGGAAGGCGACCAGGTTGAATCCGTTGGCCGGGTCGAGAACCTTGATGAACGCCCACGTGCGGGAAGCGCCGCCCGGACCGAAGCCCGAAGACGCCTTGTAATCGAAGCCGAACGTAAAGGTTTGACCGAGGTCGGCCGCACTGATGATCTGCTCTTGGAAGATGTTGGCCTCAATCTTTCGGTTGTTGCCGTGGTCGCCGTTGTTGTAGTCGCTGTACGTGTTGATGTACTGCTGACCCTGGTTCGGCCCGGCTTCGCCAGTAGCGATGGCCGAGAAGCCCGCACCGCCGTTCGGCGCGCCGAACGGACCGTAGCCGTACAGATAGTTGTCGGCGGAGTCAAAGACGTTGGCGAAAATCTTCCAACCGTCACCGGACAAGGCACCACCATTGCCCGCGGCCAGACTTTCGAAGTCTTGGTTGTAGGTCGTCAGGCTAGCGAAAGCGCTGGAGGCCATAACTGCCCCAAGTGCCACCATCGCCACTCGTGAATTCTTCATGAACATGTTCAATTTCCTCTAAGAGAGTGCGTGACCGAAACGATTCGCGAAACGTTTCGGATCACCTGTGGATATTCTACACCACCAAAAGTCCATCGTTAGCAAAAACCCGCAAAGTTACGGGGCGGCTTAGCTGAGGGTTGGCCTCGTGCCGACGAGCGCATGGGTGCTCGTTGCCTTGGGGGCCGACAGGCCGTTGTTGGCAATGACCTGCGCGTACCACGCGGCCGAATCCTTCGGGGTCCGCCGAAGAGTTTGGAAGTCCACGTGGATCAGCCCAAAACGGTGCCGGTAGCCTTCCGCCCACTCGAAGTTGTCCATCAGCGACCAATGGAAGTAACCCTGAATCTGGTACCCCTCGTCATCCGCCCGGTGCAGCCCTTTGAGGTGCCGCGAAAGATAGTCAATACGTTGCGGATCGTGCACGGCACCGTCTTCGGAGACCCAATCGCGGCAGCTGAGGCCGTTTTCGGCGATCATGGTCGGCAGGCCGTACCGCTCCTCGTGGAATCGCACCGACCAATAGAGGCCTTCGGGCGTCACGGGCCAGTCGAAAGCCGAGCGCGGATGCCCCGGCGGCAGCGCCACGGTCTCAGGCCGGCCATCGGCACCCCGGCGGATGTAGGGCGCGGCGTAGAAATTGAGGCCGAGCCGCTCGATAGGCTGGCTCATCAGGGCCAGGTCTTCGGTCGTCACTTCCGGCCCGCGATCGGTCAGCACGCGCACGCACTCCTCCGGCCATTCACCCAGCACGACGGGGTCCAGGTAGAGACGGCTGTACCAGAACGTTCGGTCCGCCGTCGGCACGCCGAAGGTGAACTCGCGAGCCGCTTCAATATTCTCGGGCGACTCGTCAGCCGGGATGCCGATGTGGCTGATGGGGACGTAGCCGATGCCGATCGGTTGCCGGGCGGTAGCGCGCAGCGCCTGCACCGAGCGACCGTGCGCCATCAGTGCATGCTTGGTGGCCAGGAAGAAGTCCGGCCAATCGAGTTGCAAGCCCGGGGCGTGGATGCCGTTGACGTGACCAAGGCCGAGGAAGCATGGGGGCTCGTTCAGGGTCCACCAGTTCTTCACGCGGTCGCCTAGTTGCCGCCCGACGAGTTCGGCGTACTCGCCAAACCACTCCACCGTGTCGCGGTTCAGCCAGCCACCCTGAAGGTAAAGCTCCTGCGGATAATCCCAGTGGAACAGGGTGGGGTACGGCTCGATCCCGTTGCGCAGAAGCTCATCCACCAGCCGGTGGTAGAAGTCCAATCCCTGGTGGTTGACGCGGCCCGTGCCTTCCGGCAACACGCGCGACCAAGAGATGGAAAACCGATACGCCTGCACCCCGAGGGCGCGCATCATGGCGATGTCTTCTCGATAGCGGTGGTAGTGGTCGCAGGCGGTGTCGCCGGTGTCGCCTTCGGCGACCTTGCCCGCCTTGCGGCAGAACGCATCCCACACGGAGGGGCCGCGCCCGTCCTGCGCCGCCGCGCCTTCCACCTGATACGCGGCCGTCGCCGCCCCCCACACAAAGTTCTTTCCAAATGTCATCTTGATAACGCTCGATTACTTGAGTCCGCTGAGGGCCATGCCCTTGACGAAATAGCGCTGCCCAAACAGGAACATCACGATGAGCGGCAGCGTGACGAGCACACTCCCGGCCATCAGCAAATGCCACTGTTCGGCGCGCAGGGAGTTGTAGGTGGCCAGACCCAACTCCAAGGTCTGCTTTTCGGGTTCGTTGAGGTAGATCAGCGGCCCCATAAAGTCGCGCCAGTTGTAGATAAAGCAGAAAATGCCGACGGTGGCCAGAGCCGAACCCGACAGCGGCATGACAATGCGGGAGTAGATGGTCCAGTGACCGGCTCCCTCGATCTTGGCGGCCTCGTCCAGTTCCTTGGGGATGCCCAAGAAGAACTGCCGCAAGAGGAAAATGTTGAAGGCCCCACCGCCAAAGAAGGCCGGCACTGTGAGGGGCAGGATGGTGTTGATCCACCGCAACTCTTTGAAGAGGAAGTAAGTGGGGATCATCGTCACGATGGCGGGCAGCATCATGGTGCTGAGCAAAATGACGAAGAGCCGATCTCGGCCCATGAACTTCATCTTCGCGAAGGCGTACGCCACCAGACTGGAGCTGGCGATGACCCCAATCGTGGCGAGACCCGCGATGATGACCGTATTGAGGAACAGCTGCAGGAAGTTGACGTTGGGGTTGGTGAGGACTTCGCTGTAGTTGCTCCAGGTGGGTTGCTGGGGCCAGCTCCAGGCGGAGGTAGTGGCCAGTTCCTCGGGCGTCTTGAGCGACATGGAAAGCGAGGTGTAGAACGGCAGCAGGAACACAATGCTCCCGCTGGCCAGCAACAGGGCCACCACGATTTTGCCGAGCCGGACGCCGAGTTTCGGGTTCATTCCGCCCCCTCGTAGTACACAAGCTTGTTGAGGCGCCACTGCACCAGGGTGACGAGAAGCACCACCACGAAAAGCAGCCACGCGAGCGCTGAGGCGTAGCCCATCCGCAGATTCCCAAAGGAGTTGTCGTACAGATGGAGCATGTAGAACCGGGTGGCGTCGTTGGGGCCGCCCTGGGTCATCACGAACCCCTGGGTAAACACCTGGAAGCTACCGATGACCCCGGTGATGAGGGTGAAGAACAGCGCCGGGGACACCATGGGCAGGGTGACGACCTTGAACTTCTGCCACAGCCCCGCCCCGTCGAGGGTGGCGGCTTCGTAATAGAAATCGGGGATGGCCTGGAGCCCGGCGAGAAGGATGACCATGCCGCCGCCCACGCCCCACAGGCTCATGATGATGAGCGACGGGAGGGCGAGTTGCTCGTTGCCGAGCCAGTTGGGGAGTTGCCCGTCGGTGCCGAGCCACGACGCCAGACCCAGGAAGTTGCGCTGCCCATCCGCGCCGAACAGGAGGACGTTGAGTAGCCCGCCCTCGGGCTGGAACACCTTGCGCCAAATGAGTGACGACGCGACGGCGCTGGCCAAGGCCGGGAGATAGAAGAACGTCCGGTAGACCGGCATCCCATTGACCTTCACATTCAGTAGCAAGGCCAGGAGGAGCGAGACGACGAGGCCGAGCGGCACCGAGAAGATGGTGTAAACAGCCGTGACCTTGACGGTCTGCCAGAACCGGGCATCCTGCGCCACGGCTTCTTGATAGTTGCCCATGCCGCGCCACTCGGCGGGCTGGATGATGTCCCAGTTGGCAAAGCTCATCAGGAGCGAGAAGATCATCGGCCCGACGGTGAACAGCAGGGTGCCGATGATCCACGGCGCGAGGAACAGCAGGCTGGTGCGGCCTTCCGCTTTTTCCGCTTTGGTGCGGGTTTTGCCGCGCTCGGGGAAGTACACCCAGGCGAGAGCCGCCGCAAACAAGGCCAGCCCTACCACGCCGCCGATGTTCCAATTGAAAGCGGGTAGTTGATCTTCTTTGAGAATGGTCTCTAGGCGCGCGGTGGCGATGCGGTTGCCTTCGGTGAGAGCCTGTTCGGCCGTCGCCGAGCCGGAATAGATGGATTCCGTCTTGGAGAATACGAGGCCGCTGACTTCGCCCCAGTAATCGGCGGTGGGGGGCAGCACCACGTACGGCACGGCTTGGTCCGTCGCGATGCGGTTGGCCGGGTAGCGCTGCTCAATCGGGGTGTCCGGCCCGGGAATCCAGTCCGGACCCATCGCCAGCGACTTGATGGCGGGCTGGGCAAGGCCCGCCTTAGCCATCGCCTTCATGCCGGGTTCGCCGGACATCCATTGGACGAGCTTCCAGGCTTCCTCGGGGTGGGGGTGGAGTTGAGAATGGCGTAGCCGGAGCCGCCCGAGGGGGCCGCCCGCACCACCTTGCCGGTGGCGGGGTCGATGTGGCCGGGGGCGAGGGTGATATCCCACTCGAAGAACTTCTCGCTGCCGGGCTTCAGGGCCTGCCGGATGCGGGGGACATCCCAGATTCCGCACTGGTACATAGCTACCCGCTGCGAGATGAAGAGGTCCACGGCGGTGGACTGCACCACCGACGTGAGTTCGCTTTGGCTGGGGAGCCATCGCTTTTCGTTGGCGAGTTCCACCACCCAATCAAAGGCGCGGGTGACTCGGGGATCGGTGAAATTGAGCTTGTCGAAGGACTCCGGGTTGTCCACGTAGCGCGCGCCGGAAGAGAAGGCGACGGTATCGGTCCAGGCCCCCGTCCACGAGGGCGCAAACCCCCACACCTGCGTGCGGCCCTTCTCATCCTTCTCGGTGAGCTGCTGCATGCAGTAGGTGAAGCACTGGCTCCCCAGTTCGGGGCGCGGCTCAAAATCCCAGGTCCAGTTGCCGTCAGGTTCTTCCAGCCCGGCTTCTTTGAACAGCCGCTTGTTGTAGTAGATCAGCCCGATAGGGGCGATGTCGCGAGGCAGAACGTAGAGACTCTTCTGATACCGGAAGATATCGACGATGGGCGGATAGTAGTCGCCCAAAGCAAAGCCCGGGGTGGATTCGATGAGCGGATCCAGCGGCCGGAGCGCCCCCCGCTTGGCGAACATCTGCATGTTCTGCGGGTCAAGAATCGCCACGTCCGGGGCCGTGTTGCCCGCCACCTGCGAGAGCAACCGCTGGAAGTAGTAGCGATAGTCAACGTTCTCAAGCTTGACCTTCACACCTGGGTTGGCCCGCTCGAAGTCCTTGGTGACCTCGCGGAGCACGCGCAACGCTTCGTCTCCTTCCCATACCACGAGACGGAGTTCAACGGGCTTGGCAAAGGCGATGCCCGTGGCCAGGGCAAGCCCGAGGGTTACCCCGAAGAGTCGCAGGAGCGCGCGCACCGAAACCTCTTGCGTTACTGACCGGTCGGCGGACCGGCGGGCGGGCCGCTATTGGCCGGCGCATTGGGGTCAATCTCGCCGTACTTTTGCGTCTGCTCGCGGATCTCCTTTTCCATTTCGGGCGTCATGTGGCCCTTGAGGTGTTCAGGGATTTCCTGCTTCACCTTGATCTTGGGGGCCGGAAGTTCCGGCGGGCCGGAGGCCGCCCGGACGACAAAGAAAACGCCAATGATCGCGGCCACTGCGATCGCGGAGATGACAGCCCAGGAGGGAATCTCTTTTTTCATGGGAATTGCGCAGAAGGGAACGGAGCCATACCGAGTGGGTATGGCTCCAGAGGGATAGGGCTGCCTTACTGCGGCAGCGGGCAGTCGTTGTCCGGCGTGCCGCCGCCAAAGTCATCCGCATCGAGGCAGACGCCCTTCAGGGCCGGGTTTTCCGGCTGGCCTACACCCGTGGACTGGCGGTAACCGCGGAACAGGAAGCCGCGCGGTACGGACTTGACGTGCGTGTCGGCGAAGCCAAAGTTGGCGGTGCCGTTGCCGGAATCGTAGTCAATGCCAGACCAGAGTTGGTTCGGGTTCACGTCCTTGTAGGAAAGCGTGTTGCTGGAACCGGCGCCCCATACCCAGTGCTCCCAGAACGTGGACCAAATCCACGAATCCCAGGTGTAGAACTGGCCTTCATTGCGTTGCTCGGTCAGCATGATGCTCTCGGCGGGCACGGAGATCGAGGTGGTGGAGTAGACCGTCACCGGGGTTTCGGTCGTGCCACCCCAGGTGTTCACGCCGCCCACGCCGCGGATCAGGTTGCTGGCCACGCGGTAGGAGCGCTTGACTTCGCCAAGGTTCGACGGCTTCTTGGGGGAGCGGTCGAGGGACGATTCGAACAGTTGGTAATTCTTCTGATACGGGTAGAGCACCTTGTCCCAGGTCGGGCATCCCCATTGCTCCACGCTGCAGCTACCGGTCGCCCAGGATTGGCCATTGCCGTTCATGGTGCCGCGCTTCGGATACATGTCGTCGTAGTCACCCACGTACAGCTGGAAGGCCGTGAGGATCTGCTTCATGTTCGAAGTCGATTGGATCTTCTTCGCCGCCGTCTTGGCCCGGGCAAAAACCGGGAACAGGATCGCGGCCAAGATCGCGATGATCGCGATGACAACAAGTAGTTCAATCAGCGTAAAGGCTGAACGTTTATTGATCATGATTTGTGCTCCTTTGGACAAGTAGTCGATTGGCGAATGATAAGTTCGGTCTGGAAAACGGTGGGTTCTTGCGGCTCTTTGCCGTCAATGAGGGCCTTGAGGGCACGGACGGCGGCGGCGCTGAGTTCGCCGATGGGTTGGCGGACGGTAGTGAGGCCGGGATAGACGTTCTCGCTCCCGGGCGTCATGTCGAAGCCGACGATGCTGATATCTTCTGGCACTCGCACTTGGCGGCTGTGGGCTTCGAACAAGGCGCCCAGGGCCATTTCGTCATTGGCGCAGAAGACGGCAGTCGGCGGTTCGGGGAGCGTAAGCAACTGCGCCATGGCGCGGCGGCCCCCATCAATAGTGAACTGTCCCATGCCCACCCACTCCTCGCGGTACGAGATGTGGTGATTGCGCAGAAACGCCTGGTACGCCTGCAAGCGAACGAGGGCGTCCTGCATGTCCAGGCGGCCCGCGATGTGGGCGATCTTGCGGTGGCCGAGCCCATAGAGGTGGCCCATCGCGCTGGCCACGCCCGATTCGTTATCCACCGAGAACGACAGCACGCCATCCAGCGGCACCCCGGAGACGGTGGCGCACGGAGAGTGCAGGGAAGCGGCGAGTTCCACCGACTTCTCACTGAAGTGCGGGGCAATGAAGATCACGCCGTCCACGCGTCCGTCTACGAGAATGGAGGCGAGCTCATCGCGGTCCACTTCGCTGCAGCGCGTAAAGAGGAGAACGTCTTGGTGCTGGCGGCCGGCTTCGTTGATGATGCCGTTGAGGGCCAGGTGGAGATAGGGGCTGAGGAAGACGTTGTCCGTGACTTCGGGCGGGACGACGCCAATGGTGTCGCTCTTGCCCGTGACCATGGACCGCGCCACGCGGTTGGGGCGGTAATTGAGTTCCTTGGCGACGCGCAGCACGCTCTCGCGGATATCATCCGGCACCGAACGCGGCCCGCCGTTCAGCGCATAGCTGACCGTACTGACCGAAATGTTCAGTTGCTTGGCGATATCCTTGATGGTGGCGGCCACTGCTGGTTCTCCGAAACGTTTCTCAACCCTTCGTGGCGCTGATTATTGCAGGAGGTCTCCGCAAATTGCCACACTTTTTTTTCCGGGGCGAAAGATACTCGGGGAAAGTGCCGCCATGTAGCGATTTGGACTTGATAGCTCTAGCTATAGGCCGGGTAAGGTGCCGCCATGTTGCTGAGAAACGTTTCGCGATGGTTAACGGGGGTGCTTGGCCTGTGCGTGCTGGCGTTGCCCACCAGTTGCGTGGCCGCGAGCGACGCGCCCACCGCCTCCGCTGCCCCCAGCAAGGTCGAGCTGGTCGGCGGACCGGGCAGGTATCAACTGCTCAAGAATGGGCAGCCGTTCGTCATCCGGGGCGTGGGCGGCAATGGCAATCGGCAACTGATGCTGGAATCCGGGGTGAACTCGTTCCGCACCTGGGGCGCGGACAACCTCGGCCCGATCCTGGACGAAGCCCACCGCGACGGCCTGTCCGTGACCGTTGGCATTTGGCTGCAACACGCGGGCGGGTTCGACTACCACAACGCCGCCGAGGTGAAGAAGCAGTTTGAGATGTGCCGCGAGGTGGTGGAGAAATACAAAGACCACCCCGCGCTGCTGATGTGGGCGTTTGGCAACGAGATGGAAGCCCACCCGGATGACCCGGCGGTGTGGCGCGCGATTGAAGACATCGCCGCGATGAGCAAGCGGCTGGACCCGAACCACCCCACGATGACGGTGATTGCCGACATCAGCCCGGAGAAGGTGAAGAACATCCACGCCATCTGCAAGAGCATTGACATCATCGGCATCAATAGCTACGGCGGCGCGCCTTCGCTGGCCCAGCGCTACGCCGACCTTGGCGGCACCAAGCCGTACGTTCTCACCGAATTCGGCCCCCTGGGGCAGTGGGAGGTGACCAAGACCCGCTGGGATGCGCCGATTGAGGCCACCAGCACCGAGAAGGCTGAGCACTACCGCAAGTCTTATGAGAACGCGGTGGTGAAGAACCCCGGCATGTGCCTGGGCGCCTATGCCTTCCTGTGGGGGACGAAGCAGGAGGGCACGGGCACTTGGTTCGGCATGATTCTGCCCAACGGGGCGCCTCTGGAATCCGCGCAAGTGATGGCCGAGTTCTACACCGGCAAGGCCCGGCCCAATCTGGTGCCGCGCATCACCAAGCTGGAAGTGGACCAGGCCGACCGCCTTCGCCAAGGCCAAACTGTGCGGGCCATGCTGGCGGCAAGTGACCCCGAGGGCCGCCCGCTGAAGGTGCAGTGGATATTGACGGCCGAGGGCCGCGAACGCCTGACAGCCGGGCGCGACGAAGCCGTGCCCGAGAGCTACCCGGGGGCGCTGGTGAACTCGACGAACACGACGGCGACGTTCCGAATGCCCGATTCGGGGGGCGGCTACCGCATCTTTGCTTACGTCTTTGATGAAGCGGGCGGGGCGGCGGTGGCCAACGTGCCGATCTTTGTGGAAGGGCCGGTGCGCGTGGAAACGGGCGTGAAGGCCGACCTCCCGCTGGTGGTCTATGCCAACAGCGCGGCGGACATGGCGTTTGCGCCCTCCGGCTGGATGGGCAACGCCGGTGGCCTGACCGTGGACTGGGAGTGGAAGGATCGCCCGCAAGCCGGGGCCGCCTGCGCTAAGGTGACCTACACCAATGCCGGGGGCTGGGCGGGGGTGGCCTGCCAGTTCCCGCCGAACGACTGGGGGACCAGCCGCAGGGGTTGAACCTGACCGGGGCGAAGGAGCTGGAGTTCTGGATGCGCGGCGAGGCCGGGGGCGAGAAACTGAAGGTGGAGTTCGGGATTCTCGGGAACGACAAGAAGTACCCCGACACAGGCCGGGGGCAGATGGAAGTCACCCTCACCCGGGAGTGGAAGCGCTACACCATCGACCTGCGCGGCAAGGATCTCAGCCGGGTGAAGACCGGGTTCGTGTTCACGGTGGCGGGGGCGGGTCGCCCGGTGACGTTCTTCTTTGATGAAGTTCGGTTTAAGTGAGCCGGGCTGAAGATGGTCCGGAACTTCAACGATCGTTGAAGTTCTGGGCCGGGAGCACCGGATTCAGCGGGAATGCCCAATAAATTTCAACGATCATTTAAAAAAGTGTGAATTCCCCTCGCGTTTGGGCAGGGGTCGTCGTATAATATAAACGATCGTTGCCAAAATGAACGCAAAAGAACTTGGTGTCAGGATTGAGCAGCGCCGGAAACTGCTCCGCATCACGCAAGCGGATGTGGCTCGTTTAGCCTCATGCTCGGTGCCTTCAGTGGTGGCCGCCGAGAAGGGGAAGCCCACCCTCCGGCTTGAGATCCTGTTATCGATCCTCCGTGTCCTAGGATTGACGATTGAACTCGCCGAGCAAGGGAATGGCGATCTACGATGACCGCCGGTGATGTCTATCAAGGCCAGCAGCTGATTGGCCGCTTGGAGAGGCATGCCCGTGGCATCCGGTTCTCCGCCATCGAGGGTGCGACTTTGCCGCATGGATGGGTGGCCACAACGTTGCCGCATGAGACGGCCGATTTCGCGGAACTCCCGAACTTCTTCCTCAACCTGCTGCCCGAGGGCGCGCGTCTGCAATTGCTCCTCGATAGTGCTCGCTCGCGGGATGATGCCTTGGAACTCTTGCTGAGGGTGGGGTGGGACACCATTGGAGACATCGCCGTCTTGCCGAGCGGGGAGAAACCGGGTACCCGACGCGCCCGCGTGGCGGTTAAGGATCTTGGCCAGGTGAGCTTCTGGGAGCTCTTCCGGGCTGGCGCTTCCGACAACGCCGACAGCGCAATTCCGGGCGCCCAAGAGAAGGTCTCGGCGGCGACGGTGGCCTTTGGAGTGAGAGCCAAAGGGGTTCCTTCGGCGATTTTGAAGCTCAATCCGCCTCAGTTTCCTCGGCTCGTCCAGAACGAGGAGTTCTTCCTGCGGATGGCCAAAGGGTGCCGCCTGGAGGTCAATCGCGCGAAAGTCGTGCATGACCGAGATGGCGAGCCCGGCTTGCTGGTGCAACGGTTCGACCGCAAAGACCGAGGGGTCACGAAGCTGCACATGGAAGATGGGTGCCAACTGCTTAATAGCCCGCCCGCACACAAGTATCAGCCCTCGATGCGCGCAATTGCCGACCGCGTGGCCGACAATTGTTCATCTGCCCTGGTGGAAGTTGAGCGTCTCATGCGACTGACGGCCTTCAGCTATATCATTGGCAACGGCGACCTGCACGCCAAAAACGTCAGCGTGCTGTGGGATGAAGTTGTGCGTTTGAGCCCAGGTTATGACCTCTTGAGCACCCTGCCATACAAGCAGTTGGACCAACACATGGCCCTGTTCCTTCAGGGCAAGAATGACAATCTGCGCGGTGGTGATTTCATTGACTTTGGCCGCATCTACGGCCTCACCGAGACGGCGACAAGGCGGATGATTGAGGAGCTATGTGACTTGGCCGAGCCTTGGCTGGGCCGGGTGGCGGAGATCGGCTTTGATCCGCGAGTCACCGAGTCTCTGCAGTCCGAGATGGCCCGGCGTCTGGCCAAACTGCGACGGTAGAGGCTTAGCTGGCACGCGCTTAGCGAATCAGGGTATGGAACTCGGAGAAGCGGCCCCCGGCCAGGTTGGTGGCGGGGGCGGGTCGCCCGGTGACGTTCTTCCTTGATTAAGTTCGGCTTGAGTGAGCGTCGCAGTTCACTTCATCCACATAGTGAGTTTGTTCGCAATCCAAATCGACCACTGCCTGGGGCACTGGTAGACTCTGTTGATGCCGCTGGCCCTGTTCGTGGCACTTAGTGGGGTCCGTATCTACGATACGGATATCCTGCGCCTCGGACTGACCCTTCCGGGGTTTGTTGAACGCGGCAATGTCATTGCCTCCATGCCCAGTCTCGGGCTATTGACGCTGGCCGGAGCCACGCCTTCCTCTTGGACGGTGGCTTATCAGGAAGCCGATGGCGAAGTCGAAGCAGCCATTGAAGCCATTCGGGCAGCCAAGCCCGAGCTAGTCGCTCTCTCTTTTCTCACGGCTCGCGCAAAGGAGTCTTATCAACTTGCCGATCAGTTGCGAGCCGAAGGAATCTCAGTTATCCTGGGCGGACTCCACGTTTCGGCGCGCCCCGATGAAGCCCAACGCCACGCCTCGGCGATTGTGGTCGGGCAGGGGGAATGGATTTGGCCCCAAGTGATTGCCGACTTCGAACGGGGTGAGTTACAACCGAGGTACGGAACACTACACACTACCGAGCCTCTTGATAGCGCCCCCCTGCCTCGGTTCGACTTGTTGGACCTTGACCGATACAATCGCATTCCCGTGCAGACCACCCGGGGCTGCCCCTTGGATTGCTCGTTTTGCGCTGCGAGCCGGCTCATCAGCCCCTACAAGCGAAAGAGTGCAGAACGCATCCGTCAAGAACTCTCGGCGGTGACCACGCGGTGGCCTGCGCCCTTCATCGAATTGGCAGACGACAATACGTTCGTCAATAAGGGTTGGGGGCGAGAGCTGGCGGCCGTGATGAGCGAGTTTCCTGGCCTCAAGTGGTTCACCGAAACCGATGTCTCGCTGGGGGATGATCCTGAGTTGGTCCAAACTCTGGCGCGGGCTGGCTGCACCCAAGTTCTGATGGGGCTGGAGTCCATCTCTCCCGAGAGCTTGGACCACGGCACCGATAGCGGCAAGTGGAAGAAACGTCAGCGAGAGCGCTACCTTCGGCAAATCCACACGATTCAAGAGAATGGGATTAGTGTCAACGGATGCTTCGTATTCGGGTTCGATCAAGACACCCCGGATACCTTTGCCGCAACGAGAGATTTCATCGAAGAGTCCGGACTCTCCGAGGTTCAGCTCACGATTCTCACGCCTTTCCCAGGTACGCAATTGCATCAAGAACTAGGGAAGCAGGGCCGGCTTCTTGATCCCTTGGCGTACGAAAAATGCACCTTGTTTGATGTCAATTTCCAACCCAAGAACTTCTCTCCGACTGAATTGCGAGATCAATTTGCAGAACTGATCAGTTCGGTATATTCGGTGCGAGCGACCGAGCACCGCCGCGCCATTCGAACCCGAATCTATAGGAATCGACCTCGCCATGACTGAGAAGCAACGCTACCGAGAAGCCTTCACGGACTGCCTGCGCTTTCTCACGTTCCGGGCGGACGATAAGCTGTGGGATCGCTTGGGTTTGCCGCACTTTCTCATCGGCTTCGCCGTGACCTGGTTGGTGGGGATCGGTAGGAACTGGGATTTCCCCGAGGCACCCCTGTTTGCCAAGACTGGCTTGCCCTCCGTCGCTTACATCTTCGTTTTGTCGTTCATTTTGTTCTGCACGTCGTGGCTGGCAAGTTATGAGCGGCTGAACTACTGGAAGATACTCACCCTAGTCGCCATGACCAGCGGACCTGGGTTGGTTTACGCCATCCCTGTCGAAATGATGTTCCCGTTACCCGTGGCGCAAAACATCAACATGTGGTTCCTGCTGATTGTTGCCATCTGGCGAGTGGCGCTGGCGTACTACATCTTCATTCGGGCGGCCGGGAATGACGGTGGTACGGCCACGGCGATCCTGATGACGCCCTTGTGCGGGATTATCATTGGGCTAGTTCTGACCGGCCGGGCGGGGTACGTCATTGAGATTATGGGGGGCAACAATCGGCCACAGAACGTGAACACGGGCGTGGATGAGATCATCAGTGGCCTTTTCATCCTGGCCTGGCCCCTCTTGATCATTGGATTGATCGTTCTCGTGACGTCAGCGATCCGGTCCGCGAGAGATCAACGCGCTTAGTGGTGTCGGTCGAGCCAGCGGAGTTGCTCGCCGATGCGGAGGCCCTGCATCGGCACGTCCACTTGCACTCCCTGGGCTTGGAGCATGGGGGTAAGGAAATCGCGGTAGCGGTCCCCGGCCAGGATGGTGGCGTGCTTAAGGACCGGTAGTTCCGCCGCGATCTCGGCCGCCACTCGCTCCGCCCAGGCCCGGCGGTCGCGCACGCCCATGGTGTTCAGGGTCTTTTCGTAGGGCGCGATGACGGTGTCCGGGTGTAGTAGCCCGTGCTCGGCGGAAAGGATGTACCACGGGAGCCCCGTTCGCTCGGCGAACACGCGGGCCTTAAGAAACCAGGCCGATTCGTAGATATCCTTGGCGGGGCACGCGCGGGCGCGCTTCTTCCCAACGCAAGACACGAAGAGGACTCGCTCACTCATGGTTTTGTCCCAGGGTGAGAATCTTATACGACTTGCGGGTCTGCTTGACGAATTTGAGATACGCCGCCAGCTCCGGCGCGGGGTTGCCTTGGATGTTGAGCGGGTAATGAAAGCCGCTCCGGAACTCTTGGTGTTCCAGTTCCAGGGCGTGGGGGCGGGATTCCGCCGGCTGCCAGTCCACCCAGAGTTGATCGAAGTAGGCGTTGAGTTTCGCTTCGTCTTGCCAGTAGTCGAACTGGTTGAGCGCCAGGAGGGTGAAGCGAAAGGTGGAGAGGAACCCCGAGGCCATGCTGGACCGGGCCAGCCGCTGGGCGGCGTGCCATTGGATGCGCTGGGCTAGGCTGTTGGCCATGCCGTGATAGAGGCAAACGTGGCCGTGGGGGGCGGTGCGGAACTTCAGATGCTCCACCGGTGCGTAAGCGTCAATCTTCAGCTGGTGGATGGCCTCGGGAGGGAAGTACCAACGGTAAACCCCCGCTCCATCCGGCATGGTGGCCCATTTGTTCGCCCTCAGGCTCGAGACGGGTTGGGATTCTCTCAAGGATTAGAAATCAGTTGTCGAGCCCTATCGTAAGATCGGACCCCATTGGTCGTCAGGCAACTCGTCAATGAAAACCGTTCTCGGGTCCGTGCCGTATGAGTTTAGGGGAAAGTGGCGAATCCGGCGCTCGCGAACGACAACCGAAAGATCGCCTTGGAGCCGATGGTACTTGCCTGAGTACTCGTAGAAACATCCCGTACCCACCCTCTTTCCAATGGAGAAGTCCACTGCCAAACCGGGGCTATCGTTCCACTCCTTCATGTGCTCGTACATAGAAGGAGCACCTGACCTGGCTATGAAGGGATGAAAGTCTGACTGCACGCGCGGACCACCAACAATAGTCCCTACTCCGATGCACTTATCAAACTGATTGGCATAGCCCTCGGGGTACGTCTCCAGCGGCGACTTCAAGAGCCGGTCATCTTTAAGATACTTTTCATCCGCGATGACTTGCAGTGAGCGGAGCGGCATGGCTCCGTGATCCTGCGCATAGAGTTCCAGGGCCACACCAATCTGTCGAAGCCGGACGGCATTGCTGGAAAGATGAGCGTTCCGCTTCGCCGTGACGGTCGCACCAAAGGTCAGCCCGGCCAACGCCGCAATGATGCCCAACGAGACCAATAGCTCTACCAGGGTGAACGCGCGAGATTTCATGCGCGGCGCCCCTCGGGCCACCATTGCGAACAGAGCGATGAGATGGCGACGGCCGTCAGGATCGCCGACAAAACGTAGCGAATGGGGGTCTCCGCCATCATGAGAGCATCGGCTCCCATCACGTACGCAAGGCTGAAATGGAAGGTGTAAACGTTGATGAGCGAAATGACGAGAAGGATTACGCCGAAGGCACCGTGAAGACGCGATCCCCACTTGGCGAGCCCGAGGGATGCGAAGAATGTGAGGAGTCCAAAGATCACGGACGAGGCAAAGACGAGGCCAAATCCCACTCTCTGCATCGTAGGAATATCCATCAGCAAGTACGTGACCATGGAGAATCCCGCCGCCAGCAAATGTAATTTCAATTCAAAAACCCTCCTCTATCGACCCTAACGGGCCGAAGCGTACCAGGGTTGCGCTGCGAGAAGTCTACAAACCGAGCGAGCTTTTGCGAACGAACTGGGGGGATGACCTTTGGGCTGCCTGCCCCGAACTACCCCGCCACCGACAACTGCCGCGCCCGCAGCCGGTCCACCGCCACCGCTACCAAGATAATCACCCCGGTGAGGATCTCTTGCACCCAATTGGAGAGCCCCACCGTGTTGCACCCCATATTGATCGTCGCCATCACCAGCGCCCCCACGGAGGCCCCCACCAGGTTGCCCTGGCCGCCGCTGAGGCTGGCCCCACCGATCACCGCCGCCGCAATCATGCTCAGTTCGGCCCCCATCGCCGAGCTCATATCCCCGGTGCGCGTCCGCGATAGAAGCATCAACCCCGCCAGCCCGAACATCGCGCCGCCCAGGGCGTAGGTGGCCACCTTCACGCGGTTCACCTGCACCCCGCACACGCGGGCGGCGGCTTCATTGCTGCCAATCGCCACCACGTTGCGGCCAAAGGTGGTGTAGCGCAGCGCCCAGGCAAAAGCGGCGGTGCACACCACCCAGATCCAGCCGCCCGGCGGGATGATCATCCAGCGGTTCTCGGCGGTCAGCGCCCCCGTCAACTGCCCGATCCACTGCGGGGCTTCGGGATAGACCGGCTTCTCGCCCGAGATGCCTTTGGCTACGCCCCGCAGGGCCAGCATGGACACCAAAGTGACGATGAATGGCCCCGCCCCGAGCCGGGTGATGAGCACGCCATTGAGCAGGCCGCACACTAGCCCCGTGAGCAAGCACGCGCCGATGGCCGCCCCCACACTGCCGGTTTGGTCCAGGGTCATGGCCCCGGTGACGGTGGCCAGCGCCACCACCGACCCCGCGCTGAGGTCAATGCCCCCCGCCACGATGATGTAGGTGATGCCCAGCGCGCCGAGCCCGATGACGAGCGATTGGCGCACCAGCTGCTCCACGTTGCTAAGGGAGAAAAACACGCCCGGCTTGGCCACGGCAAACGCGAGGTAGATGAGGATCCAGGCCCCGATGAGAATCGGCAAGGAGTGGTCTTTCTTCATTGAATGCTGTCCGCCATGAGGGTCGCCGAATCCACCGTCCGGCCGTCGTGAATCGCCACCAATCGCCCGCGATTCATCACCGCAATGCGATCGCAGATGCCCTGCAGTTCGGGGAGGTAGGAGCTGGTCATTAGGATGGCGCAACCCCGCTGGGCGGCGGCGTCCATCTGCGCGTAGAGTTCAATCTTGGAGCCGACATCAATGCCGCGCGTGGGTTCATCTAGCAAGAACAGGTCGCACTCGGCGTGCAACAGCCGGGCGAAGGCGACCTTCTGCTGGTTGCCGCCGCTCAGGTCTTGCAGGGGTTGGTCGGGGTCTTTGCACTTCACGCCCAGCTCATCAATCCAGCGCTGGGCCACGCTGCGCCCTTCGGCGGGGCGATTGAGAAAGCCTTGGCGGCGGGGCAGGGTGATGTTTTCGGCCACGCTGAGATCGGTGGCCACCCCGTCGAGCTTGCGCTCTTCACTCACGAACCCGGTTTGGGTGCGCCAGTGCGCCCGGGGGGAGAGCGACGCGAGATTCTTGACTTGCACTTGGCCGGACTTGATTTCGCGCAGGCCAAAGATGGTGCGCAGAAGCTCGGTGCGGCCCGCCCCGTTGAGGCCCGCCACGCCCACAATTTCGCCGCGATGCACCTGGAGCGAGGCTTGGTGGGGCATGTCGTCGGTGCCGGTCAGGTTCTCGATGGTGAGGAGGCATTCACCCCGCGTGCGGTCGGAGCGGGGGAAGAAGTCATCCACGTTGCGCCCCACCATGTGGCGCACGATGTCCGCGTCGGTGAAGTCCCCGATTTGGCCCTCGGCTACTTTCACGCCGTCCCGCAAGATGACCACGTCGTCGGCTACTTCGCGGATTTCCTCCAAGAAATGCGAGACGAAGAGGATGGTCCGGCCCCGCGCCTTGAGCGTGCGGATGAGGTCGTAAAGCTTCTGCTTATCGGCCTGGGTGAGGGAACTGGTGGGTTCGTCGAGCAGGATGACGGGGGCATCGCGGGCCTCCGCCCGGGCGATCTCCAGAATCTGCCGCTGCGAGATGGGCAATGTGCGCGTGGGTCCGGCGGCGGGGATCTCGGGGAAGCCCATGCCGCTCAGCAGGGCGTGGGCGCGGTCTTGCAACTGAGCGGGAGAGTAGCGCGGGCCGGGGATACGGCCGAGGAAGATGTTCTCCGCCGCTGTCAGGTCCGGGCACAGGGCCAGCTCTTGGTGGACCAGCAGCACTTGGTCGTCACCGGGGCGCAGGGGCTGGTCGTTCCACTCCACCTGGCCGGCCTGCGGTCGCAGTTCACCGGCCAGGATCTTGAGGAGCGTGCTTTTGCCGCTGCCGTTCTCCCCGATCACCGCCAGCACTCGGCCCGCCGGGGCCGAGAAACTGACGTCTTGCAGGGCAAGGGTCGCGCCGAACGCAAGGGACAGGCCGTGCGCGCGCAGCATTACTTGGGCAGCAGCGCCTTGACTTCTTCGGAATCGATGTTCGTCTTGTCCACGAACACCGCGCCGGAGTCAATCTTGGGTTCAGGCTTGGTGCCGTTCAGGTGCTCCAGCATCTTGGTCACACCCAGGTAACCCATCTTGAAGGGGTCTTGCAGCAGCAGACCTTCGATCTTGCCTTCGCGCACGGCGGCTAGCAGCTCTTGGGAAGAGTCAAACCCGACCAGCTTCACCTTGCCCAGCAGGCCCGCGCCTTCCAGCGCGCGCATCATGCCAAAGGTGGTGGATTCATTCGGGGCAAAGATGCCCTGCATCGAGAGCGCATCGCCTTCCTTGAATCGGGAAATCAGGTTCTCGCTGGCGGTTTGCGCACTCTCGCGGGTGGCGCCGCCGTACTGCTCGGAGCTGACAACTTCGAGGCCAAACTCCTTGGCGCCGTCCAGGAAGCCTTGCTCGCGGGCCATGGTGCTGGCCGATCCCTCCAGGTAGCGCAGCACAATGACCTTGCCCTTGCCGCCCATGGCCTTGGCCAGGCGCTCAGCGCTGGTCTTGCCCGCCGCGTAGTTGTCGGTGGCGATGAAGCTGATGGGCTCCAGGCCCTTGATGCCGCTATCGACGATCAGGACCGAGATGCCGGCGGCGATGGCTTCATTCCCGGGTACAGCCAGGGCGTTTTCGTCCAGCGGGGCTAGCACGATGCCGTCCACCTTGTCCACGGTGAAGTTCTCCACCACCTTGATCTGCTCGGCGCGGTCGTCTTCCTTCAGCGGGGCTTTCCAGATCAGCTCGACGCCCTTTTCACTGGCGGCCTTCTCGGCCCCGGCCTGCATGGTCTTCCAAAACTCGTGGGTCGCGCCCTTGGGGATGAAGGCAATACGCTTCTTCGCGGCGGTGGGCGCATTTCCGCCCGTGGGCGCCTCGCCGGACGCCGCTTGACCACCCCCGGAACATCCCGCCAGGGTCGCCAACAAGAGAGCACCAACCAAACCAAATTTCCACATGGCCGCAATTTACCTTTCGAGGTTCGGGTTTCGACCACCTTCATCGGAGCACCGATACGCGGTCTCCACCAGGCGCATGGTGCCCAGGCTATCGTGCACCTCGGTCCAGGGCGCGGGGCCGCCCGCGTGCCAGCGCATCATCGCGGCCATCGGGCCAATGAAGGCATGCGGGAACCACCCCCCTTCGCAAGGGATTTCCGTCCACGCGGCATCGCCTTGCCGCCAGATTTCAATCCGGTCGGGGCCGCCCTCCGGGTAGTTGAGGTTGAGCCCCATTTGCACCCACATCGAGCCCTGGGTGCCGTCCAGGCGGCAGTAGGATTCGGCGTGGCCGGGCGGGGCTTGGTGGTTGTGGAACGTCTGCACGGTGGCCCGCCGGGTGCGGTCGTAGTTCAGGCTAATGGTGCTGCGGGTGGATTCCAGGCGCGGGGACGAGGGATCGTTGAGCGAGAGAGCCATCACGCCCGTGGGTTCGCCCCACAGGTGGCGGATCAAATCGAGATAGTGGATGGAGTGGTAGACCATCTCCATGCGCAGGGCGGATTCCAGGAATTTCCAGTTCGCCCACGGCGTGAGGACGTTAATCTTGAACTCAAGTTCGTAGACCTCGCCCAGCAGCCCTTGGGCCACGGCGTCCTGCAGGGCCAGCATGTAGGGCGCCCAGCGAAGCTGAAAATTGACGGCCGCCCGCAGCCCTTTGGCGTCGCACTGGGCGACGATGCGCTGCGCCTGGGAATAGGTTTCGCCCAGTGGTTTTTGGATGAGCACGTACGCACCATCAGGGAGTTCGGCGAGGACATCTTCCACCACCGCTCCGGGTACGGCCACGTCGTAAATGACCTCGGCTGGGGCTTGGCGGACAAGCTCGGCGAGCGAATCCACCACCGGTGCCCCGACGATCTGCGCGGCGCGTTCGGCCCGCTCCCGCACGGGGTCAAAGACCCCCGCGACCGGGAAGCCGGCCATGAGGTAAGCGGGGTAGTGGGCGTTCTCCACGATTCCTCCCGCCCCGACGCTGAGGATGGGGATCACGCGCTCCGGCAGGTCCGGGGTTTGCCGCAGCGAAATCATGGCGTGGCCAGGATCTCCGTGGTCTCCTGGGCGGCCTGCGCCAGGCTCGGGGCCACGGGCTGATGCTCATGCACCACCCGGTGCACGGCCCGGGAAATCGCCTCATTGATGGCCGTATAGGCGGGGATGGCCGGGAGGGTGAGCGTTTGGCTGTGGACGTCCTCGATGATGGCGTAGTGCGGATACTTCTGTTGCACGTCGGGGTCGCGCCATGTGCTTAGTCGCGTCCCGTTGGCCCCCACCATCGAGGTCACCTTGTCGCAGGCCGGGCGGGAAACATGCGCCAAGAAGTCACGCACCACCTCGGGGTGGCGGCCGTTGCGTCCAGCGGTGAGCGCCCAGTAGATGTTGAGGGACACCGAGCGACCGGCGGGGCCGTCGCCGGCGGGGAGCCGAGTGCAGCGGTTCCGGCCCACAATCCGGCTGAGCTCGGGCAACTCGCACACGGCGGCAAATCCGCACCAGTTCCACATCATTGCGGCGTGGCCTTGCGCGTAGAAATCGCCCGATTCCACGCTGCCCATCCCCAGGCACTCGGGGGCGATCACGCGGTGCCGGTGGAAGAGGTCGTAGAGGAACGTCAGGGCTTCCACCCCGATCTCGTCGTGGAATTGGGGGCGGAGTTGGTCATCCAGCAGGGTGCCGCCCCGGCTCCAAAGCTGAATCAGGAAATCGTAAACGTTGTTATGCCCGTCGGTGAGCCCCGCGCACACCGCGCCCCACTGGCCCTGTTCGGGCCGGGTGAAGAACTGCGCCACCTCCACAAATTCGCTCCAGGTGGCGGGCACCCGCAAGGGCCGGCCGTACTGCTCGGCGAAGGCCGCCTGCTCTTTGGCGTCTTCGAAGAGGTCGGTGCGCACCATAAATACCTCCGGCCCGTCGTGCCACGGCAGCCCCACCCACTGGCCTTGCTGGACCACCAGCTTCTGCATGGCGGGGTGCCAGGCGTTCGGCCAATCGGGCAGGGGCGCGGCGGCAAACAGTTCATCCAGAGGGGTGAGAAGGCCCTGGGCGGCGGCGTCCGGGAGCCAGTCCGTGCAACACAAAAAGAGGTCCACATCGGCCGCTCCGCCCTGCTCCACCATCGCGACGTAATGGTCGTGAATCGGGCGGGGCTGGACGGTAATGCGCACATCCGGGTGCTGCCGCTGGAACTCCTCAATCTGCCAGGCCAGGGCCGCTTCGAACGTGTCCTGTTCGCGGGTGGTCAGGACCAGCTCGATCATGGCCGGGGAACTTCCAACCCGTTCAGGCTGCCCCAGGGTCGCCCGGCGGGCGGCTGCAGCATTTCCAGCGTGATGTCGTCGGGGTCCAGGAAGTAGACGGTGAAGCCACCCTGGTTCACCCCCTGCTCGATGGCCACCGGGGCGGGCGCTTTGAACCGGACCCCCGCCGCGGCGAGGCGCGCGTAATCGGCGTGGATGTCATCGGTGATGAACGCCAAGTGCGGGGCGCCGGGGCGGTTGGTGGAGACATCGGTGGGTTCGCCCGCCGGGTGGACGTACTCCACGAGCTCCAGGTGGTGGCCGCTCGGCCCCACAAAGGCGTTGGGGATGCGGAGCATCGCCACCTTGAGGTGAGCATCGGGGTAGCCCACCAACTTCGCCGTGTACTCGTTGTGCTGCACCTGCTGATGGTAGATCTCCAGCCCCAAAAGGCCGCAGTAGAACTCGAGGCTGGCTTCCAGGTTCTTGACCGTGAAGCTCGCATGCCAAACGCCGTTAAATCCCATGTTCGTTTATCTCATCCATTGGCCGCCATCGACCAAAATCGTTTGCCCGGTGATGTAGGCCGCGCGGGCGGAGGCCAGGAACACCGCCATCTGCGCGATTTCCTCGGGTTGGCCCATACGGCCAAGAGGCAGGTTGGCGATGACCGGGCGGAGGGTCTCTTCGGGCGCTACGCCCCGCACCTCGCCGCGCTGCACCGCGATGGATTGGGTGAGCGGCGTATCAATGATGCCGGGGGCGATGGCGTTAACGCGGATGCCACTCGGACCGAGGGACAGCGCCGCCGAGCGCGTGAGCGACACCAAGGCCGCTTTGCTGGCGCCGTAGTCGGCCTGCTCCAGCTTGGGGACGAACCCGGAATTGGAGGCAATGTTGATGACGCAGCCGCTGCGCCCCTCGCGGATCAGCCGGGCGGCGGTGGCTTGCATGAGGGCAAAGGCCGCCGTCACATTGATGCGGAAGGTCTGCTCGAAGGAGGGAAGATCAATGTCCAACATCCGCCGGGTGTGGCAGATGCCCGCCGCGTTGACGAGCACATCGGGGCAGGTTTCGAGGCCGTCGATCAGCGCATTAATGCCCGACACTTCACTCAGTTCGAAAGTGATCTCGGTGGCTCCAGCCTGGCGATCCAACCCGAGAACCGTGGCCCCTTCCGTCCGGAATGCCTCCGCGATAGCCTGGCCAATCCCTTGCGCGGCCCCCGTGACGAGCACGGCCTTCCCGGCGAACTCACCCACGCACGGCCCCGAGGCAAGCCTCCAATAGGCGGGCGGGGGAGGGGAGTACCACGTCTTCCAGCTCCTTGGCGAAGGGGATGGGGGCATCCAGAGCCGCCACGACTTGGATGGGCGCATCGAGTTCATCGAACAGCCGGGACTGAATCTGGTGCGAGAGATCCACGCCCACGCCGCAGCGCATGTGCGCCTCGTGCGCAATGACCACGCGGTGGGTTTTGGTCACGCTTGCGGCGATGGTATCCCAGTCGAGCGGGTTCAGAGTGCGCAGGTCAACGACTTCCACCGAAACCCCCTGGGCGGCGGCTTCTTCGGCCACCTGCATGCCCATCCCCACCAAGTACGAGTAGGTGAAGAGGGTCACGTCCGTCCCTTCGCGCACCGTGCGCGCTTGCCCCAGCGGGACGATATGTTCGCCGTCGGGGACTTCGCTCTTGGCCCCGAAGAGCTGCTTGTGATTGATGAACACCACCGGGTTGTCGTCGCGGATGGCGGCGGCCAGCAGCCCCTTGGCATCGGCGGCATTGGAGGGCAGAACGACCTTGAGCCCCGGCAGGTGGAGGAGCAAGGCTTCCAGCATTTGGCTGTGCTGGGCGGCCGCGCCGCGATAGCCTCCGCCCTGGGTAATGATGGTGAGCGGCACGGGCACGCTGCCTCCGCTCATGTAGTGCGTTTTGGCGATGTTGTTCAGCAGTTGGTCCATCGCCACCAGGCTGAAATCAATGAACATCAGCTCGGCCACCGGGCGCATGCCCGCCATGGCCGCCCCGAGGCCCATGCCGAGGAAGCCGGATTCCGAGATCGGGGTGTCAATGACCCGGTCGGCGCCGAAGTCGCGGAGAAGGCCATCCGTAACCCGGAACATGCCGCCGTAGTGGGCGACGTCCTCGCCGTAGACGAAGACCTTGGGGTCGCGGGTCAGTTCTTGGCGCAGAGCAGCGTTGGTGGCTTCCACCACGGACATCTGGCTCATGCGAACACCTGCGTGCCGGCGGCCAGCGGGTCGGGGCCGGGGAGGGCCCAAGCTTCTTCAAAGACCGCGCGGACCGCGGCTTGCTCTTCGGCGGCTATGGCCGGGGCGCGTTTGCCCAGCTTGGCGGCCCAGTGGTCGAGCGGGGATTTGGCGCGCCAGGCTTCCACCTCTTCGGCAGTGCGGTAGCCAATGCCCGAGTCGGCCTGGTAGTGGCCGATGGTGCGATAGGTGGCGGCTTCAATGAAGGTCGGTCCGCCGCCCGTGCGGGCGCGGTTCACGGCCTCGCTCATCACTTGGTAGACCGCTTCCGGGTCGTTGCCATCGATCTGGGCGGTGTTCAGTCCGAACCCGGCCGCGCGGCCCGCTAGATTCACATCACCGTGGCTGCGAGAAAGGGGCGTCATTTCGGAATAGAGGTTGTTTTCGCACAGGATGATGAGCGGAAGTTGATAGAGCACGGCCATGTTCATGCATTCGGAGACGTGGCCTTGGTTGAGAGCACCATCGCCGCAGACGGTGAGAGCGACCCGGTCGGTCTTCTGCAATTGCGCGGCCCAGGCAGCCCCGGCGGCCGTGCCCACGGCGGCCCCGACGATGCCATTGGTGCCCAGGATGCCGTATTCGAGATCAAAGAGGTGCATCTTGCCGCCCTTGCCCCCGCCCAGCCCGGCGGCTTTGCCCAGGATCTCCGCGATGATGGGGAGGAGCGGACCCCCCTTGGCCAGCACGTAGCCGTGGCCCCGATAGGTGGCGGTAACGTAGTCGTCCTTGCGGAGGGCGGCCCCGGCCCCGGCGGGGAGTGCTTCCTGCCCTTGGGCGAGGTGCAATGAGCCGCGCAGTTGGCCAGCGGACGAGAGGGCGAGCAACTCCGTCTCCACGGCCCGCATGCGGACCATGGATCGGTAGAACTGTTCGTCCCGTTGGGATGTCTCCATGGGCGGCGCGAGTTTACACGCGTGGGGGCCAAGGGAGAGATTCAAAATGAGGACGGCCACGCGTAAGCAGGCGTCTGCAAAAAAGATAGAGAAAAGAGTGGTGGAGGATAGGGGGCTCGAACCCCTGACCTCCTGCATGCCATGCAGGCGCTCTCCCAGCTGAGCTAATCCCCCACTCGGATGGCCGAAGCCACTGGAATGACAATTAAACCCCACGCCCTGGGCATCGGTCAAGCAGACCTAAGGCCAGCGCACCCTGGCGGGGAGCCACAGGGGATTACAATAGGGCCATGCAGATCCCGCGACCGGCGCAAATCATCGCCCAAGCGGTACCTGAATTTCAGGGGCACCTCTTTCTGGTGGGCGGCGGGGTGCGCGATGCCCTACTGGGCAAGGGCGAGAGCGCGGACCTCGACCTGGTGACCACGAAGGACGCCCCGGCCCTGGCACGGCATCTGTTTGACATCGGCGTGAGCGACATCCCGCCGGTGACATACGAGCGGTTTGGCACGGCCATGGTGCAGGTGTCGGGGGCGCAGATTGAGCTGGTGACGGCCCGGCGAGAGAGCTACCGGGGCGACAGCCGCAAGCCGCAAGTGGAGCCCGCCACGATTCTGGAAGACGCCCAGCGCCGCGACTTCACGATCAACACGTTGTTGCAAGACATTTACACCGGCGAGGTGTTGGACCCCCTGGGCATGGCCCGGGAGGACCTCGCTGTGGGCGTCCTGCGCACGCCCCTGGACCCGGTGCATACGTTCCGGGAGGATCCGCTACGGATGCTACGGGCCGTACGATTCCGATGGCAGTTGGACTTGCAGTACGCCGAGGGGCTGGCCGTGGCCATCCAAGCCGAAGCCAGTCGCCTGAGCATCATTAGCCAGGAGCGCATCCGCGATGAACTGGTGAAGATGATGCGCAACCCGCAGGCGAGCCGCGCCTGGCAGGACCTGAGCGACCTCGGGTTGCTGGTGGAATTCTTGCCGGAACTCTTGCCGCTCCAAGGCTGTGAGCAAGGCGACTATCACCACTTGGATGTGTGGCACCACTCGCTGGCCGCGCTGGACAACACCGCCGGGGACGAGGCGGCAGTGCGCTGGGCGGCGCTGCTGCACGATATCGCCAAGCCCGCCACCAAGGGCAGCAAGCCGGATGGGCGCATCACGTTCTACGGCCACGAGATGGAAGGGGCGCGCATGGCCATGACCATCCTCTCAAGGCTCAGGTTCCCACACCGTGAGGCGCTGCAGGTCAGTGCGCTCATCCGCCACCACATGCGCTTTATGGGTATGCCGAAGGTGTCTCCGGCGGCCGCGCGGCGCCTGGTGCGCGACCTGGGCGACAACTTGGAACCGCTGTTGCGCCTGTGCGACGCCGACGCGGGGGCGCTAAAGGCGGGCGTGCGCACGTTCTATTCGGACAATGTGCGGGCGGTGCTGGCCACGTTGCCACCCCCGGTGGAAGCCAAGAACCCTTACGAATCGCCCCTCACCGGCGAACAGATCATTGCCTTGTGCGGGCTCGAGCCCGGCCCGGCGGTGGGGAACCTGAAGCAGTGGCTAAGCGATTTAGTGGTCGAAGGTCAGGTGGAGCCGGGCGACGAGGCGGCGGCAACCGCTATGCTGGAAGAATTACGGGCCAACGCAACCGAGTTTGCGCGGGTCTCGTTAGGTGAAAGAACGGTATGAAGTCCCCCGCCCCTGATCAATCATCGGCGTTCCGCCCCTGGTTTTGGGTCATCCTGCTGGCGCTCCTCGTACTAGCCGGGTTCGTTTATGGCCCCTTCATTCAGGCGATTTTGTGGCCGGCCATTCTGGGCGTCCTGCTCTACCCGACGTCACAGCGAATTGCGGCGTACTTCAACCGGAAGCAGATTTCAATCATTGCCCCATCTCGCGACCCGAATGACAAGGCCATCAAGTGGGGCCGTCGCCCGCTGGAGGGAATCGGCAACACCCTTGGCCCGCTCTTCACGGTGCTGGGGCTGATTTTCGTGGTCTTGGGGCCGCTTTCGACGGCAGGCATCATCGCCGTGGCCGAAGCCCGGCAACTGGTGGCCGAAATTAATGCCGAAGCTGAACCGCGGGGCACGACGCTGGAAAACCTGGCCCACGAGGCGCAAAAGCGGCTTCAGCCGACTTTGAACACCTTAGGCTTCAAGGACCTTGACCTCGCGGCGGTCATTCAAGAAAACGGAACGCGACTCGCCCAAAATTCGGCGCGCCCGGTGGCGGAGTTCCTTGGCAAGCTGGTGTTCGTCATTGTCATCACACTCATGAGCTTGGTGGCCTTGTTCTATGCCCTGCGAGACGGGCACAAACTGCGGGGGCCCGCAGTAGACCTGTTGCCCGTGCGGAGGGAGGAGGGCAACCTGATTCTGGACCGGCTGGTGACGACCATCAAGGAGGTCGCCAAGGCGATTGTGGCCGTGGCCTTCATTCAGGGTTTGCTGGCGGGGCTGTTTGCCGGCATCATCGGCATCAAAGGGGCCGTGCTCATTGGCTTGTTGACCTTTGTGATGGCGTGTATCCCTCTGCTCGGGCCGCCGTCGGTGTACATCCCGGTGGTGATCACGCTCGTTCTGCAAGGGGACACGGGGCGTGCGATTGCGATGCTGATTTTTGGCATGGCGATTCTCTCCAACATCGACAATCTCCTGCGGCCGTTCTTTATCCAGGCGAGCATGCCGCCGGTGGGCTTGTTCTTTGCGCTCATCACAGGGGTTCTGTTCTTCGGTCCGATCGGGGTCATGCTTGGTCCGATGTTCCTGAGCGTGCTGCTTTCGGTGGCGGAGATCATGCGCAACCGCCGCGCCGAACTGGAAGATGCCGCACCTGCTGCTTAGGTTAAGCGCAGGCGTGGCCTTGCCCCTGGCGCCCAACGAGGTGCTGGGGGCGCTGGTGCTGCAATTCAGTGAGGTGGAGACGGTGCGCCCGGAGGCCGTGAAGGCGGCCCTGACCGTGGTCGAAACTTATATCACCGGTGCTGGGCATCCGGGCGAGTTCGCGCACCTCGAGGTGGCGGTGCTGAGTGGTCGCCCCCTTGAGCTCAGGCAAAAAATGGGCGACCTCATGCACGAATGCATGAGGTCGCTTTGGCCCGACGCCCGGGTGGGCGTCACGGTTGAGGTACGCGAGATGGACGCCTCGACGTACCGGAAGAGTTAGTCGTTATCCCGGAACCGCTTCTTGAACGGCGGGCGGCCGGAACCACCTGGGCGTCCACCCTTGAACGGCGGGCGTCCCCCACCGGGGCGTCGGTCGAAGAACGGTCGGTCGTTGCCCGGGCGATCGCCACCCGGTCGGTCTCCGCCACGATCCCCACCGCGGTCTCCGCCTCGGTCATTGAAGTCGCGTCGCGGGCGGTCACCAAAGCCGCCTCGGTCGCCACCACGGTCTCCGAAATCGCGGCGCGGTCGGTCGCCGTAGCCACCGCGATCTCCACCACGGTCGCCGCCTCGATCACCAAAGTCGCGGCGCGGGCCGCCGAAGCCGCCCCGGTCGCCACCACGGTCACCAAAATCTCGGCGCGGTCGATCACCATAGCCACCGCGGTCTCCACCTCGGTCACCGAAGTCGCGTCGCGGGCCACCAAAGCCACCCCGGTCGCCGCCACGGTCATTGAAGTCGCGGCGCGGCGGTCGGTCGCCGTACGGTCGGCTCGGTCGATCACCGTAGCTGCGTTGCGGTCGGTCGCCGTAGCCACCTCGGTCACCAAAGTCGCGTCGCGGACGATCGCCGTAGCCACCTCGGTCGCGGTCACCAAAGTCTCGGCGCGGCGGACGGTCGCCGTAGCCACCACGGCCACGGTCACCACCACGGTCACCGTAATCGCGTCGCGGTCGGTCGCCGTAGCCACCTCGGTCGCCCCGATCGCCTCGGTCACCCCGATCTTCGCGGCCCTCGCCTTCGCCTTCGCCTTCACGGGCTTCGGGCTTCGGTCGCGGTTCGCGCTCTTCGCGCTCATCGCCTCGATCCTGGTCGGCTTCAGGCGAGAACGGCGCGTTGCGGAACTTGATCCGCCCCGTCACGTAGCCCTCTTCGGTTTCGAGAGCGAACTCGCACACCGCGTCCAGGCGGTCAGCGTAGACAAAGGTTTCGACGGCCTTGACTTCGTTGGTCACGGATTCGGACCACTTGCCACCCGCGGCGGTGATTTGCTCGACCAAGATGGCACGAGCTTCGAAAGGAAAGGCGATTTCCGCCCCGAACATGCGCTCGGCCACTCCCGGCTTGGTGATGCGCATATCCGCACCCCCGAAGTTGGCACGAACAAACGCCATAAACTGTTGGAACCACGCTTGGCGCGCGGGACCACCCACCGGACGCGAGGACGTGATCAGGCGCCGACGAAAAGCATCAAAACTGGCTGCGTCCCCGGACATAAGATTGCAAGGATACGCCTTTTCTAGGGTCGCACAATGACTAATGCCGAATACGGACCTAGGTTGAACCCACCGCTATAGGCCAAACCGTCCCGGGGCGAGGAGCTGGCGACGATATCTGGAGAAAAGGTATTCCCGAAATCGCTGCTATAGCCGTTCCAGTCGCTGTTGAACGCTACCTTCCAGTTTCCTCCGTGCGGGAGACCAATTTGGTACTGGTTGAACGGAGTATTGGACCAATTCATGATGACGATCACGTCGTCGCCCACGCCGCCATTCTTCCACCGGTGATAAGCCGCCACTTTGGCCCCGTGATTCACGTGGAAAACATTGATATGCGGGCCGCCCAGGCCCGCAGTTTTGCCACCCAAATTGCGGCGTAGCGCCACCAAATCCTTGTACATCAGGCGGATGCCGGCGTAAGTGTTGGCCTTATTCCAGTCGATCGGGTCGGTATCGCGGAAGTATTCGTCTTCCAAGAGTTCTTGGCCCTGGAAGAGCATGGGGATGCCGGGTGCGGTGAGCGTGGTGACGGCCCCGAGGGTGGATCGCTTGCGTGCCCAGTAGCTGCCCGGGTTGCCCGGATCAATTTCTTGCGGGACGCGGCTGCGGCCGTTGGCCACCTCATCGTGGGATTCGGTATAAATCACCCGCTCAAACGGATTGCCGTTGTAATTGCCCGTAACGGCGCCCACGAGGTCGTTCATGTTACGCCCGCTATCACTAGGGGTGGTCATGAGGGGGCGCAGAGGGTGGACAAATCCCGGGCTCCATTGCGAGTCGAAGCCGGCCCCGCCGGTGCCGGTGGCTTTGGTCACCCACGGATTGTTTTGGAGGTCTTCGGCCACCATCAGCTTCCAGGGCTGGCGGGCATTGACCTCGTTGTTGATCCACTGCATCAGGCTCCAGCCGTCGCCGTTGTCGCCCCAGTTCGTGGTGCGGGTGCTGAGCGCACTATCCCAGCGCACGCCGGAGATACGGAACTCTTCCAGCCACTGCAGCACGTTATCGCGGATGTACTGGCGCACTTCCGGGCGGCCGTAGTCGGGGCGGGTGTCGCCCCAGGCCGTGATGGCGCGGGTGTCGTTGTAAAAGTAGATGCCACCCCAGTTACCTTGGCTCCAGCCATCGAACCGCCAGAGGTTCATGTCGCCCGGGCCCCAGTGGTTGTGCACCAAGTCAATGAGCACCACCATGCCCCGGGCGGCGGCGGCATCCACAAAGCGCTTGAGGGCGTCGGGGCCGCCGTAGGCTTCCTCGACACTGAAGGGATAGGAGGGGTTGTAACCCCAGGAGAAGTCGCCCGGGAACTCGTGCGGTGGCAGAATCTTGATGGCGTTGACGCCGAGGTCTTGGAGGGAATTCAGCCGGCTGATGGCGGAATCGAAGGTGCCAGGGCGGCCACCGGGCACATCGTTGAACGTGCCGATATGCATTTGGTAGATCACAATGTCGCTCCAGCCGGGCATGGTGATGGTGTTCTGCCAGTTAAAGGCGGGGTTGTGAATCTTGCTGTTGCCCACCGAGTTGGTCAGCCACTTGGCACGCGGGTCGTTCTGCCACAGGGTCTGGTTGCCGTTGCGGATGACGTACTTGTATTCCTGCCCGGGCGTGGCATTCCGCACGTCCAGCGACCAGTGGCCGTTGCCTTCGCTCACCAATTCGGCGGCGTTGCCATTCCAGCTGTTGAACGAGCCCGCCACGTGGACGCGCTGGGCGTTGGGCGCCCATACGCGGAAGGTGGTGCCGCCGCTATAGGGGATGCTGCCCATCCCTGGGCGGGCACTGGCCTTGCGTTCGCTCTGGATGGTGAGAATCACGGAGAAATCTTTCTTGCCCGCGACTCCAATCCAGTAACGTCCGGTTCTCAGTTTTGGGGTTGTCGAGTCGTTGAGGACGACCACTTCATCACCCCGCCGTAAGAACGGTCGCACATCCCACTGAGTCAAAGTTGGCTGGGCGTTGTACCGAACATAGAGATCTGCATCGCCTTGGCCATATTCGTCCATGGTGACGGTGAGAACACTCTCCGGATCTTCGATGTCCACCGGGAAGTACCGGAAGGCGCCAGAACGACTTGATATGTTGCCCTGGAAGTAATCCTGGGCCACGACCAACGAGGCCAGTAGCATGCCGACGAGGACGAAGAGTGCCTTTTTCATGGGAGGAGTGCGGTAGGTAAGACGCAATCGGGGTCCTGGCGGATGCCAGAACCCCGAATCACGTGGATTTCAGACTCGGGGTTCCGAGTAGGAAGTTACTTGCTGCGGCGTCGGCGAGCGAGGGCGAGGAGGCCCGCACCCAGCGCGATCATGCTGCCCGGCTCCGGCACGCCTTGCACGGTGACGAATTGGTCGCCCGCGAACTGGTTGAAGTTCACGTTGCCCGTGGTGGCGAGGTTACCGGTGCCCAGCGGGAGACCGCCGATCACTTGGTTGCTCATGAAGTTGCCGCCGCTGTTGACGAAGCCGGCCACCTTGATGTTGCTACCCGCCGTCGCACCGATGGTGGAGAGCGCCATTTGGAACTCCCAACCCGTGGTCACGCCGCTACCGTCCGGAGAGGACTGGTTACCCGAGCCACCCACGACGCCGCCCACGTTGCTGTTGTTGAGGCGCATGCTGGTCAGGGCGCCCGTGAAGAGCGAACCGGTCGCAAAGCCACCCGTTTCAAGGTCGCCGCCCGCACCGAGTTCGGCGAAGGTCATAAAGGAGTTGGTGCCGTCGTGGCGAATCCAGATGGCGTAGTCGGCATCAAAGCCGGTGTCGAACGTCAGGCCTGCGGCGTTGCCGTTGAGCCAGCCGAAGTCGTCACTCGACGCGTTGGAGTTGCTAATGGTGTTGAATCCACCAGCCTTGCTGTCGATGAACACGACGAACTTATTGAAGTTCGATTCGAGGTTGCCAGCGACAGTGAAGGCGAAGTTGGTTCCATCGTTCAGGCCGAAGGCTTGGTCGATTTCCGAGCCGTTGGCGGTGTTGAACGAGTTGTCGTTGTTGTTGCCGAATTGGGTGGTGTTCTGCTGCGTGAACAGAGCCGAGCCGTAAGCAGCTTCGGCCGTACCATCCACTACAACCGCGGCCGCATTTGCTGCAATTGCGCCCAGGGCGAGAAGGGTAATCGCGAGTTTATTCATTCTCCGTTGAACCTAGAAGCTGGTCCGTTGAGCGGACGAGCCCGAGTTGAGAATACGTTTTCACGTATCCGTAAAGGCATGTTAGCACAAGAAAAGCTGTTCTGGGACCGGTAAAAGTACGAGCAACGGCAAACCCGGTAATTGATGCGGTCCCCCGGCCGGCCGGATTGGTTCGGATATCTTCCGCTGAATCCATGTTCTTCACCAAGTTTCCGCACCCCGCGAACTTCAGCTGGGCGAAATACGACGGCCAATGGGCCAAAGCACATGGGGGCTCCTTCTGCCTCGAAATCCGGTCCTACGAGCGGGGTCTCAGCCAGATTGTCAGCCCGGACGAGGCGCGATGGGGCACCGACCCGAACTTGCTCAGTCTAAACCCAGGCGAGGCGGGCGAAGGCTGTGTGAGATGGCAAGAGGATCGCTTTGTGATCGTGGGTCCGGATGGTGAAACCTGGCTCGAATCTGCCCCGGGCATGGCCCTCGGCGTGAGCGAGGAAGCCCACATGTTTCAGTTCGTCGTGTCCTCGGAAGCCCGCTACTACGGCATGGGCGAAAAGTGGCTGGATCGCATTGAACTGAGTGGCCTGCGGACCAAGTATTGGAACACCGACGTGTGGAGCGACTTCCACTGGGCGCAGTGGGGTTCAAACCCGGTCGACCCGCCTTACTTCACCACGCCGTACCTCATCGTACGCACCGAGCGGGGCTACGTTGGGTTCCTCATCCACAACCCGGGCGTGACCTATATGGAGACTCCGGGGCACGACCGTACCCGCGTTTTTGTGGCGTGGCAGGAGACGTACCCGAACCTGTTACTGGGGGCCGAATGCGGCCCGCCGAACCTATGGGTGCTGGTGGATACAGATCTCAATGCCCTCACGGCGAAGTTGCAAAAGCTCGTCGGCGTGACGCCGCGCCCGCCCATGTGGGCGCTGGGCTACCACCAAAGCCGTTGGGGTTACGGCGGCGAAAAGGACCTGGAGAAGCTGAGCCGCAGGTTTGCCAAAGAAGGGATCCCGTGCAGCGGGCTGTGGCTGGACCTGGACTACATGGAGGGCTATCGCATCTTCACGGTGGACGACAAGCAGTTCCCGAACGGGGTGGCCCCGGTGGCCGCCAAGCTCCTAGAGAGCGGGCAACGCATTGTGCCGATCCTGGACCCCGGCGTGAAGAAGGAAGCGGGCTACAGCATCTTCGACCATGGCACTAAGGCGGATGTGTGGTGCCAGAACCCCATCGGTGAACCCTACGTGGGACTGGTGTGGCCCGGCGAGACGGTGTTTCCTGACTTCACCATGCAAGCGGGGCGGGAATGGTGGACCAAGCACGCCCGGGCCTTCTTTGAGCGTGGATTTGCGGCCGCTTGGGTGGACATGAACGACCCCAGCACCGGCCCGGTGGATCCGGCGGGGATGCGGTTTAGGCAGGGCACCGAAGCGCATGCCCGGCACCGCAACCAGTACGCCCTGGGCATGCAGATGGCAACGGTGGAGGCGTTCCGGCAGGCAAAGCCGGGGGTGCGTCCGTTCCTGCTGAGCCGCAGCGGGTTTGTGGGCTCCAGCCGGTACGGAGCGATCTGGACCGGGGATAACCTCAGCAACTGGTACTACCTCCGCCAAAGTATCCCCACGTCGCTTGGCTTGAGCCTCAGCGGGATGCCGTTTACCGGCCCGGACATTGGGGGCTTCGGAGGTGATTCCACGCCCGAACTGATGACCCGGTGGATGCAGGCGAACTTCCTGTTCCCGTTCTTCCGCAACCACAGCAACGAGAGTGCGCCGGACGAAGAGCCGTGGCGATTTGGCCGCGCCAATGAAGTCATTGCGCACTTCATTCGCCTGCGCTACCAGTTCTTGCCGTACCTGTACCAGTGCTTTGTGCGGCAGGAGCGGCTGGGTGAGCCGATTCTGCGCCCGGTGATGGCGGAGTTCGATGAGGAGAAGTATCTCGAGGCCAGTGACGCCTTCTTTGTGGGGGCCAGCTTGCTGCAGGCGCCGGTGCTGACGGAAGGAGCCAAGAAGCGCTCGATTGACCTCCCGGATGCCCAATGGTGGAACCTAGCGGACGGCGAATGGTACGGCGGTGGAGAGGTGAAGCTGGCTTGCCCGCGTTCGCATACGCCGGTCTTTGTCCGGGGCGGGCACGTGGTGCCGGTTCAGGCCGAGGCTCCGCGTACACCGGTGGTTGACCTCGCTGCGCCTTGCTTCTTGGTGGCCAACCCGGCCGGGGAATGGTCGCAAGAAGGCGTTTATGAAGCCGATGATGCCGAGACCGAGGCGTACCAATCTGGGGCGACCACCCGCGTGGAGTATTCATTCCACGGAACGGGCAAGCACGCGGAGGTCACGATACGAGAATCGGAATCCGGATGGGAAAGCGTGACGCCGACCCTGTGGTTTGCCCGCCGCGTGAAGGTGAAAGTGAACGGCGTTGAGTTCAAATTGCACGAGCATCGGGTGAAGCTGACGGGTTCTGAGTTCATCGTATTCTCAACGGGTCCGATTAACCTCCCGCGCTAAACCTAGAACACTTGCCGGGGATAACTCAAAAAATATTCTTGCAATTCCGAGATTCCTCGGAATATCATGGGAATACGAATTCTGGCACGGAAGCCGGATGAGGCACTCGCAGATGAGGGTCACGCAACTCGATATTGCTAAGGCAGCAAACGTCTCGCAAGCCACGGTTAGCCGTGTGCTGGCGGGAGATGAGCGCGTGGAAACGACGATGCGCGATCGCGTGATCAACGCGATTGAGAGCCACAACTATCGCCCCGATGCTCGCGCCCGGTCACTGCGCAAGAAGCGCGCTGGCCTGATTGGGCTGGCCGTGCAGCGCCCTAGCGGCGGCCTGGCGGACGATCCCTTCTTCACGGCCCTGGTGGCCGACATTGCGGACGCCCTGACGGATACCGAGTTCCGCCTCACCCTCGAGGTCATTAGCGACCACCAAGACCAAGTGGACGTTTACGACGAGCTGTTGCGCTCGCGGCGGGTAGACGGGATGATCCTGGTGGAAAGCGAGCTGAACGACCGCCGCCTCCACCTGTTGCAAGAAGACCAGTTTCCATTCGTTCTTATTGGCAACCCGGGTGGGCAGCCGGTGTGGTCGGTGGATAACGACAATATTTACGCCGCGCAAATTGCCACCCAACACCTGGTGGATATGGGCTACCAGCGCGTAGCGCTGATTGCCGGCCGCCAAGGCGTGACGGTGAGCGACGACCGCGAAGAAGGCTACCGCCGCGTGATGCGGGCGCATGAATGCGCGCCGATGGTTTTCCACGCCGACTTCGGGGCGGAAAATGCCCGTTGCGCCGCCGCTATGGCCCTTGCCGAGCACCGACCGGACGCCTTTGTGGTGCTGGACGACTTTATGGCAATGGGAGTCATCAATGCCGTCCACCGGGCCGGCCTCCGCTGCCCGCAGGATGTCGGGATTGTCTCGTTCAACGACTCGCGGCTGTGCGATCTGACGACTCCGGGCCTGAGCTCGGTGAGCCTTAACCTCGATCGTTTGGTGCAGAAGGCAGTAACTTGCTTGCTGAACTTGTTGGATGAATCGCCGTTGAAAGAGCCGGTCCGCGAGATTGTGCCGTGCACATTGCGGGTGCGTGGTTCCAGCCGTTTCAATCAGGGAGGGTTGGCATGATTTCCAGCTTCCTGCTCCTGGCGATGGACCAGGTGAACCACACGTTCGAATTCGTGGCGGAACGCGCCGTGACAAGCGTCACCGTGGCCGGCACTTTCAATGGTTGGAACGCCAGCGCCACGCCGCTGAAGACGGCGGATGGCCGCACTTGGCGGGTCACTATCCCGGTGGCCCCGGGGCGGCACGAATATAAGTTTGTCCTCGATGGGCGCGATTGGGTGATTGACCCCAAGGTGCGTAGCCAAGACGACGGCAACGGCAACATCAATTCGCTGTTGTTTGTGTTCCCCAAGGGGTACGAGGTGCCGGCGGACATCAACGATGGCACCATCACGCTCTCGGCGGTGCGGCACGAGCCCAAGCTGCCGTACCTCAGCGTGGCGGATGGGCGCGCGAATCTCACAGTGCGCACGCGTCGCCAGGATGTCGAGGTGGTCTACCTGAGGGTCGAAGGGAAGCCCGAAGCCCGCATGAGCTTTGCCAGCCGCGACGATCTTTACGATTATTGGGTGGGGAGCACGCCGTGGAACCGGAGCGCCGACCTCAAGTACAGCTTTGCGATTGCCGACGGGGCGGAGCGGGATGCTTACCAGTCCGCGAACGGTCCGTTTGTGGCCCCCAAGAACCTCATGTCACTCACGCCGCCGAAATGGGTGGAACAGAGCGTTTTCTACCAAATTTTCCCCGACCGTTTTGAGAACGGCAACGCCAAGAACGACCCGGAAAACAGTCTCGCCTGGGATGCCCCGCCGACCTACTGGTCGTTCCACGGCGGCGACCTCAAGGGCATCGCCGACCGCAGTGACCATTTGGTGAAGCTGGGTGTCAACGCGATCTACCTCAACCCGATCTTCGACGGGCCGAGTAACCACGGCTACGAGACGACGGACTACGCGCTGGTGGCCCCGCGCTACGGCACCAACCAAGAACTGATTGACCTGACGCACAGCCTGCGCAACCAAGGCATTCGCACGGTATTGGATGGCGTGTTCAACCACACCAGCACAGATTTTAAGGCGTTCGCTGACCTCCGCCAGAATGGCCCGGCTTCGGCTTACAAGGATTGGTACTTCGTCAAGTCCTGGCCGATCCGCGTCGAGGAGAACCCGAATTACGAGGCTTGGGCGGGCTTCCGCTCCATGCCCAAGGTGAACCTAAAGCACCCCGCCGCTCGTGATTACATGCTGCAAGTGGTGCGCGATTGGCAGGTCAAGGCCGACATCGCTGGCTGGCGCCTCGATGTCGCGAATGAAGTCGAAATGGATTTCTGGCGTGCCTTCCGCAAGGTCGTCAAGACTCAGGACGAGGACCGCTGGATTCTGGGGGAAGTGTGGACCGATGCCAGCCCGTGGCTGGGCGGCGACCAGTGGGATTCGGCGATGAACTACCCGTTCCGCGATGCCGTGGTGCAGTATGTGGCTAACGGCCGCACGACCTCTACGGAGTTTTGGGGCAGCCTGATGCGGGTGCACTTCGGCTATGGCCCGGCGGTGTCGCGCAACATGCTCAACTTGCTGAGCAGCCACGACACTCCGCGTTTCGTCACGCTCTGCGAAGGTGACGCCAAGCTCGCGCTCCTGGGGGCGGGGCTCCAGTTCACCTGGGTCGGCGCGCCGAGCATCTATTACGGCGAAGAGATCGGAATGGAAGGCGGGCGCGACCCAGACAACCGTCGCGGCATGGTGTGGAGTGCGGCCACCAACGAAAACCCGTTCCTGCAGGAGTACCGAGCCCTCGCGACTCTGCGTCGTTTGTCCCCCGCGCTACAGAGCGGCGATCCGAGCTTAATTGAAGCCAACGACGCGGACCGCACCCTGGTCTTCCGTCGCGCTCATGAGAACGAACAAGTCTTTGTTGTCGTCAATCGCTCCAACGTGGAACGCAACGTGGCGTTTGGCGCACCGGGGGCCAAGGGCACCCAAATTGATCTGCTTTCTAACCGAGTGGTGAGCATCGAAGAGCAATCGCTCTCCATCAAGATGCCGCCGCTCAGCCTCGCCGTCCTTGCGGACGATACTGCCGAATCTCGTCAGATCCGAAGCCATGTCCATCGGGCACGCACTGGTGAGGTGTCGCTCCCGTGATTTATCCATGCGTCTGCGAGTTTCGCAACCGCTCTCATTCAAGGTGATCCAAATGACTCAAAACCGAAAGATGGGCTTTACGCTCATTGAACTCCTCGTCGTGATCGCGATTATCGCGATCCTGGCCGCCATTCTCTTCCCGGTCTTCGCCAAGGCGAAGGAAGCCGCCAAGAAGACCCAAGCGGTCTCGAACATGAAGCAGATGAACTTGGCCCAGATCATGTACTCGGCCGACTACGATGACATGTTCGCGCCCAAGGTTCGCCAAGGCTTCGGCCCCGCCCAAGGTGGTCCGGACCCCACGCAATCCATGTCCTTCGACAAGATCATCCAGCCGTACATGAAGAACTATCAGATCTTCGTGTCCACGCAGGACCAGCGACCGAAGTTCAACACGCCGTTCGGCCAGCTGCGCATCGGCTACGCCGTGGCCAGCAACGTGTTCCAAAGCCCGCAGATCAACCCGACCCTCGGTTGGGGTACCTCCTGGCGCGGCTCCATCAGCCAAACCTCGCCGCCGGAAGTCGCCGCGACGGTGACCCTGGTTGAAAAGCGCCAGGCGCTGAACACGCAGCCGGACCCGTGGGCCAGCCTGGACTGGTGGGTCGGTACGGTGGCTTACAACACCCGCCGCGACGACCTGCCGACCACGGACCCGCGCTCGGCCTATGGTGAAATCGCCAACAAGTACGGCGAAGGCGCGATCTACGCTTACGCCGACGGCCACGTGAAGTTCATCAAGATGAACGGCAACTCCAGCGACGGCGTCCGCCACGGCACCAAGCTGGAAGGCTACGAAGAAAAGGCCGCCTGGTGGGTGGGCACCCCCGCCGGCAGCATTTGGGACCAGGGCATCTCCTGTCTGGACGCGGGCTGGAACCCGGCCGACGGCGTTTGCCGACTCCCGGGCGAGTAAGTCATGAAAGCTGAACTTCCCGGTTGGGCCATTCCCGTTCTCATCGTAGTGGGCCTCGGCGTCATTGGTGGCGTGTGGTTCATGTCAGGTGGCAGTGGCCAAATGACACCGCAAGAAAAGGAACTGGCCGAAAAGCAGACCGAAGTCCAGAAGCAACTGGGCAACTCGTACATGCAAGGCCAGGGTGCGCCGGGGGGCGAAGCCGCCGCCCGAGCTCAATACGAACAACAGCAGGGCGCTGGCCAAGGCCAGTAAACTGTACCGACACCGAACGGACTCTTTCCTTTGCGGAGGAGTCCGTTCGTTTTCTCCCACAGGTATTCACATCTATGCGATTTGCGCGCGCGCTCTGGGGCCTCGGATTGGCCATGCTGGCCTCCTTGACGATGGCCACCGAACGCACGCCGATCGTGGTGTGGGGCTTGGCCCCCGGCCCGGATAGCAAGGGCGTTGATGCAGTGGTGCGCGAGTTCGAGCGCCGGAATCCGCAGTACCAAGTGAAGCTCCTGAGCATGGGAGCGGGCGAGATGAACCCCCAAAAGCTGCTCACCAGCATTGTGGGCGGGGTGCCGCCCGACATCATCCGCCAAGACCGATTTACGCTGAGCGACTGGGCCAGCCGAGGCGCCTTCATGCCCCTGGACGACCTCATCGAGCGCGACCGAGGCAAAGACCCGCTCACGCCGACCCCCGATCAGTACTACCCGGCCGCCTGGGAAGAAGCTCAGTACGAGGGCAAGATTTACGGCATCCCCACCGAGGCGGATGACCGCATCATGTATTACAACAAGGCGGTTTTCCGGGAGAAGGCCGCCGATCTTCGCGCCGCCGGGCTGGACCCCGACCGGCCGCCCCGCACCTGGAGCGAGGTGCTGGCCTACAGCAAGGTGCTGACCGAGAAAAACCCGGACGGCACGCTGAAGCGCGCCGGTTGGGTGCCGAACTTTGGCAACACGTGGCTCTATCTCTTTGCCTTCCAGAACAACGCGCAGTTCATGAGCCCCGACGGGCGGACCTGTACTTTGAACTCGCCGGAAGCCGTGGAGGCCCTGGACTTTATGGTCAAGGGTTACGAACTGCTGGGCGGCTATGACAACGCCAACCGCTTTACCTCGGGGTTTGTGGGGGCCGAAAACGACCCCTTTAACCTCGGCAAAGTGGTGATGAAGGTGGACGGGGACTGGATTCTCAACAACATGAGCCGGTACGCCCCCGACCTCGATTTTGGGGTGGCGCCGCCGCCGGTGCCGGATGACCGGTTCTACAAGCGGGGCCGGTTTGCCGACGAAAAGGACACGTTCATCACTTGGATCGGGGGCTTCAGCTACGCCATTCCGGCCGGGGCCAAGAACGCCGAAGGCGCGTGGGCGTTTATCAAATTCAGTTGCAGCCTAGAAGGGCGAATGCTGGAAACCCGGGCGCAACGGAACTGGGATATCTCCCGGGGCCGCGACTTCATCCCGCGCATCAAGGCGCACCGCGAAACCAATGTCCAGAGCTACGCCGAGTTCAAACCGGCGGTGCCTGCATTTGCCGCCGCGCTCAAGATGCACGTGGATATGTCCGAGTTCGGCCGGGTGCGCCCGCCGACCTTTGTGGGGCAGATCCTGTGGGACGAGCACGTCCGTGCGATTGAGTTTGCCAGCCGCAAGGAGAAGACTCCCGCCGAGGCGCTCCAAGATGGCCAGCGCGTGGTACAGCGAGAACTCGACGCGCATTACCGGTACGATTCCCTGCCCACGGCGGACCTGAAACTGCCGATGTTCTTTGGCCTTGGTCTGCTTTTGGTGGGCGCGGGCCTGGGCTACGCCCGCATCCGGCGCATGCCGATGGGGCGCATGGGGCGCTATGAAACAGCGTGGGGATACATCCTAATTTCCCCCTGGCTGATTGGGTTCCTCATCTTCACGCTCGGCCCGATGTTGGCCTCGTTGGTGTTCTCGTTTACGCAATACAACGTCCTGAGTGAGGCCCGCTGGGTAGGGCTGGATAACTACCGACTGCTGGTGGGGGAAGAGCGCGACAACGTGCTGAAGGCGTTCGGGAACGTGCTCTATCTCGCCGGGATTGGCGTGCCTCTGGGCTTGCTGACCGGGCTTGCCATTGCCCTCTTGCTGAACCGGGCCTCGATGGGCATCCGCACCTACCGGGCGATTTATTACCTGCCGTCGATCCTGCCCGTGATTGCCACGGCCACGCTGTGGGGGTGGATCATGAACCCCGACGCCGCCAAGGGCTTGATCAACTTTGCGTGGAGTAACACCCTGCAACCATGGCTAGGCGTAAACCCGCCCGGGTGGTTAACGGTGGCCGAATGGAGCAAGCCCGGCCTGATTGTGATGGGCTTGTGGGGAGCCGGGGGCGGCATGATTTTGTGGCTCGCGGGCCTCAAGGGGATCTCCCCGACGCTTTACGAAGCGGCCAGCATCGACGGCGCCTCGCCCAACCGGCAGTTCTTTGGCATCACCTTGCCGATGCTTTCCCCGATTTTGCTCTTTAACTCGGTGATGGGCGTGATTGGGGCGATGCAGGAGTTTGACCGGGTGTACGTGTTCCGGGGCACCACGGGCTCGGCGGGGCCGAGCGACTCGCTCCTCACGCCGGTGCTGCACTTGTTCGTCAACGGGTTCAACTACTTTAAGATGGGGTTCGCCTCGGCGCTGGCGTGGTTGGTGTTCTTGGTGATTCTGGTTTTGACTTTGGCTCAGCTGCGGCTCAGTAAGAAGTTCGTGTACAACGAGGTGGCCGACTGATGCCGAAGGAACTCTTGTTCGTCATTGGCAGCCTGGCTCACTGGATTGGCTGGGTCGTGCTGGCCATGGGGATCTACCACCTGGTGCGCGCGATCTCGGCGGGGCGCGAATCCCGGGCGGCCTGGCCGCTACGGCGCGCGGCCCTCACCGGGCTCTCGGCTATTGGCTTGTTTGCCCTGGCTCACGTCTTCACGGGCGGCGGCAAGGGCGTGGCTCTGCCCTTGGCCTGGCCCGATATGCACCCGCTGGGCTGGGTGGTACTCATTTGCGCGGTGGCGGCGGCGAGCCACGGAACCGGGGCCTTCACGGGCATCACGCCGGAAGAGCGACGTCGGCGCGGGATGAGTGCGTTGGTCAGCCTGGGCGTGGGTGCCCTTTGCGTGGCGTGGATCATGGTGTTCAAGCACCCGTTCCGGTGGTTGACCGGGTGGATGACGCTCACGGCGCCAACCTTGGGCTTTATCATCGCGGTGACCCTGGGCACGACCGCCGTGATGGGCTGGGTGGCGCGAAGCGCCGAAAGCCACGACCGGGCGCGCCGATTCCTTACGCAAGTGGTGCTGTTTGTGGGGGCGGTGGTGTTTATGTTGCCGCTGGCTTGGCTCTTGGTCACCAGCGTCAAGGAAGACCGAGATATCGCCTCGACGGAGGGGTTGGTGTGGATTCCGCTGCGCACGCAAACCGTGCCCTACATGGACCCCAAGAACCCCGTGTTCGAGGGCCAGTATCAAGGCAAGACAGTGACGGCCGTGCGCGACGCCGGAGCCCCGGGCGGCAAACATCTCTACCGCATTACGCGGCCCATGTATGTGAGCGGCTACACCTTTGAGGCGACACCGGACCAGATGAAGCAGGTGCCCAGCGAGGCCCCGCTGGTGACCCTAACGGATGGAGACTTGAAGCTCACCGGCATGGTGGTGGAAGACTTGCCGGACGGCCGCCGCCGCGTTTCCATCTTGACGCCCAATGAGCGCAAGGGGGAAGTGAAGGTGGTGTCACGGGCCGAAGTCGAGCCGGTGCGCACGCCGGGCATGCGGTGGGAGAACTATCGCGATTCGCTGGAATTCTTGCCGCCGGAAGCCAACAACGGCCTCGTTTATCTCAAGAACACGCTCATTCTGGTGGTGCTGAGCGTGCTGGGCACGGTGCTGTCGTGCTCGGTGGTGGCCTATGGGTTTAGCCGGTTGAAGTTCCCTGGGCGCGAGATGCTCTTTAAGGTCTTGCTAGCCACGATGATGCTGCCAGCCGCGGTGACCCTGCTGCCCACATTCTTGATCTACCGGCAACTGGGCTGGATTGACACGCTGCTGCCGCTGTGGGTGCCGACGTTCTTTGCCTCGGCGTTCAACGTGTTCTTGCTGCGTTCGTTCTTCCAGCAGATTCCGTTTGAACTGGAAGACGCCGCCAAGATTGACGGCTGCACCTATCTCAAGACGTTCTGGAGCGTGCTGCTGCCCCAGGTGAAGCCCGCGCTGACCGTGGTGGCGATCTGGACGTTCTTGGGGGCGTGGAACAACTTCATGGGGCCGCTGATTTACATCAATAGTCAGGAGAACATGCCGATCGCGTATGCGTTGCAGCTGTTCCAGGGGCAGCGGGCGGGCGAGCCGGGCTTGCTGATGGCGTTCACCACGTTGTCGGTGGCGCCGGTGTTGGCGCTCTTTGCCTTCAGTCAGCGCTACTTCATCGAGGGCGTAACGCTGAGCGGCTTGGGCGGTCGGTAACTTCAGGTGGCGCAACTTTCTATGGTTGCTCCAAAGCTGAGTAGATACCTTCGGTCAGTCCTGTAGAATGAAAATAGAGGACGACTATGGGCAAGCCCGATCGCGAAAGTGAAAAGACAAATGGAGAAATGGATATAGCTGGCGACTCGAACTACTCGTCGATAGCTGTTTCTGAGTCTGAGTACCATTGGTTAGAAGCACGGCTCGTAGAGCCACCTCGGTTACTCCCCGCTTTGAAGGCGCTCGCTGATTGCCGTAGTGTTTTCGAAGTCTGAGCGACTTCCCGAGCATGTGGCATAAAGAAAAATCCCCCGGGAGCCCATGAGGCACCGGGGGATTTGGTTTTTCTCCCTAAGCCGAGACTTAGGCTTGCGGCTTTCGTCGTCGGCGAGCTAGGGCGAGCAGGCCAGCACCGAGGACGACCATCGAAGCCGGTTCCGGCACCGCCGTGATCCCGGTTTGCTGCTCCAGCCAAGCGGTGTGCTCGTGCAGAGCGACGTAAGCCGCTTGGTCGCCATAGCGGGACAGGTTATCCGTCCCCCACGACGTTACACCGGCGAGGCGCCAGGCCGTGCCGTCGTGCCAGAACATGCCGCCGCCACTATCGCCACCGGCGGTCGAGCCTTCCAGCGGGAGGGCCGTGCCCGTGTTTGGATTCGTGAAGACGGTGAACCAGAACTTGCCACCGCCACTCCCGGAGGAGAAGTCGACGATGTTTTCGGCGGCGCGATTGTTGTTGTCAAACATCAAGCCCGTGTTGTTGCCCGGGCCGCTCCCGCCGTAACCGGCAAAGGTGACGCGCTGACCGATGAGGCTACTAAAGGTGGTGAACCGCACCGGGGCCACGCCCGTGGGGGCCGAGTTTAGGCGCACCAGGCCGAGGTCAAAATCGAGCGTACTGGCGTTGTAGCCCGGGTGGGTGATGCTACCGGCCGCCGTAATCGTCTGCGAACCGAAGCGGACATTTTGGATCGTGGTGCCGGAAGTGACGTGACCGGCCGTGAGCACCCAGTGGAACCCGTTACCTTGGCCCAGATAGGTGCCACTGCCGAACCAAGAGGTAGCAAGGACGCGACCCACCGAGTTGTGCGGGACTTGGTTTGCAAAATTGCGGTACGCGGTATCGCCCACATCGTGCCGCCAGGTGATGGCCGAACCGGAGGCCGCCAGGGCCACCGTCGCCATGCTGATCAGGCTCAGTCTTGCCAGGTTTGACATGGCGCTAGTGTGCTCCATCCGGGGAGGGGGATACAACTGGTAATGGAGTGCAATGCATTCCATTTGCATTGCAACGAGTGCCTAGCCGTAGACCTTCCGGTGCAGCTTACGCCACAGGCGAGGGTGCGAACTCTCCGGGATGACCTCGAGCATCCGGCGGGTTTGGTTGAGGTACCGGTCGTACTTGAGGAAGGGTCGGGTGCGCTTGGCCTCGCGGAGGTTGCTCAGTCGGTCGGCGAGCTTGATGGCGTGGGCGCTGGGCGACATCCGGGCAATCTCCGCCATCAGCCGGTCGGTGCGCAGCACGTAGATCTCCTCGGCGTCCATGCCAGCGGTTTCTTCAGGCGTTGGTTCATCGCGCGTAACCTCGCCCACCAGTTCAGCCACGCGGTCGCCAAAGCGGGCTTGCACGTCCGCGAGGGTGACCGAGGTCTCTTCCACGATATCGTGGAGCACCGCCGCGATGAGGGTGGCCTCGTCAGTTACGTTGGCGTACCGCAGGGTCTGCAGGACTTCCAGCGGGTGGCAAAGGTAGGGCACGGGCGGGTTGCCATCGCGCCACTGGTCGGCGTGGAGCTCAGCGGCCCACAGCACCGCGAGTTGAAGGGCTTGGCTCATGGCCCGGAGTCTATCCGGCGCTCGGATAGACTGGGAGGCACCCATGGCGCAAATTTTGGCGACAGCCGATATCGGGAGCAACACCATCCATCTGCTGGTGGCCATGGCCAGCAAGAAGCGCTTCCGCCGCCTGGTGAACGACAGCGAGTGGCTGAGCCTGGGCGAAATGGTGCAGCGGCGCGGCGAGATTAGCCCCGACGCCATCCGGCAAGTGATTCAGGTGCTTACTCGGTTCCAAAGCGAAGCCAAGCGGCTGGGCGCGGATGGGCTTTACGTTTTTGGCACCGAGGCCATGCGCAAGGCGCGCAACCACGACGATTTATTGGCGCAGATCAAGGCGCAAACGGGCATCCAGGTAGACCTCATTCCACCCCGACGCGAAGCCGAATTGGGCCTGCGAGGGGCGCTGCTGGATTCCGACCCCGTGATGCCGGCGGTATTCGCCGAGGCCGGTGGTGGCAGCCTGCAGGTGGCCGAATACGACGGGGCCGGCATGGGCCGCGAGTGGTCGTTGCCGCTGGGCTCGGGGGCGCTGATGGCGCGGGTGAACCTCACCATCCCCTCCACTCCGGCGCAGCTCTCTGACCTCGAGCGCACCATCCAGCAAGCTTTTGACCGGGCGGACCTGCCCGCCTTTGCCCCGCGCCTGCTGTGCTGCGGCGGGGTGGCTCGCGGCCTGTGGCGGGCGATGCACCCGGACGGTCAGCGCGAACTGCACTGGCGCGAACTGGACCACCTGGTGTGGGACACCAGCCGCCTGACCACCAGCCTGATAAGCCAGCGCTACCAAGTGAAGCCCAAGCGGGCCGAAACCCTGCTGCCCGGCGCGGTGCTGTTCCGGTCTCTAATGGAGCGGCTCTCGGTGACCACGATGGAGGTCAGCGCCTATGGCGTGCGCGAAGGGGCCATCGCGGAGATGCTTGAGGGACGCCTGACCCCGGTGCTGACGTAAGGAAGACGAGAATGAGCGAGGCGACGATTGAATCCACGGCGGCCGGGCAAAATCCGGGTTACATCAATCGTGAGCTGAGCTGGCTGCGGTTCAACGAGCGGGTGCTGGCCGAGGCCGAAAACCGCCGCCATCCGTTGCTGGAGCGGCTGAAATATCTGGCCATTTTTGAAAGCAACCTGGACGAGTTCTTTATGGTCCGGGTCTCGGGCTATTTCGAACAGATTGAGCAAGGGCTGAACGAGGAAACGCCGGACGGCTTGAACCCGGAGGAGCAAGTCCAAGCGATTTTGGATGCCGTGAAGCCACTGCGGGACCGCGCAGCGAAGCTGTGGGAGGAAGGATTCCGGGCCAGCCTGGAGCGAAGCCGCATCCGCCTGCGCCGCCCCACCGAACTGGAAGAACCGGTGCAGGAGAAGCTGGCGGAGTGGTTCCGGCGCGAAATCTTCCCGCTCTGCACGCCGCTCGTGCTGTGGCCGAACACGTCGTTCCCGTTCCTCAGCAACCGCAGTTTGAACCTGGCGGTGGTGCTGAATGACGAAAGTGGCGAGCGCCTGGCCCGCGTGAAGGTGCCCAACGGGGTGTCGCGCCTGGTGCCGGTGCCGGGCCTGCGGGGCACCTTTGTGTGGCTGGAGGATCTGCTGGCCGAGCATCTGGATTCACTGTTCCCCGGCATGGAAATCCGGGCGAGCTACCGCTTCCGGGTCATCCGCGACGCGGACATCGAAATCCGAGAGCTGGAAGCCAGTGACCTCATCTCGATGGTGGAGCAGACCCTGCAAAAGCGCCGATTTGGTGACCCCGTGCTGCTCGAAGTCGAGGAAGGCATGCCCGAAGCCTGGATCAAAGTGCTGCGCCGGGGGCTGCAACTGGACCCGCGCGATGTGCTGCGCGTAGAGGGATTGATTGGCCTGGACGGCCTGTGGGAGATTGCCGGTCTCGACCGGCCGCGCCTGCGCTACCGCACCGCCACGCCCCACAACCCGACCTGGACAGGGAGCCCGGAGGCGTTGTTCGACACCATCCGCGAGCGAGACGTGCTACTGCACATGCCGTACGATTCCTTCCGCGCGGTGGAGACGTTTGTGGCCTCGGCGGCCAATGACCCGAAGGTGGTGGGCATCAAGCAGACGCTGTACCGGGTGGGGTCGGCCTCGCCGATCGTTGAGAGCTTGCTGGAGGCCAGCAGCCGGGGCAAGCAAGTGGCCGCGATGGTCGAATTGAAGGCCCGATTTGACGAGAGCAACAACCTGGTGTGGTCGCGGGCGCTGGAACGCGCGGGCGTGCACGTCACCTATGGGTTCCGGGATATGAAAGTCCACGCCAAGCTGTGCGTGGTGGTGCGCAAAGAGAAGGACGGCCTGCGCACCTACACCTACATCGGCACGGGCAACTTCAACCCGAACACGGCCCGCACTTACACCGATTTGGGGCTGTTTACGTCTGACCCCGAGGTGGGCGAGGACGTGCTGCAGCTGTTTAACTACCTGACGGGGTACGCGCGCCCGCAGAGCTTTAGCCACATCCTGGTGGCCCCGATTGACGTGCGGGACGGAATTCTGGACCGGATTGAGCGGGAGATTGAGATCTGCCGGCAGACGGGGAAGGGGTACTTGGCGTTCAAGGTCAATTCTCTGGTGGACCCCGAGGTGATCCAGGCGCTTTATGAAGCCAGCCAGGCGGGCGTGCAGGTGGACCTGGTGGTGCGGGGGATTTGCTGCCTGCGCCCGGGGGTGAAGAAGCAGAGTGAGAACATCCGGGTGGTGAGCGTGATTGGGCGCTACCTGGAGCACAGCCGGATCTATTACTTTGGCAACGGGGGCAAACCGGAATGCTTTGTGGGGAGCGCGGACCTGATGCGCCGCAACCTGGACCGGCGGATTGAAGTGCTGGCCCCGGTGCGCTCGCGGGGGCAGGTGAGCTACCTGAAAGGGGTGGTGGATGCGTGCTTTAAGGATAACCGGCAGGCGTGGGAGCTGCGGAGCAACGGCACCTACCGGCGGGTGCGGCCGAAGGCGGGGGATGCGGAGTTTGTGGCGCAAGACGCCGGATTTGCGAACCCGGCGTCGGAAGTGATGTAGGCTACGTGTGCCCTAGAGCGGCGTAATCTTGTAACGCATCTGCCAATTGAACTTCTGATTGATTTCGCGGCGGTGCGGCCCGAGGTTGGCAGGATCGGGCTTCACACCCCGGGCTTCATCGCCCGGCCGGGGTTCCACCCAATGCCAGGATTCAAACCCTTTCGTTTGGAAATAGCGGTACTCAACGACCAAGCGACTTCGCGGTGGGATTTCAATCTCATCCGGGGCATTCCCAATGAGAACGTAATCGTAGTCCACAAGGAGCACCTTGGCCAATGAGGGAAGAGCAATGGCGTAGGGCTCGTCCATCAGTTGCTCGAACTCTTTGGACCACGGGCATCCCTGAAACTTGGAGCCTGTGACCTGATTGGAGCCGGGCAAGGGGATTGTCGGCCTTGGGGTTTTGACAACCCGGGGCACATCCTTGGAATTATTGTCAATGCGCATTAACGGCTTCCAAAGTTGCCAGAAGCTCGAATACTGAACGTGAACTTGCCAACCGTAGGGCTGCTGCGCCATCGCGGACGGCATGACCATTGCCCACAGAATCAGACTTAAAGCTATTTTGCGCATCTTCATCCCCAACCTCTCGAAGAGAGCCTGCCAATTATACTTACGTATGACTCTTAGCGGAGTTACTTCGGCGTAGTCACCTTTGCTCGGGTCTCGTCCACCTTCGCCAAGCCCCAGCAATGAGAAGTAGAAAACGATCATTCGAATAACAATACTGCTGCCTCGAGCCAAATGTGCGACCCGCGATAGCTGCAGGCTCTAGCGAAGGTGTGGCAGCAACATACTACTATGGTGTTAGCTTGATTGGAATGGCGTAGGTTGCCGTCGCGCCGCTTGGCTCGAGCTTGAAAGGAAGCATAATACGTATATCGGGCGCTAGCTTCAAGCGCAAGCCTGCGTCGCGTTCACGGTGAAACTGCTCAAGTGAGGAGTATCCGTATTTTTGAGGCTGCAGCTCGATTGCACTCTCTAATTGGTCCTTGATGTGGTCCGGTAACTTATCGAATTCAGCGTTGTTCAAGTCCATCGCCAACAACTCATGACCCAAGCTCCCGATAATTGTTGGAAGCAAGCCGCGCGCAGTCTCCTCAGCCTTCTTCCTCTCTCTCTTCGCGAAATCGGCCACAAACTCTCCAATCTTTGCGTACTCCTCCAGGCTGTCGTAGGTGCCGTCGAAGACGTCGGGGACAATCTCATATCCTGGTCCAAAGCTTGGTTTGCCAGGCAGTCGCGACTTTAACTCGTCCTCTGAGGATGGAGTGAACTTTAGCGGTAATGGAGAGTCATTCGGTCTCGGCTTAGTAGGGAGCGACATATGCCCTTCATGTGTCTGGCCATTGAATGTGAACCCTAACCCTGCTTCTAGAATAACAGGCAACCCAGGTCCAAAGCTCTTCCGAATCGACTCACTGATTGAGTCAGAAGTTGCAAGTGCATTGGCAATATCATCTGGTACTGTCGCTCTCAAGGACTCCTTATCATAGACCCACTCAGCGCGGCTAAGTATTGCAGTCGTTAACCTAATGCGGGCTATGCCGTGAACCGCGGTGCTTATGAATACTTCTGAGTCATCTTGGATAGAGAGCTTCAGCCAGCGTTGCAGGAACTCTGGCTTGCCGGAGTCAGCATTGAACTCACTTTGGGCTACGGCAACACTAACATTATTCCACGTATGCGGCCTTACAATGTACTTCCTGACTGCGGACCCGGCCTGTCCTAGTGCCGTAAGTGGCACTAGGACAGCTAGAAGTAGCGATGCTGTACGTCTCGCGCCCAGACGATTAAGATGCATTATTCTATACCCGCGAACCTAAGGAAATGCCTACTGGAGTGGAACGATTTGGATGCGCATCTGGAATGGGTCCTTGATCAACACCTCACGCGTGTGAGGGCCCGGATCTGTCGGCGGCACCGGATTTCCTTCAACTTGAGTTCCTCTTCCTTCCTTGTAGAACCAAGTTTCATAGCCCCACTTCTTGTAAAAGCGATCCTGCGCAATTACCTTGCTGTAGGGCTGGATGTGCAACGGAACGGGTGCCGGCCCGCTCTCTCCAGTATCGTCGTTGAAAAGCTCTACCTGCTCGGGAATCTGCCATGAATGGCTGTATGACTGGGCGTAGGGAAATGGAAACTGCGCGGTCCATGGACACAGCGTGTATTGGGAACCCGTAACTCCGTTGGTGCCTGAGTGCGGAGGCGTAGGGCTAACCCGCTGAAAGAACATCAGAGGTTCTGCCGCATTGTTCAGCCAAGTATCAGTTATAAGCCACTGTTGCCATTGCTCTTGATACTCTCGCGTCACAACCCAGCCAAATCCTTGCTGAGCAAAGGCGGACGGAGTCAAGAGGGCCATAGCGGCCAGAGCGGTCCACTTCAGGTTCATGAGGGCTATATTCTCTCTCTCTCTCTCTTTGTCAAGCTCCGGGCAAAAATTGTCCAAATCTTAACAACTGCAAGGTGTAACGAGCGAGATCGCCCGCGGTTACGCCAGCGAAGCCGAGGTCGCCCGGGCCATGTACGCCTGCGCCGCCTGCACCAATCCCAGAAAGAGGGGGTGCGGCCGGTTGGGGCGGCTCTTGAATTCGGGGTGGGCCTGCGTGGCAATGAAGAACGGATGCTGTGGCAGCTCGATCATCTCTACCAGCCGGTAATCCGGCGAGACCCCGCTAATCGTCAAACCCTTCTCCTTCAGCAATTCGCGGTAGTTGTTGTTCACCTCGTAGCGGTGGCGGTGCCGCTCCGAAATGCGCGTGGAACCGTAAAGCTTGTGCGCCAGGGTGTTGGCTTCCAGGTTGCAGGGGTATTGCCCCAGCCGCATGGTGCCGCCCTTGGCACTCACGGCGGCCTGGTCCGGCATCACGTCCACCACCGCTTCCTTCGCGGAGGGGTCGAATTCCGAACTCGTGGCCCCTTCGATGCCGCACACATTGCGCGCGTATTCGATCACGGCCATTTGCATGCCCAGGCAGATGCCCAGGAAGGGAATCCCGGTCTCGCGCACGAACTTGAGGGCGGCGATCTTGCCCTCGATCCCGCGCCCGCCAAACCCGGGGGCAATGACCACGCCGTCCACGTCGGCCAGCAGTTGCGCCGGCTCGGCGGTGTTCTCAAACTGGTCGCTCTCAATCCAGCGGATTTGGACATCGGTGCTGCTTTCGGCCCCCGCGTGCACCAGGGCCTCGGCGATGCTCTTGTAGGCGTCTCCATTGGCGGTGTATTTGCCCACGATGGCCACCGTACAGGCCGATTTGGGGTGGATCATGCGGTCCACAATCTGGCGCCACTCGGCGTCTTCGGGGGCTTTGGCTTCCAGCCCCAGTCGCTCGGTGACCAGGTGCCCAAAGCCCGAATCTTCGTACATCAAGGGCACTTCGTAAATGCTGCGGGCGTTGCGGCTTTCCACCACTGCTTCCATCGGCACGTCGCAGAAGTTGCTAATTTTCTCGCGCACGTCGTCCGGCATCGGCACATCGGTGCGGCAGATCAGCACGTCCGGGGCGATCCCGATCTGGCGGAGCGTGTTGACGCTGTGCTGGGTGGGCTTTGTCTTGATTTCGCCCCACGGCCCCACCTGCGGCACCAGCGTGACGTGCATGAAGAGGGTGTTTTCGCGGCCTTCTTCCTTGCGGAGTTGGCGGATGGCCTCCATGAAGGGGAGCGATTCGATGTCCCCCACGGTGCCGCCAATCTCGGCCAGCACCACGTCGGCGCCGGTATCGGCCGCCACCTGGCGGATGAGGCGCTTGATTTCGTTGGTGACGTGCGGGATGACCTGGACGGTGGCCCCGAGGTAATCCCCGCGCCGCTCGGCTTCGATGACGTTGCGGTAGACCTTGCCGGTGGTGATGCTGGAGAGGGTGGAGCACTCGACGTCCAGGAAGCGCTCGTAGTGGCCGAGGTCGAGGTCGGTTTCGGCGCCGTCTTCGGTGACGAAGACTTCCCCGTGCTGGAAGGGGTTCATGGTGCCCGCGTCCACGTTGATGTAGGGGTCCAGCTTGACGGGCGCGACGCGATAGCCTCGGTGGCGGAGCAGCCGTCCCACACTGGCGCTGGCGATGCCCTTGCCGATTGAACTCACAACCCCACCGGTTACAAAAACGTACTTGGCCATCGGATGCTCCGGGCCGAGTCTCGGCCCATCAGATATTACCGCTGTTGGGGCCGGGGTGCGCGGGGGCGGGCGGCAACCTGCCCGGGTCCATTTTGGAGGAGCGATTTTTGAAATCCACCCGAAAAGCGGGTGATGTCACCCGGAAAACGGGTGGATACTGAGAGAGGAATTGAGGGCTGTAATGTGGGAACTGGTTACAAGTACAGAGTTCATGGTGCGGACATTGCTCTTCCTATGTACTGCGATTGCCGCTGCCAACGTCGGGTTGGGGCTCGGAAAGCTCAATGCGGTCCCCGTTGTGTTTCTTTTCTTTGCTTTGGGTCTGTCCGCAGTGGCGCAGCTACGCCAATCTGAGCAACAACTTGTCGCCTTCGCAATCGTTCTCGGACTGGTCCTCGTTGGCAACCTGATCTGGCTGGGATTCACCCTCTCATCGCTCAAGAAGTCGAATCTTCAGAACGGAAGCGATGAGAAGGTGAATGTGCCAGCCGATCCCAGCTAGTCCATGCCGTTGGGCATCCAGCGGGGCAGGTTGGCGACCTGCGCCTTAGCTTCCGGCGTGATGGGCATGTGCCACGCCTCGAAGAACGGCCCCAGGTTCCGCCCGACGGCGCGGCTCATGCGGATCATCCACTGGTCGCGGCGATCCTGCTGGCTGCGGGGGCGCTCATTCTGCGGCAGCGCATCGTACTCGCGGAACACCTTCTTGTAAGGCTCCCACCCGAAGGCGTTCTGCATCTGCGTGTACATCACCAGCGCCAAAAAGGCGTCGCCCTTCCACTTGTCGTGGCTCGGGTTGTTGGCTTTGAACTCCTTCCACCGCTTGAGGTTGCTGGCGTCATCAAAGGCGCGGTCGGCCGGGCGGGCCTTGTTCAATTTGTCGTAGACGTAGAGGGTGAACAGGTTCACCGTGACCTCGACGGTGCCCTCAAACGTCCACATGTCGTCCTGGTGGTTGTGGCCGATCTCGTGATAGTGGCCCCAACTGCCATCCTTCATTAGAGCCGCCACGCTCACCACCATGTCGGCCACGTCCAGGTGGGTCATGATCGGGTAGCCAGCGTGCATATAGCCCGCGCTGATCTGGGTGTCCGCCACGAACCGTTCCTTGCGGGCGCGGGGGTGCGCCCAGCCCACCAGGTCGGCGCAGTGGTCGGCCACTTCGTCCCACAGCTTGGCCACGGCCTCGGGGTTTTCCAAATTGCGAACGGAAGAACTTGGCACCGTGACGATCACGCGGTCCCCTTCAATCTCGGCCCAGGGGCCGGGGGCGGCGCGATTCTGCTTCCACTCGTTGGCGGTGGTCACGCCACGCTTGAAGTGCGGAGCCTCATGCGCGCCCCGAATGGTGACCCGCACGGCACTGGTGGGGGCTTCGTCGCGCACCAAGTAGATGAGGCCGCCAAAAGCGCTGGCCACGGTGGTGCGCTCGCCGGTCACCGGCCACTCGGCGTCAATCTGGGGGAACCGGCTCCACGGATTGTGGTGCCACACCTGGTCGGAGTGGCTACCGATGCGGATGCGCCAGCCCTGCGCGGCGGCGGCACTGGCAAACTGCACCGTGATGGGCACGCCTGCGTTGGCGTAGAGCCCGGTGCTGTTCCAGCCCGCCTGGCCCTGCAACGTGCGGGTCGCCGAAGCGGGAGCCGTACCGGTGGCTTGGCCCGGGTACAGGCTCGCGCTGGGGTGGGCCTGCACCTGGTCGGCAGGGAGGCCGCGCCAGCTCTCGTTGTGCAGGTGCGCGCGCACCCGGTCGAGGCCCTGGCGAGCCGGGAGCTTGGCGTCCGGGCCGATGCGGAGGGCAGGAGCGGTTTGGTCGCGGCGGCGGAGTTCTTTGACCAGCGGATGGTCGGGCCGCACACTTCGCAGACCGTCTAGCAGCACCACACTTGCCGGGCCGGCTTGGTCACCGTTCAGTTCGTCCCAGGCCTGGTAAGCGGCGTGCAAGGGGAGCGAAGGCTGGATCACCACCATGCCGTTCTGGTCGGCGTCGATGGTGCTCGGCCCGATGGCGAGGCCGACTTCAGCCAGCGCGGCCTGGGCGGGCATGTGGATGACCGTCTTGCGGTTGATTTGCTCCCAACCCCAGCCGGTGCTTGCAGTGAGCCAGGCTCCTCCGGCCTTGAGGAAGGCCTTGAGGGCGGGGACATCTCCTTCGCTGACCGCGTGGGCATCCAGCACTAAGATGTCGCGGCGAGGGTCGAGGGTGCCGAGTTGGTTACGCTTTTCCACCGGCAAGGCGAGGGACTGGGCCAAACCCGCCACCGCATCCTGGCGGATGCACACCAGCCGGGCCTGCGGGCGGCCGCTGGCCATCCATTGCACCAGGTTGCGGACGAGCCGCCGCGTGTCCCCGTTTTCGGGCAAGCCCAGGTAGCCGCCGTGGGCAAAAATCGCCACCCGCGCCCCGCCCGCGTTGCTGGCTGCCAGCAGGGGCAGGCGTCCTCCGTCCACTCGAGCTGTCACCACCGGGAATGAACCCGGACCCACGCACGCCACCGTGCCCGGGGTGCCCGTGAGCGGGAGCCGCTGCACACCTTCGGTGAGGTTGGGGGATACGGTCTGGGTGAGCAGGGCCAGGGCCAAAGAAAGCATGGTTCTATTGAACCCGAACGAACCGGCGTTGCTCTTTGTTTCGTATCGCGATACCGACAAACCACGAGCGGCAAAAGTCGGGGGAGGACCGACGTGGCCCCGGCTCGCCACCGTAGAATCGAATATATGAGTACCACTGCCGTCTTCGCGACCGTGGAAGAAGCCTTGGCCGAGATCCGGGCGGGACGGATGATCATCGTGGTGGACGACCCCGACCGCGAAAACGAAGGGGACCTGATCATGGCCGGGGAGCACTGCACGCCCGAAGCCATGAACTTCATGATCACCCACGGGCGTGGGGTGCCTTTCATCAGCACCACGCCGGAGCGCCTGCAGCAACTGGGCATCCCGATGATGACCAAGCAGAACACCGCCCGCCTCGGTACCGCCATGGCCGAGACGGTGGACGCCCGCTTTGGCACCACGACGGGCGTGAGCGCCGGTGACCGCGCCAAGACGGTCAACGTCTTCTGCGACCCGCAGGCCACTTCCGAACACTTGATGCGTCCGGGGCACGTGATTCCGCTCCGCGCCGAAGAGGGTGGCGTGCTGCGCCGCAGTGGCCACACCGAAGCCAGCGTGGACCTGTGCGTGCTGGCGGGCTACGCGCCGGTGGCGGTGGGCGTGGAGATCATTGGCGACGATGGCGAAATGCTCCGCATGGACGGTCTGATCCCGTACGCCGAGCACCACGGCCTCAAGATTCTCACCATCAGCGATCTCATCGCGTATCGCCGCAAGACGGAGCGGCTGGTGGAGCGCGTGGCAGGGCCGATTGACTTCCCGACCCGCTACGGCCACTTCACGCTCTACGCTTACGAAGCCAAGGTAGACCATGAGCCGTATTTGGCCATCACCAAGGGCGACCTGACCAACGGTGAGCCGACCCTCGTGCGCGTGCACAGCAGTTGCCTGACCGGCGACATCATGGGCAGCCTGCGTTGCGACTGCGGCGACCAATTGGCGCTAGCGCTGGAGACGATTGAGGAAGCTGGGCACGGCTGCGTGCTGTACGTGGCGCAAGAAGGGCGCGGCATCGGCATCCTGAACAAGCTGCGCGCCTACGAACTGCAAGACAAGGGCCTGGACACCGTGCAGGCCAATGAGGCGCTGGGATTCAAGGCGGACTTGCGGGATTACGGGCTGGGGGCGCAAGTGCTGCATGAACTTGGCATCCGCAAGATGCGCTTGATGACCAACAACCCCTCGAAGCGCATTGGCCTCGAAGGATTCGGGCTGGAAATCACCGAAACCGTGTCGATGGTGGCCGGGCACCGCGACGAGAATCGCAAGTATCTGGACACCAAGCGCGACAAGATGGGCCACACGTTGCCGGTGGAGTAAGGGCCGGTAGAGTAACTCCATGCACTTCACATCGCCGAGCTTCGCATCGCCCCCGAGAACGGCGATTTTTGTGGACCTGGAGAATGTCTACTACTTTCTCAAGCGGCGACTGAAGCCGGGCGAGGATGCCGTCTCGGCGATGGTGGAAACCCTCCGTGCGCTCAAGTTGGGCGTGAAGGAGCGCTTTGACCACGACGCTATCATTCTCTTTGCGTACGGCGACTTCGAGCGGTTGCCCGACACGGTGCAAAACCAGCTCTATCTGCTGGGATTTGACACCCGCAACGTGCTGGGCACTGAGCATAAGAATGCGGCGGACATGCAGCTCTGCATTGACGCAATGCACACCCTGTACGTGCGGGCCGACATTGCCTACTTTGTGATCGTCGCGGGTGATCGGGATTACATTCCGGTCATCAAGCACGTGGTGTCGCAGGGGCGCGAAGTGCTGGTGAGTGCCTTCAAGGATGCCACCAGTGGCGACTTGCTTGAAATCCTGGGTCCGGATCGTTTCTTTGACCTGACCGACCTGGTGACGGCCAAATACAAACTGATGAGCCGCGAGGAAATGGCGGCCCAAGAAGCGCGCGAGGCCCCGGTCCGGACGAACACGACCGGACAAGCTGCTCCGGCTACGGCCAAGGAAAAACCCGCCCCGCCGGCACCCAAGTTTTCCGAGCCGCGCACCATTCACGATGCCGACGCCAAGTTGGCGCTCAGCACCATGCTTCGGCACTTTGGTGACAAGCCGGAAGTGTGGGTGTCGCCTTACTTGCATAAGTTGCGAGAGGAGTTACCGGAACTGGCCGAGTACGAACGTAAGAGTTTGATCTCCACCCTGAAGACGAACGGGGCGATTGTGGTGGAATCTCGTCCGGGGTGGAAGGACGGAGAGCCAGTGGATTACTCCGTCATCATCATCAATTGGGATCACCCGCAGGTGCGGGAGCTCAATGAGTGGGATGGCAACTTCTAACTTGGCAGGTCCCTGAAGGGCAAAATTCTTCCGTTACAATAGAGGCGTTCTGAGAGAAGGCTCAACGGCGTGCTCACCTCTAGATCGCCTATCCTGGCGGCGGTGAGTTCCTGCGGATCCTCAGGCAGGTGAATCACAAATGCCGAGCCTTGTCATTGTCGGCGCCCAGTGGGGCGACGAAGCCAAAGGGAAGATGGTCGACGTCTTGGGGGGCGATGCCTCCTACGTGGTGCGCTGGAGCGGAGGCAACAACGCCGGCCACACCGTCATCATTGGCGACCAGACCTTTAAGTTCCAACTCATCCCGGCGGGCATCTTGCACCCGGGCACCGTCTCCATCATCGGGGGCGGCATGGTGGTGTGCCCCAAGCACCTCATCGAGGAAATTGACCGCACCCGCGAGCAACGCGCCGAACTGGGCGAGCTGATTGTCAGTCCCGCCGCGCACGTGGTGTTCCCCTACCACCGACTGCTAGACGCGCTGGAAGAGGAAGCCCGGGGCGAGAACAAGATTGGCACCACCAGCCGCGGGATTGGCCCGGCCTACACCGACAAGGTGAGCCGCATTGGCATCCGCATGGGCGAGTTTGTGGACCCGGACATTTTTGCCAAGCGCCTACGCGATGTGCTGGCGGTGAAGAATCGGCTGCTGCGCATGTTCGACCACGCGGAGATCGAGTTCGACGCCTTGCACGCCGAGTATGCGGCCTACGCCGAGAAGATTCGCCCGTACGTGAAGGATGCCGAGTCGCGCTTATTCTCGGCGTACCAGGCGGGCGAGCGAATTCTGTTTGAGGGGGCGCAGGGCACGTTCCTCGACCTCGACCACGGCACCTATCCGTATGTGACCAGCAGCCACCCGATTGCGGGGGGCGCGTGCCTGGGCACCGGACTGGGGCCGCGCCACATCGACCGCGTGTTGGGGGTGGCGAAGGCCTACACCACTCGAGTGGGTGAAGGGCCGTTCCCGACGGAACTCAATGACAGCATTGGCCAAGCGATTCGCGATGCGGGCCATGAATACGGCACCGTCACGGGCCGCCCCCGCCGGTGCGGGTGGCTGGACTTGGTGGCCCTGCGGCACAGCGCTGCGATCAACTCGCTGAGCGGCTGGGTGATGACCCGACTCGACGTGCTAAGTGGCTTGGAAGAGATCCGCGTGGCCACGGCCTATAAGTTGCCTAGCGGCGAAACGAAGTCGCTACCGGGTTCGATGGCCGAATGGGCGCAAGCGGAGCCGGTCTACCGAACGTTTAAGGGCTGGTCGGGCAATCTGCGGCCTTGCCGTCAGTGGGATGAGCTCCCGGAGGAGGCGCGGACTTTCTTGGAGTTCGTGGCCGAGGAAACGGGCGTGCCGATTGCGGTGGTAAGCGTCGGGCCGGACCGCGCCGAGACGATCATCGTTCGTCCCGACGCGCTTTGGGGCTAGTTCCCGGCTGTATCTGATCCCGGTTCCGAGGGATTCGGGGCCGGGGTCTCGGGGTTATTGCTTTCCGTCGTCCCCGATTGTTCCTCCGGATTGCTCGGGGCGGGGTTCGAGGGCGGCGGTTGGTTGGGCGAGGCCCCCGTGCCGCTGGGCCACACGTTCTGCAGGTCAGCGGCGGCCATCAGGCTCGTTCCGCGAGCCGCGCGCACTTGGCGGGTGCCATCGGCGGCGTAGAGCAGCTTGCCGTCTCGCACCAGGCGCACCGTCATCATCGACGGGGCGTCATTACCATCCAGCCCGGGGTTCAGTATCTGTAGCGCCAGCGTGGTGGGGTCATCGGTGGGGAGAGCGGAAACGGTGACGCGCCACACATTGCCTCGGGGGTCGATTTCGACATCCAAGAAGCGACTCTCCGGGAGTTGGCATTCCGCCGCCAGAAAAGCGCGCGCTTGGCGTTCCGCCTCGAGTTCGGGGCCAACGGTGGGCAGCGGTTCGGAGGGGGAAGTGTTGTCCTCGGTGGCCATCGCGGTGCTCGTGCTGGCCTGGCCCAGGGGGATCGGAGCGGGGCGTTGAGCCGAGGCGGGCTTGGTGTTCTTGCCCAGCCAAAAGGCGCCCCCGGCCATCCCCACGGCGATGACGGCCAGCCCGGCCACGAACCACCGACCCCCGGTGCGGGGCACCTCGGCCACTTTCACGCGCAGGGCTTCCTCTTGGGCGGCCATGGCCGATTCGGTTTCGCGCAGGCGCGAGCGCACGTTGTCGTCGTCCGGGCGCACGTCGAGGGCCATGGCGTACCACTCCTTGGCCTGGCCGAGTTCGCCTTGCTCGCGGCAGATATCACCCAACAAACCCTGGGTGGTGGCGTTGTTGGGGTAACGCCGGAGGATGCTGAGGCACGTCTCACGGGCGGCGGCGTAGTCGCCCCGCATCCGTTGCAAGTTGGCCCGAGCGAGATCCCGGTAGACCAGTTGGTCACTCTCTTCGCCGGCCGCCTGGCCCTCCACCAGGGGAGCCCCACACTCTCCGCAAATCTGTGCCCCTTGGGTGTTCATTGCGAAGCAAAAATCGCAAATGATGTCGTTACTTCCCGGTACTTCCAAAACCGCCTGTTCCTCTCTCCGTTTCGTCCAAGGCGTCTGTGATCACTAGTTCGGCCCGCACCACGGGCGCCAATACGAACTGAGCGATGCGTTCACCTTTGGAGAGTGTGACGACGTCCGACCCCAAATTGATCATCAAAATCTTGATTTCGCCTCGAAAATCGCTATCAATGGTGCCCGGCGAGTTCACCATGGTGATGCCGTGACGGATGGCGAGGCCACTGCGGGGGCGCACTTGGATCTCGTAACCCTCCGGAATCATGACCCGCAGGCCCGTGCCCACGCTGGCGCGTTCCCCCGGTTGCAGCACCACATCGTGGGTGCACGTCACGTCCATGCCCGCCGCCCCGGCGGTTTGGTATTGGGGCAGGGTCGCGCCTTCTTCCAGTTGCACCGGCACCTTGATGGAGGGGACATCGCTCATGGACTTGCACCATACTCAAGGCGAGGCGATGGGCGTAGTGATTCCGGACTGGCAACCGCTGGGGGACCGTGCCTGGGAGTGGGTCGGGGCTCCGCGCGGCGCGGCGGCGTGGCTGGCCTTGCAACCGGGGGTAAGTGAGGCGTGGGAAGCCTTCGGTACGGTGGCAGTTGAACTAGAGGATGGCGGGGCTTTGCCTGGTGGGTTGCCTGAAGGTTTGGGGGCTTCGGCTGGGCGAGAAGTGGTGTTGCCCGTCCGCTGGGATGGCCCGGACCTGGACGACGTCGCGGCCCGGGTGGGCTGGACCCGCGAACGGGTCATTGAAGCCCTGATGCAGGCGCCGCTGGTGGTGGAGGCGATCGGGTTTCAGCCCGGATTCCCTTACATGACCGGCTTGGCCGGGCCGCTGGCGGAGATTCCTCGGCGGGTGACCCCGCGCCCGCAGGTTCCGGCTGGCTCAGTGGCGTTGGCGCAGGGGATGGTAGGGGTGTATCCCCGGGCTTGCCCCGGTGGCTGGTGGCTGGTGGGAGCTTGCCCTTTGCCGATGGTGGACGAAGCAACCGAGGAAGTCCGGCTGAGAGCGGGCGATGAAGTGCGGTGGGAGCTGAGCGGATGAAGGTGATGGACCTGAACGTGGACGCGGGCGAGGGCCTGCCGTGGCCCGAGGAAGCCTGGGCGTGGGTGACCAGCGTCAACGTGGGAGCGGGCGCGCATGCGGGGAGTCCAATTGAGTCCCGAGAGTTTGCGCGGGAGGTGCTTGAGCGCGGCCTGACGGTAGGGGTGCATCCGGGTTACCCCGATCGAGAAGGATTTGGCCGTCGCCCCTGGCGCGAGGTGGGGGGCGACGTTTTGGCGTCGCTCTTGGAGCAATGCGAAGGGTGGCGCGACCTGGGAGCGCAGTACCTGAAGCCGCATGGCGCGTTTTATCACGAGAGTGGCCAGGATGACCCGGCGGCGGAGTGGTTGCATCGGCTTCTGGCCGAGACCGGCCTGGGGTTGCTGGGCTCGCCTCACAATGCGCATGCCCAGGTGGCCCGGGAGGCGGGCGTGGAGTTCCGAGCGGAAGGGTTTGCCGACCGGGGCGTGCGTCCGGATGGCCTGCTGATCCCCCGGGGGCAGCAGGGCGCAGAACTAGAGACAGAAGAAGAAGTGCGCCAAGCGGTGGCGCGGGTAGCGCCCCACGTGCAGGTGCTGTGCCTGCACACCGACCGAGCGGGCTGGGATGAGCGTGTGCAAGCCACCCGGGCGGCCTTGGCCGACCTGGGATATGAGATTCGAGCGTGCCGATGGGATTGATGGACACGGGGCCGGGGGTCGTGTCCGGCCGGGAGCGGAAGGGCAAGCGCGGGATGGGGTTCCCATCGGGCGGGCTGTGGTCGCCGGATGCGCGGGCGCTGTTGGCGGCCCTTGGGGTCCCTGGCGAAAGCGCATTTGAGGTCTACGGGCGTTCGGTGGTGCTGCCGCAAACCGGCGTGCTGGTGATCGGTCAGGTGCGCCATGAAGTCTCCGAAGGGCAAGTCAAACTCACGCCGCGTTCGGGTTCACCGAGGTTTGTAGTGGCCCCGTGGCCGGGGGAGGAACCGGTGATCATTGCCCCCCGCGACATGCCGGGGGAGGTCTTGCGCTTCGTGCCGTATCCCGAAGGTGGGCCGAGCCCCATCCTGGCCGGACCCTGGACCGTGAGCGCCACCAGCGACCGTGTGGGCATCCGCTGGCAGGGCCCGCAACTTGAAGCCCCGCCGCCCGGGCGCAGCCGCCCCATGGTGCCGGGAGCGATTGAAATCCCGCCGGATGGCCAGCCCATCACCCTCGGCCCGGATGGACCGACGATTGGCGGCTACCCGCTGGATGGCGTCATGATCCGCGCCGAAGACGAAGTCCTCAGCCGTCTCGGACCGGGTGCGGTGCGCCATTGGCTTACCATCACACGGGCTGAAGCCGAGGACCTCTACGCCGGGGACCAACGCCAACAGGCCCGCTGGATCGAGACGGTGCGACAGGGTCTCGCCCTGCGGCGATAGAAGATCAGGGGTAAGAAACAGAAATGGCGCAGCCCTGGCTCATTTGGGATGGCACCTGTGGCATCTGCAATGCCACGGCCCAATGGGTGCGCCGCAAGGACACCGAGCGGCGAATTGTGATCTGCTCGTACCAAAACTGCACCCACCCGGTTTGGAGTGCCGACCTGATCCAGCGCGCCCAGGGCGAGGTGCTGTGGATTGACGAAGAAGGGCAGGTGAGCGGCGGCGGCCGCGCCGTGCTCAAGATGCTGCGAGTTTTGGGTTACCGGGGGCTTGGTTGGATTGCGTGGCCGCCCTTCATCTGGGTGTGGGAGCTCGGCTACCGGCTGGTGGCCCGCAACCGGAATGTCATAAGTCGGCGACTGGGTTTGGGTAGTTCTTGCGGCCTAGATGGACGCTATCCGGAAGTGGATTCCCAACCCTAACGCGGGACAACGGACCCGAAATGCCGTGCGAGGGTCCCGGTTCGCTTGAACTTGCCCATGCAGAACCCCAGAATATGCGCCATGCAGGTGCGGTTGGGTGCCTTCATCGTTCTGGGCGTGGCTGGTCTGATGGCTGGTTGTGTGAGTGTCCGAAGCGTTGAAGTCCAGCGGGAAAATGAAGCGACGACAGAACGGGCGAAGCCCTCGCTGTCGGAGCTGAAACGCCATCTCACCCGTCCTGAGCGAGCCGAATACGTTTCGGTGCAAGTGGTGTGCCCTAATGGGGAAGCCGTATGGCTGGAAGGCGTGACCGTGAAGAACGGTCAAGTGGAAGGCCTGGCCTGCGCCACAGGCCCCGAAACCCAACCCCAAGTGGTACGAGTTAGTGACGCCAATCTCCGCGATTGGATGGTGATTCGCAACCAAGAAATGACCGGCGGGTATACGCTTTCGACCACATTGCGGTAACGAGATCAGCCAGAGGGCGGTCGGTACCGCCCCTGACACCGGCGCGCGCCGCGCCAAGATCTCATGTTTGAATACCGAATTTTAGAATCTGATGATGATTTGCGCAGGCTTGTCAGCCTTCGCAATCGCTACTTCCCGGATAACCCCGTCACGCTTGAAGAGCAGAAAGGGATGATCGCGATGTTGCCGGCCCGCTTTGAAAAGCAGCGCTGGGGCGTTTTTTCCGAGGGTGAACTTGTCGCTTGTTTTGCGATTGAGCGAGAGGATCCCCTTGAGGAGGGCCGGGAGTTCCTCTTTGTGATGACCGAAGAATCGGTTTCACGCCAAGACGTTGACGCTTTTGTTCAGCGGCTGTTGGAACTGGGGCGCGACCGAGGAAGCCGAAGTTACACGGCGATGACTTCGTCGCTGCGCCCCGAACTCCGATCAGCTTGGGAAGCGGTAGGAGCGGAGTTCAAGCAGGAAAACCCCGTGAGTGCCATTGACTTGCGTGAGTGGGACATTCCGGCGGAACCCGTGCCGGGGGTGACCATTCGTCGGTTCGACTTCTTGAACGAGCCGGAGGCGCTCCAGCGCGAACACTACGACATGTTTTGGGAAGCGATGCTGGACGTGCCCTGGCCGACGCCCATCGTGAAGGAGCCCTTCGAGGAGTTCGTGGACTACTTCAAGGCTCCGCTCGGGCGGCAGGGTCGCGACTGGGTGGCGATGGAGGGCGACCGGATCCTGGGGATGTCTCAGGTTCGGCCGTTCCATGCCGATACGGGCAACCTGGGCGCGAGCACCGGGTTTACCGGGGTGCGGAAGGAAGCCCGCCGTCGCGGACTCGCCCGAGCGCTGAAGTGCCACGCCCTGCAGGACATGAAGGCGATGGGTCGCACCATGGTCTACACCGACAACGAGGAGAACAACCCGATGTATCAGCTAAACCTGCAACTCGGGTTCCGTCAGGTGCACTCGCTGTTCATCTTCACGGGCACCCTGTAAGGACAACGAAAAACCCCCTCGGTCGGATTGACCAAGGGGGTTTCTCATTCTTAGCGCCAGGACGCTTACTTGTGGATGGCCATGCCGTGCGCGTCTTCGAAGGCTTCGAGGACGGCTTCGCTCATCGAGGGGTGAGCGTGGATCATCTCGGACATGATTTCGATGGTGGCTTCCAGCTTGATGGCCGCCGCGCCCTCGTGGATCATGTCGCTCACGTGCGCCCCGATCATGTGCACGCCCAGGATTTCGCCGTACTTCTTCTCGGCGACGACCTTGACGAACCCGTCTTGGTGGCCCGACGCCATGGCCTTACCGAGCGGCCGGAAGGCGAACTTGCCCACCATCACGTCGTAGCCCTTCTCATTGGCTTCGCCTTCGGTCAGGCCAACGCTAGCGACTTCCGGCACGGTGTAGACGCAGTTGGGGACCACCTTGTAATCCACCTTGCGGTCGCCGTTCTTTACGATGTTGCTGGCGACGATGGTGCCTTCGTGGCTCGCCATGTGGGCGAGTTGGATGCGGCCGGTGACGTCACCGATGGCCCAGATGTTGGGGACGTGCGTGCGCAGGCTGTCGTCCACCACTTCCACGCCGCGTCGGTGGAGCTTGACCCCGATCTTTTCGAGGTTCATGTTGTCGGTCATCGCCTTGCGGCCGACGCCGAGCAGCACCACGTCCACTTCAATTTCTTCCGACTTGCCGGCGCTGGTGACGGTGCACTTCCAGCCGGTCTTGGTCTTTTCGCACTTGTCCAGGCTGGCACTGGTGCGCAGGTCCACGCCTTGGCGCTTCAGCAGCTTGCCGAGTTCCGCGCCGAGGTCGGCGTCGAACATCGGGATCGGCTGGGGCATCATTTCCACCAGCGTCACTTGGGTGCCGAGGCCATTGAAGACGTAGCTGAACTCCACGCCCACGGCGCCCGCGCCCAGGATGAGCATGCGCTTGGGTACGAACGGCGCCGTCACGGCATCGTCACTGGTCCACACGCCATCTTCACGGGTGCCTTCCAGGCCGGGAATCTGCAGGTAGATGACGCTGGAACCCATGGCGAGGACGAAGTTCTTGGCGCGCAGGGTTTGCGTCTTGCCATCCTTCTCGACTTCCAGGGTGTGAGCATCGACGAACTTCGCAAAGCCTTCGACGTGGTTGATCTTGTTCTTCTTGAACAGCATGCCCACGCCTCCGCGCAGGGTTTCCACGATCTTGTTGCGGCGGGCCGAGAACTTCTCGAAGTCCATGCTAACCTCGCCGGTCACCACCACGCCCAGGTCACCGGCGTGCTTGACGTCGTGGAGACGCTCCACGCTGCCGATCATGGCCTTGCTGGGGATACAACCCCAGTTGAGACACGTACCGCCGAGGTACTCCTTCTCGACGACCGTGACCGTAGCCCCGAGCTGGGCGGCGCGAATCGCGGCAACATAGCCACCGGGGCCCGCCCCAATGACAACGACATCTGCATCAAACTTTTCTTGGGCCATAGGATAATCCTGGGGTTCGGTTTTGGTGATATCGCTAATCTGGCGGATCAGCGATTCAATCGAGGCAGGAATCAGCGCGGCCTGATTGACAATCGGGTCGCCAGAACTGGTGTCTGCCACGCTATGAGAATACCAAGGGCATCCCGGGTGCCGTAGGGAACTCACCCCCTTGGCGGGAGGCCAAAGGGGTGCCGGAATGGGGCCAACCGTTAGGCCAGCGTGATGCGGTCGTTCAGGTAGACGTCTTGGATGGTTTGCAGGAGCTTGGCGCCCTCGGCCATCGGGCGCTGGAAGGCCTTGCGGCCACTGATGAGGCCCATGCCGCCCGCGCGCTTGTTGATGACGGCGGTGGCCACCGCATCCTTGAAGTCGTTGGCGCCGCTGGCCCCGCCGCTGCTGATGAGCCCCGCGCGCCCCATGTAGCCGTTGATGACTTGATAGCGGGTCATATCAATCGGGTGATCGCTGCACAGTTCGGTGTAGATGCGGTTGTCGATCTTGCCGTAGCTGGAGTTGCCGGTGTTGAGGGCTCCGTAGCCACCGTTGACTTCCGGAAGCTTTTGCTTGAGGATGTCCGCTTCGATGGTGGCGCCGAGGTGGTTGGCCTGGCCCGAGAGGTCAGCGGAGAGGTGGTAATCCGTCTTGCCTTGCTTGAAGGCGTCGTTGCGCAGGTAGCACCACAGAATGGTGGCCATGCCGAGCTCGTGGGCGTGGGCGAAGGCTTGGCTCACTTCTTGGATTTGGCGGGTGGCTTCGTCGCTGCCGAAGTAGATGGTCGCCCCGATGGCCACACAACCCATGTTCCAGGCTTGGTCCACCTGGGCGTACATCACCTGGTCGGCCTTGTTGGGGTAGGTGAGGAGCTCGTTGTGGTTGATCTTGAGGATGAACGGAATCTTGTGGGCGTACTTGCGCGCCACCGAGCCGAGCACGCCGTAGGTGCTGGCCACGGCGTTGCAGCCGCCTTCGATGGCGAGCCGGACAATGTTCTCAGGGTCGAAGTATTCGGGGTTCTTGGCAAAGCTGGCACCGGCGCTGTGCTCAATGCCTTGGTCCACCGGGAGGATGCTCATGTAGCCCGTGCCGGCCAAGCGGCCGGTGCCCAGAAGCTGCTGGATGCTGCGCAGGACGGGGATGCTGCGGTCGCTGGGGCCGAACATGCGGTCCACAAAATCCGGGCCGGGCTGATGAAGGGAAGACGCCGGAACAGTCTTGCATTCGTGGTCAAGGAGGGACGCTTGATCTTCGAGGAGGGAGCGGATTTGCTCGAGGCTCATTGCCGGACTGTCAGCCATAGATGGATTTTGGCACGGTGCGGTGCGGGGGCCCAATTTTCGAGAGTTTCCCCGAGAAAAGCAACCGAAACCCCGGTCAACCCGGTATGACCAACGGATGGCTTCGGTTTTGCGGAGCCTCGGGAGTGAATGAGAACAATGAAGCGTTGGTCGTGGGTGTGCTTGGCACTGGCCGCAGCCCTGGCGCACGGGCAAGACGTGCTGACGATTGATGAAGCCCTGGCATCGGCACGAGAGAACAATGGGGACGTTCGTAGTGCTTTCTTGAGCGTGCGGGCGGCGGAGCAAGATGTGAAGTCGGCGCGGGCTGACTTTTTGCCGTCGGTCTCGGCGAACCTTTCTCGCAGCTCGGGGTGGCAAGAGCGGTACACCGGCTTTAACCAAGGCCGCACCGACTTCAACAGCACCAACAGCAGTGTTTCGCTGGACTACCGCATCCTGGATAACGGCCAGCGACGCTACAGCTTCGATCGGGTGCTGCTCAGCCAGGATGTGGCCCTGCTCAGTGCGCGCCAGACTCTGCGAACCACGCTCTTCAACGTGCACCAGCGTTTCTATGACGCTCTGCGCTCGCAGGAACTGTTCCGCGTACGGAATGCGCAACTGAAGCGCTCGGAAGAACTGCTGAAGCAAGCCGAAATCAGCGCCGACCCGGCCATCGGGGCGATCCCGCGCCGAGATGTGTTGCAAGCGCGCGCCGACCTGCTCAACTCCCGAGCCAGCGTGCTGCAAGCCCAAAATAACGTCACGAATAGCCTGGCTAACCTCAAGGCGGTGCTGGGATGGAGCACGGGTGAACTCCCGGAACTCGATTCCCAGACCGACCCGAATCGACGGCCGGAAGAGCGCGATCTGGAATCGCTGGTGAACAAGGCCCTGGAAACCCGCCCCGACCTGGTGGCGCAACGCAAGCGCGTGGAGCAGAGCCAAGTCGCCCTGCGGCTGACCAAGCTGAACGTGGGCGTGCAATACAGCCTGAATGCGCAGTACACGCGCACCTTTAACGAGGACGTGAGCGATCGCCCGCAACTGGTGTTCCAAGCCAGCATGCCGGTTTACGATGGCGACAGCCGCCGGGCGGAAGTGCGCGGGAGCGAGCTCTCGCTGGAAGCCCAACTTGCCTCCTTGCAGCAAACCGAGCGCGATGTGGTGGCCGAAGTGGAAAGCGCCTACAAGTCGTACGCCCAGAACGGGTTGATCCTTGAGGCCAGCCAGCTTGCATTGCAGGCTGCCCAGGAAAACTACGACGCGGCCAGCAAGTCGCTGCAGCTCGGGGCGGGTGACGTCATTGATGTGCTCACCGCCCAGGTGACTTTGGTGACAGCGGAAACAAATTTTGTCCAAAGCCTGTATGACCTATTGATAAGCGAAGTCCGACTGGACCTTGCCGTCGGGGATCCGATTCCGGGTGAGCCAGTCGAAGAGTCAGTAGGGGAATGAACAAAACAACAGTAGGGGTCGTGGCAGCCCTGGTCGTCTTGGGGGCGGCCGGGTGGTACACCTTGCGTAACAACACGCAGGGTGGTGCCGAAGTGGAATTTCGATACGCTCCGGTATCGAAAGGTGAATTGTTTCGCTCAACCAGTGGCACGGGCAACCTCGTCCCGCTCACCCGCGTTACGGTTCGTAGTAAGGCCGGGGGGACGGTCGTTCGGCTTGCTGTGGAGGAAGGGTCCGTCGTCAACCGCGGTGATCTTATCGCCCTTATCGACCCCCGTGATACGCGTACGCTCGTGGAGCAGGCCCAGGCCGACCTCACTGGCGCCGAGGCCCGGGTTCGCTCCGCCGAGATCACGGCGAGCCGAACGGTCCAGGACGTCGAGCAATCGGTTAGAGATGCGCGCATTCGACTAGATCAGGCCAAGATTCGCCTGAAGAATGCACAGGAAGCGGCGAAGGCCGAACCGATGACGTACGGGGCTCAGTTGGAAAATGCCCGGGCCAGTGTCCGAGCCGCCGAAGAGGCGATGAAGCAACTGAAGGAAGTCGACCTGCCGCAACGCCGCCGAGATGCCGAAACAGCCCTCGAGCGGACGCGTACGCAGTACGAGACCAGCCAGGCCGCCCATGAGCGTGCGAAGCAGCTTTACGAATTAGGCTATGTCAGCAAGGCGGACCTGGATCGGGCCGCGAGCGACGAACAGAGTTCTCGCAGTAGCTTCTTGGTGGCCCAGCAACGCATGAGCACGTTGGAAAGCGAACTGGAGATTGCCCTGCGCACCCAGCAAACTCGAGTGGATCAGGCCAAGTCCTCGCTTCGGCAAACCGAAGCCGGTGAGATCCGCCTCGGTCAATCTCAACGCGATGTGCAGGACGCCCAGAAGGCGGTGGAGCAAGCGGAGATTGCGCTAAAGACGGCGGAAATCAACCGCGCGAACGTGCAATTGCGCCGAGCCGACCTCCAGAGCGCGCAATCGAGTGCGGTTCGAAGCCGGGTGAGTGCTCAGAACGCACAGCAACAGCTTGAAGAAACCACGGTTTCCGCACCCCGCGCTGGGGTGGTGACGCAGAAGTACCTTGAAGAAGGCACGATTGTGCCGCCCGCCACGAGTGCCTTTGCCGAAGGAGCGCAGATTGTTGAAATCGCCGACACGAGCAAGATGTTCGTCGAGGTCAATGTGGATGAGAGTGATATCTCGTCCGTCAAGATCGGGATGCCGGTTCGCATTGCGGTGGAAGCCTACGGCCAACGCCGATGGCGCGGCGTAGTCCGCAAGATATTCCCGAGCGCGGTGAACCAGAACGGCGTGACGAACATCCGCGTGCGGGTGGAAGTCGTGAGTGAGGAAGCCGGATCGGGTCGCGGAGGCGGTCGCCCCGGAATGGGCGGCGGTGCCCCCGGTGGGGCCCCTGGGGGAGCCCCGGGTGGCGCCCCGAGTGCCGGTGCGGCCGGTGGTCCGGGCGCGGCGGGTGCCGGCCGGGCAAGTGGCAGTGCCACCAGCCGGCAGGCTGATCGCGGCGGACGACCGGAAGGTGCGGCTCAAGGCCAAGCTCAAGGCCAGGGTCAAGGTCAAGGTCAACGACCGCAGGGCCAGGGTGGCCCCGGCGCCGGACAAGGTTCGGGTCGGCAACGACCGAGTGCCGAAGGGACTTCAGCTCCGGATCAACCGGCAACCGGACGACCGGGCGCGGGGGCCACGGGGGCACCGCGAACCGGCGGTATGCCGGGCGGGAACCGAGCGGGCGGCGGTGCCGGAGCAGCGGGAGCCAATGCCCCGCGTAGCACGGCTATGGCCGACCAAGTGCTTAAGCCAGGGATGAGCGCCACGTGTGAGTTCATTCAGATCGAAATCAAGGACGTGCTGCTGGTGCCGCAACAAGCGGTCCAGCGCGAAGGTGGCAAGACGTACGTTCGCGTGAAGTCGAGCGACCCGATGAAGCCCGAGCGACGGGAAGTGAAGCTCGGCGAACTCGGCAACGACGGCTATCAAGTGCTGGAAGGGCTGAAGGAAGGCGAGGAAGTTGTCATCGCCGAAATCAACCTGCAACAACTGCGCGAGCGCCAAGCCCGCATTGAGCAACAGCAACAGGGCGGCGGCTTTACGGCCGGTGCCGGTGGACAAGGACCGCAACGACGATGATGATCTTCGAAACCCTCGATATGGCCATCCGGGCCGTGGCCGCGAACAAACTCCGGTCGGCGCTCACTATGCTGGGCGTCATTATCGGGGTGGGTTCGGTCATCGCCATGATTGGCATTGGCGAAGGCACCAAGCGCAAGTCGCTTGAGCAGCTGGAGATCATGGGCTCGAACCGGATTTCGGTGATGCCGGACTGGGGGCGAGGCCGTGGCGGCGACAACAACGACAGCACGCTGCGCCTCTCCGACGTCGAGCGCATTGAGCGGATGGTGCCCCACGTCCAGCTCATCACTCCGGTGGTGCGTGGACGCGGCGGCAACTCCGGGACGGTGAAGTTCGGCGGCAACACGCACCGCACCAACGTGATTGGCGCGCGCCCTGAGATCCAGATCATCGAGAACGCCCGCAAGATGATTGAGGGCGGCTTCTATTCTCAGGAAGACGAGATCATGCAGAACCGGGTGGCCGTGCTGGGCTACGAGGTCTACAGTCGCCTTTACGAAGGTGAAAACGCCGTGGGGACGACCATCCGCATTGGCGACCAGCCGTTCGAAGTGGTGGGCGTGGTGGACTACAAGGGTGGCTCGGGGATGATGAACCCGGACGACCAGGTCTACATCCCGTTTAACACGGCGGCTTACCGTTTGCTGGGCACCCGCGACCGGATTAGCTACATCACGGCGCAGGCCATCAACAGTGACCTGATGAACGTGACTCTGGACGACATCACGAAGGTGCTGTATTCCACGCGGCGCAATGCGTCGGGCGAGGCTCTGTTCCGGGTCTTTAACCAGGCCGAATCGCTCGAGGCGATTCAGACGCAGTCCCGCTTGCTCTCTCTGCTCCTCGCCGGGATTGCCTCGGTTTCGCTCCTCGTCGGGGGCATCGGCATCATGAACATCATGCTGGTGTCGGTTACCGAACGCACCAAGGAAATCGGCCTACGCAAGGCCATCGGCGCAACGCGCGGCAGCATTCTCTCGCAGTTCTTGATGGAAAGCGTGGTGATGTGTCTGCTGGGGGGTCTCCTCGGCATCATCCTCGGGCAATTGGGCGTTCGGTTTGTGGCCGGGCTGCTGCAAGTGCCTCCGGTGATTGACCAGACCGCGATTCTCAGCGCCTTCGGGTTTGCATCCGTTGTGGGGGTTTTCTTTGGCCTGTACCCGGCCATCCGAGCGAGTAACCTGCAACCGATCGAGGCCCTCCGGCACGAGTAAGCCCCGCTGACCCTTTAGGATCGTCCATGAACACCGTCATCAAAGTCGAAAATCTGGCCAAGCGCTACGAAATGGGGGACATGATTGTCCACGCACTTCGGGATGTCTCGGTGGAGATTCAGGAAGGCGAGTTCGTGGCGATCATGGGGCCGTCGGGTTCGGGCAAGTCCACGTTCATGAACATCCTGGGTTGTCTCGACCGACCGAGTGGCGGGCAGTATTTCTTGGACAACCAAGAGGTCTCTCAGCTCAACGACAACGCCCTAGCGGAGATCCGAAACAAGTACATCGGGTTCGTTTTCCAGAACTACAACCTGCTGCCCCGCACCACGGCGATGAAGAATGTGGAGTTGCCCCTGCTATACGCCGGGGTGAAGGATCGTTCCACGCAAGCGAAGATTGCCCTGGAGCGAGTGGGACTGGGCCAGCGCCTGGACCACAAGCCGAACGAACTCTCCGGGGGCCAGCAGCAGCGGGTCGCCATTGCGCGCGCCATCGTCACGGACCCCGTGATGATCCTGGGCGACGAACCGACCGGGAACCTGGACAGCCGCACGGGCGAGGAGATCATGGCCTTGTTCCAAGAGCTCAACCGCGCGGGCAAGACGGTGGTCATCGTGACGCACGAAGAAGAAGTGGCCCACCACTGTAAGCGGATCCTCCGGTTCCGCGACGGGCGAATCCTGAAGGACGAGACGGTGGAGAACCCGGTGGATGCCCGCGATGTGCTGGCCTCGATGCCGCTTCCGGAAGACGCCGTTCCCACGTCATAAGCTCAAAGGACAAGAATAAGCTCGTCCCCCGCACAAGTAGGGGGGTAAAGATCGCTATGCGACCTGCCAAATCTCCCAGTAGGGAGCCAATGAGGAAACGGAGTTTGTCTCCCTTACGGGGAGACTACATTGAAAGAAAGGATATTCGAAGACGAGCAACGTCTTGAACTGTTTCGCATCGATGATACTGACCGACGAGCCTTGCGCAGCTTGCGCGGCCTGATCGGACGGCGTATGACCGAGATCGTGGATGCGTTCTACGACCACCTCGGCAAGTTTGACGAGGCGATTGACGTCATCGAAAACGCGGGCTCATCGGTTGAGAGACTGAAGAAGACCAACCCGGTCTACTTTGAGACGCTGCTGGAAGGCAAGTTCGACAGTGCCTACTTCGAAAGCCGCGCTCACATCGGGGCGGTGCACGCACGGATCGGACTCTCGCCGCAGTGGTTCTTCGGCGCGATGTCGACTTACTACCAAGTAATCACGCGGCGCATTGTGCAGGCGTATTGGTGGAAGCCGTGGCACCTCAACCGAGCCCTGACGGCGTTGCAGAAGGGGTTCAACCTCGACCAGTCGCTGATTTTGGAAGCGTACGTGAAGTACGGCTTTGTGGCGGAATTCGAAGACGTGGTCGGCAAGAGCACGGACATCAGCGGTGTACTCTCGGCCAGCGGCTCGCAACTGCGCGAGGTCGCGGTGGAGGCCGGCTCGGGTCTGCAAGACCTGGCCTTGGTGACGGAGCAACTGGGCGAAACCGCCACCAATGCCGCCATGGTGGCCAACGAAGCGCAAGAAAGCATGCGGCGCATTTCGCGGTCGGGCGTGAGCCTGGACCAAGGTGCCAAGCGCATGGAAGATGTGGTTCGCACAGCCGTCGTGGCGCTGGAGAACATGGACACCAGCATGAGCCAGATCATCCAGCACGGGGCGATCTGGACCCAGCTGAAGGAGCGCGTGGAAGTGCTGGCGCGGGTGAAGGATGCGGTGCTCTTGACCTCGGAAGGGGTGAAGGAAGTGCACGAGCAGGCCGACAAGGTGAGCGATATTGTGCGCACCATTGAGGAGATTTCGGACCAGACCAACTTGCTGGCGCTGAACGCCGCCATCGAAGCCGCCCGAGCGGGCGAGCACGGCCGAGGATTTGCCGTGGTGGCCGACGAAGTGCGCAAGCTGGCCGAGCACACGGCCCGGCAGACGCAAGAGATTCAGGAGCTGATCGAGGTCATGCTGACCAAGAGTGCGGCGACCCGCAAGGCCATGATGACGACGGAAGACGACGTGCAAGACGTGGCGCAGCTGACGGACGAAGCGACCGTGGCACTCTCTAAGATTGCCGACCTGGGCGAAGGCGCCGCGACCCGGCAAACCGAACTGCACGAAGCCATGAGCACCGTGCAGCAAGTGCTGGCGGAGAATCTGGCGCTGATTAGTACGGTCTCGCAAGAGATTTCGTCGGCGGAAAGCTCGCTGGATCACCTCGCCGCGATCGCCGAGGAGAACTCGGCCTCTACGGAAGAGATGAGTGCCTCGGCGCAAGTGCTGAGCGCGCAAGTGCAGCAGGTTTCGGCCAGCGCGATGCTGGTGGAAGACCAGATCGAGAACCTCGGGGAAGTGGTTGTGCTTTCGCGCCGAGTGATCGAAAAAGCCAGCGCCTAGTCATCGCAAATAGTTGGAACGCGGCAATAGCCCTTCGCCGCGTTCCCTCCTCGCGCCGACCCGGGTGGACCTTTCGTAGGAGAGTACGAATATGTCCACCGGGTCGGTCTTGCTTTGGTTCCGTAGTGATTTGCGGGTTCACGATCACGGTTTGCTAGCCCAGGCGGCGGCGAAGGGGCACCCAGTGGTCGCCCTCTTTGTGTGGGAAGAAGCCTGGATGCGCACGACGCGACTGGGTTGGCCGCGGATGGGGTCGCATCGGGTGCGGTTCTTGGCCGAGACCCTGGCGGACTTGCGAGATCAACTGGCCGCGCAGGGCGTGACCTTGCGGGTGCGATTTGGGGACCCGGAGACCATCGTGGCGGAAGAAGCCGCCCGGTGGGAGGTGCAGCAGGTGTGGGCGCACACGGAGCCCGCCTGGGACGAGGTGCAATTGGAGAAGCGTCTGGCCCTGCGGCTACGGCGGCAAGGGGTTTGGGTGCATTTTTCCTCGGCCGACACCCTGCATCACCGCGATGATTTGCCCTTTGCGGTGCCGGCACTACCCCGGGTGTTCACGCAGTACCGCTCGCGGGTGGAGAAGTCGGTGCGGGTGCGCCCGGAGGCTGTTCTTGAGACGGGGCTGGTGGGGGTGAAGTGCGAGCCGGCGTGGGAGGTGCCGCTGGTGCCCCGGGAGGCGGCGGGGCGCTATGCGGGTGGTGAACGCGCGGGCCTGGCCCGGCTGAACCATTACCTGTGGCAGACCGACCGGCTGGCGGTTTACAAGCAGACCCGGAACGGCTTGCTGAACGAGGATGACAGCAGCAAGTTCTCGCCGTGGCTGGCGTGCGGGGCGTTGTCGCCGCGCCGGGTATGGCACGAGGTGAAGCGCTACGAGCAGGAGCGCGGGGCGAACGAGAGCACCTACTGGCTGGGGTTTGAACTGCTGTGGCGCGATTTTTTCCACTGGTCGGCGCGGGCGCACGGGCGGGACTTGTTCTTGGACGGGGGGATCCGGCAGGCGCGGGTGGCGTGGCGGCGCGACCGGGATGACTTTGAGCGCTGGCGCACGGGGACCACGGGCTACGCGCTGGTGGATGCGTGCATGCGCGAACTGGCGGCCACGGGCTATATGAGCAACCGGGGGCGGCAGGTGGTGGCCTCGTTCTTGGTGAAGACGCTGGGGGTGGACTGGCGGTGGGGCGCGCGGTGGTTTGAATCCCAACTGGTGGATTGCGACCCGGCGAGCAACTACGGCAACTGGCAGTACGTGGCGGGGATCGGGCACGATCCGGTGCCGTTCCGGGTGTTTGATGTGGAGAAACAGGCGCGCACTTACGACCGTGATGGCGCGTTTGTGCGGCGATGGGGGCCGAAGGCGCTGACCCTGCCGATGGTGGATTTTGCCACGGCAACGGCGGAAGTGCGCGAGCGGTATCGGCGCGCCGGCCTGCCGGTGTGAGCCCTCGGGGCGGAGCGGAGTTATCCCCGCGTCTTTTGAAAAATAGTAGATAATAGTCTACTAATCACCAGGCGAGATGCGCATAATAGTAGACGTAAGTCTATATGATAGTCAGCCTCTTTCGCCCGGGCTTTTACGCGGCCGAACATGACCCGGCCGTGCCGACCGTGATCTTTGACGGAGACACGGTGCGCGACGCCACCCCCGCCGCCCTGCAGCGGGGTGTGCAAGTGGGTGGGGGACTGGCCGATGCGAAGGCGATCTTGCGGGAGGATGGCCAATACGTGGCGGTGGATATGGCCCAGGCGCGGCGGCGGGCGGCCACCTGGTGGCGGGCGCTGCTGGCCTACAGTGACCTGATTGTGGTGCGCAGCCCGGCGGAGGCCCTGGTGGACCTGCGCGCCCACCCCGACCCGCGCGAGGTGGCGGGGGAGATGGCGCGGGCGGTGCGGCGGTCGGGGCCGGGGGGCGTGGCCATGGGACTGGCCAGGGCAGCCTGGATGGCGGATGCCGTGCGCGTGGAGGTGCCCCCGGATGCCCTGGACCTGGGGGTTTACGGCGGCGGCGAGGTGGAGGCGAGCGAACTGGCACGCTGGCCCGTGGACTGGCTGACGGAGCTGACGACCGAAGAGCGTGACCGCTTGAAGCTGCTGGGCTACCGGCGGCTGGGGGTGGTGGCGCAACTGCCCCTGCCCGCGCTGACCCGCGCGGTGGGCAAACGCGCCTGGTGGGTGCAACAACTGGCACAGGGGGCGGACCCCGGCGCGCTGAAACCCAACTACCCGCCGGAGGCTTACACCGAAAGGTGGGATTTCGGGGCCGGGTGCGAGGACCGCATGGCGCTGGAACTGGCCGGGGATGAGATGGCGCACCGCCTAGCCCTGCGCCTGGCGCGGCACGACCGCATGGCCAGCACCCTGTGGCTGACGATGACCAACGAGGAGGGGCAGACCGTGACGTACCGGCGGCAACTGGCGAAGCCGGTGGCGCAGGCGCACCCGTTGCGCGTGTTCTACCGGCAAGTGGTGGACCGGGGGCTGCCGTGGCCGCCGGTACGCGCCACGCTCTCTTTGCCTCGATTGCAGGGGGCGAAGCGGGTGCAGAGGCAACTCGACCAAATGGTGGGTTCATCCGAGCGGCAGGATGCCGCCGAGACGGCCCGGGCGCGGGTGGTGGCGGCGATGGGGGTGGGCACCATCAAGCGGGCGTGCGAGATCGAGATCAGTCGGCGCGAGCGGTGGCTGCGCCAGTGGAGTGACGCGATTGGCTGGTCGTGAGATCCTGGCGCGGTGGCGCGAGGTGGGCGCGTGGTGGGAAGGCGAAGTACCGCGCGAGGTTCTGCGCTGGCGTGACCACCGGGGGCGCGTGCACGAGGACATCACGCCGCTCTCGCGATTGGTAAGCGGGGTGCCGCCGGTGACGCTGGACGTGGACCCTTACGCGCACCGGGAGGATGTGCTGCTGCGCCCGCGCAAAACCCGTGACGAGAAGGTGCGGCGGGCCAACGGGATGATCCGCGAGCCCGTGTATCCGCAGTACCGGAGCGGGGCGACGGACTACACACTGCTGCACGCCGTCTCGGGCTACTCCTTTGGGCGGAGCGTGATGTTTGCCACCGAGATTGCGCGGCGGGCGGCGCAAGTGGGCATCCCTTCGGCGCTGCTGGCCGACCGGATGTCGCTGGCGGGGGTGGTGGAGTTTGCGCGGGATGCGCGGCAGTGCGGGGTGAAGCCGCTGATTGGCACCACGATCGAGATGGTGGAGGGCGGCGACCTGGTGCTGGTGGCGATGACGCCGGCGGGCTATCGCTCGCTTTCGCACCTCGTCACCCACTGCCATTTGCGGCATCCGCGCCTGTATCCGCTGGGTTCGCGGGCGCTCTTGGGGGAATACACGCAGGACGTGCTGGTGCTCACCGGGGGCAGCGCGGGGTGGGTGGACCGGCCCCTGCAGGCCGGCAACTTGCAAGAGGCGGAAGACCGGCTCAACCAATTGGTGAAACTCTACGGGCGGGAGCGGGTGTTTGTGCAAGTGGAGCGCACGTTTGAACCCTGGGAGTGGAACTGCAGTTACCGCCTGCTGCAACTCGCCGAGGCGCTGGGCGTGACGCCGGTGGCGGGCGGGCCGGTGACCCACGCGGAGTTGGACCAGTTTCCGGCGCAGGATGTGGCCCTGTGCAGCGCGACACTGGCTACGGTGGAAGAGCTCTTCGGGCGCAAGCCTACGCGCCACCCCGACCAGCCGCAACCCCGCCCCCGCCCCCTGCGGGCGCTGAATGCCGAGCGCTACCTGTGCCCGCCGGCCGAGATGCTGACGCGCTATCAGGATCGCCCCGACCTGGTGGCGAACACGCACCGAGTGGCGGAGATGTGCGACGACGACCTGCTGCCCCGGCGCACGGAACTGCCGCCCATGGCCGCCGACGAGAGCCAAGCCCTGCGGGCGGCGGTGATGAGCGGGGCCGCGCTGAGGCACAGCAACCCCACCAAGGCCCTGCACCGGCGGCTGAATGGGGAGCTGGATCGCATCATCCGGCTGGGGTTTGCGGGGCACTTTCTCATGGCCGCCGACCTGGTGCGGTGGGCGGGCGACCAGGGCATCCTGCTCAGCGGGCGGGGGTCGGTGGTGGATTGCGCGGTGGCGTACTGCCTGGGCATCAGCCGCATTGATGCCTTTACGCACCGCTTGCACTTCGACCGCTTTTTGCCGGATGACGGGAGTAAGCGCCCGGATATTGACATGGATTTTGAGGCGCACCGGCGCGATGACGTGCGCAACTACATGATCCACCAGTACGGGGTGGACCACGTGGCGACGGTGGCGGCCTTTGGCGCTTACGGCACGCGTGGCATCCTGCGGGAGGTAGGCAAGGCGCTAGGTTTGCCTACCGATGCCATTGGTTTTATTGCCAAGCGGGTGCACGGGGGATTGACCCGGAGCGCCTGGCGCGCAACATCAGCGAACGCCCCGAGCTGAGAGACAGTGGCATTTCCACCGAAAGGTTAGAGTGGGTGTTCCGCCTCTCTACGGTGCTGGCGGATGTGCCGCGCAATATCCGGGCGCACTCTTCGGGCGTCATTGTCTCCCGTCGGCCGCTGGCGGATACGGTGCCGGTGCAGTGGTCGGCGGGCGACCAGGAAGACGGCAACCTGCGCATCATCCAGTGGGATAAGCGCAGCGCCAAGCACTACTTCGATAAGTTCGACATCCTATGCCTGCGCGGGCAAGATGTGCTCTCCGGCACGCAGGAGCGGGTGCGCCTGCAGCACCTAGATTTCCGGGTGGAGAACCTGCCGCTGGATGACCCCCACACCTATCAGGCCATGCGCAGCGGGGAACTGGTGGGCATCCCGCAATCGGCTTCGCCCGCCATGCGGCAAGCCCACATGCGCCTGCAAACGATGAACCTAACGGATGCGAGCCTGGTGCAGGCGGGCATCCGCCCGGGCGTGGGGGGCGCGGTGAAGATCAACGAACTGATTGGCCGTCGCCGGGGCACCAAGAGCTATCAACTCAGCCACCCCGATTTTGAGCGCATCCTGGGCAATACCTACGGCATCTTGGTATTCCAAGAGCAAGTGGACCAACTGCTGCAGGTGTTCTGCGGGTGCACCAGCGGGGAAGCGGAGGAGATCCGGGAGGAGATCCACAAGCGGCGGCGGGAGGATTACGGGCAGGTGCTGCGGCCCCAGCTGATCCAGCGGGCGGTGGACCGGGGCTACACCGAGGCGGTAGCGGCCGAAGCGGTGGATATGGCGGCGGGGTTCCGGGGGTACGGCTTTGCGCAGGGGCACGCGCTGGCCTTCGCCGAGATTTCGGTGCGCTCCATTGCGTGCCAGCAGAACTTCCCCGGACCTTACTTTGCCGCGCTGCTGCAGGCGCAACCGGCGGGCTATTACGGCCCGTGCACCATCGCCAATGAGGCGCGCACGCGGGGCATTCGAATTTTGCCGCTGGATGTGAGCCGCAGCACCGAGGACTACGCGGTGGAGGACATTGTGGCCGAGGATGACCCGAAACTCGGGGTGCCGAGCGGGGGGATTCGGCTGGCGCTGACGGCGCTGAAGGGGCTGAGTGCCCCCGCCCGCGCGGCGATTGTGGCGGGGCAGCCGTACCTCTCGGTGGCGGATTTTGTGCGGCGGGTGGCGCTGAACCGCGATGAATTGGAGACCCTCATCCAGTGCGGCGGGCTGGACGCCCTGCATCCCCACCGCCGGGCGTTGCTGTGCGCGGTGCCGGACTGGTTGGCGTGGCGCGGCGCGGTTTCGGGCGGGCTGGAACTGGATGTGCCGCCCCCCACCCTGCCCGAGATGACGGACTTCTCGCCGGAGGAGAAGGCGATCCGCGAGCGTGCCCTCCTGGGGCTGGATGTGCACCAGCACCTCATGGCGTTTGAGCGGGAGCGGGTGAGCGGACGGGGTGGGCTCACCACCTGGGAAGCCCGTCGCCAACCCAATGGTAAGAAAGTGATGGTGGTGGGCAACCCCATTCGGCTGCGTTTCCCGCCCACGCCCAGCGGCAAGCGGGTGGTGTTTTTCGACCTCGAAGACGAGACCGGCCTGCTGAATGTCACCTGCTTTGATGCCGTTTACCGGCGGGATGGCCACGCGATTGTGTGTTCGCCTTACGTCACCATCATCGGGGTGACGCAGGTGCGCGAAGACCACACGGCGTTTTTGGCTCAGCGGGTGTTTGCGTATCAGCCCGAGATCGTCAAGGCGGTGGACCTGGAGCAAACGCTGCCCATCACCACCGCCGACTTTCTCGTTGGGTGAATTTAGCGGCCCTTTTGGATGAACTCAATCGCCCGGGCGAGTTGGTTGTCCGACTTCTCGTCGCCCAGCGAACCGCCCGGCTTGAGATCGAGTTCTAGTTCGATATCTGGAGCAATGCCTCCGGAAACATATTGCCCGTCGTCATCCACCCGCCGACTAATGTCCGAGCTCTTGGGCAGGTAGTAGCGGGCGATGGTTACTTTCGCGCCCGATCCGCCCCGGATGGGATAGACCTGCTGGACGCTGGCTTTGCCGTAGGTGTGCTCGCCAATGAGCGTGGCGCGGTTGTAATCGTGCAACACGCCGGCAAAAATCTCGCTGGCACTGGCGGAGGCCTCGTTGATAAGAATCACGACCGGCATTTCCCAGCGCAGGGAGCGGCCCCGAGGGCTGCGCACCACTTCCGGTTGGCCATCGCGCTTGCGCATGGTCACCACAGTGGCACCTTCCTCAAAGCGGCCCAGCATCTCGGCGGTGCGTTCCAGCAGGCCGCCCGGATTGCCGCGCAGGTCAATCACGATCCCGTCCGGATTCTCGCGGCGCACCCGCTCGATGCTTTCATCAAATTGCTGGCTCACGGCATCGCTGAACTGTGCGATGGAGATGTAGCCCACGGTGCCGTCGGCAATCATCTTGTCCTCCACGTTTGGCACCACCACCCGGCCACGGGGCACGGTGATGGAAAGCGGCTGAGACTCGCCTTCGCGGCTAATGCCCAGGATGACGCGAGTCTTGGCGGGGCCACGCACCTTGCTCACGATGTCGTCCACATTCACGCCGGCGACGGATTCGCCATCCACCGAAATGATGATGTCGCCGCCCTTCACGCCGGCCCGATCGGCCGGACCATCGCGGAACACCGTCACGATCTTGGCCCCCATCGCATTGGGCTGCAGGCGCGCGCCGATCCCTTCAAAGTTGCCGGTGGTTTCGACGGCAAAATTCTCGGCCAGGCGGGGTTCGAAGAACACCGTATGAGGGTCGCCCAGCGAGGCCATCATGCCGGCCATCGCGCCGTAGCGCACCTCGTCGTCATTGATGTTGAAGGCGTAATGGTCGCGGATGATGCCGAAGTTTTGGCGGAACACCTCGGTGGGGGCAAAGGTCGTCGCCGCTTGCGTCGGCTGGCCAATGCTGTTCATTCGATCGAACGCCGGGGCGCGGCCGCCCACCACGTCGGACCACACGAAGCCGCCGCTGAACATCGCGGCGCAGCCCACAATGGCGAGCAGGAAACCGGGGACTTTCTTCATGACTTCTTCACCAGTGATTTCAGGTCGCCATAGAGACCCGTGACGAGCGTGTAGCCGCTACCATCGGCCAGAGTAAACGCCTCGATCCAATGGTCAGGGGCGTCGGGCAGTTGCCCTTCGAGCGTGGCCCCCGCCTTGACGAGAGCCCGGGCGAGAATGGCCTGAGCGCCGTGCAAGTTCTTGTTGGCCCGCACCTTAAAGGCGATGGGCTTCGGCTCGCCCGTTGTCTTCAGTTCCTTGAGCTGGCGACCGCTCTGATTGGTGATGGCCCCCAGGTCTTGCCCCGGTGCCAAAAGCTGCAACACCCCCAAAACCTCTCGCGGGTCGCCGCCGATGTTGGTGGTCAGGTCCAGCACTTTGAGCTCACCGGATTCCAGAGCGAGGGCAAGCTCCTTGCTGGCGCCCGAAATGAGGTTGAGCGACCAGGTGCCGTCGTCGCGGGTGGTCACGGCGGGGAGTTGAATGGCGCCCTTGGGGATGGTGTAGCTGAACGTCTTGGCGGCGTCTGTCCCCCGCTGCACTTCCATCGAAATCTTGCCTTCGCGGCCCGTCATCAGCCACTCGGCGGCCTTGGCGATGCTGGTGGATTCCTCCACTCGGTCCTCCAGACTCTTGCGCATCTTCTCCAGCGCTTCGGCGGCCTTGGGGTCGGCATCGGCTCGCTCCTGCAGGTCGCGCAGGGCCTTCACATCGCCGCCCGAGAGCAGGAACTTGCCATTCACACCGAGGATTCGGTCTCCGGGCTTGAGGCCAGCTTGCTCCGCGGGGCTATCCGGAATGACGTCGGCGATCAGCAGGTCCGGAATCATCAGGAGCGGATCTCCCGCCTCCTCTTCTTCCTTTTCGGCCGCTTTCTTGACAGCGGGGTTGAGATCGGTGCGGAGGACAACGCCCACGCCTTCAAACTCACCCTTCAGGCGACCCTGGAACCGAGCGAATCCTTCCTTGTCGTAATACTGCGAATCGGGGTCTTCGAGGCGGTTGATCATGCCCCGGACGGCCCCGGCTCCGAGCTCGGATTTGTCCTTCAGCTCGTCCACGTAGACGGTATCGAGCAGGGTGATGAGGTCAAAGAAGCCCTTGGTGTCCGGGGAGACGCCTTTGATTTCGGCGGATGCCAATTGGCCGTCCATGCTCTCGACGAGCGGGCGGCTACTCCCCCACGAACCCATCTCGATGGATTGCCGAACGCGGTGACCCGCCCCCAAGGCCACCAGCATGGCGCAGATGGTGAGGGCAACCGGAAGACTCGAGCGACGCGACGACATAGGTTAGTGGTTCCAACGAGAAGGACGCAATTTTCGTTCCGTTTACGGACCTTCGAGGATTTGCTGAATCGCCGGGAGTAAGGTCTTGACCGGCGTGGCCCGCAGGGTTTCGCGGTCCGCATCCGTCAGGCCCGCTTTGTTGGCCTGCAGCGCTTGCACCACCGCCTGCATCACGTCGGGCACACCCGTTGCGAACAACGGCCGCAATTCCTCCACGGTGGGGTTCTGTTCGGCCGTCAGCAAGGCCTGGAGGGCCGTGACCTGCACCATCGGGTGCGGATCTCGCAGAGCGCGCACAAACTTGTCGCGGTGCTGGCCGACGGTGAGCTGCTTGAGCATGGCGGCGCGCACCGCCGGGCTTTCGTCATTCACACCCGCCAAGCCCTCAGCCACGAGTTCCTCGGTGGGGGCCTTCAGGAGTTGCAGGCGGCTGGCTTCGCGGACGGCCTCGCTGGGGTCATTGACGGCCGCAAAGAGGATGCGTCGCCAGCCCAGGTCGGTGCTGGGCACCCAGCCATCGACGACGACGTAGCGCACGGCATGGTCAGGGTCTTGGAGCATCACCCCCAGAATCGCGTCGGCGGTGAGGCCGCCCACTTGCTGAATGGCGCGGACCGGCTGATACCGTTCCCACCAGGTGCTTTCGCCCAGAGCCTGACCCAGTTGCGGGATGTCGGTGGCCGTCCATTGGCCCGCGTAGGTCGCGGCGGCAAAGGATCGGGCGTAGCCCGGGTTGCGCGGGGCGATGAGTGCCCGCATGGCTTCCGCGCTATTCGGCTGCTCCTTGAGGGCCAGGATGGCCATCGTGTGGATGATCGGGTTCGGGTCGGTGGTCTTGCGCCCGATGAGAGCGACGCCGTCACCCAGCGGGAACTGCCGGATGAATTCCAGGGCCCACGGCCAAAGGGTGGCGTCTTGACCTTCTAGGATCGTGCGCACTACGGGTTCCAGTTGGGTTTCGTCCACGCCTTCCCACGGGCGGGCCGGAGGCGCGTAGCGCGGAAGGGCGGCTACGGAGCCATCATCGGGGATGACTACCGGTCGGGTGAATTCGACCACACAGGCACCTTGCGGGCGGGTGTGGAGTTGGCCTTGGGAAGTCGCACCGAGTCGAAATTCCTTGGCGCCGGGGAACTGGGCAAGCGGAATCTTCACCTCGTGCCACTGGCCGTCGACGGGCACCCGTCGCTCAAAGAGGTTGTACTGAATGGGGTCATTGGCCACCGCTACGAGGTCGCGGCTCATCTGCCCGGTGAGCAGCACTTCGCCCACGAGGTTGCCTTCGCCATTGTAGACGTGGAGCGCGTAGCGGTCCTCGGGGGTTTCGAACCGCAGGTTAAGGCGGATAAGACCCTGGTCACCTTCGAAGTTGCCCAACACCACTTCGCCGCGCGGATACGGGTCGGTGCGGGTGATGGTAAAGGCATCGGCAGTGCCGGCCTTCGGTGCCACGGAGAAGTAACCCCAGGCACGGGGCGTGGCTTCGGCGGCCGCCGCCACAGGCTGGGGGGTCAGGCCAAGAATCTCGGCGTCGGTCAGGCCCATGGCCCGCTCAGGGAGCCGGTAGACGATCAGCACGCGATCGGTGCGTTCAAAGTCCTTGATATGACCCACGACGGTGGCATTCGGCCAGCGCGTGGCGACCAAATCTTCGTACCCCGGGCGGGCAAAAAGGAAATGCTGGCCACCCAGCGACATAGCCCCGAATTGGCCGAGCATGCCGGGAAGGCCTTCGCCGGCGAACACAACATCTTCGTCGCCCGCCATCGCGGCGAGGGTGCGCGTGTTGATGCGCGGTCCGGGAAGCGGGAGCGGGGCACTACCCGCCAGGGATGCCCAGCGCTGACCAATGGGGAACGTGGTGCCCAGCGTGGTGGTGGGGGCGTCGCCGTCGAGTGGCTCCCAGGCCGGAACTTCAGCCTCGGTGTACGCCATTTTCTGCTGCATAGCAAAGAGGCGCACAAGGGTGGATTCGAACGCGTGCGGGTGCCGCCCTTGGCTGTAGGTGTGATAGGGAAGAGAGACGACCGGGGTGCCGCGCACCGTATGGAACTCAACGCCCGAGCGCAGGGCCGGGTGGATAACCCAAGCCGCCGCATAGGGGCCCGGGGCGACTTGCCCTTCGGTGGGGAACGGCGCAAAGTTCAAGGCCGGGCCGAGTATCGCGTCCAGCCACTCCTTACCAAAGGCTTGGTCTCGCTCCATGCCGTGCCACACGGGGTCCGTCTTGAGATCGAACTGCACCGGGCGACCGTAGAGCCCGCTGAGCATGGCTTGCGCCCGGCTCAGGCCCATCAGAATCGTCGCGAGGTGGGGTTGCTCCAGGTTGCCCCGGCGAACTTCTGCACCGGCGGTGGTGGGCACCAAAACCGATGTGCGGGTGATGACCACCACTCGAATCCGAATGGGGCTCGCGTTGGCATCCACCGGGCGGGAGGTGGCATCGAGCCACCCCCCGTCTTGGCGGACACGACCCACGATCTGCCCGTCTTGGAAGCGCAAGGTCTCAGCGCCCAGGGTGGCCTGTTGGTTGCCAGGCAGGGGCCAGGCGGCGGCCGGAATGGGGGTGGGCTCCGGCAACACGAGATCGCGGGGCTGCGCGGCGGAGACGGCCATCGCGCTAATAAAGAGACCAAGCGACGCAATCATTCGAAGATTCGGACGTCGAAAGGGCTCTGTGCGTGTCCGTCGCCCCGGGTCCATTGAAGATTTTCTCGATATCCGAACTGGCTGAGGTCGGCGGGGAGGGCCTCGATGAACTTGAGGACAACCTGCCGCGCGTTTTCAGCATTCTTTAGGAACACTTCCAGCACGTTGTGGGCGGTGACCGCTTCGGTATCGGCGACGATGCCCGAGTCGAAGTCGGTGACGAGGCTGAGGTTGACCACCGCCATCCCAAGCTCGTGGCAGAGGTACGCCTCGGGGTACTGCGTCATGTTGATGATTTGGAACCCGCTGTCCGTAAACCACTTGCTCTCGGCCTTGGTGCTAAAGCGCGGGCCTTGGATGACAACCACCGCGCCGCCGTTGTGACAGACGATGCCGTGCTCGGTGACGGTCTTCACCATCAGCTCGCGCAACTTGGGGTCATACATCTCGGCCGGGCTGACATGAGCCGTTATGGGGCCGTCGTAGAACGTGTCGGCGCGGCCGTTGGTGCGGTCCACAAACTGATCGGCCACGAGGAAGGAACCCGGCTCGATATGCCGTTGGAGCGAACCCACCGCGCAGGGGCTGACGATGACTTGGCAGCCCATCTTGTGCATGGCCCACACGTTGGCGCGGTAATTAATCTTGTGCGGCGGGATGGTGTGCCGGCGGCCGTGGCGCGGCAAGAAGGCGACGCGTCGGCCTCTCACCGTGGCGAGCATGATGGCATCGCTGGGTGCCCCGTAGGGCGTGTCCACCTTGACCTCCGCGACATCCTCCAGCAGGGAATAGAACCCTGACCCTCCAAAAACCCCGATTTCGGCGTGCGCCATAGGCTTTGGTTCTACCCGCCCGGGCCGAGCGGAAGATGTGCCTTAGTTGCCTTGGTTCTTTTTGGCCCACTCCACCACGCGCGAGCCTATCGAGGTAATAAGACGGTCAATGGCGGTGTAGCGGCTCATTTGGGTTTCGTTGATGTTGAAGACGTTTTGGGTCTTGACCGCCGAAACCGGAGCGAGGCGGGGGTCAGCGAGGACCTTATCGGCACCTTCGCCCAGCACAAAGATGATGTCGGGCTGATTTTGTAGCAGCCACTCGACGTTCACGGTTTCGTAGCGGACCGAATCCGGGCCAATGAATTCGCCCTGGGCGTTGCGGATCAGGTCGGCGGCCATGCTCTTGGAGCCGGCCACCATGTAGCCATTGGAAACCAGAAGCAGCGTGACCTTGGGCTTGGCCAGCGTGCCCAAGTTGCCCCGCACCGAAGAGCGGGCACTATCAATCACGTCGAGGTACTCGCTGGCGCTCAGTTCGTTGCCAAACTTCTTGGCCAATTCGTAAGACTTTTCGATATAAGCGTCGAGGCTCTGAACATTGATGTCCACCATCTCCGCGCCGGTCGCCTTGGCGGGGGCCAAGGCTTGCTCGGTCCACAGTTGGCTGTCGTAGACGATGAGGTCCGGCTTCAGGGCGGTGAGGGCCTCGGCGTCGAGCTTGGTGTTCTTGACCACCCGAATCTTGTCCTTCACCAGCGGGCTGTCGTCCACATCGGTGACGCCCTTGAGGACGTTCGCGGCCTGGAAGCGAACCAACAGGAAGTCAGTGGCGCTGGGGGCCAGCGAGACCACCGTGCTGTATTGCTTGGTGCGTTCCTTCCCGCCAATGACAACCTCGTTGGAATTGCATCCGACCAGAATCAAGGCCAGGAGGCATAGCAGAAGCCAGGACGTGAGCCGCGTAAGCACGGCGGGCAGTTTACTTGGTGCGGAGGACCCTTTCGGGGATGTGGGTCCAGGAATCGGTTCCATGTGCCGAGGTAACATAGAGGTTCGCGCAGGGGTGTAGCTCAGTTGGTAGAGCGGCGGTCTCCAAAACCGTAGGTCGCGAGTTCGAATCTTGTCACCCCTGCCATTTCTCCCTTCACTTGCGCTGCGGGCGCATGCCTCCAGCTGCTGAACTCGCTCAGTTCTTAACTTGGCGAAGCTCGTTGCCCAGCGCCATCAGCGTGGACTGATCGTAGGGACCCGTGAGGAGCATGGTCGTTTCGCCTTCGGTCCAGGCCACACATGTGAGCCCGTTCATCTGGCTAATTCGGTAGCAATCGACGGTTTCGCAGTTTTCCATCGCAACTCCACTAGAGGCTACGGCGACCAGTTGCACGGTCGCGCCTTGCGAATCGCGGAAGAGCACCCGCGTAAACGGATGGCGATCGAGGTAGCCCCGCTCGATGCTCCACGGTTGGAGTTGCGGCACGGCCCCAAGGCGGACGGCCCCGCCCATGTTCTCGTTGAGGGCGCGGAAGGCGTCGGCGGCACGGTCGGCATCCACCGATTGGCGTTCGCGGACGGCGGCGCCCCCGGTCATTAGGCTCGCGACTTGGTTGGCCCCCAGGGTGTTGCCGTTTTGGCTCCGATTGAATACCCCGGCGCCAATGATGGCGACGCACAACGCGCCGCAAAGGGCGGGGGCCAGGCGGGTGACGGTGCGCTCGGTGCGCTGCCGGCGGTCCATCTCGCGGACCCGGGACATGCATGTGGAGAAAAGTTCTTCCGGAGCTTCGGTGCGGCACTTCTCGGCCAGCATCTGGCGTGCCACCTGCATCCACAGGATTTCGCGGGCCACTTCCGGTTGCTCGGCCGCCAGCCGCTCGACGTGGGCACGCTCTTCGGGCGTCGCCGTGCCGTCGGCGTAGGCACTTATCAGGTCTCGGATGTCACTCATCGATCGAACTCTTCTTGATGTAACCACGCTCGATGGCGTAGCGTTCCAGCGATTGTCGCAAATGGGCCCGCCCTCGCGCAATTCTTGACCGCACCGTACCGACGGGAACATCCACGATCACGGCGATTTCGTCGTACGAAAGACCTTCAATATCAGCGAGAATCACGGCTTGCCGGAAGGTATCGGGCACGTCGCCCAGGGCCTGTTCGACCTCCTCTTCCAGCATGTCCGAAAAAATTTGTATATCTGGTATTTCTTCGGGGGGAGCGACCGCTTCTTCGACGTGTTCGTCCTCCAAAGAGACCTGGCCGGCGGTGCGATACAGCTTTCGGTACTGATTGATATAGAGGTTCGTCATGATCCTCAACATCCAGGCCTTAAAGTTGCGTCCGTCGAACTTGTCGAAGGCTTCGTAGCCTCGAACTGAGGCTTCTTGGACCAGATCGGCAGCCCGATCCGGGTCGCGGGTCATGCGGAGTGCGGTGCCGTACAGGGCGGAGTAGATGGTGCGGAATTCGCGTTCGTACCGGTCCTGTTGTGAGGATGCCCGGCCGAAGCGCATGCCCGGTAATTTACCCGGCCCTCCCCATGAGTGGGCGGCCCCGCCAAATGGGAGACTGGCGGAACAGTGCGGGGATAGCGTAATATCTCACATTACGCGTTTCGGGCAACTGGCCGCGAAAACGTGCTGATTCCAATGCGCAAAGCGTTCACCCTTATCGAACTGCTCGTTGTCATCGCCATCATTGCGATCCTGGCCGCGATCCTCTTCCCGGTCTTCGCAAAGGCGAAAGACGCGGCCAAGAAGACGCAGTCGATCAATAACATGAAGCAGATCGGGACCTCGGTCATGATCTACCTCAGCGATTACGACGACCAGATGCCCATGAGTGCCTACCGCCCGGGCCAAACCGGGTTGACGGTGTTCTCCGTCTACGATGCTCTGGACCCGTACATGAAGAATGTGCAGATACTCACCAGCCCGTCTGACAATCCGCCGCAAAGATGGCGAGCCCGTCTGAACGGTCTGGGCCTCCAGTCCAGCAAGGTAGAGCGCGCCTCTTATGTGGCGAACCTCGGTCTTTTCGCCGAAAACCTCTGCGGTCTGCCGATCAAGTCGGGCTATACCCCGATCTCCAACCACTCCGGTCTGGAAGACGGCACGGGCACGATCATGTTCTTTGATGGCTACATCAAGACGGCCGCTCTGCTGGACTACTACACGTTCTTGGCTCAAGCCCGCCACGCCGAAGGCCTGGTGGTGAACTACGCTGACTCGCACGCCAAGTTCCACAAGTGGAATGGTGTTCCGAACGGTGGCGCGACTCCTCCGGGTAGCCGAGCCGCGACGTACTACTCTTGGCGCAACCCCGAGCCGACCTGCGGGCCGGACCAGCTCTGCGCTACGAACCAAGAGCTCCAAGCGGTCAGCAGCACGGCTACCAACCCGTACAACGACCTGCACGGCGTCCCGGGTTCGACCATCACGGACAGCGAAGACCAGATCCCCTGCCCGTAAGACTCGCCTCCTTCGGGAAGCGCTGGCCTCGGACCGATTCGGTCCGGGGCCAGTTTGTTTTTGGGACCCTTTTCGCATGCCGGGCACTCGGGGGCGGGTTTTGCCTTAGAATAGAGTTGGCAGACAAGCCAACCGCAGGGGGCGCCGCAAGGCTGAGATTCACCGGCAAACGCCGGGTTGTCCCCTAGAACCTGATCCGGGTCATGCCGGCGGAGGGATTGCGGGTCGCGTCGCGGAACCTACGGGCTCCTCTACCGCACCCGAGAGTGCGAGGGGAGTCGGCCAGGACAAAACAGATGCGACGCGCGTTCACACTGATTGAACTTCTTGTAGTCATCGCCATCATTGCTATCTTGGCGGCGATCCTCTTCCCGGTGTTTGCCCGGGCGAAGGAAGCGGCCAAGAACACCGCCGACCTCAGCAATGGGCGGCAAATTGGGATGGCGGTGAAGCTGTACATCGGCGACTACGACGACACTATGCCCATTTTCATGGCGTACCAGACTACGCCCAGCCCGTTCACGGCGGGGCACAAGGGCGTGGCGACCCAAGTGAAGCCCTACACGGGCAACAAGGACATCTTCAAGAGCCCTCTGGACGTAGGCGGCCCGTTTGCCAACCGCACGACGGGCAAGTCTTCGTACTACGAGGCCTATGGCAGTAGCTACCGCTACACCAAGTGCATGTACACCTTTGTGCCGGGGTATTCGGCGAGCTACGACGGCCACGACACCACTGGGCAACCCGGGTGGACGGTGACGGAGACCCAAATGGAAGATCCGGCCGCCAGCCGCATCATGCGCAGCGAGATGTTCCCGTTCTTTGCCCGCAAGAGCGGCATGGAACAGCCGGACTGCTCGCGCTACGGCTATGACTGCGACGGGGTTTTCCCGGATGGCGATTACTACCGGCAGTGGAGCGCCACCGGCGGAACGGTGATCTTTGCCGACGGGCACGCCAAGTTTGTGACCGGCGCCGGGCAGTTTGACCAGACCGTGGTGAACCCGGACGGCAACAAGTCGGGCGACCCGCACCCGACCGACGGCACCTGGTACTGGGCCTGCGACTAACCTAACCTCACGGAAAATCAGCGCGAGGCTTCACAATACAAAGTGATGGAGCACGCGCTGAAGGTCATCGAGTTCGATGCCATCCTGCAGATGCTGGCGACCGAGTGCGAAACTCCGCTCGGTCGTCAGGCCGCGTTGCGCGTGCGGCCACCCACCGATCCGGCTGAAGTGGCCGACTTGATGGCCCTGACGGCCGAGGCCCTGGCTACGCTCGATGAAGGTCCGCCGAGCCTGGCGGGAGTGCATGATCTCAAAGAGCCGCTCCAACTGGCCTCCAAGGAAGCCGTGCTGGAAGGGGAGGTGCTGGCTCGGGTGGGGCGCTACCTGGAGATTGCGGACGCGGTGCGGGCGAAGCTGGCCAAGCGCAACGACCGGCCGCTCTTGCGGATTCGGGCGCAGCGCATGCCCGAAGTGCCGACCCTGCGCACCAAGATCGACCGCTGTATTGACGCCGAAGGCCAAGTGAAGGACGAGGCCAGCGCGAAGCTGGGCACCTTGCGGATCCGACGCGCCGTCTTGCAGGTGCGGGCAACAGAGCGAATTCAGAGCTACGTTTCCGGCCCGCATCGCGGGCTGCTAAGTGACCCGATCTACACCCAGCGCGAAGGGCGGTACGTGCTCCCGCTCAAGGCAGAAAACCGGGGGAAAATCAAGGGGATCGTCCACGATTCCAGCGCCAGCGGGCAGACGATTTACCTAGAACCCCAGGACGTGGTGGACATCGGCAACGAACTGCGGGCGGTGGAGGGCCAGGTGCGCGAAGAAGAGCGCCGAATCCGCGCGGACGTGAGCGGGGCGATTGGGGCAGTGGCCGGGCCGCTGCTGGATGGGCTGGATGCCGTGACCGATCTGGATTTGACCCTGGCGAAGGGTCGGCTGGGCTCGCGGCAGGGCGGGTGCTTGCCCAAACCACTCAAGGGGCCGCGCGTGAAGGTGGTTCAGGGTCGTCATCCGCTGATTGATCGCGCGGTGGTGGTGCCGTTTTCTTTGGATTTGGGTGAGGGCACCGATGTGCTGCTCATCACCGGGCCAAACACCGGGGGGAAAACGGTGACGATGAAGGCCCTGGGGTTGGCGGTGGCCATGGGGCAATCCGGCCTGATGCCGTGCGCCGACGAGATGCACCTCGGGTGCTTCTCACAACTGTGGGCGGATATCGGCGATGAGCAGAGCCTTCAACAATCGCTGAGTACGTTTAGCGCCCACATTCGTACCGTGGCCGAGGCGTTGAATGGGTTGAAACCGGGGGCCTTAGTGCTGCTGGACGAAGTGGGCGCGGGCACCGACCCGGCAGAGGGCGCGGCTCTGGCGCGGGCGCTTTTGTTGGCCTTCCAGCGGGGCGGGGCGCGGGTGCTATCCAGCACGCACTACGGCGAATTGAAGCTGTTTGCCACGAACGCGCCGGGGTTCATGAACGCCAGCATGGAGTTCGACCGCAAGACGATGCGGCCGACGTACCGGCTGCTGGTGGGGGTGCCGGGCAGCAGCTACGCCTTCCACATTGCCAAGCGGTACGGGGTGGCGGATGATGTCATCGAGGTGGCGGAGGCGGGGGTGCAACCGGAGTCGCGCGCCATTGCCGAAACCATCACCAAGCTGGAGCAAGCCGAGAAGCAGGCCCGGGCTGCGCAGAGCGAGGCCGACCGCCTGGCCAGCCAACTGAAGAAGCTAGAAGCCTCGCTGGCCGAGCAAGAGGAGCAACTGGAATCCAGCCGCCGGGATGTGCGGCAGCGCCTGGCCAAGGAGCTGGACGAGGTGCTGCGCCAGATTCGTTTGGAAGCGGCCGAGATCTTTGAGGACCTGCGGAAGTCTCCGACCCAAGAAGGGCGAGACAAGGCCCGCGCCAAGCTGCGCGACCTGCAAAACGTGGGCACCAGCTTTGTGCAGGAGATGAAGCCGAAGGCGCCAAAGCTGAAGCCCATCGCTCCGCCGCCGCAAGGATTGCAGCGGGGGATGACGGTGCGGGTACGTGGCCTGGGCCAAACCGGCACGATTCTTGAAACTCCCCAAGGAAAGCGGGTGGCCGTGCAGATGGGAGCGATGCGGACCATGGTGGACGTGGGCCACATTGAAGTGATTGGCGGGCCGAAGCCCGAGCCGAAGCGCGCACCTTCCGGAGCGGCAGCCATGATGCGTCACCGTGCCCAGACGGCGCAACGCGAACTCAACCTTCGGCGTTACCGTGCTGACGAAGCCGCGGATATGCTGGATAAGTTCATTGATGAAGCCCTACTGGCCGGCGTGGAACGGGTGCGGATTGTGCACGGGAAAGGCGAAGGTGTGCTAAGAGAGATTGTGCGGCAACGGCTGAAGAATCATCGGGGCGTGAAGTCGTTCGCGCTGGCCTCCGCCGAAGCCGGCGGGGATGGCGTAACTGAAGTGGTGTTTGAATGAGTGAAGATTTGATTGCCAAGGCCCTGGCGGCGCGAGGGCAGGCGTACGCTCCGTATAGCCAGTACCAAGTGGGGGCGGCGGTGCGGATGGCCGACGGGCGCGTGGGTACGGGTTCGAACATAGAGAACATCAGTTTCGGGGCCAGTGTGTGCGCAGAGCGAGTGGCACTGTGGACATTGATTCACGCCCAAGGGGGGCGGTGGACCGAAATGGCGGTGGCCACCGAAGATGGCGGAACGCCCTGCGGGGAATGCCTGGCGGTGATGGCCGAGTTTGTGTCCGATCCCGAGGCGGTGGTGTGGATGGTGGCCGAAGATGGAAATCGCACCAAGTTCACGTTTAAGGATTTAATGCCGCACGCATTTCAGAGTCGTGCCCCGTTTACGCAGGGCCGGACAAACCTGTAGAATCAAAGAAATGCAGCGCCCCGAAGAATCGACGCCTGACGGAAGGGCGATTCAGGAGATGCTCGCGATGGCGAGTCGTCTTCGCAGTGCGGGCGGCACTCTGGATGATGCTTCGATTTTGGCCGTGGCCGAAATGGCGGGGGTCGATCCGGAGATCATCCGCATGCACGCCCAGTTGGCGATGCATTCCCCGAAGGCTTCACTGTTCGACCGGATGAAGTCCTCGTTCCTGGCCTTTGACCCCAAGATTCGCAACTACGTGGCGGGGGCGTGGCTGGGATTGGCGGCGGGGTGATGCCGGTGATGGCCTACGCCTTCCGGGATGGTTCCGGGTTGTTTGGCGGTTTAGCCTCGTTGGCGAGCGTGATTGCGCTCTGGAACTGCACCCAGGCCAAGGAAGCCCGCACCGCGATTACCAGTGGCACCATCTCGGCGATCGTTGGGTTCCTTAGCTACACGTTCCCGGTCTTCCTCATCAACTTTCTGCCCGGCATGGACGTGCCGGGGCTGTACGGGGCGGCGATCTTGGCGTTCGCTGCGGGCGGCGCCACCTTTGGGGGGCTGGCCTGGGCGATTCGATCGTCTCTCAGCAAGAAGATGGGTTGGAAGGACCCGGCGCAGGAGCGGCAGGAGCTACTCCACCGGTTGCTGGCCATCCAAGAAGAATTGCGCTCGGTGGAGCAGTTCGTCACCTTCCTCAGCATTGACGTCGTGGGCTCCACGCGCATGAAGAAGGAGTCCGATGCCCTCAGCGCGGAGTTCACCTTTACCGAGTACCACCGCTACATCGAGAACATCACGCGGCGGTTCGGCGGGCGTGTGCATAGCACGGCCGGAGACGGGGTGACGGCGGCGTTTGACTTGCCGGGGCCGGCCTTCCAGGCCGCCCGGGCGATGCAGTCGGGTTTGTTTGAGTTCAACGCCTTCCGCAACAAGCTCGAACAAGAGTTCGTGCTGCGCATTGGCGTGCACAGCGGCAAGGTGATGGCGCCGGGCCACGACGTGAAGCAGGTGAACTTTGCCAGCGTCATTGACATCGCGGCGCACCTGCAAAAGCTGGCCGAACCGGGCACGGTGGTGATCAGCGAAGAGGCCCTGAACGGGATACCGAGCCTGGATGCCCCGCTGACCGATGGACGGCTGGACTGCGACGGCGTGGCGGCCCGCATGTGGCGGCAACGCGTTCAGGTCGAAACTCAGATCGTCCCGAACTAACGGGGACTAGAACCCGAACGCGCGGGTTTCGAGCGCGACGTCCGGCACTTCGCCATTGCGGTCGGTTTCGCCGCCGTCATCCTTCTTGTTGGCCCCTACGCTGTAGACCTGATACTCACGGCCCACGGCTCGGTAGATAAATGGACGCCCGGAATAGGGGTCGGTGAGAAGCTCCGTTTCGAGGGCCGGGAGTTGGGCGGGAGCGGTCTTGGCATTGACTACGTGGCGCTGGAGCGCCGCCGCCAGCGCAAACAGGCGCAGCTTGCTTTGGTAGCGCTTCTCGACGGCGGGGAGCACGCGCGGGCCGAGCAAAAGGTGCTGGGTGAGGGGCGACCAGGGGCGCCCGCGGTCCTTTTGCCACCACTCGGTGCGCGGCGGGGTGGGGGCATCGGGGCTGCGCTGGGCGTTGGCTTCGTCCCGGATGCGGGCGGCCTCCGCCGTCATGTTGGTGATCCAGGTGGCGCGTTCGGATTCGCCGGCCTTCAAGAAGGTTTCGACAGCCTGGGCGCCTCGGCTTCCGAGTTGTTCCGTGAGCAGTGGCCCCTGGCCACCCTTGCGCTGGCTAAGGTCGTTGATGAACTGCTGTTGCTGGTTGGCTTCGGCGGCAAAGGCATCATCCAAGTTGGGTGCTTGGCGGTGGGTTTCGCTCAGTTCGTTCTCGATCCTTTGGAGGTCGATGGCGGAGATCTGGGCCAGTTCGGGGGCGAGTTGGCGGCGCACCGTGTCCATCAGGCCAACCCCCAGGGTTGCGCCTTCCAGCCCGGTCTGAGAGAGACGGGCCCCGAAGCGGGTGGCAATCATTGTCCAGGTCACGGCGTCGGCGAGATTGTCCTCGGCGAAGAGACGCTCGATGCGAGCCGACAAAGCGATCGTCAGCAGCCGCCAGCCATTGTAAACCGGGTCATCCACCCCCAGCGGGCGGGGACGGGCCTCGCTGCGGAAGGACTGCCCATGCCCCGTGCGGAGATTGTCCAAAGTCGGGCTGAGGGCGCGCTCCAGGGCGTCCTTGGTGGTGTTGGTCCAGGTCGTGACCTTGGCCGAATTGGGGCGCGGACGAGGGCGTCTTGCCCGGCTAGCAGATAAGTGTCGTAAGCGTTGGTGCCGTCGTGGCGGGGGGTGTAGGCCGCCCACGGCGGCGGCGGGGTGGGGGTGACCACGGCCTGGCGCTTGCAGGCACCCTGCGTGCCCGCCAACAACGCCACGAGACCCCAGGTGATGAGCGACGTCCGTGTCACGCCCAGAAGAATACCGGTTCCCGGGGGCATACTCACCAACGGACGAAAGTCGTCATTGAGGCACCCGACATGAAAGGAGTTATTCTTGCCGCTGGCAAAGGTTCGCGTCTTTATCCCGTCACGCGCGTGGTGGCCAAGCCGCTTCTGCCCTTGGCGAACCGGATGACCATGGCCTACGCTTTCGATCAGCTGAAGGCCTGCGGCATCACCGAGATTGCGATTGTGGTGGGTGAGAATGAGCCGGAAATGCGGGCGACCCTGGGTGACGGGGCGGCCTCTGGGGTGCAGCTGAGCTTTGTGCGGCAGCCGGAGCCGCTGGGCTTGGCGCATGCCGTGAGTTTTTGCAAGGACTTTGTGGACGGCGATTCGTTTGTGCTGTACCTGGGCGATGCCATCTACGGGCAATCACTGGCGCCGATTGTGCAGTCGTTCAAAGATGAGCCGTGCGCAAATTTGAACCTGGTAAAGGAGGTGGAAGACCCGCGCCGGTTTGGGGTGGCCAACGTGGTGGACGGGCGCATTGTGAAGCTGGTGGAGAAGCCGCAGAACCCCGAAAGCAACCTGGCGATGGCGGGGATGTACGTGTTTGGCCCGCAGATTTGGTCGGTGTTTGCCGACCTGAAGCCGAGTGCGCGGGGCGAGTACGAGATCACCGATGCCATCCAGATGCTGATTGACCGAGGCGAGGTGGTTCGGGCGGGGGTTTACGAGGGTGAGTGGTTCGATACGGGGACGCTGCCTTCGTTCTTGGAGACCAGTCGGTTCTTGGCGGGTTCGGTGGCGAAGATCGGTGAAGGCGCGACCGTGGAGGCCGAAGTGGGCGAATATGTGGTGATTGGGGATGGGGCCACCGTGCACGCCACCAAGCTGGAGAACTGCGTGATACTGCCCGGTGCCCACGTAGAAACCTCGGGCGAGATTTGCGGCTCGCTACTCGGCGGCGAGATTCGCACCGAAGGCGACCTGGTGGACATGATTCGCCACGGCGACCTGACCGAGTAGAGCGGCGGGCACGAAAAAGCCCGGTGGCCTCAAGGGCCGCCGGGCGGTCAGGCGAGGCCGAAGCCTCGCAGGGACAGTGCGATTCTTACGAACCTTCAGCCGGGGCTTCGCCGCCAGCCGGGGCAGCCGGGGCTTCTTCAGCCGGGGCGCTGCCGGAGCAACCGGTCAACACAACGCCGAAAGCGCTGACCAGGGCCAGCATCATCAGGATCTTCTTCATGCTTCTCTTCCTCACTCGCCTCTTTGCCAACGGCACGAAATGCGAGAAACCCCGAGGGGTTCGCGCCGCATGATACAACGTCCTGGGATTTTTCGCAAGCCCTAGCCGAAAACCGAGGGCCCTGCAACCAAAATCACCTTCAAGACGCAATACTGAGAGGTCGGCATGGTGGAGCGAGTTTTCTGGCGCAAATTGGCGGGGGTTTTCTTGGGCCTCCTCGTTCTGCCCGCGACGCATGCGGCCAACGATTTGACCCTGACGGCCACCTCGCTGGCACCCGAAGGTGAGTGGAAGGGGCGTGTGGCCCCCTTGATCATCACGGCAACCAACCCCGGTCCGAACCGCGCGGGCCAGATCGTCGTGCGGTCGAACACCTACCAGATGCGCTACCCGATGGACTTGGCGCAGGGGGCGCAGAAGAAGGTTCAGGTCTGGTTGCCGACGGAACTCGGGAACCGACCGACGGTGGCGTTTGAATCCGCCAACTACCGCGTGCAGATTGAGCCGGATCCGATTGAGTTGGGTTCAAGCTGGGGGGCAACGACACCCGGCTGATTCTAGGAATCTCGGACAACGAAACGGATATTCGAGCCTGGCGGACGGACAACGTGGTCTCACTCGGTGATGGAGACGCCCCGCCGGCCCCGACCGAACGCACGAACTTGCGCGCGCTCACTCAGGGGGTCAAGCCGGAGGATGCGCCGGATAGTTGGCTGGCCTACCACGGTCTGGATTACGTGGTGCTGGGGGATGGCGCGGACCGGCTGAGCAACGATGCGGTGAAGGCGCTGCAGCAGGCCGTGGTGGCGGGCAAGACTCTGGTGGTGCCCACGGGGGCCTCCGCGCCGATCTTGAGCGATCCGCGCTGGCAAACCTGGTGGCCTGCGACTGCGGGCGAACCGGTGGCGCGCGAGCCCAAATGGGCGGCGAGCTTCGGCCTGCAACCGGGGCCGCTCACCGAGCGACCACTAACGGTGACGAACGGGGAAGAAGTTTTGAACGGCTTTGCCGTGGTGGGCAAGCGCGGCGAAGGGCGCATCTTCTTGCTCGGCAGCAACCCCTTTGAGCCCGGCAACGCGCAGCGTTTCCCCCAGGGCGAGATCATCCGCAAGCTCAATAGCGTGCGAGAAACGGACCGCAACGCGGGTTTTTCGTCACTGGACGATGTCTCGGGGAGCAATATGGAGGTGAAGCCGCCCTCTTTTGCCCTGCTCCTGGGCATCTTGCTGACTTACATCTTCATCGTCGGCCCGCTCAACTTCTTTGTCCTGCACCGGCTCAATCGCCGCGAACTGATCTGGACGACCTCACCGCTGATCAGCCTGCTGTTCGCCGGGTTGCTGTTCGCCCAGATTCGGATGCCGGCCACGGCAGGGACGGCCTCGGTGCTAGTCGGGATGGCGACCGTGGACCCGCTGAGCCAAGAAATGCAGGTGATGGGGCGCCAGCGGCTGTACTTCGGGCAAGCCCAACAGGGCGATTGGAAGCTGGACGGCATCGAGACGATGTGGCCGGTGCGCTCGGATAACCCGATGGCGGCGTTTATGAACTCGCAATCGGATTTGCCCGCCGAACTCATTGACACGGGCACCCTAGAAGCCAAGGGCGTGACCTCGAATGCGTTGCAGATTCGGCAGTTTGCCTTTGCGCAGACGTTGCCTTGGGATCCGCAGTCGCTGGTCCTCGAGAGGAGCCAGGGTAAGGCCACGCTGGTGAACCGCACCGCCTTTCAACTTGACCGGGTGCAGATTTGGTCGGGCCGGGAATACATGACGCTCACCGATTTGAAGCCGGGTGGACGAGGTGAACTCAAAGTGCGAACGGTGGAAGCTCGCACCCCCACCCAACCCGCGGGTTCGTTCTTGGCCCTGATGACGCCCGACGCCAAAACCTTTGGCGTTGGTGGGGCCACCAGTGTGAAGGGCGAGATCTCCCTAGCTGGTCGGCTGCTGGAGGTGCAAAAGTGAGCCTGTGGATGCGCTGGGAAGAGCGCAACCCGATGCTGGCGGAAACGCGCATCGTGCTTCGCCGGTGGCTGGGTCTGAAGGGCGATAACCTGCAGGCCAAGTTGGTCATCGCGGCGGTGTGCGTGGTGGTGCTGGGCATCATCGGTGCGGTGGCGCGGTATTCGTTCTTGGTGGACACCACCGTGGCCTTCCCGATTGCCTGGGTGCTGCTCGGCTTGGTGAGCATTATCACCTTGCACGGGGCGCTGGCTCGGGAGCGCGAAAAGCGCAGTATGGAAGTGCTGCTGACCACCCCGCTGACGGCCAAGCAGATTGTATTGGGCAAGCTCACCCGGGCGGTGCCCGCCATCACCGCGATCCTGGTGTGCGTGCCGGTTTTCTTGCTGGCCAGTGGCCTGGGGCGAGCGTTCTTTAAGGAGAATGGCTTGACCTGGGGGGACAATCTGCCGGCGGCGGTGGTGATGGTGGCGTTGCTGGGCTACCTCGTCTCAAGTAGCTTCTTCGCCATGTGCCTGACCATGGCGGTGAGCGCCATGACACAGCGGGTGGCGGCGTCGCTGCTCCTGTCGTTCGCGCTCTGGATCGTGGTTTATCTGATCGTTCCGATCATCCTGAGTTCGATCTTTTGGGGGGAGGCGGGCATCAGTATGTGGCACCCCATGGCGGCATTCTTTGCCCTCGTCGGCTTCTCGGAATACTCATCCCTGTCCAGCTTCATTGTGATTGGCTGGCAGCTAGCCCTCGGTGCGGGCTTACTCGTCTTTGCGATCCGGCGCATGAGCCGGGAAACCCAGGCGGCGGGGGCCGCTGTCTCTGGCTAACACCATGCTCGAAGTCCTGAATCTCCACAAGAACTACGGATCATTTACGGCCGTCACCGACGTGTCCTTTACGCTGGAACCCGGCGATGTGTTCGGGTTCATCGGCAGCAACGGCGCCGGAAAGACGACCACGATCAAAATGCTGGCCACGCTGCTGGAGCCCACTCACGGCACGGCCCGTTTGGATGGCTTCGACATCACCGAGCACCCGCTGGAAGTCCGCAAGCGCATTGGCTACATGCCGGACTTCTTTGGCCTTTACGACGACGTGAAGGTTTGGGAGTATCTGGATTACTTCTCGGCGCTGTATTCGGTGCCAGTGAAGGATCGCCCGGGCGTGATTGACAACGTGCTGGAACTCACCGACCTCACCTTTAAGCGGGACGCGATGGTGGCTTCGCTCAGCCGAGGCATGCAGCAGCGACTGTGCCTGGCCCGGTGCCTGGTGCACGACCCGACCTTGCTGTTGCTGGACGAGCCCGCGAGCGGCCTGGACCCGCGCGCCCGCGCCGAACTGAAGGAACTGCTGGCCGAGCTGGGTCGCATGGGCAAGATCATCTTGGTTTCGTCGCACATCTTGCCGGAGCTGGCCGACTTTTGCAACAAGGTGGGCATCATCGAGCGCGGCAATATGCTGGCCTTTGGCGGGGTGGACGAAATCGCCCGCGGGCTGAAGTCCATCAAGGTCTTGGAGTTCCGGGTGATGGACCGGGCGTCCGAGCTCAGCATGTGGCTCCACGGCAAGCCGAACATCCAAAACACCTATTTGATGGGGGCCACCACGGTGAAGGTGGACTTCGACGGCTCGCATGAGAACCAGGTGGAGCTCGTCCGCGCCATCGTGAACGCCGGCTACCCGGTGATGGAAGTCCGAGAGGAAGGTGTGGACCTGGAAGACGTGTTCCTCAATGTCACCCAGGGAGCGTTGAACTAAGATGCTCGGGGCCTGGTGGCAAGATACGGTCAAGACTTACCGGGGCAACGCCATATTTGTGCGCGATTTTCGCAGCCAAATGCGTGGCTGGAAGCCCATGTGGTTTTGGCTGGGCTACCTTGGCCTGATTCTGTTGGTGGTGGGGTCGTTCTACGGCGGGATCATGCGCCGGGGCACGATTGACATTGCCGAACTGCAGAGCATCCTGGTGGGGCTGTTCGTCGGGTTCTCCACCTTGCTGAGCTACCTTGTGTTGCTGGTGGCCCCGGCCCTCACGGCGATATCTATCGTCCAGGAATTCGATCGCAAGAGCATTGACTTGGTGCAAAGCGCGCCGGTGAGCGCCCGGTATCTGCTGGTCGGTCGCTTACTGAGCGCCTACCGGTACGTGTGGATCTTGCTGATGCTGGCGCTGCCCTTCGCGGCGGTGGGCATCCTCATGGGCGGCTTCACGTGGCCCCAGTTGCTGGCTACTTTCTTTGGCATTTCGCTCCAGGGCTTGTTGGTGGCCTCGCTGGGCTTGGTGACCGGGGTGATGACGCGCAAGATCGTGCCGGCGGTCATCCAGGCTTACGCGGCGTTTGTGGTGGTGGGGATCTTCACCGGCATTTTGAGCGCCATGGCGGCGGCGATGGCGTTTGGGCGAGGGGGCGGCGGCGCTCCGGGTTTCGGATTCTGGGGTGTCTTGACGCCGGGCGTAACGCAGTGGGCGGTGCTTGGCACCACCCCGCTGGGCAACTGGCAGGCCCCGAACTTACTGTTGGCCACGGTGACGACACTCTTCGCTTCGCGCTTGATGATGCTGGGGGCGGCCTCGGCCATCGCCCCGACGCTCACGCCCGATATTGGTCGCCTGCGGGCGAACTCTTTGGTGGCGGCCCTACTCTTTGGCCTGATGGGGGCGTTCTTGGTGGCCAGCCTACCGGGCGGCATGCGCGGGGGCGGAATCTCGCCCGCGATGATCATGGGCAACACCTTCAACACCCTGATTGGCTTTGGGGCGATCACGGTGGTGAACTACCTGGCGTGCTGGAGTTTCATCGGCGAGCGCAAGTACCAAACGAACGGCCTTTGGAACATCAAGATGCTGTTTAAGGGCACGCCGGCGAGCGTGCTCCCGTTCCTGACGGCTCTCATGCTGGTGGCGACCCTTGGCTTCGTCGGGGGCGTTTTCCTCTCGTCGGGGAGAGTGAGTCCCGAGCTATTGCTTTACATCCCCTGGGGGTGGGGCATCAACTTCTTCCTGGTCGGCTTGTGCTGGTGGGCATCGTTGCTATCCACCGGAAATCTGCCGGGCGCGCGCCGACTTGGGGGTCTCTTCTTTATTCTGGTGATGATCATCTTCTCGGCGGTGATTGGCATCATCACGCGGGGCGAAGGGAACGCGGCGGCGTGGGCGTGGCACCCGGTTCTCGGAGCCTACGGGGAACAGCAGTACGGCCCGGGTGTGTTGGGCCACGGTTTGATCCTTTGGGCATTGGGCGGAATCTTGCTCTTTACCGCCGAGCGTAAACGTAGAAAGATCATCAGAGCGTCTTATGAGTAACACCGGACTGGAACTCACCCGATTTGAAAAGCGGGTACGGCGGCTGCGGGCCACGCAAGGCGCGGCGATGGGGGCCTCGATTGGAGGTCTCGCCGTGGTGGCGTGGGCGTTGGCGGACCGCTTTGGCAGTGCCTATGTCACTTGGCCAGCGGCCACGGCCGTGGTGGGTGGCCTAACCCTGGCGGGCGCGGCGGCGGGCTGGTTCTGGCGCGTGTCTCCCCTGGATTTGGCGCGGAGCATTGACCGGCGTGCGGGGCTGAAGAATCGCCTGGGCACGGCGATGAGCACGCCGGAGAGCGCGTGGGCGGATGCGCAACGCGCGGATGCCGAGCGGAAGTTGGAAGGGCTGGACCCGCAGACGGTTTTCCCTTGGAGCGGCAACCGGGTGCTGACGGGTGCGCTTTGCGCCCTGATCCTCGCGGGGGGTGCCTACGCGTGGGCGCGCAGCGACTTCGGGATGAGCGCGGCCGAGAAACAGGAGCGCGCCGAGCTGGCGAGCCGGGCCGAGGAAGTGCGTCGCGTGGCCAAGGAGGGGCTGGAGAACACTCCGCGCGAGCTAAGCGCGATGGAGAAGGATCTCCGCACGGATATTGAATCATTTGCCAAGGAACTCGAGCGGGGCAAGCTCGACCGCGAGCAAGCGCTGGTGAAGGCCAACGAACTGGCCAAGCAAGCCGAGACGGCGGCGCAGGATCGGTTTTCGGCGGCCGGGCGAGATTTGGACGAAGCCGGGGAGACTCTGCGTGAAGCCCAGGGCCGCGCCATCGAGGCGGCGGGGCTGAAGAAGGAGCAGGTGGAAGACCTGAACCTGGATTCGAACCAAAAGGAACTGCTGGGCCGCCTGATGGAAGCGGAGAAGTTCGAGAATCCGCCCAGCCGATTCAACGAGCAGACGAAGCAAGCGGCCGGGATGCAAAACGCCGACGACCGCCTGCTGAACATGAGCGACTCTCAGCGCCAGCAACTGCAGCAACGCCTGCAGCAGCAGATGAACCAACTGCAACAGCAGATGCAGTCCGGCGGGATGACGCCCGAGCAGCGCCAGCAGATCGAACAGCGCCAGCAGCAATTGCAGATGACGCCGGAGCAGCGTCAGGCCCTGGAGCAGGCGATGCAGAACCCGGCGGCGGCCCAAGACCCGGCCGTGCGTGAACAGCTGGAGCAGATGGCGCAGCAACCGGATGTCAGCCCGGCGATGAAGGAAGCGCTGGAAGCCCTGATGAACAACCAGGCTCTGCAAGACGCCGCCCAGGAAATGATGAGAGAGGCGCTGGAGCAGGGCAATTTGAACCCCCAGGTGATGGAGCAACTGGCGGAGCAGCTTCAGCAACAAGGTGCGCCGACGCCCGAACAGCAACAGCAGATGCAGCAGCAATTGGAGCAGATGCAGCAGCTGATGCAGGGGCTCCAGAACAGCCAGGCCGCCCAGCAAGCGCTCCAGCAGATGATGAACAACCCCGAGATGCAGGAGGCGATGCGGGCGATGTCGGAACTGCGGCAAGCGCAACAGCAGATGCAGCAAGGGGGGCAGATGTCGCAGGAGCAGCAACAGCAGCTCCAGCAATCCATCGAGCAGGCCATTGAGGGGCTCGACCCCCAAACCCAGGCGCAATTGCAGCGACAGATGCAGGGTGCCCTGCAGCAGATGATGGCGGGTCAGGCCAACCGAGAGACGATCCAGCAACTGATGAATGCGGTGGGCATGCCGCAGCAGAATGCCAACGGCCCCGGCGGTCAACGCGACCCCAACGGCAAGCTCAACCTGCGCGACACGCCGGTGGAGCCGGGTGGCCAAGGCGTGCGCACCGGGGTGACCGGTGAGCGGCGCGAACTGGACGGTACGGAGCAGAGCATTGAGGTGCGCGCCCCCGCCAAGCTGGGGCAAGGGCCGTCGGTGCCGTACGAGCAGGTGCTGCCGCAGTATCGCCAGAACGCCGACAAGGCCGTGAGTGGCAACAAGGTGCCCAAACAGCACCGAGAACGAGTGAAGAAGTACTTCGATTCCTTACAGAAGAAACCATGAATACCGGGGTAGAAGCCGCGACTTGGTTCAGGGAAACCCTGGGCCGAGTCCGCGAAGAAGTGGGCCGCGTGATTGCGGGGCAGGATGACGTAGTCGAGGGTGTCCTCGTCGGATTGGCGGCGGGGGGCCACGTGCTCCTGGAAGGGATGCCCGGGCTCGGCAAGACCTTGCTGGTCCGTACGCTAGGCGAAGCCCTTGGCTTAGGATTTGCGCGGGTGCAGTTCACCCCCGACCTAATGCCGGCGGACATCACGGGCACGCAGATTCTGCAAGACACCGGCGACGGGCGACGGGAACTGGCGTTCCGGCGCGGGCCGATCTTTACGAACTTGCTCTTGGCCGACGAAATCAACCGTGCCACCCCCAAGACGCAGAGTGCCTTGCTGGAGGCCATGCAGGAGCGATCGGTGACGGTGGGCGGGGAACGCCACCAATTGGATGATCCGTTCCTGGTGATGGCCACCCAAAACCCGGTGGAGCAGGAAGGCACCTACCCGCTGCCGGAAGCGCAACTGGACCGGTTTTTCTTCAAGATTCAAGTGGGCTTCCCCAGCCGCGACACGCTCGGCGAGATTGTGAAGCGCACCACGGGTACGGCGCAGGCGGAAGTGAAGCAGGTGGCCAACAAGGAAGACGTGCTGCGGCTTCGGTCCATTGTGCGGGAAGTGCCGGTGGCGGAAGACGTGATGCAATACGCCCTCTCCTTGGTGCTGGGCACCCACCCGGATGCCCCCGAGGCCAGCGATGACACCAAGAAGTACGTGCGCTACGGCAGCTCGCCGCGCGGCGCGCAGGCCTTGGTCACGGCGGGCAAGGTTTACGCGCTGATGGACGGCCGCTATAACCTGGCGGTGGACGACCTGAAGAAGGCGGCTCTGCCGGTGCTGCGGCACCGCATTCTGCTGAACTTTGAAGCGGAGGCGGACGGCGTCAGCGAAGATCGGATTGTGAAAGGCGTGCTGTTGGACGCTGACCTGAGAGACAAGGACCCGCTGCGCGTCTAGTTGCCATCTCGTGGATTTACTCCTCTCTCCCTCGGAACTGCGAGCGGTGCAGGCACTTCGTCTGCAACCGAGGCGCACCGTTGCGGGTCGGCAACGAGGGGAGCGGGTGAGCCGCCGCAAGGGCGTGAGCATCGAATTTGCGGACTACCGTGACTACACCGACGGCGACGACCTGCGCCACCTGGACTGGAACGTGATGGCCCGCCTGGGGCAGGCCGTGATGAAGACCTACCAGGACGAGGAGGACTTGACGGTTTACCTTTTGGTTGACCCGAGTCGATCTTTGGACTTCGGCGAACCGACGAAGCACCGGGCCGTGCGCCGGGTGGGGTTGGGCTTAGCGATGGCGGCCCTGCTGCGTGGGGATGCCGTGCGGCCGGTGGTGATTGGCGAAGCGCATCGGGCCACGCGCACCTTCCGGGGTCGGGCGGGCTACACCGCCGTCTCGCAGATGATCGCCAAGGCACCCTATCAGCGGTCACATGATTTGGCGCAAAGTCTTCGGCAGTTTGCCGAGGTGGACCTGCGGAGCGGCGTGGTGATCGTGCTGACGGACGCGATGGACCCGCAGTACACCACGGCCTTGCGGGCTTTGGCGTCGCGGGGGCACGAGGTGTGGACGCTGTGCATGCTCTCCCCGGAAGAGCGCGATCCGGAATTGGAAGGCGACTTGCGGCTGGTGGACGCCGAGACGGGCCCGCCCCGCGAGATCACAGCCAACCGCGCCACGATTGAAGCCTACCGGGCGGCCCTGGATGCGCACCTGAACGAAGTGCGAAAGGTGAGCCTGGCGGTGGGCGGGCGCTTCGCTGAGGTCACGACGGACATGGATTGGCACACCATCTTCCACCGCGTGCTGCGCAAAGAGGGGTGGGTGGCGTGAACTTCGTTTCGCCGGGCACCTGGATGTGGTTCTTGCCGGCGGCGGGGGCCATCGTGCTGCTCTACATGCTGCGGATGCGCCGCAAGGATGTGGTGGTGCCGGCCAGCTTTTTGTGGCCGGAAAAACCGGAGGAGATCCGCGCGAATGCGCCCTTCCAGAAGCTTCGGTTCTCGTGGCTTTTGCTGGTGCAGCTCTTGGCGGCGCTTTTCTTGGTGTTTGCGCTGATGCGGCCGCAGTTGGCGTCGCAGGGGTTGGGCGGCTCGGCGACGGTGATCGTGCTGGATGCCAGTGCCAGCATGGGGGCCACGGATGTGGCGCCGGACCGATTTAGTGAGGCCGTAGCGCGGGCGCGGGAGCTCTTGCGGCGCACGACGCCCTCCGACCAAGTGGCGCTGATCGAAGCGGGCCCGACCCCGCGTGTCATTTTTCCATTGAGCAACGATTCGGCGAGTCAGCTGCGGGCGCTAGAGGATGTGCGCCGGTATGACATGCCGGTGGATGTGGGCGAAAGCCTGCGTCTGGCGGCCGAACTGGTGGCGGGGCAGAGTAGCTCGCGCATCATCGTGCTGAGCGACGGGGTGTTCCCCGAGGTCAAGGATTTTGCCGCCGGGAGCAGCTCGGTCGAGTTCGAAAAAGTCGGTACGCGCAGCCGCAATGTGGCGATTGAAAGCCTGGGCAGCACGCGCACCAACCAGGGGCGATTGCTTTACGCCGCCGCCCGCAACACGGGCAAAGAGCCGGTGGAGGCGACGCTCACGCTGAAAGCGGATGGGGCCGTGGTGGACAGCATGAAGCAAGCCCTGGCCCCGGGGCAGCTGCTGGAGCGAACGATCAAGGTGCCGGTGGATTCGCAGGCGTTCATGGCGGAATTGGCGGCCACGGATGACCTAGTGGCGGACAATCGCTTGGTCAGCCTGGCCAGCGACCGGCAGATGATCCGGGTGCTGTTGGTGTCGCCGGGCAACCTCTTTCTGGAGCGGGCGGTGGCCCTGGACGCGCGCGTGGTGGCCGATGTGGCGGGCACGGTGCCCGACCAAGAGCGCCGCGAAACTCCCGGTGAGGGGGCTTACGATTTGGTGGTCTTTGATGGCACCCCGGAAGTGCCGGTGAAGGCAAAGGCGGTGCTGGTGTTCGGGGGTAACGGGGAAGGCATTGTCAAGGAACCGCAGTGGGCGGGTCGGGAGGCCTCTCCGTTGCTGGAAGGCGTGGACCTGGACGGGGTTTATGTGGCCGAGGCGGCCCCCCTGGCTCGCGACGCGGGGCGCGTGATTGCGCAGTTTAAGAACGGGGCGGCCATCACCGAGCGGAAGGGCGAACAGTATGTGGTGCGGGTGGGATTTGCGCCGCTGGCCAGCGACTGGCCGCTGACCCCGGGCTTCCCGATCTTCATCGCCAATCTGTTGGATGAAGTGAGCGGCGAAGCGGTGGGGGACCAGCTGGTGGTCTCGCCGGGGCGCACGTTCGGGTTCCCAGCGGGCGAAGCGACGTCGGCGGTGCTCAAGACCGGCACCACCCAAACCACGATCCCGGCGGTGGATGGCCGCATTGTGGTCTCGCAGATTGACCGGGTGGGGGCCAGTACGCTCACCATCGGGAAGAACAACTACGAGATCAGCGCGGTGTTCCGCGACAAGTTTGAGAGCGAGCTTGCCCCCAAGGACGGCCTGGTGATTGCCGGGACGACGGTGGAGAACAAGTCGAATAGCGTGCGCTGGGGCGAAGTCTGGCGGTGGGTGGCCCTGCTGGCCATTAGCTTGTTGGTGCTGGAGTGGTGGCTTTACGGCCGGAAGAGTTAACCATGCGGTGGACTTCTCCCGAGTATCTGCTTTTGCTCCCCGTATTGGCGGGGTTGCTGTGGTGGTCGTGGCGGTTAGTTTCGGGCCTGCAGAGAGGGCGCAAGATCACCGCCTTTGTGCTGCGCGGGCTCCTGGTGCTGGCGCTGGTGGCGGCCCTGGCGGGGCCGCAGTCTCGCCGACCCAACCAGGGCGAAGCGGTCATTTTCTTGCTCGACCGGTCAGATTCGATCCAGGAGCAAGAACGGGATCGGGCGCTGAAGTTCATACGTGATTCCATCGCCGCGATGGACCCCGAGGACCGCGCGAGTGTGGTGAGTTTTGGCGGACGTCCGGCGGTGGAAGTGCTACCGACAGGGCGCCCCTTGATTGGTGCGCCCCGCGCGCAACTGGATGCCCGGGCCACCGATATGGCGGCGGCGATCCGGCTAGGAACGGCCCTCATCCCTGAGGGCAAAGCCCCCCGCCTGGTGTTGCTGACCGACGGCAACGAGACGCGGGGCGACGCCCAGCAAGCGGCGCAGGTGGCGGCCACGCAGGGTATCCCGATTGACGTAGTGCGGCTGGGGGTGCAAAGCGGCACCGCCGAAGCCTGGGTGACGGACGTGATTGTCCCCAATGAGCGACAAGCGGGTGAGCCTTTCCAACTCCGGGTGGAGGTGAATAGCACCGTCCGGCAAGAGGCGATTTTGAGCCTGGACCGGGATGGCAACGTCATTGAACGTAACCGAGTGACGCTGAACGAAGGGCGCACCACGTTTGCATTTGACCAAAAGGTGGATGCGGCCGGGTTCCTGCGCTACCGGGTGACCTTGGAGCCCGTGAAGGACGCCGACGTGCGCAACAACGTCGGGGCGGCGTTTGTCAACGTGCGCGATCGCTCGCGAGTGCTCGTACTGCAAGAGAACACCAGCCGCACGGAACTGGTGACCGCCCTGAAAGAAGCGGGGCTCGATGTGCGCCTGGCGGGGCCAAACGGGGTACCCACACGGTCGGAAGATATCCAAAACTACGACGCGGTGATCCTGAATGACCAAAACGCGCAGCACTGGTTGCCGGCCCAAATGCAGGCCCTGCAGACGGCGGTGCGGGAGACGGGCGTGGGCCTCATCATGGTGGGGGGTGAGGATTCGTTCCTGAGCGGCGGTTGGTACCGCACGCCCATTGAGGAGGCGCTCCCGGTTTCGCTGGACGTGCGCCAGCGTAAGACCTTCCCGAGCACGACCGTGCTCATCATCGCCGATGCCAGCGGCTCGATGAACGCCGTGGAAGATGGCCTGCGCAAGATTGAGTTGGCGGCCCGCGCCGCGGAAGAAACGGCCAAGCTGCTTTCAGCGGTGGACCGGCTGGGGGTGGCGGGAAGCTCCGACCAGATCGACTTTGTCGCCCCGATGCAAGAGCTGAAGGACCGCAATGCGGTGATCAACAACATTCGGCGGCTGGACACGGGCGGCGGCGGCATTTATATGCAGCCCAGCATGGAATTTGGGGCGGAGAAGCTCCGCGCCGAGGACACCAAGGTCCGCCACCTCATCATCCTGGCCGATGGCGACGACGCCGACGAACACGGCACCACGTTGCAATTGGCTCGGCAACTGCTGAGCGAGAAGATCACCACAACGGTGGTGGCCATTGGCGACGGAAAGGACGTGCAGTACCTGGAGCAGCTGGCCAAAGCGGGTGGGGGCAACTACTACTTCGTCACCCAGGCCCGCAAGTTGCCCGCGATCTTCACCCAAGACGTGGCGATGATGTCGCGTTCGGCGATTGAAGAATTGACCTTTGTGCCGCGCGTGATGCCCGGCGAGGAAGCTCTGAACGGGATTGAGCCGAACCAGATTCCGGCGCTCTTTGCTTACAACCTTGCCGAGCCGCGCCCCCTAGCCCGTACCAGCATGAAAAGCACCAAGGACGACGTGCTGCTGGCCTCGTGGCGCTACGGGTTGGGCACCAGCTACGCCTTTACGAGCGATGCGCAGAGCGCTTGGGCGCGCCGGTGGGTGGGCTGGGATGGCTTTGTGCCGTTCTGGTCGCAGATGGTACGCGCGGCGGTACGGCGCGGTACGACCAACGATTACGACATTCAACTGCGGCAGGATGGCGGCGTGGCGCGGGCGAGGATTTTGGCGCGCACACCAAATGGTGAACCAGCGCCGGTCCAGCCCGAGGACGTGCGTGTGAGTGGCCCGAACGGCACCACGGTCTCGCCCGAAGTCATCCAGGTCGCGCCGGGAGAGTATGAGGCCGTATTCCCGGCGGCAGATATTGGGAGCTACATTGTTTCGGTGAACGAGCCCACCGCCTCGGGGGCGGCGAGCGTGAGCACCAGCGGTCTGAGCGTGCCTTATCCGGCGGAGTACCGCTCGTTCCGCCCGAACGACCCGTTGCTGGAATCCATCGCTAAGACCACCGACGGCCAGATGCTTTCGGATGCGCGCGGGGCGTTCCGCCCTTCCACCAAGCCGGGAGAATCCATCCGCGACTTGTGGGCGTGGTTCCTCGCATTTGCCCTCGCGCTCTTGCCGATTGACATTGCGGCGCGGCGTTTGGTGGTGCCTTGGAATGAGCTGACGGCATGGTTCCGACGCCAGCGAGGCGAAGAAACGGCCCCCCGCCCGCAAATGGAGCGACTCCGCGCGGCCAAGCAACGAATTACGCCGCAGACCCCCTCGGCACCGCGCCCACAGACCCCGGTGACCCCCACTACCCCGGCGACTCCCAAGGATGAAGGGCCTCGGCCGACCCCACCCGCCACCCCGAGCCGACCCGCCACCCCACCGCCCACGGGGGGCGGCAACCAGGAACTCGCAGAGAGGCTCGCCCAGCGCCGCCGCGAACGGGCCCAACGCCAGCAAAAAGACCAGGACAAACCCTAAAAAAACGATGAATTGAGCCAATGATGAGAAGAGAGCGAGTGGCTCTTGCTCCTCATTGGTGCTTGATGGCGGAACGGCGGCGACAAGAAGTTTGGAATCGAATCAATCGGATTGGAGTTTCATTGCATGAACTCGCCGATGAGATTCAGGCGCTGGCCGCCGAACTGAGAACGGAAGAAGGCGAGGATTTCGCCGAGTTTTCACTAGACGATTTCACGCGGGATTTTGCCCACGCCCTGCAAAAAATGTCGACCGAGGAATCGGTCGGTTGGGGCAGTTCCACGCCGGTGCTTGATGACGAGGACGAAGAGGAAGGGCTGCCGATTGGGCCGAACGAGCAGAATTGGGAGCCGGTGGGCGAGGGTCTCGCCCTTAGCCAAGATGATTTGAGGGCGGCCTTGGCCGGATTGGCTGAGGAAGCCGAAGATGTGGTCGCCGTGGCCGCACCGACCGAGGAAATGGCGGCGCCGGAGCCGGAGGACACTGCGGAACTATCGGGTTATCTCGCGGCCCCGGAGAACGAAACGCGAAGCATTGACGATATCCTGGAGACGTTGAAGCCAACTCCGGCAGAGGAGGAAAGCCCGGCTGAGCCAGCGCCGATTGAGATTGTTGCCGAGGCGGCCGAGATCGCTGAAGTGGCGGAGACCGCGCCGGTGGAACCCCTGGCGGAAGAGGTGCTGAGCGAACTGGACGAAGCGCTGGGTGCAGTGACGGCCGAAGCCGAAGAGACGTGGACTGCCGTGAGCGCGGATGCGCCGATCATGGCACAAGACGAATTGGCCGCGGCCCTGAACTCCTTAGAACTTGAAACGACCGGAGAAGCGATGACTACCGAAGAATCGGTGATCTCGTTGGAGGATGTCTTCGCCGAAGCCGCTCAAGAAGAGGTCGAGGACCCGAAGGAGATCGAGGAAGAGCTTGCGTTCGAGCCCGCTCCCGCCAGGTCGGCGGCACCCGTCCACAGCGATGGAGGGATGATCCTCTCCGAAGACGAAATTACGGCCCTGCTAGCCGAAGCCCAAGCCCGCGCTGAAGACGTGGATGAAGAGCCCATCTTCGTCGAGAGTGGCGAAATGAGCGAAACCGCTCGCTTCATGACCGAGCTTCAAGGAAAGTCTCAGCCAGATTCCGGACCGAGTGTCTCGGCTCCGGAGGTCACGGGCGAGACGAGTGGGATAAACCCGCACGCAGTGCTCAAGGTGCCCGCTTCCTTGGCCCTTTCCGCACTTGCCATGCCGGTGGATATCGAAGGCGACCAAATTGTGTTGCACGCGGCCGTGCCTCTCGATCAGATCGGGATCGCGATGATTGGCCAAGCCACGGGATTGAAGCCCAAGATTATCGAGAAGCCGCTCCCGGAGGTCTTAGACCAGCTTCGGCAGAATTACCAGGATCCGCACGCGCCCGTTGAGGCAGCCCCTCGTCTGACCAATATCTCTTAGTAGGGTTTCACGAGAATGGCTGGTCATTGTTGGGCCGTTACCAGCGGCAAAGGAGGAGTGGGCAAGAGCGTGATTGCGCTTGGGCTGGCTCAGGCATGGCGCAAAGAAGGAAAGCGCGTGCTGCTGGTGGATGCTCACACGGGCATGGCCAACCTGGATGTCCTGATGGGGTGAATCCCACCGTAGATTTCTTACAGTGGCTGGGCGGAGCGAACGCCCAGACCATCAATGAGGGCCATGACTTTGTCGGCGGGGCATCAGGGTGGCAAGAATGGGGGCATCGACAGCCGGAAGCGCTGCAATCCCAACTGAAAGAGCGAATTGCCAGCCTCGATTACGACATGGTCGTGCTCGATACGGCTTCAGGAGTTCATCCGCTCTCGGTAGCCATTGTCGGCGCGGCGGACACAGCCCTTTTGGTTTTGACCAGTGAACCGACCTGCGTGGTGGACTCGCTGGTGCTGCGACAGGCGGCCTCGGTACCCGAAAACTGGCGGGCGGTGCTGAACATGACCAGCAACCGGATGTTCGGTCCAGCACGATTGAAGGTGAAGCAGGCGTGGGCGCATGCCCTGAATGAAGAATTGGCCGTGATGGGCAACATTCCGCCCGACCCGGGAATGCTTGAGGCGGTGCAGTTCCGCCAGGGCGTGCTGGAGCGCGCCCCCAAGAGTGCGTCGGCTCAGGCCTTGACGCATTTGGCCTCGGTGTTGCCGAGCGAGCCTCGCCGCGCGGATTCGCAGGCGGATCTCATCGCCCACATTCGCGGGGCGAAGTCCGGTGTGCCGGCGGCGGAGACAGCTCCTACGGATCTACCCCAAGCCGCGTGACGCAAGCATTTCAAGAACTAAAGAAGCCCAGGGCGCTTTCCGCGTTTTGGGCTTCTTTGTTGGTCACTTTGATGGCTGGATTTTCTGGCAGTTGGCGCTTTCGGGCGGTTGGTGATCCCGATGAGGTTGCGGCAGCCGCGTGGCGGGCGGCCTCCCTGTAGTGGTTTAGTGCGAATGGATGCCGCGCAGGCGAAAGCCAGGCCGCTCGATTAGGCGGCCTTCTCTTCCAGAACCTTCGCGTGGGTCACGCGATTGCGGCCCGCGTTCTTGGAGGCGTAGAGAGCCTGGTCGGCCAAGTTGACGAATGCGATCCGGTCGTGGCACATGCGTGACTCGCACGTCTCTACACCCACGGAGACCGTAACCTGTTGTTGCGTCCACGGATAGGAGGCGATCGCCTCGCGCGCTTCTTCCAAGATGCTTATCGCATCTGCGCCATTGGTCTCGGGAAGAAGCACAATGAACTCCTCGCCGCCATAGCGGGCCACCGTGCCGCGATCCCCGATCGCATCGCTGAGAATGCGCGCCACCGTGCGCAGGACTTCGTCACCCTCAAGGTGGCCAAACGTGTCGTTGAACTGCTTGAAGTGGTCCACGTCCAACAAGGCCACCGAGACCGGCACGGTCTTAGCCTGCGCCGAGTCGAAGGTCTTCTCCAATTCCTCTTGGAATCGGCGATGGTTCATCAATCCGGTAAGGCCGTCGGTGCTGGCCAGGCGCGTGAGGCGTTCGTTAGCCGTTTCGAGTTCGGCCGAGCGGGCTTCTAGCGCCAACTGCGTCTCGTTCAGCTGCGACATCTGCAGCATGATGAACTCTTCGGCCTGGCGTCGGTCGGTGACATCCATGATGAGGGCCACCGCCGCGTAGGGCTTCTTGGCCTGGGGCAGGAAGATCGGCTCGGCGTTGACTTCCAGCCACTTCACTTGGCCGCCATCCTCGAGACCGATAATAACGTTGTGCACCCCGCGCGCCTCTTGGAGCGCAATGACGGTGGGGAACTCGGAGGGGAGGAAGGGCAGGCCTTCTTCGGTGACTGCATTGGCCAGGATGCCTTCGATGCTTTGGCCCAGCAGCACGGGCAACTCGACATCAAACATATCGGCAGCCTGAGGATTCGACATCCGAATGTTTCCGTTGCTTTCTTGCAGGATAAAGCCTTCGCGAAGGGCGTCAATCGCGGAGCGGAATCGGGCCTCGCTTTCGATCACCTGCTGCTCAGCAACCTTCTGTTCCGTGATGTCGGTGACCATTCCGATCATGCGTAACGGACGACCTTCGAAGTCGCGGGCGACGACTTTGCCCCGGTCGTGGCACCACAGATAGTGCCCGTCGCGGTGGCGCATCCGCACAATAGTGGAGAGCATTTCGGTCTCGCCCTGCAGGTGGGCTTCCAGGTCCGAAAACCAGGCGGCCCGGTCTTCGGGGTGCATGTGCGTTTCCCAGACCTTGAAGTCATCTGGCAGTTCGTCCATGGCGTAGCCCAGGATGTTCTTCCACTGCCGCGAAAGGAACAGAGTGCCGTCGGCAATCTTCCAGTCCCACACCCCGGCACCAGAGCCTTCCAGAGCAAAGTTCCAACGCTGTTCCGATTCGGCCAGGCGCTGCTCGTTGTGCTTGCGGTCGGTGATGTTGGTGAACGTACCGATGAAGCGCCGGGGCTGGGATCGATCGTGGGAATCGATAATTTCCCCGGTGATCATGAACCACTCGTACGTGCCGTCCTTGGTGCGCAGGCGGTGCTCGTGGCGGAAAATGTCGGTGTTGCCCTTCAGGTGATCCTTGAGGTTGCTCTCTAGACCGACCTTGTCCATTGGGTGGACCAGGTTGAGCCAGTATGATTCGCCATCCTCCACCGGGTTCGCCTCGTAACCCAACAAGGTGTTGAAGTCAAACGAGAGATAGAGCTTGTTGTGGGTGAGATCCCAGTCGAATACGGCCGACTGACTACTCTGCAGGGCGACGTTGAGTCGTTCTCGCGACACCACGATCTGTTGCATGATGGTGCGGCGGCTGGTGATGTCATCTTGGATGGCAACCCAGTGCGTGAGTTCGTTCTCTTGGTTAAGCACCGGCGTCATGCTGAAGTCGCTCCAGAACTCGTGGCCGTTGCTCCGCTCCATCCGGAACTCGCCGTAGAACGCCTTCTGCTTGTCCAGCGCGACGTTGAGGTCGCCCCACCCTTCTTGGTCCGGGATGATGAGCGAGGTGAGGAGCTTGCCGTTGGGGCCGGTGAGTTGGTCGGCCCGGAAGCCGGTCATCTCCTCGTAGGCCGGGTTGGCAAAGATGATGCTGCGATCGGGGCGGGCAATGACCACGCCACTGCCGCTTTGGGCGGCCACAACCGAGAGAAGGCGCAGACGCTCTTCGTCGGCGCGCTTGTCAGTGACGTCTTCCGCCGAACCCAAAATCTGGGTGACGTTGCCCCGGTTATCCCGCACAAAGACGGTTTCCTTGGTGCGCACCCAGCGATAGGTGCCGTCAATACGCGCCATGCGGAATTCGATGGTATGGATGTCTTGGTCAGTGCCGACCCGGACCTCCTCGTAGTGCTTGCGCACGTCTTCCAAATCTTCGGTATGAACCAGTTCAAGAAGCGTGGTCCCACGCTCGTTGAGTTCCTTGACTGAGATGTTCAACAATTTGTCAAGCTGACCATTCGCATAACAAATGGAACCGCTGGCCAGATTGAGCACATAGGCAATCTGCGGGCTGCTTTCCATCATGCGCGCAATGAGGTTGCGGCTTTCTTGCAGGCCGAGTTCGGCCTTGCGGCGCTCGGTGAGGTCGGTCATCGCGGTGAGCACCCCGGTGACTTGGCCCTGCATATCCATCATCGGGATGGATTGAACGGTAATCCAAAGGCGCTGACCATCCGGCCCGGAGATTTCGGCTTCCTCTTGCATGGAGGGGTAACCGGCGGCGGCACGATCGAAGTGGCGGCGAATGAGCGCTGCGTCCTCACCATGGAAGATCTGCTCCCATGGCTTGCGGGCGACGGCCTCGGCCTGGGCGTATTCAAAGAGTTTTTCGCAGGCGTGGTTCCACTCGAACACCTCGCCGTTCGGGCGCATGGCAAAGCACGGCACCGGCAGACCCGAGAAGATGGACTGAAACTGATTGGCGTTGGCTTTGTAGAGTCGGGTCAGCTCCTTGAGATCGCGGCGCTGCTCTTCGGCCAGAGCGGTTTGCTCGCGGAGCTTGATGTTTTGGGTTTGGAGTTCCGCTCGCTGGACCTCGACTCGGGATACTGCTAACTCGTGCTCCTGATACACCGCGCTAAGCTTGCGGGCCATTGGGCGGGCAAACAGGAATGTACCGGCCACGGCGGCGAAGGCCGAGCCAATGAGGAGGAGAACGGTGGTGAGTTGCTTTCTCTCTTCCGCTTGGACCAATTTGCCGGTTTCGAACTGGGCGGCTTGGGTGATCTCGTACTGAATGCGGCTGGCATCGTTGATCAGCCACACCCGCATGCGTTCATCCAAGGGTTTGCCGGCTTTCCAATCGGCGCTCCGGCGCATCTTCTCAAGCGTTTGGGTGAGGGTGGAGATGGCCGCCTTGGCCTCGGTGCGCTTTTGCGATCGCTTGAGCGTAGCCAGGCTGCTTTGCAGATCCTTCAGTTGCCGTTCGCGGTTTCCTCGCGAGAGGGCGGGTTTCCCTTGGGTATCGAGGTCGATAAGGGCGGTGATGGACTGATTGATACGAGCCGTGGCCGTGAGAGCACTCTGCTGGGCCAGAATCGTCGACCAACTTTCTTCGGAGTTCGAAGTGGTGAGGTAGCTCATCAACTGCGTGATGGTCACCAAGCCCAAGAGGACACAGAGGGCGTAGACGCTCTTCCACAACAACCTGGTTGCGGACTCTCGCTTCTCTCCCTGCTTCATCCTGGTCTTGCGCGGCATGCGTGTCGAATCACCTGGAGTCTATGCCCCTTAACATTGTCGGCTGGAACTCCCCGTACAATTAGTGCGTGGAAGCAGGGGGAGGAACATCATGACAAGACGCCTGGCCTTCACTCTGATTGAGCTGCTGGTAGTGATTGCGATCATCGCAATCTTGGCCGCGATTTTGTTCCCGGTGTTCCAACGCGCCAAGGCGGCGGCGAAGAAGTCGGAGAGCCTGCAGCAGCTTCGGCAGTGGGGGGTGGCGACCGCGCTGTATCTGGCCGACGAGGATGACCGTTTTCCGGACCGGCGCGACCTCAAATTGAGCCACCCGACGGGGTGGAAGCCGTGGACCGGATGGCCCCCGAGTGACCCCCGGGGGAGCTGGGCGGTGGAGTGCTTTGGCCCCTTCCTGGGCAACCGGGATTTAGGGTGGTTCCGGGCGGCGGGAGATACCTTTGGCAATGCGATACAGGTCCGGCAAGACACGCCCGACGGGCGCCGCACGAACCTGTGGTGGTGGCGATTTGACCAAGCCGGTACGACGGTGGCGCTGGACAACGGATGGGGCAAGAGCCCTGACTCCTTGGTGGCCGACCTGATTGAGGCGAATAACCCGTTCATCGGAGTTCCGGAAGGCGTGGCCGATGTGGAGTTGGCGGTGGAGCCTTACTTCCCGCGCACCACTTCACCGAATCCTTTGACCCTGCGCGGCAAAGCCGTGCACTTTGGCGGGCGCAACCGGCTGTTCCTGGATACGCACGTCAAGTTCTTGCGCGATGTGCGCACGAACCCTTAACTACGGCTCCTGTTTACGATGTGCGCTGCGAGATCTCGTCCACGATGAGGGTGGCGGCCGTGGGCTGAGCAAGCGATCGGCCGATCTCACTCATCTTGGTGAGTCGCTCGGGGTTGGCCAGCAAGTCTTGCACGGTTTGCACTAAGTCCTCGGGGGTGCGGCAGATCTTGCCCGCGCCGGTTTCGTCTAGGAATTCGGCGTTTCCTTCTTCTTGTCCGGGGATGAGGAGCGGCCAGTAAACAATGAACGGGCAACCCACGGCGAGGGATTCGCAGGTCGTCAGGCCGCCGGCCTTGGCCACCATCATGTCGCACGCTTGCATCAGCGTGGCCATCTCTTCTTGCTCCACGTGGCCTTTCACCACCACGTTGGGCAGCTGCATCTTGTGCAGGCGGCGACGCTTGCCATCGTGGCGTCCGCAGACCGTGATGATCTTCGCGCCGATCTTGCTGAGGGCTTCGGCCGTTTCGACGAGCGGGCCGCCACCAATGCCTCCGCTGGTAAGCAGGATCATTTGGTCATTGGGTGCGAGGCCGAGCTTGGCGCGGGCGGTTTCGCGACCCATGGGTTCGGCAAATAGTCGGTTGATGGGGATGCCGGTGACGACGGTTTGGGATTCGCTGCCGGGCACGCGCTGAGCCAGGATGTCCTTGGTCCATTGCCCGGGGACGAGCCACAGGTCGGGGCGGCCGCGCAGCCACATCTTGTGGGGGTAGAGATCCGTGACGACCACGGCGACTTTGAAACCGAATCGCTTGCGCAGGCGCTTGAGTCGAGGTTGGGCAACACTATGTGTACAAATCACCCAGTCCGGTCGCAATTCATCCAAAACCTTGGCCAGAGGCAGGGTGCAGTAATGGTCTAGGAACGTTTGGACGTAATATTCGCTCGACGGCTTGTCGCTTCGGCGATATAGGTAACCCCAGGTATCCGGACTTTGACGGACCAGCATCTCGTATCCGTTCTTGAACCACTTCCGGAACGCCTTGGGGGTGTGGTCCAGAACGTCGATGACCGGGGCCGTGACCCCTCGGGCTTCGGCTTCTTCTCGGATGGCGTGGGCCGCGCTGATGTGCCCGTTGCCCGTAGCGGCGGTGAGGATGACGATCTTCACGCCATTCCCCCCCGACGGAGGAGGAAGTACGTGCGGGCGCGGTGATAGCGTTGGAGAATCACGAGAAGCATATCGATGGTGAAGATAAGAAAGACGTAAACCGCGCCGTACCAGAGGCCGTGCATCAGCAAGCCGACAATCGGCGGGACATTGAGGAGACCCGAACTGAGATGAAGGAACTCGCCGGTGCGAGTACCGCGCTCGAACTGAATGAGTGATTCGCGGCTCCCAGGGTCGAGATACTGCACCGGCCCCTCGGACCCTTCTTCCTCCCGCGTTTTCTGAACGTAGGTCTTGGTGAGTTCGCGGATCCGGTCCATACCGAGAGCCTTAAACAGGCGGGGCGTCTCAAACTTGCGGGGCGTGTACCACCAGTGATCCACCACGTCATCTGGGGTGGAGCCGCTGCTCTTGTCAATCCCGGGTTCACCCTGGGCGTCCGGGTCGGGCGTGTGGACGATGCAAAGCGCCCGCTTGTACCGCTCCGTGAGCACACACAGGGCGTGGAAAATGATGAGCGGCACCAAGACGAATGTGGAAAGCCACACATCGCGCCACAAGCCCAACGTGGCGGGTGGTACATACAGTAATCCCCGGATGAGATTGGCGATTTCGTAGTAGCGGGCGTCGTTCTTGGTGCGGTGCAGCCATTCGCTGGCCACCGCCTGGGGCTGGGTAGCGGGGGGAAGGGGTGCGCCGCCGCCGAGGCCCACCAACCAGCGATACATGTGCCGAATGCCCAGCCGTTCGTAGAACCGACCGCTCTTTTCAAAGCGCCGGAGCTGAAGGTACCGGTCAATGCGGCTGGCAGGCCGCAGGGCGATGTCGGGCTGGCTCATGGTGTCGTCACGGCGGGCGGGTTCGCACCATTCAGCGTGTCGCTGTATTGCATGATGCGCAGGTTGCCCGCGTCGTCCTCGAGAACAAAAGTGCAGTGGTCGGTCCAGTCGCCCGTGTTGATGTAATAGACCCCGTTTTCGGCAAGTTTAAGAGCCGGAGCATGAATGTGTCCGCACACGACGGCGCTGCAGCCTTTCTCGGCCGCAAACTCCGTGAGCGTCTCTTCGTAGCTTGCCATCTTTTGGGTGATGCGCTTCACCATCTTTTTCAGGCGCCGGGGGAGGTCGTGCGGCGGCCGGTTAGTGAGATTGCGTTTCTCGTTGGCCGTGCGTTGCCACACCGTGACCTTTTCGTGAATGAGCGTGCCCAGGAGCGGCAACACGGTGGACTTGTTGACACTGGAATCGAACTGGTCGCCGTGGATCACCATTACCTTCTGGCCGCCCACCGTCTCGTGGATGATCTGATCTTGGATCAGGATGTTGCCGAGTTCGATGCCGGTGACTCGGCGCAGGAAGGAGTCGTGGTTGCCGGGCAGGTAGTACACCTGGGTGCCGTGGCGGGTTTGCGTGAGGATGGCGCGGAGGACGTTGCTGTGCTCTTGCGTCCACTTGCCCTCTCGGTTGGCCACGTAGCCGTCAATGATGTCCCCGATGAGATAGAGCTTCTCGCAGCGCAGCCGGGCCAGAAAGTCGAGGATCGCCGTGGCATTGCAGGCCGCCGCTCCAAGGTGAAAATCGGAGACAAAGGCAGCCCGGGCTTCAATCAATCGGTCGCCACGAGGTTCCACCATGAGGGGTAACTATTTATTATGGCGGCCCGGCAAGTTTCAGGGCCGGCTGAGGCGGGTATAGAGGGCCTGCATGCGGGCCTCTTCGGCTTCGGTGGGGCTGGGCGGGCCGAGGTTGGCGAGGCGGCGGGCCATCTTGCGCTCGAGCTCATAGATGGCACCGTAACCCAGGTTGACGAGGCGAGATTCCAGGCTGCCCCCGCACCGCTCACTGTCGTAAATGCTCTCGGTGACTTGGCCGTAAGGGGTGTCCACGCTCAGGCTGGCGGACACGCTGAAATCGGCGGTACCGCGGGAATCCCACTTGCCGCCATTGATCTCGATGTCGTAGCGGCCAGACTCGCCGGGGGTGTAACGCACACGGTTGCGCTCGCCGAAGGAACGGAGGGCGTCGTCGAGCCGCCATCCCACACGATCTTCGGTGAGACGGCTGATGCCTCGCGGCCGATTGTTGCCGGAGATGCTGACATCCACATCGGTGAAGCCGTATCGTCCCACGCGATCCCAGCCCGCGCCGGGGTCGGGGACGGGCGAAAGCGCGGTGGGCTTGGTGGTGGTGTCTTGGAGTTCTTCCTGCAACCGGTCGGGCCGGACGAGAAACCAAATCGTCGTGTCTTCGCCCGGAGCGTGGTAGCAGAACACCCCTGACTTGGGGAAGACCAGGAGTTGTTTGCCCTCGTAGCGGGTTTTGAAGTAGCGAACTTCGGGTTCGTCGCCGTAGAGGATGCCCATGCGGCGAAGGTCGGGCGGGCTGGTGAGGGCTAGCCGGATGCCTTGCGCTTTGGCTTCGCCCCCTCGCCCATCCAGCAGCACGTCGATGACAACGCCCCCTTGAGCCTCCAGGCGGATGGCTTCGGGACGGAGCGGGCTCTTGCGCGTGGCCCACTTGGCCTTGAGTTCGGCATCAGTGGTTTGCCCAAAGCGGATCTCGCCCCATCCCTGGCCATCAAATCGTTCGATGGGTGGAGCGGTGAACACCGGCGGGGCGGCGGCGATGAACAAGAACGAGGCAAGCACCTTGAAAGAATGGACGAATGAGAGGGCGTTCTCGGTTGCAGGGCGTGAGTATCCTTGGGACATGGAGACCTCTCGCCGCGCATTCTTGGCCGGAGCCGCCGGACTGGGCTTGGCGGGAGTGGGATTGAGCATGGGAAGCGACCCCGTAGCGGAGCCAGACGAAGTGCTGCGCCCGCCCGCCTTGCGCCCCGGGGATCGGATTGCGATTGTATGTCCGGCGGGCCCGGCGGATGACCAGGCGCACCTGGACCGCGCCGCCGAGCGTGTGCGGAGCTTGGGCTTTGAGCCCGTGCTAGGGAAGCGTGCGCTGGCCCGGTGGGGGTATCTGGCCGGGACCGACGCGGAGCGGGCCGAAGACCTGAACGAAGTGATTCGTGACCCTGATGTTCAGGGAGTCTTTTGTTTGCGGGGCGGCTACGGGGCGATGCGGATTTTGCCTGTGTTGGATTACGAGGCGATGCGGAAGTCGCCCAAGGTGATCATGGGCTACAGCGACATCACGGCGTTGCACCTGGCGTACTTGGCTCAGTCCGGGGTGGTTTCTTTCCATGGTCCGTGCGCCGAGTCAAGTTGGACGGAGTACGCCCGTGGCACCTTGCCCGTGTGCCTAGCGGCCGAGGCCTGGGGGGAAGTGAAGAATGCCGCCAGCACGGAGCCGCGCCGCACGCTGGTGCCGGGAGTGGCCGAAGGCCCGCTGGTGGGAGGCAACCTGACACTGGTGGCCTCGATGTGCGGCACACCGTATCTGCCCTCGTTGGCCGGGGCCATTGTATTCCTGGAAGACATCGGCGAGGAGCCGTATCGGGTAGACCGGATGCTGACCCAGCTGATCCTGAACGGCGGGCTCGCCGAGGCGGCGGGGATCGTATTTGGCAACTTCCGCAAGCGACCGCGCCCGGGCGAGGAGCCACCCCCGGACGACCCGAACCTGACCTTCTCGATGGAGCAGGTGCACGAAGAGCGGGCCAAGGCGGCGGGCGTCCCGGCGATGGCCGGTCTCCCGTTTGGGCATGTGGCGGATAACCACATCATGCCCCTCGGGGTGCGGGCGCGCCTGGATGCCACGGCGCAAACCCTCACCCTGCTGGAGCCTGCCGTTCGTTAGGGCAGGGCTTAGATTTCCCAGCCCGGAGTGCGAGCGGGGTTCACCAAGTCCTCGTAGCCGCGCAGGTCGGCGCGGCCGATCTGGCCGTTCAAGTGAGTCGGTTTGCCCGTCAAGATTGCCAGGTTGCCTAACAATAAGAGTTCCGTAAGGGGCGCGCCGGCATGGACGATGTCCGAATAGGGACGGTCGCCGCCTTGCATCCCGTCGAACCACTCCTTCATATGCCCGGGAGACTTCGTAAAGGAGATGTCCGGGATGGGGTTGCCGCTCAACAAGCGAGGTTCGGCGCCGTAGGCATCATCAAAGTAAAGCGTGTCCCGGCTGCCCACAATCAGGCCGCCGTTGCCGCCAATTTCCAGTCCGGCGGGCGGGGTGGGGCGGCGACCGCTTTCGTACCACGTCAGGCCGAAGTCGGCGTAATCGAACTGCACCTGGGCATCGGTGGGGAAGCTGTCCACATCAAAGGTGCCCGTCTCGGCGGTGATGGTGCGCGGGGAGCGCAGGTCCACGCTGTGCCAGAGCAGGTTCATGAGGTGGCAGCCCATGTCGCCCAGGGCGCCGGTGCCAAAGTCGCGGCGGCCGCGCCAGGCAAACGGGTGGTAGCCATCGGCAAAGGGGCGATAGGGGGCCGGGCCGAGCCATAGTCTCCATTCCAGAGATTCGGGGTGCCGCTTGGGCGGGCTGGCGGGGCCACCTTGGGGCCACCACCCCTTGGCGCGGTCGGTCCAGCAGTGCACTTCGCGGATCTCTCCCAGGCCTCCGTCGCGTACGAAATTGACGGCCCGGCGGAAGTTGTCGGCGGCGGCGCCCTGGTTGCCCATCTGGGTCACGCAGCGGTTGGTGCGGGCGAGTTGAGCCAGGCGGCGGGCTTCGCCGATGGTGCGGGTGAGCGGCTTTTCGCAATACACGTGCAGGCCTCGTGCCAGGGCCAGGGCGGCGGCGGCGGCGTGGGTGTGGTCCGGGGTGGAGACCACGACGGCATCCAAATTGAGGCTGCGATCGGTGATCATGGCCCGGAAATCCACGAAGCGCTCGGCTTCGGGGTGGTCGGCGGCGGCCTGCGCCAGGCGGGTGTGGTCTACATCGCAGATGGCGGCGATAGTGCCGAACTGAGCGGCGGCTTTGCGGTTGCTTTCACCTTTGCCGTGGGTGCCCACGATGCCGATCCGTAACGGGGTTGTTCCTTGCCCGAAGGAGAGGGAGGACAGAGAGAGCACGGTCGCGCTTCCGGCGGCCAGTTTGAGCAATTCGCGCCGACTGATGGACATCGGGTCCGTTTTACCGCAGTCCTAGTCCCCGTAATTTTGGCAGTAGAGCCTTAACAGAGAGTCCGAGCATAATGGGTTCGGCTAAGTTCCGTGCCCCGTGCGCGTACAGAAGCCATAGGGAACAACAAATGAAGAATTTTGCTTTGCTTGCCATGCTGGCAGTCGCGGCGGCCTCGCAGGCTCAGGTGACGGCGGCTCCGCTCGGAACTTGGGGCGGCGACGGCTGGTGGGCTCCGGGTGAGAACGGCATCTCCTACCTGACCTCCAGCGACAGCAACCAGCGCTCGATCGCTTTTAACCCGGCGACGGGCAACGTTCTGCTCGGCAACGGTCTGGGTGTGAGCATCCTCGATGGCTCGACCGGCGCGCGCACGGGCTTTTTCAACATGGCGGGCGTCTCGCTTGGAACCCGGACGTTCAACACGGTGATGGCCACGACCGACGGTCAGATCTTCGGAACCAACCTGTCGGCTTCGGCGACCTCGGGCTCTCCGTTCAAGGTTTATCGCTGGGCCAACGAAGCCGCGGGCATTGCCGGCAATCTTTCGCACACGTTCAGCGTCTCCACGACGACGGCGACGCGACTGGGCGACGCCAGTGACATCACCGGCAGCGGGAACTCGGTGTCCTTCGTGTCCGGAAAGGGCGGGGCAACGCCGAACGACGTGGTGGGCTACTACAGCTTCGCCTTCGACGGCACGAATTTGACTCCGACCAACAACACGGTGGCGGGTGCAGGCAACGGTTCGTTCCGACTCGGCATTGCTTACGACACCAACGGCAACGTGGTGGGCAAGCAAACCGGTGGCACGGCGGCGACGAGCCCCTACCGCATTGCGAACGGCAGTACGCTGAGTGCGAGCTGGACGCCGGGTTCCGGCGGCGAAACAGCGGTTGACTTCGTGAGCCTCAACGGCTTTACGTTAATGGCGACGGTGGATGCTAACAGTAATGTGGTGCGCATTTATGATGTGACCAGCGTGAGCGGAACCCAAACTCTGACTCCGATCCTGACGCTAAACAACACCACGGGTGCTGCGAACAGCAACGGCAACGCGACCAGCGACCTTGCCTTCGGCTCCATCACGGGTAACTCGGTGAACCTCTACGCTCTGAACACCAACAACGGGATTCAGGCGTTCACCATCACCGCCGTGCCGGAACCGGCCAGCATGATCGCCCTGGGTGCGGGCCTGCTCGCCCTGGCGCGACGCCGCCGCAGCAAGTAAGCCTCGCGGCTGACTTGCGAACGCAAAACCCCCGACTCCCGCAAGGGAATCGGGGGTTTCTCTTTTTGCTCCTGCCCGGGGTTACTCGCTCTGCAGGAACGGGTAGCGGTAGTCGGTGGGCGGCACGAAGGTTTCCTTGATCGTGCGGGCGCTGAGCCACCGGTAGAGGTTCAGCATCGCCCCGGCCTTGTCGTTGGTGCCGCTGCCGCGCGCGCCGCCGAACGGTTGCTGGCCCACCACCGCGCCGGTCGGCTTGTCATTGATGTAGAAGTTGCCCGCCGCGTGCCGGAGGGTGTTCACCGCTTCTTCTACGGAACCGCGATCCTGGCTGATGACGGCCCCGGTGAGGGCATACGGCGAGGTGTTGTCCACCAGGCGCAGCGTGTCGCTCCACTTGTCATCTTCGTAGACGTACATCGTCAGCACCGGGCCGAAGATTTCCTCGCACATGGTGCGGTAATCGGGGGTCTTGGCTTCCAGCAGGGTCGGCTCCACAAAGTAGCCCACGGACTTATCGCCCTTGCCCCCCACCAACACGCTGACGTCGGCATCGGTGTGGGCCGCATTGATGTAGCCCATGATGCTGTCGAACGACTTCTCGTCAATCACGGCATTGATGAAGTTGCCGAAGTCTTCGGTGGTGCCCATCTTGAAGCTCGCCATGCCATCGACCATCTTGATGCGGATGGTTTCGGCCATCGAGCGCGGGATGTAGCAGCGGGACGCCGCCGAACACTTCTGCCCTTGGTATTCAAAGGCGCCGCGCAGCAGGGCCGTCGCCACCACATCGGGGTCGGCACTGGGGTGGACCACCACAAAGTCCTTGCCGCCCGTCTCGCCGACGATGCGCGGGTAGCTGCGGTAGTTATCCAGGTTGGAGCCGATGGCGTGCCACAGGTGATTGAAGGTGCCGGTAGAACCCGTGAAGTGCAGGCCGGCGAAATCGCGGTGGGCCAGGCACTGCTCGCCGACCACCGGGCCGCGCGCGTAAACCAGGTTGATCACGCCATCCGGCAGGCCGGCTTCTTGCATGATGCGCATGAACATCTGCGCGCTGTAGATTTGCGTGTCGGCGCACTTCCACACCACGGTGTTGCCGCAGAGCGCAGGAGCCGTGGGGAGGTTGCCACCGATGGCGGTGAAGTTGAACGGGGTGATGGCCAGGACGAAGCCTTCGAGCGGGCGGTACTCGACGCGGTTGTGCACGCCGGGGCCGCTGATGGGCTGCTGCTTATAGATCTCGCTGAGGAAGTGGACGTTGAAGCGGAGGAAATCCACGATTTCACAGGCGGAGTCAATTTCGGCTTGGTAGACGTTCTTGCTTTGCCCCAGCATCGTGGTGCCGTTCATATAGGGGCGGTACTTGGTGGCAATGAGCTCGGCCGCACGCAGGAAGATGGCGGCGCGATTCTCGAAGCTCAGACTTTGCCAGTGGGCGCGGGCGGCCAGGGCGGCATCAATGGCCTGCTTAACGTGCTCGGCACCACCCCGGTGGGCGTGGCCGAGGGTGTGGGCATGCTCGTGGGGCGGGGCGAGGCGGAGGAGTTCGCCGGTGCGGACTTCTTGGCCGCCGATGTACATCGGCACGTCCACCGCCTGGCCCTTCAGCTCCTTGAGCACCTCGATCTGGCGCTTGCGCTCGGCCGAGCCGGGGGCGTAGTTCAGGACGGGTTCGTTGACGGGCGTCGGGTAAGGAAAGTTACCGAACTTCATGCCGTGAGTCTACCGATGCTTTGCCCGGATGGTTGGGTGGGGTAAGACCACGGGCATGAAGTGGGAAGCCACCGACCAATTCGGCAACATGTACATTGGGCAGTGCGAGGACGTGAGCACGGACAGCCTGCGAGCGGCGGTGCGATCCTTGGTGGATGAGCTTTTGGCCCGCCACGAGGGCGACGTGGTGCTGACCCTGGACGTGGACTTTGGAGATATCAACGGCCCGCACCCGGACCGCGTGAGCCACGTGGTGCAAGCACCTTTGTTGCCGGATAGAGTGGCTGCCGAGGGCGTGGACGCTCTGATGGCCGAGATCCGGGCCAGCCTGCCTGAAAGCCCGGATCGTCGGATTGACGTTCAGCTCGCTTAAGCGCCGTAGGGCACCCAGATATTCTTGACCTGAGTGGCGCGCCTCAACCATTCGGTGGAGGGCGTGGTGTGCCAGTCTAAGGGCCCGCTGGGGGTCCACATCTGCTTGAGGTTGCCCGCGCTCTCGAGTTCTGCTTTGGCCTGCGCAGCGCTTTCGCCAAAGTGCCAGAGGGCCATCACGCCGTCGTGGCCGGCGAGGGTGGATTCAAGCTCTTCCGGGAGGCCCGTGACGATGTTCCAGACGCCGGCGGGGATATCCGAGGCCTCGATGATGCGGAACAGTTCCAGGGCCGGGAGCGGGTTGTGCGCACTGGGCACGGCCACCATGGCGTTGCCCATGGCAATGGCCGGCAGGCAAGCCCCGATGAACCCAAGCAGGGCGGGGGCGGCGGGGTTGATGATGCCCACGACGCCGAGCGGCTCGGGGCGCGTGTAGACCATGGCCCGCAGGGGCGGCTGGTGTACCGTGCCCTCGTACTTATCTGCCCAGGCCGCCCAGTGCAGCACGCGGTGAATGGTGGCATCGAACTCCTTTTCGGCGCTCTGCTGGCCTCGGGCGGTGAGCGATTCCACCAATTGGTGGCGGGCGCCCTGCATGTTTTCGGCGAGGTAGTAGAGGATCTGGGCGCGAGTGAAGGCCGTGGTGCCGGCCCAGCCGGAGGCGGCGGCTTCGGCGGCTTCCACGGCATTGCGGATGTCCTTGCGGTTGCCGCGCGAGATATCGGCCATGCCACCCGTGGCGAGGGGCAGCGAGAGGGAATAACCACTATCCGTGCGCACCTGCTTGCCGCCAATGTAGAGCTTGTGGGTGCGGTCGATGTCGGGGTCGACATCGGGCAGCGGGTCGATGACCGGCAGGCGGGGTGCCTCGGCGGTGGGGAGGTCGCGGACGAGATACTCTTCCAGCCCTTCGCGGCCGCCCTCGCGGCCGAAGCCGCTCTCTTTGTAGCCGCCAAAGCCGACGCTGGCATCAAAGAAGTTAGTGCCGTTGATCCAGATGACGCCCGCCTTGATCTGCGCGGCGACGTCGTGGGCGATGTCGAGGTTCTGCGAAAAGATCGTCCCGGCCAGGCCGTAAATGGTGTTGTTGGCCAGGGCCACGGCTTCGCTGGGGGTGCGGAACGTCATCGCCACCAGCACCGGACCGAAAATCTCCACCTGGGCCACCGTGCTGGCGGGTTCCACCCCGGTGAGCAGCGTCGGCGGATAAAAGCAGCCCTGCGCGGGCAGGGTGCACTCGGGTTGGAACTTCTCCGCCCCTTCGGCCACGCCTTGCTCCACCAGTTGGTGAATTCGTTCCAGTTGGGTGGTGTCCACCACCGCGCCGATGTCGGTGGCCTTATCCAGCGGGTCCCCTACGCGGAGCTGCGCCATGCGCCGCCGCACGCGGGCATAGAACTCTTCCGCGATGCTCTCTTGCACCAGCAGGCGCGAACCCGCGCAGCACACCTGGCCCTGATTGAACCAAATGGCGTCCACCAGCCCTTCCACGGCGGCGTCCATGTCGGCATCATCAAAGACGATGTAGGGCGATTTTCCGCCCAGTTCCAGGCTCAGCTTTTTGTGCGAACCGGCGGTGCTGCGCCGGATGTGCTTGCCCACCTCGGTGCTGCCCGTGAAGGCGATCTTGTCGACATTGGGGTGCGCCACCAGGGCCTTGCCGGTTTCGCCGTCGCCGGTGATGATGTTCACCACGCCCTTGGGGACACCCACGCGCTGGCAGATCTCGGCAAAGAGCAGCGCCGTGAGGGAAGTGAACTCGGCGGGTTTCAGCACCACCGTGTTGCCCATGGCGAGGGCGGGCGCAATCTTCCACGCCAGCATCAGCAGCGGGAAGTTCCACGGGATGATCTGCCCGCACACGCCCACGGGGCCGTGGTGCGGATACTCTTCCTCGGCCAGGGTGGCCCACCCGGCGTGGTAGTAGAAGTGCCGCGCCGCCAGGGGCACGTCCACATCGCGGGTTTCGCGGATGGGCTTGCCGTTGTCCATGCTCTCCAGCACCGCAAAGAGGCGCGCATGCTTTTGAATCTGGCGGGCAATGGCGTAGAGATACTTGGCGCGCTCGGCCCCGGGGAGGGAATTCCAGGTGCCGAAAGCAACACCCGCCGCTTCCACCGCTTGGTTAACCGTGGCTTCGGTACCTTGACCGATTTGGGCGAGTTCGGTGCCCGTGGCGGGATTGATGGTGGCAAAGGTGGTGTCAGCGGCCACCCACTGCCCGCCGATGTAGTGCCCAAAGGTGCGCCCGTGCTCGTTCAGCCAGTCTTCGGCCAATTGGGCGGATTCCGGCGCAACGCCGTAATCGAGGTTCTGGAGGATATCGGTGACTTGACTCATTGCATTTAGCCCATGGCGTGGCGGTGGTAAGCGGAATACCGGCCGGTGGCGAAGTGTTCCAGTTGGCGTTCGATGTCAGAAAGGAGCGTGCTGGCCCCCAGGCGGAAGAGGTCCGGGTGCGTCCACGGGTCGCCCAGTTCTTCCTTCATCAGCATCAAAAAGTCGAGCGATTGCTTAGCGGTGCGGATGCCCCCGGCGGGTTTGAATCCCACCTTCACGCCCGTCTGCGCTTCGTATTGCCGGATCATGCGGCACATCACCAGGGCGACGGGGAGGGTGGCATTCACCGGCTCTTTGCCCGTGCTGGTCTTGATGAAATCAGCGCCGGCCTGCATGCACACCATGCTGGCGCGGGCGACGTTGGTGAGGGTGCCGAGTTCGCCGGTGGCGAGGATCGCCTTGACGTGTGCTTCGCCGCAGGCCTCGCGGAAGGCAGCCATCTCGTCGTAGAGGGCGCTCCATTCGCCGCGCAGCACGTGGGCGCGGGTGATGACGATATCAATCTCGGCGGCGCCGTCTTCCACCGAACGGTGGATTTCTTCGATGCGCTGCTCAAACGGGGAGAGACCGGCAGGGAAGCCCGTGCTGACGGCGGCCACCGGGATGCCCGTGCCCTCCAGGGCGCGCACGCACTCTTTGACGTATTGGTGATACACGCACACGGCCCCGGTGTGGATTTGCTCCACGCCGAGCTGTTCTAGCAGGTCGCGGCGGACGGGCTGGCGGGCCTTGGCGCACAGGCGCTGCACGTTGCTGGGGCTGTCATCGCCGCTCAGCGTGGTGAGGTCCATGCACTGGATGGCGCGGAGCAGCCAGGCGGCTTGCCACTGCTTTTTGACGGTGCGGCGACCGGGGAGGGTGGCGGCGCGACGCTCGGCGGCGCTGCGGTTCACCACGATGTCCTCGATCAGTTCCCGTTGCAGGGGGGTTCCGGGATTTCGAATCCCAGCGGCGGTCATGGCCTATTATGCGGCAGGATGGCGGGTGCGGAGCGGGAAAGCGGTTGTCTCAGGCGAAGCTGTCCGGGCGACGGGCATCATTGCGGTCCTCGAAAACGGTGGGCAACGAGAAGTGGCGCAACGGATTGCCGGCCACGCCGATAGCCGGACCACCAAGGGGTACGACCGCCGAGCTACCAGGCTCGAACTCTCTGAGATCATTCAGATCAGATTCCGAGCATAAGTGAGCCACCGATTCAAGTGCTAAACAATGTTGACCTTGTACTACACCGACAGATTAGCGAGTGCCATTTGGTTCTCTATTCTGCCCCATTCTGGAAGCTACCAGAACCGCAATCAAATGACCAAGCGATACAACAATAATGCCCAATCGATACAGCAAGCTTGGGTCGACTGCGTCAATGCCCAACAAAATCATGGTAAACATGGCAACAATACATGCACCAAAACCGTACAGCGTCCACGGAATTACATGTCTAAACGCATGCAACCTGCATGTGATTGCGAAAGAGACAATCATCACGATGAGGTATGTACCGCTCAATGTGCTAATCATTCTCACCTTCCATAAATCCCATAGCTACCAGTAAATGGATACTATAGAGAAAGACGACTAGGCCAACAAGTGCGGCTTGCGTTCTCTGAGTTATTTTCAGGTTCGCTGCCATTGCCGATAGTACTGGTACTTTTCCAGTCGCACCTACTAAGATCGCCTCGGCAGCAATCGTGCCCAAGTGGGCACCACCATTGGCCCAAGGATTATCATACGAGAATCCATGTATAGTTTTCCCAAGTTCCAACACTGCCAAGGAAATACGCACTACCCAAATGGCATTTGAGATTGTGGCTGGGTTCGAAGCATCGCATATTACGGCTGTCGCCATAGTAATCGCCAGCATCGGGCCCACAGTCGACAAAAGCACAAATGCGTACCGGAAATGCGGTTCCCAGTCAGGCGCCATTCCAGTAGGGTCAACCGTAGCTGAAGGCATGTTTCTGCAGAACACGTACCAATTGGGCCCATCAAATGCAGGATCTTCGCTCAAGAATCGCCCGGTCCACGGCTCGTAGAAACGCGCCCGCATGTAGGTGAGCCCGTTTTCGGGGTCGGTGGGGTGGCCCAGGTTGCCGCCGTACCCGAACATGGAGCCCGAACCCGTGGACGCCCGCTCCCCACCCCAGACGTCGTAAGACTTCCAGTTCGCGGTGCTATAGCCGGTGGCCCCGGATCGAGTGAGGGTGGCCTTCACGTTCCCATGTACATCATACAACGGATACAGCCACGAAGACGACGTGGAGTTGTAGTAGGCATCAATGCCCGCCGCGAATTGGTGTTGAAGCTAGTGAACGGCGCGGAGCGCGAGCGCACCCTGGAGCTGCGCGGACTTCCCCTCTCCCGGCAGGGGAAGGGTGAGGTCCTGACGGCGGATTCGCTGAGGACGGAGAACACGCTGGACCACCCGGACCTGGTGACCCCCCGGCCCTGGCCGGTGCGGGCGGGGAGCTCGGTTACGCTGCCGGCGCGGTCACTGGTGGTGGTGCGCATCCCGCTCACTCCCGCGGAAATGAGATCCGCTTTGGCTCGTTAAGAGAATCTCCATATTGTCGAGAGGAGCGTTGTGGAGAGATTGACTGCTTGAACGTTGCCAGGTACGGCGTGCGATGCGTGGCGGACCAAGCAAGCACCAGCCACGCCGATAGCCGCACGACCAAGGGGTACTACCGCCAGGCCACCCGGCTCGAACTCGTCTAGGTTGTTCGGTTGAAGTATTGAATCTCGCTGCATTCACTAACTACTTACGGCGGCTATATCGTTACCGAAGTAGCTGAGTATCTCAAGAATTGCATAACACCAAATCCACTATTCGCTACCAGACGCATTGATCTTTACGAATAAGTAAAATAGCCAGATTGTGGGCAATACGCCAGCAACGCAAAGTGAGATTCTCAAAATAGCATTTGCGTCAGCAGGTAACGCCAAGTACAAGTATGACGCAACCAGTATCATGGACATCGCACACAACGACATAGGGCCACTCAATCTGCCTCTATCTCGCTTTAATGTTACAAGCAGGATAGCAATGGCGATAGGGCCTAGCAAGCTTAGCTGTCGAGGACTGCCTTGCCCAACCGAGTAAAGGCAAGCAAAACAAATTAATGGAAAGAAACTGAGGGCTGTAAATGAGTGCTCGAATCGAAGATTCAGAGCCTGGCTATCACACCTTGTTTTGTCCAATTCATCAACATTGTCCTTCTCATTCATCAGGAAACCGCCTTTCAACTTCAAAGTCTATGAAATCGGATATCGCTCTCAGCATAAGGGCAATCAAGAGCGAGTAGCCGATAACCGCTAAAATGGCAGTTCCCGCTTTGCCCTCCTGCTTTGCCATGTAGGCTAGGTACACATACGACTCGGCAGCCCTTTCCCCAATTATATACGCCAAGGCAGCAAACACAATTGCACCTGCACCTGTCGTATAGTATCGTTTCGGGTTGTGGATCGTACCACTAAGTGAGAGCTGCCGATCTGCTTCTCCCCATATGGAGGTAAATGCTTGAACGACACCACCCGCAAGAGCAAAGAAGACGCCCCAAATGTTCAGGCCAAGAATGTACTTTCCAGTAAAGTCCACGAAGGCGGTAGGTGCATTTGCGCCGTACGCATACCAATTGAATCCGTCTTTCGCAGGATCCTCGCTCAAGAATCGTCCCGTCCACGGCTCGTAGAACCGCGCCCGCATGTAGATAAGCCCGTTCTCGGGGTCGGTGGGGTGGCCCAGGTTGCCGCAGTACCCGAACATCGAGCCTGAGCCTGTGGACGCCCGCTCCCCACCCCAGACGTCGTAAGACTTCCAGTTCGCGGTGCTATAGCCGGTGGCCCCGGATCGAGTGAGGGTGGCCTTCACGTTCCCATGTACATCATACAACGGATACAGCCACGAAGATGACGTGGAGTTGTAGTAGGCATCAATGCCTCGCGCCCCCAGGGCCCACCACCGGTCCTCATTGCAGCGTCTGAGGCAACCCTCAGCGGTCAGACGCGGTATCAAGCCGTATGACCGGCCCGCGAAGCCTCATCCTCCTTGCCGCCCTGGCCCTGGCGCCTCTCTCCTTCGCCCAAATTGAGCGCGGCGAACCCCTGCTCCGCCGCCCGGCCCTGGGCATGCAGATACGCCCGCTCACGCTCGAAACCGCGCAGAACGCCGGCCTCACCGAAGCCAAAGGCGTCCTCATCGGCACCGTTACCGAGGGGCTCAGTGCCCAAAAGTGGGGCCTGCAGCCCGGGGACATCTTGACCAAGCTGGCCGGGGAGCCCGTGGCCGCCGCCGCCGACGTCACCCGCATCCTGGCCACGCTCAAAACGGGCCAAGAGGTCGCGATAGAGTACATCCGGGGCCGCGATATCCGCACCGCCCGCGCCCCGCTGGCCCCGCGCGCCTATATGAAGGCGGACGGGTTCCGCGTGCATTACGACCAGGTGGTGAGCCAGGGCAAGCGCATCCGCGTGATTGCCACGCACCCCGCCACGCCCGGCCCGCACCCCACCATCTTCATGATTGGAGGCATTGGCCAGTATTCGATTGACGGCGACTACGCCGCCACTGCCTACGGCAACGTGCTGGCTTCCTTTGCCGACCGCTACACCATCATCCGGGTGGATAAGCCCGGCCAGGGCGACAGCGAAGGCCCGGCCTACAGTGAGCTCGGCTTTGGGCAAGAGGAAGACGCCTACCTGCAGGCCCTGCGCCTGGCCAAGACCTTCGAATTCGTAGACCCCCAGCGCATCGCCATCTTCGGGCACAGCATGGGCGGCTGCTTTGGCCCGTTTGTGGCCTCGCAAGAGAAGGTGGCGGGCGTGGCCGTTTACGGCACGCTCACCAAGACCTATACGGAGTATCTGCTGGAGAACTCGCGCCGCCAGATGGCTATGGGCGGGGGTGCCCCGGGGGATGTGAACAACGCCCTGCGCGACCTGGCCCAGGTTTCGCACCATATCTTCATTGAAGGGCTGAGCCCGCAGCAAGTGATTGAGCGGCGCCCGGAACTGGCCGATGCCGTGCGGGGCAACATCCCCGATGGCCGCACCTTCAGCGGGGTGGGGTTGGGGTTCTGGCGGGAGCTGGCCGCCCGCAACCTCTCCGGCGCGTGGCTGAATGTGGACGCCAAAGTTCTGGCGATGTGGGGCGAAAATGAGTTCATTGCCACCCAGTGGGATCACGAAGAGATCGCGCGGATTGTGAACGGGGTGCGCCCCGGCACCGCCGAATACAAGATGGTGGAAGGCAGCGACCACGGCTTCTTTAAGACCACATCGGCGCTGGACAGCATGACCCGGTGGGGGCAGGGGGCGGAATTCAACCCCGAAGTCATCCGCGTGCTGGACGAGTGGCTGAAGCGGACGCTGGCCGGCGCGTAACCTACTAGTTGCCAACGCAATGAGAGGGGGCGTAGAATGCGACTTACAATGAAGGCGCCGCGCTACGCCCTGACTCTTTTGGCCACCGTGAGCCTGGCGACCTTGGGGCTGAGCAAGCCTGAGTTTCTGGAACAGCTCGAGAAACTGCCCCAAATGGAGCCCGCCAAGCGCGCCAAGGCCGAGGGGTGCAGCCTGTGCCACACCAATCCGCCGCGCCGCAATGCCTTTGGCCGGGCCGTGCACGATGCGATGGAGGCCGCCGGCAAGGAAGAAGTAAACGCCGCCCTGCTGGCCGCCCTGGCCAATGGGGACGCCGACGGCGACGGGGTGAGCAACGGGGAAGAGTTCCGGGAGGACACCCTGCCCAACGACCCCGCCAGCAAGCCCGGGCAACCGGACGCGATAGCACCGCCCGAACGCCGCACAGGCGTGGTAGGGGCGCGTGCGGTAGACGAGGGCTCCCTGGGTGCGGCTGAAGCCAAGACCGAACCCGACGAGGAAGAAAAGGAGCAAGGGGAGATGATCCCGGACCACCGGTTCCACCCGGCCATTGTCCACTTCCCGATTGCGCTGTTTCTCTTTGGGGCGTTGCTGGATTGGCAGGGGTCCAAGCGTAAGAATTCGGTGTGGCGCGAGGCGGGCTGGCTGGCGCTGGCGGCCGGGACGATCATGACCATCCCCGCCATGGCCACCGGCTGGGCGGCCTACCTGGCCAACGGCTATGGGTGGGAAGGCGACGCCTTCCGGCACTTGGTGATGGGGCACATCGCCTTCTTGCTGATGGTGGGCACCACCCTGATGCGGCGGCAGCGCACGCCGGAGAGCATCCCCTACTGGGCGCTGCTGGCGCTGGCGGCCGTGGCGGTGGGCGTAACCGGGCACCTGGGTTCCATTCTGGTGTTCGGCTAAGGCCCCGGGGCTTGGGCTTAGTTGGGTTAGGATAGGCGTAGGAACGACTATGACCACGACCCTCAGCATCACCGGAATGTCTTGCCAGAACTGTGTGCGCCACGCCCGCGAGGCCCTGGAAGCCGTGGCGGGAGTGACCGCCGTGACCGTGACCCTGGAACCCGGCCAAGCCCAGATTGAACACGAAGGGGTAGCGGTGGACACCCTGATTGCCGCCGTGAACGAAGAAGGCTACACGGCCACTCCGGCTTGATTTAGCCCGCCTAAAGGTGCTCGGGCGTGGACCGGAACTTGCGCGGTGAGGTTCCGGTTTCGGCCCGGATGAGCTTGTTGAACTGCGCCAGGTCCGGCACGCCCACCGCCCCCGCAATGGATTTGATGGTGCGGCTGGTGGTGCTCAGCAGGCGGCACGCCTCTTGCACCCGCTTGGCGCGGATGAACTCCTGCACCGTCATCCGGTGCTCATCCCGGAAGATGCGCAGCAGCTGGCGCGGCGACACCCCCGCGTGCTCGGCAATTTGCGGCACGCGCAGCGGGTCGGCGAGGTGGTTGAGGATGAAACTCTCGGCGGCGTAGAGCGCCTCGTGCTCGCGCAGCACGTATTCGCCCTCGGCGATGGCAAAGAGGAACCCCCAGATGAAGGCGCGCGGGTGGTCCAGGTCTTGGCTGACGCCTTGGCAGGCCTTTTCCAGAGCGGGCAGGTAGGCGCGGGCGTCCTCGATCTGCACCGGGATGGCGTAGCGGCGGCCGGTGGTGGCGGGGAGGTTGAAAGAGCAGTAGATGTGGCTGGTTTCGCCGTCAATGAGGGTGTGGCCCGCGCGGCACCCGGGCGGGAAGATGCACATCGAATCCGGCGGCGCGAGGAAGGCGCGCTGGTTGAGATAGACCGTGTTTTGGTGGTGATAGTAGATGACGGTCCAGAGCGTGGGGGCCTGGATCCACTCGCGCCGGTTTTCGCGGAACTCCCCGTCCCCGGCGTAGATCACCGAGGGCGGGGCACCGAGCAGGGCGGGGGAGTAGAGCTTCATGTTAGTGGCGGACGGATTCCCTTAGAATTAGGCGTCGGCAGCAGCCACACATTGCGGAACATCACCCCGCCCTCCGCCTCGGTCTGGTGGTCTTGCAGCAGCAGGGGTGCCAGGCCGGGGGCTTCCTCCTCGCTCAGGCCGGTCTTGGCCGTGATCTCCACATCCCGGTGCACCAGCACCCCGTTCCAATACACCGTGGCGCGGGCATTGGCCACCTTGCGGCCGCCTTCCCAGCGCGGCGCGGTGAACCAGATATCGTAGCTCTGCCACACCCCGGCCCCGTAGCTGGGGTTGAACGCCGGCGCGGTCTGCCGGTAGATGGAGCCCGCCTCGTTGAACTTGGCGGCGGGCTGCGCCAGGTCCACAATGCCGGGCGCGTTCATGATCTGAATCTCATAGCGGCTCATCAGCTTCAGGCCGCTATTGCCGTTGGTCTGGGTTTCCACCCGGCCGCCCGGGGGACTCAGCCACTCCACGTGGATCAGCGCATCGCCGTGGGGCTGGCCGCTCACGTGGTCCGATCCGCCGATGTCCGCGCTCGGGTCGTGTTGCACCACCAGGGCGTCGCCCACCGTTGGCCACTTGGCCACGCCCGGGCGGAGCGGCCGCAGGTCGCCCTGGCCACCTTTGCCGATGAGGATCTGTGCCCCGGCGGGGGGCTCGGCAAACATCTCACGGCGGCGCGGGGTCTCTTTGATTTCCCCGGGCAGGCGCTGCAGCGTGTACCACACCTCGGGGCTCCATAGGAATTCGTCGTTCGGCCCTTTCAGGTCGCCCAGGTGCAGATACACCACCGTGCCGGCCTGCAGCCCCTCGATATCTAACCAAAGGGTGCGGCGGTCGGGGCTCAGGCGCGTTTGGGTGATGGGGAGATTTTTCTCGTCCACCTTGGGGCCGCCATAGGCAATGGTGGCCTCGTAGCGCCAGCTCTTGGCCTTGATTTTGCCGAGCAGATCTTCCATGCCCGGGGACAGCGGGTGCGTGAATTGCACCTGGAACCCGCCCTGGCGCACGCCCACTTCCAGCATCTCAAACGGCACCTGGCCGGTGGGGCGCAGGCGTTCCAGCCCGAACTTGTGGCCCAGGTGGTTCCAGTTGCCGTTGCTGCCAATCCCCCCAGCGTAGAGCGCGCCATCCGGCCCCCACACCAAACGGTTGATTCCGGCTTCCAGCCCCTGGCTGTGCCGATACACCGCGCCTTGGTATTGCCCGTTCACTTTCTCCAGTTGGAGGCGCTTCAGGCCGCCGTGGGTCACGTCGCCAATCAGCATTTGCCCCCGGTAGAGGCCATCCGGAATCAGGATCATCTGCGCGGGGCTGTTGCCGATTTCGCCGTGCGGAAACCACACCGCCACCGAGGATTCATCGGCATCACCAAAAGGTTGTTCTTGGTGCAGATACCGCGCGCCGGGGCGGATGTGATAGAGCGGGCTGGCGGGCAGCCATGATCCCTGGTTGTCGGCCACAAACATCTGGCCGTCCACGCCCAGGTTCATGCCGTTGGGGGTGCGGAGGCCGCGCGCCACCGCTTCCCACTGGCCCGTGGCGGGGTCGATCTTATAGAGATTGCCCGGGCCTTCGGGGGTGGAATAGGCGGGCTCGCCCGGCTTCTGCGAAGGGGTGTAGTTGGTGTGGCCGCCGCGCAGGGGCACGCTGGAGCTGATGTAGAACGAGCCCTGGAACGGCAGCAGATTGAACGTGAACTCGTGGTAATTGGGGCTGACCCCCCAGCCGGAGGCCACCACGTCGTATTCATCCGCGCGGTCGTCGCCGTTGGTGTCGCGCAGGCGCGTGATCTCGCCCTTCTGCGTCACGTAGAGGTCGCCGCGCCAATAGGCGATGCCCAGCGGCTCGCCCAACCCCTCGGCAAAGAGATGGGCTTTGGCCCGGCCCGGCTTGTCCAGGTCGCTCAGCAGATACACCGCGCCGCGCTCATCCCAGGTGCACACGGCCAGGCGGCCATCGGGCAAGAAAACCATGCCCCCCACGGCCGGGCGGAAATCTTCGCCGCGAATGTCTTCCCGCGCAAAGCTGGGGTGGACGGCGGTAAGCGGGCGGCGGTCGCCGGGGCGCGTAGTAGGGGCGCCCAGGGTGGCCCGCTTGGGGCCGGGGTTCACCACAAAGGTCTGGCCGGGGTCGGTGGTCAGCAGTTCGGGGGCCAGGGCGCGATATTCGGTTTCGTCAGTGCGCTTCCAGCGGATATCCAGGCTGAAATCGCCCTCGTTGTGCATGATGAAGGCCTTCAGGTTGGTGCGCCCCACGGGCAGGCGATATTGCCCGCGCCACACCCCGGTCTCGCGGCGGAAGGTGCCGTCGGTGGTGTTCAGCATCGTCTCCCCGGCCAGCGCCATGCGCACCAGGGAGGTGGTGCGGACCTCAAAGTCGTAGGTGGCGGCGCGGTCCACCTGCAGGCGAGTGGTCACCTCGGCGTAAAAGTTCTGGGCCACGGGGGCGTCATCGGTTTTGAAGGGACCGGTGAGCGGGAACGAAGGCGTGACGAAGTAAGCGTTGGGCACCTGCCCCTGCACCAGCTGCGGGATTCCACCAAACGGTTGCTCCAGCTGCCAGGCCATCACGGTCATGCCGGGGGCGCTCGCTTGGGGGGTGGCCAGCAGCAGGGCCAGCAGGGCAGTGGTCATCGTCGCACCTCCACGGTGGCCTCGGCGGCCTCGCCCAGGGTGGGGTCGGGCACGTTGGGTTGATAGGTGCGCAGGGTCAGCGCGGGGCCGGCGGCGGTGGCGCGATAGCGCATGATGAGGAGGGAGCCTTCCATGGTCATGGTGAGTTCAATCGGTCGGGCATCGGCGGTGAACCGAATGGTGGTTTTGTCGCCGTCGCGGTGGTAGCCCCGGAACTGCACGGGCACCGGAGTTTCCCCCCGGAACCACGCCAGCCGGTCGCCAAACAGGCGGGCGCGGCGCACATCCTTGGGGGCCTTCAGCGTGGGGGCGGAGATGCGGATCTGGCCCTGGAAACGGCCGGGCAGGGCGGGCATCTGCTTGTAGTTCCACTGCCACACGTTGGGGCCGCTGATGGTGTTGGACGAGAGGTATTGGTAGACGGGCTGGCGGCGGGCGTCGGAGAGCTCGATGGCCACCGAGTCGGTGTCGCCGCGCTCTTCAAAGGCAAAGTAGAGCGGCCCCCAGTTCTCGAGGTTGAACGGGCGGGATTCCACGGCGTGACCCACCTGGGTGAAGCGCCAGACGGGGTCGGCCGCCGAAGAGGATTGCCCGAAATCGGTGGGGCCGAGCACCTGGCTGGGGACCTCGTAGAGGCTGCGCCCCTCGCCGAAGGAGTTCTCCTGGCTGAAATCGTAGACCTTGCCCCGGTAGTTGATGCGGCCGTTCCACACCCGGCGCACCGCGCACACATCGGGAGAGAACACGGCGTAGATGCCACCGTCGCCGGGCTCATTGAGGAGGCGGACGATGAGCTGGCGGGGACGGTCTTCGAACACCGCCCGGAAGGCGGCCGGCTCTTGCGGCGGGGCGAGCAACGCGATCAACCCAATCACGTCCGCAGAGTACCGTGCCTCGGCGAGATTGGCCTCGCGATTCTAGAAACTGAAAAACTCGCGTACAATAGAATGGCTGGGTTGCGTTAATGATGGATTTCGATTGGCTAGCTCAGCTAGCGGAGCACAATGATGGCTCTGCTGTCGCCTCTTACACTTACAGCGGCGATGGACTGAAGCGAAGCGAGATTCTCGCCACCGGCCGAACCACCTTGGTGTGGGATGGCACAGACTATCTCCAAGGGAGATCATAATGCCGGTTGTCAACTATCACACCGTGAACGGCCAAATGGTCGGGCAAAGTACGGGGACGACGTTTACCCAGTACCTCACCGATGCGCTAGGCTCTGTCACGGCCACCGTGAACGGAAAGCGAGTGACCAATACGTATCGGTATAAGCCTTACGGCGAGCGCCTCGCAAAGACGGGTGTCGGGCCGGACCCCAACTTTCAGTGGACGGGAGATACTGGGTCGCGTGTGACGGGGCGCACCTGGGCTGAGCAATATAACCAAGCCCGTCACTACGGGGCGAGACAAGCAAGTTGGACGAGTGTGGATCCGATTTGGCCAATGTCAAAATCTCACATCTATGTAGAAGGGAATCCGACGAGCATGACTGATCCGACCGGACTCATAGCAAGTAGCTGCAATAGCCCAAGAACCGAAGATTGCGCTCCGCCACCGACACTTGTTAACCTATGTTGCCTCTACCGCTGGAAATGTCTACAAGACGAATCAAGTGCAACTTTCACGATGGCACTGAGGCAACAGAGCGACCAAATTTTTGGCACTTTTAAGGTTAACATCGTTTATCTTGGCATTCCCGACGCACCATATCTTTGTAAGGAGCGGCGTGAAACGAGAACGTTGACATTATTGTCGACGTCAGGACAACGGCGCTTCCAAGGGCCTCGCTCCTGGGAAGTAAAGAACAAGGGGCCAATTCCACCAAGCTCTACTCTAAAAGGGGAAGGATGGAGTATCGAACTCAAGTGTGTGCATCCAGGTAATGCAGCCTTTACCGCGCCTCCAGAGGGATTCAAGTTCCTAATCAAACCCGATTGGGTCCCAGTTGATGGAGTCCCCGAGGGTCGAGATCTATTTCGTGTTCATCCAGATGGTGGTGGGGTCGGTTCTGCCGGTTGCATAGTCGGCCGACACTTGGATGCTCAATGGTCAAAGAGAGTCCGTAGTTGCTTTGGGCACGCATACGATAATGGTTGCTCAAAAATCAAACTGAAGGTGTATTACACATGAGATCATCATTTCCTTTGTGGGCGCTCTCGTTGCCTCTGGCGTCTGTACTGGCCGTATCGGTCTCCTTATGCGGATTAGGGTGCGTCAGTGCAAGATCCGGCGAGGTGGCTAAGAAGCAAATGTCTCAGAGACCAGCTACAGACGTCAGAGAGCTCGGAAGCACTGTCCCAATGAGGTGGCCTCAGAATCTTACAGAGGTCCGAACCTACGGTGAGGTCGGCGATTTAGGTCCGAGAATTGTTCATTTTGGCGTCTTGCAACAAGATACGATTGAAAGGTACACCTTCTTTGCTCAGCAAAGATTGGTCATCTGGTCCGAAGGGAAGCATGGTTTGATCTATGCTGAGATAAACGTGCTTCCGAAAGGCCAATTTTCTATAGTTATCGCCTACAATGGTCATCTTCGTCAAATCTCTTCGACTGATGGCAGGGTCCCGATAGAATATCATCCGAAGGAGCAGCCTGTCGAGTGGCCAATCAGAACACCTGCTTTTCTTTCGTACAGCTACTTCAGACAACTGAAGGAGAGAGTGAATTCGGGACTTGCAAAGACAGAGTATGACGCACTCTTGCAGGGTATTTGGCTAGGCCAAGTTTCCGAGGACATCCTGCTAATGTACGAAGAGGGGAACGGCGAATCGTCGGGAATTTTTGTCATCAAGGTTACCCCTGATGGGGGAGTCTCTACTCAAAAGCTTGCAGCCGAGTTTGAACCTAAGCCGATTCGCACGCAATATGATTCTGCACTTCTCGAACTTGAAAAAGAGAGCGATCAACACTAGCGTGTTAAAGCGAGTTTTGTTGTTTGTCGCCTACAAACTGTCGACGGTGTATCTTTACTTTTCAAGTGATTGTGGTTCGTTTTAGAATGAATCTGAGTTAGAGGCAAATTCCGCATACATACATTGCCTCATGAGCGCGGGTCAAGTGACCGCCTCGGTGGACCCCCTGGGTAACCGCACCAGCTACGCCTATGACAACGCCGGAAACCAAACCAGCGTCACCAATCCGCTGGGCTTCATCACCACCTCGGTGTACTCGGCCAATTCCAACCGCATGTCGGCGAGCGTGGACCCGCTGGGCAACCGCACCACGTACTCCTATGACCTCGCCGGGCAGCAAACCAGCCGCCAAGACGCCCGGGGCAACCGGATCACCTATTCGTATGATCTCGCCGGGCGGCAAATTGCCCTGCGTAACGAGCTCAACCTGGCCACCACCACCAGCTACGATGCGGCGGGGCGGCCCACCACCATCCTGGATGCCAATGGCTGGGTGCAAACGCACACCCACGATGCCCTCGGCCGCACCACCCAGGTGCTCTATGGCGCTTCCCCATCGGCCGTGACCTATGCGTACGATGCCGTGGGCAATCGCACCACCATGATCGATGCCACCGGCACCACCGCACCCGCTCCGCCCCGCACAAATCCAGATTCCAGCGGGTAAGTTAGCCGCATCACCATGCGAAAAGCTCACCTCCTCGCCGCCTTGGCGCTCCCGCTCGGCCTGGCCGTGGCCTGCCAATCCCAAACCGTCGGCCAAGCGCCGCTGGAAGACGACCCCGTGTTTGTCGGCGCGGAAAAGACCGTGGTGAGCCCGGTGGGCGAGCCCTGGACGATGTATTACTTTGCCAACGAAACCCAGGATTCGCTGAAGGACAAGCTCGCGGGCGCGGCCTTCTTTTCCAGCCTGGGGTTCGAGCCGTTTGAAAAGCTGGCGACGGGTGAGTTCAAGTCCAGCCGCAAGGGGCGTTCCGCCGCCGAGAAAACCCTGATGATCACGGTTTACGTGGGCAAGCGCAACCCCGCCGACAACAGCCAGGCCAGCCCGGACGGGGCCACGGCCCTGATTGTGCAATAAGCGCGCTTACTTAAACTCCGTCTTAAACTCGTCCCACAGTTCGTCGGCAGTCTTGCCGGTCAGTTCCTTGAACACCGGCATGGGGTCCTTGCCCAGGCGCATGTGGTGGTCTAGCGTGGGCACCAGCCGCCGGTCGTACTTCTGCTCGATGAAAGCCAGCCACACGGCGGTGGTGCGGTAGGCATCGGTGTATTTGGCGCGGCTGAAATCCGGCACCGTGCGCCCGCGTGTGGCGTGCAGTTGGGGTTCGTAGCGCCACCACCGGATGTAATCCGAGATCCCTTCGGTCAGCCAGCCGGCGTCGATTTCGTTGCGCGGATACTGCTGGATGGCGTGGCTGAGCTCGTGGATGACCATGCCGAGGTCATCGGGGCGCTGGGCGACCCATTCACCATTGATGGTGATGGTGCCGCCGCTGCAATAGGCGGGTACGTTCAGCGTCTTTTTGAACACCAGGGTGATGCGGGCGGGCGGCTGGAACTTGCGGCCGGTGGGCTGCCCGGTGACCGGGTGGCGGCCATCGGTGGCCATCATCTGGGTGAGGGGGCCATACCACTCGCGGACCAGGGCGGCGGCTTGCTCCGCCCACACCTTGCTCTCGGGGGAATCGGTGACGTCGATCTCCACCGGCGGGCAGGGGAGGCTGGGGGCCAGCGGGTAGACGAAGCGGGCCAGGTTCGGGGCAGGGGTTTGGGTGGGGCTGTGCGCGGCCAGCAAAAAGGCGAGGGAAGTGAGCATGGTCCGCAGGGAAGTTACCGGATGGAGCGGCGCGGGGTTTCCTTGCGGGGGTTTGAGTTGGATAAAGATAATCCCCTCCTCCCGAGAAGGGGAAGAGGGGAATTCTCAAGCTCCGGCGCGAGCTCAGCGCGCGCGGCGGCGGCGCGCCAGAGCGGCCAGGCCACCGGCCAGGGCCAGCATGCTGAACGGCTCGGGCACGGCAAAGATCTGCTGAGTGAAACCACCCGCCGCACTGCTTAGATCGCCTTCCCAAAAACCGAACTCGGTGGAAGATCCAAACTGTCCATCTCCAAAGGTAAGGCCCCCGTTTGAGCGCTGGACCGCATCAATGTTGAGGAAGTATTGGACGCTGGTCACTCGATTTAGCGAACCGGATTCCAAGACGGAAAAGCTTCGGGTCGGCATCGCAAGGTTCGGAACATTGCCATAGGGTGTGGTGAAGTTGCCTTCTTCGGGCGATCCATTTTGGCTAAAGCCATTCCAAACCGAATACTGACGCACTCGACCACGATTGGCATTCGTTTCCGGACTCATGTAGGATGAGGTGTCCCCGATATCGTGGCTAAAGTAGCCGTCATTGGCTCCGAAACTCGATGCAGCAAAGATGTTGTTTCCGCCGGCATCGCGGTGAAAGAAGAATGTGGTGGCACGGGTCGTACCCGTGTATCGCAGTCCAATGCCAAGAATACGGTCTCCAGCCTGCCAGGAGCCGGTGAATAGACTTGACGACGTATCTCCTGTATAGTCGATGCCGTTCCCTGCGGCCCCGCTGCTGAGCCGATTGCCGCCCACAGTTTGACCACTACCGAGTACGAAAATAGTTCGGTGGATATCAAAGGTCCGACTCGTTGAGCCTTGGACCCAAGTGCCCGACATCTGGGAGTCGCCGACGTAATCCCAGCCTGACCAGGACGTACCACCGTTGATATCTACGGCTTGTGCCGACATGGGGACTGCGAGCGCGGTAAGGAGAGCTGAATAGCGTCCTGGAATAGGAGAAGCCATCGTAGATGATTGTATCGAGCTCGTATCTCCGCGTGCGGAAATATAGTTCAATCATAGTATATATACGTGGGAAAAACTGGCACATCTGCCAGAAATGATCGATGCACAGATGATGTTTTGGGAAACCCATGAAGCATCCCTCTTTAAATGGTGCCTAATGATGGGGTGTGAATTTGCATTTCCTCATTCCAAGTACTTTCCACCCATAGCGATCGCTGTCTCGGTAAAGCAAGGCCCGATGCTCCAGTGGTTTTGAAGCGCTAGGATGTACCGAGCTGTAGAGGCAGAATCGACGATAAGTATCAAGGACTATTGTCCTAAGCAAACTTGCGGATATATGATCACAAATGCAGGCAGATATCGATCATTGTGCCTCAGTAAGTTCAACGAAATACTGTGAGAAATACTGGTATTCATGTCAGCGCATAATCGTCCCTGTGGCTTGTGGGTAAGATCCCTCTTAGCCTTGTTGACGCGAGCCACATGTATGGCTCCAAGAAGCTCGATGGCAAGGCGAGAGGGATCATGAATAAAATCGTTACCGCATTTGCGCTGTGCGCAATGGTCGGCTCAGCCCATGCGCTGTCACTAGTCCAAGTGGGCCCGAACCCGACCGGGAGTTCGACCCTGTTCCGCGGCACCGGCACCGCCAACACGGGCAACCAAAAAGCTCGACTAGAGTTGGCAGGTCTCTCCACCATTCAAGGTGGTAACCCTGGTAACGGTTGGTTTTACGGCAACAACCCGCGATCGTGGGAAATGAGCTGGAACAACACCAACAAGACCGTGTCTTGGAAGCTGTTCTCCAGTAGCGATTGGACGGGACCGGAGGCCACCAATGGCCTGATGAATGGGGCGCCCGTGTTCCAGTCCGGGAATGACCTCGTCGGTCTCGCCTTCGGCCGCTCGCTTGCCACCGACACGTCGTTGAACCTCGACAACATCATGTTCAACGCGGGGTCGGGCTGGGTGGATATCAACTCGGAAGAAGGGCTGTTCACCGGCGGCGGATTCACCAAGACGTACTACGCCTTCAACGGCACGATGACCGACTGGGTGCTGCGCGGCACGGCCAACTTCCCGGCGGGCACGACGACCGGCGACAGCATGCGGTTCTTTGTGGAAGGGGTGCAAGCGGTGCCGGAGCCGGGCACGATGGTGGCCCTTGGGCTTGGCCTGGCGGCTATGGCCCGACGCAAGCGAAAGGCACAAGTCCGCTAAGCATCATCAACTTGCGATAAAGAAACCACCCTCCGTGAGTGCACGGGGGGTGGTTTTGTTTCTTTGCTAATCGGTTCGGCTTCAATTAGTCAGCCCGAAGCTACTTGGGGCGTCGGCCTTCACGCCGGGGAGGAGACATAGAACTGGGGGCTGCGGACGGACTGCGTGGCCAGGCGGTCTAGGTGCGGGGTGCGGATGGTGGGGTGGCCGGTGAACCCGAAGTCGCCGTAGCCCGCGTCGTCCAGCACGATGAGGAGGACGTTGGGGGTGGCAGGCAGGGGGATGAGGGCCAGGGCAAGGCACGCGGCAAGCACGCCCTAGCGTGGCACATGGGGGCGGGGCGGTGCGACAGAGAATCTTGCATTTGTTAAAGTTGGCCAGCGCGTACACTTGGGTTATGAACCTCCCCGAACCGCCGGAATACGTCACCTTCTTGGCCCCCTACCCGGAGGGCACCCAGGCGCTGGCCCGTTCGCTACGGGAGCGTCTGGTGGCCATGCTGCCGGACTGCATCGAGACGGTGTGGGATGCCACCAATGCGGTGGGCGTGGCCTACGGCTTTACTGAGCGCAACGCCGACCACTTCATCCACCTGCCCGCCTACACCAACTATGTAAACATCGGCTTCTCGCACGGCACCGCGCTGGATGACCCCGAGGGGCGGCTGAAGGGCACGGGCGCGCGCATCCGGCACATCCGCCTGAACCAAGTGGATGACCTGGATGACTACGTGAGCGGCCTGGTGCAACAGGCGGTAGCGATGGCCAAAGGCGCCGGCACCCCGGTGGAACCCCGCACGATCATCCGCGTGATGGAAGGCCCCAAGCGCCGCCCGAAGCCGGAGGCTTAGCCGCCTGGGGCGGCGCCCAGCTGCTTGCCCCAAATCAACTGGATCTCGTCCGGGAGCTCGGGATAGGCACCAGGATTCACGCTCAGGAGCTCGCAGCCCATCCGGGCGTAGAAGCGGCACGCGGGCGCATTGATGTCCTGCGATTCCACTCTCAGTTCGCTGACTCCGTGGGCGCGGCACCATGCTTCGACGTGTTGCCAAAGCCGCCGCCCGACGCCCTCCCCGCGAAACTGGGGATCGACCCGGATATCCCAAACATGGGCTAGGTCGGGGCGGTCTTCAAGGAGGTCTACGCCGGGCGTGTCTCGGCAAATGGCGGCACCCCCGATCACCTGGTCCTCGAACCGGGCAACCAAGAACCCCCAGCGGGCGAGATCGAAGTGGAGATGCCAATCTTGCGGGCGGTTGCCGGGTGAGTCGTAATCCTTCTCCCATGGATGGGCCACAGGCACAAAACCGGTGGGCGTCCATCGCTCCCGAACCCAAAAGCGGATGGGAACCTGGCCGTATGAAGCGAGCTCGGCCGGGGTTACTTCCTCTATCTCCATCTCTTTCAAGTTTGATCTGATCGAGATGAAATCGAAGGATCTCTTTGAATCAATTGGGGGGCATGCCACTGCCATGAGCCGCGAGCGAGAGTGCCTCGCTGGCCGCCGTGAGCCACGGAAAAAGTGGCTGCCGCAGTAGGACTCGAACCTAGGACCCGCTGATTAACAGTCGTCGGTTTTTATGTTCCGGCACGTTCTTGAACGTCCGTTTTAGGTTCAATTGTGAACACGATCTGTCCGCCGATGTCCATGATTGTGCGTCCTTTGCTACTTTCTCTGCTACTTCTCTGCTACTCTTGAGACATGGCGGAGATGCGAAGCAAGCGAGCCCGGGCGCGGCGGAACGAGGGCTATTCGATCTACCAAGTGGATGGCCGTTGGAAGGCGGCCGTGATCATCGGTCACAAGCCCGATGGCACCCTCCACCGCAAAATCTTCACCCGCAAAACCCAGCGCGAAGCCCGCGAAGCCGCCGAGGCGCTCCGCGCGCAGCTCGAACGCGGGGAGATCCCCACCAACCGGGACAAGATGACGTTCCGTGACTGGTACGAGGAGTGGATCGGCAATGTCGAGGTGAATCGTTCGCCGAATACAACCCGGTTCTACCGATCGCTGTTTGGGAACCATGTGCTGCCCCAAATCGGTGGCCTGAAGCTCAGGAGCATCACAACCCAGCATCTCCAGCAACTGCTCAATGCGCGGACAAAGGACGGCCGCGATGCGGAGGCCATGCGACGTGCGCTGCGGGCATGCTTCAATGGGGCCAAGAAGAATGGGGTTACGACTCACTCCGTCGCGGAGAACCTTCAGACCCCGAGAAAGGAAAAGAGGCAGGTGGGTTTCCTGACGACCCAAGAAGCGAAGCGCCTAATGCAAGCTTGTGAGGCAGAGTGGATTGGTCCCTTGATAACCTTTGGGCTTGGCACGGGCATGAGAGTGTCCGAGGCCACTGGTCTTGCATGGGCGGACGTTGACGAAGCAAACCGGCACATTCACATCCAGAAACAGCTGCAGAGGGTCGGGGGCAAGCTAGAGCGCCGTGCGTTGAAATCGCATAGGAGTAAGAGCCTGATTCCCCTGAATGACCTGGCACTCCGGGCCATCACAGCCGCACGTGCGCAGCATGAAATGGTTGGAGAGTCGGAATTCAGCGAGTTCGTCTTTCTCAACAATGAGGGTCGGCCATGCGACCCGAAGTGGCTCAACAAGCATCTTCATCGAATGTGTGACAACGCGGGTGTTCCTCGAATCGGTTATCACAAGCTACGACACACCACGGCCACGCTGATGAACAGGGCGGGAGCAAGCGCCATTGACATCAAGCACCAACTGGGGCACACCAGTCTTGCCTTGGTGAACTCGGTTTACGTACACCCGATGGAAGAGTCACAGCGAATCGCGGCCGCGGGGTTGGACAAGCTCCTGCTGGGGGAAGACGAGGACTAAAGTGCACGCGGGTTCTAGGTTGATATCACTTGCTCTGGTGGTAACACCGAGCCCCCTTCCTTTGGCTGGAATCCCATGACGATTTGGCAGATTGCCGCTGGTAGCCACCAGCGCGAATATAGTGATGAGTTCCTTTCGCGAGGCATGGCTTTCCTGGGTGGGGCGAGTCAAACCAAACGGTTGAGCCGGGTGCGACCCGGCGACTTGCTGGTGCTGAAACAAGGTCTCACAAGGGTTGTTGCGGTTGGCCGCGTGGTGGAACGGGATGGCCGGCACTATGGTTGTGGCGACAAGCACTGGCTGAGAGACTTTGATGGCTGGGACTTGCAAGCTTACGTCTATGTGGAGTGGCGCCGGCCGAAGGAGCCTCTGACTGATGTTGGCTTAACCATGGGGGCCGTTTCGAGGATCAAAGGTGCGGGGACCGACATGGTGGTGCGCGCGGCCTTTGAACAGGGAGAAAGCGTTCAGATCACGACACCGGAGCCAGGTCCGACCCGACCGGTTGATGATGCCGCGATCCTCGCGGCGCTGACCGCACGGGGAATGGCGGACGAGCAAGCCCGGGATGTCAAGGAAGCCTTTGCCCGGATCCGTGAACTGGCTCGCTACTACCGGGAGGAGTGCAAATCTACAGACGTGCGCGAACATGAAGCCCGGACATTTCTAGTGGTGCCGCTGCTCTTGGCGCTGGGCTGGACGGAACGTCAGATCAAGATTGAGATCGGTGCGGGGAGAGGTCGCATTGATATTGCATGCTTCGGCCGGCCCTACACGCGCGTTGCGGGCAAAGCGAACAACCAGGATTGTGAACTGATTATCGAGACCAAGGGGCTTAAGCAAGGGCTGTCTCTGGCCCCCGCGCAGGTGCGCGGGTATGCGGAGTTCTATCCGTCCACTCGCGCGATTGTGGTGACGAATGGTTACTGTTACAAGGTGTATGTCAAGCAGGAAGGGGAGTTCCCGGCTCTGCCAACCTGCTACCTGAACCTCCTGGACCCTCGCGACCGCTATCCTCTCGACCCCGAGCACACTGCGGGATGCGTGGAGGTTCTGACGGAACTGCTCCCGTCGTAGTCGGTGGGTTGGGATTGGCACGCAAAGCCAAGTGAGAGCTGGTTAGGAGGCTGGTGTCGGTCGCGCAGCGGGTTTACAGGATCCATCTGGATATGATGGAGGCATGGACAATCAGCGGCTCACGAAGGCCTTCAGATTTGCACTTGATGCGCACGAGGGCGATGTACGGAAGGGCACAGCAATTCCGTACTTTTCTCACCTCATGCAGGTATGCGGGTTAGTGCTCGAGTTTGGTGGTACCGAGGACGAGGCCATCGGAGCGCTACTCCATGATGCGGCGGAAGATGCAGGCGGTGAGAGCATGCTGGCCACGATTAGGGCGGAATTCGGCGAGCATGTGGCGCAGATCGTACGGCAAAACTCAGACTCCATCACCGCCTCCAAGGGCGAGAAGGCTCCTTGGCGGGAACGCAAAGAGCATTATCTCGCAGGGATCGCCACCAAGTCGTCCTCGGCACTACTTGTCTCAATCTGCGACAAGATCCACAATGCGAGGTCTCTCAACCAGGATTCGCGCACATTGGGCGAGTCGCATTGGGAGAGGTTTAACGCTTCGAGGGAGGACTCGCTTTGGTATTACAACTCCCTTGTCCATGCGTTTGAAAGCCGCCGAGACGCGGACCCCAATCTTGGCCCTGCTATCGACTTGCTGCGAGTCGAAGTCGGGGCGATGTCCTAAGCAGTGTTACTCCTCGCGATCATGTTTTGTGGTTCAAATGTCTTGGTTTCAGCATCGGCATGGACCTCCTAGAAAGCTGTATGACAGTAGGGCAAACAAGAACACTGGGGCCGGTAAGATCACTCCTCCTGCGGCCTCGACGACTTCAACACGGGGCCAGTCGAAACTCATTGCCCTGGTTGAGAACCAATGAAGCCGATTCTCCTTCACATCCCTCACGCCTCTTTGTTCATTCCGGAGAACGTCAGACCCACGTTCCTGGTCGATCAAACAGAACTCGAACGAGAACTGCTGGTGATGACGGATCGGCACACGGATGAGCTGTTCCAGTTGGAGTCAGCCGAGCGCCTGGTCTTTGGCGTGAGTAGGCTGGTCGTCGATCCTGAGAGGTTTGAGGATGATGCGGACGAGCCAATGGCCAAGCGGGGAATGGGGGCCGTATATACGCGGACTTCATCGGGATCGCCCCTTAAATCAGAGGCAGGCCGAGAGCACCTTATCTCTGAATACTACAGACCTCATCACGAGGAGCTTAACGACTGGGCTCGAAATGCGCTGTCAGAGCATGGCCGCTGCTTGCTGATCGACTGCCACTCTTATCCTTCTCAGCCCTTGCCTTGCGATCAGGATCAAACCCCTGAGCGGCCTATGTTCTGCGTGGGCACCGATTCATTCCACACGCCCCCAACGCTGGCAGCGTCCGTCGTTACGGAGTTGGAGAAGCTAGCGGAGACGTTTACACCTAGCCCTCTCTCTACTTTCTCGGGGGGCGTGCTGGTGGATCGCCCGTACTCGGGGACGATGGTGCCGTCTCAATTTTATGGCTTGGACCCACGGGTCCAGTCCATCATGATCGAGTTCAACCGGAGCCTCTACATGGACGAGGAAACCGGTGAGAAGTTGCTAAGTTTCCACAGCATGCGCGGATCACTCGCAGAAGTCCTTTGGGTTGTGGCGGAGACATGGGCTAGGGGCTAGCCAAGGCGGCGTTCCTGAATGAACCCTGCTCCTTTAGAATTGCATCTAGCACCATTGGCGACTATCTGACGGCCTCGGAGGTTTCGGAGGGCATTCGCGCTCTCTCCGCCTGCCTTTGCCGGAGCAGGCGTCGTCGCTCATTCCGGGCGGCAACCCGGCGCTCATGTTTTTGGGCCAACTCATCTTCCTTCAAAACCCGCAATTCCGCCCGCCCACTTCCACCCGCCCACTTCCACCCGCGGAGAAGCCGATGATGGCCGCGATTCTCTTGAGCGCGTGCACGTTGAAGAATGTGTCGAAACTCTGGCAGAACTAGGGGCAGCTGAGAAAGTATGATGAGCGAATTGTGGTGTTGGGACGAAGTCCATTCAACGCCTTATGCGGCGTAGCTAGCAAGTTCCAATGGTGCTGGAGTCTTTCCTGTACTACATGTGGGGCCCATAACCTGAGATTTGGTCTTTATGCGATCGGTCTTGGATATCACCCTGATCAACCAGACTGGGCCGAAGTGGTCTCAGAGTCCGGCGACATTATTCACCCCCATCAAGACAGAGTCAACTTTCGGAGGCACTCCAGCCACAATACTTTATTGTATCGAGCTCTTTCGGAAGCGGAGATATTCCAAATTGCGAAGGAATGCCGATTCCCAGATTCTCTGGGTTACCTGGGCATTGGTCTGAATACGTTCGCTGACTTAGAATTGAGGCGGCGCTTACTGACCTATGGTTGGGCTCCGCAGCTTCGTGATCTAGTCTTTCCTGACTCCTTCAGCTACGCTGCGCTGCAAGAAATGATTGAGAGCCCAGGTGAGACTCTAACCTGGCGCTTCTTGAGTTCCGTGGAAGCTGACTTCAATCACCAGCTATTTTCTGACCGGCCGAGACTTTAGAGGTTAGCTCAAGAGACCTGGGTTGGAAGTGCGGCCCCAAGCTTTTCAAAGTCTTCCAACTTGCGCCATCGTGTGCAAGCGAGTTCCGACGGCTGCCGGCGGTAGAATTGCCGACCTCATCAATTGGAATTGAGTATGGTTGGTTCGGCAATCAAGCGAGTCTGTTTATGTTTCAACTGAGTAAGGAGGTTCCGAGTGTCGGCCAGCTCGCGCACGTTCGAGGGCGGAGGTTCGTCACGCTCGACGTGATCAACCCTGAAGGTCGTCCCGACTCGAAGCATCTCGTAAAGCTCGCCAGCGTTGATGATTCCTTGGGCGACGAGATTACGGTTGTTTGGCAAGCCGAGCCGAACGCTGAAGCACTGGACTTCGACGCCCTCCCCAATCCTGAAGGTCTGGACGATCCCGAGACGCTGGACGCCTTCCTCAATGCCGTTCGGTGGGGCATCGTGAACGACATTGACCGCGGGACCTTCCTCGCTCCATTTCGCAGCGGCATCAAGATCGAGGACTACCAGTTGGACCCGCTTGTAAGAGCGCTCCAAGTTCCGAGAACCAACCTTCTCCTAGCCGATGGCGTGGGACTCGGTAAGACCATTGAAGCTGGCTTAGTCATCCAAGAGTTCGTCCACCGCAACCGAATCCAGCGCATTCTCATCCTCTGTCCTTCATCGCTTCAGCTCCAGTGGCAAGAGGAGATGCGCGACAAGTTTGGCCTCGACTTCCGAATCGTCGACCATCAAGCGATGCGCGATCTCAGACGGAAACAGGGCATCCACGCGAATCCTTGGTCCAGCTATCCACGGTTGATCACCAGCTACGACTTCCTCAAGCAGGACCACGTCCTCCGCGTCTTCAAAGACCTCATCCCAGAGGGGACACCGAGCTTCCCACGGCGATTCGGCATGCTCGTTGTCGATGAGTGCCACAACGTGGCCCCAGGTGGGCGTGGGATGCGTAATAGCCAGAGAACCACCCTCGTCAAGGAGATCGGTCCCCACTTCGAGCACAAGCTGTTCCTTTCGGCCACCCCGCACAACGGCTACTCAGAAAGCTTCACCGCACTTCTTGAACTCCTTGATAACCAGCGCTACATGCGCGGCGCGCCGCTCAATAGGGAGCAGCTCCACGGCGTTACCATGGTGCGGCGGCTCAAGAGCGATGAAGGACTTGCCGAGCGATTCTGCAAGCGAGACATCGAGCCGATCTACATTGACTACAGCGAGGAGGAGCGAACCGCCCATGCTCTTCTCCAGCGGTATGCAAAGAGCCGCCGAGCCGTGGCCTCAGGTTCGGACTACATCGCCGTCGAGTTCGTCCTTAAGACCCTCAAGAAGCGGTTCTTCAGCTCGCCAGCCGCCTTCCGCTCGACTCTCGAAACGCACCTCAAGACCCTCACCGAGCCGAGGGATCAGGAGAAGAAGAAGTCTGCTCCGGGCATCCTCGCACGAATGCTCAAGGAGATGGAGGACGCCGAGAACAACCTCGCTGAGGAGTCCATCGATCAAGAAGAGCTTGTTGAATCGACCGTCAAGATGGCGTCTCAAGAGGGCCCTAAGGCGACTCCAGAGCAGATCGGCATGCTCAACGAACTCTTGTCCTGGGCGCGTCGAGCCGAGTTGCTGCCCGACACCCGACTCCGTGTTCTAATGGAGTGGCTGGATAAGCACATCAAGCCTGACGGGCAGTGGACAAACGAGCGGGTCATCATCTTCACCGAGGCCCGCGCGAGCCAAAGGTATCTCTGGAACCAGCTGTCCCAACGAGGCTACGCCGAAGACGGACGCGCCGCGGAGATGTACGGAGGCATGCCCCCTGAAGAGCGGCAGAATCTCAAGAACGCCTTCCTTGCCGACCCCAAGTACTCAAAGGTCCGTATCCTGCTCGCCACCGACACGGCCAGCGAAGGCGTCAACCTCCATCACCACTGCTGCAAGCTCGTCCATTGGGATACGAGCTGGCGGCCGACCGTAATGGAGCAACGGAACGGCCGCGTAGATCGCCACGGCCAGCCGCGCGACGTTACGATCTTCCACTTCGCCCCCGCGAGCGCCGCAACGGAGAACGGGCGCAGCAAAGACGATCTCGACGACGATCTGGAATTCCTGTTTGTTGCCGCCAAGAAGACCTCTCAAATCCGTGAAGACCTCGGCCGAGTCGGCCCCGTCATTGCCGAACAGATCGAGGAGCGCATGCTCGGAAAGCGGTCGGTGCTCGACACCACCCTCGCCGAGAACGAGACCAACAAGATTCGCCGACTGCTCAAGGCGGAGGTTGATCTTGCCGAGCAGGTCAAGCGGCTGAATGAGGAGTACGAGGTCGCCAAGCGCGAGATGCACTTGACTCCCGAAAACGTCCGCAAGGTCGTCGAAGTCGGTCTCAAACTCGCCAATCAGATCCCTCTTGAACCTGTTGAAGTCCCCGAGGTCGGCACCGCATTCAAAGTGCCTGTCCTGACGGGAGCCTGGTCGGAATGCCTTAAGGGCCTCGAACACCCCTTTACCAAAGAGCCTCGACCCATCGTCTTCGACCCCAAGCAAGCTGAGGGGCGCGACACTGTCGTCCTCGCCCACTTGAACCATCGACTCGTCGCCATGTGCCTCGGACTCCTCCGAGCGGCGGTGTGGGAACGCGATCAGGGCAAGATCAAGCGGATCACAGTCAAGACCGTCTCGAAAGGTCTTCTCGATACCCCCGCCGTCATCGTCCACGGCCGCCTGCTCGTGCTTGGCAAGACGATGAAGCGCCTCCATGAAGAACTGTTGGTGGCAGGCGGAAAGACGGTTGACAACAAGTGGGTTCGCTTCAGCGAGGCCGAACTCAAGGAAATCGCCGCCAACCTGGAGAACGGCCGTGGGTCAGACCGCATCATCGCCAATGTCAGAGCCAAGTGGCCGCAGCTTGAACCGATCCTTCGCCGAACGCTGGAAGCCCGTATGAAGGAGCGTACCGAGACCCTTGACAATCGAATCCAGCGAAAGCGAGACGCCGAGAAAGCCGAAGTCGAGAAGGTTCTCCTCGAACTCAAAGCCCAACTTCAGCAAGGCCTCGAAAAGCCCGATCAGCTCGAACTCGACTTTGGCGAGTTCGACCGTGCCGACTACTCAAACCTCTTGCGCCACCGAATTGCTCAGATTCCCGAGGAAATCAAGCGCGAGCAAGCCGCCCTCGATGAGCGCTACGCCGAACCCACCCCGAGGCTCTTTCCCGTGGCGATCACCATCGTCCTTCCCAAGGAGGGCAACTGATGGCGAGGTTCAAGTCGGGACAGCACGATTGGATCAGCCTGCTCGATATCTCGGGACCGTTCCTCAGCCTCACCTCGCTCGGCAGAGCGTTACCGATGGGGCTGGAAACCCTAGAGAAGGGACTCCGCCAACAGTTCCAACTCGCCTACGAGGAATGGTACGAGCAGACGGACAAAGGCATCCACCAAGCGTGGATCACCTGGGTGCTCGCCGCTGTTCTGGAATACGACGACGAGGTTCTGCTATCCCTGGGCCGAGTCCCCGATGAGCTGAAATTCGTCGACGAAGCAAGTAACGACACCGTCCGCCCCACCTTCCTCGTGGTCGGCAACGATGGCGATCCCAGGCTCCCGATCCTGGCGGTCCCCAAGGGACAGAAGCTCGGCCAACCGCTGCAAGGACATCGATGGATCGCCTCGCCCAACCAGCGGATGCAGGCGTTGCTCAAGGCCAACCAGCTCACCCATGGCCTTGTCACAAACGGCTCCGAATGGACGCTCATCCACGTTCGCGAGAGCGACGCCACGGGCTACATCACCTTCCGAAGCGATGTCCTCGCCGACGAAGAAGACCTCCTGCGGGCGTTTACCAGCCTTCTTGGCTTACGTCGAGTCGTGGGTGCAGCCGAAGGTGAATCGCTGGCCGATCTGCTGCTCGCCTCACGAGATGACGAAGAAGAACTCACCCTCGATCTCGGCCGCCAGGTGCGCGCTTCGGTCGAACTCCTCGCCCGAGAGATGGATCGCCTCGACGAGGAAACGGGGCGAGAGCTGCTCAAGGACACCAAGAACGAGGACCTCTATCGCGGCTGCCTCACCGTCATGATGCGCCTGATGTTCCTCCTCTGCGCCGAGGAACGCAAGCTATTGCCCGTTGACACCAGCAACACTTACAAGAATCACTACGCGGCAAGCTCGTTGCTCTCCCAGCTTGAAGAAGAAGCCAGCGAGCAGGGCGAGGAAATCCTGGAGCGCCGCCACGACGCTTGGATGCGCCTGATGGCCAACGCCAGGCTCCTCCACGCAGGTTCGCCGCTCCCCGAACTCCAAGTCACCGCCTATGGGGGCAGCCTCTTCGATCCAACCGCCTACCCATTCTTGGAAAGGCTAAAGGTCAACAACCGCGTAACCCTTCACGTCCTCGAATCGCTCCAGTACATCCTGGTGGATGGTCCGACGGGCAAAGAGCGACGACGGGTCTCCTTCGAGGCGCTCGACGTCGAGCAGATCGGATACGTCTACGAGGGCCTGCTCGATCATACGATCCACACGGCCACTGAACCTGTGCTCGGCCTGGTTGGCAAGAAGACGTACGAACCCGAACTGAGCCTCTCCGAACTGGAAGCCCTTCGTGGAAAGAAGGACTTCACGAAGCTCCTCGCTAAGGAGACCGACCGAAGCGAGCGGGCGATCCAGAGGCTCTTGGACGCCCCGATCACCCCCGAACGAGAGTCGGGTCTCCGCGCCGCGTGCCACGGCAACTCCGAGATGTTCGAGCGCATCAAGCCCTGGGCGAACCTCATCCGAACCGACTCCATGGGCCGCTATCAGGTCTATCTGGAGGGCAGCCGCTACGTCAGCGATAGCAGCGAGCGCCGCGGAACGGGCACCCACTACACCCCGCGCTTCCTCGCCGAGGAGATGGTGCAGCACACCCTGGAGCCACTCATCGTCGAGGGCATGGCAGAGGGTTGGCCCCAAGACCAGTGGCGAAAGAAGACCGCCACCGAACTGCTCGACCTGCGGGTGGCCGATATCGCAATGGGTTCGGGGGCATTCCTCGTCGCCGTGTGCCGATTCCTGAGTGCCAAGGTTGTGGAAGCATGGGACGACGCCGAAGCCGCGGTTCGGTCTGTCGAGGCCGACGCGAGACTCGCTTGCACGGATGCAGGTGCCCTCTTGGTGGCTTACGATCCTCAACGGCCAGATCGAAAGCAGATTCGAACCCCCCAGGGCGATTTCACGGTCGGCGACCCGAAGATCGATCCCCTTCCCATCGACCCTGAGGAACGTCTCGCCGTGGCGCGCAGCATGGTGGTGGATCGCTGCCTTTACGGCGTCGACATCAACCCCATGGCGACGGAGATGGCCAAGCTCTCGCTCTGGCTCATCACCATGCGCAAGGATAAGCCGTTCCACTTTCTCAACCACGCCCTCAAGTGCGGAGACAGTTTGGTGGGAGTGACCCTGGATGAGCTGGAACGCTTCTCGCTCAAGCCCGACGACGCCCAAGGCGGAGGGCTGCTCCTCCCGTGGGTACAGGATTCGGTCAAGGACGTTCGACGGATTCGCGATGCTATGCGCCGCATCCCTGGCAACACTCCAGTGGGCGTGAAGCAGCGAGAAGACTACTTCGAGGAAGCTGAGAAGCATGAAGTGGCCTTGCGGGTGGCTGCGGACCTGCTGCTTACCGAGGCGTTCACCAAGGCCACCAACGCTGCCCAACGGAAGGAGCTGGAAGCAGCACGGCAAACGCGCCTCGCCATGCTCCAAGGGCGCCCCGACCGTGAGAAGGCAAGCCAACTGGGAAGCATCCTCGGTCGGCCGACCTTCCACTTCGATCTAGAGTTCGCCGACGTGTTTGCCGAGGGCGGCTTTGATGCCATCGTCGGCAACCCTCCGTTTGTCGGCGGGCAGAAGATCACCGATTCGATGGGCACGCCGTTCCGTGACTACATCGTTTCGCGAATCGCTCACGGCAAGAAGGGCAGCGCCGACCTCTGTGCTTACTTCTTTCTCCGCGCCGCAGGCATCACGAAGCAGGATGGCTCGGTGGGACTGCTCGCCACCAACACGATTTCCGAAGGCGACACCCGAGAAGTGGGGCTGGATCAGCTTCTCAAGCCCAAGGGAGATCATACGCCCCTTGCCACCGCCTATCGAGCGGTGAAATCGGTCAAATGGCCCTCTAAATCCGCGAACCTGGAAGTTGCCAAGGTCTGGCTGCGCAAGGGCGAGTTCCGCGGCCCGAAGTTCTTGCAAGGTGAAGTCGTTGAGATTGTCTCCCCTATGCTCGATGCCGAAGATGGGGATCGCACGCCGAAGCGACTTGTGGCCAACGAGGGACTGTCGTTTATTGGTTCTTACGTGCTGGGCAAAGGGTTTGTGCTGGAGATCGAGCAAGCGGAGCGGATGCTGGCGGCGAATCCCGAACTTTCCGCCGTCCTCTTCCCCTATCTCAATGGCGAGGACCTGAACAACGAGGTCGGTCAACGCCCAAGCCGTTGGGTCATCAACTTCCACGACTGGCCGCTTGGCCGAGTCGGGCAAGCGCTGCCCGTCAGTGGCGAAGATGTTGTGGAGACGGTTCGCAAGGCGAATCCGACTCGGGCCGACGATTGGTTCCCGACCAGGAAACAACGCTGGGAGAATCCAGAACGAAGTATCGAGACGACCGAGGAATATCACAAGCACTGGCTCCAAATGGGTGCGGTTCCCGCCGACTACCCTGACCCCGTCGCCGCTGACTACCGCGAGGCACTGGCCATCGTCGAGACAGAAGTTCGCTCTGAACGGCAGCGTCCGAGCGAGAAGGGTCCAGATAGGAACGGCCGCAATTTCCAGCTTCGATCACCAAGAGCAGAAAAATTCTGGCAGTTTGCAGAGAAGTCGTCGGACCTCTATTCTGCCATTCTTCCCATGACTCGTTGTTTGGCGCGTTCCGGGGTCTCCCAATATCACAACTTTAGCTGGGTCTCCACACTTATTGTCCTTGATCAGCGATTAAGTGTCATTGTGTTTGATCGTGATGCGCACTTTGCAGCCCTAATGTCGAGCTGGCATGAGCTTTGGGCTAGAACGTATAGCCCGACGCTTGAGTCACGACAAAGCTATTCGATCACCGATGCGTTCGAGACGTTCCCCTTGCCTGAGCTCACCGAGAGTTTGGATGCATCGGGCAAGGCGCTCGATGACGCCCGCCGCGCGGCGATGGATGCCCGCCAGATCGGACTCACCGCGGTGAGCAAGCTGATGCACAACCCCACCGTGCGGGATGCGGACATCGAAGCCCTGCGCCAGGCCGTCATCGCCAACGATGCCGCCGTCAGCGCCGCCTACGGCTGGGAAGACCTCGATCTGGAGCACGACTTCTACGACCTCGGCCGCGGCCCCCGCTTCACCGTCTCCCCCGCCGCCCGCAAAGAGATGCTCCGCCGCCTCCTCGCCGAAAACCACCACCGCTACGCCGAGGAACAGGCAGAACTCGCCGCCAACCCCAACGCCGCCAAGCCCAAGAAAGGCAAAGCCAAACGCAAGCCCGAGGCAACTATCGGCGGCCTGTTTGGTGATGGCGATCTCGTGGATGGTGACGGGAGTGTCTAAGTACGGCACCACGGGTCTGGATGATTACGAGCCAGGTTCAAACGGTGCGGTGCTGAGAAACCTGGTCGGAGTTGTAGATCCTGTTCAAATGGGCCAGATTGAATACGAGGCCCTAGTAAAGGCGCAGGATAAGTTCATTAAGAGCGTGGGAGATGATACTGTTCTCTCCGTGGAGCTCATCCGAGAGATGCACCGAAGCTGGCTCGGTCGCATCTATGCCTTCGCGGGTGCGTTGAGAAACGTGGACATCACAGCCCCTCCGCACGGTGAGGTCCCAGAATTTCGATTCTCTCACGCAGCGTTTTTGGAGTCAAACCTGGCGGCATTTGAGGCAAATCAGCTTTGTCGATATACGCCCTGTCGCGAGAAGGATTTGGGTGCGTTGGCCCTCCAACTCGCCGAGGTGCAGGCTGAGTTCATCATGATTCATCCCTTTCGTGAGGGGAACGGCCGTGTCGCCCGATGGGTGACGGATATCATGGCTCTCCAAGCAGACCGTCCCATCCTCGACTATGATTTTGAGGGGGTCAATGGACTTGCCAATCGAGCAGAGTACTACCGAGCTATGCATGTCGCGCTGCAGCGGTTGGATTACGGCCCGCTCGCGCATCTCCTCATCGAGGCTATTTTACGAGCCGAATGATCCGACCAGACTTGGTGTACTTGAATCGAATGCCTTCGATGTCAACTGCTCCCTCAAGCAGACTCGACTGGCGGGCTGACTTTACAATCGCGGCCAGACGCTCGTCTCGACGTCGAACATACTTATTGGACTTTGCGAGCGAAGCCATCCTCTTCATATTCTACGTTATTTTCGACGTAAACTGTAGGCTTAGTTCATGAGAATTCCGCGCGCCGACGAACAACCCTTGCCTCGCTATGAGCGTCGTGAAGAGGTCGTGTCCCCCTGGTGGGTGCGGGAGGAGTTCCACCGCCTCATGCGGGAGGACTTGGTCGGCCCGAAGGACGGCGAGGACGAAGAGCTTTGGACGCGAGTCGAAGCTAGGCCGAGCAACCGCTACGTTCTGGGAGTCTTGGCTCCCAAGAACACTCGTCCTCCCATCGAGGACCAAATGCAGCAGCCCGACGGCAACGAGAGTGCCGAGGCCACCGAGGAAGGCGACCAGGACGAGACCCCACTACCCGCCGATTCAATGTTGTCGACATCCATTGGCTTTACCTGCTGCGTGGATGGCGACACGGATGAACTCATCGCACGATTTTCTTGGGCTGTGTACCGAAAGCAGCACAGCGAGAAAGGTTTTCTGACCGAGAAGAAGGGCGATCCCGCCATGGTCTGGAAGCGGACGGCTTATACGGCTGAGGTGACTTTCTCGGTGGACAAGGGCTTCGATGACAAGGTCCATGAAGAGTTTCCCGCCGTGATCTTTCGTGCCCGCGCCTATGCACTGCAAGATGGGAAGCGAGCGGTAAGTCTGTTCCTGGAGAACGCCCAGGATGGCAAGGACGCGGGCGATGAGGCTTGGCTGTTCCAAGTCGAGATGTCGGTGGCGGAGACATCAGGCCGAGCATGTTTTGTCAATCAGCGCCTGCACCACTCGGCCGACGATGCCGACCCGATGACCCGCCAGCAGGAAGATCACCTCAAGCTGCTCTTCCGAAAGGAGGTCGAGTTTGCTATCGGACACGGTACGGCTTGCAACTGGTGCGTCGATTCTCTGGATGCGAGGCGAGCGAATGCGATTTGGACCGACGCAATGCCCTCGTATGAAGTCCGCAAGAGCACGACCGTGCCGATTCCTGGCGCAGAGGCTCGCATGGAGGTGCTTGGTCATGCCTCCAAAGAAGAGCTACGCTCTATGCTCAGCCCGCTAATCAAGCTGTACGCAGATTGGATTGAGGCGGAGGTCGCCAAGATCGATGATCCTGCTGAGTTGATCGAGACGAGACGTGACAAAGAGGCGGCGGTGCGAGCCGTCGAAGGCTGCCGATCGGCGCTTGCGACCCTGGAGGAGGGCATCGAACTTGTTTGCACCGACCAGGTCGCCTACGAGGCGTTCGGATTCGCGAATCGTGTGATGCACCTGCAGCGCTTGCGAGGACTCTACGCCTCCCTGAAGCGCCAAGACGAGAAATCGACCCTGAAGTTCGAGGAGTTCTCGCTAGAGGAGCCGCCGAGCTGGCGCATGTTCCAGCTCGCGTTCATCCTCAGCTCGCTCCCGTCGTTGACACAACTCGATCATCCAGAACGAGTGGATTCTGGCGATCCATTGGTCGGCCCCACCGCGGAGCTGCTCTGGTTCCCCACAGGTGGCGGAAAGACAGAAGCCTATCTTGGTCTCACAGCTTACACATTGGCGATGCGACGCCTTCAGGGATCGGTGGAGGGCTACGATGGCGAGAACGGTGTGGCCGTTTTGATGCGCTACACACTTAGACTTCTCACGCTTCAGCAATTCCAGAGGGCTACCACCTTGATCTGCGCATGTGAAGCCGAGCGGCGGTCGAATCCTTCCAAGTGGGGGCAGACCCCGTTTAGGATCGGTCTTTGGGTGGGTAGTGCCTCCACTCCCAACAGCATCAAGCAGGCTACTGACCTCCTCGAAGCGGAACGAGGCAATAAAGGTGCGGGCGGCAAGGGCACTCTCAAGCAGATCACGGCCTGTCCGTGGTGCGGCTCGAAGATTGAACTCGGACGCGATGTCGAGGTGGATCGAGACCGAGGGCGAGTGATCTTCTATTGCGGCGATGGAAAGGGGCGATGTGAATTCGGCCGCGCGAAGTCAAAGGGTGAGGGCGTTCCCATCGTCGTCGTCGATGAGCAGCTCTACAGGGTGCTTCCGTCACTCGTGATCGCTACGGTCGACAAGTTCGCCCAGATGCCCTGGAACGGGCAGGTTGGATCATTATTTGGGAAGGTGGACCGCTACTGCCCGCGTCATGGATTCTTGTGTCCTGCCAGTGACCATGATTCAGACAATCACCGAGCGATCAACGGTCTGCCTGCGGTTGCGGTGAAGGACTCCCCATTCTTGCGACCGCCCGACCTGATTATTCAGGACGAGCTTCACCTCATCACGGGTCCTCTCGGATCGTTGATGGGTCTCTACGAGACCGCAATCGACGAGCTGTGTTCATGGACTGTGAATGGCAAGCTCGTTCGCCCCAAGGTGGTTCTCTCAACGGCGACGATCAAGAGAGCGCACCTCCAGGTGCAACGCCTATTTGCGCGTCGACTTCGAACATTCCCAGCTCGGGGAATCAACTCAACCGACATGTTCTTTGCGAAAGAACACGAGGTCAGCGAGAAGACGCCAGGCCTTCGCTATGTCGGTGTTTGCGCTTTTGGCCGACGCCTGAAGAGCACTCTGATTCGGGTGTATGCGGCGGCTTTGTCAAGCGGTCGGACTCTCCAGATGAACTATCCAGAGCACTCGGACCAGTTGCAGACGCTGGTTGGCTACTTCGCGTCACTCCGTGAACTAGGTGGGATGCGTAGACTACTCGAAGATTCGGTCAAAGCGCGTTGCCGCCAAATGGACGTTCGGGGATTGGCAATTCGAACGGGGATTTCTGTTGAGGAAATGACCTCGCGTCGGCGCGCCTCGGACATTCCCCAGATCCTCTCAAGGCTTGAGACGAAGGTTCCTCTCGAACTGGATAAGCGGAAGGAGCTACCTTACTGGCCGATTGATGCCCTGATCGCCACCAACATGATTTCAGTGGGCGTTGACGTTCCTCGCCTCGGCCTCATGGTGGTAACTGGACAGCCCAAGGCCACCTCAGAGTACATCCAGGCGACAAGCCGTGTGGGCCGCGAGCTGCCAGGAATCGTGCTGACGGTTTACAACTTCTCCCGAGCGCGCGATGTGTCTCACTATGAAGCTTTTCGGGGCTACCACGCCGCATATCACACTCATGTCGAGAACCCGAGCGTAACTCCGTTCGCGGCTGGTGCAGTGGATCGCGGTCTCTCGGCGGTATTCGTTGGCATGTCCAGATTGTCTGACCTCAAGCTCAACGCTGAGAACTCCGCCGAAACTGCGCCGAACAACACGATTTCCCTGGTCAAAGCGCGTGAAGCGCTCCGTGCTCGTGGCGTACTATGTTGCGACGAAGCTGAAGAAGTTGAGAGGCTGGTTTCACTGGCTGAGACTCGTCAGGACACTTGGATTAACAGGTGTGTAAAGCGTCTCCAGCTTGGCAACGGCATACGCTACCGAGATAATGATGGGACACGTGTTCCGCTTCTTAGTCGGCCTGAGGATGGCGCGTGGAAGACCTTCACATGCCTCAACTCACTGAGGGGAGTGGAGCAGACTTCTCACCTTGTGCTGGTTGACGGATTCGCAGATGAGGACGGGGAGGAACTCTAATGAAGGAAGTTGTAGGGGAAATCAGACAAGGTCAGCTAGTGACCATGTTCGGGGTTGGTTCAATGATCGACCTCCCTCACATCTCTGTTCTGGTTCGAGGGTTGCACCAGTGGTCCCCTGGGGCCTGTGCAGAGATCGTCGAGCCAAGGCTCTTGAGTGCAGTGCGAGCCAAACTTCCTGAGGTTGCCAAGATTCGCTCGGCTCCCGAGAAGAACTCCGAGGAACCCGAATTCAAGAAAGTCGACCCAAGCGGAGTGCCTGTTTCGGTGTTTCCGCGATGGCTCCGTTGTCCGCTATGCAACGCAATCGGGACTGCGAACAGTGGGATGTTCGCTCTGGAGTTTCCGCCTTTCCAAATCGATAAGATTAAGTACATTCACAAAGGATGCCCAAATCAGAGATCAATGGCCGAGCGGAATCTGCCTGCGGCCGTTCCCGTCCGCTTTCTCGTGACTTGCAAACGGGGTCACATAGACGAGTTTCCCTGGTTTGAGTTTTGTCATCGTGGCAATCCGTGCCCACGGCAGCCGAAGAACCCAAAGCAGGGTCGAGATTATAGACCAGGCTTGGTACTCACAGACGAAGGTGTGACGGGCGAAGCCTCGGAAGTTCAGGTTCGTTGCCTGGAATGTGAGGCTTTCCGACCGCTTGCCGATGCATTCGGCAAAAGAGACGCAGACCTTTGCATTCCTGGCTGTTCTGGAAAACACTTGCACCTGGGAACGAAGGAGAAGTGCACCGAGACCCCCGAGGCAATCCTTCTCGGTGCATCAAATCTATACTTTCCGTTGACGGTATCTGTACTGGCACTTCCTGAGCAGCACACCATCACCGATCTGGATGCACTGGTCAAGCAGCATTGGGATCGGATGGAGAAGGTCACCACCGTTGATAAAGCCGAGAGTCTGATCGAGTTCGGTGGCATCAAGGAGCTGGAAGAGACGACTGCTGAGGAACTATTCGCAGCGTTGGAACGGGCCAGAGTGGGAGAACCCGTGAAGCGGCTGGCTGAGCTGCGAGAAGAGGAGTATCGACTTCTAGCATCCCTTGATCCTGCGGTCGAGAGCACGCGGCTTGCCGCAGAGAGAGTCGGTGAGCTTGGCCCAGCTCTTCAGCCCTACTTTGACTCCATTGCGCTAGTGACTCGGCTTACCGAGTTCAGTGCCCTCGTAGGATTCACTCGCGTGGAGTCGGCTGGCGATCTATCCGATTTCGATTCTGTCGATCCAGATCGGCTCGCGCCGCTAATGCCTGGTACGACCACATGGGTGCCAGGTGCGGAGAACAAGGGTGAGGGCGTTTTCTTTCGATTGTCCGAATCGCGGCTCCGAAAGTGGGAGGGGTCGCCTGAGGTCAGACAAAGAATGACGGCGCTCCGCGTCGCCTTCGACGCGTTCAGAAGTGAGAGACCATGGATAAGAACTGACTTCCCGCCAGCACGTTATATTGCTCTGCATACACTATCACACGTTCTCTTGCGTGAGCTCGCTATCATATGTGGTTATTCAAGCACAAGCCTCAAAGAGCGAATCTACTGTCGAGACTCTGGTGACGGAGCAGAATCGATGGCAGGAATCCTGATCTACACAGCGAGTCCTGATTCCGAGGGCACTCTTGGTGGATTGGTGGCGCTTGGAAGACCAAAAGCGTTTGAACCGATTCTCAGGTCAGGGTTGGAAAGAGCACGCATATGCTCATCCGACCCGATCTGCTCCCATCGAGAGATCGAGAACGAGTCAAAGCTTCATGGCGCCGCATGTCACTCTTGTGGATTCCTTGCTGAAACATCTTGTGAGCGTGCCAATCAGTTCTTGGATCGCGCGTTTCTTGTGGACACTCTGGGAGCATCTGGTCTCGCTTTTTTCGGTGATCTGCGTTGAGCGAAAGGATCGTTCATCTCTTATCTGGCGCGTCGCCGTCTGTCTTGAAGGCTGTTAGCGCAGCGGTGGACGGCAACGAATCTTTGCAAGCGCTTTCGGAATCAGCCCTCAACTTAGCGGATCGCACGACTCTTCGAAGCTTGGTGAACGAGTGCCGCAAGGGTGGATTTGACTTTGCGCGCGGGGTGGCCGTGGGGATGCTATCCAATCAGGAGAGCGGTGACTTCAAGCTAGTGATCTCAGCTCCATTCACAAGTGATGGGCGGCAGACCGCGGGCGTACTTGCCGAACTAATTGGTCGCTCGGAAAGCAGCCTCTCAATATGCTCATATGTACTTGTGTATCTCGATGAGCTTCTTCCCCTGTTCTCTGCAGCGCAAGCTCGGGGAGTGTCGATCCGAGTCCTCCTGGACAATGTTGCTGGACGAGCGAAATCGTCGTCGAGCACAGTCGAGAGTCTTAGCTCGATCATCGGCCAGGAGAATATTCGTTACTGGGGCGGCGAATCCAACATCGAAAAATCTCTTCACGCGAAGTTTCTCATTTCCGATGACACTGCGCTTATCACAAGCGCTAACATGACCGGTCGAGCAATCACGCGTAACGTGGAGGTGGGTTGCTTAGTGTCCAACCCGGCGGCAGTCAAGTCGCTAGTGGCAATGTTTGAGCAACTCTGGATACAGTCATCCCATTGTGTTTAGTTGCCTGTGTTGGCCAAGATGGATGACCTGCGATGAGAACAAGGATTGACCTAAGCAAGCTTGTACGCGTGCCGCTGCGAGAGGCATGGAAGCACGAAGCCGGAGACTTCACCCCCTGGCTGGCGGAGGCGGACAATCTGGACTCCCTCGCAGAAGCCTTGGGCTTAAGCGAGCTTGAAGCCGTCGCGACGGAACACTTGGTGGGTGACTTTAAGCTCGACATCCTCTGTACCAATGGCGATGAGCAGGTGATCATTGAGAATCAGCTCGCCGAGACGGACCACAAGCACCTTGGGCAAATCATCGCTTACGCCGCGGGAGTTGGCGCGCGCAAGGTGATCTGGGTCGCCGAGTCCTTCCGGCCGGAGCACCTCGCGGCCTTGAGGTTCCTGAACGAGAATACGACCGACGACCTGAGCTTCTTTGGAGTGCAAGTTGAGTTATGGCGCATTGGCGATTCGCCTCTTGCGCCTAAGTTTGAGGTTGTGGTGAAGCCGGACAACTGGGCAAAAGCTGGACGGGAGCAAGCAAGGGCCGCGGCTTCGGCATCTCCAACGAAACAGCTTCAACTCCGCTTCTGGACGGCATTGACCGAGCGCCTGGCCAAGAATGCGCCTCATATCAGACCGCAAGCACCTCGTCCGCGGCACTGGCTGAACAATTCCATTGGGCGATCCGGCTTCGGGCTGAACACCACGGCCAACACGCGAGACGATCGGCTAAGTGTTGAGCTTTTCATCGTGGGAGTGGAGGCGAAGGCGAGGTTTGCGCACCTCGTTGGTCAGCGACAACACATTGAACAGCAACTTGGTTTCGAGCTCGATTGGCAAGAACTTCCTGACGCATTAGCTTGTCGGATAGCCTCCTGGTATCCCGACGCGCCGATTGAGGACGAGCATCGTTGGAACGAGTACCTTGGGTGGCTCGAACAACGGCTGGTGGTCATGGATCGAGTCTTGCGCCCGATTGTTCGGTCGCTGCCATGAGCTGAGTTCGTATTCGTCTGCTTGGCGCAGTGAATTTAAGGTCTATACGCTGCTCGTGCCTTTGTGCAGGACTGGCTGTTAGTGTTCAAACGGGCACTCTTGAGCTCGTGTCGTATATGTTTGTGTGAGTGTAAACAACTCCACACCCGAAAATGCGGCCCAGCCGCGATTTCTGACGACCAAGGAAGTGCTAGATCGACTGCGCATCAGTCGGTCTAGCCTCTATGAATATGCCAAGCAGGGATTACTTTCGCCCAGGAAACTCGGCCGCAAGAACCTCTACCCTGTGGAGGATGTCGAGACATTCATCGCCAAGTGCATGCTCCCGCCCAAATCAAATGGAGGCACCCCATGCTCATGACAGGCTAACCATCCAAAGAGCCATCAGGCACATTTCGAGTGTGGGCTTGGTCTAGGTCAGGGCAATGGTCGCTGCCGGGAGAAAAAAGGCAACGACAAGCCGGACCAGCGTTGGTTGTGTTGGAGAGGCGGCAGTAGCGTTGCGCTACTGCCGCGCTCTTGGTAGGTTGTCTGAGGATTGCCAGAGGCACTTGGCACGCCTCGTCCAGAATTCAAGGGGAACCGGAGAGCAAGACTGGCCAGTGAACCGCGAAACCATCTAATGGCTCCGTCCAGGGCGCAAGCCTAAGTGGAGTCTAGCCTAGGAATTCCCACCGCCTTCCCAGTACGCCAATGGCAGCCGACCTATCGGATCCTTGGGATGCGTGAAGCATGCAATGCGGCCCGCACTTTGGCATAGCCGAGAAGGCGATGCTGTTGTCCGCCATTGTCCAAATGGCGCGCTGAGTACATTTCGCACCTTCGAAGTTTGTGCGCTATTCCTCCGGGAAGGATGCGGCGAGGAGCATTCGAGGCCACGGCTCCATTGGAAGGCATCATCGGATGAGGGTGCCGGCCGGTTGTAGCCCTGTTGCCGATTTATTGCTCGTGAACACTTGGGGCCATCGCTGCTCATCTCAGCTGGCACATATCAAAGGCCCGGGACTACCGCGCTCTTCAAGCTCGTAATCGAGCTATCGCATTCACAAACTTGGACTCATGCGCTCAACACGTATAGATATATTGAGCACCTCTTGTGCTCGTCGAAAATCATGCAAAGTCAACAGAAACTTCTGTCAACCGAGGAAGCGAGACAGTATCTCAACATCAGCCGCACGGCCTTGAACAAGTATGTGGCCTGCGGCGACATTCCCGTCGTCAAATTTGATCGGCGCAATCGGTTTCGCCGTGAAGATCTGGATGCCAAGATCGAGAGGTCTATCCGAGGTGAAGGGAAAATGTAGGCCAGCTGATGTCGGCAACAGTGGCAAGATCTGACCTGACCCTGGCTGAACCCAGTCAGACCGACTGCAGGCTGCGATGCACACCTCTCAATCCGAAGTCAACCGGCGCATGCCCGGCACGTATGGCTACGGCCAATTGGATTCCATCAGTGTTCGCAGTCTGCACCAGATTCCCTCGTGCAAATGATTGAAGACAGCAAAGCAAGACGGGAGAGACTCTTGATGCCTCGTTCTCAGGCTCTGGCCTCTCGTCAATGCTCGGCGTCCTCCCATTCGCGACCGAGTCTTGATGGAGGAGGCGAGGCATCGTGCTTGGAGTGGGGGCTCGATACCCTCCACGTGTTCTACTGCCTCGGGCCGCGTACAACACTGCCTGTGCTGAAACCTGCCCCAGGAATTCAACTACGTATCTACAAGACAAGCTCCGGCCTACCCTGGTTGGTGATACGCGTCAATGCGCCGAAGCTATTTCGTGGCGACAACTTTGAACCATGCGCACCAAGTCAGTTGAAGGAGGTCCTTGAAGTCATCAACTCAGAAGTTCGGCGCCAGATTCCCGACTTGAAGCGCGACTGGCTGAGGACTGCTCTGATCTCAAGGATCGACTTGGCTGCACAGACCAGATTGCCAGCGACCTCGGACGACCTCAACTTGATCGAGCAGGGCATCACGCTTGAGTCGCTAAGGCAGCCCAGGCGGCATGCAAAGGGCGTCTACACCCACGACTTCAGAGGGAAGCGTCCATCCTCCGTCTCCGGTATCGCTTACCTCAAAGAGAACCCAGAAAATCAGAAACAACATCTCCGAATTGAAGCCCGGTACCGTCGCTCGGCGCTGCGCTATCGGTACCAGAGGGATGCGACACTGCTCCAGGTCGATGACATCGTTGGACGATTGCAGGCGGAAGCCACTGAGTTTTGGAGCAAACGTTTGCGTTGGTGCCGTTTAGCTCCTGAGTCGATCCTGCGCCCAGCGACTGACCTGCAGGAGTGCTTGGCAGATTGCTTGACGTCATTCCTTGAAGTTGGCCTCGACGCTTTTGGTCCGCGCGCACTCCATACCATGGATGACCTTCTGTGGATGAAGAGAATGCTGAAAAAGCGCGATTCAGGGGTCCTCATGTCCGTCCACCGATGTTCACCGGCGCTTGCTGATGTTCGTGACGCTCTCATTCAGGCGTCGGACGCACTTAAAATGAAGAAGTCGCTCGTTAGCAGACCGTCTCGAGAACAAGAGCAGGGGTTACCGACAGGACCGCGATTGCTCGTGGATGTTTATCGTCGATCACCGGCTCTGCTACTTTCTCTGCTACTTTCGAGAAAAGGGAGTTTGGCGTTTGGCTCGGATTTGAACCTAAAAAGTGGCTGCCGCAGTAGGACTCGAACCTACGACCCGCTGATTAACAGTTCTCCGATTTCATGTCCATGAGCGTGCGCAGATGGTCTTGAGTGCCGTCATTTTGTACTCAAGATGTATCCGTATGTCCAGACACGTCCTCGCAAGATCACTCCCGCATTTACTCCCAGTGGGGTATATGTACTCCCACTCATGGCGAAGGGCAAACATCGGGACAAGGGCACGGGCAGTATCTTCAAGGAAGGCACGGGGTACCGCGCTCAGATCGTCATTGGCTACGACAGCAATGGGAGACCCAAGTACAAGCGGGTCCGCTGCAAGAGCCACAAGGAAGCCGTGGAGGCGCTCAAGACCTTGCAGAGCCTCCAGGGGCAAGACCGGCTTGCAAGCCCCAGCACCCTCCGGCTGGGCGCTTACCTAGACCAGTGGTTGGCCACCAGGGAGACCCGAATCGCACCGAACACGTACCGCCAATACGAGTGGATCGTTCGAATGCACCTTAACCCCTCACTGGGGCACCTCAAACTGACCGAGCTGAAACGGGCTGCAATCCAAAGCCTTATCGATGCCAAGGCAAATCCAGGGGCCGGTAAAGAACCACTGGCACGAAACACCCTGCGAACAATCCGAAACATTCTGCACAAGGCGCTGAACGACGCCGTTCGCGACGAGATCATTCCCACCAACCCTGCCAACCTCGTCGAAGTGCCAAAGCTGCCAGGTAGCGTGCGCGACTTTCTCGACCGGGAGCAAGCGCAAAGGCTCATTGAAGAGGCAAAACAGGACCGGGCCATTGGCACCCTAGCGCTGTTCTTGCTCTACACGGGGGTGAGAATCGGAGAAGGCACGGGGGTTCGGTGGCAAGACATTGACTTCGACCGGCGCGAGGTTAGGATTTGCGGGCAACTCCAGCGGGTCAAGGGCAAGTTGGAGTACCGGCCTACTACCAAGACGAATCAAGATCGAGTCATCCCCATCAATGGGACGCTCTATGGCGAATTGCTTCAATTGCGGCAACGACATGAGGCCATGCGGTTTGACGACCCGGACGGGCTCGCCTTCCTCAACCAGTTTGGGCGGCGAATGGACCAGAAGTACTTTCTGAACCATCTTGCCCGCCTTTGCCGACAAGCCGGTATCAAGGTCGTTTCACCTCATGAACTGCGCCACACGGCGGCTACTATCGGTCTGATGGCCAATGGCAACCTCCATGCTGTCAAGGAATTACTTGGCCATTCGCAGGTGTCTCTTACCGCCGACCTTTACGGACACGCTCTACTGGAATCCAAGCGTGGGCTCACCAACGACCTTGAAGAAGCCTTTCAAGCCACTCCAAGTGGCCAAGTGGGCGGCTAGAGGTTCAGGGCCTTACCCCGGTTGCGGCGGGCAGCCTCGTACTCCCGCCGCTTGTTCCGGCGACGTCTCCGCAATTCTGCGCTTCGTTGATCCCGCTCGGAGTTAAGCAAGACCTGCGCGCCCGAGTATGCCAGGTCCGAAAGCCCAAGACCAAGGAAAAGCCCAGCTAAGCCGTTGTATTTGCCGCTCTCGTTGCACGAGGAGTACGTAAGGTTGTAACAGGTTCGGCAGGACCACTTGCAAGCGTATGGGGGCAAGACGATCTGCAAGCGCCTCTGGCCACAGTTCGGGCAAACGAAGAGGTAACGGTAACCCCCGCGCGGCATTGGTTCAGCAATGGCCCAGATTGATTGGCTTTCCGATTTGCCCTCATAGGCTGTCTCGATCAGCACCTTCGTGGATGGAAACGCAAACCGGGCGATATGAATGTACGACTGCCCCCTTTGCCCGTTGGAGCATACGAAAGGAATTGTCTGGGTCAAAGCACCTCCCTCTTGCCGCCACAAGAACAAGCTCCGCGCCGACAGGCGGAGACAGTGCTCTACAGCTGTTCTTGACCCCGATCTTCCGCTGCCAAATCCGCCCATTCGTTTATCCTAAATTCTCATTCATTGTACCAGAAGTGGTGTTCTAATGTGTGATGCTTCAATAGCTAAAACTTGCTTGATTGTGTGCGGCTCGGTTGGCGTATGAAGAGCGGCTTAGCTTGCTAAGCGATGAAGTAGGGAGGAGGTTGAAGTCACTTACGGCATTTAGGCAATGCCAAAGTGCCTCGCATGCTTACAGGGCAGGCATTCTTCACGGTTCGCCTGGGTTTTGGTTTTAGAGTCTTCCAATAAGAGATCACTCTCCCTCTCCTGGACCGGAGCAACAGTGCCCTAAGGAAGACTTTGACTGCTCATGATTTGGGCACCCCTGGCATTGGCCATAATGACAACGATGTCCAACCCGTCCGTGCTTGCTTCAGTCACGAGCATCGTCGACAACCAAGGGGAGAACACGCTCCACCAGGCCATCGAGCGCATCACGACGGACGGTCGAGAGCTTTGGATTGCCACTGCATACTTCAGCCTCGATGCCCTCAATTTGATCTCACAGAACCTGCTCAAGGCTGATAAGGTCCGGCTCATCTACGGTGGCGAAGCTAATGCCAGGGACCGAAACGCAATCCTCACTGCCATGAGGAGTGACTCCGAGGAGCGGCTACTTGATGATCGAAAGACCGACCCGCTTCTGTCCGGGCTCGTCTATGCCAAGCAACTCATCGAAGAAGGCAGGCTCGAAGCACGCATCTACCGAAAGCAGAACTTCCACGCGAAGCTCTACATCTCCCATCGGCAGGGGGAGCCACCGGTATCCGGCATCGTTGGGAGCGGCAACTTCACCCGAAGCGGGCTTACGCAGAACGTGGAGCTGAATCTCAAAACTCAGGAAGAGCAAACGCTCAAACTCGTGGAGTGGTACGAATCCAAGTGGGCAGAAGCCGAGCAGGACGACTTTACGGAAGAGCTAAAGATAGAGATTGAACGCCACCTGAACCTATACTCCCCGCACGCGATCTATTTGAAGGCGCTACTAGCGTGGGGCGATCACGTTCAGGGGCGCGCGCCACTCAAGCCGCTTGCCATGCTCGACATGCTGGATCCCCACCAAGAGCATGCCTACCGCCAAGCGCTGAGAATTCTTGAACGTGAGCCAGGAGTGATGATCTGCGATGGCGTAGGCCTCGGCAAGTCTTTCGTCGCTCTCGCACTCATGGAGCATTGGTTAAGCCAGGGCTCGCGTGTCTTGCTGGTTGCCCCTAAGGCAATCTTGAAGAGTTCGTGGGAGGGTTACTTGGCGAGATACCTGGGGAAGTACAGCCGAGGCTTTGCCAACGTCCACTCGCAACCGATGACATGGTTTGGGTTCAACCCAGACCAGGAGCCGGATCATGATGCCCGTCTCGCAGAGTACGCCGAGCAAGCGGACGTCGTGATTATTGACGAAAGCCACAACTTCCGCAACTCGGCGACCCAGCGCTACGACAACCTGTATCGCGTAGTTGCCCCCAACAATCGGGGTCGAAAGAAGATCGTCCTCCTCACGGCCACTCCCATCAACACGAAGTACGAAGACCTTTCCAACCAACTTCAGATACTCACGCATGACGATGGAACCATCTCCGGTATCCCGAGGCTACAGATTAATCGGCAAGCCCGGAATCGAGACCGTACCGCCAGGAACGAAGGTGTCGCCATCGATCAAGAGACCCTCTTCTCGGCTTCGTTCGAGGCTGATGAACTTCTCTCCACGGCGTTAGAGAGTGTCGCCATCCAACGTTCCCGCCATACCTGCCGCGAGTTGGCGGAGGCTGCTGGCAAGCGGCTCCGATTCCCCAAGAGGAGACCGCCACAGGAGATCCGATACACCCTCGGGCAAGGTCATGAAGAGCTCATCCGCGAAACCAAGCTGCGCTTTGAAGAACTAAGTACGTACCTGGAACGGTACTCGCAAGAGGTCGCCAAGGCCGCTGAGAAGGAAACCGAAGTGAAGCGCAGTTTCGGTTCCGTGCCCCAGCATGGGCTGAAGTTCAGCGGTTACCTTCCCAACCTCTTCCGAAGGTCTACCACCATCGCTAATCGGCAAGCGCAACTGGAAGCGTTCCTCGCCAAGATGGTCTTCGTCAACGTCATCAAACAGCTAGAGAGCTCAACCCCGGCCTTTCAATCCATCATCGAGTCTCTAGGGCAGGGCCTAGCGCTGCGCCTTCGCCATTATTGCGGTGATGATCCTGCCGTCATTGCGGCGCTGGCAAGGCACGAACCGTGGATCAAGCTCCCCGCTAACCGACCCGACGACGAGAATCTGGGAGCGGAGCCGGAGGATGGGGCCGCCGATGAGGCCAGCGGGGGAGAGAGTGACGACTTCATTTGCCGCGAGGAACGGAGGGCGATCAAACGTCTTCAAGCTCTAGGCTTCAGTCCCGAAACCCACGACATTGAACGCTGGAAGAAGGACATCCTCCAGGACCTCAATCACTTGGAGACGATCCACGGCAAGTGCCTGAGTGCCCAAAGAGAGCCCGACGCAAAACTCAATGAGATCACTGCCCAGGTGCAACGCGAGAGGGCAAAGGGTCGCAAGGTCTTGATCTTCACCCAAAGCCGAAAGACGGCAGACTATGTGCAAGATGAGCTGGCCAAGAGGCTTGATGAGCGCGTAGCCCTAGTGAACTCCGATATCGGAGGCGAGCGCCGAGCCCGTATTCTCCACGAGTTCTCTCCCAAGTACAACGACCTTCCTGGGGGGCAATCGTCTCTCCTAGATTCTCCGGAAGACCAAATCAACATCCTTGTCTCGACGGACGTGCTGGCGGAGGGCGTCAACCTACAAGAAGCCGGTTGCATCATCAACTACGACCTTCACTGGAACCCCACCCGTCTCATCCAGCGCATTGGTCGCGTGGACCGGCGGCTGCGTGATGAGGACCCGGATCACGAGTTCGATATCCTCAACGTGTTTCCACCCCCAGCGATCAACGAAATCCTTGGCCTGGTGGACACCGTAGAGCAGCGCAAGCGCAAGATCAGTCACCTCCTTGGGATTGACGTCTCCTACTTCCGGGCAACTGACGAGGAGGGAACGTTACGGGAGTTCAACGCGCTCTACGAAGGGGGAGAGTCAACCCGCGAGTCTCAACTCATCGAGTACGTTCGCCAGGTCACGCTCAACACCGAGGAGCAGAAGCTGGCCGACTCCATCCCGCCCGGGGGATTCGGGGTGTGGGAGAACGCCCCCGAAGACGGCTACTTCGCCCTCTTCACCATCAAGTGGGCCAAGCCCTCCGGAGCCGGTGACAATTGGAAGCCCAGTGACACCGTCAGCGAGAAGGATCTCAAGCGATTCGGACCGCAAATTGGTGCCCCGCGCCTCTTGTTCTTGGCCAAAGATTCGGTCAAACTCCCCCGCATGGATTCGGCCAATATCCTGGAGATGCTCTCGGCCACGGAGCGAGGAGAACCGAGCGGTATGCCCTCCGACCAGGCCGAACTGGTGCGGGCCTTGCAAACGCTTCGGCGCACCGCCTTCCAAAGCATTCATGACCGGACGCAGGCCGTGAGTGCGGAACTCGTCTGCTGGATGGAGTGCCGGAGTTCATGATCAGTCGCCGGTTGGTTGAGGGGGTCCAAGACGAAGCCTCCCTCCTCGCCCTTCTCCAAACCTCCGAAGTCAACGGCGGTCTCGGCTGGCCGGTCTCCGGGGAGTTTGCTTTCGAGGAAACTCCCGAGATTGCCCAGGGCGTAAAGGGTGAAGCCAAGGCCCGGGTGTCCCGCCTCATCCCGTCGGGGACGGAGGGAGAGTGGCTCATTCTCCTGGCCGAGTTTGATCAAGACTTCAAACGGCGGGATCTGCGGGAGATCTTGCGTTCCCTGCGTGCCTATGCGCGAGAGACCGCCAAGTTCCCCGACCACACGGGCTACGGAGACACCCTCTTCATCGTTGCCAACCCTGGCTATCAAGAGGTCCGCTTTGTCCTCTTTCAGCAACAAGAGGGACGGCAGGCCCGGATCCGGTCCTTTGGATGGTCGCAAGGCGAAATCGGTCGGACGCTGCTCCAACACAATCTGCCGGGCGTTTGTTGGAGTCAACTCCTCAGTTGGCATAAGGCATGGGATGTAGAGGAACTCACCAAGCAGTTCTTTCGAGATTACCGGGAAGTCTTCTTTGAAGTCGAAGACGAAGCTATCACTCTGTTCAACGACAAGGAAACGGCTCGCCGCTTCACCCAAACGTTCCTCAATCGCCTCATTTTCATTTGCTTCCTCCAGAAGAAGAACTGGATGGAGGCACCTGGCGCGAGTGCGAGAAGCCGATACCTCTTCGATCTCTACGACAATTTCCAACCCGTTACCACGGGGCCAGACCCTGAACGCGGATTCTTTGACCGGCTCCGGATTCTCTTCTTTAGTGGTCTTAACGCCGTAAACGGTCAAGGTGGCGGGACATCGCCCGAGATGACTGAGCGCATTGGCCGCGTGCCTTTCCTCAATGGCGGTTTGTTCGAGCGCGATGATGTGCTGGACCGGCAAGACATTTTCCTTCCAGATCGGCTGCTGGAGAAGATCCTGGGTCCGGATGGTTTGCTTCGGCGCTACAACTTCACGATTACCGAGTCAACTCCTGATGACGTCATGGTCGCGCTTGACCCCGAGCTTCTTGGCAAGGTCTTTGAAGAGCTTGTCAATGACCGACACGGCACCGGTTCATACTACACTCCTCGCCCCATAGTGTCCTTCATGTGCCGGGAGGCGATCAAGGGATATCTGGGGGGATACGCCGAGCTTGTTGACCAGCAATCTACGGTGGGCATCTCGATTGATGAGGCGAAGGCCCTCATCAAGCGGCTCGAAGCCGTGAGGGTTTGTGACCCTGCCTGTGGAAGCGGTGCCTACCTTGTGGGGATGCTTAACGAGTTGGAAGCCCTCCTGACTCTACTCGATACGCGAGCCGAGCAGGCCACAGCGCGTGACGCACACGAGCGTCGCCTGCGGATCATTGAAGATTGTCTCTACGGCGTTGATATTCAGAAGTTTGCGGTCAATATCGCGTGGCTCCGGCTATGGCTCGCTTTAATCATCGAGGACAAGCGTAATCCGCTCGATGAGCCCGACGTGGATGTGTCGCTGCCAAACTTGGATGTCAAGATTGGAGTTGGCGACAGCCTCCTCGCCCCTGTCAAACACGGCAGCCTGGCGGATATGGAGGCCCGGAAACTAGCGAAGACCAAAGCCGCTTACATGGAAGCGCATACCAAGGAAGAGAAGCAGACCTTGCGGGATGAGTTGAGAGAGCACCGGCGACAGCTTCAGTCCCTCTACAATCACGAAGTACCCGAGGGAGTCTTCGACTGGATGGTCGAGTTTGCCGAAGTGTGGGTCGAAGACGAACCGGAAGCCACCATAGGTGGCAGCTTCAACCTGGGCACTGCAGCGGCGACCCCTGAACTCACTGAGCGTAGTGATCGGGGCGGTGGCTTTGATATCATCGTGGCGAATCCGCCTTACATCAACTCTGGTGAAATCGTCCAGACATGTGGCCCGACTTACAAGCCCAAGCTTCGGGCTAGATTCCCGAATTCCTTCGTGGGCTCGGCTGACCTGCTGGTATTTTTCATGGATCGGGCGATAGAGCTATTGCGGCCCGGAGGCCAGTTTGCCTTCATCACCAGCAATAAGTGGCTGAAGTCAGCTTATGGCAAGAAGATCCGAGGCCATTTGGTCAAGTCCACTAGGCTTCACCACCTTATTGACTTCGGAGATTTGCCCGTATTTCAGGGCACCATTGCTTACCCTCTCATCACACTCGCAACGAAGAGAGTACTGCAGGATACCGCGGAAGCAAACACCATGATGACTTCGGTGACCACGCTTGGAGCGCCGTATCCCGACATGCACGCTATTATCAGGCAGTCAGGGGGCGAGTTGCTGAGTGGTTCCCTGCAAACAAGCGGGGAATGGAGCCTGGAAGTCGGAGAATCTGCCCAACGGGTGGCTCAGATGCGTGCTAGAGGGACTCCGCTCGGCGAATACATCCAAGGAAAAATCTACTACGGTATCAAGACCGGCCTCAACGAAGTGAAGATTGGGAGCGATGGCAAGATGTATGGCAAGCGAGTGCCGGCCGGAGTGCCCGTTGTGCGCAAAGAAGGCGTCTTCGTTATCAATGGGGCCAAGAGGGCCGAATTGATCGCCGAGGACCCGAAGAGTGCCGAGATCATCAAGCCACTGGCAATAGGCCGAGATGTCAGGCGATGGGTTGTAAGTCCAAGAGACCGATGGCTAGTTTTCACTCGTCGCGGAATAGACATCGAAGCCTATCCCGCTGTGAAGCGGCATCTAGAGAGATACAGGGTACGACTAGAACCGAAGCCTCGAGGTTGGCAGAGCTCCACTGGAGAGTGGCAAGGGCGGAAGTCTGGCAGCTATAAGTGGTACGAGATTCAAGATGAGATTGCCTATTGGCAGGAATTTGAAAAACCTAAGGCCGTTTTTCAAGAGATAGCTGGTACTGATGGATTTGCATTTGCTGCGCCAGGGATCTATCTCAATAACAAGGCCTTCATGATTACTGACGCGAGTCTGGCGCTCTTGGCCATCCTCAACTCAAAAGTCGCATGGACCTTCTGGCGATCGATCAGCCCAATGATGGTCGGGGGTGCAGTTGCAATGCAAACTCCTACTGTTCTGCAGCTCCCAATCCCCAATTGGTCTTCCGAGGATGAAGAGAGGATTGAAGCACTTGTAACGCGAATCATGGCCGATAAGAAGTCGGACTTTGAAGCGGATGTTTCTGCAACTGAAGCCGAGATCGAACGCCGCGTTGAGTTCCTCTACTTCCACCGGGGTGAGCGTGGCACCCGGACCAACGACATGGGCGAAGAGGTGCCCTACCCCGACACCTACGATGAGTGGGTCGCCCTCCAGGAGGCCGAAGCCGGCACCGCCATTGAAGATGTCCGCCAACTGCTTGCCATCGGCCACGAGACGAACGAGCTTGAGTGCAAATCCACCTTCGCGTGGGACGTGAGGAAGAACGAGCAGGGTGACTACCTGAAGGACGAGGTGCACACCGCGATCTGCGCCCTATTGAACGCCAAGGGCGGCAATCTGTTAGTCGGAGTCGAGGAGTTACCCGGGGATAGGCTCCAGGTACGTGGTTTGGCCGAAGACTTGGCGCGATACGGCGGCAAAGATGGCTTGATTTCGGCCATTGAACAACCACTCGGTAAGACGCTTATGCCCAACCCCATAGGCCTGGTGGACATCAAGGCTGTGGACATGGATGGCAAGACCATCATCCGCATCCAGGTGAAGCCGGACAACACGGAGCGCTACCGCTTTAAAGAGAAGATCTACGTCCGCCGCAACTCCAAGAGCAAACCGGAGTTGACGCCCGACGATGCGGCCACCTGGTGGTCCAAGCGCCAGCGCGGGGACGTGTGATCTGGAAGGGAGCGCGCGCCGAACGAGCCCTGCGCCAGGTGCGCGACCGGCCTGAACTCCCCCTCACCACGTTTGATCCGTCCGAAGTGCTTGAGCAAATGAGGATAGAGCGGGTGCCCGAGGTTACGGCCCCGGTTCCTTGCTTCATTGGAGACATTTCGCCTCTGGCTTGCATCCTCTACGATGACGAAGGCAGCGGAACCGTGCTGATCCACTCCCTCCTCAACGACCCCCAAACGCCACTGGCGGTGATGAAACTGATTGCCACGCACGAACTGCTCCACCTAGTTGCGCGGCCAGAAATCATCGAGGGGAAGAGTGTCTCTCACCCTCCGGCATTCAGGGAGCTGGAGCGAGAACGATGTCCAGAGAAGTTGGAGGCCTGGACTTGGATTTGGGATGAGCTTGGCTGGTACTTGAGCATCGACAGTGACAACGAGAGGACTTACGTGCGGAGGGGCTGGCGCGAGATTCCGAGAAGGGTCCAAGCGTAGTTTTGCGTTTGATGGGCTGAACTGGTCCCCGGTAGACTCCTCGGCCATGCCTCGCCAGATTCCGACCAAGACCACCTTTGGCACCATTAAGATTCACCACATCGGTCCGGCATTGCCTGCCAACACTCCGCGCGCAATCAACCTCTTCTTTTCGTTTGAAGAGGGGCTCAAGTTGCAAATTGGTATCCAGCAGTTGCTTTTGAAGCTGAACGGCTACAACCGAAACTCAAAGGAGGCCAAGCAGCAGGGAATCTGCCTTTGCGCCTATACCGATAACCATAGCTTGACCATTAACGAGGGGCGACTTGGACAGCGCAAGAGCGCGAAAGAAGCTCGCCCGATTGACGACCTGGACGAGAAGCTACGGGAGTACATCGAGGAGATCGAGGCGACATCCCTCGCGCAGAACACCAAAGACACGTACATCCTCCACGCATCGAACTTCATAAACTGATGCTGAAGCTTTGATGCCTCATAACGTCCTTTATGATACTCTATCTCGACTCAATCGAACAGGTTAGCTCCTGTACTCGCTCGAACGGCTGTTGCCCCTGGGATTGCGCTTAGCTTTAAGGGATGTTGATCTGCCACCGGGTCAAGGACGACTAGCCCCGGTGGCGGACCTGATTATGGATGTCAATAGGCGAGACCGGTTCGGTCAGTGTATTGTGGGCGGGGGTCCTTCCTTTTCAAACCAGGTGTAGAGAGCTGGCAACACTACAAGCGTCAACAGAGTCGCCGAGAGAATCCCACCGATCACAACGGTTGCAAGCGGTCGCTGAACCTCTGCCCCGATGCCCGTGTTCAGCGCCATGGGAATAAACCCAAGTGCTGCGACGAGGGCAGTCATGAGGACAGGGCGGAGTCGTTGGGAAGCACCCTCCTTGACGGCTTCCAAGACCGACATTCCCGACTCGCTCCTCAATCGGTTGATCGCCGAAACCATCACCACTCCATTGAGAACCGCAACCCCAGATAGCGCAATGAAACCGACTCCCGCCGTGATGCTAAAAGGCATTCCGCGAAGAGCCAATGCTATGATTCCTCCGGTTATCGCGAGCGGCACGCCAGTGAAAATCAACGCAGCCTGCTTCATTGACCCAAAGGTCGAAAACAAGAGCACGAAGATGAGCCCCAGCGCAACCGGCACAACAATCGTCAGCCGTTGGGAGGCCCGCTGAAGGTTCTCAAACTGCCCACCCCAGGTCACGTAGTACCCTTCATCGAGTTTCAGGTCGGACTTCACCTTGCGTTGTGCCTCTGCGATGAACGAGCCAAGGTCGCGACCCCGAACGTTGAGCGTAACGACGACTCGCCGCTTGCCCATTTCCCGCGAAATTTGGGCGGGAGCCACCCGATCGCCTATCGTTGCCAAACTCGATAGAGGCACAGAGCCGCCCGTGGGGGTCTCAACTCGCAGTGACTTGATCGCTTCTGGATCGTTGCGGATATCTTCGGGCAGTCGCACCGCAAGACCAAACCGACGATCTCCTTCCACAATTTGACCGACTTCTTCGCCTCCAAGAGCGACCGAGACGATGTGCTGGATATCCGCGATGCTGATTCCCAGCCGGGCAATGGCCTCCCGGTCAATGTCTATCTGGAACACCGGTACGTCATCGACTTGCTCGACTTCAATGTCAGTCGCTCCCGGAATATCTTGCATCAGGGCTGCGATCTCGTCCGCTTTTGCCTTGAGCTCACCAAGGTTCTCGCCGAACACCTTGATCCCGACGTCCGCCTTTACACCGGATACGATCTCTGCAAACCGGAGTTCAATCGGCTGGCTGAAGTTGTAGCCCTGCCCGGGGACTTGCTGAATCTTAGATTGAAGCTCAGCGATGAGTTTTTCCTTGGTCATGCCTGGTCGCCACTGCGCTTTCGGCTTCAGCGTGAGGAAGCTATCGCTCAAGCTCAGCGGCATCGGGTCGGTTGCGATCTCTGGGGTTCCAGTTCGGGTCACGACCGTCAACACCTCCGGGACTTCCAGAACCTTCTTCTCATAGGCCGTAACGAGTTTGATGGTTTGCTCCATGTCAACCGTGCGAACGCGAATCGGCTGAATGACAAGCGACCCTTCATCGAGCTTCGGGACAAACTCCGACCCGATCCGCGTAAAGAGAAAGCCACAGGCAACCAAGAGAACCGAAGCTGCTCCAATTACCCAAACTCTACGCTTGAGGGCAAAGGCGAGGGTTGGAGCGTAGAGCCTCTCGAAGAACCCCAGAAGCCGACTATGCTTCTCCTGAGTATCTCGGCTCAAGAAGAGTGAGCACAGCGTGGGAATCAACGTGAGCGACAGGATGAGCGCGCCGACCAGCGCCAGAATGAACACAAGCGCCATAGGCCTGAACATCTTGCCCTCCACGCCTTCAAGCGCGAGAATTGGGATGAAGGTGGCGATAATGATCATCTCGCCAAACTGCGTCACCTTTCGAACTTCAGAAGTCGCCTGCTTGATGACTCCCGCATGCTCTTCTCTCGTGAGCGTTCGCCCAAGCATCGCCCGAGCTTCCGAGAGCCTCCGAACGCAGTTTTCAACCATGATCACCGCGCCATCGACAATGATTCCAAAGTCAATCGCGCCAAGGCTCATGAGGTTGCCACTGATCCCAAACTGCTTCATTCCCAGGACGGCGAACAGCATGGCGAGCGGGATGGCAATGGCGGCAATGATTGCTCCTCGGAAGTTTCCAAGCAGAACAACGAGAACGATGATGACGAGAGCCGCCCCTTCCAGCAGGCTCTTTTCAACGGTGTGCAAGACTTCGCCGACGAATTCAGCCCGGTCGTAAGTGGTTGTTAGCGTAATGTCTTTCGGGAGTTGACCCTTGATCTCGTCGATCCGCTCGTTGACGGCGTTGGCAACGGTTTGACCATTCGCACCCTTGAGCATCATCACGATGACCATAAGGCTCTCCTTGCCGTCTTTCGTCGAGATCCCGGTCAGCACTGGAACTCCCAGTTCCACGCTTGCCACATCGCGGATCAGAACGGGAACCCCATCCTCTGACTTGACCACAATCTGCTCGATGTCGGACGTGGTTTGGGCTAGGCCAACGCTTCGGATGAGGACTCGCTCACCGTTGCGTTCGAGGAGACCCCCACCGGCGTTCTCATTATTGTTCTGAAGCGCGGCAACCACGTCATCAACCGAGACGCTCCTTGCAAGCATCGCTTGGGGTGAGACGACCACTTGGTATTGCTTCACACTGCCATCAGTAGCGTTCACTTCGGCTACTCCAGGAACGGTTCGTAGCTGAGGAGCGATGACCCAGTCTTGAAGCTCGCGTAGCTGTGCAGGTGTCCGATCAGGACTCTCAATCGCATACATGTAGATATCGCCAAGCCCAGTCGAAACCGGTCCCATTGTTGGCGAACCCACACCGTCAGGCAGTTCATCCTTCACTCCATTGAGGCGTTCGGAGACAAGCTGACGGGCAAAGTAGATGTCCTTATCATCGCGAAATACCACGTTGACTTGGGAGAGACCGAATTGGCTCAGGCTTCGTACCTGCTCGACTCCCGGAATCCCTCCCATCGCGGTTTCAATTGGAAAGGTAACCAGCTTTTCGACTTCCTCGGGGCTCATTCCCCCCGTTTCGGTGTTGATCGAAATCTGGTTGGTCGTTATATCGGGGACAGCATCGAGGTTGACTTGCGGCCAAGCCAGAATGCCGAGAATGACGAGCAAGATCGCTCCGAGCACGACGACGAATCGTTGCCTCAGACTGAATTCAAGTGCACGTTCAAGCATTAGTGTTCGTGCCCCTTGAGTTCAGATTTCTTCTGCTCGCTGGCCAGGATAAACGCGCCCTTCGAGGCGATTGTCTCGCCTTCCTCAATTCCGGAGAGAACCACAACGCGATTTCCGTCTTGCTCTCCTAGCACCACCTCATGCTTTTCGAAGGCTTCGCCATGCTTCGCAAAGACAAAGGACTTGCCCCCTTCCATGACCAGAGCCGACTTCGGGATCACGAGCTTTGTGGTTGGTTGGCCTACGCCAATGAAGACCTTGGCAAACATATCAGGCTTCAGAAGCCCATTTGATTCGGTCACAAGGCACTGAACAGGGATTGAACGCGTTTTCGGGTCAACTCTAGTACCGACCACTTGAATGATCGCCTTAAACTCGCGGTTGGGGAGCGAGGCCACGGAGAGTCTTGCCATCGCTCCTTTGCGAACTTTCTCAATTTCTGACTCAGGAACATTCGCCGTTACCCAAACCGAGCGGAGGTTCTCGACTTCTAAAAGCACTTGGGTTCGATCAACCGCTTGCCCCCTCGTGACATCAAGATGCGTGATGACGCCGGAGATGGGCGCTACCAACGATACTCGGCCCACCGACGCTCCACCGCTTCCAGAATTGGAGCGGTAGACCGCCTGAGCGTTGCTGATCGCCCGGTTGGCATTCGCAAGCGAAGACTCCGCTGCCCGAACTCTGAGCCTTGCTCGTTCGAGTTCTAGCTCACTGGATTTCACCTCGGCTTCGGCGGATTGAAGTTCCTTCGCGTTGAGAAGGCCCCGAGCGGCGATGTTTTTCTCGCGTTCATAGGTTGCCTTTGCCGCTTCGATCCTGACCTTGGCTCGGTCCAGTTTGATTTGGTCCTGCTGAAGTTCAAGCCGGGCTGCTTCCAACTCAGATTTCGAAACGATGCCGTCGCGGTAGAGATTCTCTAGCCTTCGCACTTGCTCCGCGTGACTGGCCTGCTCCTTCTGAATACTGAGGAGTTCGCTTTGTGCATCGTTCAACTCGCTCTGCGCCTGCTGGACTGGAGCTTGGCTGAACGCACCGGCCTGAGCCAACTGCCGCTGACGAGATAGGTTCGTTTTTGCCGCGCTTAGTTTTGCCTGCGACAACTGAACTTCAGATCGAGCTTGCTCGACGTCTGACTTTGCGGCATCTCTAATCCGAGTCGCATCGGCTATCGCTGACCAAGCCTGGGAGAGTTCGGGAGACTCGATGGTCGCAAGTGACTGGCCTTGACGCACGGTGTCGCCTAGGCGCGCCGAAATCGAGACGACTCGTCCCGCAACTGGTGGGGTGACGACCGCCTTTCCCTTATCAGTACTGGAGACGGTTCCGGGCACTTGAAGGATCGGCTGGAACGGTTCCATCCGAACGGCCGTGGTTTCGATTCCTGCGATTGCTTTCGCTTCGTCGCTCAGTGAGACTTCATTTTCGGAGTGCCCCTCCTCTTCGTGTCCGTGCTCGTCGGTCTTTGCCGCTACCGCCTCATGACCGTGTTCGTCAACCTTGGGAGGTTCACTCTTACTCCCACAACCCGACAACAGCAAAAGCGCGAGTAGATAGAGTACGAACTTCTTCACTTGAGCACCTCGACAAGGTAGCCAGAGGCCTCGTACTGCTTGATCACCGCGAAAGCAAGCTGCTGCCTGGCTTCCACGAGTTCCTGCTCTACCTCTCGAAGCGCCCGGGTCGCTTCAAGAACGTCCACCTGCGTTCCGAATCCTTCCGCAAATCCCTTCTGGGACTTCACCACAAGGTCCTTTGCGGACACAAGAATCGTTTCGTAGCTCTTGATTCGCGATTGTCGAGACTCTAACTCGATCTGGACAGCGGCAAGTTCTTGCTCGGCCCGAGCGGTGGCATCCGACAGTGCCTTGGCTGCTGCTTCAGCCCTGAGGTTTGCGGCCCTAACCTCATTTCGTGCTCGGCCGTGGTCCCAAAGATTCCATGAGAATTGCGCCCTCCCCACGAAGTAGCCTCGGTCGTTTGACCACGGTGACCGAACGACTTGAAGGCTAAACTCAGGTCGAGAGGTTGCCTTGGCGAACCCTGCTTCCGCCGACGCCTTGGCCACCTCGGCTCTGATTTCTAGAATGTCAGGACGATCCATGATGCTCGGGATCGCAACGGGCTCTATGGCGGCGTCCGGGACGACGCTAAGTTCGCCTTGAGGAACAGCGAGTAGGCTTGCCAGCCTTGTCATCGCGGCTTGGTAGTCGGCGTCTTTGAGTTCCTTTGTCTGCCTCGCTCGCTCAAACTCGATGGTCGCTCTTGTCACCTGAAGCTCTGCGACCTTCCCTTCATCAAATCGCCGCTTGGTGGCGTTGAGGAGTCCCTCGGCGACGACCAAAAGTTCGGCTGCGACCTCGCTCTGGTGGCTGGCAGAAACGGCGATGGCAAACGCGGTGAGCACTTCTGATTGCAGCAATCCAGCTTCTTTCCGGTATCTGGCGAGTGCAAGCTGTACGTCAGCTTCGCCAACCCGACCAGAAGCGCGTCTTCTGCCAAAGATGTCGATTTCTTGAGTGAGAGCTAGGTCTTGGTCTGTCGCTCCTACTTCGCTTCGCGAACTTGCCCCTGCGGCGAGGTTGAGCGGCGGAAGTGCGCTCAATGCCCGCGCAGAAAGGCGAGCTTGTTCAACTCCGAGTCGAGATGCCGCAAGACTGGGACGGTTTTGAGACGCCAGTTTGAGGGCGTCAATGGCTGAGATTTGAGTTTGTGCTTGGCAAAATGCCGATGCCAGCAATACAGGAATGATGAGTGTTCTCTTCAATGGATGCTCCAATGCGTTTCAGGGCTGGAGCAGAGAACGAGCGGCTACGCCAAAGACTCGACCTTGCGTCCAGCAGACGGCTGAACGAAAAGGAGAGCAGGGGGCCCGCGGGATAAATGAACAAGGGGTGGTCCGGTCGCGGGAGCCCCACACGAGAACGGAAAAGCTTGCCGTGGGAAGCGGCTTCCCATAGGTGGCGGTAGAACGAATGGGTTTGGCAGAATCGCGAGCTCAAAAGTGGGCTGATGGCTTGATGCCGGTGTTTCGAGCGTCGGCGGAGTCTCGCACTCTCGGATCTCGCAGCAATCGTGACAATCTCCATGAGGCCCGGCAAACTCTTCGGCTTCCGAGTGATGTTCATCGATGACAAGACACTCGGTGCACAAGACCCCAGAGTCGCGTACGTAGGTCGGGTTGCACGCGTGAGGTTGTCCAAGAACCATCACCGCCGCAACAATGTGCAGCAGGAGGGACTGGACAGATCTTCTGAAAATGTTCACGAGGGGCGTAGATTTAGGGACGGATGACCATCAGCAACAGTCGCAGTCGGGACAGTCTTCAGGGCAAGGACATTATCCCTGTGAACAGCAATGGCATGTTTCTTCGTTCATTTCTTCGTATCCTCGCCTCTGTCGAGTTGGCCAGGGCCATAAATGCACTGCCCATGGCTTCTCAATCCGAGCCTTTCTTGGATTCGCGAACAGTCTCTTGTGAGGCGATGGTCGGCGGAGAGCGCCGGTTCACTTAACCGAAAGATCGGGGCAATGAGTTGCCTTGCCTCTTCCGCCAAGGAGTAGCTCACCATCTTGTGCCGACGGGACGTCTCGACGATTCCCGCCTGCCGAATGGTCTGGAGATGAGCACTGAGTGTGCTCTGCCCCAGTTCCAATGCATCGACCATCTCGCAGACGCACAGATCCGAGTGGAGTAACGCATGCAGGATGCGCACTCGCGTCGGGTCTGAGAGCGCCTTTCCAAGAAGCACGATGTCATTCACGTCAAATCATGATACCACGATACGACGATGCACTTGGCGCGGCACTTGGGCACTCTAGGCTGATTCACCTCACGTGTTCTGTTTACAGGTCTCGCTCTCACTGCATCGCAATTGATCCCTTCCCGGGAGGCAAAGAGATTGCCCTCAGCGAGGGTGTTTTCGAGGTCAAGGACGCCGAAGGCGCTCGCTACCATCCTTGACCACGGGAACACTTGGTGCGCATCATCGGCATCCTCCCGGGAGAGGAGCGCCCTTGGCCTGACTGACTGCGTTGGCTAGACGTGGATGCGCAGCGAAGTTCGAATGCCCTCGAGCCCTTTGAGGATCTCTTCGAAGTCTGGATAGGGACCGTAGCAGAGGGTGTCGGCTTCCCGAACATATTCCCCTGAAAGCATTCTCTTCAATTCCGCGCTTGGGAAGAGAGCTGGACTCCCAGAGAGGTCCATGCCATCAGGGAGGAGCTTCACCTGGCCCGGATAGAACTTTGCGGTGAGATCTCGATACTGACTGCAAATCACTTTGAATTCTTCGGACGCAAGCATCGCCTTCGTCTGAGGCTGGTCAAGCAGCATCGCCAAGTCGTAGTAGTGCCGCGCATCCCGTCCAAGTTCTTTGCCCTGCGCAATCACTCGCTCAACCCGTGAGTGAAGGGTGAAGAGCTTCTCAACGAAGGTGCGTCGAAAGTGTAGGAGCCGCATTTCGAAGAGCAGCCGGTCATCGGTGCTGGAATCAACGTTCCGTGCATCGAGCATCTCCCCGATGAGAGAACTCAGCTGCCGCGACTCGGTCGGCTGGTCGGCACTCTGGATTCCTGCTTCAAGCAACACAACCGGACGGATGCCTCCCAGGGAGTCAAACCTGCTCTCGTAGACAAACTCTTCCGTCCAAGAGGAGGTTCCTTTCGTTTCCTTTCGACCGAGTCTCTCTACGAATCCAGGAAACGATGCGACCATAGCCGCGACCTGCTCGAATCTCGCGAGGGTTGCCTCGTCGGATTCAGCGGGCTCCACGTAGAGGTCGATGTCCTCCGAGAATCGGTTGATGATCTTCCACCCTTTCGAAAGGCTCGTTCCTCCCTTGAAGATGACAACGTCGCCAAAGTCTCGGGCGATGAGCCGGAGCGCCTCGGTGACGAAGTAGTCCTTCTCGACAATCCCAGGGTTGCCGATTCCGTTTTCGTCACCGGTGGCGGTGATGAGCTCAGCGAAGTCCGAACGCTCGAAGAGGTAACTCACTTCGCCTGCCACTCCCTTGCGTTCGGGAGTTCAGCGAAGAGCCCAAATTCGAACCGAGTGAGCGGATTGAGCGAAGTCTTGAGGGGCTCCCAAAGACTTTCCGGCAAATCCGCATACGCAAGCAAGGCTCCCAGAACGGCCCTGACTCGCGGTGGCTCGGCAAGAGCCGCCTCTCGAAGACCTCGCAGTCGACTCGCCGTCAGTTGGCTGGTGAGCAACTCACGCAGTCGCCGAATGCTCTCGCTCGGACTCGTTTCCGCAGTCGCCCCACGTGCCCGGATGAACTCAAGCAAAGCTCCTTCAAGAGCGGGCAAAGGATGCGGACTCGCAGTGCGTCGCAATTTGATTCGGGCCGTCCCCGCGTTCTTTGGCGGGTTGCTTGTGTATGCAATCAGTTGAGGTCTTGCGGGCATTTGGGTGCTGAGGCCCAAGATGTTTGCGGCTGAAGCTCCAGTCGGCCTGGTCTTGCCCTCCAGTCTCTTCAAAGCGATGGAGGTCTCCGAGGGCTTGCTCCTTCCGATTAGGGTGTCCTTGGGCGCAAAATACAGGCCCTTTCCCACTCGGGTCAGAACTCCTTGTTTGGCAAGCCTGGCGAGAGCTTTGGATGCCGCGGCCGGTGTCGCCCCTTTCAGATCCTCCGCTCGGAGCAAGGACTTCCCAGACGACTTGACTCTGCGCAATGCGATTTCGGTCGCGCTGCGCTTCGAATGCTCCTTGGTCTTCAGCTTGCTCATAGCTCTATTATGCCATTCTTGGTTCATTTTGTCCCGCTAATAAGCATGTTTTACTAGACGCCTCAATTCTCCGAACCGTTCGGTGACGGTGAACTATCACATCAACTCCCTGGCATAATGGCCGTCTTACCTGTGGCCGGCGAACTTCTTCTTGCCGGGTGGCCGTAATGGCTGAAGCCAAGCCTCGGTATTGCATCGGTAGAATCTCGGCATGCGATCTGGGCGTGCAAACATGGTGGTTGGGCAGGTCGGCGAGTACGCCGTGTGTGCCGTCCTTGGCAAGCGCGGCCTCATTGCCACACCGTTCGCGGGGAACGTTCCTGGATTTGACGTTCTGGTTGTGGATGACAAGCTTAACTGCCTCCCCATCCAGGTCAAGACCTCAAGCGGCTCTCAATGGATCACGGGTGCCCTCACGAAGTATGTGGTTGTCAAGAAGGACGGAAAGCGGCTGATATTGGGCGAAACCCTGACTCCCAAGTATCCGGACTTGATTCGGGTCTACGTATCGTTGGGAAAGAACGGGGGGGCTGACCGCTTCTTCGTCCTCACTGAGCGCGAGTTCTTCACGGCTATCGTCACCTACTTCAGGAGTTGGATTGATCGGACTGGGGGAGTGCGGCCACGGAAGCCCGATTCACTTCATACGGCCATAAAGCTCGAAGTCTTGTTGCCTTTTGAGAATCGCTGGGATCTCGTTGATGCCCAATTGGAGGCCCTGAGGCGCTAAGAAATCTGGCGGGTGCACTTCTGGGTAGACATTGCGCCTTCGGTCATCCTCATTACTCACTTCGTCTTCCTCCCGCACCTATATAGGAAAGGGAGGAAGAGGAAGACACTGCGGGTTCAAGCAGGCACGCGCAGGGTGTACGGATTGCCCCTAGCGCTACTCATGGTCTTGATAATGAGCCCCTCGCCAATGGCGGCGTCAATGACCTTGGTTAATCGTGACTTGGCCACCACGTTGGCCGCTAACAGGTCCTCGCGACCCGAGTCTGGATTCTCCTGCACGAAGGCAATGAGTGCGCTCATGTCATCCTGAACCTGGGATTCGGCGCGAGAGCGACCAAGCCGCGGGTAGCTGCCGTCGAAGATAAGCTCTGTTGGCTCAATATCAGTTCCGTATCGTTGCACGGAGCGGATCGTGCGACGGTTGCTTGCGGAGTCGCGCTGAAGCGAGATGAGGGTGGATGCCGTCCCGAAGATGCCCTGAGAGCCCAAGGTGCTGTCGCCTGCGTCACTGCCATCGCCTTTCCGGTCGTGGTGCGTCACAACAATGCCGCATCCCGTTTCTCGGGCAAGGTTCTGGATGGGGTCCAAGGCCCTGACGACTCCAGCATAGTCGTTCCCGTCTCGGATTGCGATGCCGCGAAACAGGGTGTCAATGACGACGAGTCGTAATTGGTGGCGCTCGATCTGGCTCGACAACCACGTAGCCTCGCACTTTTGTCCGGGGTCGGGGAGCGCTAGGACGTCGGGTGCGTGCAACGACTCAAAGTGGGACCGAATGGCGGCCACTTGGTCCTCATAGGCCAAGTACGCTACGGCCCCTTGCTTGCAGCTTCGGCCAAGAAACTCCGAGCCAAGTGAAACGGCCCCGCACATTGCCCGGGCTAGCGTTGACTTGCCGACCTTTGGCTTTGCCGAGATGACCGTCAAATCTCCGGCTGGGATGAGCCCGTCTACAAGCCAATCGAAGTCTGTTCGGATTTGGAGTTCGCAAAGGCGAACCAATGAAACCCGCGAGGCATCCTCCACGCCAACAGCGAAGTCCTCAAGCCCTTGGACGGAACCACCCTGTACGAAGTAGTCGTCGAGCCCGACCTTCCCATTGGTGCCACATGGGAGTCGGATGATCTTCACCCGTGCGCCCTGCTCGCGCAGGAATTCGGCCATTGACTCCTCTGCTTGCCGTACCTGCCGGTTCGTTGCGGCATCAGAGTCGAACACGATTCGAACCTCCCGGCCTTCCAATCGGAACGTGCCCCATTCCGGGCTAGCGACACGCCCCTTTTGCCAGTTCCAAACACCCTGAACTCCGACCACACAAAGGCCACGGGACAGCCCGCAGTCAACCTTCTTCACCCCTTCCGTAATCCAAAGGGGCACGTCAATTGCCTCGGCCCACTCCGGATTTAACCGGAACGCATGCAGATCGAGTCCAACGCGGCGCTTCGACGGGGACTCGTACTTGATGACTTTGCCTCCGTCGTTCGTCCGAGGATGGTCTGGCTTGAATTGATATTGCGCAGCCTCTCTCCCCACCCCAACAATGGGGATGAGGAGCCCTGGGACGCGGGACGGCAAGCCCTCCAATCCGAGTTCTCGGAACTCTTGAAGGGTGCGGACCGAGCGATACCCACGCGACGTGATTACTTCGGATGCGATGCCTGACCCCTCTTCAAGCTCCCGCCGATGTTCTGGCGTGAGAACGGGGCTCATCGTTCCCTGACCCATCACGACTGGGCCTCCTCGATGAACCGAAGGAGTGCCAGTGCTGAGATCCGCCTACTCCGTGGACCGACTTGGATGTATTCCAATTGCCCGGACCGCATGATCTCGTAGCACTTGCTCCTCTGCACGCGAAGGACTTGGCAAACTTCGCGGACGGTGAGGAATGCGGGCATGTTTTCGAGGTTGAGGTTATTACCATTAAGCATGGTTAGGGGCTAGTTTCCACCGCTAAGATGATGATAAACTCGTCGTACCGTTTATGAACCGTGTAAGCTCGGATCCGGTCGGAACCAACTACGAGAACCGCATCGGAATGCTGACCCGGCATTTCTCGGCCTCTTCAATCTGCATCCAGGATCAGCCGTTCAGCGACTTCCAGCACCTGACCAAGCGAACGCTCGGGTTAACCGCAGTGCTTCGGGAACACAAGGAACCGACAATCCGGTGCCTCTACCTCACACCCGAAGAAGAGCAGATCGAATTGGTCAACACCAGGCGACTACCGGTCGACAAGTTCAGCCGACTGCACGGAGAAGGTGATGAAGCGATTCTGGTTTTCGCCAGAAAGTGGGGGCTCCTCAGCGCATGGAACGGTTTCGACCCACCCTTCGAGCCGCTCCACCTTTGGCGGGTGGAGTCGGCACTTCTTCGGGTGGTGATGCTCGTTGGGGACACAATTGCAAGTGCGGCTGCTGAGGGCACAAGGTATGAGCGGCTTGGCGACAGGCTGAAGCCTTGCATTGAAAAGGCCCGCCCACTCTTGCCGCTCATCAAGCCGATATCGGACCTGAGGGCGATGCCGATGCTTTACGCCGGGATTGTGCCTGTCCTGGAGGATGATATCGCCCACGTCATCAAGGAGCCTTCCGACTACAAGGAAGCCGTAACCCAAATCGTAAATCATCGGCTGAACAACGAGACCTACGTCCACATTGAGCCGCGCTCTGGCTTTCTTCCGGTGATTCGCCCGGGGACGTTGCTGGGCGCGCTTTACACGCGCCTCGTGTTTCGGTGGCAAGGGAATGAACTTCTGGACAGAAGGTGCCAGAACTGCGAGGGAGTTCTTGAACCCACTCGTAAGTCCAATACCCGCTTCTGCGGCAATCTTTGCCGAACCGAGTTCCACAACGATGCTAAGCGTAGGGCGAAGATTCTGGGAGTTCAGGCAGATTCGTGAACCGCAACCCGGAGTTCCGATTACTCCCACTTCTACTCCCAGTAGATGGCAACAGTGTATGGAGTTCGGTGGATTTGAACCTAAAAAGTGGCTGCCGCAGTAGGACTCGAACCTACGACCCGCTGATTAACAGTCAGCTGCTCTACCTGCTGAGCTATGCGGCAACGCGAGACACGATAATACCCCTCAGTATTGGCGCCATGAGTCACGGGACTTAGGTCAAGGAAACAAAATCCGGGCAAGTTGGCATGGGACGTGCCGGTATCCTCTCCACCATGCCTCGAACCAACGATGCTTCGGTGCCCACGGACGGCTACAGCAGTAGCGACTTTCTCCGCCTGACCGAAGCCGCCGCTCTCGCCGCCGCCAAGTGGGTGGGCAAGGGCATGAGAGACGAAGCCGACCAGGCCAGCTGCGACGCCATGCGCCGGGCCATGGACAGCATGCCGATTGACGCCACCATCGTCATCGGCGAAGGCGAGCGTGACGAAGCCCCCATGCTCTACATCGGCGAAAAGCTCGGCCGGGGCGGCCCCAAGATTCAGATCGCCGTGGACCCGCTGGAAGGCACCAACCTGTGCGCCAACGGCACGCCGAACTCCATCAGCGTTCTGGCCGCCGCCGCCGAAGGCGAAGGCTGGCTGATGCACGCCCCCGACACCTACATGGAAAAGCTCGTGGTCGGCGCCGAATGCAAAGGCATTGTCGATATCACCCTGCCCCCGCGCGTCAACGTGCGCTTGATGGCCAAGGCGCTGGGCAAGGATGTCGAAGAACTCATCATCGGCTGCCTCGATCGTCCCCGGCACGAGGCGCTCATCAGCGAACTCCGCGAAACCGGTTGCCGCGTGCAATTGGTGCCGGATGGTGACCTTTCGGTGGCCATTGCCGCGCTGGACCAAGACAGCGGCATTGACGGCCTGATGGGCATCGGTGGTGCTCCGGAAGGCGTCATCACGGCCGCTGCCGTGTTGTGCGTCGGCGGCGACATGCAGGCTCGGCTCAAGTTCCGCAGTGAGGAAGACCGCGAGCGGGCCAGCACCATGATGAACGGCGACCCCGACCGGGTGCTGGTGACGGAAGACATGGCACGGGGCAGCGTGGTATTTGCCGCCACGGGCATCACCACCGGTGACCTGCTCAAGGGCGTGCGTTACGGCCGAGGATTTGCCAAGACGGAAAGCATTGTCATGCGCTCCGCCGTCCGCCAGATTCGGCGGATCGAAACCACCCACCTGGATAGCCTCGATCGCGATTAAGTTTCGCGTTTTGGCGCAGGGCTGAGGTAGAAGGGCTAGCGTGACGGCGCTTCTCCTTGCCTCCCTCGCTGCGGTGCAAGCCACCGAGCTGAAACTCTCTTCTCTCTTCTCCGATGGTGCAGTGCTGCAGCAGCAAACGCGTTCGGCCGTGTGGGGCTGGGCGCCGCCGGGGACGACGGTGGAAGTACAGGGAAGCTGGGCCGAGGGTGCCCGGGCCACGGCGCGGGCGGGCGCAAGCGGCTATTGGATGACCAAGGTGCCGACCGGCAAGGCGGGCGGACCTTTCAAGCTGACGGTGACCCAAGCGGGGAAGACCCTACAACGCGAGGTGTATCTCGGCGAGGTCTGGATCTGCAGTGGCCAAAGCAACATGCAGTGGACTCTGGCCCAGTGTGATGGCGGTCGGCCGGGTGGAAACATGGCCGAGGTGCAGGGCAACAATCCCATGTTGCGCCGCTACTTTGTGCCGCTACGGCACAGCAATGTGCCGGTGGCGGATGTAGATCGGCCGTGGGAGGCCGCGGGGGGCGCTGGCATGGCCGAGTGGTCGGCCGTAGCCTATTGGTTCGGGCGGCGTTTGCAAGAGGAACTTGGCGTCCCGGTGGGGCTCATCACCACCAGCTACGGCGGCACCGAAGTGGAGCGCTGGACGAGCCCCTCGGCGGTAATGAGCAAGCTTTCACCGAATGGTCAAATGCCGCTGGATGGCAACGGCAACTGGCGGGGTTCCACGCTCTATAACGCGATGATCCAGCCGGTGTTGCCGTTCAGTGCGCGGGGCTTCTTGTGGTATCAGGGCGAGAGCAATGTGGGGCGAGCGGAGCAGTACCAGATGTCGTTCCCGCTCATGATTGAGGACTGGCGACGGTGGTGGAAGAACGACGACATGTCGTTCTACTTCGTCCAGATTGCGCCCCACAACTACGATGGCAGTGCGAAGTCGGCCGAGCTTCGCGAGGCGCAACGCTTGGCGCTCTCGGTGCCGAAGACAGGCATGGTGGTGACTACCGACCTGGTGGATAACCTCGCGGACATTCACCCACGTGACAAGTTCAACGTGGGGCGGCGCCTGGCGGCGTGGGCGCTGGCCAAGGACTACGGCATGGGCGTGGCGTACTCTGGTCCGCTTTACCAAAAGGTGGAAACGATGGCAGGCGCGGTGCGAGTGCACTTTGCCCATGCCCAAGGGCTGAAGGCCGGGCCGAAGGGATTGACGGGCTTCCAAATTGCCGAAGCCGGCGGCGAGTTCAAGGACGCCACCGCGCGCATTGAAGGGGAATCGGTGGTGCTCGCGGCATCCGGGGTACAACGCCCGACCGAAGTGCGCTACGGCTGGACGGCCATTCCTGAGGCCACGCTCTTCAATGGCGCAGGGCTGCCGGCCTCTCCGTTCCGGACGGATCAGCGACCGCTGCTTACGGCCGGGGTGCGCTGGTAGGGGCGCCCATCGGGCGCCATTCCGGCCACTCTTGCATCAGGCTCGCGCGGGCGGCATCCAGGGGTTCTGCCCCCGGGGGCACGGGCACGCCCGCCGGGGCGGCTGCCACCCATTCCTGGGCGAAGGAGCCGTCTTCGATCTCGTTGAGAAGTCGCTTCATTTCGGCCCGAGTCTCCTCATTCACCAAACGGTGAAATGCCCGCTGACCGCCGTAGGCGGCGGTGGGGGAGATGGCCTGCCGCATCCCGGCTAGCCCTTGCGCCAGCATCAAATCCACAATGAGCTTGGCTTCGTAGACGCACTCTAAGTAAGCGTCTTCGGGTTCGTAGCCGGCATCCACCAACGTCTCGTATCCGGCTTGGATCAGAGCCGGGATCCCGCCGCACAGCACGGCTTGTTCGCCAAATAGATCGGTGATGGTCTCGGCCCGGAAGGTGGTTGTGCGCGTCCCGACCCGGGTCGCCCCAATGCCTTCGGCGTAGCTCATCGCACGTTCCAGAGCCTGCCCCGTGGCGTCCTGGTGCACGGCCACGAGCGCGGGCAGTCCGCTCCCCGCTTCGTACATCGCCCGCACCCATTTGCCTGCACCTTTTGGTGAAACCAGCGCCACATCCATCCCCGCCAGGGGCTGAATCAACCCAAAGTGGATGGCAAAGCCGTGGGCAAACATCAGCATCTGCCCGTCTCGCGCCACCGGGGCCACATAGTCACGCCACACCTCGCCTATGCGCTCATCGGGTAGCAGCAGCGCCACCACATCGCATCGCGCCGCTTCTTCCAGGCTCACCGCGCGCAGCCCGTCTTCTCGCACGCGTTCCGCACTCGGGCTACCTTCGCGCAGGCCCACCACCACGTCCCGGCCGCTGTCGCGCAGGTTTAGGGCATGGGGACGTCCTTGGTTGCCATAGCCAATGATGCCAATGGTTTCCGAACCCGGCGCGTAAGACATGCAGATATTGTGTCATTGTGAGTCGCACAGGCCCATAGTCACGATGATAGTTGCGGATGCAACTATCTGCAAGCATGGAGAGTTAAACAAAGCATGAGCATTCTTGGTATCCACCACATCACCGCCATGAGCGGCGACCCGCAGTGCAACGTAGACTTCTACGCGGGCCTCCTGGGGCTCCGGCTGGTTAAGGTCACCGTCAACCAAGACGACCCCGGCACTTACCACCTCTATTACGGCGACGGCGCGGGCACGCCGGGCAGCATCCTCACGTTCTTCCCGTGGCCGCAGGCGTTCCACGGCCGCAATGGCATCTTCGCGGTCGGCGCCATGGCATTCACCGTGCGCCCCGGGTCGCTAGCCTATTGGGAAGAGCGGCTGATCAAAGCCGAAGTGCCGACCATGCGTTCGGTTCGTTTTGGCGAAAGTGTCCTCCACCTCACCGACCCCGACGGACTCAACATTGAGCTGATCGAAAGCGCGCCGGACCCGCGATTTGTGCCGCACGTCTCCGATGTGCCCGCCGAGTACGCATTGCTGGGCTTCCACAGTGCCACAGAGTGGCTGAAGAACCTGCCCCAGCCCGAAGCGTTCCTCACCGAACGGTGGGGTTGCCGCCGCGTGGGCGAAGAGGACGGGCGCGTGCGGCTGGCCGTGCAAGAGGGTCGCCCGCACCAGCTGATTGACCTCACTACGCCGAACCTGGAAGCCACCAAGACCGGCCCCGGGGCGGTGCACCACATCGCTTTCCGCGTCGCGGACGCCGAGCAAGAACTCCTGGCCCGCAACGAAGCCCTCGCTTTCGGTCTGCAGCCCACCGAGCCGATCGATCGCTTCTACTTCAAGAGTGTGTACTTCCGGTCGCCGGGGAGCGTGCTTTATGAAATCGCCACCGACGGCCCGGGCTGGACGGTGGACGAAGCCCCGGATGCCCTGGCCCACAAGCTGGTGCTGCCGCCGTGGCTGGAAGAGCGCCGCCCGCAGATCGAGCTGCGCCTGCCCAAGATCCGAACGCCGCACGGGGTGACCCTGCCGTGAGCTGGCCGCACGTGATGCTGCCTGGCACCGGCACCCCCTGGCTCCTGCTGCACGGGACGGGTGCGGACGAGCACGACCTGGTGCCGGTGGCCCGCGAACTTGTGCCCACGGCCCCCATCATCAGCCCCCGGGGGCGGGTGCTGGAGAACGGCATGGCCCGGTGGTTCGAGCGGTATCCGCAAGGCGGATTCAACCTCGCGGACTACCACTTTCGCGCTGCCGAGCTTATCGAGTGGATCGAAGAAATCCAGCATGAACTGCCCGGCCCCTGGGCCATGTTGGGCTATAGCAACGGGGCGAACATTGCTACCCAGCTCCTGCGGTTGCGACCGGATCTCTTCGCCGGAGCAGTGCTGTGGCGGGCCATGCTCATCGACCCGTTGGCGAAGGTGCCCCAGCCCATTGCACGGCCGGTGCTTCTCACGTCCGGTGAGTTCGATCCGATTCTGCCGATCGAAGGGGCCATTGAACTCGAAGCCTCTCTCCGGCGCGATGGGGCCGAGGTGGAGTTCGCGCGGTTTGATGCGGGGCATGGTCTCACCCCCGGTGATCTCATGGTCACGCAGGGGTGGATCGCGCGGAATCTGGGTTCAGAATAATCCTCGCGGGTAACCGCCCCGGTAATCCGCGCGAGATTGACCCTAAAAGTGCAACGAAAGAAGGCATTTTCGTGCCCGGAAGGGAGCAATTTGTCATGAGTTTCTTCTAAGATAATCGAGTGGGAACTATCGACCCCCGTGGTAAACGGGGTCCGAAGCGCTCGAGTGTTGAGACGAGATTGCAACGTCTGCGCGAGCGTATTGAAGCAAAAGTGAAATGGGATGAAGAGACAGACTGCTGGGTGTGGACCGGCCGTCTCTCCGCTCCCGGGCGTCAGGGGCGTCCGCATCGCGAGGGCCTGATCAAGACTTTCGATCCGATCGAATCGAACGATCTCAAGCGGATTTCGGTGGCGCGGGCGTCATACATGGCCTATGTCGGGGCGATACCCGAGGGCATGTGCGTGACGCGCGAGTGCGCCAATCCGTTGTGCATCAACCCGGAGCACCTGGTGTTGCGCACGCGGTCGGAGCACGCCCAGCGCAAGCGCAAGCGGCGCCCGATCATCAAGTCCAACGAGGATTGATCTAGATTTCGAGGACCGACCGGAATCCGCGGGCGGCGTAATACGAGTCCGCACCGTTGTGGTAGATGAAGGTCCGGCCAAAGCGGTGGTCGCCAAAAATCGCACCACCCTTCTGTCGGACTTCGGGTTCCGTCGCCAACCAGCTGGAGGTTTTAAGGTCCACCGGGCGCAGGGCCTGCAGTCGGAAGTATTCCGCTTCGGTCATCAGCCGCACGCCCATGTTTTCGGCCATGCTGAGCGCGTTTCCAGCCGGGCGGTTGGCCTTGCGGGCTTCCCACGCGGCGTGGTCATAGCAAAGGCTCCGGCGGCCGGCCGGGCTTTCGGTGGATCCGTCCGCGATGAGGATGCGGCCGGCCTCAGTTCCCAGCACACAGGGCTCACCCCCACTCGCTTCCATGGCTTCGAGTGCCCGGAGGTGTTGCGCGTTGCCCGGAGCCTTGCCTCCACTTCCTCCCAGGCGATGTCCGGGTGCCAAGCTTCTTGAGCGCGGAATCGACTTTGGAGCGTGAGCAGGATATCTTCAGGCATTCGGTTGGTTGTCGCGGATTCGATCGAAGAAGCAGGCGCGGTTCACGTCAATCAAAAGCCGCTCTCGCTCCGTGACGCCCAGTTGCATGAGAGCGGCGAAGTAAATCGCGGGGGACTCCTGATTGGCTTTCCAATCCATTTCCTTGCGCAGCATCGGCATCATGCCGTAGAAGTTGATCGTCTTACCCCCCAGTTCCGCGCGGCCGAAATCCGGGCCGAAGAGGTCGCCGCGATCCAGCAACATACCGGTGAATTGCGTACCCGGGAACTCCTCCGCCGGGTCGCCGTTGGGGATGCTGATGCCGGGATAAACCGGAATCTTGTTGTAGATCGGCATGCGGGCCATGGTCTTCATGAAGCCCAGTGGCCAGTAGCCTTCGTCGGTTTGCAGATTGTTGCCCACTACCCACTCTTTCGGCAGCACCACAAAGAGCTCGGCAAACTGCCATTCGGGCTCAATCCGGGGCATGGGCAGGGCGCTCATTCCGGTGGTGAAAACCACCGCGCAGTCGTGGCCCGGCACGTCGGGGATCACGTGGAGGTCAATGTGCAGGGCGTCCGAGACGATCTCGTGAAGCACCATGTCTCGCACCGGCCCCACATGCTTGGCGAAGTGACCGGTAATGGCGTCAATCTCCTCATTGGAGAGGTAGTGGGTGCGGTTCTTACCCGGGAATAGGCGCTTGAGAAAACCCATGGCGTGCTGGCCTCAGGCGTAGCATAGCCCAAATCGGGGAGGGGGAGAGAATGGCTGCCGGACTAGGATTCGAACCTAGACGTGCGGCACCAAAAACCGCTGTCCTGCCATTAGACGATCCGGCAACTCGATCTCAAACTATACCCCGCGCACCGCCAGCCCCGGGCGGGCTGGGACCCCTTGAACCGATTCCGCCCCCGCCACCCCTCTAGAGTCATGACACTGACTCTTGCTCTCCTCGCCCTCGCACCTCCCTTGACCGAAACTCAAGCCCTCGACCTCGCCTTGCTGGACGAGTACCGGGCCACCAGCACCTACGAAGCCGTTCTGGACCGTTGGGGGCCAACACCATGCCCTTCCGCAACATCGTCCGGGCGGAACGCCAACACGCACAGATGGTCATCCAGCGCATGGAGCAGATCGGTCACAAGCCCACCGCCAACCCTTTCGCTCTCCAAGAAAAGGAAGCCAAGACCGACTGGTATCGCCGATTGGAAATGCCCGCGACCCTCAATGAGATGTACAAGGACGCCTACCAAGCCGAAGTGGATAACATCAAGTTGTACGATGGTTTCTTGACGCAAGGTTATCCTGAGGCCACGAACCGCTTGTTCAGCAAGCTGCGAGCGGATTCCAAGGATCGGCACCTGCCGGCCTTTGCCCGCAAGGCCGGGCTACCGGTGAACCCCGGGTTCTAGTCGACACGCGCCGGCCGCCCTCGCCCATAATGAGGGCGGCATGAATCAGGATCGATTGGCCCGCGTGCAGGCTCGAATGGCGGAAGTGGGGGTGGATGCCGTCGCCCTCACTTCGCCCGTGAAGGTGGACTACCTCACCGGATTTGCAGAGGGCACCTACGAGCGTTTCCTCAGCCTCACCGTGTTCCGCGAGGGCACTCCCGTCCTGGTGTGTCCGGCCCTGACCGAGAACCAGGCCCGCCGCCACGGTATCGAGGACATCCACCCCTGGCGCGATGGCGAGAACCCGTACGCTCTTCTCCACGGGCTGCTGGCCAAGCGAAGCGCCCTGCGCGTGGCCGTGGATGATGAGTACTGGGCCAAGCACCTGCTCGCGCTGCAGCACGAGTGCCCGGGTTGCCACTTCAGTTTGGCCAGCGATGTGGTGGACTACGTGATGCGGGCTAAGGCTCCCGATGAACTTGCCAAGCTGCGGGCGGCGGGCAAGATTGTGGACGACGCCTTTGCTGAACTCCTGACCGTTATCCGGGCGGGGCAAACCGAACTAGAAGTCCAAGCGACCCTACAAGGCATGGTGGCCGCCCGGGGAGGGAAGCCCACCTTTTGCCAGGTGGCCGCCGGTCCCGCTGGGGCCGAACCGCACCACCAGAACGACGACCGTCCGCTCACCAAAGGTGACGTGGTGGTCATCGACTTTGGCTGCGAAGTTGAGGGCTATCAGGCTGACATCACCCGCACCATTGGCGTGCAAGAGGTGAGCGACCGCGCCCGCGAAGTTTACGACGTGGTGTATCGCGCCCACATGGCGGGGCGAAATGCCATCCGCGCCGGGGTGACCGGTGGCCACGTGGACCACGCCACGCGCCAGGTGATTGAGGATGCGGGGTTCGGGAAATTTTTTAACCACCGCACCGGGCACGGCATCGGCCGTCGAGTGCACGAAGCCCCCGAAATTGGCCCCGGGAGCGGGGATGTGCTGATGCCGGGAGACTGCTTCAGCGTGGAGCCAGGGATCTATCTGCCGCTCGAACTCGGCGTGCGCATCGAGAACATCGTGAGCGCCACCACCGAGGGGCACGAGTGCCTGAACGCCGAGCCCTCGCCCATACTCATCACCATCTCCTAGGGCCGATAAAGAAAAACCCCGCGCTCTCCGTAGAGGAAAGCGCGGGGCCAGGTTAGGATAGTCGCTTGTTTTACTTGGCGGTGCGGCGGCGTCGCATGGCAGCGGCGGCCAGCGCCCCACCCATCACGATCATCGTGGTCGGTTCCGGCACCGGGTTCTCGCCACCGCGATTGTTGCGGCTCGAGATGAAGCCACCGGCCAACGGAATCAAGGAAAGGAAGCCAAAACTGCTCGAAGATCGCACGAGACCCGGAGCTTCGGGGGCCATCGACATGAACTCCATCGGCGAGGCTTCCGGTACGCCTGGCAGCACCACGTCGGCATCGTTCGTCATGTAGATCGTTTCGCCGAGTTCACCGGAGAGCGGTCGCACGACTTCCGTCGGGGTCGGCGCAATGGTGGCCGTGAGCGGATTGGAGCCGTCATCGGTGCCACGCACCATCGGGTTGGCGCAGCTCACCTTCAGGAGGGGGCGACCCATCGAGTCCACCCACACCAGCGTGCCCTTCTTGTAGAACATCACGCGGGCTCGGATTTCTTCTTGCGGGCTCACGTTGTAAACCAGGTAGACGCCATCCTGCGGCAGGCGGGCCATCTGCAGGTTGCTGGCCATGGCCAACACCTCTTGACGTGTCATGCCGAAGTGCCGCATAAAGCGGTCCATGACTTGCTCGTCCTCGGCCAACTGCTTCATCAACGCCGGGTGGCTGTTGGCGGGGCGGTTCAAGAACGAATTCGGTTCGGTGCGAGCCATCGCCGTGCTGGCCAAAGCCAAACCCACAATGCCCACCAGAACGGTTTTGTTCGTCAACGTCATTTTTTAATGATTCTCCTAACCTGAGCGAGGCAAGCCGCAAAACCCGCACACGCTGACACAACTGATTGTGAACAATATCCGTGCCAGAAATGCTAGAAACCTCAAACAACTAGACAACATGCGGCCCATTTAAAGTCAGAATTCCCGGGCAACCTGGTGAATTTGCTTGGCTACTTCGCGGGCTCGTTGAGTTCGTTCGATGGCTTCCAAGGCTTCCCGAGCGGCGGCTTGCTCAGCCTCCTTCTTGGTTCGTCCGGTGCCTTCGCCAATGATTTCGTCGTCAAAGAGTACCTGAACAACAAATCTCCGCTCGTGGTGCGCCCCGGATTCTCGCGCTACCCGATAGTTCGGGCTGATGCGCCAGATCGCCTGGGCACTCTCTTGGAGCTTCGACTTGAAGTCGTGGGGGTTTACATCTCCTTGCCCAATTTGAAGAAGGAAGCCGTGCAGTTGTTCCAGCACAAACCATCGGGCCTTCTCCATCCCCGATTCCAGATAGATCGCTCCGATAACAGCTTCAAAGATATCGCAAAGCACGGAGGGGCGTTGTCGTCCCCCTGTCATTTCTTCACCCACACTCAATTCCAGGAACTCGTCGAGCTTGAGTTTCTTGGCGATCTCGCACAGCGTGACCTCTTGCACGGCACTGCTCCGTGCTTTGCTCATAAAGCCCTGATCCCAATCTGGGTGATGTTCGTAGAGATACTCCGCCACCACCAGGCTCAAAACCGCATCGCCCAGGTATTCCAGCCGCTCGTAACTGTCGCCCACCGGGTCCTTGGTGGCGCTGGTGTGGCGCATCGCCAAGCGGAAGAGGTTTTCGTCCTTGAGGGGGATGGGCTTCGGAATCATGTTACTTATCGCGTCAGGGCCTCGCCAATCCGTGCCACGCCCCGTTCAATTTCATCGGGCGACACAGCGTAGCTGAGGCGGATATGCCCCGGCCCGGAGAAAACGGAACCCGGAACGGTGGCCACACCGGCTTCTTCCAGCAATTTGTTGACCAATTGCACGTCGTCGCACGATTCCGAGAGGAACGCACTGAAATCGGGGAACGCGTAGAAGGCTCCCGCCGGAACATCCACCGAGACGCCCGGGATCTGCCGCAGTGCCTTCACCATCAGGTCGCGGCGCACGCGGAAGGATTCGCGCATAGCGGCAATCTCCTCGGCCGGCGTTTGCAGAGCCTGCAGGGCCCCGTACTGCGCAAAAGACGTGGGGTTGCTGGTCACTTGGTCTTGCAAGTTGGAAAGAGCGGTGGCCACCGGCTTGGGGGCATGGGCGTAGCCCACGCGCCACCCCGTCATGCTGTACGTCTTGCTAAAGCCGCTGATGGTGATGGTCTGCTCGGCGATCTCCTTGCCCAGCGCAGCCATGCTGGTGCGCTCGCCCTCGTAGATCAGGTGCTCGTAAATCTCGTCGCTGATCACCCACAGGCCGTGCCGCAGCGCCACGGCCGCGATCTCCTTCATCACCTGGCGCGAATACACGCCGCCGGTGGGGTTGCTGGGCGAATTGACGATGATCGCGCGGGTGCGGTCGGTAATAGCGGCGCGCAGGTCATCAATTGAGGGCGCAAAACCGTTGGCGGCACTGGTGGCGACTTCGACCACAGTGCCCCCGGCCAGGTTCACCTGGTCGCGATACGTCATCCAGTAGGGCGCAAAGAGGATGACCTCGTCGCCCGGATTGATGAGGACTTGCAGGGTTTGATAGACCGACTGCTTAGCCCCGCAGGAGACGATGACCTCGCTGGGGTCGGCGGCGATGCCGTTGAAACTGCGCAGGTGCTCGGCAATGGCGGCGCGGAGCTCGGGGATGCCCGCGCTGGCCGTGTACTTGGTGTGCCCCTTGCGAATGGCGGCAATGGCGGCCTCGCAGATCGGATCCGGCGTATTGAAGTCGGGTTCACCCACGCTGAGGGTGATGACATCGATTCCGGAGGCTTTCATGGCCTTGGCGCGCGCGGAAATCGAGAGGGTCGGAGAGGGACCCAAACATTCGGTGCGGAGAGCCAGGGCACGAGTCGGCACGAATCCGATTGTACCGGTATCCTGCTCACGTGAACCCCCGTCCGGCACGGTTGAGCCCTTGGGCCGGACTCCTGCTTTTCACCCTCTTGGCCATGGGTCTGCATCTGGCCTGGGGCGGGTCATTGGCAATGACTTCGTCCGAGTTTTTCGCGGCTCTCCAGCGGGGTCCGAACGGCATCGGCGATGACACGGTGGCCACGGTTCTTTGGCAAATCCGCATGCCCCGGGGGCTGGCCGGCCTGCTGGTGGGCATGGCACTGGGGGCGGCGGGCGCGGCTCTGCAGGTCACTTTGCGCAACCCCCTGGCCGAGCCCTTTGTGTTGGGCGTCAGCGGGGGCGCGGCGGCGGCCGGCACCCTCGGCATCCTCCTCGGTTGGTCGGGTCTCGTTCTCATGGGCCTGGCCACGGCGGGAGGGGTAGGGGCGCTGGTGCTGGCCCTTCTGCTGGTAGGGCGGCGGGCGGCGGGCCGCACCGAGCGGCTGCTGGTGGCCGGGGTAGTGATCGGGGCCTTATTGAGCGCCCTCACCACGCTGAATTTGAGCCTGGCGGGGCAGGACGCCGGACGAATCCTGATGTGGCTACTGGGAAGCCTCGCCAACATCGAGTGGGCGCGGGTGGGGGTGCTGGCGGTGATCTCTCTGGGGTGCCTGGTCGGGCTGCTGGCTCTGGGGCGACCGATGGACGTGATGGCCCTGGGCGATGATGTCGCCCTCACGACCGGCTTGGCCGCCGGACGCTATCGGCAGGTTGTGCTGTTGCTGGCGGCGCTGGCAACGGCGGCGGCGGTGGGTACGGCTGGCATTATCGGCTTCCTCGGCTTGGTGGGGCCGCATTTGGCGGCGCTGACCCTAGGGGGAAGGGCACGGACGCGCATCCTGGGGGGCGCGCTTTATGGGGGCGCGTTGCTGGTGCTGGCCGACCTGCTGGCGCAACGCATTCGCCCCGGCCTCGAGGTGCCGGTCGGGATCGTCACCGCCCTTCTCGGCGCCCCCGCATTGCTGTGGGTGATGCGCCGCGCGCAGGCCTGAGCCTTAAGCGAAAATCGTCTTGAGGTTCGGCGATACGGTGTAGTTTGCGGCCGTCTTGCTGCGCACTTCCTCTTCTGTTACGCCCTCGGCGAGTTCGATCAGGGTCAGACCCTGGCCCCGCGCCACATCAAACACCGCCAAATCCGTGATGATCAAATCCACGCAGGCTTGGCCTGTTAAGGGCAGGTCGCACTTCGGCAGAATCTTGCTTTCGCCGGCCTTGTTGGTGTGCTCCATCACCACCACCACGCGCGGCACGCCCGCCACCAGATCCATGGCGCCGCCCATGCCTTTCACCATCTTGCCGGGGATCATCCAGTTGGCCAGGTCGCCCTTTTCGCTCACTTCCATCGCGCCCAGGATGCTGAGCTGAATGTGGCCGCCGCGAATCATGGCGAAGCTCTCAGCGCTAGAGAAGTACGCCGTGCCCGGAATCTCGGTGATCGTCTGCTTGCCCGCGTTGATTAGGTCGGGGTCTTCTTCGCCTTCAAACGGGAACGGCCCCATGCCCAGCATCCCGTTTTCGCTCTGCAGCACCACTTCCACCCCCTCGGGGATGAAGTTGGCCACCAGGGTCGGGATCCCGATCCCCAGGTTCACATAGTATCCATCGCGGAGCTCTTGGGCGGCGCGCTTGGCCAGTTCGTCGCGGGTGAGGGGCATGACGAAAACTTACCCCAGCCGGGCGTAGAACCCTTTGTGACTCTTCTTCCGTTTGTCGCCGCCCTCGCCATGGTGCCACCGATTGAAACTCCGCTGACCTACAAAGACGCCGACGGCGCGGAGTGCAAAGGCATTTTTGTTCGCCCCGCTACCCGCAACATCGTGCCCGTGATGATCATCGTCCACGACTGGAACGGCCCGGACAGTTACGAACTCACCCGCGCCCGCATGGTGGCCGAGCAGTGGGGCATGGGCGCCCTGGTGGCCGACATCTACGCCGGCGCGCGACCGACGACGCCCGCCGAAAACGGGGCTGAAGCGCGGAAGTATTACAGTGACAACGCGCTGTTTCGCAAGCGCCTGCAAGCCGCCGTGGATGCCGTGAAGGCCCGGGGCGATGTGGACGCCAATAGCATCGGGGCGATGGGTTACTGCTTCGGTGGCACGGCCGTGTTGGAGATGGCCCGCATGGGCGCGGACGTGAAGGCCGTGGTCTCGTTCCACGGCGGGCTGAGCGCCCCGATCCCCGCCGCGGGCACCATCGGCACCAAGATCATGCTGCACCACGCGGCTGACGACCCGGCGGTGCCGAAGGATCAACTGGTGGGATTCCTCGCCGAGATGACGGCGGCCAAGGCTGACTACCGCATGGTGATTTACAACCTGGCCGTCCACCCCTTCACGGTCATTGGCGGCCCCAGCTACAATGAGCAGGCGGACAAGCGAAGTTGGGAAACCACCACCGCATTCTTGAAAGAAGTGGGGCTGGCGCGCTAATCGCGCTGGCGGTTCTGGGGTCGGGGTGCCGCGCCGCGGCTCCCGAACCTCTTGCGAGTGCGCCTTCCGAAGCCGTCATGTCTGATGCCCTCACCACCCCGCCCGTTGAGTACCACGAATCCGGGGACCGCGTGGCCCGGGCGCGAGAGCGCATGGGGGACGACGTGCGGGAGGCCTTGGCCGCGAAGGGGGTTTCCTCCCCGGCAGCGTTTGTGTTCTTCCGCGCGTTCAAGGCGGAGCGGGAGCTAGAACTCTGGGCCGGGGATAGCCCGGGCGGGCTGGCTTTGATCAAGACCTACCCGGTGGCGGCGGCCAGCGGCGGTCCGGGGCCGAAGCGCCGCGAAGGCGACCGGCAGGTGCCCGAAGGGATTTATCACATCGACCGATTCAATCCGCAGTCGAGCTTTCATTTGTCTTTGGGGCTGAACTATCCGAACGAGAGCGACCGGGTGCGGAGCGATCGCGACCGACCGGGCAGCGACATCTTTATCCACGGGCGGGCGGTGAGCATTGGCTGCCTGGCCATGACGGACCCCGTGATTGAGTTCATTTATGTGCTGGCCGACGGCGCGCGGACGGCGGGGCAGCGGCAGATTCCGGTGCATATCTTCCCGGCCCGACCGGGGACGGCCGCGTGGGATGACCTGATGGAACGGCACCCCGAGCACCGCGCGTTCTGGCGGGAGATTGAACCCGCCTATGAGCTCTTTGAGACCACGCGGACCCTGCCGATTGTGGCGGTAGGGCCGGATGGGCGCTATATCATCGGCTCGCGCCGCTGAGGGTTGTTGGGCTTCGATTAGCGGCCATCTTGGCACCTGAAAAGGAGGGCAAGTTCGCGGCCTTCCTCGGCCGCGGCCATGACTTCTTTGAAGAGTTCTGGACTCCCGCGCTGTTCCAAAAACTCAAGTCCTTCATCCGGAATGAGTTGGCGTTTCAAAAAGTAAGGGCGCAGTTGATCGTAGAGAACTCGATCCTTCCAGACGATCGCCCGGGTTGACATTGCAGCGAGGCCGGCACTCGACTCGCAGTAACACTTGCCTGGCTCAACCTCATAGAAGACGAACTCGTCTTCTATTCTCTTGGAAATAGCCTCAAGCTGGCGGTGGTGGACATTGATTCGCTGGATCTTCTCGCGGTCAGTTCCAAAGAGGAACATGCGATTGGGCCAGGTGCGTCCCCGCTCGGAGAGCTTTTCGAGTTGATCGTGGGGAATGAGGGACTGTTCCTTATCGTGTTTCCAGTTCTTGGCATCGTCGAGGGAGATTCTTACGAGACCATACGCGAGGACGAAGCAAGCCAGTAACGCCTGGTAAGGAAACTGCCAAGGGAAGAAGAGGACGGCAGCAAAATACACAAGCGCACTTAAGTGGCCCAGGTGCGTCATCTCACGAAAGTAGTAGCCAACCCTCTGTGAGACGCCGATCTTCGTGCCCAAAATGGCCATGCCCGTCATCACCAGAATCGTGGCTAGGAGGCCGACCAGGAAGATGCCACCGGACGATTCGAGTTCAAGAAAACTCATGCAAGTTCAGGCTGGACCCTATGGCGATGAATCAATTGTGCTCCAGCCCTTCCGATGGCTCGGCCTCAATGAAGAAACGGAGCCAAAGGCTCAGCCGTTGCGGGCCGTGACCGTGCGGCGTTCGATCCGCTTCTCGTACGCCGTGCCGCGCAGAATTCGGTCCACAAACACCCCGGGCGTATGAATCTGGTCCGCATCCAGCTGACCGATCTCCACCAACTCTTCCACCTCGGCGATGCAGACCTTGCCCGCCGTCGCCATCATCGGGTTGAAGTTGCGCGCCGTGCGCCGGAACTGCAGGTTCCCCCAGCGGTCGCCGCGCTGCGCCTTCACAATCGAGAGGTCCGCGCGCAGGGCGGTTTCCATCACGTAGGTTTCACCGTTGAACTCGCGCGTTTCCTTGCCTTCGGCCACCAGCGTGCCCACCCCGGTCTTCACATAAAACGCGGGAATGCCCGCACCGCCGGCCCGGATCCGCTCGGCCAGCGTGCCCTGCGGGTTGAACTCAAGCTCCAGTTCGCCGCTCAAAAACTGCCGCTCAAACTCCGCGTTTTCGCCCACGTACGAGCTGATCATCTTTTTGATCTGGCGGGTTTGCAGCAGCAGGCCCATGCCAAAGTCGTCCACCCCGCAGTTGTTGCTCACCACCGTGATGTCCTTCACGCCGGAATCGCGCAGCGCAAGAATCAGGTGCTCGGGGATGCCGCAGAGCCCGAAGCCCCCGGCCATGATGGTCATGCCGTCAAAAAGGTAGCCCTGCAGGGCCTCGGCGGCGCTCGCAACGACCTTGTCCATGCTCTGATCTTACTCCGTTGCGGCGGGCAGGGAAATCGCCAGCGCCGGCACCTGGGCCAAGAGCTTCGGCAGCTTGTTGGCAATCTCGCTGTTGGTCGCCACGTAGTGGCAGCCCCATTCGTTACCCAACTTGTGCAGGGGCTTCTCCTTGTGCCCCGCGTGGCCCAGCACGTAGGTTCCCTGCGCCTTCAGAGCTTGGATGAGCGGCGCCAGGGCCTCCGGGGCATCGCCCAGGTTGACAATGGCCACCACGGCGGGTTCGGGCTGGTGGTGGTCGCGCACGGACACGGGCACCCCCAGGGTCGCCAACGCGTTGCGCAGGCGCACGCCCCACATCAAGTTCCGCTCGTAAATCACCACGCTCATGGGTTCTCTATTCTACGTCCCGCACCCGGGGAGGTCCCGCGCGGTATCCCAGAGGACATGTTGCGGCCGTTTGAGTGGAAATCGGATCACTTGCTTCTGCTGGACCAAAGGCATTTGCCCGGCCAAGAGGTGTGGCTGCAGCTGGAAACCGTAGAGCAAGTCGCCGAGGCGATTGTGGATATGGCCGTGCGGGGCGCCCCCGCGATTGGCATGGCCGCCGCTTACGGTTTGGTGCTGGCCGCGCAGCGAGGCCACGATCGGGCCGCCGCCGATGCGCTTCTCCGCGCGAGCCGCCCCACGGCGGTAAACCTGTTTTGGGCGCTGGATCGCATGGCTCGCGTTCCGTGGGATGCGCCGGCGCTCTTGCAAGAGGCCGTCGCGATCGAGGAAGAGGACCGCGCTATGAACCAGGCGATGGGCCGCTGGGGGCTCGATTGCCTCCCCGAATCGGCCAACGTGCTGACGATCTGCAACACCGGGGGCATTGCGACCAGCGGGTGGGGCACGGCCTTGGGCGTCATCCGCACCGCCTACGAAAACGGGCGCATCCGCCACGTTTACGCCTGCGAAACCCGCCCCCGCATGCAGGGTTTGCGCCTCACGGCGTGGGAGCTCATGGAAGAGGGCATCCCGTTCCAAATGATCGTGGATAGCGCCGCCACCAGCATCCTGGCCCGGGGCGAGATCGACGCGATTTTCGTCGGGGCGGACCGAATTGCCGCCAATGGCGACACCGCCAACAAGATCGGCACCTTTATGCTGGCGGTGGCGGCGGAGCGCTTTGGCGTGCCGTTCTACGTGGTCGCGCCGAGTTCGACGATTGACCCCCAAACTCTGCACGGCCGCGATATCCCGATTGAGGAGCGCGCGGCGGAGGAGATCACCGAGATTGAAGGCGTGCGCATTGCCCCTGAGGGGTGCCCGGTTTTCAACCCCGCCTTTGATGTGACCCCGCACGAGTTCATCACCGGCATCATCACCGAGCGCGGCCTGCACCGCCCGCCCTACGTCTTCACGGCGGCGGACCTCGCATGAACTTTGTCGAAATCATTGCCCGCCGGCGCGATGGGCTGGCCTCTTTGCCTGGCGACCTCGCGGCAGTGGCCCAAGGCGCAGCGGATGGCTCGGTGCCGGATTACCAACTCGCGGCGTGGCTGATGGCGGCTTTCTTGAACCCGCTGAACACCCAAGAGACGGCCGAACTCACCCTCGCCATGGCGCAGAGCGGGGAAGTGCTCGACCGATCCGGCCTGCCGCATCCATGGTTCGATAAGCACAGCACCGGCGGCGTGGGCGATAAGACCACGATTGCCCTCCTGCCCATCCTGGTGGCCTGCGGCATGACGGTGGTGAAGATGTCCGGGCGCGGCCTGGGGATGACCGGTGGCACCATTGACAAGCTGGAAGCGGTGCCGGGTTTCCGTACCGATTTGGAACCCGAAGCCATGCTGGACCTCGCCCGGCGCACCGGCCTGGCCCTGAGCGGGCAAACCCCCCGCCTGGCCCCCGCCGACAAGGCGCTCTATGCCCTGCGCGATGTGACGGGCACGGTGGCCAATGTCCCGCTCATCACCGCCAGCATCCTCAGCAAGAAGATTGCCGCCGGGGCCGAGTGCGTGGTGCTGGATGTGAAGTGCGGTAGCGGCGCCTTTATGAGCGACCTCCAGGCCGCCCAAACCCTTCGCCATAGCCTGGTGCAGACCGGGGAAGCGGCGGGCCTGCGCGTGGTGGCGCGCGTGACGGACATGGACCAGCCCCTGGGGGCGGCCGTGGGCAACGCGCTGGAAGTGAAGGAGGCCATCCGCGTGGTGCAGGGTGCCGAATTGAGCCCGACCGAGGCGCGATTCCGGGATCTGCTGCTGGAGTTCGCGCGGGATAGCCTGGCCGTGGCCGGCATTGACGCCGACCCGGCAGCGGCCATTGCCAGTGGCCGCGCGGCGGAGGTGATGCGCCAGTGGTTTGCCGAGCAAGGCGGCGATGGGTCCGTTTTTGAGGGCGAAGACTGGGCGGTGGCCCCAGTGCAGCGCACCATGGTGGCCGAGCGAGCGGGCACGGTGGAGGAGGTTTCGGCGCACGGGGTGGGGCATGCCGTGCTCAATCTTGGCGCGGGCCGCCGCACTAAAGAGGACACCATCGACCCGAGCGTGGGCGCTACTGTGCACGTGGCGGTTGGCACCCGGGTGCAAGCCGGGGAGCCCCTCGTCACCATCCACGCGGCGAGCGAGGTGGATGCCGATGCCGCCGAGGCCATGCTCCGCCAGGCCATCCAGGTGGGAGAAGGGGATGTTGCCCCTCGCCCCTTGTTCCTGGATGAGAGCTGATTAGTCATTCCGAATCCGGAAGCCAAAGCTGGGCGGCTCGACGGTGATCGTGCCGCTCATCTTCACATTGTTGTTGCTGCTGTCCATCTTCACGGTCACGCCGTTGCGCTCCATGCGTTCCAGGCTGTCCGCAATGCGCTTGAGTTGCTGGTCGCTGGCCGAGCTCTGAGCCGCCGCGCCCCCGGCGCGGGCGAGGGTGCCCATGAGGCCACCGCCGATGACAATGCCCAGGGCCAAAACGAAGAAAGTGCGGGATCGCTCCATTCCTAAACGTTACTTGCTGGGTGTGCCACCATTCTATGCATGAGCTTTCGGTTACGACCCAACGTGTTGCGCATGCGGCCCTACGTGCCGGGTCGCCCGATTGATGAGGTCAAGCGCGAACTCGGCCTGGCCGACGTGGTGAAGCTGGCCAGCAACGAGAACCCGCTCGGCCCCTCGCCCTTGGCGCAACAAGCCGTGGCCGATGCGGCCCGCAACATGCATCTCTACCCGGACGCCTCCGCGCACGAGCTGCGGCACGGCCTGGCGCGGCACCTGGGCGTGGAACCCAATATGCTTGCCTTCGGCAACGGGAGCGATGAGCTGATTCACCTCTTGGGCTTGGTGTTTTTGGGCCAGCCGCAAGACAACGTGGTGGTGGGCGACCCCTCCTTTGTGCGCTACGACGCCGCCGCCCAACTCTCCGATGTCCGACTGACTAAGGTGGCGGTGGACGAACATTGGCGACTGAATCTGGACGCCATGGCCGAGGCTTGCGACGCCCACACCCGCCTCGTCTTTGTGGCTAACCCCAACAACCCCACCGGCACCCTGGTGGACCACGCGACGGTCACGCGGTTGTTGGACCGCATGCCCCCCGGGGCGGCGCTGGTGCTGGACGAAGCCTATCGCGAATACGCCGCCGATGTGCCGGGCTACCCGGATGGCCTGAGCTTGATTGCCGAGGGCCGACCCGTGGTGGTGATGCGCACCTTTAGCAAGGCTTACGGGCTGGCGGGTCTGCGCTTGGGCTACCTGGTGGCCGCGCCGGAGCTGATTGACGCCCTGGAACGGGCGCGTGAGCCGTTTAACGTGAACTCGCTCGCCCAAGTGGCGGCGCTTGCCGCATTGCAAGATCACGACCACCTGCAACGCAGCAAGGATGTGAACAAGGAAGGGCTGGCGCGTATCAGCGCGGCGGCGGCCGGGCTGGGGCTGGAAGTTCTGCCCAGCTACGCCAACTTCGCCTGCGTGAAGGTGGGGGATGCCAAGGCAGTGTACGAAGCCTTACTGCGCCAGGGTGTGATCGTGCGTCCGGGCACCGGCGTGGGGATGCCGGAGTTCATCCGCGTGAGCATTGGCACGCCGGCCGAGGTCAGCCGCTTCCTCGAAGCCCTGCCCATCGCCTTGGGTTCGGTCACTTCGTCCTCCTAAAGCAACCCGGGGCGGGCGGAGGCGTAAGCTGAGGTTAGGTAGCCTTCGCCACGCCCATGGACGCTTTTCAAGAGATCGAGACCCTCATTCGCTCCAAGTACCCGATCGTTTGGGTCACGACCTGGGAAGAGCGCCGCGTGGAACGCGGCATGGCCGAACTGGCCACCAAGCTCAATCGCTCTTTGCACACCTGGAGCGTGACGCAGGGCCTGAAACCCGGCCTGAGCACGGGCAAAACCGGCAATCTGCCCGCCGAACTGGAGGTGCTGGCCCAAATGCACGAGGCCCCGGAATACACGGTGTTCTTGGTTAAGGACTTCCACCCCTACATGCGGGATAACCGCGTGGTGCGGTTGCTGCGTGACCTGAGTGGCCGCCTGCGCACCCGGGCGCAAACGCTCATCCTCACCTCCCCGATGCTGACCCTGCCCCCAGAACTGGAGAAGGACGTGACGGTGATCGAGTTCCCGATGCCGGACACAACGGTCATCAACGCGCAGCTAGATTCGATCATCAGCAGCCTGGCCGGCAACGACAAGGTGGATTTGAACCTAGAGCCGGATGAGCGCGAGCTGATTGTGAACGCGGCGCAGGGGCTTACGGCCGACGAAATTGAGAGTGCCCTGGCCCGCAGTTTGGTCATTGAGAAGCGGCTTTCGCCCTCGCTGATCGTAGAAGAGAAGAAGCAAATCGTCCGCAAGTCGGGGATTCTGGAGTTCTATCCGGTGCAGCAGGGCATGAAGGATGTCGGCGGCCTGGAATTGCTGAAGGAGTGGCTGGATAAACGCAAGGGAAGCCTGACCCAAGCCGCCCGCGACTTCGGCATCCCGTATCCCAAGGGGGTACTGCTGATGGGGGTGCAAGGGTGCGGGAAATCCTTGGTCGCCAAGGCCATCGCCAACGCCTACCGCCTGCCCATTCTTAAGATGGACGTTGGCCGAATCTTTGGAGGTTTGGTTGGGCAAAGTGAGGAAAATATGCGCAAGGCGATCCGGATTGCGGAGAGCTTGGCCCCCTGCGTTTTGTGGATTGACGAGCTGGAAAAGGGCTTTGCGGGCACGGGCTCCAGCGGAGTGAGCGATAGTGGCACCACGGCTCGCGTTTTCTCCACCTTTTTGACGTGGATGCAGGATAAAACGAAGCCTGTGTTCTTGGTGGCAACGGCCAACGACGTGACGGCGCTGCCGCCTGAGCTTCTCCGAAAGGGACGATTTGATGAAGTGTTCTTCATCGACCTCCCTGCCGCCAAGGACCGCGCCCTCATTTTCAAGATTCACTTAGAGAAGCGAGGACGTAAAGGGAGTAAGTTTAAGCATAAAAATCTGGCCGAAGCTACGCGCGGATTCAGCGGCGCGGAAATCGAGCAAGTGGTCATCGGGGGCTTGCACCACGCCTTTGATGAAGGGCGGGAACTGACGATGAAGGACCTGTTGGACGAAGCGGCAGCCCAAGTGCCGCTGAGCCGCATGATGGCCGAAGATATTGCTCTGCTGCGAAGTTGGGCGAAAATGCGCGCCCGGCCCAGTGCGGCGGAAACTGTGGAATCGGATTAACTGTTGAATCCGGACATGGCCAAGGCGCTTTTGCTGGTGGGGTTAGGGCTCGGTTGGGGTTGTAGCCCCGCGCCGAGCGAGCCCACTCCCGCTCGGTCCACCACGACCGCCACGCGTTCCGCTAACCCCGACACGCGCCGGGTGGTGGTAGTGATCAACACCAAGAGCCCGGATAGCCAGGCGGTGGGGGCCTACTACATGGATAAGCGGGGCATTCCCGCCGATGCGGTCATAAACATCTCGTGCCCGCCGGGGGAGGAGATCTCCCGCGAGGAGTTCGACCGTGCGATCGCCACTCCGGTCCGGGAGAAGATCAAGCAACTTGGGCGGCGCACCGACTTCGTGGTGCTCACCCAGGGCGTGCCCATCCGGATTGGCGATAAGTGGGGGCCCTCGGTGGATTCCATGCTGGCCGGGGTGCCATCCCCGATCAAGCCGATCACCACGATCAACGCGGAGAATGTGAACGGGGCGGTCCACCCCTACTTCCAGGCCGATGAACCGTTTAACAGCGAGAAGTTCTCCATGTGGCTCGTCACGCGCCTTACCGGACCGACGGTGGCCGATGCCAAGGCCTTAGTGGATCGCTCACTCAAGGCCGAAGCGGGCAAGGGACCGTTCCTTTTCGATCAGGCTGCCAACCGCAACACGGACGACTACGCCCGCCTGCAAACCCGGATGTCAGAGGCCGTCGCCAACCTCAATCGGCGGGGTTTCCAGGCCGAACTGGATGAAAAGCCCGCCTTCGCGGCCCCGGGTCAGCCGCTGATGGGCTACGTCAGTTGGGGGAGCAACGATGGCGCCTTTCGCGCCGATGTTTACCGGCAAATCAAGTTCAAACCGGGTGCCATTGCGGAAACTTTTGTCAGCACCAGCGCCCGCACTTTCGGCCCCGCGCAGGGCGGGCAGTCGTTGATTGCCGACCTCATCCGGGGCGGGGTCACGGGCGTGAAGGGGTACGTCAGCGAGCCCTACACCTTTGCCATGGCCGACCCGCAGGTGCTCTTTGACCGCTACACCCGCGGCTACACGCTCGCGGAATCGTTCTACGCGGCCAGCCCAATTCTTAAGTGGAAGGACCTCGTGATTGGCGACCCGATCTGCCGGCCCTACCCGCAGAAGCCTAGCGAAACAGGTTCTTGAGGTCCTGCTTCAGGCGCCCCGTAGGGAGGCCGATAACGGTGTTAATGTCGCCTTCGAGTCTCTCGATGAACGCCTTGGCCCCGCCTTGGTAGCCGTAGGCACCGGCCTTGTCCATCGGTTCGCCGCCCGCCACGTAGGCTTGGATCTCGGCCTCGGAGAGAGTCCGGAAAGTCACGCGGGCCGTCTCGGTAAAGGCGGCCATGCCCCCGGGCCAGCGCATTGCCACGCCCGTCACCACCACGTGCGTCTGGCCGCTCAGCGTCCCTAAAATGCGGCATGCGTCGGCCTCGTCCACCGGCTTGGCGTATTGCACCCATCCCTCGGCGCCCTCTAGCGCCACCACGGTGTCGGCACCAATCACCAGCGCATCCGGGTGCTGGGCAAATACGGCAGAAGCCTTCTCCCTCGCCAGGCGCTGCGCCGTCACCCAAGGGTCGGGGTCGCCCAGGGCTTCCTCATCGAGGTCGGCGGGATGTACCGAAAACTCGCCCACAATCGGCCCCAGGAGATCCTGACGGCGCGGGGAAGCACTCGCCAGGACGACCGGGTAGGGGAGCTTCATTTAGGCCGTAACGCTTTGGCGGGCCAGGAGCCGCTGGATCACGTAATCCGCTTGCTCATCCGAAAGGTGATGCCCCACCGGCAGGCTAAAGCACTGCTTGCTCACGCGCTCCGTCACCGGCAGGCTGCCGGCCCCACCGCCGAAGTGGGCATAGGGTTCGTGCAGGTGCAGCGGCACCGGGTAGTAAATGGCAGAGTCAATCCCGTCTTCCTTCAGCCCGGCCATAATCGCGTCGCGGTCATCGTGCCGCACCGTGTATTGGTGCCAGGTGCACTCGTTGTTCGGGCGGATGTAGGGGATGCCGTAGCTGCTATCGGCCAGGGCGGCTTGGTAGCGCTCGGCAATCTCGGCCCGGCGTTCATTCCAGGCGTCCAGGCGGGTCAGCTTGGCGCATAGCACGGCGGCTTGCAGTTCGGCCATGCGGCTGGTGTAGCCAATCTCGTCGTAGTAGTAGCGCTCGCGGCCCATGCCGTGCACGCGCAGGCTCTTGCTGCGGCGCGCCACTTCGTCGTCGTTGGTCAGCAGCAGGCCGCCGTCACCGGCTGCCCCCAGGTTCTTGGTGACGTAGAAGCTCACGCCCGCGCAAATGCCAAATCCCCCGGCCATCACGCCGTCTTGGCTGGTGACAATGGCCTGGGCGGCATCCTCCAGCACCATCAGGTTGTGACGCCGGGCGATGTCCATAATGGCCGGCATATCGCAGAGCTGGCCGAAGAGATGGATGGGAAGAATCGCCTTGGTGCGAGGTGTAATGGCCGCTTCAATCAGGTCCGGGTCGATGTCGAACGTGTTTTCGATCACGTCCACAAACACCGGCACCGCCCCGACCTGCACGATCGTTTCGACCGTGGCCACAAAGGTGAACGCGGTGGTGATGACCTCATCGCCCGGGCCGATACCTGCCGCCTGCATGCCGATGCGCAGGGCATCGGTGCCGCTATTGAGGGCAATGCCGTGCTTCACGCCGTGGCGCTGGGCCAGTTCGGTTTCCAGTTGCGTGTTCCATTTGCCCAGAACATAGGCCCCCGTTTCCATGATTTCGGCAATGGCGGGGTCAATCAGGTGGCGTACTTCTTTGTACTGGCCAGGAATGTCCAAGAACGGGACACGCATGGTTGCAGTTTAGCGACTTTCGGGGGGCGTCGCGCGGGCGGGGAGACTATCGGGTCCGGGTCAGGAGACCGCCGCCGTCTTTCTTCCAGTTGTCGCCTTCTTTGAACTCCAAAATGAACTCCATCTTGTCGCCCTCGGCCTTCGCCAGCGTGCTGCGGCTCACCATGGTCATCCCCATCACTTCCCAGGGGTCACTCACGGTCACCAGCTTGTCATCCTTGTAGTCACCGGCCTCGGTGCGGGCGGGCCCGCCCCAACTGGCAAACGCCCAGATGCGGAACTTGCTCATCTTGGGGTCATAGGTGAGATAGACCACTTCGTCCATGGTCATGTCGCCCAGGGTGTTCTTGGAATTGAACTGATAGTAGTGGCCCCCCATCGCCGGTTGGATGTCCATCACGGTCTTGATGTCGCCCATGGTGGAGCTCATCGTGCCGCTCCATTGGCCCACCATCCACTTGATTTGGTCAAGTTCCTTGGGCGGGGCGGTGAGCGGGGATTCCTGGGCGTTAAGGGCAGGGACGAGGCCCGCAACAAGCATCAAACCGGCAACGAGGCGACGAGTCATGATGCGCGAGAGTACCCAAGGAGGGGCGGCTGCGAGGCAAGATTGAACGGTGGCAAGCGGCAGAATCTGGATAGCCCGGCACGGGGAAACGGACTGGAACCGCGAGGGCCGCGCCCAGGGCCAATCCGATATCGCCCTCAATGCCCGGGGCCGCGCGCAGGCCGAGGGTTTAGCCCGCCTGCTGGCTGAAGCCCCCATCGCCCACATCTGGAGCAGCGACCTGAGCCGCGCCCGCGAAACCGCCGCCGCTGTGGCCGCCGCCCGGGATTTGCCCATCCAAGAAGACTCCCGCCTGCGGGAACGGGGCTTTGGCGACTGGGAAGGGCTGCACTTCGATCTCCTGCGCCAGCAGTTGCACGATCTCACTCACCCCGACGACCCCTACGCGCTGCAAGCCACGCCCCCGGGCGGTGAATCGGCGCTGATGGTGCGGGTACGGGCGGAGGCATTCCTCAAAGAGTTGCCTCATCACCAAGATGTCCTGATCGTCACGCACGGCATGACCGGCGCGATGCTGGTGTCGGCCCTGCTGCAGGCGCCCGCCCACCTGGGGCTCTCCTTCCGGTTTGGCAACGCCGCGTTCTCGGAATTCGAGCGGAACGCGCGCACCCCGTGGCGGCTGGTCCGCTACAATCAAGAACCCCATGTCGAAGCCGCCGCGCCCGTTCTCCCCTAGCGCGGGGGCGGCCCTCTCGGCCGTGTTGCTCGTGCTGGCGTTCCCGCCGTTCGATCTGCGGTGGCTGGTGTTCGTGGCGTTGGTGCCTTGGCTGGTCAGCATTCGGGGGCAAGAAGCCCGCCCGGTGCGCCGCAGTGGCCTGGTTTTCGGGGCGATTTTCTACGGCTACCAGATGTGGTGGGTGGTGCCGTTTGTCTATAAATGGACTGGCAGCCTGGTGAGCGGGCTGGTGCCGTGGGTGGTCACGGTGCCGATTGCCATGGGCTACTTTTGGCTGCAGGCCAGCTGGATGGGCGCGGCGGAACGCCAGGGCCGGGCATGGGCCATCCCCCTGCTGTGGGTGGCCATGGAATTCATCCGCAGCTACATCCCCGGCCTCGCCTTCCCGTGGGGGCACATGGCCACTCCGCTTTGGCCGTTCCCGGCGGTGTTGCAGTCGGCGGCGCTGGGCGGCATCTTCCTGGTGGGCGCCTGGGTGGTGCTGGTCAATCAGTGGCTGGCCGAGTGGCGTTGGCCCCGGGCCGATGGCGCGATGAACCGGTGGCGCACGGGAGCGGCCGTGGTTATCGTCGCTTTGTTTGGCTATTCCTGGTGGCGGGCCAGCACGCCCCCCGAAGGCAACTGGCACGTGGTCGCTGCCGCCCAACCGGGGGTGGACCAAGCCTTCACTCCGGTGGACGAGGAGCGCATCCGTCTGGATGGGGCCGGGCCGGAACTGATGGCCGACGCCGAACGGGCCGGAGCCGAACTGGTGGTGTTCCCCGAAGGTTTCGCCTCCCCCAGCGAGTCGGTGGTGCCTACGGCGGTGCTGGGCTACCCCCCGGCGGTGCCTGTCATCCTGGGCGGCAACCTGGTGCAGGGTGGCAAGCGTTACCAAACCGCGTACTCCTGGGACGGCATGCAGTGGAAGCACGCCAACAAAACCCGCCTGGTGGTGTTCGGCGAATACGTGCCCGGGCGCGACGTGCTCCCGTTCCTCAAGAACTTCAACCTCCCGGCGGGGGACCTGACCCCGGCGATCGCGTGCAGAGCCTGCCGGTGGGGCCGTTCCAGGCGGGGCCGTTGCTGTGCTTCGAGGGGCTTTTCCCCGACCTTGCGCTGGCCCAGCAGCAGGCCGGGGCGCAGCTCCTGACGGTGCAGGCGATTGACGATTGGTACGCCGCCACCCCCGCGTGGGAGCAGTTGTATCCGGGGGCGGTGTTCCGGAGCATCGAGGCGGGCCTGCCGGTGGTGCGGGCCGGGAGCAAGGGGCGGAGCTATATCACCGATGCGCGCGGGAACATCGTGTCGTGGCTACCGCACCGCGACCAGGGCCTGCTGACGGCGCGGGTGCGCGTGCCCGCCGGGGGCGATGGCTGGACGGGGCGGATGATCTTCCCGTGGCTGTGCCTAGCGGTGGCGCTGGCCGTGATGGTGGCGAACTTGATTTCGCTCCGCTCTAAGAAAGAAGCGTGAATCCAGCGCAATGGCGGAGGAGGTGGGATTCGAACCCACGGTCCCTTGCGAGACGACGGTTTTCAAGACCGTTGCAATCGACCACTCTGCCACCCCTCCGCAGGGCCGACCCGCATTCTACCGACCCGGTAGCATGAACCCATGGACTTGGGAATTGCGGGCCGCGTGGCCCTGGTGGCCGCGGGCACGAAGGGGATCGGTCGCGCCCTGGCCGAGGGCTTGCAGGCCGAAGGCTGCCGCGTCGCCGTCTGTGCCCGCACGCCCGTGGACCTTCCCGATGGCATGCGGTTTGACCCTGTGGACGTAAGCCAACCCGCCGACCTGGAGCGCTGGGTGGCGGATGTGACCGCGCACCTTGGCCCGCCGGACATCCTGATTACGAACACCGGTGGCCCGCCCGCCGGACCGTGGACGGAGATGACCGACGCGCAATGGCAAAGCGGGGTGGAGAGCACCCTGATGAACGTGGTGCGCCTGGTGCGGCTGGTGGCCCCGGGGATGCAGGAGCGCGGCTGGGGCCGCATTGTCCACGTCACCAGCCTGGTGGCCAAACAGCCGGAGCCGCTCTTGCCCATCAGCAGCACCCTGCGGGCCGGATTGCGGGCGCTGGTGCGCCTGCAGGCGCGAGAACTGGCCCCCCACGGCGTGACGGTGAACGGCCTGCTGCCCGGACATACCCTGACCGACCGTCAGCGGCACCTGGCGCAGGTGCGGGCCGAGCGGGCGGGCACGGATGAAGAGCAAGAACTGGTGAAGGCCGGGCAGAGCATCCCCATTGGCCGTCTGGCAACCCCGGAAGAAGTGTCGGCGGCGGGCCTCTTCTTGTGCAGCCAGCCCGCGTCCTACATCACCGGGGTTAACCTGACGGTGGATGGCGGGGCGCTCCTCAGCATTGACTGAGCGGCCTTACATTTGGGCGCGATAAAGATTCATGCGCTGCTGAATCTCGTAGGCCGTGTCTTGGTTGCCATTGGTGAACCCCTCGGCCTGATAAAGCGCCTCGATGGCGCGATCAAACCGTCCGGCCTGGGCGCCCATTTCCGCCGCCCCCATGTAAACGCTGGCGGCCTGCGCGAAAACGATGTCCATGCCCTCCGGGTTGCTCATGCCGACAGCCACAAAGGCCTGGCTGCTCTGGCTCCACAGCTGGGCGCGACGGGCGGGGTTCGGCTCATCCATCGCCGCCGCGACCAATCCCACGGCATCTTGTAGCGTGGGTCCGGAAGTGGCTTCTTCACGGGCTTCGGGCGGGGGAGCAATGATCCGTTCCGCACGCTCGCGGGCGGCATCCAGGCTGGGCTCCAATCGGGCTTGCGCTTGCTGGGGCGTGGTGGGGATGGATTGCGCCGCGCCGGGGTTGCGGTCCATCGTCTCCGTCAGCGCCCCGATGCCGTAAATCACAATCGCAAACAGCAGCCCGATGATGGCGACGGCCCACACAAACCGGCCCATGCACGAGCGGGTTTCGGGCGAAATGGTGATGGGACGCGGCGGCGGAGGATAGTAAATTGGCACCGGCACGTAGGTAGGGGTCTGGCCGTAAGGTTGGCCATAGCCTTGCCCATAGGGTGCAGACTGCGGAGCGGGGCTGGCCGCACTCTGCCCGTAGGCCTGGCCGTAGACCTGGTTCATCAGCTGCGCCTGTGCGGGCGTGAGACCAGCGGTGGAGATCGGGGGCGGCACCAAGTGCGCGGTGGCGGGGTTCTGGTGCGGCCCGGCGAGTATGTGGCTGGACGCCGACACCGGCGGCGGCACCACGGGCTGGTTCAGAGAGCCCTCGGCGGCCTTGAGGTCGCGCAGCATCTCCTCCGCCCCTCGGTAGCGCAGGGCGCTGGTCTTTTGCAGCGCCTTCTCGATCACGCGCCACAGCGCGGGCGGGCAATCGGCCGGCATGGGCGGGTTCGCGTTGGCAATGGCATAGGCAATCGCCACCACGTTGTCGCCGGCGAAAGGCTTGCGCCCGCTGACCATCTCGTAGAGGATGATGGCGAGGCTAAAGAGGTCGCTGGAGACGTCCAAATCACCGCCGTGGATCTGCTCCGGCGACATGTAGCTGGGCGTGCCGAACACCTGCCCGTCCATGGTGATATTGGGCTCGAAGGTCAGGCGCGCAATCCCGAAGTCGGTGATGACCACCCGGTTGCCCGGCAGAATTTGGATGTTGTCCGGCTTGATGTCGCGGTGGATGACCCCGCGCCCGTGAGCAAAGGCCAATCCTTCCAGCACTTGCTCTGCCAGGTGGACGGCGTCCTTCGGCTTCATCGCCCCGCTGGAATCAATGAGGTTGCGGAGGGTTTGCCCCTCCAGGTACTCCATCGCGATGAAGTGGCGGCCGCTGGCATCTTGCCCAACCTCGTACACCGTGACGATGTGGGGGTGCTGCAACGAACCCGCCGCGCGGGCCTCGCGCAAAAACCGCTGGAGCCGCTCTTGCCGCTGGGTGTCGGTGGCGCCAGGCACCATCGCCAGCTCCTTCACGGCCACACGACGATTCATGGCGGGGTCGTACGCTTCGTAAACGATATCGTTCGAGCGGGCGATTTCCCGGATGATTTGGTACTTACCAATCGTCGTGGGAGGGCTTTGGCTCACTTGGGCTTATATTCCAAACGAATCGTCGGTACGTTTCGTGGCAGGAATTACCATCCGGTGCCGGTTGCACCTTCAAACATCGGGAAGGGGGCGGGCATGTCGCCGCGCTTCCGCTGGGCTTCCCGCGCCTGGCGCAGTTGCCGCAGCAGGTCGGGCCGAGTGTGGGGCGCGGTGGCCGGATGCCGGAATCCTTGCTCGAAGTATGGCCAGAACTTATCAATGTTGTGGCTGAGATCGAAGATCATGATGCCCTGGGAGGTGGCGGCGGCGGCTTGCAACGCGGCGGGGAGATCCTGCGGGCGCGCGTCGAAGTTGCTGAGCATGATGCCCGCATACGTCCAGGTGTCGCCATCGGCCAGCCGGTTGCTCATGAGCGAGGCGGCCTCGACGGTGTGCCCGGTGGGGCGGCCGCGCATCATGGCTTCGTAAATCGTGCCGACGCGGTAGTAGCAACCCGTAATCAGAAAATCGAGGTGCCGGGCAAAGCCGGTGGCCTGGTAATCGCGGGTAAGGAACGGGAAGCCGGCCTGGAGTTTGTCGCTGCCGTAATTCACGCCGACCTTCGGGTAATCGCCGTACCAACTGCCAACGTAGGTGGCGAACTGGATGCCACTGCCGGGGGTGGCGACTTCGTTCCGCACGCGCAGCACAAACTTCGTCATCTCCTCGGCGCGCCAGGCGAGCCAGGCGTCGTAATAGCGCCCGGGCTGGATGCCGCGCGTGAGATCGGAATTGAAGGTGACGGTGTAGATGTCTTGCGGCCACCGCACCGGTTGTCCGATGCGCGCTTCGAACTGGGCTTTGGCTTCGTCGCTGAAGTCGCCCTCAATTCCATTGAACCGCAGACGATCGTCATAGATCAGGCCATCAATATCGTACTTATCCGCAAGTTCTTTGAGGAAGGAAATGGCGCGATCTTGGTTGGCTTTCAGGTGCGGATTCATCATCAGCGGCACCTGGTTATCGGCTTCCCCGGTGCGCATGAATTCAGCCTCGCTACCGAGACTGAGGTTCGCGCCGGGCGCGAGGGACGCGATGAAACCGTGCCCGGCGGCCCGCCCCACCAAGAGGCGCTGGCCCGCCGCGAGAGTGGCCGGGAGACCCTCTTGGGTGGCAATCACCCTAAGATTGGCGTCTACGGTAGCCGTCGGACCCGTAATGTTTTGAGACGGAATCTTGGCGAAAAGCGCGAGCGGGGTCTCCCAGGCGGCCGGATCCACCGAGGGGTGAAGACGCAGCCCGCCCAAGGTGGGGTAGGCCACATAGATGACGCTCTGGAGTTCGGGGTGGCGATACCCCCAGCCCGGGTCACCGAAGGGCGAGTTCGGCCCCGCTTGTTGCTTGGCAAACAGGTGACCCTCAGAGAACGCGTTGAGCGCTACATAAAGCCCAAGGCCCCGCGCCCGCGCCGTCTTTACAAACTCCGGCATGGGGTCAAAGTTGGGATCCATGCGGGCCTCGCGCCAGGCGGTCAGGCGGTCGCCGAGCGCGCTGGGATAAGTGGTCCGCCCGACAATCGGCTTCACGTCGTAGACCACGGTGTTGAACCCGGCATCCGCGATCTTGTTGACCAAGGTGTCGATCTTCTCGGCCGAATTCACCCGATCCAGGTTGGCAGTGGCGTCAATCCACAGCATCCGGGCCTGCAAGTTTTGTTGCGCCGCCATCTCTTGCGCCACGCCGTACTTGGCCATGCGCGTATCCACCCGTACGGGCGGCAGCGCCAGCGGGGCCACGAGTTGAAAGCGGGAGGGCAGAGTAGCCGTCGCAAGCAGCGCCGAGATCATAGGCTTAGATTAGCCTATACGTTTGCGGCGGCTTCCGCGTGCCGGACTTGGGTTTGGATGAGGCGGAGCGTATTCATCAAGCCCATGGTCTTGCCCATGCTGAGGCTGGCCCCGAAGAGGTCGTTGATCAGCGTTTCGGGCACCGCGAGGATGGCCTCGGCTTTCTCTCCGTCCAGGCCAGTTTTGAGGGCGTAGCCCAGCGCCATGGCCGAGAGCCCCTGGCGGCTAAGCACATCAAACTCCAGGCGATAGGTGCCATCGGGCTGCCGGAACGCCCACGCAAATGCCTCGCTTTCGCATCCCGGCACGCGCTTGGCTTCGTCGTAGGGCCGCTCCGCCAGTTCCGGCGGAATGGGCCGGAACTGTTCACTCAGCGAGATCAAGGCCTCGATGCGGTCACTGCGGTCGGTGAAGAACGCGAGGTCGTCCAGGATCTCTTGCAGGCGCGGCGGCAACATGATTACGGGCGTTCGATGGGCAAGCCCACGGCGTTGCCCCACTCGGTCCAGCTGCCGTCGTAGTTGCGCACCTGCGGGTGACCCAGCAGGTACTTGAGCACGAACCAGGTGTGGCTGCTGCGTTCGCCGATGCGGCAATAGGCGATGGTCGGCTCTTGCGGCTTCAGGCCAATTTCCCCTTCGTAAAGCGCCTTGAGCTCGTCTGTATTCAGGAACGTGCCGTCGTCCGGGCGGATGGCGCGCGCCCAGGGCACATTCTTGGCCCCTGTGATGTGGCCACCGCGCAGGGCACCCTCGTTCGGGTAGTCCGGCATATGCAGGCGCTCGCCGGTGAATTCTTGCGGGCTGCGCACGTCCACCAGTTGGCCGCCAGCGCGGACGTGGGCCAGTACGTCATCGCGGAAAGCGCGCTCCTGGGCGTCGTTGCGCGGCTGCGCCACGTAGTCGCTCGGGGTAGGGTTGGGGACTTCCTTCGTAATCGGGCGATCTTCGTTCACCCACTTGATGCGTCCGCCGTTCATCACCGAGCACTTGGTGTGGCCGAACAACGTAAAAATCCAGAAGGCGTAGCACGCCCACCAGTTGTTGCGGTCGCCGTAGAACACGATGTGGCTATCCGCCGTGGCGCCGAGGCGGCGCATGAGCGCTTGGAAACCGTCTTGGTCCAGGTAGTCGCGGATGATGGGGTCGTTCAGGTCGCGGGTCCAGTCCACCTCGTGTGCCCCCGGGATGTGGCCGGAAGGGTAGAGCAACGGATCCTCATTGCTCTCCACCAAAATCACGCCCGGTTGCGAGCCGTTTTCCGCCACCCAGTCGGTGCTCACCAGCACGTGCGGGTGGGCGTAGCCGCGAGAAATGAACTCACTCATCATCAACCTCCTTCTATCTTGAACTATATGTCAAGATTCAGCCGAGCATTGGGATGGTGGGGACGAATGGGCCCTTGCTAGGGGGCCAATCAGTCGTCTATGCGGCCGACCATGATGTGCGCATTCATGGCGCGCAGGCGACCAGCCAGGATGCGGGCCAAGTTTTCCATCAGTTGCGCCTTCATCTTGGGGTCGCCATCCAGCAGGGCGTGGAGCGTCTTGCGGTGGATCACGTTCAGGCGCGTCATGCCTTGGCTCAACACGGTGGCGCTGGCCGGCATTTCATCCACGATGGAGACCTCGCCGAACACGCTGCCCTGGCCCATGGTGGCCAGTACGTCGCCGGTGGCGGTGCGGACTTCCACACCGCCTTCCGCCACGATGAAGAGGTCCGGGTTGGTCTCGGTGATGCGAATGACCGGGTCGCGGTCGCGGTAGATCCGCTCATCGCTCAGGTCCAGCAGGATGCCCACCTGTTCGGCCGTCATGTCCCGGAAGATGGGTTGTCGGAGTAGGTCTGCAGTCACGCGCATGTCTACAGTGTAGCGACCGAAAGCCCCTGGTGTCCAGATGTCCGGCAGAATCTCACGCTAGGCTAAGGGGTAATGACCTGGGCCAAGATTAGCGGCACCGCCGAAGACATGGGCAACTTTCAGCAGACGCTGGTGCTCATGTCCATTGGGGGCACCATCGTTCTCATTGCCCTGTTGGTGATTTGGAATGTGGTCACGAATCGCGCCGGGGCCACGGGTGATGGACGCGTGGACGCGAGCGCCCATCTGCCCGCGGAGGACAACCTTTCCGAGACTCCCACCGCGGAGAGCGGGGAAGGGTCATCCGCCGATTCCGGATCACATCCCTGAGAACGTGATGGTGTAGAAGACGGCGCCTTCGGCGTCCTTTTGCACGCAGATGCGGCCCACGGTCGGCACATCAAACGGCTCCATGATGGCGTCGCCGCCGGCGGCCTTCACCTTGGCCAGCGTGTCGTCCACGTTGGGCGAACTGAAGTAGACGCCCCAGTGCGGCGGCACTTCCGGCATGGCCATCACGCCCGCGAAGTTGCGGCCGTCCACGCTGAGCATGGTGTAGTCCATCTCGGTGCTGTGCTCGGTGCCCCAGCCCATTACTTGGGTGTAGAAGTCGATCGCGCCCTGCTTATCGCCGGCGTGGAGTTCCATCCAGGCGACCGGATCTTCCGGCGACTCTTCCGGCTTCGGATTGACGCTCTTGAAGAGGTAACAGACCGCTCCGAAGGGGTCTTGGATGAGTGCCGTGCGTCCCACGCCTTCGACATCAAAGGCCGGGGCCAGAATCTGCCCGCCCAGGCTGGCGGCCTTGGCGGCGGCGGCATCCACATCGTCCACGTTGAAGTAGATGGCCCAGTGCGGGGGAACCCCCTCGGCCTCCGAGCCCTGAAGCGGCATCACGCCCGCCCAGGCGTGGTTGTTGTGGCTCAGCATGGTGTAGTTGCCCATCTCCGGCCCCATGTCCATGATTTCCGTGCCCCAGCCAAAGAGGTCGGTGTAGAACTTGGTCGCGGCATCGGGCGTGCGGGTTGCAATTTCGAGCCACGCGTGAGCGCGGCCCGGGATTTGGTCACTCATTTCAATCTCTCCATCCAGCCCCTCAGGGCTTGATGTAACGGATGCTACCACCGGAAATAGACGCATGTCTACATATCCATTGTCAAAATGGGGTTAAAATGAGGACGTGGATTTGATCTCGGCGATTGTGGGGGTACTGATTGGTTTGTTGTTGGGGGCAGGCGCGATTCTCCTGACCTTGCGCCCGAAGCTGGCCAAGCTGGAAACCGAGACGGGGCTGGCCAACCAAGCGGCCGAGACGGCCCGCACGGACCTGGCCCGGCGCACTGAAGAATTGCAGGCGGTCCAGATCCAGGGCGCGGCGCTGGAAGAGCGCGTCCGGCAGGCGGACGCGATGATGGCCAAGCTTGCGCAGCTGGAGGCGGATCTGCGGGCCGAAGGCGACATGCGATTGCAGCGGGAAACCGAGATTGCCCGCCTGACCAGCACCCAAGAGGAGCGGGAGCGTAGCTTTGAGGAGCAGAAGCAAGGGCTGCTGGAGGCCAAGCAGGCCCTGGAGGATCGGTTCAAAGCGCTGAGCGAGGAGATCCTCAAGCAGAACACCACGGAGATGGTTCGCCAGGCCGAGGAATTGCTGAAGCGCTTCAAGGACAACGCCGACGGCGACCTGAAGGTGCGGCAAGAGGCCATCAAGGAAACGCTGGAGCCCTTCCAACTTCGCTTGAAGCAACTCGAAGAGCTCAATCGCTCCCTAGACGAGAACCGGACCAAGGACAAGACGGAGATCACCGAGCAGATTCGTCAGATGAACGATCTATATGGTGACCTAAACAAAAACACGACGCGCCTGGTGACCGCGCTGCGCGACCCCGGCACGGCGGGGAACTGGGGTGAATTGGCTCTGCAACGAGTGCTGGAGATCGCGGGGCTGGCGGAGCATGTGGACTACGAAACTCAGGTGCACATTCCGGGCGAAGACAAAAATAGTCGTCCCGATGTCATTGTCACGCTGCCCGGGGAACGCCGCATTGTCATCGACGCGAAAACCCCGCTGGACGCCTACCTGCAGGCCATGGAAGTCAACGACGAACAGCAGCGCCGCGCTTTGCTCGTCACCTTCGCGGAGAAGGTCATGGGACATGGCAAGGCCCTGGCCAAACGAGACTACGGCAAGTCCGTGGAAGGGTTAGAGCTAGTCGGGCTTTTCTTGCCGAGCGAAAGCGCCTACCGAGCGGCCCTGGATGTGCGCCCCAATCTCGTCGAGGACATGCTGGCTCTCAACATCATGCTCATCTCGCCACAAAACTCATTAGGTTTCCTAAGGGCTGTCGCATTTGGCTGGAAGCAAGATCGCCTCGCCAAAGAAGCAAAGGAAGTGCACAACGCCGCCAGCCAGCTTTACGATTCGATCCAGGTTCTCATTGGCCACTACCTGGATATGGGCAAGGGACTCAACACCGCCGTCAAGGCCTACAACAACATGGAGGGCAACTTGCGCACTCGCCTGATTCCTCGGGTGCGCAAGATGGCGGAGTTGGGTGCTGAGCACGCCAAGGAGATTGCCGAGCCGACCCTCGTGCAAGACCCGGTGGAGGCATCATTCCAACTCCCCGAAGTGCTCTCCAAGTCGCTCCCCGCCCCCACGTCGGAGGGCGAGGGCCTCTTCGCCGTGGTGAGCGAGGAACCGAGAGAACCCGAAGCCTAAGCGAAGCGCGCCAACAGTTCGGCCTCGCGTTCGGGGGTTAACCCGTTCTTCGGCTTGGCTTCGCCGCGCGTCTCGTTCCACCAGGTGAGCGTATCGTGGACGCTCTCGGCCACGGGACGATAACGTAGCCCGTGCGCCTGGGCGCGGTCGCTGTTCACTTGCATGATGCCCGCCCGGCCCGCGCCGGCAAACCAGAACGGCAGGTCCGCCCCGCCCAACTCCGCCGCGATCAGGTCCGCTTCGGGCACCATGACCAGATTCGCCGAGGGGTTCACCACGTCGCGGGTGGCCTTCACCAGGTCCGGCAGGGTCGTAAAGTCGTACGGCCCCACGGCATTGAACGGCCGGGTGGCATCCGTGCTCAGCAGGTCCAGCATCCAGCCGGTCAGGTCGCGCGCGTCCACCCACTGGATGGGCTGGCGGGTTTCCGGTACCAGTACGTCTCCACCGCGCTGCATGCGCCACGGCCAATAGGGGTAGCGCTCCGTGGCGTCGTGGCTCCCAATGATCAATCCCGGGCGGACGATCTGCACCGGGCCGTTCCAGGCGTCCAGCGCGTCCTCGCAGGCCGTCTTGAGAGCGCCGTAAGTCATTGGTGTGATCTCCTCGGTGGGCGGCTCGGGGGCCGGCACGCGGGGTGCATTCTCGTCCATCAGGCCGGTGAACTCGGGCTCATAAACACTGATCGTGCTTACAAACTGGTAGGTGCTCGCCCGTCCGGCCAGCTGGCTCATCATCATGTCCACCGCGCGGGGCACATAGGCGCTCACGTCTACCACCGCGTCCCAGGTGCCGGTGAGGGCGCTCACATCTTCCAGGCGGTCGCCCAAGATGTGCTCGGCTTCGGGGAACAGGTCCGCATTGGTGCGGCCCCGGTGGAAGAGAGAAACCTCATGGCCGCGCCGAAGCGCCTCGGCCACCAAATGTCGCCCCACAAACTGGGTGCCGCCGAGAACGAGGAGTCGCATGCGCTCCATCTTACGCCGAATGCGCTCAGGATTAGCGCGACCGGCGGTCGCGGCCTGGCAGCTTGCGCTTCTCTTGCCCAATGCGGCCATCGCTCAGGCCCATCAGCTTGCGCAACTCAGAGATCTCATCGCGCACTGCCGCTGCTTTCTCAAACTCCATCGCCCGGGCCAAATCCTTCATATCCTTTTCCAGCCGGTCAATCAGAATGGGGATGTCCTCAATCCGTAGCGATTGCCCCTCGCCCAGGGCGTCGCGGGTGTCGGTGCTGTATTGCGCCGAGAGTTCCTTCACCGTGTCGTAGACGCGCACCGTCTCGCGCACTTCCTTCACCACCGTCATGGGCTGCACGTTGTTGCGCACGTTGTATTCGTGCTGAATCTCGCGCCGTCGGTTGGTCTCGTCAATGGCGTATTGCATCGAGTCGGTCACCCGGTCGGCGTAGAGAATCACGCGGCCGCCGGCGTTTCGGGCGGCGCGGCCGATGGTCTGGATTAGCGAGGTGCCGGAGCGGAGGAAGCCCTCCTTGTCAGCATCCAGAATGGCCACCAGCGTGACCTCAGGAAGGTCGAGACCCTCGCGGAGGAGGTTCACCCCCACAATCACGTCGTAGACCCCTAGCCGCAGGTCACGCAGGATTTCAGGCCGCTCCAGCGAGTGCACGTTGCTGTGCACGTAGTTCACTTTCACCCCGGCGTCCTGGAGGTAGTTGGTCAGGTCCTCGGCCATCTTCTTGGTCAGGGTGGTCACCAAGGCACGCTCGCTCCGCTTCACTCGCTCCTGAATCTCGTAGATCAGGTCGTCAATCTGGTTCTGCGTGGGGCGGATATCTACTTCGGGGTCAATAACGTAAGTAGGCCGAATAATCTGCTCCGCCCGCTGGCTTTCGTTTTCGATCTCAAATGGGCCAGGGGTGGCGCTGACAAACACCACCTGCGGCGTGCGTTCCAGGAATTCTTCGAACTTGAGCGGGCGGTTGTCCAGGGCGCTGGGCAGGCGGAACCCGTAGTCCACTAGCACGCTCTTGCGCTGCCGGTCGCCGTTGTACATCGCCCGGATTTGCGGCAGGGTTTGGTGGCTTTCGTCAATGAACACCACCGCATCCTTGGGCAAGAAGTCAATCAGCGTAAAGGGCGGGTCGCCGGGCTGGCGGCCATCAAAGTAGCGGCTGTAGTTCTCAATCCCGTTGCAATAGCCGACCTCGCGGATCATCTCGATGTCGAATTCAGTGCGCTGCTTCAGGCGTTGGGCTTCCAGGAGCTTGCCCTGCGCCTCAAACCACGCCACCTGCCGGTCGCGCTCCTCGATGATCTGGTCCAGCACTTGGTCGATCTTCTCGAACGGGGTGACGTAGTGGGTGGCGGGGAAGATCGAGCACTTGCTGGGTTCATCCAGTGTCTGTTGGGTGAGCGGATCTACCAGCCGGATGCGCTCCACGGTGTCGCCAAAGAACTCCACCCGCGTCACGATCTCCTCGTCCTTGGGTTGGATTTCCAGCGTGTCCCCCCGCACCCGGAACGTACCGCGCTCCAGCACCATGTCGTTGCGCGTGAACTGCATTTGGATCATGCGCTTGATGGCCTGATCCATGGGGAAATCCACGTCTTTCTCGAACGTGATAACGCTCTCGGCGTAGAGGTCGGGCGAACCCAAGCCGTAAATGCACGACACCGACGCCACCACAATCACATCGCGCCGCTCCAGTAGACTCTGGGTGGCCGCGTGGCGCAGGCGCTCAATCTCTTCGTTAACCGAACTATCTTTCTCGATGTAGAGGTCGCTTTGGGGGACGTAGGCTTCCGGCTGGTAGTAATCGTAGTAGCTGATGAAGTACTCGACGGCGTTATCGGGGAAGAACGCCCGGAACTCTTGGCACAGCTGCGCGGCCAGCGTCTTGTTGTGGGCAATGATCAGCGCGGGGCGCTGCATCTGCGCAATCACGCTGGCCATGGTGTAGGTTTTCCCCGTGCCGGTGGCCCCCAGCAGGGTTTGGTAGCGGTACCCACTGTCCAGTCCATCGCACAGGGTCGCGATCGCCGTGGCCTGGTCGCCCTTGGGCGAGAAATCCTTGCTCAGGGCCAGCGGCGTATCGTACTGAACGATCGACATACCCCTATTATACGTAGACAAACGTACGCAGGGTGGCGGCCGCTAGACCATCTTGCGGCTATCCCTTATCCCGCCCAAGTCTCGATCCATGAAGCCGGCCAAGGGGGAGCCTTGCCCATTGGCGAAAACAAGAAACCGGTGACGATCGTGAACCATTCGCGGTAAAAGCGGGAGATGCGCGCATCTTTCCTTGCCTTAGCGCTGGTGGCCGCCGGCGTGGCCCAGGCTCAGGTGGACTACACCGTTTCCTACGGGAACCCCGCCGACAAGCTCACTGTCACTCTCGAATTCGCGGCTTCTCCCAATGGCACCGCCGTCCGCATGCCCAATTGGGCGCCCGGCGCCTATGTGCTCCGCGACAACTTTGCGGCCGTGCAAAACCTTAATGTGACCGTGGATGGCCAAGCCGTGCAGGCCACCAATGACAAGGATCGCTGGGCGATCCCGGCCCGTCGCGGCCAGCGCGTGCGCGTCACTTACGCCGTCCCGACCAGCAAGGACGCCACCGGCGTGCTGCACTGGAGCGGCCCCAGTACCTACCTTTACGTGGAAGGGCGCACCCAAGAGCCCTGTACGTTACGGATCAATGTTCCGGCGGGGGATCGCATCTCGCACGGCCTGCCTGATGTGCCGGCGGGCCAACCCTGGCGCGCCCCCACCTATGACGTGCTCGCCGACAACCCGGTGAGCGCCGGCGACCTGCAGATGCTGACCTACACCGCCCGAGGAGTGAAACACGAAATCGCCCTCCGTGGGGTGGGCCGCAAGTTTGTGGATGCCGAGGCCCTGATCGCCTCCTGTAAGCAGATGAGCGAGTACCAAATCGACTTCTTCGGTGGCTACCCGGACACCAAGTACGTGTGGCACTTCAACGTGAACAACGCCCACGACGGCGCAGGCGGCCTGGAACACCTGAGTAGCACCCAAATCAGCTACGGCGCGGGCATGGGCAAGGGTGCGGTCGGCGTGTTCAGCCACGAGTACTTCCACCTCTGGAACGTAAAGCGCATCCGCAGCGCAGTCCTCGGCCCGTTCGATTACACCAAGCTCCCGGTGACGGGGGCCCTGTGGTGGCTAGAAGGCGTGACCGACTACTACGCCCACTTGCTTCTCACCCGCAGCGGCCAGCACAACGACCAAGACATGTACAACCGCATCATCAGCAATACCAACGCGGTGCGGCGCAACGAGAACTGGGGCAAGGTCAGCCCGGATGAATCGAGCCGGCGCGTGGGCGAAACCAACAACGGGCGCGGGAATAGTAACGGTTTCGGCATTAGTTATTATAACTATGGATTCGCGGCGGGCTTTTGCCTGGATGCCGAAATCCGCCACCGCACCGACAACAAGTACTCGCTGGACGATGTAATGTTGGAGCTGTGGCGCATGAACCGCAACGACCAGCCCGGATTTGCCGAAGACGCCATCCGCACCATCACGATCAAGCTGGCGGGGCCGGACATCGCGCCGTTCTACGACAAGCTCATCCACGGTCCGGGCTACCTGCCGGTGGAAGAACAGCTCCAAAAGCTGGGCCTCACCTGGACCGAAACCGAGCGCCGCTCCCTGGATATTGGCTTCGTCTACTTGGCGCAGCCGGATAAGGACGGCCTGCAAGTACGCAATGTGCGCCCGCTGGCCGAGGGCAAGCTCAACCAGGATGACGTCATCACCCAGATTGGCGGCACCAAGTTCGACCAAGACACCATGCGCGACCAATTGGACGCGGTGGAGCACCTGATGGAAGACATCCGAGTGGGTGACACGCTGAACCTGGTGGTCAAGGGCGCGGACGGACAGACCCGCAACGTGAGCCTGACGGTGGGCGAAGCGGTCGCCCCGGGCGTGGAAATCCGGCGCCAACGTGGCACCGCCAACCACGTGGTGCGGATGCGCCTCAACTGGCTCAACGGCCGCGCGTAGTTAGCGCGCGGGAGCTTCGGGATCGAACCGGTCTAACCACAGGCCGGTTCGAGATCGGGGCGGCACCATCTGCCGGGGATACACCAGGTAGCACGTGCGCGCACTGTGCGCCCACGCCCGCTCAAAATCGGCGCGCTTGTACGTCATGCGCACCACATTGCGGCCCGGGTCGTTAAAGATCGGGTCACCTTCGGGGGTGAACCCCACCAGCACCACCAGGTGTCCGTCGTTGGGGCGGCGTCTCTCCTCGCCCTTCAGCAGCGAGTAGCTAATAGATGTCACCACCGGCCAGCCGTGGGCAATCCAATCTTCCAGTTCGGGCAGAGCGCTGAGGCGGGCTACGTAAGCGCGGAAACCGGGCTTCGAACCCGCAAAGGCGGCATTGAAAGACCAGTTGCCGGTGCCTTCCCACCCCGGATCGTAAACCCCCTCGCAGGTAGCGGGCACGTCGCTGCGCAGGTCCTCGCGGCCCAGCTTGTCGGCCCAAAAGTTCATCACCATCGTCAGCGCGGTGGGGCTGCAGATCACGTTGCCATTGGGGTAGTTCATCTGCGCCAAGCGCGGGGCTTCAATGATGCGGCCCCAGGCTCGGCGGTTGGGTTCGAGCTCGGTTTGCGGGGCGTTGGGCGAGGTCAGGGCTACGCTAGAAAACTTAATTTTTGCCCCGCCGGAGATCGTGGCGCGGATAGTGACGGTGGTGGCGGGTTGGTTCAGCACCAGGGTGTCGGTGTAAACCGCGCCGAAGTCGTCCTTCTGCCCGTTGGTGCTGCCCCGGCCTTGGTCGGCGCTCTCGGCCCAGGTGCCCAGGTGGTAGGGCTGCGGCGCGCCCGGCACCTCGGCGTACCAATCAATCCGCGCGCCCGGCTCCAGGGTGGCGTTCCAGCTCAGCACCAGCTCCGTCCAGGGGCGGCCCGGGTTCAGGGTGCGCACGTAGGCATCGCCCTGGGTGTCCCACTTCGTCCAGGCGGCAAAGGAGGGGCCGGGGAGGGTTTCGGGGCGCGGGGTTTCCAGGGGGTTGTCCATGGGAGTGCTAAAGAGGATCGAGGCGAGGGCCAGGGCAGTCATGGGGTTCGTCCTGCGGGCTTAGGGCCAGTTCCCTCGGCTCACCTTTTCGGGGCTGGCGGCGCTGATCTTGCCGGTGGCCTCGTTGGCAGAGAGCGTGAGGGCGGGGTTCTCGTTAGGGTGATTCAGGGTGATGATCCCGCCGTCTTCGGTGGCCTCCAGGTGCAGGCCGGTGTACGACTTCTTGTTGAAGAGGACAAGTTCGCTGCCCTTGTCGCACGCGCCCATGTAGCCCACGAGTTGGCCGTCGTCGTTGCGTATGGAAAGGGTGCGGACCTCAATGTCCTTGGGGCCGTCGCCCGCGCCGATCATGGCCACGCTGGCCACGCCCATCACCAAGGCCACCACCAGGCCGGTGAGCACGCGGTTCTGGCGTTCCAGCCGGGCGAGTCGTTGTTCGAGTTGCATAGCACATATCTTAGCACGAACAATTGGGCTAGAACCAATTAGGAGTTATACAGCATGTCGTGAAGTGACTCGAGTGCCAGTCGTTGCTGGATCGAAATAGCGAGTGCTTCCGCAGTTTCAAAAACGGAGGTTTCGTCAATCCCAATTGCAGCTAAATCCCGTAGGAAACCCGCTCGGTGCTCGTCGCGGATGAAGCAATGAGACATTGCGAAGTCTTGTGTATAGAAGCTCTTGTTGCCGAGGTTCACGAGAACACTCTTCTGAAGCCAGGCCGAAGAAGAACTTCTCGGGCTTAAAATCGCGCCAACTTCAAGATCTAGGATATTTTCAACGATCGCAGTTGTATTTGACTGGGAAAAGCTGTGATCTAGTAATGGGATTCGCATTCCAGGAGCATGCCCGAACATAGCGTCCCCAACGGCTTCTTCTGTTTGAGGTGTGGTGATACTTCGCGAACTCAAATAGCTGGCATAGATTACACAATCCTCGTTCCTATTGGCTGCCGGGTCAACTGAACGAAGGGCAAAGTATAAGGCAACAAGAGGATTCATCGTAAAGTCAACTACCGGCACCGGAAGTCCGCTGTGTCTAGCGTACACCAACCATTCGATCGGATCGTAGGAGGAAATTGGCTCTTTGGAAAGAGATATGAACTCTTGAATCATCCTTCCGGCAAGTCTTCTGAAGTTTGAGTTCACTCTGTCAATTGCGGCGTTTGTTAATGCGGCAATATCGTCCCCATTAAACGACAATGGATACCCAAGTTGATTTCTAAAGAACCTGTTTCTAAATCTCTCGAATGTCGAGACAACAATGTAACTTGCAAGTTCGTGGCCTCTGTATATTGGTGTTGACCCAGACGATCTGCTCTTTGTCTCATGGATCCAATTCATGTATTCATCTAAGGAGTGCACATAGTGAAGGTGGGTGCTGTCGCAGTCGGCCATCCATACGTCAGTGGCGGGGCGATCGAGGTGGATTTGGAAGGCTCGCTCAGAAACTTTGGTGACTTCGCAAGTCTTGCAAACTAGACTTCCATTTACAAGTTTGAGCGGAAAGTCTCGGTCGCTTATGTTCTGGGAATCCAGCATCTCTCCCCTCGCTGCCTCCAGAGCGTCCGGAATCTTCACCATTGGTGGTTCAGAGATGACTTGCGTCCACTTCGAAATCACGCCCGCCAGCATACTCGGGCATCCCCTGGGTCCCTCAAGGGCGCTGGTGTAGACTTGGGGACATACGGATCGGCAGGGCAAGGAGGCCCTCTATGCAAGGACGCTGACGTGCCGAGCCTCGTAGACAGATTGGCGAACGGACCACCAACCGAATCATGAGCGCAACGACGGAGTACCCGAACTACAGCCCCGGCCTGCAGGGTGTCATTGCCGGCATCACGACGATTTCCCATATCGACGTGGAAACGAGCAGCCTGACCTACCGAGGCATCAACGTCCACGAGCTGGCCGAGCACGGCAGCTTTGAAGAAACGGCCTACCTGCTGCTGCACGGCGACCTGCCGACGCAAGCGCAACTGGACGCCTTCCGCGCCACGCTGGCCGCCGAACGCGAACTCCCGGGTGCCGTCATTGATGCCCTCCGCGCTTGCCCCAAGAACATGCACCCGATGGACCAGGTCAAGGTGGCCTACAGCGTCCTCGGTGCCTTCGACGCCGACTACGATGCCGAGCCGACCGACCACGATGCCAACGTCCGCAAGGCCGTCCGCATCATCGCCAAGGCCGCCACGGCCGTGACGGCGGGTTACCGCCTCTCGCAAGGCAAGGAGCCGGTGGCCCCCGATGCCAACCTGAACACCGCCGCCAACTTCCTTTACATGCTGCACGGTGAGAAGGCCGACGACTACACCGTGAAGGTGATGGACGCCAGCCTGACCCTGTACGCCGAGCACACCTTTAACGCCAGCGCCTTTGCCGCGCGCGTGACGGTGGCCACCCTCAGCGACCTCTACAGCGGGATCGCGACGGGCATCGGCACCCTCAAGGGCCCCCTCCACGGCGGCGCCAACGAGGAAGCCATGCACATGCTCATGCAATTCAGTTCGCCGGAAGAAGCCGAAGCTTGGACCCGCGATGCGCTGGCCACCAAGAAGAAGATCATGGGCTTTGGCCACCGCGAGTATCGCAAGAGCGACAGCCGCGCGGGCTACCTCACCAAGATCGCCAAGGACATTGGCGTGCGCATGGGCAACACCAAGTGGGGCGAAATTGCCGACGCGATGGAAAAGGTGATGTGGGACGAGAAGCAACTGTTCCCGAACGTGGACTTTCCGGCCGCCTACGCCTACTACCTGCTGGGCATCCCCATCCCGCTCTACACTCCGATCTTCGTGATCGCCCGCACCAGCGGCTGGTGCGCTCACATGATCGAGCAACTGGACAACAACCGTCTCATCCGCCCTTCGTGCATCTACGAAGGCAAGGGCGTGACGAACTACGTGCCCATCGCTCAGCGCTAAGCACTGGCTGGCAAAACAAACCCCCAGGCCCTCATCGGGTACTGGGGGTTTTTCTTTTGTTTTTGCCGTGAAAATTAGGCGGCGAGGGCCTGCGCCACGGCCTGGCCTTCCCATCCCCGGTCGTTGGGGAGGTCCAGCAGCTTGGCAATGGTGGGGGCACTATCAAAGATGCGCACCGGGCCCTGAATCGGGCCGGGCTTCACGCCCAGGCCGTGCAGAATCCAGGGGATCGTCATGTCTTCGGGCAGGCCGGTGCCGTGCTGGCGTTCGTGCCCGCCGTGGTCACTCACCACCAGGGTGGTGTGCATCAGGCCGTAGCTGTCTACGTCTTCCATCCAGTCGCCAATCAGGCGGTCGGCTTGCTCCAGGGCGGCAATCTGTTGGGGACTGCCCCAGCCGTGCATCTGCCCCATGGCCTTCATGTGCCCCAGGTAGATCATGGCTAGTTCCAGCGGCGCTTCTTCCATGCTTCGCTTCGCGGCGGCAATGATGTGGCCATCGCTGGCGGGATTCTCGCAATCGCGGCGGAGATAGGCTTCGGTCACGCCCGGCGATTGGAACGCATCCCGGAAGGCCGGGCCGTTGATGAAGAATCCGCAGCGGCGGCGGAAGCGTCCCATCGCGTCCACCAGGCTGTGGCCGTTCTTCACCGGGGCTTCGGGTTCCTCACTGCGCAGGCCGTGCTTGTTCACGTCCACGCCGTGCATCAGGCTGGTCAGAGCGGGCAAGGTGAGGCTGGGAACCACCGTGCGAGCCTCCATGGTCCACGCGCCCTGCGCAATAAGGCGATCCAAAACCGGGGTGCGGGCTGCGCGCAACACATCCGGCCGGCATCCTCCCAAAACAATCACAGAAACCGTGTACGACATGGTAGTTCTCATGACATTGTCGGCAGAGAACGGGGGAGGCACCACGGTAATCTCCCGGAAAGTCATGAGCGAAGGCATGTTTGTGGGATTGGGCGAAGGCCCGGTGGAGTTGCTGCCCAAGTTGGCCAACCGCCACGGTTTGATTGCTGGTGCCACGGGAACGGGGAAGACTGTGACCCTGCAGATTCTGGCGGAGCAGTTTAGCGCCATCGGCGTGCCGGTGTTCATGGCCGATGTGAAGGGCGACCTGAGCGGCATGAGCCAGCCCGGCGGCGGCAAGCCGAAGCTGGAAGAGCGGGCCACCCAAATCGGCCTGGGCACGCTGACGTACGCCGCTTCCCCCACGATTTTTTGGGATCTCTACGGCGAGCAAGGCCACCGCGTGCGGACGACCATCAGCGAGATGGGGCCGCTCCTCCTCAGCCGCCTGTTGGACCTGAACGAAACCCAAGAGGGCGTGCTGAACATCGCCTTCCGCGTAGCGGACGATGACGGCCTGCTGCTGCTGGACCTGAAGGATTTGCGCGCGATCTTACAGTTCCTCAGCGAGAACGCCAAGGAAATCCAAGCCGAATACGGCAACGTCAGCGGGGCGACCGTGGGGGCGATCCAGCGGCAGTTGTTGGTGCTGGAACAAGAAGGGGCGGACATGTTCTTTGGCGAACCTGCGCTGGACATCCGCGACCTGCTGCGCACCTCGCCGGATGGGCGAGGGATGATCCACATCCTGGCCGCCGACAAGCTGATGAACAACCGGCGCACCTACGCCACATTCCTGCTGTGGTTGCTGAGCGAGCTGTTTGAAGAACTCCCGGAAGTGGGCGACCTCGACAAGCCGAAGTTGGTCTTTTTCTTTGATGAAGCGCACTTGCTCTTCACCGATGCCCCCAAGGCGCTGGTGGAAAAGGTCGAGCAGGTAGTGCGCCTAATCCGCAGTAAGGGCGTGGGGGTGTACTTCGTGACGCAGAACCCGCTCGACATCCCGGATGCGGTGCTGGGGCAGCTGGGCAACCGGGTGCAGCACGCCCTGCGCGCCTTCACCCCGCGCGACCAGAAGGCGGTGCGGAGTGCGGCGGACACCTTCCGCCCGAACCCGAACTTCAAGACCGATGAAGTGATCACCGAGCTTGGGGTGGGGGAAGCCCTGGTCTCCACGCTCGATGCCAAGGGCACGCCGAACATCGTGCAGCGCACGCTCATTCGGCCGCCGCATTCGCGCCTTGGACCGGCCACGCCGGAAGAACGCAAGCAGGTGATGAACACCAGCCCCGTAGGTGCCACTTATGACCGCGAGATTGACCCCGAATCCGCTTTCGAGGTGCTGAGCAAGCGCGCCAACGAAGCCGCCCAAGCCGCTGAAGAAGAAGCCCAGCGCATGGCCGCGATGAAGGAAGAAGAGAAGCGCCGCAAGGAAGAGGAACGCCTGATGCGCCAGCGATCCAGCGGCACCACCCGCCGGCGATCTGATGACCCGCTCCAGGCCGCGCTCAAGAGCACGATGCGCGCCGCTGGCAGCCAGATTGGCCGCCAAGTGGTGCGTGGCATCCTGGGCGGCCTGTTCAAGGGGCGCTAAGCCGGGGGTTCACCCGCCAGAGCCGTCGGGGCCGTGAGGGCCTCGGCGGCTCTTTGGTTCATCAGCTGGCCGTAGAGGAAGAAGCCCAGCGCCACCCCGGCCAGGCCGATGGAGACGCCGATGGACCAGTTGAACCGCTCCTTCAGGATGACAATGGCCAGAAAGATGGACGTGGTCAGCATCGCCAACATGCCGTAGAGCGCGTAGAACGACGCCCCGAACTTGCTGTACAGGATGTAGAACCCCACGTAGGTGATGGCAGTGCCGATACCCGCCCACAGCGCCGGCCCCATGTTGACCTTGGTAAAGGCCACCGGGTCGCGGGGCGGCTGGAACGCCATCAGCGCGGCCATCGCCGCCGCTGAGATGAGGAACGTGAGGAGCACAAAGCCGAAGGGCGAATCTTCCGCGCGGGCGGTTTTGTTACCGTAGGTGAAAATGGCATTGCCGATGGCGGCCAGCAGGGCGGCCAAGAAGGCCCCAACGAGTGGTGGCATGTTGCCGCTAGTTTAGAACAGCGAGCGCTCGCCGGATTCGTGGGCCAGCAATCGGGCCTTGCGGTCCAGGCCGTAGGCGTAGCCCGTCAGGCCACCCGTTTTGCCAATCACGCGGTGGCACGGCACGAGCACGGCCACGGGGTTGGCGCCATTGGCGGCGCCCACCGCGCGGCTGAGGTTTCGGTCCCCCAATTGCAAAGCAAGCTCTCCATACGTGCGGGTTTGTCCGTATGGGATATCACAAACCAAAGCCCACACGCGCCGTTGAAACTCGGTGCCCACCAGCTCAAGGGGGACATCAAAGTCGCGCAGGGAGCCTTCCCAATAGGCGTTCCACTGGGCGGCCAAGGCCGCCATCTCCGCAGGCACCGGGGTCACTTCTTCATCCGTCCAGGCCAGACTCCGCAGGCCTTGCACCCCCCAGGTCACCCGCACCGGGCCGAGCGGAGAAGGGAGTACGGCAAACAGAAATGCACCCCCACCCGCAGAGGGTAGAGGTGCATCTCCGGACGACGTTCCGGTCAAGAAACCGTCGCGACTTCCGTCGCGAGGAACGTGGAAAGGTGACCGATGAACTCGATATCGTGGGCCAGCACCAGCGAGAGGTACTCGCCAATGGTGAAGGCTTCGCGACCCGTGAACTGGATCTCTTTGTCGAAGTCAGCGGGGGAGAGACCACGTAGGTAAGCCAGCGTCATTTGGCGGCGGCTTTCAAAGACCTCCGCTTCGTGGAACACGTTCTTATCATCGAAGTGGTGCTCGTCCTTGCGAGATTCGGCATCGTACCATTCCATGATGGTGCCGGGTTTGTTGTGCGCCGCACGAATACGATCCAGGATCACCTGTTCCGCGTCCGCCAGCATGGCCACCGCCTGTCGCGGAGAGAAATCCGCCACGGGGATCTTGTCGTCCAGACGATCGGTTGGGAAAACCCGCAGCATGCGTTCCACGATGCGGGGCGAGTGACTAAGAGCCTCAAAGATATCTTCCGTCATGGCCTACTTTCATGCTACACCCAAGATGCCCCAGATGTGGCTTGATTCTTAGGGTTTTTTCCACAATTCGTCTGGCCCTGAAAGAAGAGGGCCTGAAGAAGGGCTCGTTCCTGCGGATTACCGTAGAATGGCGGCGTAGGAACCCTTATGGCAGTGAAACTTGTGACCGTGCCCGAAGCCCATGCGGCCAAGGTGTATTCGACCGAACGAGTGGGGATCAGTAAGGCCACCCACGACGCCCACTTGGCCCTGTGGCAGGGTTACGCCCGGAAGACGAACGAGATTCGCACGAAGCTTCCCGAAATGGACATCGATCCGGCGACCGCGAACCAGATTTACAGCGAAATGCGCGCCCTGAAGGTGAACTACGCGTTTGCCTACGGCGGTTACATTAACCACAACGTCTACTTCGAAACCATCGGCGGCGAAGGCGGCCCGGCCACCGGTGCGGTGGGCGACCTGATCAACGATGCTTACGGCAACTTCGATCACTGGCTGAATGATTGGAAGGCGACGGGCATGGCCGGTCGCGGTTGGGTGTTCTTGGGCTACGACCACGATGAAGAGCGGGTCCACACCTACATTGGCGACAGCCAAGACACGTTCCCGGCCTGGAACCACACCTTGCTCCTGGCGATGGACGTGTATGAGCACGCCTACTTCCTGGACTTCAAGACGGCCCGCCTGAAGTACATCGAGGCCTACGTCCAGGTCATTGACTGGGACGCCGTCAACGCCCGGCTGCCCAAGTAAGCCGACCGAAATCAGAAGCAGGCGCCCGTCTCGCGTTAGTTACGCGGGGCGGGCGTCATGGCATCCAGCACGCGCTGCGCCGAAGGCCCGCTGATGATGCTGCCCACAAAGCCGATTTCCACGTTGTTTGCGCGGCGATAGACCATCGTCATGGTGCCGTCGTTCGGGATTTCGAAGGTTTTGAGCTTCAGCACTTGCCGCACCGATTGCTCAGTCGTTAGGGCGCCGCTGCGCGTCGTCTGGATGATGTCAAACGAATTGCGGGCAGTGGGGTTGGTGAAGTGAAGGCGAAGCACCGCGCGGCGGCCACCCTGGGCTTGGGCGTCGCCCACATAGGTCATGTCGGCCTTGCGGAATTCATAGCCCAAGGCATAAGCACCCAGGCGATAGGAAGTGAATGGCACCTGCCGCACGTAGGTTTCGCGCTCCAGCGGAATCAAGACGCCGTTGGGGGCATTCGGAGCCGTGGGCGACGGGGCGAGAAGGGCACAAGCCACAAGACACAGAGGGTTCATCTCAGTTTCTCCACGCGGGGTGTAGAGACGATTGTGGGCAAGTTCTATGCCAGGAGAGGGGAGGTGAAGAAAAGAAATGACAGGTGGTGCGTCCGTGCACCGTCCTCCGTTACCACCGGCCGTGGTGTCCTGCCGTATTCAGCATAGACCCTAGAATCCTGCCGCAATCGGCATCGGGTCTATTCGCCTAGGGCTTCCCGGTAGATTCGCGTGAGTCGTTCGGCGCTGGCGTTCAGTTCGTAGCGGTGGCTGGCTTCGCGTAGGGCGGCCCGGCCGTAGACATCGGCTTGCTCGGGGCGGCTGGCAATGGTCAGCATGGTGTCGGTCCAGTCGCTAATGGGGTCGTGGCGCCACCCGTTTACGCCCACCAACACCATGTCTTCCAGGCCGCTCTCGTTGGGTACCGCCACCGGCCGGGACATCATCATGGCCTCGGCGGCCGGCCAACTGTAGCCCTGGATTTCGCTGGCCACCACCAGCACCTGGCTGGCGGCGTAAGCCGCCCACCGGGCTTCAAAGTCTTCTTCGATGAGGATCTGCGGACCGTAATCGGGGGCAAGTCGATGAAGGTAGCGGGCATCCGGCCCTTCGCCGCAAATCAAAAGGTAACTGTCGGGCTCGGCCACGCGCACCCCGCGCCACGATTCGATGATGCGGGCCATGCCCCGCTCGCGGGCCAATCGCCCAACCATCGTGAAGACAAAGGCATTCTCCGGTATTCCAAAGCGCGCCCGGGCCAGCGCTCGGTCCTTGGGGGCATCCTCCGGTGCGGCCGGCACCCCCGGCGTGACCACGGTGAGGTTCAGCGCATCGGCGCTATCCAGCGACTTGCGCACCACCCGGCTACTGCAGATGCCCGCGCGGGCGGCGTTCAGGCGGTCAATAAACTCACTGTGCAGCGTGGCCGGCACATCGTAGGCGGTGTACACCCATGGGCTTCGGATGTAGAACGCCTCGGCACACGCCCACGCCACGCGATAGGAGAGCGCGTGCACCAGGTCGTAGCCCTTGGCGCGCTCCTTCAGTTGCTTGCTCACCGCCTTGTCCACCTTGCGGCCGGTTTCTTCGGGCATCCATTCCGAAACGTCGAGGAGGTCCAGGGTTACGCCGTGCGTGGCCAGAGCGGCCTGCCAAGCCTGAGCCATCATGACGGCTCCACCGTGTCGGCGATAGGGGGCAAGAACGCGCATAGATTCGAGCGTTAGCGCGGCACCGGCTGGGCGTCAATGAGAGAGCGCAACACCGTCTCGACGCCGATGCCTTCCACTTCGGCTTCAGGTCGCAGGAGCACGCGATGCCGGAGGATAGGAATGGCCAGGGTCTTTACATCGTCTGGAATCACGAAGTCGCGCCCGCGCAGGGCCGCCATCGCCTTGCTCGCGGCCACCAGGGCCAGGCTGGCACGCGGGGAGGCCCCCACTTGCACTTGCCGGCTGCCGCGCGTGGCGCTGACGATGCTGTAGATGTAGTCGAAAATCTTGTCCTCGATCACCACGGCGTTCACTTGGTCGCGCAGGGCGGCGAGGTCATTCGGGCCAATGACGGGGGTGAGCCCGGCGTCTTCCAGCCGCGTGGCGCGGAAGCCCGTGTGGAACCGCCGCATCACCGCCAATTCGTCCGCCTGCTCGGGGTAACCCATCACGACCTTGAACAGGAAGCGATCTTGCTGGGCCTCGGGCAAGGGGTAGGTGCCCTCAAAGTCGATGGGGTTTTGAGTGGCAAAGACGAGGAACGGCTCGGGGAGCGGGTGGCGCTCACCGTCAATCGTCACCGCACGTTCTTCCATGGCCTCGAGCAAGGCCGATTGCGTCTTCGGCGGGGTGCGGTTGATTTCGTCGGCCAGCAGAATGCCGCAGAAGATCGGCCCCTTGCGCAGGGTGAACTCCACTGTGCGCGGATCGAAGACGTTGCCGCCCAAGACGTCGCTGGGCATCAGGTCGGGCGTGAACTGCACGCGACCAAACTCGAAGTTGAGCGTGAGGGCCAGAGACCGGACGAGCAAGGTCTTGGCGAGGCCGGGAAGGCCTTCTAAGAGGATGTGGCCATTGGCCAAAAGCGCGACCAAAGCAAGATCGACTGCGTCCTCTTGCCCCACCACGGCTTTGGCGAGTTCCGCCCTGACTTTCTGGCCAAACTCCTCGACCCGCATCGCCCCCTAATGCTACCTTGCGCTCCGCCCCGGACCGGGCGTCTGCCAACGTCCGCGAGGGGAACCCATCAGACCGGTAAAATGTTGAACTCTCGAGAGTTGGTATGAAAGCGAAAACGCCTGCCTTGGTCCTTGGATTTCTCGCCGTTGTCGGCGTGGGCTACGGGGGTTGGCGCGCCTTCGGCGAGTACCAGCTTCGCAACCTGACCATGGACCCCATCAAGCCGGGGCATGTCAACATCGTCGCCGTCAATCCGGGCTCGGGATTTGGGATCATCGTCAGCAACCAGGTGGCACAGCTGGCCGAATTCAGCGACTCGGACCTCGACTCCCCGGAGATGAACGAAGACGATGTCATCACCAAGAAGAAGCTCCTCATCCGCGAGTTTCTCGGGGCTTTGCAAGGCAACGGAGATTCCCTGGGCAAGCTCGTAATGAGCCTGAACGACGTGAATGAAGGTGAGTTTCCGGCCCAGGCGGAGATCTGGACGAAGGATCAAATCGAACGCGCGCTCAAAGGGGACGCGAATCTGAAGCCGAAGCTGGAGCGAGCCCTATCGATGACGTTGGATGGGCAACCGTTGCCTACGCTCGACCTCGACCGCTTGATTGACGGCATCATCATCGAGATTCCGTTCCAGATGGAATACAACGTGGGCGGCACGGTCACCAAAGTGGATGCGATCTACCGCGAGTCCTTCAACAGCCAGTTTGCCACCCGCGCGGGGCGCCGCCTCACGGAGAAGTTCCTCACCGATGCGGCCATGCAGGCCACGTACAACGAGGAGATCAAGCGCACGCGGGGCGAACTCACGGACAAGGACGGGAACCCCCTGCCGGCCCAAAAGGAAAACCTGGCCACTTCTTTGGCCAGCCGGTTTAGCGAGACTCGCCTGAAAGAACTCACGGCCAAGCCGTACCGGGTGCTGGAAAACGCCTTTGTGGTGGTGAACGACGAAATGATCACCGGGGCTTCCAAGTCCACCTATGAGGGCAACAACAACCAGCTGGTAACCGACATCCGGCTCAACCTCACCGAAGAGGGACGTTTGCGGCTGTGGAAGTTCAGCCGGGAACATCCTCGCTTCCAATTGCTGTTTATGGTGAACAGTGTGGCGCTGGCCGCTCCGCGCATTGGCACGGAACTTGCCGAGAAGAGCGTTACCATTCGTGGCGTTGGCGCGGAACAACTGGCCGCCGACGCGGTTGACGACATCAACCGTTTGACATCAACGCGAACTACACAACCCTCGGAATCAAAATGACGATCGCACGCCTTGCTTCTCCCCTCTTTGTTGTCGTGGCTCTCGGACTTGTCGGATGCGGCAACCGAAGCTCCGGATACACGCCGAAACCCGCCGAGGAGGTCAAGCCTGTTGACCTCGCGTCCGTGGACAAGGCCAACGTTTTCCCGTTGAAGGAAGGAAATTCCTGGACCTTTGAAAGCCAGGTGGCGATAACGCTTCCCAACGGCCAGAGCCAGACCAACACCGAGGACATCACGCTTCGGGTGGAACGCATCGCGACGGACGGCGGCGAAACCCGCGCCGAGATCCATGTCATCCGCGAGGCCGATCTCGATCCTGAAACGGGCCAACTGACCGAAGCCGCCAGCCAGCAAAAGGCCGACCGCAGCGGTTGGATGGTGAACTCGGAAGGGATCTACCAAACCGCCGGTTCGCGTGATTTGCTGAACTACTCGCCCGCTCTGCCCTCGCTCTTGTTTGCCCTCAAGCAGGGAGAAGAGCAGGAGTTTGTGACCACGGGTCCGCTCCCGGCCGGTAGCGCCGATAACAACACCATCCCGGTGCGCCGCATGATTGTCCGGCACACGGCTCTGGGGCCGCAACAGGTGGACACGGAGCGCGGCACGCTGCCGGCCTTCAGCACGCAGACGATTCTGCTTTACCCGGCTCAGGGTGACGATGTGGAAGCGCTGGGCGCCGCCCTCGCCAAGCTCCGCGAAGCCGGGGTGACGGACGTGACCAGCGCGGCCAGCGGCACGCCGACGGAACCCGCTTCGGGTTCGGGTGAAGCGGAAGGCACCGAAGGCACGAGCGGCACCGAAGGTACGACCGGAGAAGCAACTTCGACCGAATCTTCCAGCAACGATAGTGCCTCCACGGAAGCCCCGAGCGGCGACTCCGCCACGGCGCTCTCCTCCAGCCTGCCGACGGTTCCCCCGTTTGTGGCCAGCACCAGCACGGTCTTTTGGTCTCCCGGCGTGGGCATGGTGCGATTCCGCCAGGTGGTCGTTCAGCCTTCTGGCATCCGAATCGTGCAAACCCTGCGCCTGAAGGACTATGATTTGAAGTCATGAAGCGCATTCAAAGTTGGACGCTCTTGATCGCCCTTGGCCTCCTCATCGGGGGATGCCAAAACTCGACGCCGGCGCCGGCGACGGATACCGGCACCAAGGAACCCAGCAAGGAATCTTCATCCACCTCGACGGACACTTCCACGGATCTGGAAGCGTCGGTCGAGCTTCCGGCTGAACTCAAGACCGCCGCGGCCGAATATTACGGCATGACGGGCAGCCGAGAATCGGTGTTCGAAACCAACTGGGGCGAGGACAAGAAGGGCGAAGGCACCGAGCGCGTCCGCATCCTCAACGTGGAGAACGGTGAAGCCCGCGTGGACGTGGTCCGTGCCGGTGAACTGGCGCAACTGGGCAGCGAGACCGTGGTCATCCGCAAGGATGGGATCTACACCGAATCGGTGGGTCGCGGCGAGCTTTCCAAGCCGGCTCTGCAACTGCCGAGCGACGTGGCCCCGGGCAAGAAGTGGAACTCCAGCTTCGACCTCAAGATGCCGGACGGCTCCGTAGTCAAGGCTGAAATGAACGGGGAGGCCCTCGCCATCGAGAAGATCAAGCTTTCGGACGGCAAGGAATACGATGCGCTGGTCATCGTGAACAAGTACACGATGAAGAGCACCCCGGCCAGTGGCGCGGGCTCCACCGTGACCGGTGAAGCGAAGTCTTGGCTTGTGAAGGGACTGGGCATGGTCAAGCTGGACATGCCGAACCCGAACGAGGCCAACGCCCGCATGGTGATGAACCTCATCCTGCCGAAGTCATGATCTCCTTCGTCCTCGCTGCGTCGTTGTCGTCCGCTCTCGTTTCCGCTCCGGCGGCCGAGCGGGCGACCGACTATTTCCCCCTCCAAAAGGGCACCTCTTGGTCGTACACCGATACGGCCGAGCGGCTAAACCTGCAAGTGGAAGACCGCGCCGAGGGCGAATACGAAGTCAAGAAAGAAGGCTCCGAGGAGCCGGGGCGCATGCTGCCGACCATCGGCACTTACGACACGCGTTCGGGCTTCATGGGTCGCACGTTCTACATCGTCAGCGACAAGGACATTCGAGTGGGCGCCCTCTCGCGCTCGGAACCGATTGTCGAGCCCTATCCCATCATGGTGCTGCCCCTGGGGGACACCGAAAAGTTTGGCTACGACGGCTTAGTGCCGATGTCCGGCACCACCGAGCGGCTGGTGCTCGACGGCACCGCCAAGCGATTGGCCTCGGTGAAGGTGCTGGGCAACGAGTATCCCGGCATCGAAATCACCATGGATATGAAGATCGGCCAGGGTGACCTGCTCCTCCGCGTGACCCAAGTGGCGGTTTATGCGAAGGGAATCGGACTGGTTTCGATGCAAGAAACGGTGCGCACCGAACGCGATGTGACCCGAAGATCAAGGACACTGACGGCATTTAAGGCCGGCCCGACGTAAAGAACACCATGAACGGACGGGCGGCACTTGGTTTTGGCGTATTGGCGTTTTTAGCGTCATTCGCAGGCACGTGCCAGCCCCAAGCCAGCGGCCAAGACCCGGCGGCCTTTTCCATCACCGATAGTCGAGAGCTCGGCTTTGAAGAGTTCAAGGAGAAGGAGGCCACGTTGGTGCTGGCCGGCACCCCCATCCCGGTGGAAACCAAGTTCATCAAGGAAGGTGACATTCGTCGCCTCGTGTTCATCGTGCACGGGCAAGAAGTGGACGAAGAGCGCTACCGTGTGGGCGTGGACGGGCTGGCCTTTATGGGCACGCGCGCCGAAAGTTTCGAGCCGCCGATCCCGCTGGTGAGCTTGCCGTTTGCCGCGCCGAAGTCCAGCGAATGGAAGGGGAAATGGAAAACCGGCCCCACCGAAGTGGAAGGCGAGGCCACGATTGAGGCCACGCCCGAGCGCATTAACACCGTGGGCGGCCAATTTGATGCCGCGCGCATCGAAATTAAGCTCACCATGAAGGTGGACGACCAGGACCGCCGCGAGCGTACGCTCAAGTTTTGGCTGGTCCGCGACCACGGCATTGTCCGCCGTGAACTAGGGGTCGATTCGGCCCGCGAGCCCGCTGCCAAGAAGTCTCCATGAGCACCACCGCCCTGCCCGGCATGCGCCAAGGCACTCTGGGAACAGAGGATGGCCCTCGGCCGTTGCGGCGCTGGGTGATGGGCTTTGCTTTTGTCGTACTGCTGTTTGGTCTGGTTTGCCTGTTTGCCATCCAGCATCATCGTGGCGACCAGGTCTTCAGCAAACAGCTCCTCTTCTTGGCCGTGGGGACGGTGGCCTTTGTGGGTTGCCGGCGGTTGCGGCTGGACGCGATTCCGCAGTTTGTGCCGGTGCTCTACGGCATCAACCTGCTCAACCTCGTTTCGATCTTTTTTATGGGGGAAGAACGCAACGGGGCCACGCGCTGGATTGACATTGGGCCACTTCAATTTCAGCCATCTGAGATGGCCAAAATTCTCTTTATCTTGACGCTCTCGGCGTACTGGGCGCGGGCGGATCGAGACCCCAAGCAACTCTCCAGTGTGCTGGGCTCCCTGGCGCACACCCTGCCCGTGGCGGCGCTGATCTTCTTACAACCCCACCTGGGCGGGGCGACCTCCATCATGGTTATCTGGGCGGTCATCACGGTAGCGGCTGGGGCCAAGTGGCGCCACATTGTGCTGATCTTTGTGGGGCTTGTAATGGTGGCCAGTACCTTGCTGTTGGGCTATCAAAAGGATCGCCTACTGGCCATGGTGAACCCCGATGAAGGGGGCAACAAGTATCAACAAACCCAAGCCGCGATCGCCTTTGCCAACGGGGGTGTCTTGGGCGAGGGCTTCCTGCGCGGAGAGCAAACGAAGGGCGGATATGTGCCGTTCCAAGATACGGACTTTATCTATAGCGCGGTGGGCGAGCAGTTTGGCTTGTTCGGGGCGGCCTTGGTGCTCATCGCCTTCTTGGGCATGTTCTTCACCATGCTGCTGATCGCCCGGTCGGCGCAGAGCCCGATGGCCAAGAACGTGGCCATGGGGGTTTTGGGGGTGTTGGCCTTCCACACCATTGCCAATATTGGCATGGTCATTGGCGTCACGCCCGTGGTCGGCTTGTGGCTGCCGCTCATGAGCTACGGGGGCACCGCGCTCATCATCTGCATGGCTATGCTGGGCTTGGTGATGGCGGTTCGTTAAACGCTCACCTCAACCAACCTGGTAAAATGAACGTATGCCCAAGGAAGGGCAGGTTTTGCGAAAAGGTCCAACACGGAAGGGAACACCCACAAAGGCGGCCGTCAAGATGGCCCCGGCGGCACCCGCACCATCTCCCCGCTCGATTGATGCCTGGGGACTCGGCATGGTGGGGGTCGGCGTCATCGTCGGCATCGCACTCGGTTTAGGTTCTTCCGGCATTCTTGGCGATACTCTGGCGGGTGGCCTGCGTGTGATGCTCGGCCCCGTGGCTTGGGTGGTGCCCGCCCTGCTGGTGATTGGCGGTATCCGCCTCATCCTCGGCAAAACCCATGTGGCTCACCCACGCCTGGCCTGGGGGCTTGGCATCCTGTTGGTGGGCGTCACCGGGCTGATGGCTCGCCCGATCCAGGGTGACTACTTCGACCCCGAAGCCACCACCACCACCGGCGGCTATGTCGGCGCCATCGGCGGGTGGATGTTTAGCACTTTGTTCGGCCAAGGGGGCACCGTGGCATTGGTTACGCTTTGCCTTATCGGTCTGCTCTTGGTCGTGGACCTCCCGGTGAAGGATTTGCTCATGCGACCGCGCCCTGAGCCGGAGGAAGCCGAAGAAGACGAACCCATCGAAGCCCCGCGCCGCCGGCGTACGGCAGAATTGCCGATCGAAACCACCGCCCGCCCGCGTCGCCCCATCCCCGAAGCGATGGACGAAGAGGAAGAGGCCCCGCGCCCGTCGCGTGCCCGCCGCCCGGTGCCCGCCCCGCAGGACGCCGATGCGCTGCCCAAGCTGGCGGACGAAGCCCCCATGCCCAAGGAAGGCTACGTGCTACCCAGCATGGGCCTGCTGACGGAGCCCTCGGCCAAGGCCAAGCGCGACCCCAAGGAAGTCCAGCGCAACATCGAAGTGCTGGAAAGCACCCTGGAGCAATTCGGGGTGGACGCGCAGGTGATGGAGGTGGCCACCGGCCCGACGGTCACCCGCTACGAACTCGGCGTCGGCCCCGGCATCCGCGTCAATCGCGTGACGAACCTGAGCGACAACCTGGCGATGAGCCTGGCCGCCCCCAGCATTCGCGTGGAGGCCCCCATCCCCGGCAAGAACGCCATCGGCATCGAGGTGCCCAACAAGAATCGCCAGCCCGTGACCCTGCGCGAGATGTGCGAGAGCCTGGAGTTTCACGACCAGGAGAAGAAGCTCTTGGTGGCACTGGGCAAGGACGTGGCCGGGGCGCCGCTCTATGCCGACCTCACCCGCATGCCGCACATGCTGGTGGGCGGGGCCACCAATAGCGGGAAGTCCATCGGGCTCGCCACGCTCATCATGTCGCTCATCTTGCGCAATACGCCCAAGGATTGCCGGCTGGTGCTGATTGACCCCAAGCAGGTGGAACTGAGCCTGTTTGACGGGCTGCCGCATCTCATGTGCCCGGTGGTGACCGACGTGAAGGAGGCGGCCGGGGTGCTGCGCGCCTTGGTGCGCGAGATGGAGCGCCGCTACCTGCAGTTCAAGGAAGCCGGCGTGCGTAATATTGACGGCTGGAACGAGAAGGCCCCCACCTATCAGGATCGCTTGCCGTACATCGTGCTGGTGATTGACGAGCTGGCCGACCTGATGATGCAGGTGGCCAACGAAGTCGAAGCCAGCATTTGCCGTCTTGGCCAGTTGGCCCGCGCCACCGGCATCCACATGGTCATTGCCACCCAGCGCCCCAGCGTGGACGTGATTACCGGCCTCATCAAGGCCAATATCCCCTCGCGCATTGCCTTTGCGGTGAGCAGCGCCATTGACAGCCGCACGATTTTGGATAGCAGCGGTGCCGAAGACCTGATTGGGCGTGGCGACATGTTGTTCCGCCCCATTGGCGCCCATAAGCCGATGCGCATTCAGGGCTGCTACGTTAGCGAGAGCGAGATTTCGGCGGTGTGCCGCCACTGGCGCGAGCAGGAAGGCCCGCGCTACGTGCTGGAACCCATTGCGGTGGCCGAAGGCGGGAGCGAACGCGGCGGCGAAGCCGGCGGCGGCGGGGGCATGGATGACGATCCGCTGTGGGCCGAAGCCGTGACCTGGGTGGTGGAGCGCAATGCCGCCAGCACGAGCATGCTGCAGCGTAAGTTCCGGGTGGGATTCCAGCGCGCCTCGCGCCTGCTGGATGCTATGGAAGAGCGCGGCATTGTCGGCCCGAAGGATGGCTCGCGCCCCCGCGAGATTCTGGTGGACGAAGTGCAGGTGCAGGCCATGCTGGGCAACGACGAATACATGACGCCGATGCCCGACGATGCGATGTTCCGCGACGACGAAGAGGACTTAACGTAAGAGGACTTAACGTAAGTCGCGCCAGGCGGCGTCGGAGCGTTCGTACTCCTCGTAGTTGACCAACTTGTAAAGGTCCGCACGGGTCATCATGCGCTCCATCCATTCGGCTTGCGTGCCTTGCGCCAGCAGATCTTGGTAGAAGCACTCCACCGCAAACAACGTGACCCGCAGGGCCGAGACAGGGAAGATCACCATCTGGTAACCCCAATCCGAGAACTGCTGGACACTGAAAAGGGGTGTTCGTCCAAACTCGGTCATATTAGCAAGGAGCGGGGTGCTGCCCAGCTCGCGCCGTACCGTCTTGAAATCCTCCTCAGAGCTTAAACCTTCAGGGAAGATGGCGTCCGCACCGGCTTCGATATAGGCTTGGGCGCGGCGAATGGTGCCCTCAATCCCTTCGACGCCGTAGGCATCCGTCCGGGCAATGAGTACGAAATCGGGGTTACGGCGGGCCGCCACGGCCGCCCGAACCTTCTCGCTCATCGCCTCGGTTTCGAGGACTTGCTTGCCGCCGAGGTGGCCACATCGCTTAGGCGAAACTTGGTCCTCCAGGTGCAAACCGGCCAGCCCCGCGCGCTCAAATTCGATGATGGTGCGGCGCACGTTCCACACCTCACCAAAGCCCGTGTCCCCATCGCAGATAAGCGGGATGGGCGCGGCCTGGCACGCCTGCGCCGCCGTGCGGCTGACTTCATCCAGCGTGGTCAGGGCGATATCCGGCGCACCAAGCAAGGCATTGGCCATGGCCCCGCCGCTCAGGTAGCCCGCCTTGGCCCCGCACTGCCAGGCCAGGCGCGCGGTCAACGCATTGTAGGCCCCGGGCATCACCACCGTGCCCGACGCCATGAGGTCGCGCAGGATTCGGCCCGGATTCGGCAACGGCGGTTGAAGCATGGATTCACTGTATCCGAAAACAAATCGTCCCCGTCTGGAATCAGGTCCAGAGCGGGGACGAAGGTGAAGGGATCGGGTCGGGTTTACGGGATGAGGAGCTTGGCGGAGATGCCGACGCGGTCCATCACGTAGTTGAACGTTTCGTTCGCCGAGCCGAACGGCTGGAAGGCGCGAATCCCGATCTTGATGTGGCCGTTGCCGTCAATGTAGCGGGCCGCATTGCTGATCTTGGCTTCGTTGTCCACGCTGGCCGAGAGGGTGCTGACCGGGAAGGCCCGGAGGAAGCGCCATCGGTTCAGGCTCGGATCCCAAACGTAGATCATTTGCGTCACGCGGTTGGCATTCACGAAGGCGTTCAGGGTGACCTTCAGCTCTTCGATCTGGCTGGCATCAGCGCTCACGTCGTAGGTGAGAGCCGTGAAAGCCGCCGGGCTGCGCATGGTCTGCTGCTTGGTTGCCGCGAACATCGCCACGCTGCTATCCAATGTGGAAAGGTCGGGGCCGGCGCCCGCCGTGTGAGTGCCCATCAGGGTTTCCATGCCCACAATGCCGTAGTTGCGATCTTGGAACTTCGGCACCAGTTGCAGCGACTTGAGGGCATTGACGCGACCATGCTTGATAAAGTCGCCGATGTTGTCCGCGCCGCGCTTGATGTAGTCAATGACCTGGGCGTTGGTCGTGCCCGTGGGCGAGTAACCCAGCACCAGGCTGGCGACCCCAGCCGTGACCGGGCTGGACATCGAGGTGCCGCTGGGGCTGCCGTAGCCGGAACCAAGCGCAGTGCAGAGCGTCGCCACCCCAGGAGCTGCGACGTCAACCCAGTCGCCGTAGTTGGTGAAACCAGCTTGGTTGTCGTTGTCGTCGCTGGCGGCAACGGAGAGCACGTTATCTAGACCAGCCGGGTAGGCCACGGTGTCCTTCAGGCTATCGTTACCCGCGGCCGCCACCGGAATGACCTGGCGCGCAAAGGCGTAGTTGATGGCGTCTTGCTCCACTTGGCTGCGGAAGAAGCCCCGATAAGACATGTTGATGACTTGGCAACCGTTATCGGCGGCGTAGAGAATGCCCTCGACGGAGTGCGAGATTCCGCCCCCCATATTGATCTTGAGTGGCATGAGCAGGGCGTTCCAGTCCGTGCCGGCCACGCCGATACCGTTGTCGGTATCCGCGCCCACAAGGCCCGCCACCAGGGTGCCGTGACCGTTGTCGTCGGAGGGGTCACCGTCCAGCGTCACGAGGTCTTCACCCGGGACGAGTTTGTTCTCCAGGTCCGGGTGGTCCAGTTGCACACCCGTATCGAGGATGCCAACGACCACGCTATCGTTGCCCTTAAACAGATCCCAAGCCGCTTGAGCTTGGATGGGCCGGAGCCACTTCTGCTGGGCGAACAGCGGGTCGTTGGGCGTGGCCACGACTTGGCGCATAAACACCGGCTCGGCGTCGCGCACGTAGCGCTCCTTCTCCAGGGTGGCCACGGCGGCTTCCACCTTGCCACGCGCATTGAGCTTCACGCGGCTCCATCCGATTTGCGGATAGATGGCCATTTCTTGGGCGCCGACCTTGCTGAGGATGAACTTCTTCATCGTGCCGCTGAGCGGTCGCCCGTTCGCGTAATTGGCGAACTTGATGTAGATTTCGTCTTCGACGTAGCTTCCTTGCAGGCCAAAGGCGCTGGCCACGCCCAAGGTGAGCATAGCGGTCAAAAGCAGATTCTTCATGTGAGTGATCCCTAAACCAGATGGGCCGCGTGCACGCACAAAGGACCCAATGCCCCCATCATACCAAGAACCTGCCCCAAAACGGCAGCGCGCGGAGGCAAACGAAAACCCCCAGCTTGCGTATCGCGGCAAGCCGGGGGAAGGTGCCTAAGTGGCAGGTCGGTTTAGTTGATGAGCAGCTTGGCGCTGATCATGGTGCGGTCGATCACGAAGTTGAAGGACTCGTTGACCGAACCGAACGGCTGGAACGCCCGCACGCCAATGCGGATGTGGCCGTTGCCATCAATGTAGCGCTGCGCGTTGCTGATCTTGGCTTCGTTGTCCACGCTGGCCGAGAGGGTGCTGACCGGGAAGGCCCGGACGAAGCGCCATCGGTTCAGGCTCGGATCCCAAACGTAGATCATCTGCGTGACGCGGTTGGCGTTCACGAACGCGTTCAGCGTCACCTTGAGTTCGTCGATTTGGCTGGCGTCCGCGCTGACGTCAAAGTCGAGAGCGGTGAAGGTCGCCGGACTGCGCATGGTTTGCTGCTTGGCGGCGGCAAACATGGCCACGCTGCTATCCAGGTTGGTGAGGTCCGAAGCCGTGCCCGCCGTGTTGGTCCCGAACAGCATTTCCATGCCGACGATGGCGTAGTCACGATCTTCAAACTTCGGCACCAGTTGCAGGGAGCGCAGAGCGTTCACGCGGCCATGCATGATCCAGTCTCCGATGTCATCGCAGCCTTGCTTCACCCAATCAATGACTTGGGTGTTGGTGGTGCCCGACGGAGCGAAGCCACGCACCAACGAGGCCACACCGGCGGCGGCCGGGCCGGCGGCTGAAGTGCCACCGAAGTCACCGTATTTCTTACCAATGGCCGTCGTGAGTGTATTCACGCCCGGCGCGGCAATGTCCACCCAGTCACCGTAGTTGGAGAAGTCAGCGCGCTTGTCAAAGTCATCGCTGGCGCCAACGGAGACCACGTTATCCAGACCGGCCGGATAGAATCGTACGTCCTTTAAGTTGCTGTTCCCGGCCGAGGCGATGGGAATGACATTCCGTGCATAGGCATAGTTGATGGCGTCTTGCTCGGCTTGTTGGCGGAAACCGCCACCATAGGACATGTTGATGATTTCGCAGCCGGCATCGGCAGCATAAAGGATGCCCTCGACGGAGTGGGTGATGCCAAAGTCACCGACGCGGATCGGCATGAGCAGGGTGTTCCAACCCGGAGCGGCAACGCCGATACCATTGTCGGTGTCAGCGGCGGCCATCCCGGCCGAACCGGTCCCGTGGCCGTTGGTGTCCGACGGGTCACCGTCCAGGTCCACCATGTCTTCGCCCGGCACGAGCTTGTTTTCCAAGTCCGGGTGGTCCAGTTCCGTACCGGAGTCGAGGATGCCCACGATCACTTGGTCAGAACCCTTGAACAGGTCCCAAGCCGGCGCGACGTTGATGGGGCGGAGCCACTTCTGGTTCACGTAGAGCGGGTCGTTGGGCGTCGCGTTGAATTCGCGAATGAACACCGGCTCGGCGTCGCGTACGTAGCGTTCCTTATCCAGAGTCGCCACGGCGGCTTCCACGTTGCCGCGGGCGTTGAGCTTGACGCGGCTCCACCCGATCTGCGGATAGAAAGCCGTTTCTTGGGCGCCTACCTTGCTCAGGATGAACTTCTTCATCGTCGGGCTGAGCGGACGACCGTTGGCGTAGTTGGCGAACTTGACGTAAATCTCGTCCGCGACGTACGATCCTTGAATCCCGAAGGCACTCGCGACCCCAAGAGTCGCCAGCGCGCTGATCAATAACTTTTTCATTGCGATACTATGACCTTTCCGTTGGCCTGGTATCGAACCGTAGCGGCTCGCCACCACGATAACAATACCCTGTCAACCCTGATAATTGCCGGAGTCATGACCCCGATACGTGCAGGACGTGACCACCCTTGCGAATGGTTCGCCCTACTTTGAGAACGAGGCGAGTCGCCAAACTAGTTCCATGCGTTGGGTGGGTGTCGGTGCCGTGGTGGTGGCTCTGGGCATCGCTTTGGGTGCTTTTGGGGCCCACGAGCTCAAAGAAACCCTCACTGCCAACGCCCTCGCCCAGTGGCACACGGCGCAGACGTACCAGATGTGGGGCGGTCTGGGCCTCGTTTTCTGCGGCATTTTGAGTTCAAAACTCGATCTCCGTTGGGCGCCTGCGCTTATGTTGACGGGAGTCATCGTCTTCGCCGGAACCGTGTACGGATTGGCCCTAGGTGGCCCGCGCCGGCTCGGGGCGATTACCCCAATTGGGGGTGTACTTTTGATTACAAGTTGGGCCTTAGTGGCTTGGCATGCCTTCCGGGCGGAGCCTAACGCTTGACGCCGGGTGCTTCCACCAACCTAAACACCCCTCTCTTGGCGCGGCTGTTTACGCCCCTGGCGCTTTCGTGGGTGTTCATGGCTTTGGAGCAGCCCGCGCTCAACCGCATCCTCAATAGTTTGCCGGATTTCGAGCTCGCGAAGGCGGCTCTCTATCTGGTGATGGCGCTGGCGCTATTCTTCGAGAGTCCGGTCATCGATCTCCTCAGCACGTCCACGGCGCTCAGCCGCAATTCCGCCAACGTCGTCCGGCTTCGCCAGTTTTGCCTCCTCACCATGGGGGTGACCATTGTGCTGAACGGGTTGGTGGGGTTCACCCCGCTGTTCGACATCATTGCCATGCAGTGGCTCTCGCAGCCGGCCGCGGTGGTGGAAGCCTCGCGCACCCCGTTCCAGATCATGCTGTTCTGGGCCGCCTTCATCGGTTGGCGGCGGTGCCACCACGGCTTCATGATTCGGTCCGGGCTTACCCGCGCCATCGGCGTGGGCACCGTGCTGCGCATTGTCGTGCTGATTGCGGTGGGGGCGGGTGGAGCCTATGGCCTGGGCTTGCCGGGGCTGCATGCCGTAGCCTGGGCGCTTCTCATTTCGGTCATCGCCGAAACGGCATATACCCACTGGGCGGCGCGACCCGCCGTGGCGCAACTGATGCGGCAAGAACCCACGGGACCGGCGCTCTCTTTCGGAGAGATTGCCCGGTTCCACGCCCCTCAAATCGCCACCACTCTGGTCATCATGCTCTCGGCCCCGGCCATCAGCATGGCGCTCGGCCGCAGCGCCGACCCGGTGGCCAACCAAAGCGCGTGGACGCTCGCCTTCAACCTCATTTGGCTCATGCGCGCCGCCACCCATGCGCTGCCTGAACTCGTCATCGCCCACGGTGACCGCGCCGAAGACGCCCCCGTGCTGTGGCGATTCTGTCTCACGGTGGGGTTGTCGCTTTCGCTAGGTTTGGCGATTCTCAGCGTGCCGCCCATTGGGCATACCGTGTTCCAAGGCATTCTCAAGTCGTCGCCGGAGGAATCGGCGCGGGCGCTGCCGGTCATCCTCATGGCCACGCTCTTACCCTTGTTGAACGGGGTGATGAGCTTCTACCGGGGCATGCTGACGCGAGTGGGGCGGACCATGTCGCGGCTCTATGCCATCTTCGCCGGGGTCACCTCAATGTTGGTGTTCCTCGTCACCAGCATTTGGCTGCAGTGGCCGGGTTTGGTGGGAGCGTCGGTTGCCATCCTGGCGGGGCAGATCTTTGAAGCCGCCGTGCTGGCCTGGGCCTGGCACCGCGGGGAGCGTGGTCCGTCACGGCCCCGCGTTACCGCCGCCGGATAAACTAGCGCCTCAGATGAGCAAGGAACTCGGGATAACTCCCCGCGACGAAAACTATAGCGAGTGGTACAACGACCTCGTCAAACGGTCGGGCCTGGCGGATAACTCCGTCGTGCGAGGCTGCATGGTCATCCGCCCGCATGGTTACGCGATTTGGGAACTCATGCAGCGCGCGTTGGACGATATGTTCAAAGCGACCGGCCACGTGAACGCCTACTTCCCGATGCTCATCCCGAAGTCGTTCCTGAGCCGCGAAGCCGAGCACGTGGATGGCTTTGCCAAGGAGTGCGCCGTGGTGACCCACCACCGCCTGAAGGATTCGGAAAACGGGGTGATCGTAGACCCCGATGCGCGGCTGGAAGAAGAGCTCATCATCCGCCCGACCAGCGAAACGATCATCTGGAACAGCTACAAGAACTGGATTCAGAGCTACCGCGATCTCCCCTTGCTGATTAACCAGTGGGCGAACGTGATGCGCTGGGAACTGCGCCCCCGGTTGTTCTTGCGCACGGCCGAGTTTCTGTGGCAAGAAGGGCACACCGCGCACGCCACCTATGAGGAAGCTGAGCAGGAAAGCCTGACCATTCTGGATATCTATCGCACCTTTGCCGAAGACTGGATGGCGGTGCCGGTGATTGCGGGCATCAAGAGCGACGGCGAAAAGTTCGCGGGCGCGGATCACACCTACACCATCGAGGCGATGACGCAAGACCTGCGCGCGATCCAGGCCGGCACCAGCCACCACCTGGGCCAGAACTTTGCCAAGGCGTTCGATGTGACCTTCCAGAACAAGGAAGGGAAGCTGGAGTACGTTTACGCCACCTCATGGGGCGTGAGCACCCGCCTGATTGGCACGCTGCTGATGGTGCATAGCGATGACCGGGGCCTGGTGTTGCCGCCCAAGCTCGCGCCCGTGCAAGTCGTGATCATTCCCATCGGTCGCGGCGAACAGCGCGAGGCCGTGCTGCAAGCCGCCGACCAACTGGCCGGTGACCTGAAGGCGCAGGGCGTGCGCGTGAAGGTGGATGACCGTGAAAAGGAATCTCCGGGCTTCAAGTTCAACGACTGGGAGCTCAAGGGCGCCTGTGTGCGAGTGGAAATGGGTCCCCGCGACCTCGAGGCCGGGCACGTCATCACCGCCCGCCGCGATCAGGACGAAAAGGTGAACGTGGCCGTGGGCGACGCCGCCGCGAATATCGTGGCGCAACTGGCCGCCATGCAGGTTGCCCTGCTGGATAAGGCCCGCGCCATGCGCGATGCCAACATCCACCGCGTGGACACCTGGGATGAGTTCTCCGCGCAGTTCTCGGGCGAAGGCGGGGGCGGATTCGTGCTGGCCCACTGGGACGGCACGCAGGAATCCGAAGACCGCATCAGCGAAATGACGAAGGCGACGATCCGGTGCATTCCGCAGGTGCCGCTGGACCCCGCCGACGAAACGCCGGGCACATGCGTGCTCACGGGCGCGCCCAGTGCCCGCCGCGTGATCTTCGCGAAGGCTTATTAAGCCTTAGCAAAGGCTTATCCCACCGCATTCAGACGCCGCGCCAGCTCGAAGTCCATCTCCGAGATCTGGTTGCCGGCGTCATGGGTGGTGGTGCTCACCGTCACCCGGCAATAGCCGATGAGGATGTCCGGGTGGTGGTTCAGCGCCTCGGCGAATTCGCCCACGCGCACCGCCCAGTCCGGCCCTTGCGGGTAGCTCTCAAACGTCCAGGTGCGGACGAGTTTGTTGCCTTCCACGGCCCAGCCGGGCACGCCGGCCAGGGCCTCGGCGATGGCTTCGGGGGAGAGGGCTTGGTACGAAAACTGGCTCATGGCCCATTTTGTCTCAAGCGGTGGGGAAGGGTTCGCCTAAACTCGAATCTGTATGAGCACCCGCATCGAAAAGGACAGTCTGGGCGACGTTCACGTCCCCTCCGACGCGTATTGGGGAAGCCAGGCCGAGCGCAGCCGCCAGCTTTTCCGCATCAGCGGACTGACCGAGCATCCGCGCATGATCGAGGCCTTTGTGCACGTGAAGCGGGCGGCGGCGGTGGCCAACACGGACCTGGGCTTGCTGGATGCCGAAGTCGGCCGGGCCATCATCCAGGCCGCCGACGAAGTCTTAGCGGGTCAGCTTCGAGACCAGTTCCCGGTGGACGTCTTCCACATGGGTGCGGGCACCAGCTTTAACATGAACGTGAACGAGGTGCTGGCCAACCGGGCGGAAGAGATTCTCGGCGGCACCAAGGGCGCCTACAGCAAGGTGAACCCGAACGACCACGTGAACTACGGGCAGAGCACCAACGACACCTTCCCGACCAGCATGCGCGTGATGTCGCGGATGCTGCTGGGCGAGCTGATCCCGCAGGTGAACCGCCTGGCGGACGCTTTTGCCGCCAAGGGCAAGGAGTTCGACCACATCCTCAAGTCGGCCCGCACCCACCTGCAAGATGCAGTGCCCATCCGCTTGGGCCAGGAGTTCACGGCCTATGCGGTGAGCATGCGCCGCTGCGTGGGCGCGCTGGAGAACGCCGCCCGCGACCTGGAAGAACTCGGCATTGGCGGCAGCGCCGCTGGTACGGGCCTGAACACGCACCCGGACTACCGCTTCCAACTCGTCAAGTCGCTGAACGAGAAGACCGGCATCAACTTCCGGTGCACCGACGACCTGCGCGAGGCGATGCAAAGCCAATACTGCATGGGTTCGCTCTCGGCCGGTCTGCGCCTGCTGTGCCTGGAACTCACCCGCATCACCAACGACCTGCGCCTGCTGTGCAGCGGGCCGCTCACGGGCCTCGCTGAAATCGTGCTGCCGGCCGTGCAGCCGGGCTCCAGCATCATGCCGGGCAAGGTGAACCCCAGCATGGCCGAGAACATGAACCTGGTGCTATTCCAGGTGCTGGGCCAGTGCCACGCCATTGATATGTGCGTGCAGGCGGGCCAGCTGGAACTGAACGTGATGATGCCGAGCATGGCCTTTAGCGCGCAGTTCGCTCTGCAGATCCTGACGAACACGATTGACACGTTTGTGGACAACTGCGTGGTGGGCATCACCGCCAACGAAGACCGCTGCCGCCACTACGCGGAGATTTCGCCGTCGCTGGCCACCGCGCTCAACGCCTATGTGGGCTACAAGACGGCCGCTGATGTGGTGAAGACGGCCCTGAAGGAAGGGAAGTCCATCCCGGATGTGGTGCGTGAGCAGGGCTTGCTGGATGAGGCGACCTTGGCCAAGGTTCTGGACCCGGCGTTGCTGACCGAACCCGGCATCCCCGGCAAGGCCTGAGCCAAGGCCGATTCAAGGTAGGGTGAGGCCATCATGGATGGCTTCATCCCTTACCAGCCCGCGCGAGTGACCCCCGAGCAGGTGGCGGCAAGCCTGGCCGAGCAGTACCAGGTGGCCGACCAGCGGCGCACGGTGCGCCAATTTTCTACCGACCCCGTGCCGCGAGTAGCCATCGAGCACGCCCTTCTCATTGCCGGCACCGCCCCCAGCGGCGCGCACAAGCAGCCGTGGACCTTCGTGGCGATCCAAGATCCGGCGATGAAAGAACGCATCCGCGAAGCGGCGGAGGAAGAGGAGCGCACCTTCTACGAATCGCGCATTACGGATGAGTGGCGCGAGGCACTGCGCCCGCTCGGCACCGACTTTGTGAAAACGCACCTGACGGACGCGCCGTGGCTGATCGTCATCTTCCGCCAGGATTACGGCGTGCGCGAGGATGGCACCCGCGACAAGCACTATTACATGACCGAAAGCGTAGGGATTGCCACGGGGTTTCTCATCCAGGCCCTGCACCGAGCGGGGTTGTGCTGCCTTACGCACACGCCGTCGCCGATGACTTTCCTTCGCGACATCTGCGGGCGGCCCCTTAATGAGAAGCCGTTCCTGGTATTGGCCGTGGGCTACGCGAGCCCCGACGCCACTGTGCCTGATCTCGCCCGCAAGCCGCTCGAAGAGATCGCTCAGTTTATGTAGACAATTTCGTCAACATTTCATTCTCCACCTTGGCCTCGCTATAGTAGGGCCGTGTCTGACGTAACGCGACGCGAACTTTTGGCCGGGGCCGGCATTGCGGCTGGCTCACTTGCATTAGGTTTCCCGGGGCGCGAACTCTTTGCCCTGCAAGAAAACGGCGTGCTCCCCGCCCCCAACCGCCCCGCACTGGGCGCGGCGCCCCGCCCCTGCACGGCCATCATCCTGGGCCACGGCGGTCGCGGAGGACTCTACGGCTACTACGCCGGGCAGATGCCCGACACGCTCAAGATTGTGGGCGTGGCCGAGCCGCTGGAATACCGGCGCACGGCCTGCGTGAACAACCACAAGATTGAAGCGGCCAACACCTTTACGACGTGGGAGCACGTGTTCGATCGGCCCAAGTTTGCCGATGCGGTTATCGTCACCACCCAAGACCGCATGCACTACGAACCCACCATGCGCGCGCTGGAAATGGGTTATGACGTCTTACTGGAGAAGCCGATTGCCCCCAGCTGGAAGGAGTGCAACGACATCCTCAAGCTCGCCCAGGCCAAGGGCCGCATCGTAGGGGTGTGCCACGTCCTGCGTTACAGCCCGTTCAATGTGCAGATCAAGGCGGTGATTGAGAGCGGGATGATCGGCGACGTGGTGAGTGTGCAGCACATCGAGCCGATCTGGCACTTGCACTTCTCGCACTCCTACGTGCGCGGCCCGTGGCGGCGCGAAGACCTGGCCACGCCCAGCCTGCTGGCCAAGAGCTGCCACGACCTCGACCTGATCAACTGGTGGATGGATGAGCCGGTGAAGGCGGTCAGCTCCTTCGGCGGTCTGCGCACGTTCCACAAGCGCAATGCCCCGGCGGGCGCGCCGCGCTTCTGCATGGATGGATGCCCGCACCGGGAATCGTGCATCTATCACGCCGAGGATGTTTACGTCAACAAGAAACGGTGGAGCACCCACCACATCGAAACCCCGGACCGTAGCGAAGAATCGATCCGGTCCAAACTGCGCCGAGGCCAATACGGCCAGTGCGTCTACCAGGCCGACAACACGGTGAACGACCACCAAGTCGTGAACATGCTTTACCGAAGTGGAGCCACGGCGGCCTTCAGCATGGAAGCCATGACGAGCTACGGCGGCCGCCGCACGCGCATCATGGGCACCAAGGGCGACATCGTGGGCGACGAGCGCTACTTGGACGTGGCGACCTTCAACGACGAGAAGCGCATCCGCTGGGACGTGGAAGCCACGGGCCAAGACCTGAGCGGCCACGGCGGCGGCGACCAACGCATGACGGCCGACTGGGCGCAAGCGGTGGTCCGCAATGACCCCTCGTTCCTGGTGACCAAGCTCGAAGACGCGATGGAAAGCCACCGCGTGGGTTACGCGGCCGTCACCAGCAGCAAGGAAGGGGGCCGACTCGTCACTCTCTAAGTCCGTCGTTTGAAGTTCCCCCCGGAAACTTTGGCGAATATGGCAACGAAATGACCGCGCCACGCATAATGAGCTTATGCGTGGCGTAATTGCATCCGCAGTTGCCTTGTTGGCAGCGTTTTCATCGGCTCAGAGCCTCGGCCCGGGCGTTCAAGCTCCGCCGATCAAAGTTGCTGAATTTGTGAAGGGTCAGACCGTCACGGATCTCTCGAAGGGAGTGTTCGTGGTCGAGTTCTGGGCGACCTGGTGCGGACCGTGTATTGTCAGCATTCCGCACATCTCCGAGCTTGCCAAGAAGCACCAAGGCAAGGTCACCGTGGTGGGCGTGAGCGTGTGGGAGCGCGGCGACGACATTGCGGGCATGGTCAAGAAGTTTGTGGACGGCCAGGGCGACAAGATGAGCTACAACGTGGCTCGCGATGAAGGCATGACCATGGCTGAAACCTGGATGCAGGCCGCCGGTCAAAACGGCATCCCCGCCGCGTTCATCATCAAGGATGGCGTGGTGCAGTGGATCGGTCACCCGATGACCATGGATGAGCCCCTGGCGCAAGTCGTGGCGGGTACGTTCGATCTCGAAGCCTCCAAGGCCGCCTTTAAGGCCGAAATGGAAGCCGAAGCCAAGATGGCTGCCTTTATGGGGGCTGTCCAAGCCGGGGCGAAGGCCTACCGCGAGGGCAACATGGAAGCTGGTCGCACGCAGATCATGGACGCCGATAGTGGCGGCGATGCGGGCCTGAACCTGCAACGCAACATGACATTGCTGGGCCTGTATGTGAACTCCGAGCCGCTGCGTTTCCGCCGTCTGGCCAACGAAATGTTTGCCGAAGGTGGTTCGGCTCGCCTGAACCTCGCCTTCTTCTGCTACAACACTTCCCGCCAAGCCAACAGCAACAAGGCGCTGCTGGGCAAGATCGCTGAGCGCATTGCCGGAGAAAGCAGCGAGACCAATGCGATTGCGCTGTACTACGCGGGCATGGCGCTGGTGGCGAGCGAGAACGCCGAAGCGGCATTACGGTCTTTCGAGCGAGCTCAAGGCTATGCGGCCGCTGGTGAGTATCCGCCCGCCTTCGTCACGGACTTGAACAAAGCCGCTGACGACGCTCGTAGCAAAGTCAAGCCCGCTTGGTAAGTGCCTGACCGTCAGAGAAGTGCCTCGGCCCAATTTGGGTCGGGGCACTATCATGTTCCAGGGGCACTATATTCACGTTTATCAATTTCCATAGGTCAAATAAGGTGGCCTTTGCCCCTTATAATGTGGATATGCGTGCAGTGATCGCATCCGCTCTTGCATTGATGGCAGCGTTGTCCTCGGCTCAAGGCCTAGGTCCGGGTGAACCGGCACCGCCGCTCAGAGTGGCCGAGTTTGTGAAGGGTAAGGCTGTCACCGACCTTTCGAAGGGCGTGTTCGTCATCGAGTTCTGGGCGACCTGGTGCAGCCCTTGTATCCAAAGCATGCCTCACATCTCCTCACTGGCAAAGAAGTACGAGGGCAAGGTCACGGTGATTGGGGTCAGCGTTTGGGAACAAGGCGATGATATTGCCGGTTTGGTTAAGAAGTTTGTGGAGGGCCAAGGCGACCGGATGAGCTACAACGTGGCCCTCGATGAAGGAATGACCATGGCGGAAACCTGGATGAAGGCCGCAGACCAACGTGGTATTCCGGCGACCTTTATTCTCAATGACGGAGTTGTTCAATGGATTGGCCATCCGATGAGCATGGATGAACCCTTGGAGCAAATCGTCAGAGGAACCTTTGACTTGGCTACTGCCCAGACTGCCTTCGCGGCGGAACGCGCACGGACGGCCAAGTTCGATGCCTTTATGGCCGTGGTGAAACGGGGGGCAGAACTTTATCGAAGCGGTGATCGTGAAGCTGGCCGATCCCAGATTGAGAGTGCCGACAGCGGAGGCGATACCGAACTCAACATCCAACGCAAGTCAACGCTTCTCGAACTTTACATCGACGCTGAACCGCTGAGATTCCGGCGCACTGTGAACGAATTGTTTGAGCTGGGCCGCGAAGGACGCACGAACTTGGCTTTCTTTTGCCTCAATGCGGTCCAGGCGCCAGGAGCCAACAAGGCCATGATCGGCCAGATCGTGGCGCGTATTGCCAGCGACACAGGTGAAATCGATCCGCTCGGCCTCTACATTGCGGGCCTCGCCTTGATGGAGTGTGAGAACCCTGAGGGCGCCGTGAAGGCACTAGAGCGGTGCGTAAAGATGATCAAGGAGCAGAATGTGTCGCGTGAACTCTTGGCCGAAGTCACTGAGTCCCTTAAGGTGGCTCGGGAAAGGGCGGCGGCTAGCTCATAAGGGCCCTAGGTCTCGGAAACACGGCCCCCTTCCGACATGGGAGGGGGCATTTCCACGTTTGGCACGGGGTGTATTCGCATATGCCAATTGCCATAGGTCATAGAAAGTCACCTTTGCCCCATGTAATGTGGATATGCGTGCATTGATCGCATCCGCAGTTGCCATCCTGGCAGCGTTGTCTTCGGCTCAAGGACATGATCGGCAAGATCGCGGCGCGCATTGCCAACGAGGCGGGCGATGCGGACCCGTTTAGCCTGTACTTTGCGGGGATGGCCCTGATGGAGTGCGATAACGCGGCGGGTGCCGTCAAGGCGCTGGAACGCTCCGTGGCCCTGCTGAAGGGAATGGACCTCCCGGCGGAACTCACCGAAGAGATCAATAACGCTCTGAAGATGGCCCGCGAGAAGGCGGCCGCTGGCTCCTAAGCGGTATGAGGATCATCCGAACCCACCCTCTGCCCCGGTGGCAGGGGGCTTTTTCATGCCCCATTGGTGGGCTCGCGGTACATTCGGGAGCGGCCCCCGCTATGCCTGTCCACTACGAACTTTTGGCCACATGCCCGCACACCGGGGCTCGGCGCGGCCGCCTGCACACCTCGCACGGGACAGTGGAGACGCCCTGCTTTATGCCCGTGGGCACGGTGGGCACGGTCAAGACGCTTCAAGCAGAGGACGTAGAAGCGCTGGGTTATTCGCTCATCCTGGCCAACACCTACCACCTGGCCCTGCGGCCGGGCGAAGAGGTGGTGAAGGAGCTGGGCGGGCTGGGCAAGTTCATGGGGTGGCGCGGGGCCATCCTCACCGATAGCGGCGGCTACCAGGTGATGTCGCTCAGCCACCAGCGGCAACTCTCGGACGAAGGCGTGACGTTCCGCTCGCACCTGGACGGCAGCGAAATGCGAATGTCGCCCGAGCGGAGCATCGAGATTCAGGCTGCCTTGGGGGTGGACATCAGCATGGCGCTGGACGTGTGCCCACCCTACCCCTGCACCCGAGAGGAAGCGGTGGAGGCGATGCGCCTGACGCACCTGTGGGCACCTCGCAACCTGGATGCCCGGGGTCCGAACCAGTCCATTTTTGGGATTGTGCAGGGCGGGGTGCACCCGGACCTGCGCGAAGAAAGCCTGCGTACCATCACGTCATTGCCCTTCGATGGATTTGCCATTGGCGGGGTGAGTGTGGGTGAGCCCACCGAAATGCAGCGACCCGTGGTGGCGGCCAATGCGCCGCGCCTGCCGGTGGATAAGCCCCGCTACCTGATGGGCGTCGGGCACCCGGGAGACATCCTGCATGCCGTGAGCTCCGGTATGGACATGTTTGACTGCGTGCTGCCCACCCGCATGGCCCGGCACCACTGCCTCTATACACTGGAGGGGCGCATCAATATTGCCGGCAAGAAGTACGAACGCCTAGACGCCCCGGCTGATCCGGCGAGCGTGTTCCCGGCCACCGAGCGGTACACGGCCGCATACATGCGGCATCTGTTTAAAGCCAAGGAGCCGCTCGGCCCGCGCCTGGCCACTCTGCACAATTTGGCGTTCTATGCCCGCCTGATGGAAGAGATTCGAGAAGCCATCGAGCGCGGGACGTGGCCCGCGCTCATGGAACGTTACGCGCGGGCTTAGCCCTTCTTCTCGGTGCCGGCGGTGATGCCGATGCGCGTGCCCGCGTCTTCCTTTTGGATCATGATGACCGCGCTGGCCCCGGTGGAGGTCTTGCCGGCCACCATGCCGCCGTTGGCGTCCTTCACCTCGGACTTGTCGGCCGTGAGCTGAGAACCGTAGAACTCAAAAACCTTGGCCGGGTCATCCTTGGTCCAGTAGATCATCGTGGCTTGCTCACCTTCGGGCGTGGTGATGACCATGCCGCCCGCATCGTCCTTGTTATCGAACGTTGAGGGGTACGCCTTCAGGCCGTACTTGGTGATATCCACCTGCTCTTTGGTGTCGAAAGTCGCCGTACCTTTGTCCGTGGTGACCGACATGGACGTGTTGTCCTTGTCGTTGTTGTTCGTGACTTCCACCTTGCCTTCGGGCGTGTTGATGGTCGTTTTGTTGCCGTCCTGCTGGACGGACGGGCCGCCACAACCGATGACGAGGAGAGCGAAGGCCGAAGCCGGAATCCAGAGCCGCATGGTTCTATTATAGAGGGGATTCAACTAGGTTCCCAACCATCGGCACCGCCCTTGAGCAGGTCGAACGCGGGCCACACGGGGCAGAAGTCATCGCCCGGGCCGAACGGGGTGACCCCGGTGCGCACGACGGCACCATCCGCTCCTCGATGGAAAGCCGACATCCCGGGCCATCGGTGACCGTCCTTCATCATCCCCATGGCTTTGGTGAATTCGCCTGATGTATCCGTGACGCAGCGCACCCGCCACCCACGCTTGGCGGACTGAGCTTGCTGCATGGCGGGGGAGTCGCCACTCACCAGCACCACACTGGCCTTTTGCTCCAGCATCGGCATGTATCCGTGCAGGACATCCGCCCAAAGGGTGCAGTAATCACACGATTCTCCCATGTTGTGGATGAGGAAGAGGTGCTCCTTGTCGCCGAAGAGGTCCGCCCAGGTGACGTCGCCGGTGGCGGTTTGGAAGGTGTAGTCGGCGACGGGTTCCGGCGTGGCCTCCGTTCGGAGTTTGGAGAGTTGCTGCTTCAGCTCGTAAATCTCCATTTCGAGCTTGCGGATGGCTTCGTTCATGATGAACTCCGCGCTAGGTGTACCCCTTTCTGTAACGACCGTTGAAGGTTTACTCGTTGGAATCCATGCGGGCTTGGCGATCTCTTCTTCATCCCGCCCTCTTGTTCGTGGTCTTCGCGTGGGGATTCAATTTCACCGTCATTAAGCTGCTTTACGAGGCGTTCGAGCCGGTGCTCGACCCCGCCCGCGCCCCCGCCGCGCTCACGGTGCTGCGCTATCTCATCATGTGGCCCCTCTTTGCGATTGCCGCATGGCACGAGAGCCGCTTCCGCATCTCGCGCCCGATGCTGTGGAAGAGCATGCTCGCCCAATTTGTGGCCAGCGGTATCTATATGGTGCTATTCATGGAAGGGATGCGCATGGCCGGGGCGGGGCCGGCCTCGGTCATCATCTCGTTCTCGCCCTTGGTGGCGATCTTACTGGCGTGGGGGCTGAAGCTCGAAAAGGGTTCCCCTCGGCTGGTGGCCGGCCTCACGATTGCCAGCATCGGGGTGGCCCTGGTGGGCGTGAATGCGCTCAGTGAAGGCCACGGAAGCCTCCTGGGCATTCTCCTCTTGCTGGCCAGTGCCTTGAGCTGGGGCGTGAGCGTCGTGATGTCTAAGCCCGTGCTGGGCGAGGTTGGCCCCTTCACCATGCTGGCGGTGGGCATCCCGGCCGCCATGCTCCTGGTGGTGCCCTACGGCTGGGACGACATGATGGCGATCCAGTGGCAACGCATTGATTTCACGGGTTGGTGGACGTTGGGTTACCTGGCCCTGGTGGCAGGGTTCGGCGCGTTCTGGGCGTACTACAAGGGTCTCGCCGATGTCGGTCCGACCCGCACCGGACTGACGCAATATCTCATCCCGCCGGTGGCCTCGATTTTGGGCTGGCTGGTGCTGGGCGAGCGCATGGGGGCGGGGGAGTGGATTGGGCTAGTGTGCGTGCTGGCCGGGCTGGCCCTGGCCCGTCCGCCGCGCCTGGATGACCCGGCCCCGTCCGAAGGCGGCCCCACCAAAGAAAACGAGACCCCGGCCGAAACCGGGATCTCGTGAGATTGTCGCCCTTGCGAGCTTAGAGGCCGAACTTCGCGGCGTTGGCCACGAACTTGGCGTGCAGGTCGTTGGCTTGGCGATCGTAGGCGTCCTTGTCGGCCCACGTTTCGCGCGGCATCAGCACTTCGTTCGGCACACCCGGCACGGAGGTCGGCACTTCCAGTTGGAAGACCGGCTCGCGCTCAAACCGAACGTTGTCCAGTTGCCCGGCCAGGGCCGCCGTGATCATGGCGCGCGTGTACTTCAGGTCCATGCGCTTGCCCACACCGTAGGGGCCGCCGGTCCAGCCGGTATTCACCAGCCACACCTTGCTGCCGTGCTCGGCAATCTTGGCGCGGAGCAGGTCGGCGTACACCTTCGGGTGCAGCGTCATAAACGGCGCGCCGAAGCAGGTGCTAAACGTCATCTGCGGCTCGGTGACGCCAGCTTCCGTGCCCGCAACCTTGGCCGTGTAGCCGTTGAGGAAGTGCACCATGGCTTCTTCCGGGCTCAGGCGGCTGATCGGGGGGAGAACGCCGAAAGCGTCGGCGGTCAGGAAGATGATGTTCTTCGGGTGGCCACCCACGCTCGGGAACACGGCATTGCTGATGTGCTCCAGCGGGTAGGCGCAGCGCGTGTTTTCGGTGTACTTCTTGCTTTCGTACATCGGTACGCGGGCATCGGTCATCTCGACGTTTTCCAGCACCGCGCCAAAGCGGATGGCATCCCAGATGTCCGGTTCCTTTTCGCGGCTGAGGTCAATGCACTTGGCGTAGCATCCGCCTTCCACGTTGAAAACACCGTTGTCGTCCCAGCCGTGCTCGTCGTCGCCAATGAGGAATCGATCGGGGTCGGCGCTGAGGGTCGTCTTGCCGGTGCCGCTCAGGCCAAAGAACAGGGCGGTGTCGCCATCCTTGCCGATATTAGCGGAGCAGTGCATGCTCATCACGCCCTTCAGCGGCAGGATGTAATTCATGATGCTGAACACCGACTTCTTCATTTCGCCGGCGTAAAGCGTGCCCATGATGATGACCATGCGGCGGCTGAAATCAATCGCAATCACCGCATCGCGGTCGGTGCCATCCACCGTGCGCTCGTACTTCACGGTGCCGAGGTCCACCACGGTCCAATCCGGCTCGAAGTCGGCCAGTTGTTCGGCCGTCGGGCGGATCAACATCTGGCGGATGAACAGCGCGTGGTACGGGCTTTCCACCAAGAAGCGCACCTTCAGTTGGTGCTCAGCGGCGGCGCCACCAATGGTGTCCACCACGTCAATGGTGCGGCCCGCCAGCTTCTCCTGGGCGAGCTGGACCAAGCCATCGAACTCTTCCGGCGACATCGCCTGGTTGTTCTCCCACCACACGTGCGGCTCGGAGTTGGCATCGCGCACCACGTGCTTGTCCTTGGGGGTGCGGCCGGTGTACTTGCCGGTGTAGGCCACCAGGGCCCCGTTGTGCGCCAGCACGCCGATCTCGCGGCGCAGGGCATCTTCCACGAGCACGGGAACAGGACGGTTAAAGTGAACGGTAGCGGCGCTCAGGTCGAGCGGTTTAGCGGAGGGCGTCGTTGGCATCTCGCGTTCCTAAGGGGAGCGTACCCAAGGCCCTCCGAAGGGCTCCGGGGCGGAGGGGAAGGGAGGCAGGGACTCTCGGGCATCGGTCCCAAGGCGAAAGCGTGGTTCTGGCAAAAGAAAAGCTCCGGAGTCCTTTCGACAAGGAACTCCGGAGCTGAGAGGGCGGCCGCTTAGCCTTGCGCCATGCGTTTGGCGAAGCGCGAGAACGCGCCGCGACCCGCATAGATGGCCGACATGCCGAGATTCTCTTCGATGCGGAGAAGCTCGTTGTACTTGGCCACGCGGTCGGTGCGGTTGGGGGCACCGGTCTTGATCTGCCCGCAGTTGGTGGCCACGGCCAGGTGGGCAATGGTCACGTCTTCGGTTTCGCCGCTGCGGTGGCTCATCACCGCCGAGTATCCGGCCCGGTGCGCCATTTCCACGGCGTTGAGGGTTTCTGTGAGGGTGCCGATTTGGTTGACCTTGACCAGGATCGAGTTCGCGGTTTGCTCAGCAATGCCGCGGCCCAGGCGCGACACGTTGGTCACGAACAGGTCGTCGCCCACTAGTTGGCAGCGGTCGCCGATGGCGTCGGTGAGCGCCTTCCAGCTGTCCCAGTCGTCTTCGGCAATGCCGTCTTCAATGCTGAGAATCGGATACTTATCCACCAGCGCGGTCAGGTACTCCACCTGCTCCGCTCCGGAAAGGGAACGACCGTCCTTGTAGACGTACTTGCCGTCCTTGTAGAACTCGGTGGCGGCGGCGTCAATGCCCAGCCAAACGTTGTCGCCGGCCTTGTAGCCCGCGCGATCGATGGCCTCGATGAGCAGGTCGAAGGCGATGTCTTGGGATTCCAGGTTGGGGGCAAAGCCACCCTCGTCTCCCACGCCGGTGTTCAGGCCCTTGCTCTTCAGCACCTTCTTGAGGTTGTGGAAGATTTCGGCCCCCATTTGCACAGCTTCGCTGAAGGTTTCCGCACCCACCGGCAGCACCATGAATTCTTGGAAGTCCACGTTGCTATCGGCGTGCTGACCCCCGTTGAGGATGTTCAGCATCGGCACCGGTAGCACGCGTGCACTCACGCCCCCCACGTAGCGGAAGAGCGGCAGGTCCGCGCTGACTGCCGCTGCTTTCGCTACCGCCAGGCTCACGCCCAGGATGGCGTTGGCGCCCAGGTTGCTCTTGTTGTCGGTGCCGTCGGCATTGAGCATGATGCCGTCAATCTGTTCTTGTTCGGTGGCGTCCAGGTTCTCCAGCGCCGGAGCGATGGTTTCCATCACGTTCTCAACGGCTTGCAGGACACCTTTGCCCAGGTAGCGACCTTCATCTTCGTCGCGGAGTTCGACGGCTTCAAACGCGCCGGTGCTCGCCCCGCTGGGGACGGCGGCACGGCCAATCGAACCGTCTTCGAGAACAACATCAACTTCAACCGTGGGGTTTCCTCGGCTGTCAAGAATCTCGCGGGCAGTGATTTCGATAATCGCGGACATCGCCCGGATGTTACCGGTCAGGCCAAGATGTGCGCGGGGCGTCCTGAACCCACGCTGACCACCGCCGCATATCTGAGTAGAATCAGGAAGGACGGCATGCGCGAAAACTACACGCTGCACAAGCTTCATTCGCTCACCGGGGTGATCCCGGTGGGTTTCTATCTGATCCAGCACCTCACGCTGAACTCATTCTCGCTGGCGGGGCCGCAATACTTCAACGGAGTTATTCACTTCTTTGAAAGCATTCCAGTCCATGTGTTTTGGGTGCTGAAGTACGGCGTGATCTGGGGGTCCATCATCTTCCACGCGCTGTACGGGTTCGTGATTGCCTCGCGGGGTGAACTGACGAATTACGTCGGGCAGAACCGCAAGTACCGCGAGAACCGCTACTACCAACTCCAGCGGGTTTCCGGCATCGTGGCCATGCTGTTCTTGATCTACCACGTGGCTTCCACTTCGGTGCTCGGCACCATCAAGGGCCAGGAGTCGGTCAACTACTATCACAACTGGGCCGACAAGCTGGCAGGGCCGACGTTTGGCATTCCGTACCTCATCCTCGCCATCTACATCATTGGGATTCTGGCCAGTGCCTATCACTTCGCCTACGGCCTGTGGAACTTCTGCATCCGGTGGGGCATCACGGTGAGCGAAAGCAGCCAGAACGCCATGGCCAAGGTCGCCAAGATTGCGTTCCCAGCGATCAGCCTCATTGGGATTGCCGCACTCTTCGGCTTCTTCCTCCACGAAGATCCGAAGCACCCCAAGACCGGTAGCTACTCAGAATCGGGCCTTAGCCGTCAGCAAAGCCCGGCCCTCGAAGGCGAACAGCAGTTCTAAGTCCGCCTTCGAGGGCAAAGAAAAACCCCCGGTGCCTTGCGGCCCCGGGGGTTTCTTGTTACCCGTTGCGAGGTTAGCTCAGGGTGCGGCGGATGGCATCCACCACGCGGTCCGTATCCGGCAGCGCCGCGTATTCGTAGATCGGGTTGTAGCCGATGTGCACATCCTCGCGGCTCACCAGTTGCGGCGAGGCGAGCAGCAGGTTGAAGGTGTCGGGGTTGCCCGTCACTTCGCTGATGATGCTCTGGCCGAAGCCGCAGGTCTTGACGTCCTCTTGGATGACCACCAGGCGCCCGGTCTTCTCGAGCGACTGCGCAATGGTAGCGTAGTCGCACGGCACCACGGTGCGTAGGTCGATGATCTCGATGCTCGCTTCGCTGGCTAGCTTGTCCGCGGCCTCGTGGGCGAGTTCCAGCGTGTTGCCGTAGGTGACGATGGTGACATCGCTGCCTTCGCGTACCACCTTGGCCTTGCCGAACGGGATCGGCTCCACGTTGGTCACATCCACGCGCTTGCGGAAGATGTGCTTGGGCACCAAGATGATGTTGGTTTCGTCGTTGTGGATGGCCGTCCAGAAGAGGCCCGCCGCATCTTCCGGCGTGCTCGGGATGGCGATCTTGAGGCCTGGCACGTGGGCGAGTCCGCCCTCCATGCTCTGGCTGTGCCACAGCGAGCCGCCCGGCAGGTAAGCGCCGTACGGAGCGTAAAGCGTCATCGGGCACTTCTGCTTGCCAAACGTGCGCCAGCGCAGGGTGCTCACGTTGGACATCAGCTGGTTCCAGGCCGGCGTGATGAAGTCAATGAACTGAATCTCGAACACCGGTCGCTTGCCGTAGGTGGCCAAGCCGACGGCCACGCCCATGATGGTGGCTTCGGCCAGCGGCGAGTTGAAGACTTGCTTCGGATACTTGTCGCTCAGGCTCTTGGTGAGGCCGAACACGCCACCCTTGGGGTCTTCGATGTCTTCGCCAAAGAAGATGATGTCCTGGTCGGCGTTGAGGGCTTGATCGAACGTGCGAACAATGGCTTCCACCATGGTTTGCGGACCCATTTCCATCGGCGGGCGGGTGGGGGTCACCGGGTCGCCGTCCATGTGGAGCATGTACTCCTCGGGGCGCGGGTCTTCGGCCACTTCGGCGCGGCGGTAGTCCGCGTCCACGCTCTCGATGATCTCTTGCTGCAGGGCTTCGAACGCTTCCATCGTGAGGGCGCCTTCGCGGATGAGGTCATCGCGGAGGAGCTTGATCGGGTCGCGGTCGGCCATGGCGGCGATGTCGTCGGCGTCGCGATACACGCGGTGGTCGTCCGAGCTGGTGTGGCTGCTCAGGCGGTCCAGGTCGGCCCAAATCATGACGGGGCCTCCGCCGTTGCGTACCTGGCGGATGATTTCGCCGCCCTCTTGGTACACCTTGTCAAAGTGACGGGCGTCAATCTTGCGCACCCGGTCGTGGCTCAGGATGCCGTCAATGTTCAGCGCCATGAACTTCTCGGTCGGGGTGCTGATGCCGTACTTGTTGTCCTCGATGATGAGGATGAGCGGGAGGTTCTCTTGCACCGCAAACGCCCAGGCTTCGTAGAATTCGCCCTGGCGCATGGCGGCGTCGCCTACCGTCGCAATGACCACGCTGTCCTTGCCATCGAGTTGCACACCCCAGGCCGTACCGGCCGCGGGGATGAGGCCGCCCCCGGTGGGGGTGCAAACGCTGACCACGTTGTGCTCGGCGCTGCTGTAGTGGCCGGGCATTTGGCGGCCGCCGCTGCTGCTATCGCGCTTGGCGAAGTAGGCGAGGGCCAAATCGTAGGTGCTAAGCCCGCGGGCCAGCATCAGACCGCGGTCGCGGTAATAGGGGTAGATCCAGTCGTCCTCGCGGAGATGGAGCGCCAAGGCCCCCACCGCTTCGTGTCCCATGCCACTGACTTGGAACCAGCCTTTGCTCTGCCGGAGCAAAATGCCTTCACGGCGGTCGCCTTCGCGGCTGGTCATCATCAGCCGAAGGAAATCGAGACGGGTTTTGGTATCTGCGCTTGGAATTACCGACATCGGTCCACCTGTAGGGTACGTCATCGGACCCCACGCGGGTGATTATGGCTGGTCTGGAGTGGGGATAACGGGTCGCACCTGCCCATCCACACAAATGCCTAAGCCCTCGGGCCGGGCATCTTGCGCCGGGTCGCCGACCGCGTTCCGTTGGTTCTGCTGACTTTGGTAGAGCACCACCGTGTCACCGGGGAGATCTTCAAAGTGCTTGCCGCTGATCGCCTTATTGAAGGCAAATCCGTACTTGCTCTCGCCCGCGCTGGGGTCGTGGAGCTTCTTCTCGGCCTCGCCTTCCTTGAGGTCGGCGGTGCGGAGGCGGGGCTCGATGGCGTCAATCCACCCCTCTCCGGCGGGGAGCTGGCTCTCCGAATCCATATACAGGCGAAGCGCGGTGTGTAGGGCTTCCAGGTTGCCGCGCACGTCGGAGTCCCATTCCGTCTTGCTGGTCTTCTCGAAGAAACCGGCCTTACGGAAGTCGTTCGCCGTTTGCACGATCGGTAGCCCCCAAATGAAGAATGCCGCGGCCAAGGGCACCCCAATGAAGATCCACAGGCGACCGCGATTCCGTTTCATGCTACTAATGCTAACGCACGTAGAATAGGAAGGCAATGATTCCGTCCCGATTTGAACTCTGTTGCCTGCCCACGCCCTGCCACCGGTTGCCCCGGGCCAGTGCGCGGCTGGGGGTGGATCTATGGATCAAGCGGGACGACCTGACGGGCTTTGCCGGCGGAGGCAACAAGGGGCGGAAGCTGGAGTATCTGGTGCCCGAGGTCCAGGCGAGCGGGGCCGAGGTGGTGGTGACCTGCGGCAGCACCCAGAGCAACTTTGTGCGTCAACTGGCGGCGGCGTGCCGAATGATTGGGGTGCGATGCGAGGCGGTGATGATGCACCTGCCCTACGAGCCGGAATACGGCAAACCCGCTTCACCGGGGCCGCACGGGGGCGGGAATATGGTGCTGAACGAGCTCTTTGGGCTGGTGTCGCATGTGATGCCCGATGGCAGTTGGGATGACCTCTTTGCGGCGGCGGATGAGCGGGCTTTGAGGCTGCGCCACGCTGGGCAGCAGGTGTATCAGGTGGCGATTGGCGGGAGTTCGCCGCAGGGGGCGTACGCGTTTTGGCAAGCGGCGCAGGAACTCGACATGTCCTTTGACAATGTGGTGACGGCGACGAGCAGCGGGTCTACCCTGGCGGGGTTGGCCACGGCTCTGCAGGGCACGGGTTGCCGGGTGATTGGCATCTCTTGTGACCCCGAGGAAGAGAATCGGGTCGATGTCTTGCGGCTCTCGCGGGGGTTGGCGGATACCTTTGGGGTGGCGGCCCCGCTGGTCGACGTGGATATCCGGTTTGAGTTTGCGGGGGAAGGCTACGGGGTACCGAGCGCCGAAGGGGAACGAGCACGCCGCACCTTGGCCGCCGAGGAGGCCATTCTCTTGGATTCGATCTATTCGGCCAAAGCCTTTGCGGGACTAGAGGCACTGGTGGCGGCGGGCGAAATCCAAGGGCGGACGCTCTTTTGGCACACCGGGGGCACGCCCTCGATCTTTGCCCACTGAGGGTTAGAGCAGGGCGCCCTGGCCCGGGTACTTCACCAAGAAGAACCGGATGACGCCATAGATGACCAGGCTGAAAAGCGACAGCGCGAACATCACCGCCACCGGCCGGTACCGGTCATTGAAGCGGCGCTGAGTGAGGTAGCCCACCAGGCACGCAAACGCCGAGAAGGTGAACACCAGGTAAAGCAGGGTGCCGAGGGCGTGCGCACGGAACGCCGTATCGAGCTGCCCATGCAGGGTGGCCGTCCAACTGGTGGTGAGGCCGCAGCCGGGGCAAGGCCGCCCGAAGAATGCCACCGACCCGCACGCCGGCAAGCCGAGCTGAGTGTGGGTGCCGTGGCCTTCGGGGCTCGGTTTGAGCACGAAAACGGCGAGCAGGGTAACCCCCAGCCACGCCAGCCACCATCCCAGGTGACCCTTTAACTCCTTACGGGATTCGACGGGCTCAAAGAGACTCGGTTTCGAGTTCGTAGAGGGCGTCGAAGGGGATGACGATTTCCGGATGGACAAGTTCCCCGTGGACACGTCCCACGCCCACCACCATACCGTCAGGATCGGCCAGAGCCACGTGCGTGTGGGTGGGAGCTTCCTTGAGTCGGGCGGGCTGTCCGTGTTGGATGTGGCGGAGTTGTCCTTCATTGAGTTTCACCACCGGCATCGGGGGCAGGGCTTGGTCGAGCGACCACAAGTCTTCCGGACCGAAATCGTCGATGACGCGTGCTTCTTCTACACTAAATTTACCGATTCGGGTGCGGCGGAGGGCCGATAGGTGCGCTCCGCATCCCACGGCTTGGCCGAGGTCGTGCGCGAGGCTACGCACGTAAGTGCCGCCGGAGCAGATGATCCTTACGTCCATATGGGGTCCATCAATCTTGACGATATCGTAGGTGTCGATGACCACGCGGCGCTCGGCGCGCTCCACTTCTTCGCCTTTGCGGGCGTAGGTGTAAAGCGGCTTACCTGCCTTCTTCACTGCGCTAAACATCGGCGGAAGTTGGCTGATTTCGCCCCGGAACTTGGGCAGATGCTCTTGGATCAGCTCCTCGAGGTTTGCGGGCACGGGCTGGGTATCGGTGACTTCGCCTTCGGCATCAAACGAGTTGGTGGTGACGCCGAACGTGATGGTGCCGAGGTACTCCTTGGGCTCCAACGGCAGATATTGCAAGAACCGGGTAGCGGGGCCGACAGCCAGCACCAGGAGACCGGTGGCCTGGGGGTCCAGGGTGCCCGCGTGGCCGACACGCTTGGTGCTGAACACCCGCCGCGCCCGGCTGACGACATCGTGGCTGGTGAGCCCGATGGGCTTATCTACGAGGAGGATGCCAAGCACGCTTGGGCGGCCTCCACGAGTTGAGCTTCGGCGTCTTGGAGCGAGCCTTCGAAGGTTACGCCGGCCGCGTTGCGGTGGCCGCCGCCCCCGAATTGGTTGGCGATAGCCGCGACATCTAGGTTGCCCCGCGAGCGGAGGCTGCCGCGAATCACGCCGGGCTTGCGTTCGCGCAGCACAAAGGCGATGCGGGCGTGGCGGGTGCTGAGGAGTTCGTTGACAATGCCTTCGGTGTCTTGCTCGCGGGCACCGAGCTCTTGGTAGACCGAGAGCGGCAAACTGACATACACCAGGTCCTCGTTCGGCGTGGCTTTGAGGTTGGTAATGGCCCAGCCGAGCAGGCGCAAGGCCGGCAGGGGCACGCAGTGGTAGATTTGCTCCGCCATATTGGGCAGATTTGCGCCCAATTCAATCAGCTGCGCGGCCAGGTTCAGGCAGTGCGGGGTGGTGTTAGGGAAGCGAAAGTTGCCGGTATCGGTAAGGATTCCGGCCAATAGATTATCCGCAACCTGGGCGTTTACTTTGCCGGTGGGGATGAGGAGATCAGCCAGAATCGCCGCCGTCGCGGGGGCTTCCTCCATCACAATGCGCATGTGGCCGGGGCGCACCTTGGGCACGTGGTGGTCCACCACAATCATCCGGTCTGCCGCCTCCAGATAGGGCGCCACGCGCCCCATGCGCGAGGGCTCATCAAGGTCCAGCACGATGGCGAGGTCGGCGTCGGGGTTCTCCGGGGCTTGGCGTACCCGGTCGGTGCCGGGGAGGAAGAGGAGGTTATCCGGCACGGGGTCGTGGTTCAGCACCTCGTGGCTCACCCCCAATTGGTCCAAAAAGAACGAAAGGGCGAGGGAAGAGCCGATGGCGTCGCCGTCGGGATTGAGGTGGCTGGCCACCAGCACATGGCGGGCCGAAGCCAAAGTCTCCACGAACTGCGGCTGCACTTGCTCGAGTTCGTGGAGACTCTTCAGCTCGTGGATCATTGATCCATTCTAGCGGTTAGCCCTTCGCGCCAACCGTGACGTACTCAAACCCCGCTCGCTCGATTTGGTAGGGCGTGAACACCCGGCGACCATCAAAAATGAGCTTGCGGCGCATGATCTGGCCGAGGCGGGTGAGGTCCAGAGATTTGAACTCGTTCCACTCCGTGACCAGGATGATCGCGTCGGCGTCTTGGCCGGTTTCCAGCGCCGAATTTACATAAGTGATGTCCGGGTGGATCGCGCGCACGTTCTCAGCGGCGGCGGGATCATAGGCGCGGATCGTCGCGCCTTCCGCCTTCAGCATTTCGATGATTTCCAGCGACTTCGCATCGCGAATATCGTCGGTGTTGGGCTTGAACGCCAGGCCAAGCAAGCCGATGGTCTTGCCTTGGAATCCGCCAATGCGGTCCGACAAACGTTGCACAAAGTGGCGGGTTTGCTGCTCGTTCACTTCGTCGGCGGCTTGCAGCATCTTAAAGTCGTAACCCAGGTCGGCGGCGATCTTGTTCAGGGCGGCCACGTCCTTGGGCAGGCAGCTACCACCCCAGCCGAGGCCAGCCTGCAGGAACTTGTTGCCAATGCGCGGGTCGGAACCCATGCCCCGGGCGACGGCAGAGACATCGGCGCCGCACTCTTCGCACATTCGGCTGATGGCATTAATAAAGGAGATCTTGATCGCCAGGAAGGTGTTGCTGGCGTACTTGATGAGCTCACTGCTACGGCGGTCGGTGATGATGACCGGGGCTTCCAACGGCGCAAAGAGCTCCATAAGCTTGTGGGCGGCGGCTTGGTTGTCGGCGCCAATCACGATGCGGTCCGGGTTTTGGGCGTCGGGGAGGGCCGTACCTTCGCGCAAGAATTCGGGGTTGCTTACCACATCGAACATGGAGCGGTCCACGCCAGCATCCACCAGGATCTGCTCAATTCGGTCGCCGGTGCCGACGGGCACGGTGGACTTGGTGACAATGATGGTGTAGTGGCAGATGTACTTAGCGATATCTCGCGCCACGGCCCATACGGCGCTCAGGTCGGCTTCGCCGTCATCGCCCTGCGGCGTACCCACGGCAATGAAAACGACTTCGCCGTGCTGCATGCCTTCATCCGTGCTGGGCGTGACCTTAAAGAGGCCGTCGTCCAGGGAGCGGCGGAGCAGGGCTTCCACGCCCGGTTCGTAAATCGGCACCTGGCCGGCCCGGAGCATCGCTACCTTGGCTTCATCCTTGTCTACACACAGCACGTCGTTGCCGAGGTCGGCGAAAACGAGAGCGGTGGGCAAACCAACGTAGCCTGTACCGATGACCGTGACTTTCATAAAACTTCCTGTACTCCGCAGGGGGTTACCCTACCTTTGACTCCAATAACGGCAAGTTATGGGCCAACCGAAAGGCCTGAGGGACTGCCGGGCGCGACCCCCGTGCTGAGGGCCCAGGCAGCGCACACGATGAAGCCGACCACCGTGAGGATGATTGCGGGGTCCCGGAGCAGGACTTCTTCCGGCTCTTCGCCGACCTCTTGGCCGAACACCAAGAGCAGGTATCGCCCAATCCCAAACAACACGAAGGGGGTGGTGGCCATGAGCATCGGGTGCTGCTGGCCGGTGGGGCTCTCCAGCGCGTAAATCCCGTAGGCCAGGGCGGCGAGGGTGGCACTGAACACGACGAGCGAATCCAGGGCCTTCTCGGAATACCCCTTCAGCACCGCCCGGGTGAGGTGGCCCTTTTCGCTGCGGAATTCCTGACGCCGCTTAGCCGTGCCGAGCATGAGCGCGAGTGCACCCGTGCAGAACAGGAGCCATCCGGATACCGGCGCCGAGATGGCCGTGCCCCCCGCAATGGCACGGATGACAAACCCCGACGCCACCACAAAGACATCGAGGAGGGCCACCGTTTTCAGCTTATAGACATAGGCGAACTGAAGCAGAAGGTAGCTCGCCACGGCCGCGAGCGTCGCGGAATTGATACTAAACCCCAGCGCCAAGGCCCCCACCACCAAGACTGCCGCTAGCACCAGGGCCGTGCCCGGGCTCACCAGTCCACTGGCGACGGGGCGGTGGCGCTTCTTCTCATGCTCGGCGTCGGCGTGGCGGTCGCGCACATCGTTGATGGCGTACACGCTGGCGCTGGCAAAAATGAACGCCACAAAAGTGAGGCCCGCCGCTTGCCAGGCGGCAGCGCTTCCCGTCTGACCCGCGAAAAGAATGGCCGCGAACACCAGGAGGTTCTTGGTCCACTGGCGCGGTCGAGTCAGACGAAACAGGGCGGAGGCTTTGTTCACGGGCGGTTAAGAGCGCGATTCCTTACGAAATGGAAGCAGGCCCCGCTAGTATAATCGGTGAACAAGCGTCCAACAATTTCCGTCTACAGAAGGTGGCGCTTTTCCCCGAAAACCAGGTTGGACGGTTTTCGAGGTTCATTTGATTTGAGATCAGGGCACCAACAGAAGAGGGAAACCGTGATTCCGATAGACAAGGCAAGCGCAGCGGGCATGACTCCGCCCGAACGCCTGCCCCGGTATGAAGAACCTTCGTATCGGTTCATGAAGCGCGGCCTGGACATTGTCCTCGGCGTTATAGGGTTGATCGTCCTTTTCCCCGTCTTCCTTTTGGCTTCTCTGGCCGTCGTCACCGGAGATGGCTTCCCGATCTTCTATTGGTCCGAGCGCGTGGGCCTCAATGGCAAGCGCTTCCGGATGCTCAAGTTCCGCACGATGGTGCGCAACGCCGACGAGGTGCTGCGGCGCGACCCTGAGCTATTCGCTGAGTACCAAAAGAACCTCAAACTCAAGAACGATCCGCGCCTCATCCGCTTCGGCGACAAGATGCGCAGCCTGAGCATTGACGAATTGCCCCAACTGCTGAACGTGGTGAAGGGCGAAATGAGCCTGGTGGGGCCGCGCCCCATCCTGCCGCCGGAATGGGATCGCTACGGCGACAGCATTGAGTTCTATCTGCGAATGAAGCCCTCGTGCGCGGGACTCTGGCAGTGCGAAGGGCGCAGTGAACTTGAGTTTGAAGAGCGCGTACGGCTGGATCGCCAGTATTATTACGAGGCATCGATCCGGCAAGATCTGCGCATTATTGGCCGCACCCTCGGGGCCATCCTCAAACGTAAGGGTGCTTACTAAGGCTTGGGTCACTTGCCGGGAACCTTCTGTTTGGCACGAAGGTTGAAGGAGAGGCACTGAACTATGGATACCGAGGCCGTACTGAACGAAGTCCAGACGACCACCCCACCGGTGGACGCTGATGAGCGCCGCCTATCGCTAGATGAGGTGCTTGCTTGGGGACGTAACCCCCAATTCCAACTCGTCATGCTGGCCATTGGCGCGCTGATTTTTGCGTTCCTGCCGTTCTTCAAGCTGGTTTGGCGGCAGTGGATGGACATGGACAGCCACTATGCCCACGGCCTGCTGGTACCCCTTTGTTCCGGCTTCTTGGTTTGGACCATGTGGCCGAAGATCAAGGACATCCCGGTGAAAGGCACGTGGGTGGCCCTGGTGGGCCTGGTACCGATCTTGGGTGCCGCCGCCATGAGCATGCGCCTGGAGCAGCCGTTCATCCAGAGCGTGCTGTGTATTGCGGCGATTTGGCTTTCGGTGGTGCTGGTCGCAGGCTGGCGCTGGGCGTGGGCGCTCGCCCCAGCCATTGCCTACCTCATCCTCGGTTTCCCGATTCTGGACCGCATCATCGACCGCGCGACCCTGCCGCTCCAGCAAGTGAGCACGGAGGTTGCCTACCAAATTTTGGATGTGCTGGGCTACAAGCCGTTCCGCACCGACTCGGTGACGATCAACCTCGATAAGTTCACTTTGTTCGTAGCGGCAGCCTGTAGCGGCCTCAAAACGACCATCGCCATCAGCGCGGCCGTGGTGTTCTTTATGATCATCTCGCGGTTGCAGTTCTTTGCCAACTTGATCCTGGCCACCATCGCCATTCCGCTTTCCGTGTTCATCAACGGCGTTCGCATCGCCATGATAGGCATGGTGGGGAATGAATACGGCGAGAAGGCGGGCCACGATTTCCACGACTACAGCGGTTACATTGCCCTGGCCTTGTGCTTCTACCTGCTGTATCTCATCACCAAGGGCCTGGAGTTTAAGAAGAAGTCATGAAGCAGAAGATCTTTGTCGTCATCGCCCTGTTCTTGGCCGTGGGGGCCTTGGCCAATTTCCGGTCAACCTTGACCGGTTACGTCCGGCCGACGGAAGACCAAGTTGAAGAAATGATGCCGAAGGATGAAATCCTGGGCTATCGATTCGTCAAGAGCGACTCCGACCCGAATCAGTCTTACAAGATGGACGAGGTCACCTACGAGATGCTGAAGCCGTTTGGCATCGTCTCCCGGGTGTATGAGAACAACGCCGGCCAACGCATTGATGCGGTGCTGATTGCCAGCGACGACAGCGACTCGTTCCACGACCAGCAGTGGTGCTTCCAGGGCCAGGGCTGGGAAATGAAGCACATCGAACTGCGGACGATTGAAACCAAGTCGTTCGGCAAGATTCCGGTGAAGTACATCGAGATGGACCACAAGGAGCGAGGACCGGCGATCTCGCTGTTCACCTTCAAGGGTCCGGACAAGAAGTTCTACGATTCTTTCGATGCCATGTGGTGGGATTTCATCACCCGTGAGTTCCGAAGCGGTAAGCCGCAGGCCGGTTCGTTCTATCGATTCATCTCGCTCTACGATATTTCCAAGGAAGACTTGGACGCCTTTGCCGCTGCCTACATCGACGAAGTGGAGCGGACCAGTCAAGGCAAAATCTAAACCTGAGAGACGCGGAGGAGGCCAGCTGTCTGCTGGTATTCTCCGCCCGCAGGGTTATGGGATGCGCGTGGCGTCCCGATCTGACAATTAGGCCAACGATGATGAGGGAAAAAACGTCTGCGATTCGCCCTCGAGTCGTTGTGAGCACATCCGGCAAGTTTCACTACATACACGCCGCACAGATGTTGCACGAGCGCGGGCTCCTGGAGCGGCTCTTTGCGGGCTACCCACGCGCGAAGCTAGGCTGGAGTGACTTTCCCGTCGACCGCGTAACCACCTATCCGTATTGGCGGGTGCCTTACGTTGCGCACGATCTTCTGGGACAGCCACTGACGGGATTTCATTTCTTGCTGGAGTTTCTCTCGTCATCTTGTTTTGACCGATTTGTCGCAAAGCGTTTGCCGAATGCCGACGTCGTGATGGCCATGTCATCTGCGGGAGTGAAGACAGGAGCGCAGGCCAAGAGAAAGGGAATGAAGTACGTCTGCGACCGGCCCTGTTCTCACATCCGGACGCAATACGAACTCATCCAACGGGAGTACGACGACCATGGCATTCGTCGGCAGGCCGTTGACCCCCGGATCATCGCGCGTGAGGAGGCAGAGTACGCCCAGGCCGACTTGATCATGACGCCATCGAGCTTTGCGCGCAACTCATTTCTCGAACGCGGATTTGCGCCGGAGCGCGTGGCTTGCGTGCCCCTGGGAGTCAATCTCAAGGATTTCTTTCCGGAGGGTAAGCCCCGAGACGATGAGTTCCGGATTGCGTTCGCCGGACAGATCTCGTATCGCAAGGGGATTCCTCATCTGCTCAAAGCCTTTGACAAACTCGATGTGCCAGGGAAGCAGCTGCACATGGTGGGTTCGGTCCGCAAGGATATCCGTCCGCTCATTGCCCAGTACGAGGGACGTCCCGATGTCCACATACGCGGAAAAGTGAATGTTGCTGACCTAAGGCAGCTTTTTTCAACGAGTCACTTGCTCGTCTTGCCGAGTGTCGAGGATGGGTTTGGGATGGTCTTGGCCGAGGCCATGGCTTGCGGTTGCCCGGTGCTCGCCACCACCAACACGGGTGCCTTTGACCTGATTGACGAAGGTGACGAAGGATTTCTGGTACCGATCCGCGACCCCGACAGTCTTTGTGACAAAATGACCTTGTTGGCCAACGATCGTGCTCGTCAAGCCCAAATGTCCGAGAAATCCCTGGCCCGGGTTCAGCGACTTGCGGGTTGGCAGTCATACGGTGACCAACTCGCCGAAGCACTCACCAAGCTCTGGAAAGAGTCGTGAGACGAACAGAAAGCACCGAGAATAGAATTCATTGAGCACGACTGTCATCCGAGATATGCCGCTGAGAAGTGAATCCACGGCCATGCGTTGGTTCTGGCCGATTCACCTCATTTTGCTGTCTCTGGTGCTCATCGGTCAGCTCGCCACCGGCACGTCCCTGGAGTTTTCCCTGTGGATGAGCCTCCTTTGGCTTCAGTTTGGAGTCGTGTTCTCCCGAACCAAGGGCGTCGCGTCGGTTCTTGGCTGCTGCCTGCTCCTTTTCTTCATTCAGCACGTGGGAGCGGCCATGGTCATGAAGGTATTGCATTGGCAACCCGCAGACGAGATCATGTACGTGCCGATTCAGACGCTGCAGGTCTACAACGTTGGCTTCTTGGGACTGATTTTGGGAAGCTTGTTCCTTGATTTCCTCCGCATAGGCAAGGCGAAGCCGCTCATCGTGCTGAAGCCAACTGAAGATCGGCTGTTCATTCTTGCCGTGATTCTGCTCGTGATTTCGGCGGTGCGGTGGTACGCGGTCAACCGGTTTGGGGTTGCCGATGAAGGTGGCCTCTATGTTGGTGGGGTAATTGGTCCGCTACGCCAGTTCCACTTCATTCAGTACCTCCCAATTGTGTTGGGCACGGCATACGCCATCGTCAAGAGTAACGGTAAGAAATGGTTGCACTGGACGAACATCACCAGCGTGCTCATTTCCATTGCCGGGGGGATCATCTTTGCTGTGCGGCAAGAGATGGTGTGGGCGGTTGTCACTCTCGTGCTCTCGGCGCACATGTTTGGCTTCCAGTTCAAGTTCAAACAGTACGGCTTGATCATTGGCCTTGCCCTGTTCTTCCAGTTGGTGCTGTCTCCGTACGCGCTCTACGCTCGAAACGAGGTGCGAACCGGAACGCAGACCGAGCGTTTAACGACGATGGCTAAGGTCTTCACCGAGGTCATCACCGAGCCTGAGAAGTTCCGAAAGAAAGAAGTCGAGGACGCCCAGGTTGTGACCGAAGATGAGCGCCGTACGCACTATTTCCGCGAGGCCAGTAACCTCAAAGAACGGCACGCGCTCATCAACTGGGTTTCCAGTGTTATCTATCGCACGAACCTCGAGGGCTACGATGGCGGGGGCCGGATCTACCATGGGTGGGCCATGGTCATCCCGCGCTTTGCCAACAACCCGAATAAGCCTGTCATCGGGACGGCCAATGACCTCGGGCAAAAGGCGATCGGCTTGGTCGGCCCTACCGACTTCACCACGCAGATCACGTTGGGCTTCTTTGCCGATGCATTCAACGCCTACGGGTGGTGGTGCGTCTTCCTCACCGCTTTCTTGACTCTGGTGGCGTACGGGCTGTTCATCAGCCTCCTGTTTGGCGACGGACTCTCACGCAACATCCTGGGCTTAGGAATCATCTACCAAGCCACGCAGGTGTTTGCGGAGCGCACAATCGCGGCCCAGATTGTGTTTCTGTTCCAAGACCTCATTGTCTATGCGATCTTCTCGGCGGTGATAGTGTTCTTTGCCAATACGATGACTCGGCGCACTCGTGAGGCTCCGTATGCCTACGAGAGACCGCGCGGGATGGGACGTGTCGTTTCGCCCGATACGCGCCCATGAAAATCCTCCATGTCATCCGGTCGGCCGACCCCGAGGAAGGGGGACCGATCGAGGGCATCTTACAGCGTGGTCAACGCCTGCAGGAGCTAGGCCACGAGGTGACCGTGGTGGCGCTGGACGGCCCGAACCCTGCCTACGCCGACGGCTTCCCGTTGCAACTTGTCAGCCTCGGTCCGGGGCAAGGCATTTATGGGCACTGCGCTGATCTTGCGCCTTGGCTGGCGGCCCATGCGGACGAGTTCGACTTTATCAGCGGCCACGGGATTTGGCAGCAAGGGGTGGCGGCGATGGGGCCGGGGCTCAAGAATTCTCGCACCCCCTATGTGGTGTGGACGCACGGGATGCTCGATCCTTGGTTCGATGAGAACAAGCTCAAGCGCCTGAAGAAGATGATCTACTGGCCGCGCTTCTTAGCGCCCGTGCTAGAACGCGCCCACGCGGTGATGTTCACCACCGAGGAAGAGCGCCGCTTGGCCGAGAATCGGTTCCGTCCTTATCGGTTCCGCCAGCAAGTGGTGGCCTATGGCACCCGGGGGATCGTGGGTGACGCCGAGGCCATGCGGGCGGCGTTCTTGCAAGAGTTTCCTGAGCTGCAGGGCAAGCGAGTGCTCCTGTTCCTCAGCCGGGTTCATCCGAAGAAGGGGTGTGACCTGCTGGTGCGGGCGTTCGGCGAGGTCTATGGTCAGAACCCCGACGTGATGCTGGTGATTGCCGGCCCGGACCAAGTGAATTGGATCGAAACCCTGCGCAGTGAAGCTCAGGCGGCGGGCGTGGCGGACCGTATTGTGTGGCCGGGAATGCTGAAGGGTGAACGCAAATGGGGTGCCTTTGCCGCCGCCGAGGCCTTCGTTTTGCCTAGCCACCAAGAGAACTTTGGCATTGTGGTGGCTGAGGCCTTGTCCGCCGGCAAACCCACGCTGATCAGCGACAAGGTCAATATCTGGCGCGAGGTCATCGCGGCGAAAGCGGGCATTGTGGCCCTCGATACGCAAGCGGGAGCCACCCAACTTCTACGCGAATGGGAAGGCCTGGGGGCAGAAGGACGCGAAGCCATGAGCCAGCAAGCACGGCCGTGCTTCAAGGAGCACTTTAGTGTTGAGGGTTCCGTTCGGGATTTCTTAGCGGTGGCCGAAGACGCTATTAAGGCGAAACGCTAAATTGTCGCCCGAAATCCGCATCAATCTGCGCCATGATCCGGGTCAATCGCGCGCGGTAACTGTATCCATCTCTCACACAGCGTTCGTGTCCGGCGCGGGCAATCGCCGCGCGCTCATCTTCATGCGCCAAGTAGTAGCGGGCTTTGTCGACTAATTCTTCGTCCGAGTCAAAGTAAGCGGCTTCTTTGCCTTCGGCGAACAAGGCTTCGTGCTCGTCGGACCGCTCGGCCAGCATAAATACGCCGCAAGCCGGGATCTCGACAGATCGCGTGGTTTGGGTGTCTTGGTTGATGTGGCGCAAGAACCCGAGCTGAATCTTGGAGCCACAGATGGCCTTCGCGTAATCGTCACCCCACACCCGCTCGAAGGAGTACCGAAAGTTCTCGTGCTGGCGGCAACCCTGCCAGGCCCCAATGACCAGGCCATTGAGTCCGGCTTCGCCGAGGCGGTAGATGGAGATTTCGCGCTGCCATTCGTGCTCGCCCACAAAGCTGAGGTCCGCGCCGAAGCGCCGCTGTTCATTCGCCGTGAGAGTCACGGGGCGATGGGTGCCCATGTGATAGCAGTTGTCCATAAAGTACGTCCGCTTCACGCCCCGAAACTCGTAGAAAGGCACTTCGAACGACTTATTGGTAATCATCACATCATAGGCCGGGAGCGCCTGGGTGAAGACCCGCGTCTGGTTGTGCGGCATCGTCATGGCGTCCAGCACCAAGCCCACTACGAGCAGATCGGGTCGTACGCGCTTTGCCTCTTCTAAGGTTTCTCGGGCAATGAGAATGCCCTTGTCGACCCACAGAATCTCAAAGGGGTCGGAGCGCAAGGCCGAGAGAATCTGCCGTGAGAAATCCGGGACGAGGCCGGGAATCCGCTTTGACCGTCCTTGCCGGTGCAAAAACTGCGTGATGTCGTAGGCCCGCCGGACCAGCCCGGATGCCCCTTCGGGCGGGGACGTGGAGATGTTGCGGACGCGATGGCCCAAACCTTCAAGCACATTCTTCCGTTGGCGACTGGTAGATCCCACCGCGTCGGGGCCAACGTAGAGAATGTTTGCCATCGGTTTGAGTCTACCTACCGCAAGACTGAGGCCATTTTAAGGGAAGGTAGATAAACTAAGGCGTGCGTTGGGGCCTTGTGGGGATTTTCCCCGGTGAGCGGACATGAGTCCAGCCCCCCGCCGTGCGTTCCGGTCCGGTTTGCTGGCCAATGGCGCCAGCCAATTTTCCCAGATCGTCATCCAGTTGGCGCAGTTGCCGTTGCTCCGGCACTGGTTCGGCGAAGACTCCATGAGCATCTGGAATCAGATGATCGCCATCAACATGGTGCTGAGTCTGCAAGCGCTCAACGTGCAGCAATCTGTCGGGAATGAGATGCTGATGGCCGAAGGCCGTGGCGACCGCGACCGCACCGTTTCGCTCTACAACTCGGGATGGAACCTGCTGTGGCTGGTCACTGTGCCCTGGCTGCTTGCCCTACTGGGGGTCGTGCAGTTTGTGCCGTGGCAAGCCTTTGTGCAGAGCGATCTGGTGGCGGCCCGTGATCTCACCATCATGGCCAGTGGCTTGGTTCTGGCGGCCTTCTTTGCGCAGCATACGGGGATGATGGATGCGGGGTATCGCGCCGGCGACAAGTACGCATACGGGCTCATCGTTATCACGTTCCTCAACATCGTTGAGGTCGCTTGCGGCCTCGCCATGGCGCATTTCACGCAGTCGGTGGCCATGTACGGCGTGGGCTACGCTCTGGGCAAGCTCTTTAGCTTGGTGTTCACCTATTTCAACCTCCGGGCGGTGGTGCCCTGGATTCCCAAGGCTCCTTCCTTCCAGTTCCGCGAGTTACCCTGGCCGTTGCTCAAGGAAGGGCTAGGCTACAGCGCGGCCGTGGGGAGCCAGGTCGTGGCGAATGATGGGACCAAGTCCACTATCACGCAGGCGATGGCGTCGGCCACCATTGCCACGAATTACTCCTCCATGCGGACGCTGGCCCGGTTTGCGTCGCAGATTTCCCGGGCGTTCTCCAACATCCTTTGGGTGGAACTGGCCCGAATGTTGGGCCGGGGGGAAATCAAAGAGTCTCGTCTACTCCACCGCAAGGCAAGCCGGGTTTCCTTTTGGATCACCCTCTTGGTCACGGGGGCCATGGCGTTGGCCGCGCCAACGGTGTATCGCCTCTGGCTCCAAGGGGACAAGCTCCAGTTCCAGCCTTACGTGTACGCTCTCATCGCGGGCTCTATCGTGCTGAACAGCATCTGGAGCATGAGCTACATCGTGCCTATGAGCATCAACAAGGGTTCGCGCTTAGGCACGATTGTGTTTGGCTTCCAGGCGTTCATGTTGGTGGCCGTGTTTTTGGCCTCCCGGCAGTGGGGGCTGGAGGGGGCGGCCGCTGCCTGGTTCCTGAACGAATTGGTGCTGTGCCTTTACGTCACGTCGCGGGCGTTCCGGGTCATCGATGAATCGCCCATCGAATTCTGGCGGGCACTACTTTCCCCAAGGGCCTTTTATGAGAGCCTCAAAAATATCAAAAACCGCCGGGGCCCGGGAGCCCCGACGGTTGATGATGCGAGCTAAGGTCGCTTTACCAGCCGAAGCGCGCCGTTGAGCGCATGGTCGCGGTGCTGTCCGTACGCCCGGCTTCATTCGGGGCCACCGGGTTGAATCCGAGTTCCGCGGCCGGCGTCCCGGCGCGGGGCCGGAAGTCGTTGGCAAAGGCATTCTCGAACATGCTGGCATCTCGCGTGGTCAGCATCCCGGTCACCTGGTTTTCATTCGTGGCCGTCACGGACGGCGTGATGAGGACCGGGTTATCCCACCAAGACTTGCCAGTCAGCAGGGAGCCGCGTCGGGATTGGAAGGTCACGAAGTTGCGAACCACGTTATTGCGCGGGATCATCAACTCGCTGTCCGGGCGGGCTAGCAGGGCACTCAGGCCCGGGAAGGTGGTTTGCCAAACCGAACTGCTATAGGGGGCGCGGCTCGCCAGCGTTCGCCAACCGGCCAAGTAGGCCTGGGGATTGGATGACTCGAAGGCGTAGATCAGGAGGCTCGCGTAGCAGTCGGAGGCCACATTGTCCACGATCGTGTTGTTGTGGCCGCCCAGAACGAAGACACCCACGTCGCAGCTCTTGAAGACATTGCCCTTGATCGTCCAGCCCGAAGAGGCGCCGTCGAGGTAGATGGCCGGGTTGAAGAAGGCCGAGTCCATGCGGCGGGCGTGGCCCTCGATCACGTTGTATTCCACGCGGGTGCCCCACTCCGTCCAGTCATGGTTGGCATAGATGGCCCCCGTGTCGGTGGCATCTTGGCCCGTGTTGCGGATCACGTTCTTTTCGATCAAGTGGAGATTTCCGTCGAACGTGATGGCCGAGTGCGGGAGGTCGCTGATGTAGTTGTTACGTGCGATCAAACCTACACCCTTGAGGTGAATCGCGGGGCGCCAGAAGCGCTGCACCCGGCCCGTGCGGCTGATTTCGCTTTGTTCGACCACAACGTTCCCGTTGCGCAGGGTGGTGCGGTCCCCGCTCTCCACATGGACCCCGGTGCCGCCGACTTCAGTGATGATTGCTCGTCGCACGACACTGTCGGAGGTGGCCAGCATACGTACGCCAGCCGCGCCGACATTGTTGATGGTCACATCTTCAACCGTGATGTTGCGGCTATCGGTCACGCGCACGCCATCGTGGCGACCACGCTGAAGCACCAGACCCTTAACGGTCACGTGGGAGGCGTTGTCAATGCTGACGATGCCACCTTGCAGCAGAGAGATCGCCACATTACGGCGATTGTCCGGGTTGTTCAACCAGACAAAAATCTTTCGGTTGGTGCGGTCGATGTAGAACTCACCCGGGCTATCCAACTCATAGAGGGAGTTGACAAATCGAACACGTGATACATAGTTCGGGTGCGTTTCCGGATACTGGTTCTCCGGATGGCGAGAGCCAAACCACCTGTCCGGGCCGGTAAGGTCGTAAACCACTTCGCCGGTCTGCGGATTCCAGCTAGATACGCGCTCCATGTTTTCGTGAAAGCTACGCTTGGTGAAGTCGCCGACCGTCCACACGTCGGGCGTACCAGACGGCGTGCGGAATCCCGCGAGATCGGCCGTGATGGCCGGAATGTCCTTGGTATTGTTCGGGCTTACGCCCGTCACGGCCGTTCCGGTGCCGGCATTCGGCCACTGGGCCAGGCGCATTCGCTCGTTGCCCTCGAAGACCTCGGGGGCCGTCGGAAGACGATTCGTACTGAGTTCATTTTGCGCTTGCCACGCTTCTAGCTGACCCAGGTTGGGAAAGACGCGCGCGTCCAAGAGCCCAACGTACACTTTCTGACGTGCTTCTGGAGTTAAGATCGCAAGATCGCTTCGCGCCGGCCGAATCCATCGAGTCACCCTGTGCGCACCGTCCAGAATCGCCGTGCCGGGCACTTCCGCGCGGATGATCAGCGGGGCATTGACCGTACCACTATCGGCGGCCGTGATGTCCACCCGGTCCTCGCGGAGGTTGTAGGTACCCGGGCGAACCACGATTTCGGCGCCTTCGGCCGCCAATCGGTTGGTTTGTCGCAGGTTGCGAATCTCGGCCAGGGCCGAGTTAATCGTACGCTTCGGGCCACTCGCTCCCGTATACGTAGCCGAACGCCCGTTGTACGAGTCGTTGCCCGAAGGAGAGACATAGAAAACGGTTCGGGCCGGGGACATCGCCATCACCCCCGCCAACACAGTGGAAAGGGCGACCGTTCGAGCCACCGCCCGTGAGATCGTTTCGCCATAGACGCGGTTCACCATGCTTCCCACCTTCCATATCATCTGACGCATGGCCCATCGTGGATATACGGGGAAGTAAGACCTTGCGACGTTTGGATTGCGTCGTGCGTCCCTGATGACGTAGGTAGACTATGCCGAGTATGGGAAAGGGGTATCCGTGCCTGCGGCATGGCGACCTTCCCGTGAAATCTGGACGAGAAACATGAGACGAGAACGGCCACTGACCGCGAGCCTGAGCGACCTGACGTTTCAGGACCTGTTAGGCGTTTTTAAGCGCCAAAAGTGGTGGGTCTTGGGGATGCTGCTCCTGGGCTTGATTGCCGCCGGGCTGTACACCATGAGCCAGCGGCCGGGTTACCTCTCCTTTGCGCAAATGCGCCTCGAAGGGACGACGCAGGCCACCCGAGGCGTAAACCCCAACAGTGCGGTGAACCAAATCACCGACCCGGTGGTGGACCTCGACGTTCTCACCCAGATGCAGCTCCTGCAAGGGGCCAAGATATTCTATCGGGCGCTCGACCAAGCCGGCCTCCCCGCCCCGCAGACGGCGGCAGACCTGGACAAGCTTCCGGAAGTCCGCGTGAACCAGGTGGGCACCACTCAGATCGTTCAGCTGAGCGTGGTCGCCGAGCGCGAGGACAAGGCCGTTCAATTGACGAACGCCTTCCTTGAGCAGTATCGCCTTTACCGAGAAACGGAACAGCGCGACCGCATCAGCCGCTCCTTGCAGTTTGTGAATGCGCGACTGGCGGATGAAGCCCGACTGGTGGCCAAGCTCGAAACAGATCTCAGCACAGCCCGCAGCCAATCCGGCGTGGTGGACCTGAGCACGGAAGCCGGGGTGCGTTCGCAGACCAAGGCTACTGCCGAAAACCGACTTAACGACCTCATTGGTGCGCTGAACGGCGCCCGCAACCGACTCTCCGCTCTGCAGCAGGCCGCTTCGGCCGAGGGCAGTGGGAATCGGGTGACCACGACGACTACCACTAACATCGAGCAGCGACTGGCCGAAGAAAAGGAACTGGACACGCTGAAGGCGCAACGCGATGCGCTGCTGGTGACCTTCTTTGAAGATGCCCCGCAAGTGCGCGCGATTGACGAGCGCATTCGCGAGCAAGAAGAGCGCGTGAACGCCCTGAAGAGCGAGTTCGTCCGCCGCGAAGACACCCGCAACCCGAACGTGGACTACTGGAAGCAGCAAGTCGCGCTGGCGCAAGGTGAAGTCCGTTCGCTGGAAGCTCAAGTCAGTCAAGCGCAGTCCGCCGTTTCACAACGGTCGTCGTCGTTGGATCAGCTCACGCCGCTGGTTGCCAAGATCAGTGAACTCGGTCGCCAACTGGCGGAGCGCCAGGAAAGTCTGCGCCGCCTCACGGCCACCCGCGACGAGCTTCAGCTGCGCAACAACGAACTCTCCACTCCGGTGGAAGTCATCACGTCGGCGCAGCCGGCCCGCAAGATCCGACCGAACATCCCGGTCAACCTGCTCCTGGGCGCTGTGCTCGGGCTGGTGCTGGGCGCGCTGATCGGTATCTCGATTGATATCGCTCAGGACAAGGTCAACACGGCCGACAACGCCACCTACGTGACGGAGAAGGACGTGCTGGCGCGCATCCCGATTCGAGCCCGATCGGCCTCTCCGGTCATCTCGGACCCGGCCCGTGCCCGTGCCTTTGAAAACTACCGGCTCTTAAGGTCAAGTGTTTTGCTGGCCACGGCGGAGGAGAACGTCGGGGCCTTTGTGATCGCGAGTGCGCGACCGAACGAAGGGAAGTCCGTCATTGCGTCGAACTTCGCCGTGGCGCTGGCCTTGGAAGGCAAGCGGGTCATCCTGGTCGACGCCAACCTGCGCGCCCCGGCTTTGCACAAGATGTTCAACCTGAAGGATGAGAAGGGCCTCTCGGAAGCCGCTCTCAACCCGACGATCCTGGACGAAGTGCTGCAAGAAACGGCCACTCCGGGTCTGCAAGTGCTGACGGCTGGGGAGCGGGTGACGAACCCGACCGAACTGCTCGGCTCGGCCAACATGGGCAAGCTGATCGAAGTGCTGAAGTCCAAGGCGGACTTCCTGGTCTTCGATACGGCCCCGGGCTTTGTGTATGCCGACGCCCAGTCGCTCGTGACACACGTGCCGACGGTGCTCTTCGTCACCGACCTGGTGTCGCCGAGCAAGAGCGACCTGCGCGAATCGGTCGCAATGTTGGACTACGCTCACGCCAACGTGCTGGGCTTGGTCATCAACAAGGACCGCAGCGCCGGCGCCCGATTGGCCAAGGGCTAAGCCCCGGAGCCGATCCATGCATGCCGCTGATACCAACCGGTATCGGCGGCATGTTCGTTTTGCCCATTGCGCTTGTGATGGGCCTCGCTACGGGCGTCCGACGGGTCCGCCACGTCCGGCCGCCTTTCTCGACCGGGATGGCGTGGTGAATGTGGACTTCGGCTATGTGCGCCATGTCCGCGACTGGCAATGGATGCACGGGGCACGGGCGGGCATCGAATGGCTGAAGGCGCATGGCTACTGGGTGATCGTTGTTACCAATCAGTCGGCGATTGCACGTGGCCTCGCAACCGAGCCGCAAGTCTTGGCTTTGCATGATTGGGTGCTCGCCCATGCCCGGGTGGATGCGATCTACCACTGCCGCCACTTGCCGCACGACCCCTGCCCGGCCCGAAAACCGGCACCCGGCATGCTGCATGTCGCAGGGCAAGATTTTGCCATTGATTGGGGGCGCTCCTTCTTGGTCGGTGACAGGGATACTGATATTGAAGCCGCCCAAAACGCAAACATCCCCGGGCTGTTGAGCGCCGGGGATGACTGGCGGGGCTTGGTGCGCGATTACGTGAGTCGGCGAACGTCCTGACTGCGGTCGCGGGGGCAGAGAAGGATTTCGTCTTCCGTGACCACCATGACCATATCTTCCACGCCCAGCAGGTTCACCCGCAGGCCTTCCACTTCGTTGTAGATCACGTTGCCGTTGGACTCCACGGCCCGAATGCGGCCCACGCCTACGTTGTCGGCATCATCGCTGGGCAGACTTCGGTTGATGCTATCCCAGGAGCCCAGGTCATCCCAATCGAACTGCGCCTTCACCACGGCCACGGTGCGGCAGTGCTCCACCAGCGCGATGTCCACGGGGTCGTTGCCGATCTCGCTGAAGATGGCGACGGCCTCGGCGTGGTTGTCGGCCCGCAGGGCTTGCACGATGCGGTGAAGGGCCATGTGCAGGCTCTGGTCCGCCTGCTCGAGGGCTCGGTCAAAGGTGTCCAGCGTCCAGAAGAACATGCCGGAGTTCCACAGGAACCCGCCTTGCTTCAAGAATCCCACGGCGGTGTCGCGGTTGGGCTTCTCGCGGAAGCGCTTGACCATGTAGCCCGGGGCGACCTCTTGGCCGACCTCGATGTAGCCGAAGCCCGTATCGGGGCGGCTGGGCTCAATGCCAATGGTAACGATGGCCTTGTGCTCGCGGGCCATCACAAAGGCATCTTCGACGGTCTTGAGGAAGCCGTCCAGCGGGTCAATCCGGTGGTCAGCGGTCAGCACGGCCATCTCGATGCCGCGCCAGTTGTCTTCGCTCTGGGAGATCAGCCGCGCCACGGCCCACAGGATCGCGCCCATGGTGTTGCGCTGGATGGGCTCGGAGTCCACTTGCTCGTGGGCCAACTCGGGGAGTTCGCGGCGGCTGGGAATCACAAGGCCCGGCGTGGTCTGCACCACAAAGTTGCCGGGGCCGGCAATCGCTTCCGCGCGTTCCACCGCTTGCTGGAGGAGTGATTTCTCCGGGTCGGCCAGGCGCAAAAACTGCTTCGGCCGTTCGGGGCGAGAGACCGGCCAGAACCGTTGGCCCGATCCACCCGCCATGATGACGCACTTGCGATTTCCCATAATATGCGTTTCTGTGGGGGGTAAGTTCAGCCTGTGGCCGGACAAAAATCTCCCTTACGCAACGGTAAGGGTACCCGCCAGGCATCGGGGGCACCTGACGTCCGGGCCCTGGTGAAAACCCTGGAAACGCAGTACGGCTGGCCGCGCTATGTCAATCGCTTTGACCCGGTGGACGAACTCATCTGCTGCATTCTCAGCCAGCATTCGGCGGATGCCAACAGTTTCCCGGCCTTTACCTTGCTCCGTTCCACTTTGCCGGAATGGGAAGACGTGGTACAGGCGGGGCCAGAGCGTGTGGCGGAGATTGTGAAAGGCGCGGGGCTGGCCAACCAGAAGGGCAAGTTCATTGTGGGGAGCTTGAAGGCACTGAACGAGGCCTTTGGGGATTACACACTCGATCCTCTGCGGGTGATGCCCGTGCCTCAGGCCATGGTCTGGCTACAGACCTTGCCTGGGGTCGGGCCAAAAACGGCCGCAATTGTGCTGTGCTTTGGCTTTGGTAAGGGCGTGATTCCGGTGGACACGCACGTGCACCGCGTGAGCATGCGCCTGGGCTTGATTGGCCCGAAAACCACCGCCAACCAAGCCCACGATGACCTGCTGAAGGTGGTTCCGGCGGAGTTGGCTTTCGCGTATCACTCGTTATTGATCCAGCACGGGCGCATGGTGTGCCGCGCCCCGCGACCCCGGTGTGCCGAATGCGTGGTGGCGGCCCCGTGCCCGCGCCAGGGGGTGGGATGATCACGCTGGACGACGCGATCCGCCCGGATGAGTGGGAGCGTTGGGCTCCCGATCCGGTGGCAGCGCGGGTGCGTCTGGACCGGTGGCTTCGGTCGCAATCTCAGCCGGAACTGACGCTGCAGAGCCTCCAGTCCTTTGCGCTGGGGCGCGAGGCGGTGGTGCGCCTGCTGGGGGCCAGCGAATACTGGACGCAAGTCTTCGTTCAGAACCCTGAACTCGGCACCCTGGTGCTCTCGCCGGAGGAATGGATGTTCCCCATTACTGCCGAGGATGCGCAGGCGACGGCCCGTCGGTTGGTGGCCGGGAGCGTCTCGTATTCGCACCAATTGGACCGACTGCGCTACGTCAAGCAGCGCGGGGTGCTCCGGTGCCTGGTGCATGACCTCACCGGCATGTGGACGCCGGACCAAGTGTGGGCAGCCCTGAGCGAACTGGCCGTGGGATTGGTGCGCAGCGCGACCGAGGTGGTGTGGGCCGAGACCAGCCAGCGGCACGGTGCGAGTGGGGCGTTCCCGGCCACGATCGTCGCTTACGGCAAGCTGGGCGGCCACGAGCTGAACCTATCCAGCGACATTGACTTGGTTTATGTGTTGCCGGATGACACGGATGAGGCCACGGAAAGCCTGGTGACCAAAGCCCTGATCGCCTTGGGGCGCGCCCTCAGCGACCGTATGGGCCGGGGGGCGCTTTACCGGGTGGATACGCGCTTGCGGCCGTTTGGGAGCAGTGGTCCCCTGGCCATGCGCTGGCGGGCGGTGGAGGCTTACTTCAAGAATCATGCCGAGCCTTGGGAGCAACTGGCCATGATCCGGAGCCGCGTCATCGTGGGTCCTGAGAGTGATGCGCAGCGGTGGCAAGAGCTACGCGGGCGCGTGGTGTTCCGTCCGGCGCGTGGCGAATGGGTGATTGATGGCCTGCGCCAAATGCGCACCCAACTGGATAACTTTAAGGGCGAAGATGATCTGAAGCGGTCGCCCGGGGGGATCCGCGACATTGAGTTTGCCGCTCAAATCTTGCAGCTTTTGCACGGTCACGATCAGCCCGACTTGCAGGGCTTTTCCACGCTGGATGTATTGGCGGCCCTGAGCCAGCACGGGTGGTTGCAAGCGGCGGAAGCGCAACGGCTGCGGGAGGCCTACTTATTCTTCCGGCAAGTGGAACACCGGCTGCAATTAGGCGACGACCTGCAAACGCACCAATTGCCCTCTCGGGCCGAGGACTGGACGGCCCTGGCCAAGAGCATGGGCGAGCCGGACGGGGAGGTGTTCCGTGAAGGGCTGGAGCGCACACGCCGGGAGGTGCGAGAACTCTACACCGCAATCCTGGGGCGCCGCAGCGAAGAAAGCACAGCGAGTGTCTGGCCGAAGGCGGCCGACCCGTGGCTGGGGGCCCTGCCCGGCGAGGGCTGGGCGGAATCTCTGCGCGAGAACCGTGACTCCCTAGCGAGAGTGACATGGCTTTCCCGGGCGGCCCCGGCGCTGATGCCGTACCTGGGGCAAGACCCAGTGGTGACGGAGTGGCTGCTGAGCGGCGAATTTGAGGACATGGTGCCGCAGGTGCGGGATGGCTCGGCCCCCGCCCTGCGCCGGGCCTGGCTACTGGCGGCCGTGCGGGCCTTGCTGACGGAAAGTGCCTTTGGGGAGGAGTGGAGCCGGGTGCTGGATGAGTGGTTCCACATGAACCGGCAAGGTTTAGAGATTGTTTGTCTGGGTAGCTATGCGGGCCGAAACCTGGGCATGACCTCCGACTGTGACCTGTGGGTGTGGGGCAGTGAGGCCGAGGCAGAGCAACTGGTGGCGCGGGTGCAGGCCGTGCGCCAAGCAGGGGCGCCCCTGACGATGGACCTGCGCTTGCGGCCGGAGGGGCGGAGCGGACCCCTGGCCACCAACGCGGCTTCCTTCCGCAAATACCGCGCCGAGCGCTTGGAAACTTGGGAGCGCATGGCCATTTCGCGCTCGAGAGTGCTGGGGGATGCCCCGACGGCACGCCCCGAGATTGAAGACTTGCTGGCCCAGCCGCTGAGCGGGGAAGAGTTTGAAGAACTCCTCGCGATGAAGCACCGGATTGAGACAGAGCGGGTGCCGGCGCACCACTGGAAGCGTCAGATTCGGCACTCGCCCGGGGGCACGGAAGATGTGGAGTGGCTGATCCACCTGGCCTTAATGAAGGTGCCCGCGTGGCGACCGCCGGTGGCCGATGGACTGCGCGCGGAATTAAACAGCCTAGAAAACTCGCGCATCTTGCCCGCGGAGGATGTGGGCACCCTGCGCCAAACGTATCAGCTATGGCAGCGCATGAGATTGGCGCTTGCCGTGTTGGCCTTTGATGCCGATGTCGTGCCGGAGAACCCAGATAAACTAGACGCCTTGGCCGAAGTTCTGAAGTACGAAACCGGGAACGACCTGCTGCGAGCCATCCAGCAGGGGCAAGCGGACGTACGCAGGATTTTTGACAAGGGCGTGCGGAGGCTGCAAGAATGGTGACCTATCTGGGAGTGTTGCTGGGGGCGTACCTCATTGGGGCCTTGCCGTTTAGCGTGTGGATGGGGCTGGCCTTTGGGGTGGACATCCGCAAGATGGGCAGCGGAAACCCGGGCGCCACAAACGTAGTCCGCAATGTGGGATGGGGGCCGGGCATCATGGCATTTCTCCTCGATGTGGCCAAGGGCAGTGCACCGGCACTGGCGGCCAAGTATCTCGCGGATCAGCAGGGCTTTGGCTACGTGCCCGGCCTGTTGCCGCAGGACCACGCACTTTATGCCGGCTTAATGGCGATTGTTGGCCATACCCTGAGTCCGTTCCTGAAGTTCAAGGGGGGCAAGGGGGTGGCGACTGGCTTGGGGGCCTTGCTCGGGACGGCCTGGCTGGGAGGCGTGATTGGCTTTGGGATGTTCCTGGTTTGCCTTGCCCTGACCCGCTACGTCAGTGTTTCCAGTGTGGTGGGGGCGGCAAGCGCGGCCGTCGCGGCCCTGATGCTGGGTTTGTCGCCGGCCGTCTCGGCCGCTTATGTGCTGGTGGCGATCTACATCATCGTGAAGCACCGCGCCAACTTTGAGCGATTGCGCAAGGGCGAAGAGCCGAAGATTGGCAAGAAGGCTGCGCCGCCGCCATGATGGACCTGGAGTTGCTGGGGTTCCTGACCCGGGTTCAGGCCAATCCGAACGCCTTTGCCTCCGCCATTTTTGTGTGGCCGGTGGCGTTGGCATGGGTGCTGTTTGGAGTGCGATCTGGGATTGATGGCGAGCTCGATCCGCCGGTTGCGTTTGGCCTGATCTTCGCCGGGATCGGACTCGGTCACTTTGTGACGACGGCGGCGAACCCCACTCTCTCCGTCATCGTCTTTGGGGCAATGGTGCTCCTCACGATCGCTTTTCCAGTGGTGCGGATCGTGCAGGGAGCCACCGAGCACTCGCAGCTGAACGTTGACCTTTTGGAGAACGCTTATGACCATCTTGGCCGCAATCCTACGAATCCCGTGATGCAGTTTAAGGTGGCGGAATGTGCGTACGCTTGCAACCTAAAGGGGCACGCGGTGGCGCTGGCGGATAAAGCATTAGCGGGTCGGGCAAAAGATCAGTTTCGCTGGGAGATTGCCGCGATTACGAAGTGGAAAGAATCGGGGATTCATCCTCGCTACTTCGCCGAGATTGCCTGCCGAAGCTGCGGCCAGATGGTCGGCTTGGGCGGCGCCTTTTGCCCGGGTTGCGGGGCGCCCTATTTGGCTCTGGCCGCTCGGGGGGCGTTCAACCCGAACCTAAAACTGAACCGTTGGGTGACCACATGGCTGGCCGGGGTGGTGGTGGTTCTTCTCATTCCCATTACGGCGGGGGCGGCGTTGCCGGTGCCGGTGGTGGTGGGGCTTGTGTTGCTTGAGATCGCCGCGGGAGTTTATTTCTTAATGCGTGCCTTTCGTTTGGGCGGGGAGTCCAAATGAGGAAGCTCGATCGCTACATTTGGCGGGAGATGGGCGTGCCGCTTTTCTCGGGGGTAATTGTCATTGCCATGCTCTTTATGGCCAATGATGTCATTGCCATTTTTAAAGAGCTGAATGTCGCGAATATCCCGCAGGTGATGGTGGCCCAATTGGTGTTGCTCAAGTTGCCGGGCTGGCTGAGCCTGACATTGCCGGTGGGGGTGACGCTAGGGGTGTCATTGGCTCTGTCTCGCCTAACGCGTGAAAATGAGATCACGGCCATGCGCGCGGCGGGGGTGCCGGTGCGCCGGGTGCTGTGGCCGGTGGTGGTGGTGGGATTGCTGACCACCGTGGCGAACTGGATGGTGGTGGAGCGGCTCATCCCGTGGTCCGCCGAGCGCTACCGCGAAGTGCAGGCGCAGGTAGGCGTGCTGGGCACAGCTCCGGAATTCACCAGCAACGTGATGATGAAGCTGGATCGATACACGGTTCAGGTTGAGTCTGTCATCCGCCAGCCCGATGGCTCGGTCCAGCTTCGTAACATCTTGGCCATCGAACGGCCGAACCCGAATGAGGAGTGGACTTACCGGAGCAAGGTGGGGAGCTACGCCCGCGGGGTGTGGACATTACAAGAGCCGGAAGTGCGCATCTTTGATGGCGATAGAATTCACGTATTAGAGAGCAAGGACCCGCTGCGGATCAACGAACCGATCCGCATTGCCGACCTCTTTGGCGCGCCGATGGCCGAGGAGATGAACGCGGAGGATCTCCGCCTGGCCATCACGCAGGCACGGGAGCGCGGGGATACCACACGGCTGCTGGAGGTGGCCTATCACGTCAAGTTCAGCCTGCCCGCCAGCTGTTTGATTTTTGCCATCACCGGCGCGGTGACTTCCATTCGTTTTGCGCGCATGGGTGCCTTTAGCGGGGTGCTGATAAGTTTCGGTTTGGTCCTGGCTTATTACAACTTTTATGTGATTTGCAAGGACATCGTGGGGCGGAATGGGTGGGCGTCGCCCATTGTCTCCGCGTGGCTGCCCAATGCGATCTTCCTATTGATTGCGGTGTTAGTTTCGAGGCGGAACGAGTGAGGAAGCTTGCTCTTATCGTCGCCTTGCTTGGGGTTTGCTTGGGGTCGGCCGTGGACTACGGCACGGCGCTAAGTGCCGCCATTCGCAGTCTGCCGCCCAAGACAGAAGGGGAAGTGACTCCCACTCCCCCTTCGGGCACACCTCCCATCCGAATCGAGCGGGCGGGCTCGGTGGACCGCAGCGGCAAGGTGATCCGCCTGACGAACGGCGCGGCGGTCAAGATTGGCGAGCGGAACATCACCGGGGAGACGGCCATTATTGACGAGGCCAACGACCGCGTGGAAGTGAGTGGTGGGGCGAGTGTCATCGGGGCCGGGGATGACATTCAGGCCGAGCGAATTTCGGCGGACTTGCGATTCCAGCGCACGAGTCTAACGGACGCTCGGTTCCGGCTGGGGCCGAGTTGGTTTGACGGGCGGGTGACGGATGATCTTTACGTCCGCGCGGGCGAAGCCAACGGCAATGAGCGCGGTTACTTTATCGTCTCTGGCAGATGCACAACGTGTGGAGAGTCGCATCCTCACTATCACTTAGGGGCCGACCGGATTGAGATATTTCCCTCCGATCGCATCATTCTGCGCGGGGCGAGAATCAACATCCTTGGCTCCACCATTCTCAAGCTTCCCGCGCTGACCATCCCGCTCTTAGAAAACAGCAATCCTCGCTACTTACCGCTCATCGGCCAAAGCCGCGACGAAGGTTATTTTATCAAGTCTCGATTTGCCACGCCGGTAGGGAGCCGCGAGGTAGTTGATATCCTGGCCGATGCCATGAGCAGGCTGGGCTTTGGGGTAGGGGCGGAGTATACGAACAATAGTGGCACGAGCCGAATCTACTCACTGTTTGGTAATAGCCCCTCGCTCACGGCCAGCCAAAACTATAACGGCAAGTTGGGCGGGGGAAATCTGAGTTTTGATGGTATCTTCTTGCGGAACAACTATGCCTTTGCCCCGGAGACCACAACCACGAGTCTGCGTGCCAACTATGCCGAGGGTGGATTCAATCTCTCTGGCTACCGGACGGGCACGTCAACTTCGGGGTTTAGCTCCGTGGCCGAGTCCGTTTCTCTTCGAGATCGCCGCACATGGGGTGTTGGTAACTCACGCCGGGATCAGCGCACGCGGGGTGGCCGCGGCCTCATTACCGACATCAACCTGACCTGGAACCGAAGCCAGAGCCGCGGGGTCTCAAGTGCCGTGGAGAGCGAGCGTATGGACCTGCGCTTCCTCGCTCAGCAGAATCTGGGTGCCGTGGATGCGGAACTCCTCTACGAACGAAGCATCCCCATCAGCGAGTCAAGAAACTTCAACAACAATCGGGATCGTACGCCAATTCTCAGCTTCAAGTCAGATGGCGACCGACTGGGATGGTTTCCTACCAAGCCAGGCCTAAGATTTGATATCCAGGGAAGTCTGGGTGAATGGCGAGACCCGGTGCGCCAACGGCCGATCTCGAGATTCTTCTTGGATTCGGGAATTTCGGGTTCTCGCCGGGTGGGCGCGCTCAGCACTTCTTATCAAACGCGTCTCCAACAAGGAATCTATAGTGACGACACGGCGCAATACGTTCTGCGCTCAGATATCCGTAGTTCGTATCAGTTTGGGCCACAGTCGAGCCTGAATCTGACCTACCGATATCTCAAGCCCGTGGGCTTTACTCCCATCCAGGCCGACCGCACCGGACGAGCAGACTCCCTTAGTCTGGATGCGAGCTATCAAATTGATCCCCGCACCTCTTTGGGCGTACAAACGGGTTACGACTTCTACTCGGGTTTCCGGGGAGTTACGCCTTGGCAACAGGTCGGGATTCGCGCGGAGTATCTCGCCCCTCCGGGGCTCACCGCCCGGCTGTTTATTGACTACGATACGTTCTCATCCGTTTGGAACCAGGGTCGCCTCGATGCGATCATCCAGCAAGGTGATTTGCGCCTGACTCTTGGCACCCGGTACGACGCACGAAGGTCGGTATGGGGTGGGGTGAATGCGATTATTGAAGGATTCCGTGCGGGGCAGATCACGGCGGCCGCCCTCTTCGACTACAACGGTTACACCAAGCAACTGGATTCGCAGCAATGGCAGCTGATCTACGACCTGCACTGCGCGGAGATGGTGTTTGAGTTCTCGGATTCGCGGGTGGGGTTCCGCAGCGGCCGGCAGGTCGGCCTATTCCTGCGTATCAAGGCGCTTCCGGGCGGCAGCCCGTTCGGCCAAGGGACGCGTGGCCAGTCGCTGATTGGCCTCGGCGGCTAACTGCTGGCGCTCGAATACGCCCGCAACGCGTGCCGCCAAAAGAGGCGTGAGCCCACAAACAACGCCAAAGCCCACGCCAAGCTTAGAGTGAGGTCATGCACGGTGGCGCCGCGGGTGAGCTGCCGGGCCGGTACGGTGCCCAGCAAAGCGATAGGAAGGACGTATAAGAAGAACCTTTGCGCCACCAGCCCATAGATATCCACCGGGTTCCGGGCAATGGTCATCATCGTGTCGCCCAAGACCCACAGGTTGTCCACGCGGACAAAGTAGATCCCCAGCGTCATCATCGCGAAGTCGATGGAATAGTAGATGATGCCGGCACAAAACAGGGAGAAAGCGAACGCCGCCCAGTCGCCCGGGGCAGGCTGGATTCCATCCACGTTCAGGCCGTAAATCAGCATGCCGATCCCCGCCAAGATCGCCCCGATCTCGTTGAAGTTAAATCGCCTTAGGCTCACCCAAAACTGGCTATCCACGGGGCGCACGGCAATGAAATCCAGGGTGCCCCGGCGGACATGCTCAGGGATCTCCTTGACGGATGAGAATAGAGCGTTGAACGTGGCAATGAGTAAGAACGCGGCACTGCTTAGCACAAAGCCCTCGCCTTTGGTCCAGCCCGCGATGCTCTTGGTGTGCGAATAGAGGATGCTGACGACGATGGCGAAAAACACGGCCCACACCACGTTTTCCAGCATCTTGGCGTAGAAGTTCGCCTTGAATTCGAGCTCGCGCACCAGGCTGCTTCGCCAGAACACTTGGTAGATCCGCGCGAGTCGCCCCATGGCTTTCAGGCTACCGTATACTGGCCGGGATGGCGGGCGTGATTCTGATGGGGCTGCTTTGGGTGCTGGCCGGATGGGCGGTGGGCGCCCGACTGCACGCCAAGGCCAATCACCTCGATCCGGCCGAAATCTGGGGGCTCGGCGCCCTCCTCGGGATGGGCATTGTGGGCACGCTGGTGTTCCTGGTTGGGCACCTGGGCGGCGTCGCACTTGCCCCGTGGATCGCCATCATTTTGCTGGCAGCCGGGGTCATTTCCGCCGCCAAAACTCGCCCCCCATTCAGCATCACCAAACCAGAAGGAATGAGCTTTTTCGCCATGATTGTGGCGGCATTATTGTTTGTTTTGGCGCTGTTCAGTGTGTTGGCCCCCACGACCGAATGGGATTCGCTGGCGTACCACTTGGCCGTCCCGAAGTTGTGGATATCCGAGGGCCGCATCGCGCCCATTCCTTTCATTCACCACTCTTATTTCCCATTTGCTGCCGATAGCCTTTATCTCATCGGGTGGCCGTTAGGAGAGGCCGGTGCCAAGGCCCACATGCTTTGGGGCACGGTGGCGGGGGCGATCTCCCTCTTCGGGCTCTTAAGGCGCACTGCCAATCCCAACGCCGCGTGGCTGGGCGTTCTCCTCTGGATGGGCGCGCCGGTGGTGGCGTGGGAGGCAGGCACCGCTTACATCGATGGTCTGCACGGGGCGTGGGCGGGTCTTGGCCTCGTTTATCTCATGCTCCACTTCTTCGCCAAGGAAGAAGATCGAGCGCCCTGGTGGGTGGCCGCCGCACTGCTTGGGCTGGGTCTGGCCAGCAAATACACGGGCCTCCAGGTGGCCCTTGCGGGTGCCGTCGTCGCTCTCGTGGCCGCCGCTCGCCAAAAGCGGATCAAAGAAGCCCTGCTCATCGGGGCCGTGGCCCTTGCTTTCGCCCTGCCGGTCTTTTTCCGCAATGCCGCCCTCACCGGTAACCCGGTGTTCCCGTTCTTCTACTCGGCGTTCGGCGGACGCGGTTGGGATCAGTGGCGCGCGGACATCTACGCCAATGAGCAAGCCTCGTTCGGAGTGGGCAAGCAGCCCACCGCGCTGGGCCACGCCACGCTCGGCCTGGCGTACCAGCCCGGCCGCTACACCAACCCCCGGCAAACCGAGGGCGGAGGCTTCCCGACCGGGGCGGTCGGCTTCGCCATCATCCTGTTGGCCGTGGCCGCCTGGGCGAGTGGCCGCACTGATAAGCCGGGCCGGGCCGCGCTCGCCGCTGTCGCCATCCTCATGCTGGGCTGGTTTGCGCTCAGTCAGCAAAGCCGCTACCTCGCCTTTCTCATCCCGCCCATTGCCCTGGCGGCTGCGCCACTCCTCAGAGATCGTAAGTGGCAGCCGGTGCTAGCGGCCGCCCTCTTCGGGCAGGCCATTTACACGATGGGGATGATCTGGAACATGCAGGGGCAGGATCAACTGCGCGTGGTCAGCGGGCAGATTTCGCCCACCGAATACCGGCAGGCCCTGGTGCCGTTTGCCGCCGATGCCCCCACCCTCAATCAACTCCCGGCGGACTCCAAAATCGCGCTCTACGATGAGGTGTTCGGGTTCCTGCTGGACCGCAACTACATGTGGGCCAACCCCGGCCACAGCATGCTCATCAATCACGAGAAAGTCCAAACCGGCCCCGAATATCGGCAAACCCTGCGCGACAACCAGGTCACCCACGTCTATGTGGCCCTGCGGTTTTGGGCCCGCGAGGACCGCGAGCGGTGGTTGCAGGCGGCCGGATTGATCGAAGGTGGTATGCCGTATTCGGCCGAGGAATCCGCGGCGATGAACGAGAATCTGGATTTGAAGTGGAGGCGTTTGTTGGCAGATTCCCTTCGCTCGGGAGACCTCCGGGTGGTCGGTCAATTCCGGTCCGCGCTCCTTCTCGAAGTCCCCTCTTCCTAGTTCAACCCGCCCCGCTTCGGTAACCTCGGGGCATGGAATATCGGCGGCTCGGTCGGAGCGGCGTACGGGTAAGTGAAGTGGGCCTCGGCGGGTGGCTGACCCACGGACGCACCATCTCGGATGACACCACGGCTTCGATCGTGAGGCGTGCCTTCGATCTCGGGGTGAATTTCTTCGATACCGCCGATGTCTACAACCGGGGAGAAGCCGAGATTTCTTTGGGCAAGGCCGTGAAGGGGATTCGCCGCGAAGACCTTTTTGTGGCCACCAAGTGCTTCTGGCCGATGTCGGATGGCGTAAACGACCGGGGCCTCAGCCGCAAGCACATTGTCGAATCGGTCAATGCCAGCCTCAAGCGCCTGCAGATGGATTACGTGGACCTGATGCAGTTCCACCGCTACGATCCGGACACCCCGATGGAGGAGATGGTGCGCGCCATTGATGACCTGGTGCGCCAGGGCAAGGTGCACTACTGGGGCGTGAGCGTGTGGTCGGCCGACCAGATTCAAGATGTCGTCCGCACCAGCCGAGAGTGGCTGTGCACGTTGCCGGTGAGCAACCAGCCGCCCTACAACATGTTCGCCCGCGATATTGAGGCCGACGTGATCCCCACCAGCGAGAAGCTGGGGCTGGGGCAGGTGGTGTTCAGCCCGCTCGCCCAGGGCATCCTGACGGGCAAATACAAGCCCGGCCAGGGCGCACCGGCGGGGAGCCGAGGCGCGGACGAAACCAGCAACCAGTTCATGGCGAACCTGATGCGCGATGAAGTGCTGAGCAAGGTGGAGCAACTCGCTCCCTTGGCGGCCCAAGTGGACTTGACGCTGGGGCAGTTTGCGCTGGCCTGGTGCCTGCGCCAGCCGAACGTGAGCAGCGTCATTGTGGGGGCCACCCGCATCGAGCAACTGGAAGAGAACGTAGGTGCCGCGGGCCGCGAAGTGCCCGCCGAAATCTGGACTGAAGTGGAACGAATCCTGGCGAGCTGAATTGAGCGACTTCACCCCGATCTCCGAACCCCTGCGCCGCGACTACTCGTTCGGCGATGAAGTGCCCCTGCTGGCCGGGGAAACCGAGTTTGAAAAGCCGCGCGGCATCCACCGGGTCGAGGTCCGGCCGGGGCTGGTGCGGGTCCACATCTCGCAGCTCACGGGCGGGCTGGCCGAGTCACGCCGCCGCGTGTTGGCTTACATCGCCGATGCCGGCGTGAGCATTGACTTTCTCAAGCTGACCCCGACGGGGCTCTCATTTGTGGTCTCGGAGAGCCGCGCGGTGGCCGTAGAGCAGTGCCTGACGCCGCACGGCTACCACACCAGCTTCCATGCCGAACGCAGCCTCCTGATCATCCACGCGGTGAACATGCGCGATGAGGAAGGCCTGATCTCGCGAGTGCTGGCGGAAGTCATCCGCTCGGGTGTCGAGCTCGAGCACCTGGGCGATTCTCATGACCGCCTCCTCATCGTGGTGCCGGACTCGGAAGCCGAAGCCCTCGCGGCGCGCCTGCGAGACTTGGGCGAAGCCAACTCGGGAGGCGCGGCGTGAAGTACGTGGTCCTCAAGTTTGGCGGCACCAGCGTGCGCACCAAGGAAGCGCGCAATGCGGCGGCCCTGCGCGTCATCAGTTGCAAGGAGCAGGGCTACCAGCCCGTGGTGGTGGTGAGTGCCATAGGCCGGCGCGGCGAACCCTACGCCACCGACACCCTGGTGCAGCTTCTTCGCGAAATTGACCCGGTGGTGGAGCCGGACGTGCGCGAACTCGACCTGATGATGGCCTGCGGCGAGATTCTCTCGTCGGTGATCTTTGCGCACACGCTGAAGAGCCTGGGGCACCCGGCGATGGCGATGCGCGGCGGGCAGGCGGGCATCCGCACCGATGGCCAATACGGCCGGGCGCGCATCTTGGGCGTGAACCCTATCGGCTTGATGGAAGTGAGTCGCCGGGGCGCGATCCCGGTGGTTTGCGGCTTCCAGGGTGTGTGGACGGATGGCAAGCTTCCGGGGGCGGAACTGACTACCCTGGGGCGGGGCGGCAGCGACACGACGGCGGCAGCCCTGGGCGCGGCCCTGCGGGCCGAGCGCGTGGAGATATACACCGATGTGGACGGGGTGAAGTCGGCGGACCCGGATTTCGTGCCGGGCGCGCCCACCCTGGGCCGCGTGAGCTACGACGAAGTGGCCGAGATCGCCCACTTGGGCGCTAAGGTGCTACACCCCCGCGCGGCGGAGATTGCCATGCGTTTCGGCATCCCGCTGTGGGTGAAGAACACCTTTAGTGACCACCAGGGCACGGAGATCACCACCCGCGACCACGCCGAGACGGCGGCGGTGACGGGCGTGACGCACTCGGGCAAATTGGTGTATCTGCAGGCGGATTTGCAGGACCTGCCGGAGACGGCACGGCGCCAGCTGATGCAGGTGATGTATGACACTCTGGGTCGCCAATCTTTTAATCTTTACATGACCAACCTGAGCCCGTCGAGCTTCGGCTTTGCGGTGCCGCGTGAGCAATATGGGCTGTTCATGTTGCTGTTCGATGGCCTGGTCATCCCCCTGCGTGGCGAGACCAATGAGATTGCCATTCTCCAGGTGGGCGACGAGCCGAGCCACGAGACACAGACCCAGGTGGAGCTCCTCAAGCCGCTGGGTGAAACGCGCGTGATCCGGCTGGCGAGCATTGAAGGCTGCACGATGGTGAGCGTGGTGGGGCGGGAAGCCCTGGCCCAGCCGGGCCTGTTCCGCACGGTGCTGGACACCCTGGCCGAGGAGCAAGTGCCGGTGTTGCAGACCGGCGACGCGGACTTCTCGCTGAGTGTGTTGATCCCAGAATCGGAACTGCGGCGCACGGTTTCGGCGTTGCACGCCCGCTTTGGGCTGGCCACCAAGGGAGCCTAACCTCGTGTTGCCCGAAGGCCGCCCGGCGCTGATGGGGATCCTGAACGTCACCCCTGATTCGTTCAGCGATGGGGGTTTGCATCTCGACCCCGAGCTGGCAGTGGCGGCGGGGCGGCAGATGGTGGCCGACGGAGCGGACCTGGTGGACGTGGGCGGCGAAAGCACCCGCCCCGGGGCCGAGCCCGTGACCGAAGCCGAAGAATTGCGCCGAGTGGTGCCGGTGGTGCAGGCGCTGTGCGCCGAGGGCATCCGGGTGAGCATTGACACGACCAAGCCGGTGGTGGCCGAGGCCTGCCTGGCCGCCGGGGCGGTGGTTCTAAATGATGTGACGGGGTTCCAGAACCCCGAACTGCGCGAGGTGTGCGCCCGGTTCGGGGCCACCGCGTGCATCATGCATATGCAGGGCGAGCCCCGCACCATGCAAAGCAACCCGAGCTACGACGACGTGGTGGGCGAAGTCGCGGCCTATCTTGGTGCGCAGGCCCAACTCGTGCAAGCGGCCGGGGTGCGAAAGGTGTGGGTGGACCCGGGCATTGGATTTGGCAAGACCACCGCTCACAACCTCGCTTTGCTTCGCCACATGGGCGCATTCACGGCCTTGGGCTACCCCGTGCTGATTGGCCTCAGCCGCAAGGCCTTTCTTGGCCGAATCCTGGGCACCGAAGCCGAACCCTTGCCGACGAGCGAGAGGGAAGAGGCGACCCTGGCTGTCAATCTTTTTGCGGCGGCCCACGGGGCACGAATCTTGCGGGTCCACAATGTGCGGGGGCATGCCCGTGCCCTCCGGGCTTGGCGGGCCTTGACTGACTGATGCGAATTCTAATCCACGACTTTAGCGGCCACGCGTTTACCTCCACCCTCAGCCGCGAACTGGCCCGCCGGGGCCACGAGGTCGCCCACGTCTTCTCTTCGAGCTTCTTGACGCCCCAAGGCCCGAACGAACGCCGCGCCGATGACCCGGACAACCTCCAACTGATTTCCATCAAGCTCGACCAGCCGATTGACAAGGGCAACCTGCGCAAGCGCCGGGCCGGTGAAATTGAGCACGGCCGCCACGCTACCCAGGTCATCCGCGAGTTCAAACCGGACTTGGTGCTGAGCGGCAACACGCCTCTGGACGCCCAGCGCATGTTCTTGGATCACTGCGAGCAGGCGGGCATCCCGTTCCTCTTTTGGGTGCAAGACTTGATTGGCCAGGCGGCGGTGCGGATTCTGCGCCGCAAGGTGCCGGTGGTCGGCGGCACGATCGGCAAGTACTACCAGAGCATGGAGAACCGCCTGCTGGAGCGCAGCCGCAAGGTGGTGGTGATTAGCGAAGATTTCCGGCCGCACTTGCCCGCCGGCGTGATGCCTGAGAACATCCACGTGGTGGAGAACTGGGCGGTGCTGGATGAGATCAGCGTGAAGCCGCGCCAGAACGAATGGGCGGCGGCGCAGGGGGCCAGCGAGGGGCTGACTTACGTTTACAGCGGCACCCTGGGCATGAAGCACAACCCCGAGTTGCTGGTGCAGATGGCGAAGTCCCTGCAGAGCGTGCCGGGAGCGCAGGTGATCGTGATCAGTGGCGGGGCGGGGCTGGAATTTGTGGCCCAGCGCGCGCAAGAGCTGAACCTCGGCAACCTCAAGACGTTGCCGTTCCAGCCCTTTGAACAATTGGAGAACGTGCTCGGCACGGCGGACGTCCTGATGGCTATTTTGGAGCCGGATGCGGGGGTTTTCAGCGTCCCCAGCAAGGTGCTGAGCTACTTGTGTGCAGGGCGGGCGCTGCTGCTGGCCGTGCCGCCGGAGAACTTGGCTGCACGCATTGTGGCGGGGCGGGAAGCGGGCATCGTGGTGCCGCCCACCGATACGGACGCCTTTGTGCGCGCCGGGATGGAACTGGCGCAGGATGCCGACCGCCGCGAGCAGATGGGCCGGAACGCGCGCGCCTACGCCGAAGAGACGTTCGACATCCGCCGCATTACGGATCGGTTCCTTGAGATTTTCGAGTCGGCGTTAGCCAAGTAAGGCGTCACACGCGGGCGGCTTGCCAGGCGCCTTGCTTCCACTGATACATCGCCATCAGCCCGTTCAGCGTTTGCGAAACGGACATGGCCCACCACACCCCGGTGGCGCCTAGCGCCCAGCCCGGCATGCCTGGGATCCAGCCAGCGGGTAAGGCCAGGCAAGCGGCCAGCGGCAGGCGCACTCCCCACAGCGTGATGACGGTCTGCCAGAAGGGGCGCACCATGTCGCCCGCGCCCTGCATCGCCCCCACCAACACCATGCCGTAGGAGAACAGCACCTCGGTGGCCAGGATGATGTAGGTGTACATCACGGCGATGTGAATGACTTCTTGGCTTTGGCCTTCAAGCATCGCGTTCGCGACCTGCGGGGCAAAAGCCGCCAACAGGATGGAGACGAACCCAACCACGGCGGCTGAGTGGTGCGCACACAGCCAGCCTAAGCGGCGAGCGCGATCGGGGTCCTTCATTCCGAGGGATTGGCCGACCAGGGCCTGCGCCGAAATCATGAGGCCGAACGCGGGCATAAAGGCGACGGCCTCAATATTGATGCCCACCCGCATGGCGCCCAGGGCGTGCTCCGCGTTCGGCACCTGCTTGAGAATCATGAGAAGCAGCGCAAACGAGCCCACCCGCACCACGGCCATGCCGCAGGCTGGCCCGGCGAGGCGCAAGAGGCGCTTGACCCAGGGCAGTTCCGGCCACTCGGGTCGCTTGATCTCTAGGGGGCTGCGGGCGGCAAAGATGAGGTATGCCACCGCCGCGATCCAGGCACTGGTGGCCATGGAAGCGGCCGCTCCGGTGACTCCCCAACCCAAACCGGGCAACGTGATGCCGTTCCAGCTACGGGTGGGGAAGATCATGAAAACGTTGAAGATGACGTGCAAGGCAATCTGCACGCTGGAGATGTAAAGCGGGCTCTTGGCGTCGCCAATCGCGCGGAACGCCCCGGCGATGGTCTGGATGACGTAGAGAGCCGGCAGGCTGAGGGCAAACACGCTGAGGTACTGCACCATCACCTCGCCCACGCGGGGGGCGTCGGCGGGGGCAAACCAATTGCGGGCCACGGGGGCCACCAGTAGGGCCAAGCCCACCGCAATCAACCCTAAAAGCAGCGAAAAGCCAACGCTTTTTCGGGAAGCGAGCTTGACTTCATCGTGGTCACCGGCGCCAAAGGCCCGTGAGACAATGGCGGTCGGTGCCGTGCCGAGGGCAAATCCTACCGAGAAAAACAGGAAGATGAGGGCGCTGGCGGAGGCCACCCCGGCCAATGCCGCCTCGTCGGGCTTGCCCTGATATTGGATGCGTGCCAGGAAAGAAGTGTCTAAGAAACCGTTGATGGTTTGGAGAATGTTGAGCAACACGGCGGGGCCGGCCAGCTTCCATACCACCCGGTGCTCATTCTCAAGTTTTGGTTTCTCTTCCTCCTCTGGGGATTGCACTTCACTTCACTCTACAAGAATTGCGAGTGCAACGATTTGCAGTCCTAGTTGAAAAGGGTCTCATGAACGGAGATAATGACAACGACATGAACTACGAAATCATGCACGGGCCGAGCTTTGCCGTCGCCCGAGTTTTGTTGCAGCAAGGCGAGGGCGTGCGGGCGGAGAGCGGGGCCATGGCCTCGATGTCGCCGTCGGTGGAAATGCAATCGCAATCGGGAGGATTGGGCAAGATGTTTGGTCGCATTCTCAGTGGGGAATCGGCCTTCCAGACCATGTTCACGGCCACGCACGGGCCGGGCGAAGTGGTGCTGGCTCCCAAGACGCCGGGCGAAGTCCGAGCACTGACCCTGCAGGGCAAGGCGTGGATGATCACCAGCGGTGCCTATCTGGCCAGTGACCCGAGCGTGGAACTCGGCACGGCCGCCAACATGAAGAACTTCTTTGGCGGCGAGGGCGTGTTCATGGTGCGGGCCTCGGGTGTGGGCACGGTGCTGGTCAACAGCTTCGGCGCGATCCGCGAAATCGAACTCCAAGCGGGGCAGAGCTACATCATCGATACCGGTCACCTGGTGGCCTTTGAAGATGGCATGGGCTACCAACTGCAGAAGGCCGCGAAATCCTTGTTGGGATCGTTCACCTCCGGTGAAGGCATTGTCGCCGTGATGTCCGGTCCGGGTCGCGTGCTGATGCAAACCCACCAACCGCAGGGTCTGGCGCAGACGCTGGCGGCCTTCATCCCGCGCAGCGGATGAGGTGGCGCGCCCCCTATGAGCCCCGGGTTCTGACTCCCTTCCCCAGTGAAGGGGGTCAGCCCTGGCTGTGGCTGGACGGAGCCAAAGGCTTCCACGATGCCGAAATTTGGGAGCGGCTGGCCCCCGGGCGGTGGCAGTGGCGGGTGGCCGGTCTTACCGAGTCCGAGTGGCAGGCGGCTTTGCCTCCTTCTCGTCACGCCCGGGTGGTATCCGCGGCCGTAGAATTGACGACTCAGATTCGCGAGTTAGGCGGTGCAGGGCGGGCGGCGGCGTGGGCCGGCGAGTGCCTGGTGATCGGTCCCCCCACGGAAGAGGTGTGGGAGGATATGGAGCGGCGGCTCGGTTAGCCGCGTTCGGACGTCACGGCCTGCGATCCCACCGGCGGGCGGAACACGAAGCTCGTGTCATCAAAGATTTCGCCGGTCCAGACTTGGATTCGCCAATCGTCGCGGCGGCGACCGTTGTCTGCGATGTGCAGGATCTCGCTGAGCCGCTGGAGTTCGGTATCAACCTTGCGGAAGACATAGGTTGTGCGGCTGGGCACCGGGGTGGTGGCATCGGCGCGCACGACCAGCGGATCCATGGGGTCCAGGCTCAGGCTGGCGGTGGGCATGATCGGTTGCCACTTCACGGCCCCTCGAATGTACATGTCCTCGGCGATTTGGGCGAGCGCGCCCATTCCTTCGGATGAATTGCGACGCAAGGCTTGGCAGAGCCGGGACACGTGGTCCGGGCGCTGGGCGAGCGTATCCAACGAGCCGTAGGGCACCGAGACGTAGCGATTGCGCGCCACATCGTAGGCAAAGAAGTATTGGCCGTCACCCACCACGCGCTGGACTTGCACCCCGTTTTCGTAGTAGTTGCTCTCGACCTGAGCCGTGAATCGCCCATCCCGCTCAATGATGCGGAAGGCCAGCGTGCCGTACAGGTTCACCACATTGGAACCCACGGTGCGGGTGCCGGTGAGGCGCAGCGCCAGGCCCCCGGTGTTGGCGCGAACGTAATCGTCCATCAGCCAGGACCGCACGTCGGACTGAATGTCCGCCGAACTCATTGCCGGGAATGCCGCCACCAGGCAGGCGAGGGCCATCAGTTTGGGTTGAGGCACGGTTGATAAGACGAACCCGGGGCGGGTTCGGTTCCAGCGGTATCCTTGGGGTTCATTCTCCAAGCTCATGTCGTACGAAGAATCTTATCTCTATCGCCTCCGCCATAGTGCAGCGCACCTCATGGCCCAGGCGATTACGGAACTCTATCCGGGCGTCAAGCTCGCGATCGGCCCGCCGATTGAGAACGGCTTCTATTACGACGTGGAAACGACGACTAGCATCCGCGAGGAAGATCTCAAGAAGATCGAGCAGCGCATGCGCGAGTTGGCGAAGCTGAACCAGCCCATCGTGGCGGTGAGCGCCAAAGACCGCGAGGATGCCCGCCGCATCATCTTGGAAGAGACGACGCTGGGGAGCGGCCCCGAAGTGGCGGAATACAAGTTGCAACTGCTGGACGCCATCCCCGAGGGCGACCCGATCACGTTTTACGACCAGCAGGGCACGGACAAGCAGGGCAACGCCCACCGCTTTATTGACCTGTGCCGGGGCCCGCACGTGGAAGCCACGGGCGAGATCAAGCATTTCCAGCTGATGTCTATCGCCGGGGCGTATTGGCGCGGCGACGTGAAGAACAAGCAGCTCACGCGCATTTACGGCACGGCCTTTGAGACCAAGGACGACCTGCACCAGTACCTGCACAACCTGGAAGAAGCCAAGAAGCGCGACCACCGCAAGCTGGGCCGCGAGCTGGGCTTGTTCATCTTTAGCGACAAGGTGGGGCCGGGCCTGCCGCTGTGGTTGCCCAAGGGCGCCACGCTGCGTGAGACGCTGAACGACTTTCTGCGCGACGAGCAGCGCCGCCGGGGCTACCTGCCGGTGGTGACGCCCAACATCGCCAGCCAGCGGCTTTATGAGAAGTCGGGCCACATCCTGACCTACCGCGACAAGATGTTCCCGTTCATGCAGGACGACGAGAACGAGGTGTTCATCCTCAAGCCGATGAACTGCCCGTTCCACATCGAAATCTATGCGAGCGACCTGCGCAGCTACCGCGACCTGCCGGTGCGCCTGGCCGAATTCGGGACGGTGTACCGCTACGAGCAGAGCGGGGAACTGGCGGGGATGCTGCGGGTGCGCGGCTTCACGCAGGATGACGCCCACCTCTTTGTGACCCCGAGCCAATTGGGCGACGAGTTCAAGGGCGTGGTGGACCTGATGATGGTGGTGCTGCGGCAACTGGGCCTAAGCGAATACCGCGTGCGTGTGGGGACGCGCGACCCGGAAAGCACCAAATACGTGGGCAGCGACGAGAACTGGGTGGCGGCCGAGAAGGCGATTGTGGATGCCTGCAATGATCTGGGCCTGGAGTTCGAAGTCAGCCCGGGGGATGCCGCGTTCTACGGCCCCAAGCTGGACCTCATCATCAAGGACGCCCTGGGCCGCGAGTGGCAGATGGGCACCGTGCAGGTGGACTACAACCTGCCTGAGCGCTTTGAGCTGGAATACGTGGGCGAGGATGGCCAGCGCCACCGCCCGATCATGATCCACCGCGCGCCGTTTGGTTCGTTGGAGCGCATGATTGGCCTGCTGACCGAGCAATACGCCGGGGCTTTCCCGTTCTGGCTGGCGCCGGTGCAGGTGAACATCCTGCCGATTGCCGACCGCCACAACGGCTACGCCTATGCGATTGCCGAGGCCCTGCAAGGCTTTGTCCCGGCCCGCGAAATGACCGAGGATGAACTGGAATTCGCCCCGGTGACCGTGGAGTCCGTGCCCAATTGGCGCGTGGAAGTGGATGCCCGCCGCGAAACGCTGGGCAAGAAGATCCGCGAGAGCCAGAAGCAGAAGGTGCCCTACATGATTGTGGTGGGCGACCAAGATGTGGAGAACGGCACCATCAGCGTGCGCAGCCGCGAGGATGGCGACCTCGGCGCCATGACTCTGGCGGAATTTGTGGCGAAGGCGGGCGACCCGAACGCTTAGGGCCGCCTGTCAATCTTTTCCATGACCCCTAACGGGGATACATCAGCAACCAATAGATATAAGGTTGCTGGTTCATCGTCAGTTCAAAAAGAGAGGGTTTACGCTGATCGAGATCATGATTGTGGTCTTGGTCATCAGCATCTTGGCGATGGTGGCCGTGCCCGCCTGGCAATACGCCCGCCAACGCACCCAAGCGCGCGCCTGCGAAGCGAACCGGACCAAGATGAACGACGCGAAGGCGCAGTGGATGGCGGCGACCGGCGCGGTTCCGGCGGATGAGCCAACCATGGCCGACCTCGTACCGACCTACATTAAGGAAATCCCCCGGTGCCCGCGCAACGGCACCTACACCATTGGCAACGGCAACACGCGCGTCTCGTGCAGCGTGCACGGCCAGTAACTTAGAGGTTTCTTAGGCTAACGACCGGATCTTGGTTGGCCGCTCGACGCGCCGGCCACGCCCCGAAGATCGCGCCCACCCCGACGCCCACCCCGAACGCCAGCGCCACGGTGCCCCATGTCATGAGCGGCTTGATGCTGGTAGTGGCAGCGAGCACAGAGTTGACGAGGGCGCTGACGACCAGCCCCGCGAACGACCCCGCGAGACCGATGAGCACGGCCTCGATGAGGAACTGCCGGAAGATATCTTTGCGGGTGGCGCCGCAGGCCTGGCGGATGCCGATTTCGACGCGGCGCTCGTTGACGGACATAAGCATGACCGTCATGATGCCGACGCCGCCCACAAAGAGGGCGATGCTGGTGAGGCCGACCACCAGGGTGCCCAGGATGCCCATCACCTTATAGATGAGGCCGAGCAGGTCCTCTTGGGTCAGCACGCTGTACTGCTGGTAGTCCAGCCGTTCGCCGAGAGTTTTTTCGAGGGCGGGGACCAATGTTTTGGGGTCCGTGGCGGGGTCGAACTGCACCATGATCCGGTCGATCTGCGCGTCCGGGTGGTTCGCCTTCCAGGTATCGAAGGGAACGTAGGCCACGTTGGCGAAGGACTGCATGCTGAACATGCTCTCGCTGTCGCCTTCATCCTTGAGGATGCCCACGACCTCGAACTCCTCGTCGTTCAGGCGCACCTTTTTGCCGAGAGCTTCTTCGGTGCCAAAGAGGGTGTCCTTGGCGATGGCGCCGAGGACGATCGGGTTCTTGACGTCGCTGGTGGTGCTGAAGAACTGACCCTCCGCGATCTTGGCGTCGTGCATGGCAAACCAGGCCGGGGTGGCGGCGATGGTGAGGGGGTAGGCGGATTTCTCGCCGACCTTGAGGCCCCCGCCGGCGAAGGTGAGCATGGCGGTTTCGCGGACGCCGGGGATGGTGGCGATGCGGTTGGCGTCTTCCGGGCTGAGGAAGCTCTGGCCGCCGAAATTGGGGTTGAAGTTCATGCTGCCCAGTTCGACGCGGGCGGGGAGCACGATGAGGATGTTGACGCCGAGGTCTTCGACCTGGGCGGAGATGTCCTTTTGCACGCCGAGGCCGATGCTGACCAGGAGGAGGATGGCGATGCTGGCGATGGCGACGCCCACCGCGCTGAGAATGGACTGTCGCCAGTTCTCACGCAGGCTAGTTAGGGCAGCGGCAAGGGCCATCTCCTGAGCCTACGCGAGGTGGGGCATCGGGATTGCGCCAAGTGGGCCTGATGCAGAGACCACATGGAATGGGAATCGCAAATAGCCGGCGGATACTTGCCAAAGCGGTTGCAATCCGAGTACCTTCCGAGATTATGAGCCGCCCCGTAACAATTGAGAAGAAGGGAGAGCTTCTCCGGCCAGAGGATATAACTTCACTGCTGACGAAGGAGCGCGCATTCGAACTAAACCTGCCTGGCTGTATCATCACTGGCGACTTACGAATTGACGGCATATCTTTCACTCGTGTTGATATGACTGCTTGTCACTGCCTGGGCACCGTCACATTTGTTGATTGTAATTTACAAGATTCCTGGCCAGAAACAGAACTTGAAGAGAACAACAAACTCGAGCCGATTCAGTCAAAATTTAAGATGAGGAGTGCGCATATTGAAGGAGGACTGCGAATTCGTAGGTCGTATAAAAGTAAGCAAAAAGGCCTAAGTACCTGGGGATTAGTAGACCTCACTGATACACAAGTAACATCATCCATCGAACTGGATGGGATAAAGTGTGATCGACTGGGGCTCGTTCAAGTCAGGATTGGTGGCTCACTAAAACTCCGCAGGCGCATGACACAAGATACCAGCACAGACGTACTGCATTCAGTTCTGAATGGCGATTTGGACGCGCATGGATTGGAGGTTCAAGGTGATGTCCTTTTGAGAGGCGTTACTGTGAACAAAAGGGCAATCTTTTCAAACGCCAAGATCGGTGGCATGTTTAGTGCGCAGGTGTGGCAACCTGGCTCACGAGATGCTGATCCACTATCAGCAGATTCATCAACAAATCAGAACACGATTCCAAAAACTACTCAACCTGATACACTTAGCCCTACAAAAATTGTTGGTGGGCTATGGCTTACTCGATCAGAAGTCAAAGGCGGCGTGCTCCTGCAAGGCACTATAATACTAAATCAACTTGATGCTCGGTTTTCAAGTCTTGGCGGTCTGGACTTATCGTCTAAACCGGTTGAAGGATGCGACGGAGTGTTCAATTTTGAACTGTCTGAAGTGTTGCGGGTTCGTGTAGCACTATACCGCGAATCCTACGTATTAACGTTCGGACTGTACAATCGAAAGCCCGAGTGGCAAAAAGCGATCGGCGACGAAGCCGAATCTCACAACATTCGCCAACTGTCAATGTCACCAGACATGCAAGCAACACTTAACGCCTCCAAAAGGATTTCGGCTCTTGATCGTTCTGTGATCCACGCTCTTCAAGATGACCACTTGCATGCCCTGGGAAACTTAGAGCAAGGTTATGTGTTGCATTGGAATGGTATGCAAAAAGGGAGCTGTGGGTACACCCCCGAATTTACGATACAATGGCGGAAGACCGAACAAAGTGATTCCGGAATAACTCTAAGGTCTGAGTTAATGTATCCAAAAAGCACGGAAGCGTACAGTGATCTGTTCGACGAGAACCAGATGGCTAGCTCCACGCACTTTAAAATCGGCAATCGGACTTCAGGGCATCTCCATGGATTCTCTTCCTTCGTTGGTTGTCAGGCAAAATCAATGTGGCAAAAGACTCCGATTAAATGTGGCATCACTGAAATCAGGGGGCAGGTCCAGCTGGATTCCTCAAGCATTTTGGGAGACCTTATCTTATCAGGGGCGAGACTTTTTGATGGCATCCGCTTAACCGGCGCATCAATTACAGGCAAATTTGATGCATCATCAAAGCCCCATCCAGAACACATCTCAAATCTAATCAACACTAACTCGTCGAGATACTATCCAACATATATTGGTGCTATGAAGGTGCAATCTCCGCAGTTCGCAGTTAGTATACATGCGGATAATTTGGTTGTCGGCAAATCTTTCCAAGTTAGCGGTGCCCATATGAAGTCCGGAGTAAATCTAATGGGGGCGTCCATAGGAGGTAGCGTCTATTTAGCTGGAGATGAGTGCAATCGCACGATTATTGGATCAGCCACCGGACCAAGTCGGCATATTTACAGTCTGCGACTCTCGGCGGCTGAAGTTGGTGGTGATGTAATTTTCAGCGGCGCATTCTTGTCAAATGGAATTGATCTCCAGAATTCGAAGGTAGAAGGAGATGTGTCAGGAATTTCAACTTGGGTCGAATCCGCGGAAGGCACTTCGGAGAGAAGGACCTATGTTGGACAGGGCTTTTGGGGAAAGCACGAGCGTGCCTCATTGCATCTGAGCGGCGTCAGGATCAAAGGGGATGCCGACTTCAGGGGGGCATTTCTTGAAGGTGGAGTGCTATGTGAGTCCGCAATCTTAGAGGGCTTTCTGGGACTTGGGTCGCTTGATAGATCTGGTAGCCGTGCTGAAGATGCTGATGACGATTACTTGCCGGCATACGGTACAGAGGATGAGCGGTACGTATCATGTTTTGTTGGCCCGGCCCAAGATACGCTCGTTGGTGCTTTCAGTATAATCCTTACAAATTCACAGATTTTTGGAAGCCTAGATTGCAGAGGTGCCATTATCCGTTGCGGTATCTATGCGGGTCACACTAAGGTAGGCGGTGACGTGTTGCTTCAGCGGTTTCAGCCACGAACCGCCTTTCAGGGTTCAACTTTCACTGGAATTGGCCCTGGTTTGGGAGCTGGGCGGCAGTTGGGCATTCGGGGAGACAACTCTTCGGAGGCGTCACTTTTTACCCCTGGTGCACGCATTGGTGGTCATATTCACTTGCAGGGGGCGGTTTTGTGTTCTGGTTGGAGTGGGAGCGGTACGTCAGTTGGCGGGTCCGTACAAGCTGGTCCGTTTGATGAGGCGAATCCGATAGTATCGAGGACAGTACTTAGCCCTGGACGGCGAAAGAAGGTCAGCTTTGTTTTGAGATTACCGCATTCAAGTATCCAGGGTGATTTGGAACTCGACCGTGTTTCGTTCCGATGTGAGGGGCTTCGGCGATTTACTGGCACTAAGGATAGGGATCTTATAGACAAAGAGTTTCTGTTAGTCATGGATAATGCGACTATTGCTGGCGCCATGAGATTAATTGTCTTAACTGATGATTGTCTAGGTGGTGAGCCAAAGTCACGCCAGCGATGTGAAATGAATTGGCCTGCGCTAGCACTTGTAGATAGGCCAGCAGGAAAGATCGGGTACTTGCCAGGTTTATCCGGAGTACCTGAATGGGAGAGGCTGGACAGGGCTTGGAGCCAGGCAGTAGTTACGCTACTTCTGTGGTTTTGTGTGTTTGTATTGTGTGTTGCTGTGCAATTCTCAGGTATTTTTGATAATGAGAGCCCTGTAGCAGATAGTCTCGCTGTCGCTTTTCTTATGGTTGTTATAGGAGTAGTAGGTTGGAGTCAAATGCAAACGAGGCGTGTAAAGTTTGGTTCTGACGAGTTATTTCAAGTAAGTGATGTTAGATGCGGAGGAACTGAGGTGGAGTTCGTGCTTCCGACGGTAAGTCACTATGAAGGTGCTGGACTTAAACAGGGTAAGATACTTGAACCGATTTCGCGCGGCTATCACTTTCTTGCTATCGGAACACGCCCCGCGGGGCACGCAGGCTTGCTTAGCGTTGACCATATGTGTAGTGTTTTATGCAGCTCAATGTTCCTATTGTCATTGTATTTCGCCGGGCTCTCACTGTTTGCCAAGCATGTAGAGCTTGGTGGAAGCGTCGGGTTAGGTAGTACACTTTTTACGCTTGGAGTGTTTTACTGTTTGGCGTTGACTATTAGCGTTGTCTTTAGGATTTGGAGGTCACGTTTAGTCGAGCCAGCGCTAGTAGGGAATAGTGTACTGAATCTGTCTTGGGGCGCAATTCGGACTTGCTTTCGTTACCAGGGTCAGAAGATGGTTGCGAAGGTCTTGTTTCTTTCGAGTTGTAGTCATAACGAAGCCACATACAGTCAAATGGAGCAGCAATCTAGAGAGCGGGGTGACCATGTTTTGGCTGACCGTATTGCGTTGCACTGGCTAGCTCGAGATATCACACGAAACTTTGGTCGGTTCACGGCTTTAGCGCAGATTCCAGGTTACTTACTGATGGGTCAAGGCATGCGATCTGGACGAGTTGTAGTGTTGCTCATGTCATTGTTTCTTGTTAATGTTGCAATGTTGTCTTCTGATTATAGGGGTTCGGAAGGTGATGTTGGGGCCATTGTTAGCAAGCAAAGAAGCGATAACGAGATGGAAAGCGTGTCTGAGACTGGTCGAGGAGAAGTGACGGGCATTGAGGGAGTAGTTGAGCTTGGGGCTTTGCCATTGATTCCTATCGGGGAAGGAGTGGATCGCGACGGCTCTAAGCTCGTGATAAAAAATGAGCGGGCTAGAGTTAAATTGCTTGGTATCAACGGTAGGTTTGTAGAGTTGGAGTCGCGTATCGGAACAAAATCAACTCAAACGCTATTCCGTTCAGTCGCCGTATTTTTGTTTTTGATCCTTGGCTACGCATTTTTTCGAGTGTCACCTAGGTTGTTAAAGCTACGGGGATATTATTCTTAGACTTGTGAATGCACGACGTTTAGGCTGGCCCGGCCGAGAGGACTCGAACCTCCGACTTCTTCCTCCGGAGGGAAGCGCTCTATCCACTGAGCTACGGCCGGGAACGGACCCGAAGGCTACCCGATGAGTTTTTCGATCACCTGGCCGTGCACGTCGGTCAGGCGGAACTCGCGCCCCAGGTGGGTGTTGGTCGGTTCGACGTGGGGCGCGCAATGAAGAGTCAAGCCAATGCTCAGTACGATCAAGAGATTAGGATTCACGTGGCCGCATTAGGATTGCCGAAACCTTTGGCAATACGGCACTTGGTGACAGCCGAACCAACAGCCGAAGAAGCTGGTTTGTTAAGCCTGGTACGATGAGCCTCTTTCCACGCAACATGCCTGATACTCCGGCTATGGCGACCTTGTCTGCGTCCAACATTGTAATCCTAGAGAGTAGCGAGCGATCGGACGAGGCACGGGCGTGGAATGGCGTTGCCGTCGGGCCTGGACAAAGGGTACAGACATGAACCCCCGTCCCGAGAAGTTCTTCATTGATTGCTTGATCGAGATTCAGGATCATTGACTTTGAAGAGCCATACAGGGCGAAATAGGGGGTTGGTTGAAAGGCTGCGGTTGAAGATACATTCATCACCCGACCCGAACCCTGTGACCGGAATCGGTTAGAAAAGAAGTGAGTAATCCTGACAACGGCGCGCACGTTGAGTTCGATCATCTCGTCAAGAGAGGAAGGGTCGCAGTCAATAAACGGTGTGGTGTCGCCGAATCCAGCATTATTCACTGCATACTCTATGCGACCCGGAAAAGCCTCAAACTGCGCGAGCAAGTGATTGACCGACGCACGGTCACTCAAATCGGCACTCATGGTTACAGGTTCAAGCTTGTATGTATCGAGGATCTCGCTGGCGACGGCGGCAAGGTTTTTTTCGTCACGTGCGATAAGGATGGGCACGATGCCGCGCCTTGCGAACTCAAGTGCTATGCTTCGTCCGATACCTTGCGATGCTCCGGTTACAACGGCAAACACTGTTTGCAATGAACTTCCAGTGTTATCAGTTGACAAGTGAGTTGATTTTGGATGTGTAGTCATTTAATGATCTTGACTCGGTGCGTGTACTTGCGAGTTATGCTTCGCATGAACAATAACAAGGCGACCTTGAAGTTTCTCACGTTCAAGCCTCTCATGCCCCCTGCGGATTTCCTCGAGTTCAATTCTCTCGGCAATCTTTGGCTTTAACTTGCCTGCTTCAAGTATCCTATAAAGGGAGGACAGATCTTCTCTGAATTCGCCTGGTTTCTCGCGTTTTCGATCTGCGATACTATAGATTGCGATTGTGCGTGGCTGTCGAACTTTAAGTAGCATACCTGTGAAGAAGTGCTTAAGAATGGAGAGTTTGTCTCGCAGATGGGTATTCCGATCAGCCGCATCTCGATGCCACAGTGCTCGCATACCTAGAAGCACCAAGACTCCACCTTCCCTAAGTCTACGTCGTGAGGTTCTTGGAGGGTCTGCGCCAGAGAGATCAAGGATGAGGTCAAAGCCATTTTTAGATTCAAGTTCGAGTTGTGCAGTACCTTCCTGGGAATCGTAGACAATGGGCGTTCCCCCTGACGACTCTATGGCGGGGCGTTGTGGCATCGAGCAAGTGCCGTACCACGTAAGCCCCATTTCTGTGCAAAGTTGCCCAGCAAGATGACCTACTGCTCCAGCTGCACCTGTGATAAGAACCCTCTGACCTCGCTCCATTGTTCGATAACGGGTAAGGGCCTGATACGCGGTCATGCCGCTCAAGACTAAAGTTTCGGCTTCGGCAGCGTCCAGAGTTTTCGGTACTCGGACCAAGGTGTCTGGACTTCTGAGAACATAGTCAGCGTTTGAACCCGTTTGAGTGAGGTCTGCGACTCGTTCACCAGGCTGGACGGTGGTGACTCCCAAGCCTACTGCAATTACATGGCCCACAAAGGAGTATCCGAGCACAAAGGGAGGCTTCTTTCGCAACATCGGATACATATTTCTGCGGATTAGAAGATCCGTAAAGACAAGGCTGGATGACTCAACCTGGATTAGCACTTGATTTCGCGATGGATTAGGAATATCAACAGTGAGGACCTCGATGGATTCGGCCCCGCCGAATGTCTTTAGCATGGCAACACGATTCTTCGCGATCGCAACCTCTCTCATGCTGTTCCCCTTTGTACCATGCCTTCAGCTAGTCCTTTGAGCGCCGCGACGACTGCTTCGGGCGCTTCGAGTGGCGCCAGGTGTCCGCAAGACGGGACGACCTGGAAAGTCGAGTTCGGCGCAAGCGCCGCGAACGGACGCATGCTCTCCACTGGGTAAAGCCGGTCTTCGGCTCCAACTAGGATCGTGGTTGGCACCGCGAGACGTGGCAGCACCTCGCCGAGCCCTGCGAATCGGGTTAGCACGGTACGCGCGGTGACAGCGGCCGCGGCCTTGTCGAAGCTCGTGAACGCGGAGGCGAAGGCCTCGAACCGCTCGGGATACGTCTGCCGCGACGCGGGAGAGAACATCGAGCGCGCGACGCCGCGGCCCCAGAACTTGGTTGAACCGAGCCACAGCGTTCCCCACACCTCGAACGAATGTCCGCCGAGGCTCGGTCCGAGAGGCGCGTTCATCATCAGTACGCCGCGCACACGGTCCGGCGCCTTCACTCCGATGTGCGCGGCGATCTGGCCGCCCCAGGAGCAGCCGGCGAAGAAGACCTGTTCAAGGCCGAGCGCATCGAGCAGGTCGACTACGGCCTCGGCATAGACGTCCGGCTGTACGTCGCCGCGTGGCGCATCGCTCTGACCGAAGCCGGGGCCGTCGATGCGGATCGTACGCCAATCTTTGCTAAGCATGGGCATCAGGGGCGCGTACAAGCGGTGGTCGCTGAACAGTGATGGCCACAGTACGACCGGCGTCCCCGCACCTTCATCGACGAACGCAAGGGTGCCGACGCGGGTCGAGATTCGGCGGAGATGTGCTGGGGTTCTCATGTGTGAACCTCAGTTACTGATGCTTGGGGCCGAGCGGATCCACTCGGGCGAACTGACCTGTTGCAGAAGAAAGCGAGCAGTTGACGAGGCGGTGATCGATAGGCCGATGCCTCGGCCATCATTGCTGATTCGCAGCGGCTTCTCCGGGCCTTCCACGATGTTTGGCAAGCGTACGGACACCCACTCGACGGAGCTCGCACGGAGCGCGGCCTCCATACGGTCCTTGTCTTCAATGATCGGCAGTAGCCACCGGATGAAGAGCGGGAGCACGATGCGGTTCGCGAACCACGTCCCGCTACCGCCAGCCCCGACATTCGACATACACACGATGCGTGGAACGCCTTGGTTCATCATTGACTTTAGGACGACATTAACGGAGTCAGATATGAGCGTGGTGGACTTACCGTCGCCCCTGCCGCCGATGCCAAGGCAATGGATGACGACCTCAGCGGCGCTAACGCAGCGCTCGACATCGTCCGGCTTTATGGGACTTCCTCCAAGAACGGTAAGCCGCGGATGGCTAAGCGATACTCGGCTCGGATCACGAACCAGCACAGTGACCTCGTGGCCTTGCTCAAGCGCCTGAGCGAGCACGAGTCCACCCGTGAGGCCGGTTGCACCGAAGAGGGCGAGCTTCATGGCACCCTCTTCAGGCGGCGCTTGGTAGCGACGTCCACGATGCACTGGATGCCGCAGATCGCATGCTCGTGCAACAGCGCGGCGACCGCGTCGAGCTTCGCGGGACCGAGGATCCACACGAGCGTCGGTGGGTAACCAAGCGCCTGCAGCCCGATCATCCTTGTCGGTTGCTGAGCGAGTTTAAAGACGGCGGCCCCCGCAACCAGGATGGCGGTGACACATGGAAAGAGGCCTTCCAGCTTCAATAGCTTACCCGGGGCACTCAGACTACAGGCCGGCGGAATGGCATTTGCCGCCTGTGCATGACCCAGGAAAGTTAGGTGGTCTGCGAGGGTATGACGCTTTGGTGTCGCGGCGATGCCGTAGGCTCGAGCGATCATCGAGCTGTCGACGCATTTCATGATGATTTCCCTCGACGAACCATCAGGATCCCGAACGCAATGAGCCAAAAGTGGAACAGAGTGCCTGTCAGCATGAGGACCGGACCAAGATCAAATCCGAATAGCTCGATGACAGGAATCAACATGAAAGCTGCCAACAGGAAAGTCATTCGAGTGAGGAAAACGGGCACAATTGGGTTACGACGGGCCGCAGTTCCAATCCTGTAAACCCATATCGCCGCAAAGATGCTGACGCCGAGAGCTTCGCCGACTCCACCGCCATAACTATTGATGGCATCGAAAATGGCGGCAATTTGAGCTCGCTGTGAATCTTCAGCGTTGGAGTACGCGTACGCCAAAGATGGTGCCGCAGTAAGCCAGCGAAGAATGCCGAGACATCGCGCAAGAGTCGAGATGCCTACTGCTCCAAGACCAATCCAATCAGGTTCCTCCCGAATTGCCCGTAGCGCGGCACAACCAGTGAAAAAGAAGAGGAGTGAATATGCAAGATAGCCGCCATATCCTATACGAATTGAAGTAAGATTCTCCAATACGAGCGGAAGCATTTTTGAGCCCGGGTCTCCGGTAGTAGCTGGCCATCCGGTGGCTCCACTCATGGTCAAGAACGGGATGGCGATCAGCGCAACCTGCGCAAGCATCAGCCATCCGGCGGTGCGGTATCTGTCCTGGACGTTAAATTCTCTCGTGCTTGACACTGTCAAGTAAGAAGATAGCACCTCAAGCCGGACATTGTCAAGTCACTGTTGCTGTCATCATGTCATCATGACAAAATGAACTCAGATGGCCGGTCATTGCGTGAGGAACTCGTAACAACGGCAGTCGCAATGCTCGAGTCTGAGACGCAACAGCTACTCTCTCTCCGGGCGGTCGCTAGGCGTTGCGGCGTGAGTCATAACGCCCCGTACCACTATTTTTCTGACAAGGACGAGCTCTTGGCTGCCGTGGCAAGCGTGGGTTTTCGAATGCTAGCCCAGATTATTCGAGAGGAGGGTGTGACGGTGCCAGGTCTTAGTCGCGCATACATTCGATTCGCTCAGGGAAGTCCGGAAATGGTTCGCTTGATGTTTGGTCCATGCGATTTCATCGCTCAAGGTGCCTTGGAGTTTGAAGAGGCATCTCGCGATGCCTTCTCGCTCCTTCTGGAAGGCACTCGGGCAGCCTACCCTGTTGTCGATGAACATGAGCTTATCCGGCGCGCAGTCGAACTGTGGTCTCTCTTGCATGGCTTCGTTTCGCTACTTCAGGGAAACGCTCTATCGCATGTACCCAGAGATGCCATGCCGACTCCCGAATCGATGTCAGCGTTGTTCGCTTCGCGTCTCGGGCATAGTGTTCCAAGTTCCGAGACGAGCGAGGATTAGATCGCAGAAGTTGGCCCGGCCGAGAGGACTCGAACCTCCGACTTCTTCCTCCGGAGGGAAGCGCTCTATCCACTGAGCTACGGCCGGGAACGGACCCGAAGGCTACCCGATGAGTTTTTCGATCACCTGGCCGTGCACGTCGGTCAAGCGGAACTCGCGCCCCAGGTGGTTGTAGGTCAGCCGCTCGTGGTTCATGCCCATCAGGTGCAAGATCGTCGCATTGATATCGTGCACGTGCACAGGGTCTTCCACCACGTTGTAGCCCAGTTCGTCGGTTTGCCCCAGCGAGAGTCCGGCCTTGACGCCGCCCCCCGCCATCCAGATCGTAAACGCGCGCGGGTGGTGGTCGCGGCCCAAGAACGTCGAGCCATCGCGCTCCTCATTCATGGGCGTGCGGCCAAATTCGCCGCCCCAAATCACCAGCGTGTCGTCCAGCATGCCGCGCTGCTTCAGGTCGGCAATCAGGGCCGCGCAGGCTTGGTCCACCTGCCGGCAACGCTCGGGCAGGCTCGTCATGATGTCGTCGCTGGGGTTGGTGCCGTGGCTATCCCACCCCCAATGGTAAAGCTGAATGAACCGGCAGCCGCGCTCGGCCATGCGCCGTGCCAGCAGGCAGTTGTTGGCAAAGCTCACCGCGCCGGGTTCGGTGCCGTACATGGCGTGGGTTTCCGGCGATTCGTCGCTTAGGTCGGTTAGTTCGGGCACGCTGGCTTGCATGCGGAACGCCATCTCGTAGCTGGCAATGCGGGTGGCGATTTCGGGGTCGCCGTGGTCGCTCAGTTTGAGGGCATTCATCTCGCGCAGAGCATCCAGCATGTGCCGGCGCGAGGTGCGGTCCACGCCGTCGGGGTCGGTGACATAGAGCACCGGGTCGCCCTTGCTCCGGAACTCCACGCCCTGATAGTGCGAGGGCAAGAAGCCGCTACTCCAGCAGGCCTTGCCGCCATCGGGGTTGTTCTGCCCGCTCACCAGCACCACAAAGCCGGGGAGGTCTTGGCTCTCGGTGCCGAGACCGTAGAGCAGCCACGAGCCGATGCTCGGGCGGCCCGGGAGCTGGTGCCCGGTGTTGAAGAAGATCTGCGCCGGGGCGTGGTTGAACTGGTCGGTTTGCACGCTGTGGATGAACGCCAGGTCGTCTGCCACGCGGGCGGTGTGCGGCATCAGGCTACTGATCCAGTGGCCGCTTTGGCCGTGCTGCTTGAACTCATACGGAGACCCCAGGAGCTTGGGCGTGCCCTTGATGAAGGCGAAGCGTTCGCCCTCGATAATCTCTTCCGGGATGGGTTCGCGGTCGTGCTGATTGAGCTTGGGCTTGGGGTCAAACAGGTCGAGCTGAGAAGGCGCCCCCGCCATGAAAAGGAAGATGACGCGCTTGGCCTTGGGGGCAAAATGGGGCGCCCGCGCGGCAAAGGGATTGGTGGCCACGGGCGGGGCGGCGAGGGCCGCCGGATTGAGCAGGGAACCCAGCGCCAAGGTGCCGATGCCGTACGACGTCATGCGGAAGAAGTGCCGCCGCGTGATGTCCTTCAAGATGATTTCGTCGAGTTCGTTCTGGTTCACGGTCTTGGGTTCCTGGGGGCGTTTATTCGCGGGTGATGGCCTCGTCGAGGTTGAGGAGAAGGCTGGCTAGCATGCGCCACGAGGCTTCTTCAGCATCCTCGCGCTGGGCAGCGGCAAAGACCTTGGCTTGCAGAGCTTGGTAGTTCTTGAGAACTTCGAACTCTTCCTTGCTAGGTGTGCGGGCAAGGACGAGACGGAAACCTTCTTGGATACGATCCTCCGGCTTCTCGCCATCCATCCGGGCGGCCAGGGCCGCGGCGGCTTCCAGATAAACGGGGTCGTTCATCAGCACCAGCGCCTGCAGGGGCGTATTGGTGCGCACACGCACGTCGGTACACGCCTCGCGGCTAGTGGCGTCGAAAGTGAGGAAGCTGGGGTACGGGGCCGTGCGCTTCCAGAACGTATAAAGCCCACGGCGGTTCTTATCCTTCGTGGGGTCGGTGATCCACTGGTCGCCGCTGTAGGGGTTATCCCAAATGCCCTCGGGCTGCGGGGGGAACACGCTCGGTCCGCCCATCGAGAGGTCCAGCAGACCGCTCACGAAGAGGGCGTTGTCGCGGATCATCTCGGCTTCCATGCGGTAGCGCGGGGCGCGGCCGAGGTAGCGGTTGTCGGGATCCCAGGCGCGCATGGCGTCGGTCACCGCACTGGATTGCCGGTAGGTGCGGCTGGTCACGATGGTGCGGATGAGTTTTTTGAGGCTCCAGCCTTGATCTCGGAAATCTACGGCGAGGTAATCGAGGAGTTCGGGGTGGGAGGGAGCCTCGGACTGGGTGCCAAAGTCGCCAGGCGTCTTGACGATGCCGAGGCCGAAGATCAATTCCCAAATTCGGTTGACCGTGACGCGGGCGGTCAGGGGGTTATCCCGATGGGTGAGCCACTGCGCCAGGCCCAGGCGATTAAGAGGCATTTCTGGCTGCCACGGGGCCAGGTTTTCCGGCACTCCGGCGGGTACCACTTCGCCCGGAGCCAGGTAAACCCCGCCCTCGCGGATGGGGGTCTCGGGCTTGCGCTCTTTGGATTCTTGGAGAACAAGGGTGGTCGCTTTCTCCAGCGATTCTTGCTCATTCTTAATCTTTTCGAGCGCCGCTTTGCGTGCATCGCTTTCGGGCGAAGACAGCAAGAACTCCTCGCGCTTCTTGATCCGCTCCACGTAGGGGCTTACTTCTTCCGGGGTCAGGGCGAGCAGCGGTTCGTCCGCGCTCTCCCAAAAGGCCAGGGTTTCGTAGAAATCCTTCTGCGAAATCGGATCAAATTTGTGATCGTGGCACTGGGCGCACCCGGTGCTGCTGGCCATCCACACGGTGCCCGTCACTGCGGCCCGGTCCACCAGCACTTGCCAGCGCTGCTCTTGCGGGTCGGTGCCACCCTCCTCATTCAGCATAGTATTGCGGTGGAAACCCGTCGCAATCAGTTGCTCCCGGGTGGGCGCGTCCAGGAGGTCGCCGGCAATCTGCTCAGTGGTGAATTGGTCAAACGGCTTGTCGGCGTTGAACGACTTGATGACATAATCGCGCCACGCCCAGTTCTGGCGACCGAGGTCCTTTTCGTAGCCATTGCTGTCGGCGTAGCGGGCGAGGTCCAGCCACATGCGGGCCAGGCGTTCGCCGTATTGCGGCGAGGCCAGCAGACGATCTACCACACGCTCGTAGGCATCGGGGCGGGTGTCAGCCAGAAAGGCGTCCACTTCCTCGGGCGTCGGGGGGAGTCCGGTGAGGTCCAGCGAAAGCCGCCGAATCAGCGTGGTGCGCGAGGCCTCGGGCGAGAAGGACTTGCCTTGTTCCGCCAGCTTTTTGCCCACAAAGTAGTCGATAGGATGGGCACCTTCCGGAACGCTCGGCTTCTGCGGAGAGATGTACGCCCAGTGGCGCAGGTCCACGCCCTCAGGGGTCGGCTTGGCGCCGGCCTTGATCCAGGCGCGAATCGTCTCGGTCTTCTCCGGACTCAGGGGGGCAAAGCCCAGGGGCATCTGCGGCTTGCCGCCGTGGCCCAGGATGCGGCGCATGAGGTTGCTGGCCTCGGGGTCGCCGGCCACCACGTTGTTGTCGGCCTGGCCGCCTTCCATCGTGGTCTCATAGGTGGTCAAGTCGAGGAAGGCGTTGCTGGTGTCCGGGTTGTGGCAGGCCGTGCAGTGGCCCTTAAGAATGGGCAGGACATCTTTTTCAAAGGTCGGAATCTCTTCGAGCGCCGCAGTCACCGGGGCAGGCGCGGCCTGCAGCCAGGTTTGGCTGACAAACGGGGCCGCCGCCACCAGCCACAGCAAGTGCCGATTCCAACCTTTGAAGTTCATAGACTCAGCGCCGGTTTAGCCCTTCTTGGCTCCGTCTTGGATCCACTTGCGGATGGTGTTTTCCTTGGCAGCGCTGAGGGGAGCCTGGCCCTTGGGCATGCGCGGCTTGTTATCCAGGCCCTTGATGCGGCGGAGCATCACGCTCTCATCCGGCTTGCCGGCCACCACATGCTTAGGCGTCACGCCGCCCTTCATGGTGCTCTCGTAGGTGCTCAGGTCCAGGCCACCCTTGGCGTTGCCTTGGCGGTGGCAGCCTACGCAGCTTTGCTGGAGGATGGGCTTGACGTTGGCGTTGAAGGTGGTTACCGTTTGGCGGTCAACCGGCGGTTGCGAAGAACTCGGGATGGCGAAGGCCAGTGCCAGCGGCAGTGCGCTGAGGCTGAGCATAAGAGGCAGTTGTCGGCGGCCCATGAGCCCTATGATACGATGATCCTTCCCCCAGATGCACTTTTTTGCACGGGGGAAGGATGAAACGAAGGTCAGACCGCGGAGAAGGCGCGTTGCGCCCAGCGCGGGGCCATGGCGCGGGCTTCGGGCGTATCCACCATGCTGCGACCGTTCTTGATGAAGTACTCGAACTCCTCGGGGAACTTCTTGATCGCACCGGCCACCGGCCAAGCGGCGGCGTCGCCCAGTCCGCAGAAGCTGCGGCCATCAATCTGCTTGGTGATTTCCATCAGCAGGTCCATGTCGCCGGGCTGGCCATTGCCGCGCAGGATGCGTTCCAAAATCTGCAGCATCCACTTGGTGCCTTCGCGGCACGGGGTGCACTTGCCGCAGCTCTCCATCGCGTAGAACTGGGCGGTGCGCCAGGTGTAGCTGACGATGCACGTGTGCTCATTGAGGAACATACAGCCGCCGCTACCCACCATGGAGCCGGTTTCCCATAGCTCTTCGTAGGCAAGGATGGCGTTTTGGCAGTCCTCGGCGTTTAGCATCGGCACGCTCGATCCGCCCGGCACACAGGCCTTGAGGGCGCCGCCCTTCATGCCTCCGGCCAGGTCCAGCAATTCCATGAGCGGGGTGCCGAACTCGATTTCGTAGTTGCCCGGCTTGTTCACGTGGGCGCTGACGCTAAAGATCTTGGTGCCCCGGCTGTTCTTGGTGTTGGCGCCCAGGGTGACGTACCATTCTCCGCCCTTGGCCAAGATCGGCACGGCGGCGGCGTAGGTTTCCACGTTGTTGATGATGGTGGGCTGATCCCACACCCCGGCCACCGTCGGCAGGGGCGCGTGCGGGAACTTGAGGCGGGGCATGCCGCGCTCGCCCATCAGGCTGCTCATCAGGGCGCTTTCTTCGCCGCATTCGTAGCTACCCGCCCCCATGTGAATGTAGAGGTCGAAATTGAGGCCTGTGCCCAGGATGTTCTGGCCGAGATAGCCGTGGGCATAGGCTTCGTCGATAGCGGCGCGGAGAGACTTGGCCGCATCCACAAACTCGCCCCGGATGTAGATGTAGCCCGCATCGGCCTGGGTGGCCAGCGCGGCAATGGTCATCCCTTCAATCACCAAGAAGGGCGTGGTTTCCATCAGCTGCTTGTCTTTGAAAGTGCCGGGCTCGCCTTCGTCGGCGTTGCAAATCAGGTAGTGCGGGCGGGTCTTTTCCTTCTCAATGCCGTTCCACTTGATCCAGGTAGGGAAGCCCGCGCCCCCTCGGCCGCGCAGGCCGCTGGTCTTGACCTCGTCAATGATGGCCTGGCGTTCCATGCCCTTGGCGCGGTTGAGCGCGGCGTAGCCGCCCCGGGCCAGGTAGCCGTGAAGGGTGCGAAACTCAGGTTCGTGCGAGTGTTCGAGAAGGAGTTTGTATTCGGCCATGGTTACTTTGCACGCTCCGTATCGCGGAGGTGGACTTGGACAATGCTATCGGCGAGCTGCACCACGGCGGAACTGTCCTCGTTGCGCAGGCGGTCCAGCAGGGCGTCAATATCGGCTTCGGTCACCGGGCCGACGTATTGGTCGCCAACTTGCAGCACCGGGGCGCGGTCGCAGGCGTCCAGGCACTCCACTTCGTGGATGGTGAAGACGCCATCGGGGGTGGTTTCGCCCAGCTTCACGCCGAGCTTGGCTTCCAGGTAATCGGCAATGCGGTAAGCGCCGCACATGTGGCAGCTCAGGCAGGTGCACACTTCAATCATGTGGCGGCCCGGCTGGTGGGCCGTGGTGTACATGGAATAGAAGGTGGCCACACCTTCGACTTCGGCGTAACTGCGGTGGAGCCGGTGAGCGACTTCGGCGATGGCGGCGGGGCTGAGATAGCCGTCGTATTCGCGCTGGGCAATCCAGAGTCCGGGCAGGATGCAGGCCTTCTCGGTGGGGTAGTGGGTCCGCAGGGCGTCCAGTTCGGCGATGGCCTTGTCCGAGAAACGTAACTCCAGTTGGTCGGGGGCCGGGGCCTTGGGGCGCTGGGCACCCAACTGAATCAACTCGCTCACGTTTCTATTCTACGCAGTTCGGGGGCCGGAATTGGGGGCACCGGCCCGATGGAGGTTGAGACAGTGTGGCAAAAACCTCGGCTATATTGAAAGAAGTGAAGTTACGTACATCCTGGATCGTTTTTGGCCTGGTCACTATAACGGGAACGGGCTGTGCCCCTGAACAGACAGCTACACCCCCAGCACCGGCCCCAGCCGTAAGTGAGGGCCCTGTTCATACGGATGAGCAGATTGCCCAAATGCGCGAGGATACGGCGAAGCTTAATGCTGCCTTGGAGCGGGCCGTGGCAAAGGGCAAGCTGGAAGGGGAAGATCGAGACTTAGTGACCAGCTATCTTCGCGGGCCGGGACGTGACCAGTGGGAGCTGGGAGGAGCGACCTTGGTGAGTTTCGCTCGAGTTTCACCGCAAAATGCAAAGGAAGCTCTGGAGCTTTTCAAGCGCGAAGTGCCTCAGCGAGCTTACGGAGAGAGTCCGGTTGTTGTGCATACGCTGAAACGACTTGAAGAACTCGCCGCCGCCAAGCCAGCGTCGCCCTAGCTCGGAAGGGTAACCGCAAAAGCCAAACCCCTCCCGGACAAGGTCCGCGAGGGGTTTGTGGTTTCGGGCGAACGGGGCCTTACTGACCGCGCTGCAGGGCTTCGATGCGCTTTTCCAGCGGCGGGTGCGTGCTCATCAGTAGCGCCCAGCCAGGGTGATTCGAGATCTTCATCGTCGCCATCGCCGGGTGACGAGAGTCAATTGCTTGGCTGTTGCGCTGCAGGGCGCGCAAGGCGGCAATCATCTTGTCGCGGCCCGCGATATTGCCCGCGAAGGCATCGGCCTTGTATTCGCGGTAGCGGCTGAACGCGTTGACGATAAGTCCTCCCAAGAATCCAAACGCAATCTGCAAAGCCATATTAACGAGGAAAAAGACCATGATGTTGCCGTTCGGATTATTCGAATCGCCGGAACTAGTAGCAGTGGCAACCATCCGCGCAATGATGCGAGCGAAGAAGATAACGAAGGTGTTGATGACGCCTTGAATCAAGGTTTGAGTAACCATGTCGCCATTGGCGATATGGCCGACCTCGTGCGCCGAAACTGCCTCCACTTCGTCTTGGCTCATCTTCGAGAGCAAGCCCGAACTAAATGCAACTATAGAATTGCTCTTGCTCGGACCTGTAGCGAAGGCGTTGACTTCGGGCGACATGTAGATCCCCACCTCAGGCATCTTCTTGAGGCCCGCCGCCTGAGCTTGGGCATGGACGGTCTCGAGTAACCATCGGTCGTAGCCGCTGAGTTCAGCGTTCGGGTCGAGAACCTTCACTCCCATGAATGTCTTGGCCGCCCACTTGCTCATAAGTAAGCTCACAAACGCACCTGAAAACCCGAAGAACAGGGCGATGCCGGCATCAAACCCCAGGTTTTGCGGCACGATGACGCCCATGGACTGCAGGAGGAGCAAGACCATGGTGAACATGATCATGACGGCAATGTTCACGATAGCGAACAAAGCAATACGCTTGAGCAACTGCATCCTAGTCAGATCATACGGAAAAATGGACCGAACTGTGCAGTCCGATCCACCCTAATGCCCAAAAAAGTAAAGATTGATGACAGCGCTTAGCGGTCGATCTCACCAAGCACGATATCAATCGAGCCGATGATGGCGATGACGTCCGCAATCAGGCGTCCTTCGGCCATCACTTCCAGCGACTTGAGGTTCATGAAAGAACTGGGTCGCTCGTGCCATCGGTAGGGGCGATTGGTGCCGTCGCTGACGATGTAGAAGCCAAGTTCACCCTTCGAACCTTCCACGCAACCGTAGGCTTCGCCCACCGGCGGCCGGAAGCCTTCGGTGTAGAGCTTAAAGTGGTGGATGACGGCTTCCATACTCGTATCGAGTTCGCTACGGGTCGGCGGGGACACCTTGCGATCGAGCGTGTTATAGGGGCCGGAGGGAAGTCCGTCAATCGCCTGGCGGAGGATCTTGCAGGACTCCTTCATTTCGGCAATGCGGACGAGGAAGCGGTCGTACACGTCGCCGTGCTGGCCGACCGGGATCAAGAAATCAAAGTCTTCGTAGCTGCAATACGGGTTGCTCTTGCGCAGGTCCCACGCCACGCCGCTGGCGCGCGCGATCGGGCCGCTGCATCCCAGAGCGAGGGCTTCGGGGCCGGTCAGCACCCCCACGCCGGTGCTGCGCTCCTTCCAAATCGGGTTGTTGACGAGGAGATCTTCGACCACGCCGAGTTCCTTGGGGAATTCTTCGAGGAAGTTGCGGAGCTTGACTTCAAAGCCATCGGGGATGTCGCCGCGCAGGCCGCCGGGGACAATCCAGCTCGGCATCATGCGCACACCCGAGAACATCTCGAACATGTCCAGCACCATTTCGCGCTGCTGCATGATGTAGAAGAACGGCGTCATCGCGCCCATATCCAAAGCGTGCGTACCGAGCCATACACAGTGGCTGGCCAGGCGGCTCAGCTCGGCCAAAATGACGCGCAGGTACTGGCCGCGCTTGGGAACTTCGATCCCCAGAAGCTTCTCCACCGCCAGGGCGTGCGCCAGGTTGTTGCCGTTCGCATTCAGGTAATCCATGCGGTCGGTCATCACCACGCACTTGTGGTAGGTCTGGTATTCGGCCTCCTTCTCCATGCCTGTGTGGAGGTAGCCGATGACACATTTGGCCTTCACGATGGTTTCGCCATCCAGTTCGCAGATGACGCGGAGGACGCCGTGGGTGCTGGGGTGTTGGGGCCCCATATTCACGATCATCGTGCCTTCGCTCTCCTGGGTGAAGATCGTCTCCGTGCTGGGCATAAAGAGGTCGCTACTCATGGCCTTGTGTGCTGGGTTCTAGGGTACCGGAAAAGAGAAAGCCCCGCCCCGACTTTGTCGGAGCAGGGCCTTTGGAACCTAACTTAGAGTTAGATGCCGGTCGGGTTCAGGCCCTTGACGACGAAGACCGTCGTGTTGTTGGTGCTCTGAGTCGGGTTGTAGAAGTGCTGGCGGAAGTTCACGCTCTTGGCGCTGGAGTCCGTCGCGGTGTAGGTGGTGCGACCCTGCGGAATCGCACAGGAGAAGCCACCATGTCGCAGACCACTTCGATTGTTTTCCGTCTTGGTGGTCGTGGTGATCGGGTAGCTGAAGGCCGTACCGTTGGCGCTGAAGTTGGACGGGTTCCAGCGGACGCAGCTGCTGAGCGGGCCCGAGGTGGTCGTCCACGGGAAGATGGCGAACCAGCCATCCCAGTTCGAACCTTCCACGATCAGCGCGGTGTTCGAAATGTCTTCGATCTGCGTGGTGCTGTAGCTCGGAGCGGCGGCCGGGTTGAGCCACTGCACGGCGGACGGGCTGTAACCAGCCACGCCTTCGTAGCGGGTGGCCGAACCGACGTGCGTACCTTGGTAGTAGCCTTGGGTCACGATGGCCGGTACGGAAGAAGCGGCCGCTCGCGCCGGCATGGCGAAGTGCTGGAGTCGCTTGAACTCGATTTCGTCAACGTTGCCGGTCGGCTTGTCGCGCTTCGGGTTTTCCACGATTTGCAGGTTCTTCATGTACGGCTGGGTGGTGAACTGCCAACCCATCTTGTCGTTGAAGTCGCCTTGGTAGCCGGCGCCGTCGGCGAAGGTCGGGAGCAGGTCATCGTAGTCCGCGCTGTAGATGTTGGCGGCCACACCCATCTGCTTCACGTTGTTGAGCAGAGCGGTGTTCTTGGCGGCTTCCTTCGCCTGGGCGAAGACCGGGAAGAGGATGGCGGCGAGGATCGCGATGATCGCGATCACCACGAGCAGTTCGATGAGCGTAAACGCCTTTCGAGTCATTGTTTTGATTGGTCTCCAGATAATGGTTTCCCGTGAGGGAGGCGACAAGCGGACCTGTCGCTACCCTTCGGACGCCGTGACAGTCTGTTTGGTTCCCAAGATTTTTCGGGAGGACAAACCGCCCAGCGAGGCACGGGAATATACCCACAAGAACTTGGCCAAAACGGCGGGGTAAGGAGTCAAAGGTCCCGCGTTCCCGTAGTTTCACGAGGACGGGCCACGCCCGGGAACTCAAGCTGGGCACAAAGAAAAGCCCCCGCCGAGCCGATGGGCTCAGCGGGGGTTGAGTCGAGAAGCCGGAAGGCTTAGATGCCAGTCGGGTTGAGACCCTTGATCACGAAGATCGCCGGGTTGTTAGTGCTCGCGGTCGGGTTGTAGAAGTGCTGGCGGAAGTCGATGCTCTTGGCACTGGAGTCCGTCGCGGTGTAAGTGGAGCGACCACGAGGAACCGCACAGGCGAAGCCACCGTGTCGCAGACCACTTCGGTTGTTTTCCGTCTTGGTGGTCGTGGTGATCGGGTAGCTGAAGGCCGTACCGTTGGCGTTCCAGTTGGACGGGGTCCAAGCGACGCAGTAGTTGAGGGGGCCAGGGTGGAACCGTTACCAGAAACCAGCGAGAACAAGCATCCCAGTTCGAACCTTCCACGATGAGCGCGGTGTTCGAAATGTCTTCGACTTGGGTCGTGCTGTAGGACGGAGCGCCGGAATGGCGAGCCACTGAGCGGTGCTCGGGCTCCAGCCGGCCACACCTTCGTAGCGGACGTTCGAACCGACGTGAACACCGCCGTAGTAGCCCTGGGCCACGACGGTCGTGTTGGTTGCCGCAGCGGCGCGAGCCGGCATGGCGAAGTGCTGAAGTCGCTTGAACTCGATTTCGTCAACGTTGCCGGTCGGCTTATCGCGCTTCGGGTTTTCGACGATCTGCAGGTTCTTCATGTACGGCTGGACCGTGAATTGCCAGCCGGTGCGCCACCATTCGGTGCCGGACAGGCCGTCGACCGTTCCCATGGCGGGCATCAGGTCATCGTAGTCGGCGCTGTAGATGTTGGCGGCCACACCCATCTGCTTGGTGTTGTTGAGCAGGGCGGTGTTCTTGGCGGCTTCCTTCGCTTGGGCGAAGACCGGGAAGAGGATGGCAGCGAGGATCGCGATGATCGCGATCACGACGAGCAGTTCAATCAGCGTAAACGCCTTACGAGTCATTTTGGATTGGTCTCCTGGATAATTGCGCTGAACCAGAGGGATTTCCCCGTTCACTTCAGCTGGGTCATCCGGTCCTTATCGGGCCGTTTGACGTAGTGCAATTTACCCACGCTACTTGCGGGCCATTGCCGCAAGCGTGGGTCTAAAGACCTAAGTAAACTCAAATTGGGTTCCCGGAAAAAACTTCCGGAACCTCTTGAAGAGTGAGGGGTCCGCCCTGGAGACCAATCGAGAGCAGCGTGCCCTCTTTCTTCGATGTATTGGGTTGGCTTTAGATGCCGGTCGGGTTCAGGCCCTTGACGACGAAGACCGTCGTGTTGTTGGTGCTCTGAGTCGGGTTGTAGAAGTGCTGGCGGAAGTTCACGCTCTTGGCGCTGGAGTCCGCAGCGGTGTAGGTGGTGCGACCTTGCGGAACCGCACAGGCAAAGCCACCGTGCTTCAGACCACTTCGGTTGTTTTCCGTCTTGGTGGTCGTGGTGATCGAGTAGCTGAACGCAGTGCCGTTCGCATTGTAGTCCTCCGGGATCCATCGCACACAGTAGTTGAGGGGGCCAAGCGAGGCACCGTCGCCACCGACGAGCGAGAACCAAGCATCCCAGTTGGAGCCTTCCACCACGAGAGCCGTGTTGGAGATGTCTTCAATCTGCGTGTTGCTATAGGACGGAGCGCCGTAGCTGCCCGGCCAGGGGATCGTGCCGGCAGCGGGGCCACCCCAACCAGCGATACCTTCGTATCGGGTGGATTGACCGAGCTGGACGCCCTGGAAGTAGTTGTTGGTGCGAACCGTGGCCACGTTGCTGGTGGCAGCGCGGGCCGGCATGGCGAAGTGCTGCATGCGCTTGAAGTCCAGGAACACGCCGGTGCCCGTCGGCTTATCGCGCTTGGGGTTTTCGACGATTTGCAGGTTCTTCATGTACGGCTGAACCGTGAACTGCCAGCCGGAGCGCCACCACTCGGTGCCGCTGGCGCCATCCACCGTGCCCATGGCCGGCATCAGGTCATCGTAGTCCGCCCCGTAGATGTTGGCGGCCACACCCATCTGCTTCACGTTGTTGAGCAGGGCGGTGTTCTTGGCGGCTTCCTTCGCTTGGGCGAAGACCGGGAAGAGGATCGCAGCGAGGATCGCGATGATCGCGATCACGACGAGCAGTTCAATTAGCGTAAACGCCTTTCGAGTCATTTTCGGATAGTTCTCCTTGGATAATGGTTTGGCTGGCATCTCTGCCGACCCCTCGCTGAGTTCCCGGTCTCTCTAATCAATTGAAAAAAGGACCAGAAGCCCCAATGAGGCGAAGCAACAGTACCCACAAGTCCTGGGCCACTTCTACTTTCATGAATCAGCAATGGGTCTAAAGGCCTAAATTTCAGATTTTGGAAGAAGCAAAGGAACTTACGTCGGCAGATCGTTGACGGCGCAACAAAAAGCCCCCTTCGCTGTGAGCAAAGGGGGCCGGGGGAAGGGAAGTTGGGGGAGAAGCTAGCGGCCGCCGACGTCTTCGCTGCCGGTGCGACCTTCGAAGGATTCGCCCGCGTGCGGCATCATCAGATCTTCCACGGCCGGTCCCGTGGTGCCTTCGTGGAACACCACGTCCTCACCGCCCAGGCCCACATCCTTGCGCAAGGGGAAGCCCACCCAATCGTCAGGAAGCATAAAGCGCTCGCCCACGAGTTCGTTGCCTTCAAAGACGATGCCGAAGAGGTCGGCAATCTCCTTCTCCGGGTATTCCGCGCCGAGGTAGATGTGCTTGGCGGTCGGGATCGGTTCGCCCTCGTTGGTGCCGACCTTGAGGAAGAGGCGCTCGCCGTGCTCAACACTATAGAGATTGTAAATCACCTCAAACCGCGTGTCGAGGTCGCGGGCATGAGGCCAGGTTAAGTAGTCCACCCCCAGGCACTCGGCGAAGTATTCGTAATTCAGTTCCGGGTCATCGCGCAGCAGGGCCAGGGCGTCCACAATGGCGTCGCGCTGCACCATGACGTAGGTGTCGCCGCGATTCTCCTTGACGGCGAGGACAGACGTGCCCAGTTCCTCTTGCAGGCGCACAACGTCGAGCCGACGATTGTCAACGACCGGGAACGGCATCTTAAAGCGTGCCCTCCGCGCCGGAGGTGGTCGGAGTTACCGGTCGCACCGGCACCGTGCCAAAGCTGGCACCTTCGTACTTCTCTTCGGCGATGCTGGTCGCGTCGTCCCAGTCCACGGCACCGACCTTGAGGACGTAGGCGTCGCCCAGGATCCACAGCGCCATATAGACAGCCACAACCGCCCCGGTGAAGAGCTTGAAATCAAGCGGCGCGGTCTTGAAAACAGTGAGCCAGCTCCATAGGAAGACCACTTCAATGTCGAACAACACGAAGAGGATGGCCACCAGATAGAACTTGATGGGGAAGCGCTGGAGCGCGTCGCCGAGCGGAGCCACGCCGCACTCGTACGGCGACTCTTTATAGCTACTGACTTTCTTGGGGCCAAGCAACCAAGAAAGGGTCACCATGGCGGCACAAAGGAATGCCGCAATCGCGACCAAGAAGACCACCGGCAAGTAATCGCCCATACGCCGTTCAAAGTTACCCGAGTCTCCGCGAGCCTCGCAGTAAACTTGGCCGAATGGGGCGGAAGTGGGCAACTCGCTAACGGAACGACTGCTAAACCAGGGCGACCTGACAGCGCAGCAGGCGGGCGATGCGGTTCGTTATCTGCTGGACCCGAGCACGAGCGATGTGGGGCGCGCGGCCTTGCTCACGGCCTGGCGGAGCAAGGGATACACCGGCGCGGAACTGGCCGGGGGCGTAGAGGCGGTTCTGGAGCGCAGTGTCCGCGTTGACCTGGCTACGCCGAACCTAGTAGACACCTGCGGCACGGGCGGTGGCCCGGCCGGCCTGAACCTGAGCACCGGGGCGGCCCTGGTGGCGGCGGCGGCGGGCGCCAAGGTGGCCAAGCACGGCAACCGGAGCGTGAGCAGCACTTGTGGGAGCGCGGACGTGCTGGAAGCCTGGGGCGTGCGGCTGGATGCCAACGAGGGCCTGATGCGCCGCCAAATGGAGGCGGCGGGCGTGACGTTTCTTTTTGCCCCGCACCATCATCCGGCGTTTAAGGCGGTGGGGCCGGTGCGCAAGGAACTGGGATTCCGCACGATCTTTAACCTCATGGGGCCGCTGAGCAACCCGGCGGGGGCACCCTACCGGCTGGTGGGGGTTTACGATGAGGCTTATCTGGAGCCGATGGCGCAGGCGCTCATTCACTTGGGGGTGGAGCGCGCGGCGGTGGTGCATGCGGCGGACGGGATGGATGAGGTTTCGCCCACGAGTGCGACGGCGTACATGTGGGTGGAAGGCGGCACCGTGCAGAGCGGGCAATGGACACCGGCGGACTTTGGGATGTCGCCTTTGGAGCGGTCGCTTTATGGTCCGGCGGATTCGGTGGCCGAAGCCAGCCAGCGCCTGCGAGACGCTTTAGGTGGTGCCGTGGCTGGGGCCGCCCTGGTGCCGAACGCCGCCGTGACCCTGGTGCTGGCCGGAGTGGCTCGGGATATTGCGGAAGGGGCGGAGATGGCGCGCGAGGCGCTGAGTGATGGCACCGCTCTTGCCACTCTTGAGGCATTGGTGGCCACCGAATGAACTTGTTGGATCGGATCCTGGCCGAGAAGCGCGAGAGCCTGGCCGAGCGCATGGCGGCTCGGCCCCTCAATGAGATCCGGGCGATGATCCGCGGTGCCGATGCGCCGCGCGGGTTCCACCGGGCCTTGGTGGAGGCCACCGCGCCGGTCTCGCTGATAGCCGAGGTGAAACCGGGGAGCCCGACCCGGGCTGTGATTCGGCCGAACCTCGACCCCGTGGCCGTGGCCCAAGCCTATGAGCAAGCGGGCGCGCACTGCCTAAGCGTGCTGACCGACGTTAAACACTTTGGGGGAAGTGAGGCCAACCTGCGGGCGGCCCGAGCGGCCGTGTCGCTGCCGGTATTGAGAAAGGACTTCGTGGTGGATGCCTACGACGTCGAAGAAGCCCGGGCCATGGGGGCCGATGCCGTGCTCCTGATCGTGAATGGATTGAGCGATGGCGCACTCCGGGAGTATCGGGAACTCGCGGAGTCTTTGGGGATGGATGCGCTGGTCGAGGTTCACAGCCCCGCCGAGGCGGAGCGAGCGGTGGCCTCGGGAGCCAAGCTCATCGGGGTGAACAACCGAGATTTGGAATCCTTCCAGACTTCGGTTGAAGTCGGCCTGGCGGTGCTGCCGGGGTTGCTGGGCAAAGCGACGCTGGTCAGCGAAAGCGCGCTGACGAACCAAGCGGATGTAAATCGAGTCGCGGCGGCGGGCGCACGGTCCGTACTGATTGGTACAGCCTTTTGCGAAAGCCCCGACATCGAAGCCCGCGTGCGCGAGGTCATGGGTTGGCCACGCTCGTAAAGTTCTGCGGGTTCACCCGGCCCGCCGATATGGAGTGGGCGCTGGCGCATGGCGTGGACGCCGTCGGCGTGGTGGTGGAGCCCTCAAGCCCTCGTTTCCAAGGTCCGGATTCCGATATCTGGTCGGTGTTTCGGGCGGCAACAGCCCAGCGGGTTTTGGTCTTCGGCCACTTCGCGCCGGAGCGCATGGCCGATTGTGATGTGGTGCAAGCGGTGGATATCCCGAATCACACCTTGGCAGCTGAACGATGGTGGACGGTGAGGCCCAGCACGCTCCTTGAAGAGTGGGAAGGTCAGGCCGCCCAGGTTCAGCGGGTGCTGGTGGACGCCCTGGCCCCGGGTGCCTACGGTGGCACGGGCCACCGGGTGGACCCCGAAGAATTTTTGGCCGTGCGGGCCCAGTCTCCGGTGCCCTGCATCTTGGCCGGAGGACTCAATCCGGAGAACGTTTACGATGTGGTGCGAATCTTGCGTCCGGTGATGGTCGACCTCGCCAGTGGCATCGAGTTTGAACCCGGAAAGAAGGACCCCGCAAAAATGCAGGCGTTTTTGGACGCCGTGCGGGCCGCCGACCGGGCACGAAACGAAGACGAACATTGTTGAGGTCATTGGTACGTCCCCCGGTGGGAAGGGCCGAACGCACCCGGTGCAGACTCGGCTATAATCCCGCCCGGACCCTTAGCGGAGGCATGATTCTCTTTTGAGCTTAGCGATCGAAACGATTGATCTTGTAAAGACCTACAAACACCGGGGCGGTGCATCCAACACCGTGGTGGATAACCTGAACCTTCAGGTCGAATCGGGCGAGATTTTTGGCTTCTTGGGCCCCAACGGCGCCGGGAAGACCACGACGATCAAGATGCTGCTCGGCATCATCGGTCAGACCTCCGGGGTGGCCAACGTGCTGGGGCGCGAAGCGGGTGACATCGAAATCCACAAGCGCATCAGCTACCTGCCCGAGAAGCCATATTACTACGAGTACATGAGCGGCCTCGAGCTGGTGATTTTCTACGCCTCGCTCTTCGGGATTCGGGACAACGACCGCTGCAAGGAACTCCTCCGCCGCGTGAACCTGGCCAACGACATGAACCGCCCGCTCAGTACCTACTCCAAGGGGATGCAGCAGCGTGTCGGTCTGGCGCAGAGCCTGATCAACAACCCCGAGTTGCTGTTCTTGGACGAACCGACGGGTGGTCTGGACCCCATCGCCCACATTGAAATTCGCGACCTCATTTTGCAGTTCCGCGAAGAAGGGAAGACGGTGTTCATCTCCTCGCACGAGTTGAGCGACGTCGAGCGCATTTGCGACCGCGTGGCCATTATCAACAAGGGTCAGTTGGTGGCGCAAGGCCGCCTCACCGACCTCCTGGCCGGGGGCCGGGTGGAAGTGACCGCCGAAGGCGTGAGCGATGCCGTGAGCGATAGCCTCCGCCACGAGAACCGCATCGTGAGCTTTAAGGACGGCCGCCTGATTCTGGACGCGCCGGACTCGGACGACCTGAACGGCATGATCGACGCACTCCGCAACGGCGGCGCCCAAGTGGTGAGCGTGATCCCGCGCCGCAAGCGCCTGGAAGACCTCTTTATCGAAGCCGTGGCCGAAGACGACACCGCCAAGGGTCGCCAGCGCGGCCGCATGACCGACGGAAACTCGGATGGCACCAAGTCGGCCGAAGTTGAAGAAGTGAAGACCGGAGAAGGTGACCCCTCGTGAACGCAGTTCTTTCCATTGCTCGAACCACGCTCGGTGAAGCCATTCGCCGCCGCGTTCTGCTCGTTATCCTGCTGATTGCGCTCCTCCTGCTGGTCATTGCGCCGGGGATGAACGGCCTCACCGCGCGCCAGTCGCAGACGGTGTTGCTCTCGCTCATCCTGGGGGTTCTTCAGCTCTCCAGCGCGGTCATCGCCATCGTTCTCACGGTCTACATGATCCCGAACGAGGTGGAGCGCCGCACCATCTACACCATCTTAAGTAAGCCGGTTCTCCGCTGGCAGTTCCTGCTCGGCAAGTACCTCGGTGCGGTCTCGGCCCTCGGCCTGATGATCATGCTGATGACGGGCACGATGATCGCGGTGTTTGCTGCGTTCCAAGGTCCGAACGTGGAGACACTGGCTAGCCTCGCCCGGGTGGCGATGATGTACTTCGTCCAGATGTGTTTGCTGGCGGCCGTGGCCATCTTCTTCTCCACCTTTGTGCAGCCGGTGGTCAACTTCTTCCTCAGCGGCGGCGTGTACTTGGTGGGGACCGTGTTTGGTTCGCTCTTCGCGACCATAGCCGAAAGCCAGCAGTTGCCGCAATTGGTGCGGTTGGCCGCGCAGTTGGTCATGTTGATCGTGCCGAACTTCGGCCAATACAACGTGCAGAACTCGGTCATCAACTCGGGCGCCCAGATCGTGGGTGAAGGGATTTACTACACCAACCTGGCGGTGTACGGGATTGTTTACATCTCGATTCTGCTGCTGGGTGCGATGCTGATCTTCGACCGCCGAGAGGTTTAACGCATGAAGTGGACTCGTCAAGGCAAACTGGTTAAGGCCCCGATCTACGGGCTGATGCTGGTGCTGCTGCTGGTAGGCAGCTTTGTTCAGATGAACCAGACGTACCCGTTCTGGCGCAAGAACTACATGCCCAAGGTGACGGACCTCGGTCAGCTGACGGGTGAGCAACTGCTGTTCGCGTTTGCCGGATTCCGCGAGATGATCGCTGGGATTCTGTGGGTGCGCGCCGACTCGTTCTTTGACAACGGCGACTACGACTCGATCCTGCCCATCATCCGCCTCGTCACCTACTTGGACCCCAAGCAGATTGACGTGTACGCCACCGGGATGTGGCACATCGCCTATAACTTCACGGACCAGGAAAACCGCGCCGACCGCCGGAATATCCCCATCGCCGTGGCGTTTGGTGAAGAAGGCGCCCGCAACAACGACTACACCTACGAGCTGTTTTACGAAACGGGCTGGCTGTGGTACCACCGCATCCAAGACAACTTCCCGATGGCCGTGACCTGGTTTGAGCAAGCCGCCGAGCGCAAGGACATCCTGCCCGCGCGCCACAACTTGCTCTCCCACGCCAAGCTCCGCGCCGGCGACTACAAGGGCGCGCTGAAGACGTGGTACGAACTCTTGGAAGCCGCCGAAAAGGAGATGGAGCGCAACAAGAGCCAGCGTAGCAACTACGCGCAGCGCGACACGGTGGAAGGCAACCTGGACAACCTCCTGATCCGCTTGACTCAGCGCGGCTACTTTGCCCGCGAGAACGGCTGGTACGACCAGGGCAACTACGACACCAAGCCGCCGTTTGACGTACGGTTCAGCGCCAGCGTGACGGTGACCGAAAGCCGCGTGATGCTGGTGGAGGGGACATGGAACGTGTTCCCGGTGGGGACGCGCGTTCGCATGATCCTTCGCGATGCCGACTACCCGAATGCGAAGGCGGCGGGTCTGGACTGGGAAGGTGGCGATGCCAACAACTTCACCGCTCCGGCGGGCCTGACCTACGTGCAGGACGAGCTCTTTGTTCGTAACCGTCGATTCCGCAAGGCGATCGACCTGAGCCGCGACCCCACGATCTACCCGTTCGTGAAGGACAAGTACATCCTTGAGTTCTACTACACGCCGCGCGTGGCACCGGAACACATCAAGGACAAGTTTGGCTACAACGGTGAAGGGATGACCGACTCGAACTTCCTCAATACGGAGATCCGAGAAGGGCAGCGCGTGATCTACTGGAAGACCGAAGTGACGCGGGACCAGATCCTGCGACGTGGCGAGTACGGCATGGAAGGCACCATCCCGGTGTTCAAGACGCCGAACTACGTGGCGCCGCGCGTCCGCAACCCAGAGGATGACCTGGTAAGCCCGGGCACCCGACGGGTGGAAGGCTAACCCCGGTTGGCCCAAACCGAGTAAAACAAAGAGCGAAGAGACGCCCGAATTCCGGCCGTCAGCCCCTGGGTTGATGGCCGGGAACTGCGCGACGAACGGACGACGAACTCCGCCAGGGCCGGAAGGCAGCAACGGTAAGACGAACCATCGGGTGACGCACCCTTCCCGGCGTCTCTTCGCCATTTTCATTGCCCGTGTCCTACACCGCCCTTTACCGCAAGTATCGCAGCCAGACCTTTGATGATCTGGTGGGGCAAGAGCACATCATCCGCACTCTGCGGCAGGCCGTGGACCAGGGCAAAATCAGTCACGCCTATCTCTTTACCGGCCCCCGAGGGACGGGCAAAACCAGCACCGCCCGCCTGCTGGCCAAGGCGCTGAACTGCACCGACGGGCCGATGAGCAACCCGCCCGAAGACGACCCGATTTGCATCGAGATTGCGCAGGGGAGTTGCATGGACGTGATCGAGCTCGACGCCGCGAGCGAGAGCGGCGTGGACAATATCCGGCGCGCGGTGGTGGATGCCAGTAGCTATCAGCCCGCTTATTGCCGCTACAAAATTTTCATCATCGACGAAGTCCACGACCTCTCGGCCAGCGCGTTTGATGCCTTGCTGAAGACGATTGAGGAACCGCCTCCGCACGTGGTCTTCATCCTCGCCACCACGGAACTGCAGAAGGTGCCGCCGACCATCCGGTCGCGGTGCCAGCGGTATGAGTTCCACCGGGGCTCGCTTGAGAACCTCGTGGGGCGGCTGCAGTTCGTGGCCGAATCCGAGGGCATGGAGATTGAACCGGCCGCCTTGACGGCGCTGGCTCGGATGGCGGACGGTGGGTACCGCGACGCGCTGACCCTGCTGGAACAAGCGATCTTGACAGCCGAGGGGCCGATCACGCTGAACCAGGTTTACGAGCAACTCGGCTTGATTGCGGCGGACGAAGTGGACCGACTGCTGGAAGCCCTGATGGCCAAGGACATCGCCGAGATTCACGCCAAGTTGGATGAAGTTTTCCGGCGTGGGCGCGATGCCGAAGCCATTGTGGAGAGCCTGACTTACCGGCTGGCGGATCTCACGCGGACCCTCTTTGGCGTGGAAAGCAAGGGCGGCAAAGATGTGACCCAAGAGGCCGCTGCGGACGCCATGGCGCGGCGCCTGGGGATGGACCGCATCCTGTTCTACCGGGCCGCGATGGCCCAGTTTTTGGCGACGGTGGGGCACGTGACGTTGCCTCGGCACTGGATTGAATCGGAAATGGTGCGGCTGGCCATGAGCCCGGTGCCGAGTGCAACGACTCCCCGCCACCCGGCGGAACCGGAAGCGGAGCCCCGGCGGGAACGCCCGGCGGCGTTACGCCAAGAATCTAAGCCTGTTCGCACTGTGGAGCCCGAGGTAAAGGAGCCCGTGGTCAAAGCCGCCGTGGTGACCCCCAGAGAGGTACCCGCCCAAGAACCGGAGACCAAGCCGCTCACCCCGAAGCCGGAAGCCGCACCCGTGCCCTCACCGGAGCCCGAAACCGAGCCGGAAGCCACCCCAACCCCGAGTGGGCGCACGCTGGAGCAAGCCCAGGAGATCTGGCGGCGTGTGGTGGCCCACTGGAGCGAGAAGAACGACAAGGCCAAGGCCTGGCTGGCTGGCACCGAACTGGTACGAGTGGACGGCAACGAGTGGACGGTGGAGTTCCCGCTGCGCATCACGCTGCAGCGCTACCAAGAGAAGCCGAAGGCCGTGGCCGCCGTGGAAGAGACCGCGCGGGAATGGGCCAAGAGCGTGATCATGTTCCAATACGAATCCCGAGCGGACGGGGGACCGGAAGCCGACGTCGCTCCCATCGTGCCGACAAGAGCGGTAGAATCGGTGTTCGAAGGTGACCAGCTGGTCGAAGAGATTCAGCGGGAATTCGGCAGATCAGAATCATGAAACTTCCCAAGGGATTTGGTGGCCAAGGCATGGGCGACATGATGGCGAACATGCGCGGGGCCATGGAACGTGCGCAGACGCTTGAAGACGAACTGGGCAACGAGCGGATTGACATCCGCAACAGTGGCGTGGAGGCCGTGTTTGACGGTCGCGGCGAACTCGTGGACCTCAAGATCGACAAGGCTTTGGTGGACCCGGACGACGTGGAAGGCCTGTGTGCCGCCATCACCGCCACCATGCGCATGGGCTTTGAAAAGGCCGTGGAAGTGCGCGATGCCCGCGTGAAGGACATCATGGGCAACGTGCCCAACATTCCGGGCCTCGGCCTCTAAGCGGACCGGATGGGATTCGCTCGCCCCCTGGCGGAACTGATTGCGCAATTTGAGCGTTTGCCAGGGGTCGGGCCGAAGTCAGCGCAACGGCTGGCTTTTCATGTCTTGCGCATGCCGTTGGAGGATGTGCGCCGCTTCAGCCATGCCCTCACGGTGGCGCGCGAGTCGCTAGGCGTGTGCAGCATTTGCCAGAACATTGCCGAAGGCGAAACGTGCGAGATTTGCCGCGATGGTCGGCGTGATCCGCACCTCATCTGCGTGGTGAGTGAGGCCCGCGACATCATGGCGATGGAGCGGATTGCCGAGTACAAGGGCGTTTACCACGTGCTCCATGGTCTGCTCAATCCCCTGAACGGCGTGGGGCCGGAGCAGCTACGCATCCGAGAACTACTGGCGCGCATGAGCGGTGGCGTGCAGGAAGTGATCCTGGCCACCAACCCGACGGTGGAAGGCGATGCGACCGCGCTCTACTTGGCCAAGCTCATCAAGCCGTTAGATATCCGCGTGACGCGGCTGGCCCACGGGATGCCCATCGGGGGCGAGTTGGACTACGCCGATACCGCAACCCTGCTCAGTGCCCTGGAGTACCGGAGGGAACTATGAGAATTTTAATTGTCGGCGGAGGCGGGCGCGAGCACGCGCTGGCCTGGCGACTGACGCAAGAGGGCCACGAGATTGCCGGCGCGCCGGGGAACCCTGGAGTTGGCCAACTGGGGCCGCTGTTTGACAACGTGAGCGAAGCCCTGCGGGGTTTTGAACCCGAACTGGTGGTGATTGGCCCGGAAGATCCGCTCATTGGCGGGATGGCGGATGAGCTCCGGCAGCGGGGGATTCCCACCTTTGGCCCCGGGGGCATGGGGGCCCGCCTGGAGGCTAGCAAGGCCTGGAGCAAGAAGATGATGGAGGAAGCCGGGGTGCCCACCGCCGCCGCCACCATCCACACCGATTACCAAGAAGCGTGCGAGGAAGTCGCCAAGCGGTTTGCGAGCGGGCGGCACGTGGCCATCAAAGCCAGCGGGGCGGCCTTGGGCAAAGGGGTGATTTTGTGCGGGGACGAACTGCACGCGCGCCACGCCCTGAGCCGGATGCTGTTGGATGAGGAGTTCGGCGATGCCGGACGCTTGGTGGTGGTCGAAGACTTTCTGGAAGGCCGCGAGTTCTCGATCCTCACGGTGGTGAGCGAACAAGGTCTCTTGAGCTTGCCCGTGGCGCAGGATTACAAGCGGGTGGGCGATGGCGACACGGGCGAAAACACGGGCGGCATGGGCACCTATTCGCCGGTGCCGTGGGTGACGACGGCAATGGTGGAAGAGACCGAAGCGCGTATTGTGCGCCCCATCGTGGACCACCTCCGGGCCAAAGGCGTGCCGTACTCGGGCGTGCTGTTCAGCGGAGTGATGGTAGTGGACGGCTCGCCTTACTGTCTGGAATACAACGTGCGATTTGGTGACCCCGAAACCCAGAGCGTGATGCGCCGGGTGGAGGGCGTGGGCGACCTGCTATGGGCCGCTGCGCAAGGGGAGGCCCTGCCTCCGGTCCGAATCACGGAGCCCGCCGCCGTGACCGTGGTGGCAGCCAGCGCGGGTTACCCGGCCACCAGCCAGAAGGGCATGCCCATCACGCTGGGCGAGATGCCCGAAGGCGTGGTGGTCTTCCACGCCGGCACGGAGATGCAAGACGGGCAACTGGTGACCAATGGGGGCCGCGTATTGGCGGTGAGTGCGGTGGCCGATGACCTGGAGCAAGCCCGCGCCCGCGCCTACGCCGGCATGGACCAGGTGGCCTTTGCGGGTAAGCACTTCCGCTCCGATATCGGTCATTGAGGCGGGTAGCCTCCCGGCGTGATTGAACGCTACTGCACGCCCGGCATGACAGCCATTTGGAGTCGCCAAGCCAAGACCCAACGCTGGCTGGACGTGGAGATTGCCATTTGCGAAGGGTGGCACCGCGAGGGGGTGATCCCGGCGGAGGACCTGAAGGCGATCCAGGAGCGTTCGAAGTTCGATCTTGATCGGTGTGATGAGATCGAAGAAGTCACCCGGCATGACCTGATGGCGTTTGTGCGCAACGTGAGCGAGAACGTAAGTGGCGTGCCCGCTATTGGCGAGGGCAGCGAGGGCGACGGCACGTCCAACCCGGCGCGGTGGATTCACTTTGGCGTCACCAGCTACGACGTGATCGACACCGCCCTCGGCATGATGATGCGGGATAGCCTGGACGTCCTACGCAGTTCAGTTGAGACGTTGTGCGGCACGATCAGCGCGCTGCACAAAGAGCATGGCCACCACCCGTGCATTGGGCGCACGCACGGCATCCACGCCGAGCCCATCACCTTTGGCCACAAGTGCGAAGGCTGGCGCAACGAACTGGAGCGGAGCCTGAAGCGCATCGCCCAGGCCCGCGAGGAGATTGCGGTGGGCAAGGTGAGCGGGGCGGTGGGCATCCGCGCGCACGTCACGCCGGAACTCGAGGCTTCGATCTGCGAGAGCCTGGGTTTGAGTGCTGACCCGAGTTCGACCCAGATCATCGCCCGCGACCGCCACGCTCACGTGCTAAACGTGCTGGCCACCCTGGCGGGATCACTGGAGCGCATCGCCACTGAACTGCGCAACCTGCAACGCACCGAGATCCTGGAAGTGCAAGAAGCCTTTGCCAAGGGGCAAACCGGCAGCAGTGCCATGCCCCACAAGCGCAACCCCTGGAACAGCGAAACTGTGTGCGGCCTGGCCCGCCTGGTGCGCGCCAACGCCCACGCGATGCAAGAGAGCGTGATGACGTGGCACGAGCGCGACCTGACCAACAGCAGCCTGGAGCGCATTGTGTTCCCGGATACGTTCCAACTCACGGACTTCATGGTCCACCGCCTCAACCGCATCCTGGCCGGGCTGGTGGTGATGCCGGAGAACATGCTGCGCAACCTGCGCCAGATGGGCGATCTCGTCTTTAGCGAGCACGTGATGGTGGCGCTGATTCAATCGGGCATGAGCCGCGAGGCCGCCTACAAGGTGGCGCAGCGCAACGCGGCCCGGGCGTGGGATGGCCACGACTTCCGCACCAGCGTAGCGGAGGACCCCGATGTTAAGGCCCGTTTAAGCTCGGAACAGATTGAAGAAATTTTCGATTTGGAGCATCATTTGCGACACGCTCCAGCCCCCCCGGTCGTCGGAAATTAAGAAGACCGATCGCGACGCACTTTTTGCCCGCTTGGCCTTTGTTAAGGAGAGATGAAGCGCGCAGGGATGGCGATCGTTTTGGGCCTAGGAGTGGGGGTGGCGCAGGCCATGCCGCTCTCGGCGTTAGTATGGGCATGGGAGGTCGGGCCGAAGTTCAAGGCCGCTCCCGCCGAGCCCCCTGCCACGACGAGAACCGCTCCCAAGGTTTACGGCGAGGGTGAGCGAGACCCGAAGCTGGTGGACTGGGAGATTCCGAAGCGGTTCCAGGGCAAAACCATCTCGAAGCGAGCCCCCTTCACGGACAAGGTCATTGCCTTGACCTTTGACGATGGCCCGGACCCTCATCGAACGCCGATAGTGTTGGATGCCCTGAAGAAGCACAACATGAAGGCCACTTTCTTTGTGCTGGGCTGGCGGGCCACGCGTTACCCGGCACTGGTCAAGCGCATTTTTGATGAGGGTCACACGGTGGCCAATCACACGTACAACCATCCGGCCAAACCCTCGGAAGCGGCGGGGCTGAACGAGATCCTGAAGACCCAAGAGGCGATCAAGAGAGCCTGCGGTAAGTACCCCACAATATTCCGCCCGCCCTACGGGATTCACGAGAGTTGGACGGCTAAGCTGGCCCGCCACCGCCTGATGCCCAGCGTGATCTGGACGATGTCGAGCGGGGACACGGCGGTGAAGGATTCGTACAAGGTCTACAGAAACGTGGTGTTCACCCCGCGCCCCGGCGACGTGGTGCTTTTGCACGATATTCAACCGGATACCGCTCAGGCCATCGGGCGCATCACGGACGAGTTGGCGGCGGGCGGATGGCAGTCCATCACGCTGGATGATTACTTCCGGCGGTGGGACGAGATCGCCACGCAGCAAGGGTCGCAACCTGCGCGCTAAGCCAATCGTCAATACATAAGTATGCGGTGCTTGCTCGCGGTCTTGGCTTTGGGGGTTGTGGCTCCCGGTTATGCGCTCGATTTTTACAGCCGAGGCGCGCGCCTTCCGGCCTTAGTTCAAAAGCTGGAGGAGGAGACGGGCAAGCAGCTGCGCGTGAGCCCCGAGCTCGAGAATGACGTTCTCTATGTGAACGTGAAGGGCGTAGAGGCCGAGGCGCTGATGGAGCAGATCGCCAAGTCGGCGGATGCCAAGTGGCGGCTCTCCGGCGAGACGATGACGCTGGAGCCGGACTCGGCCCGCCGCAAACGACTGGCCAACGAACAACTGGAAGCCGACCGCCGCGAGCATATTGAAGCTGTTGAGGAAAGTCTGAAGCAGGACATCGAAGACGAAACGACGATGGAGCTGCTCAAGCTCCTGCGCGCGCTCCCCAAGTCGGCCTTTGGGCAGAACTATCCGAACCGCCTGGTGTTCAGTAGCAACCCCACCCGGGCGCAATACGCCCTGCGCGGACAGGCCGCCGGCCTGGTGGACGCCATGGTGAAGCAGCAGAACATGATGGCCGAAGCCAGCCAAGAGGGCCAAGGCGAAATGGACATGATGATGGGCTTCTTGGGCTCGGCCATGGATGCCCTAGGGATCAAGAAGGAAGATTTGATGCCGCAGCCGGTGCGCACGCGCCCGGCCAAACTGCTGATTGTCATGAGCCCAAGCGTCGGCAGTTGGGCGTTCTTCCGCAATTCGATTGAAGCACGGCTGTTTGATGAGAACGGGGCGCAAATTGCGACAGCCAGCATGGATATGCGCCGGGGCGACGAAGGCATTCCGGTGCCGATGGAAGAGATTGAGGAAGGGGCCGCCGGAGGTGATACTTCGACCCCGCCGCCGCCCGAAGACAACAGCCCGGTGATTGAATACCGCGAGGAAAGCAAAAAGATTCTCACCCTGCAAGTGGACTTCTCGGCGGCTTCGTTCTCCACGAATCGGGTGATCCCCGAAGAGCTGAAGCAGTGGGCTTACAACCCCTACACCTACGAGCCGCTGAGCTTTATGGCGTCGGACGCCTGGGATGCCTGGGCCAAGCACCACAACAAGAATGTGGTGGCCTACCTGGACGACAACCAAGCCTGGATGCCGACCTTCTTTGAAGCGGCTCCGCGCACGATGAACCAGTTCCAGGCCACTCTGGACGAGAACTACACGATGGCGGAAGAAGGCGGAGTGACCCTCGCCGCGCCCAAGAACCCCACCGAAACCCGGCTCAACCGGATGAACCGGGCGGCCATCCAGGGGTTCATCAATAGCTCGAATGCCAATGGCGGCGTGCCGGATTTGAATTCCTGGGCGGCTTATATCGATTCCAACCCCATTGGGGCCGAGCCGCAGGGCATGCCGATGTTCTATGAGCAGTGGGCGGGCACGGATGGCCTGATTGCCAGCCAGATGCCGGGGCACGAGTTCAGCATGCGGCTGTGGAATCGCCTCTCGGCGAACCACCGGGCCAGCATCCTGCAAGGACAGGATCTCCCGATCCGCAACCTCGGGCAATCCGCCACGGAGTTGCTGACGCACTACGTTTATAACGAACCGGACTCCTTGCAGCCCGTGCGCCCGCCGGTAACGGGACCGAACCGCTTCTTTGCGATGATGACGTTCGGGATGAGCGGAGCCTTTGGGATGAAGCGCAACGCGTCCCTGGAACCCACGGAGATGTTTGCCACCGGCCTGCCGAACAACGGATTCATCCGTCCGTTCGTCACCTCGGACCTGCTGGTGGCGCCGGTGACGCCGCAGGGCGAATCCATGCAGATGATCCGCGCGCTGGGCAGCGATGAACTGGCGTTGTTCGACATGATTACGCAGACGCCGGGCTTTGCCTCCGGGGGGAGCGGCATGCCGCAGCTGAATCAGTTCCGCCTGGGCACGCGGCAGTTGGTGGATTTCCATGTGATGCTGTCGCCGGAGTGCCAGCTTCCGGGCTCGCTGACGCTGATGAAGGTGGACCCGAAGGGTGAGATCTACACACGCGCGAACTTCCCGCAGGCGTTGAAGGATCAGATCTCGAAGGCCGACGCGCAGTTGAAGGATTCAGGGTTGGCGCGGTTCTTCCAGATGATGGGAGCCGAGGGCGCCTTCGGGGGCGGCGGCGAAGCGCGGCCATAATCGCCCCTAAGCTATGTGTGCCCGATTCACCCAATTTGGGATTCGCCAAATCCAGGAGAACTTCGGGCTCACCGCACCCCTGCCGGACCTCACTCCGCTCTATAACATCGCCCCCAACGCGGCGGTGCCGGTGGTGGTGCGCACCGCCGAGCAGGGCCGCCACCTGCGTCTGATGCGCTGGGGGCTGGTGCCGCCGTGGCAAGACGACCACACCACGGGCGTGCGGATGATCAATGCCCGCAGCGAGACGGTGGCGGAGAAGCCCTCGTTCCGCACCGCCTACAAACGCCGCCGGTGCCTCGTCCCGACCGACGGCTTCTTCGAGTGGACGGGGGAGAAAGGCGACAAGCAGCCCTGGTTCATCCGCAGTCGAAAGTACGCGGCCTTCGCCGGCATTTGGGAGATATGGGAGCGCGCCGAGGGCTATCTCGAAACCTTCTCCATCCTCACCACCGCCGCCAATGGGGTGGTGGGGCAACTGCACGACCGGATGCCGGTGTGGATTTTCGAGCGCGATTTTGGGGCGTGGCTCGGCCCCGGCGAGGCCAACCCCGCCCTGCTGGCTCCCGCTCCGGATGAACTCACGGAGTGCTGGCCCGTCACCCGGGCGATGGGGAACCCGCGCTTTCAGGACCCCAGCGCCGTGGTGCCGATCGAGGTGCCGGGCACGCTCTTTTAACCTAAGCTGAACGACTGCTGGTGGTGCGGAATCACATAATCCCAGCCCAGTTCGCGTTGGATTCGTTCCGCGAGCACCGCTTGTGCCGTAGGTTCGCCGTGGACAATAAACGTCTTTCGAGGCGCCTCTTGGAAGCCCCCCAGCCAACGCATGATCTCGTTTTGGTCGGCGTGGGCGGAGAGGGAATTGAGCTTGGCCACCCGGCACCGCACGGGGATCTCATCGCCGAAGATGGAGATGGTGTCGGCCCCCTCTAGGATGCGGCGCCCGCGCGTTTCGGCGGCCTGGTAGCCGGTGAAGAGCACCACGTTCTCCTTGTGCGGCAGGCGCTGGCGCAGGTGGTGCACCACGCGGCCCCCATTGGCCATGCCGCTGCCGCTGATGATCATGAGCGGGCCGTCGTTGGTGTTCAGGGCTTTGCTGGCGTTGCGGTCGCGGATGAAGCGCACCATATCGGCCCGGAATGGGGAATTGTTCTCCTGGATATCCAGCTTCAGGTCGGGGTCCATGTCGTCGCTGGGCGCGTTGTAGAGCAGGGTGGTGGCGCTGGCCATCGGGCTGTCCACAAAGATGGGAACGTGCGGAATCTCGCCGCGCTGCTCGAGTTCATGGATGTGCCATAGCAACTCCTGCGTGCGGCCAATGGCGAAGCTGGGCACCACCGCGCAAGATTGGCGTTCGTGGATGTACTGGATGACCTCGCGGAGCACGTCTTGGGGGTTCTCATCGGCATGGAAGCGGTCGCCGTAGGTGCTCTCAATCACCAGGTATTCGGCGTGGGTGCAATTGTGGGGGTCCTTGAGAAGCGGGGTGTCGTAGCGACCGAGGTCGCCCCCCATCAGGATGCGCTCGCCATTCTCAAAGTAGATCTCCGCGAACCCGGAACCCAGAATGTGCCCGGCGGGCAAGAACCGGAACTGCGCACCCCCGGGGAGATCATGGAGCTGGAAGAAGTGGACCGGCACCAAATGTTTGATGGCGGCATAGGCGTCGGCTTCGGTGTAAAGCGGCGCGGCCGGATTGTGGCGGCTGGTTTGGTGGCGGTTGTGGTAGCTGGCTTCTTCTTCCTGCAGGCGACCGCCATCGGGCAGGCTGATTTTGCACAGGCCAATGGTGCCGGGGGTGGCGTAGACCGGTCCTCGGTAGCCCTTTGCGATGAGGCGCGGCAGCAGGCCGATGTGGTCGGTATGGGCGTGGGTCAGCACCACGGCGTCAATTTCGTGGGGCTCGAAGGCGAAAGGCTCCCAGTTGCGCTCGCGGATCTCACGCGGACCTTGGAAGAGGCCGCAATCCACCATGATGCGCTTGCCGTTGACCGTAATCACGTGTTGCGAGCCGGTGACCGTTTCGGCGGCACCATTGAATTGAATGGAAGGAGCCATGCGCTTTCAGTATCCACCACCGGTATCCTTGCGCGCATGGTAATGGCGGATGCCGCCCTCATTGGCGGGACGGGAATTGGCGAGATTCTGCGGGCGCATCCCGGGCGCGCGGTGATGGTGCCGACCCCGTTCGGCCCCATGCGAGGCTGGCTGCAAGATCGCCAAGGGCAACGGGTGGTGGTGGTGGCACGGCACGCGGCCGGGCATAAGACGCCCCCGCACGGCATTGGCTACCGTGCGATGGCCGAGGGCCTGCGCCTGATGGGTGTGCGCCGTTGCTTGGCCACGGCGGCGGTGGGTTCGCTGCGGGTGGACTGGGCGCCGGGCACCCTGGCGGTGGTGACGGACTTTATTGACGCCACCGGACGGCAGGTGACGGGGTTCAACCGCACCGTGAACCACGTGGATATGTCGCAGTGCTTTGCCGGCAGTGCGGCCATTGGGGCAGCGCTGAAGGAGCTGGGTTTGCCGCACGCGGATCGTTCGGTCTACGTGGGGATGGACGGGCCGCGCTACGAGACCGCCGCCGAGATAAGAATGCTGCAGATGCTGGGTGGCGACGTGGTGGGGATGACCGCCACCAGCGAAGCCATTGCCATGGCCGAGGCGGGCGTGGAATACGGATTGATCTCGGTAGTCACGAACCTCGGCTGCGGCTTGGACCCTGAGGGCATTGACCACGGCGCGGTGACGGACGTGATGAAGGAGCGCGGTGCGGACGTGGTGCGCGCCCTGGAACTGGCGGTGAGCCCCGCCATGCTCGCGAACGCATGACCCGCGACCGGCGCCTGCTGACCTTGGCCATGGCCCTTGCTCCGGGGGTGGGTGGCAAGACAATCACCCGGTTCTGGGTGCGCCACGAACTGCTGGGCCGCACCGATGAAGACGTGTGGACGCTTGCGCCCGAGGTGCTGATTGAGGAGTATCGCTGGCGGGCGGCGGCGGCCGTGCGCTGGACGGAAGAGCGAGGGACGCTGCGCGGCGAAGCTCAAGAACTGCTGGAGCGGCTGGACCGGATGAATGTGGGCGTGGTGACGGCGGCAGACCCGCACTACCCGCACCATGTGGAGCACCTGGAACCCGACCCGCCGGGGGTGCTTTTCCTGTACGGCAACCAAAAACTGCTGCACCAACCGACCTTTACGGTGCTGGCCAGCCGGGGGGGAACAGATGAGAGCACCCGGCAGATTGAACGCCTGACGGAGGATGGGGTGATTCGCGGTGAGGTGCTGGTGGCGGGGCACAACACCCCGGCTTACCAGCGGGCGGCGGTGGTGCCGCTGCGGTGGGGCGCGCCGCGCATCATGGTGCTGGATACCGGCCTGTTCGAAGGGCTGGGCGAAGACTTGAGTGACGAGCCATTCCGGGCGGCGCGGCTTTGGCGCTATAAGTTCGACCCGAAGACGGACCTCGCGCTCTCGGCCGTGAATCCTTTGCGGTCGTTCCACCGCAACGCCAACCGGGTGCGCGACCGTTTGGTGGCAGGGCTCTCTAACCGGCTTGACTTTGCCTTTATCGCCCCGAATGGCAACATGGAGCACATTGCGCTGGCGGCCCTGCGCACGGGGCGGCCGGTGCGGGTGAGCGAAACCGTGCCCCGCTACGAGTGGTTTGCGGGGCAGGGCGCGCGGATTGCCTTGCTGAGTTAGCTGGAGACGCGGCGCATCCACACGCGCATCGCGCCGGTGCCTCGGTTGCCCCAGGTCCAGTAGGGGACGGCCACCGCGCGGGCAGGTCGGGGCGCTTCTTGCGGGCCGGGGTAGGGCACATAGGCGGTGTCGCGCGTCCAGTGGTCGCTTTCCAGCCGGGCGGCGGCCACCAGGCTCCGGCCGTGGGGTTCGTGGCCGTTGATTTCAGGGTGGCGCGAGGGGTCCAAACGATAGAGATGAAGCGGGGCTTCGGCGTCAGTCTCTTCCCAGGCGTAAATCACCGGGCCTCGGCGCAGGGCCAGCAGGTCGGCGGCGTCGGGGATGCGGCTGTCGGCCACCATCCACTCGGCGGGCATGGCGAGGTCGAGTCGCAGCGTATCACCGGTTTGCCACTCGCGGGTGACGGTGAGGTAGCCGTCCAGAATCTCGTTCACCATCTCGCCGTTGAGCGAGGCGCGGGCGTCGCGGCACCAGTTGGGGATGCGCAGCCGCAAGGTGGCGTGGCCTGGCTGTTCGGTGGCCACGTGGACCTCGCTGGCGTGGGGGTATTCGGTTTCCACCCGGAACTGTGGGCCGCCTGCCACCGTGATCTTCATCGCATCGGGGATTTCGATGGTAACGGTTTGGCCTTCTACTCGGGCCAGGTACCGCTCGATGCTGAGAATCAGGCGGGCGATGTTGGGCGGGCAACACGCGCAATCGAACCACGGCTTGCGCACCTTTTCGCCTCGGGATTCCAGCGGATTGTCGTAGAAGTAGCCGGTGCCGGTGAGATCCATGCCGCTCAGAACGGCGTTGTAAAGTGCGCGTTCCATCACGTCGGCGAACTTGGATTGGCCGGTGGCGCGGCCCATACGCTGCGCCCAGAAAACGAGGCCGATGGCGGCGCAGGTTTCGGCGTAAGCATCGCGGTTGGGGAGGTCGAAATCTTCGGTGAAGCCTTCGTTGTAGCCCGCCGAGCCGATCCCGCCGGTGATGTACATGCGGTGCCGGGTCAGGGAATCCCACAGCCGGTGAAGGGTGGGCATGGTTTCCTCGGGCGCGGCGTCCACCGCCCCGCAGTAAAGGTAGACCGCGCGCACCGCGTGGCCTACGGGGGTTTCGGCGTCAATAAGCGGGCGATCATCCTGGGCGTAGTGGCCCTCGTAAGTGCCCCGCGGGGCGAAGAGGGCGTGGTACGCCGGGTGCACATCGGCCTGGGAGAGTTCCGCCTGAAAGGGGCTGGGGCGCTGGCCGCGCCGCAGGACTTGCCACTTGGCCAGCTCGCGGTACTTAGCGTCGCCGGTCCATTGGCTGAGGCGGGCCAGGGCAAGCTCGGGCTCCGGGTGGCCGGGGAGTTTGTCCATGCGGCCGGGGCCGAAGGTTTCCGTCAGGTGGTCGGCGGCCTTCTTCGCTACGGCGTACAGCTGGCCTTCACCGAGGGATTCGGCCTCCGCGACACCCGCTTCGATCAGGTGGCCGAGGCAGTACTGCTCGTGGTAGGCGGCCGTCAGCGAATAGCGGGGCGCGTGCCGCCCGAGCTGGTGGAAAGTGTGCACGTAGCCATCGGCCTGCTGCGCCTGGCCGAGCGTGCGGACGAACTCTTCGTACGGCTTGCGCACAGGGTGGCTGGGGTCCAGCGCAAGGGCGTAGACGGTGGCTTCGCTGAGCTTATACAGGTCGCTGTCGTCGTAGTTGCGACCTTCGTGGCCACTGGTTTCGCCCCGGGCGGCGCGGCGGAAGTTCTCCAGTCGCGGGGTTTCTTCGCATTGCTGCCACTGGTGGGCCAGGCCACGATCCAGCAGGGCGCGCTGGCGCTCCTTCCAGAAACCCTCTCCCAAGACGACGGGACGCATAGGCTCAGGAGGGTACCGCCGTGGCGTGCAGGAAGTCATGAATTGTTCCTACAAACTCCGCGTGCGACCAGGTGAGCGGCGAGACGCTGAGGGGGCGCCGGTCTCGGGGTGGAATTGCTCGGCCAGAAGGTGGGTGGAGGTGGTGCGGTGGACACACCAATCCAGCCTTTGCTGGGCTTGGTCGAGGTGACCAAGGCGGATTTCGGTCTGCGCCGCCCAGAGCGTGCTGATGACCCAGGGGTTGCCCGTGTACCACTCCGAAGCCCGGTGGTAGTAGTCGTTTTCGTACCTCGCTAGGCCACCGATGGCCGTGGGGATGGAGAGGCGCTCCACCACCATCTGGTAAGTGGCGTGGGCGGCGGTTTGGGTGAGATCGGTCTCCAAATGCAAGAGGGCGGCGAGCACGCTGGCATCCACGGTGGTGTCGCCGGGGCGGCGAAGATAAACGCCCCGCTCGGCATCGAGGAAGGTGGCATCGAACCCGACCCGCATGGTGTGGGCGGCTTCCGTGAGGGCGGGGGCGAAGTCATCGCCGAGGTGCGCGGCGAGGTGGGCGGCGTCCTCGAGCGCCCGGATGACGGAGGCGGTGGTGAAGGCATGGACGTCGTAGCGCTCTTCCCACAGATCCCAACTGGGCAGGGGCATGCCGCGCCCATCCCGGTGCGCCAACATGGCCTGGGCCGCCCCGCGCCCGAAGTGTTGCCACACGTCTTCGAGCATGAGCTGATCCCGGGTGTGGTCGAAGTGGGAGCGCAGCAGAGACAAAGTGAGCGCGGTTTCGTCTTCTTGGAACGGCACCACCGGCTGGCCCAGGTGCACCCACGGGTGCCAACTTGCCCCCACGCACCCATCCGGCCGATATTTTTGCAGGAAGAACTGGCGGTGCGGGCGCACCAGGTGCCGGGCAAAGAGGAGGAAGGCACGGGCGGTTTCGGGGCGGCCACTTTGGTCCATCACCTCGGCGATGCGCGCACCATCGCGGGGCCAGCAGTAAGAGTAGTGCGCGCGGTTGCTGGCCATGATGTCGCTGTCGTTGGCAGCCAGGATAGCGCCCCCGTGGTCGCAATTGGCCTGCATGATCAGGAGTGAACGCTGGTAGAGATTGCGCCAGGATTCGGGTAGGGAGGCGAATCCTTTGGGTTCCGAAGTAGCTAAGCACTGGTGGCCAGAGGAACGGGCTCGTTCGATGACCACCCCCATCTCGCTCGCCGGCGGGGCGGGCAGCAAATCGTCAATGTGGTGCGCCGCGTGCATCCAGGTCCACAGCGTGGCGGGGCCGTGGGCGAGGTCCAGATCGTAGCGCGCGGTGAAGTCCACTGAACCCTGCGCGATGGGGTTCATGCCCAGTTCGCCGTCGTCCGCGTCGCGCCAGGTGCCTTCCAGCCCTTGGAACTTGGCAATGCCCATTGAATACTGCGAGATACCTCCGGATTCAGTTCGGCCCCCGAACAAAAAGGCGTGCTCGCCCCGGTAGTTGACGATGGCGTCGTGGGCCGCCCAGTAGAACGCAGTGTTGCCCACGTCACTCTGTCCGATCTCCAGGTAGGCGTGCAAAAACACCCGAATGGTGCGGCCCCGTCCGGCCAGATCCTCCGCCACGATGCGCCGCACGTGCACGGGCTGGTCGGGGTCCACGGCTTCGGTGATTGTCAGCCGAATCTGCCAGCCGTGGTGGGTGAGCGTCGTCACCCCTACTAAGCAGCCAGGCTCGTACGCCATGGCCACCGTCCACTCGGGGGCGTCGGTCCAAGCCAATTGCCCCTCGCACCACACCCCGAAGCGCGCGCGCTCCCCGTTAACATGGTTGGGGTAGCCCACGTGCGGCCAGGTGAGGTCCCGCAGTTGGTAGTGCGCGTCGTAGGCCAGGTACAAGCGGCCGTTGCTGAGGACAAGGGGGCGCGGCATGGGGCTACGAAACCGGGGTGTTGTCCAGGCTCTTCCAGATATATCGGGCAGCCAGTGAGCGGTGGGGTTGCCACCGTTCGCCCAGCTCCGCCATGTCCCCCGCCGTCAAATCCGAGCGCACCAGGCGCTTGAGGCCGTTTTGGATGCCGAGGTCGCCCAGCGGCCACACATCGGGGTGGTGCAGGCCGAAGATGAGGAACATATCCACCGTCCATGGGCCGACCCCAGGGATGGGGAGCAAGCGCGCGCGCACCTCGTCATCGGGCATCGAAAACCAGTCATCCGCCCGCCAGTTGTGGTCCAGCCAGGCCTGCGCCACGGCGTGGACGTAGCGCGCTTTCTGGCGGCTGAGGCCGAGGGTTCGTAGCTCGTCCGGCGAGACATCGAGGAGGCGTTCCGGGTCCACGGGCTCGCCGCCGATGCGCTCGACCAAGCGCCCCCAGATGGTCGCGGCGGCCTTGACACTCAGCTGCTGCGAAACCAGCGACGACACCAGGCAGGTGAGCGGCTCCTCGGGCTGGCCCATCTCCAGCGGACCGAAGCGCGCCACCACCGGCCCGAGATACTCGCAGGACGAGAACCGGGCGAATGCGGCCTCATCCATGGTTTTCGAGGTAGCGAGCCAGCAGGCGCACACCGAATCCGGTCGGGCCATTCACAAACATGCCCTTGTCGCTGTCGTTGCCGGCCGTTCCGGCGATGTCAATGTGCGCCCAGGGCGTGCCTTCGTTGACAAAGAACGAAAGGAACGTGGCCCCCTGCACCGGGTGCGCCTTGCGGTTGGGCACCGAGTTCACCAGGTCCGCTACGTTGCTCTTCATCATGTCGCGGTAGCCCTGGTCCAGCGGCAAGCGCCACACACGCTCGCCGGTGGCTTGGCCAGCGTCGGTCAGGTCTTGGCAAAGGCTGTCATCGGTGCTGAAAATGCCGGCGAACGTGCTGCCGAGCGCCACGACCACGCCGCCGGTGAGGGTGGCGAGGTCCACGATGCACTTGGCCTTTTCGCGGTCGCAGGCCCAAATCAGGCCGTCGGCCAGCACCAGGCGGCCTTCGGCATCGGTATTGGTCACTTCCACCGTCACGCCGTTGCTGTAGGTCAGCACGTCGTCGGGTCGGTAGGCGTCATCGCTCACGCTGTTTTCGGCGGCGGTGAGCAAGCCCACCACGCGCACGTTGGGCTTCACCACATCGGCGATGGCGCGCATGGCGCCGAGCACGGCGCAGCCGCCGGCCTTATCCACCTTCATGCCGGCCATGGCCCCGCTGATCTTAAGGCTGAGGCCACCGGTGTCGTAGGTGATGGTCTTGCCGACCAGCACCACGGGGGCGGTGTCTTCCATGCCTTCGGGGCAGTATTCGATGCGGATGAGGCACCCTGCATTGGCAGAGGCGCGGCCCACGGTCGCGATGCCCACATAGCCCGCCGCCAGTAGATACTCGTCGCTCAGCACATCCACCTTCAGGTTGCGCTCGGCGGCCATTTCGCGGGCGGCCTCAGCCATGTAGGCGGGGTTGGCGATGTTGGGCGGGGTTTGGGCCAGGGTGCGGGCAAAATTGGCGGCTTCGGCCAGGGCAATGCCGTCGGCCAGGCCGTGGTCCAGGGTTTCGTTGGACGAAAAGACGGTGAGATCAGGGCGGGTATCGGGCTTGGCGGCCGCACCGGGGTACAGCATGGGGTTCCAGGCCAGCAAGCCAAGGGCTTCACCGAGGGCGCGCCCCCACATGGGGTCTTCCCAGCGGTCCATCTCGAACTGCGCGGTGCGGGCCTGCACCTGCGCCAGGCGGCGACCCGCCACGGCACCGGCCTCGCGGGCCTTGCTCTCATTGAAGGCGGCAAACTCGCCGAGGCCGACCAGCAAGATGCGCGGCATGTTGGCGGGGAAGGCTTCGGTCCACTGGCCTTCCTTGCCGGAGAACTCCTTGCGCTTGGAGGCCATCAGGACTTCGGAAGCGGCGGTGGCGGGCAGGCTGCGGTCGCTGAACACACCCATGACCAATACGTCCGCCGTGGGGGAGTGACCGGCACGCAAAGTTCGGAACATTCACCCAGTTTCGCACACTTCGCGCACTTCGGGCGCGGCGGTGCGTTAGGATATCTAGGGCCCCGATGATTTACGATTCCAACTACTACGAGCGCCTTCGGCTGCGGAACGGGGAAGAGGTGGATCTGCGGCTGGTGCGCGCCACCGATAAGGAAGCGTTCCGGCGCGGATTGGCGGCCATGAGCCCGGGTACGTCCTACCGCCGTTTCTTGACACTTAAGCAGGAATTCACCGAAAGCGAGCTGCGATACCTCACCGAAGTGGATCATTTTCATCACTTCGCTTTGGTGGCAGGGGACGAGCAGAACCAGGGCGGGTGCGGCTACGCGGCAGCGCGGTTTGTGCGCTTTCTCTCGGCACCCGATACCGCCGATTTCGCGATCGTGGTGGTGGACCCGTTCCAGCGCAAGGGGCTAGGCAGGGCGATGATGGTTCGGATGGCCGAAGCGGCCCGGGAGCGGGGCGTGGAGTTCCTTACCGGCGAGATGTTCAAATCGAACACCGCGATGTTCCACCTGATCGACACCTTGGTGCCGCAAGCCGAGTGGGAACTGGATGGCGACGCGCTAACCGTGCGCGTGGCCACCTCGCAGTTCCCACCCGTGGAGCGGGATTAGCGCCGCCTTAGCCCGCGACGCGGCGTCGCTTGGCAGCCGCGGGCTTGGGAGTGGCTACTTTCGGGGCTGTTGACTTTACAGCCTCGGCCTTGGGTGCGGGCTTAGCCGCCTTCTTGGCGGGAGCCGCCGGGCTCACGCTGGGAGCCTTGGCGGCGGGGGCCGCCTCTTCTTCTAGAATGCTGGCCAGCATCCAAGCGGCCTTCTCGTGGCTTTGGCTACGAGCCGTCAGGAGGTCGGCGGTGCCCACATCGTCAACACCTTCGGCGGCCTTGACACCCTTGCGAGCGGTTTGCGCGACAAGGGTATGGCTGGCGCGGAGGTCGGCCACCATGTCGCTAGCCTTGGTGGCCTGGCCATCTTTGATTTGGCTGATGGCCGCGAATTCCGCCATGGTTCCGGGGGCGTGCTGACCCAGGGCGCGGAGCCGCTCGGCCAATTCATCCACCGCTAGGAAAAGCTCGTTGTATTGCAATTCGAAAAGATTGTGGAGAGCCACAAACTGCGGACCCTTCACATTCCAGTGATAGTTGTGGGTTTTGATGAGCAGAACGTAACTTTCGGCCAGGGTTTTGCGCAGGGCTTCGTAAACAGCGGCACTCATGGTGTTCTGTTCTTTCTACTCCATTCGCTGCGGAAATCCCGGGAAACACGGAATCAACTGAAGGGGACTGGTTAAAATGCGTCGGAATCCGCAAGGATGACCGGAACGCGAGGCGATGGTCGCGCGTTGAATATGTCAGACTAAAGTCCCGCGCGAATGGCCACCGAAATGCGCCTCCTCCGGCTTGTGAACCAAGCCGCAAATAAGCTTGCCAGCGTTGACGACGTGGAGAGTGTTCTCCGCGACGTCCTGGCTATCTGCGTCGAGGCGGCGGGGGCGATGGGGGGCACGATTTATCTGCACGAGCCTTCGACAAGGCGGCTCAAGTTCAAGCACGTTCTGCCCTCGGATATTGGATCAAAGCTCGAGCGCTTAGATATTCCGGACAACTTTGGGGTGGCCGGGGAAGTGTTCCAAGCGCGCACGGCGCGAATCAACGAGTTCCCCAATGCCAGCGTGCAGACCCGCACCGACTTTGAGCGCAAGGCCGGGGTGACGGTGCGATCGATGTTGACGATGCCGCTGATGATTACGGGCGCGGAGCCGCTGGGTGTCATTCAAATTGTCAATAAAATCGAGGGCAACTTTGACGAAGCCGACCTCCAGATGCTGGATATCATCAGTGATATTTGCGCGCTGGCGGTGAGCAACAGTCGCCTGATGGAGCGCCGCCGCCAAGTGGCGGCCCTGGAAGGGATGGGGCGCGCCGCGCACGACCTGGCCAACAAAGCCGGGGTGCTGGTGACGTTCTTGCCGGAGTTCCGCCGCAACCTCGCGGGGCTTGAGCAGGCCCTGAAAGAGGGAGGGATTACCGGCGATGCCTGGCTTTACCTGCAGTTGCTTGAGGGCACGTTTGAGGACGTGTTTGAGCCGTATTCGGACCGCGTCTACCGCTACGCACGGCTGGTGAATAACCTCGCGGCCGGTCGCCCGCTGGAACCGAAGAAGAAGCGCCAAGACTTTGCCGCCATCGTGCGTGAAGCCGCCGAATTTATGGAGCCGCAGGCCCGCGAGGCTCGCGCGCATATTCAGTACGACCTCGCCCACGACGCTCCCGAGCACTTCTTTGATGATCTTTTCGTTATGCGGATTGTCGAAAACCTGGTGGGCAATGCGATCAAGGCGGTGGCCGAATCGGTGCCCAAAGATTGGAAAGCCGCGCACCCGGACAAGCTTGAAACCTACGGCGTGATCCGCGTGAATTACCGGTTCGACCAGAACTACCACGTGCTCGAAATCAGCGATAGTGGCCCGGGGATGTCGCCGCAAACCGTGCGTGAAATCCTAGAGGGTTCGGCCCGGACTTCTTGGGTGAATAGCGCGGGCAGTGGCCTCGGCACCAAGGTGGTGCTGGACCTCGCCGCCACCCATGATGCCCGCTTGCAAATTGATAGCCGCCTGGGTGAGGGCACCACGTTCCGGTTGGACTTCCCGCACGTCGCGATGGACATGCCCGGGGCTGTTGGGGCCGCTAGCCCCCAAAAGTCAAACTAAGGGCTCCAGGCCCTGCACGTGCACCACCAGCACGGTGGCGTTGTCGCTGCCGCCATCGGCTAAAGCCATACGCACAAGCTCGCCTGCCGCCGGGGAAGGTCCGCGCTGACTCAGCACTTCCCGGATTTGCTCGGCATTCACGTGATTTGTCACGCCATCGCTGCACAGCATATAAATATCACCGGGCAATACAAAATCGGACAGAACATCCACTTCGAGGGCATCTTGGGTGCCGATGGCGCGCAGGATCACGTGCTTGTAGGGGTGGCGCTCGGCTTCCTCGCGCGACATGATGCCCTGCGAAACCGTTTCCTCCACCCAGGTGTGGTCGCGGGTCAGCATCTCAATCTCGCCGCCACGTAGGCGGTAGATACGGCTATCCCCCACGTGCGCAATCACGGCTTGGTCTTGCACCAGGGCCAGGGCGCTGAGTGTGGTGCCCATGCCTTTCCACTGCGGGTTGGCACGGGCGCGGTCCAGCACAAAGCGGTTGGCGGCCAGCGTGGCTTGCAGGGCCGCGGTTTGCACGGATTCGCTGGGGTGAGCGTAATACACGTCCAGCCAGGTCTTGCAGGCGACTTCGCTGGCGATCTGTCCAGCTTCGTGGCCGCCCATGCCGTCGCACATGATGAACACGGAGCCCCGGCGCGCGGCATCGGCATCGGTGTCGGGGAGATAGAACTCGGCCTTGTCCTCGTTGTTCTCGCGCACCCGGCCCATGTCGGTCTTCTGCGCGACTTGGACTTGCATGCGCACCCTCAGCTCAGCGGCGGGCGCAATCGTCTCGACGGCGTAATCGGCGGTGATATCTTCCATCATGCGCCTCGGTAGCGGATTCGCAAGGTGAGTTGCCCGATCTGAATCTCGTCGCCGTCTTGGATGCGGGTGCGTTGCCCCGTGGCGAGCTTGGCGCCGTTCACGCTAGTGCCATTGCTGCTGCCGGTGTCGGTGAAGTAGACGGCATCCGGGGTGAGGTCAATCGTGCCGTGCGAACCGCTCACGTACGGGTCGGCCACCACCACGTCATTGCCGTCGCGACGACCAAACGTCTGGACACCTTCGCGCAGGGGGATCTCGCCGTTGGGGTCACCAGCCAGGCACGCACGGTGTCTTCGCCGGGGGTCATGGGGGCGGCGGCCATGGCCATGGTGCGGCCACCGCTCGGCATCAGGGTGCGGGCGGCCTGGCCGGGCTCTTGGATGCGTACCACGTGCCCCCCGAACTCAATACTTTGCCCAGGTGCCACGCTCTGAACTTGGCCTACGGCCAGCGGCTGGCCATCCACCTTGGTGCCGTTGGTACTGCCAAGGTCTTCGATCGTAAAGCCATCATCGGTGGTCGTGAGGCGGGCGTGCTGGCGGCTAATGCGGTTGTCATCAATGGCAATATCGCCCTTGCGGCCCACCAGGTTGGCCCCGGGGCGGATGGGGTGCTCGCGGCCGGATTCATCCACCAGCACGGGCAGGCGGACGCTGGGCGCCCCGAAGGCATCGCCATCCAGCGCCATCGCAAAGATGAGGCCGCACTCGTTGCACGCCATCAATCCGGGCGGATTGAAGCTCTTGCACACCGGGCACTGCACCGGCACGATGGTCTGGGTGACCTGGAGCGACGGCCCGCCGCCCATCAGCGTGCGGTTCAGGTCCACCGGCGGGCCACCGCCCATTACGGTTCGGTTCGGGTCCATGTTCATTACGGGGCCTCGGTAACAGCGGAAACGATGGTGTCACCCCGGCGCAGGGCGTCCACTACTGCCTGGCCGCTGGTGACGTTGCCGAACACGCAGTAGTCATCATCCAGGCCGGGTTCCGGCTCTAGCGTGATATAGAACTGCGAGCCCGCCGTGTCGCTGCGCACGGAGTTGAGGGCCATGGCCACGGCGTACTGGTTATGGCGCAAGGGGCTGGCTTCAAACGGGATGGTGTAGCCCGGGCCGCCGGTGCCGATGCGAGGATCGGTGAGGGGAAGCGTCTTAGTGAGCGGGTCGCCGCCCTGAATCACGAAGCCGACTTCGTAGCGGTGCAAGATGATGCCGTTGTAGAACTGCTGATTCACCAAGTCGACAAAGTTGGCTACGGTGTTGGGAGCGGCGGAGGTGTCTAGGCTCATCACGATCTCGCCGCGCGTGCCGAAGTTCATACGCACCCGGGGGTTCGCGACGATCACGCCGTTGACGGTGGCGAGCTTGCTGTTATCGGCTTCGCTGCGCGCCGTAACAGTGTAGGCACCCACGCCGGCGGGGCGGAAGAGGCCGTCCTGGTCAATGGTGCCACCGGTGGCCTCCCAGCTCAGGCGGCGGTTGCTGGTGTTTTGCACGTCAGCAGAGAACGTAAAGCGGCTTTGCGGGGCCATGACCGGCCCGGCTCCGGGGGTGATGCGCACCGTCACGCCATCGGTCACGGCAACGTTGGCGGTGGCGTTAATGCCCGGAGCCCCCGCGAACTGCGCGCGCACCGTGTAGTTGCCCGGCGTGGTGGGGCGGTGTAACGACCACCACTGGTGATCGTGCCCGCGCTGGCGCTCCATTCGATGGCCACACCTTCGCCGCCCACGGCAAAGGCCGTGAAGTCCAGGCTTTCGCCGATGCGAACCGAAGCCGTGGAAGGAGAAATCCGCAGGGATTGAGGAGGGGTCGTCGAGACTGATGTGGCCCCCGCACATCCCCAAATCAGGAGCAAAAAGGCCACCCACCACCACGAGCCGAGCGCGCGCCGCATAGGCTGGTTGTACCTAATCCAAACGTCACGCACTACCCGGTGGGGGGCGAACTCGGCGTCTCACAATTGTAACTATGACCACGGCCCCGGTTTCATCCACGCAAGGCACCGCATTTCCCGGCCCCGTTTCAGCGGCGATGCTGGACGAAATGCGCAATTACGTGATTTACGATCCGTACCCGTTTGTGCTCGATTTGGCGAAAGGGAAGGGCATGGAATTGGAGACCATAGATGGCCAGCGGTTGTTCGACTGGGTGGGCTATTACGGCTCGCGCTTGCTGGCGCACAACCACCCGGATATGGTGGAGCCCGAGTTCCTGCAGCGGCTCGGCATGGTGGCCACGCACAAGGTGGCGAACCCCGATTTCTTGACGCCGGAATGCTTGGCGTACTACCGCATGTTGCACCGGGTGGCCCCGAGAGCATGCGCAACGACCACCTGGAGGTCTACGCGGTGAACAGCGGGGCCGAAGCGGTGGAGAACATGATGAAGTACTTGGTGTCACGCTTTAACTGCAAGCACCGCGCCGCCGGCACCACCCCCACCGCCCGGCGCTTTGTGTACTTCGATCGCGCGTTCCACGGCCGCACGGTGTACGCCTTGGGCGTAACGCAAACGATGGACCCGGTGGCGACGCAAGACTTCCACGGGCTCATCAGTGGGGGCAATATCAAGCTGCCGTTCCCGGCGCTGGATACCGACAAAACGGAATCGGAGAACCTGCGCGCCAGTCAAAACGCTCTGGACATGCTGGATATGGTGCTGCAGCAGATGGCCAGCGAAGTGGTCGGCATTATTGTGGAGCCGATCCAAGGGGCGGGCGGCCAGCGTATGGCGCTGCCTTCGTTCTTCCGAGGCCTGAGCGAGCTTTCCCACAAGCACGGCGTGGCCTTGGCATTTGATGAAGTGCAGACCGGACTGGGCGCGACGGGCCGCATGTTTGCGATCGACCACTTCGACCTGCCTTACTCACCACTGGCGGTGGCCACGGGCAAGAAGTTTGGGGCCGGCGTGATCTACATGAAGGAGCCGCTGGAAGAGGTCGGCGTGCTGGATAGCACCTGGGGCGGCACCCTGGCCGACATGGTGCGGGTGGTGCGCGAGATGGAGATCATCGAGCGAGATGGGCTGATTGAGCACGCCGCCCAGATGGGCCATGAGATCAACCGGGCTCTGCGCGCTTTGCAACTCCGCCACCAAGGCATCGTGCTGAACGTGCGGGGAATGGGGCTTTACCAAGGGTTTAGCCTGGATAGTTCGGAGCGCAAGGCGGCGGTGGTACGCACGGCACTTCGCGAGCACGGGCTGCTCCTGCTTGGGGCCGGGGAGCGTAGCATCCGCCTGCGCCCGAACCTGAATGTCACTTCCGAGGATGTAGAACGGCTGATCGCGATGCTGGACGAAATCCTGACCGCCGTGGCAAATGAGCCGCTGCGGAAGGAACCCAGCGCCTAGCGCTCAGATGCGGCGGCGGCGCTTCTTCACCTTGGGCGGAACCAAGGTGCGGAGCTCCGCCAAGTCGCCGAAGCACAGCAGCCGGTCGCCGGAGAGAAGTTCGAAGTTGGCATCGGGCACCGCCATGGTCTCACCATTCCGTTCCACGGTCAGCACGAGAATGTCGCGCTCACCTAAGCCGCTACTGCCGATGCGCTGACCCGTAAGCGGGTTGTGGGGGCCGAGTTGAATCTCGACCACCCCGTGCCCGTGGGCGACGGTCATGCGTTCGCGCAGGTCGAGCTCGGGGAAGGCGACCTGCTCGTTGATGTAATCCACGATGATGCCGGCGATGTCTTTGCCGGTGGCTTTCTCGATGCCTTCGAGGCCGGGGCTGGAGTTGACTTCAATGATCTGCGGGCCATCGGTGCCCTCCAGCATGTCCACCCCGGCAATGCGCAGACCCAAGATGTGGGCGGCGCGGATGGCGGCTTCGGCGTAGGCCGGATCGAGCTCGATGGCCTCGGCTTTGCCGCCCCGGTGCAGGTTGCTGCGGAACTCTTGCCCCTGCGCCACCCGTCGCATCGCTCCGACGACCTTGTCGCCCACCACAAAAGCGCGGACGTCGCGGCCCTTGCTTTCGGCCACAAATTTTTGGATCAGAACGCTTTGCTTGGCGCCCTGCATGGCTTCGACAATGGCCTCGGCGATCTTGTTGGATTCGGCGAGGATCACCCCGACGCCCTGGGTGCCCTGCATCATCTTGATGATGACGGGGGCGCCGCCCACCCGGTCAATCGCCATGAGAATGTCCGCTTGATTGCGGACAAACATGGTGGGCGCAATGCCGATATCGTGTTTGGAGAGAATCTGCAGTGCGCGCAGCTTGTCGCGGCTGTTGCCGATGGAGTTGGCGGTGTTGGCCACGAACACCCCCATCTGCTGGAACTGGCGCACTACGGCGGTACCGAACGTGGTCACGCTGGCCCCGATGCGCGGTACCACCGCGTCCACTTCGCCCAGGCGACGGCGACGGTAGAGAAGCCCGGGGTTCTCCTGCTCCATGCTGATGGCGAACTGGAGGGTATCGAGAACCTGAACCTGGTGGCCGCGCACACGGGCGGCTTCGCGCAGGCGGCGGGTGCTGTAGCAGCGGGGGGAGCGAGACAGGATGACAACGCGCATGGGGTTAGAGAGCGAGGGGGCTGTGCAGGAAGGTGTGGTTGGGGTCCACAAGGAAGCGAGAATCGAGCGCGGCCCGCCCGATGAGCATGCGGTGCGTCATGCGTCCGCGAAAACTAAGATTGATATCAATCGGGAAGGTGTGCCCGCCCAGGGTGATAAGGGTTTGCACCACATCGCGTTCGGAGGGTTGCCCGTTGCTGGACTTGACGGTGGCGGTGCGCAGGGGCGTACAGGTCACCCATTGGCTGCGACCTGTCTTTCGGCTGAGGACGACCTTGAAGCGGATTTGGCCATCCGGGAGATGCTGGAGCTCCTCTGCGTGGAGGCTGCTGGTGCGCGCCCCGGTGTCAAGCTTGGCCACGAGGTCGTGGATGCCCCATTCCGGGAGGCTGATGCGCTCGCGCCAGCCCACGATGACGCGAGGGGATGTCATGCCCCGCATTTTACGCGCCTGGGGCGCGAGTTCGGCGCGGGGTGAGAAAGAAAAAATGGGCCGCCTCTTGCGAAGCGGCCCCAACGTGTATCTCTTGGTCTGTCAAGTCGTTGTTTAGATGTGCAGGCTGGTCGGGCGGGCCGGCGGGGTGCTTTGGCGTTCCCCACGGCCTTCACCGCGCCGTTGGCCCATACGTTCGCGGATGCGGTCGCGCAGCTTGCTGCGGGCCTCTTCCATTTGCTTGCGCTGGGCTTCGGTCAGCAGGTTCTGGAATTCGCTGCGGTAGCGCTCGGCCATGGCCTTGAACTCGGCGCGGCGGTCTTCGTCCGAGATCGCTTCGTTCTTGCGCAGAGCTTCGAACTGGGCGCGCTTGGTTTCCATCAGCCGTTCCATTTGGGCGCGTTGGGCATCCGAGAGACCGAGCTTCTCGTCCATGCGGTCGAGTCGCTTGGTGCGGGCTTCGGCGCGCATCGCTTCCAGCTTCGCCTTCTGCTCCGGCGTGAGGATGGATTGGGCGCGTTCCTTCAGGCTCTTGAAATCTTCGCGGAGGGCACTGCGGTCCTGGCTGTCCTTGGCCTTGGCGCGGAGCGCTTTGGCTTCGTTGCGCAGGGCTTCGAACTGAGCCCGTTGAGCTTCGGTCAGGTTCAGGGCTTGCATCTTCGCCCCTCGCTGCTCCTTGCCCAAGGCGGCAAAGGTCGCGGGGGTCGCGGCGGCGCCGACGATTCCGGCACCGAGGGCGGTGAAGAGAATCGCGGAGGTGGCCATTCCAGCTTGTTTGCGTTTCACGGTTTTGGTCTCCCGAGGGAACACTGCGGTTTGCAGTGGTGCTCGTGAAGGCATTGACGAGGGTTCTTTGCCTTTGTTCAGTTAAATATTGCGGGCGGGGAGAAGTCCCATTCGTACATGGCTTTTGAGTTCGCGGGCGTACCTGAGATACACTCGGGAGGATGTCTGAATACCGCCTGAGCGTGGGCATGGAAGTCCATGCCGAGCTTCGCACCCAAAGCAAAATGTTTTGCCGGTGCCAGGTGGCCTTTGGCGGGGAACCGAACACCCGCGTGTGCCCAGTGTGTCTGGGCTTGCCGGGGGCGCTGCCGGTGCCGAACCGCGAAGCGATTCAGATGGTGCTGCGCACCGCGCTGGCCCTGAACTGCCAGGTGCCGGTGGATTCGGTGTTCCACCGCAAGAACTATTTCTATCCCGACCTTCCCAAGGGGTTTCAGGTCAGCCAGTACGAGGAAACCAACCCGATTGGCTACCACGGGCACCTGATGATCCACACGAGCAAAGGGCCGAAGCGGATCGGCATCAAGCGGGTGCACCTGGAAGAAGACACCGGCAAGATTCTGCACCTGCCCGGCGGCGGTAGCGGCGTGGACTACAACCGCGCGGGGGTGCCGCTGATGGAGATCGTGACGGACTTCCCGCCCGACATCGAATCGGCGGAAGAAGCCCGTGAGTACGTCGCTCAACTGCGCCAGCTTTTAGTTTATCTGGGCGTCTGCGACGGGAAGATGGAAGAGGGAAGCCTGCGGTGCGAGCCGAACATCTCGGTGCGCCGCGCGGATAGCGAAACCCTCGGTACCAAGACCGAGCTGAAGAACCTCAGCTCATTCCGCAACGTGTTTTTGGGTACGGAATACGAGCGGCGACGCCAGATTGCGGTGCTGGAAACCGGCGGCACGGTGGCGCAAGAAACGCGCGGCTGGAACGAAGCGACCGAAAGCAGCTACCTGATGCGCACGAAGGAATCGGAGCAGGAGTACCGCTACTTCCCGTGCCCCGACCTGGTGCCTCTGCACTTTGACCGAGCCGATGTGGAAGCGGCCCGCGCCGCCCTGCCGGAACTGCCGCTGGCCAAGCTGCAACGCTACCAAGACGAATTCAATCTCAGTCCGCAGGACGCGCAACTGCTGACGGCCGAACGCCCGTGGGCGGAATGGTTTGAGGCGGCGGTGGTAGCCGGGGGTGACCCGAAGGCCGTGTGCAACTGGATGAATGGCGACTTCGCCCGCCTGCTGAAGGAAACGGGCCAGGCGGCCGTGATTCCGGGGGTGGAAAGCGACACCGAGGGCCGTGAGCCCGCGCGCATGTCGCCGGAGATTTTGGTGAAGGTGGCCAAGCTGGTGGCCGACGGAACCATCACGGGCAAGAAGGCGAAGGAGGTCTTCGAGAAGGCGTACATGACGGGCGATGACCCGGCGAGCATGGTGGAAGGCCAGACGCAGATTAGCGACACCGACTTCATCCGGCAGGCGGTGGCCGATGTGATTGCGGAGCACCCGGACCCGGTGGCCACGTACCGCAGCGGGAAGGGGGGCGTGCTGGGCTTCCTGGTGGGCCAAGTGATGCGCCGCACCCAGGGCCGCGCGAATCCGCCGATGGTGCAAGAAGAAATGCGCCGACAATTGGATGAGACCTCATGAAATTCGTGCTGACTTCGGTTTTTGCCCTGGGCTTGGGGCTGGCTTCGGCCCAAGCGACGAGTGAACGGGATGCCCAGGTGGCGCAAGTCATCCAGGCGGCAACCTCGCGGCAAGAAGCGCAGAACGACGTGTGGTTTCGAGGCGGCGACTTTCCGCGCATCAAGCAGAACCTGAGGCTGATGCTGGAAGTGGACCCCACGAACTACGAAACCGCTTCCAGCCTGGGATGGATGCTGAAGAGCACCGAGCAACCCGGCGAGGAGTGGTCGGTTTATGTGCGCTACCTCAACGACAATCCGGAATATCCGGATGCGGCGATGATGCTCTCGCAGTACCTGTTTGACAAGAAGCAGTACGCCTCTATCCCGCTCTACATCGAGCCGCGCCTAAAGTTTGGGGCGCGCATGCACGCCAATTGCTATCGAAACCTGGGCCACAGCTACGTGCGCATGGGCATGTGGCGCGATGCCCTGCGGGTGTGGGAAGCGGCGGTGGCCGCGCATCCCGAAGATGCCGCGCTTAAGCTGCAGCGGGATCGGACGAAGGAGCGTCTGGGCGGTTAAGCACGGCTTCAATCCGCGCGAGCAAACGCTGGGCGTAATCGTTTTTCGGTTCGAGCCGCAAGAACTTGATGAGGGAATCCCGGGCGGCTTCGGGGTCGCCGATGGCCTCAAAGAGGAGCGCCCGATTTAAGTAGGCCGGGGCGTACATCGGGTCAAGCTCAATCGCCCGGTTGTAGTCCAGCAGGGCGGTGCGGAATTCGCAAATCTCCATGTGGGCCAGGCCTCGGTAGTTCCAGTATTTGGCGCGCTTGGGTTCCAGGGCGGCGGCACGGCAGATGTCGCGATACCCGGGGTTGATCTCGCCGTTTTCGAGGAGGAGGAGGCCGCGATTGAGATACGAGGGCGCGTAGTCTCGGTCCACGGTGATGGCTTGCTGGAATCGGCGCAGGGCTCCTTCGGAATCACCCAGGCGGAAGAGAACCACGCCCCAGTGGTGGTAGGTGGACGCGTCGTTGGGGTCCAACTGGACGGCCCGGGCGAAGGCACCTTGAGCTTCCTCGTACTGGGCTAAGTGGAGTCGGCAGAGGCCGAGGTTGTGCCACACGGCGGCATCCTGGGGGCTTCTCGGACGCTCCACGCGAAGTAGCGGGCGGCTTCGGCGCAGGCTTCCATGCGGAAGTGCGCCATGCCGGCGAGGTTGTAGCAGCGGCCGCGCTGGGCCGGGCTCCATTCGCGCAGGGCGTACTCCAAGGCGCGCTCAATCGCGATGGGAACGAATTCGTAAGCCGCGATGAGATAGTTGTGCTCGGCGATGAGGAGCCACCATTCGCCGATTTCGGCGCGGGTGACGCGGGAGTCGCCGCCGGCGTTCGCGATCAGCTCTTGCAACTGCTGGATGGAGCGGCGGTGGATGTGCGGCGGGCAGGGATCGGGTACGGGTTGCGCACTCAGGATCCAAGACCTCGCGGCTCTCACAGTCTGGATGGTTGGCGCAGCGGGCCACCAGGGGCACGGCAAGGCTACGGGTTTTGCGGGCCGAGGCGGGAAACGCCCCGACCCGCAGGCTCATTAAGCGACGCGCGGTCGCTCGGTCATATTGAGGTAGGCGAGGGTCATCGCCCCGAAACCGACCGGAACCGAGACCAGCAAGCCCACGCCGCACGCCAGGATGCCGGCGAGGATGACCAGGATGCACACAAAGTAGAACCAGGTGGCTTTCCAAACGTGATCCTTGAACGCGCCGATGGAGTTCATCAGGGCATCTCCCAGCCCGGCGGATTCGTCATGCGCCATGGCGGCATAGGAACCCATGAGCAGAGCGCCCACGATTAAGATTCCCACGCAGCAGGCCAGGATGCCGAGCTGAGACGCCACCTGAATGATGAGCGACATCAGGCCGGCGGCCAAGAACTTGCTGAACCCAAAGGTGGCATCGTTGGTGGTGACGGCTTCGCCGCGCCGCGCCTTGACGAAGCACCGCGCCAAGCTGAGGTTGCCCGGTCCGGCTAAGAAAGCCCCGGCAAAACCCAATCCGAAGTTGATTGGGAGGAATGCCAACTGCTGATTCGGATCGGTGGGCTGCATCGCTCGGACGAGACCTTGCGCCCGCCCCCGTCGGGATGATGGCCAGCAGGGTGGCCACGATGAACGGCCCCGGATTGCTCTTCACATAGTTGAAGGCTTCTCCGATAACGCTGAAATCCAGCGGGTTGCTGGGGGCCGGGCGGGGATAGGGGTTTTGCGGTTCCATGGGGTTTGCCTAAAGAGTCCTTATTGAGAGACGGGGGGCACGACCTCAAGGGCGCGGTCGCTCTGGCCAATGCCGAACTTCATGTCCAGGTAGGCGAGGCCCATGATGATGGAAAGGAGTGGCATGGTGAAAACGAGTCCAACGATGAGGGCAATGCATCCGATACTCGAAATCATAGAGACGAGGAGATAGAGAAGCGCCGCCATCCACATTTGCGGCTTCATGACCTCAAGCGATTCCTTGATGGCATCTCCCGCAGAGAGGTTCTCGTCGATTGCCATGGCCATGAAAGCCCCAGTTGTCAATCCGCCCCAAAGTAGACCCGGCACGTAGCAGCAATAGCTTCCGATAAGGACCCCGGCATAGTTGATGAGACCAGCGATGGAGCCCGGCACGAATCGAGGAAGCCCGGCCTTGGCCATCTCCACGGTCAACGGCTCTCGACGGCGGATGGCGAGGGCTAATCGCGCACAGCCAATATGGCCTGGACCAGCGGCCGCATAGACGAACAAGATGCCGAACAGGACGACAATCTGGAACGAAACCATCATGAACATGGGAAGTTCACCACCGCTGTTCGCTGCAGGGAACATTACCAGGAAGACGAAGCCCAGGAGCGCAACGATCATGAGCAGGATCGGAGCGCATACGATAGCCCCAGCTACGCCAATCACCTTCCAATGGGCTACAAGTGCCGTGAAGGCCTCGCCGATCACATCGAACTTGAGCTCCCGCTGCACGGGCCGCGGATAGGGGTTTTGCTGCGGGGGCAAAGCCATAGTGCTTCGATGTTAGCTTGCGTTACAGGGGGGAAAGCAATGTTTGGCTTCAACGGAGGCAGCGCCGAGGCGTCTGCCGACAGGCCGGGAGTGGCCCCCGTGCCTCGGTAGACTCGAACCTTCGCATGAGCTACCCTCGGCGCACTCATTCGGCGGGTGATCTCCGCCTGGAACATCTCGGCCAAACCGTGACCCTCAATGGTTGGGTTCACCGCATTCGCGACCTCGGGGGCGTATGGTTCGCCGATATCCGCGATCGCGGCGGCATGGTGCAAGTGAGTGCCGACCCCGAGAAGTGGCCGCAGCTGGACCTGCGCCACGAGGCCTGCGTGGCCATCACCGGCGTGGTGCGCGCCCGGGACGAGAAGAACCGGAACCCGAAGATCCCCACCGGGGACATTGAGATTGAGCTGACGGCTTACGATGTGCTTGGCCCGGCGGGGACGTTGCCGTTCCCGGTTTCGGACGAAGCGCAGATGGAGCGCGTGAACGAAGAGCTACGCGTGAAGTACCGCTACCTGGACTTGCGCCGCCCTTCGATGTACCGACGCTTGGCCATACGTGCGTCGGCCATCCGCCGGATGCGGCAGTTCCTGGATGCCCGCGGCTTCCTTGAAATCGAGACGCCGATCATCACCAAGAGCACGCCGGAAGGCGCCCGCGACTACCTGGTGCCCTATCGCCTGGAGCCGGGGCAATTTTACGCCTTGCCGCAGTCGCCGCAGCAGTATAAGCAGTTGCTGATGGTGGCCGGGGTGGAGCGGTACTACCAAATTGCGAAGTGCTTCCGGGATGAAAGCCAGCGCGCCGACCGCCAGCCGGAATTCACCCAGCTTGACCTTGAGATGTCGTTCATCGAGCAAGAGGACATCGTGAACTTGATCGAGGCCCTGACGCGCGAGGTGATCAACGGGTTGATCGAAGAGTTCGACCTGGACAAGGAGCCGGTGACCGAGTTTGTGCGCCTTACCTATGACGAGGCGATGGAGAAGTACGGCAGCGACAAGCCGGACCTCCGCTTCGATCTGCCCTTGCTGACCGTGAGCGACCTGGTGAAGAACAGCGAGTTTGCCGTGTTCAAGAACGCGGTGGCCGATGGTGGCGCGGTGCGCTGCTTCCGCTATCCCGGCGGGGCCAAGCTGAGCCGCAAGGAAGTGACGGCGCTGGAGGACCACGTGAAGGAGTTCGGCGCGAAGGGCCTCGCCTGGTTTGCGCTGGATGCCGCTGCCAGCGAGGCCAGCCGCGAACTGCCGGGCGGCCTGCACGTGCGCGGGGGATTGGTAAGTTCCTGGGCGACGAAGAAGTGCTGGCGTTGGTCCAGGCCACGGGCGCCGAAGCCGGTGACCTGCTGACCTTCATTGCCGATGACTACCGGGCCTCGTGCGAGCCGCTGAACCGCCTGCGCCTGATGGTGGCCGAGCAACTGGGCCTGCGCGACAAGCGCAAGCTGGCGTTCGGTTGGGTGCTGGACTTCCCGCTGGTGGAATGGAACGCGGACGAGCAGCGTTGGGACCCCAGCCACCACCCGTTCACTTCGCCCAAGGCCGCCGACATGGAGTTCTTGGAAAGCGACCCCGCCCGCGTGCGCGCCGACTGCTACGACGTGGTGGTGAACGGCACGGAATGGGCGAGCGGTTCGATCCGTATCAACAAGCCGGACATTCAGTCACGCATCTTCAGCCTGATTGGGGTGGATGAGGAGACGCAGCGCAGTCGCTTTGGGCACATGCTGGACGCCTTCAGCATGGGGGCGCCGCCGCACGGCGGGATTGCCCCGGGCATTGACCGCATGGTGATGTTCCTGACGGACGACGAGAACATTCGCGAGGTCATCGCGTTCCCCAAGCTGGGCCAAGGATACGACCCGATGATGGACGCTCCGAGCCCGATCGATGCGACCCAATGGGCGGACCTGGGGTTAACCCCGCCGAAGCGCCCCGAATAACCTCCTTTCTGCCTGAAAGGAACCTAGTGAGCCCCGTCTGAAGGTCTCGATCAGAGGTACTCTGACACCTTCAACGGGGCTTGCTCCGTCTGGAAGTTGTTACCGTGCCCGAAGATCCGATTGTTCGTACCGTAGAGATTGAAGACGAGTTATCGCGTTCCTATGTGAACTACGCGATGAGCGTCATCGTGGCGCGGGCCCTCCCCGATGTGCGGGATGGTCTCAAGCCGGTGCAGCGCCGCATCTTGTACTCGATGCGGGAACTCAACCTGGCCCCCAGCAACCCGACCACGAAGTGCGCGAAGGTGACCGGCGAAACCACGGCCAACTACCACCCGCACGGCAACGAAGTCGTTTATCCCACCTTGGTGCGCATGGCGCAGCCCTTCTCCATGCGTTACCCGCTGGTGGAAGGCCAAGGAAACTTTGGCAGCATTGACGGCGACCCGCCGGCCGCCATGCGTTATACGGAATGCCGCCTGACCCCGTTGGCCATGGAGCTGATGGAGGACCTGGAGCGCGAGACCATCGAATGGACGGACAACTACCTGCAGTCCACGATGGAACCGACGGTGTTCCCGGCCAAGTTCCCGAACCTGCTTTGTAACGGTTCTCAGGGCATTGCGGTGGGGATGGCCACCAGCATGCCGCCGCACAACCTCACCGAGGTGTGCAACGCGATTTTGTTCCGCATCGCCAACCCGCAGTCCACGCTGCCGGAAGTGATGGAGCACCTGCCGGGTCCGGACTTCCCGACCCACGGCCTCATCATGGGCGTGAAGGGGATCAAAGATGCCTACGAAACCGGGCGCGGCTCGGTGGTGATGCAGGCCAAGACGATGATCGAACCGCTAGACAACGGCAAGACCGCGATCATCATCACGGAGATCCCGTATCAAGTCAACAAGTCCAACTTGGTGGCGGCGATTGCCACCCTGGCCAAGCAGAAGAAGTTTGACGGGATCACTGCCGTCGAGGACTACTCGGACAAGCGCGGGATGCGCATCCAAGTGGACCTGCGCCGCGACGTGAACCCGAACAAGGCGCTGAACTACTTGCTGAAGCACACGCAGCTGCGCACCACGTTCGGCTGCATCATGCTGTCGCTCGTGGACGGCGCTCCGCGTGTGAGCCCGCTGCTGACGCTGATTGATGAATACATCAAGCACCGTCGCATCGTGACCGAGCGCCGAGTTCGGTACGACCTGTACCGCGCGCTGGAAGATGTTCACCTCAACGAGGGCTACCAGATTGCCCGGCGCAACCTGGACCGCATCATTCGCACAATCCGCGAATCGGTGGACCCCGCTGAAGCCCGCGTGCGACTCATCCGCGAATTTGATATGTCGGCCCTGCAGGCCAACGCCATCCTGGCGATGCCCCTGCGCCGCCTGACGCAGCTTGAACAGTCGGAACTGGAAGCCAAGTACAAGGAAGCCCTGCGCACCGCGCAAGACCTGATGGACATCCTGGCCAACGAAGCCCGCATGACGGCGGTCATCAGCGAAGACATCGCCAAGATGCGCGACAAGCACGGCGACGAGCGACGCACGCGCATCATCGAGCGTGAAGCCGGCGACTTTAGCGAAGAAGACCTGATTCCGGAAGAGGAGGCCATCATCAGCATCAGCCGCGATGGCTATATCAAGCGCATTAGCCTCGATGCCTACCGCCAGCAGAAGCGCGGCGGCAAGGGCCTGAAGACGGTGACCAAGGAAGATGACGAGCCGGCGCACCTGTTCCAAGTGAACACGCACCACTTCGTCCTGTTCTTCACGGATCGGGGCCGCGTGTTTAAGCTGCGCGCCTACGACCTGCCGGAAAGCACCCGCTACAGCCGGGGCATGCCGCTCATCAACTACATCGCGATGGATGGGGGCGAGCGCGTGACGGCGGCGGTGAGCGTGAAGAACATCAAGGCCGACGGCTACTTGACGATGATCACCCGCAAGGGTGAGATCAAGCGCACGGCCATGGAGAAGTTCTCCAACATCCGCAGCAACGGCCTCAAGGCGTTCGACATCGAAGATGGCGACGAACTGGGCTGGGTGCTGGTGACGCGCGGCGAGGACGACATCATCCTGGTGGCGCAGCTTGGCCTCTCGATCCGCTTCAACGAAACCTTGGCGCGCGACCGAGGCCGCACGGCGGGTGGGGTCCGAGCCATGCGCCTGGGCGATGACGACATCCTGGTGGGGGCCGACATTGTCCGCGAGGGCTCGACGCTTCTGGTGGTGGGCACAAACGGCTTTGGCAAGCGCACCAATCTGGACGACTACCGCACCCAAGGTCGCGGCGGCAAGGGAATCCTCACGATGAACGTCACCGACAAGACCGGGGTGATCGTGAGCGCCGAAGTGGTGGACGAAGACGACCGCTTGCTGGTGCTGACGGCCAAGGGCAAGGGCATCCGCGTGAAGGTCAAGGACATCCGCCTGGTGGGCCGCGTAGCCCAGGGCGTGAAGCTGATCAACATGCAGGACGGGGACTCCATCTCCAGCATCGCGCGCATCATCCAAGACCCGGATGAAGGCGACGTGGTGGGCGAGGGCGAAGCCTCTGAGGTTGTCGAGACCACGGACGAATCGTGAACCCGCTGAAGTCGGCCATGCTGATCGTGCTTCTGCCGATGGCATGGGCGGCGGTGAGCCTGGCCGGCACGCGCCGGTCCCTCCTTTGGGGAGCCCTTACGTGGCTCCCCTTAGTGCCGTTAGGGTGGTTTGCCCTGCGCGGGCAGTGGATGGGGTTCGTGGCGGCGGTGATCCTGGCGGTCATTGTCTGGTCCCGGGTGAAGAAGGAGCCCGCACGTTCAAAATAACACCGTCATGGACGCCATTACTCCCCTGATTGAAGAGGCCCGCGCGGTCATCCACGCAGCCACCAGCACGGCGGCGCTCCGTGAGATTGAGATTCAGTACCTGGGCAAGCAAGGCAGTGTGAGCGGCCTGATGCGCGGCATTGGCCAGCTTTCAGCGGAAGAGCGACCGGCGTTCGGGGCCAAGGTGAATGAAGCCCGCGCCCTGATCGAATCGGAACTCGAAGCCCGCCGTGAAGCCTTGCGCGAAGGGGAATGGGCGGCGCAGTTTGCCGCTGAGCGTATTGATGTGACCTTGCCCGGCCACGAGCCGCGCGTGGGCATCGAACACGTGCTGCAGCAGACCACCAACGAGATCAAGCGGGTGCTGGGTGGCATGGGGTTCGTCTACCAAGAGAGCCCGGAGCGGGAAGAGTTCCGCTACAACTTTGATGCCCTGAACTACCCGCCGGACCACCCGGCGATGGACGCGCAGGATACGTTTTATCTGAGCGACGATGTGCTCCTGCGCACCCAGTGCACGGCCTTGCAGGGGCGCGTTTTTGAATCCACCAAGCCGCCGCTGCGCGTGTTCACGGTGGGGCGCACCTTCCGCAACGAAGCCGTGGACCGCACGCACAACCACACGTTCCACCAGGTGGACGCCTTTATGATTGACGAAGGGGTGAGCATGGCGCACCTCAAAGGCACGCTCGGCACGTTTGCGCGGGCGATGTTCGGGCCGGAAGTAAAGGTGCGGTTCCGCCCCGACTTCTTCCCGTTTGTTGAGCCCGGCGTGGACTACGCCATCAGCACGCCGAAGCTGTTCAACGGCAAGTGGGTGGAGCTGGGGGGTGCGGGTCTGATTCACCCCAACATCCTGGAGCGATACGGGATTGACTCCTCGCGCTACAGCGGCTTTGCCTTTGGCCTGGGCGTGGAGCGCATCCCGATGATGCGGTACGGCATTGACGACCTGCGGTACTTCTTTGAGAACGACCTCCGCTTCTTGCGGCGGTACGCCTCGGCCCGCTAAGGCTCGAATTAGAACTTGAATTCGAGGGAGAACACCAGGGCGTTGAGGCCCCGGTTGCGCGCGCCGATGCCCGCGTTGCTGATGTGAATCAGGCGGGTGGCAAAGATGGCCTCCTGCCCGCCGATGTCCACCAGCACGCCCATGCCGATGAACGGACTGCTGGAGAGCGGCAGGTCCACGTCGTCGGTCCATTTATCCTGCAGATGCACGCCCCAGCCCGCCTCGATGAAGGTGGGGAGGTTTTGGGGGGCTCGATTCCAGTAGCGGGCGGAGGCCATGAGCCCATACCCGTGGCTGGTGCGGAACGGAGCCTGGAAGTGGGCGCCGCCGCGCGTGGGGAGGTAGTAAGCGTGCCACACCCACTGGGCGGGGTGGTTTTGGAAAGCGAAGCGGGGTTCCGGGCGGGAGTAGGTGACGAAGTACTGGCCGCCCCGGCGGATGTCCGAGCTGCCCAGCCACTTTTGGGTGGTGACGGTGCCCGCACCGGCGGTGAAGAAGGTGTCGTTCTGGGGGGTGGCTTGCCCCGATGCGGACGAGGTGAGCGCCAGGGAGGCCGCCGCAATGGCCAGACAAGAGGGGAGACGACTCACGAGGGGGAAGGTACCCCGCCCGGGGTGGGAGGGCTCGGGAAGGAGGGCCGGGGCCGCCAGCCTCGCCCGGTACACTCCCGGCCGTGAAGCTGCCTGTCTCTGTCCTTAAGGACTACGTCAAGACTGACTTGAGCGCCGAGGCGCTGGGCGATCTGCTGACGATGACGGGCTTTGAGCTAGAAGAGATCCTCGAGATCAACGGCGAGCCGGTACTGGACGTGAACATCATGGCCAACCGGGGCGATGGGGCCAGCATTCTGGGCTTGGCGCGCGAGATTTTAGCCAAGGATCCGGCGGCGGAGCCGACCGAACTGCTGAGTCGCCTGATGGCCGACACCCCGCGCCGCGACCGCGACAACCGCGACATCTGGAGCCAAACCAACATCAAGATTGAGAGCCAAGCGTGTTCGCAGTACGCGTTGCGCTTGTTCCCCGAAGTTACGAATGGCCCCTCGCCGGAGTGGCTGCAACAGCGGCTGGAACTGCTGGGCCAGCGGCCGGTTTCGTTGCTGGTGGACCTGACGAACTACGTGATGTTCGAGCTCGGGCAGCCGCTCCACGCTTTCGATGCCGCCTTGGTGCGGGGTCAGCGCATAGTGGTGCGCGAGGCCGAAGCGGGCGAACGCATGACCACCCTCGATGAGATTGAGCGCGAACTGGAACCCGGCATGCTGCTGATTTGCGACGGCGAAGGCCCGGTGGCGGTGGCGGGCGTGATGGGGGGCTCGACCACCGAGGTGAGCGAAACGACGACCTCGTGCTTGCTGGAATCCGCGCACTTTGATAACCAGTGTGTGCGCCGCACCCGCAAACGTCTGGGCCTGCAAACCGAGGCGAGCTACCGATTTGAGCGCAGTGTGGACCCCGAGGGCGTGGTGCGCGCGCTAGACCGCTTTGCCGACTTGCTGGAAGAGATCACGGGGGCCAAGCCGGTAGGGGGCGCGGCGCAGGTGGTGAACTTCACCTACCAGCCCGCCGAACTGGACTTGAGTCTGCCCCGATGCCGGGCGCTGCTGGGGGTGCCGGTGACGATTTCGGAGGCGGCGGACGCCTTGATGGGCTTGGGATTCAGCGTGACGGCCCGGCCCGAAGAGGACTGCCTGTGGGTGGGTGCGCCTTCGTGGCGGTTTGACATCGCCCGGGAGGAGGACCTGATTGAGGAAGTCGGGCGGATTTACGGCTACGAGCGCATCCCCGAGTGGCCGGTGGCCGGGAGCAACGGGATTGGCGGGGCGCACGGCTACGAAGGCTGGCAGGACCGCGTGCGCGAGGCCGCCCTGCGGGCGGGGCTGGACCAGTGCCTGAGCCACACCCTGCGCAAGGCGCACGAACTGGATGCGGCCAGCGATTTGGTGCCGCTGCTGAACCCGCACTCGCCGGAGCACGCCGTGCTGCGCAACTCCTTGCTGCCGGGTCTGGCCGAAGCCGCCCTGCGCAATGGCGGGCAAGACCTGCGCCTGTTTGAGATGGGGCGCGTGTTCACCGATGCGACCGAGCGGGCGCAACTAGCCATCCTCATGACGGGCCAGGGGCGCGGACCGGACTGGCGCAAGGACGGAGCCCCGGCGGCGGACTTTTTCGACCTCAAGGGCGTGCTGGAAGCGGTGGCCCGCCACGCGGCCCGGCCGCTGGACTTGGAGCCCCTGGACGGGGCGGATGGGCGCTTCCACCCCACGCGATCGGCGCGCTGGTCGGGGGGCGTGATGGGGCAGATCCACCCGCAATGGGCGACGGCCACGGGGTTGCCCGCGCAGACGTTCTTGGCCGAAATTGATCTGGAAGCTTGGTACGGCACGGCCTTGCCCGAGGCGCCCTACACCACCATCCACCGCCACCCGGCGACCCGGCGCGACATCAGCGTGCTGGTGAGCCAGGACCTGCCTTACGCCCAGATTGAGGCGGCGGCACGGGCGGCAGCGGGCGAATGGCTGGAGACGATGTGGCTGTTCGACGTCTACGAGGGCGACCGACTGCCGGCGGGAACGCGAAGTCTGGCCATTGCCCTGCAACTGCGCAAGGGCGGCAACTTTACGGACGAGGAAGCGAACCAGGTGCGGGATCGGGTCGTGGCGGCGCTTGAAGGCCTTGGGGCCCAATTGCGTTCATAATCGCCGAGCCCAGCCCCCCGGCCACGGCCGCAAAGGCCAGCGCTTGCAAGGCGGCAGGGAAGTGGTGGTAGTGCGCGAAATGCTTGAGCCACGCCATGGGGAGGAACGCGAACATCGCGGCCAGCCACGCAAATGCGATGAGCCAGCGGTCGCGCGAGGTGCGCAGCGCCCAGACGCACCCCAGTAAACCCAGCCCCATGAGGAGGGCGCGCCAGGGTTCGGGCATGACGAGGATTTCGATGCCGGACTGCAGCGACGCCCACAGGCCATTGAACGGAGCGTAGAACGGGGCGGCGTAATCCAGGATGCTGAGGGTGACGCCAGGCCCGCTGCGGAACTGCTGATCTTGATACCGGCTGACGGTGGTGGGCAAGACCGCGAGGCGCAGGGCGTAGTAGCCACCCAGCATCACCCAGAACCCGGCGTGGATGCCCCAGTGCGGGCGGCGGGCGTCGCCTATGTTGAACCAGATGGCGAGGCCCAGAAGGAGAGCCGGCACCATGATGGCTTGCTCGTAGCTGCCCAAGGCAAGGGCGAGGCCCGCATAGGCGAGCAGCAGCCAACCGACTTGACGGCGACGGGGATGGATGACTTCTCCGGCGGTGCCGCGAGTGACGGTGAGGCTGAGCGGGCTGGGCGGGCGCGGGATGCGCGGGGCAGTGAGGCGTTCGTAGCGAGCGTAGGCGGCCAGCGACACCAGCGCAAAGATGGCCATGGTGCTGGCGGTGCGCCCGGGGAGCCAGGCGACCATCGCACCGTAGAGCGGGAAGGCGGGGCCGGCCCATTGGGTGGCCAGGGTGGCGACGCAGGCCAGCGCAAATCCGCCCGCCCGGCGGGTGGCGATGCCGATGATGACCCCGATGACGGCCAAAGCAAACAATGGCGCGCGGAGGACATCGGCGGCATTGAAGAGGTGCCAAAGACCGAAGGTGAACGAGCCCAGGGCCGCCATCCAGGGGCGGTTGCTGAGTTCACGAATCAGCCAGAAGAGGGCAAACACGGTGGCGATGACCAGCAGGGCATTGGTGGCCCCGTAGCCCGCCGCGTTGTTGCCGTACCAATGATTATCGAGCTCAAAAGTGAGCGTGGAGATGGGCCGGTAGAAGTGGTTTTCCAGCGGCCAATCGTGCGAGAACCAGTAGAGCGGGTCGCGCACCTCGCGGATGCGGCGGAGCAGGACCATGGTGTCCGTATCCTTGAGGAGCCCCGCCCCCGACGCCCGCTGCATCCAGATGAACCAGGAGACGAGAGCCGGGGCGACCAACCAGGGAGCCCACCGCTTCACGCCTCCTATAATATCCGCCCCCGCGAGGCTTAGCCGCCGAGATTGCCCAGCAGACCCTTGGCCATGGCGCCGAGGTCACCACCGCCGCCGAGGGCGCCCATCAGGCCGGAGATCATGTCATCCGCCTGGCCGTTGGGAGTGGCCTTGTCCACTACCGCCGGAAGAGCTTCGGCGGAGGCTTGCTTCACCTGATCGGGGCTGAGGCCGAGTTGGCTGGCGGCGTTCTGGATAAAGTCGCTACCGAGGGCTTGCTCGGCCTGGTCACCGTTGATGGGTTGGTTGGCACCGGTGCCGATCCAGGATTGGAGTTGATCACCCAATCCGGCTTGCCCGAGCTGGGCGATCAGCGCTTGGGGGTCTGCGCCGGATTTGCCTAAGTGCTGCATCAGCATCTGCACCAGCGGAGCCGCTTTGTCGCCTAGCCCGGAAGCGCCGCCGACTTGCTTGAGAATGTCTTCGATCATGTTGAACCTCCCCCTCATGATAGCGGCAGGAAACGGAGGCGGGTGTGGATAACTAGCAGGAGCCCTGGATTTGACCGACGCAGTGCCGGCCGATGAGGAAGCAGACGATGGCAATGGCGATCATGGCCATGTAGCCGGAATCGGGGCGGGCGCGGTTGGCGGCGTCGATCACCCACCCCACATTGCCGACCAAAAACTGCGCCGTGGGCTGGCTGCTGCTCCACAGGCCCATGTCTTTGCCCAGGGTTTCGGGGTCGGGGGCGACGTCGATCGCCATCGCCCATTCGGCCGCCAAGTAGCTGCCGTAACCGATGCCGAAAATGGGCGCAAAGAGGAGCGCGTGGCCGATATCGCGCACCACGGCAAAGGCCGCCAGACATCCAATCACGATGAGCGCCGCCCCCCGCACCACCCGCTTGCGGCCCCATTTATCGATCCGGCGAGAGGAAAGCACCGCGCCGATGGCCCCGAAAACAGCTATGAATAGGATGACAACCATCACAGATTCATTGCCCGTAAACTTCGGTTGACCAAACATAAACAAACGGCCCTGGGCGTCTTGATTGTAGGTGGCTTCAAAGTAGAAGCGAAGGTAGTTTAAGATGAGGGTGAGGCCCGCAACTGCCAGAAATCGGGTGATCCATACCCAGCGAAAATCCGGGGATTTCCAGGGCTTCACCCAGCCTTCGGCAAAGGTTTCGCGGGGTTGGTCGGGCTTGGTCTCCGGCTTGCTCTCTTGGATGGGGCGCATCACGGTCAGCGTGATAACGGCGCAGGTCACATTCACCAATCCGACCGCGAGATAGACAAAGCGGGGGTCCTTGAGAATGAGGCCGGTGACGGCGGAAAGGATCTGCGCGGAGAGCTGCAACTGCGACATGACCGAGCTGGCAAATCCACGTCGGTCTTCGGGCACCACGGCCGGGATGACCCCGCCGTAGGGGCCGGTGCCCACGTCGTCGCTGATCTGGAGGAGCAGGTACCCCACGATGAGCATGCCCAAAGTGGAGGCGTCGGCCATCACGGCCAGCCCCATTACGGTGAGGGCGCTGCCGGCGGCGATAAACGGCTTGCGGCGACCGAGTCGGTCGCTTAAGTGGCCGAAGAGCGCGGGGCCGATGATGGCCCACAGCGCCCCGATGGCAAAAACCTGCCCCCAGGAGCTGTTCTCCGTGCCCGCCGGGACAATGGCCTTGACCTGCCCCGGGATGATAGAGGCCAGCAGGATGGACCACTTGAAAGTGGAGGCGAACCAATAGGAAGCCAGCCCCGCATTCCAAAACCAACTGTCGCGATACACCCCCGGGCGGGACATGGCGTTAGTATGCCGGGTAACTTGCCCAACGCATGGACCGCACGCATCATTCGGATATCCGCATTGGCACGCTGGTGCCGCTGAAGGAGTCCGTCTCGTACATCCCGCAGATTCACGGCCACGGGTTCGAGTCGTATCAGCTCAACAGCTGGGCCGAGTTGCCGTTTACGAACTTTGATGAACACGCGGCGCAGGTCCGGGACATCATCGGCGACCAGGCCGTGATTAGTAGCCTGGGGATGTTCGGGAATCCGCTGACCAACGACACCACGCGGGAAGCCTTTGCCACCCTGCTTCGGAACGCTCGCAAATACGGGGCGGAGTTGGTGTGCGGCTTCACCGGCGCGCTGGAAGACCGGCCGGTGGATGAGAACATGGACCGCTTCCGCGAAGTGTGGGGCGAACTGACCCGCATTGCGGAAGGGGAAGGGGTGCGCATTGCCTTTGAAAACTGCGACATGGGCGGCACGTGGATGCACCCGAAGTGGAACATCGCCCACGCGCCTCGGGCCTGGCGGATGATGTTCGACGCGGTGCCGAGCGAGGCGATGGGGCTGGAGTGGGAGCCGTGCCACCAGATGGTCTCGCTGGTGGATCCGCTGCCACAGCTGAATGAGTGGGTGGGCAAGATCTTCCACCTGCACGGCAAGGACGCCCAGATTGACTGGAACAAGATTAAGCGGGATGGCATCCGGTGCGGCGAGTACATTGTTATCCACCGCACGCCGGGCTTTGGCGACACAAACTGGACAGATGTGATCTCCATCCTGCGCAAGCACGGTTGGCGGGGCAGCATTGACATCGAGGGGTGGCATGACCCGGTTTATCGGGATGACCTGGAGATGACCGGCCAGGTGCACTCGCTGAACTATCTCAAGGCGTGCCGGGGCGGGGTATTCGTGCCGAACCCCCACCGCGAAGAAGGCTGAGGCAAATGAAAAACCCCCGGGGCCTTTTAGCTTCCGGGGGTTTGTTCTTTGGACTGACCTCGCGAGTTAGTCGATGGCGTCGATGATCCGCTCGAACAGCGACCGCTTGCGCAGGTTGCCGTGCTTATCCCGGTAGTAGACGTCGTCGTCGTAGTCCTTGCGGTACTTCTTGTCGTACTTGTCTCGGTCTTCGTAGCGGTCCCGGTCGTCGTAGCGACCGCGTTGGTCGTACGGCTGGTTGTAGCGCGGGTCCCCGGCGGGCGGCACCGGCGGCACCCCTGGTTGGGGGCGCGGCTCGGCCATCGGCACGGGATTGGCCTGCGAAGCCTGTTCGATCAGCGATTCTTCCTCGCGGATTTTGGCAATCAGCTTCTCCATTTCACCGCGATCGAGCCAGATGCCACGGCACTGCGGGCAGTAGTCGATCTCAATCCCCATCCGCTCCGTAATGGCGAGATGGATGCCACATCCTCGGGGGCAGGTCACGCGGCCGCTCCGTGGTCCTTGTTGACGGGCGGCTTCAGGATCGAAGCCACGATGCTGATCAGCAGGATGGAGCCAATGATCCCGAGCGACAGGCCGACGTCAAACTTCGACCATTCGGGGTAGATGACCTTCTCCGTGTAGTTGTAGAGCATCTTGCCACCCACAAACACCAGGATGGCCGCCAGGCCATAGCTGAGGTAGTGGAACAGTTGCATGAGGCCCGCCAGGGCGAAGAAGAGGGCACGCAGACCGAGGATCGCGAACACGTTACTGGTGAGCACGATGAACGGATCCGCCGTGATGGCGAAAATGGCCGGGATGGAGTCCACAGCGAAGATGATGTCGGTGAATTCCACCGCCATGAGACAGACGAAGAGGGGCGTGGCCCACTTCTTTCCGTCGATCTTGACGAAGAACTTTTGACCATGGTAGTCGTCGGTCACCGGCATAAAGCGCCGGATGAGGCGGACCGCCGGGTTCTTGCCCGGGTCCATCTCCTTGTCCTTCATCACCACCATCTTGATCCCGGTGAAGATCAGGAACAGACCGAAGATGATCATCGTCCAGAAGAACTTCTCGAGTAGGGCCGCGCCTGCCGCGATGAAGATCGTACGGAAGACCAAGGCGCCGATAATCCCCCAGAAGAGGACACGGTGCTGGTACATCGCCGGGACCTTGAAGTAGGTGAAGAGCAGCAGGAAGACAAAGATGTTGTCGACACTGAGCGCTTTTTCAATCAGGTAGCCGGCGAAGTACGCTTGCGTGGCCTGGGTGGCCGTGTAGGCGCTATTCGGTTGAATGGTGGGCCAGTAGAAGTACAGAGCCGCACCGAATGCACACGCGATGCCAATCCAGATTGCACTCCAGGTGAGTGCTTCTTTCATTTTCACTTCATGTGCGTGACGGTGAAAGACGCCCAGGTCGAGGGCGAGAAAGCCGAGAATGAGCCCGAAAAACGAGCCCCAGATCCACAGGGGTATGCCGGAAAGTTCTTGCAACGAAGGTTCCTCAATCTGTATCTTCTCGTATAGATTCAGGGATTGTTTGCAAAGTCCCGAAATTTCGGGACCATACCAGTGAATTTTGGGGCCTCAGCCGGATGAAGTTAGCCGGACGCACAAGCGCGCATGGCGGCGCGGATTTGCGGATACGCCCACACGAACCCGCGGGCCTTGGCGATTTCAGGCACCGCCCGTTGGGATTGCGTGAGGAAATCCTCCGGCCAATGCATGAGATTGCACATGGCCCGAAGGGCAAACGCCGGGGCCGGGAGGCCGAAGGGGGCATTGACGGCGGCCCGGAGAGCGGCCATGAAATCGGCGTTGCGGTCGGCAGTTGGGGCGGAGGCGACGACCGGGCCGTCGAGTTGATGATCGAGCGCGAAGAGATACATGCGGGCCAGGTCTTCTACATGGATCCACGCCTGCCAGAACTGGCCGTCCCCGAAGGCTCCCCCCGCGCCAAACTTGGCCGCGCGGGCCATGGGCGGGAAAGCACCGCCATCCGGGCCGAGCACCATGCTGGTGCGTATCAGGGCTACGGAGCAGGGAAGTTCACCGGCCGCGCGGGTGGCTTCTTCCCAAGCGGTGGCTAAGTCCGCAATCGGGCCGGTGCCGATGGGTGAGGCCTCGCTGAGCGTGGCGTTGCCACCTTCGCCGTAGATGCCGATGCCGCTGGAGTTGGCCCAGGCACGGGGCGGATTCTTGGCGGCGGAAATGGCCCGGGCGATCGCGGTGGTGGGTTTGACGCGGGAGTCGTAGAGCTTTTGCACGTAGTTGCCGCGCCAGGGACTGGCGATGCTGGCCCCGGAGAGATTGATGACGCCGTGGGCGCCTTCAAGGTGTTGTGCCCAGTCGCCAAGGGTTTCGCCATCCCACTGGGCGTAGCGAATGCCCTCACTCGCCGCGCGGTTGCTGCGCGAAAGGATGACGACCTCGTGGCCTTGGCGTCGGGCTTGTTCGGTGATGTGCTTGCCGATGAACCCGGTGCCCCCGGCAATGACGATGTGTCCCATTCCTATCTCCTTGGCCTCCGCGCGGCCTCTCCTTGGTACTCTACGCGAGGAAACGCGCCGAATGCCCGAGTCCCAACCCTCCACGATCCCCGCCGCCACCTTCACGCGGACCTTGCTGGGCATCGTGGCCGTGGCGGTTGTGGTTCGCGTGCTGTGGCTGATTTTCGTGCCGACCCAGCCGGTGACCGACTTCGATTGGTACTTCGAGCGAGCGTGGGAGTGGCGCACCACCGGGCAATACGCGGTGGAGGGCGTGCCGACGGCGTACTGGCCCGTGGGATATCCCGCTTTCTTGGCCCTGCTCTTTTGGCTGCTGCCCGCTACGGTGACCGTGGCCCGGGTGGTGAATGTGGCGCTGGTGGCGGTGGCCATTTTTTCGGCCGGGCAGCTGGCTTTCCGGTGGAGTGGACGGGAGCGAGTGGCGTACTTGGTGGCAGGGTTGCTGGCCATTCATCCGGCGTGGATTGGCTACAGCGGCATCCTGGCTAGCGAGCCTCTCTACGTAGCCCTGACCTTGGCGGGGTTGGCGGCCTGGGGCACGCCGCGGGCGGGGGCACTGCTGGGTTTGGCGGTGCTCGTGCGCCCGCAGGCACTGCTGGTGCCGGTGTGGGCGTGGCTGACGGAGCGGGATCGCGCCGTGCGGCCGGTGTGGTTGCTGGCGGCCTTGGTGCTGCTGCCCGCCGCCGCGTGGACGGTGCGCAACGCTGCCGTGCTGGGCTCCCCGGCGTTCGTGAGCACCAATGGCGGCGATAACCTCTTGATTGGGGCGATGGGCACGGGGCGATACACCCCGCCGCAGCCGTTGTTGCCCCAAGTACCGGCAGTGCCGGAAACCAAGCGCGATCGTTCCGCCCGGCAGACGGCGGTGGGGGTCATCAAGCGCGACCCCGGGGCCTGGCTGGCCAAGATTCCGGCCAAGCTTTACGAGACTTTCTTGAACGGGCGGGATGCCCCGTACTGGGCGTTTCAATTCGAGAAAGGGAAGCTCGGTGACCCCGGACGCACCGACTATCGCTCGGGTTTCTTAGTTTACCGCCAGGTGTGCGATGTCGCGCCTTACGTCTTGTTGGGCTTGGCGGCCCTGGGGCTCGTGTGGGGGCGTGGCGAAAAGAAAAGCGCCGCCATCCAAATCTTGTGGATTGCGGCGCTGAGCGTTGTCTTCTTTGGGAATCCCCGCTTTGGGTTCCCAGCTATTCCTTTTTTGAGCTACTTTGCGGCGTTGGCGCTTGATCGCCTTATTGGCGCTGCAAAGCGAGATCAGTAATGTAGACCTTCAGAATCGGGCCCTTGTCGCTGTCGAATTCCGGCCATTCGGCTTCGTCCAGCCAGGGGGTATGCCCCTTGCCATGGCCACCGCCGTGGTCGTCGGCGTGTTCATCCTTCTTTTCGGATTTCTCTTCGCCTTCCTTTTCTTCGTCGTCCTTCTCTTCTTCCTTTTCCTCTTCCTTCTCTTCGCCTTCGTGCGGGTGGACAAGGTGCATACGGTGGTTGAATTCGTAGGCCAATCGGCGGCGCAGAATCTGCTTGCCCTCAAGCGTCAAGACATCGTCGGCGTCTTGATCGGAGAGGACGTCAATCACCACGTCCTGCAGGGGCGGAATGTACTCTTCGGCGTGGGTCGCGTCAATCGACTTGTCGAAATGGACCGCCACTTTGGCGCGCATAAAGGTCGCGCCGCTCTTTACGTTCACGGTGAATTCACCGAGTTCGGTGACGCCCCCGAGCTTGGGAGCCTCCTTTTTCGGCTTCTCTTTCTCTCCGCCCTTGCCCTTGGCAAGGCCAAAGTAGCCCCCCGCCGCAATCACAACGACGAGGCCAATGATGATGGGCATCTTGCCCCCTTTCTTCTTTCCGCCTTCGGCTGCAGGTGCGTCTGACATCGCTCTCTCCCTTCGATAATTGGCAAAATTGCCGGGTTCTTGAGGGCCGCCTATGGGCGGGGTTTCCGGGATGGGGGTTCACAAACCCGGTCTGGGTTCCTCACAATCAAAAGATGCCCACCCAAACGACGTTTCCCTGGCAGCAAATCGCGACCCAAGGGGTCGGTGCCGTGCTGGACACCCTAAGCACCGAAGAATCCATGCGGCTGGCCGATGAATACGGCACGCACAACTACAAGCCGCTGCCGGTGAACGTGGTGCGAGGCGAAGGGGCTCGGGTCTGGGACAGCGAAGGGGTGGAGTACATCGACTGCATCGGGGCCTACAGTGCGGTGGCGCACGGTCACCTCTCCCCGGCGGTGGTGCGCGCGCTGCAAGAGCAGTTGACCCGCGTGACGCTGGTGAGCCGCGCGTTCTTCTCTCCCGAACTGGGTCTGTTTCTGCACGCGCTGGCCGAATACACCGGCCTGGACATGAGCTGCCCCATGAACAGTGGCGCCGAGGCCAACGAAACCTGCATCAAGCTGGCCCGCAAGTGGGCCTATACGGTGAAGGGCGTGCCGAAGGACAAGGCTGAGATCATCGTGACCACCGACAACTTCCATGGCCGCACCACCACGATCGTGGGCTTTAGCAGCGAGACCAAGTACAAGGAGATGTTTGGTCCCTTCGGGCCGGGCTTCGTAGAAGTGCCCTACGGTGACCTGGCGGCGCTCGAAGCGGCCATCACCCCCAACACCTGCGCCTTCTTGGCGGAACCCCTGCAGGCCGAGGGTGGAATCATCATCCCGCCGGACGGCTACCTGGCGGGTGTGCGCCAACTCTGCGACAAGCACAACATGCTGCTGATCTGGGACGAAGTGCAGACCGGCTTCGGTCGTACCGGCCGCAAGTTTGGTTGGCAATGGGAAGACGCCGAGCCCGACCTGATGGCCGTGGGTAAGCCGCTGGGCGGCGGGGTGCTGCCGGTAAGCGCGGCGGTGGGCAAGCGCCATGTGATGGAAATTCTTGAGCCGGGCGACCACGGTTCCACCTTTGGGGGGAACCCCCTGGCGGCGGCCGTGGGCATTGCCGCCCTGGCCGAAATGGAAGTGCACGACTACGCGGGTCGCTCCGAGCGACTGGGGCGCCGCCTGGCCGAAGGATTCCGAGCGCTGAACTCGCCGCTGGTGAAGGAAGTGCGGGATCGCGGTCTGCTAGTGGGCGTGGAAGTGCACAGCCACGTAGACAGTGCCGCCCTCACCAAGGCCCTGTTGGATGAGCGAATCGTGACGAAGGAAACACGCAAGCGCACCTTCCGCTTTACGCCGCCCATCGTGACGGACGAAGCGACGATCGACGAAATCATCGCGCGGGTTGGGCGAGCCTTGGCGGCCGTGGCGGCCCACGCCTAAGGGGGTCCCAGTGAATCGGAACCGTTCTCACGAGTTGAAACGTTACAATCACTGTATGCGCACGATTACCAAAGTGGCGATGATTTCGGCGGCGGCTCTGACCCTTTCTGCGATGGGCATGGCGCAAGAGCGCGGCCAGCAGCATGTGGGTAAGCCCGTTCCGGCCTTCAGCATGAAGACCACGACCGGGGCCACGGTTACCAGCCAGTCGCTGCGCGGCAAGGTTGTGCTCCTGGACTTCTGGGCGACCTGGTGCGGCCCGTGCAAGGCGGCCAGCCCGTTCATGCAAGACCTGCACAAGCGGTACTTCGATCGCGGCCTCCGAGTGATCGGTGCCAATGCGGGTGAGCGTACGCGCGGCGCCGAGCCGGCCAAGAAGTACGCTTCGGACCACGGCTACACCTACACCTTCACGGTGGAGAACGACGCTTACTTCAAGACGATCGGCACGGGTGGCTACCCGACGTTCGTGCTGATTGACAAGCAAGGCATTGTGCGCAACGTGTGGGTGGGCTACGCCGACTCGCGCCAGAGCACCATGGAAAACGCCATCAAGGCGCTCCTCTAAGCCTGCACGTCTCCTGGATCGAAGAACCCCTGTACCGCATGGTGCAGGGGTTCTTTGCGTGGGGTTGCGGGCATTCTTGCCGCCCAAGAGGGACGGACCAGAAGGGAAGCGGGGCGAGCCAGGTAACCTGAACCACTGCCATGAGCACCTCGACGTCGGCGCTGACGGTCCAGCGCGAAGACCTCAACCCTTGCACGGTTCTCCTTACGATTTCGTGCCCGCCGGAACTTGTTCGTGCGGGTTTCCAACGCGCCTACAAGGACCTTGGGAAGCGCGTGCGCATCCCTGGCTTCCGCCCGGGCCACGCCCCCCAGCACTTGCTTCGCAACGCAATCCCGCGTGAGCAACTGCTGAACGCCGCCGCCGAAGTGGTGGTGCGTGACGCCTATCAGCAAGCCCTGGAGCAAGAAAAGCTGACCCCCGAAGGCAACGGCGCCGTGGAAATGGAGTCCTTTGACGAGGACAAGCACGAATGTAAGTTTAAGGCCAAGGTGCCGCTGCCCGCGATTGTGGAGCTGGCCGATTACAACGGCATCCCGCTCACCAAGAGCACGAAGGTGGTGACCGATGAGGACGTGGAACGCCAGCTGGAAGAGCTGCGTGGCCGTTCCGGCAAGCGCGAGGCGGTGACGGACCGAGGGGTTCAGGAAGGCGATATGGTCGTCGTGAACCTGAAGCCGAAGACCGACACCGGCGAAGGCCGCACGATGATGGTGCAAGTGGGTCAGTCCTTCAAGGACCTGGACAAGGCCCTGGTGGGTATGGAAGCCGAGCAGATGAAGTCGGTGAAGCTCACGTTCCCCGATGACTACTCCACCAGCGCGTGGGCCGGCCAGAAGATGGACGTGGATGTGACGGTGCGCAGCGTGAGCAGCGTGCGGGTGCCCGAGCTGGACGACGCCTTTGCGAAGTCCATGAACGTGGAAAACGTGGACGACCTGAAGGCGCGGGTGCGTGAAGCGCTCGAAAGGGCGCATGAAGATTCGGCGACCAAAGAATTAGACGAGCAAATCTTGTTGCACCTCACGCAGGAGAGCAAGATCGAGGTGGCAGACAACACCTGGGAGCAGGTGCTGAGCCGCCGCTTGCAGGACGTGCAGCAGGAGCTCCAGTCGCGCAAGTCGAACATCGAAGAGTACGTCAAGGCCAACGGCATGACGGTGGAAGAGTTCGTCGAGCGCCTGAAGGAAGAAGCCAAGATGCACGTGAAGCGCGCGGTGATTATCGAGCGCGTGTTCAAGGCCGAAGACCTGAAGATCACGGACCAGGAAGCCACCAAGCACTTCCTGCAGATCGCCATGGAGAATGGCGTGCCGGAAGATCAGATCGAAGCCTTTGCCCGCGAATACGGCAACGCCATTCGCGACGAAGTGATCTACCGTGCCATGTACAGCCTGGTGATGGAGCAGCTCCGCGCCAAGGCGAACATCGGCGAAGGCGAGGCCAAGCCCAAGGCTGCTAAGAAGGCGGCCAAGGCTGAGCCGGCCGCCGAAGCCAAGGCGGAAAAGCCCAAGGCCACCAAGGCCAAGGCCGAGAAGGCCGACGACGCGGAAGCCAAGCCCAAGAAGGCTCCCGCCAAAAAGGACGCCAAAAAGTAAATCTATGGGCGGGGGACTAGGAATCCCCCGCCGATTTACCGACGTCTAGAGAGAACATGAACTACGAGCACGAGCCAATGGTCAACATGTCCGTCCCCTTTGTCATTGAGCAAACCGCACGGGGCGAACGAAGCTACGACATCTGGTCCCGGCTCCTTAAGGACCGCATTGTGTTCCTGGGGACGCCCGTGGATGACTACGTGGCCAACCTCCTGGTGGCTCAGCTGCTCTTCCTGGAAAAGGAAGACCCGGACAAGGACATCGAGTTTTACATCAACAGCCCGGGCGGCTCCGTCACGGCGGGCTTGGCCATCTACGACACAATGCAGATGATCAAGTGCGATGTGGCGACCACGTGCGTGGGGATGGCGGCCAGCATGGGCGCCGTACTCCTGGCCGGGGGCACCCAAGGCAAGCGCGCGGCGCTGGACCACTCGCGGGTGATGATTCACCAAGTGAGCGGCGGCACGCGGGGCACGGTGGCCGATATGAAGATCGCCGTGCAGGAAGCGGGGCGCAGTATGGACGCCCTGATGAAGATTTTGGCGAAAGCGACGGGCAAGGATGCCGAGCAAGTGACCAAGGATTGCGACCGAGACTACTACATGAGTGCGGACGAAGCGCACGAATATGGTCTGGTGGATAAAGTTCTGCGCCCAGGTGCACGATAATCCTAGATAGGAATCACCGGTAATGGCGAAAACTGGCGAATGGAAGGACCGATGTTGCCTCTGTGGCAAGGCGAAGGACGCAGTCCCCAAGTTGATTGTGGGACTCTACGGAGCCGTATGCTCGGATTGCGTGGAGCTGTGCAACGACATTCTCATGCAGGAAGGGGGCACCTCACTCCGGCGCAATGACGCTCCGGCGGCGGGAGTCAGCTCTCCGACCGCAGGACGACGCGTCGCAACGGCTTCGGCCGCCGCGATCGCCGAACCGGCCAAGGTACCGAAGCCGAAGGAGATTGTCTCCTTCTTGGATCAGTACGTCATTGGCCAGAACCATGCCAAGCGGGCGCTTGCCGTAGCGGTCTACAACCACTACAAGCGCGTGACGGACAGCGAAGAAGGGGTGGAGCTGCAAAAGAGCAACATCCTGATGGTGGGGCCGACCGGAAGCGGTAAGACGCTTTTGGCGCAGACGCTGGCTCGCATGCTGAACGTGCCGTTTGCCATTGCCGATGCCACGGCCCTGACGGAAGCCGGCTACGTGGGCGAGGATGTTGAGAACATCCTTCTCAAGCTCTACCAAGCCGCCGACGCCATTGATAGCCGCAACGCAAAGGAGCTTTGTGAGCGCGGCATCATTTACGTGGACGAAATTGACAAAATCTCGCGCAAGAGCGACAACCCCTCGATTACTCGGGACGTGAGCGGTGAAGGGGTGCAACAAGCCCTGCTCAAGATCCTGGAAGGGACGGTCGCCAATGTGCCGCCGCAAGGTGGGCGCAAGCATCCGCAACAAGAGTACTTGCAGATTGACACGCGCAACGTGTTGTTCATCTGTGGAGGCGCCTTCGAGGGCCTGGAAGAGATTATCCAGCGCCGCATGAAGGAGAACGTGATGGGCTTCCGCAGTGATCCGCAGAGCAAGACGGAACGCAAGAAGGACATCCTGCGCGATGTAAACCCCGAGGACCTGCTCAAGTTCGGTTTGATTCCCGAATTCATTGGCCGACTGCCGGTGCTGACCGCCCTGGACCAGTTGGACGAGGACGCCCTGGTGCGCATCCTCACCGAGCCGCGCAACGCGATTGTCAAGCAGTACGCCAAGTTCTTTGAACTGGACGGCGTGACGCTGGAGATCCAAGACGGGGCTCTCATTGAAATCGCCAAGGAAGCGCTGAAGCGGCGCACCGGCGCCCGTGCCCTGCGTGGCATCCTCGAGCATCTGATGCAAGAAGTGATGTACGAAGTGCCGAGCAACGATGCGGTCCGCAAGGTCATCATCCCGGATGGTGTTCTGGAGTCGGGCGAGGCCCCGCTGCTGGTCACCGAGAACGGCGAAAGAATTGCTAGTTAGTCAAGTTACGAGCCAGTAAGGGAACCAGATTCGCCCGTGCCCCGTAGTGGTGCGGGCGAATTTCGTTTAGAAGTGTTGAATAAGCATCATGTAAGCCGAGGAGAGAGTTCTCAACGGTATTGCACGGAAAACGAGCCTATGTACATCCTGAACTGGAATCCGACCAGCAATGTGATCGAAGCGAGCTTTGGTGGCTATCTGACTGCCCCCGAGGCCGACGTGTTCTTCGATGAGTTTCGCGAGTTGCTCATCGACTTGGGACCGGCTCATTTCTCGGTGACTCTTGACTACGCCATGGTGCCGCGCATGGACTCTGGCGTGAAGGATCGACTGGACGCCGCCCGCGAAGCCAGCCTGTTTGCCGGCGCGACCTGCGTGACCTATGTGGCCCGCACGGAAGCCGAAGCCCACTCGCTGATCGACGAGCGCCTGCAGGCCGTCCTGGAAGGCAAGGAGCAGTACGTCGCCTACTCGGCGGCCTAAGCCCCTATGATTCTTGTGGACACCACGCCGGGTCAATCGGTGATGGCGAGCTGGTTGATTGGGGAATCCGATGCGCGGGAAGCTCAGTTTCTCGTGGAAGCATTGGGCCACCGGTTGAGTTCGCTCGACCATGGGATCCGACGCGTTCAAATCGACGCGAGTCAGGCCCACATCACCGATGAGATGGACTGGACCGACGTGCGGAACTTGTGCGAACAGCACAGTGTGATGCCGCTGGTGCTAGAAAGTCGCCCCGTCCTGGTGGCCCAAGCGGCTTAACCTGAACGACGGCTCAACTCGCCCCCACCCTCAGGAGCTTTGAGGGTGGGGGTTTTCTTGTTTGTCTTGTTGGGATGTTTAGGCCGGGAAATCCGGGTGCATGCGCATTTGGTACGCCTGCCCGTGGTGGTAGCCGGGGTGGAAGGCAATGCGCGCCAAGGCGCCCGTGCCATCAATGATGGGGCCGAGGGCGCTCTGGATCGTGGCGGCGCGTTGGGCATCGGTGGGGTTGCTGACCACCGGATCCACCAGGCCCCGCGCGGTGGCCAGAGCTTCCTTGACCTTGGCGGCCGTAATCTCGGGGGTGGGGATGGGGAAGGGGTTGTCGTTCACCACGCCCTCGGTGGCGCAGCTAACGAGGAGTTGGTATTCGGCGGGGATGGGTTGCCCGTTCATCTGGTGGATGAACCAGATTTCGACCCCGGCCAGGTGGAGGGCCATCTCGCCGATAGAAAGCGAACCCGGATACATCCGCCACTGCATTTGGGCGTCGGTCAGGTCGGCCAGTTCTTGGTCAAATCGGCCTCGGCACAGGGCGTAGCTGGCGGCAAAGTCGCAACTCATGCACCCATGTTACTTGGAGCGAGGCTAGCGCAGGCGGCTGAGGTCCACCATGCGCACGCTGCCGTCGGGGTTCCAGCCGGGCACGCGCTCGCCCAGGCGGTGGACGGTGACGAGGCGGGCGGGCTTCTCCTCCGGTTTGTGCACCAGGTTGGCGATGAGGAGCGGCAGGCCGGTGCGCTGCACACCCTCGGTGGCCTCGGTTTCGGTCCACTGCTGGCCACCATCGGGCAGCACCTTCAGGCCGTCGGCGGCGGCGCTGTAGGTCCAGCTGGTTTCTTCGGAATTGGCGGGGCCGCGCGTGCCGGCCAGGGGCGTGCGGGTTTTGGCGAAGGGGTCGCCGGGGGAGTAGAAGAGGTTGCCGTTTTCGACGTAGGGGAGCAGGAGCTGCTTCCAGCGCGTGGGCTGGACCTCGGTTTCTATGAGGGTGGCTCCCTCTTGCTCGGCACCCCCGCCGGGGAGGGCCAGGGGCACCCAATAGGGGAAGTGCTCGTCGTTATCCGCCGCGTAGAGGATGTGCGCGTAGCCCACCAGCTTGATGTTGGAGAGGGCGACGGTGTCCTTGGCGGCCTCGCGGGCGCGGAGGGCGGAGGTGGTGATGAGGCCGATGAGGACGAGGGCAATGGTGACGCCCACCAGGATCTCGATGAAGGTGAGTCCCTGTTGGCGCATGGAGAAGGGTTCTACCTCGTCGGTGCGGGGTCCCGCTGGGATGTCAGGTTCGAGGCCGGAACGGCCATAATAGAGGAGTACGGTCTGCCCGATCGTCTAATGGTAGGACACCGGTTTCTGGTACCGCCAGTCGGGGTTCGAGTCCCTGTCGGGCAGCCAACTTTTTGTTTTTTGGCCTTCATTAACTGGGCCAACTCCACTTCGCACCATCCGGTTGACGCCCCGTGGAATTGGCCAATTTGGACTTTGAGCTCAGTTATAAGCGGGGTTTGCCTGCTTTACATCAATCATCTTGCTGTTACCCTCCAGGTACCAAGCAGGTACCCTCCGTCCAAGGCGGTGGACGGTTATTGACTTCATTTGTCCTGTTGGCTCAAAAATGTTTGTTACCAAGAATGGGCGAATGCCGTCGCGATTCCACTCCTCGGCCCGAGATAGCCTCCAGAAGACAAATCCTTGATGAACCGATGAAGGTATCATGGCGCCCATGCAATAAGTGACCGACGAGTCTGCAGAATCGTATGGTCCGGAAGTGCCAAAGAGCGCATGATTCGAGCGCGCGTAGGGGTCAGCGGGAGAATAAAACATCCCACTTTCTGGCCCATATGGAATCAACAGCCCTTTCCACCCCTTCGCGTCGCCTTTAAAGGTTGTCATCGGAATGTCTTCAATTCGATCTCCCTGGTTATATGAGGAAGGAACGCCGCCACTTACGGGTACGATGGAGGGCAGGCCATCGTCGTAGTCCTGCGCGTACAGGATGTGACTCACTCCGATTTGCCTCAAATTCGAGAGGACAGTCGTGTCCTTGGCACCGTCTTTCACCCGCATGATGACTCCGAAAGTAATCAAGCTTGCGATGGCAACAATTGCAATGCAAACGACCAACTCAGTCAACGTGAAGCCTTCTTGCTTGCTTCTACATCCCAGGTGAGGTGCTTTCACAGACTTAATCTCCGGCCGTTGGACTCCAGTAAGACGGCGATTATCAATGCCGACTGTAAACATTCAGTCATGAATCGGACTGGCGGTCCTAAGATCAACGGATCGGACGTTACCCTCAAGATACCATGACGGAACGCTTCTACTCAATCGATGAACAGTCAGTGCCTTCTTCGAGTTTTGAGGATGATAAATGTTCGTAATGAGCAGTGGACGACTTTCATTGCGATTCGATTCCTCAGCCTGAGTCAAAGTCCAGTAGACACGTCCATCTTCTACTGCGATTGGAGTTATTGTCCCGCTTGGATAGGTTATAGAAGTGTCCTTGGAATTGGACGGGCCAACAGTTCCATAGAGCACTTTGTCAGTTCTTGCAAAGGGATCTGCCGGGGAGAAGAACATGTCGGAGCTAGCACCGTAGTTCTGTAGGAGAGATTTCCAACCAGTAGGGTTTTCAATATACTTGACAATATTGCCAGGCTTCTTGGGGTCAAACGGCTTGCCAGGCTCAGCGTTCACCGGCTTTCCTCCATTCACTGGCACATGATTTGGCATTCCGTCGTCAAAATCTTGAGAATATAACAAGTGACTAGTCCCGATTTGCTTCAAGTTGCTGAACACAACTGCATCTTTAGAAGAGTCCTTTGCTTTCATCATTACGCCGAAGGTAATGAGGCTCACAACCGCAATAATTGCAATCGAAACGACAACCTCAGTAAGTGTGAGTCCATATCTCTTGGAATCCAAATTTCTTCTTCGCATGTCTAGCACTACTCTCCGGCCGACGGCATTCTGCAACAAAGGCGATTGAGGTAATCGACTCTTAGGATTGCGCCGTTGCATCCAGACAACTCAAAATGCGCCACCGCACAATTGAGTGCATATGATGGGCCCCCTGCGTTCGAATTCCACCATGGAACACCAGCACCGTATCGAAAGCTCTTGTTTACGCACAAAGGCGTTCCATCCCCACAACAATCGTAAGTGTGACAGTTGTTTGGAAGCGGCCGGTCAAACAGCTCTTGCGCCGGCGTTGGCGTTGTTGGGGCTGGGGTCACGCTACCGAGTCCCAGACCGAGTGTCACGCCAAAGACGGTGGAAAGGGCGAACTTTGCAATCGTGCTTCGCATGACTACATTGTAACAGAAGAATCGCGAAACCTAGCCTTCACATGTCAAGGGGGGGGCAAAATATAGGTCTAAAGACTTATTCGCAACTTAGCTCACGCCGCGCGGCGGAAGCGCTGACGCATCTTCCGCACGCGGACGGCCGACCACCCCATGATCTGCCCAATCTCGGCATCGCCGTAGCCCACCATGCGCAGCAAAAACGCCAGTTGGTGGGGTTCGGGCAGGGTAGCCAGCGCGGCATCCAGGTCGGCCCGCCACTCCACGCAATTGAGGGCGCGGGCGGCGGTGGGGTCGGCCCAATCTTCCGGCAACCGCGCGGGCGCGCGCCGCTGAGACTTGGCCACAAATTCGGCGATCACCCAGCTCATGGCCCGGCCCAGGTAAGCCTGGGGCAGGGGCGGGGCGGGCTGCGCCAACATGCGGATCATCACCTCTTGCACCAGGTCCTCTTGGTCCTCGGCCGTGGCCGTATAGATGGTGCGCATGCGCTGGGCCAGCCGCGCCCGAATCCAGTCGCGGTGGGCCTCCACCCAGTGGGGGCTAGTCGGCACGGGTGCGCTCCACCCGGCGGGTTTCTTGGTTGGCCTCGGCGATGCCCAGAATCACGCGGTCGCGCTGGGCGGCCACGGTTTCGGGGACGGGGAGCGAGCAGGCGAGTTCGCCCAGGCGGCTGACCGTGCGCAAGTGCATGCGCAGGGCCCGGGAGGCGTGCGGCCCGAGGAAGTCTTCGACCAATCGGAAGTGGAGAATCTGCGGGTCTTGCCGAAAGCGGCGGGGAGTTTGAATTTGCGATGGGCGCGGCGCGTACTGCTGGCCGGGGTCTTGGTCCACGCGGGCCCATTCCCTCAGCACCAGACAGATCTCGCGCCAGTCGTCCCGGCTGAGTGTCTGCGTCATTGCGATAGTAGACAAAAGTCTACATACTAATATAACGGAAATCGGGGCAGGAAAGCGAGGGCCATGACGAAAAAGGGGTGGGGAAAGGTGGCGTTAGCGGCGGCCACCGATCCACACCCACACGGTGCCATAGGGGCCGGGGGCCACGCCCACGCCGTGCTCGGTGATGTCGGCCCGGTTGAGGGCGGCCTTGTGCCCCGGGCTCTCATCCCACATGGTCACCGTTTGGTCGCTGGTCTCGCTGCCCATCGCCAGGTTTTCGGTGATGCGGCGCCAGTTTTGGTATCCCGCAGCCTCCACGCGGGTGCGCAACTGGCGGCCCCGAGAGTCCACGTGATCAAGGTCACCGGTGCGGGCGAGGTCTTCGGCCATGGCCTGGGCGGCCTGATTGAGGTTCTCGTTGAGCGCGAGGGGACTAAGAGACTTGGCCTGCCGGTAGGCGTTGACCGAGGCGGCCAGTTTGGCTTGGGGTTCAGGGGGCAAGGTCCGGCTGGCCAGTGCCGAATGCTGGACCAGAAGAAGGCAAGACACAAGCATGATTTCAACCTCAGACGAAGCGGAGGAGCAAACGCATCACCCCCCGCGTTGTTCTTACCGCATTTCTACGGGTTGGGGGAAAGAAATGTAAGCAATTCAAGGACAACCCAGGGGTGGAGGCAGGTCTTCGTGGGGCTGGTCACAAACCCTGGCGTTCGGCCTTTAAAGAACATTGGCGCGGGCATAGGACCCGCGTGATGACCCCATGCAAAATGCGGAACGAGCGCCCGTGCCGGGCTATTCGGCCTCGGAATGGGCCACCTTTATGATTCCCGAGCGGGCTTTACTATTGGCCGCCCATGCCGCTGACACTTTGCGGGTGCGGGAATCCGGTCGGAACTCAGGCCCCCACATCGACCAGTACTTGGCCGCTTGCGGGCTCCAGCCTGGCGCACCCTGGTGCGCGGCCTTCGTCACCTATCAGCTCTTGCAAGCGGGGGCGGAGCGCGGGCAACTGCCGCGCAACTCCGCCTCGGTGTGCCACTGGGTGCACGGCAGCCGCTTTCGAGTCACGGCCGACCCGGCTCAAGCCCGGCGGGGAGACCTCTTTGCCTGGTGCGACCGGGCGGCATGGCGGGGCCATATCGGCTTCATTGTGCGCATGCGCCGCACGGCGCGGGGCTGGCTGGCCGAGACGATTGAGGGCAACACCAACGATGCGGGGAGCCGCGAAGGCGATGGCGTCTACCGTCGGCAACGCTTGTGGACGCCCCAACTGAAGGTGATCAAGCTCACCGAGGCCAAGTGGACGCCCTCTTAGCGGCGCTCTCGGTGCACGGCCCCACGGCCATCATGGCGGGCTTCCTCATGTGGCAGGTCGTGAAGGCCTGGAGTGCCGACCGAAGTGCCCTCATCCATCTGCTGACCGAATTCCGCGCCACGCTGGAGGGCCTGAAATTGGCCGTCGAGCGGCTGAGCGACCGGCTGGAATAGCCACCAACACAATATGAACATGAACAAGATCGGGGCCGGTGCCCTGGGCGGGCTGGTGTCCGCCATCGTCGTTGACCTGCACGCCTGGACCCGCACCCCGGGCGCCTTCGATTGGAGCCTGGCCGGGCGCCGCTGGGTGGCCGGGGCGATGGCCGGAGTGCTGGCCGCACTGGGCCTGGAACCCCTGACCTGAGCCCATGGCGCGACGCCGCACGCGGACGCTGCCGGCGGGAGCGGATGTGGACTTGCTGCGCGAAGCCCTTCGAGCCGACGACTATCGGCTGGCCCGGGAGGTGATTCGCACCTTCATTGAGAGTGCCCTGGCGGGCAACCCGACGGCACTGAAGGAACTGGTGAGCCGCCTCGAACCCGCCCCCACCGAGGCCCCGACGCCCACCACGATTGAGGTGGTGTATCGGGACGAGTGATGACCGGATTGTGCTTTCGTTGCCGCGCCCCCATGCCGGGCAGCGGCGGGTGTTGGATAGCCACGCCCGGTTCCGCGTACTGGCGTGCGGGCGGCGCTGGGGCAAGACGACGCTGGGGGAACACCTGAGCGTGCAAGCGGCCCTGGCGGGGCGGCCGGTGGGGTGGTTTGGGCCGACGTATCGCTTTTTGAGCGAGCCGTGGCGGACCCTGCGGCAAACCCTGGCCCCGGTGGCGCGGCGGATGAGCGAAGATGAGCGCCGGATCGACCTGATTACGGGCGGTTCGATCTCGTTCTTTAGCTTCGACGACCCGGATGCGGGGCGGGGCCGGAGACTGGCCCTGGCCCTGGTGGACGAGGCCGCCATCGTGCGTGATCTCGCCCGGGTGTGGGCCGAAACCATCCGCCCGACGCTGACCGACGACGCAGGGCAGGCGGCTTTCCTCAGCACGCCACGGGGGCGGGGGGACTTCTTTGCTCTGTTCTCGCAAGAGGGGGAAGGGTGGGCTTCGTTTCACGCCCCTAGCGCCGAGAACCCCCACCTTCCGGCGGCGGAGATTGAAGCGGCGCGGGGCGACCTCTCGGAGCGGGCGTTTCGGCAGGAGTATCTGGCCGAGTTCGCCGATGAGGAGGGGGCCGTGTTCGGCGGGGTGCGCGAAGCGGTGGATGCAGGCCGAACCGGCGACGACCCGCCGGACCCCACCCAAAGCTACGTGATGGGCGTGGACCTGGGCCGCCACCACGACTGGACGGTGGCCACGGTGCTGGACCCGAACGGGCGGCAGGTGGCCTGGCGGCGTTGGCGCGGACAAACCTGGACGGTGACGGCCCTTCGCCTGGCCGAACTGGCCCACGCCTACGATGCCGTAGCCCACGTGGACAGCACGGGCCTGGGCGACCCGGTGTGCGAACTGCTGAAAGAGCAGGGCGTGCGAGTGCGCCCAGTGGTGTTCACCGCCGAGAGCAAGGCGACGATGATGGAGCGGCTGGCGCTGCGCTTTGAGCGGCAAGGGTTGCGCCTGATGGATGTGCCCGTGCAAACCGCCGAACTGGAGAGCTTTGCCTACCGCACGTCCGCCAGCGGCCGGGTGGTGATGGAGGGCCCGCCCCACGGCCACGATGACTGCGTATGCGCGCTGGCCCTGGCCGCCCAGGCCCTCAAGCGGCCCGCCCGGGTGACTTGACGGGCACCTGATGAACCAAGAAATGAAGAAATGGAAATGGCCCTTCGGGGCCGGGGCGGAGAGCCCACCAAACCCGAGCCCGGCGCGTATTGCCGGCGGGGCGGTGCTGCCTTTGCCCCCACGCTCTCGGCGCGATGCTGAGACGAATTCGATCGTGATGGCGGTGGTCCAGTGGGCCATGCGCACGTTCACCGAGCCCCCCTTGCGGGTGCGCCGGGATGGACAATGGGACGACCACCACCCGGCGGCTTTGCTGCTGCAGCGGCCGCACGCGCGGCTGGGCGAACCGAGCAAGGTCTCGGGGCGACAGATCCGGCAGGCCCTGGTGATGGACCTGGTGCTGGATGGCAACGCCTATCTGCACAAGGTCCGCGACGAGACGGGCCAGGTGATCGGCTTAGATTGGTGGCCTTCGGCGAGTGTGACGCCGGTGGCGATGCCCGGCACCAGCCACCGCCTGGCCGGGTACCGGGTGGCCACCAGCGGCGGGGAAGTGTGGATGACCCCCGGCGACGTGCTGCACTTTATGGACGGGATTGACCCGGAGAATCCCCTGCGGGGGCAGTCGCCCTTGCGGGCGATTGAGTGTGAGATTCGCACCGATAACGAGGTGGCGCAATACCACCGGGCACTGATGCGCGCGCCGGCCCCCAGCCTCCTGGTGACGGTGCGAGACGCGGGCGACGCCGGGGCGATCACCGACCACTTTGTGCACGAAACCAAGCGCTTGCTGACCCAGGCGACGGCGGGTGACCAAGCGGGTGGAGTGGTGTTTCCCACCATCCCGCTGGATGTGACTCCGCTGGGGTTCAGCCCCGAGCAGATGAGCCTGGACCGGCTGGTGCGCCTGCCTGAAGAGCGAATCACGGCCCTGTTGGGCGTCTCGGCGCTGGTGCTGGGGCTGGGTTCGGGCATGGAGCACGCCACATTTAGCAACTTCCGCGAAGCGCGGGAGGCGGCGGTGGAGTCGTTCTTGATTCCGAAGTGGCGGCTGGTGGCGGAGCAGATCACCGATCAGCTCATGCCGGAGTTTGACCCGCCCGCCCAGGCCGAGTTTGACCTGCGCGACGTGCGGGCCTTGCAGGAGGACGAAAGCGACCGCCACGCGCGGGTGCGAGAGAACGTTCAAGTCGGGCTGTGGACGGCGGACGAGGGCCGAGCGGTTCTCAATCGGGGTGTGGATAACTTTGGATAAACGTGGGGATAACTCGCGCGTTGAACTCAGTTTTATCCCCGATTTGCCGGACCAGCCCCTTGACACGCCATCGCTAGAGGGCGTACTGGAAGGCTACGCTTCCGTCCTCGGTGGCCCGGATCGAGTGGGGGACATCATCCTCCCCGGCGCCTACCGCAACTTGGATGCTTTGACGCAAGAGGGCTTTGGCGCGGTGGGCCACGACTGGTCCGAGCTCCCCGTGGCAACTATCGAGGAGGCCAAGGAAGACGCTAAGGGTCTCTTTGTGCGGATGCGGTTCCACACCACGCCCGCCGCGCAGCAAGCCCAAACCGTGGTGCAAGAGCGCCTGCAAAGAGGCAAGAAAGTGGGCCTCAGCATTGGCTACTGCGTGCTAGCCAGCGAGCCCAGCCCGGACCCCCAAGCCCGCCGCCGCATCCGGGCCCTCGAAGTCCGGGAAGTTTCGATTGTGACCATGCCGGCCCACCCGGAAGCCCAGGTGCTGGCCGTGAAAAACGAGCGGGAGGAAGCGCCCCGCACCCCTCAACTCCCTATGGATAACCCTCAAATCGCCGCCCCGAGCGGCCGCCTCAACGTTTCGTCTGCCGCCACCCTGCCGCTGGAGCAAAAGGGGCTGGCCGACGCCCTCTTCGCCAGTGAATCCTGGCAAAACCGAGGCAGCCGCCATATGCCGGAGGTGGAACTGGCGGTGGACACCCGCCGCGCCCTGGAAGCCAAAGCGACGATGACCACAACTGCGGGCATGCCGCCGGAAGTGCTGCGCAGCGGCTATCTGGTGCCCAGCGTGCAGCGCCCGCCGCAATTGGTGGACTTTCTCCCGGTCATCCCCACGCAGCAGAACGCCTTTAAGCTCATGCGGGAGAGCGTGTTCACCAATGCCGCTGGCACCAAGGGTGAGAATGCGGCGCTGGACGAGGCCACGCTGACCTTTGCCGAGGTGACGGTGCCGATCCGCCGCCTGGGCGTGGTGCTGCCGGTGACCGAAGAGCAACTGGAAGACGAACCCGGCGTGCGCGCCCTCATCGAGCAGCGGCTGAGCCTGATGCTGCGGCAGGTGCTGGATTCGCAGTGCTTGAGCGGGGACGGCAACGCGCCCAACCTCACGGGCTTGCTGAACCTGCCGGGTATCCAAACCCAGGCCAAGGGCGCCGACCCGATCATTGACGCGCTGGCCAAGGGGATGGACAAGGTTCGCCGCAGCGGCGTCGGCAATGGGGGCGCGGTGCCCAACTTGATCCTGCTGAACCCGGCCGACTACCTGAAGCTGGTGCTGGCCCGCACCACCGATGGCCAATACGTGATGGGGCACCCCAGCGACGAGATGACGACGCGCCTGATGGGGGTCTCGATTGCCCTCAACGAAGCTCTGCCGGTCGGCACGGCGCTGGTGATGGATACGCAGTACTTCGGGTTGGTCATCCGCCAGGGCATCACGATGGCGGTGAGCGAATCGCACACGGATACGTTCGCCAAGAACGTGCTGACGGTGCGCGCCCACCTGCGGGCGGCTTTGGCCAGCTTCCGTGATGCGGCGGCCTGTACGGTAACCGGCCTCTAACGGATGGCGGGGAAGGCGAATTGGCCGACCGGGGCCGAACTCGGTGCCTATTTGCAGACCCTGGGGGTGGAAACACCCCCGGGGTCACCCTCGCTGACCGACCGCATGGAGGCGGAAGTTCAGCGCTGGGAAAGCGAGACGGGGTGGAACCCCTTTTTGGCGGAGACCGCCGCCAGTGTGCAGACCCTGGTGCCCTCCGGCATGGTGTGGCAAGACCTGAACGGCGGCTACGTGAGCGTGGATGCGGTGCGCTGGGCGGGGCGGACGCTGACGCCGGGCGAGGATTACTGGCTGGAACCCAGTGGGGCTCCCGCCCACGGGCGGCCCTACACCTGGCTGCAATGGGGCATCCCCGTGCAGGGGCGAGCCCCGATTGAGGTGGAAGGCCGGCGCGGCTATGGCGTGACCATCCCAATGGACGCCTGGATGGCGGTGCTGGACCGCGCGGCGGCGCGGGTGCTGATGAGCGAACAAGCCCAGCCCGGAGCGTGGCGTGAGGTGCGGCAAGGTTCGGTGACGCTCAAGCGCGGCGACGCGGCCACGCTGAGCGATTTCTTGCAAGAGCGGGGCGAGGCGGCGGTGCAGAGGTACCGGCGGGTGCGCGTCTGATGCCGCTGCCGTTGCGGCCGCATTGGGTGCAGTGGTTTCGGCTGGGCGAGGTGCTGGAAGGCACGCTGGTGGTGGGCCATGAGCGAGTGCTGATGGGTTCGTTTGCAGCTCATTTGGATGGGTTTCAGCCTCAAGCTGCGGTGGAACCCGGGCAAGTAACGACGGAACAGCGAGCGATCCTGCGCGGCGAGATTGCCGATTTGGCTCCCCTCCGCAGTGGGGACTGGATTCAGCACGGCGACCAGCAATGGATGGTGGTGTCGGAGCCGGTAGTGCACGATGCTGAGCCGATCCTGGCCCACGCCACCGTGGAGTTGCAAACCGCATGATGGCGACTTACATCAGCCTCCGGGCGGCGCTCGTAGCGGCGGTGGAAGCGGCCTGGGGGCCGATCCGCATCCGCACCCAGGCCGCCGAGGTGGCCGATGCCGAGGGAGCCATCCCTTTGGCGCAAGTGCTACTGACCGAAGTGAAATACGACCCGGAAACTCCCACCGCCGATGCTGGCCATTGGGCGTGGGCAATCCGCGGGCTGTGGCCCCGCGAAGACTTGAACGCCGATGCCGTGGCACTGGACCGCGCGCATGTTCTCCGCGAGGCGCTCTTGGCCTTGCCGGGCATCGTGTTGGCGCACGTGCCGCAGATTGACTTGCACCCGCGCCGGGGCGATGCGCGGGAATCCCGCACGGGCGTGACGGTGCACTTTCGGTGCCGAGTTACGGCCCACCGCCCCCCATTGAACGAGGTGAATGAAGAATGAGTGACCGGGCGACCGGTTGGGATCTTTCGGTGTTTGATGTCGCGAGCGAGAGTTTGCTGGCGACGGTGCAAGGGGCGCGGTATCAGGTGATGACCACCACCGAAGACGGGCGACCCCTGACGCGAAGTGCGCGCACGGCCCAACCGGTGAAACGAGAGGCCCGTGTGGCGGCCCTGGTGACCAGCCTGGGCACGGCTCCGTTCCGGGTGAGCCACCTGGATGTGTCGCAGTTACAAGTGGGGGGTGCGCCCCTGCGGGCTCACCTCCGGCGAGGCACGGTGCGCGGCGAATTTGACCACGCCGAAGGTAGCGGCGTGGGCGATGCCTGGCGCTGGCCGGTGCTGGTGGAGCGTGATTTTAGCGCCCAATTGGAGCTGGCGGTGCCGGTGACGGCGGTGCCGCTGGCGGCGGCCTCGCACGGGGCACTGACCAATGCGCTGGTGGACCTGGTGATGGAGATCAACGGGGTGACCGTGAGCCTGCCGATGGCGCTGACCCAGTGGGAGCACCGCTGGACGATGGGCGACATCCAGGTGGTGCGAGCCGAGCTGGGTGGCGTGGGGCCGGATACGGGCGCGTATCCCACTTCGCCCACGGGCACCGCCAGCCTGCTGGCCCGGGCGATGAGCCAACCCGAGGCCCGGGTCGCGATGGAAATCACCAGCCGCGCCAGCGGAGGACAAACCTACTCGGGCAATTTTGTATGGGAGCACTTTGCCTTCCGGGTACGCGAAGGGAAGCTGGTGCAGACCGAGTATGGCTGGCGAAGCCAGGGGCCAGTCTCGGCGGAGGCCACCGTTTGATTGCGTTCTCCTTAGGCGGGCGGCGGTGGGAGTTTCACACTTGCGCCCATGTGGATGAGGTCCGCGCCTTGCGGGCCGAGGCGGAGGCGTTTGTGCGCGAGGCGGGGCCGGAATTGCCGTTTTCGCCGCGTGTGATCTACGAGGCGTTCTTGCTGGCGGAATTGTGCGCGTCGATGCCGCTTACGGTGGAGTCCGCGCTGGATATGGCGGCTTCGGCCGGGGTGTTGTTCGATGCCTTGGTTGAGCGGGTGAGCCGAGCGAGCCTCACGGCAGCCTGGGAGGCGTGGGCCGGTGAGTGAGGGCCTGTGGTGGTGGCCGGGGGACTCGGACGAGCCCGCGATGCGCTCGGCCCGCGAGCCGGACGAAAGCGAATGGCTGCCGACGGATGACCCCGGGATCTACTACATCCCGGACCCGCCGGCCGAGGACCCCAAGCCGCAACCCCATGAGAGACCGACGCCGGAGACGACACCGGCGCTAGAGCGCCAGGGCGAACCTGACCCTTTGACGCCGGCGCCTCGGCCTGCCGCGCCGCGCGCCGAGCCCCCGGCGGTGCCCCGCGTGCCCACCGCTACCGAGCAGTGGGAGATGCCGGAGGACGCGGCGCACTGGGGCCAGAGTGAAGCCCCGGAAGAAGACGTTATGGGCCGACCGAATGCGCCCGGCCTCACCCCGGTGGAGATGGCCTCATTCACCGTGCGGCGCACCGGCCGCGATGCCTTTGACAACGTGGCGGCGACGCTGCGGGAACTGGTGGCGCAAGAGGCCGCGCGCTGGATCCAGGCCGCCCGCCAAGAGGCGACTTGGCCCTAAGCATTGCCCTGGATCACGCCCAAACCCGCGTCGCCCGCCCCCTACTGAGCCTGGCCGCCAACGGCCTGGAACTGGCGGGGGAACTGGACGGGGCTGCCTTCGCGGGCACCTGGCTCGACCCCATCACGCACACCCTGATGCTGCGACCCCAACCCTTGCGGGATGCGTGGTACACGGACGACACCGGCGCGAACGCGAAGTGGAGCACTGCCGACTTTGACCTCGGGCCGGGGTGGGAAAACCGCTACGACCAGAGCGGCCGGGGCCCCTGGATGGGGCGCGTGGATGCCAACGCCGCGCGGGGCGGAACGAGCCTGGCCCCGATGGGCGCCAACGAAGGCCTGTGGCTGGCGTGGTTTGCCTACGGGAGCGGGGAGCGGTACGAAGCCGTGCGCGTGGGGTGGAGCGCCACCGGCGACCTCACGGCCGGGACGGGGCTGGTGTTCTGGAGCGACGGCACCACCGAAGTGTGGCGGGATGGCCGCGCGGTGCACTACGGGCGCATCAGCGGGGCGCGGGCGGGAGACGTGAGGACCGGGCAGGTGTTCCAGGTGATGCTGATCCCGATGCGGGGCGAGGAGCTTCTGGTCTATGCCCTCGCCGGAAACGGGTTCTCGTATGTGCTGAGCGAGGGGGATGCGGAGCCGGTGACCCCCGCCGGGCCGGTGTGGTTCCAGGTGCCGCACGGGGCGGTGCAGGTGCAACTTGCGCCCCTGCGGTTTGCCACGTCGGGCTTTGCGTACACGGTGCGGCAACAGCTGAGTGAGCCGCCGCAGATTGGCGAAACGCCGATGCCGTTCGACCACGACGGTTGGCCGGGGGATGGCTTGCCCTACCGCCTCTTTGGGGCGGGGCCGGGCACCGTGGATGTTTCGCTGGCCGATGAAGATGGCAACCCGTGGGCCCCCGACGGGGTGACGGCCCGGGTGCGTCTGCGCATGGACTTCGCTTCGCCTAGCCCGCTGGTGACGCCGATGGTGCGGGGGGTGAGCCTGGCCTACGCCGCGCAAAATGACTTTACGCCGGCGGCCACGCTGGACGTGACGGGGGAAGCCCTGGGCGCGGCCCTGAGCGTGCCCGACGACCCGCGCCGGGTGAGTTTCGATTGGACGGCTCGCGACCCGGCGGCGTGGGAAGCCCAAACCGGGCGGCGACTGAGCACAACGCACCGGCCGGTGCGCGTGAACCTGGGCTCCACCCTGGCACTGGACGGCGTGCAGACCGAATACGGGGAGCACTTCACACCTTTTGCCGGGGCGGACCGGGCGCAAATCGCGGCCAGCGACGCCTGGGCGCGGCTGAGCGAGGCGACCTTCGCCGAACCTTGTGCGCTGGATGGCCTGACCCTGACCGAGGCGCTGGAATTCTTGCTGGATGCCAGCGGCTGGACGGGCCCGCGCGTGATTTCGGCGACGGACTTCCGGTTGCCGAATGACGGGGCGGCCCGGTGGCCCGCCTTGATCGAGCGGGGCGACGCCGCCACCGACTGGATCGCCCGGCTGCTGGAGACTTATGCCGCCGATTGGTGGTGGGGGTTCCGGCCCCGCGCATCAGGAGAACCGGAGTGGTTCGCCCTCGCGCCCGAAGATCTGCCCACTACCCCCGTCCTCACCCTGGCCGAAGCCCGGGAGGGGGAGGCGGCGACGCTGGTGTATCGCGCGTTTCAGCAACGATGGATCGAGCCGGATGCCAACGAAGTGCAGGTCACGGGCTGGGACCCGGTGCGGGAGCAGATCTTGCAGGCGGGGCAGCGCGATGCGGCCTCGCAGGACCCCACCCTGGCCCCCGAGCAACGGCCGCTCAATTGGCTGGGCACCCGCCGGCGTTACGCCCTGATTGACCCCGTTTTGAGCTCAACTAGCGCCGTGGAAGAAGCCGCTCGCCGCTTGTTTCGGCGGATGAGCCGCCCCCGGCAGATGTGCGAATTCCGTAGCGACTTGCTCCTGGCCCTCGATGGCCGGCCCCTGTGGCGCGGCGATGTAGTGGAACTGGAAGGGCGCGGCTGGTGGCGCATCCGGGCCTTCGGCTGCACCTTCACGCGCGAAGAACCGGACTCGCACTGGCGCGACGCGCTCTATACCGCCGAGGCCGTGGACAGCCTCGAAATCAACTCGCAATGAACTACCGACCTCTGGTGCGGCTGGCCGATTTGGGCCGCCGCCGCTCGCTGCATTCGACCGAACGCCGCGCCGTGCGCCGAGGGGGAGCCGACCTGGCTCGCCGCCCCGCCCGCCGCGCGCAAACCCTCAACTAATCCTGCATGAACATTTACGCAACCGATCTCAAAACCCGATTCCAAGAAGGACGCGTGGTGCGCGTCATGGCCATGGGCGACAGCCTCACGGCCGGTACTGGCGGCACCAGTGGCTGGCGTAGCCCGCTCAAGCGCATCATGAGCGCTTGGGGCTACAGCAACTGGGAGTACGTGGGCAGCCAGACCTCGAACCCCGACGACCTCGGCGAATACGTCCGCGACTGGCGGCACGAGGGCTACGGCGGCAACACCGTGGCCCAGCTCACCAGCATCGTGCGGGCGCGGGTGGCCACTTTCCGCCCCGATCTCATCATCCTAGTGGCGGGCACCAACAGCCCTCCGGGGCAAGATCGAGCGGGGGCGCGGGCGGATTTCAACGCATGGTTCTCGGAGGCCTTTGCCGATGAAACCTTGCGGGTGCTCAGCGTCAGCCGCCCGCCGCAAAAGTCCAGCGAAAACTGGCTGGTGGATAGCGTGATGGAGCCCGTGGTGCAAGGCCACAAGGATGCCGTGCGCGACCAGCAAAACCTGGGCCGCGCGGTCGTCTACGCGGGCAGCCACGACCTGCTGCGGGTGGGATGGTCCAACCTGTGGTACTTGCCCAGCGACAACACCCACTTCAACCGCATCGGCTATGCGCGCCTGGCGGGCGTGATGGCCCGCGCCCTGGTGGGTGAGCCATGTGGCGCGACGGTAGGGGCTGCGATGGGCTCCACGGTGCTGGCGGCGGTGGCAAGTGACCAGGATTTCCCGTTCGGAGCGACCGTGGCGAAGTCCGTGACGAGTGATGCCGTGCGGGTGCTGACCTGGCGCGGCGAAACCGTGGATATCCCCACCACCTGGCCCGCCCACACTCCGTGGCCGGTGCCAATTGTGCGGGTGATGTCCACGGGCACGACGCTTACCGGGCCGCTCATCCTCTCGACCTTCGCGCCGGGAGCTTTGTTCTAATCCGATGCCGGTGAACGGACGCCTCGCCGCCTGGGATCGGCTGGAATTCCGGGCGGCAAGCACCGCCGATGTGGCCGCCGCGGGCACCGGGCCGCTGAACTGGCAACACGACGCCCAGCTGCGCACCGAGAGCGTCATCAGCGTGCAGAACATTGCCCCCGGATTTGCCCTCAGTGTGGCCAGCGGCACCGCCGGGGGAGGGCAGTGGCAGGCCCGCTACGAGGGTCCGCATGCTCCCATCGGTGGGCATGTGATCGGCGGCGCGGGCGTCCGGACATCGGTGAGTTTGAGTCTGGTACTGCACGGAGTGCGGCTGTATGCCCGAGAGAACACGGGCCAGTTCCGGCTGGCCGTGGAGAGTCTCGAACTGGTAGCCAATGATGAGCCATGGCTCACCCTGCCCGGGCTGGATGAACTCAGTACCGGGTGCGGCCCGGGCTACATCCCCCTGGTGGGTTTGCCGCCCATCATCTCGGGAGGGAACGGCGGCAGTGGCTACACCGGCCCCGGGGAGTACGCCTGGACTTTGGCTCTGGATCAATTGGTCTCGGGGGGTTGGCGATTTGACACGGATGGGGCTTGGCGGGATTTGCCCGTGCGGCTGCCAGGTTTCGAGACGCCCGAAGGGGATGCGGGAGGCATTGTCATTGCGACCCGCTCCTGGGGGGATCTTCTTCGGATGCAAATCGAGGCCGAAGCCGAGCGCACCTGCGTACCCGGCACCATGAGCGGCCCGGCGAGGCTGGCGGCAAGGTCCACCCGGGGCCGGGTGCAATTGGTGCCCGCACTACCCCGGTCAATCCATCGCCTGAACCCCGACTTTGCCCTGTTGGTGCAGCGGGCGGGGTTCCCGCAGGTCACGCTGGAGCGAAGCAGTGACCGCGCCGAGGGGCCGCACCAACTGAATACGCAAAACCCCAACCTCATCCGCACGATCCAGACCGACATCACCCATGCGCGGCAGGGGGTGCGGCTAAGCGTGCTGCGAACCAACCCCCACGCTCTGGAGCGGGAGATCTTTGACCCGGAACCCTTGGCCCCCTGCGTGGCGGCCCGGGTGGATGTGCTGGCCACCAACCCGGAGAGCGACTGCACCTTTGACCCGGCCTACGTGGCGGGGAGCTACGCGGGGGAGTCAGTGGTGTTTCCGATTCGTGTGGATAGGGTGGCAGAGAACCCCGAGATGGAGCCCGCCTGGAGGCATGCCGACCCCTTGGTGCGCTACTTTTCCACATGGATTCACCCTCACTGGAGCGTTTTCCACCACTTTTCCCCGTGGCCTGTGGAAAACTCGCCCACCGATCCCCGGCTGTACTGGGAGCCGGTGCGGGCGCAGCATCTTATGCACCCGGCCCTGCTCCCGAGTGAGCAGACGAGGACACGCAACTCGCTCACTACGTGCCCGCTCATGGCTTCGGCCTTCACCCCTTTTACGGATGGCTACCTGGGCGGGAAGCGGTGGGTGGGGGCCTCCCGGTGGCAAATGCGGCGCGCCCCGATGGGCGTACCGGTGGCGTTCTCGCTGGCAGGCAGTGAGCGATGGTCGGCCGAGGGCGGAACTTTTGCCCTCACCCCGCTGGGGGTGGAAGTCACTCCGGCTGGTCCGGAGCCCGTTCGGGTGAATCTCGAGTGGGCCAACCTCACCTCGCCGCCTTTTATGGCCCCCGCCACCGCCCAGGATGTGGAGGTGGATTGGTCGGGAGCGGGTATCGACTCGGTCCGTCTAGGGCGCCTGAGCCCCGAAATGACCGAACCGGTTTGGTGGAACGAGGGCGACCCCGTTGAGCCGGGCTGTTTCCGGCTGCTCAAGGGCACCGATGCCATCGATGCCGGAACTTGGGGACTCGATCACGGCGCGGGCATCACGAACGATCAGGGCGTCGATCTGCGCCCGGCAGGTCGCTCCATTCCCCTTATGGCCGACCCCGAAGCGGCGATCGCCTTCCCCCTCATCAGTGGGCGGCGTATGTCGCACTTGGTCTTCGAGATCACGCCCACCGACCCGCCTGGCCCCATTGTTATCGCCTATCCCATCGCCCACCGCGCCGCCGAGGCCCCCACGTGGTTCAACTTCACCGGGCACTCGGGGGCGTGGTTCTGGCCGCTCGGGCCAGGAGTGGGGCATGGGCTGTGGGATTGGTACGACCAAGGCTGGCAAAACCCGCCGACGGTGAATGGCGCGGGGTTCACAAGCAGCGTTCTTGACGCCTTGGCCACGCGGCGCGTGCTGGCCGAGGGCGTGCACTCGGAGGAAAATCTAGATGCCGAGTGTGGCGAACTCTATGACGATTACGAGGGCCAAGCGAGAGGGCAAGTGGAGCGCAATAGCCTGGCGTTTCCTTGGGCCAACTCCGGCGCCAACGAACTCGCCTGGGCCCTGGTGAACACCGCCTCTGAGTTGCCTCCACTCGCGCTCTGGCCCGTGCGAGCACGCGATGCAGACGGAAACCCGACCGGCCCCTACGAGCAAGGCGTGATGGTGGGCGCGGTGGAACCCCGCATCTACGTGGCGAACCAGCCGTTCTCGCTGCACAACCCCGACGGCCAAGACGTGCTCGCCCCCCATGCGCCCGGGGTTCCGGGGTGGTACGTGCGAGAGCATCGTATGCCGCTGGACCACAACGAGCCCGCGCAATACCGCTGGCGAATCGGCAACGCGGACCAAGCTCGGATGCGCCCTTGGAATGGCGCCTTCGGCCTCACGGGGCTCAAAGAACTGCCCGGCACCATCGTGGCCGCCGATCTCCACCCCGACGGCCGCTGGGCGCACGCCTTTGCCCGGGAGGGCACGCTCTGGCTCGGCATCGCCGACCGCCGCACGCAACCGTTAGCCGAATGGGACACGGGCGAAGACGCCCACTCAGCGGCCGTACGCTGGCTCGCCACTAAGCTCGATGCCCCGCTCGGCCTCTGGTGGAGCCAGGTCGGGCAGATTCACTTTGCAACCATGAATCCCAACGAAAACCCGCAGGGTCAAATCATCAGTTCCGGCACCGATGCCCAGTTTCCGGCGGCGTGGATCAGCCCCGATGGCCTCCGATTTGTGTATTGGATCGAAGGGGAGGCGACGGGTAGCGTTGTGGGCCACATCACCGACCGGAGGGGCGAGATACTTTTCGGCCCCACGTCACTTCCGTCCATTGGCCCGGTTGATACGGTTGGCCTGGCCGTCGCCGAAGGCCCGCGCGGACAAAACGGAGAACGCCGCCTACACCTGTGGGTGGTGCAAGAGGGCGTGCTTCGGAGCTACGAGTCCGACAATGGCCGCGAGTGGAGCTAGGCGGCGCGCTGGGCGCGTTGCTTCGCGCGATCTTCCTGATTGCGGCGGGCCGAGCGGCGCTCAAACTTCGCTTCATTGAGCGTGGTTTGCAGTTCCGCATCCGCCGCGCGGATATCCTGGATCAGCCGGTCGGAAGCCTGAATCTTGTCAAAAATCGCCGGGATGTCTTGTCGCAGTTCGTTGAGTTGCGCGGCCATCTCGTCGGCCTTGGCCACAAGCCGGGCCGTGAGCGAAGCATCCCGCACCGTTTGGTCCGCAAAGGCGTCTGTCTCGTCCGAGATTTTCAGCATGGCTTTGCCAGTCGTCGCCAGTTGCTCCTGGCCGGCCAGGATGAATGCCCGCATTTCTTGGCTTTGCGCCAAGAAATCGTGGACCCGCTGGACATTTTCGTCGGCGACGAGCATGATGCTCGCCAACGACCCCACCACCTCCTTGCTCTGCCGGATCATGGATTCAAATCCGCTGCGGAGCAGGGCGGAGAGGGATTCCATCTCGTTCGTGGCAATCTCGGTGGCTTCGGCCAGTTCGCGAATCTCATTGGCAACCACGGAGAAGGCCAAGCCATTGGCGCCGTTGCGTGAGCTCTCAATTGCGGCGTTGAAGCTGAGGAGCCTGCACTGACGCGCAATCTTGCGCACTTTGCCCAGCATCGTCTCGTTTTTGGTCACCACAAGCTCTTGCTCGCCGATGATGCGCGTGAGCTCCATCAGATGCTGCTTGACTTCGTTCAGCAGGTTGGCCAGTTCGTCATCGTAGGTAAACTTATCGAGAAATCCGACAAAGTCGTCGAGCTTGCCTGTTTGCTCTGGGCAACCCTGGACTTTCTCGTTCAACTCCGAAACGATGCGGTGGAACTGCTCGTGGTGCTCGCTGGCCAATTGCGCCAAGCGTCCGCCTCGCTCCAGTTCCTCCTGAGACGCTACCGAGGCTTCTTCCCCGAGAATCGTGGCCAGATCGGCCGATGCGCTCAGTCGCTGCGCCACTTCTTGCAGGGATTGCGAGAGCCCTTGCACTTCCACCGCGTGGTCGTTAATAAAGGCCTCGTGGTTTGAAATGCGGGCCATTTGCACTCGGATCCGCTCGGAAGCGTGCGCCAATCGCAGGCTGATGAGGCTCTGTCCTGGCGGGATCGAGTCCTTAAACGAAAGGGTGCTGAACTTCTGCGTCTGATTGCTCAGCTCGGCCATCACGGCCTGCCAGCGATCAAAGAATGCCTGCGGCGTGGCCGAAAGCTCATCAGGGTTGGCCAGGTGGGCTCGCTCAAAGGGATGGGCCAGGCGTTGCCACCGACTTTGCCCAAGTTTGAAGGCAATTACGGCCGTGAGACTGGCGCCAACGGTCGCTCCGCCGACCGCGAATAGAACTTGTGAAACGTCCACCTATGTGACTCCCCGTAAAAATCATCGGACCTTGGACGGCCGGACTTCAGGGGAAATCGTTGCAGAGAGTACATTCTTAGAGTGAGTTCTTTGCGCGCTGTGGTTTTTGACCTGGGGGGTGTCCTCGTGCAGATCAATCATTCGTGGGGCGCGGCGGCGCGGCAATGCGGCCTCAGCGTCCGTGAAGACCTGGCCCTCGGCAAAGACCCTGACCTCACCGCCTACCAAGGCGCAGAGATCGGTGAAGCGGAATATCTGCAACGCCTGGCCGCGCGGCAGGGCCTAACGGGGGCAGAAGAAGCCCAGCAACTCCACATGGCCATCCTCAGCGACCCGTACCCGGGAAGCAAGGAGCTGGTGGATACGTTGCAAGCACTAGGCCTCGTCACGGCGTGCCTGAGTAACACGAGCGCCCTGCACTGGCCCTTTCTCACTTCGGTCGATCACTATCCCGCCATTGCCGCCCTGCACCACCACTTTGCCAGCCACGAACTGGGCCTCAACAAGCCCGATACCGCCATCTACGCCACGGTGGAGCTTGCCCTCGCCCTCGAGGGGCCTGAGATCATGTTCTTTGATGATGGAGCGGCCAACGTCGCCGCCGCCCAAAAACGAGGCTGGCAAGGCGTGGTGATTGACCCGCACGATGACCCGGTACGGCAGATGCGCGGGGCGCTGGGCCTCACCGACTAAGCCGCCTTAGTCCGCGTCCGCCGCGTAGCGGCTCACCCGATCCCACACAATGCCGATGCGACGGGCCATGCCCACCTGCATCTGGCGGTGGTCTTCGGGCATTACCCCGGTGTGGGCGGGGCGCCGCGTGGAGAGCACGCCCCAGACCCGTCCGCCGGCGACCACCGGCACACAGTATGTGGCTTCATCGAACGCCGCCACGATGTGCCCTTGGGTGAAGCCGTCTGGGAGGTCCAGCGAATCCACCGGCCGACCGAGCCGCATCGCCCACGAACTTCGCGCCGGGGCGGGCTGCGCGGGGGAGACTTCAGTGCTGCCCCATTTGGCCACGGTGGTCAGGGTTTGGGTCGCAGGGTCGAGCGCAGCCAGGAGGCCCGCCGTCCCCGGCATCAAGCGGTGCCCGGCCCGCACAATGGCAAACAATTCCGCCGGGGTCTCAATCGCCATCAGGGCCTGCGTCCACAGGTCCACGAGCGGTGAGGAAGGCGCGGTGGCATCCCCGGCAAAGGGCACCAAGTTGAACCAAAAGAGTGGCTCTTGGTCGGGTTCGGGGGCGCTGCCCGTGGTGGGGACCAACTGGAACGTGCTGTCGCTGAGCTGAATCGGAGGGCTGGCGGCTTGGTCTTGGGGTTGCCAGGCTCCCCAATCGCTGGGGGTGGGGGAAGGGAAGACGCGCTCCACCGGCGCGCCCAGTACGTTCTCGGTGGCTAATCCCAGGCGTTCTGAGGCCCGCGAATTGAGAGCCGCGACCGTCTTGTTGGCCCGCAGGCCAATCCGCGCGTCCGGCGATTCAAAAACAAGCCCTGGCATGATCCGCCCCTGGCAAGAGTGACGCATTCCGGACCCTGTTCGCACGTCGGGTCCCAAAAACCAGCACCTCTACGGGGGGTCTTCTCCTGCTTTAGCCAAACCGACCCGAAATGTAGTCCTCGGTCAGCTGATTCTGCGGGTTGCCAAACAGGCGCGTCGTCGGCCCGGTTTCAATCATCTTGCCCTGATGGAAAAACGCCGTCTTGTCGCTGGCACGCTGGGCCTGCTGCATGTTGTGGGTGACGATCACGATGGTGAACGTCTTGCGGAGCTCCAGCATCAACTCCTCAATCTTGGCGGTGGCAATCGGGTCCAGCGCCGAGCACGGCTCGTCCATAAGGATGACTTCCGGGTTCACGCTCAGGGTGCGGGCAATGCACAGCCGCTGCTGCTGGCCCCCACTCAGGCCATTGGCGCTCTGGTTCAGCTTGTCCTTCACCTCGTCCCACAGGGCGGCGCGGCGCAGGCACTGCTCCACGTGGTCCTTCAGGTCGTTGCCCTTGTGCATGCCATGGATCTTGGGGCCGTAGGCGATGTTCTCGAAGATGGACATCGGGAACGGGTTGGGCTTTTGGAACACCATGCCCACCACCTTGCGTAGTTCGACGGGGTCCACGTCCGGTCCGTAGATGTCCACGTCGTCTAACGTGATGGTTCCGGTCATCCGGGCGCCATCGATCAGGTCGTTCATACGGTTAAGGCAACGTAAAAATGTGCTCTTGCCGCAGCCGGAGGGCCCAATCAGAGCCGTTACCTGGCGGGGTTCACAGGTCAGTTCGACCCCGTAAAGAGCCTGGAACGTGCCATAAAAGAAGTCAACACCAGAGGCTTTGAGACGGCCATCGAGTGTAGAACTACCGGAGTTTGCTTCGGAAACGACCGTCATGTGGCATATAAGTGTAACCGGAGTGCAACCTTGAAGTCAGGAATTAGCCGTTCGTTTTGGGGCTTGTTGGCAACCTTAACCTTGGGCATCATGATTCAGGGCTGCGGCGAGACCACTTCAAGCAACGGTTCCGCCCGACTCCAACCCGCTTTACCCGCCGATGCAAGTGCGGCCGAGAGTTCGCTCACTTATGAGGCCGCGCAAGGCATGTTCGAGGTCCACCGCGACCAGATGAACAGTGAGCGGATTGTGCGCAACGGGGCCTGGAGCTTCATCGAAGACGCCCTGTTGCACGAAGATTTCGAGGTCCAGCGTATCGGAGCCGACCTTTTGCGCGAGGTCATCATAGTCGAACCGGAGCAAAAGGCTAAGGTCGAAACCATGCTCCGTCAGCAACTCACGCTGAGCCTGCCCGAGGACAAGATGTATTGGCAGGGGATGATTGACGAACTCTTCCCGAGTGCCGCGCCTACGGATGGGGAAGGTGGGAATAAGCCGAGTGACGAAGCGCGTGATCCGCAAGCACCAGCGCCAGCATCGCTTCAACAATCGGCACCGCCCGCGGAAGCACGCACGGATCGTGCCGCCCCTTCGCGGCCAGGACGGTAGCGTCACCTTCCGGCGTCACCGTCTCTTGTTCGCTTGAGATTGTGGCGACGGGCTTGAACCCTACGCGCACCCGGATGGGCATGCCGTTGCTAATGCCCCCCTGGATGCCCCCGCTGTGATTGCTGGTGGTGACAATGCGCCCGGATTCGTCCTTCACAAAGGCATCGTTATGCGATTTCCCCGTCATCTGGGTGCCGGCAAAACCGCTTCCGATTTCGAATCCCTTGGTAGCGGGCAGGCTCATCATGGCTTTAGCCAGATCCGCTTCGAGCTTGTCAAAAATCGGTTCGCCCCAGCCCACCGGCACACCCCGGGCGACAGCACTCACGCACCCGCCTAAAGAGTCTCCATCGCGCCGCGCGGCCTCGATGGCCGCAATCATGGCGGCGGCGTGTTCGGGGTGCGGGCATCGCACGTCGTTGGCGTCCACCTGGGCCACCGTCACCGTATCTTCATTCACCCGCGTGGAAATCGTGCCCACCTGGCTCACCCAGGCGACAATCTCCACGCCGTAGGTGGCGGCCAGCCACGCCTGTGCCAGGGCCCCAGCGGCCACGCGCCCCACCGTCTCGCGGGCACTGCTGCGCCCGCCCCCGCTGGCCGCCCGAATGCCGTATTTGACATCGTAAGTGAAGTCGGCGTGGCTGGGGCGGTAGGCGTCGGCCATGTTGGCGTAGTCGCGCGGGCGCTGGTCTTCGTTGCGCACCATCAGGGCGATGGGCGTGCCCAGGCTCAGGCCGTCTTGCACCCCGCTCAGGATTTCCACCGTGTCGCTTTCCCGGCGCTGGGTGGTGAGCGAGCTTTGCCCCGGGCGGCGACGGTCCAATGCCGCCTGAATGACCTCAAGGCTCACCGGGAAGCGGGCAGGGAAGCCATCCAGCACCACGCCCACGGCCCCGCCGTGCGATTCCCCAAACGTGGTGATCCGGAGCATCTGCCCAAAGCTGCTACTCATTCATTCATCCTCTGGCAAGAAATGGCCCAACGGCACCCGCCCGGCTTCGGTCAGTTCAATCCCCTCGGCCTTCAGGTGCGCCCGCTGGCGCTGCGCCAGCACCGGGTCGCGGCGGGCAATCGAGAGCTCACCCTGCGCATTCACCACGCGCCACCAGGGGATGTCGTCGGTTTCGTGGGCGATGATCTGCCCGACAATGCGGCCGGTGGTGGGGGCACCATGCGTCGGCCCACTTGGCCGTAGGCCAGCACGTAGCCCGGGGGAATCTCGCGAACCACGCGGCGCATTTCCCCCCTCATGGCCGTTACAACGAAGCCAAGACGGCTTCGAGCTGCACGTTGCTACTGCGGAGCCGTTGGCACAGGGTCTTGCCCAGGTTGCGCAGCACCTTCACGCCCGCCCCCGGGTTGGAGTCGATCAATGCATTCAGGCTCGAAGCCGAAGCCCGCGCCAGTACGGCGGCCGTATCCGCCGTAACCGTGGCCGTGCGATCGTCGTGCTGGAACAGGGCTAACTCACCGAACACGGCCCCGGGGCCAAGCCGGGCAATGATCTCGCCGGTCGAAGTGGTCACGCGCACCTTGCCTTCCAGCAAAACGTAAATCTCAGTGGCAAGTTCGCCCTCGCGGATGATGTCCTCATCCGCCGCAAAGGACATTTCATCGGCCACCGAGGCTACGGCGGCGATTTCATCGTTCGTGAGACCCTCCACCAAGTAGCTGTGACGTAGATTCTCTAGGAGGCCCATATGTGCCTGCCAGGATACCTGTCCCCTACTTTCGGAAGGTGGCCTTTGCGATGAAGATGAGGTTGGCCGGGCGCTCCGCCAGTCGCCGCGTGAAGTACGGATACCACTGCTCGCCGTAGGGGATGTACACCCGCACGTTGAACCCTTCCGCCCGCAGCGACGACTGCAAATCGCGCCGGATGCCGTACAGCATCTGCCACTCAAACGATTCTTTGGCGATGCCTTCCTTCTTAATGAACCCGCGCAGGGACTGGATGATCGCCTCGTCGTGGGTGGCAATGGCGGGGTAGTGGCCGGCCTTCAGCAGGCGCTGGGCGGCTTCCACGTACTTCTGGTCCACCACGGCTTTGTCTTGGTAGGCCACGGTTTCGGGCTCCAGGTAGGCGCCCTTCACAATGCGCACCCGGGTGGGCAGGGCCAGCAAGCGCGTCAGGTCGCCATCCAGCCGCTTCAGGTAGCTCTGCATCACGGTGCCGGTGTTGGGGTACTCGGCGTGCACCCGTTCAATCATCGCGACGGTGCGCTCGGTGTACTCGCTGGCTTCCATGTCCGCCCGCACGAAGATGTTGTGCGGCTGCGCGGCGGCCAGCAGTTGCTTAAAGTTGGCCTCGGCTACGTCCTCGCCCTGGTCCAGCCCCAGCGCGGTGAGCTTAATGCTGATGTTGATGAGGTCGCGGTGCGGGCTCTTGGCAATCCGGTTCACCACCTCGATGTAGGCCTCGCGGGCCTGGGCGGCTTCTTCCACCGTCGCCACGTTCTCGCCCAGCAGGTCGAGGGTGGAGAATAAACCCTCGGCCGCTAGGGCCTCCGCCGAAGCAATGGCGGAATCCAAACTTTCCCCGGCGACGAAGCGACTCACGAGGGGACGGAAAATGCGGCTCCGGGTCACCATTGACCGGATGGGGCGCCATCGTGACACCGCCAGAATGAGCGAGCGGAAAAGCATGGATGCGCCCGCCATTCTACAGCCCCGGCCCGGGCAGGGGAAGGGGATTTAGGGGCGTGACTCGGGGGAGATCACTTCGCCGAGTTGGTCCGCCACCCTCACCGGGGTGCCCACCATCGCGTAATCGTTCTTGAGGAAGGCACCCGCCAACAGGGTGTCATCTGGCATCGGCGCGAGTTGCGTCATCGAGCCAATGCGCTCGTTTTGCTCGCTCATCACGGGTTCGCTGATCAACACCGGCCCGCGCAGTTGAATCTGCACCCAGGTGCGGTTGGTGTGGCCCCGGCTGTGCAGGCGTTGCAGCACTTCTTGGCCCGTGTAGCAACCCTTGTTGTAGGAGATGTGTTCGCGCTCGAACTCCGGCCCCAGTTCCGGCGGCAAGAGCTTATCGTGGGTGTCCACCCCGAACTGCGGAATCCCCGCCCGCAGCATCGCCGCAAAAACGTCTTCGGGTTCCACTTCGTCACCGGGGAGCAAGACGGGAAGCTCTTCGGGGTCGCCCACCCCCACCAGATCCCAGCCCCCAAAGGCGCATCGTCGCTGGCGGATGGCGTAGCCCCCGAAAGGCAGCGGCCCCGCGTCGCCGGTTACGCCCTGTTGTTCCATCCACTCCTCGGCCAGCGGCCCTTGGATGGTCACACCCCCCACGCCGCTCACGGTCAGGTTCACGTCTTCCAAAATCACGAAGTCCCGCACGCGCTCCAGCAGCACCTCGGCGGCCTCGGTCACCCAGTGGAAACCCTGCTCCGTGCGCTGCCCGCGCACAATGGCGGCCAGTTGCCCAGTGGGGGTGACCAGGCAGGTGCTGCCCACTTGCCCCACGCTCCACGCGGCCACGTCCTGCGTGGTTTGCCCCTGCCACCAGGCCACGGCGTCATCCCCGGTACTACTGAGTCCCATCAGGTCATCCAGGCGCGCCCAAAAACTCGTTGACATATACTCCTGAGTATGGGGCTAATCGTGGTGGCGGCCGGGCTGGGCTTGCTGTTGGGCCTGGGTCAGAGCGAAGAACGCCGATTTGAACGCGCCGCCGCGTCTGAGATCAGCTCCAAGCTGGGCGGAGACGAGAAGAAAGTGCGGGTGAACGTGCGCCCCCACGGGGTCGGGGCCCTGCAGGGCGACCTCACCGTGGCCCAGATTTTCGCGGAGCGGTTCACGCTGGATGAACTCCCGCTCTTCACCGAACCCGAACGTAACCCCAGCGGGCGCATCCGCAGCCTGCAATTGCGACTGACCGAGTTCCGGTTGCGCGGTCTGCTGGTGCAGAGCCTCGTGGCCGACATCCCCGAGTGCCGCTACGATTTTGACCTCGCCCGACGGGAGCGCACCATCCGCCTGGCGCGGAGCGGGCAGGGTACGGGTTCCGTCACCGTGCGCGGTACCGACCTCGCCGAGTGGATCGACCGCAAGTACGCCGAGATCAAGGAGTGCCAGGTTACGCTGGAAGACGGCTGGGTGCGCGTGGATGGCTACGGCGAGTTCGTCATCGTCAAGAGTCGCTTCTCTGTGCTGGCCAAGCTCGTGAGCCCCGATGGCCGCCGCGTGATGCTGGACCGTGCCCGCATCACCTTCGACGGCGTGCCCGCCGACCCCATGGCCGCCAAGGTTCTGCTGGACGTGATGAACCCCGTGGTGGACCTGGACGCTGACCTCGGGCTCTACGGCGCAGTGAACGTGGAGACCATCCGCGCCGAAAACGGTCTCATGATCGCCTCGGGTCGGACTCAAATTCCAGAAAAACCTGCCGAAAATACGGGGATATGAGCGCTTTCGCGTTGGCCCTGCTTTTGGCCACGCCGCCCGACCCGGCCAGCCTGGCCTGGGGGGCCGAGTATGCCGTCCGGGGCGAACGCGCCCAGGTGGAGGGCATGCTGGAGCGCGACCGCGTGTGGGTGAGCCGCTGGTGGGATGGCCGCTGGTGGCAATCCGCCGAACAGGTGACCTGGCTGAGCCCGCGCTTCCTTTCCCGTTGGACCGGCTACGAAGGGGCGCGCCACGCCTGGACCCCGGCGCAAACCGAGGCTGCTTGGCGGGATCTAGAAGGGCGCTACCTGCAGGGCTCGACTTTTGTGGTCAGCTTGTGCGCCTTCCCCAAAATGACGACTTATGAGGTCGGTGAGCGCACCAAACCCGACCCGACCCCGCTGGGGGATGTGCGCGTGGTGCTGGTGCAAGGCGACAAAAGGGAAGAACTGACCCTGCGGCCCCTGGCCGTGCTGCGCGGTCGCGAACGCCGCCAGGTGGAGGGCTTTGACTGGTGGGATGCCATGCACAACGAGCGTCCGCCGATCCGGCAGGGCTACTTTGGCGACTTCTGGCGGGTGTGGTACGCCGCCTACAGCACGACCACGATTGCGCCAGGCGAGTCGTTTGAGATTCAGATGTTCTCGGATCGCCGGACGCGCACGGCTACATTCACCAACCGGCTTCCGGTCAGTGCGCCGCCTGCTGAGGCGGAGAAAGGCTAACGAGCCGCAGTTTTGGCGCGCGCCTTTGCTTTGCGGCGGGGGGACTTCTTAGGTTTGCGCCGATTCGCGGTCAGGATTTCCGGCGGGTTAGCGAAACGAAAGGCCTTGGGCTCTAGTTTGCCAGTGACAATAAGAAAGTAGTGGTAGCAAACCGCGATATAGGCGACAGCGAAGAATACGCAAAAGAGCAATTCATACGGAACACGCTCCCAGTTCTTCGCAAACATGGACAATACGCCTGCAATCGCGCAACCTTCGGCAAATTGGCGAGCTTTTGAGTCAAATTCGGAAGCGCCCGCTTTCATTAGAACCCCCACCGGAATGAGAAGACACCCCGTAAGGGCAAATTTGAAATCTCGCTCCGCAAGTGAGAACCACTGTTGCGCTTGGCCGTAGTACAGGGCACCCACCAAGAGGGGCGGAGCGGTAAGGAACGCCCACTGCTCCCAGAGCAAGGATCTTCGGTTGTGGTCGCTGACGGATTGGCTCACTCTGACTCCTGAGTGTGCGGGCATCGTACCCCGGGGTCGCCTCATAGACTCCATAATCGTCCAGTTCTTTTGGGTAGGGAAGCGGGTCGGCTCCCAGCCCAGACGCATGAGACTAACTGCCGCGTGGTTTTGCCCAAGCAAAGGAGGGACGCTTGGATTCATTCAGGGCGAGCTTGCTCTTCATGGACCAGAGGATGAGCATGAGCGACACCCACCAAATCACCCCCATCACCTCAAGGAAAACGTACAGCGATGAGAAAAAGCCGATGAGGCATGCATAGATAAAGTGGGCAAGCACGACTTCAATTTGCCGCCCTACGCTCCAGACGCCAGACGCACCGGGCTTCACTTTAAAGACAACAGGCCAGTTCATGAGCACGAAAAAGCCCAGCCCAACGGAATAAGGAAAAGTCATCACAAGTTGGAGGAATGCAAGACTCATGCGACTTTTCCGACCTTGACTCTTCTACGATCCTAAAGGCAACCCAATGGTTGCCAAATGAGGATTAGCCTTCGCTGGCCGCCTTCTGCTTCACCGCGCTGAAGTGCGCGTACGCCAGCAAGCCCAGCACCACCGCCGCCAGCACGATATTGCCCGCCGCCATCATGATCGACTTGCCCTCGTTCATCAGCGTATACGTGCGGAACGACCAGAATCCGAGCATCACCAGCGTCAGCATCCCGGCCGTGCGGAACGCCATCGCGGGCTTCTTGGCCGCCAGAGCGTAGCAAACCAGCAGCGCCGTGCCCACGCCGCCCCCGGCGATGAGCGAGACCGTACTCCCGCTAATCTGATAGCCTGCCACGCCCCCAAGAAGGACGAGGATGCCGTAGATCAAGACCACTGTGCGTGCCATGCCACGAAAGTACCCCGCATCACGGCGGGGCGAGGGGCCAGGGGATACACTCACAGGAATGAAGGCCCTCCCTCCCGAATTCGGCGACAAGCCGGCTCATGAATGCGGAGTGATGGGCATCTACGCGCCGGGGCGCGACGTCGCCCGGCTTTCCTTCTTCGCGCTTTTCGCGCTCCAGCACCGAGGCCAAGAGGCGGCCGGGATTGCCGTCAGCGACGGCCACGACGTGCGCATGCACCGGGGCGGCGGCCTAGTGGCGCAGGTTTTCACCGAATCCGACCTCGCCCAGCTCCCGGGCCATATGAGTGTAGGGCACACTCGCTACAGCACCAGCGGAGGCAGCGGCGCCGACGGTGTCCAGCCGATTTATTGCCAAAGCGTGGTGGGCGATGTGGCCGTGGCCCACAACGGCAACCTGGTGAACCCGGTGGACCTGCGCGCCCGCGTTACGTCTCTCGGGTTGCCCTACCAGGGCAACACGGATAGCGAGGCCATCGCCCGCCTCTACGCTTACCACCTCGAACACGGCCCCATCGAGAGTGCCCGCCGTACCATGGTTGACCTGGTGGGGGCCTACAGCGTCGTCGTCCTCACGCCCCGGCACATCGTGGCTTTCCGCGACCCGCACGGCCTGCGCCCCCTGGTTCTGGGCCGCCTGGGCGATGGCTGGGTGGTGGCCAGTGAATCCTGCGCCTTCGGCCCTGTGGGGGCCACCTTCGAGCGCGAAATTGAACCCGGTGAGGTCGTCCTGATTGACGAAAACGGCATCACCAGTGACCGCATGTCCACCCGCCCGCAGCGCGCCACCTGCCTGTTCGAATTTATCTACTTCGCCCGGCCGGATAGCTACCTGGACGGCAGCACCGTCTATGCCGCCCGTAGCCGCATGGGCGAAACCCTGGCCCGCGAGCATCCGGTGGAAGCCGACCTCGTGGTGCCGGTGCCGGATAGTGGGTTCCCGGCGGCGCTGGGCTACAGCAAAGCCAGCGGCATCCCGGTGGGCGAGGGGCTGATCAAAAGCCGTTACATCCACCGCACGTTCATCGAACCCGACCCCTCCATGCGCGAGCGGGGCGTGCGCCTCAAGCTCAGTCCTCTACCGGACGCTATTCGCGACAAGCGCTTGGTGCTGGTGGACGACAGCATCGTGCGCAGCACCACCATGCGTCAGATTGTGCGGCTGCTGAAGGAAGCCGGGGCCAAGGAGGTCCACGTGCGCATCACCGCCCCGCCCATCATCTCGCCCTGCTTCTACGGGGTGGATTTCCCCACCAAGAGCGAACTCGCCGCCGCCAATTTCTCGATTGACGCCATCCGCCGGGACATCGGCGCCGAGAGCCTCGGCTACCTCAGCGTCACCGGCACGGCCATGGCCGTGGGCCGCCCGATGCGGGATTACTGCCTGGCCTGCTTCACCGGCCAGTACCCCATCCCGGTGCCCGAGAACATGAGCAAGGAAGTGCTGATGAAGAGCGAGCACCTGGGCAGCATGGCCTCGGTGGATACCGCTCAGCGCCTCCTGCCGGGGACGGAATAAGGCTCAGGCCTGGTCGCAGCGATACTCGGCCAGGCTGAGGTGCCGTTGCAGCACCTGCTGACTGTGCTGGAAGAGCATCTCGGTCAGCGGATTCCAGAGGTGGTAGATGCCGGGCAACTCATCGGGGTCGGCCCAACGCCGACCAATGGATTCGAACTGCGGATCCATCTCCACCAGTTCGCTCACCTGCGCCACATAAACATCGGCCCAGCGCACTTCGTTGCGCTCGCTGATGCGGTACGCCCCGATGTAGAGCATGTCGCTCAGCAGGGCTCCGGCCTCTTCTTGGGCCTCGCGGCGGGCGGCATCGCAGCTACTTTCGTTGGGCTCCACGCGCCCACTGGGGATACACCAGCCCCGATCGCAGATGTTGCACAAAAGAACGCGTGAATCCTGCCAGGGGAAAACCAGCGCGGCGAAGGCACGAAGAGGCGCCCGGAACGGTGCCGGGTGGAACTCTAGCCTTTGCCTGCCGTACTGTCCACAGGGGAATTTCATACTTTCTTTGTGTATTCCTACTCTACTATCGGTTCGCCGCGACGCTTTCTGAGGACCCCAGGATCACGATCTTGCCGCGCACCAGGTCCTTGGGAAGCGGGCCGAAGTCGCGGCTGTCTTCACTGACCTCCGCATTGTCGCCCAAAACGTAATAGGTGCCCTCGGGCACGGTGAACGGGCCACGAGCGAGCCCCCAGTCATTCGGGGCGTTTAGCGGATCAATTTTGTCACCCGGCAGGCCGGCCACGCGCTTGATGACCGATTCTTTGGGGTCGTCCGGGCTGGTGAATACGATGATGTCATTCTTTCGAATGTCCCCGACCAGCCAGTACGCCCGGGTGAACAGCAACCGACGGCCGTTCTTGAGGGTCGGCTCCATCGAAGGGCCACTCACCGAGGCCGTGTTGAAATTCAGGAAGAAAAAGACGCTAAATCCGAGCATCAATAGCAAGAACACCGTGAATCCAGTCACGAGCACGATTTTTCGCTTGGGCTTCTTCATCCTTGGTCAACTCCCAAACTGGTTATACTCGCAACGAAGGGCATTCTTGGCATGACTTTGGCAACGGCGACCCCATCTCTAGCTCAACAGCAAACGTGGCTCCTCGCAATCAGCGTTGTCGTCGGCGTCTTGGCCCTGGCCGTCGTGGCGCTCTTGGTGCAGCTCAAGTCTCTGCGTCGCCAGCTCGATCTCATGCTCCGCGACGTCCAAGGCGAATCGCTCATGGACTCGCTCAACCAGCACTTCGCTGAGCGCCGCGAACTCAAACAGCAACACCAATCCATGTCCGAGCGTCTGACCGACGTGGAGTCGCGACTGCGAACCAGCAAGCGGTTCTTGGGTGTCGTTCGGTTTGATGCCTTTGATGATGTGAGCGGGCAGCAGTCCTTCGCTGTGGCCGCCTACGATGACGAAGGCCACGGGGTCGTGCTCAGCAACGTGGTGGGCCGCTCGCACAACCGCATTTACGCCAAGGAGATGGTGGACGGGCAGAACCCGCTGGGCTGGAGCGACGAAGAGAAGCAGGCTATCCAACAGGCCGCCACGCGCCGCACCCGCACGGGAGGTGCCTCGTAACTCAATTTGCCGACGACCTTCTGCTCATTGAACGGAGCCAAGCCGGCGACATGCAGGCGTTCAACGCTCTGGTCCGCAAGTACGAGGACCGCGCCTACAAGTACGCCTACCGTCTCGTCCGTAACCAGGACGAAGCCAGCGATATCGTGGCGGACGCCTTTGTGCGGGTCCACGCCGCCCTCCACAACTTTCGCGGCCAGAGCGCTTTTGGGACTTGGCTCTACCGGATCGTCACCAACTGTTTCCTGGATGCCCGCAAGCGGGAGCGGCGGCATCAGCACCAAAGCCTGGACGTGAGCAACCCCAGCGGGGAAGGCGAACTCGAACGGCAAATTGAAGACACGGCCGACGGCCCGGCGGAGTTGGCTGTCAAATCCGCCCGCGAAGAAGCCGTGCAAAGCGCCCTGGGCGAGATGCCCGAATTCCAGCGTGCCATGCTGGTGATGTATCACGTCGAAGGCCTGAGCTACGAGGAGATTGCCGAGGCTCTGGACCTCCCGCTCGGCACTGTCAAAAGCCGCCTGAATCGCGCTCGCGTGGCCTTGCGGGACCAACTGTCCGGTTCGATGGAACTTTTCCAAGAATAGGAAAGTCACATCAACAAAGCGAGGGCCATATGAATTCGCAACAAGCGAGAGATTTATTCTCTGAATATCGAGAGGGCACCCTAGAGGCTGGCCTGCGGGAGCAATTTGAACGGGCGCTCCGGCAAGATGCCGCGCTTCGCAAGGACTATGATCAGTTCTGTGCCATTCTGGTCGCTCTGGAGGGCGGCCGGGACGAGGTGATTGAGGTCCCTTTAGAACTCAGTCGCCGCATTACCGAATCCTTGGAATCTGCCGCCCCGGCCCCTCGGCGGTTTAACCTGATCGAGCTGTTTCGTAGCCCCATCGGTTACGGCGTGGCGGCTGCGGTCGTGTTGGTGCCGGTTATCCTGATTTCGCTCAATCGCGGCGGCGGCAGTAATGCCTCGCAAGCCAGCATGCTGGGCGGCAACACCGTACCGACTCGGTCCGAGTTCCGCATGATCGAGAGCGAGCTTTCCATCGTGCTGCAGAGCCCCAAGGGCGACCAACTAGAAGTCCGTGACGGCTTGGAAGGTCCGGTGGAGCAGAAGTTTGAAGTCGGCAGTGAGGTGCTTCGCCAAGCGTTCACCAATCCCCAGTCGGCCGCGCGCGGCGTGTGGTTCGACTTTGCTAATGACAATCTGGCGGACCGCTACGTCGTGATTCCTGGCCAAGAGAAGGTCACGACCCAGGAAGGGGAAGGCAGCATCCTCGACCTGGCGACCGCCATCAGCAACCACCAGGGTGTGGCGATCGAAGTCGCCAATCCCAGCAGCGAACGAACGTTCAAGTGGAGCCTGACGCCCGAGGACAACCTCGAGACGATGGTCGAGAAGCTACGAGCTCAGGGGTTGGCCTTGAGTGACAATGTGAGCAACGTTTTCTTGCTCACTGAGTAAGGCCTCTTCGGTCTTCTTCAATTGAGTCTGAGCCCGGTCCAAAGTAATCAGGCTCAGATTCACTTGTGTAAAGAGGTCCATCTTTTTGTTCGGTACGAACGCAATGTAGGCCCACTTGCTGATGCTGTTGGCCACGTCGCTGCTTTCGCGCGTCTTGGCTTTCGCGACGATGGGACGCCAGTCGCCGTGCCGCTCGCGGAGTTCGTGCGCGCCGAGCAGTTCCATGTGATGCCACAGACGGCGTAGGGCGGCATCGTTGTCCTTGGTGTCCTGCATTGCTTCCCAAATCACGTTGCGGTCAGTGGCGCTCAGCTCGGGAGCAATGTCCTCGGCCACTCGGAGAGCGCTGATCTGGTACAGGCCCGATTCGCCCATGTGCACGAAGTCGCTGAACTTGCCGACTTCGCCGAGACGGAGCATCAAGACGGCCCAGTGGCTCGCTTCCGAGTAGTCCTTGCGGCGGGTCGCGTCAATCATGCGACTCTCCATTCGGCGGGCGAGGAGGGCACGTGCACGCAGGATCTCTTGCTTCGGTCCCGTTTCTCCGATGTCGGAAAGCCGGGCCGGCAGTACGTCCTTAAGTTGGCCATCGGCGTAAGCGTCAATCCAAGATTGAGTGACGTGCGCCAGCTCTTCGTCGGTGACTTCGCGGGCAGGGCGCAGGGCCAGCATCTCCGCGGATTTCACATAGGGGCCGTAGGCGTAGAGGCGCTCGGCATTCACCCGGCCGTACTCAACGACCTGGTAGTCGCTTTCTGAGATTCGTCCGCGAATGCCGACGAAGGCCAGAAAGGCGAAGGGCAAGATGAGCCCCAAGAAGCAAGCCACTCGCTTCATCCCCATATTTCTACATCGTCGGAATGCCGAACCAAGTTTCTCACCAAGGATTTTTGCCGGGTTCTTGCGGGGATTTTCGGTCCTCTCGCGTAGGACCGGGGAACCTTGCGGGACGAAATGGACCCAATTTTCGGGACGCGGACCCCCGTTTCGGCCCAGGACCCCCGTTTTGTCCCTTATGTTGAAACTGTGGAACGACGCAGTTCGCGAACCATTTGGCCCGCAGCGCGGGTGGAAACGTGGGAGAGCCATCTGGTGGCTCGGGCCCAGCGTGGAGACGAGTTGGCCTTCGAGATGCTCATGGATCTCCATGGTCAGGCCGTGAAGGGTCACGCTATGCGCCTTCTCCGCAACCAGGAGGATGCGGAAGACGCGACCCAGGAAACGTTCGTCAAGGCGTACCGAGCCCTGAGCGGTTTCGATGCCGAGCGAGCCATCCTGCCGTGGCTGATGCGGATCTGTTCCAACTGCTGCATCGACATCGTGCGGCAACGCAAGCGAGTGGGCGAGCCCCTGGAACACTTTGAACACGTGCTGGCCGACAACGGCGACACGGTGGAGGAATCCGTGGAAGCCCGGCAAAGTGCGCGCTCGATCCAAGAGGCGATCAACCGATTGCCTGCCCGCTACCGCGAGATCATCCGCATGCGGCACGAGCAGCAGATGGCTGTGGGCGACATCGCTCTGGCCACGGGAGCCCCGGAAGGCACCGTAAAAAGCTGGTTATTTCGGGCGCGCGCCCATTTGGCCAAGGACTTGCAGATAGAACTGGCATAACCTGAATCGCAGCAGGTTGGTCTACGTTCAAAAACGAAAGGGGCTCCGCTTTCCAGCGGGGCCCTTCTTCATGGATCAGGGTTGAGGTGAAAGCCGGCCTGTCCCATGCCGTCCCCGAGGCGAGAGGCCCCTGCCCGGTAGGCTCATCCCCATGAGCTTGCCCAACGCCGAGAGCGTATTGAACGCCCTGCGCCTGGTGAAGGACCCGGACCTGCACCGCGACATTGTCTCCCTCGGCTTTGTGAAAGACGTGGAGATCTCATCCGAAGGGGAAGTGAGCTTTACGGTCGAACTCACCACGCCGGCCTGTCCGGTGCGGGAAGAACTGCAAGCGCAGTGCGAATCGGTGGTACGCGACCTCCCGGGTGTCACGGCGGTGCAAGTCACGATGACCGCCCGCGTGCGCGAACGTGGCCCCCAAGCGGAGAACCTGGTCCCCGGGGTCAAGCAGATTATCGCCGTAGCGAGCGGTAAGGGTGGAGTCGGAAAGAGCACCGTCACCCTCAATTTGGCCGTGGCCCTAGCCCAAACCGGAGCCCGGGTCGGCATCCTGGACGCCGACGTCTACGGCCCCAGCATCCCCCTGATGACCGGCACCCACGCCGAGCGCCCGCTTACCCAGGATGAGCGCATCATCCCCATTACGCGGTTCGGCGTCAGCATGATGTCGCTGGGCTATCTCCTCGAAGATGGCCAGGCCGTGCTTTGGCGCGGCCCCATGGTGGCCGGCACGGTGAAGCAGCTTCTCTCGGACGTGGCCTGGGGCAACCTGGACTACCTGCTGGTGGACCTGCCCCCCGGCACTGGCGACGCCCCCATGAGCCTGGCGCAGCTTGTCCCGCTTACGGGCGTGCTCCTCGTCACCACGCCGCACAACGTGGCGGCGAACATTGCGGGCAAGGCGGCGGGGCTCTTCCGGCGCCTCAATTCCCCCATCCTCGGGGTGGTGGAGAACATGGCCACCTACAGCTGCCCGACTTGTGGCACCGTCTCGCGGATCTTCGCGGGGTTGCGGGGAGACGAACTGGCCCAACAGCTCCAGGTGCCGTTTCTCGGTAGTATCCCGCTCGATCCGGGCGTAGGGGCGGCGGCCGACCAAGGGCTACCCAGTGTAGTGGCGGACCCGAATAGTGCGCAGGCGCAGGCCTTCCGGCAGGTGGCCGGAGACCTCGCCCGCCACGTTAGCATCCGCAGTTTAGCCAGTGCGGAGTCGAGCGCTGAGTTCCGCCCGGTCGAAGGCTAGTTCCGCCGCCCTTGCCCGGTAGCCGCTCGCCGGGGCTGGCCGTGGTGCCGGCGGCAATGGACTTGGCGTCCCGCGCCCGCACTGCGGGCAGCGGCCGCGTTTCTTTCTTAACCATCTCGCGGATCGAAGCCACGCGCTTATTGGCGTCGGGGTGGGTGCGGGCCCATTCCGGGCCGCCACCGCCCCCTTCCTTGGCTAACATTTCAAAGACCTCGGCCATGCCGTTCGGGTTGTAGCCCGCGCGCATCATGATGTCGTAGCCCACCTTGTCGCTTTCAGTTTCGTGCTTGCGGCTGTAACCCAGGCTGTAGAGCGCATCGCCCACGCTGGCCAGGTCAAAGACCGTGTCGCCGGCATTCAAGATCGTGAGGACGGCGAGGATGCCCAGGCGGCGCTTGGTGTTGTCCGCGTACTGGCTGGCCCAGTGCTGGTTCAGCACGTGCACGATCTCGTGGCCCACCACGCCCGCCATCTGGTCCTTGGTGGTCATCTTGCTCAGGATGCCGGAATAGAAGAAGATCGGCCCGCCCGGCAGGGCAAAGGCATTGACTTCATTCTTATCAATGATGTCGAAGGTGTAGGTCCACGGCTTGCCCCGCATGCTGTTGGGGGTATGGCCGCCACCAGTTCCGCTCCGATCTTTCGCAGTTCGATCACGCGCGGGTCCGTGGCCTTCAGGACCGGCTCTTCCTTGCGGATACGGGCCGCCTCGTCCGCCCCCAGTTTCACCTGGTCGGCCATGCTGGGCCGGAACGGATCCGCCGACGCCAGGGCCGGGCTCATCACCACCACACATGCGAGAAGGGCCGTTGACTGCTTCATATTCCTTCAGACTACCAGTCGCGCCTCATTGTTTCGATCGTCCCGTTAGGATTTCCCGTACACATACCGACCTGTACAGTAGGCCGGTACATAACGGACCGGAAGAAGACCATGACGAACAAGAAGAAGAAGGGCTTTACCCTCGTCGAAATCATGATTGTCGTGCTGATCATCGGCATCCTGCTTGCGATTGCAGTGCCGAACTTCATCACGGCTCGCCAGAACAGCCGCGCGCAAACGATCATCGCCAACCTGGAGCAGATCGAAGCTGCTAAGGAGCAGTGCGCGATGAACGAAGGCCTTGCGGTCGGCGACGACTGTGCGACCATGTCGGACTACATGAAGAACTGGCCGGTGACCTGGCCCGTGACCGGTGCTGTGGCCAACGAAACGACGATCGGTACGGACTCTACGTTCCGCGGTCGCGACGCTGCCACCTGGCGCACCGACAAGTCTGGTCTCTAAAGCCTGGCTTCTTCAACCAACAATAGATACGGGCGGGTGGCATTTGCCCCGCTCGTATCTCTCATTTTGAACTTCGAGAAAGAAAATGCGCTCTCAAGCTAAACCCCGAACCAGCGGTCACTCCCTCATCGAGATCATGATCGCCTCCTTTTTGGTCCTAGCCTGCGCATTAATTTTTGCCGCCACGATGCCCACGGCCAACACTAGCCGCGCCAAGGCCAACTTCAACAACCAGGCCACGGCCCTCGCCCAAAAGCAGATGGAGAGCCTCAAGAGTCGAGGCTTTGCGAACATGACAGGTCCGCAGATGTTTGCCAACGGCTTGGTGGATAGCGCCACCCCGTCGGCTGTGAACACCTGGGAGTGGACCGACGTGGACAACGGTGAAAATGATAGTCCTTCCGAAGTGCTCCCGGACGGGGAAGGCACCGTCACGGTGGAGCAAGTCCGATTTGACCTGCGCCGCGTCACCATCCGTGTGACCTGGCGCGAACGAGACCTGAACCGCGAGGTCGTGGTCGCCAGCATGGTGGGCAACTTATGAAGCCGACCCGCCTTAAGTTCAATCGCCGCCGGGGCTTGACCCTCGTCGAAGTGATGGTGGCTAGCATCTTGGGCACCCTCGTCATCTTTGGCGGCATCTCTATCTACCTGAGCGGGATGGAGAACTGGCTGCGGGGGAGTGAGCGCATCGTCGCCGAAACCCAAAGTCGCCAGGCGGTCCGCGCCATCAGCGACCAGCTTCGCCAGGCCATGGCCGTCACGGTGGCCGGGGATGGGATGAGCCTCGAATTCCGGTTGCCGGAAGAAGACGCCAGTGGCAACTTCACGGTTCCGGCCACTTGGGATGGCGTTGTCCGCCGGATCCAGTACAACGCCGGCGACGAGACGATTGAACTCGTCGAGGGCGCGAATACCCGCGTACTGGCCCGCAACGTCATGCCTGCGGATATCGGCGGCACCGGCGCGGCCTATGACATTTTCACCGCCGGCCCGGGGGCCATTACGCGGCAACTTACCATCAAGGTGGTGACCCAAACCAACAACGACGCATCGGTCAATGCCCTGGGGCGGCAACGGGAGACCATCTACCTTCGGAACATTCCGCAACTCACCCGATGAGAATCAAACTACCAATCTTCAAAGGACACTCGCGTCGGAGCAAGCAGCGGGGCAACGCGCTGGTCACTACGTTCGGGATCATGATGATCCTGAGCGTCTCCAGCGTGACTTACCTCGAATGGGCCACCCAGAGCATCCGCGATAGTCGCGCCACCACGGCCGAAGTCCAGGCCTCGCACCTGTGTGAGGCGGGGGTGCAGGATGTCCTCCTCAGCCTCTGGATCCCGTTTAAGCAAACCCAGATGTTTGTCGACATGGATAGCACGTTGGCCGGGGCCAGCGAAGCGAACCCGATGCTGGCGGTGACGGACGATGTCTCGGGCGTCGGTCGCTATGCTTCGGCCGTAATTGGCTACACAACGCCCGCCGCCGATCCTTTTCGACGCATTGTCACTGTGCGCTCCGTGGGTTGGCTCGATACCAACAACAACGGGGCTCTCGACGCGAATGAGTCCAGCATGACGGTGGACGTCACCGCCAACTATGAGCTCGCCCGCAGCGGCATCTTTGACTACACTTATTTCATCAACAACTACGGTTGGATGAGCGGCTTTAATGCTACCACCCTGCTGGTGAACGGCGACATGCGAGCCAACGGAAATTTCGACTTCATCACCGGGACGGGCACCATCAACGGCAGCATGATAGCTTCGGTCAATACGAAACTAGACCCGCCGGCAGCCGGAATTGTCAACAATCTTCCGGTGAAAGAGTCCGACTCCTCATACGCGGCCACTGTGGCTAATGGGGCAACCCCGCACCGTACCCGCATGCGACAGGCCTATAACCCGGCGATTCACGGTGCTATAGGTAGCGCAGAGTTTGAGCAGTGGCGCGATCTGGTCTTCTTCTCGGAAGCCCAGATTCAGAGCAATCGCGTGTTTGGCGCGGCGGCCATGGACTCCACCGGCACCAAGAAGTGGGAACGAACCTCCACCGGGGCCACCCCCACCACGGCCACGCTCGATACGGAACCCACGGAAGAGTTGGTGATGCCTGACCTGAGCGACATTAGCCGCTACCAAACGATGGCGCAGACGTACCAGAACGATAAGCAGTTCTTTGGCGATGGCACCGCGAACCCGAACTATATGGGGAACCCGGGCTCGGCCAACCCCTTTAATGGAGACGGCACGCCCAACGTGAACTATAGTGGCGCCTATTTAGACGTTTGGCATGATCCTGACGGAAGTGGACCGTTGGCACCGGGATGGGTCAGAGCCACAACCGATGGAGTGTTTACAGGGTCTGCAGTATTGATTGGCACGACGACACACCCAATTCGTATCCACGGTCCGGTGGTGTTCACGCAAGACGTCGCCATCAAGGGAACAGTTAGTGGGCGGGGCACTATCTACACTGGGCGCAATGTCCACGTCATTGGCTCGGTGCGCTACCTGAACCCGCCCGACTTCACGGGCTCCAGCATGAGCACGATCGAAGGTCGCAACGAGCAGCGCGACATGCTCGGCTTGGCTGCGCGCGGGTCCGTCATCATGGGTAACCCCGTCACCTTCTCCAACCCGTATCCGCTCTCCTACATGCAGCCGCCTTTCACCAAGGGACGATACGATGAGCAAGGAAACTATATCCCCCCGTTCAATGCCATGGAGATTGACTCGACGGGGCGACGACTGTACCAGTCGGTACTGCCAGACTCATGGATTAACTCGGCCGCCGAGGGTGTGAATCAGGTAGACGCGGTCATCTACACCAACTTCTGCGGTGGAGGGAACGTGGGCACGGCCGGCGGTGGAATGACAGTCAACGGGACGCTCATCGCCCGCGACGAAGCTATTGTCACCTGGTCACTGCCCATCCGCATGAACTACGACACTCGTATTCGAGAGCGAGGACCAGATCGCAACCCGCTCATCGACCTCAACCTGCCGCGTAGTCCAACGATGCTCCGCAGCACCTGGCAAGATCGCGGATTTGTCCGCAAGGGATTCTAAGGAAAGAGATGAAAAGCATGAACTATAAACCCTGGCTGGTGGCCCTGGCCGCCATGCTCGCCGTCACCGCCTTCGGGTTCATCGAGGACAAGCCCAAAGACGCGCAATTCCACGGGGAGCAATCTGAAGCTCAACTGAGACAACAACAAGAATCGGTGAATCGACAGTACAACGAGGTCGGAGTCGTCGAACAAGACACCGAGCGAGACGCCGAGGCCAAATTTGACCACCAATCGAAGGCCGAGGATGCGCTGAGTGCCAGTGATGCCGCCCGCAGCCGCAAGGATGCCGAGGACGTGCTGAAGAAGGCCGCCGAACGCGAAAAGCGCAACCCGTGGGGAGGCTGGCTGCTGTTCATCGGCGGGGCCGCCTTGGTGGGAGGCGTGTTCTACGCCATCAAGCGCACCAGCGACAGTCCGCCGCGCTACTAATCAACGAACGACAAGGAGAAAGCCCTTGCTGCCAACATGGCCGCAGGGGTTTTTTTTTGTTTCCGCTGCCGGGAATGCAACCTGGCGCGGTGGGCGAGGCATAGTGATGTCATGCCCCCGTTCCGCGAAGGATTTGCCCTTGTCTTGGGGAATCGCGAGCTTCGCTCCTTGGCGATTTTGCCTATGGTGCTGGGTTTCTTCGCGTTCATCTTCATCTACGCGCTGGCCGTGTGGCTGCTGGGCGGCTGGGTGGCCCACCTCATCGGCACCGGCATTAGTCGCTTCGGCGGGCAGTTCGATGCCAGCGTGCTCGGCCGGGTCTTGGTGGCGCTGGCCCTGCTCTTTGTCTCGCAGGCCATCTATTTGGGCAGTGCCACCAGCATCGCCACTCCCATTTGGGAGCATATGACCAAGCGGATCGAGAATCTCAAGTTTGGGGCGGTGCCCGAGGCCACGGTATCGATCACGCGCACGGGGCTGGAAATCGCGATGCGCATTGGCTTTGCCATCTTTGTCAGCCTCATCGCGCTCTCGGTGAGCTGGATTCTGGCCGGGGTTCTTGCGGCGTTCCTCGCCGGGTGCCTGGCCCTCTGTGACCTCACCTCGCCCGCCTTTGCCCGGCGGCGGGTGCTGTTTCCGCGCCAGATCGCAGCGGCATTCCGCCTGCCCGGGGCGCTGCCGTTTGCCGTGGTAGCGGGGGCTTGCGCCTACATTCCGCTGCTCAATCTGCTGATGCTTCCCGGGCTCTTGGCCACTGGGACTTTGATGGTAGCCCGGGCCCTTCCCGCGCCTTACCCCCAGGAGACAACGTAGAATCGCAAACGGTGGTTTTAGGTTGAGCGAGCAGGGAAGATTTGGTAATTACGGCGGGCGTTACGTACCAGAAACCTTGGTGCCGGCCCTGGATGAACTGGATCAGGAATTTACGAAAGCCTGGGCCGACCCTGAGTTTGTGGCCGAGTACCACCGCCTCCTCGCCGAATTTGTGGGCCGCGAAACCCCGCTCACCCATCTTGCCCGCCTCAGCGAAGTCACCGGCTACCACGTGTGCGCCAAACGCGAAGACTTGAACCACACCGGCGCCCACAAAATCAACAACGCTCTCGGCCAAGCCCTGCTGGCCAAACGCATGGGCAAGAAGCGCATCATCGCCGAGACCGGCGCCGGGCAGCACGGGGTGGCCACCGCCACGGTGTGCGCCCTGTTTGGCTTGGAATGCGATGTCTACATGGGCGAAGAGGACACCGTCCGCCAGCGACTCAACGTCTTCCGCATGCAGCTGATGGGCGCGCGGGTCATTCCGGTCACCAGCGGTACCCGCACGCTTAAGGACGCTCTCAACGAGGCCATGCGCGACTGGGTGAGCAACGTGAGGACGACCCACTACATCATCGGCACGGCCGCCGGTCCGCACCCTTACCCGCACATGGTGCGCGAGTTCCACCGGGTCATCGGCGAAGAAACGCGCCGGCAATACCTTGAGCGCTACCAAACCCTGCCCGATTACGGCATTGCGTGCATCGGCGGGGGCAGCAATGCCATTGGGTTCTTCTATGGTTTCCTCAACGACCCCAGCGTGAAGCTGGTGGGTGTGGAAGCGGGCGGGGAAGGCGTCGCCACCGGCCACCATGCGGCACCGCTCACGGCGGGGAGCCCGGGCGTGCTCCACGGCAGCTACAGCTACATGATGCAAGACGCCGACGGTCAAGTGGTGCCGACGCACTCCATCTCGGCGGGGCTGGACTACCCGGGGGTGGGGGCCGAACACTCCTATCTCAAGGACCAAGGCCGCGTGCAGTACGAAGCCGCCGATGATGCCGAAGTTCTCAAGGCTTTCACCGACCTCTCGCGCCTCGAAGGGATCATCCCGGCGTTCGAAACCGCGCACGCTTTTGTGCCGCTCTTCCACCCGGGGCGATTTGAGCCGGGCAGCCGCATCGTGGTCAACCTCAGTGGCCGGGGCGACAAGGATATGGAGCGCGCCGCGCAGCTGCTCAATCTCGGCGCCGACTAAACGGTGTAAACGCCAAGCGTCCGGATTTCGTTGGGCAACAGGCCAAAGTGGCGTCGGAAAGCGTCACGCATGGCCTGCGCGGACCCAAATCCTTTCTCGATCGCGATCTTCTCGACCGACTCTCGCGTGGTCAGCACGTCCTGGCAGGCCACTTCCGCCCGGCATCGCTCGACGTACTCGGGGAAGCCATACGGCATCGACGCCCGGAACGTGCGGCTGAGGTGGAAGGGGGAATAGCCGATCTCGTGGGCGGCGTCTCGCAACGACCAAGAACGTGCCGGGTCCGTGCGCACAAACTTTATAAGATTTGCTATAGAGTCGGGCAGTTCGCCTTCCGGTTCACCCAGCAAGGGCCGGGTGGCGTGGCAGGTCAATTTCGCGCACAGTTCATAGAGCGCGCCAATGACCAGGGGCTCCGTACCGTCGTGGGTTTGCGTCAGCGCCTGGCGGACCCGAGCCAAAGGGCTACCCCCGGTGGAGTCTTCGGCCTCGAGTCCCCCCGAGACCATAATGCGGCCTTCCGAAGTCGCAATCTCCCGAGACTTCAGCCAATCCCGCAGGGGGCGCAACCGGTCAATCTCCCACTCGATTTCAATCCAATCTTGCAGTCCGCGACCGTAAACGACCTGCCCCGAGAGGCCACTGAACACCAAGAATCCCGAGCGCGCCCCCACCAGATAGCGAGCTTCGCCCTGCGGAGATTGGGCAATAAGGCAACCCTCGCTGCTTAGGGCCACCCAGCCTTGATCGCTGGCCACGGAGAACTTACGAGATACCGGCTGAGACAGATCGCAGTGGCCGCGATAAGCTCGTACACTGGCGCTTTCGAGCAGAAGTTCACGGTTCCATTCGCGGTCCGGGCTGTTCCTTCTCCCGTAACTCAGATTCTTTGTTTGCGCCAAATTCTTCCTCTTAAGCCAGGCCCATTCACCTTATATCACTCATATCATCGGAATAGCAAGTCACCAGCCCTAGCCGACCCCCATCCAAAAGGGCGAACTCGGGTACCCATGCGGGCATGCGAATTGGCATTGTGGGCGCTACCGGAGCCGTCGGTCGAGAGATCATGGAAATTCTGGCGGAGCGGAAACTGCCAATGACTGAACTTCGTCTCCTCGCTTCGGCCCGCTCGGCGGGCACCAAGCTACCGTTCCAAGGCGAAGAAATTGAGATCCAGACTGCGCGTCCCGAGGCTCTCACCAATCTTGACTACGTTCTTCTTAGCGCCGGGAGCGGCCCCAGCCTCGCTCTGGCCGGGCCGGCCCAGGCCGCCGGTGCGGTTGTCATTGACAACTCCAGTGCTTTCCGTATGGAGCCCGGCGTGCCGTTGGTGGTGCCCGAGGTCAATGGTCACCTCATCTCGCGCCAGCAAACGCTCTATCCGGTGGGCAATTGCACCGCCATCTTGCTCGTCATGGCCCTCACCCCTATCCATCGGGCGTTTCCTATCGAGCGGGTAATCGTCAGCACCTACCAAAGCGCCAGTGGCGCCGGAGCCGCCGCCATGGAAGAGCTACAAGAGCAAACCCAGGCGTTCCTCAACCAAGAGCCGGTGGTGCCGCGCATCATGCCTCACCCTTACGCCTTTAACCTCTTCAGCCACAACACGACGATTGACGACACGGGTTGGAACGGAGAAGAGTGCAAGGTGCGCGCCGAGGCCCGCAAGATCATGGAGGCCCCGGACCTGCAACTCAACGTCACCTGTGTGCGCGTACCGGTGCTGCGAGCCCACACCGAGACGGTCCACATCACGTTCCGAGACCAAGCGCCCACCGAAGACCAAGTCCGCGAACTGTGCGCCGTCTTCCCGGGCGTGCGCGAGGTGGATGACCGAGCCAACAACCATTTCCCGATGCCGGTGGATTCCAGCCACGGGGACGAGGTGCTGGTGGGCCGGTTCCGCCGCGACCCCGACGACGTGCGCGGGTTCAACCTCATGCTGAGCGGCGACCAACTACGCAAGGGTGCCGCCCTCAACGCCGTGCAGATTCTGGAAGCCCACGCCGCCTTGCCTGCGTCTGAATAAGCGTTGATGTCGAATCTACGCGCGACGCTGGAAGAGCGAGAGCGGCAGTCGCTCTCGCCCTTCGCGGCCCTGGCCTGCGAAAGTGAGGGCCGGGCGCGCCCGGAACCCCAAGATGCCGTGCGGACGGTGTTCATGAAGGACCGGGATCGGATTCTGCACAGCAAGCCGTTTCGGCGCCTTAAGCACAAGACGCAGGTGTTCATCGCCCCGGTGGGCGACCACTATCGCACTCGTCTGACGCACACGCTCGAAGTCGCCCAGATCGCCCGCACGCTCAGCCGAGCGTTGCGCCTCAACGAAGACCTCACCGAAGCCATTGCCCTCGGCCACGACGTCGGGCATCCGCCCTTTGGCCACGCCGGAGAACGTGCCCTCGATGACGCCCTGCGCGATCCTGCCGTGCCCCCCGGCGGTCCTTCCCATTTCCACCACTCCGAACACTCCCTGCGGGTGGTGGACATCCTCACGCCGCTTAACCTCACGGCCGAAACCCGGCGCGGCATCGGCGGGCATAGCAAGGGCCGCGCGGACCTCAGCGCCCACGACGGCGAGCCCGTGAGTACTCTCGAAGCCGCCGTGGTTCGTATCAGCGACCGCATTGCGTATCTCAACCACGACCTCGACGACGCCATCCGCAGTGGGATCATCGCGGGCGTACCCGCTGCGTTCTCCGAACTCGGCCATTCCCACGGGGAGCGGATCGAGCGGATGGTGACCGATGTCATCACCCACTCTCTGGATCAACCCGCGATTCGACTTTCCGCTCCAATGCTCCAGTTGATGAACGACCTGAAGGAGTGGATGTTCGAAAACGTCTACCTGAGCTATCCGGTCCACAATCAAGATGTCGAGAAGGCCGAGTTCGTGGTCCGCTCGCTTCTGGTGCACTACGCCACGAAGGGAAGACTGCCCGAAGGGTTCACGGGTGTACAAGGGGCGCTGGACTACGTGGCGGGGATGACGGATCGCTTCGCGCTTAGCACCTACCGGCAGGAGTTCTTGCCGTTAGAGTTTGAGGAGCGGCTCACGCGCATCCCCTAAGCGGGGAACGCCGCTGTGCAGGCCCTTGGCCAGCCGCGAGAGCTGCAACACCATGGTCTCGAGGGTGTCGGGCACGCTTTGCCCGGGGCGCAGGCCTTTCAGGCGGCAATCGGCATCGAGCAGCACCCGCATCGCCTCGCTCAAACCCTCGCGATTCCAATCTCGCGCCACTTGGAAGGCGCTCCGTTGCTTCCAATCGGGCTCCTTGTGCAGCCCCGGGTCAGGCAAGAGATCCACAAACTCCGCCGAGAATCTCCCGCCGTTGCGTTGGTTCATCTCCAGCCCCAAGCGGGCTTGCCACGCCGACTTAAAGATCATCACCAGATAACTCACAATCCCCGTGGCGTTGCGGCCCTCTTCGGCAATCAGCTGCCGCAAGTGCAGCATCGCGTCGCTGGTGTGCCCGGTGGTGATGGCCTGCACCAGTTGGTGCGCTTTGTAGTCAGATTCGGCAATGACCACCCGCTTCACGACGTCGCTCGAAATCACGGGGTCATCGCCCACATAGAGGATGCACTTTTCCAGCTCCGCCAGAGCGCGGGCAAGCTTGCCCCCCACCATTTCGGCCAGTAGCATGGCGGCGTCGCGCTTGATCGTTTTGTCGGCGGCGTCGGCGGCCTGCATCACGCTCCGCACCGTCTCGCTGGGGTTCGATTTGAACTCCAGCACCAGCCCCTTGGCGGCCGTCACCACCTTGGTCCACTGCTCGGCGTGTTTGGCGGCCTGGTCGCGCTTCTCGCGGTCGCCGCCTTCGTCGTCGGCCATCAGCAGCACAAAGCCGCTCTCGGGCACCCCCGCGAGGGCCATCACGGCCGGGTGCTTGTCGTCGTAGCGCGTGCGGCTGGCGTCCTGGGGGCTCTTGCGCAAGAGGTGCCGCACGAGCACCGTGCGCCGCGCAGCCAAAAAGGGAATCTGGCTAGCTGAACCCAGCCAGTCTCCCGGCTTCGATTTATCCGCCGTAAACGACTCCCGGTCAAAGCCGTCGTCGTCTTTGAGCTCGGCCAGGATGCGGCGCCAGGCGTCCATGCGCAGCACCTCCTCATCCCCGCAAATCAGGACGACCCGGTGGGCCAACGCCCTCGCCACGATGTCCTTGCTCATCGTTTCCGATGTTGACTCATCTCGCGCCCGAGTTGCTTAATCTGCTGGTCCAGCCGGTCCTTGGTCTCCGCGTCGATACCGAACGGGGCGAAGAAAGCGTTATTGAACTGCTGCGCAATCCCCGCCGCCGGGGCAAAGAACTCGCCCAGCGCGTTGCGTTGGCCTTGTAGATACTCCGGCGTGGTTTCGCTGAACTTCTTCGTGGACTTGGTGAATCGCTCCACGTCCGCCACAAACCGGCGGTGCGAACGCTCCAGGCTCGCGACATCGCGCATCGCTCGGCGATCCTGAGCTTGGAACCGAACATTTCGCAACAGCAGGAAAAGGCCCCCAAGTGCGAGCAAGCCGCCAATGCCGAAATAGACCTGCCGCGCCTGCGCCGACTTGAACACCGCGAACGGGTCAGTCTGGCGGTCATAGCGGCTTCCCCCAGGGGCCACTGTCGCGCCCATCGTGGCGTCGAACGGAATCCAGCCGACATCTTCAAAGTAGACCTCGCTCCAGGCGTGGCTCATGCGCTCGCGCACCACGATGAAGTTGTCGTCGGTGACTTCCGGCGTATCCAGCACAAAGCCGGTCACGTAGCGGGCGGTCAGGCCAGCTTCTCTTGCCGCCACCGTCATGGTGCTGGCAAACAGGTCGCAGTAGCCCTCCTTCTTGCCAAAAAGGGCGTGCTCCACCGCGTTCATGCCGCGTGGCACGGCTTCGGCCTGGGTGTTGTATTGAATCGTCTGGGCAATACGGGCGCGCAAGCGTTCGGCCTTGTCGTAGTCCGTCGTGGCCCCGGCAATGGTCTCCCGCACCCACTCTTGCACGCGCGGGGGCACCGGAGCGTTGTTCACGCCGTTGCTGTTTATGCGCCGGAGTTCCGCTGGGCGCTGGCGGGTAGTCAGCAGAACTTGAAGCTCTTCTTCCTCCAGTCGCTTGATCGGGTCAATCGAGGGTTTGTCCGTGCTCCCGGTGCGAACCACCACTGCTGAGTACGACACCTGACCCAACACCCCCTCGCGCGGAATGACGGCGACTTGGCCCGTCGGGAACCATGTCACGCGCATTTCCGTGCCGTCCACTTCGGCCACCGGGCCAGGGCTCGGGAGCATGGCCGTTTGTTGCTCAATGCGCCGGATCATGATGCGGTTGAGGACCGGATTGCCAATGGGTTCGAGCGGGGGCACGCCGTCCGGCTGGTAGCCCATCAGGCCGCCGGTGGGGCCGGTAATGCTCGAAGTAGGGCCACGCTCGTCCACCGTAAAGCTCGGTTTGTTCCAATTGGTTCGATCCAATTGCCAGCCAGCGCCGGTGAAGTTGTCGTAGGTCGAGGTCCGCAGGTACATCCCTGCGTTTTTGCTCACCTCAAACATCTCACCATCAGTCAGTTCCACCGGCCCCGTTCCTACGCGCACATCGCTGGGGGTCGGGTTCGCGCCGGTTCGGTTTTGCGGCTGCGGCGGCTGAATTCGCGAGGCGCCTTGCAGGGGCGGGTCGGGCACGATCGTGCGAACCGTCGTTCGTACTAGCGGCCCGCCAATCACGCTAAGCACGATGATGGCCCCGGCGGAGGCAAAAGCCCAACCGGAGCCCGCCATCCAACGCCAGGCGTCTCGGTGGAGCAGGTGCGGCTCTTCCACCCCACTCTCCTTGGCCCGAATCACCATCGCGCGGTAGTGGGTGCGGCTATAGAGCACCGCCGTGCACACCAGGTAGATAAAGAACAGGAACGTGCCCGGCTTGTAGGTGTCGAACGTGCCCACCAAGCCGAACATGGCGAGGCTGGGCAGGCTGGTGAACAGCAAAGTGCCATCGCGCCACGCCCACAGGCCTCCGCCGACAATCAAGAGCGTGAGGGTGCAGCCGACGATGAGCGAGAAGGGAAAGCCTTCATCCGGCAGGATGCCATTGATGCGGAACGTCTGCGTAAACAGCGCCATGCAGGTCACCCCCGCTAGTGCGCCGTCCCAGGTGTAAAACTTCGTGCCCTTGGCCGCTCGGCCTCCCAAAGCACCGATGAGCGTGGCCGCCACCACCATGACCAGCAGGGTCATGGCCAGGTCGGATTTCCCGAGGCTCATCCCAAGGGAGTACGCCGCCGATCCACTGGCGCAAATCGCCAGCAGGTAGTCCACCCAGTTGGTGTTCTCAATGCTTCGGTTCACGAGCTTCGCCTCCGTCGCGCCACAGGCACCACGCGGGCACCGGCGCTCTCAAGTTCTTGCAGGTAGGCCGGATGCGAGGCGCTACCCGGAGCTCGCTTCTCGTCGTATTCGGCCGCGTCGAGGGTCAGCACCACGCGCTGCAGGTGCGCGAGCTGCGTGAGGGCGGCGGGCAGATCGGGGTCGGCCACGGCCAGCAAAATCACCACCGTGGTGGATTCGGCCAGCGGCGCCGCCACCCGTAGCAGCTGCGCGCTGAGCGATTCAATCTGGTCGTCCTGCACGTCCACCAGCACCTCTCGCACCTGCCGAATGCGGAGTTCCGAATGTTCGCCTCGCGCCACCTTTTCGTACTGCGGGAAGGTCACCTCCGCGCCTCGTTCCAGGTAGCTCTCGGCCAGGTACAGCGCATGGCCGCACAGGGTCTCCAACGTGCTGCCTTCCAGATCGATGACATCGGTGGCTTTGCGGTTGTCCAGCACGATGGCCAGGCTCACGCTGGTGCCGGTGTCGAACTCCTTCACCATCAGCGTGTCGCGCCGCGCCGAAGACTTCCAGTGAATGTAGCGCAGCGGGTCGCCACTCACATATTCGCGCACGGCATGGGGCTCCAAGCCCGATCCGCGCACTCGTCCCGCTTCCACTTCGGCAATGCCACTCCCAGCGGTGGGGTTCAGTTCCACTTCCACCGGCAACGGGGCCGGGTAGACGGTCAATTCCGCCTGCTCGGTGCGGTGCTTGTGGCTCAGATACACCAGACCGAGGGCGTCACTCGCTTCCACCTTCACAAGGCTCCAGCGGTAGCGTCCGCGCTTCAAGGGCGGAACTCATAGCGCGTTCGGATGGGCTGCTCGTAGCTCGGGGCCACGGGCAAGGGCGGGGCCAGCTCTTGTCGTCGTAGGCTCTCGGGCAGACCGTCTCGCACGGTCACCAGCGGCCGCTTGATGCGGCGCTCGCTCCACACAATCATCTCGATGACCACGGGTTCGCCTACGGCCACCGCGGGCGGGGCAAACCGCTCGAACCGCAAATACCGCACGGCCAAATACGCCTGCAGGCGGGCGGCCAGCAACGTGGCCACCATCGCCGTCCCCATGTAAAACAGGGGTGGCGAATCGTTCAGCACGGCCATCACGATCAAGAAGAACGCGGCCGCCGTGAGCGCTATGCTGGCGTATCTATTCATGCGCCTGGCGTTACGAAGGTCGGAATGCCGTGGGCGTCGCGACGGTGCCCATGATTTGCTGGATGATGCTCGGCCCCGTGGCACCGCGCGCACGAGCTTCGGCCCGCACGATCACGCGGTGGCCCAGCACCAGCGGTGCTACGGCCTTGATGTGGTCCGGCGTCACAAAGGCACTGCCTTCGAGTCCGGCCCGGGCTTGCCCGGCCAGCATCAGATAAAGCGAACCGCGCGGCGAGGAGCCCAGCGCCAGTTGCGCGTTGTCGCGCGTGGCCCGCACCACGTCCACCACGTATTCCTTCACGCTGTCATGGACAAAGATCTTGCGCACGGCGGCCTGGGCGGCACTGATTTCGGCCAAGGTGGCGCGCGCGCTCACGGTCAAGAGCGGGTGCGTCGTCTGCTGGTCGGTCAGGATGGCCGTTTCGCTGTTTCGGTCCGGATATCCCAGCGAAACCCGCGCCAAAAAGCGGTCCAGCTGGGCTTCGGGCAGGGGGTAAGTCCCCGTCATTTCGATGTTGTTCTGGGTGGCGATGACCATGAACGGGTCGGGCAGCGGGCGGGTCACCCCGTCCACCGTCACCTGGCGTTCTTCCATCGCTTCCAGAAGCGCAGATTGCGTCTTCGGCGTGGCGCGGTTGACTTCGTCCACCAGCACGACGTTGGCAAACACCGGTCCGGGTTGGAACTCAAACTGGTTCGTGGTGCGGTTCAAAATCGAACCGCCCGTCACGTCGCTCGGCAGCAGGTCTGGCGTGAACTGCACACGGCGGAACTCCCCGCCCAGCGCCCTCGCCAGGGCCTTGGCCAAGGTCGTTTTGCCGACCCCCGGCACGTCTTCCACCAGCAGGTGACCACCACAAAAAAGGGTCACCACCGCGTCTCGCACGGAATCCGGCTTCCCAACAATCACTCGACTCAATTCGGACTGAAGCGCACCCCCAAGGGTCTTAAGTGCTTCCGCGTCCATCACAGTGCTCCCCACAGCATCTGTCGCTAGCATACGGTTATTTACGCTTTCCGGGCCTAGTTGTAACCGCAATTTTTCATCTAAGTTAAAATTGGTCGTCATGGAGTCTCAGCAAGCGGTTGTCGGTGTCGATTTAGGAGGCACAAATGTCCGTGCCCAGGTCATCCGATCCGACGGTCGTCCGGGGCTCCTGCGACCGATTTCGGCCCCCAGTCAGGCTCAAAATGGTCTGGATGCGACCCTCGATGCCGTGGCACAGGTGGTGAAGGCCGCCATCGCGGATGCCGGTGAGCCCGTGCGAGCCGTGGGGCTTGCCATCCCGGGCCATGTGGACAACGACAGCGGGGAAGTCCGCTGGGCCCCCAACTTCGGCGAGTACCGCGACGGGGTCTTCTACTATTGGCAGCACGTGGCCGTGCGCGGACCGCTGGAAGAGCGGCTCGGCCTGCCCGTGGTGATGGGCAACGACGCCAACTGCGCCGCCCTGGGCGAATACCAATTCGGCAGCGGCGAAGGGAAGGCTAAGTGTCTCCTCATGTTCACGCTGGGCACGGGCGTGGGGGGCGGGGTCGTACTCGGTCCGGGCAGCGTCGATGGCCAGGCCAGCGGGCCTCTGCTCCTCGTGGGCGGCAACAAGGGCGGCGTCGAACTCGGCCATACCCTCATTGCCATGGGCGGGATGCTGTGCAACAGTGGCGCCTACGGGGCATTGGAAGCCTACGGCCAAGCCGAGGGCCTGACCGTGCGTGCCCAGAACAAGCTCAAGCGCCGGGGCGCGTCCATCATGAACGACTGGGTGAAGGGCGACCTCAGCCTCGTAACCCCCAAGCTGGTAGCCGAAGCCGCCGACGTCGGTGACCCCCTGGCCCGCCGCGTGTGGGATGAATACGGCACCTACCTCGGCGCGGGCGTGGGCAGCCTGATCAACGTGTTTGCGCCGGACGTGGTGGCCATTGGCGGGCAGATTGCCAAGGCGTGGCCGCACTTTGCCCCGGCCCTCACCATGCAGGCCCGCGACATTGCGGTGCCGAGCCTGATGGATGACGTGCGCATCGTGCGGGCGCAACGCCTGCGCTCGGCGGGCATCCTGGGGGCGGCCGCCCTCGCTCGTCAGCTTGCCTGAGTCGGTCACAGAAAACAAAAAAACGCCGCCTGAGATCACTCCCGGGCGGCGTTGTTCTATTGGCTAGGAGCGAGCCTAGCTCAGCAAGCGCATCGGGCTTTCGAGGTACGCCCGCACGATGTTGACGAACTGAGCGCCCACGGCCCCGTCCACCACGCGGTGGTCAAAGGAGGCCGTCATGTTCATGCGCCAGCGCACTTCCACTTCGTCGCTTTCCGTCACCACGACCTTCTTGCGGGCCGAAGAGATCGCGAGGATCGCGGCGTTCGGGCCGTTGATGATCGCGCCGAAGTTGTCAACGTCCAGCATGCCCATGTTGCTGATGCTGAAGGTCGAGCCGCTCATTTCATTCGGGCTCAGCTTACCGGCGCGGGCCTTGGTCACCAAGTCCTTGCTGGCGGCGGCAATCTGGCGCAGGGTCAGTTGGTCGGCGTGGTGGATCACCGGCACCAGCAGGCCGTCATCCACGGCGGCAGCTATGCCAATGTTCACGTTGCCCAGCTGCAGAAGATAGTCGCCTTGGTAGGTGCTGTTCACCTGCGGCATTTCGCGCAGGGCCAGGGCACACGCGCGCACCACAAAGTCGTTGACGCTGATGTTGCCGGCTTCTTCTTCCTTCAGGGCTTCGCGCAGCGTGTAGATCTTCTCCATGTCCACTTCCACGGTCACGTAGAAATGGGGCGCTTCCATCTTGCTTTGGTGGGTGCGCTCGGCAATGATCTTGCGCAAGAAGTTGAGCGGCACCTTCACGTCTTCGGCGCTGGCCGTCACCGGGGCGCTCTTGGGCGCGGCCTTGGGCAGGGAAGAGCCCTGCTGGCCAATGGCGGCCACCACGTCCTTGTGCACAATGCGTCCGCCGGGTCCAGAGCCCGTCACCGCGCTCAGGTCCACACCGGCATCAGCGGCCACGCGTCGGGCCAGCGGGCTGGCCTTGATGCGCTCGTTTCTGGAAGAAGTCGTGGCCGCCGGGGTCGCCGCGCTGGCGGCCGGAGCTTCGGTGGCAGCTACAGGCTCTTCTGACGCCGGGGCGGAAGCTTCGCCGCTGCCCCAGTTCGCGGGCAGGCTTTCGCCGTCCTTCAAAATGGCTGCGATGGGACGACCCACGGGCACAGTGTCGCCCGATTGGATCAAGAATCCTGTCAGCTTGCCCCGCCCCGGAGACTCCAGTTCCAGCGTGGCCTTGTCAGTTTGAATCGTGCCGATGACCTCGCCGGGTTTCACCGACTCGCCGTCCTTTTTCAGCCATTCGAGGAGAGTGCCCTCCTCCATTCCGTCGCCCATCTTGGGCATGATCACTTCGGTCATGCGCGTCGTCCTTTACGACCTGGAGACCCCGTTGTCACCCGGCGACGAGAGAATACCTGCGAGGCCCCGGGCACAGACGGACATGGGACTGACACCCGTCCCGGTCCATCACCCCGGCGCGGCGGGGCATACTGCACAACATGCTGTTGACGGAGCGCAATGGGGCGCGATACGCGGTGACTTTGAACCGCCCGGATGTCCGGAACGCCTTTAACGAAGACCTGATTGCCCGCCTCACCGAGGTCTTTCAACAGTTGCCGGAGGGCGTGCGCGTGGTTGTGCTGCGCGGCAATGGCAAGACCTTTAGCGCCGGCGGCGACCTCGACTGGATGCGCCGCGCCTCCGAAGTGAGCGAAGAAGAGAACTACCAAGACTGCCTGCGGCTGGCCGAACTCTTCCGCGCCATGGCCACTTGCCCGGCCGTTGTTGTATCGCTCGTTCATGGGGCCGCCTTTGGTGGGGGCGCCGGCCTGGTGGCCGCCAGCGATGTCGCCATTGCCGAGGTGGATACCAAGTTCAGTTTCAGCGAAGCCCGCCTGGGGCTGGTGCCCGCCACCATTGGCGCCTACGTGCTCCCCAAGATCGGCGCGGGCCACGCGCGGGCCTTGTTCTGCACGGCCGAAGTCTTTGATGCCCGCGAAGCCCACCGCATCGGGCTGGTGCACAAGCTGGCGGAATCGGGCGAACTGGACTTTGTGGCCGAAGGCGTCATCCAGAACATCCTCAAGAACGGCCCTGAAGCCGTCCACGCCTGCAAGATGATGGTGACCGACGGCCCGCTGACGGCCGAAGCCGCCGCCCGCCTGCTGGCGCAACGCCGCGTGAGTGACGAAGGGCGCGAAGGGATCTCCGCATTCCTCAACAAGCGAAGCGCGTCCTTTGTGGAAGAGGGCCCCAAGGAGTGATTCGCAAGATTCTCATCGCCAATCGCGGCGAAATCGCCATCCGCATCATCCGCGCCGCCCGCGAGATGGGCATCAAGACGGTGGCGGTCTATAGCGAAGCGGATGAAACCGCCCTGCACGTGCAGTGGGCGGACGAAGCGGTATACGTCGGCGGCCCTGAGCCCCGCGAGAGCTACCTCCGATCCGATGCGATCCTCGAAGCCGCGAAGGCCACCGGTGCCGACGCTATCCACCCGGGCTACGGCTTCTTGAGCGAGCGCGCCGAGTTTGCCGAGGCCGTGGAGGCCGCCGGACTCATCTTCATTGGCCCTCCGGCGGCCGCCATGCGCAGCCTGGGCGCAAAGATTGACGCCAAGCGTCTGGCCGTGGAGAACGGCGTGCCGATCGCGCCTGGTTTCTTTGAGCCCGGAGCCTCCGACGAACGCATCCTGCAGGCCGCTCGCGAGATGGGCCTGCCCGTGATGCTGAAGGCTTCGGCCGGGGGTGGCGGACGCGGCATGCGCGCGGTTTTCTCCGATGACGAACTGGAAAGCGCCCTCCGCCTCGCCCGCGAGGAAGCTCGCCAAGCCTTTGATGACGACGACATGATGGTGGAGCGGCTCATCACCCAGCCGCGCCATATCGAGGTCCAGGTGCTGGCCGACCAGCACGGGCAAGTGGCTTGTCTCTTTGAGCGCGAATGCAGCCTGCAACGCCGCCACCAAAAGCTGGTGGAAGAAGCCCCCAGCCCGGTGATGACCGACGCCCACTGGCAGACCCTGCGAGAAAGCTGCACGCGCCTCATCCGCGCAGCGGGCTACACCGGGGCGGGCACGGTGGAATTCATGTACGACCCCCATACGGAGTCGTTCGCCTTCCTCGAAGTCAACGCGCGCCTGCAAGTGGAGCACCCGGTCACCGAAATGATCACCGGCGTAGACCTGGTGCAGTGGCAGATCCGCATCGCCCAGGGGGAACCCTTGGCCCTTGCCCCGGCCCTGATGAACGGGGACCGCACCGCCATTCGGGGCATGCCATCGAGTGCCGCATCGTCGCCGAAGACCCGAGCAAGGGGTTTATGCCCAGCATCGGCTATTTGCGCGGATGGGCCGCACCCGTGGGGCCGGGGATTCGGTTCGATACGGGCTTCGGGCCGGGCCGCGAGGTCACGCGCTACTACGACAGCCTCATCGCCAAGCTCATCGGCTACGGAGCCACTCGCGACGAGGCCGTGAGCCGCACCGTCCACGCCCTGCACGACACCCACATCCTGGGGGTGGCCACCAACGTGGCCTACCTGGGCGATGTGCTCCGGCACCCGGGGTTCCTGGCGGGGGACATCGACACCGGGTTCTTGGGCCGCCAGTTTGCCGACTGGCAGCCCCCCACCGAGTGGCCGGAGGAACTCGGCGCCCTTGTGCAGGCCGCCAGCCAGACTCACACCCCCACCGCTGCCGCCGAAGGGGGCCGCACCCCCATGTCGCCGGCGTGGGATCGAGCGGACGGGTTCCGGTCGCTACGCACGCAGTAGGTCGCGCGGCGGGGCGTCCCACCCCGCCCGGGCCGTAACTAGGTTTATTGGAGTTCGCCGTGGTGTGGCCGGGATTCAAAGTTGGGAACGTGGAGGTGCAGACACCCTTGGTGCTGGCCCCCATGGAAGATGTCTCCAGCCTGCCCATGCGCGTCATCGCCAAGCGGATTGGCCAGCCGGGCCTGATGTTCACCGAGTTCGTCAGCGCGATGGCGATCCATTACAACGCCCGCAAGACGTACCGCAAACTCCGCATTGACCCCGAGGAGCGCCCGCTCGGAATTCAAATCTTCGGTGCCGACCCCGACGTGATGGCCGAAACCGCCCGCATCTGCGCCGATGCCGGGGCCGACATCATTGATATCAACATGGGCTGCTGGGTGCCCAAGGTGTGCCGCACCGGGAGCGGCGCGGCTCTGCTGAAGGACCCCGACACCGCTGAGCGCATCGTCCGCGCGGTGGTGGACGCGGTAAAGGTGCCCGTCACCGTCAAGGTGCGCGCCGGGTGGGATTACTCGCAGTTTGCCGCCCCTGACCTGGCGCGCCGGTTCCAAGATGCCGGGGCGCAGATGCTCACCCTTCATGCGCGCTTTGCCAAGCAGGGATTTGAAGGCGAAGCCGACTGGGATCTCATCCGGCGGATGCGCGAAGTCGTCACCGTGCCCCTCATCGGCAATGGCGACGTGAAAACCCCCGCCGATGCCCGCCGGATGCGCGACGAAACCGGCTGCGACGGTGTGATGGTGGGCCGCGCCGCCATCAGCAATCCGTGGGCGCTAGCCGCCATTTCCGCCGAGATGCGGGGCGAAGCCGCTCCGCCGTTGCCCACGCTCCTCGAGCGGATTGACGTGGTGCGCGAACACGCCCGCAGCATGGTCGAATTCGAGGCGGTAGAGAGCGGGGAAGACATCTCGCCCGCCGTGGAATTGCGCGCGCTCAGCCGCCTGCGTGGGCAGCTACCGATGTACATCAAGGGCGAGCCGGGGGCTAGCCAAATGCGGGCTCGGCTGTCCCGCGTGAGTTCATTGCAAGAGCTCGATGACCTTTTGGGCGAATTCTTGACGCTTTCGGCCGCCGCCGTTTAAGCATCCCGAAAGGCACGAGCATATTCTCATTTTCTTCGACTAGAATGTCGGGGACGATGTCGAAACCCACCCTCACTGTGGCCATGATCGGATACCAGTTCATGGGGATGGCGCACAGCAACGCCTATCGCCAAGTGGGCCGGTATTTCGATTTGCCGTGTGAGGTGCGGATGAAGACGCTGGTGGGGCGCCGCGAGGACCGCGTGCGGGCCGCCGCCGACCGCTTTGGATGGGAAGGCTACGCCACCGACTATCGCGCCGCGATTGATGACCCCGAGGTGGACATCATCGACATCGGCACGCCGCAGGATTCGCACGCCGAGATCGGGATCGCCGCGGCGAAGGCCGGGAAGGTGGTGTTCTGCGAAAAGCCCATGGCCCGCAACCTGGCCGAGGCGGAGCAATTTATCGAGGCCGTGCGCGCCAGCGGTCGCCCCAGCCTGATTTGGCACAACTACCGCCGGGTGCCGGCCATTGCCTTAGCGCATCAGATTCTTCAGCGCGGTGATCTGGGCGAAATTCGCCACTGGCGCGCCACCTATCTTCAGGATTGGCTGGTCAACCCGCAGGCGCCCCGGGGCTGGCATTTGCAGAAGGCTATTGCCGGCAGCGGCTCGCTCGGCGACATCGGCGTTCACATCACAGACCTCGCCCAGTACCTCATCGGTCCGGTCGCAAGAGTCACGGGTTTCCTTAAGACCATCACCAAAGAACGCCCCTTGCCGGGTTCTGTCGAAATGGCCCCGGTGGATGTGGATGATGTGGCCATGTGGCTAGCGGAGTTTGCCAACGGCGTCACCGGAACCTTTGAAGCCACCCGCTTTGCCACGGGTCGCAAGAATTACAACCGTTTTGAGGTCAATGGTAGCAAGGGAAGCCTCGCGTTTAATCTCGAACGATTCAACGAGCTCGAAGTCTATTTTGAAGACGGACCCGTAGAAACGCGGGGTTGGCGAACGATTCAAGCGACCGATGGTTGCCACCCCTTTATGTCGGCCTATTGGCCCGCTGGGCACGTCATCGGCTATGAACACACGTTCATCAATACGCTCCGCGATGCCTTCACATGTTTGGCAAACGGGCAGCCGATTTCACCGAGCCTCGAAGACGGTCTCCTAAATCAACGCGTCCTGGATGCGGTCGAACGAAGCGCCGCGTCCAGGACGTGGATTGAAGTGGATTCCGGGCCGACTTAGGCCGCGAGATCGTAGACGTGTTGGGATTCGGGATCGCTTTCGCGAATGGCTTCCCGAATGGACTCTGCGAGGGTCTCCAGTGCTGCCGCGAACTCCGGGGTATCGGCGTCCGCATGGTTCAGGCAGCGCATCAGGAGCTCATAGGCTTGGTTGTAAGGAAAAATGGCCACCACCAGTCCTTCGCGCGCTTCCATGAGATGAAGAATTGGTGACTTTTTAAGCGGCTTTATCGGTAATTCATGAAACCCGGCACCATTTCGGGCGTTAAACACGTAATTATAGGGGGAAAGAGGTCCCCAAATGGCCTCGATTTGCCCTCCGTTTGACGCCAGGATGGCCCATAATGAAGAGTAAGGAAGTTCGCATGCGTTCCAAGTCGATCATGACGCTTGCCATGACGGCCGCTATCTCGAGTCTCGCGATAGCTCAGGAAACTACGCCCGAAAATTCCCAAACTTCCGAAAACACCCTGCCGATCACGGCTCCGAATCTGCGCGCCAACAGCGCGGCGGAATCCATGATCCCCGAGGCCGTGGGTGGCCTCACCGCTCTCGAATTGATCCCGGTTCGCCCGGGTTCCACCCGCGTTCCGCTTCGGCGCGGCCACGTCATGTCGCTCAGTGAGCGCCTTGACCTCGGCGGTCGCATCCTCGACCGCGACCGCGACTACACCGTGGACTATGCGGCGGGCGTCATCGTGCTGCTGGTGCCGGTGCAACAAGGTGACAGCCTGCGCGTCAGCTACCGCTACGACGCCACCAAGGCCCAAACCGGACGCTTCACGGGCGATAACTCGGCCACCACCGCTTCGCTCAGCCTGGTGCCGGGCGCCACGTTTGCCCTGGGGATGGGCGTCACCGAGCGGTCCGCTGATGGCCGCGTGACCGTGACCGACATCTACGGGCTCGCCAACAACTTCAAGGCCGGGGGCCTGCAGATCAAGGGCGGCATCTACGCCGGTGAACGCCGCGCCACCGAATCCGTGGACCTGATGACCGGGGCCGGTTCGGGCGAGCAGGGCGCTCAAGAGGGAAGTGGCCAAGCCATTGTCCAATCGGCGGCACTCCCGCTGGCCGGGGGCACCATCTCGGTGGACTACCGCGCCATTGATAAGAATTTCATGGGCATGGATGCCCTGGGCGGGGCGGGCTTCAACGCCGACCAGATCAACCAGTTCGCCCGCGAACGCGGCCTCAAGCGCACCAACTTTGCCGCGCGCGGCCTGCGCATGGGCGGCATGGTGCTGGGCTCGGGCATGAACACGGTCGGCGACTCGAACGGCAGCATCGACTGGCGCAGCATGAGCCTGCAATACGGCGGCCTGCAAGTGAACTTCAACTCGCAGACCGTGGACCAAGGCTTCACTCGGTTCAACGATATCGCCGAAGAAGATCGGGGCCAACTCGCCAAGGAGCGCGGGCTGGAACGCACCAATATCGATGCCGTCGCTCAAACGGGCATCGGCAAGTTCGGCTTTACACAGCTCGGCGTGAGCGAGCAAGGGGTTTCCGACCTCCGCCGCCGCGCCCTCAGCTACGAAGGGCTCAACCTCAAGCTCCACTGGTTTGACCAGCACGTGGAGGACGGTTTCCGCCGCTTCGGCGACCTCCGCGAAGGCGACCGAGGCCAACTGGCCAAGGAAGTCGGCATGCGCCGCGAGAATTTCTCGTTCGCGCTAGCCGGCCCGACCGCGCTCAGCTACACCTCGCGCATTCTGCGTGACGACACGGGTCGCCTCAACCAACAAGATTTGCGCCTCACGGCCGGCCGCCTCACTCTGGATCACCGCTTCTACGCGATGAACTCCGGCTTTGAACGATTTGGATCGCAATCCGGCGAAGAAATCAACGGCGCGGTGCAATCCATCGTCGCCATGATGGGTCCGGGCGTAAACCCGGATGGCAACGACGCCCGCATGCTGGGCAACAGCCAGGGGATGGATCGCAAGTTCTGGGGTGGTTCTTACGGCCTTAGCGCCAACAGCACCGTCACGGGCAATTGGTTCCGCCTCGGCAGCAGCGAGGGGGGCATCGAAGTTCAGCAGTTTGGCATTGCGTCGCAGAACCTGAACCTGGCCGTCCGCACGCAAACCAGTAGCGACTCGTTTGAAGATCGCACGGCTCTCACGGCCACCGAGCAGCGCATCCTGGGGACGGACACCGGTTTCGACCGCACCAATGCCGATCTCAGCATGAACCTGGGCGGCGCCCGGCAGCTCACGGCCAGCTACTTCAGCGCCAACGATCTCCAGGGCGATCTGAACCGCCAGTGGTTCCAATACAAGGACAAGGGATTCGAAGCCACCTACCGCCACCGGTCGGTGGACCAGGCCTTCGGCGCGTTCCGCAGCCTCAATGATGGCGAGCGCGACCTCTTTGGGGCGATGCGCGGCAACTCGCAAACGGAATCGCTGGTCAACTGGGCCGTCAATACGAATCTCAACCTGCAGTACGCCTCCAACTCCGGCCAGTCCGAGGATGGCGTCACGCAGTTCAATAACAGCGACATCAAGGCCCAGATCAACCTGGACCGTCTCACGCGCATCAACCTGCAACTGTGGGAGAACAACCGGTTCGACCCCACGGCCAGCTTGCTGGACCAGAGATACCGTCACTTCGAACTCTTCCGTAACATGGGTCGCCTGGGCGAGCTCACGCTCCGCCGCGAGGAATCCAGCTGGGATGGTAGCGAAGAAAATCGACCGGATAGCACCCGCGACACGCTGGTTTACCAAACGCAGCTGAACAGCACGACTTCGATCCGCACCGAGCACAGCGAAGCTAAGTTCGAAGACGGCACCCGCGAGACTCTGCGCTCGAACACCATCAACACGCAACTCACGCCGCGCGCCGGCGTCAGCGTGACGGATAGCCATATCGACCGGGACAACTCGCAGCCGGACCAAACCCGCCGCGATTACGGTTTCTGGGTGGACTTCGGCAGCAACATCCGCCTGAACTGGAACTCCGCTCGCAACCTGAACGGGGCCGGCAATGCCACTCGCGACCAACGCCTGGGCCTTACCGCCGGGCAGTTCTCGGGCATGCAAGTGGGCGGCGATTACCGCCACCAGGGCTGGGATGGCCAGCGCGACCTGCACCAGGGCAACTTTAGTCTTTCTAACATCAAGCCGATGGATTGGGGCTTCCTCAAGGACGTCCGGTTCAACTTCACGGCCGACACCCACCGCGACCTGGAACAGTGGAAGAAGGAAAACCGCTCCCTGGGCTTTGGGGGCCGCTCGGGCAACTTTGGCTTCGGTTTCGACTACCGCAGCCAGATTGACGCCCTTCAGCAGCGCGCCATTGACCGTGTGTTCACCGTCAGCACGGATACCACGGGCAAGGCTTCCATCCGCGCCGACATCCACTATAACGTGCGCACCATGCCGGACAACAGCATGGTGATGGTGCGTGATTTCCGCTTTATCGCTGGCGCCGGGCAAACCTGGTCTGTCTCGCACGAGATGAAGACCAACCCGCTTCGCGATGAATCCCGCGCCCTGCTCGGCAGCGTGGCCACCGAGTGGCGCGTCAACCAGTGGCGCATCGGCTACAACGGCCTGGATGATGCCAAGCTCGGCCTCGTCTTTGATGAAAAGATCAACGACAACACCAAGCAGCTCATCCGCAGCATGGGGATTGACGCTTTGCTGTTCGCGGGCTCGCCGAGCCCGCTCCGCCTGGAATACCGATTGAACCAAGACGAGCGCAACGATAAGCGTCAAACGCGTCACTGGTTCTCCTTGGCCTACGACCAGCGCCCCGGCCCGAACCAGACCTTCGGGATTTCGGTGACCAACCTGAACTGGGAACATGCCCGTCCGCAGTCCTTTGCCCCCAACCAGTGGGGTCTGCGGTTCGACTACTCGTTCCGGTTCTGAGCTTCGGCAATCGCGGAGTGATCGGGTTCGTTCTCGGCCACGTCGGTCGGGGTCTTCAGCTCTTGCCTTGAACTCGCCAGTCGAGATTCAATCAATCCATCAAGTGACCACTTGCCAGCACCTAGGAATACAAGCCAGGGCATTACTGCGAGCGTATTGAAGGGATTCCTGCGAAGAAGACCACGAGTCAGCCCCTCTTGGATGAGGTCCGGAATGAAAACCGGAAAGTAGAGGGCCGCTGCCACGACGAAAACCAAGACTGCGACCGGACGAACGAACAGGCCGACGAGCATCAGGATACCGACCAGCGCCTCGATGCCGCCAAAGAGAGGCATGAGGTGCACGGGAAACTCTGCGCGAACGTTCAGTATCCGATCGGCTTCGAGGTCGTGAATGATGAATTTGGCCAAGGCGTCGAGAAACAAGCCGAGCGCAGTCCAAATCCGCCAGAAAGCAGCCAAGCCACCAGAGTTTGTCGAACGTACGGAGAGCTCAAGCAGCTTTCGCCACCTCGATTGACGTGGTGCAGGGTCCACAACAAGCTGACTCATTCACTACTCACTTTCGGTCGTCCGCACGAGTTACCATGCAGGCGCATCACTTGCACCCGCATTCTGGCGGTTCAGGGGCATATGGAGCAAGAGCACTTTTGGGGAGTACATGGATCAAACCTATCGGAATCGCGCCAGGTTCAATCGAGCCTGGTAAGGGTGCCACCAGTAAGCCTGCTGACGGTACATCCGCCGGACATTCCTCACCCTGGTAACCCGGCGGGCAACCGCCCGCGCCAAACAGGGAAAACCATGTCCGGAGCCCACTCTAAAGCATGACGTTCTCGATGATTGCCGCCTTTCTCGCTGTGGTCGCCATGGTTGCCGCCTGGGAATTGACCAAAGACGCTTTGCGACAACCTGAACCCTAACGACAAGACTTCTTTCCCCTCGTCTGGTCCGCTGATTGGCCCGCCCCGCCTGGGGTGGGTCATCGGCATTTTTGGCCCCCTCGAATTCCGGCGAATGCCCGCCAAACCCCCCACCCGCCAGGCCTCCCAAAACTTTTTTCACTTTTTTTGGGACGAAACTGGGAGCCAAAACTCATATACACGGTTCTACATGAATGACACCTTTTGAACCTAGCAGTTTTGCGGGTGATCGTCCATCTCTTACAACTCATCCCAAATTGGGGGAAAGAGGGGCTTGACAGGTAAGCCCCATCCCAGTATCATAACAACATCAGCCCGCACAAGGAGTCAGGGTTGAAGGCCGGGAGCCGAAAAATTCAGCCGGGGGAGCCGCCATGGAGGGCAGCAAGCCCGGCTTCGAATTTCTAGGAACCCGACCACTCGGAGCGATAAAGGTGGCAACTGCACCCATTTTTGGCCTTGGTCACACTGGCGAAGATTCCGCCAAGGTGGACAGCAAAAATCGCCTCCTCATCACCAAGCCCAAGCGGGACTATCTCTGCCCCGTAGGCACCAGCGATTTCGTATTTGTCATCGGCGACATGGGGCAGATCATTTGCTACCCGGTCAGCAAGTTCAACGAAACCTTTAAGCCGCTTCTAGAGCCCGAGATGCACGAGACCGGCAAGATGGATCTCGCGCGCGAAATCCTTGGCACCTCAGTGGCCGGCCGCTTCGATAATGTGGGGCGTTGCGTGCTACCGCAATCGCTGTGCAAGCGCGCCAAGATCACCGTCGGCGAGGATGTCATCGTCATCGGCGCCCCGGGCCACATCGAGCTCTGGTCGAAAGCCCAGCGCGAACTCTTTTTCGAAGACACCCAAGGCTACAACGAGAAGTGGCGCACCTTCATTCAGGATGCGCGCACCCGCATGCGGGAGGGTCGCTAATGACGGCGCCCGCTCCCACCCACGTCCCGGTGATGTTTGACGAAGTGATGGAGGCCCTGCGCCTTCGTCCCGGCATAGTGGCCGTGGATGGCACCCTGGGCCTCGCGGGTCACGCGCGCGAGATCGCGCGCCGCATTGCCCCGGGCGGCAAGCTCATCGCTTTCGATTGGGATGACCGCATGATGTCCATCGCGCGCGAGCGCCTGGCTGAAGTGGAGGGCTGCGACGTGCAGTACGTCCACGAGGATTACCGCGCCATCCCCGAGGTTCTGCAAAAGCAAGTCGAGCCGGGCGCCGACGCCATTTTCATCGATATGGGCCTCAACAACGCCCAGATCGAAGACGCCGAGTACGGCATCTCCTTCCTGCGCGAAGGCCCGCTGGACATGCGCATGGACAAGCGCCGCGAGACCACGGCCGCCGACTGGCTGAACCACGCCACTGCCCAGGAGATTGAGGACGTGCTGTTCAATGAAGGTGGAGAGCGCTGGGCGCGCCGCATTGCCGCCACCATCGTCGAGCGCCGTAAGACCAAGCCTCTGGCGACCACTACGGACTTGGTGGATTGCGTGATGGCGGCCATCCCGGCCGCCAAGCGTGATCCGCGCATCCACCCGGCCACCCGCACGTTTCAGGGGGTCCGCATCTTCATCAATGATGAGTTAGAGGACCTCGGCGAGTGCGTCACCGCCATTGCTCAGTCGCTACGCCCGGGCGGCACCATGGTGGTGCTGGCCTACCACAGCGGCGAGGATGGCGCGGTGAAGCACGCCTTCCACGCCCTCGCCCGCACCAACGAGTTTTCCGAACCCCACCGCAAGCCGGCCCGGCCCAGCGAGGCCGAAGTGGCCCGCAACCCCAAGGCGCGCAGTGTGCGCCTGCGCACCCTGGTGCGCCAACCGAAATCCAAGAAAAAAGCCCCGGAAGGTGCTGCATGAAAACCACCACGCCCCCTCGACCCCAAGTCAGTTCTCCGCAACCGTCCACCACCAGCGCTCGTCCCCGGGCCGTGCGGGTGGCCACTCCGGTCGCCGCCCCAGTGGCAAGGCCGGTGCGAAGCCGTTCCCGGGCCCATTCCAACGCGTGGATTTGGGCGGCCGGGGCGTTCTTCGTGGCCTTTGCCTCCAGCACCCTCACCGCCGAATCGCAGGCCGCCCGTCAGCGGGCCGAAGCCAACCGCATGCGCCACGAACTGGATGCGATCCGGGCCGAGTCCGATCTGCTGACTGATCAGATTCAAATGCGCACCAACACGGCCGCTTGGGAAACCTACGCGATTGGCAACGGCATGCGATACGTGGGCGCACCGGAAGAACCTACGGAAGCGGAAGCCGCAGCCAATGCCTCTAACGCCAATGTCCGCCAGCCCCAGGGAGGTGCCCGCCGTGGCTAATCCGCGCCGCCGCGCCGGCAACGCCAACGTGCTGCGCTCGCGCTCGTCCACCGGAGCCATTGCGCTTGGCTGCCTGGCCATTGCCTGCGTCGGCAGTCAGGCTTACGCCCAACTCATGCGCCCCGAGCCCGCTGCCAAGCGCCACAGCACCTCGGAGAAAACCGTAATGCGTGGCACGCTCTTGAGCGCGGACGGGGAAGTGCTGGCCGAGACCACGCCGAGCTACGAACTGCGCCTGGATGACCGCCGCAGCCCCATGAGCTACGCCTTCTACGCCGACCTGGCCGCTGCCACGGGCCTGGGCATGGTCGAATTCGATCGCCCGCGCAACAACGGCGAATTCGTCCGCCGCTGGAATGTGGAATTAAGCTCTGAGCGCACTCGACAAGTCGAAGCCGTAAAGAAGCGCTGGAAGGCCGACGGTCTTTCGCTGGAACGCCGCGAAACCCGCCGTTACCCGGCCGGCCGCGACGCCATCAGTGCCGTGGGTTACTTCAACCCCGAAATCGAGATTGACGGCAACCCGTTTTTGATTGGAGCCGAGCGCTCCGCCGATGCCATGCTGTCGCAGGAGGGTGTCCGGCCCGGTCGCGGAAAGTCCGTGACTCTGACCCTCGACACCCAACTGCAACAGGAGGCCATGCGTGTCATCACCCAGGCGGTGGAACGACACAAAGCGACCGGCGGGGCCGTGATTGTGATGGACCTGTACACCGGAGACCTTCTGGCCCTGGCCAGCGCTCCCGTGTTTAACCCCTACAGTCGCGATCCGCAGGAGCGCTCGGGCTACAACTACGCCTACACCAACCCGTACGAGCCGGGTTCGATCATGAAGCCGATCACTGAGGCCCTCGCCTTGGAATCCGGCCAGGTGGGCGAGAACTGGTCGTACTTATGCGATGGCGCCATGACCGTTTCGGGCCACTCCATCCGCTGCACGCACGTGCACGGCCACGTCGGCCTCAACCAAGCCATGGAAGTCAGCTGTAACGGCGCCGCCATGACGTGGGGGGCCACCGTCGGCCACGAGCGCATGAGCCGCTTCTTTGAAGAAAGCGAACTGCTCAAGCGGCCGGGGCTCGGCCTGGGCGGGGAATCCATCGGCGTCATCCAAGTGGACGATGCCAAGCGGCTTCAACTCGCCACCTGGTCCATCGGGCAGTCGGTTCAGCTCACGCCCATCCGCATGGCCAGCCTGTATTCCATCCTCGCCAACGACGGTTTGTATACGCCGCCCAATATCATCGCCAAGGTGGACGGGATGCCGTATCAGCGGCCCGCGCCGCGATCGGTGATCGAAGCCAAGGCGGCTCGGCGTGCATTCCAAAGCATGATTGGGGTCATTGAGTCGGACAACGGAACCGGTAAGCACTTGCGCCTGAATGGGGTGCCGCTCGCCGGAAAAACGGGCACCGCCCAAAAGACGGTGAACGGGGTGACGCGGGGCAGTAAGAACTACGTCGCCAACTTTGCGGGCGTGGTGCCCGCCGACAATCCCCGCGCGGTGATTGTGGTGGTGGTGGATGACCCGAAGGACGGCCAGTACTACGGCGGTCAGGTTTCGGGGCCGGTGTTCCGCGAGATGGCGCAAGCCGTCATGCGCATGCCGCAGCGCCGCACCATCCCGGGGCCTAGTCTTGAGGTCGAGGCCGAGCGGCTTCCGGCCCGCCCCAGCGGTACGATGACGCCATGAGCTTCACCCTCCGGGGTTTGTCTTTGGCTTCTGGTTTGGCCTCCGCCCGCATGGTGGGCGGAGACCGTGAGATCAAGTCCGTCACCGCCGATTCCCGCGCGGTGACTTCTGGTGCATTGTGGGTGGCGATGCCCTCCGCCCGGCGAGATACGCACGAGTTTTTGCCCGATGTGGCGTCGGCCGGGGCTAGCGCTGTGGTGGTGCGCGAGGAGTCGGCCCTGGCCCGGGCGCAAGAACTGGGTCTTGATTCGATTTTGGTGACGAGCACGGGGCGCGAGTGGCACCAAGACCTGGCGAAGCTGATTGCGCCGGTATGTGGCAACCCGGGCCGCGAGTTGGAGCTCTATGCCGTGACCGGCACCAACGGCAAAACATCCACCGCCATTTTCTTGGCCCAGATGATGGGGTGCCAATACATGGGCACCCTGGGGTACGGCTCGCCGGACGCCCTGAGCACGCTGGAGAACACCACGCCCTTCCCGGTGGAGCTTCAGAACCTGCTGGGCGGCATGGCGCGGGGCGGCGCCCGCACCGTGGCGATGGAAGTGAGTAGCCACGCGCTGGAAGAAGCCCGGGTGGCCGGCCTCGGATTTGACGTGAGCGTGCTGACCCACCTGAGCCAAGATCACCTGGATTACCACGGCACGATGGAGGCTTACGCCGCCGCCAAGAAGCGGCTCTTTACCGAATGGGCGGATGTAGCCCGCGGCCTGGGCAAGCAACCTCGCTTTGCGCTCAACATCAGCGACCCCTACGGCGCCGCGTGGCTCGCCGACGTGCCCGATGCCATCACCTACGGCACCGCCGATGCCCACGTCGAGGTGCACGCCTCCGAAATGCGCGTGGATTCGATGGTGCTGGATGTCCGCACGCCTTCGGGTTCATTCCGAGTGCGGCCGGGAGTGGGTGGGGTCTTCCACCGCGAGAACTTTGCCAGTGCCATTGCGGCCCGGGTGGCGGGAGGCGCCACCAACGCCGATCTTGAACAAGAACTCGCCCGCGTGACGCCGGTGAGGGGCCGTTTTGAACCCGTCCCCAACGATCTTGGCCTCGACATCATCGTGGACTACGCCCACACGCCGGATGCTCTCACGCAACTTCTCCGCAGTGTGCGCGCGCTGCTACCCCAGCGGATCATTGCCGTCTTTGGCTGCGGTGGCGACCGCGACCGCACCAAGCGTCCGAAGATGGCGGCGGCGGTGGCGAGCGATGCCGACCTGGCCGTGGTGACCAGCGACAACCCCCGCACCGAGGATCCGCACGCCATCTTGCAGGACGTAGTGGGGGGCATCCCGACGGGTTTCCCGCACGAAGTAGTGGCGGATCGCCCTGAGGCGATCGCCCGCGCTGTGGCCCTCGCTCAGCCTGGCGACATCGTCGTGATTGCGGGCAAAGGTCACGAGGATTACCAAATCATCGGCCACACCAAGTACCCCATGGATGACCGCGATCTGGTCCGCGCCGGACTGGAGGCTCGCCGGTGAATCTAACCTCCGCCGAACTCGCTGCTCGCCTCGGCGGGGTGCTGCACGGCCCTTCCACGGACCTTACGAACTTTGCCACCGACAGCCGCGAAGCCGGGCCGGGCACTGCATTCTTATGCATCCAAGGCGCGCAAGTGGATGGCCACACGTTTTGGCCGCAAGCCCGCGCCCAAGGGGCCGCCGTGGCCGTGGCGGAGCGGGAAGTCGAAGAGCCCTACATCCTCGTGCCGAACCTGGTGGAGGCCCTGGCCAACCTCGGCCGCAGTTGGCGCGCCGAGTGGTCGCACCCGGTCATCGGTATCACCGGTAGCAACGGCAAAACCACCACCAAGGAGCTGATCGCCGCCTCGCTGCGCTCCCGGGGGCCGGTGCTCAAGAGTCCGGGTAACCGCAACACCGAGTACACCTCGCCGCTGGTGTGGGCGGAAGCGGCGGGCAAGGGCATTGCCGTGATTGAAATGGCCATGCGCGGCTTCGGGCAAATTGCGCACCTGGCCCGCATTCACCAGCCAACCCTGGGGCTCATCACCGGCATCGGCACCGCCCACGCCGAGATGGTGGGCAACCGCGAAGGCATCTGCCGCGCCAAGAGCGAACTTCTGCGGGACCTCCCTGCCAACGGCTTGAGCATCCTGCCTGCCGATGACGACTTCCTCCAAGACCTCCGCGCCGCCGCCCCCGGCCCAGTGCGCACTTTCGGCTTTGCCCCCGAATCCGATGTGGTCATCACCGGCTACCGCGCGCTCAGCCTCACGGCATGCCAAGTCGCGGTGCGCGTGGATGGCACGCCCTACGAGTTTGAGCTGCCCACGGTGGGCCGGCACAACGCCAAGAACGCCGCCGCCGCCATTGCCGTGGCCACGGCGGTGGGTATTGACCCCGCCACCGCCATTGCTGACCTCGCCCACGCCGAGTGGCCGCCTATGAGGCTCGAAATCCGCGAGCGCAACGGCGTGACGATCATCGTAGACACTTATAATGCCAGCCCGGATAGCACCGTCGCCGCCATCCGCAGTCTGCGCGAAGCCCCCATCGCCGGTCGCCGATTGGCCGTGCTGGGTGAGATGCGCGAACTCGGTGACTTTAGCGAAGGCGGTCACCGCCTCGTCGGCCGCGCGCTCATGGAATCCGAACTGGACGCCGTGCTCCTCACCGGTGGCCCCACCAAGTTCATAGAAAGCGAAGCCGTGCAAGCCGGATTCCCGCCCGAGCGGATCCAATCCCTCGAATCCCCCGACCCGGTGGCCATCCATGCTTGGATGCAGCAAGCGCAACCCGGCGACGCGATCCTCCTCAAAGGCAGCCGCGCCCTCGGCCTTGAACGCGCCCTGGAGGTCTCGCCGGAATGAAGCCCGAGCACTTTCTCATCCCCCTGGCCGTGGCGTCGGTCTTTGCCCCGCTCTGGATGGCCGCCCTCCGCGCCATGCGCAGCGGTCAAAACGTGAGCGCCCACCTGGCCGAGCACGCCCACAAGCAGGGAACCCCCACCATGGGCGGCATGATTATGCTGGTGGCGATGCTGGTCGGGTGCGCCGTCAGCATCCCCGCGCCCTACAACATTTCGGCCTTGGCGCTCGTCCTCGGGTTTGGCGCCGTGGGCTTCATTGACGACTACGTGGTGCCGCGCCGGGTGCAGGGTTCACGCGGGCTGGGTTGGAAGCCCAAACTCGCCATGCAGGTCGCGGCCAGTGTCGGTAGCTTGTGGCTGGGCGGCTTCCGCGAGGTCACGCCCTTCCTCATCGGGGTTTTCCTCCTGCTCTTTATGAGCAATGCCTACAACTTTGCCGACGGCCTCGATGCCCTGGCGGGTGGCCTCGGCGTCATCCTCGCGGGCACGCTGGGATTGTGGGCGTGGGCCACCGGCAACACCCCCATCGCTATTGCCATGGGCGTACTGGGGGTCGGGTTCTTGCCGTTCCTGGCGTTCAATCGCCCGAAGGCCAAGGTGTTCATGGGCGACGTCGGCGCGCTGCCCATCGGGGCCCTCTTTGGCTGGGCGTTTTTGCTCCTGGGCACCAACGCGCAGGGGCAAATCATGCCCGCCGCCTTCTGGCCGCTGCTGGTCATCTCCATTGTGATGCTGATCGAGCTCATCCCCGTGCCGCTTCAAATCGCCAGCGTCAAGCTGCGCGGCAAGCGGATGTTCTCGTTCAAGACGCCGGTGCACCACGGTTTCCAGAGTGCGGGCTGGCTGGAACCCCGCATCGTCGCCATGTTCTATGTGGTGCAGATCCTCGTCAGTGCCGTCGGGCTGGCGATGTTCGCCCCCACCCGGCCTTATGCGCCGTATCTCGCCGCCGGCTTGCTCCTCATTCTCGTCCTTAGTCCGTGGCGCTGGTCGCAATGGGCCAAGGATAAGGTCAAGCCCGTCGAGCCCGACCCGCAAGCCGCCCCGGGAGAAGCCTGATGCGCCTGGCCGTACTTGGTCTCGGGATTAGCGGGGTCGCAGTGGCCCGTGCCGCCGTGGAGCAGGGCTGGACGCCCGTGGTCTACGACGAACGCATGGCCGAAAGCCCGGCCACGCTCCGCAATTTGGATGCCCTCGGGGCCATAGGTGTAGAGGTTGTCACCGGCTGGTTTGGGCGGCTAGCCGACGACGAATACGATGTCCTGGTGGTCAGTCCGGGGTTCCCGCCTCAGCACCCGGCCATCCTGGCCGCCGACCGCGCGGGCAAGCCAGTGTGGGGCGAAATCGAGTTCGCGTTCCGCATTGCTAAGGCCCCCATGGTCGCCATAACGGGCACCAACGGCAAGAGCACGGTCACCGTCCTTACCTGGAAGCTCGTGAGCTCCAGCGGTCGGCGCACCTGGCTGGCGGGGAACATCGCTGGGAGTGGCTACTCCGAGCACACCCTCACCGATGCCGCGCGTCTGGCCGCCCCCGAGGACATCATCGTGGCCGAAATCAGCAGCGCCCAACTGGAACGCATTGACACCTTCGCCCCCCAAGCGGCCTGCGTGCTCAACGTCACCCCCGACCACCTGGACCGCTATCCCGACTTCGCCACTTACCGCGCCACCAAGCTCAAGTTGCTGGACGCCGTGGCCGACGGCGGCACCATCGTCCGCATTGCGGGCGCCCCGGGCCTCGAGGACCTCGATCCCGCTCGCCCCGAAGTCATTGTCAAGACCATCGAAGAAGCCAGCATCGCCGATCCCAACTGCGATCTCCCGGCGGGCACGCCGCCGCTGAACTGGGATGATGTGGCCATCTACGGGCGCATCGGGCGCAGCAACTTCGCCGCTGCGTACCAACTCGCCTGCGCTGTGGTTCCGAACGTCGACCCCCACCTTGCCCTCCAGGGCTACACCGGCCTCACGCACCGCATGGAGCGTGTAGGTGAGCGGGACGACATTCTGGTCATCAACAACTCGATGTGCACCAACCCTGGGGCCGTCATCGCCAGCAGTCAATCGCTCAATCGGCCTCAAATCCTGCTCATGGGTGGGCACGACAAGGGCCTCGATTTCACTCCCGTTGCCGAATATCTCAAGACCCAGCCCCACCAGGCCATCCTCTTCGGCCCGGTGACGGAGAAGTTCCGCGCTTGCCTGGATGCGCCCCACGTTCCCGATTTACCGGCGGCCTTTGCCTTGGCTGTCGAAAAATGTGCAAAAAAGGGGGCCATTCTTCTCGCTCCGGGTTGCGCTAGCGCCGAGCCATACGCTAACTTTAAGGAGCGCGGAGATCACTTCCGCGACATTGCCAAGGAATGGCTTGAAATATGACAAGGGTCACCGGACGCGACCCGCTATTGACCGCTTTGGCGAGCCTCGCCACGGTTCTTGGCGTGTTTTTTGTATGGAATGCGGCGTACGTGCAGAGCGCGGCCGAGGGAAAGGTGTTCCCCATGGACCCCATCATCACCCTCCTGCAGTTCCTGTGCGTGGCTCTGCCCCTGTATTTCTGGGTGAGTAGTCAAAAGGAATCGCGCCTCCGCCAGTGGGTTGTCCCCGCCGGAGTGCTCTCGTTCCTCCTGTTGGCCGCCGTGCCGCTGGTGGGGATCAAGCGCAACAATGCGCGCCGCTGGCTGGGTCTGGAAGCGACGCCCTTGGTCATTCAGCCCGCTGAATTCGCCAAGCTCGGCATCGTTTTGGCGCTGGCCCTCGGGCTAGCGCTTTACTGGGAGCGCCGCGCCCAGCGCACCAACCCCAAGGCCCGTCGCTTGCCCGGGGCCGCCAAGTATTGGGTGTGGCCCACGGTCGGCACGTTCCTGATGGCCGGGGCCGTCATCGCCCAGCCCGATATGGACACCGCCGCCGTCATGGCCCTCATGAGCGTGCTCATGCTGTGGATGGGCGGCATCAATCGCCGCGTGGTACTCACGTTGCTCACCGGGGGCGTCGTTTTGCTCCTGGCCGTGGCTGCTACCGCGCCGTACCGCTTTGAGCGCATGATTAAGCACTTCGACCGCGAAAACATCGCGGTGCGCGAAGGGGTGGGCTACCAAACCGCCATCAGCTCGGATGCGATCAACCGGGGCAACCTGTTTGGGGTGGGATTCACCGAAGGGCAAGCGAAGGTTAAGCTCCCCGAGGTCACCAGCGACTACATCATGACGACGGTGGGCGAAGAGTTCGGCTTCGTCGGCTTCCTCATCGCGTTCTGCGTCATCGCCGGCATCGTGGGGCGGCTGTGGTACCTGTCCCTGCGCATGAATGGCCTCTTCGGCCGCTTCGTGCTCCAAGGTTTGTGCGTGTGGATGGCCCTGCAGGCGGGGCTCAACCTGATGATGGCCAACGGCACCCTGTGGACCATGGGCTTGCCGATGCCGTTCTTCAGCGACGGATTCTCGAGCTTGCTCGCCCTCTGGATTGGCCTGGGCGTGGCGCAGGCGTGCCTCCGTGAGGATGCGGTGTACGAACCCGTGGACGAGTCGTTCTTTGCCGAAGAGGAACGTCCTCGGCCGGTCAAGCGTGCCCGCCCGGTGCGGCGTCCGCAACCGGCTCCCGTGCGCAAGACCCGCCCTCAGACATTGGCGACTCGCCGCCCGGCTCCTCAAGCCAAGCGTCGACCGGCGCCCCAACCGGTGCGCAAGCCCGCCCCGCGACCCAGGGCCAAGACGCCCGTGCGGCGTCCAATGCCGGGGTCGCCTCAGTTCCAATCCATGCAAAGGGAGGCAGCCTATGCGTCTGGTCGTGACCGGCGGCGGAACGGGCGGACACGTCTACCCGGCGCTTGAGGTCGCTCTCGGCGCCCAGCGGCGCGAGTGGCACGTCCAGTACTTCGGGAGCTTCCGGGGCCAAGAAGGCGACGCGTGTCAGCGCGTCGGCTTGCGCTTTACGGCCTTTGCCAGTGAGCCGGTGTATTCGCTCAAGACGTTCCGGGGCCTGCGGGCTCTGGTGCGGCTGTATCAAGCTAGCTTGCAGGCCGGAAAGGCCCTGCGCCGCGAAGGGGCGGAAGCCGTGTTTGCCACCGGGGGCTATTCCAGCGCGCCGATTTTGCGGGCGGCTCAGCGTCTCGGCATTCCCACCGTTTTGCACGAGCAGAATGCCGTCCCTGGCCGTACGCAACAACTGATGTCGAAGCGGGCGGCGGCGGTTTGCACGGTGTTCGCCGAAGCCGAATCCCACTTCCCGGGGGCGCGCGTGGTGCGCACCGGCATGCCTGTGCGCAAGGCGCTGCGCGATAGCGCCCAGGGGCGACTCTTTGAAGAAGGCATCTCCCACAGCGCCCCGGTGGTGCTGGTGATGGGCGGTTCTCAAGGCAGCGCGGCCCTGAATGACGTCGCGCTCACCTGCGCGGCCCGCATGGCCCGCTCCGAAGTGCAGTGGATCCACGTCACCGGACCCAAGCACTACGAAGAGACTCTGGCCTCCAGCAACAAACTCGCGATCAAGAGCGACTATTCGGTGCGGCCGTATCTCCACGAGGACGACCTGGCGGCGGCCCTGTTCTCGTGTGCGGTGTGCGTGAGCCGGGCAGGGGCGGGGACCCTGGCCGAGCTGGCCGCCTTCCGCAAGCCCTCGATTCTCGTTCCGTTCCCCAGCGCATTTGGCGATCACCAAACGCGCAATGCGACAGAATTTGTAGAGATGGGCGCGGCCGATTTGATCCCTCAAGATGAACTGACTCCGGCGGGTTTGGAGGTCCGGATTCTCAAGTGGTTGAGTGATGAAAACGCCGCCCGCCACGCCCGCGAGGCGCTGGCGAATTGGGATCGCCCTGACGCCACCGAGCTCGTCCTCAATGAGATCCAAAAGGCGGTGAAGGCGTGAGCCGCCCTTACGAGCGACCGGAATGGTTCGCCGGTGCGGATGCGGCGCAACAGAGCACTGGGTTCTTCTTCGTGGGCATTGGCGGGGCCGGGATGAGTGGGATTGCCCGGGTGCTCCACCAGCAAGGATTCCGAGTTTCCGGGAGTGACCGCACTGCCAGCCTCGTCACTGACCGTCTGGTGGCCGAAGGAATTCCCGTCACCATTGGCCACGCCCACGCCCGCCCTCACGAGGGCGACCTCATCGTTGTCACCGATGCGGTGGAACTGGATGAATCGCCCGAAGTCGCCTGGGCACGCGAACACGGACGCCCCCTCTGGCGACGAAGTCAAGCCCTCGCCCACGCCCTGCGTGACTACAAAGTTATCGCCGTCACCGGCACGCACGGCAAAACCACCACCACCACCATGCTCGGCGAAGCCCTTGCGGCAGCGGGGCAGGATCCGCTGGTCATCGTGGGGGCGGAGGTTCCGGCTTGGGGTTCTAGTGCCCGCATCGGGCGCGGCGGTTGGGCCGTCGTCGAGGCATGTGAAGCCTACGCCAGCTTCGAACACCTCGTCCCCCATATGGTTGTGCTCACCAATCTCGAGCACGATCACGTCGACTTCTATCCCACCGAACAGCACCTGCTGGATGCCATTGAGGGGTTCATCAACCGCATCGAGAACGGTGGGGCGTGCTTCGTCCTCGCCGACGATGACACGGCCCTGAGCGTGGCTGGGCCGAGCGCGGTGGCCGTGCTGCCCCAAGAAGCCCCCGCCGAAGTGGGAACCCCCGGCGACCACAACCGCCGCAACGCTGCACTTGCCCGTGCCGTGGCCCTCAGCCTGGGCGCCGCTGCCCCGGCGGTGGATGAAGCTCTGCGCACTTTCTCAGGGGCCGAACGCCGCCTCCAAATCATCCACGATGCCGATTGGACTTTGGTGGACGACTACGCCCACCACCCCACCGAAATCCAGGCGAGCATTCAGGCGTTGCGGGAGAAATTCCCCGGCCGCCGCCTGCTCGTCGCTTTCCAGCCCCACCTCTATTCGCGCACCGCGCCGCTCCTCAACGAATTCGCCCAAGCCCTCGATGGGGCGGACGTCGTCATCCTCACCGACATCTATCCCGCTCGCGAGGCCCCGATGGCGGGCATCAGCAGCGTCCGTATTGCGGAGCTGATGCGCAAGGAGTGCCACTACGTGCCTAGCCGATTCCTGGTGGCCCGCGAGGCCGCCCGTCACATGCGCCCCGACGATGTAGTGGTGATGATGGGCGCCGGCAACATCGGCGACTGCGTGGCCGATGTGGTGCCTGAGGTCGAACGCCTGCGCGCTAAGCGCACCAAGCGGATCACCGTTCTAGCCGGGGGTGATAGCGCGGAAAGGGAAGTCAGCCGTCTCAGCGGCCTCAGCGTGTACCAAGCCCTGCAACGCCTCGGCTACGACGCCACCCTCACGGACGCCACCGAGCGGCTGATGAGTGGCCAGGGATTCCCTGAGTTTGTCGGCCCGAACCGCCCCGACCTCGTGGTCATGGCCGTTCACGGTACCCATGCCGAAGACGGCGCCCTCCAAGGACTGCTCGAACTCCTGCACATCCCCTACACGGGCTCGCGCATTCTGGCTTCGGCCACCGGAATGGATAAGGACGCCACCAAGCGGGTGCTGGCCGCCCATGGCCTCGATGTGCCGAAGGGTGTGCTGCTGAAGGAAGGGGAAGGTGTGCCCGAACTCCGCGGCCTGGAAGGCGATTCCTTCGTCGTCAAGCCCAACCGTCAGGGTTCCACGGTCGGCCTCGTCTTTGTGGAGCGCCGCGCTGACCTCCCGGCGGCCCTCGCCAAGGCTTTCCACTACGACACCGAGGTGCTGGTGGAAGAGTGGGTGCGCGGCACCGAAGTGAGTGTGCCCGTGCTGGGAAGCCGCGTCTTCCCGGTGGTTGAGATCGTGCCCGATGGCGGCCGCTACGACTTCACGCGCAAGTACGTCCCCGGCGCCACCGAAGAGATTTGCCCAGCCCGCCTCGACCCCGCCCTCACCCGCCGCATTCAGCTCATGGCGCGGGATGCCCATTTTGCCCTCGGCGCACGCGGCCTCACCCGCACCGACATGATCGTCACCGAAGACAGGGTGGTCGTCCTTGAGATCAACACGCTCCCGGGCATGACCCCCACCAGCCTCGCTCCCCGCGCCGCGCAGGCCGACGGCCTCGGGTTCGATGACCTCGTCAATCTCATTGTGGAGGAAGGACTTGCCCCCCGGGCCGAACTCGCGCCGACCGTCCGGCACTAAGAAGCCGGCGCCCAGGGCCACGGCCCCCAAGAGCACGGGCACCCGCCCGCGTGCGACCCGCCCTGGCACCAAGACTGCGACCAAGCCCGCCCCGCGTCCGCGCCGCCCGATTTCTTGGAGCCGCCTGGCATGGGGTGCGTTTGCGCTCAACCTCGCGGCGGGGCTGCTGGCCAGCCAGGCCACCAGTCTGCAATCGGTGCGCGTCATCGGCCTGCCCGATGGCACCCCCACCAAGGCGATCGAAAAGGCGGTGGAACCCCTCCAGGCCATCCCGTTCGTGCGCGCCCACAGCGCCATCGTGGAAGCCCAAGTGCTTCAGACTCCCGAAGTTGAATCCGCCAAGCTTGAACGAACCCTCTTTGGGCGTGGCTTGCTCAAGGTTGAGTGGGCCGAGCCCATCGCGCACATCGAAGGGGTCGAGGCCGTCCTCACGCGCTCAGGGCGCATTGTTTACGGCATGAAGGCGCCCGAGGGTGTGATGGTGCTCAGCCTGGATCCGGGCCAAGCTTCGGCGGTCCCCGGGTTCATCGGCCCGTACCCCACGCTCGAACTCGCCCAACTGGTCGAACGGGTGGGGCGCGCCATGCCCGGCGAAAACTGGGCACTCGCCATGGACAGCGCGGGCATTATCTCTATCTCGAAACCCGAAGGTGTTAAACTTATCTTTGGCGCTCCGGACGATTGGGACAAGAAATGGAAGACCTGGGAACGATTGATTGCCAGCGAACCCACCCTGCCTGACCAGCGAGTGATTGTCAACGTCACCGCTCCCGATTGGCCGACCAAACGCCCCCGACCTGCAGAACCCATCAAACAACCATGAGCATCTTGAATACCAATTCATCCAAGCCGATTGCCGGCGTCGCGTGGATTAGCGTGTTTAGCGTTCTGCTCGGTTTGCTGGCCAGCCTGGCCTGGGTCACGAATACCTCCAAGCAAGCACGGCTCCAAGCGCTCTCGCCCGAGGCGCAACGTCGCCTGACAATCGAAGAACTGGATACCGCCGCCGAAATCGAAAAGCAGCGGGCCGAAGTGCAAAAGCTGCGCGACGAAAACACGCGCCTACAAAAGCTGGTAGCCAACAACGACAGTGCCAGCACCGAACTCAATAAGTCTCTGCAGGATTTGAAGACCTTCGCTGGCCTAACCGAAGTGGAAGGCCCCGGCGTGACGGTGGTGCTCACGGATAGCAAGCGCCCGCTGGACGAAGTGCTTGATGCCAACGAGAACATCATCCACGACCAGGACGTGCTCTCGGTCATCAATGAACTTTGGAACGCCGGTGCGGAAGCCATCTCCATCAACGATAAGCGCATCGGCCCAGGCAGCTGGGTTCGCTGCGCTGGCACGCGCATCCTGGTGGATAGTGTGCAGGTCGCCGCGCCCGTGGTCATTCGCGCTATCGGGGATAGCAAGAACCTTTACAACTCCATGAACATGCCGGGCGGCTACCTGGACCAGCTTCGCCAAACCGACCCCGCCATGGTGCGTATCGAGATGGCCACCAAGCTCAATCTGCCGCCGTTCAGTGGCTCCACGGCCAAGGAAATTCTTGAGGAGCCGAAGAAGGCCAATTGATCCTCATTCCCATTTTCGCGTTTTTGATTGGGGCGGCCATTGGTTGGACGCTCTTTCAGGGCACTCCCCTCAGCGGCATCGCCGGGGTCTATCTGGGTATAGGGGTTCTCGCCGGCCTAGATACCGTGCTGGGCGGCGTCAAGAGTGTGCTGACGGATGAGTTCCGCACGGACGTCTTTGTCACCGGCTTCTTGGTGAACGTACTGGCCGCAGCGGGCCTAGCCTGGTTTGGTGATCAGATCGGCGTTCAGCTGGCACTGGCGGCCGTGGTGGTGATGGGCTGGAGAATTTTTAACAATCTGGGCCTCATTCGGCGGCAACTTCTGTCACGATTCTACGAAACGCAGCGTCGGCGGCGGGTGGAGGCAGAACGTTCGTGAGCCAAACGGTTTGTTGTGTCGATATCGGGTCTTCTAAGATCCTGGCGGTGGCCTTTAGCCGTCATGGCTCCGAGCTGAAAGTTTTGGGCTACGGAGCCGGTCCCGCGCGGGGTGTCGAGCGCGGACTGGTCACCGATGTCGATCGCCTGGCGGGCGCCCTCGATTACGCCCTTCAACGCCTCGAACGAGAAACTGGCGAACGGTACCAAGACCTCATCATCAGCATCGGCGGGCGCAACATCACGTGCTCCTCGTCGCAGGGGTTCGTCAAGCTTTTGCCGCCTGATCAAAAGGTTCGGTCGTCTCATCTCCTCCAAGTGGTGGACCACAGTCGCCACGTGGGATTGCCCGCCGGATACGAGCAGATCATGGCCTCGGTGCGCGAGTACCGCCTGGATGGCCGTCGCCAAGTCACCCGCCCGCTCGGGATGACCGGGGATCGGCTTGAGGTGCTTACGCTCCTCGTCAACGCGCCTTCCCAAGAACTCGACCTCTTGCAAGCCGCAGTCGAAGCCGCGAATCGCAAGATTGCCGACCTGGTGCCCGCTCCGTTGGCCGCTGTTTTTGGCCTCGCTCCGCGCGAGATGCGCGAGGACCATGCACTCGTTCTCGACTTTGGTTATTCCACCACGTCCGTTTCGGTGGTCCGGCACGGCACCGTCGCCTTTGTGGGCATCGTGCCCGTGGGCTCTCACCATATCACCAAAGATATCGCCGCGTTATTGCAATGTTCCGAGGCCGAAGCCGAGCGGCTCAAGACCCAGCAAGCCCACGTGAAATTGTCAGAAGTTGTGGCTGACGAAGCCGTGGAAGTGGTTCAGAACGAAGGTGAGCCCGCGCGCAAGCTCAAGCGGCGGGTACTCTGTGAGATTGTTGAAAGCCGTGTGCGAGAAACCCTCGCCCATATCCGCCGTTTGGTGGAATCGGAAGGGTTTTCCACTCAGGGTGTGCCCGTGGCCCTCCTCACCGGAGGCGGAGCACTCTTGGGCGGAATGGACGCGGCCGTCGAACAAGAATTAGGCGTTCAGAGAGCTCGCACAACTTGGCCCAAACTCACCGGCATGCACGCTCGGCACCTCGGGGTGCCCGAAGCGACCGTCGCGGTGGGATTAGCCCGGATTGCCCTCGAAGAAGGCGTTGAAGAATTGCAGCCGGCCCGTGACTCCGCGGGTTGGCGCGAGCGATTGAGAGCGGTGTGGGCGATGCTTCCCACCGGCTCGAAGTAAAGGAGTCAGGATCAGGCAAAACATATGAGTGACGCGGGTGGCGCAATCATCAAAGTGGTTGGGGTCGGCGGTGGCGGCGGCAATGCGGTAGATCGCATGATCGAAGCCAAGGTGATGGGCGTGGAGTTCATTACCATGAACACGGACATTCAGGTCCTTGATCGCTCGAAGGCCACCAAAAAGGTGCAACTCGGCGTCAACCTCACGCGCGGCCTCGGGGCCGGGGGCGATCCCAGCATTGGCCGCCAAAGCGCCGAAGAAAGCCGTCAAGAAATCCGCAAGGTGCTGGACGGGGCCGACATGGTCTTCCTCACCGCCGGGATGGGCGGCGGCACCGGAACCGGGGCCTGCGCCGTCGTGGCGGAAATTGCCCGCGAACTCGGTGCCCTTACCGTGTGCATCGTCACCAAGCCGTTCCGATTTGAAGGCGCGGCCCGCCAACGTCTAGCCGAAGAAGGGGTGAGCGCGCTGATGGAGCACGCCGACACGCTGATCACGATCCCGAACGAGCGCCTGATTGACGTAGTGGAACGCAAGACCACCCTCACTGAGGCCTACCGCATTGCGGATGACATCCTGCGCCAAGGTGTGCAGGGCATCTCCGACATCATCAGCATCACGGGCACCATCAACGTGGACTTTGCCGACGTGCGCCGCGTGATGCAAAACGCCGGTCCGGCCCTCATGGGCATTGGCTACGGCGCCGGCGAACACCGCGCGCTGCAGGCCGCTCAGAGCGCCACCAGCAGCCGACTGCTGGAGACGGGTATCGAGAATGCCCGCGGCATGCTGGTGAACATCACGGCCGACGAAGACTTCACCTTGGTCGAACTAGACGAAGCCATGACCTACCTCCGCAGCCTGACGGACGAGGACGAGGCGAGCATCTTCTTCGGCCAAGTCACCGACCCGAGCCTGAAGGGCGAAGTTCGCATCACCGTGTTGGCCACGGGGTTCTCCTCGGTGCCGCAACCGAGCCGCCCCGTCCGCGAGCGACACAACCCCGCCCCGCGCGAGGTCGCCCGCGAAGTGGTGGAAGAAGTGGAAGCCGAGCTGCCCAGCGCGCCGGAACCGGTGCGCGAAACGCGCCCCGAGCCGCGCGTGGAGAAGCGCGTGGAGCCCAGCAAGATCTGGGACGAGTTCCGACGCGAGCAGCAAAAGAATGTGCAGCCCGCCGATGAAGAGCCGGAAGAAGATCTGGACCTGCCCGCCTTCCTCCGCGAACGGAAGAAGCGCGAAGGGAAGGACTAACCCTCAACTCGCCACCGGACAAGCAAAACCCCTACGGAGTGATCTCCTCAGGGGTTTCTCTTTAGTTGAATGAGCGAAAGGATTAGCCGAGGCGTTCGGTCAGGCTGCCCAGCAGGTCATCGTGACCCACATAGAAGTGCTGCGTCAGCCGTCCGGGCTTCAGCCAGATGAGAGCCGAAGGTACGCCGTGCCACACGAAGCCCGCCACCAACTGACCTTCTTCCGGCGTTAAGGGCTCCCCGTCTCGCCGGACGATATAGAGGTGCAGTAAGTCCTCCTCACCTTCGAGCTGATAGCGAAACTCACCCACGGTGCCACCGTAGGGGTTGGGTTCAATCCCCACCGTCACCAGGGCTTCCTCGCCAGGTTGGCTCAGGCTGGCATCATAGGGGGGCAGAAAAATGGTCTTCCCAGCCCGGACCGCATCCACAATGGCGGCCATCACCTCGTTGCGCTGAGCGAACTCCTCGGGAGTCGGCGAGAGCGGAGAGAGATTCGACATGGCTCGTCAGGAAAGGGTCAAAGGAAAAGGCTGGCGGAGCGGGTGGGATTCGAACCCACGAAGAGTTGCCCCTTACACGATTTCCAATCGTGCTCCTTCGACCACTCGGACACCACTCCGCGCAATCTCTATTATGGCAAACCGGCTCGCAATCTGCTCGTAGAATGGGGCGTGCGGAACAACCAGCACCTTCCGCAGAGGAACTGCCGAACCTGTGGCAGGCCCTTTGCCTGGCGCAAAAAGTGGGCCCGGGTGTGGGATCAGGTTCAATACTGCAGTCAGCGTTGCCGTAACCATCGGCCCTCGGCCGGCTCAGGTGTCCTGGGTCATGTGGATAAACGGTCTCAAGACCGACCATAATAGGCGTTCGCAACGGAGGATTTATCATGGCTAAAGTCTGTCAAGTCAGCGGGAAGCGCGCCAACAACGCCAAGCACATTCGGCACCGGCACTCCGGTCAATGGAAGTTCCGCGCCCCCAAGAAGAATCGCCTTCAACACGCCAACCTGCAAACGGTGACCGTGAAGACCCCGAACGGCAAGGTCCGCCTCACGGTGAGCACCTCCGTTCTTAAGAGTCCCGAATTCGCCAGCATCCTCTGCGGTCTGCGCCCGATCCCGAAGTCCTGGCTGAACAAGCCGTCCTACGACGTCTAAGGCCGCTCCGCGAAAGCCATGCGCCCGTGCTGACCGATGGTCAGTGCGGGCGTTTTTTCGTCTCGCCTCGCGCCCGTTTTTGGGCGACCTGTCACCAATTTTCACGGGATTCGGAGGTCAATGAACCCTTAGGGCAAAACGGTGCGTCCCTGCTTTTGGAGTAATCGCCTCTCAAGTCGTGCGTTTCTCGCGCTTTTTCGGTTAGAATGAGGCGCTTGAGACATTCTGGTGATTTCACCAGAGCGCCTTGGCGTCCGGGGTATCCCGGACAAAGGCTGGAGTGGCTTCGATGAATATGAGTCAATTGGTGATGCGACCGTGGATCGGTCTCGCTGCCTTAGGATTTGGGATGGCACTGGCGGCACCGCCGTCTGTGCAACCTGAACCGGTACCTGATGCCGGCAAGATCCTGAGAGAAAAGCGTGCGCAGATCTTTACGGAGAACCGTGGGCAATGGGATGGTCAGGCTAGGTTCCTGAGCGCCCAACCGGGCATGAATTATTGGGTCACCGGCAACGGGATCGTTTTTGACCTTCACCGCTACAACAAGATGGGTAGCGAAACGGTTAAGAGCGGTCACGTCGTGCAGGTGACATTTGATGGTGCAAACCGCCGGTCGACCACGCAGGGCGTGGAAATGGCCGACCTCCGACAGAGCTTCTACGTCGGCGGCCAAGAAGATTGGGCCGTGGACGTGCGAGCGTTCGGGGAAGCGTATCAGCAGAACATCTACGAGAACGTCCACGCGCGTCACTATCGCACCGAGAACGGTCTGCGATATGACCTGATCGTGATGCCCGGCGGGAATGTCGGCGACATCAAGATGCGCGTATCGGGTGCGGACGGCGTTACGCTGGACGACAACGGCAACCTGCGCATTGGCACCAGCCTCGGCGCCATCAAGCAGGATGACCTTTACGTTTATCAACCGGTGGGCAACCAAGTCCGACGCATTCCGGCGGAATTTGTGGTGAACGGCGACGTCATCACGTTCCAGGTCGGTAGCTACGACAAGCGCCTGCCCCTCATCATCGACCCGCTGGTTTATGGAACCTACGTGGGCTCCGACGCCATCCCGTTCTTTAGCACGGGTGACGAGCAAATTGACGACCTGACGGCGGACGCCTCGGGCAACGTTTACATGGCGGGTTCCACCACGTCCATCACGTTCCCGATCCTCGCGGGTGCCTATCAGGAATCCCAGCAGGGTGGTCGCGACGCTTATATGATCCGCCTCCGAGGCGACGCTTACGCGCTGGACTACGCCACCTACTACGGTGGTTCGGCCAACGACTTCGCTCTGGGTATTGCCCTCAATAGCGATGCCACGGCGGTCTTCATCGCGGGGATCACGCTTTCGCCGAACCTCCCGGGTGCCAACCTGTTCACCGACGCGAATGACCCCGGTGCCCAGGCCAATACTCGAGCGGGCGCGAATGCCTACTTCATCAGTCGCTTCAATATCGCTTCGAATGGTGCCATCACGGGAGCCTTCTCGCGCTATTACAACCGACCGGGTGTGGCGATCGCCCTTGATGACTTCAAGGGCTTCAAAGTCTCGGGCGTCGACACCGTCCACCTCGCGGGTCAGGCCGATAACGGTAACCTGGTGGGTGGTACCAATCCGGGTAACGCCATGACTCCGTTCCTTCCGGGTGCAGGCGGTGGCGACGATGGCTGGGTTGCCAGCTTCGATGAAAGCGGCAACGTCACCTACCAAACCATCGTGGGTGGTCCTGGTGATGAAGCTGTGGGCAGCATGGATGTCAATGCGGGTGGCCGCGTGGTCCTCACCGGTGGTGTGGGCTTTGCGGGCACGCAAGATACGTCCACCGCCCCCAATCCGGCCTTCCCGACGACTGCGGGGGTCTTCCCGAACGGTCGTCTCATCCGCAACAACGACGCGTTCATCGTGACGCTGGACCCGGCCGGTGCCGCTCTCCGCAGCGCGGTGTTCGGTTCGTCCGGTCTGGACGGTGCGCAAGCCGCCGCCTTCGACTCGAACAGCAACATCTACATCACGGGGACCTCGGGCACGCCTGACTTCCCGCGAACGATTGGTGCCTTCGACCAGAACAGCAGCCTCGCGCAGCAGTTCCTCTCCAAGTTTAATGGCGACCTGAGCGCGATCTCCTACTCGACCTTGTTGAGCACGACGGGCAACGTTGTGGCTACTCAAATCGATGTGGACGCTCGTGGCTATGCCTACGTGGCCGGGACGCTTGGCTTCACCGCCAACCCGCCCGACGCCAACGGGAACCCGACGCCGGCGACCCCGGGTTCGATCGCTTACGGTCGCTCTCGCATCCCCGGCATCGACAACAACTATAACGGAGGCGATGACGCGGTCTTCCCGCCGAACACTCCGGACTGGGCGAACAACGCGGCGGCCTTCCCGGCTTCCACGGACGCCTTCATCATGGTTCTGAATCCGTCGGGTACGGAAGCTGCCTATATCGATAGCCTCGGTGAGAATGGCGACGAATTCGCCACTGCTCTCCACGTGGACACCGTGGGTGCTTGTTGGATCGCGGGCCAAATCGTGCCGGTGTTCAACGCCCAAAATGGCCGCAAGAACCCGCACGGGCTCGGCCAGTACATCACCACCAACGCCTTCCGCACTCAGCCGGGCTTTGGTGACCAAGACGCGTGGGCCGTTAAACTCCGCATCGACCTGCCGATCCTCCAGAACATTACGCTTCCGCCTCCGGGCGCGATTGCGGGTGGTCTGGGTGCCAACACCACCGCGACGATCTCCCTGCGAGATCCGGCACCGGCGGGTGGCGTGACGATCAACGTCACTCTCAGCGACCCCAACGTCGCTTCGTTCACCCCGACCCCGGGCAACGTCACCACCGTGGTGACCATCCCGGCCGGCGCGACCACCGGAACGGTTCAAGTGTTCTCGCTCCCGGTGACCTCGCAACAAACCGTTGACATCCGTGCGACGCTGGACAACGACTTCAAGCTCGCTCGTCTCACCGTGGCCCCGTGGCTCAGCGATCTCACCGTCGCCCCGTCCACGACCCCGGGTGGCAACAACGTCTCCGTCCGCGTGGTGCTCTTCCAGAACGCCATCAACGACGTCCGCGTGCCGGTAAGCGCTAATGACAATACGCTCATTACGCTCCCCAACCCGCCGGAAATCGTCGTCCCGGCTGGTTCCTCCACGGCCACGGTTTCCATGGCAACCGCCGGTGTGGTCACCAACCAAGACGTCACGGTCAGCGGCAACCTGCTCGGTGTGAACCGCAGCGCCACGGTGACCCTGCTCCCGGCCGTGCTGAGCAACATCTCGTTCAACCCGAACCGCATCAATGGTGGCGAAACGTCCACCATGCGCGTCGAGCTGAACGGTAAGGCTGGCAACGACCGCACCATTGACATCACGCAGCTGACGGCTCTGCCGAACGTGACCGTGGGTGGCAATGCGGTCCCGACCCAAGTCGTCATCCCGGCGCAGCAGCGCTTCGTGGATGTGACCGTGGGTACCCCTGCGGTGGGTTCCACCACCAACATGACCCTCCAGGCCACCGAAGGCGCGGTCACGGTCCAAGGCACGCTCGTGCTGGACGACATTGACCTCCTGCGCATCGAAATCACTCCGAGCACCAACGTGCTGGGCGGTTCGGTGCTCACCGGTGTGGTCCGCCTGACTCGTGCCGCTGGCCCGAGTGGGTTCCTCATCAACCTGAGCAACAGCAACGCGAATGCGGGCACGCTCTCCACGGCTACGGTCAATGTGGCGCCGAACGAACTCGTCTCCGAGCCGTTCACCTTCACGACCTTGGCGGTCAACGTGCAGCAAACGACGACGCTCACGGCCAGCAAGCCCGGTGGCTTCACCGATCGCACGATCGACATCACCGTCCGCCCGCTGAACCTGTCGCTCAGCCTCGCCCCGACCTCCCTCCTGGGTGGTAGCGGCCCGTCCGTCGCCACGGCGACCATCAGCGAGCCGGCTCCGTTCGGCGGCATCCCGCTCGCTCTCTCGTCGAGTGATACGACCGCGGCGCAGCCGGCGGCCAACAACGTGACCATTCCCGAAGGCGCCACGCAAGTGACGTTCCTCGTGAACACGTTCGCGGTCTCGACCAACCGCAACGTCACGATCACGGCTACGGCTAGCCCGTTGGTGTCGGCTTCGGCAGTGCTCGAAGTTCTGGCCCCGGTCATCCAAAGCCTGCAGATCAACCCGATCGAGGTCAATGGCGGTGACGGCGCAACCGGCACTATCATCCTCAACGGCAACGCGCCGGTGGGCGACCTCGCGATCGCTCTTAGTGCGAACCCGACGGGCATTGCCACCTTCCCGGGTACGGTCACCGTCCGGGCCGGTACCAACACCGTGACGTTCCCGATCACCACCGTGTCCATCCCGGTCACGACGTTGGTCACCTTCACGGCCACGCTGAACGGCGTGAACTCAACGGACACCCTGCTGGTGCGCGGCCCGCAAGTGAACACCATCGTGTTCAACCCGGCGCGCGTCCGTGGCGGTCGCCAGAGCGTGGGCACCATCACGCTCAGTCAGCCGGCCCCGGCCGGTGGTTACACCGTGACGATCGAAAGCCTGAATCCGGAATTTGCCGTTCCGGTCGGCTCTGCGACCATCACGATCCCGGCGGGCGCCCTCCAGGGCACCTTCCGCGTGGCCACCAGCCGCGTCAGCCGCAGCATCGCTGTCCGATTCCGCGCAAGCGGCCTGGATAGCGAAGCCACTGGGGTCATCTATTTGATCCCGTAAGGCCAGATCCACTCCTGGCCGGTGAGGCTCCGAACCGAAAGGTTCGGGGCCTCACCTTCGTTTTGGCCCACCTCATTCAAGTACAATGGGAAGCATGAAAAACCTCTTGGCGGTAGCCGTTCTCAGCACGGCGGTGGGATTCTTGGTCGCAGCGGCCCTCACCAAACTGCGTGAGGAAAGGGAAGAAGCCGACGCGCTCTCCGATACCATTCGCCAGCAACTCGCCGCGCTGGAAGCCGCCCGCGCCGACTAACGCGTGGCACGTTGCGTTGTCATTGGCGGAGGCGTAGCGGGCCTCAGCGCCGCCATTCATGCCCGTTTGCGCGGCTACGATGTCACCCTGCTTGAGCAAGGCGACGCCTTAGGCGGCAAGGCCGCGCCCGTACGCCGCGACGGATTCACGCTGGACCCCGGCCCCAGCATCATCATCCTCACGCACATCTACCAAGAGGTGTTCCGGCGCGCCGGTTGCAACCCGGACGACTATCTCCAGTTTCAGCGGCTCGATCCCTTCACCCGGGTGCTGATGGACGGCCTCGATGGCCCGCTTGATCTCCCCGCCGACGAGGAAGCCTGCATCCAGGCCCTCGGGCGCGTGGCCCCGCAGGATGAACCCGGCCTCCGCACGCTCATGGCCACCCTGGCCAGCGCCGCCCCCTACGTGGACGACACGGTGTTCGCCCACCCCATTGATAAGCCGTACCAACTCTTGCACCCCAAGCTGGCTCGGTTCGCCCTCCACTTCAATCCCCGCCTCACCTATCGGCAACTAGTGGATGAGCAGATCAAGAGCCCGCTGCTCCGGGCGTTCTTCTACGGGTTCCCCAGCTACAGCGGCCAAACCTACGACAGCAAGGCCGCCGGCGCCCTCCTCATCCCGTTCTACATGCTCCGCCACGGTGTCTGGTACCCCAAGGGCGGCATCCACGCCATCCCGGCTGCCTTCACGCGCCTGGCGCAAGAACTGGGCGTTGAAATTCAGCTTCAAGCCAAGGTCACCGGGGTAGCCACCCAGGGCCGCCGCCTCACCGAAGTCCACATCGAAGGAAGCACAGCCCTAAAGGCCGACGCCGTCATCTGCGCCATGGACCGCTACACCTTCGGCCCGTGGCTCCAGCGCCCCGAACCCCAAACGCCCAGCTACAGCTACTACACTCTGCACTGGGGGCTCAAAGGCGAACGCCCCGAGGTCGAGCACCACACCCTCCTCATCCCCAATGGTTTTGAAGAGGGATTTGAGGAGCTCTACCAGCAACGGCGGCCCCCCTCGCGCCCGGTGATCTATCTCAACAACCCCGGTCGGGTGGATCCGCAGTCCGCACCCCCGGGCATACCAACCTGTTTGCCGTCCTCACCGTGCCCGCTATGCACGATCACCTGGATTGGGCGCAAGAATCCGCCCGCCTGCGCCAAATCACCCGGCAAGAACTCGACCGCTTCGGCCTCGGGTTCGATGACAGCGACATCATCTTCGAGCGGCAGCAAGACCCGCGCTACTTCCAGTCCGCCCACGGCTCCTGGCGGGGCTCGCTCTACGGCCCGGATGAAAAGGAACGCCTGTGGGGCCTGTTCTCTCTCGGCCCGCGCGACCCGCAGTTCCGCAACCTCACCTACGCCGGCGGCACCGCCCAGCCTGGGGCGGGTTTGCCTATGGTCACGCTCAGCGGAAAATTTGCTGCCGATGCCTTGCCCGCGCCCTAGCGGGTTACACTGAAGGCATGTTTAGCTCGATTCTTGCCCTCAGCTTGGCGGCCACCCCGGCTCCCATGACCAACCCGCTCATCGAAATGGCGGTGCAAGGCCGCGGCACGGTCACCATCGAAATCCGCAAGGATCAAGCCCCCAAGCTGGCCGCCCACTTTATGGATCTGGTGGATGCTGGGTTCTATAACGGGCTGCTGTTCCACCGCAAAGTGGATGGGTTTGTGGCCCAGGCCGGCGACCCCAAGAGCCGCAGCGTCACCCCGGCGTGGGCGCGTGCGCATCCGGGCGAATACGGCGGCACGGAGACCCTGGGCGATGGCGGCAGCGGCAAATCGGTGTTGTACGAAGTCAACGACCTGCAGCACCACAAGTACTCCGTCGGCATGGCGCTCGAAGCCCCGATGAGCGACACCGGCGACAGTCAGTTCTTCATCAACCTGGCCGACAACCATCGCCTCAACGGCCTCTATTGCGTGTTTGGGCAGGTGGTGAAGGGGATGGATGTGGTGGACCGCATTGAGCGCGGCGATCGCATCACGCGCATTCGCCGGGTTACAGCCAGCCGCGCCGCCGGAAGGTAAGGATCAATCCTCCGGCCAGCAAAAGCATCGAGAGCAACGCAATCGGGTAGCCCCAAGGGTGGTTCAGCTCCGGCATGTTCTTAAAGTTCATGCCGTAGATGCTGGCAATAAGGGTCACCGACATCAAAACGATGGAGCTGACCGTGAGCACCTTCATGATCTCGTTCAGCTTCAATGATGCCGAGTTGAGCTGCGTCTCGATGAGCGTGGAAAGGAAAGGCAGGATCAATTCCACCGATTCCAGGATCCGGTGGGTGTGCGCGTAAACATCGGCAAAGTCATCCCTCATCTCGTCCGGGATGCATCCCTGGTCGCGGCGAAGCAGGCTGTTCAATTGGTCACGCATCGGGGCGACTTGGTGCCGCAATTGAATCAGAATCCGTAGCTCTTGCAGCACCGAGGCCTGTTGCACGGTGCCCCCCGCGATAATCTGGCTTCCCAGGTCATCCACCCGCTCCTGGGCGGCATCCAGCACCGGAAACACGGCGTCCACCACTTCGTCCAGCAGGGAATAGAGGGCGCGCGGGCCAGCGTAGGGCGGCAGATAGTTGCCGCGCCCCCACCGCACCACAAACTCATTCCACCACGACATCGGCCGGTTGCTCAGGCAAACCAGAGCGTGCGGCTTGGTCAGCACCAGCATCTCGGCTTCCGGGTCCAGGGGATCCATCACGGACACCAGCAGGGCCTCGCCATCTTCATAGAGTCGAGGGCGCGTGTGGTCTTCAAACACCGACCCGGCGAGATGCAAGGGAATCCCGTACTGCTCAGCCCAGGCGACGGCGGCACTCGAATCCGCGGCCTGTTCATAGATCAGGATGGCCTCGGTCTGCGGCGCGTTCCACAATTCGGCCGGGAGCGCGCTTTCCCCTTCCGGCAAGGCCACGGGCAGCGCCCGCCCTTCCTGCCGGCGATAAACGCGCCGCTCGACCACCGACATAAGGATTAACTCAGGGTCTCGATGCCCAGCACTTCGCCGCTGGTCGAGAGTTCGTACACACGCGGAATCCCGGTGGCCAGCTCCAGCTCCAACACTTGCTCGGGGGTCAGGTTCTCCAGCGCCATCACAATGCTGCGGTTGCTGTTGCCGTGCGCCACCACCAGCACGTCCTTGCCCTGGCGGATGTCGCCCAGCACCGCTCGCTCAAAGAAGGGCACCGTGCGCTCGCGGGTCATCTTCAGGCTTTCGCCGCCCGGAGGTGCGACATCGTAGCTGCGGCGCCAAATCCTCACCTGCTCCTCGCCGTACTTCTCGCGCATGTCGTCCTTGTTCAGGCCGGCCAGGTCGCCGTAGTCGCGCTCATTCAGGGCTTGGTCGCGGATGGTGGGGATATCCGTGCCCATCGATTCCAAGATCAAGCGCAGAGTGTCCTGGGCGCGGCGCAGGCCGCTGGTGTAGGCCACGTCCAGGTGCAGGCCTTTCAGGCGTTCGCCCGCGCGGCGGGCTTCCTCTTCACCCAGCGCCGTCAGGGGCACGTCCACCCATCCTGTGAATCGATTTTCAAGGTTCCAAAGCGATTGACCGTGACGGACGAGGGCGAGTTTTGCCATGAGCGCGAGATTACCGGAGCCGACCGCACCCGAAACGCGCCCAGACCCGCTAAAATAGGGGCATGCGACCATGGTTGGGTCTGGCACTGTTGGCCGTTTGCGGGACGGCCCAGGCGCAGTTCAATATCCCGGGGGGAGGGCAGAACCCGCTCGAAATCCGGAACCTCATCGGCAGCTTGACCAAGCAAACCGTGCTTTCCAGCAGCCTGGACGACGCCGACCGGGGCATCAAAGCCTTCGACGGCTGGCAGTGGGGCGACTTTGAAGTCCGCGCCGGGCTTTCACCTTCGAATGAAGGGGTGCTCACCCTGCCTCGCGGCCGCATGGCGCTGCAGGTGCAGTCGTTCTGCCTCCGCGCGGGTGGCTACGGCCCCAACTTGGGCATGGGCTACGGGCACGCCCCGTACCTCGGCCCGCAGGCGAACATTATTCAGAACGTCATTCGGCGGCACAGCTCCAGCGAGGTGCCCCAAAAGAGCACGCAGCAACTGCTGTGGGCGATGATCTCGCGCGTCAAGCCGAGTGACATGACGGGCGATGCCCGTCATGCTCTTATCCTGCTGCAACCGCAAGAGATCGCGGTGCTGGAGAGTAACGCCATCAAGGTGGTGGAAGACCGACTGATGGGTCCGGTGCTGCGCGGCATTGACCGCGCCATGGCCCCAATTGTCAAGGCCGAAAACGATCTCCGAGCGGGGCTCACGCGGGCCGGGACTTCGTTCGAAGATCTCGAGCGCATTGCCGTGCCCGAGGCCCCGGCGGATATCAAGTCCGAGATTGATGCGGGTCGCTGGCTGGCCGATGGACGGGGCGCGTTCTTCCGCTACAAGCCGCAGGGCTACCGGAACATGACGGTGGATGTGGTGGTGCCCCGCGCGCCAGAACTCATCCGCGATCAGCTGAACCGGATCGTGACGATGAACACGCCGGGTGGCACGTCCTTCACCGTGACTTACGCGGACGAATTCCAACCGAAGGCCATCCCCGGCAAGCCGTGGGCGCTCGCCTACCCGATCAAGGCGGTGAAGGTGACCGACGGCACCAACGAAGCCAGCCTAGAAGTGCAGAACTTCATCATCTGCTCCGCCCCGGTGGACCAAGTGGGGGCGTGGCGCGCCTCGATGATGCCGCTCATCCAAGACTGGTGGGGTGCGGGCCGCGACTACGCGCAGGATCGCCTGGGTGAGCGTTACGGGGGCCGCGCCTACGAAGCCTACGATGAAGCCAGCGACGCCTACGATCTGGGTGAGCAAGCCTACGACATCGGCACCGGCAACCCGAGCGCCGATCGCGCTCTGGACGTTGGTCACTACGTCGACGGGGTGGACACCGCGGTGCGCGGCACCAGCGGGGAGCGCCTCGGTTGGATTGCCCAAACCCACGCCAACCTGGCCGAAGCCCTGATGCACGCGACCAACGTCATTGGGGGCTTGGGCGAACCCGAAGGGGGCAACGGGGGATCGCACGCGTTCAACCCGCCGGGTGGCATGGCCATGCCGGGCAACCGGGGCAGCCAACGCCTGGGCGTCAGCAGCCGCGGCTGGTAACTCAGCCCAGGTTCGTAAACTCGACCATCTGGCCGTGGGGGCCGTCAGCAAGTGCCCCGTCCCTCACGGCCCACGTCCCGCGCACCAGGGTGTGCACCACCCTCCCGGTCAGGGTGCGTCCGGCGTAGGGGGTCCACCCGCACTTGCTGGCCATGGCTGCATCCGTCACTTCCCACTGCGCCTTCGGGTCCACCAAGGCCAAGTCCGCGTAGGCGCCCGGGGTCACCGTGCCTGCCCCCGCTACCCCAAAGATGCGCGCCGGATTCTCGCTCGTCAACTGCACCAGCAGTTCGTAAGAAATTCGTCCGGCCGCCGCGTGGTCCAGCATCACGGGGAGCAAGGTTTGCACCCCGGGCATCCCGCTCGGCGACTGCGGATAGCGCTGGATCTTCTCTTCCAGCGTGTGGGGGGCGTGGTCGCTACCAATCACATCAAAGACGCCGTCCCGCACGGCTTTCCAGAGGCCGCTCTTATGTTCCGCCTCCCGAATGGGGGTGTTCATTTGGATGCGCGAGCCCAAGGCCTCGTAGTCATCGGCCGTAAAGGTCAGGTGCTGGGGCGTGATCTCGCAGGTGGTGCCCAGGTTGCGGCGCTTGGCATCAGCCAGCAAGGCCACTTCATCCCGCGTACTGACGTGCAGAATATGCACTGGTTGCTTGGTCTCGGCGCTCAGCGCCAAGATGCGCCGCGTGGCCATCACACTGCTCTCCACATCTCGCCACACCGGGTGGTTGCGGGCGTGCCGGTCGGCATCCCGAATCTCCAGTCTCGACAGCAGCCGCTTCTCATCCTCGGCATGGATGCTGACGGTGCGGGTCGCCCCCTGCAGCACCCGGCGCAGGGCGTCGTCATCCGCCACCAAGAGCGGTCCGGTGCTACTGCCCATGAACACCTCGCCGATGCCCGGCGAACCCGGCAGCGGGTCCAGATTCGGAATGTCGTCCAGGTTCTCCATGCTCGCCCCCACCCAGAAGGCGTAGTGGCACCACATCCGGCCCTCGGCGCGGGCTAGCTTGTCTTGCAAGGTCGCCCGGGTGGTGGTGGTGGGATTGGTGTTGGGTTCTTCAAAGACCGTGGTCACCCCACCCAGCACCGCCGCCATCGATCCGGTGGCCAGGTCCTCCTTGTGCACCAAGCCGGGCTCACGGAAGTGCACCTGGGAGTCAATGACCCCCGGCCAGACCCACAGCCCGGTGATTTCCACGACTTCTTGGGCGTCAGAAAGGTCAAGCGAACCCACCGCCGCAATGCGTCCATCCCGAATGCCCACATCCGCCCGGAAGCGGCCCGTCCCGCTTTGAACTTCACCGCCCACCAGGGCCAAGTCGAACCGTTCTCCCATAATCCTCTTGGGGAGTGTATCCTTCTGCCGTCGCATGGACGCGCTTTCGCCCACTCCCGCTGATGCCCCTGGCGCGCCCGCCGCGCCGGATGTGAGCATCATCGTGCCTGCTTTGAACGAGGAGGACACAATCGGCGAGGTCATTGACCGCTTGCTGGCCCTGCCGATGCAAGCCGAGGTGATAGTGGTGAACGACGGCAGCGACGACCGCACCGGCGAAATCCTCGCCAGCTACGGCGACCAGATCCGAGTGCTGACGAACCCGCACCGCACCGGCAAGGGCAATGCCATCCGCAAGGCCCTGGCCGTGGCCACGGGCCGCGTGGTCGTGATTCAAGACGCCGACCTCGAGTACGTCCCCGAAGAGCTCGCCCAACTCATCCAGCCCATCCTGGCCGGCGAGCACACCGTGGTGTACGGCACCCGCTTTGCCAAGGGGCTAGTCAACGGTATGGCCCTGCCCAACAAGTTGGTAAACCTCATGCTCCGCTGGGCGGTGGCCCTGCTCTACGGGCGAAAGATCACCGATGAAGCCACCTGCTACAAGGCCGTGAAGCGCGATGTGATGAACGAAATGAACCTGGAGTGCGAGCGCTTCGAGTTCTGCCCGGAGGTCACGGCCAAGGCCATCCGCCTCGGGCACCGCATCCACGAGGTGCCCATCACGTACGTCCCTCGCGGCAAGCAAGCGGGGAAAAAGATCCGCTGGACCGACGCCCCCGAGGCGTTCTGGACCCTCCTCCGCTGGCGCTTCCGCCCCTTCCAAACGCCGAAGGCACACAAAAAGTAAGCCCCGAGACCGTTTCCGATCTCAGGGCCACTCTCGCTAGCTCAATGAGAGCTTAGTTGTCGCTGTAGAGGAAGAACTCGTACGGGTGCGGCCGCAGGGCGATCGCCTCCACTTCGTGCTTCATCTTGTAGCTGATGTACGCCTCAATGAGGTCCGGCGTGAACACGTCGCCCTTGAGCAGGTAGGCGTGGTCGTTCTGCAGGTTCTCCAGCACCGCTTGCAGCGAACCCGGCGTTTGCTGGATGTTCGCGCGCTCCTCGCGGGGCAGTTCGTAGAGGTCCTTGTCCAGCGGGGCGGGCGGCTCGATGCGGTTCTGAATCCCGTCGAGGCCGGCCATCATCATCGCGGAGAAGGCCAGGTACGGGTTCGCCATCGGGTCCGGCGCGCGGAACTCGATGCGCTTCGCCTTCGGGCTCTTGCTGAACATCGGGATGCGCACACACGCCGAGCGGTTTCGGGCCGAGTAGATCAGGTTGATCGGAGCTTCGTAGCCCGGCACCAGTCGTCGGTACGAGTTGGTGGTCGGGTTGGTGAAGGCGAGCAGGGAAGGCGCGTGCTTCAGCAGGCCGCCGATGTACCAGCGGGCGGTGTCGCTCAGTCCGGCGTAACCGGCCTCATCGTAGAACGTGTTCTCGCCGTTCTTCCAGATGCTCTGGTGGCAGTGCATCCCCGAGCCGTTGTCGCCAAAGATCGGCTTCGGCATAAACGTGGCCACCATGCCCTCGGCGGCGGCCGCATTCTTGATGACGTACTTGAAGCGCATTAGCTTGTCCGCCATTTCCAGCAGTTGGCCGAACTTGATCCCAATCTCGCACTGGCCCGGCACGCCCACCTCGTGGTGATGGATTTCGGTGGTGATGCCCACGTCTTCCAGCAGGGTCACCATCGTGCTGCGCAGGTCGCGGAGCTTGTCGCTCGGCGAGCAGGGGCAGTAGCCACCCTTGGTGCGCATCGTGTAGCCCAGGGCGTCTTCGTTGCCGCTGTTCCACGGGGCTTCCTCTCCATCCACGCTAAAGAAGCCGCCATCCGGGCCGTAACCGTAGGCAAGCTGGTCAAAGACGAAGAACTCAGCCTCGGGGCCGAAGAAAACGATGTCCCCGATGCCCGTGCTCTTCAGGTACTGCTCGGCCTTCACGGCCACGTAGCGCGGGTCGCGGCTGTAGCGCTCGCGGGTGATCGGGTCCTCGATGTTGCACACCATTACGGCTGTGGCGTGCTCGGTGAACGGATCCATGAACACCGAAGACGGATCCGGGATCATGAGCATGTCCGACTGGTCAATGGACTGGAACCCACGCACGCTCGAACCATCAAACGCGAACCCGTTCTCAAATGTTTCCTCATTGAACACATGAACGGGGACGGTGAAGTGCTGCCAGGCTCCGAAGGGGTCGGTAAACCGAATGTCCACGAATTCAGCATGCTGATCGCTCAGATACTGAAGGGCTTGCTGAGGGGTCTTGATTTCGCTCATGAGGATAGGATCTCCCGAGACAAGGACTCCAAAGAAAAAAGCGCCCTACCTTAAAAAAGGTCGGGCGCCCTTGCCCATCGGTCCGTCCCGATGGACATTCATCCTACCGGGTGTATTGCCAAAATTGCCGGGTTCCGGGCACAGAATTGGGACTCGGGCTCGAATGAGTGGGGAAAAGTCGTCTAACTGAATGTGACGAAGCGCACACGCATCAGCATCGGAGCCGGAGCGGCCGTGATGGCCATTCTGGCCGGCGTGCAACTGCTGACCCCCCAGGGCGAGGCCCCGGTGACGGCGGAGGCATTGCTGACCCAGGTGCAAACTATGGGCCGATTGCAAACCGTGCAGCACAACTACAACGGCGTGCTCCGGCACACCACCGCGAAGGAGGCCGAAGACGGCTGGAACGCGGTGCCGGGCGTCGCGTCACTCGTCCACACCACCACGCGCAACGATGCCCTGATCACTTATCGTGCGCAAGTTCGGGCCGGTGTGGATCTACGGATGGTGAAGGTGAGCGGGGACCCGGAGAAAGGGTTCACCGTCACTCTTCCCCCGACCAGTGTTGAACTTGCCGGGGTGCAAGCCCGTGCGGAATGGGTGCGCCCCGGATTTCTGTGGAAGGATGCCAACGTGACCCTGGACGCCGAGCGCGTGGCCGGAGCCGACGCCATTGAGAAGGCCCGAACGGCAGGCATCGCCGAGGCTGCGCACACTCAGGCCGAGATTGAACTGCGCCGCTTGCTGGAACCCCTTACGGAAGCCGAAATCACGTTTCGCTAGCCGCTACAACTCTCGTTACATCTTCCCAGCCTCGCAATGAGGCGGGGAACGGTCCTGATTCCCTCGCTCGGCGGGGATGCCACTAGGTTTAGAGCAGTAGAATGCAGGCATGAGCGCGACGATGACGACGCCCAGTGCCCCCGTGCTGATCCCCACCCTCAACGCTGAGGAAAGCCAATTCCTCGATCGAGTCCGTGCCTTTGTGGCCGAGCACGTGGCCCCCTACACCCGGGAATGGGAGAACGACACCTTCGCGGCGGACATCTGGACCAAGCTCGGCGCCGCCGGGATGCTGGATGTCACGGTGCCGAAGGCGATGGGCGGAAGCGAGCGGAGCTGCATGGCCTACGTGGAAATGTGCCGCGAACTGGCCAAGGGTGACCCCGCGCTATCGATGAACGTCGCCGCCATCAATGCGCTCTGCATTGCCCACCTCGTGCACTTTGCCACCGACGCCCAGCGCGAAAAGTATCTGGCCGATGCCATGGCCGGCCGTCTCAAGCTCGCTTGGGGCCTCACCGAGCCCGACGCCGGCAGCGACGCCCGCCGTGTGCAAACCAAGGCCGAACCCACCCCGGGCAACGACGGCTACTTCACCATCAACGGACACAAAAAGTTCATCACCAACGGTGGCCCCGCCGACCTCATCATTCTCATCGCCCGCACGAGCGAGAAGGAACTGAGCGCGTTCCTCGTTGAAACGGACCAGCCCGGATTTGAACTCGTCGGCCGCATCCCGACCGTGGGCGTGAAGGCTAGCTGGACCAGCGAATTCAAGCTCAACAACGCGCAGGGCTGGCACACCCCGTGCACCTTTGAGCAAGCCATCAGCCTGCTTTACCGAGGTCGCCTGGGCATCGCCGCCATGGCCGTGGGTATCGCCGAGAAGGCCGCCGAACTCGCGGCCGAATACAGCGTGAAGCGCGAGCAGTTCAATCGCCGTCTGGCCGATATGCAATCGGTGCAAAACATGCTCGCCGACAACGAACTGGATGTGGAAGCGGCCCGCCTGCTCCTGCACAAGGGTGCGGCGATGTACGACCGAGGCGAAAACGTCACCACCATCGCCAGCATGGCCAAGCTCTTTGCCAGCGAAGCTAGTAATCGCGTGACCAACAACGCCATCCAGATCCACGGGGGACGCGGCATGACGTTCGAATTCTTGGTTGAAAAGCTGTGGCGCGACGCGAAGCTGACGGAAATCGGCGAAGGTTGTAGCGAAATTCAACGAATGGTGATCGCGAAGCAACGTCTTCGCGCGTTAGAATCATAAGCTCATGCTGATTTCCACTCTGGCGCTGGCGACCAGTCTGCAAACCTCTCCCCAATACGTTGATATCTCCCGCGTTTTTAAGGCGGGAGAGACCAGCAAGTACGCCGTGCGCTCGCGGCTGCAAATGGAAACCCGGCAGCTCGGGCAAACCGTGTTTTTGCCCAGTTCGGTGCGCATTGATTACGACTTCACACTCAACGTGAAGCAGATGTTGGACGAGGGGTTTGCCGTGCATATCTATCGTCGCCCGACGATGACGATCACGGACGGGGAAACCGCGTCTTCGCCGCCGCGCAAGAACGTCGAGCAGACCAATATCAACTACGAAATGACCCTCTCTCCGGCCAACGAGATGACCAATGCGAAGGCGCTGGTCGCTCGGTGGGCGGCGGCCAGCAGTCCGGCCGCGCCCGCGCCGCAGGACTTGATGGGCGTGGTGGGGCAGTTCACGGGTGAGCTCCAGCGTCTGGCTCTGTTCACTGGTTCGCTCGACTCGGGGATGGACCTTAGCCCGAAACTCCCATACGACGAAGTCCGCGTCGGCGACACCTGGAAGCGCACGGTGGGTTACTCCCCGCAGCGCATTGCCAATAGTGACAAGGCCGCCGTGCAACGCCTCGACTACACCTTCACCTACAAGGGCGTGATGGAAGCGAATGGGCAGAAGTTCCACCGGGTGCAAGCCACAATGTCGCTGGATAGCAACGCGGCTGAGTTTGTGAATCAGTCCATGGGCATGACGCCGGGCCAATCGGGTCTGGAAGCCATCAACCTTAAGCTGGACGCCACGATTGACTTCGATCTCGACCTTAACACCCGCAAGACATTGCGTGCACTGGCCGTCAGCAAGGGCGGCTATGACGTGCGCATCTCCCAGGTGCCGGGTCAGCCGGTATTGGAGCAAAAGCTCAGCGGGCGCAGCCAGTTGTCGCTTGCGCCTTAATTGTCCGCCGAAATGACCGGTACTCGTCTCCAACAGATCCTCAGAAGCCCCTGGTTCGCCCCGGGGCTCTTTCTGTTTGCGGTGCTGGTCCGTGCCATTGGCATTCGTTGGGGGCTTCCTACGGCCGACAACCATTGGAGTCTCCACCCGGATGAACCCATTGTTTGGCTGTACTCGCAGGCGGTAGACCTGGGCAAGGGTGACCTCCTCCCGGGTTCTACAACTACGGCACGCTCTATCTCATCATGAGTAGCGTGGCCGCCAAGCTCGCGGGAGCCTACATGGGCGGCACCGAGCCCTGGCAGATTGTGGGCAATGCCACCCTCATGGCTCGCTGGATGAGCGTGCTGGCCGGGGCGTCCCTTGTGTGGATGACCTACACCTACGTGGCTCGGCAGGGTCGCGCTACGGGTGCGGTGATTGCCGCCATGGGCGTCGCCGTGGCTCCGGGGATGGTGGTGCACAGCCGGTTCCAGAGCGTGGACATGGTCGCAGCAGCGTTTGGCTTTGGTTCGCTCCTGGCGGCCAGCATGATGTTGCCCACTGCCCACGGCAAGGTATGGACGCACACCAAGGCGGCGGTGGTGGCGGGTTTGCTCGCCGGGCTCAGTGCGGGCACCAAATACACCGGCATCACGGCCCTCATTGGATTGGTGGTGGTGCTGATGTTTGCGGAACTCGCCTGGACGTGCCGCCTTAAGTCCATCGCCATCGCGGGGCTGGTGGCGTTGGCCACGTTCTGCTTCACCACGCCCGGGATTTTCCTGGAGCAAGAAGCCTTCTTCCGTGACCTACGCTACGAATGGCTGCACACCCAAACGGGGCACGAGTTCGTGTTCGGGGCCACCGCGCCGGGCTGGGTCTACCATCTCGGCAATCTGGTGGCGGTGCTGGGCGCGCCCGTGCTGTTGCTCGGCGTCTTCGGCCTTGGTTTCGGTGCCTGGCGCAAGCAACCCTACGTGGTGGCGGCCCTGGCCTGGGCTCTGGTGACCTACGTGCTCATCGGCCGCGCGGAAGTCAAATTCCTCCGCTACACCCTGCCCATGGTCGCTCCTCTCATGGTTGGGCTCGGGGCGCTGGTCTCGCAGTGGCACGCCCAGGGCAAGAATTCGGGCCGCATCGGCGTGGCCGCTGCGATGCTCTCCGTGGCGGGTTTGCTCGGCGGGGGAGCGGTTGGGGCTGCCCAAATGACGATGTGGATGGCGGGGCCGGACTCGCGCGAGCAAGCCGCTGCGATCCTGAAGGCCGAAGCCGCCAAGGGGCCGGTCACCGTCGGTCTCGTGTCGGACCCGTGGTTCTATTCCCCCACGCTGTATCCCATGGCCACCGCGCCGCGCTTTGTGCCCGTGGACCAGCGAGATGCCGCCATGCGCGAAGCCACCAAACCCTCGGTCGTGCGCTACATTGCCCCCGATGGCGGCCGCATCAACTGGGATGTGCGCCTGATTGACGAGGTTCAGCCCGATTACATCGCCTTCAGCAGTTTCGAATCAGACGACCTCGCCCGGATCGCCGCCGACCCCGCCGCGCGACCGCAGTTTGAGGCGGCGGTGAAGGATATGGAGCGGTTCCGCGACCGGCTTCAGCAAGACTACGAAGTGTGGCAGCGTATCGGAACGGGCGGACCGCGCATCCATGACCTGATGTACATCCGTCCTGAAGTGTGGATATGGCGGAAAAAACCGAAATCGGCGACGGATTCCGCCTCGACATCGAATCCTTCCTCGACCACCTCCGGCACGAGCGAGGCGCCAGCCCCCACACCCTAGCCGCGTACGAGAACGACCTGCACCTGGCGGCGCAGTTGTTCGGGCGACAGGGGTACTCCCAGTTCGCCCAGATCCACGCCCCCGACGTGGTGGCGTATCACTCTCAACTGGCAGATGTGGCCCCCCGCACGCGCTTACGCCGGCTTGCCGCTTTGCGCAGCCTCAACCGGTGGATGATCCGCACGGGCCGGCGGGCGCAGTGGGATTGGCCGGACTTGCGCTTTGGTCGGCCCTTGCGCCACTTGCCCAAAGCGCTCCCCGCCACCGAACTCACCCAACTCTTGGAGAACACTGACCTCAATTCCCCCCGCAACCTCCGTGATCGAGCGTTCTTGGAGCTGCTTTACGGCACGGGGCTGCGGGTTTCCGAGGCGGTGAGCCTCCGCACCGACGCCGTACTCACCGGGGACCAAGCCCTGCGCGTGACCGGCAAGCGCGGCAAGACCCGCGTGCTGCCCGTCCCCGGCGAAACCTGGGCCTGGGTGGAAACCTATGTGCGCGACGCACGACCCCAACTGGCGACCAAGCCTGTCGCCGCGCTGTGGCTGAACGACCGGGGCGGGCCGCTCTCCCGGCAGTCAGCGGATCGCATCGTGCGGCAGCGCGCTCGTCGTGCGGGTCTGGGGCGGGGCATCTCGGCGCACACCCTGCGCCACACCTATGCGGTGCATTTGCTGGAGGGCGGCGCGGACCTCCGGGCGGTGCAGGAGCTACTAGGCCATGCCAGCCTCGCCACCACCCAGATCTACACCCAATTGGACCTGCGGCAAACGGAAAACCAGTACCGCAAGGCGCACCCTCGCGCTTAGTAAGCCGACAAGTCTGCGTTCGGCATCACGTCGAGGGAGAGGTCGTCCGCCATCCCCCGCGCCAGCCGGAACGAACCTGCAATCGCGATCATCGCGGCATTATCTGTGCAGCGGTCAAACGGCGGCGTAAAGAACTCCGCTCCCACCCGTTCGCACGCCGCGCGCAAGGTCTCACGCAGGCTCTCATTGGCCGCCACGCCCCCCACCAGGGTCATCGCCTTCAGCCCCTCTTCGTCCAGCGCCCGCAGGGCCTTGCGCACCAAGGCATCTACAATTGCCGCCTGCAACGAAGCTGCCGCATCCGCCCGGCTCAGGGCCTCGCCCTCGCGGTCTACCAGCAACCGCATCGCCGTCTTCAACCCCGAAAAAGAAAACTTCGCTCCGTCGCCCGGCAGCGCGCGGGGCAGGGCATAGCGCTTGGCATCGCCATTCCGGGCCAGTTCTTGTAAAGCCCGCCCGCCCGGGTAGCCAAGACCAAGGAGCCGCGCCCCTTTGTCAAAGGCTTCCCCCGCCGCGTCATCCACGGTTTCGGCCAGGATTCGGTATTGCCCCGGCGCATCCACGCGCACCAACTCGGTGTGGCCCCCGCTCACCACCAGGCACAGGTGAGGGAAGGGCGGCTGAGGTTCGCCCGCCGCAAATGGGCTCAAAATGTGCCCCTCGATGTGGTGCACCCCCACCAGCGGCACCCGCCATAGGGTGGCCAGGGCCTTGGCGGCACTTACGCCCACGCTCAGGGCGCCCACCAGGCCGGGCCGGTTCGTCACGGCAATGCCGTCAGGGGGGCCGTCTTCACCAATCGCTTCGCCCATTGCCTCGCTCAGTACGGGCAAGATTGCCTCCACGTGCGCCCGCGCCGCTGCCTCCGGCACGATGCCGCCCCACTGGGCGTGAAGGGCCACCTGAGAACTAATCACATTGCGCACCACGGCGCCGTCTACCAGCCACGCGGCCGCCGTTTCGTCACAACTGGTTTCGATGCCCAGTACGCGCATGGGATCCGCTCAGACCACCTCGGCCAGCGCGTCGCACCACATCACCACGGCATCCTCTTTGTTATCAATGTAGTAGCCGCGCCGCCGCGCCACATCACGGAATCCGAACTTCTTATAGAGCGCAATCGCGGGTTCGTTGCTCGCGCGCACTTCCAGCGTCGCGCAGGTGGCGCCCTTCTTTTGGCAAGCCTCGAGCAAAGCAGTCATCATCCGCTCCCCGATGCGTTGCCGCTGACGAGGCGGGTCCACCGCCACATTGATTACGTGGGCTTCGTCCAGCACCATCCAGGCCCCGGCAAACCCGGCGACTTCGCCATCCACCAACGCCACCAAAAACACACCTTCCGGCCGTTCCAGTTCAAGTCGCACCGCCGCCTCCGACCAGGGCTTGCTTTGGCAGGCGTGATCAATCCGCACCACGTCCGCGACGTGTTGCTCAGCAAAGGGCACAAAGCGGAGGGTGTTCACGCGGCGTTAGCCCCCCAGATACGCTTCTTTCACCTTCGGGTTGGCCAGCAGGTTCTTCCCGGTGTCCGCCAGCACCACCCGGCCGGTTTCCAGCACATAGGCCCGGTGCGCAATGTCCAGGGCGCGGCTGGCGTTCTGCTCCACCAGCAAGATGGTGGTCCCGTCGGCGTTCAATTCGGTGATGATGCGGAAAATCTCGGTCACGAGGTTCGGGGCCAGGCCCATGCTGGGTTCATCCAACAGCAGCAGTTTGGGGCGGCTCATCATCGCGCGGCTCATCGCCACCATCTGTTGCTCGCCGCCGCTCAGGGTGCCCGCGTTTTGCTTGATGCGCTCGGCCAGGCGAGGGAAGCGCTTGGTTGCCCGGTCCATATCTTGTTGGATGCCGGCCGCATCGTTGCGAATGTGAGCGCCGAGTTGCAGGTTTTCCCACACGGTCATGTTGGTGAAAATGCGGCGGCCTTCGGGTGACTGGCTGATGCCCCGTGCCACGATCTTGTCCGGGGTGTCACCGGCAATGCTCTCGCCCTCAAACAAAATGTCGCCACCGCGCGGGCGATTGAGGCCGGAGATGGTGCGAAGGAGCGTGCTCTTGCCCGCGCCGTTGCTGCCAATGATCGAGACAATCTCGCCTTCGTTGACTTCAATCGTCACGTCATCAAGGGCCTGAATGGCGCCGTAAAAGACATTCAGTCCTTCGACCTTCAGCATAGGATTCCTAGTCTAGCCGAACAAAAGCCTCTCCCGGGCCGGGTGAATGGTCCCAACGAACGCATTACGAATCGAAACCTCGGGTCTGCTACGTCGGTAAGGGGTTAGTGCGCGCAAGCGTGCGGTGTGTTTATGATGAATCGTGATCGACGTTGGGTACCGCTGGTGGCGGCAGTCGTCGGGGTTGTGGCCCTGGCCGGGTGCCGAATGCCGGCAATGGGAGGTGCCAAGCCGGCGGACAAGGGTAGTGTCCACACTGTAAGCCGAGGGACGTGGCCAGTGAGGTGGTCGAGTCCGGTCGTCTGGAGGCGTTGAAAACAGTCGAGGTCAAGAGCCGCATCAGTGGCCGCGTGGCCCGCTTGTTAGTGGACGAAGGCGATTACGTCACCAAGGGTCAGCTCATCGGGGTCATCGACCCGCAAGAAACCGAACTGCAAGTGAAGCAAACCCGCGCCCAACTGCGCGGTGCCCAAAGCGCGGTGCGTGCTTCGGATGCTCGCATTCAGCAGTCTCGGCAAACGGCGCTTAACAACATCGAGCGACAGCGGTCCATCATCCGCCAGCTTGAAGCCGAGAACAAGGTTCAGCCGGACCTCACTCGCAATGCCATTTCCACGGCCGAGGCCAGCCTGCGCAGCGCGCAACAAGCTTACGATCAGTTGGTGAAGATCACTCAACCCAACTCCCGCGCCAACACCTTGGCCAGCGTGGAAGACGCCAAGAACCAGCTGGCCCAAGCCGCCGCCGAAGAGCGACGCCAAAAGGAACTGCTGGACCTGGGCTACGTCTCGCAGCGATCCTACGAAAGTGCCCAGCTGAACCTGCGCCTGGCCGCCACCCGCGTGGAAACCGCCCAGGCCACCCTCAGCCGCTTTGATGAGCAACAGATTCTGGAGCGCAAGCAAGCCGAAGAGCGAGTGAAGCAAGCAGAAGTGGAACTCCAACGCGCCCGCCTGGGTAGCGTGCAAGACGTGGCCAAGCGCGAGCAGTATCAGCAAGCCCTCAAGGCCCTGAGCGACGCCCAAGCGAACCTGCGCGGCATTGATGCCGACATCGCCAGCCGCGCCCAACAGGCCGCTTCGGTGGACCAGATTTCCGTTCAACTCCAAGATACGGAGCGGCAACTGGCCGAAACCGAAATCCGCGCCCCCATCAGTGGCGTGGTCACCAAGCGCCTGGTGCAAGAGGGCGAACTGGTGGCGGCGCTCGGTAGCTTCTCCGCCGGAACCCCGATCGTGCGCGTGGAAGATCGCTCCGGTCTCCTTGTCCGCCTCGAAATCAACGAAATTGACGTGGCCCGCCTGAGCCAAGGCACCACGGCCGAGATTACGGTCGATTCCTTCCCGGGCAAGAAGTTCTCGGGCACGATCCGCAAGATCGCCCCCACCAGCGTGGCGGCGGGCAACGCGGCCGTGGGTCAGAGCGTGGTCGGCGACCCCGTGGTCAAGTACGACGTGGAAGTGCTGATGACGCAGACCGACCCGGCCATCAAGAGCGGGATGTCGGCCAGCTGCTCCCTCAAGGCCGCCGAGCGCAAGAATGTCATCCGCGTGCCTTTTGCCTACGTGGCCAAGGAGAAGGATGGACGCCGGTACGTGGTGAAGGAACCCGCCGCCGGCACCAAGCCTGACCCCAAGAAGCCGCAAGACAAGACCTACGTCACCGCCGGCCTGGAAGGGGGTGGATTCATCGAAATCATTGAAGGCCTGAGCGGCGGCGAAAAGCTGATTCTGCCGAGCTTCTCCGGACCCCAACGCAGCGGCATGCTGGGCGGCGGTGGCGGTGACGGCGATGGCGACGGCGGCGACGGCGGCGACGGCGGCGACGGCGGCGACGGCGGCGACAACTAAGGAGGGCTGAGTCTCATGTCCGAAACTCCGATGCCCCCCGTGGTGATCGATCCGGGGCCGCAACCCCGGCTCGAGCGCCGCGGCCAAAACGGCCTCGGTACGCTCCTCGAAAGTGGCCGCATCGCCATGGATATGTTGCGCATGCACAAGATGCGCTCCTTCCTCACGATGCTGGGCGTGATCATCGGGGTCATGGCGGTCTCGATGATCGTTTTGCTCCAAAACGGGCTCAAAGCGTATATCGAAAGCGAGTTCAGTGAACTCAGTGCCGACACGATCTTCATCATCTATGACCCCAGCCGCCTGGGCCGGGGTGAGGGCCGCGGTCGCTTTACGGAGATCAAGGAAGAAGACCGGGAATACATCCTCGCCAATGCTGACAAGGTGCTTAATGTCACCGGCGTCGTCATGGTGGGGGGGCAACAGGCGCGCTTTGGCGATAAGGAAGTCTCGGGCGTTCAGGTCACGGGCGTCAGCCAGGACTACTACGGAGCGGTCTCTCGCGACCTAGTGGCCGGGCGCCTCATCGAGAAGAACGACGTCGACAACCTCGCCAACGTGGGCATCATCAGCTCTCAGCTGGCGGATGAACTTATGCCCGGGACCGATCCACTTGGCAAGACGGTTGTCTTTAGTGGCATTAGCGTGACCATCGTCGGGGTGGTGAAGGAGAGGAATCAAAACCTCGGCCCCAGCAACACCAAGACGATGGAAATGCCCGTCACCACCGTGCAACGCAAGTGGCAAGGGGGGCGGAGCTACAGCTACCTCTTGGCGCGGAGCAAGCCGGACGTGAAGGTGAGCGAGGCGATGGACCAGATTTGGGAATTGCTGATGCGCCGGGCGGACAACAAACCGATCTACCGGGTGGACTCCAGCGAAGCCTTGCTGGGCGTATTCCAGAGCATCATCGGGGGCGTCGGGATGGTGTTGGCCTCGGTGGCGGCGCTTTCGCTCTTGGTCGGCGGGATTGGGATCATGAACATCATGCTCGTGTCCGTGACCGAACGCACCAAGGAAATCGGTCTGCGCATGGCACTCGGCGCGAGGCGCAAGGTCATTCTCACCCAGTTCATTATTGAGGCGGCATTCTTGTCGCTGGTGGGCGGGCTCATCGGGATGAGCATTGCCTGGGGGTTCGGCCTCATCATCACCATCATCACTAAGGCGATGAAGGTGCCAAGCGAGGCGGGCTTAGCCGCCCCGTTCCCGGTCACAGCGGCCATCATGGCGGCGGGCTTCTCGGCGGCGATTGGGATGGTGTTCGGGTTCTTCCCGGCCATGAACGCCGCGAAGCTCGACCCCATCGTCGCCCTCCGCAAGGACTAATCCCGTCACCCGCAAACAAAAATCCCCTCCGGCACCAAGCCTAGAGGGGATTTTTTGTACTTGGCAGTGGCAGCCGGGTTAGTCGGCCACTCGCTCCCAGGTGACCAAGCCCAGCTCGGTCGGGATGGCCAAGCCTTCGTGGTAGGGCACTACGCGCACCCGGTACCCGCGCAGCCCCGGCCGGTCGCAGGGAATCGACCCCCGGAACACCACACCCTCGCCACCTTGCTCCACGGCTTCCAGGTCGTGCACGCTCAGGTCATCCAGGTCGCGGTTCGGGCCGACGTGACCGGTCAGCACTTGCACCTTCACATCCGCCGGCGAAAGCGCCCCCAGGCTCACCCGGGCCTCCACTTCAAAAGTTTGACCCACCTTGAGCTGCGCCGAACTCAATTGCGAGACCGAGCCGATCTGCACCGAAGACCAGTTCGCCTGCACCTTGTCGCGCCAATCCAGCAGCGCCCGCGCGGGCGCCAATCCTTCCTGCGTGCGCGCATTGTAAGCCCGCCCCGCCGGTACGTAGAACCGCGTGGTGTACTCACGCACCATGCGGTTGGTGCTAAATCGAGGCGCCAGCACGCGCATACTCTCGCGGATCATGTCCACCCAGCGGCGGGGAATGCCCCCGTCAATGCGGTGGTAGAACACCGGCGCAATCTCGTTCTCAATGAGGTGATACAGCGCCTGGCTGTCCATCCAGTCCTGGAAGTTCTCGTCCGGGTTCTCCTGGCCGTTGCCAATCGCCCAGCCCACGCCCTTGGCGTAGCCCTCCGCCCACCATCCGTCCAGGATGGAGCAGTTCAGGCCGCCATTGGCGCACACCTTCATGCCGCTGGTGCCGCTGGCTTCCATGGGTCGGCGCGGGTTGTTCAGCCACACGTCCACGCCCTGCACCATGTGCCGGGCCACGTTCATTTCGTAGTCTTCAAGGAACACCACGCGCGAGTTTGCGCCCTCGGCCCGCACGTACTGCACGATGTCTTGGATGAGCTTCTTGCCGCCCTCGTCTCGGGGGTGCGCCTTGCCCGCAAAAACGAACTGCACCGGCCGGTCGGCGTGGTGGATCATCGCCTTCAGCCGCTCGATATCCCCGAAGAGCAGGGTCGCCCGCTTGTAGGTGGCAAAGCGCCGGGCAAAACCGATGGTGAGAATGCGCGGGTCCAGCACCTTGTTGGCTGCGTTCATGTCGGCCGGGCTCATGCTGTTGCGTTCCATCGCCTTGCGCATGTGGCGGCGGCAGAACCGCACCAGATCGCCCCGTTGGTTTTCGCGCATCTCCCACAGTTCGGCATCCGGGATGGCGTCGGTGGCGGCGGCCCACACTTCGCGGTCGGCGGCATCATCGCGCCAATTCGGCCCCACGTAGCGGTCCAGTAGGTGCACCATGCGATCGCTGATCCAGGTCATGAGGTGGACCCCGTTGGTCACGGCGTCGATCGGCACTTCTTCCACTGGGAAATCGGGCCAACGATCCTGGAACATCCCCCGCGACACTTCGGCGTGCAGGCGCGAAACCCCATTCACGTAGTTCGCGTTCTCCATCGCCAAGATGGCCATGTTGAACTTCTCGTCCTTGTTCTCGGGGTGCAGGCGGCCCATGTCCATGAACTTGTCGAAGCTCAAATCCAGGCCATTGACCATGCGCGAGACGTACCGCTCCAGCAATGGGCGCGGGAACAGGTCAAAGCCCGCCGGCACCGGGGTGTGGGTGGTAAAGACGTTGCCCGCCACCACGCACTGCCGTGCGGTACGGAAGTCGCACTGGTGGGCATCCATAAACTGGCGGATGCGTTCCAGGCTCAAGAAGGCGGCGTGGCCCTCGTTCATGTGGCAGACCTGCGGGGTCTTGCCCACGGCCACCAGCGCCTTATAGCCACCCACGCCCAGCACCAGCTCTTGGCGGATGCGCATCTCCTCGTCGCCGCCGTAGAGCGTGTCGGTGATGCCTTGGTCGCGAGGGGCGTTCTCGAGCAGGTTCGAGTCCAGCAGGTAAAGCTCCACGCGGCCCACCTGCGCCCGCCACACCTGGCAATGCACGTTTTGGTCGGGAAACTCCACCGTCACGCGCAGCGGCTGGTCGTCCGCGCCCCGCACCAGCGCGAGGGGAAGGCGGTAGAAGTCGTACTGCGGATAGTGCTCTTGTTGCCAGCCGTCGGGGGTGAGGAACTGGCGGAAATAGCCCCGCGCGTACAGCAAGCCCACGCCCGTGAGCGGCACACCGAGGTCCGAGGCCGCCTTGAGGTGGTCACCGGCCAGCACCCCGAGGCCGCCGGAATAGATTGGCAGGCACTCGTTAATGCCGAACTCGGCGCAGAAATAGGCAATCTGGTTGGTGGCGCGCTCGCCGGGGAAGGTGCGGTCGAACCACGTCTCCCCGTTCATGTATTCGGTCAGGTCGCGGTGGGCGCGCTGAATCTTGGTTTGCAGCAGCTCGTCTTGCGAGATCCGGGCCACGTCGCTGTGGGTGAGGGAATTGAGCAACTCCACCGGGTTGTGTTCGACTTGCTCCCAGCGTTCGCGATCAATGTCGCGGAAGAGAGCCCGCGTTTCGGGGTGCCAGCACCACCGGAAGTTGTAGGCAAGCTCCCGCAGGGGTTGCAAGGCCTCGGGAAGCTCTCGAACAACTTCAAAAGCGTGGGCGTACTTCGTGGTCCTCATCCGCTCCTTCATTATGGGCGGATTCCCCCGTAATCTTCCGGGGGCCGGGTCAGGGAAGTGGGGTGACCGTTACCGTGTCCCGCGTGACCTCAAGGCGGTGCTTCTGTCCATCCAGCCAAAACTCGGGGAGGATGATGCGCTCCCAGCCGGTGGGCAGATTCGGACGGATGGAAACGACCATGCCTGAGCGCAGCTTGTAATCGAACTTGGCCCCGGGCTGGGCGGTGCGATCGAGGCGCACCCCGCAGAACCCGTAAATGACCGTGTTGAGGCACCCCGCCGCGCCGGTGATGAAGGGTGTATCGCCCGTCAGGGGCTTCTCCCGGAAGATCAGCGGGCCATCCATGTAGGGTTGCCAACTCTCCCGCCATCGTTTGAGCGCCTCATCGGCTTTTCCGTTGCGGGCGAGGACGGTGGCCTCGATGCTGGCCGACATGGCCGGGCCGTTGGGGGTGATGCGGGAGGAGAATCGCTCGATCAGGCTGAGGGCTTCGCGCTCGGCCTCGGGGTCTTGCAAAGGGAAGGCGGCCAGGAGGCCGCTGACCTGCTGGTAGGTGGTTTCGGGGTCGTTGCTGGCGTTCTTCAGGCGGCCTTCGGCGTCCCGGGGGATGACGATTCGGGCGGCGTCCACTCTGTAGGATGTATGTCTGTTGGATGCGCGATAGAAAGCGGAAGTACGATAGAAAACCGCGCGCGCGGCCAAGTTCGTATACAGATCGTTGTCCACCCGGTGGAACTCGTTTGGCCCCATCACATTCCGGATGTGGTACTCGTCCTGATCGTTGTCCTCGATTCGATACAAGAAGAAGTTCGTTGCGGCTTCCTGAAAATGATTCACTTCATCTGCGGGAGCCAGGCCCAGGTCGGCGGCCCAGCTCAAACCGAGGGCAACCGACGCCGTGATGTGATCCTGGTACTGGCTATTGCCCATGGCCTTGTTGTTGCCGTTGACATCGGTCTCCCAGGGCACTTTGAGGCCGGTCGAACGATGCTCTGCCCCTGAAGTGTCGCTTGGCAGCGGGCCGATCTCACGGCCCCAAACGGGGCGATTCTGTCGGACCCACTTCTGCGCCTCAACTCGCCACAGCGGTGCGTGCTTCAAACGGTAGTTGGCAATCGTCCGCGCCCGGGCCGGGTCCGTGAACATCAGCGCCGGGAACACCCACACATCGGCATCCCAAAACACGTGCCCCCCGAACCGCGTGCTCACTGCCCCGAACGGGCTGGGGGCCACGTCACCATTCGCAATCACCCCCTGCCGGAGCATCTCCTGCAGTTGCGCCACGGCTTGGCTGGCCTCGGCATCCCCGGCGATCTCAATCACCGGAGAATCAGTAACTGGAACCGGGGTGTCCGAAGTCTCCAGGCTCTCGGAAATGTAAATGCGCTTTTCACCCTCGCGCAAAGGCCAAGTCAAGGATCGCGTCTTGGCGTCCCACTTCGGCGCATCGGTGCCATCCACGATGAGAAACCGGCGCGGATAAGTGTTCGAAGACCGTTCGCCCCGGTATAGGCCATCCCTCTTCCCGATGAGATACCGCTGGCCGTCTTGGACCACCGGGTAGGCCGGCAGCGGCTTCGCCTTCGGGAGATCTTGGGGTGGCCCGCCCGTCCCCGGCGGACCCGGCGCGCAGCCGAGCAGGGCAAACCCTAAGAGGAGGCCATACGCTCGCGCCATGTGCGCATTTTGGCACCTGGATGACGGGCAAGTTCGTCCGCAATCAGCGAAGCCGCATTCAATGCCAGCGGGGAAGTCAGGTGCAGTACGGAAGGCGGCGCGGGCAACGAGGGCAGCACCCACGCCAGCCCCTCAGGCAGCTCCGCCGGGGCCGGGCCGAGCACCCCCACCCCCTGCACCAGGTGGTTCTCTCTCAACATGGCCAAGCGCAAGGCCGTCCACTCGGCCTGAAAATCATTCGACGCCACCAACCCGTCCAGGTGGTGCCCCTCACCTAAAATCGCGTCCGGGTAGGTGCGAAAGCACGCCAGCGCCCGCCGGGAAACAAAGAAGTGCAGCTTCCAACCCGCCCCCCGGGCCGCATCCAGCAGCATCAACAGCCGCGCGGCTTCGTCCGCCGCCCCGGGGTCATCATCCCAGGGGCAAGCGTTCAAATCCACGCGAACCGTCAGCGTCACGCGTCTAGCAGCGCCGCGATGCCGGGCAGGGTGCGGCCTTCCAAGAATTCAAGGCTCGCGCCGCCGCCGGTGCTCACGTGCGTCATGCGGTCGGCCAGGTCCATCTGCTCCACGGCAGCCGCGCTATCACCGCCACCCACAATGGTGACCGCATCGCTCGCCGCCATGGCCTCGGCCACCGCCCGGGTGCCCGCCGCGTAGTTTTCGAACTCAAAGACGCCCATCGGCCCGTTCCAGATCACCGTCCCCGCCTGGGCGATAATCTCGGCAAAGCGGGCGCGGGTTTCCGGCCCGATGTCCAAGCCCATGCGGTCGGCGGGGATGGCGTTGGAGGCCACCACCAGCGGCTCGGCGTCGGCGGCAAATCGGTCAGCCGTCACCGTGTCGGTCGGCAAGAATACGCGGTGGCTTTCCTTGGCCATCAGCTCCCGCGCGAAGTCCAGGCTCGCCTCGTCCAGCAGGCTGGAACCGATCTCGTGGCCCGCCGCCTTAAAGAACGTGTACGCCATCCCGCCGCCGATGATGAGCTGATCCACCTTGGGCAACAGGCTCTCAATCACCGGAATCTTGTCGGCCACCTTTGCCCCGCCCAGAATCGCCACAAACGGTCGCTTGGGTTCATCCAGCGCCGCCCCCAGATAGCGCAGTTCCTTCTCAATCAGGAAGCCCGCGTAAGCCGGCAGATGGTGGGCCACGCCCTCGGTGCTGGCGTGGGCGCGGTGCGCGGTACCAAAGGCGTCGTTCACGTACACCGTGGCCAGGGAGGCCAGCTGCGCCACAAAGTCAGGGTCGTTGGCTTCTTCGGCATCGTGGTAGCGCAGGTTCTCCAGCAGCAGGGCTTGGCCGGGGGTCAGGGCCGCCACCAGCGCCTTCACTTCATCGCCCACGCAGTCCGGGGCCAGCGCCACGGGTTGCCCCAGCATCTCGCTCAGCGCCGCCGCCACCGGGGCCAGGCTGAGCTCCGGCGCGCGCTTGCCCTTGGGCCGCCCCAGGTGGCTGCACAGCACTACCTTGGCCCCTTGGGCAAGCAGGTGCCTGATGGTGGGCAGCGATTCTTGGATGCGGCGCGGGTCGGTGATGCGGTCGCCATCCAGCGGCACGTTGAAGTCGCAGCGCACCAGCACGGTCTGGCCAGCGGCATTCAGGTCGGCAATCGTCTTCTTGGCGAGGGGCATGGCTTCCATTCTACTGCCCGCACCCGCGCCTCCGGGCCTGCCGAAAACGAACAACCGCCCGGCCTCGCGTTGAGTTCCGAGCGGTCGTTCTTGTTTAGCTCAGATGGAGCCTTACTGCATGTCGGGGGCTTGCGCCTGATCCGCACCCGGGGCTTGACCCTCGGGCGTGGCCGGTTCCGGCGAACTGCAAGCCGTCAAAACCATCGAAACCAGGGCCAACACGGCCACCCAACTGAAGGTCTTCATTAGTTGCCCCAGTCCCGGCTCCAACCCTTGTTGTTGTTCAGGCCGCCGCGCCAGTCCGGCGTCGAGTACAGGTTGTGGTAGAGCGAGCTCGAGGCCACCACCTTCACGTGGCTGTCGGCGTAACCGACGACCGTCTTCTTGCCGGCCTGCAGGCGGGCAATGGCGCCCGTGCGGGTGCTGATGCCAGCCGGGCCGCTGAGCGGGCCGCGACCGAGGTCGTGCGGGCCCCACACCCCGATGAACTGCGCGTCACCGGTCGGGAAGGCGATGGCGTACTGCGGCGGGCGGCTGAGCTGCGCACCGTCGTGAATCACGATCGTTTCGGCCACGTTAGCCAGCGAAGTGGCGTTGGCGGGGAAGTTGTAGCTTTCATCCGCGAACTCAGCGTAGGTGGCCTGGGATCGACCCGTGCAGATCGCCGGCAGCGGGAAGCCCACCTGGCGCGCACAGGACGAGAAGCCGCCCAGGGTCCAGTGGTTGTAGGCGTACGTGTTGCTGATGTTGCTCAGGTACGTCTTGGAGTTCGGGCTGGCCCAAATGCCTTGCAGTTCGCCGGTGGTGGCGTTGACCCCGTTCTTGATGTACGGGTTCACCAGGTTCGGGTACATGAATTCCAGGTTGAACGTGGTGGTCAGGCCCATGGCGGCGCTCCACAGCGGATACGTGTCGTCGTAGTCCGGCAGATAGAGCTGGAAGCCGAGGCTGATGTTCTTGACATTGCTCACGGTCTGGGTTTGCTTGGCCGCATTCTTGGCCTTGGCAAAGACGGGGAAGAGGATCGCCGCCAGGATGGCAATGATGGCAATCACAACGAGGAGTTCGATAAGGGTAAAGGCACGTCGCTTCATCGCGTTGTTCCGGGGAAGGCGCAAACCTGCCCAGGTTCATATTACTTCAAAAAACTTGCGTTTCTGCTAGTCCGGTACAACTACGGGTTGGCCTGAAAGGTTGAGAATTATTCTCTGCTCTCGCGGCTCCATCCGGCGTTGTTACTGAGGGCGCCTTGCCAGTCCGGAGTTGAGTACGCGGTGCCGTAAAGTTCGCTCGTGGCCTTGGACTTAGCGGAAGAATCGGTGCCCACCATGGTGGTGCGGGTGCCGGAGAGGAAACGGGCCAAGGCGCCTTTGGCGTTCGAGACGCCCGCCGGGCCGGAGAGCGGGCCCTCGCCCATCTTGGTAAGCGCCCACACACCGATGTACTTCGCATCCGCCTTCGGGAAGGCAATGCCGAATTGCGGCGGGCGGGCCAGCACGGATCCCTCGGTGAAGAGGACGGTGTTGCTGATGTCGGTAATCTCGCTCGTCCGGGCCGGGCGGTTGTACTTTTCATCAGCGAACTCCGCGAAACGTGCTTCCGTCCGGTCGGTGCAGAGCGGCGATGTCGACGCATAGGTGGGATTTGCGCACTGGAAAATGCCCCCCAACCCCCAGAAGTTGTAGGCAAACGCGTTGCGCACGCCCCGCATTTGGAGGTCAACCTTCGGATTGGTCCACGCTTTATGATCCTTCACGTAGTTCTCCATCACCTCCGGATATAAGCGGTCGGAGTCCAGCACTTCGGATTCCCCCATAGCCGATGACCAAATCGGGAATGTGTCGTCAAAGTTCGTGGCGTAAATGCAGGCGGACACCCCAATATGCTTCGTCGAATTGAGAACTTGAACGTTGCGGTGCCGTGCGCAGGCTTCGGGGTTGATTGCTGAGGCCGGCCCTGGATAGCAGGTGTGAGGGTTGTAGAGGGGATGAAGAAACGTGATGGCAACGGCCGTCGCCACGGCGATACACCCCACTGTCCAGAGGTTGACCTCCCGATTCAAGCCCGTCCCCTTCGCCATGTGTAACCCATTTAACAAAGAGAGTGGCGGCGACGTTCCGTCAACCTTGTATTCAAACCGGGTGGGAGCAGAATGGCAACCTACTTTGGATCGGGCGCCGATCTACCAGCATCGCGCGACCATCCGGCATTGTTGGTGAGGGTGCCGCGCCACTCGGGCGTGGAGTACGTCGTGCCGTAGAACTCCCTGGTTGGCTTGGATTTGTATGAGGAATCGGTGCTAATGAAGGTGGTACGGGAGCCAGAGAGGAAACTGGCCAGAGCGCCTTTGGCATTCGAGACGCCCGCCGGGCCGGAGAGCGGGCCCTCGCCCTTCTTGGAAAGCGACCACACACCGATGTACTTCGCATCCGCCTTCGGGAAGGCAATGCCGAATTGCGGCGGGCGGGCCAGCACGGATCCCTCGGTGAAGAGGACGGTGTTGCTGATGTCGGCAATCTCGCTCGTCCGGGCCGGGCGGTTGTACTTTTCATCAGCGAACTCCGCGAAACGTGCTTCCGTCCGGTCGGTGCAGAGCGGCGATGTCGACGCATAGGTGGGGTTTGCGCACTGGAAAATGCCCCCCAACCCCCAGAAGTTGTAGGCGAAACCGTGCTTCAGTCCATCCATATCTAGCTTCGCAACCGGGTGCTGCCAAATTTGGTCGTTCTTCGTGTACAGCTTCATAGCCTGTGTGTAAAGGTGGTCAGAGTCCAACACCTCGGGCTGCCCGAGAGCCGATGACCAGACCGGGAAGGTGTCGTTGAAGTCCGCTGCGTAAAGGTTTGCAGCCACCCCCACTTGCTTCGCGTGGTTCATTAGCATCGTTCGCTGAGCGATCCTTCGACATGTGGCCGTCGATCCTGGCCAAAACATGGGGCCGCAGGAGCCTATGGGCCACAACACGTACGCCAGCAGGCCCATGAAGATCGTTACGATCACCACCGTTCCAAAGCTTAGTTCTCGATTCCAGCCCGTCCCTTTCGCCACGTGTAATACCTTCAACACGCAACCCCCAACCGCAGTTCCCACGCACGCGCCAGCAAATAATCGCAAGTCCCTGGGCCGCAAATCCCCGGCGTGGCAAAATAATCGTAAGTCATATGTCCGAAAACAAGACTCCCGCCCCTGGTTTTGGCACCCTCGCCCTTCACGCGGGGTTCGATGGCGACCCGGTCACCAAGAGCCGAGCCGTCCCCATCTACCAAACCACCAGCTACCTCTTTGATGACACCAGCCACGCCGCGCGCCTCTTTGCCCTGCAAGAGTTCGGCAACATCTACACGCGCATGATGAACCCCACCACGGCGGTGCTGGAAAATCGCATCGCCGCGCTGGAAGGTGGCTCCCACGCCGTCGCCACCGCCAGCGGCCAGGCCGCCGAACTGCTGGCCATCACCACCATCTGCGAAGCCGGTGACGAGATCGTGAGTAGTTCCAGTCTCTACGGCGGCACCTACAACCTCTTCCACTACACCCTGCCCAAGATGGGGATCAAGGTTCACTTTGTAGACCCCAGCGACCCGGAGAACTTCCGCCGCGCCACCACCGACCGTACCAAGCTCTACTATGCGGAAACGGTGGGTAATCCCAAGGTGGACGTCTTCCCGATTGCCGCCGTGGCCGCCATTGGCCGCGAACTCGGCATCCCGCTGATGGTGGACAACACCGTCCCGACCCCCTACCTGGTGCGCCCGTTTGAACTCGGCGCTGCGGTGGTGGTGCACTCGCTCACCAAGTTCATTGGCGGACACGGCACCAGCATCGGCGGCATCCTGGTGGATGGCGGCAACTTCGATTGGGGCCAAGGCCGCTTTGCCAACTTCACCGAGCCCGACCCGAGCTACCACGGCCTCAAGTTCTGGGAGACCTTCGGGGCGTTCCCGGGCCTCGGCAACGTGGCGTTTGGCCTCAAGGCGCGGGTCCAGGGCCTGCGCGACCAGGGCCAAGCGATCTCGCCGTTCAACTCGTTCTTGATCCTCCAGGGCCTCGAAACTCTGCACCTGCGCATGGAACGGCACAGCCAGAACGCGCAGCGCATTGCCGAGTGGCTGAGCCAGCACCCGAATGTGAGCTGGGTCAACTATCCGGGCCTGAGCAGCCACCCCGGCCATGAACTGGCCAAGTCCACGTTCCGCCCGGGTCACTTCGGCGCGTTGCTCGGCTTCGGCGTGAGGGGCGGCTACGATGCGGCGGTGGCGTTCATTGATCGCCTCAAGGTGTTCTCGCTACTGGCCAACATCGGCGATGCCAAGTCGCTCGTTATTCACCCGGCCAGCACGACGCACCAGCAGCTGACGCCGGAAGAGCAGGCCAGCACGGGCGTGAGCGCGGACTTCATTCGCCTCAGCGTGGGCATCGAGGACATTGACGACCTCCTCGCCGACCTCGATCAAGCCCTGCGCGGCTAAAACTGCGCTCATCGCGGAGTCTCGCCCGGGTAACACCGGGCGATGACTTCTGCCGATGCCGCCTGCCAGGCCGTTTTGTCGCGGGTGGCCGCTGAGACGGGGGCCGAAGAGAGCCAACTTGCCTTAGTCGTGGGGGTGGCGCGGCCCGGCCAACGCGTGGAATACGCCCAAGCGAACGGCGACCAGCCGTTCTATCCCGCCAGCGTGGTCAAGAGCGTGTATGCCGCCTATGCAGCTTATGAATGGGATCCCCACGGATGGGTTCTTAGCGAGGAGGACGAACGCGCCTTCCGCGACATGATTCAGGATTCGAGTAACGATGCCACGGGGCACGTGGTGGATTTGATCACGCACACGACGGGTGGTCCTGAGTTAGAAGCCAGTCTATTAGAAGAGTGGATGCGGCGTCGTCAGCTTGTCAACCGCTGGCTGAGGGAAATGGGCATCACCGGTATCAACGCCTGCCAGAAAACCTGGAACGAGGGCCCCTACGGCCGGGAGCGGCAGGGTTACGGCCCGAACCGCGAACTCGCCAACTCGATGACGACCCGTGCCGCCGCTGAGATCATGGTCGGCATTGCCACTGGACGATTTGGCAACCAAGAGTGGCTCCAAGAACTCCACCGCCGCGACCCGAAAAGTCAAGACCTTCAAGTCATCGGCTACGGCGGGGAAGTCGTCACGGGCGAAATCCTGGACTACCTCAGCAAGTCCGGCACCGCCTACCAAGTGCGGCACGATCTGCTGGCCGTGCGCCGCCCGGGCGACGTGTGGCATGTGATTGCCGCCTTCACCGATGGTTACCGTGAGCAACCCGAGGTCCTCCAGGCCGTCGTGCGGGGCGGCCTGGAAATCGCGGACCAGATTACATCCGGTACAGGCTAAAGCCGGCCGGTTCCACTGGGGCGTTGCGGCAGATTTCGAGTGCCAAACCCAGCACCCGGCGGGTGTCATGCGGGTCAATGATGCCGTCGTCCCACAGCCGCGCACTGGAGTAGTAGGCGTTGGCCTCCGCTTCGTACTTCTCGCGGATCGGGTTGCGGAAGGCGTCCTGCTCTTCCTGCGACATCGTCACGCCCTTCGCCGCCAGCTGGTCCATCTTCACCGTCAAAAGCACGTTGCTGGCCTGCTCGCCGCCCATCACGCTGATCTTGGCGTTGGGCCACATGAAGAGGAACCGGGGCTGATACGCCCGCCCGCACATGCCGTAATTGCCCGCGCCGTAGCTCCCGCCCACAATGAGCGTGATCTTGGGCACCGTGGCCGTAGAAACCGCCGTCACCAGCTTGGCCCCGTGCCGGGCTATGCCTTCGTTTTCGTACCGCTTGCCCACCATAAAGCCCGTGATGTTCTGGATGAACACCAGCGGCACCCCGCGCTGCTGGCAAAGCTCGATGAAGTGCGCGCCCTTCTGGGCCGACTCGCTGAACAGAATCCCGTCGTTGGCGATGATGCCCACCATGTGCCCTTCAATCCGGGCGAATGCGCAGATGAGCGTGGTGCCAAAGCGCGGCTTGAACTCGTGCATCTGCGATCCATCCAGCAGGTGGGCCAGCAGGTCGCGCATCGGGAAGGGGCGCTTGGTATCGCTCGGCACCAAGGCGTCCACGTCCTCGATGGGGTAGAGCGGCTCTTCCACCGGGGCCGGAGCCGGGCGGGCAAAGGCCCCTTCCGGAATCTGCCCCGGCGGCAAGGATTCGAACAGCGACCGGACGATCTCGAGGGCGTGCTCGTCGTCTTCGGCCAGGTGGTCGGCCACCCCGCTCAGCCGGGTGTGAACATCCCCACCCCCGAGCTCTTCGGCCGTCACTTCTTCGCCCGTGGCGGCCTTCACCAGCGGCGGGCCACCCAAAAAGATGGTGCCTTGCTCCTTCACGATCACGGTCTCGTCGCTCATAGCGGGGACATAGGCGCCCCCGGCGGTGCAAGAGCCCATCACGGCGGCAATCTGGGGGATGCCGCGCGCGCTCAGGTTGGCCTGGTTGTAGAAAATGCGCCCGAAGTGGTCACGGTCCGGGAAGACCTCGGCCTGCAGCGGCAAGAACGCGCCGCCGGAGTCCACCAGGTACACGCACGGCAGGCGGTTCTCCATGGCGATCTCCTGCGCTCGCAGGTGCTTTTTGACCGTGATGGGGAAGTAGGTGCCGCCCTTCACCGTGGCGTCATTGGCCAAAATCATGGCCAAGCGGCCCTGCACGCACCCCACGCCGGCCACAACGCCCGCCGCCGGTGCACCCCCGTCGTACATGTCCCAGGCGGCGAAGGGAGAAACTTCAAGGAATGGCGAACCCGGATCCAACAGGCCGTCAATCCGCTCGCGGGCCAGCAGCTTGCCGCGCGATTTGTGCTTCTCCACGGCGGCCGCGCCGCCTCCCGCGCTCACTACCGCCGCTCGCTCGCGCAGTTCTTCGCGCAGGCGATGCATTTCGGCCCGGTCGGCGCGTGCCTCGGGGGAGTGGATGTCGGTCTTCGAGTGGAGGATCTCCATGGCCAAGACCATCTTACCGAGCCGAGCCTCAGGCAAAAAAATGGCCGACCTACTGGCCGGCCGAATGTCTTGTGCTTGTCGTCTTGCGGCTTACCTGCGGTACGCAGTCCACCTTGGACATCAGTTCTTACGCAACTCACTCGCCGGATTTTTCCCGTCTCCGAAAAGTTCTCGAAATCAGTCCCACCATCCGTCCCGCTCTCAAAAAACTCTTGAGTTGCAACGGAGGCTGCTGTGTCAAAGTAAAGGTACTAGCGGCAAGGCCGCTACAAGTAAGGACATCCATTTATGCGTATCTCCATGCGTTTCGGGGCTTGGGCGGTCATGGCATTAGCCGTGGCGGCGTCGGCCTCCGCACAAGATAAGGTCTTACTCACATTCTCACCTTCGGCGGGCGCCCTGTGGCGTTCGGTGCTGAACGTGAATGGGAAGGCGACCATCGAAGGCCAGGCCCTCGAATTTAGTATCACCGATGAATCCGAGACCAAGGCCAGCAGCGTCGGCGACGGTTCGGTCACCACGGAATCCAAAACGGTGTCCTCCATCATCAGCGTCAACGGTGAAGAGCAGGACAACGAAGTTTCCGGCAACGTCATCAAGGCCGTGCAAGGGGCCAACGGTGCCCTCCAAAAGCAGTCGGGCTTTGAAGACGACGATGACTTGGGTCCGCGCCTGGGCCAAGCGTTCACGATTGTGTTTGCCGACAAGCCGGTGGGCGTGGGTGATACCTGGACGTACTCCTATCCGCGCGCGTCCAATGCGAACGGCCTCGTAGCCGCGGATTTCTCCGCCAAGCTCGTGGCCTTTGATGGCGCGAGCGACGAAGGCCTTGCGCAGATCGAAGCGACCTACAAGGAACGAGATACCGAAGAAAAGATGTCCGTGACGATGACCGCTTGGGTGGACCCCACCACGGGCGTCATCAAGAAGTCGGAGTTCAAGATCATCGGCATGCCGCTCGGCCTGCCGGGTAACCCGGAGTTCACGGGTTCGATGGAGCTCAAGTCATACAAGGCGGCCTCCGATGCCACCGAAGACACCAATGCCCCCGCTCAAGAGGGTGAAGGTGAGGAAGAAGAAGGCGACAATATCGATAGCACCGTCGAGGACTTCACCAAGATGGACGGCCTCTTCCCCCTCTACGTGAAGGAAGAAGACGGCGAGAAGACAATCTACATGGAGATCAAGCGCTCGCAACTGGACAAGTGGACGATGCTGCAGGCCACGGCCGCTTCGGGCACCAGCTCGCAAGTGGTGACGGGCGACCCGCTCGTTGACCTCCTGTTCCAATTCCGCGAAGTGCAACCGGGTCGCCTGACCGTGGTGGTGCCGAATTACCGCCTGCTGGCCGATCCCGAACTGCCGATTGCCAACACAATCGCCAATTCGTTTGCGCCCAGCTACCTCGATACGTTTGACATCGAAGCGACGCAGAAGGATCGCGACAGCGTGCTTATCGACGTTAGCGACTTCTTCAAGGGCGATGTGGCGGGCATCGAAGCTCGGTTCCAGGGCGGCGGTGGCGGCCTCTTTGGCGGGGGCGCCAGCTACTCGCTGGATCGCGACAACACGTTCGTTAGCGAAGTCAAGAACTTCCCGCTAAACACCGTGGTGCGCAGCACCTACACCTTTGCCGATGGCAACGCGCCCACCGGGATTGAGTCCGCTCTCTTTGGTGGTGGCGTGAACGCTGACGGGCGCTCCGTGGTCGTCAGTGTGAATTACAACCTCTACCAAATGCCGGAGAACAACGGCTTTGTGCCGCGACTCTTCGACGAGCGCGTGGGCTACTTCACGGCGACGCTGGAAGACTTCAGCGACCCGACTGCGCAAGACCGCCGCGTCAAGCATGTGCTACGCTGGAACCTACGCAAGGCGAATCCGAGCCAAGTCGTGAGTGATCCGGTTGAGCCGATCGTGTTTTACATTGACAAGGGCATTCCGGAAGAGTTCCGTAAGGCCACTCGCGACGGAATCCTGCTGTGGAACGGACCCATGCGCGCAGCTGGCTTCAGCAACGCCATTGTGGTGAAGGACATGCCGGAAGATGCGGACTTTGACCACGCCGACATGCGCTACAACACCATCCGGTTTGTAGCTTCGCCGGGCGATGCTTACGCCGTGGCTCTGTTCCGGGTGAACCCGCTGACGGGCCAGATCATGAACTCGAGCATCACGTTCGACATCAACTATCTGAGCTTCGAAGCCAACAGCAACGAAATCGCGCAGATGATGGCGCGCCGCGCCGCTTCGTTCCTCGGCATTGAACTGCCGGAAGCGGAGAAGAAGACGCAGCGATGCAACGTGTGCGGTATGTCTCACGAGGGCCAGCTGATGCGGGCCACGGGCATGCTGGAAGCTTCTTCCGTCAATGAAGAAGAGCGCGAGCGATATCTCTACCAAGCGGTCCGCCACACGGTGGCCCACGAGTTCGGTCACATCCTGGGCCTGCGCCACAACTTTGTGGCCTCGACCCAGCTGACCTTTGCGCAAATGAACGACCCGGCGATGGTGGCCAAGTACGGCACCACGGCTTCGGTGATGGACTACGTCCCCTACAACCTGAATGCGGTGAACAACCCCAACGTTCCTTACTACGGCGAACTTGGCACCTACGACAAGTGGGCGATCCGCTGGGGCTACTCGGATGTTCCGGGCACCACGGCCGATGCTGAAGCCGGCGCGCTGCGCGCTATTGCCAACCAGGGCGTCCGAGAGGGCTACGCCTATCGCACTGACCAGCACGCGGACTCTTTCGACCCGTTCGTGCAGCGGTTCGACCTGAGCAAGAACCCCATGGACTACTCCATGGCCATGATGGCCCGCACCAAGAAGCTCATCACCGAGCTTCGCGACAAGGAGCCGAAAAACGGCGAAAACTACAGTCAACTCACCAACCGCTTCGGCAACTTAGTGAGCATGCATCTCAGCGCGGCGTTCAGCGTCGTGTCGTTTATCGGTGGCGTGGAACAGCGCACGGCGATCCGGGGCACTTCTTCGGATGGTCCGACGTCCATTCCGGTTTCGGCCGGCCAGCAACGCGCGGCCCTGCGGATGATCAACGAGAACATCTTCGCGGCGGGTGCCCTGGACTTCCCGAAGGACCTCTTCCGGTACTTCTCGGAAGATCTGCGCGATGACTACGGTCTCGCCGAAGCCCCGAGCCCGTGGAACGTGCGCACGCAGATCAGCGGATTCCCGCAGATGTTCCTGAACATGGTGCTGAGCTCGCCGACGCTGGAACGCGTGGCCAACAACGAGTACAAGGCGCTGCCGGGCGAGGAGCGGTTCACCGTCTCCGAGATCTTCGGCACCCTGACGCGCAGCCTCTTCACCGAGCTGCCGGCCGGCCAAGCGGTGGATCCGATCCGCCGCGAACTCCAGACGGCGTACGTGACGCGGCTGATCGACCTGGGCGTGAAGGGCGCCCCGGGCGGAGCTTCGGAAGCCAACTTCATCGCGCGGGCGCACCTTAAGGGCGTGCTGGCGGTGTTCAAGGCCAACCAGAGCAAGGTCAAGGACGAAACCACCTCGCTCTACGTGGCCGACATGATCGAGCGCATCGAACGCAACCTCAACGCCCAGGAAGTGCTGGGCGCGGGTGGCGGCGGTGGCGGTGGCGACCTCATGCAGATGCTGCTGGGCGGCCGCAAGCCCTGATCGGCGCTTGACATAACGAAACCCCACGGGCTCTTGGTAAGCCGGTGGGGTTTCTTGCCTTTTGGGGCTTGGGTTACTCGGCCAGCACGGGCACGCCGCCGGCGGCCCCCACGGCAAAGATATGGTCGTCCTTGTTCACGAGCGGCACGGTGGCCCGTTCCACTTCGCCCACGGCCATCGAGCCTTGCCACTCTGCACTGGCGGTGTCGCGCCAATAGACGGTGTAGGGCACACCGGGTTCACCTTCCCAGGTCAGGGTGGTGTCGTGCGTTTGGTCACGCACCAGGGTCACCTTGGTGGGGGCGGGCAAGGCATGGGCCAGACTCCACACGGCGGCCAGGTTGGCCCGGGTCACGTTGGCCAGGTAGTCAAAGTCCATCTGCTGAACGAGGTCATCAGGCGTGTGCTGGTGCTTGAACTCCTCGTGAACCTCGATGAAGCGCACCGCCGAGAAGCCCTGCAGCACAAACGGAGTGTGGTCGCCTCCGCGCCCGAACCGGTCGCGGCGCAGCACGAGCTTGACCGTGAAGTCATCCACAGCCTGGCGCACCGTCCATTCAATGAAACGGGCGAGCTCGCGGCTGTCGTGGTTGTCGCCTTTTTCACTGAAAACGCGCACCTGCTTGGTGTTCTCCTGTCCGCTCAGGTTGCGGCTGCTGCCCACGGTGTCGTTGTTCAGCATGGCCACGATAGGCCAGTTCTCGTCTTTGGCACGCTGGGCCAGGGCGATGGCCCCCAGCAGGCCCTGCTCTTCGCCGGTAAAGGCCACAAATTTGATGGTGCGGCGGGGCGTGGTGCCTGCCAGTTGCCGCGCGAGTTCCAGGGTCAGTGCGACGCCGCTGGCGTCGTCATTGGCGCCGGGGGCCGGGCCTTCGGTGGGGGCTACGGAAAGGTTCAGCGAATCCAGGTGCGCGCCGATGATGATGGTCTCGGGGCTGCTGCCTTTAAGGGTAGCGACGACCTGCACGCACGGGGTGGGCTGAGGGACGCGCCGCCCCTGGGGCAGGGTGTATTCCATCAGTTCGACTTCGATCCCCGGGATGGCGCGGTATTCATCGGCCAGCCACGCGGCGGCTTGGTGCACTTCCTTGGAAAGGGAGTTGCGGGTGGGGTAGCTGGCCAGTTTGGTGACGGTGGCACGCAGGCGGGCCGGGTCCACGGATTGGAGCTTAAGGCCGAGGGCGTCGCTCTGAATCGCCACCAGGAGTGCGGCAAACATGGCTCATAGTAGCCGAAAATGTGCCGAGGTGGTCGAGGCGGCCGGGCTCGAACCGGCGACCTTCGGCTCCCAAAGCCGACGCGCTACCAACTGCGCTACGCCTCGCAACGCCCGCTAGGATACCGGAGGGGTGCGGGTGAGGTTAGGGATTGCGATTCCAAGGCGCAAGTCGCTCATTTGTGTTTGGAATGCCCCTGCTTAGTGTGAAATCAATGATTGCTGCTCTGAATTGAAAGTCGATTCTCGCTGTGACTTCTTCGCGCCGCTAAATCTGGAGTTCAGTTCAATGGCCTTTTCAGCCTCTTCATGGCTAATTCGGCCGATCAGTATTCCTGCCACATCACCTAAGTTATTCTTGGAATGACATGATAGACACTGTTCGGTCTTGAGGACCACTGGTCGGGCCTCCATGACTCCAATTTCGGCTCTCCACCGGATGGGCTCGCGAAATCCAGCCTCAAAGTAGGGATACGCCTCCTTCGCGTACTGCGAAAAGATATCCTTCTCTCGTTCGGCATCTGCCTTCTTTCCGACCATCCCTGAAAATAGCTTGGGCTCCCAGGAATCAGGTGATAGAGGCTCAGTTCCGTTGCCAATGAGTGCGGCTCTCGAAGGGAAAACTCTCATGACGTGATTATCGAGCTTCATAAAGGTGTTGAGGCGATTGAAACCAAACCGCACCTCACCCGGTTGAAGTGGTGTCTCAAGGTCGACGACGGATCGACCTAGGATCTGATCGAACTGGTGTTGAACTGCGAGCTCAAACTCGGCACGAAGCTCTTTCGGCGGTTGGGCATCCACGAGCACAGTTTCAACCGGCGCATCATCGACTTCGCCAACTCCTGTCGAGTACGATTCCACGACTCTCACTAATCTTCCTTGGAGCGCGAGAGCTCCAATTACGCCAGCTACCACGACGGCGGCACCAATTCCGACTCGCTTCTGAAAGGGTGTGGGAGCCATGTTTATTTAAACCCTAATAGGTCTGAGCGAGTTCCGGAAGGAAAAGTTCACCGCCCTCCCGTAAACCTAAGCGAGAATTTACGGATTCTCAGCTTCCCACTGGCGGAACCGAACCATGTCTTCCGGCTTCAACCGCGCCAGCACAATGCCCGCCATATCGCCAGCTTTGCTCTCGGTGTGGCACTTCTGACACTCAGCTTTGGTAATCACCACCGGAAGCGCTTCAATCACGCCAATGTCCGTGCGCCAGCGCAGTGGTCCACGGAACCCCGCTTCGTAATAAGGGGCGGCCTCTTTGGCGTAGCGTCGCAAGGCATTCGATTCGGCCTGAGTGCGATCGGTGCGCGCCCCAAAGCCAAACTCCTTGGGCGACCAAGACTTGGTATCAAAAGCATCCGTCCCGTTGCCAAACAGTACGCCCAAATCACCGCTCGCCACAATCACGTGCGTCCCAATCTTCGTCACGGGAATACGGGAAACCCCAAACGGCCCCTCGCGCAGGTTGTCCACGTTCTCCAGCGCCGACTTCGCATCGCCCAGGAACTCATCAAAGTACTTCTGGAAGATTGGCTCGTGGGCATAGCGCATCTCGGCGGGCACGTCCACCTTGGTCTCCTTCACGGGCGTGGTCTTGCCGGTTTCCGAAGATCGGTTCAGGCTCGTGGCGGTGGGGACGAGGAAGCCAACGGCCAGCGTGGTCGTGGCAAAAACCCATAGCGAACGGGCCTTCATATCTCCTTGGACGCCCGCTTTGAACAATCGTTACATTCGGCTTCAACCCCAGGGGCCCGGAACCCAGAACTAAGGGTGTTAGACTCGTTCTCATGCCACGCGCCTCTGCCCGTTTGGAATTGATTCCGCCGTATCTGTTTGCCGAAATCAGCCGAATCAAGCGCGAGGCCATCGCCGCCGGCCACGACGTGATTGACCTCGGCATTGGCGACCCGGATATCCCCACCCCCGCCGCCGTCATCGACGCGCTGGCCGACGCCGCCCGCAACCCGGCCACCCACCGCTACGACGAGAGCCCGAAGGGTTGGGAGCCGTTCCTGGAGGCCGCCGCCAACTTCTATCATCGCGAGTTCGGCGTGCAACTGGACCCGGCTACCGAAATCGGGCAGGTGATAGGCAGCAAGGAGGGACTGGCGCACCTGGCCTGGGCCTACCTCGATCCGGGCGATGTGGCGATTGTGCCGAACCCCGGCTATCCCGTCAGTGCCATCCACGCCCGCATGGCCGGCGCCGACCTCTACGAGACCGAGCTGAACGCCAAGAACGCCTACATGCCCGACCTGAGCGAAATCCCGACGGAGATCGCGAAGCGCGCCAAGCTGTTCCACGTGTGCTACCCGGGCAACCCCACAGGCCGCCCCGCGACCCCGGGCTTCTACCAAGACCTCATCAAGTTCTGCCGGGAGTACGACATCCTCGCCGTCGGAGACATGGCCTACGCCAACGTCTGCTTTGATGGCTGGAAGAACCCCACCCTGCTGCAGATGGAAGGGGCCAAGGACGTGGCTATCGAGTTCCACTCGCTCAGCAAGATCTTCAACATGACCGGCTGGCGCCTGGGCTTCACGGCGGGCAACCCCGATGCGGTGAACACCCTGCAAAAGCTGAAGAGCAACATTGATAGCAAGGCGTTCCCGGCCGTAGCCGAAGCGGGGGCCTACGCCCTCAATCATGTGAGCAACCAAGCCACGCTGGATATCTATCAGCGCCGCCGCGATGCCCTGGTGGATGGCCTGCGCAGCATTGGCTGGCAAGTGGAGCGCCCGGTGGCCTCGCTGTACGTGTGGGCGCCGGTGCCGAACCCCGACATGACGAGCGCCGAGTTCGCCAAGGCCCTGCTGGAGAAGGCGCACGTGCTGTGCATCCCGGGCAACGGCTACGGCACCGCCGGCGAAGGCTACGTGCGGTTCTCGCTGACCCTGCTGGGCGACCAGAACGGGGAGCGATTTGCCGAAGCCGTGCGCCGCATCGCCGCCTCCGGGTTGATTGCTGCTCCCGTCGCATGAGCCTGAGCTACGAAGAGGCCCTGGCCGCGCTGAATAACTACCCCCGCCGCGAATGGCGGCTGGGGTTGGACCGCATGGCGGCATTTTGCGAGCGGCTGGGCCTGGCCGGGCGACTGGGGGAGACGGGCTCGCCCGCCTTTGTCCATATCGCGGGCACCAACGGCAAGGGCACCACTACGGCCTTTGCCCAGAGCCTCCTGGTGAGCCAGGGCTACCGCACGGGCGCGGCGTATTCGCCCTACGTCTACGACGTCCGCGAGCGGGTGCAGCTAGACCGCGATTTGATCTCGCGGGAGCACTTTGGCGAGTGGGTGGGGCGGCTGCTGGAGGTGGCCGAGAGCATGGAGAGCGACCCCATGGGCGCACCCACTGAGTTTGAATTCAAGACCGCGCTGGGCTTTGCGTATTGGAACGCCCAAGCCTGCGACGCGGTGGCGCTGGAAGTCGGCCTAGGTGGCCGCCTAGACGCCACCAATGTTGTCACCCCCGCCTGCAGCGTCATTGTCAGCATCGGGATGGACCACATGGAGTACCTCGGTGACACCCTCGCCAAGATCGCGACCGAAAAGGCCGGCATCATCAAGCCCGGTCGCCCGGTGGTGGTTGGCCCGATGGCCGATGAGGCGCGAGAGGCGATCGAATTGATTGCCAAAGAGCGGGGAAGCGAGCTGTGGCAATTTGGCCGCGAAATTGAACTGCGGCCCGAGCCCGCCGGGTGGACTGTGCGCACGCCGGGTGGAGAAGTGAGTGGCCTGCAGCCCCGCCTCAAGGGCGCCATGACCGCCACAAATATGGCGCTGGCGGTGAGTGCACTGTATGCCGGAGGCCTGAGGCATGACGAGGAGGCGCTGCGGGAAGGGGTGCGTCTGGCGACCATCCCCGGGCGATTTGAAGAGCGCACCATAGATGGCCAGCGTTGGGTGCTGGATGGGGCGCACAACGCGCCGGCGGCCGCGGCTCTGGCGGCCGGCCTGATGCAGGAGGGGTACCGGGAGGTGAACCTGGTGACCGGCATGCTGACCGGCCACGACCCCGAGCACTTTGCCGAAACCCTGGCCCCCTGCGTGCGCCAGGTCTTTGCCGCGCCCATTGATTGGCCGCGCACCCAACCGGCGGCAGAGGTGGCCCAAGCATGGGAAAGCCTCGGCCGCCCTGTTACGATTTGCGAGAGCGTGGCCGAGGCCGTCCGTCGTGCGCAAGCCGCGGCCGGCGACGTGGTCGCCACCGGCAGCTTCTATCTGCTGAGTGAAGTGGACGCGGCTTTACGCACGGAATGAACAGTCGATCACGACGTCCTTCACGCGGCCCGTCTGCTTGAGATAGCCTGCGATGTTCTCGCACTCCTTCCGCAGGTCCGGCGGACCACCCTTGTAAGCCTTGAGCGAGCCCCGGATGTACGCCACGTGGTGCATCACGCGCAGGTCGGCTTGCGTCACGTCAATCTGTCGGCGATTGAATTCGCGCCGCAGGTATTTGGTTGCTTCTACATCTGCCGGATCGGCCATGCCCTTAGTTTAGCGAAAAAAAGCGGGCTCGCACTCAATTGAATGCGAGCCCGTTTGCCTTGCGAGGCAGGGCAAGCGCTTAGCCTTCGGTCTTTTCTTCCGGCTTGGCTTCTTCGGTTGCTTCTTCAGCAACTTCTTCGGCCTTAGCTTCCACCGCCGCCGGAGCGTTGGACTTGGCCGCCGCATCCGCCTTGGCGGAGTCCAGAGCCGTGCTCATGCTGCCCTTCTTGCTCTGCCAGATGGCGAGAATCAGAGCCGCCGCCGCCACCAGGGTGACGCCACCGCGCATGGTGCTATCCATAGGTTGGATGACGATCGGGACGATGAGGAGCGCGATCAGGTTCATGACCTTGATGAGCGGGTTCAGGGCCGGACCAGCCGTATCCTTGAACGGGTCACCCACGGTGTCGCAGACCACGGCCGCCTTGTGCTCGTCCGTGCCCTTGCCGCCGTGCATCCCATCTTCGATGAGCTTCTTGGCGTTGTCCCACATCCCGCCGGAGTTGGCGAGGAGAACAGCCATCAGCTGACCCGAAAGGATCGTACCGGCCAGGAAGCCGCCGAGCGCTTGCGCACCCACCAGATTGTAGGCCACACCGTCGATCAGCACCGGCTGCTTGCCCAGGCCAAAGCCGAAGGCCACGAGGACCGGAAGGCTAATGGCGAGGATGCCGGGGCCGAGCAGTTCCTTCTGCGCAGCCGCCGTCACGATGGCAACGCAGCGGCCGTAATCCGGCTTGCTGGTGCCCTTCATGATGCCCGGATCGTTGCGGAACTGGTCGCGCACGTCGTTGATGAGGTCGAAGGCCGCGCGTCCCACGGCGTTAATGGAGAAGGCCGAGAAGAGGTACGGAGCCGCACCACCCACCAGCAACCCGAGGAAGATCTCGGGGACTTCGAGTCGCATCCCGATCTCGGTCAGCTTGGCCGCGTCCACGTAAGCGTGGAACAAGGCAACCGCTGCCACAACCGCTGTTGCGATGGCAAAGCCCTTGGTGAGAGCCTTGGTCGTGTTACCAGCGGCGTCCAAGATCTGGACCGCGCGGGCACCCTTCGGGTTGTCGTGGCCAGCGCCGGACATTTCGAACACGCCCTGAGCGTTGTCCGAGATCGGGCCGAACGTGTCCATCGCGAGGATGAAGCCGGTGGTGGTGAGCAAGCCCAGACCCACCAGAGCGATCCCGTAGAAGGAGAGAAGGTAGCCGCCGAACTGGTCGGACGGGAAGATGAGGAGCGGAGCCATCAGCGCCGCCACAATGGCGAACACCGAGAACACCGACGATTCCAGACCGTAGGCAAAGCCGTTGATGATCATCGGGGCCGGACCCGTGGTGGCCACGGAGGCCACTTCGCGCACCGGCTTCTTCTTAAAGGAGACGTAGTAGTCCGTCAGCTTCTCGAAGAGGAAGGCCATGAAGATCCCGAACAGGATACAGACCACGAAGCGCCACCATTCCACGTTCTTGTGCGTCACCAGGAGCGGTTCGGCCGTGTTGGGTTGCGGGGGCATGCTGCCGTCCGTCGGCGGGTTGGAGACTTCCTCCGGCGACATCTTGTAGTAGCCCAGCACCGGGGCCACTTGGTCGAACCGGGTCTTGCCGTCCGAATCCAGGGCCACGTAGAGGTTGTCCTTGCCGTCCACGTAGATCGTGGCCGGGAACGTCGCGTCTTCCTTCACCTCGGTGCCTTGCTTCTTGACTTCTTCAAACTGCTTGGCGAGGTACTCCTTGGTGGAGGGGCCGACGATGAAGGTTTGGGCCGGCGGGTTCTGCTGGCCCGGAGCCGTTTGCTGGACGCTGACCTGCATGTAGATCAGCTCCTTGCCGCCAAAGGCTTCCTTCAGCGTCACGAACTGCGGGGCCGGCGGGTTGGCCGGGTCGCCCGAGGTCTGGTCCGGCTTTTGCACCGCAAACGATGCCACCTTGGCAAAGTTCGGGCTGTTCAGGTCCACCTTGGTCAGGCCGTCTACCTTGCGCGGTTCCGGCAAGTTGTTCGGGTCGAACTGGCTGAACGGGCTGATGTAGTTGGAGACGAAGCGCAGACGATCGTCTTCACTAAAGCCCGGCGTCGCGGCCATGAAGCCCGCGGACTTAGCCACGTCTTCGGCGGCCACTTCCTTGAACTCCTTCTTCTGCGCGATGGCCAGCTTGTTGCCTTCGGCCACCATCACATCCAGGATGTTGCGCTGCCACTGCTCGCGCGTGGTCTTCGTGGACGTTTGGATGACGCTGTTGCTACCGGGCATGCCGCCCATCATCCAGTAGGCCAGCACCACGGTGAGGATCGCCGCAATGACGCCCGAGCCGTAGAAGCCCTTCTGGATCGAGTGCAGCGGGTCGGACTCTTCGTCCTCGTCGCCCTTGACCATGTAGATGCCGATGATGGAGGCCACGATCCCAATCCCGCGAGCGAGAAGGGCGAACATAACCAGGCGCATCCAGGTGGCGGTGTCGAAGATCGCAGCCGTCGCAGCGCCCAATACGATGGCGGCCACGAGGGTGACTTCGTAAGATTCAAAGACGTCAGCGGCCATACCGGCGCAGTCGCCGACGTTGTCGCCCACGTTGTCCGCAATGACGGCCGGGTTGCGCGGGTCGTCTTCCGGAATCCCGGCTTCGACCTTACCAACGAGGTCAGCCCCCACGTCCGCGGCCTTCGTGTAGATCCCACCGCCAACGCGCATGAAGAGGGCAGCCAGCGAACCACCAAAGCCAAAACCGACCAGAAGCTTCATGGCTTCAGCCGGGAAGAGCAGGAAGACAGCGGTGGCACCGATCAGACCAAGGCCGACGGTGTACATACCAGCCACGGCGCCCGAGCGGAACGCCGTTTCAAGGGCTTCCTTCTTGCTGTTGAGAGCAGCGGCGGCGGTGCGCACGTTGCCGCGCACGGCGGTCACCATGCCCAGGTAGCCAGCGCCATAGGAAGCCAGCACCCCGAGGACGAAACAGACGGCTACGCCCGTACCAACGTTCTGGCCGAACTGTCCTTGGTACAGGAAGTAGAGGCCAACGGCGAGCAGGATGACGAAGATGCCCATGAGCTTGCGCTGCTGAGCCAGGTACGCCAACGCCCCGGCTTCGATGGCCTTCGCCACCTCGCGCATCGCATCATTGCCCGTGCTCTTCGCTAGGACCTGCTTTTGGAACACATAACCCATGACAATGGCGAGGAAGCCGAGGCCCAATGACAAGTAAAGATAAATCTTGTCTTGATCGGAGAACTCAAGCTTGACGTTCTCACCCCCAGCAGCCATTGCAAAGGTTGGAATAAGTAGCGCGGCCAGAACCGCGATGAGGGTCGTCCACCGACCCGTCTTCCACCATCGCAAACACATAGTGCGGAAATTGACTCCTTTGATTCATGAAGGGAGCCAGGTCGGATCCGACCTGACTCCGTCCAGTAGCTCACAATACCCGAGCCGCGAGGTGAATCAGTAGGTTACTTTTGGGAGGCGCGAATTTCCACCGTGACGTGGTGGCCCCGCAATTGTCCCTGGATGGCTTCCGCCTTCATCTTGGGGATGCCGGTGAACATCGTGACCGGCGCGGCCTCCATCATCTGCTTCACCTGGTTGCGGTTCAGCGACATGATCTTTTGGAGCGCCGAGATCAGTTCCTCACTCGACCGCTGGACGCCCAGCAGGACGAGGTCGTACTTCTCGGTGTCCACGTGGGCCGCGTAGGCGCCCATCGCGGCGTGCCCCAGGCCGCCATCGGCAGTGGAAATCGGGATTTCGCGGTCGCAATTCTCGCAAATGAGGCCGACTGAGCGCTCGTTGTACCAATTCAGCTCTTGGCAGAAACCGCACTGCACTTGGAACACCTTGAGGATGCGCCCATCCTGGATCGGCACCAATCGGCCGCAGCCGGTGCAACGCACGTCTTCCATCGGCTTCTCGGTGAATCCGTTGCGGGCCTGGCAGATCGGGCAGGTGATGTCATAGGAAGTGACCTTCCTGACCTTCGACATCGACACGATGGCCATGATCACGCCGACAATGCCAGCCAGCGCCAAGACAACGGCCAGGCCAATCATCGCGCCGCCGTAGTAGATACCAACGCCGCCCAAGAGGAGGGCAATCACGCCCGGGATTCCGAAGGCCATGGCCTTTTGGGCGTGGATCTCCTGAATGTCCGAACTTCGTTTGGCGGAACTCATACGTACCTTTTAGTATAAGGGACGATGGTCCCAGAATGCCACCTTTCGGTGGAGGGGCATTCTGGGTGAGGTTCGGATCAGCGCGAAATCGGGCCGCTCAAGCTGCCGCCCGCGCCGGTGCCGGGGTTCGGCAAGCCTTGGCCGGTGCCCATGTTCGGGTCTTGCAAGACGGGCGCGTTCGGGTCCGTGGCCGGCACGATCAGCACCTTGCGGTTGCCTTGGTTCAGCGGCGTAAAGCCGTTGCTCTGGCCCAGGGTCTTGAGGATCGTCATGGCAGGGACGTTGACGTACCGCACGGATACGGGGCCGTCCGTGAATCCTGGCGCAAACTCAATATCCAGCCCGGCCGCGCTCCCAATCTGTTCAATCACGCTCCGGAGGGAAGTGCCCTCGTCCTGGATGGTGATGGGCAACATCGTGGGGTCAGCGGGTTGGGTCGGGGCGAGGGGTTGCGGTCCGGTGGGGACTTGGTTGGTGGTTCCCGGGGCGGTACCGCCGGCGGGGTCCATGCCTTCCGGCGACCCCTGTCCCATGCCTTGACTTTGGAGCTTGCGGTCACCACTCATCGGTGCCCCCTCCATGTTGCTATCCCCGGTGGCGCTGATGCTTGGTCGCCCGGCATCGGTCGCCAAGGTTTGGGGTTGCGGACGCGTGACAGCGTAGTAACCTAGCGCGAGGCTAAAGACGAGCAACGCAGCGGCTACCCCCAGACTCCAGCGCGGCATGCGCACCTCGGGCGTCGGCTTCTCCAGCAACACGTGCGGGGCCGGGATAATGGCGGGCGGAATCGGTTTGGCGGCCGTGAGTTTGCCCAGCATCGCGGCGCGGCTTTCTAGCTCGACCACATCTTCGGGGTAGCGCTGACGGTACTGCTGGGCGGCCTCCGAGAGCGGGTCTCGGGCCAGTTCCCACAGCAACTCGTCGCGATCTTCGGGCAGCGGGCTCATTGGTCACCTCCCTGATAGAACTGGCGGAATCGTTCGCGGGCGCGGAACAAGCGGGTCTTGGCCGCATTGGGGGTGCACTCCATCGCCCCGGCAATCTCGTTCAACGAAAGGTCTTCCCAATAAAACATCACAATGATGGCGCGATCTTCGGGCTCCATTTGCCGCATGGCGCGCTCAATTTCGGGGTCGGCAAGCTGCGGAATCCCCTGGGGGTCGGTAAGGCGGTCGCTCACCGCTTCCAGCGTGACGGCTTGGCGATCGTGGCGGGTTCGGCGCGTGGCCTGGATGGCCGTGTTCACGACAATTCGGTAGAGCCACGTACCAAAGCTGGCCCGGCGATCAAATTTGGTGAGATTCTTGAACGCCTTGGTCATGGCCTCTTGCACCACGTCCTCGGCTTCGGAACGGTGCAACACAATGCCCTGGGCCACGCTCAAGCTGCGGCCGTAGTGCCGGTCAAACAGATGCCGGAACGCCGCGCGGTCCCCCGCCACCACCCGGGCAATGATGTGCTCGTCGGTGTCGTGGTCCATCGGCAACGGAATTTGGTTCGCCAGTGTCACAGTCTCGTCGTTTGGACGCGGATCAGTTGGCATTGGTAACTCCTGAGCTTTCGGGGCCTACTTCCGGCACGGTTGCGGCCTGAATCGCCTGCCCCATTTCTATACGACGTGCAAAGGCCGGGCCAAGTGTGCTCCAGCTTGCAAATGCAAACCCGGCCATCACCACGGCCACGCAAACCCACGCCCACTGCTCTCGCTTCTTGAACCAAAGCGTCACGCCCATCCCCATGAGCAAGGCCAGCGGCGCAAAGGCCGGATAGAGGTACCGCGATTGCCCCTGGAAGTACTGCAGGTTAAAGCGCAGGAACAACGCCAGGACCACAAGCACCGCCACGGCCCCCAGGGCGTGCATGGCGGGTTGCGGCTTCTTGCGGTCTTTGGCCACCGCGATGATGCCCGAGAGACCTGCTGCGGTAAGGAACGCCAAGCTCACACGATAGAAAGTCTCCACCGCTTTGCCACCGTAAGCCTCGAGGGGCGAGATATCCATATAGCCGAAGGTGCCCACAAAGCTCTTGGCCGCGGTCCACCCCACCCAATTCATCAGGTACGAGCCCATACCGATGGAATCGATGAACATCTTGGCCTGGGCGGTGCCCCCGAACGACTCGGTAAAGGCCCGAAGCGCAAACGGGTCGCCATAGACTTGCACGTTGCGGATCATCCAGGGGGCCGCTACGAGAAGCGGGCCAATCGCCATCGTCAAGGCGACGGTGATCTTCGACTTCTTGGGCGCGCCGATGAGACCGGCCACAAAGCCGACCGGGATAAGCATCAGGCCCGTGGTTTTGGTCCAGATGGCCGCCCCGGCCACGAGGCCAAAGAGAATGGGATAGGCCGCCCCCGAACCCCGCGCGACAATGGCCGCCAGCACCAGCGCCCAGGCGATGAGGCAGTAGAGAAGCGGGTCGTTGCTCACCGCGCCGTGGAGGGCCAGGTTCATGGGTAAGAGCCCAAAGGCCATCGCCGCCAGCGCGACATCGTCCGACTGCGAGACGTTACGGGCAAAGGAATACAAGCCCAGAAGCATTAGCACGCCGATGCCGGTGTTGACAAAGCGTAGGTAGCGTCCGCCCTCATTGGCTTGGGGATCCCACCCGGCCGCCTTGGCAATCTGCCCCGCCATGAAGTAGTAAAGCGGAGGCTGGTGGGCTTGGTAGTTCTCGTAAAGCTCGGGGTCTTTGGGGTCTAGCACCGCCGGGCCCTCGCCTCGGGCCATGCGGGCGACGTAGTTGGCATGCTGGCGTTCGTCGGGGGCCCCGATATCCGGCGCGGTGGCGGGTTGGTTGGTTTCTGGATTCCTCTGGGTGAAGAGTGCCCCGGCCGTCCGGTAGGGGGTCGCATCATTGAAAGCGGTGGCTCCGCCTACAAACAGAAGCAAAATCACCAAAATTCCGAGTGCCCGCATGCCGCCTCTATTGTATATGAACATCAAAAAGCACTAGACTATCGGCGGAACTCCCCCCGGAAGGGCGGGAGTAAGAAAATCACATGCGACGATCCTTATTCTCCATGATGGCCCTCGCCGGCGGAATGGTGAGTGCGTTCGCCTTCGCGCCGCCGAAGCCGCTCGAAGGTCACTTCGAGGCTCTGCAGCGGGCCAAGTCCCTCAACGTGGAATACACCGTGACCATGGTGGGCGGGGCTCCGCGCACCGTGAGCCTCTCGCTCCAAAAGCCGAACCTCCTCCGCATGGAGTCGGGTGACCAAGTCGTGTTTGCCGATGGCACCACCATCGTGACCTACGACAAAGCGGCCAACCAGTTCTCCAAGATGGAGCAGACCACGGAATCGCTTCTCGGTCTGTTTGAAGAGACGGATATGCGCTTCTGGCGCCCGTTCTTCGATGCCAAGGCGTTCGATGGAATGACCGATGTGGCCAAGGGCAGCAACGTGGAGCGCGCGGGTCGCCGAATGACGACCGTCACGGGCAAGATGGGCATCACGAGTTCGACCATGTACCTGGATTCGCGCGATGCGTTGCTCCGCCAGGCTGAAATTAGCCAGCAAATGGGTGGCACCACGGCCCGCACGGTCGTGAATGCGACGAAGGTGGAACTGAACGGGGAAGTCGCTTCGGATCTGTTCGCGTTCAAGGCGCCGTCTGGTGCGACCGAAGTCACCTTCACGGCGAAGTGGCTGTATGACTTCGAAGCCGCCAAGAAGCTGGCCAAGCAAACGGGCCGCCTGCTGATGGTGGACTTCATGGCCGACTGGTGCGGCCCGTGCAAGATGCTGGACGCGCAAGTTTTCAGCACGCCGGAGTTCAAGAAGGCCGCGGGCGAAATGGTGTGGGTGAAGGTCAACATTGACAACTTCCCGGCCCTCGCTTCGCAATACAAGGCGACTTCGATCCCGCTGGTGGTGTTCATGGACGGGGACGGCCAAGTGCTGCACCAATCGCTGGGCTTCAAGCCGGTGGGTGAATTCCTCAAGGAAATCGCCGCCGCGAAGAGCAAGGGCTAAGCCCACGCTTCAACTCAACAGGATCCCCGTTTCGCTTCGGCGGAGCGGGGATTTTTCGTTTTCTAGTATCCCTGTCAGGTGGTACACCGCTTTGCTGGGCCGAAACCTTACTATCCCGGAGGGGGAATCATGAAGGATCGGCAATTGAAGGTGGTGCGGCTCATCGAGCCGGAGCTATGCCTTGAGTGCCGCTTTGCCCAGATGGCCGATGTCGAAATGGCCGATGGCACCCACCAGCGCATGATTCATTGTCGCCGCTTCGATTGCGATAACTGGGATTACCAATCGGCCACCGACGCCAACGCGCTCGACCTCGACGACGCGGCCTAAAAGACGGCGAACGGGTCGCCCTGCGCTTCCAAATCCAGTGTGAAGGGGAGCGTGCTCCACGGGGTCATCACGCGCATCGCCTTGTTCAGTCGTCCCATGTATTCGTGGTGGCTCAAGGTCAGTGCGCCCAGGCTCTCCAAGTGTGGATTGATCACCTGGGCGTCAAACAGCACAAAGCCGAGTTCCCGGCATTTCTCGTGCAACTTCCACAGAGCGATCTTGCTGGCATTGGTGTGGCGGTGGAACATGCTCTCGGCGCAGAATACGCCCCCCACCGCCACGCCGTAGACCCCGCCCATTAACTCACCTTCAAGATACACCTCGCAAGAGTGCGCCCAGCCTTCCTCATGTATGCGGCAGTAGAGGTCGATAAGAGTCGGGGTGATCCAGTTGTCTTTGGGTCGGCGGCACGCCGTCATCACCTCGCGGAAGGCCGTATCGAACCGAACCTCAAACGGCTCCCGGCGAAACGCCCGCTTCAATGACCGCGAAACGTGAATCCCTTCCATCGGGAAGATGGCCCGCTCGTGCGAGATGTAGAACTCGATGGCGTAGGGGTTCTTGTTCCGGTCATTGCCCATGGGGAACATGCCCATTTGGGTGCAAAACCGGATGCTGTCGGGTGACAACTTGCGCCCATCCACCATCTCCCCTCCATGATACAAAACTTCGGCGAAGCGGAACCGCCCAGAGGTAAACCTCGGCCAGCCATGACCGGAAGTGAACTCATCCAAGCCCAGATTGACATGCTGACCGCCCAGGTCGAAGCGTGCTTCGCCGGGCTCGCGCCCGAAGATTTCGAGCGGGACATCGTGCCGCAAATGATGAAGCCCGCCCGCGTGCTGGATCACCTTGCCGAGTGCGTCCACGCCTCCCTCGCCAAGAAGGTTGGGGCCGATTACGACCAGTGGGGGGTCACGGGGCTTACCGGAACTCTGGAAGAGCGCATGGCCGCCTACCGAGAGCTCCGCGAGCAAGCTAAAGCCGGCATCGCGGGCCGCGAAGACGAGCAGGCCCTGATCGCCGCCAGCGACTTCCTCACCGCCCACGACGCCTACCACGTGGGTCAGCTCGTGACAATGCGACTGACGCTCGACCCCGAGTGGAACGCCTACAGCATTTACGGCCACTAGTCCGACCTCCCAACACCCACCAAGAGAGGCCCTAAACCCTGCTGAACGGGGCGCGGTATCCTTTGCCCTCGGCGAGGTCACCATCTCCGGTGATCTCGCCAATCCACACGGAGTGGCTCTCGTCCACGGGTGCCTTGCCTGAGTGCAAGGTGCGGGCGAACCCAGGGCGCTCCGGCGGATGAAACCCGGAGAAAATAAGAATGCCGCAACTGAGCATGAAAGAGTTGCTGGAAGCCGGAGTCCATTTCGGCCACCAGACTCGTCGTTGGAACCCCAAGATGCGCCGCTACATCTACGGCGCGCGCAATGGGATCTACATCCTCGACCTTCACCAAACCATTAAGCTGTTTGAAGACGCCCTGAACTTCGTTCAGCACCGCGTCGGCGACGGGGGCACCGTGCTCTTCGTCGGCACCAAGAAGCAAGCCCAAACTGCCGTCAAGGAAGCCGCCATCCGCTGTGGCCAACACTTTGTGGTGGAACGCTGGCTGGGTGGGATGCTGACCAACTGGGAAACCATCCAAAACCGCATTAGCCGCCTGAAGGAACTCGACCGCATGGAAGAGGAAGGCTACATGGATCGCCTGCCGAAGAAGGAAGCCCTGAAGCGCCGCGAAGAGCGCGCCAAGCTCAGCCGCTACCTGGAAGGCATCCGCACCATGGACAAGCTGCCGTCCGTGATGTTCGTCGTGGACATCATCAAGGAAGCCAACGCCGTCGCCGAAGCCCACCGCCTCCGCATTCCCGTCGTCGCCATCGTGGACACGAACTGCGATCCGGACATCGTGGACTACGTGATCCCCGGCAACGATGACGCGATCCGCTCCATCCGCCTGGTCACCAACAAGATCAGCGAAGCCGTGACGGAAGTTCGCCCGGTCGACATCGAGTTTGCCGAGGGCACCGGTGCCGCGCTGAGCGAAGATGATGAAGAGGCCGTGGTGCCGGTGGACGAAGAGTTCCTGAGCGCCTTTGGTGTGAACGCTGATGCCGAAGCTCCGGTCGCCGTGAAGGAAGTGGTGGTCGAAGAGGCCCAGGCCGAAGCCTCATCCCCGGCTACGGAAGCCCCCGCTGAGGCGTCAGAATCGGCCGTGGCAGAAGAAGCTTCTGCTGAAACCAAGGAGTAAAAGATGGCAATTAGTGCAAGTGATGTCAAGCGTCTGCGCGAAGAAACCGACGCGCCCATGATGGAGTGCAAGGTCGCGCTGGAAGAAGCTGGCGGCGACTTTGAGAAGGCCAAAGCCATCCTCCGTGAAAAGGGTCAATCGGCCGCTGCAAAGCGTTCCGGTCGTTCTACTAGCGAAGGGGTGGCCAAATTTGTGGTCTCCGCCGACGGCAAGACTGCCGTGGGTGTGGTGCTGGAAAGCGAAACCGACTTCGTGAGCAATAACGACGGCTTCCGCAAGTTGGTGGATACGCTGGCCAATGGCCTGCTAAGCGCCCCCGCTGACGCCGTGAACGGTGACGTGAACAACGTGAGCATTGACGGCAAGACGGTGGCCGAACTGGTGACCGAAGGCGTGGCCCTGTTCCGCGAGAACATCCAGCTGACGCAAGCCGTGAAGCTGGAAACCGACGGCGCGATTGGCGTTTACAACCACCACACCGGCAAGCAAGCCGCCGTGGTGATGGTGAGCGGTGACGCTGCCAACGCCGGCGAAGTGGCGACGAAGGGCGCCATCCAGGCCGTGGCCATGGGTGCGACCTACCTGACCAAGGCGGAGGTGCCGCAAGACATCATCGCTCAGGAAATGGAGCTGGAAACCCAGCGCGCCATCAACGACGGCAAGCCGGCAGAAATGGCCGCCAAGATCGCCGAAGGCCGCGTGAACAAGGAGTTCTTCAAGAGCCAAGTTCTGCTGGAGCAGCCGTTCTTGGAAGACGAAAGCAAGTCCACCGCCCAGTTCCTCAAGGAAATGGCGCAGGGCACGGCCGAAGTCACCGGCTTCAAGCGACTCACGGTCGGAGGTTAAGTCTCATGGCCGACCCTGCTTACAAACGCATTCTCTTGAAGCTAAGCGGGGAAGCCCTGGCGGGTAGCCAGGGCTTCGGCTTTGACCCCTCGGTGTTGAATCACATCGCCCGAGAGGTCAAAGCCGTTCACGATTTAGGGTGCCAACTCGGCATCGTGGTGGGCGGAGGCAACATCATCCGTGGGGAAGCCTTCAGCGCCGGAGGCGGCATTGACCGCACCGCCGCCGACCACATGGGGATGATGGGCACCATCATCAACGGGCTGGCCATTCAGGCCGCTCTGGAGGGGCATGGCGTCCCGACCCGGGTGCAAAGCGCTATCGCCGTGGACGAAGTCTGCGAGCCGTTTATTCGCCGCCGTGCCATCCGTCACCTTGAAAAAGGTCGCGTGGTTGTCTTCGCGGGCGGCACGGGCAACCCGTACTTCACCACCGACACCGCTGGGGTGCTGCGCGCCCTCGAGATCGACGCGAACGTCATCATCAAAGCCACCAAGGTGGACGGCATCTACACCGCCGACCCGCGCAAGGACCCTGACGCAAAGCGCTACGATCGCCTCACGTTTGACCAAACGCTGGATCAACGTCTGGGCGTGATGGACATGACCGCTTTCACCCTATGCCGCGAAAATTCGCTGCCGGTGTTGGTGCTCGATATGTTCGCCACGGGTGCCATGGCCACCGCGGCCAGCGGCGGCCAAATCGGTACGCTCGTCACGATTTCTTAACATCTTGCGACGCCGCCTCACACGGGGGCGTCCTAACCATGCACAATAACGCTATGCAAGACCTCCTGAAAGATGCCGAACACCGCATGAAGCAAGCCGTGGAGGCCACGCTCCACGATTTCCAGCGCATCCGCACCGGCCGCGCCAACCCGATGGTCCTCGAAAAGATCATGGTGGACTACTACGGCAGTGAAACGCCGGTCAACCAGGTGGCCAACATCAGCGTGCCGGAGCCCCGCCAAATTCTTATCAACCCCTACGACAAAGGGATGACGGTGGCCATCGAAAAGGCCATCCAAAAGAGCGACCTGGGTGTGAACCCGGTGGTGGACAGCAACGGGATCCGCCTCAACTTCCCGCAGATGACCGAAGAGCGCCGTAAGGAACTGGTCAAGCAGGTGCACGCCCGCACCGAAGAAGGCCGCGTGGCGGTGCGTAATGTGCGCCGCGACACCCTGCAGCACGGGCAAGCCCGCCTGAAGGCCAAGGAAATCAGCGAGGACGAATTGAAGGGCTTTGAAAAGAAGGTCCAAGACCTGACTGACAAGTTCGTGCACGAAGTGGACGACCTGCAGAAGAAGAAAGACGCCGAGTTGATGGAGATCTAAACCTTGGCGTTGAGTTCGTCCGAGACCTCGTCCATGCCGGAACCCAAGAACGACGTGCAAACGCGCGCCGTCGCGCAAGGGATTCGGCTGGATGCTTTGCCCCAGCACATCGCGTGCATCATGGATGGCAACGGTCGCTGGGCGACGGCACGGGGCGAACACCGCCTGGTGGGCCACCAACAAGGCTATCTCACGCTCAAGGACGTGCTGACCACCGCCGACGAGCTTGGCATTCGCTACCTCACGGTGTACGGATTCTCGGCGGAGAACTGGCGGCGACCGGGCGAGGAGGTCAACGGCCTGATGGACCTGATCGCGGCAGCGGCGAGCGCCGAACTGACCGGGCTCATCAAAAACAACGTGCGGGTGCGTATCAGCGGACGGCTGGACGAGCTGCCTCAGAGCACGCGCGACAACCTGCGGGCGCTGGAAGCCGAAACCAAAGACAACACCGGCATCACCTTTGTGCTGGCGGTGAACTACGGTGGCCGGCAAGAGATTTTGGATGCCGCCCGGGCGGTGGCGGAAGCCGGCGAACCCTGGACCGAAGAGTCCATCTCGAAGCACCTGTATACGCCCGAGATTCCGGAGCCGGATTTGATGGTGCGCACCGCCGGCGAGCTGCGCTGGAGCAACTTCCTGATCTGGCAGGCCGCCTACGCCGAGCTTTACGTCACAGATAGTCCGTGGCCGGAGTTCGGTGAGGAAGAGCTCTTTGCGGCGGTTACTCAGTTCCAACGGCGCATCCGCAAGTTCGGCGGCTTGGCCGAAGGATGAAAATCCCCTTCGATAGTCTCTGCCTGGCGGCGGTGGTGCAAGAGTGCCAGCCGTTTGTGGGCGGTCGCATCCAAAAGGTGCTGCTGGCCGCGCCGAATGAACTCGCGGTGGCCATCTACAAGGAGCGCGAACAGTATCTGCTCCTCAGCGCCGACCCCCAATTTGCCCGCGCGCACTGGATCGCCCGCCGCCCCGAAGGTATGGACGCGACCCCGGCCCTCACCCTCTTCCGGCGCTATCTCAAAGAGGCCAAAGTGGCCTTTGTACGCCAACGGGGCCTGGACCGCGTGCTCGAGATCGGGGCCGACGGCCCGGAGGGGCCGGTGGTGCTGGTGGCCGAGTTGATGGGCAAGCACGCCAACGTGATGTTGGTAGCCGAGGACCGGCGCGTGGTGGCAGCCCTTAAGTGGATCGGTCCCAAGCTGTCGCGCCGCCCGATTCTGCCGGGGCAACCGTACGAAGCCCCCCCGCTCCCAGATCGCCCACCCTTTACCGAAGCCCAACCCGGCGACGATCTCAATGACTTTGAGGGGGCCAGCCCGTTCCTCCAGCGGCTCATCCAAGCGGGCTATCCGCTGGCGGATGCCCAAGCCCGCGTGAGGGAAGGCCGCTACGAGACGCTAGCGTTCCCCGGCCACGGCGCGTACCCGCTGCCGCTGGATGTGCTGAACCTGATGGGCTACCCCCGTCTCACCCTCAGTACGGCCTTGGAAGCCCACTTCGCCGAAGCCCAGCGCGACCGCGACCTTGCCCTGCGCAAGCAGCGGATGCAAAACCCGCTCCAGCGGGTGGCCGATGCCCGCCGGGTGGCCGTGCGCGAGATCCGCGAAGCCGTCCGCGCCGCCCGGGATGTGCCCACCCAGCAGATGTGGGGCGAACTGATCCTGGCCTACCAATACCAAGCCACGCCCGGGGCCAAAACGCTCGACGTGCTGGACTACGAGGGGCGCGAGATTTCCATTCCTCTCAAAACGGACCTCACCCCGCTGGAAAACGCCCAGCGCTACTTTGACAAAGCCAAACGCGTGAAGAGCCGGGCGGCGGCCATGGCCGAACAGGAAGTTCGCATCGCCCGCGACCTGGAAGAAGTGGAGGGGCTTCTCCTCCGCCTCGAACGCGCCCTCGACCCTGCCGAGCTCGACGCCATTGAGGCCGAAATCGATCGCCGCCGCTGGCGTCACCGGGCTCCCGCCCCCACCCGCCGCAAGGAAGAGCGACCCTTTGCGGGGCATGCCGTGCGCGAAATGCTGAGCCCCGGCGGCTACCGCGTGCTTTACGGCGAAACCGCCACCGCCAACGACTACCTCACCACCAAGGTCGCGCGGCCCAGTGATTACTGGTTCCACGTGCGGGGTGGGGAGGTGCCCACGTGGTGCTGATGACGATGAACCAGCCGCAGCGGGTGCAGATGCCGGACCTGATTTACGCGGCCCAATTGGCCAAGCGACACAGCTCGCAAAAGCATAGCGGGTACGTTTCGGTGGACTACACGCTCAAGAAGTACGTGCGCAAACCCCGTGGCTCCGCTCCGGGCCTCGCCGTGTACACGCACGAAAAGACGCTGCACTTGGAGGAATGACGGACGCATGATGATGGACTGGGATACTTCGCTCTTTCGCGCGATCCACGTGGGGATGAAGAGCCCCGCCATGGACAACATCATCCGGGTGGTGGCCGATACCGGGCTGGGCCAGGTGCAGGCGGCGGCCCTGCTGTGGGCGTGGATGCGCCCGTGGCTTTTGAAGCGAGGCCAGGCGTGGTTTTGGGGCGGGGGCGTGGTGCTCCTTGGCCTTGCTCAAATTGACGGCTACGGCTGGGCGACCCTCATTGCCGCCGTGCTGATGATGGGCATGATCAGCCAGTGGCCGAGTTCGGTGGCGCGGGTGGCCCTCATCAGTGCCATCATCGCGGGCATTATCCGGCTCGGCGTGGTAAAGATTTTTAACCGCCCGCGACCAAGCAATCTTGGTTTCGGCACGCCGCTGGAGCCGCTCTACGGCCCCACCAGCTTCCCCAGTGGCCATGCCACCACCACGGCCGCCATTGCCACCATTGCCATCTGGGCGATGATCCGAGGTGAACGCAACCTGTGGGCGGACATCGCCCTGCTGTGGATGCTGCTGGTGGGCTTTGCGCGGGTGTATTCCGGTGTGCACTATCCCACCGACGCCATGGCCGGCTGGTGTTTAGGGGCGATGGTCGGCACGGTGGTGTGGCTTTGGCTTGGCCCCACCACCCGCCTCGACGATCAGGATTCGGCTAGCACGGCGGCCACCGCCGATTCGGCGTAAGCCCCCATCCGGCGGAACCGGGCGGCGCGTTCGGCCTTCAGTTCGGCCCCGCTCAGCTTGTCCTGCCGTTCCAGCGACGCCATGATGGCGCGGCCCACGGTCTGGGCGGCTTCCAGCGGGTCGCGGTGCGCCCCGCCGAACGGTTCCGGCAGAACCTCTTCAACCAAGCCAAATTTCAGCGCCGAATCGCTGGTGAGTTGCAAGGCCGCGGCGGCCTGCGCGCCCTTCTCGGCGGCTCGCCACAAGATGGCGGCGCACCCTTCGGGCGGGATGACGCTGTAAACCGCGTGCTCTTGCATCATCACGTGGTTGGCCACGGCAATTCCGATGGCACCGCCGCTCCCGCCTTCACCAATCACGGTGCTGACGGTGGGGACGGTGAGTTCAAACATCGAGAGCATGGCGGCGGCGATGGCCTCGCTAATGCCTCGGCTTTCGCTTTCCACCCCCGGGTCGGCGGCGGGGGTGTCCACAAAGGTGATCACCGGCATGCGGAACCGTTCGGCCATTTCAAACAAGCGAATCGCCTTGCGGTAGCCCTCGGGCTTGGCCATGCCGAAGTTGCGGTAGCTGCGCTCTTGGATGTTGCGACCCTTTTGGTGGCCCACCACCATCACGCGGCGGCCGTCCATCAGGGCAGGGCCTCCCACAATGGCGTGGTCGGCGGCAAAGCGGCGGTCGCCTTCTAGCTCGACAAAATCTTCGCAGAGCGCATTGATGTAGTCGAGGGTATAGGGGCGCGTTTCGGCGCGCGCAATTAGCACCTTTTCCCAAGGGCCAAGCCGGCTGTACCGGGTTTCGAGATAGGCATCGCGGCGCCGCATATAGTCTTGGACGCGCTCAGACAGCTCCGTCTTACGCTCGGGGTCAGTTTCCTTGTCGACAATCGCTTGGAGCTTGCGGATGGTTTCGTCCAGCTCCAGCACGGGCTTTTCCCAGTCTTTCCAGGATTTAGCCACGGGTGGCCTCCACGGCGGCCAGGTGTCCGCCGAGCAAACGGCACAGGCTGGCGAGGTTGGTCCTCAGGTTCTTGCGTTCAATGATTTTGTCGAGCATGCCGTGAGAAAGGAGGAATTCAGCGGTCTGGAAGTCGTCGGGCACTTTGCTCACCTGGGCTTGCTTGCTCACGCGGGCCCCGGCAAAGCCGATGAGGGCGCGCGGCTCGCTCACAATCACGTCGGCGATGCTGGCGTAGCTGGCCAGCACCCCGGCCATGGTGGGGTCGGTAAAGACCGCGATGTAAGGCACGCCGGCGCTGCGGCAGGCTTCCACGGCGGCGGTGGTCTTGGCCATCTGCATCAGGCTCAGCAAGCCCTCTTGCATGCGGGCCCCTCCCGAAGCGCAGAAGACGATGGCGGGGATGCCTTCGTGGGCGCCGCGCTCAATGGCCCGCGTGATCTTCTCGCCGGCCACGCTGCCCATGCTGCCGCCCATAAAGTGGAAATCGCTGATGGCCGTGCTCACCGGCATGCCCATCAGGGTGGCCCGGCCGCTCACCACGCTGTCGCGCATTTTCGTGCGCTGCATGGCCTGGGCGTGCTTCTCCGCATAATCCGGGAAATGAAGTGGGTCGCCCGAGCGCAAGTCGGTGTCAAGCTCGACGAACGAACCTTCATCAAAGACAACGTCCACCCGTTGTTGCCAGGTGAGGCGGTGGTGGTGGCCACAGTACGGGCACACCCGCAAGTTGGCTTCGAACTCCGCCGCGAAAATCGTCTTGCGGCAGTTCGAACACGGGAGGAAGGCCCCGGGTGCGACTCCCGACGAGGCTTTGCCGAAGGGCATCCTATGACAATACCTGCCCGGGCGGCGATTTGAGCCCAAAACGGGATACGATGAGGCTATGAAAGCGCACACTGAGTACCTGGTTTTCAACACTTCGCAGGCGGAGGAGTTCGTCCGCATCACCGACGAGGTGGAAGGCATCGTGGGCCGGAGCGGGGTGGACGACGGGTTTGTGCTGGTGAGCGCCATGCACATCACGGCCGCGGTCTACGTGAACGACTGGGAGCACGGCCTGATTGCCGACATCCACGAGTGGCTGGATGTGCTGGCCCCCAAGGGTAATTACCGCCACCACGCCACCGGCGAGGACAACGGGGAAGCGCACCTCAAGAACCTCATCATGCACCACCAAGTGATCCTTCCCATCACGCGGGGGCGGCTCGATCTCGGCCCGTGGCAGCAGGTGTTCTACGCCGAGTTTGATGGGCAACGCAAGAAGCGGGTGGTGGTCAAAGTTTTGGGGATCCCCAAGGCCGATTGACCTCGAGAATCCCCAGTTTTCGGGCTTGAGTTTGAGCTTAAGCGCCGGGAGCCGTGCTGTCGCGCAGCCCCAGCCGCACGTCGCCACTCACGGCGGTGGCCGTGATGGTGCCCGTGCCCGCGCCCAGGCGGCCGCTCAGACTCTGCCCGTCGGCGGTCTTGTCATCCAGCGGGATGTCGCTGGCCACGGCCCCGCGCAGAGTGCTGAGCGTCACGCGGCACTCGCTGCCGTCCATGATCTCCACCCCGACGTCGCCGGAAACCGTGCGCACCGTCACCGAACCCCGCACCGGCTCGCAGATGTCTAGGTTCACGTCGCCACTGGTGGTTTCCACCGCGATCGTGCGGCCACTCACGCGCACCAGGTCCGTGTTGCCGCTGCCGGCGTTGACGTTGATGGCCCCGCTGCAGTCTTGCAGGCTCACATCGCCGCTGGTGGTTTGCACCGTCAGCAGGCTGGCATGGACGTTGGTCATTGCAATGTCGCCGCTGGCCACGGTGGTGTCCACCACGCCCTTGGCATCGCTCAGCTTCACTTGGCCGCTCAGGGTTTCGATACGGGCGTTGCTGCCCACGCCTTCCACGTGCACGTCGCCCCGGGCGAGCTTGACTTCCACCGGCGTGCCCTTGGCGACCTTGGCGTTCACGGTCACCGAGACATCCGGGCCATCGGGCAGCTTGAGCACCACCACGTGGTCATTCTCTTGCAGCATCGGCACGAACTGGTCGGCCTTGGCCTGGGCTTCGGCGGTGTTGCTTCCTCGGTAAGTAGCCCGCAGGTCCATCGTGCCGAGTTCGTCCGAACCCACCACATGGATTTGACCCTTCTGGCCTTCGATGCGCAGCACCTTGCCGTTCGGAACGGAGAGGGGAAGCGAGACATCCTTGCTGGCCTCAGCGCCAAAGACGCCGGCGAACGTGCCGCTCTTCTTGGCATCCTCAGCGGCCTTCTGCACGGCTTCCACGCCCTTGTTTACGCCCTGGTTCACCTTGTCGGCGACCTCCTTCCAGTTGACGCCGGTGGCCACGTTCTTCGTCATCTCGTCGATGGATTGGAAGAAGCGGCTGAACGGGTCGTTGCTGGCGGCTTTGGGTTCGCCGTCGGTAGCGGTGGTGGCTTCAGCTTGGGGCGGGGCCGTGGGCTGGTCGGACGGCTCGGCGGGCTCGGCCGGTGCCGCCGGTTCGGCAGGAGCCGCCGGGGCTTCGACTTCAGATTCACCGGATTGGTTGCCCAGGGCTTCCAGGAGTTCCAGGGCGTCTTCGGCGCTGAGCTTGCCCTGTTCGACCAGGCGCATGATGCGGAGAGTTTCGTTCTTCATGATTTGTTCTTGAGAATGGTCTTGGCTTCTTCGGGCGAGATTTCGCCGCGTTCGAGGGCGTCGAGGATTTCGGTCGGGCGTTCGTCGTCCCGCTTGGCGCGGCGCGATTCCTTAAAGGGCGTGAGGCCTAGGGATTCGATCAGATCATCCACCCGGGCGCGGATGGTGGGGTAGCTCAGGCCGAGCTCGCGCTCGAGGGTGCTGAGGGTGCCTCGGGCCCGCAGGAAGGATTCCAGCAGTTGCTGCTGGTCGGCATCCAGGCGGCTGGCCATGGGCGGGGCGAATTTGCCCCGAATCGTGACCGTCCCCGATTCATTTTGGAGTTCCGTGATCACCATCGGCTCGCCCGTGACCGGGCACTGCGTGGGCGGAACAAGAGGTTGGCTCATGCGCGTTGTCTCCTTGAGGAAAACTTACCCAAGGATTGCGAAAAACGTTGCAAAGTCCCGAAAAATTCTAGAAAATCTAAACCGAAAGGCCGGGAAAGTTTCGGAATTCTGAAATCACAGCTTCGGCCGGGATGTCCGCCACATTGCCCTCGGCTCCGGCGTGGATGACCCGGAGATTGGGCACCGGAGGCGCCCACAGCCGGTGGATGCCGTACCGGAAGAGGCCAATGACCGGCGTGGAGGTGGCGCAGGCAAAGTGCATGATGCCGTTATCCAGGGTGATGACGGCGCGGGCGGCCTGGATGGCCCCCACGACTTGCGGCATCGTTAAGGTGCCACGCAGGTCTTGCACGTTCGGGTGCGTGGCGAGGGTGCATTCATCCGAAGCCCCTTTCCAGTACTGCCCCTGCACCTTGGGCTTCGCGCCCAGCAGCCCAACGCGGAAACCCGCGGCCCCCAGCGCACTGGCCAAGGCCTGCCACTTTTCCAGCGGCCAAATCTTGCTGGCGAGGCTGGCGGTGGTGGCGATCAGCACGTCCGGCACGTCGGTGCCGGGGTCAGCCGACGGAAGCATGTACGGCGGCACGGGGCCGCTCAAGTACGCCATGCGGGCAAAGATTTCGGAAATGTGCGGGGTCTGCAGGATGGAGAAGCGCTGGCAGATGTCCTCGTGGATCCACTCCTTGTCCTGCGCCAGCCGGCCTGGCTCGTCATCCAAAAAGGGAAGTTCGTCGCGGCCTTCTTCGCCCAGGCACGGCCCGACCACGCGCCCCTCGGCCCCGGCGAGCAGCGCCGTCACCGCTTTCGCCCACGGGCTGACCTCAAAATTGATCACGCCATCGTAGGGTGCGGGAAGGGCCGACGCAAACTCGCGGGGTTCCATCCCCAGCAACGGCGTGGAAGAATCCACCAGTGGGCTGGCGGTGCTGAGTTCTTGAATGCGCTTGCCGCCGTAGTAGTCCAGCCTCACGCCCGGGTGCTGCGCCCGGAACATCTGCAAAAGGGGAGTGGCAATCACAAAATTGCCCAAGGCGTCGTTGGTGACCACGGCCCACCGTTCACCCGCCTGGAGAGGTTCGCCACCGTAGCGCCGCATCTGTTCCCGGGAGGTTACCCGTCGGCGGGTAAGGTCCTTGGCGTGGCAGACGAGCGGTATCTCGGGATCGACGCGGGGGGCACCAGCACCCGGGCGTTGGTGCTGGATGCGGCGGGGGCTGTCGTGTTTCGCGGGGATGCGGCGGGGGCGAATTTTGCCTCGCATTCCTTGGACCACATCCGCACCCAGCTGAGTGCCGCCCTGCAGGGCTGCCCGCCAGTGCAAGCGTGCACGGGGTGCTTCGCCGGGATACTAACTGAGGCCGTGCGCCAGCAGGCCATGGCTTTGCTGCATGAGCTAGTGCAGGCCGAAGCTTATGACGCCCGTCCGGATTTCCACGCCACCGTTCTCGCCGATCCCCACGCCGACATCGTGGTCATCGCCGGTACCGGGGCCATTGTGGCCAGCCGCCACGGGCACGAGGTTCGCAAGAGCGGGGGCGGGGGCTACATCCTGGGGGATGAAGGGAGTGGCCAGAGCATTGGCCGCCGCGCCCTGCAAGCCACCCTCTTGCCCGCCCGACGCCCCGCCGTCAGCGAAGAGTTCAACCGAGCGCTTCGCGAGATCTGGGGTTCGGATGAGCCTCCGGCCGTCATTCAGGCCCTTTATGCCTCAAAGACCCCCGCTGCCCAACTCGCTCAGCTAGCGCCCACCGTGGTGAATGACTGGGTATCAGGCTGGGATTACGCGCGGGACCCCGTAGAAAAGCCAGTAGAATGCCTCGCGGCAGAGGTTGGACTCCACCGCGAAGTGCATTTCTCGCCAGCGCAGCAAGTTCGGATCGGGCTCGCGGGCGGCGTTTGGCAAATGCACCCGAAAGTGCGGGAACACTTTGCCCAGCACCCGGCGTTAGCTCATCAGGAAGTCTTCCGGATTGAAGCCGAGCCGGTGCGCGGGGCCGTCCGATGGGCGGAAGCGTTGGCCGAGGCCAGCCAATAAGGAACAAGGAAAGCATGGGTACGGAAGCAAGAAATCCGCGGTCGATCGGGCTCGATAAGATGACCCCGCAAGAGATCGTGCGCCTGATGAACGAAGAAGAGCATCAGGTCATCCGGGCGATGAAAGCCGCCGAACCCCAACTCGCCGAAGCCATCACCCAGTGCGCCGAGGTTTACAACGGGGGTGGGCGCATCGTCTACGTGGGGGCGGGCACCAGTGGCCGTGTGGCCCGCATGGACGCCGCCGAGATGCCGCCGACCTTTGGGATTGACAACACCCGATTCATTGCCCTTACGGCGGGCGGGGACGAAGCTGCCAGCAACGCCATTGAGGATGCCGAAGACGAAGTGCACTCGGCGATGGAGGGCATCAACAAGCTCGGCCTCGGCCCCGGCGATGCGCTGATCGCCCTCGCGGCCAGTGGCCGCACCCCTTACGTGGTGGCCGCCGCCAAGCACGCGGGTGCCAAGGGCGTCTGGACCTGCGGCATTGCCAACAACCCCGGCGCGCCGCTGTTTGACCACGTGGACCTTGCCATCCTGCTAGAGACCGGACCCGAAGTGCTGACCGGCTCCACCCGGCTCAAGGCCGGCACCAGCCAAAAGCTGGCGCTCAACACCATCTCCACCGGCACCATGGTGCTGGCGGGCAAGGTGGTGGAGAACCTGATGATTGACGTGAAGGCCAAGAACCACAAGCTGAAGGAGCGGTGCGTGCGGATTGTGCGCGACCTGACCAACGCCACCGAAGTGGACGCCTTACGCCTTTTGGAAGCCAACGATTGGAACGTGCGGCGCGTGGTAGAGATGCTTCACGCCGAAGAGCGTGTCTGAGCCTTCGCGGCGTTCCATAGCTCGTCCCATTCTTGGGAATTCAGCTGGTCAAGGGGACGCCCGGCCAGGGCTTCCATCGCGCGGAATCGCTCGATAAACCGGGTCAGCATTCGGCGCAGGGCCTGCTCGGGGTCGCACTTGGCCCACCGCGCCAGATTCACTAGCGTGAAAAGCAGGTCGCCCATTTCGGCTTCCATAGCCTCCTTGTCACCTGTTGCCCACGCTTCCCGGAACTCGGCCTCCTCCTCTCGGAACTTCTGCCAAACCCCCTCGGCATCCGGCCACTCGAAGCCTACGCGGGCCGCGCGCTTGCTGATTTCCATCGCGGCCATCAGGGCGGGGAGCCCCTTGGGCACTCCATCCAGCAGGCCCGAGGTTTCCACCCCCTTTTCGGCACGCTTGATGGCATCCCATTGGCGCAGCACGGCGGCTTCGTCTTGAGCGGTGGATTCGCCGAATACGTGGGGGTGCCGATGGATGAGCTTCTTGGTCACCCGGTCCGCGATGAAATGGGCATCCCACCCGCCATCCCGCGCCCGCATTTGTCCATGCATGATGGGTTGTAAAAGCACGTCCCCAAGTTCCTCCACAAAGGCCGGTTCGTTGCCGGTTTCAATCGCTTCGGCGAGTTCGTAGGATTCCTCCAAGAGGCAGCGAACCAGGGAAGAGTGCGTTTGGGCCTGATCCCACGGGCACCCACCCGGTCCCAGCAACCGGTCCATCAGCCACACCAGGCCATTCAATCCGCCGGGGTTTTCAGCGTCTTGAGCAGGGATGACCAGCACCTGGGTCGCCGCAGGCACATCCTTCAAGGTCATGCGCACCCTGTCCGCGATAACCTCGGTTTCAGGCGAATAAAACGAGCTCAAACGAAGCTCAAGTTCACCCCAGTTGAAGCCAAAGAGAACCTGGTGCGCGCAACGGTCCAGTGCCCCCAACCGGGGGGCGTGGTGGACCGAAAACGCACCGGTCAGCCCGGCTTCTTCAAGGGGAGCGATCATCCGCCCTGTTCGAACATTTGCTTGAGCTGGCGGTCGAACGGCGTGTTCTGCCATTCAATGCGCGCCTTCTTGCGGAACTCGGCCAGCATCTTGGGCAAGTTATTGCGCACCTGGCCTTTGTCCAGCATCAGTTGGCGGCGGATGGCCACCTTCTGGTCGGCGTCGAGGGGAATAGTCTCCGCCGGTTTGAGGTCTTCCACAAAGAACTTGACCCGCACAATCGAACCCGGCACCCAGCTCGAAACCGAACCCTTGGTGGCGTTCTGCAGAGCGGACTTGGCTTGGTCGCCCAGGCCATCAAACGGGATTTCGCCGAGCATCCCGCCGTCGCGGGCACTCGGGTCCACGCTCAGGGCGCGGGCCACGTCTGCAAAGCTCTTGCCGGCCGCGAGTTCGCCATCCACCTTGCGTTGGGCCGCTTCGTCGGCCACCGCGATGATGCGCAGCACCAAACGCTTCGGTACCGAGAATTGATCCGGATGGGCCCGGTAATAGCCTTCCACTTCCTGGTCCGTCACGTTCACGCCCATTGTGGTCAGCGCAAACTCGGCCAGTTCAATCTTGATTTCGTGCTTGAGATCGTCTTCCGTCAGGCCAAGCAGGCGGAACGCCTCCTTCAGCTCTGGCGCGCGCTCAAGTCGCTTGGCGAGTTCGGCATCCACCGCTGCGGCGGTGGGGGCCACGCCCTTCTCGGTGGCGAGTTGCCAAATCAGGATCTCGTTGACGATCTGCTGCATCGCCAAGTAGCCGGGGGTGGCCGCCACATAGCGGTTCTCCATCATCCGGCCCACATTCGGCAGCACTTGCAGGCGACGCACGTAGACATCGCCCTTCACGGCTTCGCCGTTCACCACAATCAGGGTGCGGTCGGGGGTGACCGTCGGGGGAGTGGGCACCGTCTGGGCATGGAGGAGAGCCGGCAAAAAGGCGGCAACGAGGAGGCCAGCGCGCATCATTTCCTTCACTTACGCTTGTCCAGACGAATCAGGCCCCCGGGCGTGACGCTCGGTAGGCCTGACATTTTCTGATTTCGCGGATTTAAGGTCGTAGCTTGGCGGCCACGGCGTCACCCATTTCAGTGGTGCTCACCAGGCGGGTCTCATTTTCGAAGATGTCCGCCGTGCGCAGACCTTCATCCAGCGCCGCCTCGACGGCGGCTTCAATCCGGTCCGCAGTACGCCCATCACCGAAGGTGAAGCGCATCATCATCGCCGCGCTCAGGATGGCGGCGAGTGGGTTGGCACGGCTTTGCCCGGCGATATCCGGGGCGGATCCGTGGATGGGCTCGTAAAGGCCGAACACCTTATCCCCATTGGCATCGCTCAGCGAGGCCGAGGGCAGCAAGCCCAAGGAACCCGTGATCATGCTCGCTTCGTCGCTGAGGATGTCGCCAAACATGTTCTCGGTGAGGATCACATCGAATTGCCCCGGATCGCGCACGAGTTGCATGGCGCAGTTGTCCACCAGCATGTGCGTCACGCTGATGTCGGGGTTCTGGGCGGCCAGTTCGTTCACGGTCTCGCGCCAAAGGCGGCTGGTTTCCAGCACGTTGGCCTTGTCCACGCTCACCACCTGGTGGCGGCGTTGGCGGGCAATCTCGAAGGCGCGCAGGGTGATGCGTTCGACCTCGGCGCGGGTGTAAACCGCCGTGTCAATCGCAGTCTTGCCGTCGTCCTTGCGGAACCGTTCGCCAAAGTAGATGCCGCCGGTGAGCTCGCGCACCACGATGAGATCGATCATGCTACGGCCTTCCTTCAGCGGCGACGCATGGACCAGCGGGCGCATGGTGCGGGCCGGACGAACGTTGGCGTACAGGTTCAGTTCTCGGCGGAGGGGAAGCAGGGCCCCCACTTCCGGGCGAAGTTGCGCGGGCTCCAGGGTGTCCCACTTCGGACCCCCGACGGCGCCCAGCAACACCGCGTCGCTTTGGCGGCACAGTTCCAGGGTCTCGTCCGGCAAGGGGACGCCGGTGGCGTCAATCGCCGCCCCGCCGATCAGGGCAAATTCAAAATCTGCTGCCACGCCCGCCGCTTGCAGGACCTTGACAGCTTCGTCGATGACTTCCGGGCCAATGCCATCCCCAGGGAGGATCGCGATTCGTGGCGGCATTTCGGCATATTACCGCTCGGTCTCCCGCTCTAAACTGGGCGGCATGGCGTATTGGTTGATGAAAAGCGAGCCCGATGTCTACAGCATTGACGACCTCATCGCCAAACCGGGCCCCGACATTTGGGAGGGTTGTCGCAACTATACGGTCCGAAACTATATGCGAGACACCATGCAAGTAGGCGACGGGGCGCTGTTCTATCACTCCAATGCGAGTCCTAGCGGGGTGGTGGGCAGCATGATCATTGCGCGCACGGGCTACCCGGACCCCACCCAGTTCGACCCAAGCAGCGAGTACTACGACCCCAAGGCCCCGGCGGACGGATCGCGGTGGCTGGCGGTGGACGTGGCCGAACCGGTGAAGTTTGACCGGGTGCTGAGCTTGGCCGACTTGCGCGCCGAACCTGAACTGGCCGAGATGTGGGTGCTACGCCGGGGGCAACGGCTGAGCGTGATGCCCGTGACCGAGGCCGAGTGGGATCACATTCATCGCATGGTGGGGCAAACCGCGCGCCGGTCCGCGTCGTAAGTTGTAAGGGTTAGAACAAGGAGAACGAGGAATGAAAGGGACAAGTGTGGACTTCCAAGTGGGCGACGAGACGTTTTCGGGCTACTACTCCCCGGCCAGTGCGCCGGGGCCGGCCGTCATCGTCATCCAAGAGTGGTGGGGCCTGGTGGGGCACATCCGCGACGTGGCCGACCGCTTTGCCGAAGCCGGGTTTCACGCCTTGGCGCCGGACTTCTACCACGGGCAAGTGACCGAAGAACCCGACGAAGCGGGTTCGTTGATGATGGCGCTGGACATTGAGAAGGCAGGCCGCATGATTCAGGGTGCCGTGGACTATCTGGTGGCTCAGCCCGAGGTCACGGCGGGCATCGGCGTGGTGGGCTTCTGTATGGGCGGCAAGCTGGCGATGTTCGCGGCGGGTCAGGATGATCGCATCCGCGCCTGCGTCAATTTCTACGGCATTCATCCGAATGTCCACCCGAACTACGCCGCGATGAACGGCCCCTTGTTGGGGTTGTTTGCCGAGCACGACGAATACGCTTCGCCGGCGGCCGTGAAGGAACTCTCGGTTGAGCTGCACAAGCTGGGCAAAGAGCACGAGTTTGTGACCTACCACCGCGTGCCGCACGCGTTCTTCAATTCAGATCGCCCGGCGGTTTACAACGCGGAAGCGGCAGAAGATGCCTGGCAACGCACGGTCCGGCACTTTGAACACCACCTGAACCGCGCATGAAGGTTTTTGTCCTGATTGAACACGGCCTGGGTACGGCATATGAGCTGCTAAGTGGCCTCATCGTGCCGCGCCCCATTGCGCTGGTCAGCACCCAGGACGCCGACGGTCGCACGAACCTGGCCCCGTTTAGCTATTTCATGATCGGGGGCATCAATCCGCCGAGCGTGGCGTTCTGCCCGGTGCGGGGCCGCGAGGGCGACAAGAAGGAAACCCTCCGCAATATCGAAACGACCCGGCAGTACGTGATCAATCTCGTCACCCCGGACATGGTGGAGGGGATGAACGTCACCGGCGGCGATTATCCCGGCGATGCGGACAAGTGGGCGATGTCGGGCTTTTCGCCCGTTCCGAGCATGCATGTGGCACCCGCGCGGGTGGCCCAGAGCCCGGTGCAGCTGGAGTGCGAACTGATGGCGGTGGTGCCACACGGGGACGGGCCGGGTTCGGCGGATTATGTGATTGGGGAGGTCAAGGTGGCCCATGTACGAGAGGACCTGGTGAATGAGAACGGCACGTTCGGACCGGTGGATCTGCTTTCTCGCCTGGGGCAGCGGGATTACCTGGCGATGGGGTCGGGCACGTTTGCCATGTCTCGCCCGGACATCACACAGTTCCTCAGTCGCGACGCGGATTAAGCCCTCAACCGAGGTTATCCACAGCATTCTTGCGGGGATTCGGTGAACCCGCCCATGGGCCCGCGCCGTATGCCGGAGCCGGTTCGTCTGGAGACCTTACGAGCGTATGCGTCTGCTGCGAGTCAAGATCTACGGGTTCAAAACCTTTGCCGAGCGCACGGAGATTGTGCTGGGCGGGGAATTGGCCGCCATCGTGGGTCCCAACGGCTGCGGCAAGAGCAACGTGGTGGACGCGATCCTCTGGGGACTGGGCGAAACTAACGCCCGCCACCTGCGCGCCCAGACGGCCACGGAAGTCATTTTCTCGGGCTCCAAAAACCGCAAGCCGCTGGGTTATGCCGAGGTCACCCTGGTCTTTGACAACAGCGACCAGGAACTGCCCATCCCGGCGGCGGAGGTTTCTATTACCCGCCGGCTGAAGAAGTCGGGGGATAGTGACTACGCCATCAACGGTCAGTCCTGCCGCCTCCGCGACGTTGCCGACCTGCTGGCGGACACCGGTTTGGGGCGCGCGGGCTACGCCATCGTCGGGCAGAGCGAAATTGACCAAGCCCTGGCGGCCAAGCCGGAGCAACGTCGCGCGTGGATTGACGAGGCGGCGGGGGTGCAGCGGTATCGCGCGCGGCGCAACGACGCCCAGCGCCGCATGGGCAACGCCCGCCTACAGTTGGAGCGCGTGGATGACGTGCTTTCCGAAATCGAACGCGAGCGTGGCCCGCTGGAGGAAGAAGCCCGCACGGCGCGGATTCATCGCGAGCTGACTTTGCGGCTCCGGTCGCTGGAAGCGGACCTGCTAGTGCGGGACCTGCACGACGCCACCACCGAGCGCACCCGGCTGGATGACGCCCGCCAGAACGCCGAACGTGCCCGCGGTGAAGCGGCCGAGCACATCATCCGCGCCCAAGCGGCCCTGGAGGCCCTGAACCTGGACCTGGACCGGCTGGAGCAAGATCGCCACCGCTTGAGTGAGGAACTGGCCCAGCAACGGTCGGCGGCGGAGCAAGCCCGCGCGGCCTCGGCCATCGCCCAGGGCAAGCGCGACAGCCTGCTGCAACTGGCCGAGAGTCTGGAAGGGGAAGAGGGGCATCTGCGGGCCGAAAGCGAAGCCGCCGAAGCCGAGTGGCAGTCCAGCCTCACGCAGGAAAATGAAGCGAAAACCCGGCTAGCGGACCTACGTGCCGACCTCGAGTTGGTGGATAGCGAAGCCGTGCGGATGGAGGAAGCCTTGGCGCAGGCCGAAGCCGAACTTGCCGCCGCCCAAGCGCTGGTGGCCGCCCGCGACCGCGCCGAAGCCGAGCGTTCCGCTCGCCGCGAACGCCTCCGCCGCATTGACGAGGAACTCGACGGCATCCGCCAGGCGCTCCCGGACCTCGAAGAAGGGGTGGCCGAGGCCGAACGGGTGGGGCAAGAGCAGGCCGCGCTGCTGGCGCAGATTGACGAGCGTCGGGCCGAAGTGCAGGCCGCGATGCAGCAGCAGCAGGCCGACGAGCAGGCTGACCACCAAGCGCAACGCACCCTGAAGGAGCAGATTGCCCAACTGGAAGGGCGGATCCGGGGCCTGGCCGCCACGCTGGACTCGCTGGAAGGCATGGCCCAGGGCGCCAAGGCCGTGCTTTTGGCCGTCCGCGAGGGTCACTTGAGCGGGGATTACGAACCGGTAGCCGACGCGTTCGATGTCGAGCCGGCCTACGCCGTCGCCATGGAAACGGCGCTCGGCGGGGCCGCGCACGACCTCATCGTGCCGGACGAAGCGCATGCCCGCCAGGCCATCCATTTCCTCAAAGATCGTCGCGCCGGCCGGGCGACGTTCCAGCCGCTGACCCTCATACGGCCCTACCACCGCAACCGGGAGATGGACGCCTTGACTCAACGTCCCGGCGTGGACGGCTGGGCCAACGACCTGGTCGCGGTGGACGAGCGCAATCGCCCCGTGATTGACAGCCTGCTGGGGCGGGTGCTGGTGGTGGACCACCTGGATACTGCCTTGGCTCTGGCCAAAACCTCCGGCTGGAACCGGTTGGTTACTCGCGATGGGGAAGTGGTGCATGGTTCCGGGGCCGTGAGCGGCGGGAAGCACCAACGGCAAGGGAGCGGGGTGGTGCAGCGGCGATCCGAGCTGTTGGCCGCGGAGCAAGAACTCAAGGACACCGAGCGCGATTTGCAAGCCGCGATCGCGGCGGGTGAGGGCCGAGACGCTCAGCGGGCAGGGCTTCAAGAGGACTTGGCGAAGCTGGATTCGGCGCGCGATGCCGTCCGCGAAGACCTCGCCAACACCAAGACGTGGGCCGCCAGCCTGGGCCACGAGCGCCAGATGACCGAGCGCTCTCAGGCTCGTCTGGAAAAAGAAGCCGAAGAGCTTAAGCAAGAGAACGAAGAAACCCTGGTGGCGGTGGATCTGGTGCCGCTCCAGACCAAGCGCGACCAGTGCATGAAGGATGCCTCGGCGCTGATGGCCGACGCCCAGGGTGGCATGGCCCGCCTGAAGGAAGCGGAAGCCGCCGTGCAAGAAGCCCAGCGCCGCCGTATGGAGGCTGAACGCCGCCGCACCCGACTTTCGCAGGCCGCCGCCGACCACGAAATGCGGGCCTCGCGCCTCGCTCCCGACCGCGAGAAGTACGAAGCCGAGGAGGCGATGTGGGCCGAGCGCGCCGAAGCCCACGAGGCCGACGTCGCCACCCTCACCGAGAAGCTGGCCAAACTGCGCGAAACCCGCGAGGCCAAAGCCCAAGAGCGGATGGAGACCGAGCGCGACCGCGCCGTGGCCCAAGCCGAAGCCGACACCCACGCGGAGGCCAAGCACCGGGCCGAGGTGGACTTCGCCCGTACCGAATCGCGCCGCGCCATTCTCGTGGAGCGCCTGCTCGAAGAGTACGGCATGACGTCCGAAGAAGCGCTGGAACGCGCCCCCGTCATCACTCTGCCCGAAGATGCGGCCAAGGAAGTGGGGCAGATTCGGCGTGAGATTCGCTCTCTCGGCGAGGTCAACACCGGGGCAATCGAAGCTTATGAGCGCCTGACCGAGCGGTACGACACGCTCAAGGTTCAGCGCGACGACGTGGTGGGCACCATGGAAGACCTCGAGTCCTCGATGCAAGAGCTAGACCGCCTCACTCGTACCCGGTTCCTCGATACCTTTGCGGCCGTCAAGGTGGCCTTCGAGCGTGAGTTTGCGTTGCTCTTCCCGGGCGGCACGGCTGACCTCACCCTCTCCGACCCCGCCGATGCCCTCGAAAGTGGCGTGGATATCGAAGTCACTCTGCCCGGCAAGCGCCGCCAGCGGCTCGACCTTCTGAGTGGGGGCGAGCGGTCGCTGAGCGCCGTGGCATTCCTTTTTGCCTTGCTCGCCGTCAAACCGACGCCGCTCGTCATCCTCGACGAAGTCGACGCCCCGCTGGACGGGCGCAACGTGGAGCGTTACATCGAGGGTCTGCGCCGATTCACGGATCGCTCGCAATTCCTGATCATCACGCACAACCCGGTCACCATCGAGGCCGCCGACGTGTGGTTTGGCGTGACGATGAACGAGCCGGGCGTAAGTACGCTCATCCCGTTCACCGTGCCGCGACCGGAAATCACCGAACCCGTGGTGCCGGCCGCGTTCCTCAAGTAGTCGCTCAGTCGATGTTGAGCATCGGCGACGTGCCGTAGAGGCGGTCGCCGAAGTCACCCAGCCCCGGCTTGATGAAGTGCCGGTCGTTTAGCCCTTCGTCCACCGCCGCCGTCACGATCTCGATTTCGGGGTGCTCGGCCTCCACGCGGGCTATGCCTTCGGGCGCGGCGATAATGACCACGAGCTTGAGCCGGTCCGGCTTGTGCTCCTTGATGAGGCTCAGCGCCCGCGCCGCCGAGCCCCCGGTGGCCAGCATCGGGTCCAGGCACACCACATAGCGAGATTCCAGCTGCGGCAGCTTGGCGTAATACGAACGCGGCTGGGCGGTTTCTTCGTCCCTTTCCAGGCCGATATAGCCCACCGAAACATCGGGGAAAAGCTCGAGCCAGGCGTCCAGCAGGCCCAATCCGGCGCGCAAAATCGGCACCACCGCCAGCCCCTGGTCAATCTGGCGCACAAGGGTGCGCACGAGCGGGGTTTCCACCGCAACCTCGGTGGTCGGCAAGTCATGAGTGGCTTCCAAAGCGAGCTGGCGGGCTAGGGTGTCGGCGTACCGACGGTACTGGTCGGGAGGTGTGCTTTTGTCTCGGAGGCGTCCCAGCAGGTGCTGGGCCAAGGGGTGTGAGCAAACGCGCACGGGCATGCCCTGAATCCTACTCCGTCGCAGGGGATGCGGTAACGTCTTGGTTCCATGGAAACCACGGCAATAGTGCTGGCCGCCGGCAAAGGAACGCGCATGAAGAGCGCCGTCCCGAAGGTATTGCACGAGGTTTGTGGGGTGCCCATGGTGGAGCACGTGCGGCGAGCCGTGGTGGCCGCCGGGGCCACGCGCGTGATTGTGGTGGTTTCGCCCGACACGGAGGCGCCCATCCGCGAGTGCCTGCAAGCGAGCCCGGTGGAGTACGCCATTCAGGCCGACCCGCAGGGGACCGGCCACGCGGCCGCCCAAGCCTTGCCGTTGCTAGCAGGCCACGGGGGCGATGTGCTGGTGGTGTGCGGCGATACTCCGCTCATTAATCCGGAGACCTTACGCACCTTGCTTCAAGTGCGGCGCGATGCAGATGTCGCCGTGGTGACGGCTACTTTTGAACCTGATGATCCCTCGGCCTACGGTCGCGTGGTGCGCCAGGGCGACGATGCCCTCGCCATTATTGAGCACGCTGACGCCACCGAAGCGCAGCGCAAAGAACTCACAGAAGTGAACTCGGCGGTCTACGCCTTTGAGGTGCAGGCCCTGCGCGATGCCATCCCGCACCTCAAGCCCAGCGCCAAGGGCGAGATCTATCTCACCGACACCGTGGGCTGGCTTTACAACGACGGGCGGGGCAGCAAAGCCGCCGGTCCGTTTGCCGAGAACGAATTCATGGGCGTCAACGACCGCTGGTCATTGGCCGAAGCCGGCCGCATCATGCGCCTGCAAATCCTGGAGCGCTTGGCCCGGGAAGGGGTGACCATCGTGGACCCCGCCAGCACCTATGTGGAGGCCGACGTCACTGCCGAGCCGGACGCGATGATCCACCCGATGACGGTCATTGAGGGCCGCACGACTCTCGGCGCCGGGTGCCAAGTCGGGCCGAGTTCTTGGATCAAGGATTCCGTCATCGGCCCGCGCGCCCGAGTCTTCATGAGTCATGTGGACCAAGCGATGATTGGCGAGGGCAGCCGCTGCGGCCCCTTTGCCAACCTGCGCCCCGGGACGGTTTTGGAAACCCAAGTCAAAGTCGGCAACTTTGTTGAAGTTAAGAACGCAGTGCTAAGCCAGCAAGTATCGGTCAGTCACTTGACGTACATCGGCGATGCCAGCGTGGGGCCGCGCACCAATATCGGGGCCGGAACCATCACCTGCAACTACGACGGATTTAAGAAATCGCGCACAACTATTGGCGCGGACGCGTTCGTTGGTTCAAACTCCACATTGGTGGCCCCCGTGAACATTGCGAACCGAGCGATGATTGCAGCGGGTAGCGTGGTGACACGGGATGTGCCCGAAGGGGCGCTGGCCGTGGGCCGCGGGCGGCAGGAGAACAAAGAAGAATGGGCGGACAGGTGGAGACGGCTCCAACAAGGTTCGGGGGACGAGGCGGAGACCTCGACTCCATGAAGCTTTTTGCGGGGAACGCTCATCGCGAACTCGGGCAGAACGTGGCCGAATATCTGGGCATTGAGCTCGGAAAGGTGACCAGCACCCGATTTAGTGACGGGGAAATCCGCCTGATGGTGGAGGAAAGCGCGCGCGGTGAGGATGTTTTTATCATTCAGCCCACCTGCGCCCCCGCCAACGAAACCCTGATGGAGCTGCTGATCATGCTCGATGCGTTCCGGCGGGCCAGCGCCAGCCGCATCACGGTCGTCATCCCTTATTACGGTTACGCCCGGCAGGATAAGAAGATCAAGCCCCGCGAGCCGGTGACGGCCCGCCTGGTGGCCGACCTGATTGAGACGGCCGGTGCCAACCGTGTGCTGTGTATCGACCTGCACGCCGAGCAGATTCAAGGGTTCTTTGGCGTCCCGGTGGACCACCTCTACGCGGGTCCGCTGTTTGGCCGCTACTTTATCGAGCGGGGCATGAAGGATGCCGACGATTTGGTGGTCGTTTCGCCGGACGTCGGGGGTGTGGGCCGCGCCCGCAGCCTCGCCGAAATGCTGAAGGCACCCCTCGCTATCATCGCCAAGCGCCGCCCGGAACCGAACAAGGTGGACATCGTGGAAGTGGTGGGCGAAGTGGAAGGCCGCCGCTGCATCATGATTGACGACATGATCGACACCGGCGGAAGCACGATCATGGGCGCCGAAGCGCTCAAGAAGCTCGGGGCCGTGGAAGTGCAGGTGTGCTGCACCCACGCCGTCTTCAGTGGCAACGCGAGCCAGCGCCTGCAAGACAGCATCATCAGCGAAGTGGTGGTCTGCGACACGGTGCCGCTGCCGACGGTGAAGCAGTTCCCCAAGCTGCGGGTGCTCTCCACCGCTCCAATGCTCGGCGAAGCCATCCGGCGCATTCACCAGAACTCTTCGGTGAGTACCCTGTTCGATACTTGGCGCTGAGTTGAGTACCCCGGAAACCCCCTCGGAAACGCTGACTTGGTCGGTGGATGCCACGGCGCATCGGCCGGGGGCCAAGTACGTCATCGCCCTGGTGGCGGTAGGGGCGTTTTTCTTTGGGCTCTACCGGATGCAAAGCCCACTGGCCGGCATTTTGGGAGCTGTCATCGTGCTGGGGAGCAGCATCGAGGCCTTTTTCCCGATCAAGTATCGGCTGGACGGGGAGGGGGCCAGCCGCAAGGTGGGCTTCGCCGAAACGCTCATGTTGTGGGAGAACGTCAAGCGCGTGGAGGTCTCAGAACGAGCGGTACGGCTTTCTCCGCTCGAAAAGCCCACCCGATTGGACGCATTTCGTGGAGTTTCTTTGCGATTTGCAAGCAACCGAGAGGCCGTATTGGCCAAAATAAGCGACCACGTTCACGACTATGTGGGAAACCTGGAACGAAGACCTGACTCCGGAGGAGGAAGCGACCTTGATTGAAAAGGTGGCGACCGAAGTGGAAAAGCGACGTTTGCAGGTCCCCGCCGTCTTGTTCTTAGAGATGCACCGACCGTTGATGGGAATTGCCAGCCAAGCGATGATCGCCTTCACCCCGTTCCTCGGTCCCTTCATGGGGCTGGATCGGATCCAGGGCTTCTCGCGGTTGGCCAAGAGCCCAACGGCCGTTGAATCGTTGATTCGTCGATTGGAAACGAGCGCTGAGGCTCGCACAGACTAAGCCATGCAATATTTAGACTCCGGCAAATTGGGAATCTTGGTGACGCTCTTGATCGTCGCCTTTATTCTTTTCAATATCGCCCGTGCCAAGAACCGAACGGATCTGTTCATTCGCAGGATTCCGGGCTTGAACGCCCTGGATGACGCGATTGGGCGGGCCACCGAAATGGGCCGACCCGTGCTGATGGTTCCGGGCATTGGTGGTCTCGACGCGGTTTCGGTGCAGGCCGTAACGATCTTCTCGAACGTCGCCCGCACCGCTGCCCAGTTTTCGACCCCGATTCGACTTTGCTGCGCGGATGCGGCCGTTTATACGGTGGCGCAAGAAGTCATTCGCGACGTGTACCAGCAAGAAGGCGTGCCGGAGAGAATGGACGCCCAGACGGTGCAGTTTGTGAGCGACCGTCAGTTTGCGTTTGCCGCCGGGGTGCAGGGGATGATCCTGCGCGAAAAGGTAGCCGCGACGTTCCTATTGGGTGCGTTCTACGCCGAGTCTCTGATCTTTGCCGAATCGGCGAACAGCATTGGCGCCATTCAGGTGGCCGGTTCCACGCAGAACACGCAAACCCCGTTCTTCATTGCGGCCTGCGACTACGTATTGATTGGCGACGAATTCTATGCCGCGAGCGCGTACATCACGCGCCAGCCGGTGTTGGTCGGTTCGCTGCTCGGCCAAGACTGGGGCAAGATGCTGATCATTGGCAGCATCTTCGCCGGGATGCTGATGAACTCTGTCGAGCGAAATCAAATGGTCACCATGACCCGACAGGAATCCACTGTGGAAGTCCGTGGCGGGCAAGAATCCGTGGCTGAAATGGTGCCCTACGAAGGGGAACCTCGCAAGAAGAACGCGACGGAGACCACGATTTACCGGCTGTTCCACCCCATGTACACCGAATCGATGTATCAGATTGAGCGACAGCCCAAGCCGGAGGAAAATCCGGAACCCGCCCCGGCTGAGGGCGGCGAGGTGACCCTGTGATGAATCTGCTAGCTTATCAGCCGACCTGGTGGACCCTCAACCCCCAGGATAACGGCCGCTATGGCGTTTTGGTCGGGGTGTTCATCGCCGGCATGGTGCTGTTCTTTGCGCTCAGCAAGGTGCCGCACAGTGCGCGCCGCCCGATTGTGGTGGGTGTGACCTTCTTGGCCGGTCTTTTCTGGGTGCTGCGCTACCTGTGGCCAGAGCCGATCGCCTTGCGCGAAAACGAATTGCCGAATGGGTTTGTCGAGAAGACGGGTCAGTGGCTCCAAACCTCGGTCCCGTTCGTGAGCGGGATTGCCCAGGTCGTAACTTCGTTCCTGCTGGGTCTCGGGATGTTCTCGCTCCTGCGGGTGCACTTCACCAAGATCACTCGCAAGCAAAAGGACTGGCAGTTCAGCGTGCTTCTGCTGGTTTGCATGGCACTTATGATCGCCGTGGGTTACGCGGACTGGCTCCAGCGCGAGTTTTGGATCAAGGAGAAGATCACCGACGACACCACGACGTGGACCAACGTCAACGTGGTGTTCAACATCCTGTTCGAAGGCTTGCTGCAAAACATGGACGCCGCGATGTTCTCCATCATCGCGTTCTATATCTTCAGTGCCGCCTACCGGGCGTTCCGCATTCGGTCGATGGAAGCCACGCTTCTCATGTCGAGTGCGCTGATCGTCATGCTCTCCCTCATGGGGGCAGTGACCTCTGGGTGGAACGGGACGATTGATAACATGACAGGATCAAACCCAGCCAACTTGCTGAATAACTTGAAACTTAATGAGCTGGCCGGCTGGCTGAGGAATATGGTTCAGGTCCCGGCGCTCCAGGCCCTTGAGTTTGGGGTCGGTCTCGGCACCTTGGCCATGGCGCTTCGCCTTTGGCTCGGCCTTGAACGCGGTGGAGTGACGGAATAATGTGGAAGTTACTTGCCGACGCGCAGAAGATCAAGCGCGAGTACTTGTTCTTGGTGCTTGTCGTCAGCCTTTCAGCAACCCTGATCGGCCTCAAGAAGGCGCTACCTCAGATTCCTGATTCCAACTCGATGGACCTTTATGCGGTCATGATGACTTCGGACCCGAACAAGCCGGTTTTCATTCAAAGCGATTGGACGAACTCCACTCGGGGGGAAAGCCGGGGGCACTTCCAGGGTCTCGTGCGCTCGCTCATGGCCACAAACCGCAAGTTCGTGTTCTATAGTGTGGCGGACCCCCAAGCCCCGCAGGTGGCGCGCGATGCGATCCGCACTATTAATCAAGAGCGAAAGAAGCAGGGCCTGCGCGAATACAAACCGTGGGACGACTACCTTGATCTCGGCCTCTTCCCGAACGCCGAGAACAGCCTGAACGCCTTCAGCAACAGTATCAAGTCGGCGTGGGGCGGGCGACGCGCGAAGGACAGCACGGGCCGTGAGCGCCCGGTGTTCGATAGCCCGGTTCTGCAGGGAGTCACCAAGATCGAGGACTGTGGTGCTTACTACGTGGTCAGCGCTTCGAACTCCATTGACATCGCCATCGAGCGGTTGGGCACCAAGGTGACCATGGGCGGCCTCGTCACGGGCGTTATGGGTCCGGGGATGCTGCCGTATTACCGCTCGGGTCAGCTCAAGGGTTTGACGATCGGTCTGGTCGGCGTTTATGACCTCGAATATATGATGGAGCACGGGATCAACACCGCTGATGAAGCAGGCAACATAGTCGTGAAAAATCGGACCAAGCCTGAGCAGGTGATCCCGCCGGTGCCTGAAGGTACGACCTTTGGGCAGGGGGCCACCAACAACCTGGCGTTGCACATTGCGCTTACGCTCATGATCCTGGCCATTGCGCTCGGTAACGTGGGCATGATCGCCAAGAAGAAGCTTGAAGGAGGCACCAAGTGAACCAAGAAAACCTGACTTACATCAACGTAATGCTTGGCTCGCTGGCCATCATTGGCCTGTATTCCGTTCTCTGGAGAGAGAATCTGGTCTACCGCACGGTAGAGCACATCTTCCTGGGACTTGCCGCCGGATATGCCGTCGTGGGCTTATGGAAAGACACGCTCTACATCCAGTGGTGGTTGCCGATGACGGGCAAACTAACAGACGACGGGAAGTTTGACTCGCCGGGTTTCTGGCCGTACATGCTTCTTTTCCCCATTGGTTTGATGGCCTACACGGTCTTCAACAAGGAGAAGAGCTGGATGAGCCGCATCCCCATCGGCATCATTCTGGGCCTTTGGTCGGGTCAGCAGATTCAAATCTACTGGAACAAGTTCGGTCCGATGATCGAGGCCTCCATGGTGCCCCTGATTCCGACGGCCACCGACTCGTTCTTTGCCGTGCCGACGACGCAACTCGTCAACGGTCGCATCGAACAGAAGGCCAATGCGGTGCAGATTCTCGCGAATCTGTATCCGACGGAAGCCATCAACAACCTGATCTTCTTGGTTACGTTGCTGAGCGCGCTCGCCTACTTCCTCTTCAGCGTGGACATTAAGGGCAAGGCCTTGATGGGCTTCAACAAGCTGGGGCGCTGGATGCTGATGATCGGCTTTGGGGCCATCTTTGGTTCCACGGTCATGGCGCGCTTCGCACTGGTTATCGACCGTCTCGCCTACATCTGGCAAGACTGGCTCAAGCTCGGCGTCTAACGCGGTGTCACTCGAGGTCACCTCGGAAGGGATCGTCATTCGGCGGTCGGATTCGCAAGAATCCGACCGCTCGCTTGTTATCCTCACCCGTGATTTCGGCAAAACCTATTTGGTCGCCCGGGGCGCGCGCAAAAGCGGTTCCCGCCTCGCCGGGGCCAGTGAGCCCCTCACCCAAGCCCGGTACACCTGGGCCAAGGGCAAAGTGCGCCAGTTTGTCACCCAGTGCCAGCCCCTCACGTCGTTTCGTCGGCTCAGGGAAGACTACGAACGCCTGAGCGTGGGGTTGGCCATCGCCGAGATCATCGACCAGACCGTGCCCGCGGATAGCCCCTGCGAGGATATCTACGATCTCTTGGTGCGCGCCCTGGAAGCCCTGGGTGAATCGAACAACCCCGCCGTGGTGCTGGCCTGGATCCACGTCGGGCTGCTGGTGTGGGAAGGGGAGTGGCCGGACTGGACGGCCTGCGCCGTCAGCGGCGAACGCATCACGAGCGACCCGGCCGATGTTAGTGCCACCGCCGGCGGTGCCTTGCAGCACGAGTTTGCCGGGCACTATAAGGATGCGTTTGCCGTGCCGTGGGCGGCGCTGGTGGGCATGAAGCGGTTGGCCGAATGCGAAATGCCCCCGCCGCAAATGAAGGAGGCGCAGGCCGCTGCCCGGTGCCTGGCGGTGCTGGCGCAGAGCCGATTGGACCGGCCCCTTCCGGCCCATGCAGCGGTGTTTTCCCTCTGGGATTTGCAAATAGGGTCAAAATAGGGCATGCGAAAGTGGGTGTGGCCCCTCGCGGCCCTGGCTTTAGTTCTGGCCGGTGGATGCAGTTCTTCCGGCGGTGGCTTTAGCGAACGCAAGTCCGACCAAGCGGCCAATGTGCTGCGGTATCCGATTCCGAACAATCCGACAACGATGGACCCGGCCATGGTGCAAGATGGCGACACCATTGACCTCCTTCACCAGGTTTATGAAGGCCTGGTGGGCTGGGGGACCAACAACGAACCCGTGCCCTTGGTGGCCGAAAAGTGGGAAGTCAGCCCGGACGGACTGACCTACACCTTCACCATTCGCGGCAACATCACGTTCCACAACGGCAAGCCCGTGACGGCGGACGACGTGATTTTCAGCCTGGAACGCGCCACGAATCCCAAGTTGGCTAGCCCGGTCGCCACGGCCTACCTGGACGATATTCAAGGAGTCATGGAAAAGTTTGAAGGCAAGTCTCCCACGGTGAGCGGCCTCAAGAAGGTGGATGACAAGACCGTGAGCATCACGCTCAAGCGTCCGACCCCGTACTTCCTGGGCAAGTTCACTTACCTGGGCAATGCGATTGTGCCGAAGGACGGCACCCCCGCCGACACCACCATTACGGAGACGGCCCAAATGATTGGCACCGGTCCGTTTAAGGTCACGGAAGTGCTGCCCGAGCAGAAGGTCAGCCTGGCCGCCAACGAAACCTATTGGGGCGGCAAGCCGGCCCTGGATGGCATCGAGCGCCTAGTGATCGGTGACGCCCTCACCCGTCTCAGCAAGTTCAAGAACGGGGAAGTGGACATGGTCCAGCTTGAGCGCCAAGACGTTGAAGGCCTGAAGAACAGCGAGTTCAAGGACCAACTGGTGTATCTAGATCGTCCGGCGATTTGGTACGTGGCCATGAACCAGCTGCAGTACGAACCGTTCAAGAAGAAGGAAGTGCGCCAAGCCTTTGCGATGTCGATCAACCGAGAGCGCATCGTGAACGAAATCCTGGGCGGCATCAACCAAGTCGCCAATGGCATCGTGCCCCCGGGCGTGCCTGGCCACCGTGAAAACGCGAAGGTGCTGCCGTTCGACCCCGCCAAGGCCAAGCAAATGCTGGCCGCCGCCGGTTACCCGGACCCTAGCAAGATGCCGGCTCTGACGCTGACCTTCCGCGATGAGCGCCCGGACATCCGCCGCGCCGCCGAAGCGGTCGCCACCGATATCAAGACCAATCTTGGTGTGGATGTGAAGCTGCAGGCCATGGAGTGGGGCGCTTATCTCGATAAGCTCAACAAGAAGGAACAGGTGTTCTTCCACATGCGCTGGGCGGCGGACTACCTGGACCCGCAGAACTTCCTCAGCCACATGCTGGCCACCAATGCGCCTGAGAACAAGCTGGGCTACAGCAATCCGGAGTTCGACCGGCTCACCGGTCTCGCTGACCGCGAGATGGACTCCGCCAAGCGGTTGCCGATCTATGCGCAAGCGGAAGACATCATCTTGGATGATGCGGTGTGGGTGCCGATCTACTTCCAACGCGACGTGGAACTGCAAAGCCCGCGTCTGAGTGGACTGCGCGAGTCGCTGTTCGGCCACCTGCCGCACACGACGACCCAGCTGAAGTAAATCATGGAGCGAGTTCTTCTCGCGTCCGTGTTCGCTCGGCCCGCCTTTGGCCCGAACTGCCCTCTCAGCGGTTCGGGCCTTGGCCTTCCCCTCACCAAGGCAGTGCCTTGGCAAAGTTGGGGCGGCAATTCAGCGCGCCATCCCGCCCGGGGGCTCCCCAAGGTGTTGGCGTTTGATGCGCCGCGCGCCGAAGGCCCAGCGGTGGGCCTCACCATCCTGGGGGTGGCCGCGCTTTTTACTTCCGACTTAGCCCCGGGGCAGGTTCTGGGGCATTGGCGTCTCGCCTTCGAGGATGGCCGCACCGAAGAGCACGCACTCCGGCTCGGGAGTCACGTCATCGAGGCCACCAGCCTCGAACCCCGTTCCGCAAGCCTCGAAGATGGAGTGAAGGTGCGTACGGTGGGCGTGATGGACGTCGGGGGGCAGGCGGTTAGGCTCGATCTCTTTGATTTGCCCCTGCAGCGTCCGGGACACTTGCGCTCCTTGGCCTTCCACGTGGCCGAGGCGGGCGCCAGTTTTCTTTGGTGTGACGTGTTCGTGGCCGTCGAGCAGCCCATCGTTTGCCCGTTCCGGGGTCAAGGCGGACGGGTCAGCATCGAAGAAGTGGCCACCATTGTGCGCCAGCGCGACCCCGTGCGCCTGGAACGCGCTCTCGATCAGTTTGCCCAGGGGCTCCTGCGCACCACCAACCTGGACGAAGCCAAGGGGCTGGCCCTGCTGTTCCTGGGGGCAATCTCGGCGGCGCTCTTGGAGTCCGGTGCGCCGCGCTCACTACACCTCGTGCAGTTGCAAGCGGCGCGCGATCTGGATGTGCAGACCACCCGTGAAGAAGTCTCGGCCACGGCCATGCGGTGGATCCGCGAAGTGCTGGAGGGGCTCCTGGAGCCTCATGAGCGGGCCGTGGATCCGATCCAACAAGCGATTCGGCTCATCGCAGACAGCCTGGGGCAAAACATGGACGATGCCGAGTTGGCGCAGCGCGTGGGCCTCAGCACCAGCCACTTCCGGGCCAAGTTTCGCGCGCAAACGGGCCAGCCCTTCGCCAAATACATCATGTCGGTGCGTTTAGAGCGGGCGATGGAGATGCTGAAGGCCGGCGGAATCCCTGTCCACTGTGTGGCCAGCGCAGTTGGTTTCCGGTCCTTGCCCCACTTCAGTCGGTGCTTCTCCCAGCGGTTCGGGGTCAACCCCACCCAGGTCCTCAACGGTTCTGGTAAGGCTACGGGCTAAAGGTTTTCTAAAGATTGCCAAATATGGTGACCATGGGCCTTGCCCTATTTGCCACTATCTACATGGCGGGAGCGATTGCTTTCTATCTCGTCATGGCCGTCACCGCTCAGCCGGAGCCGATTACCGTCGCTCATTTGCATCTCGTCGAGAACGAGTCGCGTGAGTCCGAGCGTCGCGCGGCTTAACCTCTCGACACTGGCGAAACGAACCATAGGCGTGCCTGACCTTCGGGTCCGGTGCGCCTTTGATCTTTCTGGGGGGTTGGGGGCTTCAGGCGTCCGATTGAGACGGCGGAGGAATGCGGTGAGCGGGCGTGTAGGGCGAGAGCTTGCGCAGGCCGCGCATGTGGCTTACAAGCCGGCCACTAAGAGTGCCCATTTCGCGATTGGCGGCGTGCACCGTGCGATTGTGGAACTGGGCTACGTCGTCGATCTTTCGTTCCACGTGGGCGAGCGTGATCGGGTCATCGGCGGTATTGCGCTGCTCAATCAGCCGGTCAATCTGCTGCCAGGTGATGCGGGCCTCTCGGCGCCACCGCATGATGTTATGGTGAGCATGATGAAGGCCCGCTAACGAAAGCGTGATGAGGAGCGCGGCCGACAAAAACACACCCATATAAGGGGCCTACGCAGTCTCTTAAGGTGAGGTTGCGGGTTCCGCAACTTTTTTGAGTTGAATCCAGCTTCGGTCCACCCCGCCGGGGTCGCGGATTTCGATAGTCGTGTCATCCACGCGGCGAACCTCCAGCGGACGGAACTGGCTGACCGCCGATGAACCCATAGACTCGATGCTACGCCCCATCACCTCTTTTACATCGAGCAAGAGCCCGCCGTTGCCGGGGCGGAACGTGCCCGTAGCGGGAAAGCCCGCCGAGGTGTAAACAAACGTGCCGTCCCGTTTGATCTCCACCTCGACGATGCGCAAAGTGTTGGCGGTGGGGGATTCATCGCCCTTCAAAATGTCGGTGCGCTCGCCCTGCCACTTGCCGATGAACGGCTGAGAACGAGTGCAACCTCCCAGCAGGCCCGCCGCCAAGAGGGCGGCGAGAGATAACATCCAAGGCATGGGCGCCATCACCCCCGATTTGTATCTCAGCATGGGACTCACCCACGAAGAGTACCGACTCTTGACGGAGCAAATGGGGCGCGAGCCGCGAATGACCGAACTCGGCATGATCTCGGTGATGTGGAGCGAGCACTGCGGCTACAAGTACTCCCGCCCGGTGCTGGCTTACTTTGCCGAATACAAAAAGGCGATTGAGGGCGAGGGGCTGGAGAACGCGGGCGTCGTGCCGATTGGCGATGGCCTGGGCGTGGTGCTGAAGGTGGAAAGCCATAACCACCCCAGCGCGGTGGAACCCTACCAGGGTGCTGCCACGGGTGTGGGTGGCATCATCCGCGATATCTTTACCATGGGGGCGCGGCCGGTGGCCCTGCTGAACTCTCTCCGCTTCGGTTCGATCACGCCCGGGCAAGAGGATGGGGCGACGGTGGCGCGCAACCGGCACTTGCTGGAGCACGTGGTGGCGGGCATTGCTGGATACGGCAACTGTGTGGGCGTGCCGACGGTGGCGGGCGAAGTGAACTTCCACCCGCGCTACAGCGGTAACCCGCTGGTGAATGCGATGTGCGTGGGCCTGGTAAAGACCGATGAAGTCGCCAGCGCCTCGGCCAAGGGGACGGGGAACCCTGTCATCTACCTCGGCAGCGCCACCGGGCGCGATGGCATCCACGGGGCATCGTTTGCCAGCGTAGAGATGGACGAGGAGGGCGAAGACAAGCGCCCGAACGTGCAAATTGGCGACCCCTTCGCCGAGAAGTCACTTATTGAAGCGACGCTCGAGGCCCTGCAAACCGGCGCGATTGTCGGCATTCAGGATATGGGCGCGGCCGGGCTGACCTGCAGCATCACGGAGATGTCGGCCAAAGGGGGCGTGGGCATGGTGGTGGACCTGGACAAGGTGCCTCTGCGCGACCCCAGCATGACGGGCTACGAAATCATGCTGAGCGAAAGCCAAGAGCGCATGTTGGCCGTTTCTCACCCCGGTCGCGAACAGGAAGTCATTGAAGTCTTCCAAAAGTGGGGGCTACCGGCGGTGGTGATCGGCCACGTGACCGACGACGGTTGGGTGCGCATCACCCGGCACGGCCACACGGAAGTGGACATGCCGGCCGACATTTTTACCGACGGTTGCCCGACGTACTACCAAACCCCCGTGGAACCTGCCGCCTTCTTGCAACGCCAAGCCTGGAACCCCGACGACCTCATGGCTCCCGACCTCAACCAAGCCTGGCTGACCCTGATGAGCCACCCGGATGTGGCCAGCAAGGAGAACATCTACCGGCAGTACGACCACCAGGTGCAGGCGCACACGGCCCTAGTGCCCGGCGTGGGCGACGCGGCGGTGATTGCCCCCGAGGGCACAAGCAAGGGCCTGGCCACCAAGATTGATGGCAATGCCCGCTGGACAATGGCGGACCCCTTTGCGGGCGGACAACTAGCGACGGCGGAAGTCTGCCGCAACCTGGCCTGCGTGGGCGCGCGCCCAGTAGCCCTCACCGATGGCCTGAACTTTGGCAACCCGCAGCGGCCCGAGGTGTTCTGGCAGTTTGAGCGGGCGGTGCGCGGCATCGCTGATGCGAGTGAAGTCTTCCGGGTGCCGGTGGTAAGCGGCAACGTGAGCTTCTATAACGAGACCAAGTACGCCGATGGCTCGACGCTGGAGATCCTGCCGACCCCGATGATGGGTGCGGTGGGCGTGCTGGAGCGCGCCGAGCAACGGATTGGCATGGGCGTTGGTGCCGGAAACTATCGCCTCGCGCTGGTGCGGCCCACGGGCACCGAATACGTGCAGCAAGGCCTCGGGGCCAGCCTCTATGCCTGGTCAGTGTGTGGCAACGAAGACGGCGTGCCGTGTCGCCCGGACCTGGACGCCGAGATTGCCCTGCAACAATGGTTGCCCAGCCTCGTGGAGAGAGGTCTGCTGGCGGCCGCCCACGACGTGACCGACGGCGGCCTGGCTGTCACGCTGGCCGAGATGGCGATGGCCTCGGATCGAGGGCTCATGGTCGTGCTCAATTCGGCGGTAACCGAGGGTCTCAGTCGCGCTGATGCGGTGGCCTTTGGGGAGCATCCGGGTTGGGTGGTTTTTGCTTATGCAACGGAATCGGAACAGGAAGTTTTGGCATCTTGCCCGGGCGCATTGGCGGTTTACCCGGTGGGAGAAATGACCGCCACCCAAGACGTTGTCCTACATCTGGATGAACTCGGAACGACGCTCACGCAAACCGTAGATAAGCTGCGTGCGGCGTACCAAAGGGCCGGAATTCTCTAACCTTCCTAGATGGATTACTAGTTTCCACAGCCTTTGGCACCGTTCATGCCAAGGAATGGACTAAACTAACGAGTTGCCGGCTCATTTGAGTTTGGGCGGAGTCCTCGTACAAAGATAATGTTGAATCGAAAGGGTTGGAAGGGGCCGCTTGTGTTGGCCAGCGCGATTGTCGTCGGACCGGCCACGGCAAGTGCGTTCACGATTCAAGAAAACACCGTGCCGGCACCCCCCGTGGGCAACCGCGAGGCGTCGATGAAGGTCAGAGAAGCGATCGCGAAATTTGAAGCAGGGGACCTCTCAGGCGCCATTACGCTCCTTGAGGAAACCCGCACCAAGCATCCGATGGATGCCCCGACCCGTAACTGGCTCGCCCACCTTTATCTGAAGGCGAACCGCCCGGCCGATGCCGTGGTGTTGCTGGAAGAAGCCGTCCGCGTGGACGTCAATGATGCCCGCTCCTGGAACGATTTGGCGCTGGCCTACCGCCGCGTCAGCCGCAATGGGGAAGCCATCCACGCCCTCGAGCAACTCCTCACCCTGCAACCGGACCGCGTGGATGCCATGGCGGTCCTGGGTTCGATCTACAACGAGCAGGAAGAGTACGAAAAGGCGATCCCGCTACTCCGCAAGGCCGACGAAAAGAATCCGGGCGATGTGGACACATTGGTGAACCTGGGCGTGGCCCTGCTGAACACCGACCGCCGCAGTGAAGCCGAAACGATCTTCGCCGCGCTGCTGGAGAAGGACGGCAACAGCCGCGCTGCGCTTTCTTGGCTCGGTTTCCTCGCTCTGGAGCGAGGCGATGTGCCCCGCGCGGTGGCGATGCTGGAACGTGCTCGCACGCTCAGCCCGAACGATCTAGAAATTCTCAACAATTTGGGTACGGCGTATTTGCGCTCGGATCCTGCCCGTCACAGCGAGGCTATTGCGGTTTATCGCTCGATGACCAACGTTCGCCCGGACATCTTTGAGCCTTGGTACAACCTCGGCGTCAGCTTGATGGCCGTGAACCAGGATGCGGAAGCCGTGCGGGCCTTTACTCGCGCCTCTAACTTGAAACCGCAGGATGCTTTCACCTGGAACAACCTCGGTCGCGCCTACGAAAACAACGGCCAGATGCAAGAATCGGCCAACGCTTACGTGAAGGCCAGCGACCTGAAGCCGGACAACGATGTGATGGCCCGCAATGCGGCGATCGCACTGCTTAAGGCGGGCGACAGCCGCAGTGCCACCTACATTCAGCGCGCCATGAACAATGGCAGCGAATCGAAGGACCTAGCGCTCTCGCTGGCTGAATCGCTCCACCGCGAAGGCAAAACCGGTGATGCCCTGCGCGTGTTGGATAGTGTGCAGCAGGCCATGGCCGACCGCGCCGACTACTGGTTTAACCTGGGTGTGATGCGTCACGCCTCGGGGGAGGCGGCGGGAGCCGAGGCGGCCTACCGCCGCGCTTACGAACTGGATGGCGAGGACCTGGACACGCTGAACAACCTTGGCTTGTTGCTGTACCAACGCGGCGAGTTTGGCGAAGCCACGGTGCTTTTCCGCGAATTGATGCGCCTTGACCCGGCCAGCCAATCCGCCAAAATCAACTTGGCCGCCTCCCTCAGCCGACTGGGTGAGACCGCCCAAGCCGTGGAAATCTGGCGCGAACTGGTGCGAGCGAACCCCAGCCGCAACGATCTCCGTCTGGACCTCGCCAATGGCCTTTGGGCGCTCGGTGAGACTCAGCAAGCTCGATTCCACTACGCGACGATCCTTCAATCCGCTCCCAACAACGCTCACGCGCTGAACGGGATGGGCCTGTGGCACCTGCTGCAAGCCGAGAATGGTTCGGCGGAACAGATGTTCCGAAAGGCCATGAATGTGGACAAGAACTTCGTTGCGGCGTACAATAACCTTGCGGTCACGCTGGAACGGTTGAACAAGCGGGCAGAAGCGATCTTGGTCCTGGAACAGGCCCTGCGCATCGATCCCAACTTCGCCGACGCCAAACGAAACCTTCAGCGAATGAAGTCCGCCGAAGGCTAAGATTGCGCGTTCATTTCATCGTCAACACATTTCGGCCCGTAGCCATTGATGCCGCCAAAGAAACGGTGTCTTGGTTGCGGGCCGAAGGCGTTGAAGCCTTGGTCGAACCCGAAGCCGCTGAGCTTTCGGGTTTGCCCGCTTTAGACCCCACGCGCATCGGCGACTGTGATCTGGTCGTGTGCCTCGGCGGGGATGGCACCCTGATTCGGGCCGCGCACCTAGTGAGCCGCCAAGGAACGCCGCTTTTGGGCGTGAACTTTGGCCGCTTCGGGTTTGTATGCGCCTGCCCGCCGGATGCGCGCCACAACGTGATTCGACGAGTTCTCGATGGAGCGGCTGTGCTGGACGAGCGCGCCATGGTGCAAACGGACCTGGAACGCGACGGCCACCATGTGGCCTCTCTGCACTCTCTGAACGAAGCGGCCGTGACGCGGGCCGCCACTACCCGCCTCTTGACCTTTGAGGTGGCAGTGAACGGGATTCCGCTCGCGCGGTACCCAGCGGACGGGGTGATGATTGCCACGCCCACGGGGTCTACGGCCTACAACCTCTCGGCGGGCGGGCCGATTGTGCACCCCTCGGTGCCTTGTCTCGTGATGTCGCCCATCATGCCGCACGCCCTCGGGGCGCGCTCCATCGTGCTGGGGGCAGATGCGGTGGCGGAGATCCGCGTCGAAACCCGGGGCGATGCCGTCTTATCCTGCGACGGGCATTCCCGCCTGACTTTGCTGAGCGGTGACCTGGTGAAAGTAGTTTTATCTCCCCGCGTGACGCGACTGGTGCGTGTGACGGAGGACGACTTCTTGCACAAGGTTTCCGAGCGGTTTGTGTGGGGAAGGATCTATCCCGATGAGCCGGAGGAATCATGCTGAAAGTCATCGATGCCGTGGTTGAGTTTGCCGGTGGCACCCGCGCCCTGGATGGCGTGAGCATGGAGGTGGAACCGGGCGAAACCGTGGCCGTGGTGGGCGAATCGGGTTCGGGCAAAACCACCTTGGCCCGGGCGATTTTGGGCTTGCAGCCGCTGAAGTCAGGGCAGGTGGAATTCCATGGCGAGGTGCAAACCGGAGTGCGTGCGCGCTTGGCCGAGCGGGTGGGCATGGTGTGGCAAGACCCCTACGCCAGCATTGACCCCCGGTGGCGCGTGGAGCGCATTGTGCGTGAGCCTGCCGACTTGATGGGCAAGACCCTCGATGTGCCGGCGCTATTGACCAGCGTGGGATTGGAGCCGGCCTTTGCCACGCGGTACCCGCACGAGATGAGCGGCGGCCAGCGGCAGCGCGTCGCCATTGCCCGGGCGCTGGCCTTGCGGCCCCCGCTGGTGATCTGCGATGAACCCACGGCCGCGCTAGACCTGAGCGTGCAGGCGCAAATTTTGAACCTACTGCAAGATATTCGCGCCGAACTCGGCAGTGCGTTCCTCTACATCAGCCACGACCTCGGCACGGTGCGATACCTCGCAGATCGCGTGATCGTGATGCAGAACGGCAAGATTGTGGAGCAGGGGCCCTCGGAGTCGCTGTTCGAGAACCCGCAGCAACCCTACACGCAGGCCCTGATTGCCGCCCAGCCGCGCATTGAACAACTGGGAGTGATCCCCGGCTAAGGGCAGCGACCATGCGAAGCGAATTTCAAGAACTGTGGCGCTTTCGTGAACTTTTGTTCGCGATGGTGGAGCGCGAACTGAAGATTCGCTACAAGAACAGTGTTCTGGGTTTTGTTTGGTCGCTTTTGATGCCGCTGGCCACCATCCTGGTGATGTGGTTAGTGTTTAAGGTGTTTTTGCGCAACGATACGCCTAACTTCTCGGCGTACGTGCTGGCGGCCTATCTCCCTTATCAGTTTATTCAGCTGGCGGTGCTGGACTCCGCGCAGAGCGTCTTGATCTCGTTGCCGGTAGTCAAGAAGGTGTATTTCCCCCGGGAGATTTTGCCGCTGGCGTCGGTCATCAGCAACTTCATCCACCTCCTCCTCAGCCTCCCGATCTTCTTCATTTTCCTGTTCGTCATTTATGCTACGTACGGTTTTGAGGTGTCGCCTTTCACGTGGCGGATGCTGTTCCTCCCCGTGCTCTTGGTCATCACCTTTATGCTAACGGCGGGGATGGCGTTCATCATCTCGGCTCTCAACGTGTTTTATGAGGATGTGAAGTACGCCGTCAGTCTGCTTCTTTACATCTTCTTCTTCCTTACTCCGGTGATGTACTTTAGCGAAAATGTCTTTTACGCGCTCAAGGACAAACCGTACGGGATGTTGCTCTATAACCTGTACCACGCCAACCCGATGGCGATGCTGGTGACGGCCTACAAGAAGACCCTGGTGCCGATGGGCAAGATTGACCCGGGCGGCGGGGAAGGCCTGATTCCCATGCTGCCGATGAACTGGCCGATGTTCGGCGTCACGGTGGCCATCACGCTCGCGTTCTTCTTCGGGGGCTACGCCCTGTTCAACCGCATGAAGTGGAGGTTTGTGGAGCGCCCATGAGCACAGAAATCGCGATTCACATCCAGGATATCCACAAGGAGTTCCTCCTCAGCCACAGTGGGTCGGCCAGCCTCAAAACGGCTCTGCTTTGGTGGAAGCGCCGCCAACTGGAAGAACTCAAAGTGCTGCGCGGGTTGACCATCGAGGTCAAGCGCGGTGAGTGCGTGGCCCTGGTGGGCCGCAATGGGGCGGGGAAGAGCACCCTGCTCAGCCTGCTGGCTCGGGTTTATAAGCCCACCTCCGGCACCATCACCATCAATGGCCGCATTGCACCGCTCCTCGAGCTAGGCGCCGGCTTTCACCCCGACCTCACCGGCCAAGAAAACGCCCTCTTCAATGCCATGATTTTGGGGCTCAGCCGCAAGGAAGCGACCGCTCGCATCGAGCCGATCCTCGCCTTCGCAGAGCTCGAAAAGTACCGTGACGCGCCCGTGCGCACCTACAGTAGCGGCATGCTGGCGCGCCTGGGCTTTAGCATCGCCGCCCATGTGGATGCCGACATCCTCATCGTGGATGAAGTGCTGGCGGTGGGGGACTTCGCCTTCGAACGCAAGTGCTTTGCATTCATCGAGGAGTTCAAGCAGAAGAACGGCACGATCCTCTTCGTCAGTCACGACCGGGAAGATGTGCTGCAAGTGTCCGACCGCTGCATTTGGCTCAAGGATGGCCAGGTGGAGCAAGAAGGCGACCCGCTGACGGTGCTGGACGCTTACGAGTCCGGCACGGCTTAAGGCTGGGCATCCGGGGGCAGGGCAGGCCCCTTCACCGGCGCGCACAAAACCTTCGCCCACATCTGCACATGCGGCCACGCCCGGCGCGGGCGTACCAGGCATAGCCCCAAGTACCCCAGCAACCGCAAAAGCGCCCCCTCGCGGTTGAGGCTCCAACACTCAAAGGCCGCCAGCGGGCCATGGTGAAGCTTAAAGTAAAGCTCTTTGCCCCGGTTATAGCGGGCGACGGCTTGCCAGCGGGTTCCGGCGCTACTGGCCCCCAGGGCGTGCGTGAATACGGCCGCAGGCACATAAAAAACCTTTCCGTGCCGTTGAAGCCGGTGGCAAAGCTCCGTGTCCTCGCAGTAGAGGAAAAATCGCTCATCAAACCGTTCCACCCGCCGCAAACACAGGCAAGCCCCCATCACCTGGGCCACCTCGTGCGGGCCTGGCCCCTGCGCCAGCAACCGGTGCGTCAGCCAATACGGGGAAAAGAACTTTGAGCGCGGGAACAGCTTCTCGAAAAGGAACTGCTCGCACGCCACGGCCCACAGGGTGAGGGGGGCGCAACACGACGCCTGCACTCGGCCATCCGGGAACTGCAGCTGCCCGCCACACGCCACCACGCTCGGGTCGCTCATGACCTCTCGCAACTCGCCCAACGCCCCGGAGGTGGCGGTGGCATCGGAATTCAGCAGCAAGGCCAGCTCGCTGGTCATCGCGTCCAGGCCTTGGTTGTTGGCCGCGCCAAAACCGCGATTCTTAGCGTTGGCAATCAGCCGAACGTTAGGAAAATCGGCGGCCACCATCTCGGGGCTGCCATCACGGCTGGCATTGTCCACCACGATGACCTCATCGGCCTCGCCCAACGATTCCAGGCAGGCACGCAGGTGGTGTTTGGTGTTGTAGCTGACAATCACCACTCCCAGGCGAACCTGACCTGACTCGGGCGTGCCAACCATGTTAGACTAGGGTGATTATGGCCGACGAAGTGATGCTAAGTCGTGAAGGGTACGACAAGCTCGCCAAGGAGCTGGAGATGTTGAAGATGGTGGAGCGTCCGCGCATCGCCGATAACATCCGCGAAGCCAAATCGCACGGTGACCTCCGCGAGAACGCGATGTACCACGAGGCCAAGCTCAACCAACAGCGCCTGGAAGGCCGCATTGCCGATCTCGAAAAGACGCTCCAATTTGCAAAGGTCATTGATCCCTCGCAGATGAGCGGCGCGCACTTGGGCTCGCGGGTCAAGCTCGCTGACCTCGAATGGGGTGGCGAACTCACTATTGACCTCGTGGGAGCCTTCGAAGCGGACCCCCTGGAGGATAGAATCAGCATTACCTCACCGATGGGCGCGGCCCTCTTGGAGAAAAACGTTGGCGATGAAATTGAAGTGGAAGCCCCGGCCGGCACCCAGCGCTACCGCATCCTGGCTATTGATTAGCCTGGTGGCGGGGTTGGGGGCGGGTTGCGCCGCTCCGGAGCCCGTCTCGGTGGCCAAGAGCACGCAACCGGAACTCGATCTTGAGTATCCGGGTGACTTTAGCGACACGCGCCTTGCCCTGATGCCCGAAGGCGGAAGGCTAGCGGTGGGCGATAGCATTGCCAACTTCCGGGCGTATTTGCCCAAGCCGCGCCGGGCTTACGATTCCAGCGATGTGCCCCCCGGGTTTGGCAAAACGTTTGTGAGCCGGGGTTGGACGGATACGGCGGTATCGGCCTCGGTGATTAGCCTGGAAGACCGAATCGTGCTGGCCATGACGACCGAAGAAGGGGTGGAAGACAATGCGGTGCAGTCCGCCATCGACCGCTATTCCGGTTACTTCGGTTATCCCGACGAGACGATTGGGCAAGGGAAGTTCCGTTATGCGTTTTGGCGCGATGGCGGCAGTGTGCTGATGATTGGCAACGCCTTTGAGCCAGAAGGTTCGCAGTCGCTCAGCATCGTGGTGGGGCACCCCAAGGCGATGACCGCGCTCTCGATGACGCCCGGGGCCGTGCGGCGCAGTTTTGAGTCGGCGATTCAGCGGCTGGATGAGGCGGAGAAGAAGAACGAGACACTTTCCACCCCCGCCGAACGTACAGATAAGTAAGTCCGCATCGCGCGAGGCGGGCTAATACTAGAAAGGAGGTGGCATTCAATCAAATGAGTGACAGTAACATGCGCAAGGGAGGTCGTGGGTTTTAGTAACTCACTCCTTCGGACGGGTCGGCGATGAACTCCTGACCTCCCTGTAGTCCGAAAGCATAAGGTACCCCTTCCGTCCGGGAGGGGTCTTGTGTTTTTGGGGGTCCTTAGATTTCTTCGGCTTTGAGTCTGTGGCAGCCTTTTTCTTGGGTTTTATCCCGATTTGGGCGCTTGTGCGCGTAGATTCGAACTCCAAGTCAACCATCGTGCCGAATTCGACCATGCTCACTCGTCGACCCTTGGCTCGGAGGATGGTGACGAGTTCTGAGATTCCTCGGTCATGGGGTTCATATTCGGATCGGTCCTTAAAACCCATGAAACGCCAGTCAGGGTCTCGCAGGGAGTAGTACGGCGCGGCAAGGATCTCAGGTTCATCCGTAGGCGGGAGTTGCCACAATCCCTCGCTCACATGGCGTTCAAAGTCATAGAACAACTGCATGTGGATGACACGTTCCGAAATCAGCTCGTAGATGTCGGGCGTATCCTCAGCATGCCCCTCAACCAAGAGGATGTACCCCACGCCACATTCGGCAACGACTTGCCCGTCGACTTTCGCCTTTGCCCATTTAACGGTTGAGATCACGGCTTGCATCTATAACACCGTCCAGGAAACTTTGAGACCGCTAGCTTCTCCTCGGCAACCCTTAAGAATGATTTTGACATAGGAGATCAACTTTGGTTGTTCTCTGAAACCTGATCCACGATCACCGTCACCGGGCCGTCGTTCAGCAGCTCCACCTTCATGTCTGCGCCGAACACGCCCGTGCTCACCGTGCGGCCGTGCCCGCGCAGCGCCTCCACGAACTCGCCAAACGCTCGCTCCCCCGGCTGATACGGCGCACTCAGCACAAAGCTGGGCCGCCGCTGGGTGGTGTCACCGTAGAGCGTAAAGTTCGAGATTGCTAAAATCTCGGGTTCCTCAGTGGGCGGCAGGTCCGCCAGGGCCAGGTTCATCCGGCCCTCAGCATCGTTGAAAATGCGCAGATTGGCCACCCGCTTGGCCACGGTGGCAATGTCGGCCGGGGTGTCGTCGCGGTGGGCCGCTACCAGCACCATCAGCCCGGGGCCGCAATGCCCCACCACGGCGCCATCCACGCTTACCCGCGCCCACTGCACGCGCTGGACAATCGCCCTCAACGAAGCACCCTCACTTAAATTTGCCCCGCCCGAACGCCCGCAGAATCGAGATCACGTCGCTCATCTGCCCGATCTGATTCATCACGTGCTGCAGGTGCTTGCTGTCGCGCACGTCAATCTGCAGGCTGATCTCGGCGGTGGGGCCGGTCTTGGCCTTCACGGCGCTGATGTTGGTCTTTAGCTCACCCAGCAGGCTCGAAATCTCACCCAACAAGCCCGGTCGGTTCAGGGTGACCACGATGAGCACCACGTCGTAAACGTTGTCGTCGGGCTCCCAGTCCAGGCCGGTCATGCGCTCCGGCTCCTTGTCCATGAGCGCCATAGCATCCGGGCACACCCGGCGGTGAATGAGCAAGCCGCGCCCCCGCGATACATAGGCCACAACGTCATCCCCGGGCACGGGCAGGCAGCAGCGCGCCCGGCGCGAGAGCACGCCTTCCATGCTGGTGCGGGCCTCCTGGGTCGCGCGGCTACCTTTGAGCCGGAAGGGATCCTTGGCTTCGGCTGGGACTTCGGGGCGCACAAGCTCCCGCAGGCGCATGGCCACGCTTTGCACCGAAACCAGGCCCTCACCCACCCGAGCAAAGAGGTCGGCCACGTTGTCCACTTGCTTGAAGTGGACGAGCACCTTTTGCACGGAATCATCCGCCGTGAGGGCGCGGGGTTCCAGCCCCAGCCGCTTCAGTTCGGCTTCAATGGCTTCCTTGCCGCGCGAGGTGTTCTCGGCGCGGTTGCGGCGCCGGAAGTACGCCCGAATCTTGCTGCGGGCGTGCTGACTTTGCACAAACTCCAGCCAGTCCAGGCTGGGCTGGGCGTCACGCCGGGTCACCAATTCCACCCGGTCCCCGTTTTGGAGCTTGGTGCTCAGCGGCACAATGCGCCCGTTGATCTTGGCGCCCACCGTGATGAGCCCGAGATCGGTGTGGACCCGGAACGCGAAGTCAATCGGAGTCGATCCCGCAGGGAGGTCCAAAACGTCGCCCTTGGGCGTAAACACGAACACCTGTTCGCTGAAAAAGTCGGTGGAGACCGCCTTGAGGAATTCGCGCGAGTTCGAGGAATCGTTTGACCAGTCGGCAATCTGCTTGCGCAGTTCCGCAATCGCCTCGCCCCGCACATTGGCCCGTTCGCCTTCTTTGTATGCAAAGTGGGCGGCCACCCCGTATTCCGCAATCTCGTGCATTTCACGGGTGCGGATCTGCACCTCGATCGGCTCGCCGTGGGGGCCAATCACCTTAGTGTGCAGGCTTTGGTAGCCGTTGGGCTTGGGGGCGCTGATGTAGTCGCTAAACAAGCCCTGCATGGGCAGCCACAGATCGTGGACGTAGCCCAGCGCGAGATAGCACTCGTAAGGCTGACTCACGATGACGCGCAGGGCAATGAGGTCGTAAATCTGCTCGAACGGGATGCCCTGCTTGACGACCTTGTTGAAGATGCTGTAGAGGTGCTTGGGCCGCCCGATGACCTGGGTGTTGTGCAAGCCCTTGGATTCCAGCCGCTCTTTCAGAATCCGGATCGATTCCTTGAGTTCGTCTTCGCGGTGCTGCCGAGACTTCGCCACCGCCTCGGTGATTTCCCGAAACTCCTTGGGGTGCAAGACCTTGAACGAGAGGTCTTCTAGCTGCCACTTGATCTGCCAAATCCCGAGCCGCGCGGCCAAGGGAGCATAGACATCCATAGTCTCCTGCGCGATGCGGATGCGCCGATCGGACGGCATGCTGTCCAGCGTGCGCATGTTGTGCAGCCGGTCGGCCAACTTGATGATCATCACGCGGATGTCGAGCGACATCGCGATCAGCATCTTGCGCAGGCTCTCGGCGGCGCGCAGGGTTTCGGCCCGGGCGGCCTGGTTAGCAGTACCGTCGAGCCGCACGCCCTTTTCGAGCTTGGTGACGCCCTCCACCAGTTGCACCACGTCCTCCCCAAACTGGGCGCGCACCTCCGCATTGGTGACCTCGGTGTCCTCGATGACATCGTGGAGGAGGGCGGCGATGATGCCATCGTTATCGAGCCGAAGTTCGAGGCAGATCAGCGCGACTTCAACGGGGTGGGTGACGTAGGGTTCGCCACTGCGGCGGAATTGGCCATCGTGGGCGGTCGCGGCCAAGTCCATGGCCGCCATAATGCGCGTGTCCTCGTGGTCCGGGCGTAGCTCCCGGAACTTGCTTGCAAGCTTCTCGCGAGCGGCAACCACTCGCGCATCGTTGTAGGCCGAGGGTGCCTCCATGGCGCATCAAAAGGTCGTTGCTCGCCCTTGAGCTCCGAACGTTTATTGTACTCGCAAGGAGGGGGCGGACGGCTACGCGCCGTAGCCCCGCGCGGCCATCATTTCGCGGACTTGATCGGCTTGCTCCGGCGTATCCACGGCCAGTTCGCTGCCCGCGCCTTGGCTCATGCGGATGCGCACCCCGTGCTCCATAAAGCGCAGTTGCTCCAGTTGCTCGGTGCGCTCCAGTTCGCTGGCGCCCCAGGTGTTGAAGGCCAGGAGCGGCTCGCGTCGGTAGGCGTAGATGCCGAGGTGCTTCTTCACGATGCCGACGCGCGGGTTGCGCGGGAAGGGGATGCAGTGGCGGGAGAAGTAAAGGGCATCGCCGGCGAGGTCGGTCACCACCTTCACCACGGCCGGGTTGTCGTATTCATCCTCAGGGCACTCCGTCCATACGCTGCCCATTTGCAGGCTGGAATCGGCCACCAGGGGATGGGCGGCGGCGGCAATGCTGCCGGCTTGCACCAAGGGCTCATCGCCCTGCACGTTGAGGAAAATATCGCCCGGCACCTTGGTGGCAACTTCGGCGATGCGGTCGGTACCGCTCACGTGGTCGTGGCGAGTCATGATGACGCGTGCGCCAAAGCCCTCGGCGGCGGCCTGAATCTCCTCATCCGGCGTGGCGATGTAGATTTCTGACGAAATCCCGGACTTGGTACAGGCTTCCCACACCCACTGGACCATCGGTTTCCCGAGCAAATCCACCAACGGCTTGCCCGGGAAACGAGTTGCGCCCATTCGGGCCGGAATCACAACGACTACGCTCAAGGTTTCACTCACTCGGCCTAGAGGGAGCCCGCTCTGCGCGCCCCGCCCGGCAAGTGAATGTGTACCCCGGCGACCAGCAACATCATCTCGTCGGTGGTCTCCTCGCCCCAGCGCACTTCGCGCGGCGGGGAACTCGGGTTCGAAGGGTTGTCCTCGCTGTTATCGAACACCGCCACGATTTCGATGCGGCTCCGGCGCTTGATCAGCTTGGGTTCCTTCAGCATGTAGTTGAGTTGCCAGTTGAAGTCCCACTTGTCGATCGAAATCAGGCGCTCGCGGGTGCCGTCCGGGTGGATCAGCGTGGCGTGCATTTCCTTGCCCAGCAGGTGCATGTGCGGCATCAGGCTGTAAAGCGTGACGTCCACCGGCAGTGGGATGGTCTGCTTGAATTCGACCTTGGCGTTGCCCGCCGGGATGCGGATGGCGGGGTTGGCCAGCCAGGCAATCTCCGTCGGCATGGTCACCGGCTCCTTGGCAAAGTAGAGGGCCATTTTGGTTTGGTCCACTTCCTCACGCCCGGACTTGCTGTAGTGCACTTGCATCACGATGCGCGCGCCTGGCTTGAGCAGGAAGCCCGCCCCCTTGGGTAAGCGTTCCGGTTGCAGTCCCGGCGCCCAGCCGCCCAGGGCGTTATCGGGAATGAAGCCCGGTCCGCCAAAGGTTTGGTAGCCGCCATCGCGCCCGCCTTCTAGCAGTTTGTCGCTCACGCCTTTCTCATCGATGAAGGCAATGACGTGGTGCACCACGGCCTTGTTGCCAGGCTTGACATCCATCGCCTGCACGTAGACCGGCTCAGTGATGTCCGGCTTGATGACGAAGTTCCAGTACTCGTCGCGGCCATCATCGCCCAGCTTAAACGGCTTGGGCATCGAGATCAGCATGTCGGGTTCGCCGAGACGCCAACCGACCGGAAACTCGGGGCCTTCGGGGCTTTGCTCAGGTCGCCGCTGGGGGCACCGGCTTCCGCCCATTGCGCCAGCGTAGCGATCTCTCGCTCGGTCAGGCGCATTTCGTGGCTGAATTCGCCCACGCCCTCCACGGCCAGCCACGGCGGCATACGGCGCTCGCTGGAAACCTTGGCAATCATGCGGCTCCACTTGCGGGCGTTGTCGTAGCCTTCCAGAGAGAATGGCGCGACCTCACCCGGGCGGTGGCACACCAAACAGTTGTCGTTGATGATGGCGGCGGTGTGCTCGGCGTAGTTCACTTCCTCCATCGTCGGAATCGGGTCACCGGCCATCAGGTAGCAGCCAAAGGCTTCGGCTTCCTTGATCTTGGGTTCTTTGCCATCCAGGGCCGCCGTGAGGGCGTCCTTGAGGTAGTGGGTTTTCACTTCCTCGGTCACCTTGGCGTCATCCATCGGGCCGCGGTAGAGCAATTCATCGCCCCGGCGGACGACCACGGTCGGCACAATCTCCACGCCGGATGACTTCGCCTTGCTGCCGCCAACATCGAGGCGGAAGGGGAAGTCGAGTTTGCGGTCGCGCATGTAGTCGGCCACGCGGCGCTGGGTTTCGCCTTCATTGGGGAAGTACGCGGTGAACTCGACGCCCTTGGCTTCCCATTCCGTTTCCAGCTTCGCCAGGCGCGGGGCCGTGCGCATGGCCACCGGGCAGTCGGTGCTCATGTAGACCGAGACGGTGACCTTGTTGGCGGCGTCAGCGGCCTTGGAGTCGGCGACGAAGGTCCACCCCAATCCGATGGTGGCGAAACCCACTCCGGCGAGTGCCCACACTCGCAAAAACCCTAGTTCGGTACGTCCGGGAGCCCGATTTGTGCTCATGCCTCAAGGCTACCATTTGATTCCAAAAGAATCAGAGTTCCTGTTGAAAAAAGGAGCTTGCATAGCGAGCCTAGGCACTGCTTTGCAAGCTCTTTACTGCGTGCGAGGGATACCCTATGGGTGCATATGTAGTCCTAAGAGAAGCACCATCATCTCGTCGGTGGTCTCCTCGCCCCAGCGCACTTCGCGCGGCGGGGAACTCGGGTTCGAAGGGTTGTCCTCGCTGTTATCGAACACCGCCACGATCTCGATCTTGCTGCCGCGCTTGATCAGCTTGGGCTCCTTTAGCATGTAGTTCAATTGCCAGTTGAAGTCCCACTTATCAATCGAGAGCAGGCGCTCGCGGGTGCCATCCGGGTGGATAAGCGTGGCGTGCATTTCCTTGCCCAGCAGGTGCATGTGAGCCATCAGGCTGTAAAGTGTGACGTCCTTAGGCATTGTGTGAACTCGCTTGAACTCGACCCTCGGATCACCCGGTGGGATTACGATTCCAGGATTAACAAACCACGACATTTGCGTGGGTTTAGTTACGGGTTCCTTAGAAAAATAGAGGGCCATCTTTGATTGGTCCACTTCTTCGCGGCCTGTTTTGCTGTAGTGCACTTGCATTACAATCCGTGCTCCCGGCTTGAGCAAGAATCCTGTACCTTCAGGCATCCTAACCGGCTGTAAGCCAGGAAGCCAAGCGCCCAACATGTTATCTGGCGCAAAGCCAGGTCCACCAAAGGTTTGGTAGCCGCCGTCGCGCCCACCCTCCAGAAGTCGTTCGCTTGCGCCCTTTTCATCAATGAAGGCAGCGACATGGTGCACCACAGATTTATTGCCGGGCTTGACGTCCATGGCCTGCACGTAGACCGGCTCAGTGATGTCCGGCTTGATGACGAAGTTCCAGATCTCGTCGCGGCCATCATCGCCCAGCTTAAACGGCTTGGGCATCGAGATCAGCATGTCGGGTTCGCCGAGACGCCAACCGACCGGAAACTCGGGGGCCTTCGGGGCTTTGCTCAGGTCGCCGCTGGGGGCACCGGCTTCCGCCCATTGCGCCAGCGTAGCGATCTCTCGCTCGGTCAGGCGCATTTCGTGGCTGAATTCGCCCACGCCCTCCACGGCTAGCCACGGCGGCATGCGGCGCTCGCTGGAAACCTTGGCAATCATGCGGCTCCACTTGCGGGCGTTGTCGTAGCCTTCCAGAGAGAATGGCGCGACCTCACCCGGGCGGTGGCACACCAAACAGTTGTCGTTGATGATGGCGGCGGTGTGCTCGGCGTAGTTCACTTCCTCCATCGTCGGAATCGGGTCACCGGCCATCAGGTAGCAGCCAAAGGCTTCGGCTTCCTTGATCTTGGGTTCTTTGCCATCCAGGGCCGCCGTGAGGGCGTCCTTGAGGTAGTGGGTTTTCACTTCCTCGGTCACCTTGGCGTCATCCATCGGGCCGCGGTAGAGCAATTCATCGCCCCGGCGGACGACCACGGTCGGCACAATCTCCACGCCGGATGACTTCGCCTTGCTGCCGCCAACATCGAGGCGGAAGGGGAAGTCGAGTTTGCGGTCGCGCATGTAGTCGGCCACGCGGCGCTGGGTTTCGCCTTCATTGGGGAAGTACGCGGTGAACTCGACGCCCTTGGCTTCCCATTCCGTTTCCAGCTTCGCCAGGCGCGGGGCCGTGCGCATGGCCACGGGGCAGTCGGTGCTCATGTAGACCGAGACGGTGACCTTGTTGGCGGCGTCGGTGGCCCTGGAGTCGGCGACGAAGGTCCACCCCAATCCGATGGTGGCGAAACCCACTCCGGCGAGTGCCCACACTCGCAAAAACCCTAGTTCGGTACGTCCGGGAGCCCGCTTTATGCTCATCTTACGAGTATAAACGTCCAAACGGGTGCCAAGGTTGCGCGAAATGTCAGAAGAGGTTGTTTTTGTCACCGGAGGCTCGCGCGGCATTGGCCGAGCGGCGGCTTTGCGCCTCAAAGACGACGGCTGGCGAGTGGCGATTCATTACGGCACGAACCACGCGGCGGCGGAAGAGGTGAAACAAGCCCTGGGGGATAGCTGGGCAGGTTCCTACGCCTGTGACTTGGATGACCCAGCGGCGGCGCGCGCCATGATGCAGCAGGTGCTGGCCGAACTCCCGTTGAGGGCGCTGGTGAACAACGCGGGCATCTATACCAAGTTGAACTTGCTGGAAGCGGATGCGGCCATCTTGCAAGAAGTTTACGAAACGACCATGCGGGTGAATTTCTACTCGCCCCTGGCGATGATTCACGAGGCGGTGGCTCACTTTGCCAAGCAAGGCGGCGGGCGGATTGTCAACGTGGCCAGCCGGGTGGGGCACCGGGGCGAAGCGAACGCCAGCGCCTATAGCGTCAGCAAGGCGGCACTGCTTAACCTCACCCGAGCCCTGGCGGTGGAACACGCCAAGCTCAACATTCGGCATATGGCCATCGCCCCCGGCTGGGTGGAAACCGCCATGGCCCGGGAGGGCATGGAAACCCGCCTGCCGCAGATTCTGGCCGATATCCCGCTCGGGCGCATGGCCAGCCCGGAGGACTGCGCCGCCGCCATCGCCTTTTTGCTGCGCGATGAGACGGAATACATGAGCGGCATCGTGATTGACATCAATGGCGCGAGTTACCTGCGATGAGCCTCCGGTACACTAGCCGCGTGCTCGCCCGCACTCTTTTGGTCGCCCTGGTGGGCGGCTGCACTTTGGCATTTGGGGCCCCGCCCACGGCCCCCGAGGAGATGCGCCGCCGGGAGTTTCTGGAAAACGGTGCCATCACCTTTGCTCAGTTCGACCCGCAACGCACCACGTTCAGCGTGACCCTCGCCATCAGTGCCGACAACGTCCGGGACACTGACGCCCGACACGGACTCCGCCATGTGTGGGAGCACTTTGTGGTCCGGGGGGACGGCACCATTGACCGGCGACTGGAGCGGATGGGGTGCTACCTCACGGCCGTGACCCAACGGGATGTCACGTTATTCCAGATTCAAGGCCCGGTGGGGGCCGAAGAACTGGCGCTCGACATCATTCGCGAGATGACGGCTCCGCTCCAAGTGAGCGAGGAAGCGCTGAAGAAGGAAGTGGCGATCATGGCGCAAGAAGCGGCTCTGCGGACCGATTTCGATGCCATCAGTGATGCGGCGTGGTTGGCCGCGTTTGGCCCCGAAGGGCGGAACCCGTTTGGTTCCTTGGAGGCCATGGCCGGCCTGACCGCCGAAGACTTGCGCGACCTGCACCGCCGGCAGATAGTGGGCAACGGGATGGCCCTGGTGATGGTCTCGGCCAGTGACCCCAACGCTTGGATGGGCCCGATGCGTGCCGTGATTGGCGACTTGCCCAGTGGCCCGGAACGCTTCCCCGATAACGAGGAAGAGCCGATCAGTGTGGAGAAAGGCTTCACCCCAGCGGGAGCGGCCCGGGCGGCGGTGGTGCCTGGTCTGGGTGACCCGGCTACTTTGGCCACCCTGGCGGCGGCCCTGGCCATCCGGGCGGAATTCCCGGACATCTCACCGGTTTACACGCCCAGCACGCGCCCCGGGCTCATCACCCTGCGGGCGGTGGATTCGGCCACGCTGAAGTCCATCGAGATGGTGCAGCCGGCCCTGTCGTTCCCGGTGGGGCAGGGTTATCTGCTTGGCTGGATCCGCGCCCAGCGCTCGGATCCCTTGGCCTTCGGCGCGATCATGGGGGTCTTGCTCCTCCAGCGACCGAACTTTACGCTCGATGACATGGAAAACCAAGCAGCGACGATGACGCCGGAACAGTTTGCCGCGGGTCTGGCGAGGTTCCGGGCCGACCGGGCGGTGATTGTCGAAGTGGGAGGTGGGCAATGAGCACCCTTGCCAGCCTCGTTTTGGCCGCGGCCCTGGGGCAAACCCGGACTATGCCGCAAATCACCGAGATGATGGTGCCCGATTCCGGGCGCGTGACGGTGTGCGTGGCCGTGCCCGCCCCTGAAGACATGGGCGGCCGTAACCGCACCGCTTGGCGCTTGATTGGGGAGACCTTGATGGAAGGCAGTGGTGCCTACAGCCGCCGGGTGATCTTTGCCTACGGCAGCCAAGCGGGCGTGGCCCCGCGCGTGCAGGTGTTCTCGGATTGGATTCTCATCCAGGTGAGCGCGCCCAAAGGAGGCACGGATATCGCCGCTCAGATTGCCGCGGGTATGGCGACCGACGCTCGGCTATCCACGCTTGATGTAGAAAAGGCCGTCCAACGACGCAAGACCGAAGGCAACCCCTGGGTGCTGTGGGGTGACGCGCAGGAACCCGAGATGACGCGGGTGGATAACGCCTACATCAAGCGGGTGTACCAAGCGGCGTTCCGCGTGGAGCGGATGCACGTGGTGGTGATGGGCGATGTCGCAGCCGGCGAAGGTGAGCGAGAGGTGGTGAAGTACTTCCGGGATCGCATCACCGATCCGCCGAGCATGCCGAGGGACGTGAATGCCCGCCCCATCAAGGGCGTGCCGGGGCGCGTGGATTTCTGGGAGTGGCAAGCTCCGCTGCTGAAGCCCGGAGCTCCCGATTTTGCCCCGCGCATCCTGGCGCTTTATGCTCTAGGCGTGGGCAAGGATGGCGCGATGACCCGCGTGCTGCGGGAAAAACTGGGCTACACCTACCGCCAGCAACTGGTGCTGTGGCCGCAGCGTGATGGCTGGTTGCCGCGGTTTGTGGCGCAGCGGGCAGGAAGCCAGGACGCCGCCGCCGAGCTGAACGCCAGTTGGGAAGCCATGCGCGCCGACATTGACACCTGGGACAAGGTGACGCTGGACCGCGCGCGGATGTTGGTGCTGGGCAGCCTGGATACGGGCCTGCCGATGGATCCGTTCTGGATTGGGCCGGACTGGCGCTTGGGTGAATCTCTGGAAGACCGGGCGGCCTTTGCCGTTCACGGTTCGATGGCAGGCAAGGTGATTGACCCCGAGCAGTTCGCCAGCGACAGCCTGAAGGTGGACCTGGAAATCCTGAAGGAGACCGCGCGCGAGATAATCGACGCGAGTTCTTCGGGCGTTTATCCCGGTCTGGAAGCCAAACGCTAAGGAGCCGGGCTGGCCTGCGCCAGCCACGGCTTCACCCCCTCGGCAAAATCTGGGTGCTTCTGGCAGAGCGGCAGGAAATCGCACCGGGGGCAGAGCGCCTTGGGGGTGGGTTCCATGCTCTCGTAGTCGGCATGGAGAATGCGCTCGCCGATCTCCACGAGGTCGTTGATGAACTCTTCGCGTTCGGCTTCATTGAGCTGCGCCGAGGCCGAAGCCCCCGCCCGCAAGGCTACGATGGTCGCCTTCACGTTTCGATCCGGGTAGTTGGCCCGCACGAGGACCTGGTACACGCCCATCGCGAGGTCAGCGTGGACTTCCTCGGAGGTCACATGACCGCGCCCACTCTTGTAGTCCACCACGTCAAGCGTGCCGTCTTCGTGCTCGTCCAGCCGGTCAATCCGCCCGAGCAACACGAACGGGCCGAGATCGTGTCGTAGCGTCTTCTCGACAAACAGGGTGTTCGCGGTGACGGGAGCCGCCACCTCCTCCAGATAGTTGGTAAGGATGTCCTTGCCCTCGGCGAGGGCCTCCATCATGTCGGATTGACTCTCGTAGCCCGCATCAATCCAGGCTTCCTCCAGGGCGGCCACGGCTTCTTCCGTCGTTGTTACGCCGCCGTCCTTTGAATCGTAAAACCTCTGTAAAACGTTATGAAGCGACGTTCCGAACGAGTAGTGCGCCTTGGAGCGGAGGTACCAACGACCCCGCCGGTCCACGTACGTCCATTTGTATTTGACCGGGCAGGCCAGGAACGTGGTGATGCGGCTGGGACTCAGCGTGGGCTTCCGTGCCATGTTGCCAGAGTACCGCCCCGGTCCCCTGGTATCTTCACCTCTATGCGTCTTCGGCGTTCGTGGTTGATTCCCATCGTGGGAGCCCTGATCTTGGCCTCGGTGCCGGTAGTTCGGGCCCAAGTGGGCCAGAACGGTCAAACCGCGCCAGTGGAGAAGCGCGGTGCCCGGTTCATGACCTACAACATTCAGTGGTTGGCCGAAAACGAGAACCCGGACCGCATTAAGAATCTCAAGTCGGTCATCGGCAACATCAAGCCGGACATCATTGCGGTGCAAGAGATTTCGAGCCTGAAGGCTTTGCGCCAAGTTTTCGATCAGAACTACGAGATCGCCTTGCTGGATGACCCGAAGGAGGCGCAAGAAGTGGGAATCGTTGTGAAGAAGCCCTGGAAGATCGAATCCAGCGGCCTGGTTTTCACTGACCCGCAGCTCGATTTCGCTTTCCCGGGCAAGCGTGACGTCATGCGCGCCGTGGTCGTCAATCCGCAGGGCGACAAGCTCACGGTTTATTCGACTCACATGAAGAGCAGACGCGGAGGCCGAGCGACCACCGATCCGCAGCGCGAGCAACACGCCAGCCTGCTGGCGGCCTTCATCAAGGAGAAGAACGAGCCGCACGTAGCGATTGGAGGCGACATGAACGACGCCCCGGATGACCGCAGCGTCAACATCCTTGAGACCGGTGACCCCAAGGCTCCCGCCGGCCGCGTGACGCCGAAGTTGATGGTGAACGTGTGCGATCGCCTGAACGAACAGGATTACGTGACCATCGGGATGAGTTTCTACTTCCGCGGCCAGGCACTCACGCCGATCAGCCGAGGGGCCAAGGCGGACAACGACCGTCTGCGTGGTAAGGACTACGAGTTTCCGCGCGACGTGAAGGTCCGCGAGTCATTCTTTGACAACATCCTAGTGAGCCCGCCGCTCTTCCGCGTTAGCCCGCCGACCGCGACGGTTTACGCCGGTGCCGATGCGCTACGTGGCCGGGGCGGCCGTGTGAACGTACCGGATTCCGGTCCGGTAGAGTACGTCGAGAAGGGCGATCGCGCCAGCGACCACCTGCCGGTGTACTACGACATCCGCTTCCCGTAAGGGAACAACTTAGTAGGCGGTGCCCGCAAAGGGCGCTGACCACACGACCTGACCGGTCGAACTGATGAGCCCCATGGTCTCGCCCACTTCAAAGTAGGCGAGGCCATTTTCAAAATCGTCGGCGAAATCAAAGACGCGATCGAACTGCACCTTGCCGTTCCGGGCAATGAACACGGTCTCGAGCTCTTCTCCCCGCGCCCGAATCACCCAGGCAAAGCCATTGGTGAAGTTGCCGCCGCCCACCACGGGGTCGGGTCGGAACGTCGGGCGGATCACCCATTCGCCCTTGGGGTTGATGTAACCCAACTTGCCCCCTTCTACGGCCCAGGCCAGACCATCAGAAAAAGTACCGGCCTGCGTGAACTTAGCGGGAATGCGCAGGATGCCTTCCGTGTCGGCGTAGCCAATGCGACCCTCGGTGCGGACGGGGAAGAGACCCTCGGACACATCGCCCACCACTTCACCTTCGGTGAAAACGAACTGACCGTCGGTGTCAATCAGGCCCTGCTCGTCGGCGGTTTGGGCGCGGGCATAGCCGTTACGAAACGGCTCGGCGTTGCGGAAGCGTGGCTGGATGGCCCAGGCGCCATCGGGGCGGATGTAACCGAATTGGCCGTTGCGCTTGGCCAAGGCCAGTCCCTCTCGGAACTCGGCCTTGCCGTCGTAAGCTCCGGGGAAGACATCGAAGTTCATCGGGATCGCCCACTCGCCCGTGGGATTGATGTAGCCGAGCTTCGCGGCGTGGCCGACGGCGGCCAGGCCCTGGCGGAAGTTGCCCGCTTCGGGGAATGCCAAAGAGAGCAAGACCTGCCCGGTGGGGGATATGTATTGCGCCCGCTGCTCGATGCCCACAGCCGCGCGATCCTCGCGGAACGGACGACCCCAATCGTAAAGTCGGGGCGTGGCCGTACGCCCGGAGGTGGCGATATACGCCACTCCCGTCCCCGTCACCACCGGCACCGGCGGTAGCGAAGGCGTGGTTTGAGCAACCAGGGCAAGGGCTAAACTGAGCATCTCTAAGTGTCAAACGCAAGAATGAGGCCGAGCGTTACTACTCGCCCGAAGTTCTTGTAAAACTAAGATGGGCGACCGTCCAGCCAAGTTCATTCTTTATCGTGAAGGTCCCGCGCAACGCCCGGGCGAGGCTGTTGACGATCTGTAGGCCCAGCCCCAACTCTTGCTCGTTGAAGTTCTCCGGAAGCTGGCTGCCATTGTTGCTCACCCAGACGTCCACCTGGGTTTCATCCACCTCTACAGTCACGTGGATATCGCCACTCTGGTCCATCCCGAATCCGTGCTCCACCGCGTTGAGGATGAGCTCGTTGAGAATCAATGCGACCTGGGTGGCCTGGCTGGTGCTGAGCGACGTGTCGTCACCTTGCACTTGGAACCGAATCCCCGACCCGCGCAGGATGCTCTGGGAGGTGTGTTGAATAAGGTTCTCGGCCAGCGAGCGGAGGCCCACGTGATCTAAGTCGTCGCGGCTGAGAAGATCGTGCACCGAGGCAATAGCGAGGATGCGCCCCAGCGAGTCGCCCAAGGCTTCGTCCACGTGGTGGTCTTGGCTCTGGTTCATCTGCAGGCGCAAAAGGGAAGCCACTTGCTGCAAGTTGTTTTTCACTCGGTGGTGCATCTCTTGCATCAGGGTGGTGCGCACCTGCAGGCGGGCGTGCTCGATGCTCACGGCGGCCTGGCGGGCTAGGGCTTCGAGAGCGCGGACTTCCTCGGTGGTGAACTGACGTCGTTCGGCCGTATAGCACGACATCACCCCGATCGTGCGTTCAAACACGGTCAGTGGCACGCACACCATGGAGCGCAGGCCTTGCTCTTCGGCAAGGTCGTGCCCTACGTAGGTTTCGTCCTCTTGTACGTCGAGCACCGTGACCGTGCGCTTCTCGCGCATGGCCTGGCCCGCAATGCTGGTCCCGAAGGGAAGGGCGGCTTTGCGGCGATAGGCCCGGTTACCGCTCTGGGTGGCGCGAAGCACGAGTGATTGCGTCTTCTCGTCCAACAAACGAACGGTCACGACCTTGTAGCTAAAGCGCCGCGCCGTGAACTGGACCAAGTGCTGGAGGATTTCCTCGGGGTATTGGCTCCCCAAGAGGGTCTCGGAGACTTCGGTGAGCACGCCTTCAGGGTCGGGCTCAATTTGGTGTCGCCGGGCGGTGGTGAATCCCATCCAGAAGCTCTCCAAGGCTTCTCGCCATCGCTCCGCCGCCTCGTCTTGCTGCACCAGCGGTTGCAAGAAGCGCAATACGAGAACCGAAGCGGATTGGTCGCCTTCAAGCGGAAAAGCCAACGAGGCCTGGTAGGGCCGCTCGGCGGAGAAGGGCAACTTGGCGTCTTCTTCGTGATCCTCAAGGGCATCCAGTACCCATACCGGGGCTTGGGTGCGCATCGCTTGGCCCGCAAGCCCGGCCCCCTTGGCCATGCGCATCCGCCCCACCAGGTCGCCGTGGTCGTGGCTGTAGAGCCATTCCAACGCGTCGGGTTGGTCCACCAGCCAGTCCACCGTGTCGGCTTCCCAGGCTTGCATGGCGGCGCGGGCGATCGGCCCGAGCCCGTCCGCACCCTGGGCGTCGCGCAGGGCGAGCTTCAGGATCTCGTGTGGGTTAGGCACCATTCGGAACAATGGCGGTGACCCGCCGCTTGTCACGGGCCAAGCACCGGCCCGCCCATTCTTGGATGTGCGCGGGTGTGACGTCGTTGATCATCCCGCGCACCTCTTCGATGGGCACCTCGCGCCCGTAATTGAGCTCGTTGCGCGCCATGCGCATCATGCGGGGGCTGGCAGCTTCTAGGCCCAGAATCATATTGCCCGCCAGTTGCACCTTCACGCGCTCGAGTTCCTCCGCTGGGACCGGTTCGTTGATCAGCTTGTCGAGTTCTTGGTGCACGACCTCTTGGGTTTCGGCCCAAGTGGCCAGGCTGGTGCCGCCGTAAACCGTGTAGGCACCGCCGGAGCGATAAGACAGACCGTAGCTGCCAATGGCATATGCCAGGCCGCGGCGCTCGCGGACTTCTTGGAAGAGGCGGCTGCCCATGCCCGAACCCATCACCGAGTCGGCGACCCACTGGGTGGGGTAATCGGAATCCGTGTACGCGCAGCCAGCGGCGCCGATGCAGAAGTGAACTTGCTCCACTTCCTTGCTCACAATCCGTTCGCCGGCCTGGTGGGCGGGGCGCTCTAGCGGCACCGAAGGCGTCCCGGCCGCGTGATGACCAAGGCGGGCTTCGGCCAGCCGCACTACTTCATCCACATCCACGCGGCCCGCAATGGAGAGGAGCAGGTTGCCCCCGTGGTAGCGGCGCGTCATGTAGCCCACGATGTCATCGCGGCTGTAGCTGGCCACGCTCTCGTGGGTACCAATCACGGGCAGACCGTAGGGGCTGGAGGGCCACAGCTGTTCCAGGTGAAGCTCGTGCACGTGGTCGCCCGGTTCATCCTCGCTGCGGCGGATTTCTTCTTGCACCACCTTCTTTTCGCGCTCGATCTCTTCGGAGTCCAGCAGGCTGTTGTTAACCATGTCGCACAGCACATCAATGCCGGTTTCCAGGTCGTCGCTCAGCAGGCGGCAGTAGTAGCAAGTGCGCTCCTTGTCGGTAAAGGCATTGAGCATGCCGCCGCGCCCTTCAATCGCCTGGGCGATTTGCGGCGAGGTGCGGGTCTTCGTCCCCTTGAACAGCATGTGCTCGATGAAGTGGGTGATGCCCGCCTCAGTGGGCGTCTCATCGATGCTGCCGGTGTGGCACCACAGGCCAATGGCCACGCTGGCCAGTTGGTCCATGGGCTCCACGAGGATCCGAACCCCGTTGGAAAGGGTGACTTTGGTTACCGCCATGTCCCCTTCAGTTTGACGAAAACTAGACTAAGCGAACGACCAAACGGCCAAGCTTCTGCACTTCAAGCTCGATGGTGTCACCGGCGCGAACGGATTGGCCGCCGCCGCGCGCATGGGCCAGGGTTGGTCCGGCAAAGACCTCGCCTGGCATCAGCGGGCCGAACCGTGAAGCCAAGGCCAGGGCTTCGCCGTAGGGTCCTTGGAGGGTTTCGGCTTCGGAGAGTGTTTCGCCGTTGATGCGGAGGCGATATTGCCAGGAGTAGTCGGTGAGGGACTCGCCCAGGTTTTCAATCAATTCGTCAGGAGTGGTGAGCACCGGACCAAGCGCCCAGAACACGTCGTTCGCCGCCGAGGGCGGCAAGCCGTGCGCGGAGGCCGACTCGGCTTCATCGGGCAAGCGGAAGAACAAAGTGGGGGCGTAACCCAGGATGAACTCATGGGCTTCCTCGGGCCGCACATACTGCCCACGCCCACTGATGACCAGGGCGATGCGTGCCTCCACGTCCAGCGCGCCCATTTCCTCGGGGAGCTCAACTTCACTATTGCTGCCCACCATGCGGGTGGGGTTATTGAAGTGGTAGCCCCAATTTACGCCGCCTTCGCCGCTTGGCTGAGTCTCAAGGACCCGGACACTGGGGGCCAAAATGATCGGCGCCAGCAAAGCGGCGGATTCGGTGTCGTGAATCCCGATGGCTTTTTCGCCGTCGGTTTCGTAGAACCTTCCTTCGTAATACAGGCCGGATCGGGGAGTTTGGGGTTCGGCATGGAGTACGAAACGGCACAACTTCACGGTGGGAAGGGTACCTCCGGCCCCCGGAATGGCTTGACCTAGCCCCATCTGTCGGGTAGAGTGACAACGACGTCCTCGACGGGTTACGCATATGCCGCCGCTGAAGATTCTTGTTTGCGATGACGAGCGCCACATTGTGCGCCTGATCCAGGTTAACCTGGAGCGCCAGGGCTACCAAGTAGTGACCGCTTACGACGGTAAGGAAGGCTTGGAGAAGATCCGAGCCGAGAAGCCGGACCTGTGCGTGCTTGACGTAATGATGCCGTACATGGACGGTTTTGAAGTCCTCAAGGCGCTCCGCAAGGATGCCGCCACCATGGACCTCCCGGTCATCATGCTCACGGCGAAGGCGCAGGACAAGGACGTGTTCGAGGGCTATCACTACGGCGCGGACATGTATCTGACCAAGCCGTTTAACCCGGCCGAACTCATCAGCTTCGTCAAGCGCATCGCTCAGGGTGGCGGCAACGCCTCCGACGGCCGCTTCGAACTCTAAGGCGTGACCCTCTGCCGATTGGCCCGAGACTTGCGGAACTCCCTCTAGCAATGTTCGATTTGATGCCTCTCGCTGAGATCACGCAAGGTAGCTTGCGCACCACGCTCCTCGGATTGGGCGTGGTGCCGCCGCTTTTATGCCTGGGCTGGTTTGGCATGATGCTGCAACGCCAGGTGCACGGCACCCCGCGCTACATGAAGTGGATCGCGCTCCCGGTGCTGGTCTTCACTTCGATCTTTGTATACGTGCGCCACGTCAGTCGCCTGAACGACCCCCTGTACAGCACGTTCGGCAACATCGGGGACGGCATGCAGCGCCTGCACTGGGTCGCGTTCGCCGGCCCGCTGGTGCTGTGCGTCGGTCTGGCCCTGTGGGGCGTCATCCACGACCGCCGCGAAGCCTCGGATATGTAAGGCGCATCCCGGGCCGCTCGGCTCGGGTACCTTCCACCTTAGAACCTGATATCAGCGTAGATATCAGGAGAAAGGAAGGAGAAACAGGATGACAAACTTTGCCCCGGGCAGTGGCCTGACCACGACCGAAGCTCCGTTTATCGAGGCCGCGAAAGCCAACGGCGAAATCTATATCGAACAGCCGTACGATCTGTACTCCGACGACAACCACGAGGCTTGGCGACGCCTGTATGCGCAAATGTTGCCGCTGTGGGAGCGATATGCCAACGACCACTTCATGCAGGGGATCGACAACCTTTGTCTCGACCCGCAGCGAGTGCCCCGGCTAGCCGATGTCAACAAGTTTCTGAGCAAGCTGACGGGGTTCAAGGCGAAGGCGGTGGCTGGCTATGTGCCCGCGTTCCGATTCTTTGATTCCTTACGGGAGCGGGATTTCCCGACGACCATCACGGTGCGCCGGCTGGACAAGCTGGACTACCTGCCCGAACCGGACATCTTCCACGACATCGCCGGCCATGTGCCGATGCACACGGACCGAGCCTTTGCGGACACGCTCGTGCGCTTTGGCGACTGCGCCCATACGGCTGCCGAGTACGCGCAGAGCATCAAGGACCCGGACGAGCAGTTGCGGGTGGTGGACTCGATCATCAAGGCGATGGCGCGGTTCTTCTGGTTCACGATTGAGTTCGGGCTGATGCGCCGCCCGAACGGCAAGGGGCTGAGCGTCTACGGCAGCGGCCTTTTGAGCAGCGCCGGTGAGATTGCCTACAGTATCGATTCGCCCAATTGCCAGCGCTACCCGCTCCAGTTGGAATGGGTGATCAACCAGTACTTTGAGATTGACCACTACCAGCCGCTTTTGTTTGTGGCGGATTCCTTCGACCACGTGTTCTCCTTAGTGGATGAACTGGAGAAGTGGATGAAGGACGGCCGGTTGAACAACGTTGCCCCGGGCGAGCCGCTGGTCGCCGAAGCGGACCTGCGCAGTTTCCTGGACGCCCAACTAGGATAAGGCGATGGCGTTTCCGTCAGCTCATTTGCACCGGGGTGAAGTAGTGCTGCGATCATCCACCCCTGATGAAGCCGGGGCGGCCCTGGCGGGGCTGGTGACGGAAGACACGTTTCGCTACTATTGCACGATGTACGCGAAGGGGCCAACCGAAGCCGACTACTCCCACTACTGGGCGCAGATGCAGGCCGTGGGGCACCAGCCGTACCTGATCGAGTGGCAAGGGCGACCCGTGGGGCAGTCGTGCTTTATGGATCACAACCGCGCTGCTGGCACGGTGGAGATCGGGATGACTTGGTACGCCCCCGAGGCGCGAGGCACCGTGGTGAACCCGACCTGTAAGCTCCTCATGCTGCAAGATGCATTCGATCACGGCTTACAGCGCGTGACTTTGAAGTGCGATGCCCGCAATGAGCGTTCGCGGCGGGCCATTTTGGGGATCGGCGCGACCTACGAGGGCACCCTGCGTTGCCACCACTACGCCTGCACCGGCGAGAGTCGAGATACGGCGATGTTTAGCGTGATTGCGAGCGAGTGGCCGAGCGTGCGGGAGCAGCTTGAGCAACGGATTGGCGCGACGCACGCCGCAAACTAGGAACGGCCCCCAAAAAACTACTGGGACAGCCCTGAGACTGCCAGGGCATCGGGCTACAATGATAGGTAATGGCCACGGAAATCCTCATGCCCGAACTCGGGGAATCTGTCCACGAGGGCACGGTCAGTCGCTGGCTCAAGCAAGTCGGCGACTTTGTCAAGGAAGACGAACCGGTTGTGGAGATCATGACCGACAAGGTGAACACGGAATTGGGAGCTCCCGCGAGTGGCACTTTGGTGAAGATTTTGATCCCGGAAGGCGGCGACGTTGCGGTGTTCGCCACCATGGGCGTCATTGAGGAAGACGCCGAACTAGCCAAGCAAATGCTGGCCGGCGAAGTGAGCGCCGAGGCCCCGGCCGCGCCGGCGGCCAGTAACGGCACTCCGGCTCCGGCCGAGACTCCTGCCGCCAAGGAAGAAGCCCCGGCGGCTTCGGCGGACAATGGCGAACGCATGTGGTTTAGCCCGTTGGTGCGGGCCATGGCCAAAGAACACGGCCTGAGCGAAGGCGAGCTGCGATCCATTGCCGGATCGGGCGCCGGTGGCCGGGTCAATAAGAAGGATGTTGAGGGCTACCTGAAGAATCGGGGATCCAAGCCCAGCGCCGCGCCGACGGCCGCCCCGAGCATGCCGCAAGTGAAGCCGGTCGAGCCCACCACGGCAGGCGATGGCCAAGAGCTCATCGCGCTGACGGGCATGCGCAAGATGATCGCCGAGGCGATGGTGCGCAGCCACGCCGTGCCGACGGTCAGTACGCTGATTGAAGTGGACGTGACCAACATGGTCGAGTTCCGCTCGCGCAACAAGGACGCGTTCCAACAGCAGTACGGCGTCAAGCTCACTTACACTCCGTTCCTCATTAAGGCGCTCACTGAGTGCCTGCAAGACTTCCCGTTCCTGAATTCGGCCCTCATGCCGGACAATCAGATCGTGGTGAACAAGGGCGTCCAGCTGGGCGTCGCCGTTTCGCTGGGCGAGAAGGGCGAAGGCGGCCTGATCGTTCCGGTCATCCGCGACACGCACAAGAAGGACCTGGTGGCCATCGCCAAGGACCTGGAAGAGATTGCGGCCAAGGCGCGCGGCAACAAGCTGGGCGTAGAAGATGTGAAGGGTGGAACCTTTACGCTGACCAACCCGGGCTCCTACGGGGCCACCCTGGGCACGCCGATGATCAGTGCGCCGCAGAGCGGCATCCTGGGCACCTACGGCATTGTGCAGCGGCCCGTGATCATTGACGGCATGATTGCCATCCGCTCGATGATGAACGTAGTGCTGACCTACGACCACCGCCTGGTGGACGGCCTGATGGCCGGGCGCTTCTTGCAGGCGTTTAAGCAGAAGATCGAAGCGTTCGCCTTCTTCAAGTAAGGCCTGCGCCAACGAGAAAAGCCTCCTGATTGAGTTCAGGAGGCTTTTTTGTTTCCAGGCTCGGACTAGCGGACCAGCTCGTAGAGGTCTTCGTCGCGGACCTCGGTCTTGGTGTCGGCCACTTCGAGGAACTTGGTGTAGACCTCTTCGAAGCGATCGGTGGGGAAGTCGAAGCCCAACTGGTTGAGGCGGTGCTTGAGCCCGTGGCGGCCACTGCGGGCCGTCAGGATGATCTCGCTTCGCTCCGCGCCCACTAGGGTCGGGTCGATGATTTCGTAGGTGGAGCGCTCCTTCAGGACACCGTCTTGGTGGATCCCGCTGCTGTGGGCATAGGCGTTGGCGCCCACCACGGCCTTGTTGCGCTGCACCAGCATGCCGGTGAGTTCGCTCACCATGCGGCTGGTCTCTAGCAGCTTGGCGTGCTGGATGGTGGTGTCGAGCCCAAAGATGTCGCGCCGGATGTGAAGGGCAATCACCACTTCTTCCAGCGAGGTGTTGCCCGCGCGCTCGCCGATGCCGTTCACGGTGACTTCGACTTGACGCGCCCCGCCCAGCACCCCGCCCAGGGTGTTCGCCGTCGCCATCCCGAGGTCGTTGTGGCAGTGGCAAGAGAACACGGCCTTGTCGCTGTTCGGCACGTTGTTGATGATGCCGGCGATGAGGTCGCGGTATTCAGTGGGGAAGGTGTAGCCCGTGGTGTCGGGCACGTTCACCACAGTCGCGCCAGCGGCGATCACGGCCTCCACCACGCGGTAGACATACTCGGGCTTGGCGCGGCCGGAGTCTTCCATGAAGTACTCCACGTCGTCCGTGTACTGGCGGGCGCGGCGCACGGCGGCCACCCCGGTCTCCAGAGCCTGGTCTTCGCTCATCCGGAGCTTGTGTTGCAGGTGATTTTCACTAACGCCCAGGCCGGTGTGAATGCGGCGGCGCTCGGCGGGGGCCAGGGCTTCGGCGGCGACATCAATGTCCTTGTCGCGGGCGCGGGTCAGGCCACAAATCGTCACGCCTTTCAGTTCACGGGCCAGCGTGTTCACGCTCTCAAAGTCGCCCGGCGAGCTGATGGGAAATCCCGCTTCGATGATGTTCACGCCGAGGCTGACCAACTGGTGGCCGATCTTGAGCTTTTGCTCCATGCTCAAGCGGACACCCGGACTTTGCTCACCATCGCGCAAAGTGGTGTCGAACACATCCACGTGATTCGAGGCCATGCCTGCATTATACGGCCCTGCGGGCGGATCACCATGCCAAGGGGATTCGGTAACATCCGGATTCGGATGGCAGATATGACCGAAGTGGATGTGAACATTACGGCGCGGGGCGAACAAGTGACTTTTCCTTGGGTTTGGCGCCTGTGCCGCGAGTTCGAAGTCGAAGTGAGCATTGTGCGTGCGAACGTGGATGCTGATTTCGGGGTGATCCAACTCCGGTTGCGCGGCGCGGTGGAAGAGATTCAGCGCGCTACGGCGTGGCTGATGACCACCGGCATGCACGTGGATGCCGTCCAGCGTTCTGTCGGCGCATGAACCCGCTTGAGCCGTACGTCCCGGACGATTTCGATGCGTTCTGGACGGAGGCGGTGGCCGAAGCCGAGCGCGCCCCGCTGGATTACCGGCGACACCCCCAAAGCGATGTGGCGGGGGCCAGCGGCTCCGTTGACCTGCTGACGTTCCGATCGATCACGGGCGACACCCTGCACGGGTGGTTTGCCTACCCGGATGATGGCCCGAGTCCGGCGTTCCTCTGGGTGCCGCCGTATAGCCGCTGGTCGATGATGCCGAATCAATACGGCACGCGGCCCGGCATGTGCTCGCTTAGCTTCAATTTCTTTGGCGAGAGTGCCTTCCACCAAGAGACGTACACCCCTGCCCGGGGCTACTTCGCGGACGGGCTGTTTGAACCGGAAACGTGGGTGTTCCGCCGGATGTTCCAAGACGCAGTGATTGCCACCCGGGTGCTAGAAGCTCAGATTGAAGTGGACGAAAATCGCATCGCCAGTTCGGGAATGAGCCAAGGGGCCGGCATCAGCATTTGGCTCGGCGCCTGGTGTCAACGCATCAAGGCCGTGGCCGGAGATATGCCGTTTTTGGGCGGCATGCCGTGGGTGTTCGATCAGCCGATCCGCCGCTACCCGCTGAAAGAGCTGGCCGACGCCATCGAGCAAACGCCCTTAGGCCGCGAACGCGCCCTGATGACGCTTAGCTACTTTGACACGATGAACCAGGCCACGCGCTGCGCCGTGCCGACCTTGCTCACCGCAGGCTTGAAGGACCCGGCGGTGCGGCCGGAGCAGGTGCGGGCGATATTCCAGGCCTTAGCGGCCGAAAAGAAGGAACTGGTCGAGCTCGACTGGGGGCACGACTGGCACCCCACGATGATCGAGCGCAACCACAACTGGATGCTACGCGCGCTCAAGTGAGCGGCGGGCGGCGTCCAGCACCTTAACCTGCTCAAAGAGCTCCCGCGCGCGGGCCAGGGGCCACTGCGTGGCGGCGTCGCTCAGGGCTTGGTAGGGGTTCGGGTGGATTTCCAGGAAGAGCGCATCGATGCCCACGGCCAGGGCCGCGCGGGTCATCGCCGGGATGCTCTCGCGTACGCCCCCGGTGGCCGTCCCCGCTCCACCCGGGCGCTGGGCGCTGTGGGTGGCATCAAAGCACACGGGCACATCGTAGCTGCGCATGGTTTCCAGGCCCGCCATGTCCACGATCAGAGCGTTGTAGCCAAAGGTGGTGCCACGCTCGGTGAGCATCACGCCGCTGGCACCGAATTGCCGCACCTTGTCCACGATGTTTTTGGTGTCGTGCGGGGCCAAGAATTGCCCCTTCTTTACGTTGACCGGGCGATGGGTGGCGGCGGCGGCTTCCAGCAGGTCGCTCTGGCGGCAGAGGAAGGCCGGAATCTGCAGGATGTCGGCGATGGTAGCGACTTCCGCGCACTGATCCGGCAGGTGAACGTCGGTGGTGACGGGCAGATCGTGCGTGGCGCCTACGGTTTGCAAGATGCGCAAGCCCTCGGCCATGCCCGCCCCGCGCACGCTGTTCGCGCTGGTGCGGTTGGCCTTATCGAACGAAGCCTTGAAGATGTAGTTGAATTCGAACTCATGGCAGAGCGCCTTCACCGTGCCCGCCACCTCTTGGCAGAGGTCCAAGGATTCGGCCAGGCACGGCCCGGCGATGATCGTCAGGCGATCGCCGCCGATTTCGAATTTACGGATGGGGAAGGAGTTCAACTCTTGGCCTCAGATGCAGTTTGATACGCTTTGTCAAACCACTCCTTGAAAGGTCCCTCTCCGGGAGTGCTACCGCTCAAGATATCCACCACCTCGCCGTCGGCCGTCATCATCACGTAAACCGGGTTGGTGGCCTGCTTGGTCAGCTCTTCGCGGAGCTTGGCGTTGCGGCGGTTCTCCTCGTCGTCCCGGTCGGTGTAGAGTTCCACCGGCACGACTTTGTCAAAGAGCGGGCGGATGTCGGCGTGCGGGAACACGCTGCCTTCCATGTAGCGGCAGTTCACACAGTTGTAGCCGGTGAAGTTGACAAAGATCGGTTTGCCCGATTCCTTGGCGGCGGCATTCCCCTCTTCCATCGTCATGATCCACGGGATCTTGTTGGTTTCCTTCCCAGAGGTGCTACCGTTGGCTACGTAGCTGGCGGGGGCAGGAAGCCCTCCATCCAGCCCGTGCTCGCGCCGTTGAGCGCGCCGAACCAGTAAAGGCCGAAGAATAGGTTGGCGAGGCCAAATCCGCGTCGGAACCAACCGGGCTTGGCTTCGTAGTCGTTCCACAGCTTCAGTACGCCCAGCAGCCAGAAGCCGGCAATCGTGAAGATCGTCGCCCAGGTGGCCACAAAGATGGGCCGCGTGAACACGAACCACTGGCTGATGAAGTCGGCCTTGCTGATGTAGTGAATGGCCGCCGCGATTTCGATGAAGCCGAGATACTTCTTGAAGTCCACCATCCAGACACCGGACTTGGGCATCTTCTCGAGGGCCGCAGGAAAGGCCGCCAGCAACATAAACGGAATGGCGAAGGCCGCACTAAAGGCGAGCATGCCGATGATGGGGCGCACGAATTCGCCCTGCGTGGCCGCCACCAGCACCGTGCCCACAAACGGAGCCGTGCAAGTGAAGGACGTGATGGCAAAGGCCGCGCCCATCAGCACCGGGGCAATGAAGCCGCCCTTTTTGGAGCCCGTTTGCTGGGCCTTGTTGGCCCAAGCACTGGGGAGCTGAATCTCGTACAACCCAAGCAGGTTGAGGGCGAAGATGAGGAAGACCACGCCAAGGGCGAGATTGAACACCGGATGCGCGGCGAAAACCTGAATCTGCGCGGGGCCAGCCACCAAGGCTACGGCCACCCCAATGATGGTGAAGGTGCCCATGATGCCAAGCCCGAAAGCCGTCGCCCCGGCCACATTCGGCTTGCCGTCCTTGCCCTTGTTCTTGGAGAAGTAGCTCACCGTAATAGGGATCATCGGGAAGACGCAGGGCGTGCCCAGCACGAGAAGACCTGCACCGAAAGCGGCGAGCAAGAAGGGGACCCAACCCGTCGGCAAGGTGCCACCGGTGGTGCCAGCGGCCTGCTTGTCCCCGCCTTCGCCGGCGGCTTTGGCATCCCCCTCCTTGGGCTTCTCGACGTAGCCAATGGGTTGAGAAGGAAGCCCCTGCTCGGCCGCAATCTCATCGCGCGCATCCCCCGCCGCTACCGTGAGCGGGAGGCTGAAGCTAGCGTCCTTGGGCATGTCGCACACGGACTTGTCACAGGCTTGGTAAGTCAGCTTGACCGCGAGATTGAGATCAGCGGGCGTGGCGTTGGCCGGAATTTGCACGCTGCGGCTGACTGCCACGGCACCTTGGAACACTTGCACCATCTGGCCAAGCGTCGGGTCTTCCTTAAAGACGCCCGTCGGCTCTTTCAGTTCGCCCAGGGTCCAGCCTTCAGGGGTTTCGATTTGGAAATCGAACGGGAACGTTCCTTCCGGGTTCTTGGAGGCGTAATAGTTCCAGCCGTCCTCTAGGATGCCGGTCGCCACCACACGCACCCATTCGCCTGGTCGGGCATTGGCGGGCTCCACGCGGGCGTACCATTTCACCTTGCCCAGCGCGTCGTCGGTCTCGGACTGCACTACGCCGTAAAAGGTCGGGTCGACAGGGGCGAGGGACTTGGCCGGTTCGGCGTATTCAGGCCGTGCGGCGCCCGTTCCGACGGGGAAGGAGAACGGAATCTCGACATCCATCGGGATGTCGCAGGTGTTGCGGGTGCAGGCCTGAAAGTTAATGACGTAGTTGCCCTTGACTTCTTTGGCGCCCGCTTCAATCTTGACGGGAACGCCGAAGTGGAACGGCCCTTCAAACCAGTTGATCTCCGTGTTAAGAATCTTGTCGAAGTGGACGGAGAACTTCGATTCCATCAACTCGCCGGCCGTCGAGAACCCGGTTCCTTTCGGTTCGCCCCGCAGGTTGATGACCTGGTCGTTGTTCTCGTGGGCGTAGACGTGCCACCCCGCATCCACCTGGGTGTCCACCATCAGCAGCGCGTGCTCACCCGGGCGGGCATCGGCCGGCACTAAGCGCACCTTAAACTGGGCGTGCCCCGTCTCGGGCTGCGCCCAGGCCAACACATTCGTGATGACCAGCAGGACAAAGGCTAAGGATCGGGTGAGAATGCGCATAACGATGGGGGCCAATTGCGGCCATTCGCAGGGCGTTGCGAACGGAGCTAGTTTACTAAACAACGCAGGTGGGGAGCGGAATGCTCCCCACCTGCATCGGCAGCGGGCCTTGCGGCCTGAATCGAGACTATCCTGCGAGGCCCAGCCATTTCTTCACGGTGTAGACCGTGGTGGCGCGGTTGATTTCGGCAATCGCTTGGGTGAGCGGCACGCCCTTGGGGCACACCTTCACGCAGTTTTGGGCATTGCCGCAGTTGGTGATGCCTTCAGCGCTCGTCATGACTTCTAGTCGTTCCGAGGCGAGCGCCTGGCCCACCGGGTGGAGGTTGAACAGCAGCGCCTGGCCAATGGCAGCGGGGCCAATGAACTCGGTGCGTTCGTTCACCTGCGGGCAGGCTTCCATGCAGCATCCGCACGTCATACACTGGCTGAGCTTGTAGCGCAGCTTGCGGACATTGTCGTCTTGCGGCTGGGCCATCCCAAGGTCGTAGCTGCCATCAATCGGCACCCAAGCCTTGACCTTGATGAGATTCTCGAACATCTTGGAGCGGTCCACGATGAGGTCCCGGATCAGCGGGAATTTGGACATCGGTTTGAGTTCGACTTCGTAGGCGTCGCCGACCTTGTTGGCCACTTCATCAATCTGGGCCGAACACGCTTGGCGGATCATGCCATTGACGATCATGGTGCAGGTGCCGCAGACTTCTTCGAGGCACGCGGCTTCCCAGGCGGGCGGCTCTACGGATTTGCCGTCGACCGTCACGGGGTTCTTGCGCAGTTCCATCAGGCTCGAGATCACGTTCATGTTCTCCACGTAGGGAATCTCGAACGACTCCCAGTGCGGAGCGGACGATCGATCTTTTTGCCGCTGGATTTTGAGCCGAATCACCTTAGCCATGTTCATCCCTATTCTACGCGTTTCCTTACCTACCATCGGCTGAATAGGGCCATGAATTGAGGCACAATGGACGAGGAATGGGGGATTCCTCCGCATAATGGGTGAAGGGAAGGTTATGGAGCCGGTCGCTATGCCCGCAAGTGCTCCCCAGACTCGGGATGTGCTGGGGGTGCCCGTGGGCATCGTCACCATGGCCGAGACCCTTGATTTGGCCCGGACTTGGCTTCACGAGGACCAATCCCGCCTCCTCCTGACCTCGGATTCTCAGGGTATCTATCTTGCCCAGACCGATGCGGAACTCAAAGCCATCTATCAGCGGGCCGCCCTCAACACTCCCGATAGTTATGGCGTGGTGTGGGCGTTGCGCCGCCAGGGCATTCACTTGGAAGACCGAGTCACCGGCGTGGACCTGGTGAGCGGGCTTTGTGAAGTGGCGGCGCAAGAAGGCAAGAGCGTGTACCTGCTGGGCAGCTCTCCGGGCGTGGCCGAACTGGCCGCCAAAGCCTTGCAATCGCAGTTTGTCGGTTTGCGGATTGCCGGAGCTCGCGATGGTTACTACGCGAACCACGAAGAAGAGGAAGTGGTGAAGGATGTCGCCGCCACCCGGCCGGACATCTTGCTGGTGGCCATGGGCATCCCTCGGCAGGAGAAGTTCTTGGCGAAGTACCAAGAACAGATCGGCTACCGGATTGGCATGGGGATTGGCGGCTCGTTGGACGTGCTCTCGGGCCAAGTGAAGCGAGCCCCCCGGGTGGTACAGGCCTTACGGATGGAGTGGCTGTGGCGAGTGGTTCTCAACCCGAAGAAGATCAGTAAGGTCGCGACATTGCCGAAATTTGCGATGTGCGTCCTGCGAGAACGATCCCGATGAGAATTTACACCCGGACCGGCGACGCCGGCGAAACTGGCCTGATTGGGGGCGAGCGCGTCCGCAAGGATGCCCACGTGATTCACGTGGTCGGCGAATTGGATGAACTGAACGCCTGCCTGGGTGTGGCCCTGGCGGCGGGGCTACCGGCCCCCGTGGCGCAGGTGCTCAATGCGGTGCAAAGTCGCCTTTTTGACATCGGGGCGGAGATTGCGGCACCGGTTGGGCACCGCTACCATCAGGAAGCCGACCTTGACGGCACCGTTGAGCTCTTTGAACAGCAAATGGATGCGCTGGAGGCTTCTCTGCAGCCGCTAAAGAACTTCATCCTGCCGGGCGGAGCCCTGAGTTCGGCGCACCTGCACCACGCCCGCACCGTGGCACGCCGGGCCGAACGGGCGATGGTTTCACTTTCCCAAGATCAAGAGGTTCGCGGCATCATTGTGCGGTACCTCAATCGTCTTTCGGATTACCTCTTCATGGCGGCGCGGTACGCCAATCACGACCAAGGGATTGACGATGTGCCGTGGACACGTGCTCAGCCGTCTGTTCCCGTAGACCCTTCTGAACCCCTATGATGACCCCTCTCCTGCTTCTCGCCGCGGCTCAGCCGGTGACCGCGCCTCAGAACCTGACGCCAGGCCAGCTGATTTCCAAAATGTTCGCCCGCTACCACGGCGCGAAGTCGATGACGGGCAATATTCTGCTGACGATTGATGACGGCCGGGGCAAGGTTCGCGTGGAAACGTCCCTGGGCTTTACCGAAGGGAGCAAGATGTTTGTCCGGCAGGCGAAGGTGGATGGGCAAAAGGCGTCCATGTTTTGCGTGAGCGACGGGCGCATTGTCACCTATTCCCGCCCCGAAGGCTTGCTCGACCAGCGCCAAGCGCCGCTCTCGGAGCCCGTGACCGTCGGTGATGCGACGAAAACCGTGCAGGACCTCTACGGGATTGCCGTGGGCGTGATGATAGACCGCTCGCTGCCGCAGGATGTGGTGTTTGCCCGCAAGACGGACATGGAAGCGATCATCGGGCAACTCGTCAACTACCAATTTGATGGCAAGGCGCAAGTCGGTGAACGCGAGGGTCTGGTCGTGACCGGCACCTACCGCTCCTACGCCGAGGCGCCGCCGCGCGGCCTTTACCGTATGGTGATCTCGGAGGCCGGAGATCTCATCCAGTTCGTGCTGGACGAGCAAGTCACGACCCCTGAGGGCGTGGCGCGGCTCCGCTGGACATGGGATGTGGACGTGAAGCTGGGCGTGTCCCCGCCGGACTCCGCCTTTCGACTTCCTTCGACTCAGTGAATCCTTACCTTTTTGGGTAGATTGAGTTCATCGAGACGACTATGCCTCTGTCTTTCCAGGATCTTCCCGTAGGCCGGGATGCGCGGATTAATGAACTCGGGAATGCCAGCGACCGCTTGCACGAACTGGGTTTGACCCCGGGCACCATCATTCGTTTGGTGCGCGTGGCTCCGTTTGGGGATCCAGTGGAAATCGAGGTACGCGGGGCTCGGTTGTGTCTTCGCCGCAGCGAAGCCAGCGGGATCCGGGTGTCCCTGGTGGAATGAGCACGACGATTGGCCAGAAGACGGCCCGTATCGCCTTGGTGGGGAAGCCGAATGTCGGCAAGTCCACCCTCTTTAATGCGCTCACCGGGAGCAATCAGAAGATCGGCAACTACCCGGGCGTGACGGTTGAGATCGCCAAGGGTAGCTACTGCGTGCAAGGCCGGGTGGTGGAGTGCATTGACGTCCCCGGGCTGTACTCACTGCGAGCCATGAGCGAGGATGAGTCGGTCGCGCTCCGCGTCCTGCAGGGCGGCGACGAACCGGTTGATCTTTACGTGATCGTGATGGATGCAGGCAGCATGGAGCGCTGCCTGTTTTTATATAGCCAGGTCGCGGAACTGGGCAAGCCGATCATCGTGGCCCTGACTATGACGGACGTGGCCCCGAACCTGGATTTGGAGGCTCTGGCGGCCCGCCTGGGGGTGCCGGTGGTCCCCGTAGTGGCCCACAAGAACGAGGGTCTCAAAGAACTCCAAGACACGATTGAGCGAACGCTGGAATCGCCGGTCGTGCCGGACATTGAGTTGGGTTTTCCGGAGCGGGTTCGCTTGGCCATCCAGCGTTTGGTGGAGTTCAAACAAGCGCCAAACATCCACACGCTTCGGCTGTGGTTATTGCGCGAGGAAGAACCGCCGCGCCACATCTCCGACGATTTCCGAGCGGCCCTCACAGAACTGCGTGAGGACCTCTTGGGGGCAAATCTGAGTGGGAAAGTGCTGGACTCGCAGACCCGCTACGCCTGGGCGGCCTCGGTGCGCAAGCAGGTGGAGCCGGCGACCACCTCTCCGATGCAAAGCCGCACGGACCGGATTGACCGCATCCTGACGCACCGGGTGTGGGGGCTCCTGATCTTTGCAGCGCTGATGTACTTGGTGTTCCAAAGCATCTACACGTTGGCCACGCCGCTGATGGATGGCATCGAGACGGCCATGGGGGCGCTGAGCGACGGGGTTTCTCCGCTCTTGGCCGGATCGCCGTTGGTGCACGACTTGGTGATTGATGGTGTGATCGGGGGCGTGGGCGGCGTGCTCGTCTTCCTGCCCCAAATCATGATCCTGTTCTTCTTCATCGCAGTGCTGGAAGGAACGGGGTACTTGGCCCGGGCGGCCTTCCTTATGGACCGCCTTCTGGGTTGGTGCGGCCTCAATGGACGCGCCTTTATCCCGCTTCTCTCGAGTTACGCCTGCGCGATTCCGGGGGTGATGGCGGCCCGCGTGATGCCCGACCCCAAGGCGCGTTTGGCGACGATTCTGGTGGCTCCGCTCATGAGCTGCAGTGCACGTCTGCCCGTTTATGTTCTGCTGATTGGAGTGTTCATTGAGCCCAAGTACGGCACGGCCGTCGCGGGCCTCACGCTTTTTATCATGCACTTGCTGGGCTTGGCGGTGGCGGTGCCGGTGGCCTGGATTCTCAACCGGGGCGTGCTGAAGGGGCCGCGGTTGCCGTTTTTGCTGGAGTTTCCGCGCTACCAATGGCCACGCTGGCGCGATGTGCTGGCCACGATGGGCAACAAGGCCAAGACCTTTGTGACGACGGCCGGGACGGTCATTTTGGCGATGACGATCTTGATTTGGGCCGCGCTTTACTTCCCGCAAAGTTCTTCCAGCGATGCCCAAGCCGCCTTCAGCCGGTTGAGCACTCAGCAGCAAGAAGTGACCTCGCTGGAGACTTTTGAAGCGCAGTATCAGCTGGAGCAGTCGTTCTTGGGTCGCTTCGGTCGCGCGGTGGCGCCGGCCTTTGAACCTGCGGGCTTTGACTGGCGCCTGACGACCTCGTTGGTCGCGGCCTTCCCGGCGCGAGAAGTGGTGGTGGGGGCGATGAGCGTCATCTTTGGGATGGGCGAAGGGGAGGACTCGAAGGAGTTGCGCACGGCGCTGGCCACGGCTACGCGCCCGGACGGCACGCCCCTGATGAACTTGGGTAATGCCCTGAGCATGATGGTGTTCTTTGCTCTGTGCTGTCAGTGCCTCACCACGGTCGCGACGATCCAGGCGGAAACGAAGAGCGCCAAGTGGGCTTGGTTCGCGTTTGGCTACATGACGGTGCTGGCGTATCTTTTCGCCATCGTGACGTATCAGCTGTTCCGAGGCGTGGCCTGATGGACGCATTTGTAGTCGGAACCGCGATCTTGGCGGCGTTCGTCTATGTGGTCCGAAGACTCATAGTGAGCCGATGGGGAGGCAAGGAAGGGTGCGAAACTTGTCATGGTTCGCCATCAATGGTTGAGAAGCGACAGAAATAGACCAGTTCGTGACATCTTGATCATCGGGCCAATACACTCTCAGGCATGCTCTTGCGTGCATTTCTGTTAGCGGCGGTCGTCAGCTCGGCGGCGGGCTACTCGGATCCGGGCGGCGCGTTTGCGATTGATGTCCCGAGTGGCTACAAGGTGGAACGTTACGACCTTGGCGACGGGGCTTTCCTCACCGAGATCACGAATCCTCAGAACGAGGAAAGTCCCCATGTGGACATCCTCTCGTATAAGTCTCCTGAGCCGTTTGATGCCAGCCAGCACCCCACAGTGAACAAGGCCCTGCTGGACGTGACGATTCAACTCGTCTCTGCCGAGGCCACGGTGACAAAGCAGAGTCGCGCCGAAACCACCTACCAAGGGCGCAAGGCCACCAAGCTCACGCTGGAGTTTAAGGACGAAGACGGGCAGGCCTGGAAAGGCTACGCTCTAGCCGTGTGCGGGCAGAACCATGCGCTGGTCATCATGCCTTACGCCAAGGCCAGTGATTCGGCCGGATTCAAAGCCATGGACGAGGCCGCCCAGACGGTATCGGTAGAGGGCCGCACGCCCTTGGCGCGTGGCGCCGGTGGCGCAGCAACCTCGGGCGGAGGTCGCCAAGGAGGATTCCTAAATCAAGGCGCGATGCGCACCGTGGAGCAGCGCGTGGATGGCAACTTCCAGCGCGAATCCGCCAGCAAGGTGATCGTGGCGGGGCAGCCGCCGCTCACCTACGGCTCGGTGGCGAACTTTGTCACGGTCATTGAGATCCTCTTCGACATCCAGATGACGGAAGCCGAATTTGAAGCCACCCGCGCCCGGTTCATCGAGTATTACGACGCCGCCGATGCCGAAGGCAAGCAAGTGCTGGCCCTGCAGGGTGCGGAACTACTGAAAACCCTGACCACGGGCACCGAAGCCAAGCGTGAGCAAAGCCGAAACGAAGGCCGCGCCGTGTTCGAGCAAGCGTTCTCGCGCGGGGCCGAAATGGGCATTGGCTACGCCCAAGTGATGTGGGATGCGATTACCCGACGCCGGGCTTCGGTGCAGCGCGTGGCCGCCCAGCCGACCAAGGAAGAGTGGGATCAGGACATTAGCGAAGGCGACATTGACGCCCTCATGGAGATGCTGTGGTTCATGTGGAACGCCGCGGGACGCCCGACCGAAGGCGTAACGATGGACGACATCAACCAGGTACGGATGGGGATTCTGCAAGAGTTCCCCACCATGGATGCCCAAGCTCAATTGCTCATTGCCAATGCGCCCAAGCTCTACGCAGGACTGCGACAGCAGTGGATGGGGGCCTCGGCGGAGCAACGGATGATGCTGGCCGCGCAGTTCGACCAAGCCTTGAACGAATGGGGCATCGGTGCCCAGTCCGGATTTGAATCCGGCGGTGGCGGCGGTGGTGACAGCGAGTACTCGATGAACGCCCAGATCGCCCAAAACACAGCCTGGAACGCTGCGAAAACCTGGTCGTCGGGGAGCTGACCCCGCCCAGGAAATCGCTCAAGCCCTCGGGAAGGATGGAGAGGACTACGATTCTTCTTCGAGGGCTTCCGGCTTTCCGGCGGCGAGCGCCGCATCAGGGTCAAGCTTGACCTCGGGGGCCGGAACGATGGGGGCCGGATTCGGCACGAAAGCGCCGGTCTTGGCCTTCTCCTTCACCCGCAGGCGGGCTGCCATTTCGTCGGCGTTGGGGTGGATCGGCCAAAGCGTGCGCTCCGCCCACGGGCTTTCCAGGAATTCTCTCCACACGCGGTCGTAGACATTGTGGGTTTGCTCGGCCAGGTTGCGCCAGTGGAAATCGGTCTGCAGGCGCTTTTCTGCGTTTTCCTTTAGCCTCTGCGCGCGCGCCGGGTCGCGGATGACGCGCAAGATGCCCCAGGCCAGGCTGCCCGCATCGCCGGCGTAAGTGCTGGTGCCACTCACGTCGTGCAGCACCACTTCTTTCAGTCCGCCCGCATCGCTGGCCACCACCGCGCATCCGGCGGCCATGCCTTCCAGCGCCACAATGCCGAAGGGCTCGTAAAGCGAAGGGAAGACGGCCACATCCGCCACGCGATACAGCTGGTGCAGGGAGCGATTCGCCATAAAACCGGTGAACAGCACCTTATCCTGCAGGCCGTACCAGCGCACAAACCGCTCCAGGTTGGTGCGGTCGCCGCCGCCCACGATCACGAACTTCGTGTTGGGTTCCTCGGCCAGCACCACCGATGCGGCGTTGAGCAAGACATGAATGCCTTTCTCCCGTACAAACCGACCGACGTACATGACGATCTTCTCGTCCGGGCGGGCCAGGCGGCCGCGCCACTCGGCGATTTCGGCGTCGGTGGCTTCGAACTGGAACTTCTCAGCGTTGACGCCATTGAAGACGACATCAATCTTGTCGTAGGGGCAGGCAAAGAGCCGGTGCGCCTCTTGCCGCATGAACTGCGAGCAGACAATGACACGCCAGGCTTCGTAGGTCAGCCAGTACTCCTGTTCGTGGATGTATCGGCTGAGATCGTTGTGGATGCCGCCGTGGCGACCTTGCTCGGTGGCGTGCACCGTCGCCACCATCGGCAGTTGGTATTCGTACTTCAGCTCGCGGGCGCTGTCTAAGCTCAGCCAGTCGTGGGCGTGGAACAGCGTGGGGCGGCCTTCTTCGCGCCAATCTTCCAGCAGTTGGCGGCAACGGAGGTCGGTGGCCTTGTTGAGCAGCTGGATTTCGTCGACGAAGTTGACGGGCTCGCGGGCGAGGTCCACTCGGTGCACGTGGACGCCGCTGGCCTCAATCTCTTCGTTGGGGGCCTTGGGGGTGGATTTGGTGACGACGTGGACTTCGATCCCGCGCTTCACCAGTTCGGGGGAGAGTTCGTAAACGTGCGGGCTGATGCCCCCAACGATGCGGGGCGGGTATTCCCAGGAAAGCATCACCACGCGCACGCCGCGATTATCCCCCATTCAGATAGTCGAGTTCACGCAGGTGGCGCTCACTTTGCCGCCAATCTGTGCGCACCTTCACAAACAATTCCAGGAACACGGGGCGTTCAATCAACTTTTCAATCTCCAGGCGGGCCTCGGTGCCAATGGTTCGTAGCATCTTGCCGCGTTTGCCAATCAAGATGGCTTTTTGCCCTTCGGTCTCACAGAGCAGTACGCAACTTATAACGGTGCGGCGTTCTTCCTCTTCCCACTCTTCCACGTAGGTCGCAAGCGCGTGGGGAACCTCTTGGCGGAGTTGACGGATGGCTTTCTCCCGCACGATCTCGGCGGAGAGGGTGCGCATGGACTGGTCCGTGTAGGTGTCCTCGTCGTACATGGGCGCGGCCTCCGGCAGCTTGCTGACCAAGAGCGCCACCAATTCCTTGAGGTTGTGCTCCTTGGTCATGCACGTCATGATCGCGTCATCAGGTTCGAACAGCTCGTGGAAGGCAGCCCAGCGGGGCTCCACGTAGTGCGGCTTCAGCAAGTCCATTTTGTTGATGCACAAGATGACGGGATGGGCGCGCTTTTCGCCAATCAGGTTGGATTGGCGCATGAGCTCGGCGATCTGCCGGTCTTCGGCGGTGGGGTCTTGGCCGCCATTCACGACCACCAGCACCACGTCCGCATCGACCAACGAGGTTTTGGCCGTCTCATTGAGGGCGCGGCCCAGCCGGTGGTGCGGGGCGTGGATGCCCGGCGTATCGATGAACGCAATTTGGTATTCGCCGGTGGTCAACACGCCGAGGGCGCGCCGCCGAGTGGTTTGCACCTTGTCGGAGACGATGCTGATTTTTTCGCCCACCAGGGCGTTCACCATTGTGCTCTTGCCCACGTTCGGGCGACCGACTACGGCGACAAAACCACTTCGATACGCTGCCATGCCTTAGTCTCGCTTGCGGAAGAACACGTTGATCGAATCCGGTTCGGCCTCTTGACGATCCGCGCCCTCTCGTCCACGTCGAGTGCCTTCTTCTTGGCCGCCCCGGTTGCGTCGGTTGCGACGGTTGTTGCGTCGCCGGCGGTCGGGGTCCATCTCATCTTGGATGGCGATGGCTTCTTCCTGGCGTCGGTCAATTTCCAGGAACGACGGTTTCAGCAGGAAGTCATCGGCCAGGTCTTCGCTCCAGGTTTCCTCCACCCATTCGCCGAGTTGCATGATCGGCACGTCGAGGTCCATGGCATTGGCGTGACCCGGTTGGTTGGCGCGCAGCGTTTGCACGTCCACGGCGTCGTCTCCATCGTTAGCACCCTTCAGCAAGGCTTCGATATCGCCGCGCATGCCGACCAGGAACGAGTAGGTGTGGCCATCGAGCGCATGGAAGCGCACGGCGTGGTTCTCCACGGTCACCCATTCGTTGCTGACCAGGTTGTAAGCCGACCACTGGTCCGGCAGCGCAATGGTGCGCGGGCCGGTGCCCTTGGCGTGGATGGTGAGGAATGGCGGGCGAGCCCAAATCACGTCGTCATCGAAGGACCAAACGTGGGCGCCGGCGATGGTACCGAGTTCGCGGAACAGAGCCGGGCTAACGATCGGTTCGCCAAGGAAGACGGACAGCCAGTGCTTGCTGCGGTCCGGGTCCTCATCGAACGGGCTGACCACAAAGCTGGGGAGACCCGTGGAACTGTATTCACCCAGCAACACACCAACCTCGGGGATGGCGAAGTAACTCGGCGATAGCGTGCCGCCTTCGGCAAGCTTGCGCTCGTCCAGGGCTTGGCACAGGGGTTCACGGGTGTTGAGGAGCGTGGTGCCGCTGCGGCTGGCGAACGGCTGCGGGCGAATGGCGATGCCGGTGATTTCGCGCGCTCGTTCCAGGCTTTCGCGTCCGGCTTCGAAGAGGCCAGCCGCGTAGAGCCAGAAAAGGACCTTGTTGTCGCGCTGCAGGCGCGACTTGATGGCACTGCGGACTTCGGGCCGCACATCCCACGCATTCACGAAGACGTAGAGGCGACTTTCGGGGAAGTTTTCGCGGTGGGCGAGGTCACTGATGAGGTAGCAACCCACGCTGAGGCCCGAGCGGAGCAAGGACTCGCGCACTTGCTTCACCAGGTCGTCAAAAGCTTCGCGGTCGGCAAGGTAAGCGAGTGAACGCTCGTCAATGAGCAACGCGACATCCGGGGCCGTCATCGGAGCCTGCATGCGCATGCGCTGCGCGGCCTGAATCTTCTCCGCCCGCGCCCAGATGCCCGGGCTGTTGAGCCAGCCGTTGCCCCAGGTGTCCATCCAAACGTTGCCGCCACCGTGGGCCAGCGTGAGGCCGGCACCGCGCCAGTGGACGTTCTCAAGCGCCTGCGGCGTCTTGATGACCGGGTTGTAGGAGTCTGGCTCTTCGCGGCCGCTGATCGGCGTCTTGTAATCCTCTTCCGAGAGGGCGAGCTTGCCATTGAGGGCGAAGCTGTCCATCGGGCCGGGGAAGGCCGCCAGGGCGCCCGGAAGCCGACTTTCGTGGCTCGGCGGGCCGGCGATGTAGTCCACATCGGCACAGCGGAGAAGCTTGCCGAGGGACAGGTGGCCACTGTAGGGGTGCGACCACTCGAAGGTGTAGCCGTAGCTAACGCCGACTAGGTAGGTGCCTTCGGATTCCTTCTTGACGCAGTAGGCCAAGTTGGTAATCCGCTCGTGCGTGGTGTCGCTGAGGAACAGGTGGTAATCCACCCAGCGCCGCGACTTGCGGTCGGTGCGAACGAAGGTTTCTTCTAGGCTGCGCCGCTCGGTCATCGGCGGGATCTGAACTGTGTCGAAATCGGCACTGCCATCGAACCACGAGGCGCGCAGGGTCACCACATCGTTGCGGTAGCGGGCGCGCAGCCACTGGCGGAACTTCTCGGTGGAGGAGATGGAGTTGTCATAGCCGCCGTCGGTGGGGAAGAACCACTCGCCGCGCTCCAGGTGGATGCCCAGCACATGGTCGGCAAATGGCATCTTGCGGAGCTTGCGGATGAAGCGAGCGAGGCAGTCCTCGGCGTCGTTCCAGAAGGCGTCGTCGCTGACACTCGGGTCGGCCAACATGCCGTCTTCGCCAATAAACCGGGCGTTCTTGTACGTCTTCTCCCAGTCTTTGGGCGCCACAAAGGCCACACGGAACTGCACTAGCGCCTGCGGGTTGACCTCGGTGACTTGCTTGAGTAGGTAGGCGGCCATCGAGACGGCATCGTCCACCATGGCTTCGCTGACTTCGAGCTCCACCAGCAGCGAGATCAGGTGGGTGCCGTGTTCGGCGGCCAGTTTGATCTCTTCCTTCACCGTTTCGAGTCGCTTGGGCTCGAGGGCGGCGGCGAAGAAGAAGTGCGGCGCGAGGGCCTTTTGATTCTTAGTGAGGATGGGCACGCCATCGCGGACCACGACTTGCGGGGCATCCAGCGGGATGGCGATGGGTTCGCGGACCGGTACCACCGGTTCGGGCGGAGCCACCACGGCGGCCTTGGGGCCGGGCGTTCGCGGAACCGGGCCCTCGGGCGGGCCGGCGCTTCTTCGTCGCTGGCTTCGGGGGCGTCGGTATCGGTGTCCTTGGGTTCTTCTTGGCGTCGGTTGCGGCGGCCGCGTCGTTCCTTGTCCTCGCGGTTGTCGGTTCGGGCGGCGGGCTTAGCCTCCTCGGAGGTGTCCTCGTCGGTCGGCGCTGCGTCCTGCGTCACTTCTTCCGAAGGCGCATCGTTGCGTCGGCTCCGGCGGTTGCGTCCCCGCTGGCGCTCGTTGCGCGCACTGGGCTTGCTTTCCGTCTCGGTATCGCCCTCAGCCAGAGCTTCGGTCGTGGATTCGTCCGCGTCGGTGGGCACGGGGCCAGCCGACTTGGGTCGCCAGGAAAGACCGGCAAAGCCGAGCGATTCCAGAAATGCGGAGGGTTCGCTGGTCGGCGCTTTCGCCGTCTTTGCCGTGCGACGCGCGGGAGCCATGGTGGCCTTGGCCGCCTTGGCGGTGGTTTCTACTTCCTTCGTTTCCGGGGCGGGCGCCTTGGCGCGTCCGCGGGTCGGCTTGGCGGCCGGGGCGCTTTCGGTCACTTCCGGTTCGGGCTTGGTCGCACTCTTGGCGCTCGCCCGGCGAGATTTGGCCGGGGCGGCGGCTACCGGAGCGGCCTCAGCCACGGCTTCGGGCTCGGCCTTCGCTTTAGGGGTTCGCCCTCGACGCGGCTTAGCCACCGGCTCGATGGTGATTTCATCGCTGGGTGGGCGGCGCGTGCGCCGGGCGGGTTTCGTTTCGGTTGACTCTTCGGGGTTTGGTGTCGGGTCAGTGGGGGTCGATAAATTCGTGGGGGTCGCGTCCTGCTTTGTTTTCCGGGCCATTTGTGTCGCCTTGCGCATTGTCCGAAGCTGGCTCAGGAAGGGAGGTCATGCCCCTTCAAACCAAGCTCTTCTGACCCGCCCAGTTTAGCTTATTTTTGAGGTTGCCCTAAAGAGCGCGGCCCCTTGGTCCGATACACATCGTGGAGGAAACTCTCATCGTCACATGACGAGCGTTGCTTTGAACCCGATTTTGGGGGTCAAGGCCGAGGTAAGTCCCCTCCCGGAAAGTCGAGATACGAGCTCGAAGCCGGACTTTGAACAAGTCCTGGATGAGAAATCGGTCCGACACGCTCTGGAAGCGAATCAGGGTCCTGAAGTTGACCCCGATAGCAAGCTGGCCCAGAGTCCGGAAGGCGAGACGCCATCGGCGGAGACCCTGGCTAGTGAAGAACCCGGAGAGGGGGGCGTCGCGCATCCGTTGTTGGACCCGCTTGGTCTGGTCCCGTTGCCATGGGGCGGCCAAGACCCGCGCATGCCTTCGACGGCTGACCTGGCGGTGTGGACGAGTACCACGACGTCTACTGTCGCGCCGTTGACCACGGCAGCCCTTCCGATTTCTTCTGCCGTCGTTTCGCAAATGGTGGCACCGGATGTTGCTCCGGTTGCGGTGCCTCAAGCCAACATTGCGGCCAATGCCAGTGCGGAAGCTCTGACGGAGGTTGAGGTTGGCGAAGTCCTCACGGGCTCCCCGGCCCAACCGACCCCGAACGCAGATGCGGATCCGTCCGCCGTAAACCTCAAGTCTCCGCAGGGCGTTTCCGTTCTGCAAGTTACCTATGCGGATAAGCCCGTCACGGAGGTGACGCCGGAAGCACTGAAGCCCGCAACGCAAGGTGGGAACAACACCGGTACCCCGATCGCGAATCAAGCCGTGGCCGGAGCTCTAGCCGCCAACGCTGATGCTAGTGGTGGCATGGAGTTCGGAGCCGGCAATCCGGGTGAGTCGGGTGATGACCCTGACCTGGCTACACCGATGATCGGCGATGCCACGATGGTGAAGGCAACCGCGAATGCATCGGAAACCGAACAAACAGCATCGATTGACCTTCAAAATTCAAATGATCGGCACCAAGTCATCCGTCAGGTGGCCGAACGACTGGAGAATGCTCTCACCGCTCGCCATGCCGGCACGATCACGATTCGATTGGCGACCGAAGCTTTTGGTGATGTCAATATCCTGCTGAATGTGGAAGGGAATCAGGTGAAAACTGATATCCAAACCAACGATCAGCGCCTGGCAGCGGCCCTGATGCAACAGCGCCCGGAACTGGCCCAGCGCATTGAAAGCAAGGGCTTCTCGCTCATGGACTTCAATGTGGGCCAAGACGGAGCCAGCCAACAGAACCCATCGTTTGGTGGCCAAAGATTCTCGGATTCTGGCCCCAGCTCTTACCTTGGCGATGCAAGCCGCCTGGGAGACACCTACGAATCTACGCCGAGCCCCGCTACGGCCTCGACCCTCGGGTTGGATACCCGCCTCTAAGAACATGATCGATCCCGTCACTCAAATGAACGGATTCAGGAACCCGAACCAGAAAGGACGAAGTGAATTCAACACCGAAACCTTCATTCGGCTCCTGACCGTGCAACTGTCCACCCAAAACCCGCTGGACCCGATGAAGGATGCGGAGATGTTTGCGCAGATCGCGCAACTCGGTCAGGTGGACGGCCTCGGCAAGCTGCAGACCAGCGTGGACATGCAGCAGGCCAACTCCTACCTCGGCAAAACCGTGGTGGCCGTGCGCCCCGATACCAAGGATAGCTACAAGGTGGACCTGCTAGAAGGCAAGGTCACCAAGGTCCTGGTGCGCGATGGCGACCCCTACCTCGTGGTTGAAGAAGCCAAGGGTGGCAGCGTCGAAATCCAGCTGAAGCACGTCCAGCAAGTGAAGAACTAAGCGCCATGTCGAATCCCATTCAAAACTCCAAGATCCAGCAGCTGGTGCAAACGCAGCCGACCGCGCTGCGGCCCACGGCTCCGGCCGCCGCTCCTGCCACCACAACGGGACCGGACTTTGCCACGCAGCTTTCGGATCGCCTGAAAGTGAGTGGCCACGCCGCCACCCGCATGCAAAGCCGTGACATCCAACTGGATGGCGCGCAGTGGGAACGGGTTTTGAATGGAGTCGACCGTGCCGCCGAAAAGGGCGCCAAGGAAAGCCTGGTGATGATTGACGATGTGGCCCTGGTGGTGAGCGTTCGGAACCGAACGGTGATCACGGCCGTGGATCAACAAAGCCTCAAAGAGAACGTTTTTACAAACATTGACTCTGCCGTCATTGTTTGACCTTCCCTAAAACTCGACACTCCTGGTGGAAAACACGCGGGACTCGGATTGACCCTCCGGGACGCATGGCAAACGAGCTGAATGCTCACAGCAATCCACCCCTGACCTTGGGCTCTCTTGATGAGAAGGGAGCCCAACCAATCAAAAACCAAAGGAACTTATGCTACAAGCCATGCTTTCTGGCGTTGCCAGTATCAAAGCGCAACAAACGCGCATGAACGTGATCGGGAACAACCTGGCCAACGTGAATACGACGGCCTACAAGGGCACCCGCGTGTCGTTCACCGACATGATGGCCCAGACGGTGCGGGGGGCCACGCGCCCGACCGAAAGCCGCGGGGGTCTCAACCCCGTCCAGTACGGTCTCGGGGTTCTCTCCAGCGGCACCGACGCCAATATGGAACAGGGAAGCCTAAACGCCACGAACCGCCAAACCGACTTTGCGATCCAGGGCAACGGATTCTTTGCCGTCAGCAATGGCGACCGCATTGCCTACACTCGGGACGGCACGTTTGACTTGGACGCCAATGGCTTCTTGGTACACCGCTCGACGGGCGAACGCCTACTGGGTTGGTCGGCGAATCCGGTGGATGGCACCATTGACACAAACGCCCCGGTGGGCGAATCCAGTGCCCTCCAGATTCCGATTGGGCAGCGCACCGCTGTGCAGCAGACCACTGAAGTGACCTGGGCTGGGAATCTGGACTCTCGAGAGTTCAACCGAGCCGGTACGGCCACCACGTCTTCACTGGTGCGTGTTTACGACCCGCTGGGCGGTGCGCACGACGTGACGGTGACGCTGACCGAAGGCGCGACGCCGAACACGTGGAACTGGAGCGTGGCGGGCACGACCTTGACCGCGACGGGTTCGGGCACGTTGACCTTTGATCCGACCGATGGCACGATCCTTTCCGGTTCCACCGGCACGGCCACGTTTACGCCGCCCCCGGCCTCGGGTGTGCCCGCCTTTGATGTGGACATGGACTTCTCGGCATTTAGCCAGTTGGCCACCGATATGCAAATCCAGGCCGCCAATCAGAACGGTTACGCTCCGGGTTCTCTGCAAAACTACAGCGTGGGTACCGACGGCGTCATCACTGGCATCTACACCAACGGTCTCACTCGCTCCCTGGGGCAGATAGCTATGGCGATCTTCTCCAACCCGGGTGGCCTGGAGCGACAGGGCAGTAACCTGTATCGCAACACGGATAACTCCGGGGTGCCGGTCATCGGTGCACCGCGTAGCGGTGGCCGAGGCCAATTGAACGCGGGCTTCTTGGAGCAATCCAACGTGGACATCGGGACGGAATTCACCGACCTGATCGTGACACAGCGTGGCTTCCAGGCCAATACGCGGGTCGTCACCACGGTGGACGAAATGCTGCAAGACCTCATCAGCATGAAGCGCTAATCGCGCTCCTTGAGCTTATAGGGAGTTCTTTTGCCCGGCGGGGTGTCCTTGGGGCACTCCGCGGGGCTTTGGCACATCAATTGCGAGGAAAAGGGGCGTGTCCGTCCCCGATTTCGCTCTCACCACCCAAGGCGCGCTCGGTTTGCTGCGCTTTGAAGTCACCCCGACCCAGGGTGTGCTGCTGGGGATGAAGGACGATCATGCTTTGCCGCTCCGCAAGGCATTGGTGGGGGTTGGCCCGGATGGCATTCTGATGGACCTCCTGAGCGGGGCGCAGATTTTGGGTTGCTACGGCGAGGCGGGTACGGACGTGACGCCCGAGCGTTTAACTCCACTCCGCGTACCCACGGGGCGGTTTGGCGCAGAAGCCACCACTCACATCGAGTTCTTTGGCAGCTTGCCGACTCGGACTTTGGCCACGACGCGGTTCCATATGTTCGAGCACGTCTTTCGGGTCTTTGATCATGAGGGCACCGTGAGCACGTTGGCGCTGATGATCGTCGAGCACTCGCAGCTGCGCACGTGGTCGTACTTCTTTGCCGCCGACCGAAACCCCATCCCGCCCAAGGTGCTGGGGGGCAAGGGGCAGTGGGTGTTTGATGGCCACACCGGCGAGTTGATCGGGGGGCACTCGGGCAAGGTCGGATTGCTCTGGGCAGACGTGGATCGCCCGGCGCTGGGCATGACGGTGGATTTCACCAGTCTGCGAGAGCAAGACCAAGAGCACTCTGAAGTGCGACTCCGCTTTGCGGATGGCCGGGCGGGCAAAGGCGTGCAGGGCTACAACATCACTCCGGGTGGCCAGGTGAGCGTGAGCCTGGGTGGCGGCGTGGAGCGCGTGATCGGCCAGATTGTGACGGCCAACCACGGCGTGGCCAGCATTAGCTCGCTGCATGTGGCACCAAGAAGCCTCTCGCACGGGCTCGGTCTTCGGTAACCTGCGGGGCATGCATCGCGAAGCTTTTGCGACCACCGCCGCCCCCGCCGCCATCGGCCCTTACAGCCAGGCCATCGTCGCCTCGGGCACCATGGTTTTCCTCAGCGGCTCGATCCCGCTTACGCCGGAAGGGGAACTGGTGATGGACAGCATTGAAGCCCAGACCGAACAAGTTTGCCAAAACATCAAGGCCCTGCTGGGCGCCATGGGCTTGGGCATGGAGAACATCGTGAAGACCACGATCTTCCTCAGCAGCATGGACCACTTCGGCACCGTGAATGAAGTCTACGGGCGGCACATGGCCAGCCCTCCGCCGGCCCGTAGCACGGTGGCCGTGGCCGGTCTGCCGAAGGGTGTCGACGTCGAAATCGAATGCATCGCCGTTCGCCCGTGATTCGGTAAATCGTGAAACGGGTCGTCAGCGTTAGCCTGGGCAGTAGCAAGCGGAACAAGGTGGCCGAGGTCACCTTGCTCGGCCAGCCGTTCCGCATCGAGAGGATTGGGACGGACGGGGACCGGGCGGCCTTCCGGCAGAAGATGCAAGAGCTGGATGGCCAGGTGGCGGCCCTTGGCATTGGCGGGGCGGACCGATGGGTGGTAAGTGGCACGAAGCGGTACGCCTTCCGGGATGTGGAGAGCCTCATTGCGGGCGTGAAGCAGACCCCGGTGGTGGATGGTAGTGGCCTGAAGCACACCCTGGAACGCCAAACGATTGAGCGGCTGGCGAAAGACGGCACGGTGGACTTCCGTTCGCTTTGCACATTGCTGGTGAGCGCCGTGGACCGCTACGGCATGGCGCAGGCGCTGGACGCCCAGGGTGGGCGCGTGATCTACGGGGATTTGCTGTTTGGTCTGGGCTTGCCGTTGCCGGTGCGCAGTTACCGGGCGGTGCAGCGCATTGCCAGCGCGATCTTGCCGCTCATCACGCTCATGCCCATCCAGTGGTTCTATCCTACTGGTAGCAAGCAGGAGACGCGCGATCCTAAGTTCCCCAAGATTTTCGCCGAGGCCGACGTGGTGGCCGGGGACTGGCACTACATTCGGCGCTACATGCCGGATCAGATGCCGGGGAAGACGATTCTCACCCAGACCTTGCGGCAGGCGGATTACGACTTTCTGCGCGGGGCGGGGGTGCGCCGCGCCATCACCACCACCCCGGTGATTGAGGGCGAGACCTTTGCCACCAACGTGATGGAAGGCGTGATCGTGGCGTATCTGGAAAAGTCGCCCGAAGCCATCACTCCCGAGGATTACATGCGCGTTTTGCAAGAACTCAATTGGTCACCCGCCGTGGTGGACCTGATCTCCGGAGTGGCCGGGGCGACTTCGGTACACTGAGGTCGCTTGGAACGCTTCGCCTTTGTCATCCACCCGATCCACATTCGGGATATCGGGCGGAAGTATCCGTTCACCAATTACCTGCCCGAGCGGGTGGTGGAGGAGATCATCCGGCGCAAATCGCCGCAGAAGGTGAGCGAGATCACCGGCATTGTCTCGCCTACCGGGGCGGAAACGAGCGGCATCTTCATCGCCCTGCCGCTCACGCCGAAGCAGATGACCAAGGACTTGCCGCTGGAGGAGGTCTACGGCCGCATCGTGCAGTGCGCCGAACTGGCCCACCAAGAAGGCGCGAAGATTATCGGCCTGGGAGCCTTTACCAGCGTGGTGGGGGATGGGGGCATCACCGTCGCGCAGCGCAGCCCTATCGCCGTGACGACGGGCAACAGCTACACCGTGGCCACGGCCATTGAGGGTGCCCTGGACGCTGCTCACCGGGTCGGGATCGACTTAGATTCTGCCACCTTGGCGGTGGTGGGGGCGACGGGCTCCATCGGCCAAACCTGCGCCCGCGTGATGGCCCCGATGTTCGCCAAGACGCTGGTGATTGGCCGCGACCAAGAGAGAACGGAAGCCCTGGCCCGCGAACTTCCACGCGCCGTGGGCGGCACCGATTACACCGTGCTGAACCAAGCCGACGTGATCGTGACCGTGACCAGCAGTGAGGCGGCGGTGATTGAGCCTAAGCACCTCAAACCGGGCTCGGTGGTGTGCGATGTGGCGCGCCCGCGCGATGTCTCGGTGCGCGTGGCCAAGGAACGCACCGACGTGCTAGTGATTGAAGGTGGCGTGGTGGGGGTTCCGGGCGCCAATGCCGATTTTGGGTTTAACTTTGGGTTTCCGCCCAAGACGGCTTACGCCTGCATGAGCGAGACCATCATGCTGGCGCTGGAGGGCCGATACGAGAACTTCACGCTGGGCAAGGATGTGTCGGTGGCGCAAGTCGAGGAAACCCGACGCCTGGCGGATCGTCATGGATTCAAGCTGGCGGGCTACCGCAGCTTTGAACGAGAAGTGAATCAGGAAACCATTGAGCGTGTCCGAGCTGCCCGATCCCCCCAACCTGTCGCCGGTCGCTGAACCCGCGATTCGGGTCACGGACCTGGGGCACCGCTTTGACCAGAAGTGGGTGCTGCGCGAGATCACGCTCGACATTGCCCCGGGCGAAATCGTGACCGTGCTGGGCGGCAGTGGCGGCGGCAAAACCACCTTCTTGCGTTGCGTGGGTGGGCTGCTGAATCCCACCGAAGGCGACATCACGATCATGGGCGATTCCCTCCGTCGCAACCCCGATCGTCTGCGTAGCCACACCGGGTTCGTCTTCCAGTATTCGGCGCTGTTTGACAGCATGACGGTGGAGGAGAACGTGCTGTTTGGAATCCGCCGGCAGCGCAAGCTACGGGACAAGGAAGGGAAGGAGCTTGCCACCCAACTGCTGGCCGATGTGGGATTGCACGATGTATTGCACCGCCTGCCGTCGGAGTTGAGCGGCGGGATGCGCAAGCGGGTGGGGCTGGCGCGGGCGCTGGCCATCGAGCCGCAGGTGCTGCTTTTTGACGAGCCCACGAGCGGCCTGGACCCCGTGACGGCCTACACCATCGACCGGTTGATCACCGAGACCCGCGACCGCACCGGGGCCACCAGCCTGGTGGTGACGCACGATGTGGGATCGGTGGCGCGGTTTGCCGACCGGGTGCTGTTCTTTGCCCAGGGCGAGGTGGCGTTCTGGGGTTCGGCGAGCGAATTCCAGGTCAGCGATGATCCTCAGGTGCGGGCGTTCTTGGAACCGGGCCGCTACGTGCCGGTGGTGGAATCCCAGGCGTAAGTCACGCGAATCACGCCGGTGTCAAGGGCGCCGGTTCCGGTGGACTGGGGCGGGTCCATGGCTTGGATTTGTTGATGCACTCGCGCCACCAAGTCAAGCGGCAGTTCTTCACTTGCAGTGACGTGGATGACGACCTCGCCCGGCTGTGGTTTCGGGGGGTGTGCGGCAAACACGATGGCATCGGGTGCCCAGACTTGGCCGACGGGCTTTGCGGCACCGGGCGGCAAGACCAACCGCGTGCGTAAGGAGAGCCGCCCACGCACTCGTTGCCAATCCAATTGCTCGGGGATAGGGCGCACCAGGGAGGCAAAGCAGGCGGGTTCTTTGAGAACGGAGGTCTCCTTCACATCGAGCAAATGGCAGCCCAGGCGATCATAAAACTTGAGATCGCGCATACCCGGCCGGACGAAAACCTGGATTGAGAACTCCTGGTGCCCCTGGGCGCGCGCGGCGGCAAAGAATTCCGCCATCAGTTCATCGCCGAGGCGACCATCCCGGGCTTCGGTCGCAAGATTGAAGTGGAAGGTGGGCAAACGCTTGGGCATGGCGGGGGCCTCTCGCCACGCCCGGAACCACAACCAGCGGACAAAGGCCAGGGAAGGGGGATGATGCGCGTACTTGCCAACTAAGGCCCACCCTGTGACTTTGAAGAGGGTGGGCAAGACTCGGCTCAGCTTGGCCAGTACCGAAATGTGCCCGAAGTGGCCGACTAAGTAGCCGACGATCTCGCCATCCCGCTCCGCCACCCACGCCACGGGCTTTGGCACGCGCAAAAAGGGGTTGAGCCAGAGGTCCGCGAAGGCCTCGGCATCACTAAAAATTTGGTCCAGTTGCCCTTTGAGGCCCGTCTCGATACAGATGCGCCGCACCGCCGGTTCGTCGGCGGGCTGGTATGGTCGGATCAATGGGCGGCCTCGCGGTACGCCTCCATCAGCTCACCAATCGCAGAATCCCAACTACGCGACTCGGCGAACTGGCGCGCGACCCGGCTCATTTCGGCCCGACGGGGCTCGTCGGTGATCAAGGCGGCGAGCTTGGCGTGCATCTCTTCGGCGCTGGCGCACACTTCGGCATTCACGCCTGCCGTAACGAATTCGCTCGGCCCCGGGCCGGTGGCCACCAGGGGCACCGCGCCACTGGCCATGGCTTCGAGCACCACATTCCCGAAGGTGTCGGTCTGGCTGGGAAAGACGAGGAGGTCGCTATTGGCATAGGCGGCGGCGAGTTCATCGCCATGCAGATAGCCTGCGAACTGCGCCTCAGGGAGTTGGCCCTCCAGCCATCCTCGGTCGGGTCCATCCCCTACAATCTGCACCTCGGCGGCTTGGTCTCGAAGCACGGTTGGCAGCCACCCCACATTCTTCTCCCGCGCGATCCGCCCGATGTAGCTCACCACCGTTTCAGCAGAGGTGCGGGTGCGCCGGGAGGGCCGGAACCGCTCCGTATCAATCCCGCGAGTAAAAATTCCTAGCCGATTGAGGAAGCCATGCGCCTTTAAATCATCCACGACCCCCTGCGTGGGGCACTGCACCGCGTGGCAATCGCGATAGAACCACCGCATGTACCACCAAAAGAAGCGGTGCATGAGGCGGCGCGAGCCTGGGATGCTGCGCATGGCGCTGTAATCCGCCAGGTGCGTGTGGTAGGTGCCGATTTGCGGGAGGCGGAACTGCTTGGCGAACGCCCTCCCAACCAGCCCGATGCTGCCCGGCGTGGCCAGGTGAACGAGCTGATAAGGCGCGCGGCGCATCTGTTCAGTGAACGTGCGGCGGATGCGAAAGTCGGGGATGACTTCGAACCTTAACCCCTCGTAATAGCGCACCGCGAGGCGGTTGTTGAACTGGAAGACGGTGGCTTCGCCTTCGGAGGTGGTCTTTGCCTCCTGACCATAGGTGTAGACATCCAATTGCACACCAAACTGGTGAGCTCGGCTGGCCACTTGCCGCAGCGTGCGAGCGGCCCCGTTGATTTCGAAGTACGTATCGGTGAAGAGCGCCACCCGCACGGTTCTTTAGAGGTCCTCGGCGAAAACGCGGTTCCAGTGGACAAGTTCAAATTGCCCGTGTTCGTCCTCGATGATGGCGGAGGCGTGTTCCAGCCAATCGCCGCAGTTCATATAAGCAAACCCGTCTTCTTCGACTTCGAGCGCCGGGGCGTGGATGTGGCCGCAAATCACCCCATCGCAGCCCAGGGACCGGCCGGTTTCGATCGCTTGCTCGATAAAAGCCTCTTTGCGTCGCCTCACCACGCTCGAGAGATTCTTGATCTTCTTGATGAGACTCTCGCCCTTGGCGCCGAGGTCGGCGAGGTAGCTAGCTTGTTTGCGATCCATCTCGCAGGCGGCCGTGTAAACCCGGCTCTTCCACCCGTAGAAAGGGTCGGCGTGAGTCAGTTCGTCGTCGAACTGGTCGCCATGAATGACCAGGTACTTCTTGCCATCCAGCCCTTGGTGAACGAACGCTTTATCAATGGCGAGGGTGCCCTCGTGGATGCCCACTGCATTCTGCAGATGCTCGTCGTGATTGCCGGGCGTGATGCGGATCTTGATGTCGGTTTCGGCGAGGGCGGTGATGGCGCGGAAGGCGTAGGTTTCGTCCGTTTCCCAGGCTTCGGGGTCTGCGCAGTGCACGGGGTCGACGATATCGCCGACGAGATAGAGCCACTCGCACTCGGTGCGTTTGAGGAATTCGACCAATTCGCTCGCGTGGGTTTTGCCCAGGCCCAGGTGGCAGTCTGAGATGAAGATGCTGCGTACGCGCCGCTTGGTCCAGAGCATGGGTTGTAAGAGGTTCTACGCTAAGCCGGGTTAAGAGGGAGTAAATAGCCCCACTCGGGGCTCTGGTCGGGGTCCGGGCAGATGCGCTCCCCGATGCGCTGGGCGCCGAGCCTTTCGTAAAGTTGGTGAGCTTCTTGGAAGAGTTTATCGCTCCAGATTTCGAGCGCGTGGCACTGGCGGTGACGGGCTTCGTTCATGATGCACTCGCACAGGTGGCGGGCGATGCCTTGGCGGCGGGCGGAGGCGAGGACGTACAGGCGGACGAGCTCGCCTTGGGTGCCGCCGATGCGGGTTTCCTGATCCATTTGGATGAGTTGGCCGGGGCCGGGGAAGTGCGAGCGGTGAAGCTCGAGCCCGCCCACACCTACGATGCGGCCGTCCTGCTCCGCGACCCAGAACCCATCGGGGTAGGAACCGGGGAGTTCACTGAGATCCTGAAAGTAGTCGCTGTCATCCCAGGTGAATCCGTAATCGGTGAAGACTTGCTCAACGACGCCGGCGGCCTGGGGGGCGTCTTCGGGTTCGCACGGGCGGATCCGGATGGGGGTGAGCCAAGTGGTCGTTTGCTGTGCGGGATTGAAGATGGCCCGGATTTGGTTTTCGTCGGCCCAGGTGGTGAGGGTTGCGGGGTCAGGGAGGTGGCCTTCGGTAAGGGTGAGGACTCCGGGTTGGCGTTGGAAGAGGCTGTGGTCTTGCGGCTGGAGGGTGGTGGAGGGGAAGTGCCAGGCGCCGCTGGGAGCTAAAGTGGGAGTCATGGGCGGGGTTTACCCGTTCGGGGTCCTAGAACGGGCTGGCATCTGGGAGCGGGGTGCGAGTATAGTTTTGGTTCCTGGACCGTTAGCTCAGTTGGCAGAGCAGCTGACTCTTAATCAGCGGGTCGTAGGTTCGAGCCCTACACGGTCCACCACTTTTTAGGTTCAAAAGCCCCTCGCTAGGGGCTTTTTTGTTGCCCAAACGTCGGTTTTGACACCACTATTGACACCATAGAGCGCGAACTTGCCCGCATTTGGACGGACGGCGTGGTGCCACGCCACCGCTGCAAATTGACCCGGTTAGCAGCTCTTTGCGGTCTGTTCCACGACGGGGTCGAGCATTTGCTCATCTTGGTCCGACAACACCAGTTTTTCGGCTACCCACTTCCCATCGATGACCACATGCTTCTGGAGCAACGCATGCCGCTCTTCCCAGTCCGGCATGTAGCTCTTCAGGAAAGCTTTGAACACGCGACCATGGTTTGGAGCGAGCTGGTGGACCAGTTCATGAACGATGACGTATTCTCCGAGCTCTTTCGGAAGATCAAGAAGCTCGGAACTCAAGGTCATCCACCCTCGAAGGCTCATCGATCCCCACTTCTTCTTGAGTGGCATGATTCGAATACCGGACCGTTCAAGCCCCATGGTTGTGGCCCAATGGCGGGCCGTCCACCGCATCTCTTCGGCGTTGACCCAGCCGTCTCTCATCGAATCCCTCGCTTTCGCTCTTCTGCCAATCGTTCATCAAACTCCAACTCGTCGATTTCCGACTGACGCTTCTTTCCTGCGCCCACACCAATGACGTAAATGTAGGTTGCCACCACGACCACCAGAGGACAGCCCACAGCGAGCCAGATCACAATCGCACCAGCCCCATGATCTTGTTGACCAGTTCAACCATCTTCGATCCGACCCATGGTCGGACCAGCCGATACAACTCGTTCCGAAGACTCCACTGTTGATCCAGGTCCCAACCGAATTCGGGATGTCGCTCGACTACGTCGTCGATCTGCTTCGCCTGTTCAGGGGTCACGCTATCGGTGTATTGCCGAACCACGATGAAGACTCCGTAGGCGTTTTCGGTAAGGCCTAACTCCTGACGCTCGAACATCGGCCCGCATTTTACGCCTAGCTTCAGCTCTGTTGCGGAGGCATTTCCAGCTCCAATGCCAACGGATGCCGGTTGGAAGGTGTCCAGGCCCAGGGTCCACCATTGATCTTGCTTGTGCGCGCCGGCGGGCATGCTGGGAATGCTGTGCAGAGCCACGCCGTGGGTGGCGTTTTCGAGTGAGGCGAAGGGCATGGCATAGCGGTGTTCCTCATAAAACGACTCTTCCCCGGGGGCCATAGTCTGGATGGGGACGCAGCTCTTGGTCATGGCGCCGGATGGGTTGCCGAAGTAGGAAATGCCCGGCAAAAACGGCTTGGCGCCTTGGCCCTGGTGCATGTTCCACCGCACGGAGAGGGTCACGTGGTTGAGCGGGGTTTGGCCATGCCATTCCCACCGGCGCACGCACCGCACCAGGTTGCCCTCCACGCGGTAAGAATCGCTCAGTTCCAGCTTGCCTTCGGGCAGGGTGAGGGTGCCTTTGGCAATCTGCCAGTCTCCGCTTTGGGTGAGCGAAGTGGGCTGGGCGTGGTGCCAGCGGGCGGGCCAGCCGTCTTCCCAGGCCGTGGCGACGCTCCAGAGGCCTTCTTGGGGGGAGGAAAGGGCGACCTGGTCGCCTCGGCGCAGGGTGGCCTGGCCATCTTGGAAGGAGAACTGCGGGGCGAGGAGCGAGCCGGTGAGCGCAGCCACGAGCATGCGGCGCAGAGTACCGGGCGGAGAAGAGAGGATGCGCGGATTGACAAGGGGGCGCGGGTTTCGGCTATGGTGCGGGGAGGCAACGCTACCAAGCTTTGGAAAGTCGGACTGTATTCGAAACTGTCATGATGGAAGAAGAACTGAGTCGAAGGCAGGGCAATGTGAGTAAGCAACAAGTTCCGATTGAACTCAAGGTGTCGAGTATTGCGCCAATCATTGTTCATCGCAAGTGTCTCTTGCAATACGAGTGGTTTTTGGGGCACCTACGTACCTTCGCAAGGCATTTTGCCAGCGGAGAAGACGAACCTGTGAGGAAAACATCTAGCGCCGAGAACTGGACACTTCATTTGAGGATCAGGTTCTGGACGTTAACTTCCAGGCCGCCAGAAGAATCAATAAGGGAGTCCCTCTCGAAGACTTCGGCCGCAACAGTGCTTAAGGCCTGGGAGCAGCGGAAGACGGTAGAGGCCCTCGTAGATGTTGATCTCAGGGGTGAAGCTGAGTTACCGATGAGGGCCCTGGGTGAGAATCTACTAGAGTACTGCAGAGTACGTGGTGGTCACTTTGCGGATCAAGCCACACAAGATGCCTTTACTGATTTGAAAAGCATCCTGGAGTCGTTCCTTGCAGTACCTTTGGAAGAAAATCTAAGACAGTATTCAAGATCTGAATTGGATGCATTGAGGTTCAAGTATGCCGGTCGAATCTGCCCTAGCCAGGGAGTTATTCTAAAGCACCTGAATCTGCCTGAGCTGCCGGGGCTGAACATGCAGTCTCGAACCCAAGGCAGTCCTGTTAAAGAAACTCACGGACTTTTTGTTGCAGAATGCGCTTTCACAAAATTCGAGGATCTAGTTGATGAGTCCGAAGTCCGAAGGCGAGTTGAAAATGTCTGCAAAGAGCTAGGATTGGATTCATCGAATACAGCAACAGAGTTCTTTTGTCACGGGGTGGGCGTGTTCTCGCGTGTAGACACACAGTCTGGGAAATCGAGGAAGACATGGCTTATTGGCGGGACCAGTCCGTTTTTGTACACTGACTCGGAGAACGTCACTGGTGTGCTGGATGCGTTGACCCACTATGTTGCAAAGCAGGCGTATTGGACTTACTTTGAAGGTGAGTGTGCAGATGACATTGACACTGTCAAGCCGCTTCACCCCATGCATGGCCATGCAATTGAGTACATCAACAATGATGAAAGGACGTCATTTGCAAGGGCGGCGCGCTTTATGACGCAGATTATTCGATTAAATGCCGATAGGCTTTCATTGAGCCCATTCTATGCAATGCAGGCTCGTGAACTAGGCTTGCACGCGGGGAAGTTATGTTGACCAGGTTAGGTCTTGTACCTTTGAGCAACGCAGCCATCCGTGCCCGGCGCAGGGTGGCCTGGCCATCTTCGAAGAAGAACTGCGGGGCGAGGAGGGAGCCGGTGAGCGCAGCCACGAGCATGCGGTGCAGAGTACCGGGCGGAGAAGAGAGGATGCGCGGATTGACAAGGGGAGCGGGCTTCGGCTATGGTGCGGGGAGGTCCGCCATCGAATGAGAAGTCGAACCATTTCCGTGGACGTGTGCATCACTCAGGAATCTCTGCTCCGTGTGATTCGGGAATGTACTGACTCCCGGTTTCTTTACCTCTACAACATCAACTACGCGGCCGAGAAGCGCGACCCGGACAGATCCCTACGAGGGTTTTGTGAACTTGCGGACTTGAATTTTGAGCTGATGATGGACAGCTTCACGGCATTCCTGATTCTCCGCACAACGGCGGAGCGGTACGTGGATTTTCGGCCGTATCTTGACTGCAGGGTGAGTGACGATGAGATCGGGGGATATCACGAGTTTCTCAACGCGGGAGGTGCGTACCTTCCTTTGCTGAACCTACCTGATGGATGGCCCATTGCTACGAACAACATGTATTCATTCCGTGTGCCCGGTGCCGAGGAGGCGGGCACTTCGGATGTCTTCCGGGAGATGCGTCGGCGTATCCTCAAGATCTGCCCGCGGCTGGCGGGATACCGAGGCGGGCCAGTCTTTACACAGACATGCTACAAGGTCAGATTCGAGCCTGGCCTTGAAGACTATATGTCGAAGTGGGAGGACTTTAATGAATTTCTCAAGTGAGTACGCATAGCTGGAGATATTGAATGCAGGAACAAGACCGGTATATCTGGTGCGAATGTCGAGGGACCTCAGATGAAGCCTTCTCGTATGTCCGGTTTCTGGAACGGGAACTGGAGCAGGTAACGGCTCATCCCTTTGGTGGTGGATTCCGAATGTACTATCTGCGTTTTCCGCTAACGGATCACAATCGAGCCTGGGTTTTGGAAACTCAATCGAAGCGATTGATGAGCTTACATTTCTATTTCGAGGCGCCCAAGGCCTGGGTATCGATGGGAAGTCGGCACGTCCGGTTGCGTACTTGGTTCCTTTGGCTGGAGTTCGACCCCAAACTCCGCCAAGAATTCTTGGAGGATATATGGTCAACTCAGCCGAAGTTGATCGGCGTGCCCTATTCCGTCGGGGCCAGTCGCCCCCCGGCGAAGGGTATCAGCTACTGCTACTACTTGCCGTACCAAATTGTCTATGTGCCGGGGCTAGAGTCGTGGCTTGAGAGCGCTTCTTCCTCGTTTTGCGCCGTTCCGTTCCCGCAATCGCGACGAAACCGAAAGGCCATCTACAACGCCTATCCTGATGCCGATCAACTTTGCCGAGAGCTCATTTCCTGGCGGATGGATGAAGCGGTTTGGAAACTAACAGACTATGCTCTCATTGTGCCACGCCATTCGGTCTCGCTCGCGAACAGCGCCACCATCGAGGGCAGAGTCCCAGGTGGTGGAAATGAAGGGAAGCCACCTTTTCGCATCAGGGATCTTATGGGCACAGTCACGGTTCCCGAGGGTGCGCTACAAGAAGGCGTCAGCTATATCTCAGCGGAGGTTGATGCAAGCGAGACATGTGGAGATAACTGCGATCGAGAGACGATCTATCCCACGGAACTGGTGGCCTCGCTTTTTGCAGTACTCAACGGCCGTCAGAAGGGGAAGTTGCAGCCATTTCCGGTTAGCGAGTTGAGTGATTTGATTTAGTCCTATGCAAATTTGTGAGTGTCGTGGCAACTCATTGGAGGCACAAGAGTATGTGAAGTTCCTCATTGATGAGTTAGAGCAAGTGGAGATTCGTCGTATTGGCGGGCCACAATCTTGGATATACTTGCGATTCCCGCTGACCAAGACGAATCGAGAATGGGTCTTGCTATCTCATGCCAAGAGAACCTCATTATTGCATTTCTTCTTTTTGCGTCCCAAGGATTGGCCGTGGCATGATTGTTCGCACGTGATGGTAGAGGCCGACAACCTATGGCTTGAATTCAGTCATGAGCTGTGTTTCGAGTTCATTGACGGGTTATGGTCAAAGTCCCCGAGGATCACGGCGCTGCCCTTTTCCATTGGTGCCAAGCGGCCACCGGGTCTCGGCATTACCGACTCCTACTACCTTCCGTTTCAAATCGTCCGTGTGCCTGGTTTAGAGGCTTGGCTTGAGAGCGCCTCTTCGTCGTTCTGTGCGGTGCCGTTTCCACAGTCGCGCCGAAATCATATGGCTATCTACGACGCCTATCCTGATGCCGATGAACGTTGTCAAAATCTCGTATCGTGGGGGATGAATGAACCGGTATGGAAACTAACAGACTACGCCCTTATCGTGCCGCGTCACACGATATCACTGGCGCACAGTGCCACGATTACGGGGAGAGTTCCAGGAGAGAACAATGAAGAGAAACCCCCGTTTCACCTTCGTGATTTGATGGGCGTCCCGACCGTTCTGCAGAGCTCGCTATCTGAGGGAATCACCTATATCTCAGAAGAAGTACATACATTTTCGGAGAATAGCCAAATCTGTGACCGAAGGACGATCTATCCAAGGAACTTATGGTCTCGCTGATTGAAACCCTCAACGCTAGGCAGCGTGTTCGTCTCGGCGTATACCCCGTGGAGATTTTCTAAGCGAATGACGAGGTAGTCAAGCCCCGGCCAACCCTGTGTAGCGAAAGATATAGAAAGCGTCGCCCATCCACCTTGAACTCAGCCCTGCTCTCCAAGATAGCAACTCTTCCCACTCCCCAAGTTCAACCCGCTGTAAAGGGCAGCTACCCCCTCGTTCGGGCAATAAAATTCGAATAAAATTACACAGACCTTGACAAGCCCTTCTGGGTGCTGTGCAAACTGCCCGGCAATCTTCGGGGGCAGACCATGTTTCTCAAGCGCGTAACACTCCTTCTCGGTGCGGTGGCCATCACCGTCCAGGCCACGGCCATCGCCTGGCCCGTCCTTGCCCTCGGCGCCAAGGCCGGCAAGGAAAAAGCGGAGCAGGATTCCGCCGCTTCGTCCCGGTCATCGCCCCGGCCTTCACGGAGCGGCCCACCCGCGTCCACCGGGGGACCAACCCCGCCGCGACCCCCAGCGCAACAACTGGTGGACCCCACCCTCCGCCGCGATCTTGATCGCCTGGAGATGCAAGATGCGATCGAGCGCGGCGATGTCTACGCGGCCCTCCGGCCCATGCTCCCCGCCCTCTTGCAGGCCGGCGGGAGCGGTGGCGCAGGGGCCGGTGGTGGCGGCGGCGGTGAAGGCAGCGGCTCCGGCGGCGGTTCGGGTGCGGGCGGCGGCGCGGGCGGCGGAGCCGGAGAAGGCGGCGGCCCCAGCGGGGGCGGCGGCGGTGGTGCGGGAATCGGCGGCCTGGGCGGCGAAACCAATACCAACACCGGCAACAAGCTCAGCACCCTCGGCATCGTCAGTTGGGGCGCGGTCGGCGAGAGCGGCGTCAGCTTCCGGCTCTTCCACTCCAGCATCGGCGATTACCAGCGCGACCTAGGCTACGGCTGGAGCCACAGCTACGACGTCAAGGTCACCCACACGCCCGGTTCGTCGGCCATTTTGCGCATGCCGGATGGCCTCCTGGTGCCCTACGCCGAGGTCAGCGGCGCGTTCGATCCGCCCTCCGGGTGGCAGCACGGCCTTGTCAAAAACGCCAACGGCACATTCACCCTCACCTTCACCAACCAAAGCAAGTGGGAGTTCAACGCGGCGGGCTGGCTCACGGCCAAGAAGGACCGCGTCGGCAATACCACCACCGTCAACCGCAACGCCAGCCACAAGATCACCACGGTGACCTCGCCGGATGGCCGCGCGCTCACCTTTGCCTACGATGGCAGCGGCCGCATCACCAGCGTCACCGATCCGCTCTCCCGCGTGTGGACGTTCACCCACAATGCGCCGGCGACACCACCGGTGTCAGCTACCCGGCCCTCAGCGGCGTGACCAAGACGCGCACGTTCACCTACAACGCCCAGCACAACATCCTCACCGAAACCGACCTGGATGGCCACGTGTGGACCTGGACTTACGATTCCAGCGAACGCATGACCAGCCACGTCAGCCCCCTGGGCCACACCACGGGCTATGCCTACACCACCAGCAGCACCACCATCACGCTGCCCGGCGGCCAAACCGTGGTGCACAACTATTCCAGCGGCCTGCTGGCCAGCGAGGTGGATGCGGCGGGCTTCAGCACGGCCTACACTACGATGCCGAGCGCAACCCGCTCACCGTCACCGATGCCCGGGGCAAGGTGTGGACGTACACCTACGACGCCAAGGGCAACACGCTCACCAGCAAGAACCCGCTCAACCAAACCACCACCTACACCTATAACGCCACCAACGATCTGCTCACGGTCACCACGCCGCTGGGCCACGTGACCACCGTGAACTACAACGCGCAGGGGCGGGTCACCTCCGTGGTGGACCCCCTGGGCCGCACCACTGCCACCGCAACGTACAACGCGTTTGGCGACCTCACCGCCGTTGCGGATGGCCTCGGGCGGACCAGCAGCATGGCCTACAACGGCTATGGCGATGTCACCAGCAGCACGGACCCCACGGGCCTGCAAACCAGCGCCACCTATGACCTCATCGGGCGCGTGGCCACGGTCACCGATCCGTCGGGCAACGTCATTACCGCCACCCGGGATAACTGGCGGCGCATCGCGGGCGTAGCCCTGCCTGGCGGAACTTCCGTCTCGCTGGTCTACAACTTCCGCAACCTGGTCACCTCGTTCACGGATGAGCTCAGCCGGACCAGCAGCCGCACGTATGACAACGCGGGGCGGCTCATCACGGCCACCAACCCCAAGGGCGAAACCCACACCTACACGTACAACAGCAACAGCTGGGTCACGGCCATCACCAATGGGCGCGGGGCCACGCGCAACTTCGCCCATAGCGCCCGCGGCGATGTGACGAGCCTCACCCTGCCGGATGGTGCGGTGGAGCAGTGGAGCTACCTCGGCACGGGCCAAACGAGCGGCTACACCTCGCCGCTCGGTTACACCAACAGCTACGTGTTCGATGATGCCGGGCAGATGACCACCGTGGACTACCCCGCGGGCACCGACACCACCTTTGCCTATGATGCCAGCGGCCGCCACACCCAGATGGTGGACGCAACCGGCACCACCACCTACACTTACAACGCGGCGGGCGAGCTGACCAGCCTGGCGCAGCCGCAGGGAACCACGACCTACACCTACAACGCCGCCGGGCAGCGCCTGACGATGAACGAGGCGGGCAGCGGCACCACCACCTACAGCTACGACACCGCCGGGCGGCTGGCATCGCTGGTGAATCCGTTCAGCGAGACGACGAGCTTTGTGTACGACACCTTGGGCCGGGTGGGGCAGAAATCCCTCGCCAACGGCACCTCGGAGCACTACGCGTATGACACCCGTTCGCGGCTGACGCAGGTGCAACTGAAGCAGGGCGCCACCGTGCTCCGCACCACCGGCTACGCCTGGGACAACGCGGACCAGATCACGAGCCAAACCGTCAACGGCGTGACGACGAGCTATGGCTACGACCTGGCCGGGCAGCTGACCAGCGAGGTCCGGAGCGGCTACAACGTGGCCTACACCTACGATGCTAACGGAAACCGCTTAAGCAAGACGGTGAACGGGGTGGCGGAAAGCTATACTTATGACCTGGCGGACAAGATGCTGACGGCCGGGGCCAAGAGCTACACCTACGACGCCGCAGGGCGGACGGTGGGGATCAATGCGCCTGGCGGCACTACAACGCTCACCTACGACTACGAAAGCCGGGTGACGGCGATTTCCGGCCCTGGGATCAACGAAACCCACACCTATAACGGCCTGGATACTCGGGTGGGGACGGTGCAGGGGGCGTGTCGCGCACGTTTGTGCGGGATGGCAGCTACGTCACGGACCCCGTGCTGCGGGATGGCCAGGCCACCTACACGCCGGGGGTTTCGGAGCGGCGCGGCGGGGTCTCGACCTGGTCTCACTCGGGCCTCAAGAACGCCGACGCGCAGACCACTTCCGTGGGGGCGATTGCAGCGACGCGGGTGCATGACGCCTTTGGCGCAGAACTCTCCGCCACCGGAACCTGGAAGGGCCCCTTCGGCTATGCCGGTGGCTTTGGCTACCAAGAAGATTCCAGCGGCCTCAAGCTCCTCGGCCACCGCTACTACGACCCGACGACGGGGCGGTTCCTTTCGCGGGATCCAATTCGAGACGGGCAGAATTGGTACGCGTATTGCGATAGCTCACCTTTGGCTAGCTTTGATTCTGACGGCTTGATGGTCGTCTCAATCATGAAGAAACATGCCGAAGAGGCCTTCGATGATTCTGGAACTGTCTTTATTGGCGGAGGCAGTCAGGTGATTGTCGGCGTCTTTGCATTTTCAATGCATATTGACGCAATACATGAGCTTAACCACGGAAACACAGCATTGAGCGTAAACTTTGGGTTTGGACCTGCATTGGGAGTATATGGAGGAGGCGGAGTGGAATTTGGTTATGACCCAAATGGAGATGTCAGCGACGAGTATCCGGCGCCATACAAAGGGTGGGCGACGGGACTTTCAACCCCTGCCGGTTCAATTGAAACTTATGATGCAAGTGGCGACCATGCATGGTTCACTCCTGAAAAAGCACTAGAAGGCTGGGGCCTGAACGTTGGTCCAGGAGCTGGCTGGGGTGTCTACCGAGAAAAAAGACTTGGGACAAATTTCTTGCTTGCAACTGGGGGATAAAAGAGCTTATGGTGGAGTTGCTTGAAGACCTCAAGTCTGCCTTCCCAGCTGCAGGAGTCTTCTACATTGGAGGTTTGATCGTGTCAAGTAGGTGGTACTTAATCTGGTTTGTCAGGCGAAGGGCTGAGATTCAAACCAAATATTCAAATGCCGAAAAGTTCGTCTATAGGCTTCGGAACACTAAGGATTACGTGGAGACAATCCATTGGAAGGTGAAAATACTTCTGCTTCTTCATGCCGTCGTACAACACGTTCTAATTGCTACACACGTGTGGCCTTATCAAGGCAGATCCTGAGTTTGGAAATCCAAGCTGCACTAGGGATGTTAGACGGTATATTGGTGGTGCACCACCACATATAGCTACGACACCGCCGGTCGGTTGGCATCGCTGGTGAACCCCTTCAGCGAGACGACGAGCTTCGTGTATGACACTTTGGGCCGCGTGGGGCAGAAATCCCTCGCCAACGGCACCTCGGAGCACTACGCTTACGACACCCGTTCGCGGCTGACGCAGGTGCAACTAAAGCAAGGCGCCACCGTGCTGCGCACCACGGGCTACGCCTGGGACAATGCGGACCAGATCACGAGCCAGACCATCAACGGCGTGACGACGAACTACGGCTACGACCTCGCCGGTCAGCTGACCAGCGAGGTCCGCACGGGCTACAACGTGGCCTACACCTACGATGCCAACGGAAACCGGCTCTCGAAGACCGTGAATGGGGTCGCCGAAAGCTATACTTATGACCTGGCGGACAAGATGCTGACGGCCGGGCCAAGAGCTACACCTACGATGCCGCGGGGCGGACGGTAGGGATCAATGCGCCTGGCGGCACCACCACCCTGAGCTACGACTACGAAAGCCGGGTGGCCGCCATCACTGGCCCGGGAATCAACGAAACCCATACCTATAACGGCCTGGATACCCGGGTGGGGACGGTGCAGGGGGGCGTCTCGCGCACGTTTGTGCGGGATGGTAGCTATGTCACGGACCCGGTGCTGCGGGACGGCCAGGCCACCTACACCCCGGGGTGTCAGAGCGGCGCGGCGGAGTGTCCACTTGGTCTCACTCCGGCCTCAAGAACGCCGATGCGCAGACCACCGGGGCGGGTGCTATCCAAGCGACGAGGGTGTACGACGCTTTCGGGGCGGAACTCTCCGCCACCGGAACCTGGAAGGGCCCCTTCGGCTATGCCGGTGGCTTTGGCTACCAAGAGGATTCCAGTGGCCTCAAGCTCCTCGGCCACCGCTACTACGACCCGACGACCGGGCGGTTCCTGTCGCGGGATCCAATCAAGGACGGCCGGAACTGGTACGTCTACGCTCAAGGCAATGCGATCTCGAATTCGGATCCAAACGGACTCTGGGCAGTTCCTGCCTTGATAGTCGTGGTTGCCGTCGTCGTGGTAATCATTGTTCATCAAAGTACACAAGGTCCGTCGAAGAATCCGTCGCCAGCAGGGACACCAGCACCGGCTGTGGCAGGCGAGCTTGGGGCTGCTATGGAAGGAGCTCCAGCAGTGTTGCGAACGGGTATACGTATGAAGGAGATGAGGGCAATGGAGGAATATCTAACAGAAGTGGACGATGCGTCCCATAAGGGGAAATCTGATAACTTCGATACAGTGGAATCAAATTGGCAGAACCCAGATGCATACACAGACCCGGATCGGTACATCCCAGGCGCCAGTCCTCCTGCTATTGAATAGTTGCTTAGCCATGAAAGAAAGACTGCCTGTCGGCTCATTAGTTGTGACAGCTATTGTTAGCTTTGTTATGGGGGCTTTCTTGGGCCTCTTTTCTTTTGGGAGTGAAAAGATGCGAACTCCTCAGCTACCCTTTTACAAATCTCAGTATCCGACACCGCTATACTTTGGAAACATCTACCTTGAAGTGCCTCCTGGATGGAAGTTCGCAATCAAGGAGCTAATTCCGTGGAAATTGTTTCACGGCACGGATCAGTGTTGACACTTGACTTTCTCGCAAATGACGAGGTTGCCTTAGCAAGGAAAAGGTTGACTGATGAAAAGATGCGCCTCATTATGGAGAGAAACAGGTCAGGCAATTCAATTTTTACTCATACTGTTGATAAAGGACACCGGTGGATATTTGAAGGCTTTATCTATGCTCGATCTAATGTAACTTCGTTTAAAGCAACGATAACTGCTGGTCGATTTGATGATTTATATAGGATACAGCAACTTGTTTGGACTCTCGCGAGACTGTGTAATGCCTCCAATAGACTTGATTCTGGTGACTCGGATACTTCTCGGTGCCGCCTCAATGTATGTAATCTGGCGGTTTTATCGGTACTCAGAATATGGGGAATAGGCAAAGGCTACTATGGCTCGGAAGAAAATCCAATGCCTTCGTGGATATGTTCCCGTTACCGCCAGCTATACTCATGACCTGGCGGACAAGATGCTAACGGCCGGGGCCAAGAGCTACACCTACGATGCCGCAGGGCGGACCGTGGGCATCAATGCGCCCGGCGGCACCACCACCCTCACCTACGATTACGAAAGCCGGGTGACCGCCATCACTGGCCCGGGGATCAATGAAACCCACACCTATAACGGCCTGGACACGCGGGTGGGGACGGTGCAAGGCGGCGTCTCGCGCACTTTCGTGCGGGATGGCAGCTATGTCACCGACCCCGTGCTGCGAGATGGCCAGGCCACCTATACGCCAGGGGTGTCGGAGCGGCGGGGCGGGGTCTCCACCTGGTCGCACTCCGGCCTCAAGAACGCCGACGCGCAAACCACCTCGGTGGGCGCCATTGCGGCGACGCGGGTGTACGACGCCTTTGGCGCGGAACTCTCCGCCACCGGAACCTGGAAGGGCCCCTTCGGCTATGCCGGTGGGTTCGGCTACCAAGAGGATTCCAGTGGCCTCAAGCTCCTCGGCCACCGCTACTACGACCCGACTACGGGGCGGTTCTTGTCACGCGATCCGATCAAGGATGGCCGGAATTGGTACGTGTATTCTGGGAATCAGCCGACAACTCAAGCTGATCCGGATGGACTTGCCGTTGTTGACCTCGGCGGTTCTTGGAGCAGCACCTTTATCGGCGGTCTAGACTACACCTTAAAGGTACGAGTGGATACAGTGACTTGGGATGTCGCGATTGCCCAAGATGGGGGCTTTTCCTTCGGTCCGCAAATTGGGAGTGGCCCCGGAGGCGTTGTTGCGGTTAAGCCTGGTACGATTGCAGCAAATGAAAGGTCGGGTGGATATTCGGATGGGTTGGGGGATATGAAGCCAGATGACATGAACTACTCGCTAGGACCACTTTCATTTAGTCATGCGGTAGAGGGTGGGGGCGGCAGTTTTGGCTCCAACTCTGATGCCGATTGGGATCTCGAAAAGGAAGCGAAACCGGTACTGGGCATTGCAATGCGATGGCAGGTATTCGAGTCCGAACTAAATGTGAGCACGTTGCTGCGGCAAGCGAGGCAAGGTCTGTCTTCATCGCATCGGAATTTTCCTACATGCTGGATAGGCTTAGCAATTTCAAGGAGTACCTCAATCCCATTACGAGAATCAATCGAGTGTGGGCGATAGAGTAGGATGCCACTTTGGGCGCCAATCTTCATCAACTTCATTGGCCTAATGATTGTTAGCTCTTTGTGGTGGGCGTACACAGGACGTCGCCTTGATTATTTCATGGGTTGAACAACCGAGACAGTGTAAGGCTTTCCATACGAATGAGATCACATTGCGTTGGTTTGCTTGTAATGCTGATTTGCGTCAACCTACATATTTTCCAGATGATCGACGTCCTGCACAACAAGTGGTTAATGCTTTTGGTTATGCTTGCAGGGGGAGCATACTACTTCTGGCGAATGCGAATTGAGCTTACAAACTGATCATAGGGGCTGAATGCCAATATTCGGACGCCGGTAGTAAGCTATACTTATGACCTGGCGGACAAGATGCTGACGGCCGGGGCCAAGAGCTACACCTACGATGCCGCCGGGCGGACGGTGGGCATCAATGCGCCTGGCGGTACCACCACCCTGAGCTACGATTACGAAAGCCGAGTGACCGCCATCACTGGCCCGGGGATCAACGAAACCCACACCTATAACGGCCTGGATACGCGGGTGGGGACGGTGCAAGGGGCGTGTCTCGTACCTTTGTGCGGGATGGCAGCTATGTTACGGACCCCGTGCTGCGGGATGGCCAGGCCACCTACACCCCGGGCGTCTCGGAGCGGCGCGGCGGGGTCTCCACCTGGTCTCACTCCGGCCTCAAGAACGCCGACGCGCAGACCACTTCGGTGGGGGCGATAGCGGCGACGGGGTGTACGACGCCTTCGGCGCAGAACTCTCCGCCACCGGAACCTGGAAGGGCCCTTGGCTATGCGGGTGGCTTTGGTTACCAAGAAGATTCGAGCGGCCTCAAGCTCCTCGGCCACCGCTACTACGACCCGACGACGGGGGCGGTTCTTGTCGCGGGATCCGATCAAGGACGGCCGGAATTGGTATGTGTATTGCGAGAGCAGTCCACTCTCGCGAAGAGATCCGTTAGGTTTAGGTTGGCACGATCCCGTGTCCGTGACGGTCAGTGCGGCATTTGAAGGAGAGGTAATTGCTTACGGTGACTTCCCTTGGATGCCAAGAGAAGGATGGCGCGATACGAGAGTGCGCCCGGGGCAGGTTACTCATCCTGACATGGATGTTGACATGATTCGAATCAAGAAGCCCGATGGTAGCTTGCGATTCGTGTTTTTATTGGGTGAGGGAATGGCATACGATGGTTTTGAACAACGTACTTGCTACTATGTTAATCCTGACGGGACAATCAGCAAGAACCCAACTCAAGTTCCGTCACTAACTGTCGGAGGGTGGAAGTGGCTACCCGTTTGGTCTGCCTGGATAGCCGAGGCAAGCAGCACTGGATTCCCTGAGGGATATCAACCTCGGCAATCTTTGACCGAACCATGTCGGGCATGGGAGTAATTGGGTGGTTCAAGCGGCAATTTTCTGGGCGTCAGGAGCTGGGTGGCTAGGATCAGTAGTAGCGTCGTGCCTGCTATTTCCGCTCATTGTTCCCATTTGGTTCATCTTCCGAATTTCAATGGATCAACCGGTATCCAGCGAAAGCATCGTCTATGCGACAGTCCTTGCACTGCCATATGCCGTGCCCGGGGCATTACTAACTGGTCACTGGTAATTCTTTCAGCCATTGTATTGTTGATCTGCGCGCCCATGAGTGCATGGGTTCTAGTCAATCCCGGAGAAAAAATGGCACCAAAGCGTATGGCTCTTTTGTTACTGATTCCATACTTTCTTGGAGTAGCCGGCTATTTTAGCTTCAAGTCAAGTTCCTTTCTCGGCTGAGCGCTGAGGTTCTAGCCGGATTCTCCGCGCAGTACGCCTACGACGCCAACGGCAACCGGCTGAGCAAGACGGTCAATGGAGTGAGCGAAAGCTACTCCTATGACAGCGCCGATAAGCTGCTGACGGTGTCGGGCGGGAATGACCCGCGCACCTTTGGCTACGATGCCGCAGGCCGCATGACGAGCGTGCAGGCGCGGCGGGCGGGGTCTCCACCTGGTCGCATTCCGGCCTCAAGAACGCGGATGCGCAGACCACTTCGGTGGGCGCGATTGCAGCGACCCGGGTGTACGACGCCTTTGGGCGGAACTCTCCGCCACCG